>CAVUWU010000001.1:0-786112 GCA_963745245.1 uncultured Actinomycetota bacterium
GCCGTTGCGATGCTCGCGGGACTCGACGCCGCACTGATGCTGCTCGGACTGCCAGCGCCGGTCACCGCCGACCGGCTCCCTGAGGTGCACGGAGTCCTGCTGGCGCTCGGCTTCGTCGGCACCCTGGTCACGCTCGAACGCGCAGTCGCCCTCGGCCTCCGGGCCGGGTACGCCGCACCGACGCTCTCGGGGGCCGGCGCAGTGCTGCTCCTCTCACCGACACCGCTGGCGGTGGCGCGGACCTCGCTGGCCCTCGGCGCCGCCGGCCTGGTGCTGCTCTACGTCCCCCTCTGGCGGCGGCAGCGCGACGACGCCGTGCTGGTCCAGGCGCTCGGCGGGGTGCTCGCCCTGGGCGGGGCACTGCTGTGGCTGGGGAACACCCCGGTGCCGGTGCTGCTGCCGTGGCTGGTGGCCTTCGTCGTACTCACCATCGTCGGGGAGCGTCTCGATCTGGCCCGGCTGGCCTTCGCCTCCAGCACACCGGTGCTGCTGCTGTCCTGTGCCCTCGCCGCCGCCGTGGTGGCGACCCTGCTGTGGCCGACGGTCGGGTATCCGCTCCTCGGCCTTGCGCTGCTGTCGCTGGTCGGACTGCTCGCCACCCGCGACGTCGCCCGGCGCACCGTCCGAGGCGCCGGCCTCCCCCGGTACATGGCCTGGGCGATGCTTGCCGGCTACGCCTGGCTGGCCGTCGCCGGGGCGACCTGGCTGGTCGGCGGCGTCGCGGTGGACGGTGTGCGGTACGACGCGGTGGTGCACGCGGTGTTCCTCGGCTTCACCGTGTCGATGGTGATGGCGCACGCGCCAGTGATCCTGCCGGCCGTGGTCCGCCGGCCGCTGCCCTACCACCCCGTGCTCTCCGTGCCGCTCGCGCTGTTGCACGTCTCGCTGGTGCTGCGCCTGTGGGTTGGCGACGCGCTCGGCTCGCACGTGGCCTGGCAGGTCGGCGGCCTGCTCAACATCGTCGCGGTGCTGGGGTTCCTCGGCTGCGCCGGCTGGTCGTCTCTGTCTCGCGGAGGCTCCCGATGACGTCGAGACGCCGCGGCTTCCAGCCGCTCCGCGACCTCCCGGTGATGGCATGGCTGACCGCTCTCGTCCTCGTCGCACTCGTGCATCCGTGGATGCCGGCACCCCGCTGGTTGATGCTGCACCTGCTCCTTCTCGGCGCGGTGAGCCACGCGATCCACGTGTGGAGCCAGCACTTCACCGAGACGCTCTTGCACAGCGCCCCGAGTGAGCGGGCAGCACGCAACCGGATCCGCCGGCTCGGGCTGCACAACCTCGGTGCGCTGGCCGTGATCAGCGGGGTCCTGCTCGACGAGGTCGTCGTGGTCGGGGTCGGGGCGGCGTCGGTCGCCGTCGCAGCGGGTTGGCACATGGCTGCCCTGCTGCGCCAGCTGCGGTCGACCCTCGGGTCCCGGTTCGCCGGCGTGGTGCGGTACTACCTGGCGGCCTCGTCACTGCTGCCGGTGGGTGCGCTGCTCGGGGTGCTGCTGGCCACCGGGCCCTCCGGGGCGTGGCACGACCGGGTCCTCTACGCCCACGTGACCCTCAACGTGCTCGGCTGGGTCGGGTTGACGGTGCTGGGCACTCTGCTGACGCTGTGGCCCACGATGCTGCGGACCCGGATCGCCGGGAGCGCCGAACGGCTCGGGGGCCGGGCGCTGCCGATCCTCGTGGTGGCGGTGCTCGCGGCCTCCGGTGGCGCCCTCGCCGGTTCGACGTACGCCGTGGCGGCCGGGGTCGCGACGTATCTGGTCGGCATCGGGGTGCTCGCCGTGCCGTTCGTCGACGCGGCCCGGCGCAAGCCGCCGACGACCTTCGCTCCCTGGTCGGTCCTGGCCGGGATGGTCTGGCTGGTCGGTCTGCTGGCTGCCCTGGTGGTGGCCCTCCTGGCGACCGGCGGCTGGCCGGGCGCGATCGCGGCGCTCGGGCTCGGCGTACCGCTCGCCGCAGCCGGCTTCGCGGCGCAGGTGCTCCTGGGGGCGCTGGCCTACCTCGTGCCCGTCGCCCTGGGAGGGGGCCCGACGCCGGTTCGGGCTGCGACCGCCGTGCTGGACCGAGGAAGCGCCTTCCGGGTGGTTGCGGCCAACGCCGGGCTGGTGCTGATGCTCCTGCCGTCGCCACCGCTGGTGCGGGTGTTGGCCTCGGTGCTGGTGCTCGCGGCGTTGACGGCGTTCCTGCCGCTGTTGGTGCTGGCGATCAAGACCGGCGTGCGGGGGAAGCTCGCCGCGGTCCGCGGCGCGACTCCCCCGTCCGTCCCGGGCGCGCGACCGCCCGGCCAGATATGGGGGCACGCGGTGAGCGGCCTGGCCGCGGCCGTCCTGGCAGTGGCGGCCGGTGTAGCGATCGACCCGCTCGCGCTCGGGGTTCCGCGAGCCGCGGCCTCGGCCTGGGTGACCGCGACCGGGGAGACCACGACGGTACGGGTAGAGGCGCGCGACATGCGCTACTTCCCCGACACCGTCGAGGTGCCGGCGGGGGACCGGCTGGTGGTCGAGCTGGTCAACACCGACGAGGAGGACACCCACGACCTCGTGCTGGACAGCGGGGCCCGGTCCGAGCGCATCGCCCCCGGGGACACCGCGACGCTGGACGTGGGCGTGGTCGGTCGGAACCTGGACGGATGGTGCTCGGTGCTGGGCCACCGGCAGATTGGGATGGTGCTCGACGTCCGCGTGACCGACGCACCCGCATCGATGACGAGTACTGGGTCCTCGGCGGTCGAGCCCGGGTCGGCGGTCGAGCCTGGCTCCTCGGCGGTCGAGCCTGTCGAGACCCACGACCACAGCACCCACGCGGACGACTCCGAAGGAGGCCAGCCCGAGGGGTTCGACCTCCACACCGACCCCGGCGACGGCTTCGAGGCGCGGGACGCGGCGCTGACGCCCCTGGACGACCGACGGGGCCGCAAGGTGACCTTGCGCGTCGAGGAAGAGGAGCGGGACGTGTCGCCGGGGTTCACACAGAAGCTGTGGACGTTCGGGGGCACCGCACCCGGGCCGCTGCTGCACGGCCGGGTGGGTGACGTGTTGGAGGTGAGGCTGGTCAACGACGGGTCGATCGGACACTCGATCGACTTCCACGCCGGCGCGCTCGCCCCGGGCCGGCCGATGCGCACGATCGCGCCCGGTGAATCGCTGGTCTACCGCTTCACCGCGACGAAGGCGGGCATCTGGATGTACCACTGCTCGACGGCGCCGATGAGCGCCCACATCGCCAACGGCATGTTCGGCGCGGTCGTGATCGAGCCGCGCAACCTGCCCGAAGTGGACCGCAGCTACGTCTTGGTCCAGTCGGAGTACTACCTCGGGGCTGACGGCTCGCTGGTGGACCTGGGCAAGCTGCAGCGCGAGCGGCCCGACGCGGTGGTGTTCAACGGCTACGCCAACCAGTACGCCTTCGACCCGCTGTCCGCCCGCGTCGATGAGCGTGTCCGCGTCTGGGTGCTGGACGCGGGACCGAACCGCGCCACCTCGTTCCATGTCATCGGGGGGCAGTACGACACCGTGTGGACCGAGGGCGCCTACAGGTTGCGGTCGCGGTCGGGCGGGGGCAGCGGTGCGGGCGGGGCGCAGGTGCTCCCCCTGCTGCCGGCGCAGGGCGGCTTCGTGGAGTTGGAGTTCCCCGAGGCCGGGACCTACCCGTTCGTCAGCCACGTCATGATCGACGCCGAGCGCGGCGCGAAGGGCTTGTTCGAGGTTCGCTGAGCGCGTGCCGGGCCGGGTCGGGCTCGCGCGAGTTCCTACCGCAGCACGACCGGGACCCGCGACCAGCCGCCGACCGGCGGCGTCTCCCGTACGGCGGGGCGGTCCGTGGCGGGCTCGATCCGGGTCGTCGCGCCCAGCAGCTCCTCCAGCATCACGCGCAGCTCCATCAGGGTCAGGGCCCGACCTGGGCACACATGCGGCCCGATGCCGAACACCAGGTTGGCGTGGGAGTTGCCCGCCGGGTCGAACCGGTCGGGGTCGCCGAACACCAGCGGGTCGCGGTTCGCAGCCGTCCAGTTCACCAGGACGAGCGAGCGCTCCGGGATGCGCTCGCCGCCGAGACTGACCTCCCGCGTGGTCACGCGGCGGTTCGACACGAACGGGTCGTCGATGCGCAGGATCTCCTCCACCGCCGCCTCCAGCGCCGCGTGGTCGCCGGCCGCCACCAGCGCACGCAGCACGTGCTGCACCTCAGGCGTTGCCGCCAGGAAGTGGACGAGGACACCCACCGACGTGGCAAGCGACCCGAGGTCTCCGGCCGTCCAGTTGCGAAGGATCGACACGATCTCCTCGTCGGTCAGTGGTCTGCCGTCGACGGTGTCGTTCATCAGCTCACCGGTGACGTCGGACACCGCCGCACCCCGGCGCTGCTCGATCAAACCGCGGATCAGGCGATCGAACCGCGCGGCCACCTCAGTGGTCCGAGCGCGCTCACCCGACCGGGTGGCAGCGTGGTTGTCGCGCATCCACTCGACCAACTCGTCCTCCAGGTCCGCGCCCCAACCGAGCCACGAGGACTGCGCGCGCACGGCGTACGGTGTGCCGATGGCGGCGATCGTCTTCACGGTCACCCCACGCGGGAGGGCGGCGACGATCGCTGCAGCGTGCCGGCGGCACTGTGCCTCCTCGCGTGCCACCCGCTCTGGTGTGAGGTAGCGGTCCACGACCTCCCGGTAGGCGCGGTGCTCACCGCCGTCGAGCGTGTTGGGGATGGCGCGGCGCGCACTGATCCGGCTGGAGAACGTCTCGGGGTCTGTTGCAGCGACCATCGCCTCGGCATGGCCCAGAAGGACCCAGGAGCCGTCCTCGTGCGCGATCGGGCACCTCGCGCGCCACGCGTCGTACCGGGATCGCTGGTCCTCCCAGGCGACTCCGCTGTCGAGCTCGGCCGGGTCCCCCATCAGCGGCGCCTCAAGACGCCTGGTCGCGCCAGTAGTTGTTCGCAGCGGCGATAGTCGCGAACTCCACCGCCACGACGTGGCCCGCCATGGTCAGCGCCTCGGCGTCGGTGGCGTAGCCCGGTCGCAGCGTCTGACGTGTCTCGGCGTCCGGCTGGATCGCCCCGATCGTCTTGCGTGCCATCGCGATCGCGAGCTCGCGGCCCTCCTGGGGGCTCGCAGTGATCAGCGTGTTTCCCGGGATGAGCTCCATCGGTCAAGCCTCCTGAGTGGTTCGTAGCAGCCCTGTCCACAGTGCTGACAGCTACGGCGCCTTCAGCTGGCTTGCCATCGTGCCATGACCCGAGCCTGGGCCTCGCTCATGTCTGGTCGTGTTTGCGGGCTCGGTACGCGGCGGCGTGGGCCTTGTTCGCGCAGGTCTGGTCGCAGTAGATCTTGGACCGGTTGCGGCTGAGATCGACCAACACGTTGTCGCAGTCGTCGGCGGCGCAGACGCGTAGCCGCTGGGTCTCCCCGGCGCGGACGAGGTCGACGAGCGCCATCGCTGCCTCGACGGCCATCCGGGCGTGGAGGGGTGCGTCGTCGTCGGTGGCGTGGATGTGCCAGCCGTAGGTGCCGTGCCGGACCAGGCGAGGGAGTGCCCGGTGCTCGGCGAGCAGCGAGTTGACCCCGCCGACCTGCTCAGGAAGCGGGGCGGTCCACAGCCGTCTCAGCCGGGGGCGCAGAGCCCGCACCCGGTCGAGCTCGTCGTCGGTGCGCGGTCGCGGACCGCTCCAGTCCCACTCGGAGATGAAGGCGACGAGGGCAGCCAGGTCGGGCAGCAGCTCGGGGCGTTCGGCGCCGGCGCTGTCGCGGGGCTCGGTGTTCACCAGTGCTGCTGCGTTGGCGAGCGCCACCTCGCTATCATGCTCAAAAGGCATTTTGACTCCTGACGGTTGCGCGTCCTATCGTCACTAGCGTAACTATCCAAAGCTCGTGACCGAACGCGACTGACCGAGGAGGGTCGAGCATGAGCCAGGAGCGGTCCGCGGTCCGTCCCCAGCTGTGGTGGGGGGTGGCAGTGGCCTTGGTGTCGGCCGCGGCCTTCGGCATTGCCGGTGCCCTGGGCAAACCGCTGATCCAAGCGGGCTGGTCTCCTGCCGCGGTGGTGACACTGCGGGTCGGTGGCGGCGCGCTCGTGCTGCTCCCCGCCGTGGTGTGGTCGATGCGGGGTCGCTGGTGGCTCCTGCCCCGCAACCTGCCGACCGTTGCGGCCTATGGCTTCTTCGGTGTGGCCGGAGCTCAGCTGGCCTACTTCTCCGCGGTGGAGACCTTGTCGGTCGGGGTGGCGTTGCTCCTGGAGTACCTCGCGGTCGTCCTCATCGTCGGCTGGCTCTGGGTGGTCCACGGCCAGCGTCCCGATCGGCTGACCGGGGCCGGGGTGCTGCTGGCCGTGGTGGGCCTGACCCTGGTGCTCGGACTGTTCTCCGGGGTCCAGGTCTCGGGGATCGGCGTCGTGTGGGCGCTGTTCGCCGCCGTGGGCCTGGCCGTCTACTTCGTGCTCTCCGCCGAGCAGGCCGAGCGTTCCCTCCCCCCGATCGCCCTGGCCGGGCTCGGACTGCTCCTCGGCGCCCTCGTGCTCGTCGCCGCCGGCCTGGTCGGCATCCTCGCCCTGCACGGCACCACAAGCTCGGTGGAGCTGACCGGCGCGCCCGTCCCGTGGTGGGTCCCGATGTCGCTTCTTGCCCTCGTGGCCGCTGCGCTGTCCTACTGGACCGGCATCGCTGCCGCCCGAGCCGTCGGCGCCCGCCTTGCGTCGTTCCTCGGCCTCACCGAGGTGCTCTTCGCGGTTGGCTTCGCCTGGGTGCTGCTCGGAGAGAGGCCGAGCGAGGTCCAGGGGCTGGGAGGCATCCTGGTCATCGCCGGCGTGGTCGCCGTACGGGCAGCAGAGCTCCGCCGACCCAGCGGGTACCCCGCGGACCAGCCGCCGCAGGGCCCGCCGGCTGAGGCGTTCGTCGACACTGCCCCGCCGCCGTCGCGACACTGACGACCCGCCGGCAGGCGGGATCGCCACGACACCGGCCTCGCGGATCTGCGCAGATGTGCAGTGCTGGCGCCATGTCTCGCTCTCCGTCCGTGAGCAGGTCGACCGGACACCGGATCCCGGGGCGCACGTGCCCCAGGCCCACCGGCGCTGAGCAACGCCGAAATGACGAGGCATCGGCGACGATCACTCCCGCGGGCGCGCGGTTGTCTCCCATGGACTGAGGCAAGGGACGCCGAGGGGGTCGACGTGCTTCGTGTTCCGAGTAGCGATGGTCGCACAGTCACGCTCCGCGTGACGATCGTCTTTGGTGGTGTCACGGCCAGGGTCGCACGGCCAGCAACCGGATCGAGGGCCCGTGGCTCGACGCTCTGCGCCGCGACGGCTGGGTCATCGCCTGCGGGGACCTGCACGTGGCCTCGTGGGGCAACGCCGCTTCCACCCAGGACGCCCGTCGACTCGACTGGGCCGAGGAGGAGACCGGACGGGAGGTCAAGGCCTAGGTTTCGGGCTCCATGGGCAGGGCGGTCACGATCAACGCCCTCAACTCGGGATCGAGTCGCCCCCCTGCTGGTACGGCGTCCAGCCGGCCATCTCCCTCACGCAGATGGACAAGGTGCCTGGCGGGCCCGGCTACATCAAGAGCGCCTACGCCGGACGGGTGCCCGCCCCGGGTGGAGTTCGCCAACTCCTGATCCTCCGCACGGGTCCGGTGTGAATGTTGCCGCTAGATGGCGGTGTTCTGCGTCGCGGGCGTCGTCGACATCCATCATCTGCATCTGCAAAACCGGGCTTCGGACGCCCCCCCCCCCCCCCCCGGGTCCGCTCACGTTGTCGTCACCGGCGACCCGAGTCTGAGGGACGCGCAGCAGATCGCTGACCAGGTTCGCGCGATCCTCACCGATCAGTTCGGTCTCCCAGATGACGCTCGAAGATCGAGTCGGCCCCTCTTGGGCAGTCAACCGGGTAGCTCCTGAAGCCATCGAGCCCGCCCTAGCAGCTGAGTTGCAGGTGCTAGGTGGTAGGTCCCCAACACCAGACCGGAGGCGATGATGATCTCGCTGAGGAGTCCGAGGGCCGGCGACACGCTATGTGTGCGGTTCGTGGGCGGGGTCGTCGAGGAAGCCCTGCCACGCGTGCAGGTTCCCGAGGCCGAAGGCGACCTCGATGTTGCGTCGGGCGCAGACTTCCTCGGGCGGCCCGCTGGCGATGACACGGCCACTGACGAGCAGCACGTGGTCGGCTGCCCTTGCCTCGTCGAGGTCATGGGTGGTGAGTACGACGGACCCGCCACGGTCACGTTCCTCGTGGATGATGGTGTCGATGGTCCGTGCGGATACGATGTCTAGCCCGGTCAGCGGCTCGTCGAGCAGCAGCACTGCGTGCTCCTGGACCAGCCCTTGGGCGACGTACACCCGCTGGCGCTGCCCTCCGGAGAGCTCATGGAGGTGGCGCCCGGCCAGGTCCTCGATCTGCAGCCTCCGCAGCGCTGGTCGATCCGTTCGCGATCCGTGCTGGTGAAGGGCCTCCACCAGCCGGAGCTGGGATAGCGGCCCATCCGCACCGTCTCCCGGACAGTCATCGGAGTGGTGGGGGGAACAACCATCGACTGCAGGACGTAGCTGATCTCGCCACGCGCCTCCCGGGCACTCCTACCGAGCACCCTCAAGGCTCCGGACGCGACCGGAAGCAGGGCCGCAACCGCGTTGAGGACGGTCGACTTCCCCGACCCGTTGGGGCCGATCACCGCCGTGATCCCGTGCGAGGGGATGATGAAGGTCGACCGGTCGAGAGCGAGGTGGGTGCCGTAGCGCAGGACCAGATCGGTGGCCTCGGCCACCGGTGCGGCCTTTGCGCCGTTCCGGTAGACCCGTCCGTAGAAGTCGCCGGGACGGGGACGCTCTACGAACACGCGGATGTACGCGTAGAGATCAGCAGCCCCTCATGGTCGGTGTTGACGCAGGCTGCGACGGTCGAAGGCGTCGCTGTTCGGATGACGGTCACCGTCCCGAAGGCTTCAACCCCCAGGCGAAGACAGTCAGCTCCCGGCGGAGCGACACGGCCGCGGGCGCACGCTACGCGGCGAAGTGGGGCAGGTCACGCGGAGCGTTCTCGGTCGAGTCGTTGCGGGATCCAAGACCCGACAAGCGTTGACGCGGGAAGCGCCGACGTTCCGCATCTGTGGTGTCGGGCAGGGGCACGGAATGGCGGGTTGTCCTGCGGGAATGCGTGTTTGGCCGGTGATAGGTTGTCGCCCGTGCCCCACCTGTTTGTCAACCGACCGAGAGAGCACGCCCTTGCCAGCCGGCACCCGGGTGGGCGCGACCACCTCACGTGGGAGACCATCAACACCACTGTCTACCTCGCCGGTGGGGTGATGTTCATCTGGGGCAGCGTGCTGTTCTTCCCGGAGCCCGAGAGCGTATCCGACCGCGGGGCCTGGGTCTTCTTCTTCGCATCCCTGATGTACATAGCGGTCACGGCCCATGACCTGCTCGAAGTGGTCCGCTACCGGGGCGCGCTCCAGCGCAAACTCACCATCTGGGACCGGTACGAGGCATGGGCCGCGCTCAGCTACCTGGTGGGCAGCGTGCTGTTCGCCGCCGGCAGCGTCTTCTTCCTGAATGCAGTCGGGTGGTTCGCGGCCGGCTCCTGGACCTTCATCATCGGCGGCCTGCTGTTCGTCTTCGGGGCGGTGATCAACGTTCTCGAAGTCATCCGGGCACCGAACATGCGCACCCTCCAATTCATGAACCTCACGGCCATCACCTTCGTGACGGGGTCGATGCTGTTCGTGGTCGCATCCATCCCGTACCTGTTCACCATGCAGAGCGCCGCCGATCAACGCACTGTCGATGCCTTCCTCGCAGGTCAGTACGTCATCGGCAGCGTCCTGTTCCTGCTGGGCGGTGTGTTCAACTACCGCCGCGCCCGCATCGTCGCCCTGCGCGAGGGCGGGGGGCAACCGGCGGTGCCAGCCAGCGACGGGGGGAGCTGAGCGCCGATACTGGCCGCAGGCAGCCCGACTTGGTGGCCCGGGCGCTGGAATCGTTCGACCTCGGCGAGGAGGGACTCTCGATCGCGTGCGGTCCCCTGGGGAGATCGCCAGGGTGGGGATGCGCACCCCGGACCGGTTGAAGCAAAAGCCCATCTGGCCGGGCATCTCTTGCCCGACCGGCGGGACCGCTTGGGGCCGGGGGAACGTGGTCGTAGGTGGCGCCGTGCTTGTCGAAGGTTGCCAGCAGGGTCATGTTCAAGTGGTTGGACCGGTCGGCGGTGGAGCTGCGGATCGCGTTGCAGATGCGAGCCAGCGACTCCTCCCCCGCGAGCGTCACACGCGATCCGGCAGTCTTCAGGGGCGTGTCCCGTTAGCCGCCCGTCCATCACCAGAGTCGCCAGCAGGTCAAGGGGGTTTCGGCCCCCAGTTGCCCCAGTGACCAATCTGGTTTAGGAACCATAGTGGTCACAGGGACCTCTGGCCTGCTTATTTGTGTGGGCGCAGTAGGACTTGAACCTACGACTACTGGTTTGTAAGACCAGTGCTCTACCGCTGAGCTATGCGCCCCGAGGCGGTGCGCAGCCTACGCCAGAAGCCCGGACCACATCACCCGGCGGAAGCCTGGCCGATCCGCACCAGCATCGAGCGTCCGCCCGCGAGCTCGCCGGAGAAGGAGACGCCGTCGCTGACCCTCCTCAGCGGCACCGACTCGCCCGCGACCCGGTCAGCCGCGGCCAGCCTCGCGGGAAGCTGCCTGTTGACGAAGCCGGCGGGGACCTCGACGTGGAAGGCGGTCGGGGCAGTGCCCGGGTTGTGGACGACGGGCCTCAGCCGTACGTTCGACGCGAAGGCGGCACGACTCGCGCTCCGGTGACCGGCTCCCACCCGGCACGGTGCTCGAGTCAGATGTAGTCCATGGCTGCGGCACCGAACCATGCACCCGGTCGCGCGTCACTGGGCTTGTAGCCCCAGCGATGGTTGTACGCCGTGGCGTAGCTGCCCCGCTCGTTGTCCCACGGCAACGCATCACGACCCCAGGTGCCGTCCGCTCCGCCCTTCCCGGTCCCGAGCGGGTGCAGCCCCAGGCCGAAGTCCGACCACGACTCGGCGATGGTGGTGCGATTCGTCGCGCCGAACCACCTTGAGCCGGACCGGCGACGCGCTCGTGGCCGGCTCCCGCGGTCGCAACCGTGGGCTGCACGCCCTCGCTGCGCACCCAGCCGCTCGCGCGGTAGTACGTGCCCGGCTTGACCGCAACCGTGGACCGCAGGGTGGTCGAGGTGGTCGAGGTCGCCAGGTCCGGAACGCGAATCCGCACCGAGTGCCTTTCCCCGGTGGGCGACGTCCGCGACCCACTCCGGACGTGTCGGTCCGTTCACGATCCGCCGGCCGTCCGGCAGGCCATCCTCATCCGTGTCGCCCGCCAACCCGGGGTTCTCCACGAGGTCCGCAGCCCCGCCGACCCTGCGCATCGAGAACATCGCCGGCCGACCTCCCCGTCGACGTCCCGCTGGCGGACTCGCGGGCCGGCTCACCGACCCCGAGGCCCGCACGGAGCAGTGCACCCGTGATGAGAGCCAGTCGTCGATCACGTGTAGCACGGCATTCTCCCCATTGCCCGCTCAACACCATTGCGCCGACGAAGCGCAAGACGTCAGTACCGCGCATGGAGAGAGAACAAATGGAGCGGCCGCTGGCGTCTCGGGTCACCAGCGGCCGCTGGCCACCATCATGCCGGGTGACCTGAGTACCTGTCAGGTGGGCCGGAGAGATTTTGCCCTCTCCTCAGGAAAGTCGGTCGAGCACTTCGGCATACTCCCGGAGGTTTCGGGCATCCGGCAACGCGTTGTGCACCACCCAGGCAACCTGTCCCTGCCTGTCGATGATGAAGGTCGAGCGGCGAGCGCATCCGCGCTCAGCGTCGAAGACGCCGTACGCCGAGGCCACCTGGCCGTGAGGCCAGAAGTCGGAGAGCATCGGGAAGTCGATCCCCTCCCGGTCCGCGAACGCCCGGATCGAGTAGAGGGGGTCGCACGACACCGCCGCGATCTCCACCTCGTGGCGCGCGAACATCGGCCAGGCGTCCCGCAAGTCGGCCAGCTCGCTGCTGCAGACGTTGCTGAAGGCCCACGGGTAGAACACCAGGACGACGTTGCGTGCCCCCCGGAACGAGTCGAGCCGGAACGCCTGGCCGTGCTGGTCGCGCAGCGCGAAGTCGGGCGCGCGAGCGCCGAGGACGAGCTCGGTGGCGGTCACGGGCCCTCCTCCCACTCGGCGAGCTCGCGCTTGAGCAGCTTGCCGGTGGCATTGCGTGGCAGCTCGTCGAGGAACACCACCTCGCGGGGCACCTTGAAGCGGGCCAGGTGGGCCTTCACGTGCTGCTGGAGGTCCTCACCGGAGACCGAGGAGCCCGCCTCGCGGACCACGAACGCACGAAGGCGGCTGCCGTAGTCGGGGTCGTCGACACCGACCGCGGCAGCCTCGTGCACCTCCGGATGCCGGGACAGACAGTCCTCCACCTCCGCGGGAAAGACGTTCTCGCCGCCGGAGACGATCATCTCGTCGTCCCTGCCGACCACGAACAGCCGCCCGTGGTCGTCGAAGTAGCCGAGGTCGCCGGTGCTCATCAGGCCGTCGATGATCTCCTTCGACCCACCGCCGGTGTAGCCCTCGAAGAGCAGCCCGTTGCCGACGAAGATCCGGCCCGTCTGTCCACGCGCAAGCCGGTGGCCGGCCTCGTCGTAGACGTGCACCTCGGTGAACAGAGGCGGCTTCCCCGCCGTCCCGGGCGCCTCACGCAGGTCGCTCGGGGTGGCCACGCTGGCGTAGGCGACCTCGGTCGAGCCGTAGACGTTGTAGAGCGAGTCGCCCACACGGTCCATCCACTCGACCGCGAGGTCGCCAGGCAACGCCGAGCCGGACGCAGCGACGACCCGCAGGGTGGAAAGGTCGTAGGACGACAGCGTCTCCTCCGAAAGCCTCAGGATGCGCTGGAGCATGACCGGGATGACGACCAGGGACTCGGCGCCGTGGGCGGCC
The DNA here is from genome assembly GCA_963745245.1 of uncultured Actinomycetota bacterium. Lineage (GTDB taxonomy): Bacteria > Actinomycetota > Actinomycetes > Propionibacteriales > Nocardioidaceae > Marmoricola_A. The sequence goes on from CAVUWU010000001.1 coordinate 12,946, forward strand.
ACGGTCGCCAGGCAGTCCTCGGGGTCGAACCGGCGGCGCAGCACCACGGTGGACTCCAGCAGCATCGCCAGGGTGAGGTGTGCCAGCCCCCAGGTGTGGAACAGCGGGGCCGCGACGTGGGTCGTCCACCGGTGCCGCAGCGGCATACGCGAGAGCAGGGCCACCGCGGCGTCGAGGCTCGCCTCGTTGCGCGGGGCACCCTTGGGAGTACCCGTGGTGCCCGAGGTCAGGATGACGATCCGGCTCTTCCTCGGCGGCGGCGTGAGTCGGGCCGTCGGAGAGCCGGCCTCGATGAGCTCCTCCAGGGTGGGGACGTCGACGTCACCGCCCTCGTGCCAGGCCACGACCCGCCTGACATCCTCGGCGCCGGCGAGCAACCCCGCGAACTCCTCGTCATGGACAAGAAGGCTGGGGCGCTCGCGCTGCAGCACCTCGAGCAGCTGAGGGCCGGCGAAGGCGGTGTTGAGGTAGAGAACGTCCGCGCCGAGCTTGGCCGCGGCAACGGTGGCGTCGACGAACCCTCGGTGGTTGCGCGCCATGATCGCGACGCCGTCCCCAGCGTCCACCCCATGCCGACGCCAGGAGTCGGCCAGCGCGGTCCCGCGGCGGTTGATCTCGCCATAGGTCAATGCGCCCAGCTCGTCGATCAGGCCGACGCCGTGCGGATTGCGACCCGCGAGGGCCGCGAAGCCGCCCGCGGGACCCAGCCCCCACGCGAGCACCGAGGCGGCCATCCGGGCGAGAACCAGCGGGGAGTAGGGCCGCACGATGCCGCTCCTCCCGATCACCCAGGTCGCAGCGCCGAGATCGGGAACCAGGTCCGCACCGCGGGTGAGGGCTCGCGCGGCGAGGTGCAGGGGCGGGATCAGCGTCCGGCGCCCTTCGGCGCGACCAGCCGGGTGGCCGTCCAGTCCTTGCTGACACCGGCGGTGGTGGTGACCGAGACCCCGGCGATCGGTGCCGCCTCGGTGAGGTCGGCGGCGTCGACGGCGTTGGGTCGGCCGACCTTCGGGGTCAGCAGCCAGACCACGCCGCCCTCCACGAGGTCGGTCTTGGAGTCCACGAGCGCGTCGACGAGGTCGCCGTCCTCGTCGCGCCACCAGAAGACGACGGCGTCCACGACGTTGCCGTAGTTTCCGTCGACCATGTCGGCATCGATGGCGTCCTCGATCTGGACCCGCAGGTCGTCGTCGACGTCCTCGTCCCAGCCGAGCTCCTGGACCACCATCCCGGGGCTGAGTCCCATCCGTACACCAGCGTTCGTGGTGTCCGCGCCACCGGGGGTCGCGCTCACGTGGGGTTCCTCCACTCTGTCTGCGACGCCGGCCCGAGCGGCCGAAGCGTCTGGTGCGCAGTAGTCCACCGGAACTGCGCGTCGGGTGCAAGCCGCGCCCCGGGTGGGGAATGCTCGTCACACAGAAGCCTCCCCGCTGCGGCTGCGGTGCCGACTCGGCTCCGACTCCGTGGCGGTCTGGCGCGGCCCGACTTCGGCTACTCGCCGGTACCCTTCTTTCGACTGTCAGGATGGAACACGTGGCCAACGACAAGTCCAGCACCGAGCGTCCCGTGGAGCACCCGGTCGTGATTCACGAGGGCCTGCCCACCCAGCTGCCCGACATCGACCCCGAGGAGACCCGCGAGTGGGTCGACTCGCTGGACGCGATGATCGGCAGCCGCGGCCGCGAGCGGGCGCGCTTCGTCATGCTCAAGCTGCTCGAGCGCTCCCGTGAAAAGCAGGTCGGGGTGCCGGCGCTGCGCAGCACCGACTACATCAACACGATCCCGCCCGAGCGCGAGCCGTGGTTCCCCGGAGACGAGCAGATCGAGCGGCGGATCCGGGCCTTCATCCGGTGGAACGCGGCCATCACCGTCTCGGCCGCCAACCGCAAGGGGCTCGAGGTCGGCGGTCATATCGCGACCTACCAGTCCTCGGCGTCGCTCTACGAGGTCGGCTTCAACCACTTCTTCCGAGGCCGGGACCACAACGGCGGCGGCGACCAGGTCTTCATCCAGGGCCACGCCTCCCCCGGCATCTATGCCCGGGCCTTCCTCGAGGGTCGGCTCGACGAGGAGAAGCTGATGCGCTTCCGCCAGGAGGTGCAGCACGGTCCCGGCAATGGTCTGCCGTCCTACCCCCACCCCCGGCTGATGCCGGACTTCTGGGAGTTCCCCACGGTGTCGATGGGGATCGGCCCGCTCAATGCGATCTACCAGGCCCGGTTCAACCGCTACCTTCACAACCGAGGAATCAAGGACACCAGCGGACAGCGGGTCTGGGCGTTCCTCGGGGACGGGGAGATGGGGGAGCCCGAGTCGCTAGGCGCCATCGGCTTGGCGGCCCGCGAGGAGCTGGACAACCTCACCTTCGTCATCAACTGCAATCTCCAGCAGCTCGACGGTCCGGTGCGCGGCAACGGCAAGATCATCCAGGAGCTGGAGTCGATCTTCCGCGGCGCCGGATGGAACGTCATCAAGGTCGTGTGGGGCCGCCAGTGGGACGAACTGCTGGCCCGGGACGTCGACGGCGCACTCGTCAACAAGATGAACAGCACGCCCGATGGCCAGTTCCAGACCTACACCGTCGAGACGGGTTCCTACATCCGCGAGAACTTCTTCGGCGGCGACCCGCGGCTGCGGAAGATGGCCGAGCACATGTCCGACGAGCAGATCCGCAAGCTGCCGCGCGGTGGTCACGACTACCGCAAGGTGTTCGCCGCCTTCGACGCCGCCTCCAACCACGTGGGACAGCCCACGGTGATCCTGGCCAAGACCATCAAGGGCTGGACCGTCGACGCGCTCGAGGGCCGCAACGCGACCCACCAGATGAAGAAGCTGACCCCCGACAACGTCAAGCGCTTCCGCGACCGCCTCTACCTGCCGATCAGCGACCGCGACATCGATCGCTCCTACGACCAGCGCGGCGTCCCGCCCTTCTTCCATCCCGGTGCGGACTCTCCCGAGGTCGAGTACATGCTCGAGCGCCGCACGCAACTCGGCGGCCCGCTGCCCCGGCGGGTGGTGCGCGCCACCCCGCTGAAGCTGCCCGGCGACACGGTGTACGCCGAGCTCAAGCAGGGCTCGGGGAAGCAGCCGGTGGCCACCACCATGGCCCTGGTGCGGCTGCTCAAGGACCTGATCAAGGACCCCGAGATCGGGCACCGCATCGTGCCGATCGCCCCGGACGAGTTCCGGACGTTCGGGATGGACTCGATGTTCTCCACGCACAAGCTGTACAGCCCGCACGGACAGAACTACGAGTCGGTCGACCGCAAGCTGCTGCTCGCCTACAAGGAGTCGCCCCAGGGCCAGCTGCTGCACGAAGGCATCTCCGAAGCCGGCTCATCGGCGTCCGCAACGGCAGCGGGGTCGGCCTACGCCACCCACGGCGAGCACATGATCCCCTTCTACATCTTCTACTCGATGTTCGGGTTCCAGCGCACCGGCGACTGGTTCTGGGCGATGGCCGACCAGATGGCGCGCGGCTTCCTCATCGGCGCCACCGCGGGCCGCACCACCCTCACCGGTGAGGGACTGCAGCACGCCGACGGACACTCCCCACTGCTGGCCGCGACGAACCCGGGCGTGGTGCACTACGACCCGGCGATGGCCTACGAGGTCGGCCACATCGTCCGGGACGGGCTGCGCCGGATGTACGGGTCGAGCGAGGAGCACCCGGACGGCGAGAGCACGATCTTCTACCTCACCGTCTACAACGAGCCGATGCCGCAGCCCAAGGAACCCGACGACCTCGATGTCGAGGGCCTGCTCCGCGGCATCTACAAGGTGGCCGACGCTCCCCAGGCGGCGCCCGACGGTGCGCCCCAGGTGCAGCTGCTGGCCTCGGGCGTCGGCTTCGCGTGGATCACCGACGCGGCCCGGATGCTGGCCGAGGAGTGGGGTGTCGCGGCGTCGACGTGGTCGGTGACCTCGTGGAACGAGCTCGCCCGTGATGCTGGCGCCGCCGAGGAGTGGAACCTCCTGCACCCCGGTGACCAGCCGCGCACGCCGTACGTCACCGACAAGCTGCGCGACGCCGAAGGACCCTTCGTGGCTGTCTCGGACTACATGCGGGCGGTCCAGGACCAGATCGGCCAGTGGGTCCCGGGCGACTTCCACGCTCTGGGCACCGATGGGTTCGGCTTCGCCGACACCCGGGCCGCGGCGCGGCGGTACTTCCACGTCGATGCGCAGTCGGTCGTGGTCCAGGCGCTCGCGGCCCTGGCCCAGCGCGGCGAGGTGAAGCCCGAGACGGTCCAGGAGGCGTTCTCGAAGTACCGCATCGACGACCCGACCGCAGTCCGCGGCGTGAAGCAGGAGGGCGGCGACGCCTGAGCCCCCACAGCATCCAGGTGCGGTCTGGCCGAGTCAGGCGCTCGACGCCACCCGCGGGTCCTCGATGCGGTCGGTGTCGTTGGTGCCCTGACCTTCGTGCAGCAGCAGCGAACGCCACCGAGCCCGGCTGTAGGGCGCCGGGCGCGTGGACCAGACGAAGCTCTCGACCAGCCGGACGCACGCCTCGGGGTGGTCCTTGTGCGGGAAGTGCCCCGAGTCCAAGATGATCTCCACCTCGGCGGTGCGGGCGATCGCCCGGACGGTGTCGGCGTGCAGGTTGGGGATCACCACGTCGTGGCTCCCCCAGGGCACAAGCAGCGGAAGATCGCGGGTGAGGTAGGCCCGGTCAACCATCGTGATCACCTGACCGCGCAGGTCGACACACGCCCGCACGACGTGCTGCAGGGCCCGCCGGGCCCGCGGGTCGCGGAGCGCCTCGAGGATAGTCGCGATCTCCCTCAGGTCGCGCAGGGTCGGCGGCCCCACCGCGGCCAGGGAGCGCAGGGTGCCGGTAGCCGCCTGCAGAACGCCGGGCAGGGTCAGCAGTCCCACCGCCTCGTGGAAGCCCGGCAGCGTCACCGCCCGGATCAGTGGCGTCACCTCCGGCCCCAGCCCGCCGGGAGCCACCAGCACCAGCCGCTCGGTGCGCTCGGGGTACTGATAGGCGAACTGCATCGCGACGCCCCCGCCGAGGCTGTGCCCCACCACCGTGGCCCGGTCGATGCCGAGCACGGTCAGCGACCGGCGTACCGTCTCATCCTCCCGCGCCTGGTCCGGCCCCAGCGCCCGCGCGGGTGTGGGGTGAGTCACAGCACGGCCCCGCCTCCCTAGGGTGGGCACATGAACCGGGCCCGGTCCCGCTCCCAGGTGGCGCGGCAGATGCAGCGTGCGGTAGGCGAGGTCACCAAGCGCTGCCTGTCGCGCATGGAGCAGGAGATGCCGTGGTTCGGCGAGCTGACCGCCGAGCAGCGGGCCTGGGTCTCCATGGTGCTGCAAGCCGGCTTCGCCAGCTTCATCGCGTGGTTCCGCTCCCCCGACCGGGCCGCACCGGAGCTGGCGGTGGAGGTCTTCGGGGAGGCACCGCGTTCGATCACCGGGGTGATCACGCTGCAGCAGACCGTGGCGATGGTGCGGCTCTCGATCCAGGTGGCCGAGACCGAGCTCGTCGATGCGGTCGCACCGGAGCACGCCGACCAGGTACGGGAGAGCATCCTGCGCTACGGCCGCGAGATCGCCTTCGCGACCGCGGACGTCTATGCCCGGACCGCCGAGATGCGGGGAGCCTGGGACGCCCGGCTCGAGGCCCTGGTCGTGGACTCGATCATGCGCGGCGACCACGACGAATCGATCCGCAGCCGCGCGGCGGCATTGGGATGGAGCGGCCCGGTCCCGGTCGCGGTGCTGGTCGGCGGCGCCCCCGAACCCGACGACCGGTCCCCGGCGGCCACGGTGGACCATGTCCGCGCCCTGGTGGCCCGCGCCGGCTGCGAGGCGCTCGGCGCCGTCCAGGGCGACCGCCTCGTGGTGATCGTCGGCGGGATATCGGACCTCGACAGGATCGGTGCCTTGCTGGCGCGACACTTCGGCCCCGGCCCCGTGGTGGTCGGGCCGATCGTGCCCGACCTCCAACAGGCTCCGGCCTCCGCGGCGGAGGCGGTGGCCGGCTATCGCGCGGCCGCGGGCTGGCCGGTCGACGGGCCGGTCCTGGCCCAGGACCTGCTCCCCGAGCGGGCGCTGGACGGCGACGAGCCGGCCCGCCGTGCCCTCGTCACCGAGCTCTACCAGCCGCTTCGCGGCAGCGGCTCGGAACTGCTCGGGACCGTGACGGCCTTCCTGGACCAGGGCGGCTCCATTGAGGGCACCGCGCGCTCGATGTTCGTCCACCCCAACACCGTGCGCTACCGACTGCGCCGGGTGGCCGACGTCACCGGCGTGCTGCCGGGGGACGCTAGGGGAGCCTTCACGCTGCGGGTCGCGCTGGTGCTCGGGCGACTGGACGCCGCGTGGCACTCCACACAGGAGTTGTAGGAAACCTCCAAAATATCTCCCTCGATCTTCGTGCGCGCCATGCGCGCACCCCGGCGTCGCACCGGGCACAGTTAAGGCATGCTCGTCATCGTCGCGCCCGGTCAGGGTGCCCAGACCCCAGGCTTCCTGGAGCCGTGGCTGGCCGACCCGCGGTCGGCCGAGCGCATGGGCTGGCTCTCCGCCGTCGCCGACCTCGACCTGGTCCACTACGGCACCAGGGCCGATGCGGACACCATCCGGGACACCGCGATCGCCCAGCCGCTCCTCGTGGCCTCCGCCCTCGTCGCCGCGCTGGAGCTCTTTCCGCACCCCGCGGACGCCTTCGGCCGGATCGGCGCGGTCGCCGGCCACAGCGTCGGAGAGCTCGCCGCAGCCGCGGGCGCCCGCGCCATCACCGCGGAGCAGGCCATGGTGCTGGTGCGCGAGCGCGGCCGCGCGATGGCCCTCGCCGCCGCTACCACGCCGACCTCGATGACCGCACTGCTCGGCGGGGACCGGGAGGCGGTCCTGGCCAAGCTCGCCGAGCACGGGCTGACCGCGGCCAACGACAACGGCCCGGGTCAGGTGGTCGCGGCCGGGACCCTCGACCAGCTGGCAGCCCTCTCGGCCGACCCGCCGGCCCGGGCCCGGCTCTCGCCGCTCTCGGTGGCAGGTGCCTTCCACACCGAGCACATGGCGCCGGCGGTGGACCGTCTCCGGACGCTCGCCGCCGCCGTGTCGACCCACGACCCGCGGACCCGGCTGATCTCCAACCGCGACGGCCACATCGTCCACGACGGTCCCGAAGTCTTGGAGCGGATCGTGGAGCAGGTGGCGCGGCCGGTCCGCTGGGACCTGTGCATGGACACCATGCTCGACCTCGGGGTGACCGGCCTGCTCGAGATGCCCCCGGCGGGCACGCTCACCGGCATCGCACGGCGGGCGATGAAGGGCGTGGAGACGTTTGCGCTCAAGACCCCCGACCAGCTCGACGATGCTCGCGCGTTCGTGGAGAAGCATGGGGAGCCGTCCCCGGTCGACTCGACTCCCACCTGGCGGATGCTCGTCGCTCCGTCCAAGGGCACCTTCCGTGCCCTGCCCGAGCTCGTGGAGGGCGGCCACATCCCCGCTCGGACGACCGTCGGCGCCGTCACCGGGCTGCGCGAGGAGACGCCGGTCATGGCCCCGCACGGCGGGACCGTCGTGGAGATGCTGGTCCATGACGGCGACCCCGTCGCCCCCGGCCAGCCGCTGGTGCGACTTCACCCCGAGGGGGACGCATGACCGACACCGACCGCCGCGAGCGCGTCGCCCGACCTTGGCTCGAGCCGGTCGGCGCGCCGCATGCGGCCATCCTCGGCCTCGGTGCCTATCGGCCTCGTCGCGTGGTGCCGAACTCCGAGCTCGTCGAGGCCATCGACTCCTCCGACGAGTGGATCCAGCAGCGCTCGGGGATTCGGGAGCGCCGCATCGCCGACGACGACGAGTCGGTGCAGATGATGTCGGTGACCGCGTCGCGGACGGCGATCGAGCGGGCGGGCATCGACCCGGCGCAGATCGACGCGGTGATCGTCGCCACCGTCTCGCACCTACTGCAGACGCCGGCCGTCGCCACCCTCGTGGCCCACGAGCTGCAGCTCCAGCGCCCCGCGGCCTTCGACATCAGCGCGGCCTGCGCTGGCTTCTGCCACGGCCTCGCACTGGCCGCCGACATGATCAAGGCGGGGTCCGCCGGTCGCGTGCTCGTCATCGGTGTGGAGCGTCTCTCCGACATCACCGACCTCAAGGACCGCGGCACGGCGTTCATCTTCGCCGACGGCGCCGGCGCAGCCGTCGTCGGGCCGTCCCAGGACGCCGGTGTCGGGCCCGTCGTGTGGGGATCGGAGGGCGAGCACTCCGGGCTCATCCGGCAACGCGAGGACTGGCGTGACGTGGTCGCCTCGGAGAAGCCCTTGATGCCACACCTGACCATGCAGGGCAACGCGGTCTTCCGCTGGGCCGCCTTCGAGATGGCCAAGGTGGCCCAGGCGACGCTGGACCGGACCGGCATCGGCGTCGAGGACGTGGACGTGTTCGTGCCCCACCAGGCGAACATGCGCATCATCGATGCGATGGCACGCTCGCTCAAGCTGCCGCCGCACGTCCGAATCGCCCGTGACATCGCCGAGCAGGGGAACACTTCGGCGGCGTCGATCCCGCTGGCCCTCGACCGGATGATCGCCGAGGGCGAGGCACGCAGCGGCGACACCGCACTGCTCATCGCCTTCGGCGCGGGACTCGCCTACGCCGCGCAGGTCGTCAAGGTGCCCTGATCGTCCCGGGGGTCCCAACCCGTCCGCCCGACCGCTCCCTCCCACCGCCCCGACTCCACACCGACCGACCCGCAGGGTCACCCACCACACGAAGGAGAGCACCTTGGCCGCCAAGACCGACATCCTGACCGACCTCGCCGCCATCGTCGAGGAGGTTGCCGGCGTTCCCGCCGACGACGTCCAGATGGAGAAGGAGTTCGTCTCCGACCTCGACGTGGACTCGCTGTCCATGGTGGAGATCGTCGTGGCCGCCGAGGAGAAGTTCGGCGTCCGCATCCCCGACGACGAGGTGAAGAACCTCAAGACGGTCGGCGACGCCGTGGACTTCATCGACGGCGCCCAGGCCTGAGAGTCCCCAGCGGGCCGCCCCGGCCGACCCTGGCCCAACCCATCGGCTGTGCCGGTCGCGATGACCTCGTGGCCGGCCGGCCACACCAGGAGTGAGACCAACCATGAGCAGCACCCGTGTCCTTGTGACCGGCCTCGGGGCCACCTCCCCCCTCGGTGGTGACGTGGCGTCCACCTGGTCGGCGATGCTGGCCGGCCAGTCCGGCGTCGACGTGCTCAAGCAGGACTGGGCCGCGGAGCTCTCCACGCAGATCGGGGCGATGGTGAGCGTGGAACCCGGAGACGTCCTCCAACGGGTCAAGGCTCGCCGTCTGGACCGCTCCGGCCAGCTCGCGCTGGTCGCGGCACTCCAGGCCTGGGCCGACGCCGGCTTCGTCATCGACCCCGACGGCGACCCGGCCTCGGACCCCGAGCGCGTCGGCGTCGCGATGGGATCCGGGATCGGAGGGGTGCAGACGCTCCTGACGAACTACGACACGCTGCAGCAGAAGGGCCCGCGGCGGGTGTCTCCCCTCGCGATCCCGATGCTCATGCCCAACGGTCCGGCGGCCAGCATCGGTCTGGCCATCGGCGCCAAGGCCGGCGTGCACACGCCGGTGTCGGCTTGCGCCTCCGGCAACGAGGCGATCGCCCTGGGTATCGACCAGATCCGGCTCGGTCGCGCAGACATCGTGGTCGCCGGCGGGACCGAGGCCGCAGTCCACCCGCTGCCGATGGCGGCGTTCGGGCAGATGATGGCGCTCTCGCGTCGCAACGACGAGCCGCAGCGCGCCTCCCGTCCCTGGGACCGGGGCCGCGACGGATTCGTGCTCGGCGAGGGTGCCGCAGTGCTGGTCCTGGAGTCCGAGGAGCACGCGCGCGCTCGCGGCGCCCGGGTATACGCCGAGGCAGCGGGTGCGGGGATCACCGCCGACTCCCACGACATCGCCCAGCCCGACCCGGTGGGCGCGGGTGCGACGCGGGCCATGCAGATGGCACTGCGGGACTCCGGGCTTCAGGCCGACGAGCTCCGCCACGTCAACGCACATGCGACCTCGACCCCGCAGGGCGACCTCGCCGAAGCGCGGGCGATCCGCCAGGCGCTGGGCGGCGCTGCGGACGGGATTGTGGTCACATCGACTAAATCCATGACTGGCCACCTGCTCGGGGCCGCCGGGGCGCTGGAGTCGGTCGCCACGGTGCTGGCGCTGCGGGACCGGGTCGTGCCGCCGACGATCAACCTGGAGGACCCCGAGGACATCGACCTCGACTTGGCCTCGAGCCGTCGCGACCTGCCGCAAGGCGACATCGCCGCGCTGAACAACTCCTTCGGCTTCGGCGGTCACAACGTCGCGCTCGCCTTCCGGAGCGAGTGACCAGCGCCCCACCGGGCCCACCAGCCGCCACGTCGCACCACACCGCACAACCACCGCACGACCAGCCCCCACCACCGCACGAGCGCACGACCAGGGAGACCCATGACCGCCGTCCCGGCTCCGACTCAGGGCACGCCGGCGCGCGCGCCCAAGCCGCCTCGCGACCAGGACCCCCGAAACCCTCGGCACCGGCTCGGCGCGCTCCTCGACGAGGGGTCGATGCACGTCGTCAGCGAGGAGGACGACAGCGGCATGCTCGCCGCGGTCGGCACCGTCGACGCCCAGCCGGTGGTGGCCTTCTGCTCCGACGCCACCGTGATGGGCGGCGCCATGGGCCAGGCGGGCTGCCGCGTCATCGTGCGTGCCTATGACCGGGCACTCGCCGACGGCGTCCCGATCATCGGGCTATGGCACTCCGGCGGGGCCAGGCTAGCCGAGGGAGTCCGCTCACTGCACGCCGTTGGAGAGGTCTTCCACGCCATGACCCTGGCCTCCGGCCGGGTCCCCCAGGTGTCGGTGGTGCTGGGACCGGCAGCCGGCGGCGCGGCGTACGGACCCGCGCTGACCGACATCGTCGTGCTGGGCCCGGAGGGCCGCATCTTCGTGACCGGCCCTGACGTCGTCCGTTCGGTCACCGGGGAGGACGTCGACATGCTCAGGCTCGGCGGTCCGGAGCCCCACGGTCGACGCTCCGGCGTGGTGCACGTGTTGGCCGACTCGGAGGCTCAGGCTCTCGAGCGCGCCCGACAGCTGGCGAGCCTGCTGGGTGGGCAGGCCGCCATCGACGCCGACGCCGTGGAGGACGTCGACCTGGCCGCCGTCCTCCCCGAGAGCGTCAAGCGCGCCTACGACGTGCACCCGTTGGTCGACAACGTCCTCGACGCGGGGACCACCGCCGAGCTGCACGCTCGCTGGGCGCCCAACATCGTCACCGCCCTGGGCCGGCTGGGCGGCCGCACGGTCGGGGTGGTCGCCAACAACCCGCTGCGGCTCGGTGGCTGCCTGGACTCCGCCTCCGCGGAGAAGGCGGCCCGCTTCGTGCGGATGTGCGACGCCTTCGGCGTGCCGCTGGTGGTCCTGGTGGACGTGCCCGGATATCTGCCCGGCGTCGGCCAGGAGTGGGACGGGGTGGTCCGCCGTGGAGCCAAGCTGCTGCACGCGTTCTCCGAGTGCACGGTCCCCCGGGTCACCGTGGTGACCCGCAAGACCTACGGCGGCGCCTACGTCGCGATGAACTCCCGGGCGCTTGGGGCCACCCGGGTCTTCGCCTGGCCGGGGGCCGAGGTGGCGGTCATGGGTGCCGTGGCGGCGGTCCGCATCCTGCATCGCCGCAGGCTGCTCGAGGTCGAGCGAGAGCTGCGTCCCCAGGTCGAGAGCGAGTTGGCCCTCGAGCACGAGCGGCTCGCGGGCGGTGTCGAGGCGGCCGTGGAGATCGGGGTGGTCGACGAGATCGTGGAGCCCTCGCGGACCCGCACGGCGGTTGCCCGGGCCATCGCCGATGCCCTCGCCGCCACGCCCGGGGCGCGCGGCCGACACGGCAACATCCCACTCTAGGCCGGCTCCCGAGAAGCCGGGGTCAGACGACCTGGTGCAGCCACCGGACCGGAGCGCCGTCGCCGGCATGGCGGAAGGTCTCCAGCTCGTCGTCCCAGGGCTTGCCGAGCAGGCAGTGGATCTCCAGCTCCAGCGTCGTCTCCTGGAGCGAGGCCCGCAGGACCGCCGCCTTGAGCCGGTCCTCGGGGATCATGATGTCCCCGTGGATGCCGGTCACGGCGTGGAAGACGCCGAGCTGGGGGGTGTAGGAGTAGCGAGAGCCTTCGGTCGAGGTGGTCGGCTCCTCGGTGATCTCGAAGCGGAGATGGCTCCAGCCGCGCAGCGCAGAGGCGATGGCCGCGGCCGTGCCGGGCTCGCCCGCCCAGGAGTGCTCGGCTCGGTAGGTGCCGGCCTGCGCGGACTGAGGAGTCCACGAGAGTTGGAAGGCGGCACCGAGCACCCCACCGACGGCCCACTCAATGTGCGGGCACAGGGCGGAGGGCGCCGAGTGGACGTAGATGACGCCCCTGGTCGCTGGTCGAGAACTCACCGTGGCCTCCCTGGTGTGGTGATCCGGCGTCGAGATACGCCTTCCCCAGCGGTCTCGAGCATTCGTCCACACCGTGGCGGCACGGCCAGCGTTCTGCGCGTGTGCAGTTGTCCCCCCCTATTGTGCGTCACACGAGCCGCATCCGCCACTTCCGACGCTCAGCGTGGCTGCAACCGGGTCGTCGGCATGGGCGGAGCCAGCAGCCGATCGCCGTCGAACCCGCGCACCTCGCCGAACCGGGCCGGGACGTCGCGCAGGCCGGTGCCGTTCCACGCGGCGCGCTGCTCGACGATCTCCTCGTGGCTGCGCGCGATGAAGTTCCACCACATGACCAGCCGCTCGGTGAACGGCTGGCCGCCGAGCAGCAGGACGGTCGCCGGCCCCGCCGCGGTCACGGTCAACGCGGCCTTGCCAGGAGGCAGGTAGGCCAGACGGCGGGCCTCGAGCGGGGCGCCCTCCACGCTCACGTCAGTGTCCACGGCGAGCAGGCCGTGCTCGTGTCCCTCCTCGACTGGGAGCCTCACCCGTCCACCCTCGGCCAGCTTCAGCTGTGCCCCCAGCAACGGCGTGTACGCCGGCGCGGGTGAGGAGAGACCGCCCAGCGCACCGACCATCACGGTCACCTCAGCGTCGCCGATGGCCAGCGTGGGCAGCGCGTCGAGATGGGTGAAGTCAGGACCGGCGCGATCGCGATGCTCGTCGGGCAGCGCGACCCAGAGCTGCACGCCGTGCAGGGTGGGCGGCGCGTGGGCCGGGGAGACCTCGGCGTGACAGATGCCATGACCGGCCGTCATCACGTTGAGCTGGCCGGGTCGAATCAGCTGCTCGGAACCGAGACTGTCGGTGTGCCGGCCGAGACCCTCGAACAACCACGTCACGGTCTGCAGCCCGGTGTGCGGATGCGGAGGGACCCACATGCCCCCCGTGCCGGTGATGTCGTCGGGGCCGTAGTGGTCGACGAAGCACCAGGCGCCGATGGTGCGGCGCACCTTGTGGGGGACCAGACGTCGGACATGGGTGGTCCGGCCCAGGACGACGTCTCGAGGTTCGAGGACCTCCAGCGGGCTGCTCATTGGTTCTGTCTACCCGAGCCGCGGACCCGACAAAACGCCACCAGCGCGGCGACACGGCCCAACAGGCCCACCGGCGAGTGGCGTTGTGCCGCCCCCCCGTGGAGGAATAGCGTCATGGCTCGGCGTACCGGCGAGTAGAGGAGACCACGCAATGCGATCGCGCAAGCACCCCCAGACCCGCAGCGCACCTGGCCGTCGTTCGGCTCGCACACTCACCGCCGTGCTCGCCGGGGCTGCGCTGTTCACGCTGGCAGCCTGCGGCGGAGACGGCGACAGCGACACCGCAAGCGACAGCGGCAGTGGCGGGTCCGAGGCGCAGCTGCTCAACGACGGCGAGCTGGTCGCGGCGATGAGCGGCGAGTTCCGGCCGTTCAGCCACTTCGAGAACAACGAGCTGACCGGGTTCGACTACGACATCGCCGCCGCGATCGCCGACGAGATGGGGCTGGATCTGAAGGCAGAGACCGGCGCGTTCGACACCTTGATCCAGGGGCTGATCAGCAATCGCTACGACGTGCTGATCGCGTCGATGACACCGACCGAGGAACGTGACAAGGCGGTCGACTTCACCGACAGCTACTACACCTCGGGCGCCACGCTGTTCGTCCGCGAGGACAGCGACTGCGAGGACCCGACCCAGATGGACAACCCGACGGTGGGCGTGGCCACCGGCACGACATACGAGTCGTTCCTCATCGACGAGGACTGGGTGGGCGACATCCGGACGTTCACCTCCGACGTCACCGCGCTGCAGGATGTCGACACCGGTCGGCTGGATGGCGCGATGACCGACCGGCTGGTCGGGCTCTACCAGATCGAGCAGGCCGACCGCAATCTGCGGGTGTGCGGTGAGCCGCTCTACACCGAGGAGCCGGCCTTCGCGGTCAAGGACGGCAACGCGGGGCTGCAGCAAGAGTTGAACGACGCCTTGGCCGCGATCAAGGACAACGGCACCTATGCCGAGATCAGCATGAAGTGGTTCGGCCAGGACATCTCGAAATCGTGAACTTCTTCGACTACCTCGTCGACACCGCGCCGCTGTTCCTGGAGGCGGCGCGGGTCACGCTCACGCTGACCGCCACGTCGCTGGCGATCGCGATGGTGCTCGGGGCCGGCGTGGCCGCGATGGCGATGAGCTCCATCGCCCCGCTCCGCTGGGCGGCCACCGCGTTCATCGGGCTGATCCGCGGGACACCGCTGATCACCCAGATCTTCGTGCTCTACTTCGGGATCACCGAGATCGTGCTGCTGCCGGCCTTCTGGGCCGGAGCGGCCGCGTTGGCGGTGCACAACGCCGCCTACATCGCCGAGATCATCCGCTCCGGCTTCCAGTCAGTGCCCGACGGCCTCAACGAGGCCTCCCGGTCGCTGGGCATGTCCCGGCTCAAGACGCTGCGCCGGGTGCGGGCCCCGCTGGCGATGCGGGCGATCCTGCCGGTGCTGGCCAGCCAGTTCATCATCGCCGTCAAGGACTCCTCGCTGGTGTCCTTCATCGGCATGACCGAGCTGTTCCAGACCTCCCGCAACCTCGCCGCATCGACCTACCAGCCGCTGACGATGTACATCATCGTGGCGCTGTACTACCTCGTGATCGTGATGACGCTCACGTTCCTGGTGAACCGCCTGGAGCACCGACTTGCCGCCCACCGGAGGTGACCCGTGACCGAAGCCGAGGCACGAGATTCTGTCAGTGGGGGCTCGGGCGAGCCCCTGGTCCGGATGCGCGACATCCTGAAGAAGTTCGGCGACACGGTGGTGCTCGAGGGCGTGGACCTCGACGTGCAGCCCCGGCAGGTCGTGGTGCTGATCGGACCCTCGGGTGCCGGCAAGAGCACACTGCTGCGCTGCATCAACGGCCTGGAGAAGATCCAGGGCGGCACCATCCATGTGGCCGGTGAGAAGCTGGTCTACAAGGAGAAGCACCTCAACCACATCCGCAGCCGGATCGGGATGGTCTTCCAGGCCTTCAACCTCTTCCCGCACATGAAGGTCGTCGACAACCTCACGATGGCCCAGCGCGACGTGCTGGGCCGTCCCAAGGCAGAGGCCCGCGCCAAGGCCCTCGAGCTGCTGGATCGCGTCGGGCTCTCGGACAAGGCCGAGGCCTACCCCGAGAAGCTCTCCGGCGGACAGCAGCAGCGCGTGGCGATCGCCCGGGCACTGGCGATGGACCCCGAGGTGATGCTCTTCGACGAGCCCACCTCGGCGCTCGACCCCGAGCTCGTCGGGGAGGTGCTCCACGTGATGCGCACGCTGGCCGACGAGGGGATGACGATGGTCGTCGTGACCCACGAGATGCGCTTCGCCCGCAGGGCCGCGGACCGGGTGGTGCTGATGGCGGACAAGCACATCGTCGAGGAGGGCACCCCCCAGCAGGTTCTGGAGGACCCGCGCAGCGAGCGCGGCAAGGCGTTCCTCAGCGAGCTCAGCGGTCACTGACCAGACCCTCGTGGGGCGGATCCGGGTCGGTATCTCGGGATGGACTTACCCCGGGTGGCGTGGTGACTTCTACCCTCGTGGGCTTCCGCACCGCCAAGAGCTGTCGTTCGCGGCCGAGCGGATGTCATCGGTCGAGATCAACGGCTCGTTCTACTCCCTGCAGCGACCCTCGGCCTACGAGCGGTGGCGCGAGGAGACGCCCGAGGACTTCGTCTTCGCGGTCAAGGGCGGTCGCTTCATCACGCACATGAAGAAGCTGCGGGACGTGGAGATCCCGCTGGCCAACTTCTTCGCTTCCGGCGTCCTGGCCCTGGGCCCGAAGCTGGGTCCGGTGCTGTGGCAGCTGCCAGAGAGCCTGAGGTACGCCGAGGAGCGGCTGGCCGACTTCTTCGCGCTCCTCCCCCGGAGCACCGCCGAGGCCGCCGCGCTGGCCCGACAACACGACACCAAGGTCCCCGACGACCGGGCGTTGACCGTAGCCGACGCCGACCGGCCGCTGCGGCATGCGTTGGAGTTCCGCAGCGCGACCTTCGCCACTCCCGCGGCGTACGCCCTGTTGCGACACCACGACATCGGCTGCGTCGTCGCCGACACCGCGGGCCGGTGGCCGATGGCCGCGATGGACCGAGCGGAGACCAGCGACTTCGTCTACGTCCGGTTGCATGGCGACACCGAGCTCTACGCCAGCGGCTACGGCCCCGACGCCCTGGCGACCTGGGCCGCGCGGTGCCACGAGTGGGCCGAGCGGCGTGACGTCTACGTCTACTTCGACAACGACGCCAAGGGCCGCGCTCCCCACGATGCGGTGGGGCTGATCACCCGACTCGGGCGATCGCCCGTGCCCGCAAGGAGTGACCCGAAGAGGCCATACCGTCCGACATGCGGTGAGCATTAGGAATAGGGAGGAAACCACCTAGATCGGGGGACAGCCACCATGAAGGCTCACACCAGGACCAGTCCCGTCGGCCGCCGGAACCGCAGGGTCGCGGCGACCGCCGCCGGAGCGCTCGCCGTGGCGCTCGTGGCCACGGTGCCGCCGGCGCACTCCGCGGTCGGGCAGCCCTGCCCGGCGCCCTACCCGGCCGGCTCGGTGTCTCCGGGACAACCGGTGACCGGCCTCACCGTCACCCAAGGCACGGAGCCGGAGGAGTTCACCGGCGAGGTGGTGGGCCGGCTCGAGGACGGCCTGGTGCCCGGCATCGACCTGGTCGTGGTCCGGCTGAGCTCCCCCGAGATCGAGCGGGCCGGGATCTGGGCCGGGATGTCGGGATCACCGGTGTACGCCGAGGACGGCCGGTTGATCGGGGCCGTGGCCTATGGCTTTGCCGGGGGTGCCTCCCCGGTCGCCGGTGTGACACCTGCCGCCGAGATGCTGGACCTCCTCGACGGCGCCACCGGGACCCCGGCTCCTGCGCCCCGCGTCGCCCTGCCTCGCTCGCTGCGGACGCGAGTCGTGGAGGCGGGTGACGCCAGCCGCGCCCAGGCCAAGTCAGGGCTGGCCCCCCTGCGGGTGCCGGTGGCGGTCTCCGGGGTCAGCGCCGCACGAGGACTGGGACGGCTCGAACGCCGACTCGACGCCGATCGCCACCGGCTGGTGCCGATGGGCGCCGCCGGATCTGCGCGCGCCGGGGACCCGGTCGAGGTCACACCCGGCGGCAACCTCGCGGCGTCCCTGTCCTATGGCGACGTCACGGTGGCCGGTCTGGGCACCGCGACCGCGGTGTGTGCCGGGGAGGTCGTCGGATTCGGGCACCCGATGGATGCCACCGGCAAGGCTCGACTGGCCATGCACGGCGCCGAGGCCGTGTTCGTGCAGGAGGACCCCACGTGGGGCTCCTACAAGCTGGGCAACCTGGGCGCCCCCGCGGGGACCATCAACCAGGACCGGCTGGTGGGGATCGCAGGACCCCTGGGCGCCACGCCGCGGACCCGGCCGATCCGCACGAATGTCACCTACGACGGGCGGTCGCGCACCGGCAGGACCCACGTGGTGGCCGGTGATTGGTTCTCCGATGTCGCCTTCTATCACCTGCTCGGCAACGTCGACCGCTTCATCGGCTTAGGGGGCGGCTCGGGGGAGGTCACCTGGAGACTGACTGGGAAGCTCGAGGATGGTCGTGAGTTCCGGGTGCGCCGCCACGATGCGGCGGTCTCTCGTGGAGACGTGTCCTGGCGGCTCGCCCTCGACATGGCAAGGCCGATGGGGCGGCTTCAGTGGTGGTTCGACGACGTCGCCCTCACCGGGATGCGGGCCGACCTCGACGTCAGCCGCGAGGTCGTGCGGACGAGGATCCGCGGTGTCGACACGCGCCGGAACGGCCGGTGGGCCGCAGTCCGCAAGGGCGGTGCCCTCCACGTGCGCGCTGGGCGAGACCTGCGGCTGCGCGTCGCCCTCAAGACCCCCGGCTCCCCGGTTCGGCGCGTGGTCCTGCGGGTGCCGGTTCGGGACGAAGCCACGGGGGCTCGGGGTGTGCTGAGGGTGGCCGGCGGCGGGGCGCGCTTCCTGGACAAGACCCGTGGCGCCGACACCGCCGAGCAGCTTATCCACGGGCTGCGCCGCACGCCGAGCGCCGATGAGGTGGTGGCCCTGTTGGACCTGCCCCGCACCGCCGGGGGCAATGCCCGGGTCGAGCGAGACGCCCGCGCGGTCGTCTCCGGTGGGCTGCGGGTCCCCGTCCGAATCCGCTGAGGGGCAGCGGCGGTGGACACGACAGGGCTCCCCGGCGAATGCCGGGGAGCCCTTCCGCGTCGGGGAGGCATGGGGGGTGCCTCCACCCGGATGTCGAGCCAGCTGGGGATCCGCTCGGGTGATTTCGAGGGGGTGGGGTGCCCGAGTGGTCGGCCCGACATCTCGAGTGTGCCCGAGCGGCGCTCAAGGCGCAGCGCCGCGGCGAGTACGTGTCTACGCAGTGCATGGATCTGCAGAACTGCGCCTTCGGGACGAATCTCCAGGGAAACCCGGCGCCCCAAGCGGGGGGTGCTATCCCAGAGTATCGCGCGCCGGTTGGCGCCGTTGCCGACCCAGCTCGCCGCCGACCCGGCCGCCGTACGGCCGGCCGTGGTCGGCGTACTCCTCGCGCACGAACGACATGGTCCACTCCCCCATCTGCACCCGCACCGCGGTGCGCAGCAGAGCATGGGAGACCTCGGCGCCGTTGACCCGGGTCTGCGCCTCACCGTCGAGAGCAACGATGACGAACTCGTCGCGCTCGTCGTGGCGCACCTCGGCATGTCGCGGAGCCAGGCCGGGCAGCCGGACGTCGCAGTCGGGGTCGCTGCCGATCGTGGTCACCGCGGGACCAAGCCGGAACACCCGCGGACGGAAATCGGGACCGGGGTGCTCCGGTGGAGCCATCACCAGGCGGGGATTGCCGCCCCGGAACGGGTCGTGGGTGGTGGTGACCGTCCGCGGTCGGCGCATGAAGGTCGGCGCGATCGGCCACATCGTGGTCGGCGGCGCCAGCTCGGACGCTGGTAGCGCGGCCACCGGAGCCGCCTGCGAGCGGCCGCGAAGCAGCGACCACAGCCCGGCGCCACCCTCGATGCGGATGTGCCGGGACTGGGTGACCCGACGCTGCAGCCACGACGTGCGCGGCGCGCCCAGGGTCACCAGAGGACCAGAGGGGCCCACGACGGTGACCGCGACGCCCCGGTGCGCCAGCCCGTCGGCGATCCCGCGGATCGTGGCCGCGTCGCGGCGACCAGCGAACACGAAGGGCTCGTCGACCTCGAGCCGGAGCCCCGTCCCGGAACCAGTCAGGTGTCCCTGAACCGGCCGAGCTCCTGGAACGTCGGCGGAGAAGCTCAGGTCGGCGTCCACGGTCATCGTCATGATGGGCCCCCTCTCAACCCTGCGAACCGGTGGCGTTTTCCCGGGTGGTGACCTGGAGGGTCCCGTTGAGCTTCCAGGTCGCCCGGGGAGCGTCGGGGCCGGTGTCCCGCGGGACCTCGACGCTCATGTCGATGAAGCTGTAGTTGATCGCGGCCTGGCGACCGGTCAAGAACGACCACATCTCCCGACCGAGGTCGGTCCAATCCAGGACCTCGTCGTTGCGCTGCTCGACTGACATGACTCCTCCTGAGAGCTTGGTGTGTCGTCTAAGTGTAGAGACTTTCTTAGACGGCCTGTTGAGGTTTACACTCAGAAGTGTGAACACAAACAACGCTTCCGCGCAAGGGCTGACGATCAGTGATCTAGCCGGCCGCACCGGAGTAGCGCCCGCAACGCTGCGCGCCTGGGAGGCCCGGCACGGGTTCCCCGTGCCCTATCGCCGGGCGAGTGGTCACCGCCGTTACGACGAGCACGACGTCGCTCTGATCCGTGAGGTCCTGCGCCGCCGCGAAGCCGGAGTCCGGCTCGAGTCGGCGATTGCGGACGCTGCGGCCTCCAGCGCCGTGCTGGCCACGCCGACCACGTCCGTGTTCGCCGAGCTACG
Organism: uncultured Actinomycetota bacterium; assembly: GCA_963745245.1. Classification (GTDB taxonomy): domain Bacteria; phylum Actinomycetota; class Actinomycetes; order Propionibacteriales; family Nocardioidaceae; genus Marmoricola_A. Next base: position 33,331 of record CAVUWU010000001.1, read on the forward strand.
CCGCGCTCACCCCCACCTGCCGCCGCAGCGGCTGCGCAAGGCGACGCTGCTCGCCCTGAGCTGGGCCATGGAGGACGAGTGCTGCGCGCGGGCGCAGACGCCGCGGCTGTTCGCGGCCTTCCAGGAGGCCCGCCACTTCGGAGGCGCAGAACTGCGCTGGGCGGAGCTCGCCCGCACCTCGCGCAGCGCGGTGGTCTTCGCCGACTTCGGCGCCGACGGACGCACCACCAGGTCGGGGGTCCGCCTGGTCCACCTCCCCGCGGAGGCACCGATGCGCCGCGAGTGGTCGCTGGTGTGCGATGCCCCCGACCACGTGGCCGCACTGGCCGCCTGGGAGCTGCCGGGGCAACAGGAGGTCGCCGACCGGGAGCGGCTCTTCGAGGCGGTCTGGACCCTGGAGCCGCAGGCGGTGCGGGACGCAGCCCGGGTCTGCGCCCGCCTCAGCGACGTCCTCGACCCGGCCGACCGCGACTGGTCGGACCTCGAGGAGGTGGTCCCGCAGCCCTCGGCGGACCTGCGCGCCGCGGTCAGCATGTTTCAGCGGCTGGTGTCCTACCTCGACAGCGGCCACCGATGAGGCCCGTGAAGCCGGGGAGCGCGGCCTGACCCAGCGCCTCCCATCGCCTGCCATCGCCTCCCATCGCCTGCCATCGCCTCCCATCGCCTGCCACGGCCGCTCATCGTGGCTTGGGCCTCGCTCGCCGGACCGACGGCGGGAAGAGGTCCCACTGCTCCCGCGCCCTGGGACGGCGGTCGAACTGTGCCGCGAGGTCCTCAGGGATCACCAGATCCTCGACCTCGTCGAGCGGGGTCCACATCCCGTTCTCTTGCGCGGCCGCGACCGCGGCCAGCCCCGCCGACTCGAGCCGACCCTCTCGCTCGAGCCGCTCGATGCGCACCTTGTTGCTGCGCGACCAGCCGCTGGACCGCTTGCGGGGAGCGAACCGCAGCTCGGAGCGAGCCTGGTCGACCGAGCGCTGCACCGAGTCGATCCAGCCGAACCGCAGCGCTTCGGTCACCGCAGTGTCGTAGTCGAACGCCTGCCGACCCGAGGCCTTCCTGGCACTCACCAGCCACACGCCGGTCCGCTCGGCGTGGTGGCGGGCCAGCCAGTCGCCCCATTCCTCGGCCGAGCCCGGCTCGAACCGCTCGGCGTCCTCCCGCGCTCCCATGCGCCAGTATCGGCGTACTCACCCGCGTCCGGCCAGGGCATAGATTGACCGCCATGGTCCCCACACACGACCTGAACGACGGACGCGCGATCCCGGCCATCGGGTTCGGCACCTACCCGCTGAGCGGTGAGGAGGGGATCGCGGCGATCACCACGGCGCTGGAGGCCGGCTATAGGCTGATCGACACCGCGGTCAACTACGGCAACGAGCGCGAGGTGGGGGAGGCGATCCGCCGATCCGGGATCCCACGCGACGAGCTCGTGGTGACCAGCAAGATCCCGGGCCGGCACCACGGCTACACCGACGCCGTCGCCAGCACCCGGGCCTCGCTGGAGCGCCTCGGGCTCGAGCACCTCGACCTGCACCTCATCCACTGGCCCAACCCCTCGGTGGGGAAGTACGCCGAGGCGTGGCGGGCACTGCTCGACCTGCGCGAGGAGGGCCTGGTCGGCTCCGTCGGGGTCTCCAACTTCGCCGAGAGCCACCTGCGGCGCATCATCGACGACAGTGGTGTCACCCCCGCGGTCAACCAGATCGAGCTGCACCCGCTCTTCCCCCAGTCCCGGATGCTCCGGGTCCACGACGACCTCGGCATCCGCACCGAGTCGTGGAGCCCGCTGGGCAAGAGGCAGGCCCCGTTCCGGGAGCGTCCGGTGCACGACGCCGCCGCGACACACGGGGTCTCCCCGGCACAGGTCGTGCTGCGCTGGCAGGTGCAGCTGGGGTGCATCCCGATCCCCAAGTCGGCGACCCCGGAGCGGCAGCGGGCCAACCTGGAGATCTTCTCCTTCGCGCTGAGTGCGGACGAGGTGGCGGCGATCACCGCGCTGGGCCGGCCCGACGGACGGCTCTTCGGCGGCGACCCGGACCATCACGAGGAGATGTGAGAGCCGCGCTGCCCAGATGCGCACGCATGTGCCACCCTTGCCGGCCATGGCCTGGTTCGTGCTGATCCTCTCCGGCGTCCTGGAGGCAGTCTGGGCGACCGCGCTCGGGAGGTCCGAGGGGCTCTCCCGGCTGTGGCCCTCGACGTTCTTCGTGGTGGCGCTCGCGCTCAGCATGGCGGGCCTCGCCTTCGCCATGCGGTCCCTGCCGACCGGGACCTCCTATGCCGTCTGGGTCGGCGTGGGGGCCGTCCTCACCGTCTCCTTCGCGATGGCCAGCGGCGACGAGCCGGTCACCCTGGCCCGGGTGCTGCTGCTCTCAGGCATCGTGGTCTGCATCGTCGGCCTGCGGCTGGTGAGCTGACCCGCAGCCCTCGGGCTGCCTCGGCCCCGAGGAGGGCTCCGTGCGATCCTCGGGGCAGGAGCGGGAGGACGGGCCCGCGGGCCGAGGAGGAGGTGGCGATGGGCAGCGAGCGACTGGACTTCATCGGATCGACCGGGGCTACCCTGTCGGGGCGGCTCGAGCTTCCCGACGTGGAGCCACGCGCCTTCGCGCTCTTCGCCCACTGCTTCACCTGCGGCAAGGACGCCCTGGCGGCTTCGCGGGTCGCCCGGGCGCTGACCGAGCACGGCTACGCGGTGCTGCGCTTCGACTTCACCGGCATCGGCGGGTCGGAGGGGGACTTCGCGAACACCACGTTCAGCTCCAACGTGCTCGACCTCGTGCTGGCCGGACGCTTCCTGGCCGAGCATCACCGGGCGCCAAGCCTGCTCATCGGCCACTCGATGGGCGGGGCGGCGGTGTTGGCGGCCGCCGAGCAACTGGACGAGGTCCGAGCCGTGGCGACGATCGCGGCACCCGCCGACACCGACCACCTGCTGCACCTGCTGCACGACAGCCGGGAGCAGATCGAGAGCAGCGGCGAGGCGGAGGTGTGTCTTGCCGGTCGCTCGTTCCGGCTCCGGCGCGAGTTCCTCGACGACCTCACCGCGCAACCGCAGAGCACCCGGATCCGTCAGCTCGGGGCGGCGCTCATGGTGATGCACTCCCCGCGCGACGAGGTCGTGGACATCGACAACGCCCGCCGGATCTTCCGGGCGGCCCGGCACCCCAAGTCGTTCGTGTCCCTCGACGGAGCCGACCACCTGCTGACCACCGCGGCGGACGCCCAGTTCGCCGCCGACGTCCTGGCCGCCTGGGCAGCTCGCTACCTGGACGAGGCCGCGGCGTCGGACCACGACACCCCGCCGGCCTCGGATGATACCCCGGCCCAGACCCAGGGAGCGGCCCGGCCGGAGGAGAGCAGCCACGAGGCGGGCAGCGAGGAGGCGGGGACGGTCGTGGTCGCCGAGAACGGCATCGCGCCGTACGGCCAGCAGGTCCGCGTCGGTCGGCACAGCCTCTCCTCCGACGAGCCCGAGCCACTCGGCCGCGACAGCGGCCCCTCGCCGTACGACCTGCTCCTGGCGGGCCTGGGCGCCTGCACGTCGATGACGCTGCGGATGTACGCCGATCGCAAGCAGTGGCCGCTCGACCACGTCTCGGTGACGCTACGGCACGCCCGGATCCATGCCCGCGACTGCGAGGACTGCGAGACGACCACCGGGCATCTGGATCGGATCGAGCGCGTCATCGACATCACCGGCGACCTCGACGACGAGCAGCGGAGCCGGCTGCACGACATCGCGGACAAGTGTCCGGTCCACCGCACGCTGCACGGTGAGGTCGTCGTCGACACCACCCTTGCCGACGAGCACTCCGACCAGGGGGCCGACGGGGCGGGGCCCGCATGATCGAGGCACAGGGGCTTACCAAGCGATACGGTCAGACCACGGCGGTCGACGACGTCTCCTTCACCGTGCGGCCGGGGACCGTCACCGGGTTCCTCGGGCCCAACGGAGCCGGCAAGTCCACGACGATGCGGATGATCGTGGGGCTGGACAGGCCCACCTCCGGGACGGTCAGCGTCAACGGCGCGCCGTACGCCGAACACCCGACGCCGCTGCGGGAGGTGGGAGTGCTCCTGGACGCGCGGGCCGTGCACACCGGACGCAGCGCCCTGGCCCACCTGCGGGCGATGGCGGCCACGCACGGCATCGCGGCCACGCGAGTCCACGAGGTCATCGAGATGACCGGGCTGGAGTCGGTGGCGGGCCGTCGGGTCGGAGGCTTCTCGCTCGGCATGGGCCAGCGGCTCGGGATCGCGGCGGCGCTCCTGGGAGACCCGCAGACGCTCATTCTCGACGAGCCGGTGAACGGCCTCGACCCGGAGGGGGTGAAGTGGGTGCGGACCCTGGTCCGCTACCTGGCAGACGAGGGCCGCACCGTGTTCATCTCCTCGCACCTGATGGGCGAGATGGCCCAGACCGCCGACCACCTGCTGATCATCGGGCGGGGCCGGATCATCACCTCCGGACCGATCCACGAGGTGATCTCAGCCGCGACGCGCACCTCCGTGCGCGTGGTGACTCCCCGGCGTGAGGAGCTCACTGCCCTGCTCGTCGAGCGGGGAGCGACGGTCGCGCCCGGCCCCGACGGCGCCCTCGAGGTCGCGAACCTCGGCAACGTCGAGATCGGCGATCTGGTCGCGTCCCGGGGACTGCCCGTGCACGAACTCACTCCCATCCAGGCCTCGCTCGAGGACGCCTACCTCTCCTTGACGCGCGACGACGTGGAGTATCGATCCGAGACGCTCACCGACGGAGCACGACGATGAGCGCGGGCTCCGGGACCCGGCATCGCGTGCCGGTCCAACCGGTGACGTTCCCGCGCGCGGTGCGGGCGGAGTGGATCAAGCTGTGGAGCCTGCGGTCGACGTACTGGGCCATGCTCGCCACGCTGGCGGTCATGGTGCTCATCGCGCTGGTGATCGGGCTGGCCTCCCTGGTCGGAGAAGCAGCGACCGGGGTGGACGGCGAGCTGGCCATCGGCATGGGCTACAGCTTCGCCCAGCTTGTGGTGGCCGTGCTCGGGGTTCTCACAATCACCGGGGAGTACTCCACCGGCCTGATCCGCTCCACCCTCGCCGCGGTACCCACGCGCCTGCCGGTCCTGGGAGCCAAGGCGCTGGTGCTCGCCAGCGTTGGCTTCGGGCTGGGCCTGCTCGGAGTGGCCCTGTCCTACCTCGCGAGCTATCCGCTGGTCGGGGCTGCGGGCGCCGCCACCGTGACCGATCCCCAGGTGCTCCGGATCTTCTGGGGCACCGGGCTCTACCTGGGGGCCGTGGGCCTGCTCGGCCTCGGCGTCGGGGCGCTGCTGCGACACACGGCCGGTGCAGTCGCGGTCATCCTCGGGGTCCTTCTGCTGCTGCCTTCCCTGTGGCAGCTGCTGATGCTGACCTCGGACTGGTTCGTGCGCTCCTACGGCTACCTGCCGTCGACGGCCGGCGAGCGGATCGCCTCTCCGCAGGTCGCCGAGACGATGGCCGAGGGGCCTGCTGTGCTCGGCCCATGGGTCGGCTTCGCCGTGCTCCTGGTCTACGTCGGTGTGACGCTCGCGGCCGCCGCGGCGCTCCTGGTCAGGCGCGACGCCTGACCAGGACGCCTTCAGGGTCAGCCGCGGCGGGAGACCGCCTCACAGTCGACGGCCTTGTCGCTGCGCTGGACGCGGGCTTTGTCCCTACCCCCGCCGCAGCGCACCTTGTCCGTGCCGGCACCGGCCACGAGCAGGTCATTGCCGGGACCGCCGCCCACCTGGTCATTGCCCGCACCGCCGCGGACGACGTCGTGACCGGCGACACCGACGAGCTTGTCGTTGCCACGGTTGCCACGGATCTTGTCGTTCCCGATGCCGGTGCGCATCCAGTCGTCGCCGCGCCCGCCGAAGACCTTGTCGTTGCCCTGGGCGCCGTTGACGAAGTCGTCGCCGGCTCCCAGACGCACCACGTCGTCGCCGGCATCAGCCAGCACCCACATCCGGTACGACGCCGGCAGCGTGCGGCCGTTGATGCGGTCATCGCCCAGCCGCGGCCAGATCTCGAGGAACATGGGGTTCTTGGCGGTGTACTTCGCCGGGACCGGGCAGCTGGCGGCGATCCCGGTGTTGACCTTCTCCCGCCGGCACGAGCCCGGGAGCGAGCGAAGCTCCTTGGTGCCCCGGTCGATGAAGTGCAGGCGTCCACGGACCTCCTTGACCACGAGGCGGCTGTCCTGCTGCCCGGCGCGGTAGCGGAAGCCGTCCTTGGTGATGTTGATCATGGCCGCGTTCTTCAGCGGAACCACCGGCCCGTGCTCAGGCAGCAGAGCGGTGAGCGGCAGCGCCTGCGAGGGCGAGGTCAGTGCAGTCGTGGCCAGGGCTGCGGCCAGGACAAGAGCGAAGCGAGCAGAGCGTCGGAACAAGACATCCTCCCAATGTTTGATTTCGGCGAGACTAACGACCTGAGTTGGCACATCGCAGACAAAATGTCACCTTCAGGACGGACAAACGGTCGATGTGTGGTGGCCTTCACTCGACTGGGCCAGACCAGCGGACGATCGATTGGCGGTTCGGGACGCAGATCTGCTTAGCGGGCCGCCGCCGGTCGTGCCGCGTCAGCCCGCGGTCGTGACCTCGCAGGTCTTGGAGCGGTCGGCCCCATCGAGCCAGGCCTCGTCGAGCCCGGTCCCGCACAGCACCCGGTCGGCGCCGGCGTCCCCCCAGAGCCGGTCGTTGCCCGGCCCCCCGCCGACCCGGTCGTCACCGTCACCTCCCCGGATCTGGTCGGCGCCGGCCACCCCGACGAGCTTGTCGTTCCCCGAGCCACCCCAGAGTGCGTCATCGCCGATCCCGGTGCGGATCCAGTCGTCGCCAGCCCCTCCCGAGGCCTCGTCGTCGCCCTGGGCGCCGTTGATGAAGTCGTCACCGGCACCACCGAAGACGGTGTCGTTCCCGGCGTCCGCCAGCACCCAGAGGCGGTAGGCCGCCGACAGCGACGAGCCGTCCACGTAGTCGTCACCGAGCCGCGGCCAGATCTCGAGGAACATCGGGTTGCCGTGGCCGAACCGCTTCTGCACCCGGCAGCTGGCGGCGATTCCCACCTCGGCGGGCTCCACGCGACACGGCTTCGCGGGCAGGCTGCGCAGCTCGGATGTGCCGGTGTCGACGAAGTGCAGCCGCCCCTGGCTCTCGGTCACCACCAGCCGGCTGTCCTGCTGGCCCGCCATGTAGCGGTATCCGATGTCGGTCTTCACGATCATCGCCGCGTTCTTCAGCGGGATCACCGGGCCGTGCTCGGGGAGCAGCGCGGTCAGCGGCAGGGCTTGCGAGGGCCCGGCCAGGGCGGTGGCAGCCACGGTCGCTGCCAGGACAAGGGTCAAGTGGACAGAGCGTCGGAACACGGCATCCTCCCAGTGCACGGTGTTCCCTCAGACTAAAGTCCTAGGACCGTCCCGGTCAGGACAATCGGGAACTCAGCCCCTCAGGTCCGAGCGCCGCTGCCGCTCGCTCGCCGCCTCCGAGGAGTGCAGCTGGTAGGGCACTGAGGTGATCGTCACACCGGGTTGCATCAGCAGCCGGCTCTTGATCCGGAAGGCGCTCTGGTTGTGGAGGAGCCGCTCCCACCAGTGGCCCACGACGTACTCGGGGATGTAGACCGCCACCACTCCGCGCGGACTGGCCCGACGGATTGCCTGGGTGTAGTCGACGACCGGGCGGACGACCTGGCGATACGGCGAGCTGAGCACCCGGAGCGGAATGTCGATCCCCCGTTCGTCCCACTCCTCGAGAAGACGAGCGACGTCCGCGGGATCGGCGGCCACGACCACCGCCTCGAGCATGTTGGGACGCGCCGCCTTCGCGTAGGCCAGTGCCCGCAGGGCGGGCTTGTGCAGCTTGGAGACCAGCACGATCGCGTGGACGCGGGTGGGCAGAAACTGGTCCGCCTGCTCCGCGGCCAGCTCGTCGGAGACCAGCACGTAGTGCCGACGAATCGCCTTCATCACGACGAAGACGGTCGCCATGGCCAAGATCGCGATCCAGGCGCCGTGCACGAACTTCGTGATCAACACGACCACCAGGACGATGCCGGTCACCGTCAGCCCGAATCCGTTGATGAGGCGGCTGGTCTGCATCCGGCGTCGCAGCGCACCGTGCGGCTCGACCCGCAGCCGCCGCGTCCAGTGGATCACCATGCCGGTCTGACTGGCGGTGAAGGAGACGAAGACGCCCACGATGTAGAGCTGGATCAGCCGGGTGACCTGGGCGTCGAAGGCGACGATCAGGAGGATGGAGAACAGCGCGAGCAGCACCACGCCGTTGCTGTAGGCCAGCCGGTCCCCCCGGGTCGTGAGCTGGCGCGGCATGTACTCGTCCTTCGCGAGCACCGAGGCGAGCACAGGGAACCCGTTGAACGCGGTGTTTGCGGCGAGGATCAGGATCAGGCCCGTCACCACGGTGACCACGAAGAAGCCGGGGGCGAAGTCGTCGAAGATCGTGCGGGCGAGCTGACCCACGACCGGATCCTGGTGGTAGTCCGCACCGACCAGCCGGCCGTCCGGCGCGACCAGCTGTCGCTGCGGGTCCTCCGCCACGGTGACGCCCGTCAGGGTCGCCAGGGTGACGATGGACAGCGCCATCGTCGTCGCGACACCACCGAGCAGCAGCAGCGTGGTTGCCGCATTGCGCCCCTTGGGCTTGCGGAACGCGGGCACGCCGTTGGCGATGGCCTCGACGCCGGTCAGGGTCGCGCTCCCCGAGGCGAAGGCGCGCAACAGCAGGAACGCCGCCGCAGCGCCGGTGAAGCCGTCCACGAACTGCTCCTCGGGCAGCAGACTGAACGACGCGCTCGGAGCATCGGGCAACCCCTCCCCCAGGAACTCACGGATGAACCCCCACGCCGACATCCCCAGGATGGCCAGCATGAAGCCATAGGTCGGCACCGCGAAGGCCGTGCCGGACTCCCGGACGCCGCGCAGGTTCATCGCCATCAGGAAGAGCACCGCCGCGATCGCGACCGCCACCTGATGCTCACGCAAGGGGGCGAACGTCGTCGCCGCATACTGCGCCGCCGAGGAGATCGACACCGCCACGGTGAGCACGTAGTCGACCAGGAGTGCGCTTGCGACGGTCAGGCCGGCGTGGTCGCCGATGTTCGTCTTCGCGACCTCGTAGTCGCCACCGCCACTCTGATAGGCGCGCACGTTCTGTCGATAGGAGAGGACGACGACGATCATCACGAAGGCGATCGCGATGCCGATCTTCCACGAGTAGCCGGCGGCGGCGACCCCGGCGATGCTCAGGGTCAGGAAGATCTCGTCCGGGGAGTAGGCCACGCTCGACAGCGGGTCGCTGGCGAAGACCGGGAGCGCGATGCGCTTGGGCAACAAGGTCTCGCCCATCTCGGCGCTATGCAGCTTGCGCCCGACCAGGACGCGCTTGATCACGTCGCCGCGACTGTGGCGCGGTGCTTGGAGCATCGTCATGCGATCAGCCAGCGGCCCAGCAACAGGATGGCCGCGCCCGCGGTCGGCAGTGCCCAGATCTCGTAGAGCCCGAGGTGCCAGACACCCCGCAGCGCACGGACAACCGACGCGGCCATGAAGGCCACGCCGAGCGCCATCAGGACGCTCCCGAGGATCAGATCCGAACCGCTCATCACTGCCATATTCGGTCGCCGGGACCCCGGCTGGAAGGCAGTCGGCGTCAAGGTCGCGTCAAGAAGGCCAGCGCGGCGACGAACCGGGCAGTGCGCTCGTCGCGTGGCGCAAGAATGGGCACATGAGCGAGCAGCGCCCGCGGGGGCGCCTGCGCATCTACCTCGGCGCCGCGCGCGGGGTGGGCAAGACGCACGCGATGCTGGACGAGGGGCACCGCCGCCAGGTCCGCGGCACCGACGTCGTCGCCGCCCTGGTCGAGACCCACGGACGCGGCCCGGTCGAGCGCCTGGTGTCGCGACTCGAGACCGTCCCGCCAGCGGGGACCGAGCTCGACGTCGAGGCCACCGTTGCCCGGGCGCCCGCGGTCGCGCTCGTCGACGACCTGGCGCACACGAACGCTCGCGGATCGGCCAACCCGAAGCGGTGGCAGGACATCATCGCGCTGCTCGACGCTGGCATCGACGTGATCACCACCCTCAACATCGAGCATCTGGAGTCCATGGCTGACGTCGTCGAGGCCATCACCGGCAAGCCCCAGCAAGACGCCGTGCCCGATCAGGTCGTGCGACAGGCCGACCAGATCGAGCTGGTCGACATGACCCCCGAGGCGCTGCGCCGTCGCATGGCGCACGGGAACGTCTACCCGGCTGAGCACGTCGACGCAGCACTGTCGCACTACTTCCGCGTCGGCACCCTGTCCGCGCTGCGCGAGCTTGCCCTGCTGTGGTTGGCGGACCGCGTGGACGAGGGCCTCGAGCACTATCGCCACGAGCACGACATCCAGACCGCCTGGGCGGCACGCGAGCGCGTTCTCGTCGCCCTGACGGGAGGTCCGGAGGGTGACCTCCTGCTGCGGCGTGGGGCGCGGATCGCCGCGCGCGGCGCCGGCGGGGAGCTGCATGCGGTGCATGTCTCCGGTGCGGGCACCTCGAGGGTCAGCCCGGGCGATCTGGCCCGCCTTCGCGCCGTGACCGAGGAGCTGGGGGGCACCTACCACACCGTGATCTCTGACGACGTCGCGGCCGCCGTGTTGGGGCTGGCCCGCACCCTGAACGCGAACCAGGTCGTCATCGGCGACAGCCGCCGGCCCCGCTGGCGCCGAAGGTGGCAGGCCAGCGTCAGCAGGCGGGTCATCGGCGATGCCGACGACATCGACGTCCTCGTGGTGACGCACCCCTACGCCCGGACCGGCTCGGCCCGGGCACCACGCCGGGGACTCCTCGGAACCCGGCGCCTGGTCTTCGGCTGGGCGTTGGCCGTCCTGGGACCGGCCGCTCTCTCGGCCGCCCTGGTCCCCTCGCCGGATCTGTCGACCCTCGCGATGGAGGCCATGGCCTTCCTGGCCCTCACGGTGGTGTGTGCCCTCGTGGGTGGGCGCTGGCCGGCAGTGATCTCGGCCGTGCTCGGCAGCCTGCTCCTCAACTGGTTCTTCACCTCACCCGCACGCACTCTTGCCATCGAGGACACCGTCGACCTCGCCGCACTCGCGCTGTTCCTCGTCGTCGCCGTCTCCGTCGCGTCCGTGGTCGATGAGGCCGCTCGCCGGAGCCTCCGGGCCGACCGGGCTGCTCGCGAGGCTGACATCCTCACGATGCTGAACCGGACCCTGCTCCGGGCACCCCACGACGTGGTGACCGTCCTCACCCTGCTGCAAGAGACGTTCGGAGCCAGCGCAGCCGCGCTGATCCGCGACCAGGGGGACACGTGGGCGATCGTCGCCTCGGCGGGCGAAGACCCACCGACCTGCCGTGAGGACGCCCAGGCGATCGCGGAGGTCTCCTCGTCCCTGGTTCTCGCGCTGCGAGGCCCCCAGCTCTCGGTCCAGGAGCGTCGTGTGCTCGGCTCCTTCGCCACCCACCTCGCGGTCGCCCTGGAGCGTCAGGAGCTCTCGGCACGGGCCTCGGACGCCCGCCGACTCGCGGAGGGCAACCGAGTGCGGACCGCGCTCCTCGCCGCGGTGTCCCACGACCTGCGCACCCCCCTGGCGGGCATCAAGGCAGCCGTGTCCAGCCTGCGCAGCCCCGACGTGGCGTGGAGCGATGCCGAGGAGGCCGAGCTCCTCGCCACCATCGAGGAGTCGGCGGACCGGCTGCACACGATCGTGGCCAACCTGCTCGATCTGAGCCGGCTGCAAAGCGATGCGGTTCATCCCGTCGTGGACGAGGTCGGTGTCGACGACGTGGTGTCGCGGACCGTGGCGCAACTCCCCCAGGGCGAGCGCGTTCAGCTCAGGTTCGAACCAGATCTGCCACCCGCGCTCGTCGACGCCGGCCTGCTCGACCGAGTCGTGGCCAACCTCGTCGACAACGCACTGCGCCACTCACCCGCCGACCGGCCCGTCACGATCTCGACCGCCAGGGTCGGGGAACGGGTCCAGCTCCTCGTGGTCGACCGTGGACCGGGCGTGCCGGACACCCACAAGGACCAGATGTTCGTCGCCTTCCAGCGGCTGGGGGATGCCGGGGGCGTCGAGGGACTGGGGCTCGGCCTGGCAGTGGCGCGCGGGCTGACCGAAGCGCTCGGAGGGATGCTGCTCGCCGAGGACACGCCCGGTGGAGGACTGACGATGGTGGTCGATCTGCCCGTCGTCCCGCAGCCGCGTCCCACAGCAGCCATCGGCGACGGCTGGCCCAGGACCCGATGATGCACACGATCCTCCTGGTGGACGACGATCTCTCGCTCTTGCGCACCCTCTCGCTCAACCTTCGGGCGCGCGGCTACGCCGTGGCCACGGCGGAGACCGGTCAGGAGGCGCTGCGCGAGGCCAGGCGCTCCGAGCTCGATGTGGTGATCCTGGATCTGGGCCTGCCCGACGTCTCCGGTGTCGACGTGCTGCGCGACCTCCGTGCCTGGAGCAGCGTTCCGGTGATCGTGCTCTCGGCCAGGCACGGATCGACCGACAAGGTGGAGGCGCTCGACCTGGGTGCGGACGACTACGTGACCAAGCCGTTCGGCATCGACGAGCTGCTGGCCCGGCTCCGGGCCGCGGTTCGCCGCTCCGCGAACGTGGAGTCCGCCACCGTGCAGACCGAGCACCTGCGCATCGACGTGAGCGCCCGGAAGGTCTGGCGGGACGAGACGGAGGTGCGGCTGACGCCGACCGAGTGGGGACTCCTGGCCGCGCTGGTGACGCGTCCGGGGAGGCTGGTGCCCCAGCAGCAGCTCCTCCACGAGGTGTGGGGCCCGGCCTACCACAAGGAGACGAACTACCTCCGCGTCTACCTGGGGACCTTGCGCCGCAAGCTGGAAGCCGACCCCTCGCGGCCGCGGCACCTCATCACCGAGCCCGGGATGGGCTATCGCTTCGTGCCGTGATCTCCCTTCTCGCGGCATCCTCGATCCCATCGAGCAGGACATCGAGTCCGATCTCGAAGGAGGCGCCGAAGCTGTAGCCCGGCTGGAGGACATGGTCGGTGGTCAGCTCGACCAGATAGGGGAACTGGTCGGCGGGCAGCGACTCGAGGATGGCGTCGGCGATCCCACCGAGCGCCTCGTCGCCGTGGAAGGGCAGGTTCGCCTCCTGCAGAGCGAACCCGTAGACGAAGCTGTCCAAGATCGCGTAGGCGTGCGCGGTTAGCTGGAGGGAGAGTCCGCCTCGGCGCAGGCAGCCGAGGACTGCATCGTGATGCCGCAGCGTGGCCTCGCCCGGGGACGTTCGCGTCTCCAGCAGGGGGGGAGCCCACGGGTGCCGCGCCAGCACGCTGCGCGCCGACAGGCACCGGCGGCGGATCGCCTGCTTCCAGGCCAGGCCCTGAGGCGGCAGCTCGATCTCGCGGAAGACCGCGTCGGCGATGCCGTCCAGGATCGCCTCCTTGCTTGGCACGTGGTGATAGATGGTCATCGGCTTCACGTCGAGGTGGGCCGCGAGCCGCCGGATCGTGAACAGCTCGACGCCGACCATGTCCGCGAGCTCGAGGGCCCCCTCGATCACGCGAGCAGCGGTAAGCGGCTCAGGTCGCGCTCGCTCGCCCTGGGTGGCCGTCATCGAGATCCTCTCCGCGCCATGGTTGACCATCGTACTAAGAACGGGTACATTCATCGTACTAAGTACGAAACCAAAGCACCAGGCCCCCGGAGCACCAGGCCTCCGAAGCACCAGCCCCCCAGGAGCACCGCGATGACTACGACCCCCGGCCCCACCGGCCCGATGCACGGCCCGACCACCGGCCCGACCACCGGCCAGGAGCACCAAGCCGGTGACACGACGATGCGCCCGACCATGCGAGCGGTCGTCCAGGACCGCTACGGCACTCCCGACACCCTCGCCGTGCGCGTCGTCCCGCGGCCCGAGATCGCGCCGGACGAGGTGCTCCTCGAGGTGCACGCGGCCGGGGTCGACCGCGGCGTCTGGCACCTCGTGACCGGGCTCCCCTACCTGATCCGAGTGGCCGGCTTCGGCGTACGCAAGCCCAAGAACCCGGTGGTCGGCCTCGACGTCGCTGGCCGCGTGGTCGCCGTCGGCAGCGAGGTCACGCGCTTCGTGCCGGGCGAGGAGGTGTTCGGCATCGCCCGGGGCGCCTACGCCGAGTACGCCGCGGCCGGCGCGGACAAGCTGAGCCACAAACCGGCCGGCGTGTCGTTCGAGCAGGCGGCCGTCGCGGCGATCTCGGGGATCACCGCTCTCCAGGCGCTCACCGACATCGGCGGCCTCACACCGGGCCAGCGCGTGCTCGTGGTCGGTGCCTCCGGCGGCGTGGGCACCTTCGCCGTCCAGCTAGCCAAGCGCCTCGGCGGCCACGTCACCGGGGTCGCCAGCACAGCGAAGCTCGAGCTGGTTCGGTCCCTGGGCGCCGACGAGGTCATCGACTACACCGTCGACGACTTCACCGACGGCGCCTCGCGCTACGACCTCATCCTCGACATCGGTGGACGGACCTCCGTGCGACGGCTGCGCCGGGCGCTCACCCCGCACGGCACGCTCGTCATCGTCGGTGGCGAGGACGCCGACCGCTGGATCGGCGGCGTGGGTCGTCAGGTCCGGGCCATGGTTCTGTCCCCCTTCGTGCGGCAGCGGCTCACCACCTTCATCAGCAAGGAGCAGGCCTCGTCCATCGACGTGCTCGCATCCGCGATGGAGTCCGGGGACGTGGTGCCGCAGATCGGCGCGCGCTTCTCCCTCGACCAGGTCCCCGAGGCACTGAACCGGCTCACCAGCGGCGGCACTCGGGGCAAGTCGGTGATCCGCGTGCGCGCCTGAAACTCCGACGGCGCTCGGTGCGCCCGTCGGACCTCGACCCGCGCCCCCCAGTCGCAGCGCAAGCTACACGGTGCTCGGCGAGGGATGTGCGGGGTGTGGCTGCTGCGGCGCGGCGGCTCAGCCCCCGCAGGAGTGGGCACCGAGTGAGGGGTGCACCGACGGGACCTCGCACGCGGCACGGCTCCTTGGCACGGGAGGAGCCCAACGAGACCCACTCCGGCTAGCCAACATAGGCCGCAAGGTGCTCGCCGGTCAGCGTGGAGCGGGCGGCGACGAGATCGGCGGGCGTGCCCTCGAAGACGATCCGGCCACCGTCGTGACCGGCCCCCGGGCCGAGGTCGACGATCCAGTCGGCATGCGCCATGACCGCCTGATGGTGCTCGATGACCAGGACCGAGGCGCCCGCATCGACGATCCGGTCCAGCAGTCCGAGCAGCTGGTCCACGTCGGCGAGGTGCAGCCCGGACGTCGGCTCGTCCAGGACGTAGACGCCGCCCTTGGCAGCCATCCGAGTGGCCAGCTTGAGCCGCTGCCGCTCGCCGCCGGACAGCGTGGTCAAGGGCTGGCCGAGGCTGAGGTAGCCGAGCCCCACGTCGGCGAGCCGGCCAAGGATCCGGCGCGCAGCCGGCAGCCGCGCATCGTCGCTGCCGAAGAACTCCTCGGCCTCGCAGACCGCCATCGCGAGCACCTGGGCGATGTTCCGGCCGGCCAGGGTGTACTCCAGAACCGAGGCCTCGAACCGCTTCCCCTCGCACTCCTCGCACGTGGACGCGACGGTGGCCATGACGCCCAAGTCGGTGAAGATGACGCCGGCGCCTTTGCAGGTCGGGCAGGCGCCCTCGGAGTTGGCGCTGAACAGAGCCGGCTTCACGCCGTGGGCCTTCGCGAAGGCCTTGCGGATCGGGTCCAGCAGCCCTGTGTACGTCGCCGGGTTGCTGCGTCGTGAGCCTCGGATCGCACCCTGGTCGATCACCACCACGCCCTCGCGCCCGGCGACCGATCCCCGGATCAGCGAGCTCTTGCCGGAGCCGGCGACCCCGGTGATCACGCAGAGGACCCCGAGCGGGAGGTCGACGTCCACCGACCGGAGGTTGTGCATCGAGGCACCGCGGACCTCCAGGGTGCCCGAGGGCGAGCGCACCGACGCCTTGAGAGTCGCCCGGTCGTCGAGGTGGCGACCGGTGACGGTGTCGCTGTGCCGCAGCCCCGCCACGCTGCCCTCGAAGCAGACCGTGCCGCCCGCGCTTCCGGCGCCGGGACCAAGGTCGACGACGTGGTCGGCGATCGCGATCGACTCAGGCTTGTGCTCCACGACCAGGACGGTGTTGCCCTTGTCCCGCAACTGGAGCAGCAGACGGTTCATCCGCTCGATGTCGTGGGGGTGCAATCCGATCGTGGGCTCGTCGAAGACGTAGGTGACGTCGGTCAGCGAAGAGCCCAGATGGCGGATCATCTTGGTGCGCTGTGCCTCTCCTCCCGACAGCGTGCCCGAGGGCCGCTCGAGCGAGAGGTAGCCCAAGCCGATCTCCGCGAACGAGTCGAGGAGGTGCTGCAGCCCGGCGATCAGCGGAGCCACCGCGGGCTCCTCGAGGCCTCGAACCCAGCCGGCGAGGTCACTGATCTGCATCGCGCAGACGTCGGCGATGCTCTTCCCCTGGATCTTCGAGGACAAGGCGTCGGCGCTGAGCCGCGTGCCCTCACACTCGGGGCAGGTCGTGAAGGTCACCGCGCGCTCCACGAACGCGCGGATGTGGGGCTGCATCGCCTCGACGTCCTTGGATAGCATCGACTTCTGGATCCTCGGGATCAGGCCCTCGTAGGTGAGGTTGATCCCGCCGACCTTGATCTTGGTCGGCGCCTTGTGGAGCAGGTCGTGTCGCTCCTTCTCGGTGTAGGCGCCGATCGGCTTGTCCGGGTCGAAGAAGCCCGAACCCCGGAAGATGCGG
Organism: uncultured Actinomycetota bacterium; assembly: GCA_963745245.1. Lineage (GTDB taxonomy): Bacteria > Actinomycetota > Actinomycetes > Propionibacteriales > Nocardioidaceae > Marmoricola_A. Next base: position 50,102 of record CAVUWU010000001.1, read on the forward strand.
CCGTACCAGCCGTCCATGCTGTAGCCGGGGACCAGGAGCGCGCCTTCGTTGAGCGACCGGCTGTCGTCGTACAACGCCGTGAGGTCGACGTCGGTGACCGAGCCCATGCCCTCGCAGCGTCCACACATGCCACCGAGCCGGGTGAAGGTCACCTTCTCGGCCTTGGTCTTCCCGGCGCCGCGCTCGACGGTGATCGCCCCGCTCGCCGTCACCGAGGGGACGTTGAAGGAGTATGCGTTGGGCGAGCCGATGTGCGGCTGCCCGAGCCTGCTGAAGAGGATCCGCAGCATGGCGTTCGCGTCGGTCGCCGTGCCCACGGTGGAGCGCGGATTGGAGCCCATCGGTTCCTGGTCGACGATGATCGCGGTCGTCAGCCCCTCCAGCACGTCGACCTCCGGGCGGGACAGCGTCGGCATGAATCCCTGCACGAAGGCGCTGTAGGTCTCGTTGATCAGCCGCTGCGACTCCGCGGCGATCGTGCTGAACACCAGCGAGCTCTTGCCCGAGCCGGAGACGCCGGTGAAGACCGTCAGCCGACGTTTGGGGATCTCGACGCTGACCTCTCTCAGGTTGTTCACCCGGGCGCCGCTGACGCGGATCAGGTCGTGGAGGTCGGCGGCGGGCGGGGGGCTCGCCTGCGGGTCCGTCCTGGTCTCCATGCGCGGTCTCCGGGGGCTGAGGCGAATGGGTCTCGTGCTGACCCCTTCATGATGAATGAGAGAGGAGTGACAGTGTGGGAGCCGGAGGTGATCGCGTGCACCGGAGTGTGATGCTCGTCGTGGTCCTGTTGGCTGCCCTGGCGTTGGCCGGGTGCGCGTCGGAGGTTGAGACCTCATCGCCGAGCCCCTCCCCCGAAGCCGCCTCGGGCCAGGACTTCCCCGACATCGTGGAGGCCGAGCTGAGCCCCGAGGGCGGCGAGACCTGGAGCCTCGCCGTCACCGTCAGCTCGCGATACGACACTCCTGAGCGGTACGCCGATGGGTGGCGCGTGCTGGCCCAGGACGGCGAGGTCCTCGGCACCCACGAGCTGATGCACGACCACGCCGGTGAGCAGCCGTTCACGCGCACCCAGACCGGACTACGCATCCCCGAGGACGTGGACGAGATCACCGTGGAGGGCCGGGACCTGGCCAACGGCTACGGCGGGGACACCGCGACCATCGCCGTGCCCAACCGCTGAGCCTGCCGGATCACAGGAACCCGAGGGCGCATGGTGGCGGTGGCGGGGGGTTGCCGCGGGTGGGGATACTGACGCGGGTGAGGCACGCAGACCAGTTCGCCGCCGCGGCCGACCACTTCGCCCGGTTGGTCGCGGAGCTGCCGACGGGACGGCTGGAGGATCCGGGTCTGGGAGCGTGGAACCTGCGCGCGCTGGTGGGCCACACGGCACGGGCGGTGCTCACCGTGGAGGCCTACCTGGACCGGCCAGCCCAGGGGGTGGAGGTCCAGTCCGCGGCCGACTACTACCTCGCGGCTGCCGCAGTGGATCCCGCCGGCGTGGCCGAGCGCGGCCGTCAAGCCGGTCGGGAGCTCGGGCCAGACCATGCCGAGTTCGTTCGCGCCGCGGTCCACCGCGTCGTACCTCGGGTGTGTGACCAGCCGCCGGACTTCGTGCTCCACACGGTCCTCGGTGGCATGCGGCTCAGCGACTACCTGGCCACCCGGGTGTTCGAGCTCGTCACCCACTGCCTGGACATTTCACAAGCAGCCGACATCGACCTGGACCCACCCGAGGCCACACTTCATGAAGCGCTGCGCCTGGCCACCCAGATCGCTGTCCGTCGCGGTGACGGCCCGACGATACTGAGGGCCCTGACGGGACGCCAGCGACTGCCGGGTGGCTTCAGCATCGTGTGACCCATCGCCTTGCCGTCCTCCCCCGAGGTCGTCCTCGCGGTGTCGGATGCCCGGGCCTCCGCTGACGTCCACTCACTCACCGGTGGATCCGGCAGTCCTAGAGTGGCGCGGTGAGCGACGCTGGGAGCGAGCCGATCAGTTCTGATCCCCCGAGCCTGTCGCGGCCGGTGATGATGCACCAGCACTGGCGGGACGTCAGCTTTCTGCACTGGGCCGTCGAGCCCTCACGGGTGGCAAACCGGATGCCCCCTGGCGTAAGGCCAGACACGCTCGACGGCCTCACCTACGTCGGTCTGATCCCGTTCCGCATGGTCGACGCCGGCATTGCTCGAGGCCCCGCGGTGCCGTGGGCGGGCTCATTCCTCGAGACCAACGTGCGGCTGTACTCCGTGGACGGAACCGGACGTCGCGGCATCGTCTTCCTCAGCCTCGACACAGATCGTGCCGTGATCGTCGCTGGCGCCCGTGCGGGGCTCGGCCTTCCCTACCGGTGGGCGCGGATGCGGTACTGCGAGGATGCCGGCATACGGGCGTACGACGCACGCCTGCGCCGTCTGGGCAGTCGGCCCAGGAGTCACATCTCGGTGCGCGTGGGAGCACCGCGTGACCGCACGCTGGTGGACGACTTTCTCACCGCAAGGTGGGGACTGCACGTGCGCTGGTGGGGTCGCACCCTCTACGTCCCCAATCGCCATGAGGCCTGGGCGGTCCGTGAAGCCGAGCTGGTGGCGCTCGACGACGAACTGCTGGCGTCGGTCGGCCTCGGTGAGCTGGCCGCTCGGCGTCCGGATCACGTCGCCTTCAGCCACGGGGTGTACACCGAGTTCGGCCTGCCCGGAGACGCGACCAGTCCTCGGCGCTGACGTCGGCCGGCGCTGTGGTCATCCCAGGACTGACACGACGGCCCGTCGATCAGGGACGTGATCTCGTCCTAGCCCGGGGCGTGGACGGCAACCTGCGCTGATCTCGTTGTGACGCCGTGCTAAGTCGGGCAACGCACGGTTTCCCCCTAGTCCGCGACTGACGCGGACCGCGACGAAGGGAAACATCATGAGGATTCGCAAGCACATCGTGGCCGGAGCGGTGGCAGCCGCGACGCTGACCGCCGGAGCGGTGGCCGTGGCCCCCGCTGCCCAGGCGACGCTCGTGGACACGGACCGTCCGAAGGTCACCGCCCAGCACTTCGACTTCGGCAAGAACTGGACCGTCAACCGGCCACGCAACGGTGGCTACCTCTACTGGGACATCTCCGGCGGAGTCACCTCGGTGGACCTGGAGGGCTACCTCTACCTGACCAAACAGGAGTGCGGTCGGGTGCGCGTCGATCTGTACGACAACGCGCTGCGCCTCGTCGACTACGACTACACCGCCACGGAGTGCGCCCCTGGCAACGGCAAGACGCAGTGGTGGAAGACGCTGGACGCCGGCGCCGTGGACGCCGTCCAGGCGATCGTTCGGGTGCAGAAGCTCAACAACAACGGCAGCTACGTCGACAAGGGCACCAGCGTGCAGTTCCTCAACTGAGGACTGTCTGTCGTGCGGCGTTGGGCCGGGGCGGCGCGCTGGCGACCCCGGCCCATTCCCGCGCCACCATGCCCCCGCCCCTCTCCTGCAAACCGCCGCCGCCGGCCCGGACTGGACGCCAACCCGGGCCTGTTCGGCGACGACATCGGCGACCACAACGCAGGCTGACCTGGACTCCTGCCGTAGTGGGGCGGGTGGGGCTCGAACCCACGACCCAAGGATTATGAGTCCTCTGCTCTGACCGGCTGAGCTACCGCCCCGAGCCGCGCTGCGGCGGCACCAACCTACCCGGGACCTCAGATGCACGAGCCCCCCGCCCGACGACCCGGGACTGCGACGCTGCTCAAGCGCGTCGCGGGCCGAGCCGTCGGGCGAGGGCCCTCTCGCTGGCTCAGAACCGCGTCAGCGGGTCCGCTCCTCGACCGGCACCTCCACGATCCGGCCCTCACGGCGTCCTTCACGCCAGCTCTGCAGCTCCTCGCGGACCTTCGGCAGCAACAGGTAGCAGGCAGACAGGTTCACGATCGCGCAGAGGAACAGCATCGAGTCAGCGAAGTCGAGCACCGAGGTGAAGGCCATCACGCTGCCCACGACGGTGAAGATGCAGAAGATGAGCTTGAACAGCAGCTCGCTGCCCGGCGACCGGCCGAACATCGTGGTCCACGCCTTCATCGTGTAGTAGCTCCAGGTGATGAGCGTGGAGAAGGCGAACAGGGCCACCGCGATCGCCAGGAGCACCGGGAACTGCGGGAGGAAGGTCTCGAAGGCACGCGAGGTGACCACGACGCCGTCGGGCGCGTCGCCGCCGGCAGCGACGACACCGCGGGCGTTCTCCCAGAACGGGGTGTCGGCGATGACGATGGTCAGCGCCGTCATCGTGCACACCACGACGGTGTCGATGAAGGGCTCGAACATCGACACGAAGCCCTCGGTGATGGGGTGCCTGGTCTTCACCGCCGAGTGCACGATCGGGGCGGAGCCGATGCCGGCCTCGTTGGAGAAGGCCGCCCGCTGGAAGCCGACGATCAGCACGCCGAGGAATCCCCCAGCCACGCCCTCGGTGCCGAACGCGCCGGTGAAGATCTCTTCGATCGCGGCCGGGATGTGGGCGAGGTTGCCAAAGATGACCAGCAGACAGCCGCTGAGATAGAGGACGGCCATGGTCGGCACGAGCTTGCTCGTCACCCTGGCGATCGAGGTGATGCCGCCGAGGATGACCGCCCCGAGCAGGACGGCGAGGATGGTCCCGAAGATCAGCGCTGATCCCGGCGAACCGAGGAAGCCGTCTTCGCCGCCGGTGACCTCTTGGGCCTGAGCGAAGGTCTGATTGGCCTGGAACATGTTGCCGCCGACCACGCCGAAGGCGAAGAGCGCGAAGGCGAAGAGCAAGGTCAGCGCCCTCGACACCGGGGGCCCGAACCGGGCGAAGGCGACCGGCAAGTACTTGAACGGGCCGCCGGTGACGGAACCGTCCTCGTGGATCTCGCGATACCTCACGCCGAGCGTGCACTCGACGAACTTGGTGCACATCCCCAGGAGGCCGGCCACAATCATCCAGAACGTCGCGCCGGGCCCGCCGATGGTGACCGCGACGCCCACACCAGCGATGTTTCCGAGCCCGACCGTGCCCGACACTGCCGAGGAGAGCGCTTGGAAGTGCGTCACCTCGCCGGGATCGGTGCTTCGGGAGAACTTGCCGCGAACCAGGTTCCACGCCGTGGGCACCTCGCGGAACTGCACGCCCTTGAAGTAGATCGTGAAGATCGCCGCCGCCGCGACGAGCCAGAACACGATCAGTGGGAAGGTGACTCCGCCGATGGTCGGGGAAACGAAGACGATGGAAGTGACAAACTCCGCGATCGGGTCAAAGAATTCGTTGATCGCCTGCTCGGTGCTGGCCAGCCACTGCCAGGTCTCTGGCTCGCCCACCGCATCAGACATTTGCACGTTGAGTGCCGGGATCATGCGCCCACCCTTCGGTCACGCGGCGCCCGCCACGGGTGGGCGCACTGTTGACGTGTCGGGCGAACTGTAACGTGACCCAGGTCACATTTTTCCACGCCGCGCACGAAGATAATCCGCGACAACATACTCCCCCAGCCGGCCGATGTCCGGCGTGAACACCCGGCCACCGGCGCGCCGCGCCACCGCGTCGACGAACCGCGCCAGCCCCGGGTCGTCGCCCAGCATGAAGATGTTGAGCGTCGCACCCCAGCGCACAAGCTCGTCCACCTGCGCTACCGCTGCCCGAACGGTCTCGCGCGACGGCGGCCAGGAGAAGGTGGGGGTGCCATTCGGAAGCAGGTGCGCGGTCGGCTCACCGTCGGTGACCACCAGCACCACCGGCTCCGCCTCCGGGTGCCGGCGCAGGTGCCGCATCGCGAGCATCAGCGCATGCTGGAGGTTCGTGCCCTGCACCCAGTCGGGCTCGACCTCGGCCAGCTGGACCGGCGTGAGTCGGCGCGCCACCCGGTTGAAGCCGACGATCTGCACAGCGTCCTGACGGAAGCGGGTCTGGACGAGGTGAGACAGCGCCAGCGCGGTCTGCTTCATCGGGCCCCACCGACCCTCGTGAACCATCGAGTAGGACAGATCCACGCACAGGGCCACCGCCGCGGTCGTCCGCCGCTCGGTCTCCACCACCTCGAAGTCCTCCACGAGGAGGCCTCGCCCGAGCCCCTGGTCCCCCGGCCGCAGTCCGCCGCGTCGGACCGCGTTCGCCACCGTGCGCACGGCGTCGATGGGCAGGTCGTCCCCGAAAGCCCAGGGCCGCGTGAGACCTGTGGGCTCGTCCGCGGCGCCTGTGCGCCGGTCGTCGTGGTCGCCGGAACCGGCAGCGGCCATCTGGTCGAAGACCCGGCGAAGCGCGGTCTCGCCCAGCCGGCGTACTGCACGCGGCGTCAGCCGCAGCCCCTCGTCATCGGCGGTGACGAACCCCTGGCGCTCCAGCTCCGCCTCGAGGTCGCGGAGCGCCCGGAAGTCCGCGACAGCCTCGCCGCCCAGCTGCCGCTCCAGCATTTCGACGTCGACGGCGTCCAGGGCGGAGAGGTACGCCGAGTCGCCGAGCTGGTCCTCCAGCGACTGTAGGTCGGCGACCTCCGCGACCGCCTCCACCGCGGCGCTGTATCCCAGGGCAGGACCCTGCATCGACGCCGGCCCCCGGTTGAGGCCCGGGCGCAGCGTGCGCAGGTTGTCCGAGAGCTGGGCCATCTGCGAGGCGAGGTCGGGGTCGTTGAGCACCTGGCTCATCAGCTGCGCCAGCTCCTGGCGCTGCTCGGGACTCAGCGAAGCCATCAGCCGGTCGGCCGCGGCCTGCCGGCGCGCCAAGGCGTCGATGAGCTCGTCCACGTCGGAGGGTTGCTCGGGGAACAGCTCCCCGTGCTTGTCCATGAAGTCGCGGAACCTGTCGGTGGTGTCCTCTCCGCGCGCGTGTGCTGCCAGCAGCCCGTTCAGGTCGGCGAGCATGTCGGTGACCGCCTGCATGGCCTGTGGATCGCCCTGCTCGAGGAACCGCTTCATCCCGGCGAACTGGGCTTCGAGCACCTCGCGCTGCAGCATCTGCCGGATCGCCTCGAAGCCGGCCCGGGCCTCGGGCGAGCGCCAGTCGTAGGAGTCCAAGGCGCGGATCGCGCCAGCCGGGTCGGCAGGCACCGCGGCAAGCTCCATCTCCGCCAGCCGAGCCTCGTCGCCCTCCAACGTGGCCAGGGTCTCGCGCTCCTCGGCCACCGCCTGGTCCAGAGCGGACCGCACCTGGTCCAGCGTGGCGCCGACCGAACCTCGCCGCTCGGCGGCCCGGCGCAGCTGTCGCGCCCGTCGGCGCAGAGCGTCGAGACCGCGCCGGCCGTCCATGCCTTCGCGAAGCAGATCGCGCACGGCCTCCCGCAGCGACCCGCCGGCCAGCACGTCCTCACCGATCCGGTCCAGCACGGTGCGCAGGTCGAACGGTGGAGCCAGGGGGTCGGGCCCGCCCCGCCATGCGCCGTATCGGAAGCGGTGCTCAGCCATAGACCGTCCGGCCCTCGACCTGCTGCTTGTCGATCCGTCGGGTCAGGTGCATCCCCTCCAGCACCAGCTCCACCGCCGAGGCGACGTGCCCCGCGTCGGCGTCGTCGGTGAGGCCGAGCCGGTCCAGCACCTTCGAGAGCCCCGAGATCACCTCGAGCTGCCCCAGCAGCTCCCGGGCCGGGACGAGCTCCCCCGTCTCGACGGTGGCGCCCTCGGCGAACAGCGCGGCGAAGCCGGAGAGGTCCAGGCCGCCGAGCCGCTCCCGGAACGTCTCGGCCACGGCGACACGCAGCAGGTGTCCGACGATCTCGGTCTCGCGGCCCTCCTCCCCCATCTCGAACTCCAGCTTGCCCAGCAGCGTCGGCAGCACCGTCGGCACGTCGCACAGCCGCGCCACGGGCGGGCTCTCTCCGGTGCGCGCCGAGCGGCGTAGCGCCGAGGCCGCCACCCCCTCCGCCGCGGCGATCGCGAACCGGGCACTCACCCCGGCCCGCTGGTCGATGGACGGCGAGGCGCGCAGCGAGCGAGCCAGTCGGGCCAGCACCTCCAGGAGGTACGAGGGGACGTCGGTGACCAGGTCGGACTCCTGGGCGATGACCGCGACCTCCTCGATCACCTCGACCGGGTAGTGGGTGCGGATCTCCGCCCCGAACCGGTCTTTGAGCGGCGTGATGATCCGCCCGCGGTTCGTGTAGTCCTCGGGGTTCGCGCTGGCCACCAGCAGCAGGTCCAGGGGCAGCCGCAGGCTGTAGCCCCGGACCTGGATGTCCCGCTCCTCGAGCACGTTGAACATCGCCACCTGGATCCGCTCGGCGAGGTCAGGCAGCTCGTTGATCCCGAAGATCCCCCGGTTGGTGCGCGGGATCAGCCCGTAGTGCACGGTCTCGGGGTCCCCGAGCGTCCGACCCTGTGCGACCTTGACCGGGTCCACGTCGCCGACGAGGTCGCCGACGCTGGTGTCGGGAGTGGCCAGCTTCTCGACGTACCTCTGGTCACGGTGCACCCAGCCGATCGGGAGCTCGTCGCCCCGCTCGGTCGCGAGCCGGCGGCACCGCGCGCACACTGGCGCCAGCGGGTCGTCGTTGATCTCGCAGCCGGCCACGACCGGCATCCACGGGTCGAGCAGGGTGACCAGGGTCCGCATCAGCCGGGTCTTTCCCTGGCCGCGCTCGCCGAGGAGCACGAAGTCGTGGCCGGCCAGCAGCGCACTCTCCAGCTGGGGGACCACGGTGTCGTCGAAGCCCACGATGCCGGGGAAGGCGGCCTCGCCGGCGCGCAGCGCGACCAGGAGGTTCTCGCGGATCTCGTCCTTGACCGACCGGGAGCGATAGCCCTGCTCGCGGAGGGCGCCGAGCGTGGAGGCGTGCGTCATCCCCAGAGCCTAGGTCGGTGTCCCACGCCGGAGGCAGGATCGGCTGCTCGGCCACCAGTCGGCTCGCACGCGCCCGTGTGCGGGCCCAGAGGGAGGTGGCATGCTGCGTACGCCGGGAAGGACCGGCGTGACCCGCCCAGGAGGATCGATGCCCGCGCAGCAACCGCCGCCGTTGAAGCCGCTCCCGGAGAACTGGTCGAGGGCCGTGGCCATCGTCGCCCACCCCGACGACATGGAGTTCGGGGCCGCCGCAGCGGTGGCCCGATGGACCTCGCAGGACAAGGAGGTGATCTACGTGATGGTCACCTCCGGCGAGGCCGGCATCGACGCCCTCGACCCCGACGAGTGCCGACCGATCCGCGAGCGCGAGCAGGTGGAGTCGGCCCGGATCGTCGGTGTCGCGGAGGTCGAGTTCCTCGGCTTTCCCGACGGCACGGTGGAGTACGGGCTGCCGCTGCGGGCCGCCATCGCCGAGGTCGTCCGCCGCTATCAGCCCGAGATCGTCATCACTGGCAACTTCCGCGCCACCTTCGGGCCCGGCGCCCTGAACCAGGCCGACCACATCGCCGTCGGCAAGGCGGTCCTCGACGGGGTGCGTGACGCCGCGAACCGCTGGATCCACCGCGAGCAGATCTTCGGCGGGCTGCAGAAGTGGTCGGGGGTTCGGGCCGTGTGGGCCGCTGGCTCCCCGGGCGCCGAGCACGCCGTGGACACCACCGAGACGTTTCCCTTGGGCGTCGAGTCATTGCGAGCCCACCGCGCCTACATCGACGGCCTGGGGTGGGAGGACTTCGACCCCGAGGAGATGCTCGAGGGGTTCAGCCGACCCGTCGGGGCCCGGCTCGGAACCACCTTCGCCGCGCCCTTCGAGGTGTACTCGCTGGCTTGGGGAGGCGACGACGAGTGACCCGAGCGCCCAGGGCAGTCAGTCACTGACCTGAGGACGGTGATCGCGCGCTGGCAGCGTCCTCAGGTCAGTGGCTGACCGGTCACGCGCCCGACTCGGCCACGACCAGGCGTGCCGACCCGATCAGCCCCTCCTGACGGGCGATCAGGGCCGCGAGCCCGATTGTCGCGAACGCCGCCAGCACGTTGATCGTCAGCATGGAGAAGCTCTTCACCAGCACGAAGGTCTCGAGCGACTGCGACTGCAGGAGCCACAGCGTCGTCGTGGCCTTCACGAGCCCGAGCACGGCCCAGAGGACCGTCAGGTGCCAGAAGAGCCGTCGGATCCGCGGACGCATCGCCAGCCCGTGATCCATGGGGTAGAAGTCACCGGCGAGCCGCGCCACCATCGGCCTGGCGCTGGCCAGAGAGAGCAAGAACAGCACCGCCACGATGCTGTCGCTGATGATCGGCTGGAGGAAGTACAGCCAGGTGCTGTCCGCCACGAGCGAGAGGACCGTCCTGCCGGTCAGCAGCACTGCGGCGAAGATCAGCAGCCCAGAGGTACGCCGTCGGGTCACCGCTCGCCAGGCGATCGCGCCGTAGGACCACCCCAGCGCGGCGATGATCGCGGTCCACACGCCGGCGAGGACGAAGAACCCGTAGAAGAGCACCGGGGGGATGACCACCGCAATCAGCAGGCTCAACGACACCCGCTTGATCACGGCCAGGAGACTCGGGCGGTGCGGCGCCTGCGCGCCGGGCCCTGGGGCCGGCGGCGTGGCCATAGTCCAGGAGTCGAGAGGAGCCAAGGGAGCCGGTTCCGCCGGCCGTTGCGAAGCCGGACGTGATGTCGTTCGCCGCGAAAAGACGACGCGATCCGACGTCTGCGGATTCCTCGGCTCCTGCACTGTACGCTGCGGCAGCGCGCACTGATGCATCCTTGTGGATGCTGCCTTCGTCGGTGCCGGGCCAGACTCGCTCTTGGGCTCCCCCCGGTTGGACTCGAACCGGCCTCAGTCGGTGCTGTGCGAGGGCGAGCAGCGCGTATTGGGCGGGTGAGGCGGCGTGGCGCCAGCCGCCGGCGGGACGGTGGATGCTCGGGGCCGCGCCCGGTTGCCGACTCGGCCGGGCGTGACGCCCAACAGGGCTTCATCTGCGCTGGTCCGCACGACAGGGGGACAGCGGTCGTGACCGCCGTCGATAACGGCCAGGATCTTGGCGTTGAGTCCTTGACCGAGCCGACGGTGCCGTGGTGGATGGCGTGGCCTTCGACGATCCCAACCAGACCTCGACGCCGTTGAGCAGCGCGACCCCCGAGTCGCCGAGCGGACAAGGTGGCTTGCCGCGAGCGGTTGGCCAGTCAAGTCCTTCGACAATGCCGTTGCCCAGCAGGCGGAGAGCCTCCTCGGGGTGACCGCGGAACGTCGCTCCGAGGCCGATCAGGGTGACGTCCGTGTCACCTGTGTCTTCACCGACCATCACCCGGCCGGTCGACTGCACCGCTGGTCTCCCGACCGGGCCCGTATCCCGAGATCAGGAAGCCGCCGGCCACCACTGTCGTGCTGTCGCTGGTCGCTGACAGTCGCCAAGGGCCTGACCACCTGCGAGGTATCCGCGCATGTCGCGGAGGTCCACGGCGCCTCGCTGGGCAAGGACACCATCAGCCGGATCACCGACCGGGTGGGGCCCGGCCTACCCGGCGTTCAGCCGGCTGTGACGCACCGCCTGGGAGCACGGTCAGGGTCTCGCCCCCCGCGGATGCTCCGGGCGGCGCCGGGGTTGCCGGGTCGACCCCGGCGGTCTCGGTCATCGCCACGCTCACCTGCTCGGGCACGGCCAGCGCCCTCGTGTCGACCTCGGTCATCTGGTACTGCTTGGTCACAGGGGTCCCCTGTCACCGGGTCTTCGTGACAGAACACCCGAGACCTACCACTCGGTCGGCCTCAGGCTGGGGACTTGACCTAGCGTCGCTGTCATTGCTCGTCGACCGAGAGGGTGCTTGGAGATGTCACACGATTTCACGGAGGTCACGGCGCTGGAGATTCTCGATTCCCGCGGACGTCCCACGGTGCAGGTTTCGGTGACCTTGGCCAACGGTTCCTCCGGGACCGCGGGCGTCCCGTCGGGGGCTTCGACCGGAACGCGAGAGGCAGTTGAGCTGCGCGATGGTGATGCTTCTCGGTACGGCGGCGGTGGCGTGCTGACAGCGGTGGGCAACGTCAACGGCGAGATTGCCGATCTGCTCAAGGGCAAGTCCTGGAACACGCTCGGCGAGATCGACCAGGCCACGGTCGCCCTGGACGGCACGCCCAACAAGGGCCGGTTGGGCGCCAACGCCATCCTCGGAGTCTCCGTTGCTGCGGCTCGGGCGATGGCTCGTTCCGACGGTGAGCCTTTGTACTCGTGGCTTCCCGGGTTCGGTCAACCGCGGCGAATGCCGGTGCCCTGCTTCAACGTTCTCAACGGAGGTGCGCACGCCCCGAACCCCCTCGACTTCCAGGAGTTCATGATCTCTCCGCTAGGCGCACCGAACACGGCAGAAGCGATCCGCGCTGGCGCCGAGGTGTATGCGGCGCTGCGCAAGCGCCTCGCCGCTGACGGGCACAACACAGGCTTGGGCGACGAGGGTGGCTTTGCTCCCGACCTGGCCGAACCCGAAGAGGTCCTGGCCGAAATCGTCGAGGCAATCCGTGACGCCGGCTACATCCCCGGGCGAGACGGTGTTGCGATCGCCTTGGACCCCGCTGCGTCGGAGTTTCACCGCGGTGGAGCCTACGAGGTCAACGGCCAGTCCTTGTCCAGCGGTGACATGATCGCCCGCTACGAGGCAATGGTCCAGACGTTCCCGATCTGGAGCATCGAGGACGGTCTCGGCGAAGCGGATCGCGAAGGATGGCAGCAGCTGACCACGACCCTGGGAGACAAGGTCCAACTCGTGGGCGACGACAACTTCTGCACGAATCCGGCGATCATTGCCGCCGCGATCAAGGACCACATCGCAAACAGCGCACTGATCAAGGTCAACCAGATCGGCACCATCACCGAGACACTGGAAGCCATGTCGATCTGCTTCGAGGCCGGCTACACCCAGATGGTCTCCCACCGCTCCGGGGAGACCGCCGACACCTTCATCGCCGACCTGGTCGTGGCCACCGGCGCTGGGCAGATCAAGACCGGCGCACCCGCCCGGGGTGAACGAGTCGTCAAGTACAACCGATTGCTTGAGATCGCAACTGCGAATCCGAACCTGCCCTACGGTCTGGCCTGAGCGACTTCGCGCCCAGTTCGCTCTGAGCAGGCCCTCTCTCGGGACAGCTGGACACAAGCTGAACACGCAGACCATGCCCCAGCGCCGCACCCCGCGGCAGGCACCGGCTCCCGCTCCACGATCCAGGTGCTCACCCGGGCGAGCTGCACTCACCCTGGCGAGCTGCGGTTCGGCAGCGATCATGTTCCCAGTCGGTCCTGTTCCCAGGAGGATGACATCGGGCACGTGTCTCCCCTGTCTGGCTGCCCGACGGGCCAGTGCCCGATGCCGAGATCGCAACAGCGTGGGGCCTCCATGGGGCCAGAACCCGACCCGGCACCGGTAGCGGCCCTGGACCGGGCGCCGCGGGAGTGTCACCGTGGATAGGTGGGGCGCACTCTCGATGCCGACTACGTGGTGGTGGGAGCCGGTGCCATGGGGATGGCTTTCACTGACGCGTTGACTGACCATGCCGACGTACGCGTGGCCTTGGTCGACCGTCGCTACAGCGTCAGCGGGCACTGGCTGGAGGCCTACCCCTTCGTCCGCCTACATCAGGCTTCTGCCTTCTACGGCGTTGCGTCGACCCTGCTCGGCGGCGGCCAGGTGCAGCAGCGCGGGCCCGAGGAAGGCTTGCAGGAGCGGGCCTCTCAGGCGGAGATCTGCGTCTACTACGCCCGGATACTCGACAAGTTGCTGGAGTCGGGCAAGCTCGACTTCTTTCCCAACAGCGAATACCGCGGCGACCGCACCGTTGTCTCGCGCATCTCGGGTGAGCGGTTCGCGGTGCCCGAGCGCAGTCGCATCGTCGACGCCCATTACTTGGCGCCCAGTATCCCCGCTGAGACGCCGCCCCCGTTCGACGTCGCGGAGGACGTCCGGGTGCTGCCGGTCAACGACCTCGCACGACTGGAGGAGGCCCCGAGCCAGTTCGTGGTGGTTGGGTCGGGGAAGACCGCAACCGACGCCTGCATCTGGCTGCTCGAGGGCGGCGTGGACCCCGACGCGATCTGCTGGGCACGGCCCCGCGACCCGTGGCTGATGAATCGGGCCGTGGTCCAGCCAGAACCCGCGACCTTCCTCGGGATGGCCGCCGACACCATGCAGGCGGCAGAGGTCGCGACCTCGCTCGAGGACCTGTTCCTGCGACTGGAGGATGCCGGCATCATGCTGCGCATCGACCGCACGGTGATGCCGACGATGGCCAAGACTCCCACCCTGGCCAGATGGGAGCTCGAGGAGTTGCGCACCCTCGAGAACGTCGTACGACGAGGTCATGTCAAGGCCGTGGACCGGGGCAAGCTCACCTTCGCCGACGGATCGGTGGCCGTCGCGGACGACGCTCTCGTGGTGCACTGCGCGGCCGACGGCTTGAAGTACCCCCCGCTCGTTCCCGTCTGGAACTCTACGGCGATCACGCTGCAGCCGATCAGAGCCGGGTTCCCCTGCTTCGGTGCGGCCCTTGTCGGGTACGTCGAGGCGACTCGTGAGGACGACGTTGAGAAGAACCGGCTCTGCCCGCCCTCGCCGTACGGCGACTCGATGGCGGAGTGGGCGCGGATGAACGTCCTGGGCACCCGCGCAGCGATGTCCTTTTCGGCAGAGCCCGACATCAGGGCGTGGTCAGACCAGGTCGCGCTCAACCCGGCGCGAGTTCCTCCTGGACATCCCGGGTCGGCGGCCCTGGACGACGCGCGCGAACGTCTGGCGGCCCACACCAGTCCGGGGCTGACCAACCTCGCTGCGCTGAGGTGAGCGGATCCGGCGGCTCTGGCTGGGTCGCGAACTGCGAGCCGGTGCACCTGCGCGCTCGCGAGTGCCGCTGAATGGGTGGGGTGTCAAACCACGGGCATCTCGAAGATCTCCTCGAGGCCGTCCTCGTCGTCCCATTGCTCCCCGACCTTGACGAAAGGGAACTGCCGCGCCAGCGCCAGTGAGGGCTCGTTGTCCGGCGAAATGGTTAGCCGGAAGACGCGGACGGCAGGGTCGGTCTGAGAGCGCGCGATGAGCGCTTGCAGGGTCGCTCGGCCGAAGCCGCGCCCTCGGAAGTCGGGATCGACGGAGTACCCCGCCTCGACCATGCCGTCCTCGTCCGGAGCCGCGTGGAACCCGCCGGTCCCGACGGCCTGGCCCGTGGCCTCGTGGACGAGGACGCCCGTGACCCACGCGAGATCGCCAGGCCTGTGGATCACTTGCGGGGCTCGGCGCTGCCAGACGCCACGTGACTGGGCCGAGACCAACCAGGGCGACAAGGAGACCGGCGTCATCGCCTGCGCCGTCGCGAGGTCGCCGTTGGCCAGCGCACGCAGCGCCTCGGCTGCCAGATGCACGATGCGCACCGATGTCATCGCCTCAGTCTCCCGAGCACGTCCACCCGTTTCCGCGACTGCGACGCTCCTCAGGGGGCTGCGCAACCCACCATGTGGGTCCTTCCGCGTGTGGCGGGCCTTGTGTCCCGCCCTGGGACGTGTCCGCCCTGGGACGGTAGTCCCTCCCGGAAGCCGAGCCCTGCCGGCTCGCTGCCGTGGAGGCGGTCCGCTTGTGCGTTCCCCCATCCTCTCTCTACCGCTGTTGTGGCCGCTGTGGGGGGCAACGGCGGACACGCCGCCGCCCAGGCCGCGAACGCGGTCACCCGCGCCCGGCACATCCCCACCGACCCGGCACATCCCCACCGACCCGGGGCATCCCCACCGACCCGGGGCTCGCCCCGCAGGCTCGCCACCTTGACGAGCGGCTACGGCCGGGCACAGTCGAGTGGCGCGAGCCGCTCGGGTGGATGTCGTGCATCTCCGCGATGTCGCAGGTGTTGCCCATCTGGGCCGCCCGGCTTCCTGGCTCCCCCGGTTGGACTCGAACCAACAACCCTTCGGTTAACAGCCGAATGCTCTGCCGATTGAGCTACAGGGGATCGCGCCGCGGTTGCCCACGGCCCGGCACAGGGTAGCAACTCGGACGAGCCGTCGCACATCGACCCGGAACCCGACGGCGAGTGCACGGGGCGCCGGTGCAGCTCACGGGCGGTCGGCGAGGCGCTGTCACAGCCCCACCGACTCCTGCGCCTCGCGCAGTGCCTGCTCCGCCGCCGACCGCACCGCCGGGTCCAGCGGGTTCACCCCGGGGTCGAACGCCCAGGCCCAGGTCACCGGACCCGTCCCGTCGGGGGCCCGTCGACCGACGACCGTGAACCCACGCCGGCGAGCCAGGTCCACGCGGCGCTGCACGACGATGCTGGCGGTCACTCGCTCGCGCACCAGGGTGAGTATCGAACCGGGCCGGGCCAGAACGTACGCCGAGGCACTCACCGGTCCCCCGTAGTCCCGCACCTCCTCCACGGTCAGCGTCGAGGTGTCGGCGTCCCAGTCGGCATGCTGCACGCGCTCCCACCCAAGGCTGGCGGCCTGGCCGTCGCGGACGACGATCAGCGCGTGGCGGGTGCCGGCCAGCCAGATGCCGTCCTTCGCCGCGGCCGAGGCCAGCACCCGGCCGGGGACGGCGGCGCGGACGTGGGCGGGCAGCGCCAGAGACCGCCCACGGTCCGGACCTGTGTCGCCGCCGTCACGGCCGGGGTCGCGGCGGGGGAACCGCATCACCCGCCCGCCCCGACCGCCCGGTCGCGCAGGGTCCGCCGCTGCGACTCCAGCGCCACGAGCTCACCGAACATGCGGTTGTAGTCCAGCGCCTGGTCCACCGGATTCGTGCGCTGCAGCCGTGACTTGACCTCGGCGATCCTCCGGGCCGTCGTCAGCTCCTGCAGCCGGTAGACGTGCGCCGCGACGTACGCCGGGTCGGGCTCCCGAGGCGCGTGCACCGGCTCGACCGCGAGCATGTTCAGCGCCCGCGTCACCGCCGGGTCGAGCTCGGCCACCGCGTCGCGCAGCCGTCCGATCCATACCTCCGGCTCGGCCGATCCCGGGCCCCCCTGCGCGACCACGGCGTCCCACACCGCGCGGTGCACGGGGTGGGTGAAGTCGTTGTCCCCCAGCGCGCCCGCGTGCGCCGCGACCAGATCCGGGTGCTGGACCACCAGCTTGAGGGTCTCCCGCTCGAGCGCGAACCGCGGGTCCCGCAGGTCCGGCGGCCGCTCGTCGGCGCCGCGGCGCCGACCGTCGGCGACCGGGCGGCCCGCGGCCCGGCGTACCTCCCGGCGCGCCTCCTCGACGTCGATGCCGACCATCCCGGCGAGCTCGCGGGCGAAGGCATCGACCTTGGAGCGGTCCCGGACGCTGGCCACGAGCTTCGCCGCCTCCCGGAGCGCGTCGACGCGGCCGTCGGCCCGGTCGAGGTCGAAGCGGGCGACGACGTTGCCGAGAACGAATCGGTAGAGCGGGATCCGTCGGGCCACCAGGTCCCGCACTGCCGCGTCGCCCCCGCGCACGCGCAGGTCGCAGGGGTCGAGCCCGTCGGGGTCCACCGAGACGTAGGTCTGGGCGACGAACTGCTGGTCGCCGGTGAAGGCCCGCAGCGCGGCCTTCTGCCCGGCCTCGTCGCCGTCGAAGGTGAAGATCACCGCGCCGCGGAACTGCTCGTGGTCGTGCAGGAGCCGGCGCAGCACCCGGCCGTGCTCCTCCCCGAACGCCGTCCCGCAGGTGGCCACCGCGGTGGCGACCCCGGCGAGGTGGCAGGCCATCACGTCGGTGTACCCCTCCACCACGACGGCCTGGGAGGACCGGGCGATCTCCCGGCGCGCCAGGTCGACGCCATAGAGCACCTGGCTCTTCTTGTAGATCGAGGTCTCGGGGGTGTTGAGGTACTTGGCCTCGATCCGGTCGTCGTCGAGGATCCGCCGGGCGCCGAAGCCGATCGTCTCCCCCGACGTCTCCCGGATCGGCCAGAGCAGCCGGCCGCGGAAGCGGTCGTAGTGGCCGTGCCGGCCCTCGGCCACCAGCCCGGCGGCGACCAGCTCGGCATCGGAGAAGCGGCGCTGTCGCAGGTGCTTGTAGAGCGCGTCGCCGTCGCGGGGGGCGAACCCCAGCCCGAACGTCTCCGCGGCGGTCCGGTCGAAGCCGCGCTCGTCGAGGAAGCGGCGGGCCGTCATCGCCTCCGGAGTCGCCAACTGCTCGGCGTAGAAGGACTGCGCCAGCTTGTGCGCCTCCACCAGGCGATGCCGGGGGTTGCCCGGCTCCCGGGGGCCGCTCGTGCCGGCGCCCTGCTCGTCGAGGTACCTCAGCTGCACGCCGCTGCGGTCGGCCAGGTGCTCGACGGCCTGGGTGAAGGTGAGCCCGTCGTGCTTCATCACGAACGAGATCGCATCTCCGCCCTCGGAGCAGCCGAAGCAGTGGAACCCGCGGCCGGGGCGGACGTGAAAGGAGGGGCTCTTCTCGTCGTGGAAGGGGCACAGCCCCTTGTAGGCGCCGCCGCCGGCGGGCTTGAGGGTGACGTGCTGCCGGACGATCTCGACCAGGTCGGCCCGCTCACGGACCAGCGCGATGTCCTCCTCGCGGATCCGACCCCGCTGCAGCCCAGCCACGCTCGCAGTCTATGTCCGCCCCAGACCAGCCCTCCGGGGTCATCGGGACCCGCACAGCCGCTGGTGCCAGGCGACGGCGGAGGCGTCGGTCAGGCTGGCCACCTGGTCCACGGCCACCCGGAGCCGCGCGGCGTCGTCGGCGGCGTGCAGCCAGTCCTCGCGCAACGACGGGTCCAGCGCGGCAGGGGCCCGCTGCAGCACCGCCGTGGTCAGCCCGGCCACCAGTTCCTGCTGCCTGGCGAGCAGCGGGCGCCGGTCCTCGGCGCGCATCACCAGGTGCGCGGCGATCCCCTTGAGCACGCCGATCTCCAGCACGGTGCCCTCCGGAACGACCAGGTCGGCGGCGTACCGCGTCAGGGGGGTGGGGCCGAACCGATCCCGGGTGGCCTCGGTCGCCTCTCGACAGAAGCGGCCGATCAGTGCGGAGGTCAGGTTCTTGAGCGCCGCCAGGCCCGCGCGGCTCCCGTCGTACGCCGCGTCCGGCCACTCGGGCTGGCCGGCCAGCCGGTCCAGGGCGGCATCGAGGGCGTCGTCGTCGGCGTCGTGGAGATACCACGCGCGGACGGTGGCCCAGACCTCCCTGCGCAGTCCGTCCCCGGCAAGGGCGGGGAGGTCGATCCGTCCGGCCACCACGCCGTCCTCGACGTCGTGCACCGAGTAGGCGATGTCGTCGGCCAGGTCCATCACCTGCGCCTCGAGGCAGCGTCGACCGGCCGGGGCGCCCTCGCGCATCCAGGTGAAGACCGCCAGGTCGTCGGCGTACACCCCGAACTTGTGGACCGCCCGCGGCGTGCCGTCCGCGTGGGCGCCGCCGGGCGGTGGTGCGTCGGGCCGGGTCCAGGGGTACTTCGTGGCAGCGTCGAGGGTGGCGCGGGTCAGGTTCAGGCCGACGCTCCGGCCGCCGAGGCCGACCGTCTTGGCCTCCAGCCGGGTGAGCAGCCGCAGCGTCTGCGCGTTGCCCTCGAAACCGCCGGCGACATGGCTCAGCTCGTCGAGAACCCGCTCCCCGTTGTGGCCGAAGGGCGGGTGCCCCAGGTCGTGGGCGAGTGCGGCGGCCTCGACGACGTCGGGGTCGCAGCCGAGCTGGCGGCCCAGGTCGCGGGCCACCTGCGCGACCTCGAGGGTGTGGGTCAGCCGGTTGCGGACGAAGTCGTCGCTCTGCGGGCCGACCACCTGGGTCTTGGCCGCCAGCCGCCGAAGAGCCGCGGAGTGGACGATCCTCGCGCGGTCGCGCTCGAAGGACGTGCGGTCCGTCGACTTCGGTGGCTCGGCGACCCAGCGGTCGCGCGCGGCGGCGTCGTACAGCTCCATCGCCGCGACCCTAGCCCGTGGGAGACAGCCCGCCGCCGCTCCCGGTCGCGGGTCCTCTCAGGGGGCCCGGGCGTCCTCGTTGGTCCCACCCAGGCTGTCGTTCCCGCCCAGCAGCACGCGAGTCATCGCGTTGCGCGAGTCGAGCAGCTCGTCGAGAGCGGCATCGAGCTGGTCAGCGGTGACGGCGAGGTCCCCGGAGTCGGACTCGCTTGCAGCGATCAGGGCAGAGCGCCGCAACAGCTCCTTGAGGAAGGAGGCGGTGACCCCGTCGGTCCTGGCGATCACAGAGTCCAGGCGGCCCTCGTCAACCTCGAGACCGCCGCGATAGAGCTGGAACAGCCGCGTCCTGGCCACGGCGTCCGGCATGTCCAGCGGCACCGCCTGGTCGACGCGGCCGGGTCGCGCGGCGAGGGCCGGCTCCAGGACGTCCGCCCGGTTGGTGGTCAACAGGAACACCACGTCGGCGTCTCCCGCGAGCCCGTCCATCTCGTTGAGCAGCTGGAAGAGGAGTGGGTGGTGGCCAGGATGCATCCCGCGGTCCTCGGCGATCAGGTCAACGTCCTCCACCACGACCATGGCGGGCTGGAGGGTGCGCGCCACCGAACAGGCGGTGCTGATGAGTCCGAGGGAGTCCCCCGACAGCTGCACGATGGTGACGCCGGCGAGCTGGCCGGTGAGGTAGCGCACCGAGTGCGTCTTCCCCACTCCCGGCGGCCCGTACAGCAAGAGCCCCCGCTTGAGGTGCTGGCGCGCCTTGAGCAGCCGCTCGCGGTGCTTGGCGACGCCCAGGACCTGCCGGCCTATGGTCGCCAGCGTCTCCGCTGGCAGGACCACCTCGTCGGCGGACAGCGATGGCCGACGGTGGAACTGCAGGGCAGCGCCTCGGTCTCCGAACATGTCCCGGCCGAAGGAGATCACCTGTCCGCGGAACACGTTGTGAACCAGCGCGAGCCTGCGGATCTCCGCGGCGATCGCGCCGGCCTCGCCCAGACGGTTGGCGACGACGTGCACCTCCACGGCTCCCATGCCACCGTCAGGGTCCGCGGCGAGCACGAGGACCGCCGACCGGATCGGCCCCTCGGTGACCAGGTAGAGACCGGCCCGGACCGCCCGCTGCACCTGCCCGTCGGGGCCACTGGCCAGGTTGGACCACGACACGTTGCCCGGCGTGGGACCGTAGTCCTCGTCCGGCGTGCGCTGCAGCAGGTCGGCGAGGCCGAACTCCCCGTGGCGGTAGCCGGCCAGTCCGACCAGCTGGTGGGTTCGGCGCGGAGCCGGTGCGTCGGGAGCCGGTTCGTCCAGCCAGGCGTTCAACCCGACTTGGACATTGACCAGGTCGTAGGACGGCCACGACTCCTCCACCACCTCCAACCCCGCCAGGGGCACGTCGAGGTGCTCGGTGATGATCGTGGCGAACGACGGCCGGTCCTCGGCCCGGGCGGCGCCCACCACCCGTCGTCGGGCACGCCGCGCGAGCTTGCCGACGTCCGAGAGCCGAAGTCGATCGTCATCCTCACCTGCGTCGACATCGCTGAGCAGCCGGACTCGGGCCTCCGGAATCGCGTCGTCGTCGTCCTCGTCGTCGTCGTCGTCGTACCACAACGGCATGCCCCTCATGCCGACGGCCCGAGAAGTCGCGCGTCACCGGGTCGCGCCTGCGACCAGCGTCGTCGAGATGCGATGTGTCGGCCCTTGCAGCGGATGCTCACCGGCTCAGCATGCCCCATCCCGAAGGGTCGATCACCCTGAGGTCGTCGCACGCGTCGGGAGGCGCTCAGCTGGCCGAGGCGGCGCCGGGCAGCCGTGCATTGTTCAGTAGACGGCGACGTGGACGTGGTCGAAGTGGTTGGCGGTCGCCGACCCGCGGTCGGACATGTAGCGCCATCCCTCGCCGGCGCGGCCGGGGGTCCAGATCCGCTGGGCGTAGATGACGTCGCGGATCTGCAGCTCACCGGCGTGCGCGACGAGCCAGTCGGCGATCTGCTGGCCCACGGACCCGGAGATCATGATGTCGATCGCGCGGCCGTCGACGTGCTCGCCGTGCGGGTCGTAGCCGCCGTAGCTGGTCGGCTGCGGGAACGCCGCGCACACCGCGCGGTAGACCCGGTCCGCCGCGTCGGTCAGCCCGGACTCGATCGACGAGCCGTCCGGACAGGGCGCCGAGGCGACTCCCGAGGCGGGAGCGGTCGCCTCGACGGCGGTCGCGGCGGGCTTCTTCGCGACGGGGGGCTTGGGCTTCTTCAGGACGGGGGGCTTGGGCTTGGTGTCGGCGAGCTTCCCGCGCTTGACCCAGCGCGCCTTGTCCTTGAACAGCACCTCGACCCATCCGGAGTCGACCTGGCCGGTGACGCCCACCTTGTCGCCCCGCTCGAGTGCGCCCACGGCAGGGCTGCCGTCGCGGGGCTCGGGGCGGACCGGCACCTCTGCGGTGGCGAACTTGTGGTCGACCGGCTGCGGCTGGAGCCGGACCCGGTCGGCGGTCCGGGAGACGCGCTCCTCGCGCGACTCGGCCATCGCGGAGATGTCGACCGAGACCGCTGCGGCGTCCGCGCTGTCGGGGAGGGCCACCTTGTCGGAGGAGACGCCGGTCGTCACGCCCACGGTCACGACGGCCGCAGCCGCAGTGGCGGCGGCCGCGAGGGTGCGAGCCCGAACGCGGGGGTGGCGCCGTGGGGCGGCAGGGGAGATCCGGTGCCGGGCCAGGGACATGCAGCACTCCGTAGGGTGGACAACGGGGGAGATCTTCGGGGGGGTGAATGTCGAGTGAAACACAGGTGTTGAGCCCGAGTCGAAACGTGAACAGGGTTTGTGCTCGGTTTCACAAGCGCGTCAGTGGAGAAATCGGGCGTCCCTGGCAGGTCGTACGCCGAGGACGCGGCGACTCGGCAGGCTCAGCCGCCGGAGCCGACCAGGACGTCCTCAGGCGCCACGCAGCCCACCGCGCCAGCGGTGGACGCCCCGGCGGCCAACCCGTCACCGGAGCGCCACCCGGCAGCCAGCCCGTCGGTGTCGGCCAGCCATCCCTCGGGCAGTGCGACCCTGCGGGGGCTCCCCCGCCGGCCCCGGGGAACGCCGAGCTCGGAGCGCGGGAAGGGCTGGTCAGGGTCGAGCTGGGTCAGCAGCCGACCGAGCCAGGCCAGCGTGTCCACCAGCGCCAGAGCGCGGCGCAGCTCACCGCCGACCGGAAAGCCCTTCAGATACCACGCCACGTGCTTGCGGAACTCCCGGCACCCCCGCTCCTCTCCCAGGTGCAGGACCAGCAGCTCGGCGTGCCGGAGCATCATCGCCGCCACCTCGCCCAGCGTCGGCAGCGTGGCCACCGGCTCCCCGGCGAACGCGGCGGCCAGGTCGCGGAACAGCCACGGCCGGCCTAGGCAGCCTCGGCCCACGACCACACCCGCGGCTCCGGTGCGCTCCACCATCGCCAGGGCGTCGGCGGCCTCCCAGATGTCGCCGTTGCCGAGCACGGGGATGTCGAGCAGGGCTGCGAGCTCGCCGATCGCGCCCCAGTCGGCGCTGCCGGAGTAGGCCTGCGCGACGGTGCGGCCGTGCAGGGCGACCGCGGCGCAGCCGGCCTCCTGGGCGATCCGGCCGGCGTCGAGGTAGGTCAGGTGCTCCTCGTCGATGCCCAGACGGGTCTTCATCGTCACCGGCACGCCGTACCGCGTGGCCGCGGCGACGGCGGCCTCGAGGATGGCGCCGAGCAGCCCCCGCTTCCACGGGAGCACGCCGCCGCCGCCCTTGCGGGTCACCTTGGGAACCGGGCATCCGAAGTTCAGGTCCACGTGGCCCACCCCATGCTCGGCGCACAGGATCTCGGTCGCGCGCCCGAGGACGCGAGGCTCGGTGCCGTAGAGCTGCACCGAGCGGACGTCCTCGGTCTCGTCGAAGGCCAGCATGCGCAGCGTCGCCTCGTCCCGCTCGACCAGACCGCGGGAGGTGATCATCTCGCACACGTAGAGCCCGGCGCCCTGCTCGCGGCACAGCCGTCGATACGCCGCGTTGGTGATCCCGGCCATCGGGGCCAGCACGACCGGCGTCTCCACGCTCACCGCGCCGAGCCGGAGACCCCGCCGGGCCGCCGTCGGCCCGCTCACTGCTGGCCGCCCTGGCCCTTCGCCTTGGACTTCTGCTTCGGCGCAGGACGGACTTTGCCCCGCCACTCGATCGGGATGACCCCCTCGCGTGGCCGGTAGGCGACCCCCTCGAGCTCCCCGCGGTCCGGCGAGAGGTAGACCAGGCACGTCTGGAAGTCCTTGCCGGGCCGGAACCCGGCGGGCAGCGGCTCGGTCGGGCAGGTGGCGAACGAGGAGGTGAACTGCACCGGCTGCAGCAGCGTGTTGTCCCCGCTGATCCCGAGCAGCGGCACCGGGACGTCGCCGAAGCGGTTCTCGCCGGCGTTCTCGACCCGCACCCGCACGTAGTAGTAGTTGCCTCTCCGCTTGTAGGGATCGTCGAGGTCGAAGCCCTCGAAGTCGCTCAGCCTGCCTTTGCGGGCGGACTTCACGGTCAGCTTGAGCACTCCGCGCCGGTCGTCTGCCCGATGCACCACCGCAGCCGTGTCGCCGAAGGCGAGCTGGGTGCCGGGCGGGGTGATCTCGACACCGTCGACGACGCGCACCGATGGGCTCGGCGCGGGAGTCGGCGTCCCGCTGGCCGTCGAGGAGCCGGCCGGGTCGGCCGAGTCGCCGCTGCATCCGGCCAGCACGAACGCCGTGACCAGGACCGGGATGAGAGCGGGCACCACCGCCGGGGACGCCATCCTCGCGCCCGTCGTGCGGGCCCGGCGCGCCCGGCCCATCCGGGGCCACCTGCGGGCGGTGGCGGTTCGTCTGCTCTGGGAGCTCGGCTGCCTCATCGGTGCGGTGTCCATCGGGGTCAGCACCCCGGCAGCCGCTGGGCCAGCAGACCGCGCACCTGGCTGATCGCCACCCGCTCCTGATGCATCGAGTCGCGCTCGCGCACGGTCACGGCGTTGTCGTCGAGGGTGTCGAAGTCGACGGTGATGCAGAACGGGGTGCCGATCTCGTCCTGGCGCCGGTAGCGCCGGCCGATCGCCCCGGCGTCGTCGAAGTCGACGTTCCAGAGCCCCCGCAGCTCGGCTGCCAGGTCCTTCGCGTGCGGCGTCAGGTCGGCGTTCCGAGACAGCGGGAGGACCGCCGCCTTGACCGGGGCGAGCCGCGGGTCGAGCCGCAGCACGGTGCGCCGGTCCACTCCGCCCTTGGTGTTCGGCGCCTCGTCCTCGGCGTAGGCGTCGACGAGGAAGGTCATCAGGCTCCGGGAAAGCCCAGCCGCGGGCTCGATGACGTAGGGGGTGTAGCGCTCGTTGCGCGCCTGGTCGAAGTAGGACAGGTCCTGGCCGGAGTGCTTGCTGTGCGTCGCGAGGTCGAAGTCGGTGCGGTTGGCGATCCCCTCCAGCTCGCCCCACTCCGAGCCGGCGAAGTCGAAGCGGTACTCGATGTCGACGGTCCGCTTGGAGTAGTGCGAGAGCTTGTCCTGCGGATGCTCGTAGTGGCGCAGGTTCTGCGGTCGGATCCCGAGGTCGACGTACCACCGGGTGCGCTCGTCGATCCAGTGCTGGTGCCACTCCTCGTCGGTGCCGGGCACCACGAAGAACTCCATCTCCATCTGCTCGAACTCGCGGGTGCGGAAGATGAAGTTGCCCGGAGTGATCTCGTTGCGGAAGCTCTTGCCGATCTGCGCGATGCCGAAGGGTGGCTTCTTCCGGGCGCTGGTCACCACGTTGGCGAAGTTGAGGAAGATGCCTTGCGCGGTCTCCGGGCGCAGGTAGTGCAGGCCCGACTCGTCCTCGACCGGGCCCAGATAGGTCTTGAGCAGCCCGGAGAACTGCCGCGGCTCGGTCCAGGCGCCCCGGGTGCCGCAGTGCGGGCAGGCGAGGGCGGTCAAGTCGACCTCCGCCTCGGCGATGCCCTTCCTCTCGGCGTACTCCTCGACGAGGTGGTCGGAGCGAAACCGCCGGTGGCAGGACTGGCACTCGGTGAGCGGGTCGGTGAAGGTGTCGACGTGGCCGCTGGCCTCCCAGGCCTGGCGCGGCAGGATCACGCTGGAGTCGAGGCCGACGACGTCGTCGCGGCCCTGCACCATCGAGCGCCACCACTGCCGCTTGATGTTCTCCTTCAGCTCGACCCCGAGCGGGCCGTAGTCCCACGCCGAGCGCGTGCCGCCGTAGATCTCCCCGCACGGGTAGACGAAGCCGCGCCGCTTGGCGAGGCTGACGACGGTGTCGATGACGGCACCCGGCTTGGGCGTGGACGGCGAGGGCACGGGGGGCTCCTGGGGACGACGAAACCGCCGGCTGGCTGACGACGGAAGCATCAAGACTAACCGCCGGGGTTCAGCCGGCGTCTCGCGGCAGCGCCTCGTTGAGTGGCTCGCCGGGCTGCACGAGCTCGTAGGCGCTCGGCTCGTCCACGGCTCGACCCAGCACGCCCCAGGCGCGGAGCTTCACCTCGTACGCCGAGAGGGCTCGCCGGTAGGCCCCCGGTCCGGTCCACCGGGTCTGCAGCAGCCACAGGGTCGGGTCGTCGACGTTGCGACCGACCGCGCCCTCGACGTACCCCCGCTGCGCCTGCAGCAGCGCCAACACGCCCTCGAGCTGGTCGCGCAGGGACTCGTCGCCGTGGAAGCGGGTGATGACCAGCACAGCGGGCAGCCTACGCTTTGACAATCGTTCTCATCTGGACTGACAATCGTTCTCATCATGAGACTCCGCCTGCTCGGCATCGCCCTCGCTCTGGCCTTCGCCAGCGCCGGGTGCGGCGCCGCCGGGGAGTCCGACGGAGGGCGGACGCAGGTCGTCACGTCGGTCTATCCCCTGGAATACCTCGCCTCGCGGATCGCCGGCGAGCACGCCGACGTGGACAACCTCACCCCGCCCGGCGCGGAGCCGCACGACGCCGAGCTGACCATCGCTCAGACCGCCCGGCTCTCCGACGCCGACATCGCGGTGCACCTCGACGGCTTCCAGCCCGCCGTCGACGACGCGCTCGCCCAGCAGCGCCCCGCCATCGTCGTCGACGTCACCGAGGCCGCCGACCTCAAGGACGCCGACCCGCACTTCTGGCTCGACCCGGTCCGGATGTCGGCGGTGGCCGGCGAGGTGCAGGCGGCTCTCGCCGAGGCCGACCCCGCCCACGCCGACGACTTCGCCGCCAACCTCTCGGACCTGCGCGCGGACCTGGACGCCCTCGACGCGGACTACCGCGCCGGGCTCCGCGGGTGCGAGATCGACACGGTCGTGGTCAGCCACGACGCCTTCGGCTATCTCTCGCGCTACGGCCTCGACCTCGTCCCGATCGCCGGGCTCTCCCCCAACGCCGAGCCCTCCCCCGCGCGTCTGGCCGAGCTCGGTCGGATCGCCGACGACACGGGCGTGCGGACCGTCTTCGCCGAGCGGCTGGACTCACCGGAGATGGCCGAGACGCTCGCCGCCGAGCTGGGGCTGCGCACCGACGTCCTCGACCCGATCGAGGGCCTCGCGGAGGAGACGGCCCAGGAGGACTACCTCTCCCTGATGCGGGCCAACCTCGAGGCACTGCGGAAGGCGAACCGGTGCACGTGAGCGACAACCACACCGTCCTGCGGGTGATCGACGGCTCCGTCGTCCTCGGCGGACGGCCGGTGCTGCGCGGCGTCGACCTGGCCGTGCCGGCAGGTGGGGTGCTCGCCGTCCTCGGTGCGAACGGCTCCGGGAAGTCCACACTGGTCCGTGCCGCCCTGGGTCTGGCTCCGCTGCGCAGCGGCCGCGTGGAGCTGTTCGGCACGCCGCTGGAGCGGTTCCGCGACTGGCGACGGGTGGGCTACGTCCCCCAGCGCGCCACCGCGGCCAGCGGCGTCCCCGCCTCGGTGCGGGAGGTCGTCAGCGCGGGCCGGCTGGCCCACCGCCGCCCCCTGGTGCCGTTGCGGCGGGCCGACAAGGCGGCGGTGCGTCGCGCGCTGGCTGCCGTGGGCCTCGAGAGCCGCGCCCGCGAGCGGGTGGCCACGCTCTCCGGTGGCCAGCAGCAGCGCGTCCTGATCGCCCGGGCGCTGGCCGGGGAGCCCGAGCTGCTGCTGCTCGACGAGCCCACCGCCGGGATCGACCTCACCAGCCAGGAGACCTTCGCCTCGATCCTGGAGCAGCTCACGTCGGCCGGCACCACGGTCGTCCTGGTCGCCCACGAGCTGGGGCCGCTGGCCGGGTTGATCCGGCGGGCGGTGGTGATGCGCGAGGGGCGCGTCGTCTACGACGGGCCGCCGCTGGACTCCTTCCGGGACGCCGAGGAGCCGCATCCACACCTCCATGCCGATCCCGGGGCCCGGGCCGCCGGCGCCGGCGGCCCGGACTGGGACCGGGTCGACTATGTCCCCGACGTGGCCGCCACGATCGACCGGGCGACCGGGCGAGACACAGCGGGGCCACCGTGAGCCTGCTCGCCTACGACTTCGTCCAGCGGGCGCTCCTGGCCGCGCTCCTCACCGGCTTGGCCGCACCCGCCGTCGGCACCTATCTGGTGCAACGCCGGCAGGCCCTCATGGGCGACGGCATCGGTCACGTCGCGGTCACCGGCGTCGCCGTTGGCCTGCTCACCGGCACCTCGCCCGTACTCACCGCGGTGCTCGTCGCCGTGGTCGCCTCCGTCGCCGTCGAGGTCGTCCGGGTGCGCGGGGCCACCGGCGGCGACACCGCGCTGGCCTTGATGTTCTACGGCGGCATCGCCGGCGGGGTGCTGATCACCGGGCTGGCCGGGCAGAGCGCCGCCACGCTCAACCGCTACCTCTTCGGCTCGATCACGACCGTCGACACCGGCGACGTGTGGGTCACCACCGCGCTGGCCGTCCTCGTCGTGATCACCGCCGTCGGCCTGGCTCCGCGGCTCTTCGCGGTCACCCAGGACCCGGAGTTCGCCCAGGTCGCCGGCCTGCACGTGCGCGCCTACGGCATGCTCGTCTCGGTCCTGGCCGCCGTCACCGTGACGGTGGCGATGCGGACCGTCGGGCTGCTGCTGGTCAGCGCGCTGATGGTGGTGCCGGTGGCGACCGCCCAGCAGCTCACCTGGACCTTCCGCGCGACGCTGGTCACCGCCATGGGTCTGGGCACCCTCGCCTCGGTGGGCGGCGTGCTGGTGTCGGCCACCGTGGATGCGGCCCCCGGCGCCACGATCGTTCTGCTGGCGCTGGCCGGCTTCGCGGCCGCCTGGCCGCTCGGCGTCTGGCTGCGGCACCGCCGCGCCGTGACCGCGCCGTTCCTCTCGACCGGGGACCCCTTCCCCCTCGACGACCCGCACACGGTCGTCCCCGAAGAGCACGGTCACGTGCACGGTCCCGGATGCGGTCACCTCGCCGTCCGGCACGGCGACCACGTCGACTACGTCCACGACGGGCACCGGCACGCCTCGCACGGAGGTCACTATGACGAGCACTGACCAGCCCAGCGCCGGCGTACGCCCCACGCGGCAGCGCCGGGCCGTCGCCGACTGCCTGCGTCGGGTGGACGACTTCCGCTCCGCACAGGAGATCCACGACCTGCTGCGCCGGCGGGGCGAGGCCGTCGGGCTCTCGACCGTCTACCGCACCCTGCAGGCGATGGCCGGGGCCGACGAGGTCGACGTGCTCCGCGGCGAGGACGGGGAGACCCGCTACCGCCGGTGCAGCGGCACCCACCACCACCACCTGGTCTGCCGGGCCTGTGGCCGCACCGTCGAGGTCGAGGGACCCGCCGTCGAGCGGTGGACCTCCGCGGTGGCCAGCGAGCACGGGTACGCCGAGGTCTGCCACACCCTCGAGATCTTCGGCCTCTGCCCCTCCTGCCACTGACCCGGCGCGCGGGCAGGCTCGATCGCCTCAGGTCGTGTTGGGCTCGGCGCCGCCGTAGCGGCGATCCCGCCGGGCGTAGATGTCGATCGCCTGCCAGAGGTGCCGCCGGTCGACGTCGGGCCAGAGCACGTCGGTGAAGACCAGCTCGGCGTACGCCGCCTGCCACAGCATGAAATTGCTCAGCCGCTGCTCGCCCGAGGTCCGCCAGACCAGGTCGGCGTCGGGGAGCCCGGAGACGTAGAGGTAGCGCGCGAAGGCCCGCTGGTCGACGCGCTCGGGGTCCAGCCGGCCGGCGGCGACGTCGCGGGCCAGGGCCGCAGCGGCGTCGGCGATCTCGGCCCGCCCGCCGTAGTTGACGCACATCGTCAGCGTGAGCACGGTGTTGTCGGCCGTCAGCTCCTCGGCCACCTGCAGCTCCTTGATCACCGAGCGCCACAGCCGAGGCGCTCGGCCGGCCCACCGGACCCGGACGCCGAGCGCGTTCATCTCATCGCGGCGGCGCCGGATGACGTCACGGTTGAAGCCCATCAGGAACCGGATCTCCTCCGGCGAGCGCGACCAGTTCTCCGTCGAGAAGGCGTACGCCGAGACGGCCCCGACGCCGATCTCGATGGCCCCCTCGATCACGTCGAACAGCGCGTGCTCTCCCTGCTCGTGACCGGCCGTGCGGGACAGGCCGCGCTGCCGGGCCCAGCGTCCGTTGCCATCCATGATGATCGCGACGTGGCGGGGCACCAGCTCACTGGGAATCGCGGGCGGGCTCGCGCCCGAGGGGTGCGGAGCCGGAGGCCGCGGCGACCGGCCAGCCGGGCCCGGCGTGGCAGCCGCCCGCCGTCCGCGCTGCATCGCTGCCCTCCTGGGCTGCATCGCTGCCCTCCTGGTGGGTGCCCGCACCGTCTTCTGGCACACCCTAGACTCGGCGGAACGCCGGGAGGAGGACAGGTCGGTGCACACGACCCAGATCGAACAGCAGCTGACCATCCTGCTGCGGCGCGTGCAGCGCATCCACGCTCCGACCCCGGCGGGCGAGATCGAGCTCGACCGCTCGGCGTACGGGATCATGTGCCGACTCGCCGACGAGGGCCCGCACCGGCTCGGGTCCCTCGCCCAGGCGTTCGGGCTGGACCCCTCGACGATCACCCGGCAGGTGCAGTCGCTGGAGCAGTCGGGCTGGGCCCGGCGCACCGCGGACCCCACCGACCGCCGCGCGTCGATCCTCGACCTCACCGACGAGGGCCGGACCCTGCTGCATGCGACCCGGGAACGGCGCCGCCGATGGCTGCGCGAGGCGCTCGGGGAGTGGTCGGAGACGGACCGGGCCGAGTTCGGGCGGCTGCTGGAGATGTTCAACGCCTCGCTCGATTCGCTGGTCCAGAGTCGCCGGACAGACTCACCGGTCGACGTGGCCGAGTGAGCGCAGTCCCCGCTCCAGGTGCCAGGCGAGGTACGCCGCGACCAGGGTGCTGGCCTCCCGCAGGTGCCGTTGCTCGGTGCCGGCGAGGAGCTCCCAGTCGCCGGTGAGCAGGGCGCCGAGCGCAGCGACGGTCTCGCTGGCCGGGCGAGCGGAGCCGGGGATCCGGCAGGCCGGGCACAGGATCCCGCCCGCCGATGGATGGAACGCGACGTGCGGCCCGGCGACCCCACAGCGCGCGCAGGAGTCGAACGAGGGTGCGTAGCCGGCGACCGCGAGCGAGCGCAGCAGAAAGGCGTCGAGGACCTGCCCCGGGGGGCGCCCGGCGTCGCACATCGCCCGAAGCGCGCCGACCAGGAGGAGGTACTGCTGGAGCGCCGGCTCCTTGTCCTCCACGACCAGCCGGTCGGCGGTCTCCAGCATCACCGTGCCCGAGGTGTAGGCGGCGTAGTCGGCGCCCATCGTCGCGGCGAAGGGCTGGAGCGTCTCGGCCTGGGTGATCACGTCGAGGGTCCGGGCCTCGGCGAGCTGGACGTCGACGTGGCTGAACGGCTCCAACCGGGCGCCGAAGCGCGACGCCGTGCGGCGCACCCCCTTCGCCACCGCCCGGACCCGGCCGTGCCGCCGGGTCAGCAGCGTGATGATCCGGTCGGCCTCACCCAGCTTCTGGGCGCGGAGCACGACCGCCTCGTCACGATAGGTGGGCACGGGCCCATTGTGCCGCGCGGCAGAGGTTCAGCCGCGGTTGACCGCGGACACGACCGCCTTGAGGGACGCCGTGACGATGTTGGGGTCCAGCCCGACCCCCCACAGCACCTGGCCGCCGACAGCACATTCGACGTAGGCGGCCGCGATCGCGTCCCCTCCGGAGGACAGGGCGTGCTCGGCGTAGTCCAGCACCCGCACGTCGATGCCCACCTGGCCCTGCAGGGCCTCGACGAAGGCCGAGACGGGGCCGTTGCCGGTGCCCTCGAGTGTGCGCCGCTCGCCGTCGATGTACACGTTCACGCTCAGCCGGTCCCTCTCGCCGAGCGCCGTCGAGGAGTGCACCGAGTTGAGCTTGAGCGGCGTCTCCCGGTCCAGGTAGGTGGCCCGGAAGGACTTCCAGATCGCCTCCGGGGAGACCTCGCCGCCGTCGGTGTCGGTGTGTTCTTGTACGACTCGGGAGAACTCCATCTGGAGCCGGCGCGGCAGGTCGAGCTTGTGGTCGGCCCTGAGGATGTAGGCCACTCCGCCCTTGCCGGACTGGCTGTTGACCCGGATGACCGCCTCGTACGTGCGGCCGACGTCGTGGGGGTCGATGGGCAGGTACGGCGCCTCCCACTCGATCTCCGCCACCTCGATGCCGCGCTCGTCGGCGCGCCGCTCGAGGTCCTCCAGCCCCTTCTTGATGGCGTCTTGGTGGGAGCCGGAGAAGGCGGTGTAGACCAGGTCCCCGGCGTAGGGGTGGCGCGGGTGCACGGGCAGCTGGGTGCAGTACTCCACGGTGCGCCGGACCTCGTCGATGTCGGAGAGGTCGACCTGGGGGTCGATGCCCTGGCTGAAGAGGTTCATCGCCAGCGTGACCAGGTCCACGTTGCCGGTGCGCTCGCCGTGGCCGAACAGGCAGCCCTCGACCCGGTCCGCGCCGGCCATCAGGGCCAGCTCGGTGGCAGCGGTGGCGCACCCCCGGTCGTTGTGCGGGTGCAGCGAGACCGCGGTGTGCTCGCGGCGGGTGAGCTGGCGGGAGAACCACTCGATCTGGTCGGCATAGACGTTCGGCGTGGCCACCTCGACCGTCGCGGGCAGGTTCAGGATGATCTCCCGGTCCGGGCCCGGCTGCCAGACGTCCGAGACCGCCTCACAGACGTCGACGGCGAAGTCGAGCTCGGTGCTGGTGAAGATCTCCGGGGAGTACTGGTAGCCGAACGAGTCCATGGCCGCAGTCCCCAGGATCCCCTCGGCGTACTTCATGACCAGCTCGGTGCCGCGGACGGCGATCGAGCGGCACTCGGCCCTGTCGACGCCGAAGACCACCCGGCGGAACAGCGGCGCGGTGGCGTTGTAGAGGTGCACCGTGGCCCGATCCAGCCCGGCGATGGACTGCACGGTGCGCTCGATCAGGTCCTCACGGGCCTGGGTCAGCACGCTGACCCGCACGTCGTCGGGGACTCGGTCCTCCTCGACCAGCTGACGGACGAAGTCGAAGTCGGCCTGGCTGGCCGAGGGGAAGCCGATCTCGATCTCCTTGTAGCCCATCCGCACCAGCAGCTCGAACATCGTCAGCTTGCGAGCCGGGGACATCGGGTCGATGAGCGCCTGGTTGCCGTCCCGCAGATCGGTGGACAGCCACCGCGGGGCCCGGGTGGTGCGCCGATCCGGCCAGGTCCGGTCGGGCAGGTCGACGGGCGGGAACGGGCGGTAGCGCTCGAACGGCATGCCGCTGGGTCGCTGCAGGATGTCGTGGGGGTTCATGAAGGTCCTCGCTCAGTGATAGTCCGGGGTGGCCGGGGATGGACCGGGCAACACCGACTCCGCAGCGAGGGGGCCCGGGTCAGTGAGCCTCGCTGCGGCAGCGAAGGAGGAGGCCGCAAAGCCTTGTCGTCGCCAGCATCGCGCCTACTCTACGCGATGTAGTCACCGACGTCGCCCGCCCAGCCACGCAAAGGATCCCCATGGCCATCAACCCGACCGGTGCCGACCTCAAGCGCTTCCTGGCCGAAGCGCCGGATGAGCCGGTGGTGATGCTCAACCTGCTCCGCTTCGCCGAGGGCGGCCGGGAGAAGTACGCCGCCTACCTGGCCCACTTCACCGAACAGGCCAGCGCCCTCGGCGCGCAGACCCTCTACTTCGGCGAGGGCGGCACCGCCCTGGTCGCCGAGCCCGGCCAGGACTGGGACGCGGTGCTGCTGGTGCGCTACCCCAGTCGTCGGGCGTTCTCGCAGATGGTGGCCGACCCCGACTACCAGGCAGGCACACACCTGCGCACCGAGGCGCTGGTCGAGGCGGTGCTCCAGCCGACCACGCCGGCGACCTTCCCAGCGACACGTTCACAGTGACCCCGACCGGGGTATGCCGCACCCAGGACGGCAGCGGCGCCGGCCCCCGCGAGCGGTTTCCCGGCGCCGACCTCCACTCGGAGTCACAGCAGCAGTCACAGCAGCAGTCACAGCAGAGGAGGCCATCGATGCCGGCGAAGGAGGAGATGCCCGAGACCTTGCAGCGGTCCTCGAAGAAGGCCCGCCGCACCTGGGCCGAGGCCCACGACTCCGCAGTGGAGCAGTACGGCGAGGGCGAGCGCGCGCACCGCACGGCGTACGCCGCGCTCAAGCACACCCACGAGAAGGTCGGCGACCACTGGGAGCGCAAGGACAAGGGCAGGAAGGGACCCTCGGACGAGCAGGCGGCGAAGTCGGGGAAGCAGGCGCGCGAGGGCGGCGAGACCGCCGGCGGCGTCGACGCGAACGCCACCAAGGACCACCTGATGGACCTCGCCCGGCGGCTCGACATCACCGGCCGCTCCTCGATGCGCAAGGGCGAGCTCGTCGAGGCGATCCAGAAGGCCAACGACAAGAAGACCCGCCAGGCGCGCTCCTGAGCCGGCGCCGGTACGGTCCCGGCACATGGCCACCCTGCTCGTCGTGCACCACTCGCCCACCCGGTCGGTTCGGCGGCTCACCGAGGCCGTCCTGGCCGGTGCCCGCGACGACGCCATCGAGGGCGTCTGCGTGGTGGAGCGAGCGGCTCTCGAGACGACCGCCGCGGAGGTCCTCGACGCGGACGGATTCGTGCTTGGGACGCCGGCCAACTTCGGCTACATGAGCGGGGCGCTGAAGCACTTCTTCGACTCCACGTTCCTCGCCGTCGGGGGCTCGCTGTCCGACGACGGGTCGGCCGCGGACTCCGGCGGTGCGACGGCTCGTCGACCCTTCGGGCTCTATGTGCACGGCCGCTACGACACTGCCGGGGCGGTGCGCTCGGTGCTCTCGATCGTCGGCGCCCTGCAGTGGCGTCAGTCGGCCCCGGTGCTCGAGGCGATGGGCGAGGTCACCGAGGAGAATGTGGACTCGGCCTACGAGCTGGGGGCCACGATCGCGGCGCTGCTCGCCGGCTGAGGGCGGACCATCGCGGTCGAGGTCAGAAGCCCAGCCGGCGCAGCTGCTTGGGGTCACGCTGCCAGTCCTTGGCGACCTTGACCCGCAGGTCGAGGTAGACCGGCGTGCCGAGCATCGCCTCGATGCTGGCACGAGCCCGGCTGCCGACGTCACGGAGCCGGGCTCCGCGGTGGCCGATCACGATGCCCTTCTGCGAGTCGCGCTCGACGAAGAGGTGCGCGGAGATGTCGAGCAGCGGTCTGTCGGCGGGACGGTCGGCGCGCGGCCGCATCTCCTCGACGACCACCGCGATCGAGTGCGGCAGCTCGTCGCGCACCCCCTCCAGCGCCGCCTCCCGGATCAGCTCGGCCGCAATCGCCTCCTCGGGCGCGTCGGTGAGCTCGCCGTCGGGGTAGAGCGGCGGCCCTTCGGGCATCCGGGCAACCAGCAGGTCGGCCAGCAGCGTCACCTGGTGCCCGGAGACTGCGGAGACGGGGACGATCTCGGCCCAGTCGGCGCCCGCGTCGGCGCCGAGCGCGGCGAGGTCGGTGAGGTGCTCGGCCAGCCGGTCCCCGGTGGCGAGATCGGCCTTGGTGGCCACCGCGATCCGCGTCGTACGCCGGACCTTCGCCAGCTCCCGGACCAGGAACCGGTCCCCCGGCCCGGCCTTCTGGTCCGCTGGGAAGCACGCGGCCACCACGTCGACCTCGGACCAGGTGGCGGTCACCAGGTCGTTGAGCCGTTCGCCGAGCAGGGTGCGTGGCCGGTGCAGTCCGGGGGTGTCGACCAGCACGAGCTGGGCGTCGGGGCGGTGCAGGATGCCACGCACGGCCGTCCGAGTGGTCTGCGGCTTGGCGGAGGTGATGACGATCTTCTGGCCGACCAGGGCGTTGGTCAGCGTGGACTTGCCGGCGTTGGGCCGGCCGACCAGGCAGGCGAAGCCGCTGCGGAACCGGGTGTCGCTCACCCCCTGGTCCAGCCTGCCCTCAGCCCGGTCATCTCAGCCCGGTCATCTCAGCCCGGTCATCTCAGCCCAGCCAGTCGGGCCGGAGCCCGAAGGCGGCGTTCCCGTCGGCATCCGGCCGCACCGCCAGCACCTGGTGGAGCTGGATGTCGTTGATCTCGAAGGCACGGCTGCAGCCCGAGAGGTAGAGCCCCCAGACGCGGGCCCGGGCCTCCCCGGCCTCGGCGACGCACTCGTCCCAGTGCGCGGCGAGGTTCCGCGCCCACGCCCGGCAGGTCAGGGCGTAGTGTTCGCGCAGGTTCTCCTCGTGGCGGACCTCGAGCCCCACGTTCTGGACCTCGGTGATGATCCGTCCCGACCCGGTCAGCTCCCCGTCGGGGAAGATGTAGCGGTCGATGAACGCACCCGTGCTGCGCGGCCGGTTGTCGGGCCGGGTGATGCAGTGGTTCAGCAGCCGGCCGCCCGGCACGAGCTTGTCGCGCAGGAAGGAGAAGTACGCCGGGTAGTTGCCGACCCCGATGTGCTCGGTGAGCCCGATCGAGCTGACCGCGTCGAAACCGGTATCGGTCACGTCGCGGTAGTCGAGGTGCCGGACCTCGGCCACGTCGTCCACCCCGTCGGCCTTGATCGCCTCCTGCGCCCAGGTGGCCTGCTCGCGGGAGAGCGTGACCCCCAGCGCGGTAACGCCGTAGTGGCGGACCGCGTGCCGGACCATGCCGCCCCAGCCGCAGCCGACGTCGAGCAGGCGCATCCCGGGCCGCAGCCCGAGCTTGCGGCAGATCAGGTCGTACTTGAACGCCTGCGCCTCCTCCAGCGTCGACTCGGTCGTGGGATAGCAGGCACAGGTGTAGGTCATCGACGGCCCCAGGACCAGCTCGTAGAACCGGTTCGACACGTCGTAGTGGTGCTGGATCGCCTCGGCGTCCCTCCGCCGGCTGTGTCGCACGCCCTCGACCACCCGGCGCCACCGCGGCATGGTCTCCTGCGGCGGCGGGCTCGGCGGCACCAGGCGGCGCAGCCCGATGCCGCGCAGCAGCCGCAGCGCCTCGCCGGGCGAAGGAGTCCGGAACGACAACCGGCTCATGGCGAGCACCATGAGCTCGTAGGGGTCACCCGGGTGAACGCCGTGCAGCTCCAGGTCGCCGGCCACGTAGGCGCGGGTCATGCCGAGGTCGCCGGGCGCGGTGAGCAGGTAGGACAGCCCCCGCTCGGTGCGCAGGTGCATGTGCACGGGCGCCTCCGGGGGACCGGCCACGCTCCCGTCGTACGCCGAGAACCGGAACGGGAGCCCGTGCTGGAACAGGTCGGCCAGCGCCGGGGCGATCCCGGGGTGCGGTGGAGATGTCGGGTGCTGCGTTGCCTGGGTCATGGTCCTCAACGCCTCCTCACGGTCTTGTCATAGAGCCCGGTCAGCCGGCTGTCCGGGTCCGTTCGCTGCTTCACCACCGCCAGGTGAGCCACACCGTAGAGCCGCTCGAACGTCTCTGGGTCGTAGTAGGCCTCGGAGTAGAGCGACTTGTGGCCGCCCAGCGCGGTGACCGTCTCCTCCACAGCCCGGTTGAGGTGACCCTCCGGCGTCCCCAGTGGCACTTCCACGGTCCCCCAGAACCCGATGTTCACGTAGGTCGTGTCCGGGCGCAGGGGGTAGCTCGGCCAGGTCCGGGCGCTTCCCGGTCCCACCGGCTCCCGCAGCCGCAGCGGGCACAGCCACACCGGCCGCATCCCCACCTCGGCGTCGAACCAGGCGAGGAAGTCGCCCATGCGCTCCAGCGGCACCTCGACGTCCTGCACGACGCGCTCCCGGCCGACCCCCGCCCGCCGGTCGCGCCGCGCAGACCAGCCGAGCCTTCGGTCCAGCCCGACCAGCCGCTGATAGACGTCGCTGCGCCGCCACCGGCGCGGCCAGAGCCGCCGGATCCGTGGGTTCTGCACGCCGAAGGCCCGCGAGCACCAGAACCAGTCGGTGTCCCACCGCCACAGGTAGTCCAGGATCGTCAGTCGGTCGTGCCGCCGGTCGCGCACCGAGCGGTAGTAGATGCCCTGGCCGGTGTAGTCCGAGGTGGGTCCGGGCCGGTCCGACCAGGTCGCCAGCGTGAGAACCAGGTCGCCGGGGGCGAAGGCGACGCCGTCCATCGCGTCCACCCGCTGACCCTCCCACGCCTGGTCGGCCACGACCGTCTGGACCGCGGACGCGAGGGCGTCGGGGTCACGGAAAGGGACGTGTCGCAGCTCGACGTACGCCGGGACGCGCTCGAGCTCGATCCGGAGCCGGGTCGCGTAGCCCAGGGAGCCGTAGGAGTTGGGGAAGGCGTCGAACAGCGGGTCCCCGGGCTTGACCGTGACCAGCTCACCCGCCCCGGTCAGCACGTCCATCTCCAGCACCGACTCGTGCGGGAGCCCGTGGCGAAACGAGGTCGACTCGATGCCGAGCCCGGTGACCGCGCCGCCGAGGGTGATCGTGCGCAGTTGCGGGACCACGAGCGGGATCAGGCCATAGGCCAGGGTCGCGTCGACGAGGTCCTCGTAGGTGCACATCCCCTGCACGTCGGCGGTCCCGCCGGCGGGGTCGACCGCGACCACCCCGCGCAGTTCCGAGACGTCGAGGCCGGGCGCGCCGACGTCCGCGCGGGCCCGGAAGAGGTTCGAGGTCTTCTTGGCGAGCCGGACCGGGGCCTCGGGCGGGATCGCGGCGTACGACGCCCGCAGCCGCTCGACTCCCTGCTGGTGCCGCTCTCCACCCACCGTGGCTCCCACCTGCAGAAAGGTAGTCCCCGACCGGGTCGCCGTCACGCGCGACCCGCTGTGACCCACGCCGCACCGGGGCCCGGTAAGGACCGGGCGCGGTGTCAGGACGAGGAGACGCTCAGCACCGTGCCGCGCGGGTCGGCGACCAGCACCGGCACGCCGGCGCCGGCGAAGTCGCGGACGACCGCGAGGTCGGCCTCGTCGACGGCCGTGGACTCGCCGAGCACCGCCGCGGCCTCGAGCCCACCCGACCCGCTCGAGGAGGCCATCGCAACGGCGACGGCGACGGCCGAGAGCCGCAGCGACGGCAGGTCGACCGTCGCGCCGGCGTAGGTCCGCCCGTCCAGATCGCGCACGCACGCACCCTCCCGGGCCGAGGTGCGGGCCCGGGTGGTCCGGGCGAGGGTGACCAGCTTGGCGTCCTCGGGATCCGTGGAGGTGGGGTGGGCCGATCGGGCGCCGTCCTCGCCCCGCGGGTGCTCGTCAGGCATGGGTGTCAGAGTACGGCTCGACCGGGACCTCGTCGGCGGCCGCCTCGGCCTCGACGTGGGTCAGCAGCACCGTCCCGATCCGGTTGCGGCGGCCCAGCGGCCCCTCGGCCTCGAAGCGCAGGCCGCCGACCTCTACGACCGACCCGGCGATCGGCACCCGCCCGAGGTGCTTGGCCATCAGCCCGCCGACGGTGTCGACGTCGTCGTCCTCCAGCGCGACCCCACACACCTCCTCGAGGTCGTCGACGTGGAGTCGGCTGCTGACCCGCACCGAGCCGTTGGCCAGCTTTTCGGAGAGCACCTCGGCGCGGTCGTACTCGTCGGTGATCTCCCCGACGATCTCCTCCAGCACGTCCTCGATGGTCACCAGCCCTGCGGTGCCGCCGTACTCGTCGACCACGATCGCGACGTGCTTGCGCTCGGCCTGCATCTCGCGCAGGAGCTGGTCGACGGGCTTGGAGTCGGGGACGTACATCACCGGCCGCGACATCGTCTCGACCCGCTCGGTGGTCTCGGCCTCGTGCTTGTCGAACACGCGCCGGGTGACGTCCTTGAGATAGGCCACGCCGATGATGTCGTCGAGGCTCTCCCCGACGACCGGGATCCGGCTGAAGCCGCTGCGCAGCGCCAGCGACATCGCCTGCCGCAGCGTCTTGTGCCGCTCGATGAAGACCACGTCGGTGCGCGGCACCATCACCTCGCGGACGATGGTGTCCCCGAGCTCGAAGACCGAGTGGATCATCCGCCTCTCGCCCGACTCGATGACCTCGCTGGCCTCGGCCAGGTCGACCAGCTCGCGCAGCTCGGCCTCGGAGGAGAACGGTCCCTCGCTGAACCCGCGGCCGGGGGTGATCAGGTTGCCCAGGACGATCAGCAGCTGTGGCAGCGGACCGAGGATCCGGGTGAACAGCACCACGATCCCGGCGCTGCGCAGAGCCACCCGCTGGGCGTGCAGCCGGCCGATGGTCCGGGGACCGACGCCGATGACCACGAACGCGACCACGAGCATGATGCCCACGGCGGTGAGGCCCGCCAGCAGGCGGCGCTCGAAGAGGCCGAGCAGCACCTCGGTCACCAAGACGATGGCGGTGATCTCGCAGACCATCCGCAGGAACAGCGCGGTGTTGACGAAGCGGGGCGGGTCCTCGGCGATCGCCAGCAGCCGGCGCGCGCCCGGGCGGGCCTCCTCCACCAGCTCCTCGGCGCGCACCTTGGACACCGAGGCAAGGGCGGCGTCGACGCTGGAGAACACCCCGGCGACGAGGACCAGGACGCCCGCCATCACCAGCAGCCAGGTGTCTCCCGGTGTCATGCCGGGTCCTCCACGCTGTCCCCGGAGCGCACTGCCTGCCACTCGGCCAGCAGCCGGGCCTGGAGCGCGAACATCTGCCGGTGGTCCTCGGGCTGGGCGTGGTCGTACCCCAGCAGGTGCAGGATGCCGTGCACGGTGAGCAGGTCCATCTCCTCCCCGGTGGTGTACCCGAGCTGGCCGCGCTCACGCGCCTCGGTGGCCTGGCGCTCGGCCACGGCCGGGCAGAGCACGAGGTCGCCGAGCACCCCTTCGTCGGGGTCCTCCCCGGCCATCCCCGGGCGCAGCTCGTCCATCGGGAAGGCGAGGACGTCGGTCGGCCCCTCGGCCTCCATCCACTGGGCGTTGAGCCCGGTCATCGTCGGCTCGTCGACCAGGGTGATGCACAGCTCGGCCTGCGGGTGCACCCGGAGCCGGTCGAGGGCGAAGCGGCTCAGCGCCGCGAGCCGGCGGATGTCGACGCGGGCCCCGGACTCCTCGAGGACCTCGATGCTCATGCCGGGGCCCCGGGGCTGCGTGGTCGGGTGCTCACTCGGGGGCTCCACGGTTGGGTGCCCGCGACCCGGTCGAGCGGGGGCCTCGCGGCGTGAGCGGGCCCGGACCGTGCGCCTCGAAGGCGTCGTACGCCGCCACGATCCGGCCCACCAACCGGTGCCGGACGACGTCGTGGCTGGTCAGCCGGTTGAACGACACGTCCTCGAGACCGTCGAGGATCTCCTCGACCACGCGCAGGCCCGACCGGGTGCCCGAGGGCAGGTCGATCTGGGTGACGTCGCCGGTGACCACGATCTGGGAGCCGAAGCCGAGGCGGGTGAGGAACATCTTCATCTGCTCCGGTGAGGTGTTCTGGGCCTCGTCGAGGATGATGAAGGCGTCGTTCAGCGTGCGGCCCCGCATGTAGGCCAGCGGCGCGACCTCGATGGTCCCGGCGGCCAGGAGCTTGGGGATGGTCTCGGGGTCGATCATGTCGTGCAGCGCGTCGTAGAGCGGACGCAGATAGGGGTCGATCTTCTCGCTGAGCGTCCCCGGAAGGTAGCCCAGCCGCTCCCCGGCCTCGACCGCCGGGCGGGTGAGGATGATCCGGTTCACGTTCTTCGACTGCAGCGACTGGACCGCCTTCGCCATCGCCAGGTAGGTCTTCCCGGTCCCCGCCGGGCCGATCGCGAAGACGACCGTGTGCTTGTCGATCGCCTCGACGTACCTGTGCTGGTTGATGGTCTTCGGGCGGATCGTCCGGCCTCGGTTCGACAGGATGTTGAGGCTCAGCACGTCGGCCGGACGCTCCTGGGACTCCGCCCGGAGCATCTGGATCGCCCGCTCCACGGTCTCGGGGGTCAGCCCCTGGCCGGTGCGCAGGATCGCCACGAGCTCGTCGATGAGCCGCTCGGCCAACGCCAGCTCGGAGGACTCTCCGCTGAGCGTGACCCGGTTGCCTCGGACGTGGATGTCGGCGTCGAACCGTGACTCGATGAGCCCGAGATGCTCGTCGTTGGGACCCAGCAGCGCCATCATCGAGATGCTGGTGGGGACGTCGACGATGTGCTGCGGCTGGTCGCGGCGCTCGCGCGCCTGAGTGTCGTTCTCGGTCATAGCGGCCTGGCGGCCGGCCTCCTTGGAGCGGGTCGTGGACATGCTCCACGCAGCCCCCATGCTAGAGGAGTGGCCCGACGGGCAGTCCTGATCGGCGGGCTCGATCGGCTCAGCCGGGAGGCCATCGCATCCGTCGGCCGCCCAGGATGTGCCCGTGCGCGTGGAAGACCACCTGGTTGGCCTGCGCCCCGGTGTTGAAGACCACCCGGTAGCCGTCGTCCAGCCCCTCCTGCGCCGCGACCTCCCCGACCGCCGCGACCAGGTCGGCCGCCACCGCCGGCTCGGCCGCGCCGAGCGCGGCGAGGTCCGGCTGGTGGACCTTCGGGATGATCAGGACGTGCGTGGGCGCCTGCGGGTTGATGTCGCGGAACGCCAGGACCGTCTCGGACTCCCACACCGTGTCCGGCGTGATGTCCCCCGAGACCATCGAGCAGAACAGGCAGTCGTCGCTCATGGACACTCACCCTAGGCGAGCCGCCCGGTTCGGCTCGTGCCGCTGGGGTGCCGGTCGGGTGCCGGGCCGCGGTTGCCTGTCCCCGATGTGCTTGATGCCCGGGATGCCCTCGATGCCCTCGGCGTGTAAACCACCGAGAGGGGGTGAGCGTGGAACTAGCGTGACCACGGTGATGTCAGCAGCGCCTCCGCCCGCGGCCGCGTCCTCCTGGGATGCCGACGCGGCGGTCGAGCGGCTGTACGCCGAGCACTACCGCGCCCTGGTCCGGCTCGCGGTGTTGCTGGTGCGCGACCAGGAGACCGCCGAGGAGGTGGTCCAGGACTCGTTCGTGGCGATGCACGGGCGGTGGCGCTCGCTGCGCCACCCGGACAAGGCGCTGGCCTACCTGCGGCAGGCCGTCGTCAACCGGTCGCGGTCGGTGCTGCGGCACCGCGGAGTGCAGGCTCGCCACGTGCCCGCCCCGGTGCCGGACGTTCCCGGCGCCGACCACACGGCCCTGGAGACCGCTCGCCGGCGGACCGTCCTCGACGCGCTGCAGCGACTGCCCCGCCGTCAGCGCGAGGTGCTGGTGCTGCGCTACTACCTCGACCTGGACGAGGCCTCGATCGCCGAGGCGCTGGGCATCAGCCGCGGGGCGGTCAAGAGCCACGCCTCCCGCGGCTCGGCCGCGCTCCGCAGCCTCCTGGAGGACACCGATGTCTGACCACCCCGACCACGACGAGCGGCTACGCACCCTTCTCGACGACGCCGTCTCGGACGTCGAGCCCCGGCCCGGCCTGGAGAGCATCCGGGCCCGAACGAAGGTGACCACGATGAGCAGCACCCGATCTTGGATCCTCGCCGCCGCCGGCGCAGTCGCGGCGACCGCCGCCACGGTCGTCGCCGTGGTCGTGATCAGCGACGACGACCCGAACGCGGCGGCCCCCGAACCCGCCGCCACCGCCACCCAGTCCCCCGACGGAGCGTCCGGCACGCCCGAGGAGACCCCGACGGAGCCCGAGGGACGCATGCAGACCCTGGCGGTCTACTACGTGGGTGAGACCCCGACCGGGCCCCGGCTGTTCCGCGAGTTCCGCCGGGTGGCGGCCGGTGAGTCCGACCGCGCCCGGGTCGAGGCGGCACTCGGTGCCTCGATCGAGGGCAGGGCACTCGACCCGGACTACCGCAGCGACTGGCCGACGGGCACCTCGGTCACCGGGGTGCGCCTCGACGGACCAGCCGGCGACGAGGTGGTGGAGATCGACCTGGCCGGCGCCGGCACCCTGCACGACCGGCCGGCCGGCTTGTCCCAGGCGCAGGCCTCGATGGCGATCGAGCAGCTGATCTACACCGCACAGGCCGCTCTCCAGCGGCGGGCACCGGTGCAGTTCCTGCTCGACGGCCAGCGCACCGACACCGTCCTCGGCGTGCCCACGAGCGAGCCGCTGGCCCAGGGTGAGCCGATGCGGGTGCGGGGCACCGTGTGGGTGATCACCCCGCAGAACGGCGACGAGG
Organism: uncultured Actinomycetota bacterium; assembly: GCA_963745245.1. Classification (GTDB taxonomy): domain Bacteria; phylum Actinomycetota; class Actinomycetes; order Propionibacteriales; family Nocardioidaceae; genus Marmoricola_A. The sequence continues at coordinate 94,117 of CAVUWU010000001.1, forward strand.
TCACCTCACCGGTACAGGTGGAGGGCGTCGGGGCGTTCTTCGAGGCCAACGTCTCCTGGCAGCTGCTGCAGGACGGGAAGGTCGTCAAGGAGGGGTTCACCACCGCCGAGGAGGGGATGACCCTCTCGCCGTACTCGTTCACGGTGAAGGCGCAGCCCGGCGACTACGTCCTGCGTGTCTACGACGCCGACATGTCCGACGGGGAGGGCCCCGGCGAGGTGGAGGACACCAAGCAGATCACCATCCGCTGACCCCCCGGCGACTCGGTGCCGTCACGGGACGGGTCAGCGCCAGCGGGGGGTGCGCGAGAGCAGGGCCGCGGCGGCGGCGACTCCGGCGGTGGAGGAGCGCAGCACCGACGAGCCGAGCCGCAGCGGCTCGGCCCCGACCGAGCCGAACGCCGCCAGCTCCTCCTCGCTGATGCCGCCCTCGGGCCCGACCACGATCACGACCTCGCCGCGACCGGGCACCGGGACGTCGGCAAGCGGACCGGAGGCGGCCTCATGCAGCACCACCGGCACCGAGGCGCCGGCGAGCAGGACCGCGACGTCCGCGGTCGAAGCGACCTCGTGGACCTCGGGGAACCAGGACCGGCGGGCCTGCTTGGCCGCCTCGCGGGCAGCAGAGCGCCACCGGGCCAGCGCCTTGTCGGCCCGGTCTCGATTCCACCGGACCACGGACCTCGACGCCGCCCACGGGACGATGACGTCGGCCCCGACCTCGGTGAGCATCTCGACGGCGCGCTCGCCGCGGTCGCCCTTGGCAAGCGCCTGGACGACCACGAGCCGCGGCATCTCGGGGGCCAACTCCTCCACCGCGAGCACCTCGGCCTCGAGCGTGCCTCGCCCCACGACGCCTGCTCGGCAGCGGGCCCTGGTGCCGCGCCCGTCGGTGAGGACGAGCTCCTCGCCCGTCCCGATCCTTCTGACGAGAGAGGCGTGGTGCCCCTCCGGCCCGTCGAGCCGCACTGTGTCACCGACCGCTGCGGACGCGACCTCGGGGTGGAGGAAGACGGCGGGGGTCACGCCCGCACCGTCACCGCGGTCCGAAGGCGCCGCGGAGCCGGTCGAACACCGACTTCTGCTGGCTGTTGGACGTCACCGTGCCGGTGGGCTTCTCCTCGCCGCGCAGGACCGCCAGCTGACGCAGCAGGTCGGACTGCCGGTCGTCGAGGCGCGTGGGCGTCTCGACGAGCACCCGGACGACGACGTCTCCGCGGGTGGCGCCGCGCAGGCTCGGCACCCCGCGCTGAGGAAGCACCACTTCGGAGCCGGACTGGATGCCGGCGCGCACCTCGAGGACGACCTCGGGCTCGGGCTCGGCGCCGAACCCCGCCTCCTGCGCCACCTCAGGGTCGAGGTCGGACTCCAGTGTCGGCAGCCGCACGCTGGTGCCCAGCGCCGCCGCCGTCATCGGGAGGGTGATCGTGCAGTGCAGGTCGCGGCCCTGGCGGGTGAAGATGTCGTGCGGGGTGACGTGCAGCTCGACGTAGAGGTCGCCGGCTGGACCCCCGCCCGGGCCGACCTCGCCCTGCTCGGCGAGCTGGACCCGAGTGCCGTCATCCACCCCGGCCGGGATCCGGACCGTCATCGACCGTCGCGAGCGCACCCGGCCGTCCCCGGCGCACTCCCGGCAGGGCTCGGTGATCAGGGTGCCGTAGCCGCGGCAGGCGGCGCACGGGCGCATCGTGCGGATCTCCCCCAGGAACGAGCGCTGCACGTGGAAGGTCTCTCCCCGGCCCTGGCAGGTGGAGCAGGTCACCGGGTGCGTGCCTGGCGCTGCGCCCTCCCCTGCGCAGGCCGGACACATCACCGCGGTGTCGACGGTGATCTCGCGGGTGGTGCCGAAGGCAGCCTCGGCCAGGCTGATCTCGAGGTGGATCAGGGCGTCCTGGCCGCGGCGGGTGCGCGGCCGCGGACCGCGACCCTGGGCCGCTCCGGCGCCGCCACCGAAGAACGCGTCCATGATGTCGTTGAAGGAGAAGCCCTGTCCCGAGGCGAAGCCGCCGGTGAAAGCATCCCCACCCATGTCGTAGCGGCGGCGCTTGTCGGGGTCGGAGAGCACCTCGTAGGCCCGGGTCACGTCCTTGAACCGCTCGTGGGTGGCGGGGTCGGGGTTGACGTCGGGGTGCAGCTGCCGGGCGAGCTTGCGGTAGGCCTTCTTGATCGTCTCGGTCTCGGCGTCGCGGGGCACGCCGAGGATCTCGTAGGGGTCGTGGGTCACGGGGTTCTCGTCATCCTTCGTCGAGGATCCTGGACAGATACTGCGCCACTGCCCGCACGCTCGCCATGGCGCCGGGGTAGTCCATGCGGGTCGGGCCGACGACTCCGAGGTTCGCCAGGGCCTCGTCGCCTGGACCGTACCCGGTGGCGACGACCGAGGTGGAGGCGAACCCCTCGTAGGGCACCTCGGAGCCGATCCGGACGGTGAGCGCCGCGGTCGATCTGGCTTCGCCGAGGAGCTTGAGCAACACGACGTGCTCCTCGAGCGCCTCCAGCAGGTGCCGGATGCTCACCTCGAAGCCGTCGCCGAAGAGCGTGAGGTTCGCCGTGCCTCCCACGACGACCCGCTCGTCGGAGCGGTGGTCCGACATCGCCTCCACCAGGGCGGCAATCAGAATCGACAGCATCGCTCGGTCGCGGCCCTCGAAGGACTCCGGGAGCGTGCCGAGGGTGTCGGCCGCATCGGCGATGCGCTCCCCCACGACCGCGCGGTTGAGCGCGGCGCGCACGGAGACCAGCCGGGCCTCATCGATGCTGTCGGGCAGTTCCACCAGGCGCTGCTCGACACGACCGGTCGAGAGGATGAGGATCACCAGGAGCCGGGTCGGGCCGAGGGTGACGATCTCGACGTGCCGGACCGTCGAGCGGCTCAGCGTGGGGTACTGCACGATCGCGACCTGCCGGGTCAGCTGGGCGAGCAGGCGCACCGAGCGTTGCACGACGTCGTCGAGGTCCACGGCTCCCTGGAGGATCGTGGTGATCGCGCGCCGTTCGGCGGCGGTCAGCGGCTTGACCTCGCTAAGCCGGTCCACGAACAGCCGGTAGCCCTTGTCGGTGGGTATGCGTCCCGCGCTGGTATGCGGCTGATGGATGAAGCCCTCTTCCTCCAGCGCGGCCATGTCGTTGCGCACCGTCGCCGGGGAGACTCCGAGCCGGTGCCGCTCGACCAGCGCTCTGGAACCGACGGGCTCCTGGGTGGCGACGTAGTCCTCGACGATCGCTCGGAGGACGGCCAACTTGCGGTCCTCAGCCATGATCCTCCTTCCGTTCGGCGAGCCCGGATCCGGGGGTCCTCGAGCCAGCCCGTGAGCCGGCGCCTCACCTGGCGCCCAACCTGGCACTCAGCAGATATGAGTGCCAATGCTACTCGACCGCGCAGACACGACCCGGTCGCTAGAGTGTCACGGTGCCCGAGCCTAGGCGCCCGGCCCGACGCGCCCGGCAGAAACCAGGTCGGCTCGTCGAGGTCGCCGACCGCCTCTGGGTCTGGTACGCCGGAGCCGGCGCCGCGAGCAGCGCCGTGGTGGTGGCGGGGACCCGGGGACTGTTGCTCGTCGACACGACCGGGTCGGCCGAACAGGCAGCCGAGCTGGTCACGGCGCTGCGCGACCTTCCCGGCTCGACTACCGTGGTGTCCACCGTCCTCACGCACGGGCACCGGGAGCACGCCGGCGGCCTGGCCACGCTGGGGGCGGCCTGGCCTCAGAGCGAGGTGGTCGCCCATGAGCAGGCCGGCGTGCCCGAGGCGACGCGCACGTTCTCCTCGGTCGCCGTCGTGGACCTCGGCGACCGAGTCGCGGAGCTGGCCCACCCCGGTGCCGCCCACACGGCCGGGGACGCGGTCGTCCTGATCCCCGACGCGGGGGTGGCCGCCGTCGGCGACCTGGTCGCAGGGGCTGGGGTCCCCGACTACGGCCCTGACTGCCACCCACTCGCGTGGGCGGACTCCCTCGATCTCGTCGTGGGCATGCTCGGGCCGACTTCGCTGGCTGTCCCGGGGCACGGCCACGTGCTCGACCGGCCGGCGGTCGAGCAGCAGGCTGCGGACGTGGCCGTGGTCGCCGAGACGCTGCGCGCGCTGGCCTCCCGCTCGATCCCGCCCCAGGACGCGCTGGGCTCGGCGGACTGGCCGTTCCCCGTCGATGCGCTGCGCCATGCCGTGCAGCGCGCTCTGCCGACCCGACCCGGCTCGCCGCGCCGACTCCCCCTGGTCTGAAGCCCCCGTGGTCGTCTGCCGCCGTCGGGGTCAGCCGCTCCGGCCGGTGCCCTGCCGGACCCCCGGACCGGACCGGCGCATCCGGGCACGCGCGGCGTTCCACAGCCACAGTCCGAGGATGACCAGGGCCAGCGCCGGCAGCGGACTGTCGAACAGCACCCAGAGCCCGATGAAGAGGAAGAGCAGCGGCATGAACGGCACCCGGCGGCCGTGGCGGCCGTGCGCGCTGGCCTGAGCGCCCGGCCTGGAGTCCCCTGACGACGTCGGCGCGGCCCGACCGTGGGGCAGCGGGAGGTCGCGGAACAGCGGCGCGAGCTGGGAGTGGCTTCGGGCCTGCCAGGCGACGGCGGCCCGCTCCTCGAACTCCTCGTGGGTGATCCTCCCCGCGCTGTAGTGCTCTCCGAGCGCCCACGCCGCACCCTCGCGCTCGGCGTCACCGATCCGCGGCTCCGGAGCTCCCTGGCCCCACGCCGAGACGCCGCTCACTGCTCGGGCTCCCCGTCCGCGAGCAGCCCATAGAGCTGGCGTCGCGTGTCGGCCAGGATCTCCGCGGCCTCGGCTCGCTGCTGCTGGGTGCCCGAGGTCATCACCTGCCACACCGCGGCCATCACCTGCCCTGCGACCGGCTTCAGGTCCGGGGTGGAGCCGGCGTCGCGGTCGTCGTCGTCGAACGGACGCCAGGTGGCGGCCAGCTCGTCGGGGTGCTCCTCGACGTACCGCTCGCCGGCCTCGGTCAGTCGCAGCAGGCGGCGACCCTCCTGCGCGGCTCCCTCGACCAGCCCCTCGTCCTCGAGCTGCTGGATGGTCGGGTACACCGAGCCCGGGCTCGGCTTCCAGACTCCGTTGCTGCGCTGGGCGATCTGCTGGATCACCTGGTAGCCGTTCATCGGCTCGGCCGCGAGCACGTCGAGGATCGCCGCCCGCACGTCGCCGCGGCGCACCTTCGCGCCCTTGGTCGCTCCGGCGCCGGCCTGGGCCAGCCCCAGCAGGCCCGCCACCCAGGGCGGCGGCGACTGCTTCCACGGCCCGTGCCGCCCCGCACCGTGTCCACCGGAGCCGCCCTGCATCCACTCCCAGCCACTCGTGCCCATCGCTTGCTCCCTCTCATCGTGAGACCCAACGACACTCGACGATATATCGCGAACAGTCGTCAGACCAGTGCCCGGCGTGCCGGTCCGCACCAGGGCACGCCCGCACGTACGGTGACTGGCCATGACTCCCTTCGACCGGTACGGCGACGACGTGCTCGCCGCGGACTGGCGGGCCCCCCGGCGGGGACGCGCGGTGGAGATCCAGGCCGACGCCGGCCTGGTCGTCGAGGAGGTCACGACCGACTGGTGCGGCGCGATCGTCACCGTCGAGCGCGACCTCGACACCGTCACCCTGGAGGACCGGCGGGGGCGCCGCAGGACGTTTCCGCTCGGCCCCGGATTCCTCCTCGAGGGGGCTCCGGTGATCCTCCGGGCGCCGCCTCGCCCCGGACCCGCCGCGCCGGCGCGCACCGCCTCGGGGTCGGTGGCCGTGGCGGGCACGAGGGCGCGGGTGGCTCGGGCCAGCCGGATCTTCGTCGAGGGCCGCCAGGACGCCGAACTGGTCGAGAAGGTGTGGGGTGACGACCTCCGGGTGGAGGGCGTGGTCGTGGAGTACCTCGACGGTGTCGACGACCTCCCCGACCAGCTCGCGGACTTCGGACCGGGACCGCAGCGGCGGGTCGGCGTGCTCGTCGATCACCTGGTGCCGGGGTCGAAGGAGTCACGCATCGCCACGGCCGTCACCCGGTCCCCCGCCGGCGCCCACGTGCTGGTCGTCGGGCACCCGTTCGTGGACATCTGGCAGGCGGTCAAGCCGGATCGGTTGGGACTGGCCGCGTGGCCGCAGGTGCCACGCAACCTCGAGTGGAAGCACGGCGTCTGCCAGCGGCTCGGCTGGCCGCACCGCGACCAGGCCGACATCGCCCAGGCGTGGAAGCGGATCCTGGGCCGGGTGCGGTCCTACCACGATCTGGAGGCGGCGCTGCTGGGCCGCGTCGAGGAGCTCATCGACTTCGTCACCTCGGCGCCCTGACCGCAGAGCCGCCAAGCTCGGCATCCAGCACCCCCGAGGCGTCGGGTCCTCGGCGCTCAGGGCCGCAGCGGCCGACCCTGGCCGTCTCGCGGGGCGCCGGCCAGCATGGCGATCCCGTCGATGACGGTCCACATGAAGAAGATCGGGACGATGACCAGTCCGACGAGCACAATGATCAGGAGAACGCCCAGGAAGAAGCCGAGCATCTGGGTCAGCCCGACGCCGACGTCTCCGGCGTAGAGTCGGCCCACACCGCAGATGCCGACGAAGGGCAGCAGCAACTGCAGCAGCCCCGCGACCACCTTCGACTTGTCCGAGAACGGAAGCCCGGTGCGGGCATCGAAGCCGTAGGGCGCGGCCGGGTCGTAGTGCCCGGGGTAGTAGAGCGGGTTGTAGTTCGGGTAGCCGACAAAGGGCGGCGAGGACTGGCCTGCCTCGGCATAGGGACGGTAGTACGGGTGGTCGTCGGGCAGGTCCCGCGGCGGCTGCGGAGGATACTGGGGGCCGCGGCGGGGGTCTTCGGGCCAGCCCGGCTGTTGTGTCATGGGTCCCAGCCTAGGCGCGCGCTGCCGTGGATGGGCGTGACCCGGGACACCCGGAGACCGCAATCCCGGGCACGTCAGCCGACGAGGTCGCGCACCACGGCGTCGGCGAGCAGCCGGCCTCGTGGGGTGAGCAGGACACGCGCCTGGTCGGCGGCGATGAGCCCCGCCGAGCGCAGGTCCGGGAGCCAGGCACGCCCTCCGGCGTCGAGCACCTCGACGGGCAGCCCGTCGGCGAGCCGGGTCTCGAGCAGGATCCGCTCGACCCGACGCGTCGCGGCCTCGAGCACCTCGCGGCCAGCCGCGGGAGAGCGCCCGGCAGCGAGGCGCTCGGCGTAGGCCCGCGGGTGCTTGACGTTCCACCAGCGCACCCCGTCCACGTGCGAGTGCGCCCCCGGGCCGATCCCCCACCAGTCGCCGCCGCGCCAGTAGAGCAGGTTGTGGCGGCACCGAGCGGTTTCGTCGCGGGCCCAGTTGGACAGCTCGTACCACTCCAGCCCGGCCTCGGACAGCATCGTGTCGACGAGGAGGTACTTGTCGGCGAGGTCGTCGTCGTCCGGGGCCGGCAACGTGCCGCGCGCGACGGCCCGCGCCAGCGCCGTGCCCTCCTCAACGATGAGCGCGTACGCCGAGACATGGTCGGGATCGCAGGCCAGCGCAGCCTCCACGGAGGTCCGCCAGTCCGCGGGCGACTCGCCCGGCGTGCCGTAGATGAGATCGAGGCTGACCTGGTCGAACCCGGCGTCCCGGGCCCATCCAACGGCCAGCGCCACCCGGTCGGGGTCATGGGTCCGGTCCAAGGTGCGCAGCACCGAGGGCACCGCCGACTGCATGCCGAAGGAGATCCGCGTGAAACCGCCGGCACGAAGCCGGGCCAGCGACTCCCCGGTGACGCTGTCCGGGTTGGCCTCGGTGGTCACCTCCGCGCCCGGCGCGAGGCCGAACTCGGCCTCGAGAGCCGCGAGCATCCCGACCAGGTCCGCCGCGGGGAGCAGCGTGGGCGTGCCCCCGCCGACGAAGACCGTGTCCACGGGCCGGTCGACGGCCGCGAGAACCTGGCCGGCCAGCCGGATCTCGGTGACGGCGGCCTGGGCGTACGTCGCCAGTGACGCGCCGGGCGGCGAGCCACCCGGCCCCAGATCGGCCGAGGTGTAGGTGTTGAAGTCGCAGTAGCCGCACCGCACGGCGCAGAACGGCACGTGCACGTAGACGCCGAGACCCCGCCGGCCCGCCGCGGCCAGCGCTGCAGCAGGCAGCGAGCCGTCGGCGGGGGCAGGGTCACCGTCGGGCAGAGCGGAGGCCATGAGGCGCTCAGACTACCGACCCGTCAGGGGCCGCTCAGGTGTAGAGGCTCTCGATCTGCTCTCGGTAGCGCTCCTCGACCACCTTGCGCTTCACCTTGAGCGAGGGGGTGATCTCGCCGCCCTCCACGCTCAGGTCGCGGTCGAGCAGGACCCACTTCTTGATCGTCTCCCAGCGGTTGAGGCGCAGGTTGAGCTCGTCGACGTAGTCGCCGACCATCTCCTGCACCTCGGGCAGCGCCACGATCTCGGAGTACGACAAGCTCCCCTTGCCGTGGTGCTCCGCCCAGCTCGCCATCGACTCGGGGTCGAGGGTGATCAGCGCGACGCAGTAGTTGCGCTCGGCACCGTGCACGATGAACTGGCTGGCGTAGGGGCAGATCGCCTTGAACTGCGACTCGATCGCCGAGGGGGCGATGTACTTGCCGCCGGAGGTCTTGAACAGGTCCTTCTTGCGGTCGGTGATCCGCAGGTGGCCGTGGTCAAGCTCACCGATGTCCCCGGTGTGCAGCCAGCCGTCCTGCAGGGTCTCGTCGGTGGCTTCGGGCAGGTTGTGGTAGCCCTCCATCACGCCGGGGCCCTTGATGAGCACCTCGCCGTCCCCGGCGATCCGGACGTCGGTGCCCGGGAAGACCGGGCCGACGGTTCCGAACTTGTTCTGCTTGGGCCGGTTCACGAAGGTGCCCGCCGAGCTCTCGGTCATTCCGTAGCCCTCGAGGATGAGGATGCCGGCGACGTTGAACCACTCCGCGACCTCGCGGTTAAGCGCAGCGGCACCGGAGATGAAGAACCGCACCCGCCCGCCGAAGCGCTCGCGGATCTTGCTGTAGACCAGCTTGTCGAAGAGCGCGAACTGCAGCTTGAGCGGCAGCGGGACCGACTTGCCCGCCATCTCCAGATCCCTGACCTGCTTGCCGACCTCGAAGGCGCGGGTGAAGATCTTGAGCTTGAGACCGCCCTCCTGCTCCTGCATCTGGACGATCTTGCCGTGCGCCTTCTCGAAGATCCGTGGGGCCGCACCCATGAAGGTCGGCTTGACCACTGCCAGGTTCTCGATGATCTTGTCGACCCGGCCGTCCACGGCCGTGGGGAACCCGATCGCCAGCTGCGTGGAGAGCAGCACCTTGCCGAAGGAGTGCGCCAGCGGCAGCCACAGGAACTGCAGGTCGTCCTTGCTCAGGATCCCCTGCGCCACGATCGCGGCGCCCTCGTAGGTCCAGGCGCTCTGCCGTAGCCGGACGCCCTTGGGGCGTCCGGTGGTGCCTGAGGTGTAGATCAGCGTGGCGAGGTCCTCGCTGTCGATCGCGGCGATCCGCTCCTCGACGGCGTCGGGCTTGTCGTTGAGCAGCTCCTCGCCGAGCTTCTCCAGCTCCGAGAGCGTGATCACCCAGTCGCCGTCACCAGCGCCGTCGAAGGTGACCACCTTGTCCAGGTGCGGCAGCTCGCTGCGGTGCTCGCGCAGCTTGGCGATCTGCACCTCGTCCTCGGCGAAGACCACGCGCGACTCGGAGTCGGCGAGGATGTAGGACACTTCGTCGGCCAGCGTGCTCGGGTAGACCGTGGTGGTGGCCGCACCCGCGCACATGACCGCGAGGTCGGCGAGAACCCACTCGTAGCGGGTGTTGGACGCGATCGCGACGCGCTCCTGCGGCTCGATGCCGAACGAGACGAGACCGGCAGCGATCCGGGTGACGCGGTCCCCGGCCTCGCGCCACGTCACCGACTCCCACCGGTCCCCCACCGGGTAGCGGTACGCCTCGCTGGTTGGTGAGTTGCGGACGCGATCCATGAACATGTCCGCGACCGACTTCGGTCGGCTCTCGATGACGCTATGGTCGATGACTTCGGTGGACAACCGTGACACACCTCTCCGGTTCTTCTGGCCGCCGTCCCCCACCCCGGAGACCCGGGCGGCCTTGACTGTGTGGGTCGACCTTAGTTGACCGCTTCCAATGGCGGGTAGGGAGCGGTCGGTCAAGCCTCGCGACCGGCATGGCTCAGGAGTACGACGCCCGGCGGGCCGCACGACGCAGCGTGGCCAGCACCGCTGGGCCGAGCAGCACCAGCGCCAGCGCGGTGGTCACCGCGCGGCCGGTGTCCCACCCCCCTGTCGAGGAGAGCAGCGTGTAGACGAGGAAGCGGTGCAGGTTCTCCAGCAGCGGCGCCCCCGGGACGAACGACAGGGAGCCCTCGTGACCCGGGACCTCGACACCGAGGACGTAGGGCCACGAGGCCATGTTCATCACCAGGCCGTAGGCGTAGGCGCACACCACTCCATACGCGACCAGCACGGCGATCTCGGCGCGGCCGCGCACGGGTCGTCCGGCCAGCCGGCGAGGCAGCAGCCCGGCACCCGCGCCGACCCAGGCGGCGCACAGCATCTGGTAGGGCAACCACGGACCGACCCCGGAGGTGAGCAGCGCGGAGGCGAACAGCGAGGTGCAGCCCAGCACGAAACCGAAGCCCGGGCCGAACACCCGCCCGGCCAGCACGAGCAGGAAGAACACCAGCTCGATGCCGCCGATGCCGGCGCTCAGGCCGCGCAGTGCCGCGTTCACCGCGGTCAGGACCCCGAGCATCGCCAGCGCCTTGGAGTCGATGCCGCCCTCGGTCAGCTCGACCAGCACGACCAGCACCGCGACCGGCAGCAGCGCCAGGAACAGGAACGGCGGCGTGACCGAGCCCGCATCGGGCCCCGGGTCGAGCAGCAGCGGCCAGCCCACCATGATCAGCCCCGCGACCGAGGCGAGCGTCAGCACCACCGCCGAGCGCCGTCCGACACCGACGGCAGCCACCACCTCCCGCGTCGCCCTCACGCCAGCACCCGCCGGACCTGGTCCACGGTGAGCCACCCCGGCCCGAGCACCTTGGCCACCTGCGGCGCGAACGCCGGGGACTCGGTGAGCACCCGGTGCGCGCGCCCGGCGGAGACCACCTCGCCACCGGCCATCACCAGCACCTGGTCGGCCACCTGGGCGACGAACTCGACGTCGTGGGAGGCGACGACCACGCCGTGCCCGGCGAGCGTCAGGTCACCCAGCACGGCGGCGAGCTGGGCCTTGCCGGGATAGTCCAGCCCACGGGTCGGCTCGTCGAGCGCCAGCACCCGCGGACCGGCGGTCAGCTGCACGGCGAGCACCAGCGCGAGCCGCTGCCCCTCCGACAGGTCCCGCGGGTGTGCCTCGCCCGGCACGCCCGGGGCCAGCCGGTCCACCAGGGCCCGGCAGCGGCCCTTCGGCACGGCGGCCTGCCGGTCGGCCACCGCGCACTCCTGAGCCACGGTCTCGAGGTAGAGCAGGTCGGCGGCCGTCTGCGGCACCAGCCCCACCCGGGACCGCGCCTGCGCCGCAGGCAGGTGGGCCGGGTCGGCGCCCAGCACGTCCACGGTGCCGCCGTCGCGTCGCCCGCTGCCCTGCAGCGCCCAGAGCAGCGAGGACTTCCCCGATCCGTTGCGCCCCATGACGGCCAGCACCTCGCCGGCCGCCACCGCGACGGACACGCCGCGCACCGCGACCGTGGTTCCGTAGCGGACCACCAGGTCGCGGGCCTGCAGCAGCGCGGGGGCGCTCGCGGGCGGCGGGTGGTCCGGCGGCCCACCCAGCGCGGAGAGCAGGGCGGGAGTACGCCGACGGGCCTGGCGCACCGACAGGGGCAACGGGTCCCAGCCGGCGAGCCGCCCCAGCTCGATGAGGGGCGGGGCGACCGGGGATGCCGCCAGCAGCTCCTCCGGTGACCCGACCCGCGCCCGGCCGTCCTCGACCACCACGACCCGGTCGGCGAAGGGAAGGACCCGCTCCAGCCGGTGCTCGGCCAGCAGCACCGTCAGCCCGACGTCGTCGACCAGCCGCTTCACGGTCCCCAGAACGTCCTCGGCGGCCGTGGGGTCCAGCGCCGAGGTGGGCTCGTCGAGCACCAGCACCCGCGGGTGCATGGTGAGGACCGCACCGAGGGCCACCCGTTGCTGCTGGCCCCCCGACAGGCAGCCGAGCGGGCGCTCGCGCAGGTCGGCGATGCCCAGCAGGTCGAGGGTCTCCTCGACCCGGCGGCGCATCGTCTGCGGGTCCGTGCCCAGCTGCTCCATCCCGTAGGCGAGCTCCTCCTCCACGACATCGGTGACGAACGTGCTGGCCGGGTCCTGGCCGACACAGCCGACCAGGGAGGCCATCTCCCCGGGCGGGCGGCCCTTCACGCTCCGGCCGCCGACCAGGACCTCGCCGGAGACGACGCCGCCGCTGAAGGTGGGCACCAGGCCATTGACCGAGCGAAGCAGGGTCGACTTGCCCGAGCCGGTCCGGCCGGCGACCACCACCAGCTCGGACTCCTCGACGGTGAGATCGACCTCGGAGAGCACCGGTGCCAGCGCATCGGCGTACCGGAACCCGAAGCGCCGCCACGCCACCCTCATCGCGGGTCCCGGGAGGGCGGTGGCGTGACCAGGGCGGGGAGCAGTCCGAGCAGCACCGCGGCCAGGGCGAGCCCGCTCAGCGTCGGCGGGTAGGCCGGGTCTGGCAGCGCGACGTCGGGACGAGCCCAGGCGGCGAGCGTCATCAGTGTCGCCACCGCCACCCCGGTCGCGGCGGTGGCCAGGTCGGCGGGGTGCCAGCGCGGCGGCCGGTAGCGAGTCCGGCGCACCCGTCGGCCCGCGCTGAGCAGGCCCCCGACGGCGAGCAGGAGACCGCCGGCCAGCAGCGTCCAGGCCAGCAGGCGCGGAATCGTCAGGTCCAGGAAGGCGTAGCTTCCCGCGCAGAGCCCGAGCAGCCCGGCCACCAGGAGCCCGCCGGTCAGCCGCCGACCCCGGGCCGTCGTCTCCCCGGACCGGCCGTAGCCTCGGGCGTCCATGCTCGCCGCGAGCTGCAACGAGCGCTCGAACGCATCCTCGAGCACCGGGACGACGATCGAGCGCAACGCCCCGATCCCTCGGCCCGGGTCGCCACGCAGGCGACGGGCGCGGCGTACCCGCTGGATGCTCTCGGCCAGCTGGGGGAACACCGACAGGGCGATGATGACCGCGGTGCCGACCTCGTAGAGGGCCGCCGGGAGCGATCCGAGCAGTCGTCGCGGGTTGGCCAGGGTGTTGGCCGCCCCGACGCACACGATCACTGCGCCGAGCCGCATCCCGTCGTACACCCCGGCGAGCACCGACTCGGTCGTCACCGGGCCGAGCAGCGTCACCCCGGCCGCCCACGAGGGCAGGGGGACCGACGGCAGGTCGAGGAGGACGGTCTCGCCGTATCCGGCGCCGAGCAGCACGCGGAAGAGCACCCGCACCACGACCACCACTCCGGCCAGCGCGAGATAGAGGCGGAAGGACAGCGCCCAGGGTGCGTCGGTGCGGCGAGCCAGCACCGTCACCGCGGCGACTAGGACCACCAGGAGCAGCAGCCACGGGTTCGTGGTCCGGGACGCGGCCGCGGCCAGGCCGAGCGCCCAGAGCCACCAGGCGACCGGGTGCAGCTCGCGGGCGAGCCGGGCATGGCGGCGCGTGACCGAAGCCGGTGCGGCGCCCGAGGCCGGGGCCTGAGTGGTCGGGGCACTCACCCGCGCCTCCGCCACAGGACTCCCGCACTGACCGCCAGCACCAGGACCGCCAGAGCCGCGACCCCCGTGAGCCCGGCGGCTGGATCCTCCTGCGCCCCCGAGTCGGGACCGGCGCCGACAGCGACGTCGGCCTCGGGGGCAGACGCACCCGAGGCCCGGTCCGGGACGGCGCCGGCCGCCGGGGAGACACGCGGGTCGGGCCTGGAGGCAGGTCTGGGGGTGGCCGACGCTGCCGCTGCCGCCGGTCGCCACGCGGGGTGCTCACGCCGCCCACCGTCCTGGAACCGCCACGCCACCGCGCCCCCGCCAGGGATCGGGAGGGAAGCTGCACCCAGGGTGGAATAGCTCCACCGCTCGTCCTCGGGGCCGGCCCAGAACAGTGCCCAGTAGCCGTCGCCGGGGGGCGTTCCCCGGCAGTCCTCGGCGTCGCTGCCCGGGAGGCCGTCGACCCGGCAGACGAAGGGCTGCCCGCTCGCGTAGGCCAACGCCACGCCGGCGCCCACCGTCGCCGCCGCCGCGGTCGACCCGCCCCCCTCGGGAGCGCACGTCGCCGCCGGCTCACCCCCCAGGGGCCCGGGATCGACCACGACGATGACACTTGCCGGGGAGGCGCAGCCCACCGCGGGGCTGCCCGTCGTCTCGACGAGTTCCGAGGAGTACGCCGCGGCAGCCGGAGTCGCCAGGGACAGCGAAGCGACGGCGACGGCGCCCAGGGCCGCTGCGCGTCGATGTCCGACCCGGTGCCGGGTTCCGCGGCTCACGAGGTTGTCCCGGGGCTCAGGACTCGGCCGAGTCCAGGGCGGTGAGCGCCTCGACGGCCTGCGCGGTGGCCCGCTGCCACTGGTAGCGGGTCGCCCGGGTGATCCCGCGCGTCTGCGCCGCCTGGAGCGCGGCCGGGTCGAACGCGACCGCACCGGCGACCTGGCCCGAGGGCTCCTCGCCGTCGTCGGGCCGGTCCCCCGACTCCCCGGTGGCCACCTGCAGCCCGGCCAGCCAGCGGGCCGCGTCCTGGGCGGCTTCGTCCTCGCCGAGGGCGAGGAGGGCCTCCCCGGCGACACCGGTGGAGTTGGCGTTGGCCGTGCCGCTGTCGGCATCGGTGAACGAACCGTCCTGCGCCTGCTCGGCCAGCAGCCAGGTGCGGGCTCCCTCCAGCGCCTCGTCGACGGTCGCGGCCACGGCGGCCTCGCCGGTCTCGGCGGTCTCAGCGGTTTCAGTGGAGGCCGTCGAGTCGCCCGGTTCAGCCGGGTCCCCAGGCTCCTGGCCGGCCTGCCCGGCTGCCTGCTGGACCTCGAGCAGCGCCAGCACCGCGAACGCCGTGGCGTCGACGCTCGGCGTGCTCTCCTCCTCGGTGCCGGTGTCGCACCGGTGGTCGCGCGACTCCATCGGCACCCGGAAGAAGCCGTCGGCGCACTGCTGGCGCACCAGGAACGCGGTGGCCTCCTCGGTGCGGTCGCTGTGCACGCCGTGGAGCGCCCGGACCACCCACGACTGCCCGATCGTGTTGGAGTAGTCCCCGCCGAACTCGTCGGCCGGGTCGACGGCGTCCTTCGCCCTGCCCTGCTCCTGGTCGTCGCGGGTGTGCACCAGCGACTCGAGCCGCGTCACCAGGTCGCCCTCGGCGTAGCCGCCGGGGTCCCGGCCCTCGCTGTCCAGCGCGGTGACGAGCTTGCCGAGCGACCCGGCGTAGGCGGTCGACCCGCTGCCGACGTAGGCGTCGACCTGGGGCTCGAGGGCGTCCAGCACGGCCGAGCGCTGCTCGGCGTACTCCTCGCTGACCTGCAGCGCGAAGAGGACGTCGAGCGAGAGTCCGTAGTCGGGCTCCGTGGTCCACTCCCCCGACCCCGGCGGGTCCTCGAAGGTGGTGTGTAGCACGCCGTCCTCGGTCTGGCCGACGAGCCAGGAAGCCGCCGCGTCGGCCTCGGCGGGCACCTCGGGAGGGGCGGCGGCGGTAGGGGCGGCCGAGTCCGGCGACGCGGAGTCCGAACCGCAGCCGGCCAGCAGCGATCCTCCGGCCAGCAGCACGGTGGTCAGGGCGAGGACCGCTCGCCGTGGGCGGGTGCGCATCTCCATGTCCTTCCCGCTGCAGGCAGGAAGGGTCGCGACGACGCGGCCCCACCCTGCGTCCCTCGACAGCGTGGTGTCAGGTCCTCGACAGCAGGTGCTCCGGCTCCCCCCGCCGTCGACGGGGGCTACGGTTGCGGGTCAGCGCCGGACTTCGACCGGCTTCCCCTGGCCTGCGAGGAGAGTTCTCCACCGCCGGACGGCGGCCCTTCACCCTATACCGGCTCGACGGCTCCCAGCCGCGTGAGAAGAGTCACCGCTTGTCGCGGACCCCGGACTCCCCCGCGGTCAGGGCGGCGATGAAGGCCTCCTGCGGCACCTCGACCCGGCCGACCATCTTCATCCGCCTCTTTCCTTCCTTCTGCTTCTCCAGCAGCTTGCGCTTGCGGCTGATGTCGCCGCCGTAGCACTTGGCCAGCACGTCCTTGCGGATGGCGCGGATGGTCTCGCGCGCGATCACGCGCGATCCGATGGCCGCCTGGATCGGCACCTCGAACTGCTGCCGGGGGATCAGCTCCTTGAGTTTGCCGGCCAGGGCCACCCCGTAGGAGTACGCCGCGTCGCGGTGCACGATCGCGCTGAACGCGTCCACGGTGTCCCCGTGCAGGAGGATGTCGACCTTGACCAGGTCTGCGACGTGCTCCCCGACGGGCTCATAGTCCAAGCTGGCGTAGCCCTTGGTGCGTGACTTCAGGGCGTCGAAGAAGTCGAAGACGATCTCGGCCAGGGGGAGGGTGTAGCGCATCTCCACCCGGTCCGCGGAGAGGTAGTCCATGCCCTGAAGCGCCCCGCGCTTGGCCTGGCACAACTCCATGACCGTGCCGATGTAGTCGCTCGGGGTGATGATCGTGGCACGCACGACCGGCTCACGCACCTCGGCGACCTTGCCGGTGGGGAACTCGCTGGGGTTGGTCACCTCCACCGCGGCCCCGTCGTCGAGCGTCACGTGGTAGACGGCGTTCGGCGTGGTGGAGATCAGGTCGAGGCCGAACTCCCGCTCCAGCCGCTCCCGGACGATCTCCATGTGCAGCAGCCCGAGGAATCCGCAACGGAAGCCGAAGCCCAGCGCCCCCGAGGTCTCCGGCTCGTAGGCCAGCGCGGCGTCGTTGAGCTGCAGCTTGTCCAGCGCCTCCCGCAGCGTCGGGTAGTCGTCGCCGTCGATGGGGTAGAGCCCGGCGAACACCATCGGGGTGGGGTGCTGGTAGCCGCCCAGGGCCTCGGTCGCGCCGTGCGTCTGCGAGGTCACGGTGTCGCCCACCCGCGACTGCCGGACCTCTTTGACGCCGGTGATCAGATAGCCGACCTCCCCCACGCCGATCTCCTGGCACCGGAGGGGCTCGGGTGAGATCACCCCGACCTCGAGCATCTCGTGGACCGCGCCGGTGGACATCATCTTGATCCGGTCCCGGTGGGTCAGGCTCCCGTCGACGACCCGGACGTAGGTGACGACGCCGCGGTAGGTGTCGTAGACGGAGTCGAAGATCAGCGCGCGCGCCGGTGCGATGGGGTCGCCCACCGGGGGCGGGGTCTGCTGGACGATCTCGTCGAGCAGGGCGGCCACCCCCTCGCCGGTCTTCGCCGAGACCTGCAGGACGTCCTCGGGGTCGCAGCCGATGATGCCGGCGAGCTCCTCGGCGTACTTCTCCGGCTCGGCACCGGGCAGGTCGATCTTGTTGAGCACCGGGATGACGTGCAGGTCGGCGCCGAGAGCGAGATAGAGGTTGGCCAGGGTCTGCGCTTCGATGCCCTGAGCCGCGTCGACCAACAGCACCGCCGCCTCACACGCCTCCAGCGACCGGGACACCTCGTAGGTGAAGTCGACGTGCCCCGGGGTGTCGATCATGTTCAGGATGTAGGTCCCGGGGGGCGCCCCAGCCTCGTTCGACTCGCGCACCGTCCACGGCATCCGGACCGCCTGAGACTTGATCGTGATGCCGCGCTCGCGCTCGATGTCCATCCGGTCGAGGTACTGCGCCCGCATCGCGCGCGCGTCGACGACCCCGGTCAACTGCAGCATCCGGTCCGCCAGCGTCGACTTGCCGTGGTCGATGTGAGCGATGATGCAGAAGTTCCGGATCACCGACGGGTCGGTATGTCCAGGCGCGGGCGCTGAGGACGCGGGAGACGACGGGGACACGGAGTCCTTCCGGGAGTCGGCGACGAGACGCGCCATTCTCCCACGACCGGCCCACCCCATCCCACGGACGAGCCGACCATCGAGACTCCCCGCCGGGTGAGCATCGTCGACGACCCAACGCGCTGATTTGGGTGGCTCGCGCGGCCGCTGCTAGGCTGAACAGTCGCGTGCGCGGCCTGTTCGGCGTGCGCCCCGATCCCAAACCCGACGCTCTCTCGAAAGACGACTGAGGCCTGCCCCGTGGCGAACATCAAGTCCCAGATCAAGCGCAACCGACAGAACGAGGCTGCGCACCTGCGCAACAAGTCCGTGAAGTCGACGCTGAAGACGGCGGTCCGGCGCTTCCGGGAGGCCGCGGACGCCGGTGACACCGAGCGGGCCAAGGAGTTTGCTCAGGTCGCCAACCGCAAGCTCGACAAGGCGGCGTCAGCCGGGGTCATCCACAAGAACCAGGCCGCGAACCGCAAGTCGGCGATCTCCAAGCGGGCCGCCGAGCTCTGAGGCGCCTCTGGGCCGCTCACCGCAACGGCCCAGGCGACTCCTGATCGGGCGCCCCAGCCTTCCGGGTCGGGGCGCCTGTTCGCGTCGTGTGGACCGGCTCGCCGCATGACCGCATGACCGCAGGCTCGTGTAGGGCACGTTGCCCTCGAGTCGTGCTCCCAAGTCGTGCCCAGCGCCGGGGTCAGCGCTCGACGCGGGCGGCGCAGACGGTGAGAACCATCCGCTCCAGTGCGTACGCCGGATCCGTGCCGGCCCCCTTGACCTCGGCGTCGGCCCGCGCCACGGCCTGAACCGCGGCCGCCAGGCCCGCCGGGTCCCACCCGCGTGCCTGGGCCCGCACCAGCGCGACCTTCCACGGGGGCGCGCCGATCTCGCGGGCCAGGTCAGCGTCTCGCAACCCGCGACGAGCGGTGACGAACCTCGCCAGCGAGCGAACCGAGGATGCGAGCGACCCCGTGATCGCTGGACCCGAGACTCCGGTGGCCAGTCCCCACCGCAGCTCCTCCAGCGCCGTGGCCGTGCGCCCGGCCAGGGCGTGGTCGGCGATCTCGTAGCCCTTCACCGCGGCCCGGCCGGAGAAGTAGCGGCTCACAGTCTCGTGAGTGATCGGCTGCTCGGGGAAGTCGTGGGCGAGCTGGTCGACCGCCGCCGCCAGCGCCCGAAGATCCGCGCCCACGGCCTCGATGAGCAGGCCGGCCGCAGCCGGGTCGAGGCGGCTCCGGTGGGCCGCGGCCTCGGCTTGGACGAACTGCCCGAGCGCGCTGGGTCGCACCTGCTCGGACCGGTGCTCGTGCACGCTGGCGACCTTCCGCAGCCGGCCGAGCAGGCCGCTGCCCTTGGGGCCTCCCGAGTGCACCAGGACCAGCGCGATCTCCGGGTCCGGGTCGCCGGCATAGGCCAGCAGCCCCTCGTGCAGCTCCTCGGCCAGGTCCTCCAGCCGCCGGACCACCACGCACCGGGTGGCGGAGAAGAGCGAGGGCGCGGTGACCTCTCCCCAGGAGGCGGGGGTCAGCTGGTCACCGGAGGTCTCGCTGACCTCGGACTCGGGCACGAGCCGGGCGACCTCGCGCCGGACGGCGCCCACGACGCGTTCGTTGAGGAACTCCTCCGGCCCGGTCACGAGCAGCACCGCGCCGCGCGGGTCGCTCACCGATCCTGCCGCGCCGGGGCGGGTGCCTGCTGCTGCTCGTGCTGCCATCGTGCGGCCCACCCTGCCACAGCAGGCCGACATCTCAGCGCCGGTGGCGACGCGACACCAGGGTCAGCCGTTGGCCCCGGGCAACGACGGCGACCTCGCCGTCCAGGTCGCTTCGACGCACCGCGGCGCCTCCCTGAGCCAGCAGGTCCAGCAGGTCCGGATCGGGATGGCCGTAGTCGTTCCCGGCGCCGACCGACACCAGCGCCACACGTGGCCCCAGCCCGGTCAGCAGCGCGGTGTCCTGCTCGGGACTGCCGTGGTGCGGCACCTTGAGAACGTCGACGGCACCGATCTCCTCGCCGCGCAGCTGCGCCTGGGCGCCGGGCTCCACGTCCCCGGTGAGCAGCACCCGCAGGCCGTCGACCTCGAGGAGAAGGACCAGCGAGGAGTCGTTGGGCCGGCCGGGGAACGGTCGGCGCGGCCCCAGCACCCGCCATCGCGCTCGGCCCGCCGAGGCCACCTCGCCGTAGGCCGCGACCCGCACCGGGACCCCTGCCGCACCGGCGCAGCGCCGCACCTGGGCGACCCCCTGGGATGGTTCGGCCAACCCGGTGATCTGCACCTCCCCTACCGTCCGGCCGCTCAGCACCCCCGCAAGGCCGGCCACGTGGTCGGAGTGGAAGTGGGTGAGAACCACAGCGGGGACGCGCCGGACGCCCAGGTCGTCGAGGCATCGGCGCACCGGCGCCGGGTCCGGGCCCGCGTCGACGACCAGCGCCTCCTCCGGCCCCGTGCGGATGGCGAGGGCGTCTCCCTGGCCGACATCGCACATCACCACGACCCAGTCGGCCGGCGGCCACCCGGTGATCCGCCCGGGCGCGAGCAGGAGCGCGAGCGCCAGCGCGACGACGAGCGCGGCGAGGGCGCCGGGCACCCGGCCGCCGCGCAGGACGGCTGGGGCCACGAGGGCAGCCACGACGGTCAGCGCCACCAGCACGGTCAGCCCGACGGGGCCGGTCGGCCACGGGACGGCGGCGAGCGGCAGTCCAGCCGCTGCCTGACCCACCGTCACGATCCACTGGGCGCTCCAGCACGCCAGCCAGCCCAGCGCCACACCCGCCGCTGGGGCCACCAGCCCGACCAGCCCCCCGAGGAGTCCCAGCACGGTGGCCGGCGCGACAGCGGGCGCGACGAGGAGGTTGGCTACCACCGCCACCAGGCTCACCTCGCCGGAGAGCGCCGCCACCACCGGCGTACAGGCGAGCTGTGCCGCGACCGGGACGGCGACCGCCTCCGCGGCCCCTCGCGGCAGCCAGCGCCGCAGGGCCTCGCTCAGGTCCGGGCCCAGGACGAGGATGCCGGCGGTGGCGAGCACGGAGAGAGCGAACCCGGCGGACACCGCCCACCACGGGTCCAGCAGCAGGAGGACCAGCACGGAGAACCCCAAGGCGCGCATGCCTGCGGCCCGGCCTCCGCTCGCGAAGCCGAGCAGGGCGATCGAACCCATCGCCGCCGCCCGCACCACCGAGGGCTCCGGCCGCGCCACCAGCACGAACCCGACCACGCCGAGGCCGCCGACGAGCAGGAACCCGCGACCGCGGACACCGACCCAGCGGGCCGTCAGCATCACGAATCCGAGGACCAACGTGAGGTTGGTGCCGCTGACTGCGGTGAGGTGGGTCAGGCCGGCGGTCCTGAAGTCGTCGACGACCGCGACGTCGAGTGCCTGGTCGTCACCGGTGACCAGGGCCGGCACCAGGTCGGCCGCGTGCTCCGGGCCGGCCCGCGCGGCCTCGCGGACGGCCGCGCGCACCCGGTCGGCGGCGCGGAAGACGCGGTGCGGCGGGCTGACCACCTCGGGGTCGTCTCCGTCTTCGAGGACCGCGGCGTGCTCCGCGGACCGCGCCGGGGACAGCCGGCCGCTGACCCGGACCGTCGCGCCGAGCGGGACACTGCCCCACTCCACGCCGCCCAGGACCAGGACCGGCACCGCTGTTTGGCGACTGGTCTCCCCTGCAGCGACACGGAGGGTGTTGCCTTCGGCCACCACGAAGGGCCCGTACCGTCCCTGCCGAAGGACCGGACCGCTGCGCACGACGAGAACCACCTCGGCCGAGGCCCGCTGCTCGGCCAGGCGCGCCACCGCCCCACCGCTCACCGCTTCGACCCGCGCGCCTGCCAGCACTGCCACGACCACCCCGATCCCGAGCAAGGCGGCGACGGTTCTTCGCCGGTCGTCGCCCGCGCGGACGGCCAGGCCGAGCCCCGCCACGGCGAGCCCGACCGCCGCGGCGGCCAGGCGGGCACCGCTCAGGTGCAGGCCCACGAGCGCGCCCACCCACGCGGCCGCGCCCGCCGCGACGACCCGGAGGTCCGCGCCGGCGCCGCCGTCGGGACCGCGCCGATCGGCGCTCCGCCCATCCCCGGGCCGGGTGCCGATCACAGAGTGACGTGCGGCGCGATCTGGGCCAGGGTGGCCTCCCCGATGCCGGACACCGCCAGGAGCTCCTCGACCGCGGTGAAGGCACCGTGCTCGGCGCGCCACTGCAGGATCGCCGCGGCCGTCACCGGTCCGACGCGCGGCAGGGTCTCGAGCGCGGCCTGGTCCGCGGTGTTGAGGTTCACCAGCCCGGCCGGTGTCGCCGATGCGCCGGATGAGGAACCAGTGCCCGCAGCCGGGGGGCCGGCGCGCGGGGCCGCGCCGACGAGAAGCTGCTCGCCGTCGGTGAGCGGGCGGGCGAGGTTCACCGTGCGGCGGTCGACGCCGCGCCGGAGGCCGCCCGCGGCCTCCACCGCGTCCGTCACCCGCGAGCCGGCCGGCAGCACCACGACGCCGGGTCTGCGGACCTTGCCTACGACGTCCACCACCAGGTCGCCCGCCGCGGGTGGGTCGGCGCCGAGCGCAGGACCCGAGGCCGCGGGGGCACCCGGCCCCGTCACCTTCGACGACCCCGCCGCCAGGGGCGCCCCGCCAGTCGGGGGCGATAAGGTGTCGCCGGGGCTGGTGGCGACCACGGACGGGGCCGCGACGGGCTCCGGCTCGCCAGCGGATCGCACCAACCACCAGGCGCCGACCAGCACCCCCGTAGCCACCACGAGGGCGAGCAACCCGATCTGCGCCGACCCCAGACTGGCCGTCCCCCGCAATCCGGTGGGCACCCGGTCCAGCAGCCACCCGCGCAGCCGCCGGCCGGCGGGCAGAGTCGCTCGGGCGTGCCGGCCACCGGCGACGCTCGCCCCGCCACCCCGGGGCTCCGACGCGGCCTCGGGCCTCGTCCCGGCACCGGGGTCCTCACCGCGATCTGCGGCGAGCTGGTCGGCCAGGGCCGCGAGCCGTCGGCGTACGACGTCGTCGGAGGCGGGGGACGAGGCGGCTCGACGAGGCATGCGCGCACCGTAGGAGCCGCAACGGCGACCCCGCGAGCCCGGCCGCCACGCCTGTGGAGAACCCTCTCCCGATCCAGCTCGGTGGGCTCTACGGACTTGTGGGCCGATCCAGCTCGGTGGGCTCTACGGACTGTGTGGGGCGGACTCACCGCGTGGGCTCTGCCGGCTCACCGTGACGCCGACGAGCCCAGGCCCGACGTGCACGCCGAGGACGGCCGGCACCTCGCCGACCTCCACCCGCCCCGACACCAGAGCCAGGCCCAGCCGGGTCCGCAGCCGCTCGGCCAGGGCGAGGGCTGGTGCGGACGCCGCGAGATGGGAGACGGTCACGGCCACCGGCTCCTCGGCCGCCGCGGCGACCGCCAGGTCCTCGAGCCGGGCCAGCGCACGGGTCGAGGTGCGCACCTTCTCCAGCGGCGCGACTCGGCCGTCGGTGATCGTCAGGATCGGCTTGACGGCGAGCGCGGAGCCGAGGAGGGCCGCCGCCGCGCCGACCCGGCCCCCCCGGCGGAGGTACTCCATGGTGTCGACGTAGAACAGCGATACCGTCCGCTTCGCGCAGCGGCGCCCCTGGGCCGCCGCCTCCGCTCCCGAGGCGCCGGCGGCCACCGCTCGGACGGCGGCTAGCGCTGCGTACCCGGTGCCTGCTCCGATCTGAAGGCTGTCCACCGCGTGCACCGGCACCGGCGCCTGCTGGGTGGCCAGCAGGGCCGACTCGTAGGTCCCGCTCACCTGGGAGGACACGTGCACGGAGACGACCTCCTTGGCTCCCGCGGCGGCGGCGGCGCGGTACACCGTCAGGACAGCGGCGGGGCTGGGCCGCGACGTGCTCACCGGCAGGTGGGACCGCAGCGCGATCGCGACCTGATCCGGTGCCGCCTCGGGGTCGACGCCGTCGGCGTAGGCCTGCGCTCCGATCACCACCTGCAGGGGTACGACGAGGATGCCGTGCTCCTCGGCCACCGCCTGCGGCAGCGACGCGGTGGAGTCGGTGACGACGACGACGGGGGGGACCGTCTGGGGGGCGTTCGTCGGTGCCGGCTCAGGAGAGGCCACCGCCCCGGCCTCAGCTGGCAACCACATTGACCAGGGTCGGCTCCCGGACGATCACCTTGCGCACGGTCCGTCCCTCGAGAGTGCGCACGATCGCCGGGTCGGCCAGGGCCTCGGCCTCCAGGTCCGCGGCGCTGATCGAGGGCGGCACCTGCAGCCGCGCCCGGACCTTGCCCTGGACCTGGACGACGGCGGTCACCGACTCCTCCACCAGCAGCGCCTGGTCCACGGTCGGCCACCCGGCACGGGCGACCGTCGGCTGGTGACCGAGCCGCTCCCACATCTCCTCCGCCGTGTACGGCGCGACCAGGCTGAGCATCACCGCCACCGCCTCCGCGGCTTCCCGCACGGCCGCATCGGCCGGCCCGCAGCCGGAGTCGATGGCCTTGCGGGTGGCGTTCACCAGCTCCATCATCCGGGCGACCATGACGTTGAACCGATAGCCGTCGATGAGCTGCTCGGCGTCCCGGAGGGTCCGGTGGGTCACCTTGCGCAGCGCGCCGTCACCGGTCGACGGGTCGGCCCCGGGCGGCGAGGAGGCGTCACCGGACAGCCGCCAGGCGCGCTGCAGGAACCTCAGTGATCCGGCCGGGGACACGTCGGCCCAGTCGATGTCGTCCTCGGGCGGACCGGCGAAGACCAGGGTGAGCCGCACCGCGTCGACGCCGTACTCGTCGATGACCTCGCCGAGGTCGACGCCGTTGCCCAGGGACTTGCTCATCGCCTTGCCCTGGTTGATCACCTGGCCCTGGTTGAGCAGCCGGCCGAAGGGCTCGACGAAGTCGACCATGCCCATGTCGTGCAGCACCTTGGTGAAGAACCGGCTGTACAGCAGGTGCAGGATCGCGTGCTCCACGCCGCCGACGTACTGGTAGGTCGGCATCCAGCGGCGTACCGCCTCGACGTCGAACGGCGCGTCGGTCGCCTGCGGGGAGCAGAAGCGGAAGAAGTACCACGACGAGTCGACGAAGGTGTCCATCGTGTCGGTGTCCCGCCGGGCCGGCCCGCCGCAGGACGGGCAGTCGGTGTTCACCCAGTCCGTGGCGGCGGCCAGCGGTGAGACGCCCTTCGGCTTGAGGTCGGCGCCCCGCAGGTCGGGCAGGACGACGGGCAGCTGCCCGTCAGGCACCGGGACCTCGCCACAGCCCTGGCAGTGGACGATCGGGATCGGGCAGCCCCAGAACCGCTGACGGGACAGCAGCCAGTCCCGCAGCCGGAAGTTGACCGCTCCGGTGCCGCTCCCCTCGGCCTCCAGCCGCTGCACGATCCGGCTGATCCCCGCTGCCTTGTCCGGCAGGCCGTCCAGCTCACCGGAGTTGACGTAGGTGCCGTCCCCGGTCGTTGCCACCCGGGACAGGGCGGGGTCGTCCTCGCTTGTGTCCACGACCATCCGCACCGGCAGGTCGAAGGCGGTGGCGAAGTCCAGGTCGCGCTGGTCGTGGGCGGGCACCGCCATGATCGCGCCGGTGCCGTAGTCGGCGAGCACGTAGTCGGCGGCCCAGACGGGGATCCGCTCGCCGTTGACCGGGTTCACGGCGTGTCGACCCAGGAACACGCCGGTCTTCTCTCGCTCGGTGGAGAGCCGGTCGATCTCGCTCTCCTTGCGCACCTGCTCGCGGTAGGACTCGAACGCGGCCCGCTGCTCGGGGGCACAGATCTCCTCGGCCAGTCGCGCGTCGGCGGCCACCACGAAGAACGTCGCGCCGTAGAGCGTGTCCGGTCGGGTGGTGAAGACCGTGACCGACCGCTCGACGCCGCCCTGCGCGTCCAGGATGGCGAAGTCGACGTGGGCGCCCTCGCTGCGACCGATCCAGTTGCGCTGCATCGCCAGCACCCGCTCGGGCCAGCGCCCCTCCAGCTGGGCCATGTCGTCGAGCAGCCGCTGGGCGTAGTCGGTGACGGTGAAGTACCACTGCGACAGCTCGCGCTTGGTCACCTCCGCGCCGCACCGCTCGCACATGCCCTGGACGACCTGCTCGTTGGCCAGCACGGTCTGGTCGTTGGGGCACCAGTTCACCGGGCTGTGCTTGCGGTAGGCCAGACCGCGCTCCCGGAACCGCAGGAACAGCCACTGCGTCCACTGGTAGTACTCGGGGTCCGAGGTGTGCAGCCGCCGGGACCAGTCGAAGGAGATGGCGTACCGGCGGAAGGAGTCAGCCTGGGTCTCGATGTTGGCGTAGGTGTAGGTGGCCGGGTGCTCGTCCCGCTTGATCGCGGCGTTCTCCGCGGGCAGCCCGAAGGAGTCCCAGCCGATCGGGTTGAGCACCTCGTAGCCGCGCTGCCACCAGTAGCGGGCGAGCACGTCATGGAGCGCCATCACCTCGGCGTGGCCCATGTGCAGGTCGCCGCTGGGGTAGGGGAACATCGTCAGCGCATAGCGGCGCTCCCGCGTGCCGCGCTCGCCGTCGGGGGCCCGGAACGGGTCCAGCTCCTCCCAGACCGGCCGCCACTTCTCCTGGGTCGCGGCCACGTCGTACGCCGAGGCGACCGCCGGCCGGTCGTCGCGCTGCTCGCTCATGTGTCTCTCGGGTTCCTGTGTTCGATGGGCACAAAAAAACCCTCCTCGCAGGAGGGTGGCCGCTCGGGCGGTCAGCCGGGGGACCCGGCCGGGCCGTCAGAGCGGCTGACTAAGAAGCAGGTCTTGGCGCATGAATCCAGGGTAACGCACCACCCGGAGCACCCGGACGGGTCGGCTAGGGTGGCGGCCACTCCGCGGCGGGAGAACGCCGCGCAGCGGCGGGACACCTGTCGGTGGAGGGCGAGCTGTCGGCGGGGCGAGGATGAAGGGGGTGGCCAGGTGACCTGGTTGGTGACCGGCGGGGCGGGCTACATCGGCGCACACGTCGTTCGAGCCTTCTCAGCGGCTCAGATGGACTCAGTCGTTCTCGACGACCTCTCCAGCGGGCACCGCGGCTTCGTGCCCGCCGAGGTGCCTTTCGTTGAGGCGAGCATCCTCGACGCCGTTGCGGTCCGCCGGTGTCTCGATGAGCACGGGGTCACCGGAGTCGTGCACATCGCCGGCTTCAAGTACGCCGGGGTCTCCGTCCAGCGCCCGCTGCACACCTACGACGTCAACGTGACCGGCACGGTCTCGCTGTTGCGCGCGATGCAGGACGCGGGCGTCGAGCGTGTCGTGTTCTCCTCCAGTGCGGCGACCTTCGGTACGCCCGACACCGAGGTCGTCACCGAGGACAACCCGGCCCACCCGGAGTCGCCGTACGGCGAGTCCAAGCTGATCGGCGAGTGGTTGCTGGCCGATCAGGGGCGCGCCGTCGGGCTGCGGCACACGTCGCTGCGCTACTTCAACGTCGTCGGTTCGGGCACCGACGAGGTCTACGACAGCAGCCCGCACAACCTGTTCCCGCTGGTGATCGAGGCGCTCATCGACGGCCGGGTGCCGCGCATCTACGGCACGGACTACCCGACCCCCGACGGCACCTGCGTGCGCGACTACGTCCACGTCGCCGACCTTGCCCTCTCGCACGTGGCCGCGGCCCGCGCCCTCGAGGCGGGCCGCGACCTGGACCGGGTCTACAACCTCGGCAGCGGCCACGGCATGTCGGTGCGCGAGGTCATGGACGCGGTCGCCCGGGTGACCGGCGTCGACTTCGCTCCCGAGCGCCACGACCGGCGTCCCGGCGACCCGGCCCGGATCGTGGCCTCCGGAGACCGGGCCGCACGGGACCTGGACTGGAAGATGCGGCACACCATCGACGATATGGTCGCCTCGGCGTGGAGCGCCCGGCGGGCCCATCTGCCCTGATGATCCCCCAACCCGACCCCGTGCTGCTTCTCCGCGGTCGCCGAAAGGACTGCCCATGACCGTGCTCGACCTCTTCCGACTCGACGGCCGCGTCGCGATCGTGACCGGTGCGTCCTCCGGGCTGGGGGTGGCGTTCGCCCAGGCCCTCGCCGAGGCCGGCGCCGACGTCGTGCTCGGCGCCCGGCGCGTGGAGCGGCTCGCGGAGACCCAGGCGCTCGTGGAGTCCACCGGCCGGCGCGCCCTGGCGGTCGCCACGGACGTGGCCAAGCCCGAGGACTGCCAGGCACTCGTGGACGCCGCGATGGCCGAGTTCGGCCGGGTGGACGTGCTGGTGAACAACGCCGGGATCGGCACCGCGGTCCCGGCCACGCTGGAGACGCCGGAGCAGTTTCGCCAGGTGATCGACGTCAACCTCAACGGCTGCTACTGGATGGCGCAGGCGTGCGGGCGGGTGATGCGTCGCGGCAGCACGATCGTCAACATCTCCTCGGTGTTGGGGCTGACGACCGGCGGGATGCCGCAAGCGGCGTACTCCTCCTCCAAGGCCGGGTTGATCGGGCTCACGCGCGACCTCGCCCAGCAGTGGACTGGCCGCAAGGGGATCCGTGTCAACGCCTTGGCCCCGGGGTTCTTTGCCACCGAGATGACCGAGCAGTACCCCGAGGGCTACATCGACTCCAAGCTCGGCCGGATCCCCGTCGGCCGCACCGGTGACCCCCAGGAGCTCGCCGCGGCCCTGGTGTTCTTGGCCAGCCCCGCCGGGGGATACGTCGACGGGCAGACGCTCGCGGTCGACGGCGGCATGACCATCGCCTGACCCGCCGGCCCCACGTCAGTCACTGACCTCAGGACTGTCTCCGGCCACGTCCGACGGTCCTCAGGTCAGTCACTGACCAGCCCGGCAGACCCGGCAGGCCACCTCCAACAGCCCCCACGTCAGTCACTGACCTCAGGACTGTCTCCGGCCACGTCCGACGGTCCTCAGGTCAGTCACTGACCAGCCCGGCAGACCCGGCAGGCCACCTCCAACAGCCCCCACGTCAGTCACTGACCTCAGGACTGTCCCCGGCCACATCCGACGGTCCTCAGGTCAGTCACTGACCAGCCCCAGGGCGCCCAGCACCGGCGCACGGAGCCGCTCGGCCGCCTGGTCGTCGACGAGGTCGATGGCGACACTCGACTGGACGGCACCGCTCACCAGGTTCCACACCCCTCTGGCCGCCGCGCCCGGAGGGAGGTCGCCATCGGCCACGATGCGCGCGGCCCGCAACTGCGCAGCAGCACCTTCGCGGACCCGGCCGGAGAGGTGCACCGACCACGTCGCCGAGTGCATGGCCGGGGCCCAGCTGCCCTGCGGATGGATCTGCTTGCCGACGTCGAGGAGCTGAAGCCACCCGTCGGCGTCGAGCCTGGCCAGGGCCTGGAGAAGCTCGGTGAGCTCGTCGTGGCACGGGCCGAGGTCGAGCTCGCGACGCGGGAAGAGCCGGTGGGCGGTGACCCAGGGGTCGAGGAGTTGGTGGACGGTCGCGTCTCGGCGATGGCCCGCCCGGTGCACGGCGGTGACGGCGTCGCACACCACGTCGACGGCTCGCGCGGCCGTCTCGTCCTGGACGACGTCCGCTGGATTGGGAGGGTCGCCATGGGTACGCCAGGTCCAGTCGAAGACCTCGTGGCGCACGCACCGCACCAGGTCTTCCACGCCGGCCATCGGCGCCTGCTCAATGACCTGGAGCGCCTCGGCGACGTGTCCGGTCGCGACGAGCCGGGTCATCCGGCTCAGCGCGTCGGCCATCGGCAGCTCTGGGTCCGCACCCGGGTCCGTCGCGCCGGCTGGCGGTGGCAGCACCAGGGGGTGCGCCCGCGCCAGCCGCGGCAGGTCCTCCGCGGTGAGACCCAACGCCTCGGCCACCAGCGTCGCGACCGCCCCACCCCCCGGGCTGCGGACGAGGTCGAACCCCAGCACCGTGGCGCCGAGCAACGTGTACATGCCATCCCCTCCTCGGAAGTCCCCCCTAGGACAGGATGCACTCAGCAGGTGGGAACTAATAGTCCCAACAGTCCCGAATTCTCCCGATCAGCCGAGGACCACCACGGAGAACCGGCCGGCGCCGTACCCGCCGATCTCGACGCGCAGATCCAGGCGTCCGCCCAGGGTTTGCGCGCAGGCCACGAGCTCGGGTGCGGGCGCCGCGCCGCCCGGTGCGTACACCTGGTAGAGCCGCACGTGGGGCAACCCCTCGGCGTTGAGCAGCGAGGCGCAGATGTTGAGCACCTCCGAGAGATTCTCCTGCATTGCCTGCGGCAGCTGGCGATCCTCGATGGCGCTTTCCGCGCCCGGCAGTGGGACCAGGCCGATGGCCGCTCCGGCGTACGCCGAGAAGGCCAGATCGGCGACCATCACGGCACGAACGACGGTGGCGTCGTCGACGAAGACCGCCAGTGTGCTCGGCTCGCCCACCATCGGGGCGTACGGATTGGAGACCGTGAGGTCGACCGACCGACCCAGCAGGTCGGCGAGCAAGTCGCGCACGGGCTTGGGGTTGGGCACCCGCGGCCGGGTCATCACGGCCACCTCAGGCCACCGCCTCGAGCACCGGCGCCAGGGCGTCGCGGAAGCCCTCGGGCGTGAATGGCTTGGTGATCACGAACAGGGCCCCCGCCGCCGACGCGCGAGTCACCATCTCCGGCGACCCCTCGGAGGTGACGAAGCCGAACGGGACGCCGATGCCGTTGCCCCGCAGGGTGCGCAGGAAGTCGATGCCGCTCATCTCGGGCATGTTCCAGTCTGACAGCACCAGGTCGGGGGCCGAGGCGACGAACGCCTCGATGCCCTCGCGCCCGTTGCCGGCCTCGACCAGGTCGTGGCCGTCGAGGCCTGCCTGACGCAGGGTGCGGATCACGATCTGCCGCATGACGCGGCTGTCGTCGACGATCAGGATCTTCATCTCGGGTTCTCCTCGATTGCATTGCGAAGGTGGGGCGGTGGTGGGCGGCCTGTCGGCCCCGGGAGGCTCGGGTCAGGCGCCGACCGGGCAGGACCACACGCGGATCCGGATGGGCGTGCCGGCCCAGGAGAGCTCCACGCGGTAGTGCTCGGTCACGTCCTCGACGGGTAGGGGACGGAGCGGGGCGTGTGCCAGCGTGGGCAGGCCGAGGGCCGACCCGGTCGGGAGCAGGCTCTTGATGTTGCCGCCGATCATGTTGACCAGCTCGCCGAGAGCATCCACGACGTCGCCCTCCTCGACGACGTCGAGCCCGAGCATGGTCCGGGTGGCGGTCCCGGCCGTGGCCGGCGTCATCTCCAGGGTCACGGTTCCGCTCCAGGGGCCGTGGATGGACACCGAGGCCTGCACCAGCTCGGTGGCCTCCATCGGAGCATCGGCCCATTCCAGTGGGCCGTAGGTCTCGAGGAAGGACGTCCACACGTCGGTGGTGACGGCGCGGATGTCCTCCAGGTCAAGCTCGAGGGTGGTGCTGCTCATCGAAGGGCCCTCTCCGGGACGAGACCCAGTAGGTGAAGCTTCTCGACGAAGGCTTCGGGGGTGAATGGTTTGATGAGGTACTCGTGGGCGCCGGCGGCCAGGGCCCGCACGATCTGGTCGTACTCGGCCTCGGTGGTGACCATCATGAGCGTGATGCCGCGCCACTGCGGCCGGAGCCGGGCTCGCTGCACGAACGTCAGTCCGTCCATCACCGGCATGTTCCAGTCGATGGTAGCCAGCGCCGGCAGGTCGTCGCCGGCCGCTTCCAGTGCCATAAGCGCCTCTTGGCCGTCGGCCGCGTGCAGCACCTCGTAGCCGAGTGCGGCGAGCTGCCGGCCGAGCAAGGAGCGCATGGTCCGTGAGTCGTCGATGACGAGGGCTCGCATGGACATCACCTGCCTTCTGCTGCGGCGGTCCATCCGAAGCGCGCCGCGGTCGTCGTGGGAGAGGAGCGGCCCGCCGTCGTGGGGTGGGCCAGCGGTCGAAGGTCGGGCACGGCCCGCGGGCCGCCGGCAGTCCCCGGAGTCGCCGTGGGCCGCGAGGGCGCGGCCGGTGGCTGGTGCGGGCGGTAAAGGGTGAACCGGCCCACGGTCGTGCGCGTCCAGCTCTCGTCGATGCCGAGGGTGCTCTCGGCGCCGCCGAGGAAGAGGAAGCCCTCGGGGTGCAGGACCTGGCGCACTCGCTGGAGGATCGCGCGCTTGGTGGCGGTGTCGAAGTAGATGAGCACGTTCCGCAGGAACACCACGTCGAACACCGGCAACGGCGGGAAGGGAGCGGCCAGGTTGATCCGCTGAGCGCGCACCATGGACCGCAGGCGTTCGGAAACCTGCCAGTGGGTGCCGGTCCGGTGGAAGTGCTTGACCATGAGTGGGGCGGCCAGCCCGCGTCCGATCTCGAGCTGGCTGTAGCGCCCGGCTCGGGTGCGCTCCACCATCTCGCTGGACAGGTCGCTGGCGAGGATCTCCACCGGCTTGCCGGCGGCGTGGTCGGCCATCAGCATCGCGACGGTGTAGGCCTCCTGGCCACTGGAGCACGCCGCCGACCAGACGTTGATCCGGCCGGTGGAGCGCTGGAGCAGCTCGGGCAGGACGTGGGTTCGAAAGACGTCGAAGGGCTCGCCGTCGCGAAACCACGAGGTCTCGTTGGTGGTCAGCGCCTCCACGATGGCGAGCCGCTGCGCCGGCGTACCGCTGCTCTGCACGGCCGAGACGTACGCCGAGACGTCGCCGCCGTGGGCTCGGGCCAGGGCCGAGAGCCGCGACTCGACGAGATACTCCTTGCCGGGGGCGAGCACGATCGCGGCCTCCCGCTTGACGAGGTCCCGCACGTACCCGAAGGCATGGGCGGAGAGTGTCATGACGCGGTCCTGGTGCTGGTCGGGGAGTGGTTGCGCCAGAGCGGCGAGACCGGGACGGTGGCGCTGCGTCGCGGCGGTCCTCCGCCGAGTCGTTCCAGGACCGCCGGCGCCACATCGGCCAGCGGCAGCTGCGCGGACGCCAGCCCGGCCGCGGCGATGGCCCCCGGCATCCCCCACACGACCGAGCTCGCCCGGTCCTGGACGAGGACGCTGCCGCCGGCCCGGACGATCTCGGCGGCTCCGCGGGCACCGTCCGACCCCATGCCGGTGAGCACGAGGCCGAGCACGCGGCCCCCGTAGCTCTCGGCGACGGAGCGGAACAGCACGTCGACGGCGGGTCGGCAGTAGTTCTCCGGGGTCTCTTGGTCGAGCATCGCCGTGGCTCGTCCACCGGCTCGCCGGACCCGCAGATGCCAGTCGCCGGGGGCGATCAAGACGGTTCCCGGCAGGAGGGGGACGCCGCGGGCGGCCTCGCGCACCGTGAGGGCGCACCGCCCGTCGAGCCGATCGGCGAACTGCTTGGTGAAGACCGGGGGCATGTGCTGCACCACGACGACCGGGACCGGAAGGCTGCCGGGGAGCGCCCGCAGCACCGTGGAGAGCGCGTCGGGGCCGCCGGTGGATGCACCGATGGCGAGCACCTCGGGGCGGCCACCGGCCGGTCTGGTCCCTTGGGGCCCCGCGCTCGTGGCCGAGGCTCCGGCTGTGCCGCGCAGCGGTGGCAGCGCGGGCGGCACGGGGCGTGAGGGCTGGCAGAGCGCCAGGATCTTGGGCACCAGGTCGCGGCGCACGGCTTCCATCGAGGCCCGCACACTGCCGACGTTGGCGGGCTTGGCGACGTAGTCGTTCGCGCCGCGCTCGAGGGCGTCCAAGGTGACCGACGCCCCGCGATCGGTCAGCGTGGAGAACATGATGACCGGCAGCCGGGGGTAGCTCCTCCGGAGGTGGCCCAGGGTCTCCAGGCCGTCCATGACGGGCATCTCGACGTCGAGGGTGACCAGGTCCGGATTGACCTGCGGGATCTTGGCGAGGGCCACCTTCCCGTTGGCGGCAGTGCCGACGACCTCGAGCCGCGGGTCGGCGGACAGGATGTCGCTCACCAGCCGGCGCACCACGACCGAGTCGTCCACGACCAGCACCCGAGTCCGAGTCACGGCGTCGCCTTTCGCGAGAGGACCTGCGCGGTCCGCTGGGGGTTCACGGGGTTCACGGCTCGGGGACTCAGTAGTGGAAGCGGCCGACGAGCTGTTGCATCTGGGCGGCCATCCGGGCCAGCTCCTCCGCGGCCTGCGCGGTCGCCTGCGCCGCGGTCCCGGTCTCCCCCGCCGTCCGCGCCACCCCGGTGATGTTCTCCGCGATCTCCCCCGACCCCGTCGCCGCCTCGGCCACGTTGCGCGCCATCTCATTGGTCGTCGCGGTCTGCTCCTCCACCGCACTGGCAATCGTGGTCTGGGTGTCATTGATCTGCGCGATGATCCCCGAGATCTGCGCGATCGCCGCCACCGCCGCCTCGGTGTCAGACTGGATCGCCCCAATCCGCCGACCGATGTCCTCGGTCGCCTTCGCCGTCTCCTGCGCCAACTCCTTGACCTCGCCGGCCACCACCGCGAAGCCCTTACCGGCCTCCCCAGCCCGCGCCGCCTCGATCGTGGCGTTCAACGCCAACAGATTCGTCTGCTCGGCAATCGAGTTGATCACCGAGATCACATTCCCGACCTCCGCCGAGGACTCCCCCAGCTTCGAGACCGTCGCCGAGGTCGACTCCGCAACCCCCACCGCCTGCGCAGCCACCTCCGCGGCACCCGAGGCGTTCTGCGCGATCTCCCGGATCGAGGCCGACATCTCCTCGGTCCCCGTCGCCACCGTCTGCACATTCCGCGTCACCTGCTCGGCCGCCGCCGAGACCACCCCCGCCTGCGACGCCGACTCCTGCGCCGACCCCGTC
The DNA here is from genome assembly GCA_963745245.1 of uncultured Actinomycetota bacterium. Lineage (GTDB taxonomy): Bacteria > Actinomycetota > Actinomycetes > Propionibacteriales > Nocardioidaceae > Marmoricola_A. The sequence continues at coordinate 128,604 of CAVUWU010000001.1, forward strand.
ATCTCCCCCGACACCCCCGACAACTCCTCCGACGCCGACGCCAACGCCTGCGCATTGCCATCCATCCCCCGCATCGCCTCACCCAGCTGCCCCAACGCCTCATTCAGAGCCGACGCCATCTGCGCCACCTCGTCGCGACCCTCCACCACCAGCCGCTCATCCAACCGGCCACCCGCCACCGACCGCAGCGCGGCGGCCGCCTGGGCCACGGGGAGGGTGATGGACCGGGAGAGCGACCGGGCGAGGGCGGCGGCCAACAGCACGGCCACGGCGAGCCCGAGGTAGACCGAGCGGCGACCGGACGACTTCGTCGCACCGAGCTCCTCGGTCTTCGTCTCGATCCGCGTGTCCAGGGCGGTGCGCAGGGCGTCTGCCTGCTCGTAGACGGCGCTCCACGCAGCACCGGCGTCGCCGCCGTTGACGCTGCGCATGATCGCCGGCAGGGCGGTCGTCCCCTGCGACCGTAGTCGGGCCCGGATCTTCTCGTCCTCGGCGAAGAACTGCGCGAAGTTCGCCTCGGCGTTCTCGACGATCCCCTTCTCCTCAGCGGTGAGGGCGGAGGTGTCCACCGAGCTGAACAGCGCCTCGACGCCGGCGCGCGACTCGTCGAGGCCAGACACGTTGTAGGCGTCCTTGGCGAGCGCGCGGTCCACGCCGAAGGCAGCGGCGTCGGCGAGGTAGAGACCTTGCCAGCCGGTGACGTCGTTGATGGCCACGAGCAGGTCGTCGGCGATCTGGCTGGCGTCCACGACCTTGTTGATGTCCTGCTGCATGGCATCCGAACGGCTCTGCGAGGAGAGCCCGTTGTAGGCCGCGGCGAAGATGAACAGCCCGCACATGGACAGCACGACTGCCAGCCGTGCCCCGATCTTCATCTTGCGCAGCCATGCACCGAACGCACGCATCTGGTGGGTCCTCTCGTCGTCGTTGGCCCCCATATCGGCAGCAGGGCCGCCCACCTGAGCCCCGGCGGGAGCTTTCGCAGCAGCGCGGCGCCGTGACTCAGGCTCGGCGCCTCGGGCTGGGGCCACCGGACGGGGGTACGCCGAGACGCCGGCGCGCCGGGTGATTGTGGTCACCCGGCGTGCCGGCCGGTCATGTCGTGCCGGTGCCCGTCACCGAGCCCCCGAGCCGGTGTTCAGAACCGGAACTGGCCGACGAGCTGTTGCATCTGGGCGGCCATCCGGGCCAGCTCCTCCGCGGCCTGCGCGGTCGCCTGCGCCGCGGTCCCGGTCTCCCCCGCCGTCCGCGCCACCCCGGTGATGTTCTCCGCGATCTCCCCCGACCCCGTCGCCGCCTCGGCCACGTTGCGCGCCATCTCATTGGTCGTCGCGGTCTGCTCCTCCACCGCACTGGCAATCGTGGTCTGGGTGTCATTGATCTGCGCGATGATCCCCGAGATCTGCGCGATCGCCGCCACCGCCGCCTCGGTGTCAGACTGGATCGCCCCAATCCGCCGACCGATGTCCTCGGTCGCCTTCGCCGTCTCCTGCGCCAACTCCTTGACCTCGCCGGCCACCACCGCGAAGCCCTTACCGGCCTCCCCAGCCCGCGCCGCCTCGATCGTGGCGTTCAACGCCAACAGATTCGTCTGCTCGGCAATCGAGTTGATCACCGAGATCACATTCCCGACCTCCGCCGAGGACTCCCCCAGCTTCGAGACCGTCGCCGAGGTCGACTCCGCAACCCCCACCGCCTGCGCAGCCACCTCCGCGGCACCCGAGGCGTTCTGCGCGATCTCCCGGATCGAGGCCGACATCTCCTCGGTCCCCGTCGCCACCGTCTGCACATTCCGCGTCACCTGCTCGGCCGCCGCCGAGACCACCCCCGCCTGCGACGCCGACTCCTGCGCCGACCCCGTCATCTCCCCCGACACCCCCGACAACTCCTCCGACGCCGACGCCAACGCCTGCGCATTGCCATCCATCCCCCGCATCGCCTCACCCAGCCGGACGCCCGCCGCATTCAGAGCCGACGCCATCTCACCGAGCTCGTCGGCGCTGTCCAGAGCAACGTGCTGGTCGAGATCACCCTCGGCGAAGCCCTGGAGGGCCTCGGAGGCGCGACGCAGGGAGCGGGCGATGCGGCCGGCGACGTAGACCGAGACAGCCAGCACCAGCGACAGCCCAATGGCAAGGAGTGCGTAGACAAAGCGACGGCTGCTCTGATAGCGGTCCTGCGCGCGCTCAACGGCGGCCTGGGCCTCGCCGTAGACCATGTCCTCCAGCGCGGTCAGTGCGTCGTGGATGGAGGCCGCCGCCGGCTTGACCTCAGAGTCGCGCAGCGCTCGGTAGTCAGCCCAGCGCTCCTGTCGGGCCAGCCGCAGCAGCGGCCCTGCCACGACTGACTGATAGGTGCCCCAGGCCTCGTCGAACTGGGCGACCAGCTCCTTGTCTCTGGCGTCGAGGGCGGTCTCCCGCGCGAAGGTCGCCATCGCCGCGTCGACCGCGTCCATGTCGGCGAGGAATGCCTCGTGCTCGGGCCCGTCGCCCTGGGCCATCTCGTCGGCGAGGCCGTCGACCCGGGTCTGGAGGAACTGTCGGCGCACGTCGTTGATGTGCTCGACCGGCTCCAGCCCCTCCTTCTGGATAGCGGCGGCATCGTCGGCGATCGCGCCCATCTGGGCCACGGCTTGAGCCCCGACGAGGCCGGCGACCAGCAGGCCGAGCAGCCCGACGATCAAGATCTTCGCGCGCATGCGCCTGTTGTCGAACCAGCGCGATGCCGGGTTGTCCTGCCACCAGCGTGGTGCTGCCATCATCGATCTCCCATTCTCTGAAGTCTCTGCCTTGGGCGGCTGGTTCGCTCTAGAACCGGAACTGACCCACGAGCTGTTGCATCTGGGCGGCCATCCGGGCCAGCTCCTCCGCGGCCTGCGCGGTCGCCTGCGCCGCGGTCCCGGTTAGCCCTAGGCCGCGATGCCCGTCACGGTGACGGCGCGCTCGGTGTCGAGGAGCAGCATCAGCTGGTCCTCGAGCTTGCAGATGCCGGCGACCAGGTCGCGGACATCGGCCGGCACGGTGTCCGGAGGCGGCTCGAGGGTGGCGTCGTCGGCCTCCAGAACGTCGCCGATCTGGTCTACGACGAGGCTGACGGTCGCCCCGTCGCCGCTGCGCACGACGACGCTGACCGAATGCGACCCTGGCGCGCGCACCGGCAGCCCGAGTCGCGTCCGCAGGTCGAGGGTGGTCACGATCTGGCCACGCAGGTTGATCAGTCCGGCGACCTCGCGCGAGGCGAGCGGCACCGGGGTGATGTCCTGCTGCTTGAGCACCTCCTGCACGGAGGCGACGTCGACACCGAACAGGTGACCGTCGAGCAGGAAGGTGCAGTACTGGTGGGACACGGCGTGGCTTCTCCAGTCAGGGGGGGTCATGGACTCAGTGGACGGAGTCGAGGGCGGGGGCCAGCAGTCCGGGGTCGATCGAGTCGATTGCGCGGTCGATGTCGACCAACTCGGTGACGTGACCGGTGACGACCGCGGAGCCGCGGTGCCCTCCGGTGTCCAGGTGGCTGCGGATCGCGAGGTCCTCCTCGACGATGTCGAGGATCTGGGCGACGACGATGCCGACAGCACGGTCGTGGCTGCGGCAGACGACAACCTGCAGGTTCTCCTCGCGGGTCGGGTCGGCGAACCCGTGCAGCGCCTGGTCGAGCAGCAGCAGGGGGAGGATCTGGCCGCGGTACTGCACGACCTCGTGGCCTCCCACGCGCTCCACGCGGTCGGGCGGGAACTCCTCGAGCCGGTCGACGCTGACCAGAGGCACCGCGGCGCGCCGGCCATCGGTCAGCCCGACCACCAGCAGGGCGGTGCGCGGGTCAGAGCCCTGCTCGGCGCCGGCCCCGGCGGCGGCCTCGGTGCCCTCGAGAGCCATGCCCGCCTTGAGGGCCAAAGCCATGGTGTCGAGGATGAGCGCCACGTGGCCGTCGCCCATGATGGTCGCGCCGGCGTAGAGGTCGATGCTCCGCAGTTGCCTGCCCAGCGGCTTGACCACGATCTCCTCGGTGTCCTTGATGTCGTCCACGACCAGGCCGAACTGCCGGCTGTCCGCCTGCAGGACCGCGATGTAGGTCGTCGACCGCTCCACCTTGGGGAGGCCGAGCTGCTCGCGCAGGTCGACCAGCGGAAGCAGCCGACCGCGCAGCCGGTAGACCGGCGCGCCGTGGACGGTCTCCACCCCGCGCGAAGCCTGCTCCTTCTCCAGGCGCACCAGCTCCAGCAGGTTGACCTGGGGGATCGCATAGCGGTTGCCGTGCGCCGACACCACGAGCGCAGGGATGATCGCCAGCGTCAGGGGGATCCGGATCCGGACCGTCGTCCCCGCACCCGGCGTGCTGGCGAGGTCGATGCTGCCGCCGATCTTCTCGATGTTGGTCTTGACCACGTCCATGCCGACGCCGCGCCCGGAGACGTTGGTGACATTCTGGGCCGTCGAGAAGCCGGCTGCGAAGATCAGCTGGACCGCCTCGCGGTCACTGAGGGCGTTGGCCGCCTCGAGGCTCATCGCGCCGCTCGCGACCACCTTGTCGCGCAGCCGCTGAGGGTCGATGCCGGCGCCGTCGTCGGAGATCTCGATGTTCACCTGGCCGCCCTCGTGGAACGCCCGTAGCGTCAGGACGCCCTGCTCGGACTTGCCCCGGGCCCGGCGGATCTCCGGGGCCTCGATCCCGTGGTCGACCGAATTGCGGACCAGGTGGGTCAGCGGGTCCCGGACCGCCTCGAGGATCGTCTTGTCGAGCTCGGTGTCGCGGCCCTCCATGCGCAGGTCGACCGACTTGCCGAGCATCACCGACAGGTCGCGTACGACGCGCGGGAGCTTGCTCCACACGTTGTCGATGGGCTGCATCCGGGTCTTCATCACCCCCTCCTGCAGCTCGCCCGCGATCAGGTTGAGCCGGTGCGTGGTGCGTTGCAGCTCGATGTCCTCGCGGGTCGCCGCGCGTTGCAGCATCTGGTTGCGGGTGAGCACGAGCTCACCGACGAGGTTCATCAGGGAGTCGAGCAGAGCCACGTCCACGCGGATGGTGCTGTCGGCCACGGAGCGCCGCTGCTCCGTCGGCTCACTCTCCGTCGCCGGCGGGGGCGACACAGGCTCGGCTGGGGCTTGGACGACCGGGGCCGGCTCGACGGGGACCTGGACGACGGGGGCCGGCTCGACGAAGGCCTGCATGGCGGGCTGGGACTGGGCTGCCGGCGCTGACTCCGCGGCGGCGGGAGTGGCGTCGATCTCGTCTAGCGTCACCGGGAGAATGCCGCGGTGCTCGAGCAGGAGGCTGATCCGGGCCACGAGCTCGGCATAGTCGTCCTCGCCCTCGCCCCCGGTCGCCTCGATGGTGGCGAGCAGGGCACGGACGGCGTCCACCATCTCCAGCAGCGCGGTCGTGATGGCGGGGGTGAGCCGCATCTCGCCGTCCCGCAGGCGCGACAGCAGGCTCTCGCCCACGTGGGTGACAGACTCCAGCGTCGAGAAGGCAAGGAAACCGCTGGTCCCCTTGATGGTGTGCAGCGTGCGGAAGACGCTCGAGAGCAGGTCACGCGACGACGGGTCACGCTCGAGCTCCACCAGGTCACGATCCAGCTGGTCGAGGTTCTCGTGACTCTCCACCAAGAACTCGCCGACGATCTCATCCAACCCGTCCACCGGGGCCGCCTTCCTGCACTGTGGTCGTGTCCGCAGGGCCGATCGGCCGTGCGGGTCGCGACCTGAGCCAAAGCCGCCCCCGGCCCCGCGGCCCGGGCCGCGGGGCCGTCGGCGGATGATGGGTCGGGTGCACCCTCCACCCGATGGCCGGCTCGACCATCGGGACACCCGGCTCCAGAGGGCCCTGGTCGTCGTCGGGGTCCTGGTGCTGGCCTTCAATCTGCGCCCGGCGGCGGTGAGCATCGGCCCGGTGCTCGCCGAGGTGCGCACGACGCTGGGGATGGGGGCGGTGACCGCCGGCGTGCTCACCACCTTGCCGGTGCTGGCCTTCGCGGTGTTCGGCGCCCTCGCCCCGGCGGCGGCACATCGGGTCGGGCTGCATCGGATGACGCTGCTGGGGCTCTTCGGCGTCGTCGGCGGTCTCGCGGTGCGGTCAACGACCTCCTCGGCAGGGATCTTCCTGGCCGCCACCGTGCTGGCCCTGGCCGGGATGGCCGCCTCCAACGTGCTGCTGCCTTCGCTGGTGAAGCTGCACTTCCCCCAGCGAGTCGGACTGGTGACGGCGCTCTACACGACCTCGTTGGCGGTGGGGCTCACCGCTGCGTCCGCGTTCACCGTCCCGGTGGCCGAGTTCCTCGGCAGCTGGCGGTGGGGGCTGGCCGTGTGGGGGGGCACCGCGGCCATCGCCGCCCTGCCGTGGCTCCTGCTCCTTCGCAACGACGCCACGCCCGGCACCGGACCACGTCGCATCTCGCTGGCGCAGGTCGCCCGCACGCGGATCGGGTGGGCGCTGGCGCTGCTCTTCGGCCTGCAGTCCGCTCAGGCCTACACGATCTTCGGCTGGTTCGCGCAGATCTACCGCGACGCCGGCTTCTCCGCGGGCACCGCGGGGATGCTGCTGGGCGTGATCACCGGCATCGGGATCCCGATGTCCTTCTGGGGTCCGATGGCGGCGGCACGGTCGGCGGATCCCACCCGGCTGATGCTGGGGCTGATCGCCTGCTACCCGCTCGGCTACCTGGGCCTCGCCCTCGCCCCGGAGGCCGGCGCGTGGCTGTGGGCCGTCCTGGTCGGCGTGGCGGCGAGCGTCTTCCCGGTGGTCCTGGTGCTCATCGGCCTGCGCTCACGCACCCCGGGCGGCACCGCGGCGCTGTCCGGGTTCACCCAGGGGGTCGGCTACGCGGTCGCCGCATGCGGGCCCTTCGGCATCGGGCTCCTGCACGACGTGACCGGCGGGTGGCAGTGGCCGCTGGTCGCCCTGACGGTGGCGGCGGTCGTCACCGGCTGGCTGGCGAGCGTGGTCGGCCGCTCGAGGCCCCTGGAGGACGAGCTCGCGGACCCGGCCGGATCGCTCAGCCGACGCCGGCGTCGACCAGCGCCTCGTAGCCTCCGGCATTGACGAGGTCGGTGAACCCCATCTCGGCCATCTCGGTCATCGCCTGGGCGGATCTATTGCCGCTACGGCAGTAGACGACGTACGTCGCGGACGTGTCGAGCTCCTCGACCATGGCCGCGAAGCGCTCGGAGCCCACGTCGATGTTGAGGGCCCCCGGCAGATGCCCCGAGGTGAACTCCTCGGGGGTCCGCACGTCCAGCAGCACCGCTCCCTCGTCGAGACGCTCCTGCACGGTCTGCGGACTGACGACCGTGGTGTCCAGGGACGCGCTGGCGTCGGAACCGCAGGCGGCCATGAAGGCGAGGAGCACAAGGGTGAGGATCAGGGCAAGGGCGCGTCGAGGATGCATGTCAGAGCCGCACCACGAGCACGTTGCAGGAGGCGTGACGGATGCACTGCTCGGCCACCGACCCCAGCACCAGATGTCGGAAGCCGCCCAGCCCCCGCGTGCCGACCACGAGGAGGTCTGCGGTCTGCGAGGCCGTCATCAGTGCCGCGCTGGCCGTCGCGTGCACGACGTGGACCTCGACGTCGGCCACGCTGTCCTTCAGGAGCCGGTCGACGCGGGCTCGCTCCACCTGCAAGGTGGCGGCTTCGTACTCCTCGGTGCTGGCCACCATTCCCCGCGGCAGGTCCGAAGGCCTCACCGCGCTGGCGAGGGACCAGGCACGCACGACATGCAGCGGCGTGTCTCGGCGTACCGCTTCGTGGGCCGCCGTCACGACCGCGACCGCCGCGCAGTCCGAGCCGTCGTCCCCGACCACGACGCCGCCGTCGGGACGCACCTCGGTAGTCTCGTGAGGCAGCGGCGGGGACATGGTCCCATCATCCAGCACCGAGGCCGCACGGCGCAGCGATCAGGGCGTGGCCTGGGTCTCAGCCGGTCTCAAGCCTGGGCGACGGCGGTGGTGAGGAGCACGACCGCATCCTCGAGCGCGACCAGGTGGTGACGCCTCGGCGGGATCACCACCATGTCGCCGGCCGCCAGGTCGCGGCGCTCCTCGGCGGTGCCGAGCCGGACCCGGCCGCGCAGGACGAACAGGGTCGCCTCGTCGGGTGACTCGTGGTCAGCCAACGACTGGTCGGCGACCAACGCCATGAGCAGGTGCCTCAGGACCCGGCCGTGACCGCCGACCACGGTGTGTGCGCTGCGGCCATGCCGGGCCGTCCGGGCCGCCGCCAGATGCTCCTCGGCGAGCGAGTGCAGGCTGAACGGCTCCATCTCGCGTCCCGTCTCGGCCGGCGGCGTGGTGTCCATGTCCCTAGATACCACGGCGGCTGCCACGGAGGTACCACAAGGGTGGCAAGGTGGGAGCATGAGCAACCAGGCGAACCTCAGGGCGCTCCGCACCGGCCTCACGCTGCAGTTCCCGCAGTCCCTCGCCGTCTACGACGACTACGCCGAGGCCCAGAAGGCGGTCGACCATCTCTCCGACGCGGGCTTCCCGGTCGAGAACTGCCTCATCGTCGGAACCGACCTCAAGCAGTTGGAGCGGGTCACCGGTCGGCTCACCACGGGCCGGGTGGCCCTCGGCGGCGTCCTCTCAGGGGTATGGCTGGGCGTGTTCGTGGGCCTGATCTTCTCGCTGTTCACCGAGGAGAACGTGTTGGCCGTGATCCTGAGCACGGCCATGTTCGGAGCCTTGTTCGGCGTGATCTGGGCCCTGGTGGGCTACGCCGCAACCCGGGGGCGGCGCGACTTCAGCTCGGTGAGCCGGATCGTCGCGACCCGCTACGAGGTCCTTGTCGAGCACAAGCACGCGCTGCGCGCCCGGGAGTTGCTGGCGGGCATGCCCGGCGCGCGCAACACCGCCTTCGACCGGTGAGCACGGCGCCGTCAGGTGGGCCATGATGGCCCGATGACCACCCAGGAAGCAGGTCAGGAGACCGGCATCGTCTTCGAGACGTCCGAGGACGGCCGACGCAGCACCGCAGCCGTGGGCCGCGCGGTGGTGGCCAGCGCACTGCGACGCGTCGACCCGGCCGGCGCGCAGCAGGCCGAGCGCGAGACGAACTGGCGCTCGGGCTATCTCGAGCACTTCCGCCGGATGGTGGAGGCGGGTCTGGTGTCGCGGGCGGCCGCGCTCAAGATCGCCGGGGACGGGCTCACCGGCCTGCGGTCCCGGATGCGGGTCGCCGCCGACGGGGAAGAGATCCGACTCGACGCCTGGGCCGCCCCCCACAGCGCCGCGCCATTCGGGACCGAGGTCGTCAAGGGGGTCACCGAGCCGGACCGCGAGCTCGTCTTGCCGGTGCGCGGGGAGCGGCTCCGTGGCGACAAGATCCGGAGGCAACTCGACGCCTGGGTGGACCGCGGGGTGATGGAGCCCTCGGCCCGAGAGGCCCTGACGATGGTGCTGGAGAACCCGGAGTGGCTGGCGCTTCCGGGACGGACGGTGGCGGTCCTCGGCGCCGGCGCCGAGATGGGCCCGCTGCGGGCATTGATGCGGTGGGGCGCCCAGGCGGCGGCCGTCGACCTGCCGCGACCGCAGCTGTGGCAGCGCGTCCTCGACGGCGCTCGGGGCGGGTCCGGCACCCTGTTGGTGCCGACCCACCGTCGCGACGGCCCACTGGCCGCCCGTGCCGGGGCCGACCTCGTGTCCCAGGCCCCCGACGTCGGCGTGTGGCTCGCCTCGCTCGAGGACGCCCCGGTCCTCGGCAACTACGTGTACGCCGACGGCGCGGCCAACGTGCTGGTGTCGGTGGCCGTCGACGTGCTCACCACCACGCTGATGGAGCGTCGCCACGACGTTGCGCTGGCCTTCCTCGCGACACCCACCGATGTGTTCGTCGTACCGGGGGACGCCGTCGAACACAGCACGCGCAGCTATGAGAGCCGGTCCCGGGCTGCCCGGGTGCTGAGCCGGCCGTTGCGCACGGCCAGTGCGGGCCAGCTGCTGCGCCGGGCCTACCTGCCGGGGACCGACCCGGGGATCGTCGACAGCCTGGTCCCGCAGCAAGGTCCCAACTATGCCCTCGCGAAGCGGATGCAGCGGTGGCGGGCGGCGGTCGCCCGAGATGCCGGCTCGGTGGTGTCGATCAACGTGGCCCCGCCGACGAGGACCCGGTCGGTGGTGAAGAACCGGGCCCTCGCCGCGGCGTACGCCGGTGCGCACCGGTTCGGCGTGGAGGTCTTCGAGCCGTCGACGTCCAACGTGCTCATGGCCGCGCTGCTCGTGCATGACCTGCACACCGGTGGAGGTCCTCGCGAGGCGCACCCGTGGCAGCACGAGGCTGCTGGCGCGGTGCACGGAGGGCTGTGGCGCTCGGCGTACGCCCCGCGCAGCGCTCTCGGGCTCGCTGCCCTGCTCGGCTACGGAGCGACCCGGGCCTGACCAAATCGCCGCCCGCGGGTGCGATTGATATGGGATAGAGCGGGCAAGGCTCGGCACATGGACCCGATGACACCCGCCTACTCCGCCGGCGTCCTGCTGCTCATCGCTGCCGGAGCCGTCGCGCTCCTGCTGGTGCTGATCATCCGGCTCAAGCTGCACGCCTTCTTGGCATTGGTGCTGGTGAGCATCCTCACCGCGCTCGCCGCAGGCGTGCCGGTGGACGACGTGCCCGCGGTGCTGCTCAGTGGCTTCGGGAGCACGCTGGCCGCGGTAGCCCTCCTCGTCGCGCTCGGCGCGATGCTGGGGCGGCTGCTGGAGGTCTCGGGTGGCGCACAGAGCCTGGCCGACACCCTCATCGGCAGGTTCGGAGAGAAGCGCGCCCCCTTGGCTCTCGGCGTCGCCTCCTTGATGTTCGGCTTCCCGATCTTCTTCGACGCTGGGCTGGTCATCTTCCTGCCGATCATCCTCACGGTCGCGAGGCGCTTCGGCGGGTCACTGCTCTACTACGCCCTTCCCTCGGCGGGTGCCTTCGCCGCGATGCACGCGATCGTCCCGCCGCACCCGGGGCCAGTCACGGCGGCCGACCTGCTGGGCGCAAACGTGGGCTGGACCCTGCTCATCGGTCTGCCGGTGGCCGCTATCAGCTGGTACGTCGGTAGCTACCTCGTCTCGCGGTGGGCAGGTCGACGGTTCGACGTCGACGTGTCGTCGGCCTTCCTAGGCCAGGTCAACGACAAGGGCTACCGCGAGCAAGGCAGCGCGGGCTTCGGGATCGTGCTGCTGATGCTCCTGCTGCCGTTGCTGCTGATCAGCCTCAACACCGGCATGGGCACCCTGGCCACCGCTGGGGTGGTCGACGGCGAGGCCACCTGGGTGCAGGCGCTGATCCTCGTGGGCCAGACCCCAGTGGCACTGCTCATCACCGTGCTGGTCGCTATTTGGACTCTCGGGATTCGAGCCGGCCACACCAACAAGGAGGTCGAAGGCGTCCTCAACGAGGCTTTGGGGCCCATCGCGGCGATCGTGCTGATCACCGGGGCCGGTGGCATGTTCGGCGGCGTGCTCCGGTACAGCGGCATCGGCGGCGCGCTGGCAGAGTCGCTGGACGACCTGGGGCTGCCCCTGATCGTGGCGGCGTTCGTCATCGCGACCGCGCTCCGGGTGGCTCAGGGATCGGCCACCGTCGCGCTCACCACGACGGCCGGCCTCATCGCCCCCGCTGTGGAGTCCACGCCCGGGGTCAGTGGGGTGCAACTGGTCGCGCTGGTCTTCGCCATCGCCGCAGGTGCCACCGTGCTGTCTCACGTCAACGACTCAGGATTCTGGCTCGTGAGTCGGTTCTTCGGGCTCGACGAGGCCACCACGCTTCGCACGTGGACGGTCATGGAGACCACGCTGGGTCTCTCGGTGTACGCCCTCAGCCTGCTGCTGTGGGTCGCGTTCTAGCCGACGGAGGGGATGGGGGTGCAGGTGCATATCGTGCTGATGGGTGTTGCCGGCACCGGAAAGAGCGCAGTCGGACGGCCACTCGCGCAACGGCTCGGCTGGCATTTCGCTGAGGGCGACGAGTTCCACCCGCCAGCCAACATCGAGAAGATGCGCGAAGGCACGCCGCTCACCGACGAGGACCGCTGGCCGTGGTTGCGCTCGCTGGCGAGGTGGACCCGAGAGCAGGCGGCGGCGGGCACGTCCACGGTGCTGACCTGCTCGGCGCTGCGCCGCGCCTATCGCGACGTCCTGCGTGAGGGCGTGGAGGAGACGGTGTTCGTTCATCTGGTCGGGGACCCCGAGGTCATCGGGGCCCGGATGCGCGCCCGCCATCACTTCATGCCCACGTCCCTGCTGGACTCCCAGTTCGCCACGCTGGAGCCGCTCGAGCCAGGCGAGCCGGGGCTCACCGTGGACATCCGCCGACCGCTGAGCGAGATCGTTGACGACTTGGTCGGGCGCTTCTCGGCAGCGCGCTGACGGCGCTTCCCGGCGGGGCTGTTCGGCGTCGACGACGCGGATCGCCGTGCGGTGTGGGCGGTGCCCTATCGGAAGGCCGGCTGTCCGGTGACGGCTTGGCCGATGACGAGCTGGTGGACCTCGCTGGTGCCTTCGTAGGTCAACACGGACTCGAGGTTGTTGGCGTGGCGCAGGACGGGGAACTCCAGCGTGATGCCGGCGGCGCCCAGGATGGTGCGGCACTCGCGGGCAATGGCGATGGCCTCTCGCACGTTGTTGAGCTTGCCGAGGCTGACCTGGTCAGGGGTCAGGACGTGCTCGTCCTTGAGCCTGCCGAGGTGGAGAGCCAGGAGCATGCCCTTCCCGAGCTCGAGGGTCATGTCGGCGAGCTTGGCCTGGGTGAGCTGGAAGGCGGTCAGTGGCTTGTCGAAGATCTCGCGGTCGGCGGCGTAGGCGATCGCGGTCTCCAGGCAGTCGCGCGCGGCGCCGAGGGCGCCGAAGACGATGCCGAAGCGGGCCTCGTTGAGGCAGGAGAGAGGTCCGCGTAGGCCGCGCACGTCCGGGAACATCGCCGAGTCGGGCAGCCGGACGTCGTCGAGGACGAGTTCGCTGGTGATCGAGGCACGCAGCGAGAGCTTGTGCTTGAGCGCCGGTGCGGAGAATCCGGGTGTGCCGGACGGAACCACGAAGCCGCGGATGCCGCGGCCGTCCTCGGCGTCGTCGGTCTGGGCCCAGACGACGGCGGCGTCGGCGACCGAGCCGTTGGTGATCCACATCTTGGTGCCGTTGAGGATCCAGTCGTCGCCGTCGCGGCGGGCGTAGGTGCGCATGCCGGCGGGGTTGGAGCCGAAGTCGGGTTCGGTGAGCCCGAAGCAGCCGATGGCTTCACCTTCGGCCATCCGGGGCAGCCACTCCTGCTTCTGCTCCTCGCTCCCCCACGTGCGGATGGCGAACATGGCGAGCGATCCCTGCACCGAGACCAGTGAGCGGAGGCCGGAGTCGCCTGCCTCGAGCTCGAGGCAGGCCAGACCGTACGCCGTGGCGCTGGTCCCGGCGCAGCCGTATCCCTCCAGGTGCATCCCGAGGACTCCGAGACTGCCGAGGCTCCTGGCGAGCTCTCTGGTCGGCACGTCGCCGGTTTCGTACCAGTCGGCGATGTGGGGCTTGATCTCCTTCTCGACGAAAGCGCGCACGGTGTCGCGGATGTCGCGGTCCTCCTGGCTGATCAGGAGGTCGGTGGCGAAGAGCTCGAGCGGGGTCTGAGGCATGACGGGTCTCCTGGTGGGTGGGTGGGTCAGAGGAAGGCGGAGACGCCGGTCTCGGCGCGGCCGATGAGGAGCTTCTGGATTTGGGTCGTGCCTTCGTAGAGGGTCATCACCCGGGCGTCGCGCATGTACTTCTGGACCGGGTACTCGTCGACGTAGCCGTAGCCGCCGAAGGCCTGGATGGCGAGGTTGGCGGCCGTGACGGCCTTCTCGGAGGCGAAGAGCTTCGCCTTGGAGGCTTCGACACCGAAGGGCTTGCCGCGTTCGATGAGATCGGCGGCGCGCCAGGTCAGCAGCCGGGCGGCGTCCGCGTCGGTGGAGATCTCCGCGATCATGTCCTGGATCAGCTGGAAGGAGGCCAGCGGCCGTCCGAACTGCTCGCGCTGGGTGCTGTAGGAGATCACCGCCTCCAGGCAGCCCTGGATGATGCCGGTGCAGCCGGCGGCGACCGAGACGCGGCCCTTGTCGAGGGAGTGCATGGCGATCTTGAAGCCCGCGCCCTCCGCACCCAGCATCGCCTCGGCGGGCACCCGCACGTTGTCGAAGACCAGCTCCGAGGTCGCCTGGCCGCGCAGGCCGAGCTTCCCGTGGATCTCGGTGTGGGCGAAGCCCGGGCTGTCGGTCGGAACCAGGAAGGCCGAGATCCCTTTCGCGCCCGGGCCGCCGGTGCGGGCGAAGACGAGGCACACGTCGGCCCAGGAGCCGTTGGTGATGAAGATCTTGCCGCCGTTGATCACCCAGTCGGACCCGTCGCGGGTGGCGTAGCTCCTGAGGCTGGCCGGGTCGGAGCCGCTGTCGGGCTCGGTGAGGCCGAAGCAGCCGAGAAGTCGGCCGGTGGCGATGCCGGGCAGCCACTGCTGCTTCTGCGCCTCGGTGCCGTGGGAAAGCACCATCTTCCCGAACAGTCCCATCGACACCGAGACGATGCCGCGCACGGAGGAGTCGGCTCGGCCCAGCTCCTCCATGCCGAGGCAGTAGGTGATGTAGTCCCCGCCCATGCCGCCGTACTCCTCGGGGATCGTGAGCCCGAAGAACCCGAGATCCCCGAGCTTGGGGATGATGCTGGTGTCGACCGACTCCTGCCGGTCCCACGCGGCCCGGTGGGGAACGACCTCCTTGTCGAGGAAGTCGCGGGCCAGCTTCTTGAACGCGAGCTGCTCGGTGCTGAGCGAGAGGTCCATCAGCGGTCTCCTGTCGTGGGCATGGTGCTGGGGACGGTGGCGGAGGGCCGGTCGGCGGGGTCACCGGTTTCCTCGAAGCGGGCGAGCTCGGTGTGATAGCCGATGTCGATGCCGGTCAGGTCCATCAGCTCGAAGGGACCCATCGGGTAGCCAAGCGCGGTGCGGCAGGCGGTGTCGATCGCCTCGTCGCGCACGGCGTTTGAGGATCCGGTTCGCGAGGAAGCCGGGGATCTCCTTGTCCCAGACGACGGGCAGCTGGCCAGGATGGTGTGCTCGCGGGTGGGCGACAGCCGGGCCATCGCCGTGTCGACCTCCTCGGCCGTGCGACGCCCTTTCGCGACCTGGGCGTCCAGCCGCTTGCGGAGTCCGGCCAGACCCTTCTCGACGACTGTCTGGTCGAGGTCGTAGAGGTGCACACGGCAGCCCCCGAGGGCGCACACCAGGGCGATCTGCGACCCCATGGTGCCGGCCCCGGCGACCAGCACCCGCTCGATCCTGCTCACCGTCGCGCTACTCATCGGCCCACCCGTGCCGCGTGCGGCTCTTCGGCTGGGCGATGTCGGCGCCGGCCGCGAAGGCCTCATCACCGGCTCCGGTATGCGCGACGACGCCGACCCCGTCGAAGGAAAAGGCCTCACTCACCGGGGGCCACCCGGGCGCGGAGCTGGAACTTCTGGATCTTGCCGCTGGGGGTCTTCGGGAGGCCGGTGAGGATCTCGAGCAGCTCTGGCCAGTACTGCTTGGCGACGCCCTTGGCGGCCAGGAACTGCTTCAGCTCCTCGAACGTGAGCCCCTCCACGCCCGGCTTGAGCACCACGCAGGCGCAGGCCCGCTCCTGCAGGCGGGGATCGGGAACGGCGACGACCGCCACCGACTCGATCTTCCGGTTCTCGTAGAGGACGTTCTCGATGTAGGCGACCGGGATGTTCTCCCCGCCGCGGATGATGACGTCCTTCGTGCGACCCGAGATGCGCAGGTAGCCGTCGGCGTCGATGACCGCCAGGTCACCGGTGTCGAACCACCCGTCGACGAACAGCTCGCGGGTCATCTCCAGCCGCTCGGCGTAGCCGACGAACAGGAACGGTCCCGTGACCTGCAGCCGCCCCTCGGTGCCGGCCGGCACGAGGTTTCCCGCCCAGTCGACGGTGCGGATCGCCATGCCGGGCCACGGGAAGCCGTCGGTGTCGATGATCTTCTCGTCGGGATCGCCCGGGATACCGAGGGTGACCAGAGCGTCCTCGGTCTGTCCCCAGCCACCCACCACAACGAGACCAGGCACCTTCTCGCGCGCCTCGCGGACGATCGCCCGCGGGATGGGTGCACCCATGCAGCAGAACCGGGTCAGGCTCGAGACGTCGTGGGAGGAGAGGTTGGGTGCGCTGATGAAGTCGTGCAGGAACGGGGTGGCCGCGGAGGTGTAGCTGATGCCGTACTGCTCGACGAGCTTCACGAAGTCCTCGTTGCTCCACACGTCCTGCAGCACGCACGTCGCCCCGTTCACCACGTTGAGACGGGCGCCGTAGAGGAAGCCGGTCAGGTGCGCCAGTGTCGAGGCCATGTGGAAGACCGTGTCGGAGGTGATGCCGAGCCGCGCGGGGAGTGGGTCGGTCGCCGCGATCATCGTGTTGTGCGTGTGCATGACGCCCTTGGGCTCGCCCGTCGTGCCGGAGGTGAAGATCAGCAGCGTGACGTCGTTGGGGTCGGGTCGCAGCGCGGTCACCTCGGTGGGGTCGCGACGCTCCTCCCAGACCGTGGCCATGAACGCGTCCCAGCTCTCACCGACGACGAGGGTGTGCTCGACCGACGGCAGGTCGAGGCCGGCGAACAACGCGGGGTAGTCGAAGTCACGGAAGGTGCGCGGCACCACGAGGACCTTGGACTGTGCCAGGCCGACCATGAACCCGACCTCGCGCTCGCGGTAGATCGGGATGAGCGGGTTGCTGATCGCACCGATGCGGCTGACGGCGTAGTGCAGCACGATCCACTCGATCCAGTTCGGGAGCTGGAAGGAGACGACGTCGCCGGGCTGCACGCCGAGCTCGAGCAGCCCGAGCGCGCAGCGGTCGGACTCGGCCTTGAGCTGGGCGTAGGTGATCTCGCGGCGCGGGTCGACGAACGCGAGCTTGTCCGGCGTGCGCTCGGCCCACTCGTCGAGGTAGTCGGTGATGACGCGGTTCTTCCAGTAGCCGGCGGCGGTGTACTTCTCGACCAGAGCCGGGGTCAGGATCGTCTCGAAGGTCATGGCCGTCCCGTTCAGCTCATCGTGAGGCCGCCGCTGACGCTGACGGTCTGTCCGGTGATGAAGGCGGCCTCGTCGGAGGCGAGGAACGCGACGGCGTTGGCGAGGTCTCCGGGCTGGCCCAGGCGACGCAGCGGGATCGCTCGCTGCAGCGCCTCGCGCAGCTTCTCCCCGCCCATCGAGGCGAACAGCGGCGTGTCGGTGGGACCGGGGCACACGCAGTTGACGTTGACCTGTGCGCGTGCCATCTCGCGGGCCATCGCCTTGGTGAAGGCAATGACGCCGCCCTTGGCAGCGGAGTAGACCGCCTCGCCCGAGGAGCCGACCCGCCCGGCGTCCGAGCCCAGGTTGACGACCTTGCCGTAACCCTGCTCGGCCATCACCGGCAACACCTTCTTGGAGCTGTTGAAGACGCCGTAGAGGTTGATCTGGATGATCCGGTCCCAGGTCTCGGGCTCGGAGTCCACGAACTGCTCACCCTTGTCCCAGCCGGCGTTGTTGACCAGCACGTCGATGCGGCCGAACGAGTCGATAACTTGGTCAACCATCGCGTTGACTGACTCCCGGCTGGTCACGTCGGTCTGGATGCCGACCGAGCCGTTGCCCAGCGTGGCGGCGGTCTCCTTCGCGGTGGCCTCGTTGATGTCGGTGACGACGACCGTCGCCCCCTCGGCGGCCAGCTTGGCGGCGATGCCGGCACCGATGCCCTGGCCCGCGCCGGTGACGACCGCGATCTTGTTGTCAAGCCTTGCCATGGTGGGTTCCTCCGTAGGGTTACGGCGCGTACGCGCGGCCGAGAAGGTTGCGGGAGATGACGAGCTTGGAGACCTGGGCGGTGCCGTCACCGATCTCCAGGCCGATGACGTCGCGGAGCCGCTGCCCGACCTTGTGCTCGGTGGAGTAGCCGACGTGGCCCAGGGTGAGCAGGCACTGATGGATGACGTCGACCGACAGCTTCGGCGCCCAGTACTTCGCCATGGCGGCCTCGGCGGAGTGCTCGAGGTCCTCGTCCTTGCGCCACAGCGCCTCGTAGCAGACATGGCGGGCACCTCGGACGTAGGTCGTCAGCTCGGCCAGCGGGAAGGAGACACCCTGGTAGGTGCCGATCGGCTTGCCGAACGCCACCCGGTCGCGGGCCCACTGCGCGGCCTCGTCCAGCGACTGCTGTGCAGCGCCGAGGCAGAGCAGCCCGATGACGGCGCGCGAGTAGTCGAAGCCCTGCATCACCGAGACGAACCCGTCCCCCTCGGCGCCGATCAGCCTGTCCCGGCCGACCTTGACGCCGTCGAAGTGGATCGAGGCGCGTCCGATCGCGCGGCCACCGAGGTCGTCGAACGCGGCCCGGGTGATCGCCGGGTCGTCCAGGCCGACCCAGAAGGCACTCACGCCGCGCGCGCCGGGGCCGCCGGTGCGCGCCAGCACGACGGCGCCGTCGGAGGCCATGCCGAGGGTGATGGAGGTCTTCTCGCCGCGCAGCCTCCAGCCATCCCCGTCGGCGACCGCCTTGAGAGCCAGGCTCGCCGCGTCAGTGCCGGCGCCGGGCTCGGTGATCATGATGCAAGGCACGGTCTCGCCCGAGGCAATGCCGGGCAACCAGGCGGCCTTCTGCTCCTCGCTGCAGTTGCGCACCAGGATGTCGCTGATCAGCGCGGTGTTGATGAGCAGGTAGCCCGCGTTGAAGTCGGCCCGGCCGATCTCCTCGGCAGCGATCCCCGCGGCGACCGCGGATGCCTGCTGGCCGCCGTACTCCTCGGGGATCCGCAGCCCGGTCAACCCCATCTGTCCCATGTCGACTGCCTGCTGGCGGCGGAAGGTCGCCGCCTTGTCGTCCTCCTGGTAGTGCGGAGCGAGCACCTTCTCGGCCCAGCGGCGAAGCTCGGCACGGAAGGACTCCTGGTCCTCGTCGAACGCGTAGTGCATGTCGGCCTCTCAGAGCGGGTCGTCAGCTGTCGTCGATCGTCAAGGCCGGCTCAGTGCCAGTTGACGTGCGGTGAGAAGTCCGCCGGCCGCTTCTCGGCGAAGGCCGCGGCGCCCTCCATGCCCTCGGGCGAGACGCCGAACATGTCCAACGCGGTCATCGCCATGTTGCTGAACCCGGCCTGGTGGTCGGTGTCGGCGTTGAAGGACTGCTTGAGGAAGCGGATCGCGGTCGGGCTCAGTGCAGCCACCTCCTCGACCCAGGCCCTGGCTTCCTTCATCAGCTCCTCGGCCGGCACGACCTTATTGACCAACCCCATGGCCAGCGCCTCCTCGGCGCCGTAGATCCGGCACCAGAACCAGATCTCGCGAGCCTTCTTCTCGCCCACCACCCGGGCCAGGTACGCCGACCCGAAGCCGGCGTCGAACGAGCCCACCCGCGGCCCGGCCTGACCGAACCGGGCGGTCTCGCTGGCGATCGAGACGTCGGCCAGCACGTGCAGGACGTGCCCGCCGCCCACGGCGACGCCGTTGACGGCGGCGATGACCGGCTTCGGGATGTCGCGCATCACCCTGTGCAGGTCGCCGATCCGGAAGCGACCCAGCTCAGCCGGCCCGTAGTCGCCGGTCTCGGCGCGCTGCTTGACGTCACCTCCGGTGCAGAACGCCTTCTCCCCGGCGCCGGTGAGGACGACTGCGCGCACCTGGTCGTCCGACCAGGCGCTCTGGAACGCCGTGATCAGCTCGTCCACGGTCTTGGCCCGGAAAGCGTTGTAACGCTCCGGACGGCTGATCGTGATGACTCCCGCGGCTCCGTCGACCTCGTAGGTGATGTCCTCGAACTCGGCCATGTCCGCCCTCCGTCGCATGAATGAATAGACGTTCGTTTGCGCTGAACCTAGATTCATTCAGAGCGGAAGTCAATGCCCTCAGGGTGGGAGGCTGTAGAGTGAACGAGGATTCAACCGCTCGCCCACGACGCAGGAGGTGGCCTCGAGTGTCCGAAGCGGTGCAGCTAGACCCCGACGACGCCGCTCGCCAGGCGCGAGCCAAACAGCGCAGCCGGCAGCTCCTCGAGGCTGCCGCGCGGCTGATGGAGCGCGAAGGGTCGCAGGGCGTCTCGATGCAGGCGCTCGCGGCGGAGGCCGGTGTCAGCGTGGGGCTGATCTACCGGTACTTCGGCAGCAAGGACGACGTCCTTCTCGCTGTCATCCTCGACGTCCTCGACGCGTTCGTGCGGCAGGTGCCGGCCGCCGTCGACGCGGCAGGAGAGGACCCCGCGGCACGGCTGGCCGCGGCGTTCGCCGCCTACTGCGCCGTCATCGACCAGCACCGCCACGCCGCCGTGCTGACCTACCGGGAGAGCAAGTCACTGGGCGAGGAAGGTCGCACCCGGATCAAGGAGCTCGAGGAGGAGACCAGCGAGCCACTGCGCCGGCTGGTGCGCGAGGGCATCGAGGCCGGTGTGTTCGTCGAGCACGACCCCGACCTGGTCGCCTACGACCTCCTCCTGCTCGCCCATGCCTGGGCGCTCAAGCACTGGCACTTCGAGCGCACCCTCACCCTCGAGGACTACGTACGCTCGCAGACCGCGCTCCTCTTCCGCGCCCTCATCACGCCGCAGCAGCAGGCCGCCTACGGTCACCTGCTGGCGTCCGTCCCGGACTCACCCAGCGGGAAACCACAGCCGTAGTCGGCAGCATGTGGCCGACCAGCTGGTCCCGGAGGAGTTCGCGCGGATCCTTCTGGGGTTCCTCGACCCCGACGACGCGGACCCGGAACGATGGTGACGCGGCTGGCGGCGGACTACCTCGTCGTCGGGGCGGGGGCGGCAGGGATGGCGTTCACCGACGCCCTGGTCGAGTGGTGGTCGGGTCCGGCAAGACCGCCACCGAAACCTGCATCTGGCTGCTGGGCAACGGGGTCGACCCGGAACGGATCTGCTGGGTGCGTCCGCGCGAACCGTGGATGATCAACCGGGCGGTCGTCCAACCCGACCCCGCGGTCTTTCTCGGCATGGCCGCCGACGTCGAGCAGGCCGCCGCCGACGCCGCCTCGGTCGAGGAGATGTTCCTGCAGTTGGAGGGCGCCGGGGTGATGCTGCGCATCGACCCGACGGTGACCCCCACGATGGCCAAGGTGCCCACCCTCGCGGAGTGGGAGCTAGCCCGGTTGCGCACCGTCACCGATGTGGTACGGCGCGGGCACCTGCGCCGGGTCGAGCCCGGCAGGCTGGTGCTCACCGAAGGCCAGGTGAACGTGGCTGAGGATGCGGTGGTGGTGCACGCGGCCGCACCGGGGCCGCCGGTGTGCCCG
Organism: uncultured Actinomycetota bacterium; assembly: GCA_963745245.1. Taxonomy (GTDB): domain Bacteria; phylum Actinomycetota; class Actinomycetes; order Propionibacteriales; family Nocardioidaceae; genus Marmoricola_A. Next base: position 149,842 of record CAVUWU010000001.1, read on the forward strand.
CCGGTGCCGATCTGGGGTCCGGAGACGATCACCCCCCAGCCGGTGCGGGCCGGCTTCCCCTGCTTCGGCGCGGCCCTAGTCGGCTGCGTCGAGGCCACCATCGACGGCACCGAGGAGGACAAGAACCGGCTCTGCCCACCATCCCCGTACTCGAACACCCCCAGCGAGACGCAGACCCGGTCTCCGCTCACCGGCGCCAGGGAGAGCCGGTTCGCGGCCGCCGGGCGGCCCTGCTGCCACGTGGGATAGTGGCTCGGTGAGCTCCGGTGTCGAGGGGGGCATCGCGTTCCTGCTGGCTGCTCAGAGCAGGGATGGCCACTGGCGCGACTTCCGTACGCCGGCCGGCGAAGCCACCGCGTGGACGACCGGCTACATCGGTTGCGCTCTCCTGTCCCACGGCACCGAGCGCCATGCCCTCCGGTCCGCGGGAGACGCACTGGCCCGATGCCAGCGCGAGGACGGTGGGTGGGGATACCACGAGGGCACCCCGTCCGACGCTGACTCGACCTCGTGGGCGGTGCTGTTCCTGATGCGCCTGGGCGGTTTCGAGGAGGCCTGCCGGGCCGCGAAACGCATGCTGGCCCGTCACCGACGACGAGACGGCGGAGTCGCGACGTACGCGCGCCCTGCGCCGATCCGTCGCTACACCGGCCTGCCGTGGTGGCTGCCGTTCCGTGGATGGTGCCGACCACAGGCGGAGGTCAGCGCGGCGGCTGGTCGTGCGCACGCGGCGTTCCGGTCCGAGGAGTCCATGGCATACGCCAGGCGGGCCTGGGACTTCCTCCGCGCACGACAACGCCCGGACGGCAGCTGGCCCTCCTACTGGTGGACGACTGACCTGGTGGCCACGCAGCAGGCCGTCGCCCTAGGGGCGGCCATGAATGACCCCGGCCCGCTGGCGGCGGCCAGCGCATGGGTCCGACGCACCCAGCGTCCGGGCGGGGGGTGGTCCGCACCGGACGTCGAGATCTCCGCATTCGCGACGGCGCTGGGGCTCCTGTCGCTGACCTGCTGCGGCCATCAGGAGGCGGCTCCGCATGCGCGTGGGGTCGACGCACTGCTGCGCCTGCAGCAGCCTGACGGAGGGTGGCCGACCCACCCCATCCTGAGGATCCCGCTGCCGCCTGACCGAAGCCCGGGGCTGGACGACGGTCGGCGACTCTTCACGTTCGACCCGGGAATCGTGGTGGAGGACCAGTACCGGACCTTCACGACGGCCACGTGTCTCGCCGCGCTGGCACGCTCGGAGCGTGACTGTCATGCGTGACCAGGAGTTCCGAGCGCACACCGAGGACACCGTGCGCCGGCACATCGGCACCGCGCTCGACCAGCGCGGGCTGCTGTGCGGCGCCGCCGAGCTCGAGGAGAGCGATGCCCATGACAATGAACACGCAACGGACCTGCTGAAGCGCGCTGTGCCCCTCTGGTACCCGGAGCTCGACGGACGGGTCGGCGTCGCCGTCGACTTCGGTGATGCCCACACCTCGGCGCGCGCGGGCGGTGCCCTCGCCTTCGGGGCTGTCGCCGCCACCCTGATGGCGCCGGCGCACGCCGCTGTCTCCGGTCCCGCGACCATGGCTTGCGGGCACTTCAACCTCGGCGTGGGACTCGTCGACGGGCTCTGTGACAGCGACCCCCCCGCGGGCACGCTGTTGCTGGACATCGTGGAGTCGGGGGACCTGCAGGGCGCGACGGAGCGACCGCAGGCTCGCGGGTGGCTGCTCGCCGCACTCCCACGTCGTCTGGCGACGCATCCGAGCCTGTCGTTCACGCTGCGCGTCATCGAGGCGTTTCTCGAGCTCGTCCACCTGGTCTTCCCGGACGAGCGGACAGGGCCGGTGCGGTCGCAGATTGGTGTCCTGCTCGCGGAGGCGCTGGTCGCCGAGCGACAGTCGCTGAACTGGGCGAGCCTACCCTCAGTCCCGGCTGCGTTGGAGAGCTCTCGTCGAACGTCGGTCTGGCCGTTCCGGGTGATCGAACTGGTCGCGACCGGTGACCCCGATCGTCCGGAGCCGAGCCCCGGTGTGCTGCTTGGTGAGGCCATGTGGCGGATCGACGACCTCGTGGACCTGACCGACGACGCCGAGACGGGCAGCCTGAACGCGCTGCTGGTGTCGGAGCCGGCGGGCGGCGCCGGTCGGGTGCCTCTCGACGCGGCGCTTCGAAGCGTGGTCCGGTCGGGAGCCGTGGAGGCTGCCGCGCAACGCGCTGCCGATGACCTTGCCGCCGGACTGAGAGCGTCGCAGGCAGCACGACGACCTCTGACCCGGAACGCCTTCCTGGCATTCGTCCAGCGGTACGCCGGGCTACCGAGCACCTCCGAGGAGTGAGTCCGGCCAGGCGCCTGCGTTGACCATAACGGAGTACATCTCCTCGTCCTGGATGGGACGCACGGAGAGCGCAGGGAGGTAGAGCGTCCCGATGCTGGGCTCGCCGGCGAGCGACCGGGCCAGATCATCGAGGCGGGTGGCTGACACCTGGGAGCGCAGCATCGGGTGGTACTTGGAGGTGACCAGGTGCACCGTGTGGTCACCGGGATAGGCCTCCAGCAGGAAGCGCTGCAGCGGTTCGAACTGCTCGGCCGCGTAGGGGCCGTCCGGGCACGTGGGGTCCCCGACGACCGTGGGCTGCCAGATGATGCAGTCGACGTCGGTCTGGAGCGGACGCCTGCGGAGCAGCACATCGCTAGCCTCGTACATCTGGATGCCGTTCTGGGCGATGTCCACACCGAGGTCCACCAGCATCGCGTCGAATGCGGAGATGCCTGGGAACACCTCGACGTGCAGGTCCAAGAGTTCCGCGGCTCGAGTGATCAGGGTGGTCGGGTAGCAGTACACCCACGGGTGTCCGTACGTGGCCAGGCACACAGGAGCCTCCGCGACCGCGGCCGCCACGACGTCGGCGGCCATCCGTTGGTAGGTCGGAAGCCGGTTCAAGCCCGGCTCGTAGTGGCCGCTGAGATCGGTGACGTTCGGGCAGAGTCCCTCGACGTACTCGACGACCCCGAACCCCGAGGCGATCACGAAGGTGTGGTTGCTCCGTCGAATGACCTCTTCCGCCTCGCGAGTCACCTGGTGTGCACCGAGGATGCCGGTGCCCACGATCCCGATGTCGAAGGGCCAGACGTGCCGGGTCCTGCCACCCGGCAGGCTCATCCGAGCAGCTGTATCAGCCGGAGAGCGGATTCCCGACGCTCGTCCTCGCTCAGGGTCTGCTGGACGCGCTTGACCTCGTGGGCCACCGCATCCTCGTCGGTGGTGCGCCGGGTGGGGGGTGCGGTCCTGTTGACCCAGTCGTGGGTCCCCGAGATCGTGATCTTGACCCCCGTCGGCAGCCCTAGGTCTCCGCCGCGGGCGAGCGCGTCAGCGAACGTCTGCGGGTCGCAGAGGGCGGCGTGCTCCTCCGGTCTCAAATCGAAGCCCGAAAGCGCACCTTCGGGATCCCGCTGACACTCGATGTAGAAGTCGTAGTCGGTCTGAGCCCGAGCCAGTACCTTTGTGAAGTCGCCAGCCATTCGCGACCTCCCCTCCCAGGCGTAGTCCCACCCACGGTAGTCCTTCGGCGCCGAGAGGGTCAACGGCCGGGACGTGGGTGCGACCTCCCAGCCGGGTCGCCGTCGCTCGGTCGCGGCCGTGTCGGTACGCGGGCGGCGCGGCCCGCGCGGAGCCGCGGGTGGGCGTCTGCCCGGACGCGACGAGGGGATCTCGCTCGACACCCGCGGCGGCGATCGCCCGTCGCATCGCTGCCCACCGTTCCCGACCTCCGTCGACCGCGCGGTCGACCCGGTGTGGCCGCACTGGATACCTTCGCCGGCATGACGAGCACACGGGACGCCACGGCTCCCGGTCGAGATCGCCCTGAAGGAGCAGACCGAGAAGTTCGTCGCCCTGACCTTCGACGACTGAGCGAACCAGGAAGAAGTCATCTAGGCGACACACATGGCCTCAGCCGAATAACCGACAACGCGCACATCAGCCGCATGTAGGGCATAGCGTTCCCCGCTCATGGCTCCCTCTTGGGAGCTGGCTGTCAAGTCCCAGCGTGCTCGAGCCGTGAGGATGCGTCGGCGTTGGTCGGTGTCAACGTCGTCGTCCGGTGGGGCGCTGCAAGTTGACACCTTCGGCACGCCGACGCGGGACGGCGGCTGTCGAGCCCCCCGGCAGGGGTCTGGTCGGGGGCGGTCTCCGGGTCTACGGTGGGTCGGCGGGTTCCGGTGGTGGCTGATCTGTCCGCACGTTCCGATCGGAGTGCGGGGGCGGCCCCGGCTCACTGGCTCGGGCGGTGGGGATGCCGGTCCGCGTCGGCCGCTTCGAGGCGGGCCAGCCACGCATCGCCCTCGGAACGGCGGAAGCGCAGCTCTCGGCCGACGCGGAAGCCTCGCGGCCCCTGGCCCTTGCTCCGAAGGTCACAGAGGGTCTGCACGGTCACCGACAGGCAGGCCGCCAGCTCGCTGAGCGTGAGGACGGGTTCGATCAGATCCTGGGTGGGTCTCGCGGTGTCCATGTCGCTGAGGTGCTCGATGCCTCCCAAGGCGGGTCGAGAGGCGTCGAACGGGCTCCGCCGGGGTGCAGCGCGAGTATGTGTCCATTAAATGGCTACAGGCCATGTCTGGCTCCTCTGCTGAGGACTCCGACACGGCCTGCGACGTGGGCGTTTCGGTGGAGCTGAGGGGACTCGAACCCCTGACCCCCTCCATGCCATGGAGGTGCGCTACCAGCTGCGCCACAGCCCCGCGACCCTGGGCGACTGGCCCCGGGCAACCTGGTCGATCCTAGCCAATGCCCTCTGGAGTTGCGAAATCGCCCATCCCGTAGGCCAGCAGTTTGCGCTGGTTCCTGTCGGCGCCCACCAGCACCGTCGCCCACTGGCAGTTGCCGAGCACGGCCAGGGTCCGCACCACTGAGTCGTCCCACCCGAGCAGGCCGGCCAGACCGACCTTGAGTGCCGCCCCGTGGGACACGACGATCCCGGTCTGACCGGGGCGCAACTGGGCGGCGTACTCCTCCAGCGCCGGCACGATGCGGGCCCGGACATCGGTGTCGGACTCGGCGCCGGGCACCCCGGCCAGTCGCTCCCCCAGCGAGATCCCGCCCGCGATCTCCGGGAAGCGCTCGATCGACTCCTCCCAGGTCAGACCCTGCCGCTCGCCCACCGAGAACTCCCGCAGCCGCTTGTCCTCCTCGGCCAGCAACCCCGTGGCCCGGGCGACGGCCGCGGCGGTCTCTCTAGCACGGACCAGGTCGGAGCACCACAGCCTCTTGGGGCGCATCGACGTCAGCAGCGCCGCCAATGCCTGGGCTTGGGCACGGCCACGCTCGTCCAGCGGCACGTCCGCGTGGCCTTGGGCCCGCCCGGTGTGGTTCCACGCGGTGCGACCGTGGCGCGCCAGCACCAGCCGGGCTGCGGGCTTCGCAGCGGTGAGGTCCGCGCCCTCCTCGGCGGTGTCGCGCCCAGCCCGGTCCTGCCCAGCCCGGTCCTGCCCAGCCCGGTCCTGCCCAGCCCGGTCCTGCTCAGCCACGCTCCCGACCGCTCGCCACGGTGGCGGGGAGGTCGATCACCGGGCAGTCCCGCCAGAGCCGCTCCAGCGCGTAGAACGCGCGCTCCTCTTCGTGCTGGACGTGCACCACGATGTCGACGTAGTCCAACAGCACCCAGCGGCCGTCGCGCTCACCTTCCCGTCTGACGGGCTTCGCCCCGGACTCGCGCAGCCGCTTCTCGATCTCGTCCACGATCGAGCGCACCTGCCGGTCGTTGGCCGCCGAGCAGAGCACGAACGCGTCGGTGATCACCAACTGGTCGCTGACGTCGAAGGCGACGAGGTTCTCGGCGAGCTTCTCGGACGCCGCCTGGGCGGCGAGCCGCACCAGGTCGCGGGCGTGGGCGGTTGCGGTCATGGGGCTCCTTGCTGCTGACCCGGCTGGGGTCGCGGGTAGTCGGTCTGCGTGGGCGGCACGTCGGATCGGTAGAGCCGGTGCTTGGAGATGTACTGCACGACGCCGTCAGGCACGAGGTACCACACCGGCTCGCCGCGCCCCGTGCGCTCCCGGCACTCCGTGGAGGAGATGGCCAGCGCCGGAATCTCCACGATAGTGACCCGGTCCGAGGGCATGCCCTCGAGCGAACCCCGGGCCAGGGTGTACCCGGGCCGGGTGCAGCCCACGAAGTGAGCCAGGCCGAACATCTCCCGCGCCGAGCGCCAGGTCAGGATGTCGGTCAACGCGTCGGCGCCGGTGATGAAGTAGAGGTCCGCGTCGGCCTGCTGCCGGGCGATGTCGGTGAGCGTGTCGATGGTGTACGTCGGCCCGGGCCGGTCGATGTCCACACGCGAGACCGTGAATCGGGGGTTCGACGCGGTCGCGACCACCGTCATCAGGTAGCGGTCCTCGGCCGGCGAGACCGACCGGTCGGACTTCTGGTAGGGCTGACCGGTCGGCACGAACACGACCTCGTCGAGGTCGAACCACGCGGCTACCTCGCTGGCGGCGACCAGGTGGCCGTGGTGGATCGGGTCGAAGGTGCCACCCATGACGCCCAAGCGACGGCGGGGGTCCCCCGGCGCTCCCGCGGGGCGAAGGGGGGCCGGATCCGGTGAGGGCACGGGAGACGAGGCGGGCACCAAACCTCAGGTGTGCTCCCGGCCACCGCCGACGGCGACCACGACGAAGAGAAGTAGCAGCAGGAGGCCGAGGGCCGTGCCGCCCACCAGGTAGGGGCTCACCCCCCCTTCCCCATGGGCGGCCGACTCCGCGGCCAGGACAAGGGCGGTCGTCGCGGTCGTCGAGGTCGCCAGGGAGGTCGCCATGCCGGCTAGCGTAGCCGAGCCAGGTGCCGGGACCCGTCAGCGGACATGGCCTTGCCCGGTGAGGACGTACTTCGTCGAGGTCATCTCTGGCAGCCCCATCGGGCCGCGGGCGTGCAGCTTCTGCGTTGAGATGCCGATCTCCGCGCCGAACCCGAACTCCCCGCCGTCGGTGAACCGGGTGCTCGCGTTGACCAGGACCGCCGAGGAGTCGACGGCGGCGACGAACCGCTGCGCCGCCGCGGCCGAGTCGGTGACGATCGCCTCGGTGTGGCCGCTGGAGTGGCGCCGGATGTGGGCGATGGCTGCCTCGATGTCGGGGACCACGGCAGCCGCAATGTGGAGCGAGAGGTACTCGGTGGCATAGTCGGCCTCGGTCGCCGGCACCACGTTGTTCTCGAGGGCGAACCGGCGGTCGCCGTGCACCGTCACCCCCGCCTCCCGCAGCGCCGCCACCACGCGTGGGACGAACTTCTCGGCAACATCGGCGTGGACCAGCAGCGACTCCGCCGCATTGCACACCGACGGCCGCTGGGTCTTGGCGTTGAGGACGATCTCCAGGGCCATGTCGAGATCGGCCGCGGCGTCGACGTACACGTGACAGTTCCCCACACCGGTCTCGATGACCGGGACGGTGGACTCCTCGACTACCGAGCGGATCAGCCCGGCCCCGCCACGCGGGATCAGCACGTCGACCAGGCCGCGCGCCCGCATGAGCACCTTGGCGGCCTCGTGGCCCTCCCCGGGGACGAGCTGGACGGCGTCCGCGGGGAGACCGCTGCGAACCACCGCCTCCCGCAACGCCCCCACGATGGCCTGGTTGGAGCGCCGGGCGCTCGACGAGCCGCGCAACAGGGCCGCGTTGCCGGACTTGAGGCAGATGCCGGCGGCGTCCGCGGTCACGTTCGGCCGCGCTTCGTAGATGATCCCGACCACGCCGAACGGCACACGGACCTGCTGCAGCCTCAGCCCGTTGGCGAGCGTGGAGCCACGCACGACCTCGCCCACCGGGTCCGGCAGGGCCGCCACCTCGCGTAGGCCGGCGGCCATGCCGGCGACCCGGGAGTCGTCCAGGCGCAACCGGTCGACGATCTCCTCGGGGGTGCCGGACCGGTGCGCGGACTCGACGTCAGCCGCGTTGGCCTGCAGGATCGCCGAGGTCTGCTCCTCCAGCGCATCGGCCATCGCCTGCAGGGCGGCGTCCTTGTCTGCGCGGGTGGCCACCGCAAGCGCCTGCGCGGCCTCGCGCGCCCGCTGCGCGACCGCCCGGACCGCCGCCTCGGGATGGGCGGTCTCGTCATGGGTGGCCTGCTCGGAACCGGCGTCGCGCACCGGGGTGGGCTTGGCTGCGGACTCGGCGTCGACCATGGTCCCAGACTAGTGACCGCGCCGTGCGCCGCGACCGGCGATGCGTCTCAGAAGGGCCGGGGCATGACGGTCAGCTCGACGAGGGCGTCGTCGCGGCGCCCCTCGCGGGCGTCCCGCTCCACGACCTCCAGTCCCACGACCTCCCACGACGGCAGGGCTGCCTCACCGCGGTGCTCGTTCCACAGCCGCAGGGCCAGCGAGGCGACGTCGACCAGGGTGTCGCCCTCGTCCCAGTAGGCCAGCTCGGCGCGGCTGGCGCCGAAGCGCAGCGAGCTCAGGAAGGGGCGCAGCTCGGTGAGTCGCTGCAACGCCGCCCGCACGATCCGTGGCTCCATCGGCGCGCCGGCGAGCGTGACGGTGACGTGCCACAACCGCGTCTCGTCGCTCACCCTGGGTCCTCACCGTCGCTCTGCCCTGCACACCAGTCTCGCCGGTCAGTCCCGTCGCGTCTGGAGAACGCTCAGACGCAGGACCGAACGGGTGCCGGTCAGGACGTGGGGCCCGGTTCGCGGCGTACGACGCCCGGCATGCTCCGGGCCGGGATGGCTGGGATCATAGTCCCGAACGGGATTCGGCCGGACATCGAGCGAGCGGCTGTCCTACTCTGATGGCGGGGCGGCCGTTCGGGTCTGGCCCAGCCAACCGGCGGCATGGACAGCGGGAGCCGTGGATTGACTTCACGACGAGAGGCCTTCGAGGGTCCCACCGACCTCGGCGGCGCCGAGCAGCCGTCGCATCCAACAGACGTGGGCTCCGGCCTCCACGAGCACATGGTCGACGTCTTCGCCTTCACCGTGGAGCGACGCGACGACGCCCAGACGCGCTGGCACTACTGCGGACCCAACTCCGCGACCGTCTTCGGACGAGCCGTCGACCCTCGTGAGTCGCTGCTCGACCTGATCCACAGCCACCTCGATCCGGAGCAGGCTGATGCGCTGGACGCTCTGTTGACGGCGCTGTCCGCCGTGCAGCCGTGGGAGGCGGAGACGCGCATCGAGGGAGACGACGGCGTCCCTCGGTGGGTCTCGTGGCGCGTGCGGCCCCGCGTGGTCTCCGGCATCGTGCTCTTCGACGGCGTCGCGACCGACGTCAGCGCCCGCCACGAGCTCGATCACATGCTGCGTGACCTCGCCGACAGCGAGCACCAGTCCCTGCGCCGGGCACACATGGTGCGATCGCGCGCCACCGCGCTCCGCGATGCCAACGACAGCGTGCTCCAACGGATCTTCGCCGCGGGCCTGCGGCTGTCGATGCTGCAGGCGACGCTCGGAGAGCGCGAGGCGCATGCGGCGTCGGCCATCGCCTTTCACCTCGACCAGGCTGCGTCGGATCTGCGCAACATCATCGGAGGGCTCGAGGAGGTGATCGAGCTCCCGCTGCCGGGCGACGACCCCGACACCCTGTCTCCCCCTCACCAGCGCTCGTCGCCGGAGGCACCCGATCAGGCGACGCGCTGACGCTCCCTGAGGCAGCGTCGCGAAGAGGTATCCGGCTCTTCGCCACCACGACATCACTGACCCACCCCAGCCGCCAGACACCGACGAGGCCGTGGCAGCCGAGGCAGGAGACGCCAAGGCCGGACCGGAACAAGCCGGGGGCCGTCCGCGATGCGTTCGACGCCCCACCCGATCGGGGTCCCCGGGCAGTTCTCGAGCAGGCCCACCGTTGAGTTGCGACCCGACCGACGCGCCGACCGATGGGGCTGAGGGGGCGATCGCCCGCGCGACCGCCGGGTGCGCCCGTGGGGACCGTGGTGGCCCGATGCGCGGCTCGGTGCGGGGTCAGCGACGCACGACGACGAGGTCGTCGCGATGGATGACCTCCCGCTCGTACGACGCGCCGAGCTCGCGGGCGAGGTCCCGGGTCGAGCGCCCGACCAGGGCGGGCAGTTCCGAGGCGTCGTAGTTGACCAGGCCGCGACCGACCAGCCGGCCCTCGGCGTCCATGACGTCGACCGGGTCTCCGGCCACGAAGGCCCCACTGACCCCGGTGATGCCCGCCGGCAGCAACGAGGCGCGTCGTTCGGTCACGGCGCGGACGGCGCCGTCGTCGAGGACCAGCCGCCCCTTGCCCTCGGTCGCGTGCGCGAGCCACAGCAGCCGGGTGGACCGGCGCTGACCGGTGGGATGGAACACCGTGCCCACCTCCTCCCCCGCCAGTGCCGGGCGCGCCAGCGCCGCGGACGTGAGCACCACCGCGATGCCCGCACCGGTCGCGATCCGCGCTGCCTCCACCTTGGTCTGCATCCCCCCGGTGCCCACCCCGGACCCGCCGGCGTTGCCCAGCCGGACCTGTGCCAGGTCGGCCTCGTCCTGCACCTCGCGCACCAGCCGTGAGGCCTGGTCCGACGGTCGGCCGGTGTAGAGGCCGTCGACGTCGCTGAGCAGCACGAGAAGGTCGGCGTGAACCAGATGGGCGACCAGAGCCGCGAGGCGGTCGTTGTCCCCGAACCGGATCTCGGTGGTGGCCACGGTGTCGTTCTCGTTGACGATCGGGAGTACGCCGAGCTCGAGCAGCCGCGCGAAGGTGCGGTAGGCGTTCTGGTGGTGGCTGCGCCGAGTGACGTCGTCCACGGTGAGCAGCACCTGGCCCGCCGTCACTCCATGCCGGGCGAACTCCTCGGTGTAGCGGTGCACCAGCAGTCCCTGGCCCACCGACGCGGCCGCCTGCTGGGTGGCGAGGTCGCGTGGTCGCCGGGGCAGGCCGAGCGGCGACAGCCCGGCCGCGATCGCGCCGCTGGAGACCAGCACGACCTCCGCGCCGCGGGTCCGCACCCCGGCCACCGTCGCGACCAGACCTGCGAGCCGGTGGGGGTCGAGGTCGCCCTCGGGCGTGGTCAGCGAGGACGAGCCGACCTTGACCACGACCCGCCGCGCCGCTGCCACCGCCTCGCGCGGACTCACGACTCCGGTCCCTCCTCGTCCCCGCGGTCGAGCCGCCGCGCCACGTCGGCGCGGGCCTCACCCTCCGCGCGGCTCTCGAAGCTCGCGTCGATGGCCCGCCGCCGACGGACGGCCGGCCGTTCGTCGGTGAAGCGGGGGTCCTCGCCACGACGACTCCCCAGGGAGGACGCCCCGGCATCCACCATCGGCGCGAAGTCGAACACGACCGCGTCGTCCTCGGGGCCGATCATCACCGCATCGCCATCGGCCGCGCCCAGCTCCAGCAGTCGGTCCTCCACGCCCAGGCGGTGGAGGCGGTCGGACAGGAAGCCCACGGCCTCGTCGTTGGAGAAGTCGGTCTGCCGCACCCAGCGCTCCGGCTTGCTGCCGCGGACTCGCCATCCGTCGGGGGTCTCGGTCACCGTGAAGTCGGGGCCCCCCGAGACCGTCGGGCGCAGCACGATCCGTGCGGGCTGGGCGTCAGGGCGTTCAGCCCGCGCACGGCGTACGACCTCGGCCATCGTAAAGCCGAGCTCTCTCAGCCCTTCGTGGGTCGCGGCGGAGACACAGGTGACACCCAGCCCCCGCTGACGCAGGTCCTCGAGCACCATCTCGGCCATCGCCCGCCCGTCCGGCAGGTCCACCTTGTTGAGCGCGACCAGGCGTGGCCGGTCCCCGAGACCGCCGTAGCGGGCCAGCTCGCGCTCGATCACGTCCAGATCGCCGATCGGGTCCCGTTCGGGCTCGGGCGCGGCCAGGTCGATGACATGGACGAGCGCGGCGCACCGCTCGACATGCCGGAGGAAGTCGTGACCCAGACCGCGTCCCTCGCTCGCCCCCTCAATGAGGCCGGGGACGTCGGCGACCGTGTACGTCGTGTCGCCGGCGGTGACGACGCCGAGGTTGGGCACGAGCGTGGTGAAGGGATAGTCGGCGACCTTGGGCCGGGCCCGGCTCATGGCCGCGATGAGGCTGGACTTGCCCGCGCTCGGGAAGCCGACCAGGCCGATATCGGCCACGACCTTGAGCTCCAGGGCGATGGTCGCCTCGTCGCCGGGCTCGCCGAGGAGGGCGAATCCGGGGGCCTTGCGACGGGGGCTCGCCAGCGCCGCGTTCCCCAGGCCGCCACGGCCGCCCTCGGCCACGACCACCTCGGTGCCGGCACCCACGAGGTCGGCGATCACGGCGCCGGACGCGGCGTCCTTGACCACAGTGCCGTCCGGCACGGACAGCACGAGGTCCTCGCCCAGTCCCCCGTTGCGGAAGCCGCCCGCGCCGTGGCCACCGTGCCCGGCCTTGCGGGTGCTGCTGTGGTGGTAGTCGACGAGGGTGGTGACGTCCGGGTCCACGCGCAGCGTGACGCTGCCGCCGCGGCCACCGTTGCCGCCGTCCGGGCCGCCCAAGGGCTTGAACTTCTCGCGGTGGACGCTCGCGACGCCGTTCCCCCCACGGCCGGCCGCGACGTGCAGCACCACCCGGTCGATGAAGGTCGGGATCGCCATCGGGGCTCCTGTCAGGCGCGTGGGGCGCAGCGGGTGGAACGGCGACAGGCGCCCTGCTGCGTCAGCAGGGCGCCTGTCGGGAGGAGAGAGGTCGCGCCAGGATCACTCGCCGGCGGCGGCGACCACGTTCACCACGCGGCGGCCGCGCTTGGTGCCGAACTCGACGGCGCCGCCCTGGAGGGCGAAGAGGGTGTCGTCGCCGCCACGGCCGACGCCTTCACCGGGGTGGAAGTGGGTGCCGCGCTGGCGGACGATGATCTCGCCCGCGCTGACGACCTGGCCGCCGAAGCGCTTGACGCCCAGTCGCTTGGAGTTGGAGTCGCGGCCGTTCTTGGTGGAAGCCGCGCCCTTCTTGTGTGCCATCTCGTTCAGTCCTCGGTTGAGTCGGTGCTCGACGGGTGGGTCAGCGGGGGGAGATGTCGGTGACCTTGACCCGCGTGTAGTGCTGCCGGTGGCCCTGACGTTTCCGGTAGCGAGACTTGTTCTTGTGCTTCATGATCGTGATCTTGGGGCCCTTGGAGTCCCCCACGACCTCGGCGGTCACCGCGGCCTTCGCCAACGCCTCGGCGTCGGTGGTCACGTCCTGGCCGTCCACGACGAGGAGCACCGGGAGAGTCACGGACTCGCCCATGCCCTGGGCGACTTTGTCGATCTCGATGACGTCACCGACAGCGACCTTCTGCTGGGTTCCGCCACTGCGCACGATCGCGTACACCGCGACTCACTCTCCTCGGTCGTTCTGACGTTCCGTTCGGGTCGGCCGGACACGCGGGGCACGGCTCACCATCTGGTCAGAGGCGGGAGCGGTCGAGCGCACGGCGAAGCGCACGCATTGTGCGGCCGAGGATCGAGTCTACGGAACTGGCCCGGGGGGGTCAAAATGCGTGCCCTGCGAGTCCCTGTCATCAGCGCTTGCGCGTGCCCTTCTTCTTCACCGGCACGTGCGCGGCCTCGGCTTCGGCCTCCGCCTCCGGAGTCATCTCCGGCTCGGACCCGGTCACGGTCTCGGGCCCGGTCTCGGGCGGGGGGTCCTGCTCGAGGGTCGACACCGCCCGCTGGGTCGAGGTTGCGGCCGGACTCGACACCGCCGGGCCGGCGGGGCGCCGGGCACCGATGCGGCGCACGGAGGTCACGATGCGTGGAGCGGCCGACGCGACCGGCTCGGTGTCCGGCTCGCCCGCAGGCGCATCGGCGTGCAATGCCGGCTCCGGTGCAGGCTCCGGCTCCGGCTCGGGTGCAGGCTCCGGTGCCGGCTCGGGTGCAGGCTCCGGTGCCGGCTCGGGTGCAGGCTCCGGTGCCGGCTCGGCCACCGCTGCCTGCAGACCGTTCGGCGAGGAGGCGTCAACCTCGGTCACCGAGGTCTCCTCGGGATGTCCATCGCCGGCCTCGGCGCGGGCCATGGCCGCGAACTCCGCCGGGGTCGGCACTCGTCTGCCCCCTGTCGACGCGGGAGCACCGGACTCGGGCGGGCGAGGTTCTCCGTCCCGGGTCACCGGCGCAGCCGCCGCCTTCTGGGGGCGCTTTGCGGCCGGGCTGCGGCCGCCGTTGGTGGAAGCCGACTGCTCGGAGTCGTCCTCGGAACCGCGCTTGCCGCGTGGCCGTCGCCCGCGCCGCGACTCGTCCTCACGCCCCCGCCTGTGCTCGACAGGCTCACTGTGCACGTGCAGCCCGCGGCCCTGACACGCCTCGCACGGCTCGCTGAACGCCTCAAGCAGGCCGATGCCGATCCGCTTGCGCGTCATCTGGACCAGGCCGAGCGAGGTGACCTCGGCGACCTGGTGGCGCGTCCGGTCGCGGCCCAGACACTCGACGAGCCGGCGCAGGACCAGGTCGCGGTTGTTCTCCAGGACCATGTCGATGAAGTCGATGACGATGATGCCGCCGATGTCACGGAGCCGGAGCTGCCGGACGATCTCCTCCGCGGCCTCGAGGTTGTTCTTGGTGACGGTCTCCTCGAGGTTCCCGCCGGAGCCGGTGAACTTGCCGGTGTTGACGTCGACGACGGTCATCGCCTCGGTGCGGTCGATGACCAGCGATCCACCCGAGGGCAGCCAGACCTTGCGCTCGAGCGCCTTGGCGATCTGCTCGTCGATCCGGAACTCCGCGAAGGCGTCGCGCTCGCTGTCGTCGTGCCCTTCCAGTCGGTCGGCGAGGTCCGGCGCGATATGGGTGACGTATGCCTCCACCATGTCCCAGGCCTCGTCGCCGGAGACCACCAGCGTGCCGAAGTCCTCGGTGAAGAGGTCGCGCACCACCTTGAGCGTGAGGTCGGGCTCGGCGTACAGCAGCTTGGGCGCCCCTGCGCTCTCGACCTTGCGGGAGATGTCCTCCCACAGCGCCTTGAGCCGCTCGACGTCGCGGGTGAGCTCCTTCTCGCTGGCCCCTTCGGCCGCGGTCCGCACGATGACCCCCGCGGTCTCGGGGACGATCTCCTTCAGGAGCGTCTTGAGCCGATGACGCTCGATGTCGGGCAGTTTGCGCGAGATGCCGCTGGTGCTGCCACCGGGCACATAGACGAGGAACCGGCCCGGAAGGCTGATCTGGCTGGTGAGCCGGGCACCCTTGTGGCCGACCGGGTCCTTGGTCACCTGCACCAGCACGGACTGCCCAGACTTGAGCACCTGCTCGATCTTGCGCTGGCTGCGGTCCTTGGCCCCGAGCGCGTCCCAGTTCACCTCCCCGGCGTACAGGACGGCGTTGCGGCCCTTGCCGATGTCGATGAAGGCGGCCTCCATCGAGGGCAGGACGTTCTGGACCCGGCCGAGATAGACGTTGCCGATCAAGGAGGTGTGGGCCTCGCGGGCGACGTAGTGCTCGACGAGGACCTCGTCCTCGAGTACGGCGATCTGGGTCAGGTCCCCGCGCTGGCGGATCACCATCTGGCGGTCCACAGACTCCCGGCGGGCGAGGAACTCCGCCTCGCTGATGATCGGCGCCCGCCGACGACCGGCTTCGCGCCCCTCGCGGCGGCGTTGCTTCTTGGCCTCGAGCCTCGTCGACCCGGAGAAGCCGGTGATCTCGGCCTCGGCGGACTTGCCCGAGCGGGACTTGGTGCCGGTGCTCTCCTCGTCACCGGCGTCGCCGTCCCCCTCCCCGGAGCGGCGGCGGCGGCGACGGCGACGGCTCGAGCCACCCGCCTCCGACCCCCCGCTGTCGGACTCGTCGCGATCTCCCTCGTCCTCGTCGGTCGCCTTCGGCACCTTCTGCTCGCGACCCTTGGGGGTCTCTCGCCCCTTGTTCCGGTTGCGCTTGGCGTCGGCGGGTTCGTCATCGGTGGCGCCGGCATCGGCCGCGCCGCCTGCACTGTCCGCGCCGGCAGCCCCGGCTTGCTTGTCTTTGCGGTCCTCGGGCGAGCCGGTCACCTCGTCGGACTCACCATCGCCGGCACCACGGCGGCGCCGGCGGCCGCCGCGTCTGCGGCGCCGACGGGGGCCACCGTCGGCGCCCTCGGCGTCGCCGTCGGTCTCCTCGTCGGAGCCGCCGTCCTCGTCCCGGTCCCGTTCCTCGAGGGCGTCCCAGTCGTCCCGGTCCCCTCCGGCGGGACCTGCACTCGGTGCAGGGGACTCCGCGGCGGCGCTGTCCTCACGAGTGCCCTCGTCGGCGGCGGCGTTGTCGCTCTGGGGCTCCGCGGCCCTGTTGGCGTTGGATGGGCGCCGCTTGCGGCCGGTCGAGCGCGTGCGTGCCGAGGAAGGATCGGGCGGCTGGAAGAGCACCGCCGTCGCCGGTGGTCGGCCGGGCGCGGGCTCATCCTCGCTCCTCGCCTCCGGCGTCGCGGCTGCCGTCGTCTCCTCCGGGGTTGCGTCGGGGGCTGCCCCATCGATCGACCCACCGATGGGCTCAGCGATGGGCTCAGTGATGGGCTCAGTGATGGGCTCAGCGATGGGCTCAGTGATCGGCTCGGCGACGGGCTCACCCTCGGTGGCCGGCGCGGCACCATCCTGCTCGGTCGGGACCGGTTCCGCGCCGGCCTGCTCGTCCGCGGGCTTTTCGGCAGCGGGGCGCGCCGCGGCGGTCTTGCGGGTGCGGCGTGTCGTGGTCTTGCGAGCCGGCGCCGCCGCCTCACCGTCGGCGGCCCGGGCGGAGGCACGTGGCTTGGTGGTCCGGGCTGCCCGCTTGCGCGGTGGGCGCGCCGGAGCGTCCTCGGTCGGGGGCGCCCCCGATGGACCGGACGCCTCGGGGGCTGCGGGCTCTTCGGGACTCGAGGCCGGCTCACCTGCCTCGGGCGGGGTGTCGGGGGCCGCCGCGTCGGGCGCCTGCGGCCGGTCGGCCACGTCGGTCGGGACCAGCTGCTGCTCGCTCTCGGCGGCGGCGCCGTCCTCGGTGTTCGGCTGCTCGTCGAGCATGTATCTCCCTGTGACCCGGCGGGCCGGAGGTCCGGCTCCTGCGGGTGTGTGTCGGTCGCCGTCCCGGCGTACCGGTCGGGCGGAAGCCTGCGGTGGAACGCTCCACCAGTGGAGCGAGACGACGACACCCACCGTCGGTGCGTCAATGAGCGCTCGTCGTCCCTGACCGCGGTCAGCGTCAGCGGGCCAGAGCTGTCACCATCCGGTCACACCGCGTCGCGGTCGGGGCTCAACGGGTCACCCACCGTGCCGGTCCGCTCGTCCCAGGGGCCCTGGGCGAGCCGCTCCATGAGTGCGGCGGCTCCCACGGGGACTCCCGTGACCTCACAGATGCCGGCGAGGACATCGTCGGGTCTCACAGACGGCGTGCCGTGCCGCAAGACCATGTCGAGTATCGCACACGGGTCCGTCGTCTCCGGGATGTCGGCCAGAGCGAGGGCGGCGACCGCGCCCCGACAGTCGAAGCGGCGCAGCCCCTTCTTGGTCATCCGCTCCACCGTGACCTCGGGTGCCGCGAGGAAGGCGCGCACGGCGTCTTCGACACCGGCGGGGTCGCACTCGGCCAACCTGATCCGCCAACGACTGGCTTCGAGGCGGTCCGCCAGCGAGCCGGCGGTGGCGACGACCACGTCCACCACGTCGAGGCCGGGTGGGAGGGCGGCATCGAGTGCCTCCCGCACGGCGCTGGGCTCGCTGGGGCGCGCGAGTCCGATCTCGAGGAACTCCGCCTCGCTCGCGGCACCGGTCGGGGCTGCTCCGGCGTAGGAGATCCGCGGGTGCGGGGTGAAGCCGGAGGAGTAGGCCATCGGGATGCCGGCGCGGACCAGCGCCCGCTCGAAGGCACGGGAGAAGTCGCGATGACTGGCGAAGCGCAGGCGACCGCGCTTGGCGTAGCGGATCCGCAGCCGCTGCACCGGCGGCGCCTGCTGCTCGGGCTGATCGCGCACGAGGGTAGACCCTACGACGCCGGCCAGAGGCTCTAGCGTGGACTCATGTCCTACCTCGTCGCCACCGCCGGTCGCATCCGCCTGCCGGAGAACCTCGAGCAGCAGGCGTTGACGGTCCTGGAGGTCGAGCTCCAGTCCTTGCAGGGCCGCTTCCACCCGGACATGCCCGTGGCCGACCTGGCCGCCCTGGCCCGCTTCGCCGGAGCCGACTTGAGCAGGGAAGGCGAGTGGCTGGTCCTGGGCACCGACCGCGCCGGTGAGCCGTTGTGGAGCCAGCAGGCCGACGCCTTCTACACCGGCCTCGGACGGTTCGTCACCGACGGTGAGGTCCAGCTGCGAGGCCAGGACGGCGCCCAGTGGGCCTACCGCTACACCTCCGAGGGGGTGGCCGAGGTCGGGACCAAGCCCGACGGCGGCCTCGGCGCCGGGGCCGCCCCGAACCCAGCCCCCCCGGGATCGAGCGCGCCGCCCAGTGGGGCCTCAGCGGTGCCGCCGGGAGCGCAGCCACCCTCGCGCGCCGCCTCGACGCCGGACCGGCCCACGGCGCCGACGTCCGAGCGCCGACGTCCGAGCCGCCGACGCCGAACCACCCGCCGACCTCCCCCGCCTCCGGGCCTCCCACCAGTGGGGACGCAGACGAGCCGCGCCCTCCTGGCACGGCCTCCCCTGCCTCCGGCGTCCCCGGGTGGCCCCCACCCCCCACGAGCGGCGGAGGGGCGGCCTATGACCCCGGCAACCCGTTCTTCTCCGACGACGCGCCCGCCCCGCGGTCCCCGGGACGAACCGCGGGCATGGTGCTGCTGTTCGTCCTCGGGGTCTTCCTGATCATCGCGGTGGCGATGCTGGCCGCCGGGCTGGTCTGATCGGCGCTGCCCGCCCTGCCCCGCCCTGCCCGGCCTGCCCTGCCCTGCCCTATGGAGCTTGGCCGGGGCTCACACCACCGTCAGCGGCAGCAGGGCGCGGCCGGTCGGGCCGATCTGGATGTCGGTGTCCATCGACGGGCACACCCCGCAGTCGTAGCAGGGGCTCCACCGGCAGTCCTCGACCTCGCGGCCGTCGGGGTCCAGGGCGTCCTGCCAGTCCTCCCACAGCCAGTCACGGTCCAGACCCGCGTCAAGGTGGTCCCACGGCAGCACCTCGGTGTGGTCGCGCTCACGGGTCGTGAACCAGTCGAGGTCGACCGGGCTGTCGGCCAGCGCGCGCTCGCACGCCTCGACCCACCGGTCGAAGCTGAAGTGCTCGCTCCATCCGTCGAACCGCCCGCCGTCGCGCCACACCGCCTCGATGACACGCCCCACGCGGCGGTCGCCCCGCGACAACAGCCCTTCGATGATGCCCGGGCGACCGTCGTGGTAGCGGAAGCCGATGGCCCGTCCGAAGCGCCGGTCGGCCCGCACGTCGTCGCGCAGCTTCTGCAGCCGGTCGTCGGTGGTCTGCCAGTCCAGCTGAGCCGCCCACTGGAAGGGGGTGTGCGGCTTGGGCACGAAGCCGCCGATGGAGACCGTGCACCGGATGTCGTTGTGGCCCGACACCGCGCGGCCGGTGGCGATCACCTTCTTGGCCAGGTCCGCGATGCCCAGCACGTCCTCGTCGGTCTCGGTGGGCAGCCCGCACATGAAGTAGAGCTTGACCTGCCGCCAACCATGGGAGTACGCCGCTGACACGGTGCGGATCAGGTCTTCCTCGGTGACCATCTTGTTGATCACCCGCCGCATCCGCTCCGACCCGCCCTCGGGGGCGAAGGTGAGGCCCGAGCGGCGGCCGTTGCGGGAGAACTCGTCGGCCAGCGTCACGTTGAAGGCGTCGACGCGCGTCGAGGGCAGCGACAGGGACACGTTGGAGCCCTGGTAGCGATCCGCCAACCCGGTGGCGATCTCCCCGATCTCGCTGTGGTCGGCGCTGGACAGCGAGAGCAGTCCCACCTCCTCGAACCCGGAGGCGCGGATGCCGGTGTCCACCATGGCGCCGATCGTCTCGATCGACCGCTCCCGGACCGGTCGGGTGATCATCCCCGCCTGACAGAACCGGCAGCCGCGCGTGCACCCGCGGAAGATCTCCACCGAGAACCGCTCGTGCACGGTCTCGGCCAGCGGCACCAGCGGCTTGCGCGGATAGGGCCACTGGTCCAGATCCATGAGGGTGTGCTTGTGCACCCGCCACGGGACGCCCGACCGGGTGGGCACCACCCGCCGGATGCGCCCATCGGGGAGGTACTCCACCTCGTAGAACGCCGGCACGTAGACCCCGCCCGAGACCGCGAGCCGGTAGAGCAGCTCCTCCCGCGGCGTACGTCCCTCGGCACCCGGGCAGCCCTCAGCCTTCCACTCCCGGATAACCTCGGTGATCGCGAGCACGACCTCCTCGCCGTCGCCGAGGACCGCCGCGTCGATGAAGTCCGCGACCGGCTCGGGGTTGAACGCCGCGTGTCCGCCCGCGATCACGACCGGGTCGGTGACCGACCGGTCGCGCGCGTGCAGCGCGATGCCGGCCAGGTCGAGCGCGGTGAGCAGGTTGGTGTAGCCGAGCTCGGTGGCGAAGGAGACCCCGAGGACGTCGAAGGCGCCCACCGGCCGGTGCGAGTCGACGGTGAACTGCGGGATGCCGTGCTCGCGCATCGCCGCCTCCAGGTCTGGCCACACGGCGTAGGTCCGCTCGGCGAGCACGCCGTCGGTCTCGTTGAGGACCTCATAGAGGATCTGCACGCCCTGGTTCGGCAGGCCCACCTCGTAGGCGTCGGGGTACATCAGGGCCCAGCGGACCTCCGCCTCCTCCCAGCGGCGGGGCGTGGAGTTCAGCTCGCCACCGACGTACTGGATCGGCTTCTGGACGCGGGGCAGCAGCGGCTCGAGCCTCGAGAAGACCGAGTCGGGGGCCACGACGGTCTCGGACATCAGCTACCTCGGGTCGGGGACGTGGAACGCCCCAGGATAGCCGCGCATCCTCGCCGGCCCCGGCCTCACGGCGCCGGGCGGACGCCGATCACGCGGCGACGACGGGCCGGCGCCGTTCCGGGCTGTTCAGCGTTCAGAACCGCGACCGCTGCAGCCGGGAGCGAGCCACGCCCAGGCCGCGTGAGCGCTGGGTGCGCAGGTGGATGGTCTGCAGCAGCCCGACCGCCATCAACGTGGCGAACATCGAGGACCCGCCGTAGGAGACCAGGGGCAGGGGGACGCCGGTGACCGGCATGATGCCCAGGCACATGCCGATGTTCTGGAAGGACTGGAAGCCGAACCAGCATGCCACCCCGGCCGCGGCGAGCCGGCCGAAGAGGTCGTCGGCCTGGGTCGCCACCAGCAGTGCGCGCCAGATCACCACCCCGAGCAGCCCGATCAGCAGGCCGGCGCCGACCAGGCCGACCTCCTCCCCGGCCACGGTGAAGATGAAGTCCGTCTGCTGTTCGGGCACGAATCCCGACCGCGTCTGCGACCCCTCGAACAGCCCCTGGCCGAAGACGCCGCCGTTGCCGATCGCGATCCGCGCCTGCTCGGTGTTGTAGCCGGCCCCCTGGGGGTCCAGCGTCGGGTCGGTGAAGGCCAGGAAGCGCGCGACCTGGTAGTCGGCCAGCACTCCCAGCCGGACGGCGGCGCCGGCCAACAGCACCCCGCCGACGCCGAGGCCGGCCAGCCAGCGCAGCGGTGCCCCGGAGGCAGCGACGACCCCGAACACCGTCGCGAGCAGGACGAGCGTCGTCCCCAGGTCGGGCTGCAGGAGGATGAGGGCCGCGGGCAGCGCGGCGACGGCGAGCATGGAGACCACGTCCAGATCGCCCACCTCGCGGCGCCGCCAGGAGCCTTCGGTCCGCTCCGCCACCACCAGCGCCATCGCGATGACCACGGCCAGCTTGGCGAACTCGGCCGGCTGGATCGAGAGCCCGGCGAGCACGATCCAGGAGCGGGAGCCGTGGATCGTGGTGCCCATGAGGAGCACCAGGACCAGGCCGACCAGGGAGGCTGCGTAGACCAGCGGGGCGAGGATCCGGATCCGGCGGTGGTCGGTGGCCGCCACGAGCACGGCGAGCACCAGGCCGATCGCGATGTTGACCAGGTGCCGGCGCAGGTAGGCCTGCGGGTCGCCGCCGGTCAGGGACCCGCGCTCGGCCGTGGCCGACCACACCAGCACCGTCCCCAGGGTCAGCAGGCCGCCGGTGGCCAGCAGCAGCGCCCAGTCCAGCCGCGGCACCCGCGCCAGGACGGAGTCCGGGCGCACGACGCGGGACCTCGGCGCGGCTCCGACGCTCATCCTCGGCGCCCCCGGGCTTCGGTGGCCGGCGGCAGGATCGACCCGTCGTCGGCGAACACCGGCAGCGCGGCCGGCGGCGTCACGCCGGGGATCGCCGCCGCGTCGGGGACCACCCGGTCCCCGCGCACGCCGTACAGCGCCTCCCAGATCCGCCGGACCGCCGGGCCCGACGTGCCCGAGCCGGTGCCACCCTGCGACACGGTCATCACCACCACGTAGTCGTCGGTGTAGGAGGCCACCCACGAGGTGCTCTGCTTGCCGTAGACCTCGGCCGATCCCGTCTTGGCCCGGATCCGCACCTGCTCCAGTGGGAAGCCCTGAAGCCGCCAGTTCATCGTGCCCCCCGGGTTCGCCGCCACCCCGCGCAGCGCGGCGTCGACGTAGCCCAAGGTCTCGGCCGGCACCTCGAGGCGGTCCTGGATCGTGGGCTGGATCTCCCGCCGAAGCCTGCCGCCGGGGCTGACGATCGCCTTGCCGATCCGGGGCTCGTAGAGCGTCCCGCCGTTGGCCAGCGCGCCATAGGCCCGGGCCAGCTGAAGCGGGGTCACGACGGTGTCGCCCTGGCCGATGGCGAAGTTGACGGCGTCGCCGGCCCGGTAGGCGAAGCCCTCGACGCAGAACTCCCGGGCGAAGCGGTGCAGGAAGTCCGAGCCCTCCTCCCGGCCGAGCTTGCAGTAGTAGTCCTTGCGCGCCTCGAAGTAGTCCCGCTTCCACTGCCGGTCGGCGATCCGCCCAGTCGCCTCCCCCGGCAGGTCGACGCCGGTCAGGGCGCCGAAGCCGAACCGCTGCGCCCCTTCCACGAGGGGGTCTCGCGCCTCGACGTCGGTCGGGTCCGAGCCGAACCGGCTCCAGTAGCTGTAGCCGATCCGGTAGAAGAAGGTGTTGCAGGAGACCTCGAGCGCCTTGGCGAAGTCGATGTAGCCGTAGGCACCGGACTCGTAGTTGCGGAAGTCGCGGTTGCCGACCCGGAAGGACGAGGAGCAGGGCAGGACGGTGTCCTGGCCGAAGCCGTTCTCCAGGGCGGTCACGGCCATGAACGGCTTCCACGTCGACCCGGGGGCGAACTGTCCCTGGGTGGCCCGGAACAGCAGCGGCGTGCCGGCCGCCTCGGAGTAGAGCCGGTCCAGCTGGCTCCGGCCGATCCCACCGACCCACACCTCGGGGTCGTACGTCGGTTGGCTCGCCATCGCCACGATCCGGCCGGTGTCGGCCTCCATCACGACCACAGAGCCCGAGTCGGCGACATAGCGGCGGCCGGTGACCCGGTCCACGGTCTCCCGGGCGGTCCGGATCGTCTCGGCCAGTTGCTGCTCGGCCACCGCCTGCACCCGGGCGTCGATCGAGGTGACGAGGGTGTCCCCGGGGCGGCCCTCGATCTGTCCGGAGTCACCGAGGACCCGGCCCATCGAATCCACCGCGACCTGCTTGTAGCCGGGGAAGCCGCGCAGGTGCTTGTCGTACTCCTTCTCCAGGCCGGCACGGCCGACGACCGAGGCCCCGTGCACGGACTCGTCGTCGGCCTCGCGGGCCCGGTCGAGCTCCGGCTCGGTGATCGGGCTGAGGTAGCCCAGGATGTGCGCGGCGTTGATGCCGTAGGGGGACGGGTAGGACCGGACGCTCTGCCGCTCGACGAGGACCGCCGGGAAGTCCTCGTTCTGCTCCATGATCATCAACGCGGTCTGCTGGCCGATGTCCTTCGCGACCGGAACCGGCTGGTAGGGCGAGCCGTTCCAGCAGGTGCCCGCCTCGGCACCCGGGGTGCCGCACAGCAGTGTCCGCGCGCGCAGCTGCGCGACCGGCTGGCCCACGGCGGCGGAGATCCGGCGGATCAGCCGGTGCTGGGCGCGCTGCGGCAGCCGGCCCAGCAGGGTGCGGTCGACGGTCACCACCCAGGAGGTGCGGTTGGCCACCAGCGGCCGCCCCATCGCGTCGACGATCAGTCCCCGCGCCGGCTGGACCACGATGTCGCGCACCGACTGGTCCTCGGCCTGGGCCTGGTAGTCGTCGCCACCGAGCACCTGGAGATACCAGAGCCGGCCGAAGAGCGTGAGGAAGAGGGTCAGCACGAGCACCTGCACGACCCCCAGCCGCAGCCGGCCGCGGGTCAGCGACGCCGCGCCGGGACGCGCGGACCCGGAGCCCTCGGGGCGCCAGGGGGAGTGGTTCGCCATCGGCACCCGCCTAGAACGCGACCTGCGCGGGTCGCACCCGGTCGAAGAGCCGCAGCAGGGGCGGCAGCACGAACGGCGCGAGGAGCAGGTCGTAGAGGAGCGAGACGGGGATCACCGCCAGGGCCTCGCCGACGGGGACGCCGGGGTCCTGCAACAGCATCCCGGAGAAGGCGTAGACCGAGGTGCCCAGCAACGAGGCGCCCGCCACCGTGGCCAGGGCCAGGGCGGTGGAGCGCCGGGCGTCGCGACGCACGTGACCGGCGAGATAGCCCACGAGCACCAGGGCCAGTGCCCAGCGACCAGCCACGTGGTCGGCCGGCGGCAGCAGATCCATCGCCAGGCCGCCGGTGAACCCCAGGAGGGCGGCCAGCTCCGGCCCGCGCACCAGGCCCGCGGCCACCACGACCAACAGCACGAGGTTCGGCACCACCCCGTCGAGGGAGAAGTGGGCGAAGAAGCTCAGCTGGAGCACGGCGGCCACCACGAGGAGCACCGCGAAGACCGCTGCACGCACGAGGGGCACCTCAGTCCTCCTTTTCCGGCAGCTGGCCGGCTCGGATGATCGGGCGGTCTCCCTGGGTGTCCTCGGAGACCACCACCCCGACCACGTCGAGGGAGGAGAAGTCGACGAACGGCGTGACCACCGCATGCGTGGCCTGGTCGCGGGGACTGGCGAAGACGGCCTCGACCGACCCGACCGGCACACCCGGGACGTACGGCGTGCCGCCGCTGCTCCCCCAGGTGACCACGACGTCGTCCTTGCCGGGTGTCTGGGTGTTGTCGATCAGGTCCAGGTCGAGGCGGCCGTCGCCGTTGAGCGTCCCTCGCCCGGACAGCATCCCCACCTCGGCGTCCGACCCCAGCCGGGCGCCGACGACGCAGTCGCGGTCGACGAGCAACAGCACTGTGGCGCTGCCTCGGCGCGCCCGGGTCACCCGGCCCACCAGCCCCTGGTTGTTGAGCACCGTCATGTCGGGCTGCACGCCGGAACTGGTGCCGGCGTCGATGGTGACGGTGTGGGTGAACGACTGCGCCGGACCCATGGCGACCACCCGCGTCGGCACCAGCGCCAGCCCGCTGGCCCGGGAGGCGCGCAGCAGCCCGTCCAGCTCAGCGACCCGGTGCCGGAGCTCGGAGGTGGTGGCCAGCTGGCCGCGCAGGGCGGCGTTCTCCGCCTCCAGCCGGCGCACGTCCGCGCGGAGGTCCTGGCTGGAGCGGAAGAAGCCGGGCACCTGGGCCAGCGGTCTCGCGACGAGCGCGGTCCCCTCCTGCACGGGCGCGAGCGCGTCGCTCAGCGCGGCGCGGACCGGGTCGAAGGGGGACGCCTCGTCCTGGTAGTCCACGGTGACCGCCGCCGCGCATGCGAGCAGCAGCACGGCCAGCAGCGTCCGTGTGCGGCGAGGGCGGGGCGAGGACGGCACTGCCGGCCTACCGTCGCGGCTCGGAGACGAGCACCTGCTGGAGGGCCTCGAACTCCTCCACGCAGGTGCCGGCGCCCATGACTACCGAGTGCAGCGGCTCCTCGGCGACGTGCACCGGCATCCCGGTCTCGTGACGCAGCCGCTCGTCGAGCCCGCGCAGCAGCGCGGTCCCCCCGGTGAGCACGACGCCGCGGTCCATGATGTCTCCGGCGAGCTCGGGCGGCGTCTGGTCGAGGGTCGCGCGGACGGCGTCGACGATGTCGTGCAGCGGCTCCTCGATCGCGTGCCGGATCTCGGTGCTCGACACCACGACGGTCTTCGGCAGCCCGGAGACCATCTCGCGGCCGCGGACCTCGGCCTCGGGCTCCTTGGTCAGCGGGAAGGCGGTTCCGAGGGTCATCTTGATCTCCTCGGCCGTGCGCTCGCCGAGCAGCAGCGAGTGCTCCTTCTTCATCCACGCGATGATCGCCTGGTCGACGTCGTCGCCTGCCGTGCGGACGCTCAGGCTGGTCACGATGCCGCCGAGGGAGATCACCGCGACCTCGGTCGTCCCGCCTCCCACGTCGACGACCATGTTGCCCGTGGCCTCGTGCACCGGCAGGCCGGCGCCGATCGCGGCCGCCATCGGCTCCTCGATGATGTAGACGCGGCGCGCGCCGGCCTGGTAGCCGGCCTCCTTGACCGCCCGCTGCTCGACGGCGGTGATGGCGCTGGGCACGCAGATGACCAGCCGCGGCTTGGCGAAGTAGCGCCGCCGGTGCACCTGCTGGATGAAGAACCGGAGCATCTGCTCGGTCGAGTCGAAGTCGGCGATCACCCCGTCCTGCAGCGGCCTGATCGCGGTGATGGTGTCCGGGGTCCGGCCCAGCATCCGCTTGGCCTCGTGACCCACGGCGAGGATCTCTCCCGTGGCGGAGTTCAGCGCGACGACGCTGGGCTCGTCGAGCAGCACGCCCTTGCCCCGGACGTAGACCAGGGTGTTGGCGGTGCCGAGGTCGACGGCCATGTCGCGACCGATGAAACTCGAGGCCATGATTGCTCGCGCGTCTCCCTCACCGTGGTCGACCCTGGATGGTCGAAGGTCGGTCGAGGGAAGCGTAAGCAGCCGAAGCGGGCGATCTGGGACGACACGCGGCGTCGACACCCCGCCGGTTTCCGGGCCGCGCTGTCCTCAGCCGAGGCCGGGGAACCAGAGGGCGATCTCGCGGACGGCCGACTCCGGGGAGTCCGAGCCGTGCACGAGGTTCTCCCGGTTGGACAGCGCGTAGTCCCCGCGGATCGTCCCGGGTGACGCCTTGCGCCCGTCGGTGGCGCCGTTGATGCCGCGCACGACATCCACGGCCGAGTCACCTTCGAGCACCAGCGCCACGATGGGGCCGGAGGTCACGAAGGCCCGCAGCGGCGGGTAGAAGTCGCGCTCGACGTGCTCGGCGTAGTGGCGGTCGGCCATGTCCACGTCGATGGTGCGCAAGTCCATCGCCACGATTCTCAGGCCCCGGTCCTCGAAGCGGCGCAGGATAGCGCCCACGAGGCCCCGGCGGACGGCGTCGGGCTTGACCAGGACGAGGGTGCGCTGGGTGCTCTCGGTCGCGGTGCTCTCGGTCGCGGCAGACATGGCGCGCACTCTAGCCAGACACCGGACCACGATCGGCTGCGGCCCCGCCCCTTCGGCAGCGGCCGGACTCGCCGCCGTGGGTCAGGCCACGGCCTCGCGCAGGGCCCGCTCGCGGTCGATCCTCGCCCCGAGGAACCACGACCCGCCGTACAGCGAGAGGAAGACCACACCGAGCGCGAACATCACCGGGATCACGATCCCCAGCGCGATCGAGGCCAGCTGCACACCCCACCCAAGCCAGGCGCCGGTGCGTCGCCGCATCGCGCCGGCGGCGACCAGGCAGACCAGGGTGAGGCCGAGGCCGATCGCCAGGCCGGTGGCGGTGCCGACATCGGTGAGCACCAGCAGCACCGGGGTGGTGAGCAGGAGCACCACCGACTGCAACCCCAGCATCCCGCTGCACATCGCCCGCTGGACCTTTCCCATCCCCGCGGGGGACCGGCCGGCCACCGAGCGGCTCCCCGAGCTCACCGGGGCCGCCGACGCAGCAGGATCCGCGCCTGACCCACGGTGACCACCGACCCGGTCACCAGCACGCCTCCGGAGCCGATGGACTCCCCCAGCCGGCCACCGGTCTCGGCCAGCGTCACCGACCGCTCCAGCGCGTCGTCGAGCCGGGGCTCCACGCAGACCCGGTGGTCACCGAAGAGGTCGCGGGCAACCTCGGCGAGTGCCTCGGCGGGCAGTGCCCGGGCCGTGGAGTTCTGCGTGCACACCACCTGGGCCAGCACTGGCTCCAGCTCGGCGAGCAGCCCCTCGACGTCCTTGTCCTGCATCACGCCGACGACCCCGACCAGCGGGTCGAAGAAGAAGGAGTCACGGATCGCCTCGACGGCCGCCGCCGCTCCGGCCGGGTTGTGCGCGGCGTCGAGCAGCACCGTCGGGCCGCGACGGACGACCTCGAGCCGGCCCGGGGAGTCCACGGCACCGAACGCCTCCCGTACGACGCCGTCGTCCCACGGCTCCTCGCCCACCGCGGACTCGACGGCGGCCAGGGCGAGGGCGGCGTTCTGGGCCTGGTGCGCCCCGTAGAGGGGGAGGAACACCTCGTCGTACTCCGCGCGCAGGCCCCGTAGGGTCACCGCCTGCCCGCCCACGGCCGGGACCCGGCCGACCACGCCGAAGTCCTCGCCCTCCCGCAGCAGGGTGGCGCCGACCTCGGCGGCCCGCTCGGCGAGGACCGCCATCACCTCCGGCGACTGCTCGGCGACGACGGCGACCGAACCGGGCTTGATGATCCCCGCCTTCTCGACGGCGATCAGCTCCGGCCGGTCCCCGAGGTAGCGGGCATGGTCCACGGCGATGGGCGTGACCACGGCGACGGCTGCGTCGGCGACGTTGGTGGCGTCCCACGAGCCGCCCATGCCGACCTCCAGCACCGCGACCTCCACCGGGGCGTCGGCGAAGGCGGCCAGCGCCATCGCGACCATCACCTCGAAGAACGACATCGGGTGGTCGGAGTCGGCGTCCACGGCGTCGAGGTAGGGCGCCACCTCGCGGTACGTCGCGGCCAGGTGATCGGGGCTCACCGGCTCCCCGTCCAGGGTGATCCGCTCGGTCATCGACTCCACGTGCGGACTGGTGAACAGGCCGGTGCGCAGCCCCCGGGCCCTCAGCAGCGCCTCGACCATCCGCGCGGTGCTCGTCTTGCCGTTGGTGCCGGTCAGGTGCACCACGCGGTAGGCCCGCTGGGGGTCGCCGAGCAGCTCGGTCAGCGCCTCGATCCGGTCCAGGGTGGGGTCCAGGCGGGTCTCCGGCCACCGGGCGAGCAGCGCCGCCTCGACCTCGGCGTACCCCGAGTCCTGGGGACGCGCCTCCGGTCGGGAATCGGAGCCGGCATCCGGGCGGGCGTGCGGGCGGCGGGTCATGGCGCTGCCAGTCTAGGGTTGGACCTCGCCGGCCGGGCCGCAAGCCCTCGCCGTGCCCGGGCGCGGTGGCCGGGGCCCTCGCGCCCTAGGATTTCGGACATGACCCCGCACCTCGACACCGACCTGTCCGTGCCGGCGACCGAGCAGGCCGCCGTCGTACCGGACAAGCCGGCGCTCGAGGGACTGGAGGCGAAGTGGAGCCAGGTCTGGGAGGACGAGCGGATCTACGCCTTCGACCGGTCCCGAAGCCGGGCTGAGGTCTACGCCATCGACACGCCGCCGCCCACCGTCTCGGGGTCGCTGCACGTGGGACACGTCTTCTCCTACACCCACACCGACCTGGTGGCGCGCTACCAGCGGATGCGCGGCAAGGAGGTCTTCTACCCGATGGGGTGGGACGACAACGGGCTGCCCACCGAGCGCCGGGTGCAGAACTACTTCGGCGTGCGCTGTGATCCCTCGCTCCCCCACGACCCCGACTTCACCCCGCCGGCCAAGCCGGACCCGAAGCGGCAGGTGCCCGTGGACCGGCCCACCTTCGTCGGCCTGTGCGAGCAGCTCGTCGTCGAGGACGAGGAGGTCTTCGAGTCGCTGTGGCGCACGCTCGGGCTCAGCGTCGACTGGGAGCAGACCTACACCACGATCGGGCCCGCTGCCCAGACCGTCTCCCAGCGAGCGTTCCTGCGCAACTTCGCCCGCGGCGAGGCCTACCTGCAGGAAGCGCCCACGCTGTGGGACGTCACCTTCCAGACCGCGGTCGCCCAGGCCGAGCTGGAGTCGCGGGAGTACGCCGGGCACTACCACCGGGTCGCCTTCCACCGGCCCGACGGGACCCCCGTGCCGATCGAGACGACCCGGCCCGAGCTGATCCCGGCCGTGGTCGCGCTGATCGCGCACCCCGACGACGAGCGCTACCGGCCGCTGTTCGGCAGCACGGTGACCTCGCCGGTGTTCGGGGTCGAGATCCCGGTCCTGGCCCATGAGGCCGCCGAGCCGGACAAGGGCGCCGGGATCGCGATGTGCTGCACCTTCGGCGACCTGACCGACGTGCAATGGTGGCGCGAGCTGGAGCTGCCGGTGCGCACCGTCGTCGGTCGAGACGGCCGGCTGCACCGGGAGACCCCGGAGTGGCTCGCCCAGGGGCCCGCCGC
Source organism: uncultured Actinomycetota bacterium (assembly GCA_963745245.1). GTDB lineage: Bacteria > Actinomycetota > Actinomycetes > Propionibacteriales > Nocardioidaceae > Marmoricola_A. The sequence goes on from CAVUWU010000001.1 coordinate 180,148, forward strand.
CTCGGCGTACGAGCAGCTGGCGGGGAAGACCGCCTTCAGCGCCCGCGAGGCGATGGTCGGCCTGCTGCGGGAGACCGGCGACCTGGTCGGCGACCCCACCCCAACCCGGAGGATGACGAACTTCTACGAGAAGGGCGACAAGCCGCTGGAGATCGTCTCCACCCGGCAGTGGTACATCCGCAACGGAGGCCGGGACCCCGAGCTGCGCGCGGACCTGGTGGAGCGCGGTGAGGAGATCCGCTGGGTGCCCGACCACATGCGGCACCGCTACGACAACTGGGTCGGTGGCCTGAACGGTGACTGGCTGATCTCGCGGCAGCGGTTCTTCGGCATCCCGTTCCCGGTGTGGTACCCCCTCGACGACGACGGCGAGCCGGACTACGACCATCCGCTGCTGCCCGAGGAGTCGGAGCTGCCGATCGACCCGTCGACCGACGCCCCCGGGGGGTACGACGCCTCGCAGCGTGGCCGCCCGGGCGGCTTCCTCGGCGACCCGGACGTCATGGACACCTGGGCGACCTCGTCGCTGACCCCGCACATCGCCGGCCGGTGGGAGTCCGACGACGACCTGTTCGACCGGGTCTTCCCGATGGACCTGTGCACCCATGCCCACGACATCATCCGGACCTGGCTCTTCTCCCGCGTGGTGCGCTCCCACTTCGAGCACCACCGGGTGCCGTGGTCGAACGCGCTCATCTCCGGCTTCGTGGTCGACCCGGACCGCAAGAAGATGAGCAAGTCCAAGGGCAACGTCGTCGTGCCCCGCGACATCCTCGACAGGTACGGCGCCGACGCCGTCCGCTGGCGCGCGGCGATGGCCCGCCCGGGCCTGGACTCGCCGTTCGACGAGTCGCAGATGAAGGTCGGCCGCCGGCTGGCGATGAAGGTGCTCAACGCCTCGAAGTTCGCGCTCGGCAGCGTCGGAGCGGCCGCCGGCGACCCCGCGTCGGTCACCGAGCCGGTGGACCGGGCCATGCTGGCCGGGCTGGCCTCGGTCGTGGAGCGGGCGACCGTGGCCTTCGAGGCCTACGACTACACCACCGCGCTGGAGGTGACCGAGCGGTTCTTCTGGCAGTTCTGCGACGACTACGTCGAGGTGGTCAAGGAGCGCGCCTACGGCTCCCGCGGTGAGGCGGCTTCGGCCTCGGCGAAGGTCGCGCTGGCCACCGCCCTGCACGTGCAGCTGCGGTTGCTGGCGCCGTTCCTGCCGTATGTGGCCGAGGAGGTGTGGTCGTGGTGGCAGCCCGGCTCGGTGCACCGCCAGCCGTGGCCCACCGTCGAGGATCTCCCCCGGGACCTGGACGCGGCCCGGTTGCTGGACGCCGTCGGGACCGCGCTGGCCGGGCTGCGCGGCGCCAAGTCCGCGGCCAAGGTGTCCATGCGCACCGAGCTGAGCCAGGCCACGGTCCGGGGCCCCGAGCACCTGCTCGCCCTGGTGCGGCAGGTGACCGACGACCTCCGCGCCGCCGGTCGGGTGTCGGGTGACCTCGAGCTGGTGCCGGCCGACGAGCCGGAGCTGACCGTCGAGGCCCTGGTGGCGCCCGCCGGCTGACCGGCCGGCTCAGCGGCTCAGCCAGGCCTCGAACGCCTCCTCCGACGGCGGGCGGCCCAGGAAGTCGGCCACCAGCGCCGTGGCGTCCCGAGACCCGCCCGGCTCGAGCACACATCGGCGGTAGCGCCGTGCGGTGTCGGGTTCCAGCAGGTCCTCGGAGTCGAAGGCAGCGAACAGGTCCTTGGCGATCACCAGCGACCACATGTAGGTGTAGTACCCCGAGGAGTAGCCCTCGAGGTGGCCGAACGAGGCCTGGAAGTGCGTCCCCGGCACGGGCTCGAAGAGGTCGTAGCGGCGCTGCAGCGCGTGCACGGCGGCGGTCAGGTCCGCGGGCACCTCGCGGTGCAGCCAGTAGGACACCGCCGCGTAGAACATCTGGGTCCGGGCCAGGTAGCCCTTGCCGAACTCGTCGGCTGCGCGCATCCGCTCCACCAGATCACGCGGGATCGGCCGGCCCTCGGCGTCGCTGGCGAAACCGGACAGCACGTCGTGGTCCCATGCCCACTCCTCGAGCATCTGCGAGGGCGCCTCGACGAAGTCCCACTCGGTGGCGACGCCGGAGAACCGGACCCAGCGCTGCTGCCCGCCGAGGACGTGGTGCATCAGGTGGCCGAACTCGTGGAAGAGCGTCACCACCTGGTCGTGCTCCATCAGCCCCCGGGGGAAGTTGCACACCAGGACGCCCTCCGGCAGCTGGCGGCCTCGGACGCCGTCGGCCAGGGTGAACTGCGCGGCGTGGGAGTACTTTCCCTCGCGCGGGTGCAGGTCGAGGTAGATGCGCCCGAGCCAGGCGTCGCCCTCCAGCACGTCGTGGACGGTGACGTCCCGGTGCCACACCGGCACGTCGGGGACCGGCCGGTAGCGCACCCCGAACAGCCGTCCGGTCACGTCCAGCAGCCCTCGGCGTACCTTCTCGAAGGCGAAGTATCGACGCACCTCCTGGGCGTCGACGCCGAACCGCTCCCGGCGGCACACCTCGGCGTAGTAGCCGCGATCCGAGGCGTCCATGCCGCTCGCCTCGGGGTGGTCCGCGCGCAGCCGGTCCAGGAGTACGCCGAAGTCGCGGCGGGCCGGAGCCTCGGCGAGCCCGGCGATCCGGTCGATGAAGGCCACGATGGCCTCCCCCTCGCCGATCATCTTTACCTCGGCGTCGTAGGCGGGCCAGTCCGGGTAGCCCAGCAGCTGGGCCAGCTCCCGCCGCAGGGCCAGCAGCTCGCCGAGGACGGCGTCGTTGCCAGGCCAGGCCCGGGTGAGGAACGCCCGGGCCAGCTCGCCGCGAAGCCCCCGGTCCTCGGCGAAGGTCATCACCGGCACGTAGTCGGGGTAGTCGGTGGTCAGCTCGACCAGTCCGTCATCGCCCGGTGGGTGGGCGTCGCGGAAGTCGGCGGGCAGGCCGGCAAGCCGCTCCGGCGCCACCTGCACCCGCCGCACTCCTTCCCGGATCGCCCGGGAGAAGTCCTGGCCGACCTCGGTCAGCCGATCGACGAGCTCCCGGATCCGGTCGCGGGTGGCCTCGGCACGGTCGACGCCGGCGCGCCGGAAGTCCCGCAGTGTCTTGTCCAGCAGCCTTCGCCCGTCGGCGTCCAGCATCTGCGGGTCGACCGCCGCCAGCCGCTCGTAGAGCGCCCGGTCCAGCCCCAGCGCGGTCTGCATCCGGCGGCCCTCCTGCTCGGCCTGCTCGGCGCTCTCGCGGACAGCGGCATCCGGGTGCACGTTGGCGAACAGCGACGACGCGGACAGGACGTTCGACAGCGCCACCGCCACGTCGTTCCACGTGTCGAGGGCCTGCTTCCGCTCGCCCGGCCCGACTGGGTCCTGGTCCTGGTCCCGCTCCTGGTCCTGGCCGTGGCCCTGGCCCCGCAGCATCGCTGCGGACCGTTGGGCGGCCGCCAGCCACTCCCGGGTCCGCTCCTCCAGCCAGGGGCCGTAGGAGTCGGCTGGAGGGAGCTCCAGGGGATCCGGGGGCGTCACCGGGTGCCGCTCAGGCGGACTTCTTCTTCTTGGTCTCCGCGCTGCGGGGCACCAGCGTCGGGATCACGTTGTCGCGGACGACCTCCGCGGTGACGACGACCTTGGCGATGTCCTCGCGTGACGGCACGTCGTACATCACGTGCAGCAGCACCTCCTCGATGATCGCCCGCAGCCCCCGAGCCCCAGTGCCGCGGATCATCGCCAGGTCCGCGATCGCCTCGATGGCGTCCTCGGTGAACTCCAGCTCGACCCCGTCGATCTCGAACAGCTTGTGGTACTGCTTGACGAGCGCGTTGCGGGGCTCGGTGAGGATCTGCACCAGCGCCTCGCGGTTGAGCTTGTCCACCGTGGCGATCACCGGCAGCCGGCCGATGAACTCGGGGATGAGGCCGAACTTCAGCAGGTCCTCGGGCATCACCTGGGAGAAGATCCGGTCGACCTCGCGCTCCTCCTTGCTCGGCAGCGTCGAGGCGAAGCCGAGGGTCTTCTTGCCGACCCGCTGCTCGATGATGTGCTCGAGCCCGGAGAACGCACCCCCCACGATGAACAGGATGTTCGTCGTGTCGATCTGGATGAACTCCTGGTGGGGGTGCTTCCTGCCGCCCTGCGGCGGCACCGAGGCGGTGGTCCCCTCGAGGATCTTCAGCAGCGCCTGCTGCACGCCCTCGCCGGAGACGTCGCGGGTGATCGAGGGGTTCTCCGCCTTGCGGGCAACCTTGTCGATCTCGTCGATGTAGATGATCCCGGTCTCGGCCTTCTTGACGTCGTAGTCGGCGGCCTGGATGAGCTTGAGCAGGATGTTCTCCACATCCTCACCGACATAGCCGGCCTCGGTGAGCGCTGTGGCGTCGGCGATGGCGAACGGGACGTTGAGCATCCGGGCCAGGGTCTGGGCCAGATAGGTCTTGCCGCACCCGGTGGGTCCGATCACCAGGATGTTCGACTTCGCCAGCTCGACGGCGTCCTCGGCGCGGTGGCGATGGCTGGCGACAGTGAGGCCGGCCTGCACGCGCTTGTAGTGGTTGTAGACGGCCACGGCCAGCGCCTTCTTGGCGTTCTCCTGCCCGACCACGTAGGAGTTCAGGAACTCGAAGATCTCGCGCGGCTTCGGGAGCTCTTCGAGACCGACCTCGGAGCCCTCGGACAGCTCCTCCTCGATGATCTCGTTGCACAGGTCGATGCACTCGTCGCAGATGTAGACACCCGGACCCGCGATGAGCTTCTTGACCTGCTTCTGGCTCTTGCCACAGAACGAGCACTTGAGCAGGTCCCCACCGTCACCGATGCGCGCCACAGGCACGGCTCCTCACGAGTTGGGCCGACGGGCCAGGCGGGATCGCCTGGAGGACGCACTCCCTCGGCTGGGCTTCTACGACCGACATCTTCGAAAATACCTTCCCGACCACCGGTTTGGGGCGTGAGACACGAATCTGCCCACGCAGCATCGAGAGGTTCAGACCATGGCCGGCGCGCCCTTGCGTGAGGCGAGCACCCCATCGATGAGACCGTACTCCACCGCCTGCTCGGCGGTGAGGATCTTGTCCCGCTCGATGTCGCGGCTGACTTCTTCCGACGACTTGCCGGTGTGCTCGGCGATCATCTGCTCGAGCAGGGTCCGCATCCGCAGGATCTCGTTCGCCTGGATCTCGATGTCCGAGGACTGTCCGTAGGTGCCCTCGGTGTAGGGCTGGTGGATCAGGATCCGGCTGTTCGTCAGCGCGAGCCGCTTGCCGCTTGCCCCGGCGGCGAGCAGGATCGCTGCCGCCGACGCCGCCTGACCCAGGCACACCGTCTGGACGTCGGGCTTGACGAACCGCATGGTGTCGTAGATGGCAGTCAGCGCGGTGAACGAGCCGCCAGGACTGTTGATGTAGATCTGGATGTCGCGCTCGGGGTCCATCGACTCCAGGCACAGCAGCTGGGCCATCACCGCGTTGGCGACGTCGTCGCTGATCGGCGTGCCCAGGAAGATGATCCGGTCCTCGAACAGCTTGGCGTAGGGGTCGATGCGGCGGAAACCGTAGGAGGTCCGCTCCTCCCACTGCGGGATGTAGTAGTTCACGTCTCGTCCTCAGTCCTCGCTCTTGTGGGCCGGTCGTCCATGGTCGGAGACCTGGCCGGCGCTCGCCACGACCTTGTCGATGAAGCCGTAGTCCAAGGCCTGGTCAGCGGTGAACCAGCGGTCGCGGTCGGCGTCCTGCTCCACCCGCTCCAGCGGCTGGCCGGTGTGCTGGCTGATCAGGTCGAACAGCACCTGCTTGATGTGCAGTGACTGCTGGGCCTGGATCTTGATGTCGGAGGCCGAGCCCCCCATGCCGCCCGACGGCTGGTGCATCATGATCCGCGCGTGTGGCAGGGCGTAGCGCTTGCCTTGTGCTCCGGCGCAGAGCAGGAACTGCCCCATCGAGGCCGCCAGCCCCATCCCGACGGTGGCCACATCGTTGGGGATGTAGTTCATCGTGTCGTAGATCGCCATGCCGGCGTCGACGGAGCCGCCAGGCGAGTTGATGTAGAGGAAGATGTCGCCCTCGGGGTCCTCCGCGTTGAGCAGCAGCATCTGCGCGCAGATCGCGTTGGCGTTCTGGTCGCGAACCTCGGAGCCCAGGAAGATGATGCGTTCCTTGAGCAGCCGTTGGTAGATGTGCTCGTCGAGACCGTACGACGTGCCTCCGCCGTTCATCTGGATGTCTGTCACGGACCCGACCCTAGCCGGAGCCCCCGACACATCCATGGGGCACGCCCCCCTGTTCGCGCACAGCGGACGACCCCTGGCAGCCACGTCCTCCGGCCCGGCCCAGGGGTCAGTCACTGACCTCCGGCCGGTGTTTCGGCCCCACCACAGTCCTGGGGTCAGTGACTGACGTCCAAGGCGGGTCAGCGCACCTCGTCAGCGGCCTCGACGATCTCCTCCACGGCCTCCTCCACGGTGTCCTCGACGTCGACGGTCAGGTCCTCGGGAGCCACCTCGACCTCGTCGGGGTCGCCGAGGGTGCCGTCACCGCGCAGGTTCTTCAGGTCGACCGGAGCGCCGGACTCGTCGGTCACGGTGGCCGACTCCACGATCTGCGCCAAGGCCTTGCCGCGGACGACCTCGGCGACCAGCTCGGGGATGTGGTTGTGCTCCACCATGTGCTTGACGAAGTCGTTGGGGTTCTGGCCGGACTGCTGGGCCCGGCGCATCATGTGCTCGGTGAGCTCCTGCTGCTCGATGCCGATCTCGTCGCGCTTGGCCACCTCGTCGAGCAGGAACTGCGCCGCCACCGCGTCGCGCACCCGCTTCTCCAGGTCGGCCTCGAACTCGTCGATGGTCTGCTCCTCGGTGTCGAGGTAGGCCTGCAGGTCCATCCCGGCGTGCGCGAGCTGCTGCTCCACGCTCTGCCGGCGGGCCGTGAGCTCCTCGGCGACCACGCTCTCGGGAACCGGGATGTCCACCATGTCGAGCAGCTTCTCCAGCACCGCGTCGCGAGCGGCCGCGGCCTGTTCGAGCCGCTTGCCCTTGACGAGCCGGGAACGCACGTCGGCGACAAACTCCCCCACGGTGTCGAACTCAGAGGCCATCTGGGCGAACTCGTCGTCCACCTCGGGCAACTCCTGCTGCTTGACCGCCGTCACGGCGACCGTGATGTCGACGTTGTGGCCCTGCATCTCCCCCCCGACCAGCTGGGAGGAGAACGTCGTCGACTCGCCGGCGCTCATCCCCAGGAGAGCCTCGTCGAGCCCCTCGACCATGTCGCCGCGGCCCACCTGGTAGCTCATGCCGGAGGCCTCGCCTCCCTCGACCACCTCGCCGTCGCGGGTGGCGGTGAGGTCGATCGTGACGAAGTCGCCGTCGGCGGCCGGCCGGCCGATGTCGACCAGGGTGCCGAAGCGCTCGCGCAGAGCCTCGACCTGCTCGTCGACCTCGGCGTCGGTGACCTCGAGGTCGTCGACGGTCACCTCCAGCCCCTCGGTGCCGGGCAGCTCGATCCGCGGGCGGACGTCCACCTCGGCGGTGAACTCGAGCGTCTCGTTGTCCTCGAGCCGGGTGATGTCGATCTCCGGCTGGGCCAGCGGCTGCAGGTCGTTCTCCTGCAGCGCCTGGACGTACAGGTTCGGCAGCGCCTCGTTGACCGCTTGGTCGAGGACCGGGCCGCGCCCGATCTGCCGGTCGATGAGCGCCGGCGGCACCTTGCCCTTGCGGAACCCTGGGACGTTGATCTGCTGCGCGATCTGCTTGTACGCCGCGTCGAGGCTCGGCTTCAGCTCGTCAAAGGGCACCTCGACGGTGAGCTTGGCCCGAGTGGGGCCCAGATTCTCGACGGCGCTCTTCACAGGTGTGTCTCCTCGGTCGTTCGGTGTGGATGCCTAGCGTGCGCACGCACCTGCGCGCAGCGAGCGAACTCGGAGCGAGCGCCGGGCGAGCACCCCCGGGGGCATGGGTGTCGGTGCTGGAGCAGTCGGGGCGACAGGACTCGAACCTGCGGTCTCCTGCTCCCAAAGCAGGCGCGCTAGCCACTACGCTACGCCCCGGTGTGCAACCCGGGGGAGTCTAGTCAGCGCCCCGCGGGCTGTCGAAAGCCCGGTCGGCGTCCGGCAACTCGCAAGCGCGTCCGCACGGGGCCGGGTGCCGGATCTGGACAGCCCCTGTGGCACCATGGACCGCGCCGCCGGGCGAGCGGTAACAGCCCTCGCGGCCTCGCGGATGTAGCTCAATGGTAGAGCCCCAGTCTTCCAAACTGGCTACGCGGGTTCGATTCCCGTCATCCGCTCCATCCGGTCCGTCGGGTCCATGCGGCGCCTCCAGAGGTCCCGGGCCGGCCCACAGCCTCAGAGTCGCTCGAGGACGACCAGGGCGCAGTCGTCGCCGTCGGCGCCGAGCCTGTCGACCAGGCCCTGCGCCGAGCCCCGGAAGCCCTGCCGGATCCGGCGCTCGGCCTCCCCCACCAGACGGTCGATCCCCAGGCCGATGTCCCGCCGCCGCCGCTCCACGAGCCCGTCGGTGAACAGCAGCATGGCGTCGTGCGGGTCGAGGCGACCTCGGGCGGCCGGGAAGGTGGCCCGGGACGACATGCCGAGCAGCGGTCCCTGCGCCGTGGCGACCGGCTCCCATCGCCCGGCCCCGGCGTCGAAGAGCACCGCCGGCGGGTGTCCGGCGTTGCGGACCACGTAGTCGCCGCTGTCCAGGTCCACCGCCAGGTGGACGGCGGTGGCGAAGTCCTCGACCCAGCCTTGGCGCAGAACGAAGGCGTTGGCCTCCTCGAGGAACGACTCCGGCGGCGTCGAGGCCAGGAGCGCGGAGAGGGCGCCGGAGAGCACCAGGGACCGGGCGCCCGCGTCCACGCCCTTGCCGGAGACGTCGACGACGACGAGCCCGAGTCGGCTGCCCCCGGTCTCGCGGTGGGCAACCACGAAGTCCCCCGCGAAGGACGTCCCCCCGGCGGACCGGCTGGCCATCTCGGCGTACCAGCCGGTGGGCAGCGTGGGCAGCGTGGCCTGGCGGCCGATCCGCTCCTGGAGGTCGAGCAGCATCCGGTCGACGGTGAGGCCGCCGACCCCGAGCCGGGTGCGGCGCGAGGCAACACCGAGGACGATGCCTACCGAGACCAGCACGACAGCCAGCGAGACCCAGCGCCGGACCGGGATCGCGGCGAGGTCCCGCTCGAACTCGACGAACGTGGTGATCGCGACCAGCGTGACCAGGAAGACCACGAAGCGCGGCACCCGGCGGGGGCTCAGCATCCGGTCGCTGAGGATCAGCGGGACCAGCAGCGCCGCGGCGCCGACCTCGCCGCCGGGGAAGGCGAGCATCAGGGCCGCCACGACGACGGCCACCAGCGTCAGCGCGAGCAGCCGACCCCGGTCCTCGGCAGCGAGCCAGCGACGGACGTTCTCCGCACGGTCCCGCGCAACGGCCGAGGAGCGCCGGGCCAGGGGCACGCGCGAGGTCGACACCCCGTGACACTAACCGCGGCCCGGGTCACTCCGGGGCAGTTCGCCCGGGTTGGCGCGCAGGCGGCAGGAGACCCACGTCACGTCCTGGCGCGGGACCGGAAGACGGGTTGACAGCGTGGGCACCAGAACGAGTTGCGACCGGCGAGGACCTCGGTCCGCACCCTGGTGCCGCAGACCCGGCACGGCTCGCCGTGCCGACGGTAGACGTAGACCGCGCTGCCGCAGCTGCCGCTCGGGGGCCGGCCGTCGACCACAGGCAGGTGTTCGTGCCGCACGGTGTCGATGCGGCCCCGGCGGACCCCGTCGGCCATCAGCGCGACCAGATCCCGCCAGATCGCCTCGAACTGGCCGCGCCGCAGCGTCCGACCCGGGCGCCGGGGATGGATCCGGTGCCGGAACAACACCTCGGCGCGGTACACGTTGCCCACTCCCGCGAGGACCTGCTGGTCCATGAGCAGTTCGCCGATCGGCCGGTCGCTGCCCGAGACCCGCCGCCAGGCGCGGCCGTCGTCGGCGTCGGCACGCAACGGGTCCGGGCCGAGTCGGGCGATCACGCTGCGCTTCTGCTCAGGGGTCACCAGGGCGCACCTGGTCGCGCCGCGCAGGTCGGCGTACGCCGGGACGCCGGACTCGGCCGATGCCCGCTGCAACCGCAGCCGCACCTGGCCGACCGGCTCGGGCACGGGTCCGCTCTCGATCCGGAAGGACCCGATCAGGCCCAGATGCACATGGACGACCCGCTCGCCGGCGAAGCCCAGGAACAGGTGCTTGCCCGCCGCGTCGGCTCGCTCCAGCACGGTCCCGTCGAGCAGAGCGGCCTCGGCGGCGAAGCGCCCCTGAGGACTGCCGACGCGGACGGGGTGGCCGCCGAAGACCGCGCCGAGCTCGTCCGCGAGGCGGCGGAGCGTGTGCCCCTCAGGCATCGGGTCCCGAGGGTCGCTCCGCGTCCGGGCCTCTCCCGAGCGCCGAGTCGGGCAGCGGCGGCAGCTCGCCGGTCGTCTCGTAGTCGGCGAGCATGCCGATCCGCCGGACGTGCCGGGGGTCCTCGGTGAACGGCGTGGCGAGGAAGAGCTCGATGAACCTCGACATCTCCTCCACCGAGTGCTGGCGGCCGCCCACCGAGATCACCTGGGCGTCGTTGTGCTCGCGTGCGAGCACGGCGGTGTCCTCGTTCCACACCAGCGCCGCCCGGATCCCGGCCACCTTGTTGGCGGCCATCTGCTCTCCGTTGCCGGAGCCGCCGATGACGACGCCGAGGCTGTCCATGCCCTGCTCCCGGTCGGCGGCGACGCCTTCGGCGGCCCGCAGGCAGAAGACGGGATAGTCGTCGTCGGGGTCGTGGATGAACGGGCCGTGGTCGACCGGCTCATAGCCGTGGTCGACCAACCACCCCAACAGGTGATCCTTGAGCTGAAGGCCGGCGTGGTCGGACCCGGTGTGGACGCGCATGCGCCCAGTCTTGCAGCCCAGGCCGACAGCCGACCTCACGCCTGGGAGCGCAGGAAGCCGACGATCGTCCGGGTGAGCGGCTCGGCCGCGTCGAAGACCTCGACGTGCCGCCAGAACCCGTGCAGCTGCCCGAGGAACCGGACTCCCACCACCGGGACCGCGAGCGCGGTCAGCCGAGCGACGAGGAGCTCGCCCTCGTCCCGCAGCGGGTCGTGCTCGGCGGTGACCACCAAGATCGGCGGCAGGGTGTGCAGCTCATCGGAGCGCAGCGGGGCCAGGTCGGGGTGGTCGAGGTCGGCGGCGGTGCGCGCGTACTGCTGCCAGTACCACCCCGCCTCGCGCGGGTCGAATCCGTGGTTTTCGCTGCGGTAGGACTCCCCCGAGGCCCGCGGGTCCAGGAAGGGATAGGTCAGCGCCAGCGCCCGGAACCGACCGGGGTTGCGGAGTGCGGCCACCAGGGCAAGGTTGCCCCCGGCGCTGTCGCCGTGGACGTACGCCGGACCAGCGAGCCCGGCCTCGTCCGCGCAGCGGTCCAGCCAGCGCAGCACGGTGTCGACGTCGTCGGGAGCGGCGGGGAAGCGGTGCTCGGGGGGGCGGCGGTAGTCGACGCCCAGCACGGGCAGGCCGGCCCGGTTGGCCAGCCGCCGAACGGCGGCGTCGTGCACGTCGATGTCACCGAAGACGAAGCCGCCGCCGTGCAGGTGCAGCAGGACGCCGGGACCGGCACCGGCGGGTCGGTAGAGGCGGCAGGAGACCCCGTCGACGTCCAGGTCGCGCACCTCGGTGACCTCCTCGCGCGGCTCCCGCGCGGCCTCGGCGCGAGCCTCGGCGCGCTGGGCCGCGATGTCGAATCGGGGGTCCCACACCGGCGGGTCCCACCCCGGACGCCGGAGCGATTCCTGGGCCTGCGCGGACAGCACCATCAGCGGTCGCTCACGACTCGGCCATCCGGGCCAGCTCCTCCTCGACCACCGACGGGTCGAGCTTGGTGAACACCGGCGTCGGCTTCGAGACCGGCACGCCGACGGCGAGCGGGCGGCGCTCCCAACGCGGGACAGCACCGTAGTCTCCGGTGATCACCGGGTAGCCGGCCCCGCCGTCGAGGTCCTCGACCTCGTCCAGGCGCGGCATCGGCTGGAGGTCACCCGCCCCGCCCAGGATGCGGTGCACGGTGTTGGCCGAATGCGGCAGGAACGGCGAGAGCATCGTGTTGCAGTCGCTCACCGCCTGCCCGGCCACGTGCAGGAGCGTCGCCAGCCGGGCTCGCTGGTCGGGGTCCTCGCGGTCTTTCAGCTTCCACGGCTCGGACTCCGAGACGTACTTGTTGACCTCGGCGACCACCCGCATGGCCTCCCCGATCGCCTGCTTCTGGCGGTGCCGGGCGATCAGGTCACCGACCGAGCCGAAGCCGGCCTCCACGGCGTCCAGCAGCGCCTGGTCGGTGGCGGTGAGCTCGCCGGGTGCGGGGATCTCCCCGAAGTTCTTCGCGATCAGGGTGGCCGTGCGGTTCACCAGGTTGCCCCAGCCTGCGACCAGCTCGTCGTTCGTGCGCCGCACGAACTCGGCCCAGGTGAAGTCGGCGTCCTGGTTCTCCGGGCCAGCGGCGGCCACGAAGTATCGGAAGGCGTCGACCTGGTAGCGCTCGAGCATGTCGCGCACGTAGATCACGACCCGCTGGGAGGAGGAGAACTTGCGCCCCTCCATGGTGAGGAACTCGCTCGAGACGACCTCCGTCGGCAGGTTGAGAGCGCCGAGGTGACGCGGGGCGCCGTCCCGGCTGCCCCGGCCGGAGTAGGCGAGCAGCTCGGCGGGCCAGATCTGGGAGTGGAAGGTGATGTTGTCCTTGCCCATGAAGTAGAAGGACAGCGCGGCGGGGTCGTTCCACCAGGCCCGCCAGCTCTCCGGGTCGTCTCCGGCCTCGGCGCGGCGGCGCGCCCACTCCACCGACGCCGAGAGGTAGCCGATGACGGCGTCGAACCAGACGTAGAGCCGCTTGGCGGGATCGTCGCGCCAGCCCGCCAAAGGGACCGGGATCCCCCAGTCGATGTCCCGGGTCATCGCCCGGGGCTTGATCTCGGCCAGGATGTTCTGGCTGAACCGGATCACGTTGGGCCGCCAGCTCCCGCTGGCCTCTCGCTCGTCGAGCCAGGCCGCGAGGGCCTCGGCCAGGGCCGGCAGGTCCAGGAAGAAGTGCTGGGTCTCGACGAACTGCGGCGTCTCGCCGTTGATCCGGGACCGGGGGTGGCCCAGCTCGTGGGCGTCCAGCTGGTTGCCGCAGGTGTCGCACTGGTCGCCGCGGGCGCCCTCGGCGCCGCAGATGGGGCAGGTGCCCTCGATGTAGCGGTCCGGCAGGGTGCGCCCGGTGGACGGCGAGATCGCGCCGTACGCCGTGCGCTCGACGAAGTAGCCGTTCTGGTAGACGCCGAGGAACATCTCCTGCACGACGCCGTAGTGGTTGCGGGTCGTGGTGCGGGTGTAGAGGTCGTAGGACACCCCCAGCGCGCAGAGGTCCTCGGCGATCAGCCGGTGGTTGCGGTCGGCGAGCGCCTGGGGGCTCACACCCGCCTCGTCGGCGGCGATCAGGATGGGTGTTCCGTGCTCGTCGGTGCCCGAGACCATGAGGACGTCGTGCCCGGCCATCCGCATGTAGCGGCTGAACACGTCGGAGGGCACGCCGAACCCGGCGACGTGGCCGATGTGGCGGGGGCCGTTGGCGTAGGGCCAGGCCACGGCGGAGAGGACGCGCGTCATGCACGCGATCCTAGGATCACCCGACGTGGGGCCCCCGGGTCCGGGTGCGCTTGAGCTGGTCGAACCCGGGGTCGAGGCGCCGACGTCACGACCGGGCCGAAGGACGCCACGGCCCACGGGCACATCGGGTCGAACCAGAACTGGACTGCAGTGGTGCGGTGGAGGTGTTCACATGAAGTGACAACCGATGGCGTGGTCGGTGGGTTCCTCCGTCTGGGAGACACTAGGGAGTCGGAATGGCGAGGGATGGGGCATCGGATGGCAACCGACCGGTTGATCGCCGGCCGCTATCGACTGCGCGCCGAGATCGGCCGTGGCGGCATGGGCGTGGTGTGGCTCGCCGAGGACGAGTTGCTGGGACGCGAGGTCGCGCTGAAGCGGATCGGCTACGGACCCGGCAGCGCCGCGCCCGATGCCGCTCGGGCGGCCCGCGAGGCCCGGCTCGCTGCCACGCTCAGTCACGCTCACGTGGTGGCGGTGTTCGACCTCGCCCATGAGGGCGACCAGCAGTGGCTGGTCATGGAGCACGTCGAGGGCGTGGACCTTGGGCGGCTCGTCCGGGAGCGGGGTGCGCTCGATCCCGACACCGCAGCCCGGCTGCTCTCCCAGGCCGCGGACGCGCTGGCGGCCGCCCACCGCGCCGGGATCGTGCATCGCGACGTGAAGCCCTCCAACATGCTGGTGACCTCGAACGGCCAGGTGAAGCTGACCGACTTCGGCATCGCCCGAGGGGAGGCCGACGCGACCCTGACCGCGACGGGGCTGATGACCGGGTCCCCGGCGTACTTGGCTCCCGAGGTGGCCAGCGGCTCGCCCGCCCGCCCGGCCAGCGACGTGTGGTCCCTGGGGGCGACCCTCTTCCACGCGCTGACCGGCACGGCCCCCTACGAGGTGTCCGGCAACGTCATCGGCGCCCTGTATCGGATCGTGCACGAGGACCCGCCGCGTCCACGCGATGCGGGCTGGCTGGCCCCGTTGCTCGAGGCCACGATGACCAAGGACCCCTCCGCGCGGTGGTCAATGGCCGAGGTGGCCGCCTTCCTGGCGCGCGGTCCGCACGAGCCGAAACCCCAGCCCCAGCCCCGACCGCAGCCCCGACCGCAGGCCCGACCCCAGGCCAAGCCGCAGGCCCAGGCCCAGACACAGCCAGACCCGCGACCCCAGCCCCTGGCCCAGTCACAGCCCGACCCGCGCCGGGACCCTCCCGTGGACCGTCGCCGGCGACCCTGGGCGCTGATGCTCGCGGCGGCCTTGGTCCTCGCCGCGATCGTGCTCGGCGGCGCGGTGGTGGGCCGGTTGCTCACCGGCGGCACGCCGACCGCCGGGGAGCAGACGGGCTCGGCCAGCCCCACGGAGGAGCCTTCGCCCGACAACCCGGCCACCGACGGGGTCGTGACGGCCAGGGAGATCAGGAAGTTCACCCGGGACTACCTGAAAACCGTCACCAGTGACCCCCAAGCCGGCTGGGACTCGCTGACGCCGGCCTTCCAGGCGGAGAGCGGCGGGTTCGAGGGATACAACGGCTGGTGGTCCCAGGTCGACTCCGCCCGGCTCGACTCGGTCGACCCCGATCCCGACCAGATGGCGGTCAGCTACACGGTCACCTACTCGATGGTCGACGGGTCGACGCGGAGCGACCAGGTGTCCCTGCGACTGGTCGACAACGGCGAGCGCCTCCTCATCGACGGCGAGTCCTAGGAGGCCGGGCGCGGTCGCACTCAGCGGTCGGCGACGCCGCTCACTCCTTCTCCTGCTGCCGGAGCCGGTGGGCGATGCCCACGACCGGCGAGGTCATCGCCTCCAAGGCCTCCACCACGGCCCGGTGGTTCGCCGCGGCGTTCTCCATGACGTCGGCCAGTTGGCGCTGTAGCACCGAGAAGGCGTCCATGGTCTCGGCCAGCTGCCGCTGGCTGTTGAGGAACGCCTCCAGTGGCCTGGCCGTGCTGCCGGCGAGCTGGCCCATCGCCGCGAGCATGGCGGTCATCTCCCGCAGGACGTCGTCGGGCTTGGTGACGCCGACCCTTCCCATCTCCAGCAGGCGATTGGCCGCATCGACGACCAACCCTGCCGCAGCCCGCTGCGAGCGCGCGATCTTGTCCCATGGGTACTCCGCCTTGGGGGTCATGGGGCCAGCATGCCCCACGGACGGGCATGGCGGGGGTTCCTCGCGGCGGCGCGCGCCGGGTGGCGTGCGAGCATGCACCATGCCCGGAACGAACCTGACCCGCGACGAGGCCCGGACCCGCGCCGCGCTCATTGACGTCGAGTCCTACGCCGTCGACCTCGATCTCACCACCGGCGAGCGAAGCTTCGCCTCCACGACCGTGGTCAGGTTCGACTGCCGCGAGCCGGGCGCAGACACCTTCGCCGACCTCGTCGGGGCAACGGTGCACGAGGTCACCCTGAACGGGCGAGCCCTCGACCCGGACGAGGTGTACGCCGAGAGCCGCATCCGGCTGACCGGGCTGGAGTCGACCAACGAGCTTCGCGTCGTGGCGGACTGCACCTACAGCCGCAGCGGCGAGGGTCTGCACCGCTTCGTGGACCCGGCCGACGACCGGGTCTACCTCTACACGCAGTTCGAGGTCCCCGACGCCCGTCGCGTCTACACCACCTTCGAGCAGCCCGACCTCAAGGCGGTGTTCACCTTCACCGTGACCGCGCCGGAGGGCTGGACGGTGCTCTCCAACGCGCCGACGCCGCAGCCGTCCCCGGTCGGCGACGGCCGGGCGACCTGGGCCTTCGGGGCCACCGAGCGGATGTCGACGTACATCACCGCGCTCGTCGCCGGGGAGTACGCCGCCAGCTACGACACCTACCAGGGGCCGCACGGACCGATCAGGCTCGGCCACTTCTGCCGGCAGTCGATGCGACCCTTCCTCGACGTCGACGCGCTGGTGGACATCACCCGACGGGGGTTCGCGTTCTTCGAGGAGGCCTTCGGCCGCCCCTATCCGTTCGGGACGAGCGAGGAGGGGCGCAAGTACGACCAGGCCTACGTCCCGGAGTACAACATGGGCGCGATGGAGAACGCCGCGTGCGTGACCTTCCGCGACGAGTACCTCCCCCGCTCCCGGCAGACGCATGCGTTCTACGAGCAGCGCGCCAACACCGTGCTCCACGAGATGGCGCACATGTGGTTCGGCGACCTGGTGACGATGCGCTGGTGGGACGACCTGTGGCTCAACGAGTCCTTCGCCGAGTGGGCCTCCCACTTCGCGATGAGCAAGGCGACCCGGTTCACCGACGCCTGGACCGGTTTCGCCAATGCCCGCAAGAACTGGGCCTACCGCCAGGACCAGCTGCCCTCGACCCACCCCATCGCCGCGGACAACCGCGACCTCGAGGCCGTCGAGGTGAACTTCGACGGGATCACCTACGCCAAGGGAGCATCCACGCTGAAGCAGCTGGTCGCCTGGGTGGGCGAGGAGGAGTTCCTCAGCGGCCTCGGCGCCTACTTCGCCAAGCACGCCTTCAGCAACAGCGAGTTCACCGACCTGCTGGGCGCCTTGGAGTCCGCCTCGGGGCGAGACTTGAAATCCTGGGCGCAGGAGTGGCTGCAGACGTCGGGGGTCAACACTCTCAGCCCCGCCTTCGAGGTGGCCCTGGACGGCACCTTCTCCTCGTTCGCGGTGCTGCAGGGCGCCGACCCGGACTCCCCCACGCTGCGCCGGCACCGGATCGGCGTGGGGCTTTATGACCGGGTCGAGGGCCGACTGACCCGCCGCGGGGCGGTCGAGATCGACGTCGTCGGCCATCGCACGGAGGTCGACGCGCTCGTGGGCGAGCGGCGACCCGACCTGGTGCTGCTCAATGACGGCGACCTCACCTACGCCAAGATCCGGCTGGACGAGCGCTCGCTGCAGACGCTGGTGTCGGGCATCGACACCCTCGACGACTCGCTCGCCCGGGCCCTGTGCTGGGGAGCTGCCTGGGACATGACCCGCGACGCCGAGATGGCGACCAGCGACTTCCTCGACCTGGTCCTGCGCGGCGTGGGCGGCGAGTCCGACCTGACCGCCGTCCAGGCCCTGCTCCGCTATGCGACCACGGCACTGGACCTGTACTCCGCCCCGGAGCATCGTGAGGCCCTCCGGCAGCGTTGGGAGGAGGGTCTGTTCGCCTTGGTGGATGCCGCCGAGCCGGGCAGCGACCACCAACTCGCCCTGGTGCGCGGCTGCGCGGGTGCGGCGCACGGTGAGGCGGCTCTGGAACGGGTGCGCAGCTGGTACGACGGCTCCCAGCAGCCCTCAGGACTCACGGTCGACACCGACCTGCGCTGGGCCCTGCTCACCGCGCTCGCCGAGCACGGCCGGGCCGACGAGGCCGCCGTGGACGCGGAACTCGCGCGAGACGCCACGATCTCCGGACGCGAGCGGGCAGCGGCGGCGCGCACCGTGATGCCCACGCCCGAGGCGAAGGAGGCCGCCTGGCACCGGGCCGTCGAGAGCGCCGAGACCCCCAACGAGACTTTGCGCCAGATCGCCATGCGGTTCCAGGTGCCGGGCCAGGAGGAGCTGCTCGAGCCGTACGTCGAGCGCTACCTGGAGATGGCCTCGACGGTATGGGAGCGGCTCGGCGTGTTCCGGGCCAGCGTCGTGCTCCAGAACATGTTCCCCCGGGCGCTGGCCACCGCGGCCACCCTCGAGCGGGTCCGCGCGTGGCTGGCGTCGACCGGCTCGCACCCGGTGAACCCCGCTGCGGTGCGCTTCGTCCGGGAGGGTGCCGCCGACCTCGAACGCGCGCTCGCCGCCCAAGAGCGTGACGCCGCCGGCCGACCCCGGGCGACCTAGCCCTGCGCTCGTGCGGCCCGGACCCGTTTCCCGCGCAGTGCCACCCACAGCACCCAGGCCTGCAGCAGGCCGCAGGCCAGCAGCAGGCCGGCGGTGAGCACCACGCGTCCCCCCTCGGGCAGCGAGGTGCCGAGGTCGCCGGCCAGTACCACGGCCGCGGAGGTCGGCAAGGTGAGGACCAGCGGCCAGACCCCCGCGAGGGAGGCGTCCGGGCGGTCGATCCACAGGATGTCCACCACGACGTACCCGCAGGCCAGCGCCACCACGAACACATAGGTCCCGGCGAGCCGGGCCGCCAACCGGCCACGCGAGTAGCCCGACGGCCCCCGCACCTCAGCCCTCGGCGTGCCGCGTCAGCGGATGCCGGGCGTGGTCGGCCAGTCGGTGGATGCCGCGCACGATCCCCCCGCAGAGGTCGCCGTGGGTGAACATGCTCTGCATGTCGATGATCGCCAGCTGGACCTCGTGGTCTTCGAGCTCGCGGCGGACATCGGCGCCGGTGACCACCTCGAGCGCACGCGCCTGCGGGTCGACCATCACCAGCACCGACCGGGCCGGGGCCAACAGGGTGCCGTGCAGCCGCTCGGCGAAGGCCCGGGGGTCGCCCTCGACCGGGCCTACGAAGACCGAGAACTCATAGCGGCAGACCGTCTCCGCGTCCCGGATCGCCCTATCGATCGACGCCCGCTGCTCGGACGAGAAGCCATCACCACCGCGCACCGGCTCCACCTCTCTCTTCAGCGGGCTCAGCGCCCTCGGCGGCCTCCAGCCCCGCCCGGGGGCCGCCGAACCACTCGGGATTCTCGCGGAAGCTCAGCGCCGGCTCAGTGGACTGCCGGCGGATCATGCCGGGCAGGTAGACCAGCAACGAGATCAGTGCGATCAGCCCCAGGCTGATTCCCACGATGACCAGCAGGGTGGCGGTGGGATTCGCCTGCTCGGCCTCCCAGGTCTCCGGTGGCACGGCCAGGGCCGGCGAGGCCAGTGTCGCGGCGGCGATCCCGAGTGCCGCGGCGGTGGCGCGCCCGGCTCTCCTGCGGTGCCGGGTGGGCTTCCGGTGCCGGGACACGGTCGCGGGGTTGTCGGTCGTCACGGCCGCAGCCTACCGCCGGGGCGAGGGAGGTATGCCTGCGCTCGCTACCCTGCTGCGATGATCTCGCTGGTCACCTCCCCCGAAGCGCCCACATGCGAGCGCGAGGACTGGCTGTGCCGCTCGGTTCGTGACCTGACGGGCAACAACTGGGCAGCGGCTGCCGCCGACTGGCTGGTCGCCAAGCCAGCGGTCATCCTGTTCATCCTCGTGCTGGGTCTGATCGCCCGCTGGCTCGCCTTCAAGGTCATCGGTCGGCTCGTCGCGCGGGCCTCCATCGGGGTCGCGCCCCCGGTCGGCGAGGGCCGGCTGTCCGAGCCGGTGGCCGACACCGCCACCACGCGGATCGCCGCCGCGCGGCGCAAGCAGCGGGCCGAGACCATGGGCACGGTGCTCAAGAGCGTGACCACGTTCGCCGTCGTCACCGTGGTCCTGATCATGGTGCTGGCCGAGTTCGAGGTGAACATCGGGCCGCTGTTGGCGGGCGCCGGAATCCTAGGCCTGGCGGTCGGCTTCGGCGCGCAAGCGCTGGTCCAGGACTTCTTCGCCGGCATCTTCATGCTCTTCGAGGACCAGTACGGCATCGGCGACGTCGTGGACCTCGGCGAGGCCACCGGCGTCGTGGAGGCGGTCACCCTGCGGGTTACCCGGCTGCGGGACGTCAACGGGACGGTGTGGTACATCCGCAACGGCGAGGTGATGCGGGTGGGCAACATGAGCCAGAACTGGGCCCGCACCGTGCTGGACGTCTCCGTGGCCTACGGCGAGGACCTGGCCAGGGTCCGCGCGGTCCTCGAGGCGCTGTGCCACGAGATGTGGGCCGAGCAGGAGTTCCGGGAGAGGACCCTGGAAGAGCCCGAGGTCTGGGGCGTGGAGCGGATGGAGGCCGACGGCATCGCGGTCCGGGTGGCGATCAAGACCGCTCCGCTGGAACAGTGGGCGGTGGCGCGGATCCTGCGTCAGCGGATCAAGGAGCGCTTCGACCGCGAGGGCATCGAGATCCCGTTCCCTCAGCGTGTCCTCTGGCACCGCGACCCGCCCGCCGGCCCGGCGCAGGCCACCGCGGCCGGCGAGACGGACCACTGAGGCCGCCGCCGCCTCCGACCGCGTCAAGAACCGGTCACCTGAGCCGAAGGCGGCCGACCATAGGCCAGGCGCGAGGGGCGGCGCCCGGTCAGGACAGGGATGCGTCGAGGGTGATGGTGGTGCCCGTCAGCGCCTGGGAGACCGGGCAGTTGGCCTTGGCGTCTTCGGCGGCCGATCCGAACGTGTCCGCATCCACGCCCTCCACGGCGCCGACCACCGTCAGGTGGATCCCGGTGATCCCCTCTCCCGGCTGGAAGGTGACCTCGGCCGAGACCTCCAGCGAGGTCGGCGGGGTCCCGGCCTGGGCCAGGCCGTTCGACAGCGCCATCGAGAAGCACGCGGAGTGTGCGGCCGCGATGAGCTCCTCGGGGCTGGTCTTGCCATCGGGCTCTTCGGCTCGGGCAGGCCAGGTCACGTGGTAGGTGCCCAGGCCGCTGGACTGGAGGCTGACTGTGCCCGAGCCCTCGAACAGCGAGCCCTCCCAGTGGGTGTTTGCCTTGCGCGTGGTCGCCATGCGGCGTCTCCTTCCGTCGGTGGTGGCGTCAACCTATCCATCTCTCAGGGAGAATGAACACGTGAGCGAGCCCCAGACCCGCACCGACAGCGAGACAAGCACCCAGACCTTCTTCGAGGAGATCGGCGGCCTTCCGGTCATCGAGAGGATCGTGGCTCGGTTCTATGAGGGCGTCGCCACCGACGAGGTCCTCGCCCCGATGTACCCGGCCGACGATCTGGCCGACGGCACGGCTGCGTGGCGGCTCGCGATGTTCCTGACGCAGTACTGGGGCGGCCCCACGACGTACTCCCAGGAACGCGGTCACCCACGCTTGCGGATGCGTCACGCGCCGTTCCGAGTGAACCGGGAAGCGGCCGAGCACTGGCTGCTGCACTTCCGGGCCGGGCTGGACGCGGCGGGCCTCACGGCCGAGCAGGACGCCCGGTTCTGGGGCTACGTGACCTACGCCGCCCAGTTCATGCTCAACACCGAGGACTGAGCCCAGGTCCCCCTCCCGGGCAGACCCTCGTCGGTGAGCCGCCGAGCCCTGACTAGTCCGCGCGCGGGGCGGCGTGGAGCATGGCGCGCTCCTCCTCGGTGAGCGGCGCGGAGTGCTGGGTGCTGGAGTCGAAGGCCACCATCACGGCCCGGCATCGCGACAGCACTCGGTCGCCGTCGAGGATCTCGGCGCCGATGACGTAGGACGAGCGCCCGACGGAGGCCACCCACGTGTCCACGGCGTACGGCCGGTCGCGGAACAACAGCGGCGCGCGGTAGTCGACGTCGACCTGAGCGACGACCACGTCCATCGGTCCGTGCCCGGAGGGGTCGTGGGCCAGGGTGCTCAGGAGCGCGATGCGAGCCTCCTGGAAGTACTCGTAGTAGCGGACGTTGTTGACGTGGCGGTAGGCGTCGACGTCGGAGAAGCGGACGGCGCAGTCGTAGCGGCAGCGGCGGCCGGGCTCGGCCGCGTCCACGGTCACCTCCGGTCGAAGCGGCTCGCCGTCCGGCTCGAGGAAGCCGCTCAGCACCTCGCGCTCCCGCGGGTGCAGCCGGCGCGGATGCTCGCCGTCGAAGACGTACGGCGAGAGCACCGACCGGGCTCGCAGATAGACCTCTCGACCCTCGTCGGTCTCGTCGAAGACCTCGTAGGCCAGCGTGAAGGTGGCCGCCCGGACCTGCGTGACCCAGGCTTCGACGTTGACCGGGTGGTGTCGGAAGACCAGGGGCGCGAGGTACTTCACCTCGTGGCGGACCACGACGACACCCTCGGCGAGCTCCTCGCCTCCGGGGGCCGGAGGGTGCACCCGGAGCATGTCCACCCGGGCCTCCTGGAGGTAGTCGACGTAGGTCACGTTGTTGACGTGGCCCAACTGGTCCATGTCGGCCCAACGCAGCGGGCAGCGGTAGAGGTGTCGCGTCACCGGGGCATCGTCGCGCATCTGCATCCCGAAGGTCCCGAGTCGTCGCATCCTCGGCGAGGCTGCGGCGAGGCTGCGGCGACTCGGCGCAGGGGGATCGGGTCAGTCGCGGGTGAGCTTGCGGTGGGTGACCCGGTGTGGGCGGGCGGCCTCGGCCCCGAGCCGCTCGACCTTGTTGGCCTCGTAGGAGGCGAAGTTGCCCTCGAACCAGAACCACGTGCCCTCGTCGTCCTCGTCGCCCTCCCAGGCGAGGATGTGGGTGGCGGTCCGGTCCAGAAACCACCGGTCGTGGGAGGTGATCACCGCACAGCCGGGGAACTCCAGCAGGGCGTCCTCCAGCGACTGGAGCGTCTCGACGTCCAGGTCGTTGGTGGGCTCGTCGAGCAGCAGCATGTTGCCGCCCATCTTGAGCGTCATCGCCAGGTTGAGCCGGTTGCGCTCGCCCCCGGAGAGCACGCCTGCCTTCTTCTGCTGGTCGGCACCCTTGAACCCGAAGGAGGCGATGTAGGCCCGCGACGGCATCTCGAAGCTCGCCACCTTGATGTGGTCCAGTCCGTCGGAGACGACCTCCCATACGTTCTTGGTCGGGTCGAGGCCGCCCCGGCTCTGGTCGACGTAGGAGATCCTCACGGTCTTGCCGACGGTGAGGGCGCCGTCGTCTGGCGTCTCCTGGCCCACGATCATCCGGAAGAGCGTGGTCTTGCCGACCCCGTTGGGACCGATCACGCCGACGATGCCCGCGCGCGGGAGCGAGAACGACAGGTCGTGGATCAGCATCCGGTCGCCGAAACCCTTGGTGAGGTCGTTCGCCTCGAGCACGACGTCGCCCAGCCGGGGACCGGGCGGGATGTTGATCTCGGAAGCGTCAATCTTGCGGAGCCGCTCCGCCTCCGAAGCCAGCTCGTCGTAGCGCGCGAGCCGGGCCTTGCTCTTGGCCTGGCGGGCCTTGGGGTTCGACCGGACCCAGTCCAGCTCGCGCTCGAGCATCTTGGCGCGCTTGGCGTCCTTGGCGCCCTCGATCTTCAGACGCTCCTGCTTGGTCTCCAGGTAGGTGGAGTAGTTGCCCTCGTAGGGGTGGGTGCGGCCCCGGTCCAGCTCGAGGATCCAGCTGGCCACGTTGTCGAGGAAGTAGCGGTCGTGCGTGACCGCCAGGACCGCGCCGGGGTACGCCGCCAGGTGGCCTTCGAGCCACTGCACCGACTCGGCGTCGAGGTGGTTGGTCGGCTCGTCGAGAAGGAGCAGGTCGGGCTGCTGGAGCAGCAACTTGCACAGCGCCACCCGGCGGCGCTCACCCCCGGACAGGTTGTCCACCGGCGCCTCCGAGGGCGGGCAGCGCAGCGCGTCCATCGCCTGGTCGAGCCGGCTCTCGAGGTCCCACGCATCGGCGTGGTCGAGATCGGTCTGGAGGTCACCCATCTCGGTCAGCAGCTTGTCGTAGTCGGCGTCGGGGCTGGCCATCTCCTCGGAGATCGCGTTGAACCGGTCAAGCTTGCCCTTGATCCCGGCGACCGCCTCCTCGATGTTCTCCAGCACGGTCCTGCCCTCGGTCAGCGGCGGCTCCTGCTGGAGCATCCCGACCGTGGCCTCGGGATCCTTGATCGCGTCGCCGTTGTTCGGGTGGTCGAGCCCGGCCATGATCCGCAGCAGCGACGACTTGCCGGTGCCGTTGGGGCCGACGACGCCGATCTTGGCACCGTGGAGGAACGAGAGCGTGACGTTGTCGAGGACGACCTTGTCGCCATGGGCCTTGCGCACATTGCGCAGCGTGAAGACGTAGTCAGCCATGATCGGTCACCCTACGGTGCGGCGGGCGAGCCGATCCAACCCGCTGGCGGCCGACCCGGCCCCACGCCCCGGTGCGCTTCTCGTGAGCCCAGGCCCGCGGTGCGGTTGTCTCACGCGGCGTCGTCCGCCGGCTCCTCGCCCGGGTCCTCCGGCTCCTCGCCCGGGTGCGGCAGGCCCACGGCGTCTGCGGCGTCCCCGGAGTCCGACGAGGCCGCGGGGTCCCAACGCTCGTCGACGCCGGCGGCAGACCTGACCCTCTCGGGTCGGGGCGTCTTGACGAAGTGGCTCAGCCCTCGGGTCAGGTCGTGTCCCACCATGGTCGCCTCCAC
Source organism: uncultured Actinomycetota bacterium (assembly GCA_963745245.1). Lineage (GTDB taxonomy): Bacteria > Actinomycetota > Actinomycetes > Propionibacteriales > Nocardioidaceae > Marmoricola_A. The sequence continues at coordinate 204,802 of CAVUWU010000001.1, forward strand.
GTGCAGCGTGGTGCTGGTGGTGCCGTCCTGTGCCTGCCAGGACTCGGTGCGCAGCCGACCGTGCACGATCACCGGGTCCCCCTTGTGCACCGAGCGGTGCACGTGGTCGGCAAGGGTCCGCCATGCGGTCACGGAGTACCACGTCGTCTCCCCGTCCACCCACTCGCCCTCACGCTTGAGCCGCGGCGTGGAGGCAACCCGGAGCGTGGCCACGCTCACGTCCTTCGCGGCGCGGTGGCGCACGTCGCTGCCAGCGTATCCGTGGAAGGTGATGTAGGTGTCGTTCATGCGCTGCTCCTCGGGCCGTGGCTCCCCGGTCGGGGCCTGACTGCTCCAGGGTGATCTGGCCGCGGCGGCCCGACCAGTCACGCTCGCCGGCCTGTGCGGTGGTGGCCGGGGATGCCCGCTGTGGATGTCGTGCGGCCAGTGCGCGACTCAGCGCAGGGCGCGCTCCAACGACTCGCGGACCTCGGCGTAGGCCTTCAGCTCCGCGTCGATGGGGGCCACCACCAGGTCGTCGGCGACCGCTCCGATCGCAGCGCGCAGCCGGCGGCGGGCGGACCGAGCCCGAGAGCGCGCGACGAACCGGTTGACGACCTTGGCGAGAACCGCGAGCGCCAGGCCGCCGGCGAGCCCCGCGATGAGCAGCAGCGTCGGCACCGGCAGGCCGTACTCCTCGGGCGGGTCCGGCGCCGGCATCTGGAGATATCCCAGCACGGCCAGCGCGCCGAGCCAGAGCGCGCCGACCAGGACGGCCAGAGCAAGGAGCAGCTGCAGCAGCCGGGCGATGCGCCACCACACCGGGATCCGTGAGGCCCCGAGGTCGGTGCCGGCGACCGCGCGGTCCAGCGCGTCGGCCAGCGCGTCGAGCCGGGACACCGAAGCGCGGCGGACCGCGCGGGACCACGGCGGGGACAGCTGCGCCCCGACGGCGTCGGCCGCGCCGCGAACGGCGGTGTCCACACGAGCGCGCTGGACGCGGGTGGGTTCGGGAACCGACGCGCGACCGATCCCGGTTAGCTCGCGTCCCGCCGAGCCCAGGTCGAGGTGCAGTCTCTTGAGCGGGTCCGGGCGCAGCCGCCGCAGCCATGCGGTGAACGGCCAGCCGGTGTGCTGCGTGGCGCGACGGCCCACCGCTCTCTCCACCGCGTGGACCACCGTGGGGACGCCGGCGGCGTCGGACAGCGCCTCGACCAGCTCGGCGCGGTCGGCCCTGCGCAGCGTCCCAGGCTGCGCCTCCCCGTTCGCGCTGTCCAGGGCGCTCGCCGCGGCGGTGATGTCGGCGGCAAGCCGCTCCGCCGCCGACCGCTTCTCGCGCACCCGGCGGGCCACCAGCGCGCGCAGCTCCGCCACGCCCTCGCCGTGCCGGGCCGAGGTGGTGAGCACCGGCACCCGGTGCAGGCCGTCCTCCTCCAGCCGCCCGGTCAGGTCGGCGACCAGGTCGGTGCGCCGGTCCGGAGCCACCTCGTCGATGTGGTTGAGCACCAGCACGATCACCCCACGGTGGGTTGCCAGCGGGCGCAGGTATCGCTCGTGGAGGGCCGCGTCGGCGTACTTCTGCGGGTCGACCACCCAGATCATCAGGTCCACCATCTGCACCAGCCGGTCGACCTCGAGGTGGTGCGCCACCTCCGTCGAGTCGTGGTCGGGGAGGTCAAGCAGCACCAGCCCGTCCAGGTCCGGGTCCCGCCCTGGGCCACGACCCGAGGGGGCGGGTGCCGGGTCGGCGGGGTCGGTGTGTCCGACCCGGTGACGGCGCGGGACCTGCAGCCAGTCGAGCAGCTCGACGGGCTCGTCGTCGCCCCAGGTGAGCGCCGTGGTCGCCGACGTCGTCGGGCGGCGTACGCCGACGGCGGTGAGCTCGACGCCGGCCAGCGCGTTGAACGTCGAGGACTTGCCGGACCCGGTGGCCCCGGCGAGCGCCACGACGGTGTGGTCACCGGAGAGCGCGAGGCGCCCGGACGCGCGCCGCACCACCGCCTCTGCGTGGTCGACCAGGTCGTCGCCGACCCGGCCGCGGGCCGTCGCGGCCGCGGCGGCAAGTGCCTCCAGCCGCTCGCCCACGGGTGTGCGCCCCCTGCCGACCAGCCGCCGGGCGCTCTCCACGAGCCCGCCGGCCGAGGACGTCACCGGACCTCTTTCACGGCGAGCGCGCTCACCCGGCCGGCGGCCTGGTGCAGCGACGCGGTGTCGTGGGGGTCCAGACGGAGGCGGGCGAGCAGGTCGGTGTAGCGGGCGGCCTCCTCGGCGTAGAGGTCCTCCACCCGCGTCTCGAGGTCAACCCGTGCCTGCTCTGCGAGCCTGCGGACCGCGTGGTCGCCGAACACCGCCTCGAGCAGCTTCTGACCCAGCACGGCACTGCCGCCCGCGATGCCGGCCTCCGCCCCGGTCACCCCGGCTGTGTGGGCGAACACGACGATCATCAAGGCCACCGACAGGCCGTTGACGCCGAAGGCGAGGAACCGCGCGGTCGTGCGCTTCTCGGCGCCCTCGGTGCGCACCATCGCGAGCACATCTCCCTGCCAGTCGCGCACCGCTCGCTCCGCCCGGACCCGGAACTCCCGCGAGGCCCGGCCGAGATCCTGCGGCGGGGCCGGCGCCGCCTCATCGCCCGCGGGGTTGGCGGGAGCGGACAGCAGCCGCCGGCCCGCCTCGATCGAGGACCACGAGTGCCAGGCGCGCTCCGCGGCGGCCTCGGCGTGCTCGATCAGTAAGGACTCCAGGCCGCTCTCCACCGCGACGCTCACCCGCTCGGCGGTCTGCGGCCGGCCCCGGAACCAGCCGTTGACCCGGTCGCGGAGCCAGCCGACCCGCGACTCCAACGAGCGCAGCAGCTCTCCGGTCCCGACGAACTCCTGCCAGCGCGCCAGCACCTCGCCGCGGAGCAGGCTGCCGTCGGCCGACGCCTCGGCGACCTCACGCCGGGCCTGCGCGAAGGCATGGTCGACGTCGGCATGCAGCCGCTCGGCCATCGCCACCTGCGCAGCGTGCGCCTGGGCAACCTCCTCGGATCGCCGAGCCACCGAGCGCACCGCTCCGTCCAGCGTCTGCCGGACCACCGCGGCCCGGGCTCCGACGTCGGCGGCGAGGTCCGCCAGCCATTCCCGCACCGGCCCCACGGTGCCGGCCGACAGCAGCCCGGCCGCGTCGACGGGGCCTTCGGCGACCGTGAACAGGGGCGACCGCTCGAGCCCTCGTGCGTCGAGCATCTCGCGCAGGTGCGCCGCGACCTCAGCCTCGGCACCGGCCGGGATCCGGTCCAGCACGATCGCGACCGCGGCGCTGCGCTCGACGGCGGCGCGCAGGAACTCCCAGGGGACCTGGTCGGCGTAGCGGGCCGCGGAGGTGACGAACAGCCACAGGTCGGCAGCCGCGAGCAGCTGCGAGGCCAGCCGGCGGTTGCGCACCTCGACAGAGTCGATGTCCGGGGCGTCGAGGATCGCCAGCCCCTCGGGCACAGCGTCGACGGGCACCAGCTGGAGCGCCCCGGGGTCGGTGGAGGCGGCGCTGGTGCGGGCCAGCTCGGGCAGGATCCGCTCGTCGGTGAACCAGTCGGCGTCGGCGGGGTTGAAGGCGATCACCGGTGACCGCGTCGTCGGCCGCAGCACCCCCGGCTCGCTGACGCGGCTCCCGACCACCGAGTTGACCAGGGTGGACTTCCCCGCGCCTGTCGAGCCTCCGACCACGGCCAGCAGCGGCGCCTCGATCTGCGCCAGCCGCGGCAGCACGTAGTCGTGCAGCTGGCCGAGAACCTCCGCACGCGCGGCCCGGGTCGCCTCGACGTCCGGCAGCTGCAGCGGGAGCCGGACCTGCTCCAGCCTTCCGCGCAGGGCGTCGAGGGCGGCGGACAGGGAGGCGCCGTCGCCGTGGAGGGCGTCGCGGGTGAGCCCGTGCGTGCCGGCCCCCGGTTGGTCGCCGGTGCCGCCGCGTTCGCGCGGCAGGCCGATCATGCCCACTCCCGTCGGTGGCGCGGCGCGGCGGAGATGCCCGCGTGCTGGGGATAGAGCAGGTGTGCCCGGAGGACGGCCAGCCGCTGGGCCATCAGCGTTCCGCGCTCGCTCGCGTCGGGCGGCGCCGTCCCGCGGAGCACCCGGTGGTGCAGGAACGCCAGCTCGATGGCTTGCTGCTGGTAGTCGCGCATGATCCGCTCGGCCTCGGGCCCCCCGCGCAGCGTCGCGTTGCGGCGGGCGGTGCGCCGGGCGGGCAGCCGCACCAACCAGGCCACCTCGTCGGGATGCAGGTAGCCACGCCGGGCCAGATCGGTCATCGCCCGGGCCAGTAGGACGCCCTCGCGGTAGCGGGCCCACAGAGCCAGGCCGACCAGGGCGAGGAAGCCCGGGACCATCGCGAACGCGTAGGTCATCAGGAAGTAGGCGCCGTCGGCGAGGAAGGCCGAGCCGTTCCAGCCGGCGTGCAGGAGGACCGCGACGACGTACCCGGCGATCGGCGCCGCGACCCGCCAGGCAGGACGACGAGCGGAGACCATGATCCCGACGCCGACGCCGACCGCGGAGGTGAAGACCGGGTGCGCGAACGGGCTGAAGATTCCGCGCAGGATGAACAGCCCGGTCGCGGACTCGATGCCGCCGTCGCCGAAGCCGGGACCGCCCGAGTACGCGCCGGCGAAGTAGAGGATGTTCTCGGTGAAGGCGAAGCCGATGCCGACGAACCCGGCGTACACCAGCCCGTCGAGGACGCCGTCGATGACGTGGCGCCGCGACCAGAGGAGCAGCAGCACGAACACGCCCTTGCCCGCCTCCTCGGCCACGGGCGCGGTCACGACGGCCGACCAGACCTCGTCCGACCCGTTGACCGCCTGGTCGGCGAGCTGGACGATCATCGCCGCAGCCGTCGCCACCAGCGCTCCCCACAGGAACGACAGCGCCAGCCAGCGGGTCGGCTCGGGCTCGTAGCGGTCAAGCCAGAGGTAGCACGCGACCAGCGGCCCGACCGGGAGCGCGGCCAGCACCATGCCCACCGCCACGGCGTCCGGACGTCCCGACGCCACGAGGACAAGACCCAGGACCGCGGCTCCCACGACCAGCGCTGCGGCCAGGAGCACCAGGAACAGCACCCCGCGAGCACCGCGGGCGCCCTTTACCGCCGGGGGTACGGCGGGGGGCGGCAGCCCGAGCGCGGGTGCTGGGGCGCCGGAGCCCCGTACCGGGCCGTCTCTGGCGGTCCAGGTCATGGACCGAGGCTATCGGGAGCGTCCGACGGCCAAACCCCGTGCCGAGTTTGGGCTCAGCGTCGCGACGTGCCCCATGCGCCCTCCCCTGGCTCGCTCCGGGGCAGCCGCCGCGGAGTCGCGCGGTCGTACAGTGGCTCGATGAGCAGCGACCGGGTGAGCCGGGAACAGCCCGGCGGACAGGACAGCACGGCGTCCCACGACCAGGCAGTGCCTGCGGCGTACGCCGCCTTCATGCGCACCGGCTGGGGCGACCGCGAGCTCGACCTGCCCCCGCACCCGGTGGCGCCGTGGGCGCAGGCGCGCCGAGACCGGCTCGCCGAACTGCTGCCCGGCGAACGCCTGGTCGTGCCCGCCGGCGGCTACAAGACGCGGGCCAACGACACCGACTACCGCTTCCGCCCCGAGACCGCGCACACGCACCTGACCGGCAACCAGACCAGCGACGCGGTGCTGGTCGTCGAGGACGGCGGGGCGGTGCTCTTCGCGCGGCCGCGGTCGCGGCGCGACACCGACGAGTTCTTCCGGGACCGGGTGTATGGCGAGCTCTGGGTGGGTCGGCGCCCCTCGCTGGGCGAGCTGTCCTCGTCGCTGGGGATCGAGTGCCGGCACATCGACGAACTGCCCGCGGCGCTGACCGGAGGATCGAAGACGCGCGTGCTCCGCGGTGTGGACGCGCGCGTGGACGCCCTGGTGCCGGCCGACGAGACGCGAGACGGCGAGCTGGCCACCGTGCTCGGCGAGCTCCGGCTGGTCAAGGACGCCTGGGAGGTCGGCCGACTCCAGCAGGCCTGTGACATCACCGCCCGCGGTTTCGAGGACGCCGCACGCGAATGGGACCGGGTCCTCGAGCACGGCGAGCGCTGGATCGAGGGGACGTTCTGGCGGCGCGCCCGCGCCGAGGGCAACGACGTGGGCTACGACTCGATCGTCGGCGGCGGCCGGCACGCGACGACGCTGCACTGGATCGACAACTCCGGGCCGGTGAGGCCCGGCGAGCTGCTGCTGCTCGACATGGGGGTGGAGGGACACGACCTCTACACCGCCGACGTCACCCGTACCCTGCCGGTGGACGGGCGCTACTCCGGAGTGCAGCGGGACCTCTACACCCTCGTGCTGACCGCCCAGCAGGCCGGCATCGACGCGGTGCGCCCCGGTGCGGCGTTTCTCGCGCCGCACGAGGCGGCGATGTCAGTCCTGGCGCACGGGCTGGAGGACCTCGGGCTCCTGCCGGTGCCCGCCCAGGAGGCCCTGTCACCGGACAGCAAGGTCTACGCCCGGTGGACGCTGCACTCGACCAGCCACATGCTCGGGATGGACGTCCACGACTGCGCGAGGTCGCGGCCGGAGGCCTACCAGCGCGGAGACCTCGCCGCGGGGATGGTGCTCACCGTCGAGCCTGGTCTGTACTTCCAGGAGGACGACCTGCTGGTTCCCGAGGAGCTGCGCGGCATCGGCATCCGGATCGAGGACGACATCCTGGTCACCGAGGACGGTCACCGGAACCTGTCGGCAGCCCTTCCCCGGGATCCCGACGCCGTCGAGGACTGGATGGGGTCGCTGCGCGGGTGAGCCGGTCAGGCGAGCGAGAGGAAGAGCTTCTCCATCTTCTTCACGTCCACGCTGTCCAGAGCGTCGCCGCTGGTGAGGCACTGCTGCAGCCCGGTAGCGACGATCGCGAAGCCGGCTCGGTCCAGGGCGCGGGACACGGCGGCGAGCTGGGTGACGACATCCTCGCAGTCCCGGCCCTCCTCCAGCATCCGCAGGACACCGGCCAACTGGCCTTGGGCACGCTTGATCCGGTTGATCACCGAGGACATCTCGGCCGGGTCCAACTCCATCATCGCTACTCCACGTGCTCGTCGCTGGTGCTCGGGTCGGACGTCCCCGAGGAACCGAGGGCACCCAGGGCAGCGGTGAGACGCTGCTTGGCATCGGCGGCAACGCTCTGCAGGGCAGCGTTGCCGCGCTCGCTGTCGGCCAACCCCATCATGACGTCGGGATCGAAGGCCTCCACCACGGTGCGGTGTTCGTCCAGGGACCGGACGACGACGTTGCACGGCAGGACCGCAGCCACCGACGGGTCGGCCTCCAGAGCCTGGTAGGCCAGCGGCGGCCGGCAGGCGCCCAGGATGACCTGGGGCGCCACCTCGACGTCCAGCTTGGCCTTGAAGGTGGCGCGCAGGTCGATCTCGGTGAGGATCCCGAAGCCCTGGTCGGCCAGGGCTTCGCGGACCGCCGCCACGCTCTCGGCGTACCCGCGGTCCAGGGTGGTCGTCAGCGTGTAGGGCATCAGGCGCTCCTGCGGCTCGCCTCGGCCTCGGCCTTCGCCTTCTCGACATCGAGCTCGGTGACCGCGGTGATCACCTGCTCGAGCGCGGCTGCGGGCAGCGCGCCGGGCTGGGAGAACACCATGACGCCGTCCTTGAAGGCCATCAGCGTGGGGATGGAGCTGATCTGCGCGGCACCGGCGAGCGCGCGCTCGGCCTCGGTGTCCACCTTCCCGAACACGATCTCGGGGTGGTTCTTCGAGGCGGCCTCGTAGACCGGGGCGAACATGCGGCACGGCCCGCACCAGGAGGCCCAGAAGTCGACGAGGACGATCTGGTTCTCGGTGATGGTCTTCTCGAAGTTCTCAGCGCCGAGGTTCACGGTCGACATGGTTTCGCTCCTAAGGTTTGACGGGGAGCCGTTCGCGGAGAACATACCCCCTGGGGTGTGTTACGGTCCCAACCATACATACCCCCCTCGGTATTCCGCCACAAGTCCCCGACGATGGAGAGGACTCATCCGGATGAGTTACGCGACACCCGAAGTCGACACCGAGACCTTCGCCGCCCACCGCGACACCGGTCAGGTCGTCGACGTCCGCGAGCCCATGGAGTTCGTCGCCGGCCACGTGCCTGGGGCGCAGCTGATCCCGATGGGTCAGCTCGCCTCCAGGATGAGCGAGCTGGACAAGGCCAAGCCCGTCTACGTGATCTGCGCGACCGGCAACCGCTCGCTGGCCATGACCGACCTGCTCAACCGCAACGGCTTCCATGCCGCGTCCGTGGCCGGCGGCACGCGCGACTGGGCCGCCTCGGGCCGACCGGTCGACAGGGGGCGGTCGTGACCGAGGTCAAGCAGACGCACAGCATCACCATCGTCCCGCTGGAGACCCCCTCGCTCGGCGACCGCAGCTATGTGGTGCACGACGGCACGGTGGCCTTCGTCGTCGACCCGCAGCGCGACATCGACCGGGTGCTGGCCAGCCTCGAGGATGCCGGCGTTCGACTCACTCATGTCTTCGAGACCCACATCCACAACGACTACGTGACCGGCGGGCTGGCCTTGGCCGAGCGCACCGGCGCCGCCTACCTGCTCAACGCCGACGACAAGGTCTCCTTCGACCGGACCCCGGTCCGGGAGGGCGACGTGGTCGAGGTCGGTGACCGGATGCGGGTGGAAGCGATCGCGACGCCCGGTCACACCTACACCCACCTCTCCTACGCCCTGACGGTGACCGGCTCCGAGGACCCCGACGGTTCTGGGGACCAGGTGGCGGTCTTCACCGGCGGCTCGCTGCTCTACGGCTCGACGGGTCGCCCCGACCTCCTCGGCGAGGACCACACCGGCAGCCTCGTGCGCCACCAGTGGGCCTCGGCTCACAGGCTGGCCGAGCGGCTCCCGGAGGACGCCGAGGTCCTGCCCACCCACGGGTTCGGCTCCTTCTGCTCGGCCACCCAGTCCGACGCGACGTCCTCGACGATCGGCCAGGAGAAGCGCGCCAACCCGGTGCTCACCCAGGACGAGGACACCTACGTCCGCGAGCTGCTCGACGGCCTCGGCGACTGGCCCGCCTACTACGTGCACATGGCACCCCGCAACTCCCAGGGCCCCGCGGAGCCGGACCTCAGCCCGCCGGCCCGCGCCGACGCCACCGAGCTGCGCCGCCGGATCGAGGCCGGCGAGTGGGTCGTGGACCTCCGCACCCGCACCGCGTTCGCGGCCGGGCACGCGCAGGGCACGCTGAACTTCGGCCTCGACGGCGCCTTCTCCACCTACCTGGGCTGGATGATCAGCTGGGGCACGCCGGTGACCTTGCTCGCCGAGAACGCCGACCAGGTTGCCGAGGCCCAGCGCGAGCTGGTCCGGATCGGCATCGACCGACCCGCCGCCCAGGCCACCGGCTCACCCGAGGACTGGGCGGACGGGGCGCTGGCCAGCTTTCCGACGGCCACTTTCCCCGAGCTCGCCGACGTGCGGCACCACCGCGCGGTCCAGGTTCTCGACGTGCGCCGGGACGAGGAGCACCGGGCCGCACACATCCAGGACGCGGTGAACGTGCCGATCCACGAGATTCCCGCGCGGCTGGCCGACGTGCCGGACGGCGAGATCTGGGTGCACTGCGAGACGGGCTATCGATCCTCGATCGTCGCCTCGTTCCTCGAAGCCGCGGGGCGCAACGTCGTGACCATCGACGACGAGTTCGAGAACGCCGCCAAGGCAGGGCTCCCGCTCGTCGGGGACTCGGCCTGAGCAGACCGACCCGACCCGACTGACCTGAAAGCTCCCCCCGTCTCCAGGAGCAGCCTCCATGTGTCGTCCCATCACCTGCAAGACCTGTGGCAAGGCCAGCTGGGCCGGCTGCGGGCTCCACGTCGACCAGGTGCTGGCCGGCGTGCCCCGCACCCAACGGTGCCCCGGTCATCCCGACCAGGCCCGCGGAGGGCTGCTGGCGCGGCTGTTCGGCCGCTGAGTCCCGCCGACCCGCCCCCGCGCCGTCCACGACCACGCAGACCGGTCGTGGACAGGGAGATCGTGACGGCGCCCAGAACCGCGCACACGAGCGGTCCTTGACGCTTGCTCACCTCCTATCGTCGGCTGCTGGCCCTCGCGGGCCCGGCGTACGTTGTCGTCGCCTTCCTGGGCCGGCTCCCGCTGGCGATGAGCCAGATGGGCACCTTGCTGCTGGTCGCGACCAGCACCGGGTCGTACGCCGCCGGCGGCCTGACCGCCGGGGCGCTGGCGGTCTCCAACGCGGTCCTTGCCCCCGTCGCGGGGTCGCTGGCAGACCGGGTGGGCCAACGACCGGTGGTGCTGGTGCAGTCGCTGGTCGGCGGCGTGGGCCTGGTCGTCCTGGTGGCCCTGACCGGCGGCGGCTCGTCCGTGCCGGTGCTCGTGCTCGCTGCCGCGGTGGCAGGCGGGTTCCTGCCACAGGTCGGGCCGCTGGCCCGGGTGCGGTGGCGGCCGATCCTCCGGCGCGGCACCGGTGCCGCGGAACCGCGGCTGGTCGAGGCGGCGTTCTCCTACGAGAGCGCCGCTGACGAGGCCTCGTTCGTCCTGGGTCCGGCGCTCCTGGGAGCGCTCATCGCGCTCGCCGACCCTGGCGCGGCCCTGGTGACCGCGGCCGGTCTGCTGATCGCCTTCGGCGGGGCCTTCGCGCTGCATCCCACCGCGCGCCTCACCCATCAACACCACCAGACGGGCGGGGCGGACGGGGCGCTGGTGACGCTCCCGTTGGTCGTCCTCATGGTGGCGCAACTGATGATCGGTGTGCTCTTCGGCTCGGTTCAGACCGGAACGAGCGCGCTGGCGACCAGCCAGGGCCACCCCGGGGCGGCCGGCGTGGTCCATGCCGTGCTCGGCGTGGGCAGCGCGGCCGCGGCGCTGGCGGTGGCCGGTCTCCCCGCTCGGATCCCCTTCGCCGCGCGGATGCTGGCGGCCGCGACGGGGATGCTCCTGCTCAGCACCCCGCTGCTGCTCGTCGACTCCCTGACCGCTCTGGTGCCGGTGGTGCTCGTGCTGGGGTTCGTGCTGGCGCCGTACATGATCAGCAACTTCATGATGGCCGAGCGAGCATCGCCGCCTCACCGGGTGGCCGCGGCGATGACGCTGCTGGCCGGCGCGACGGGTCTGGGGTATGCGCTCGGGGCGGGGGTAGCGGGACGGCTCGCGGACGCCGGCGGCCACGGCGCCGCCTTCGCCGTCACGGTGGCAGCGACCGGCGCGGCCGCGGTGCTCGCCCTGGCCGCGCAGCCGATGCTGCGCCGGCTCGGCCCGTGATCCTCAGTTCCCGGCCTCGGCGAGACCCCCGTCAGTGACCGAGGTGCTGCTCGCGCGACCAGCGCAGCAGCCCGAGCAGCACGAACACGGTGCCGATCCCGCCGACGACCAGGCCGACGAACATCGAGACGAACATCGCGTCGAAGTCCCCGACCTCGCGGCCGGGGCCGAGCATGCTGCCCGCCAGGAAGCCGCCCAACGGTGCGAGGACTGCGACGACGGCGCCCACGACCATCATCTGCAAGGCCCGGGTGCGTTCGCTCACGATGGCCCCTTCCCGTTGGCAGACGTCTCACCCAGGGGCTTCGGCGGCGCGCCCGCGCCCGAGGCTGCGCCCGTGACTGCGGGGAAGCGATCCAGGAACGCCCCGACGAGGTCGATCGGCAGCGGGAAGACCACGGTGGAGTTCTGGTCAGCCCCGAGCTCGAGGAGGGTCTGGAGGTAGCGCAGCTGCAGCGAGGCGGGGCTGCGGCTGAGCGTCTCGGCCGCCTGTCGCAGCTCCTCGGAGGCCTGGAGCTCGCCGCGGGCGTTGATCACCTTGGCCCGGCGCTCGCGCTCCGCCTCGGCTTCGCGGGCCATCGCGCGCTGCATGGCCTCGGGGATCTCGACGTCCTTGATCTCCACCACGGTCACCTGCACCCCCCAGGGCCCGGTCTGCGAGGCGATCGTGGCCGCCAGGTCCTCGTTCAGGTCCGCCCGGTGCGCCAGCAGCGTGTCGAGGTCCGCCCTCCCGACGACCGAGCGCAACGTGGTCTGCGCGATCTGAGAGGTGGCCACGGCGTAGTTCTCCACCGCCATCACCGTCTGGATGGGGTCGGTGACGTGGAAGAGCACCACCGCGTTCACCCGGGCCGGGACGTTGTCCTTGGTGATCACCTCCTGGGGAGGGATCGTCAGCGTGACCACCCGCAGGTCGACGCGGACGAGCTTGTCCAGTCCCGGGACGATCAGCCGGACCCCAGGCTGCAGCTCCGGGCGCAGCCGGCCGAGCCGGAAGGCCACGCCGCGTTCATACTCGCGCAGCACCTTGGCCGAGGAGGCCAGCAGGGCCACCACGGCGATCGCGGCGACCATCGTCAGCACCTGCACCAGCGTCATGGGTGTCTCCTTGTGGTGACGTCTCTACGCCTTCTGCGCCCTTGTCGCCAGGCTCCCGGCTCAGGCTCCAGCTCATCGAGCCCCAGGACCGGCACGTGCTCGGGGAAGCCGGCCGGCGAGCGGCCAAGATGCGACCACAGCGGCAGGCTCGCGGCGGCGGTCGCCGCCGCGACCGCCCCGAGCAACACCAACTCGGCCCCGGTGCGGCTGCCGAGCATGCTGAGCAGCGGCCACAGCACGGCCAAGACGGCCACCGTGCACGCCACCCCCCGATGGAACCGCTCGGCCTCCGAGCTCGGCCACGGGTCGACGTTCCGGGTCACCTCGCGACCGTGGCTCCCGGAGGTGCAGTCGGCCTTGACCGGGCAGGCGTTGCACACCACGGGGCTGGCGCGATAGCGCATCACCCGGTTGTCGGGGTCGAACGACTGCGGCCACAGCCACTGGTCCTCGGGACACACCCACGCGTCGTGGTCGGGGTGGTAGACGAAGGCTCCGGTCCGCCACCGACCGGCGCGGCTGGCCGTCCGGCGTGCCACCAGATCGACGCCGTAGGCCACGGCGAGCAGGAAGGCGCCGTACGCCGCGGGAGCCCAGGCGTCCACGCCGACGCCGTCGGGGGCCGTCACCGGCGTTCGCCGCCCTCAGCCGGTCCCGCGCCTGCCGAAGCCTCCTCGACGAAGAGGGCCTCGGTGGGCACCTCGTGCGTCGTCGAGCTGATCCGATGGCGAACGCCCAGCCAGGTGATCCACAGGAACGGCAGCACACCGCCGCCGATGAAGACGATGTCTCCCGGCATCCTGAGCCACTCGAGCAGGGCGTTCCCCGGGGAGGTGACAAAGCCCAGCGACCGTGCCTCGAAGTAGCCGTCGTTGACCGAGTGCCACAGCTGGATGACCCCGAGGGGGAGCAGCGTGGCAAAGACCATCCAGGCGAGCCCCAGGTTCAGCGACCAGAAGGAGGTCCGGGCCAGCTTGTCCGGCCAGCGCTCGGCCGGGATGAGGTAGCGCAGCGCGAACAGCGACAGCCCGACGCCCATCATCCCGTAGACGCCCATCATCGCGCCGTGCGCGTGGTTGGCGGTCAGGGCGGTGCCGATCTGGTAGTAGGACACGATCGGCAGGTTGATCAGGAAGCCGAAGACCCCCGCGCCCAGGAAGTTCCAGAAGCCGACCGCGACCAGGAACATCACTGCCCACCGGTGCGGGAAGGGTGCCGAGCTGCGCGACTGCTGTCGCGACCCCAGTTGAAGGAAGCTCCATGCCTCGATGGTGAGGAAGGTGAGCGGGATGACCTCGAGGGCCGAGAAGAAGGCACCCAGCGCCATGTGCTCCACCGGAGTTCCCGAGAAGTAGAGATGGTGCATGGTGCCGATCACGCCGCCGGCGGAATAGAGGATCACGTCGAGGAAGATGATCCCGAGCGCGATCTGGCGGCGTACGACGCCGAGCATCACGAAGATGTAGGCCACCATCACGGTGGTGAAGAGCTCGAGGAAGTCCTCCACCCACAGGTGGACCACCCAGAAGCGCCAGAAGTCGGCGACGGTCAGGTGAGTTTCGGTGCCGGCCAGCATGCCGACGGCGTAGAAGCCCGGGATCGCCAGCCCGGCGTAGAAGAAGACCCACGGCAGGTTCGCCCGGTGCTCGGTCTTCAGCCGGGCACGGATGCCGCGGTAGATGATCGCTATCCACAAGAACATGCCGACCACCAGCAGCCCCTGCCAGACCTTGGGCAGGTCGAGGTACTCCCACTGCTGGTCCCACAGCAGCGACCCCTTGGCCCACTCGACGCCGAAGATGCTCAGCGCCTCCCCGGTCAACGACCCCGCGACGACCAGGGCGACGGCGCCGAGCAGGCCGTAGGCGAGCACGTGCTGTCTGCGTGGCTCGCGCCCGGAGACGTAGGGCGCCAGGAAGATCCCCGCCGCCAGGAAGGAGGCCGCGGTCCAGAACAGCGAGAGCTGCACGTGCCAGGTGCGGGCAAGGTTGTAGGGCAGGAGCTGGGCGAGGTCCAGCCCGAAGAAGCTGGTCGTCTCCGCGCGGTAGTGCTCGGCGGCCGCTCCGAGCAGGGCCTGGGCGAGGAAGAGGACGGCGACGACGAAGAAGAACCATGCGGTGGCCCGCTGGGCGGGAGTCACACCGACCTCGCCGGGTTGCTTGAACGCCAGCGCAGGGGCCTCCGCGCTGTGCCAGCCCAGCCGCTGGCTCCACCTGCCGTAGACGGCGAAGAGCACCCCGGTCCCGGCGAGGAGCGCGACCAGGGACAGCCCGCTCCACACCACGATGTCGGCGGTCGGAGCGTTGTCGACCAGCGGCTCGGGCGGCCAGTTGTTGGTGAAGGAGTACTCGTGCCCCGGTCGCTCGGCCGCCGCGGCCCAGGCGGTCCAGGCGAAGAACGCGGTGAGGTCTCGGACCTCGTCGGGGTCGGTGATCGCGTTCGGGACCAGTCCGTAGCGGGTGGTCTCCTCGCCGAAGAAGTCGGCGTAGTGCTGCTGCACCTGGTCGAACGCCGCCACCTGCTCGTCGGTGAAGGCGAGGGTGCCGGTGGCCTCGTCGTAGCGGTTGGTGCGCACCAGCTCCACCAGCGCGGTGCTCGGGTCCTGTACGCCGGCGCCCTCGAGCGAGTCGCGGATCTCGGTCGCAGAGCGGCGCAGGTAGTCGGCGGTGTAGTCGGGGCCGAGGTAGCCGCCGTGGCCGACGATTGAGCCGTACTGCTGCAAGCCGCGGCGCAAGAAGATCTGCTGGCCGTTGGTGATGTCCGCCCCGGTGAAGACCACGTCGCCGTCGGAGTCGACGACGCGGTCGGGCAGCGGCATCGCGTCGGTGTAGGTGCGCAGGGCGAGCAGCCCCATGACGAAGAAGCCGAAGAGCATCACGAGCGCGACGCCCTGGAGCCAGCCCTTGGACGCCATCATCTCGGAGCGGCGACCGGTGGGCTCGGGTGACAGCTGAACCATGACGACTCCCTTGGGGCTGTGATGCGCCCGGATGCCGATGTGACTCATGGGCAAGGCGAGGCCCAAGGTAGTGAAGATCACACGCAGAATGCAGGATGCGCCCGGTGTGTCCGCTTTAGCGGATTGAGCGGAAGGCGGCATCCAGGGAGGCCACCAGCAGGTCCAGGTCGGGCACCTGGTCGGCCGCCGCGGCCGCGGTGACCACCAGGGAGCCGGCGTAGGACAACGCCTCGAACGACACGGTCAGGTTCCCCGCCTCGGCGACCGCCAGCGGGAGCACCGTGCGGACCGGGGCACCGTCGGCGAGACCCGTGACGAGGGCCGCCGCCCAGAGCGGCCGGTCGCGGGACAGCGGGGTGGCGACCTGGCCAAGCCCGATGTCGAGGAGGGCCTGCCGGTCCCCGGGACGGGCGCTGGCCACCTGGCGGACGTAGCGGTCGATGGCGAAGCCCGGGTCGTCCACCCAGACCGGCCCGCCGCCGCCCGGGGGCGCCGGCTCCAGGCGTTGCCGCAGCCGTGGCACCCCGCGGGTGCGCTCCGCCAGAAAGGCCCGGTCGCTCGGGCTCACGCGGTCGATGCCCGGCCCCCTGGAGTCATCCTTGCCGCTGCCTGCTCCGATGACGAGGGCCAGCCCGTGCCCGGCAGTAGGGATCCGTGGGTGAGCTCTTCGGTCACGAACGGAGAGGCCTCGGGGACCGCATGGACGTGGCTGTCCTGGGTGCGGCGGGCCGCCGTGGTCGTGCTGGTGGTGTGGGCGGTCTGGCAGATGTGGGGGGCCGACCCGCCGACCCAGTGCCGGGAGGTGGTCGCGCGGGGGGCGGCCGCGGCCGCCACGGCGCCCGAGTCGACCGCCGACCTGGTCACCCAGGTGTGCGCCCCGCTGAGCCTGACCAGCCCTCAGGTGGCGCTGTTCGGGCTGGTGGTGCTGCTCCTGTTGGCCCCCGACGTGTCGGTGGTCGAGGTGCCGGGCGTGCTCCGGCTGCGGCGTACGCTCGATGAGGCGCGGGCGGAGGTAGGCGAGCTGCGCTCCCAGATCAGCGCGGCGCGGGCGGAGGCCAGCCAGTCGCAGGGACAGCAGCAGGTGATCAACATCCGGGCTACCGAGACCGGCCTGGCGCAGCGGGAGGCCGAGACGTCGCCGGAGCGGCCGGTCCCGGACCGGGGCGCCTACTCCCAGCTCGCCTTCAAGGCCGGTTTCGAGGGCCTGAGGACCACGTTGCCGGAGTGGGCGCGCGGCGCGTCCCTGGCCGGGTTCACCGTCGACGACGGCGGACGCTACGTGCTCTCCCACCGGACCGCGGACCTCTCGGCGACGCTGGTGGAGCCGCTCCAGGCTGCGGTGAACGACCTGGCGGGGGGACCGGCGGCGACGCAGGTCGACCCTGCTGGCGAGGTGTGGGCGGTCGTCGCGCCAGCACTGCTGGACGACACGGTCACCGTCGGTGTCCTTGCCGTCGTCGTCAGGCTCCTCGGAACCCCGCCGACGCCCCCCGAGGCGGGAGCCGCGCAGGTCGAGCAATGGGTCGGCGACGTCGTGGTGGCCGGAGGAGCGTACGCGCGTTTGCTCGTGGACCTGATCGGCGAGGTGGGTAGACTCGACGCAGGTCAGGGGACCAACGCAGGCTGAGTGCGAGGAGGCTCGACGCGGATGGCGAAGAGCATCAAGGTGACGGTGACCCCGCAGCAGAAGGTCGCCGCGCTGCACCGCGCGCTGAGCGACGACACCCACGTCAAGCTCGAACTCACCGAAGGCCAGAAGCGCGCCCTGCGGGCGACGAACGGCGCCTCCCCCTCCGCGCCCGACCGCGGCTGAACCGCGCGGGCCATCGGCGGGCGCCGGTCCTCGGCGTCCGCGTCGCCGATGGGGCGCACGGCACCGACATCGGCAAGCGAGCCGAGAGGTACTGCGCATGACTGGAGGTGAGCACGGTCTGGTAGGAACCGCTCCTCGCAGGATCGTGACAAGGCGATGAAACGAGTGGCGCCTTGCTGGTGCCGAGGGTTCACGTGGGCAGTGGTGGCTCTGGCCGCGACCGCGTGCGAGACAGGGACGGGGACAGCACCAGATCAGGGGCCGCTCCAGTACGCGCGCGACACTCTGGCCGCTCCCCTCGACTATTCCGAGGGCGAGCCGCTCATCATCGAGCACGTCGCCTTGCGGAAGCCCCAGGGCCTCGAGCTCGTCGAGACCTTCGTAATGCCCGTGTCGGAGAGGTGGCGCCTGGGGGCCGGGGAGTACCCGCCTGTCGACGGCTTCGAGAAGGAAGGGCAGCGGGCACGTCCGGTGCCCGGAGCGCGCGTCAGGCCGGCCAGGCTCGCGACCTCATCGCGCACGTTCGCTACCTCGGTCCCGGGCACGCTCGGCTCAGGGGGATGACCGTCACCTACCGTCAGGCCGAGCAGTACGCCGTCCGGACCCACACCGCTCTGGTCATGCGCGACGGACGGTGCTGAGGGCGCCTGGCCAGTCCCGCCACAGCCAGACGTCGGAGAACCGGCTGACCCACTCCGGTTCGGTGCGCAGCACGGTCAGCACCAGCTTCTCGAACTTGTCCCCTTGTCCCGCGCGTCGAGCGCGGTCCCCCGGAGTCAGTCGAGCACGTCATGGACCATGACAAACATGTCCCGCATCCTGCCCCAGCCCCGCTGTCAGCGCATGCGACGGGGCTGACCCGAGCGCCGCGGAGAGCTACACCCTCGACTCGGTGCTACGCTGTCGCACATGGACGTCGGCGTGAGGGACCTCCGCAACGACACCGCCAGGGTGATCGACGCGTTGCGCGCAGGCGAGCGGATCACCCTCACCGTGCGGGGGGAGCCGGTCGCCGACATCGTTCCCCATGGCGGACGCAGCCGCTGGCTCTCGGGAGCGAGCCTGCGCGACCAACTCGAGGTGCGATCGGCGGACCCGGCGCTGCGCACAGAGCTCGACGAGCTCGCGGGTGGGACGTTGGCCGACCTATGACGTCGGGACTACTCGACACCTCGGTGTTCATTGCGCGTGAGACCGACCGGGCGCTCGCCGAACTGCCAGATCGCGTCGCCGTGTCGGTCGTCACGATCGGAGAGCTGGAGCTCGGCGTCTTCGCCGCCGTCGACGAGGACGTGCTGGCTCGCCGAGCCGACACTCTTGCCCTGGCGAGGACCTCCGACCCGATTCCGGTGACGGAGCCGGTGATGAGCGCGTGGGCCCGGCTGGTCATCGACTGCCGCCGGGCCGGGGTGCACCGGACGGTCAGGCTCACCGACGCTCTGATCGCTGCCACAGCAGTCGTGCACGGACTGCCGGTCGTGACGCAGGACGACGACTACGACCGGATCGCCGCCGCGCACCCCGCGTTGCGCGTCCACCGGGTCTGACCTGCAGGGCCAAGGGGGACCACCGTGCGGCAGCCCCGCGACCTCGTCGCGCACATCCGGCACCTCGGGCCCGGGCACGCCCGGCTCAGGGGGGACGCCGTCACCTAACGTCAGGCGGCAGAGCAGCACGCCGTCCGGACCCACACCGCCCTGATCATGCGCGGCGGGCGGCCCTGACCCGGCGACCGAGTGAGTCCGCGTCGGCTCACACGCGGGCGGTGCGGCGGTAGGCGGGGGTCCCGAGCAGCAGGAGCAGCAACGTGGCGCCCGCGGCGGCGAGCATCACGGTGACGGTTGCCGACGCGGTGCCGCCCAGCACCCCCACGAGCAGACTCACCAGGGCGGCGGTGCCCTGCTGGAGGAACTCCAAGAGCGCGGTGGCCGATCCTGCTCGCTCCCCGTGCCGGGTGAGCGCCAGGGCGAAGGTGTTGGGCGCGATCGTGCTCACGGTCGCCAGCAGGATCCAGGCAGCGACGAGGAAGCCGGGGAGCCCACCAGCGCCCGTGGTCTCGACAAGCACGAGGATGCCCGCGAGCCCCAGCGCCACCGGTGTCGCGGCCCGGACGATGTGCAGGGGCGGGATAGCCTTCACCAGAGCCGCGTTGGCCTGGGTGCCGCACATAAACGCGACGGTCATGACAGCGACGACGAGGCCGAACTCCTGCGCGGTGAGCCCGTACTCGGCCTGCAGGGCGAACGGCGACCCGACGACCCAGCTGATGATGACCGCCCAGGCCAGGCCGCCGAGCACCGCGAGGACGACGAACTCCCGGTCTCGGATCAGACCGGCGTACGCCGGCAGGGCGCTGCCCACACCACCGACGCTGCGTCGCTCCGGAGGCAGGGTCTCGGGCAGGAGGCGCCAGACGACCACCAGCACCGCCGCGCCGGCGAGGGCCATGACGCCGAAGACCGCTCGCCAACCGGCCGCGCCGGCGATCACGCCCCCGACCCAGGGAGCCACGAGCGGCGTGACCGCGAACACGAGCATCAGGCGGGAGATCACCCGGGCTGCATCGCTGCCTGACGACCTGTCGCGCACCACAGCCATGGCCGTGAGGCCGCAGCCAGCGACCGCGACGCCCTGCAGGAGTCGCAGCCCGACCAGGATCGCGATGGTCGAGGCGAGCATGCAGCCCACCGACGTCGCCACGTGCACGACGAGACCGACCAACACGGGGAGGCGCCGCCCGTAGCGGTCAGAGAGCGGGCCGACGAGAAGCTGACCCACGGAGGCCCCGATGAGGCCCGCGGAGATCGTCAGCTGGGCGGCGGCGGACGTCGTCCCGAGCTCACGCGCGACGGCCGGGAGCGAGGGGAGGTAGAGGTCGATGGTAGCTCCACCCAGCACGAGCAACCCGCCCAGCAGCAGCACGAGTCCCGGAGTGGGCGGCGGGAGTTCGGCGCTGGCCGACGGTGCATCGGCGACCCGCGTCGACGACAACTGATGCTGCACATGTCGCCGGAAGGGCGACGTCACCCGACGTACCACGTCAGCCTCCTCGGACCGCGCTCGTCTGGATCGAGACTGGGTCCTTCGACGCTAGGGCGGCCGACCGGGGGAAGCGTCCGTAGGCGTCCCCCAGGTCTGCGGTGTCCTGCACCTAGAAATGCGGCGGGTTAGCCGTGGGTTAGCCGAGGGTCAGCCGCCCTCGAGGAGGCCCTGGCAGCGTGCCCTCTCGACGGCGGCGCGGCGGCCGGTGGCGTCGAGCTTGTGCAGGATCGCGGTGACGTGGTTCTCGACCGTGCGGTGGGACAGGAAGAGCCGGTCCGCGATCTCGGCGTTGCTAAGGCCCTCGGCGACCAAGCCCATGACCTCCGCCTGGCGGGCCGTCAGCCCCGCCGGGTGTGTCCGAGTCGCGCGCGAGGACCCGCGTGGAGCGCGAAGGCCCCGCTGTTGCAACTCGCGGCGGATGC
Source organism: uncultured Actinomycetota bacterium (assembly GCA_963745245.1). Taxonomy (GTDB): domain Bacteria; phylum Actinomycetota; class Actinomycetes; order Propionibacteriales; family Nocardioidaceae; genus Marmoricola_A. The sequence goes on from CAVUWU010000001.1 coordinate 225,372, forward strand.
GGTGTGCGGCAGCGTCGGCGCCGAGCTCCTCGACGATGCGGAGCGCCTCGACCGCGTGGCTGTCGTCGCCGTGCAGCAGGGCCATCGCCCGGTCGTAGCCGACACCCTGCGCGGCCCAGAACTCGGCCGCACGCTCTGGGTGACCTCGCATGGTCCAGCCGTACCAGTCGGGCACGGAGGTCGGCACGGAGGACAGGCGTCCGAGCTTCCACATCCAGAACGCGAGCGCCCCACTCGGCCACCGCGCCCCGCTGCGCCGCCCCCGTTCGAGGACGCCGTCGAGCTGCGCCAGCCACCCCGCGTCGTCCTCGCCGGTCAGCCACAGATACTCCGCGACGACTCCCGCGGCCGGGTCGAGGAGTCGAAGCCAGTCCCATCGCAGGGCCAGCCCCCATGCGTGCCGGACCACAGCAGCGGCTGCGGAGCCCCGCCGCCGCATCGCGATCGTCGCCAGGATCCGCGCCGCAGTCGGCTCCATGTCGAGCCCCGCGCCCAGGAGCTCGGACGCCTCCTCCTCGGCCGTGGCCCAGTCACCGGTCCACAGCAGCATCTCCGCGCGCATCACCCGCATGAACGACTGCTGGGGTCGCAGCTCGTAGCGGGCTGCGGTCATCCGGCCGCGTTCCACCAGGTCCAGCGCACGAGGCAGGTTGCGCACGTCCGCGGCCTTGCCCGCGAGGATCCCCAGCGCCTCCGTCTCCTCGCTGTGGTGCCCGCTGCGCGCGGCCAGCGCATGCGCCTGCTCGATCAGCGGGATGCCGCGCCGGTCCCCGGCGTTGTGCCAGAAGATCCCTTTGAGGATCAGGGCGTTGGCGGCGTTGCGGTCGTCGCCCGCTGCTGCAGCGATGCCGATGGCACGGTCCAGAGCGACCACGGCCGTCGCTTGCTCATCGCTCTTGCGCAGCAGGTGCAGGCGCGCGCGTTCGGTCAACGCGAACGCCAGGTCCGGTCCCAGCGGGAGCGCCTCGAGGATCGCGACCGCCTCCGCGGCGGCGGCGTCGGCCTCTCTGGGGCGCCCGTCCTTCTCCAGCACCATGACGCCCCGGGCGAGGGTCCTGGCTGCCGCGGCGCGCTCTCCGGCTGACCGCCACAGCGCGACTGCCTGCGGCAAGGCGGCAATGGCGTCGTCGGGGTAGCCGTGCTGGGCCGCGGTCCGCAACCAGTCCTCGGCCAGCCCGGCAGCCTCGACGGCAGGCAGCCGGTCGAGAAGCCGCTCGATCGTCCGGAAATGGGCGATGGCCTCCCGCGGGCTGGAGTCCGCCAACGCCGATCGTGCCGCCCTCGGTCCGAACCGAAGGAGCGCCTCGTCGTCTCCGGCAGCTTGGGCATGGTGCACCAGCCTGGCCGCGTCCGCGTCGCCGTCGAAGTGGGCCAACACCTGTCGATGCAGGGCACGGCGGCGGTCCGCAGGCATCGAGGACTCCACCGCCCGTCGCTGGATCTCGTGCCGGTAGTGCACGCCGTCGTCGTCGGTGCCGAGCAGGCCGTGGCGGACGGCGGCGTCCAGCTCGGCTTCGACGGGCCCCAGCAGCGCGTCGACCAGCGGCCACTCCGCCCCACCCGGGTGAATGGACACCGATTCCGCGACCCTGCGCGCCGGGCGGGCAAGCGCGGACAACCGCGCGAGCACGGCGTCCTCGACCGAGCGTGGCACCGCCAGCGTGCCGGTAGCGACGATCTCGGAGACGAACAATGGGTTGCCGCCGGTGAGCGCGAGCAACTCTGCTGTCTCCACCGGCGCATCGCCGGCAATCGACGCGACCGCCTCCATCGACAGCCGCGGCAGTGCGATCCGCTCGAGGTTCGCCGGCGGCAGCTCCCCGATGACCTGACGCAACGGGTGATCGGCATCGACCTCATGGTCGCGATACGTCAGGATGAGCAGACCGTGTGCTGTGGCGATCCGCCGGCCCAGGAACCAGACCACGTCCAACGTCGCCTCGTCCGCCCACTGCACATCCTCGATCACCAGCACCGCCGGCCGTGTCGGATGCGACAACAACCCCAGCATGGCGTCCATCACCGTGCGTCGGTCGCCTCCCTCCAGCGCTTCCACCACGGCTGGAGCGCTCCGGGCGATATCCCGCACCGGGCCGAGAGGCTGCGGGGTCCCCAGGGGGTCGCACCACCCCACGTACACCGGAGCCCGGCAGACCGCGTCCGCAACGAACGCCTCCACCAGCGCAGTCTTGCCGATGCCCGCCTCCCCGCGGACCAGCACAACACGGCCACACGAACCAGGGACTCCCTCCCAGAGCGCACCCAGGCGGGCCAGCTCGGCCTCCCGACCCACCAACGCCCCCGAGTCCACACAACGAACCGTAGGCTCCTCGACGCCCGTCGATCCAGATGCGTCAACGGCGCACCAGCCAGGCCAGCGACCCCGCTGCGGCATACTGGCCGCGGATCGGCCGGTGCCTGCGGTGTCCCGACGAACGATCCGCCGGCCCCCGTAGCTCAGCTGGATAGAGCGACGGACTTCTAATCCGTTGGTCGCAGGTTCGAGTCCTGCCGGGGGCGCGGAGCACCCTCCTCGCGCCCGTCGAGCTGCTCGATCGCAGCCGCCAGCTGCTGCTGGAGCCGGGCGACGGTCTCGAGGCGGGCCTCGAGTTGGTGCAGGACCACGGTCGCGTCTCTCTCGAACAGCTCCTGCTCGTGCTCGACCGGCAGCGACTCCTGCTTGACGAACCGAGACGAGATGACCGCGGTCACGATCGAGAGCAGCCCGAAACCGAGGATCATCAAGACCGCGGACAGGACTTGGCCGCCGCTGGTCTGGGGCGCTTGGCCGATGAACCCCACCGTGGTCATCAGGGACAGCGCCCACCAGACACCTTCGCCGTAGTTCGACACCTCTCCGTCCTCCAGGGCGGCGAATCCGGCACCGGCGAGCAGGACGATCACCGAGGTTGCCAGCAGGATGATCCCGAGGTGCCGTCTCAACGCCGAGAGGACGCGGCCGGATCGGGTTCGTGGTGCCGACGAGGCGTGTGGGCGGCGCCCGCGGTCGCCGATCATCGACTCGAAGCGGAACAACGGCACGGCGTGGCTGGGCAAGATGGCGCCTTCACGCATCGATGCTAGGCGATGGACCGACGGCGGCCACGACCCAGGGAGAGGCAGGTCAGTGCTTATCGAGGACTACGCCATGTTGGGGGACCTGCACACGGCCGCGCTGGTCGGGGTCGACGGGTCGGTCGACTGGATGTGCGCCCCGCGGTTCGACTCCCCTGCGTGCTTCGCGGCGCTCCTGGGCAACCATCGCAACGGGCGCTGGCGCCTCGGCCCCGAGGAGATGAGCCGCTGCTCTCGACGGTCGTATCGCCCCGGCAGTCTGATCCTCGAGACGACGTGGGAGACGCCCACAGGCACCGTCCGGGTCACCGACGCGATGCCTCCCAGAGGCGACACCACCGAGGTCGTCCGCCTCATCCGGGTGGTGGAGGGGCTCAGTGGCACCGTACCGATGAGCCTGGATCTCACCGTGCGCTTCGACTACGGGTCGACGCTCCCCTGGGTCCGCCGGCGCGAAGACCTCTGGGAGGCGGTCGCCGGTCCGGACGCGCTCTGGCTGCACACGCCGGTGAGACCCCATGGCGCCGATTTCGCCACGACCGCCCAGTTCCGCGTCTCGGCCGGCGACACGGTCCCCTTCGTGCTCACCTACGGGCGCTCCTATGCCGACCGCCCTGCGGACCTCGACGCAGCCCGGGGTCTGCTGGACGCCCAGGGCTTCTGGGATCAGTGGTCCGCCCAGACCGGCGTCACCGGCCCCTGGGCCGCGGAGACCCAGCAGTCGCTGGTCTTCCTCAAGGCGTTGACACACGCACCCACCGGCGCAGTCACAGCCGCCGCGACGACGTCCCTGCCCGAGCAGCTCGGCGGTCCGCGGAACTGGGACTATCGGTTCTGCTGGCTCCGGGACTCGACGTTCACGCTCCGGGCGCTGCTGGACAGCGGCTACGTCACCGAGGCCGAGGCCTGGCGCAACTGGCTGCTCCGGGCTGTCGCCGGTGACCCGGCGAAGCTCCAGATCATGTACGCCGTAGACGGCACCCGGCACCTCCCCGAGCGCGAGCTCGGCTGGCTTCCGGGGTACGCCGGATCGCGGCCGGTGCGGGTGGGCAATGCCGCCTCCGGCCAGCTTCAGCTCGACGTCTGGGGCGAGGTTCTCGACAGCATGCACCTGGGTCGGGTCCACGACATCCCGCCGGTCGAGCGGTCCTGGGACTTGGAGAAGGCGCTGCTCGACCACTTGGAGGGGCACTGGCGCGATCCGGACAACGGCATCTGGGAGGGCCGCGGCAAACGGCGACACTTCGTCTACTCCAAGGTGATGGCCTGGGCCGGGATGGACCGGGGAGTCCGCGCCATCGAGGAATTCGGGCTCGACGGACCTGCTCAGGCGTGGCGCCGCACGCGGGCTGCCATCCACGCCGAGGTGTGCGAGCGGGGCTTCGACGCCGAGCGGGGCACGTTCACCCAGTTCTACGGCTCCCGGGGCCTCGACGGCGCTCTCCTCCAGATCCCCCGAGTCGGGTTCCTGCCGCACGACGATCCTCGGGTGATCGGAACCATCCGCGCCATCGACCGCGAGCTCGCCGTGGATGGCCTGATCCGGCGCTACGACCCCGCGCTGGACGGCGGGATCGACGGTCTCGACGGCACCGAGGGGACGTTCGTGGCCTGCAGCTTCTGGATGGTCGACGCGCTGTGCGGCATCGGCGAGACGGCGGAGGCCACGCGTCGCTTCGAGTCCCTGCTGGCACTCCGCAACGACGTCGGGATGCTCAGCGAGGAGTACGACCCGGGGGAGGCTCGCCAGCTCGGCAACACCCCCCAGGCGTTCAGCCACGTCGGGCTGATCAACGCCGCACGGTCGCTGACCCGATCCGGCCAGCCCCGCCACCCCTCAGAGCATGGCGCCACCGGGAGTCCTCACGCCTCGTGCGCATCAGGCCAGAGCGCGCCCCCACCCCGCGAGCCGAGGGCCGCCAGGTAGCCGTCGATCTCGGCGAGGAGCCGGGCCTTGCCGTCCTCGGAGTCGAAGGAGACGCGCACGGCGGTGCGCGCCAGGTCGGCGATGCCGGTCTCATCGAGGTCCAGGAGCCCCGCGGCGATCTCGTACTCCCGGTTCAGCCAGGTGCCGAACATCGGCGGGTCGTCGCTGTTGATCGTCACCTCCACCCCCTCCTCCCACATCCGCCTCACCGGGTGCTCGGCGAGCGACGCAACCGCCCCGGTGGCGATGTTGGAGGTCGGGCACACCTCCAGCGGCACCCGGTGCTCCACCAGGTGCGCGAGCAGCGCCGGGTCCTGCACCGACGAGGTTCCGTGACCGATCCGCTCGGCGCCAAGGTCGCGCAGCGCGTCCCACACCGTCTCCGGGCCGGTGGTCTCCCCCGCATGAGGCACGGAGTGCAGCCCGTGCGCCCGGGCGGCCTCGAAGGCCGGCTTGAACGGCGGGCGGGGTACGCCGACCTCGGGACCGCCGAGCCCGAACCCGACCAGCGACGACGGCGCCAGCGGCAGGTAGCCGACCGTCGCCTCGGCAGCCTCCACTCCGAACTCCCCCGGCACATCCCAGATCCACCGCAGCCGCACCCCGAGATCGCGCTCGGCGGCCAGCCGGGCGTCCTCGACCGCCTCCACGAAGCCCTCGATCGGCACCCCGGCCCGCACGTTGGTGTAGGGAGTGCAGGTGAGCTCGGCGTACCGGATCTGCTGGGTGGCCATCTCCGCGGCGACCTCATAGGTCAGCAGCCGGACGTCCTCGGGGGTGCGGACCAGGTCGACGACGGCGAGGTAGACCTCGATGAAGTGCCCGAAGTCGCGGAAGGTGAAGAACTCCCGCAGCGCCTCGGGGTCGGCGGGCACCGTGCCGGGATGCCGGGCGGCGAGCTCGGAGACGATCCGCGGCGAGGCGGACCCGACGTGGTGCACGTGGAGCTCGGCCTTGGGCAGGCCGGCGATGAATTCCGCAGACGGCGAGCGTGGCGGCTCACTGGGCCGCGGTGCACTGGGCGGGCGGGTCATGAGCGCAGTCTGCCGCAGCCGAGATCCGGGACGTTCCGGGCACACGCGTAAGGTGAACCGGATGAACGACCGACTGGTGTGGATCGACTGCGAGATGACCGGGCTGAGCCTGGAGCACGACGCGTTGGTCGAGGTGGCCGCGCTGGTCACCGACTTCGAGCTCACCGTGCTCGGTGAGGGCGTCGACGTGGTCGTCAAGCCGCCGGCCGAGGCGCTGGACCAGATGGACGACTATGTGCGGGACATGCACACCGCCTCCGGGTTGCTGGCCGAGCTTGACCACGGTGTGACCCTGGAGGACGCCGAGAGCCTGGTCCTGGACTACGTCGGCCAGCACTGCGCCGAGGGCAGCCGACCGCCACTGGCGGGCAACTCGGTCGGCACCGACCGGCTCTTCCTGACCCGCGACCTGCCGCGTCTGGAGACCTTCCTGCACTATCGAGTCATCGACGTCTCCTCGATCAAGGAGCTCGCCCGCCGGTGGTACCCCCGGGCCTACTACAGCGCCCCCGCGAAGGAGGGCAACCACCGAGCGCTCGCCGATATCACCGAGAGCATCGAAGAGCTGCGGTACTACCGCGCCGCGGTCTTCGTGCCCGCTCCGGGCCCGAGCTCGGCCGAGTCCAGGGACCTGGCGCGACGGCTGGCCCAGGGGCACGTCGGGGACTGACTGCGGCTACACTTGTCCTCGCTCGCGGCCGTCCTCGGCGGCCGCGCACGCATGGTGGATGTAGCTCAGCTGGTAGAGCACCTGGTTGTGGTCCAGGAAGTCGCGGGTTCGAGTCCCGTCATTCACCCCGATCGGACCGGATCCTGGACCTGTGGTGTTGGCGGGCAGGCGCGGGGACGGGCAGTGTTGCCACCGTCCAGCCATTCCTCCCGGAGGTCATCGCATGATCCCCAGCTCCCGTCCCGCGGGCCGGCGCACCCGTCGCACCATCGGCGCGGCCCTCGCCGCCGCGCTCGCGACCGCCCCCCTGGCCCTGGCCGTGCCCGCCGCCCAGGCGCACGGCCCGAACAAGCACAAGCATCACCACCGGACCGACTTCGTCCTTACGGTCCTGCACAACAACGACGGCGAGTCGGACCTGCTCGGCGACGCCGAGGACGCCGAGGACCCGGGAGCGGGGAGCATCAGCCGCTTCGGCGCCAAGGTCAAGAACCTGCGGTCCTACTGGAGTCAGGCCCCCGAGCGCCGCCACGGCACGAAGGCCGGCGTCGTCGTGGTGAGTGCCGGCGACAACTTCCTCGCCGGCCCCGAGTGGGAGGCCAGTCTCCAGAAGGGCATCCCCTACTACGACGCCATCGCCCTGGACCGCATCGACTACGACGCCTTCGCGATCGGCAACCACGAGTTCGACTTCGGCCCCGACGTGCTGGCCGACTTCATCCGCAGCTTCCGCGGGAACGACGACGTCTTCCTCTCCGCCAACCTCGACTTCTCCGGGGAGCCGGCGCTCCAGCGGCTGGTCCGCAAGGGCCGCATCCGTCCCTCGCTGGTGGTCACGAAGGACGGCGAGCGGATCGGCATCATCGGCGTCACCACGCCCGAGCTCGACGAGGTGACCAGCCCCGGCGACGTGGAGGTGGACGCGGACCTGGCCGGCGTGGTGCAGCGCCAGGTCGACAAGCTGACCCGCCGCGGCGTCGACAAGATCCTGCTGTCGAGCCACCTGCAGGACATCACCAACGAGCTCGAGCTGGTCACCCAGCTGCGCGGCGTCGACGCGGTGATCGGCGGCGGCGGCGGGGAGGACATCGCGGAGAACTACCCGCTGACCGCCCAGGACGCCGCCGGGCGCACCGTCCCGGTCGTCACCGTGCCCGGGGACTACTTCGACGTGGGTCGCCTGACGCTGGCCTTCGACCGTTGGGGCAGGGTGACCCACTACGGTGGCCGCCTCGTGCCGGTCACCGGGGACCTCCGGCAGGAGGGGTTCATCCGCAGATACGTCGAGCAGCCCGTCGAGCAGTTCCTCTCCGACCTGGCCACCACGGTGGTCGCAACCTCGCAGGTCGGCCTCAACGGCGTCCGCAACGACGTTCGCACTCGCGAGACCAACGTCGGCAACCTGCTGGCCGACGCCCACCTGGCCGCCGCACGGGCGCAGGCAGGGGAGTTCGGGGTCCCCGAGCCGCAGGTCGCCCTCCAGAACGGCGGCGGGATCCGCAACGACTCGGTCATCCCGGCCGGAGAGGTGACGGCGCTCGACACCTTCGACATCGCGCCGTTCAGCAACGCCATCAGCGTGATCCCCGACGTCAGCCGGGACGACGTCCTGGCCGCGGCGCAGCACGGTCTGGCGGGACTGCCCGGAGCCGCGGGCTCCTTCGGCCAGTGGGCAGGGCTGAGGGTCACCTACAGCACCGACGGCTCGGGGGCCGCCACAGTGCAGGGCATCGTGCTCGAGGACGGCACGGTGATCGCGCAGAACGGCGCCGTCGTCCCCGGCGACCCGATCAGCATCGCCACGATCGACTTCCTCGCGCAGGGCAACGACGGCTACGACATGTTCGAGCCCTACGACTTCACCACCGTGGGAGTCGCCTACCAGCAGTCGCTGGCGCAGTATGTCGCCTCGCTGGGCACGATCACCGCGGCCGAGTACGCCGACCCGGTGGACCCGGCGGACCGGGAGCGCGTCGTCCCGCTCCCCTGAGTCCGGCACACGGCAGTGGCGGGAGGGCCCTCGACCGGGCTGGTCGGGGGTCCTCGCGCTGCTCGGGGCCGACGGAAGCTCGGGGCCGACGGAAGCTCGGGGCCGACGGCAACCTTGACGAGGAGCCGTCCGACACATTGCAGTACCTTGAGCCCGATGTCGGGACCCCAACGCAGCAGGTACGACGTGGTCGTGGTCGGCGCCGGCCACAACGGGCTCGTGGCTGCGGCGTACCTCTCCCAGGCCGGGCTGTCGGTGCTGGTCCTCGAGCGGCTGGCACACGTCGGTGGCGCGGCGGTCTCCAGCCGACCCTTCGCCGGGGCTCCGGCCCTTGTCTCGCCGTACGCCTACCTGGTGAGCCTGTTTCCCGACCAGATCGTGCGCGACCTGGGGCTGCGGGTGCAGTTCAGGTCTCGCCGCACGGCTTCGTACACCCCCGTGATCCGCGGCGGCCGGCACACCGGGCTGCTGGTCGAAGGGCGGCCGGGGCAGGCGACCGAGGACTCGTTCGAAGCGCTCACCGGGTCGAGCCGGGAGTTCGCCGCCTGGCGGCAGTTCCAGGGTCGGCTGGCCGACCTCGCCGGGGTCGTGGCCCCCTCGATGGTGCGGCCCCTGGAACCCGAGGCGAGCCTGCGCGACCGCGCCGACCCCGAGACCTGGCGGATGGTCGTCGAGGAGCCCATCGCCGACGCCATCGAGGCGGCCTTCGCCGACGACGCGGTCCGGGGCCTGGTCGCCAGTGACGCTCTCATCGGGACCTTCAGCGACCTCCACAGCCACGACCTCGACCAGAACCGCTGCTTCCTCTACCACGTCGTCGGCAACGGGACCGGCCAGTGGCGCGTGCCCGTCGGCGGCATGGGCGCGCTGAGCGCGGCGATCGAGACAGCGGCGCGGCAGGGCGGCAGCGAGGTCCTCACCGACGCTTTCGTCACCCGGGTCGCCGCCGACGGCCGCGCGGCCACGGTCACCTTCGAGCACGCGGACGCCGGGCACGAGGTGGGGTGCTCCTGGGTGCTGGGCAACGTCTCACCGTGGGTCGTGCGGCTGCTGCTGGGCGAGAACCCGGGCCCCCGCCCGGAGGGATCCCAGCTCAAGGTGACGATGCTGCTCGACCGGCTCCCCCGGCTGCGGGCGGGGATCTCGGCACCGGTCGCCTTCGCGGGGACGCTGCACGTCGCCGAGGGATACGCCCAACTCCAGCAGGCCTTCTGCGAGGCGCAGGGGGGCGCCCTCCCCCAGGTGCCCCCCGGCGAGCTGTACTGCCACAGCCTGAGCGACCCCTCGGTCCTCGGCCCGATGGCGATGGAGGGCAGGCACACCCTGAGCTACTTCGGTCTGCACGCGCCGGCTCGGCTCTACTCCGGGCACGTCGAGGCGCAGCGCGACGAACACGTGCTGCGCGTCCTCGACGCCGTGAACACCTACCTGGAGGAGCCGATCGAAACCCTGGTGTCGCTCGACGCCCAGGGCAACCCGTGCCTGCAGGCGAAGGTGCCCCAGGACATCGAGGACGAGCTGGCCATGCCCGGCGGCCACATCTTCCATGGGCCGCTGTCCTGGCCGTGGGCGACCGGCGAGGCTCCCCCGGAGACGCCCGCGCAGCGCTGGGGTGCCGCCACCGAGGTGGCCAACGTGCTGCTCTGCGGGGCCGGGTCGGTCCGGGGCGGGGCGGTGTCGGGGATCGGGGGCCACAACGCGGCGATGGCCGTGCTGGAGACGGCAGGCCGCGGCCCTGCCGAGCCCACCTGAGCCCGCAGTCGGATGCTCAGCCGGGGCCGGACTCGAGGAGGCGGTGCAGCGAGGCTCGCATGCCGGCCAGGAACGCCTCGCGGGCCGGGCCCGGAACCAGGTCGAGCGACAGGTAGGGGTTGAGGTCCTCCAGCTCGACCAGGAGCAGCTCACCGGTGCGGGTTCGGCAGGCATCCACCCGCTGGATGCCATGCTCGAGGGTGTTCCAGGCGATGAACCGCTCGGCGAAGGCCAGGTCGCTCGCGGAGGGCTGGTAAGGCACCAGTGCCCACCGCCGGTCTGGGTTGGGGGCGTGCAGGGCGTAGTAGCAGGTGTCGTCGACGAAGTAGAAGGACACCTCGTAGCGGAAGTCGATGCGCGGCTGCACCAGCACCTCGCCCCAGGCCACCTCGTCCAGCCGGTCCCGAGGCAGGAACCTCAGCCCGATGGAGTCCGCGCCCTCCGTCGGCTTCACCGCGTAGCACCCGGTGTCGGGCAGGCGGTCCAGGTCCTCGGGCCGGTCGACAGTGGGGATGACGGGGTAGCCGGCCCCGGTCAGGTCCAGGAGGTACTGCTTGCCGGTCATGTCGGCTCGGCCGGTGAGCGGGTTGTAGACGCGGATGCTCCGCATCCGGGCCTGGTCGCGGAAGGCGGCGTACTCCCGGGCGTAGTGCACGACGGGCCCGCTGTTGCGCACCACGACGGCGTCGAAGCGGTCCATCAGGGCAGTGGCATCGCGGGGGTGGCAGGTAGCGACGTCGAAGTCGTCGCGCAGCCACGCGGAGACCGCGATGTCCTCCTCGCCGTAGCGTCTCCCTCGGGCCTGGTAGGTGAGGTCGGTGACGTAGAGCAGGGCGGGTCGCGCGGGTCTCACCGCTGGCTGCGCAGGGTCGTCGGCACATCACAGGAACGACGCATCACAGGAACACGTCCCCGTCCACCACCGAGACGGACCCGCCGCCGACCCACACCGTCGCGCCTTCCCGCTCGATGCGGATCCGCCCGGCCCGGTCCAGAGCCGTGCCCTGCGCGGCCACGTAGCGATCGGGCAGTCGACCCGACTCGGTCAGCCACTGCCCCAGAGCAGCGTTGAGCGAGCCGGTCACCGGGTCCTCGGCCAGCCCGACCGCGACCGGGAAGAACCCGCGGACCTCCAGGTCGGCTGGCCCTCCGTGGCGGTGCGGTCCGAGGACCCCGACGAAGCGGTCGCCCAGCACGGCCGGATCCGGCTCCACCGCAAGCACCCGCTCGGCCGAGTCGAGGAGGACCGCCTCCCACGGCGGGCCGTTGTCGCACCACTGGGTCGCGACGACGTGGGAGTCCTCGAGCCCGAGGCCACGGAGGACAAGGTCGACCTCGCCGTCCTCCAGGGGACCGGTGCGCTGCCGCTGGGGTGCGGCGAACGCGAGGCCGCCCGTGGCGTCGCGGCGGATCGGCACCAGCCCGACCCCGCACTGCTGCACGACGTGCTCGCCCTTCGGCCTACCTCCCGCGCGCAGCCAGGCGTGACAGGACCCCAGAGTCGGATGGCCCGCGAACGGCAGCTCTCGCTCCGGAGTGAAGATCCGCAGCGCATAGTCCGCGTCCGGGTGCGTGGGCGGCGCCAGGAAGGTCGTCTCGGACAGGTTGGTCCAGCGGGCCATCAGCCGCATCCGTGCCTCGTCGAGGCCACCGGCATCGTGGACGACGGCCACGGGATTGCCGCGCAACGGCTCGTCGGTGAGGACATCGACCTGGGTGAAGCGTCGCTTGCTGGTCATGGTGCTCCCCTGCCGGTGCCGGCGGACCAGCCCACGGTTGCCTCAGACGCCGCGCGGGTCAACCTGGATGATCGGGTCGCCGCTCGGCTGTTCCGACCCTCCTTCGGGCTCCACGGTGATCGCCACCTCGGTGTCCTCGCCGGGCAGCTCCATCGACGCCCCCGAGTCGGGATCGCTCAGCACCGCGGCGCTCTGCATCTCCTCGTCGTGCACGGACCAGACCTGATAGACCCGCCCCTCGCCCGGGTCGGGAAGATCCCGGGTGTCCACGGCCATCTCGTTGCGCTCCGAGGAGACGCCGACGGTGACTTTGCCGCCGTTGGCGGTCTCCACGGTCGCCGTGCGGGCGTCCGGGGCTTCGAAGACCTGCACTGCGCCGGGAGCCAAGGCCGGGTCGTCGGTCACCGCCTGGATGCCGACCACGCCGCCCCCGGCGATCGCAACGACCGCAGCGGCCGCCACCAGCCAGCGGAGCCGGGCGGGCGCTCGTCCCGCCCTGGCCAACCGCGCGCCGACCGGCTCGGCCACCCGCGGTGGCATCTGCGGCGTCCGCGCCGCGGCTGCGAGCACCCGACCCTTGAGGTCCGGGGGTGGCTGCACCGCTTCAGCGGCACCCATGCGAGCGGCCGCGCGGCGGAAGTCCCGGACGTCGTCCAGGCAGACCTGGCAGGCCTCGAGGTGCCGCCGGAACTCCTCGGACTCCTCGGGCCCGAGCGCGTCCAGGGCGAAGGCGCCGGTCAACGAGTGGACATCGGTGCTCATCGGGCAGTCTCCAGGCAGTCGCGCAGACGAATCAGTCCGTCCCGCATCCTCGTCTTGACGGTGGGCAGAGGTTTGTCGAGCAGGGCTGCGACCTCGGCGTAGGTGTAGCCGTTGAAGTACGCCAAGCGCACCGACTCCAACTGGAGCTCGGTGAGCGTCTCAAGGCAGATGCGCACCGCCGAGTGCTCCTCCTCGCGGATCACGTCCTCCAGCGGCTCCTCGTGCCGCACTTCCTCGACAGCCGACCGGCCGTCGTACTTCTTCTGCGCCTCGCTGCGACGGACGGCATCGACCGCGCGTCGGTGGGCGATCGTCATGATCCAGGTCTTCGCGGACCCGCGGCTGGCGTCGAAGCCCGGCGCCTTGCGCCACACGTCGAGGAAGACCTCCTGAGCGACGTCCTCGGCGCGGGTAGGATCCCGCACGACGCGGCGGGCTACGCCGTACACCTGTCCACCCATGACGTCGTACAACCGCTCGAAGGAGGAAGAGTCGCCGCGGGCGACCCGCCCGATCAAGGTCTCCACGCTCTCCGGCTCGTTCCCGTGAACGAGCCGAAGTCCCGGCTCCGGGCTCATGCTGCCTCCTGGGGCTTCGACGGTCGGGCGGGCACCCGGTTAGCAGCACCGAGGGCGCTCTGCGTGAGGACGACCCTAGTTCGCGTGCGGCGGGTCTGGGGATGGGTCCAGGCCGGATCGACCGGTGGCCGGCGATTTCGGGCGGACCCGGGCCGGCTGCTACGGTTATGCCCGCTCCGGCGCCATTAGCTCAATTGGTAGAGCAGCTGACTCTTAATCAGCGGGTTGTAGGTTCGAGTCCTACATGGCGTACCACGCACGACCCATACTCGGCGCATGACGAGGCCCCTGCAGTGGGTACTGCCCACGACCCAGCGCCGCACGCTCGATGAGCTCACTAGAGAACTGGACCTCTCCCACGGGGACCGCAACGCAAAGCAGTCGGCGTTCTGGACGATGCTGACGCTCTCGGGACTGATCGCCTCGGCTGGCGTGCTCGGTGACTCCACCGCCACGGTGATCGGGGCGATGATCATCGCCCCGCTGTCGACGCCGATCATGGGCATCGCGCTGGGCATCGTCCAGCAGCGGCGCACCGGCGGTGCCTGGGTCGTCTCCGCGGGCGTGCTGCTGGTCGTGCTGACCGGCCTGGCGTTCTCCTCCGTCTTCCCCGGCTCCTACGACCTGGTCAGCAACACGCAGGTGTCCTCACGCACCTCGCCGGGGCTTCTCGACATGGTCGCCGCCAGCGCGACAGGGCTCGCGGGCGCCATCGCCTTGGCGCGCCGCGACGTTGCCGCAGTGCTGCCCGGCGTGGCCATCGCGATCTCGTTGGTTCCACCCCTGGCGGTCGCCGGCATCTGCCTGGGCTTCGGAGAGGCCTTCATGGCCCTGGGTGCGCTCCTCCTCTTCGCCTCGAACCTGCTGGCGCTGGTGATGACGGGCACCTTGGTCTTCGCCGTGCTCGGCTACTCCTCCACCGCCGCGGGGCTGGCGACCCGCGCCCGCCGCCGCGCCCAGGTCACCCTGGCCGTGCTGATCGGCATCGTCCTCCTCCCACTCGGCCTGAACACGGCGGCCACCTACTACCTCGGCGTCTGGCACGAGGCCGTCGAGGAGGTGGCCGAGGAGTGGATCGCCGTCACACCCCAGGCCCGGGTCGTCTCGGTGGACACCAGCGTGTTGCTCTTCGTCATCAACGTCGAGACACCAAGGCGGTTGCCACCCACCGACGATCTGCTCCGAAGGCTCGAGGGCAGGGTCCCGGGGTTCGCAGAGATCGTGGTCGCCACGACCGTGGGCAGGCACATCGTGGTCGGCCCGGTCGATCAGGCGTCGGCCGGTCCGGCCAGTCAGGTGAGTCCGCTGGCGGCTAGGTAGATCGAACCCAACCAGACCGGAGGACGCGACATGGCACATCGCTTCGAGGAGTTGGCCTGGGACCAGACGACCCTGGGCCTGATCAGCCTCCGTCGCCGCGTGGACCCGACCCTCGGCATCGACGTCTTCGAGGTCAAGCTCGGCGAGGAGTTCCTCATGTCGAGCCTCTTCACCGTCGCCGAGGTCGCCCTGGCCCGGCTCGCGCTGGCGCGCCTACAAGGGGAGCACCTCACCGTCGTGGTCGGTGGGCTGGGCCTGGGGTACACCGCCATGGCCGCGCTCGCCGATGACCGGGTCGGCAGCCTTACCGTGGTGGAGGCCCTGCCGGCGGTGATCGACTGGCACGAGCGGGACCTGCTGCCGGACACCGCCGGCCTGGCCGCGGACCGGCGCACCACGGTGCTCCCCGGCGACTTCTTCGCGCTCGTGCGGGACGGCGAGGGCTTCGGTGACGTCGTGCCGGGGACGATGGACGCGGTCCTGCTGGACGTCGACCACTCGCCGCGGCACCTGCTGCATCCCAGCCACGCCGACTTCTACACGGTGCCTGGTTTGCGACGTCTGCGCCGATACCTGCGTCCGGGCGGGGTCTTCGCGCTGTGGTCCGACGACCCGCCGGACCCCGGGTTCGTCGAGATCCTTGACACCGCGCTCGAGGAAGCGCACGCCGAGGTGGTTCGGTTCGCCAACCCGCTCACCGCAGGGACGTCGGCGAACACGATCTACCTCGCCCGCGGGTGACCTCGCGGCATGTCGCGGGGTCGATGCTCGCTGACCCAGTCGTCGATCTCGGCCCACCGGTCGAACAGCCAGTCGATGCGTGCCTGGCGGCCAGCCGGGATCTCCGCGCGCGGCACGCGCCACCAACGCATGACAAGCTCCTTGTCCATCGGCAGCTCGCGCCACAGGTCGGCGATGGTCACCAAGTGGTCGAGCCCGGTGTGGGCGACCAGCAGCACGTCGGTGGTGGGCGCGGCATCGAGTGCGGCGAGGAAGCCACCGGGGCGAGGCGCGAGGACGTTCTGCATCGCCTCCGCGCGGGCAGCCATCGCCTCGAGGCCGAGACTGCGGAGCTTGTCGATCGCCCGCTCACGCCGCTGCGGCGTGAAGTTGCCGCCCTCCGGGAAGATGACGAAGGCATCGTTGGCATCGAGCCCGTGGGCGAGCTCGGCCACGCGATCCTCGAGCGCCTCGCGCTTGTGTGGCTTTCCCGAGACGAACCGGCTGGGCAATCTGTTCAGCAGCACCCCGATCGCGGGGTCCCAGGCCAGCGTGTCCTTCAGCACCACCCGTGGCTCCCGGTGGTACCAGTGCATCAGCGCATACATCAGGGTGAAGGAGTCACCCGGGCCGGCGTGCCGGCAACAGACGAGAAGCGGCTCCCCCGGGAAGGCGTCCGGAGTCGGCCCCTGCGTGAGGATCCGCAGCCGCAGCACCCGCCTGGCCTCGCGAAAGAAGACGACGAGGTAGGCCTGCACGATGTCGTAGTGGATGCGCTCGAAGAAGGGGCGCCGCAGGAAGAGG
Source organism: uncultured Actinomycetota bacterium (assembly GCA_963745245.1). Classification (GTDB taxonomy): domain Bacteria; phylum Actinomycetota; class Actinomycetes; order Propionibacteriales; family Nocardioidaceae; genus Marmoricola_A. The sequence continues at coordinate 241,743 of CAVUWU010000001.1, forward strand.
CCGAAGCCGGAGGCGATCCACAGCCCGAGCAGCTCCACCAGGATGAGGCTCTCCAGGACCAGGTGGAGGAGCACGATCCACAGCAGCCGCAGCGGTCGCAGTCGGCCGGGCACCAGGGGTGACAACGCGGCCGCCGCCAGCAGCCACAGCGGCATCGTGACCACCAGCAGAAGGGTCAGGCCGACGACCAGCGGCGCCACGACCAGTCGCTGCAGCACCCATGTCACCGGCGCTGCTCCAGGTAGTCGCGCGAGGCGATGTACGCCGCGTCGATGCGCTCCTCGACCGCGGCGAAGTTCCGGTAGGCCAGCGGCGAGTCGTCCTTGGCCGAGCCGCCGCCGGTGGGGAGCACGTGCGCCTCGACGCCGTCGGGAAGCTCGGCCATCTCGCGGTGGAAGCGGTGCCGACGGGCGATCTCGAAGGACACCCGCGCCACCTCCCACGGCCAGCGCGGGGTCTGCAGCGGGCGGTCGACCCGCCCGACCTGGAGGACGAAGATCCGCTCGGCACCACAGGCGACCGCCCGGCCCACCGGGATCGAGTTGACGATGCCACCGTCCAGGAAGTGCTCGCCGTCGACCTCGGCCGGCTCCAGCAGCCCGGGCACTGCGGCGGAGGCGATGACCGCCTCGACGACCCGACCGGTGGTGAACCAGTGCTCGGCGGCCCGCTCGATGCTGGCCGCGCAGCACTGGAACGGCACCGCCAGCTCCTCGAAGGTCAGGTCTCCCAGCTCCTCTCCCAGCCGCTCCCGCAGCCGCGAGCTGTCGTGCAGGTGCGTCCCGGTGCTCACGGCGCGGCGCACCTGTCGAATCGCCCCATCGGCGTACACGTCCTTGCCGGCCGCGGCACTGGTCCACAGCGCCACGAGTCGGTCCACCACGTCGAGCCCCGGGTGGGCGGCGAATACCGACCCGTTGAGCGCACCGACCGAGGTGCCCAGCACCAGGTCCGGTCGCACCTCGGCCTCGATCAGGGCGCGCAACATGCCCACCTCGGCGGCCCCGAGCACGCCCCCGCCGCCGAGCACGAAGGCGGTGCGGGGCTGCTGGGAAGGGTGCGGCCGGCTCGCGCCGGGCGTGGTTGAGTGAGGCATGGACGACTCCAGGGACATCTTCGCCTCACTCCTCGCCGCGATCGACGCCCGGCTCGCCGAGCCGGGCGCTTCCGAGGATCTGCCGACGGCCACGGCCGGTGGGGACCGTGACTCGCTGCGCGCGCAGCTGCGGCGGCTGCGAGCGGAGGCGGACCTGACCGAGGTGCGGTTGCACTCCGAGATCAACCACGCCCAGACCACCTACGCCGAGGCGGCGTTCTGCGCTGAGTGCGGCGAGCCCGCTCCGTGCGAGACCATCCGGGGCCTCGCCGAGCGCTACGAGGTGACCGGCTAGGTCCGCCCCTGCGCCCGCTCAGGAGCGGTGCAGCCGGAACCGCCGGCCCGAGACCTCGTGCGGCGTGATCTCCACGACGTTGTACTTCAGCGTGTCCACCCACGGGTGCAGCGGCAGGTCGTCGATCCGGTGCTCCTCATCCTCCTCGAGCTGGCGCGCCCGACCACGGACGATCACGCTCTCGGCGTGCACCGCGTCGTAGCGATCGATCTCGAAGACGACCTCGGGATGCATCACCACCCCGAGCAACTTGCTCCCCTCCGCCGTGCGGAACAGCAGGCTGGTCTCATCGACGACGTAGTTGACCGGCACGAGGTTGATCTCGTCGCCGAGCACATAGGCCAGCCGACCGAACTCGGTGGAGCGCAGGGCCTCCCAGCACTGGTCGTCGGAGAGGACCGTCACCGGCTCCTCGTCGGGCGCGGCGGGCGTGGTCGTCATCTCATCTCCCTGTCGTCGCTCCAGTAGCCAGCCGCTCCAGCGCCAGCTCGCGGATCCTCTCGATGTCCTCGTTGGTGAAGACACCGTTCACGCCGGAGATCGCTGCCAGCTTCATGCCGTGCTTGAGGCCGAGCTGGTAGATCTCCTTGACCTTCTCCCACTCGATGTCGCGGCCGACGGTATAGGTCTCATAGCGACCCTCCAAAGCCAGCACCACCGTCTCGGCCATGCAGGCGTAGACCACGCCGCGGGGCAGGCCGATGTTGCGCATCTGCACCTCACCTGGCAGCTCGATCTCACCGGACTCCACGACCAGGACGTCGGGCCGCTTGGCTACGTCCTCCGCGGAGAGGTCCAGCGGTCGGGCCACGTCGGTGATCACGCACCCGGGCTTGACCGACATGATGTCGAGCACCCGCTTCCCGGCCCCCGAGGTCGCGGTCACGATGAGGTCCATCTCCCCCAGGTGCTCGTCGGGGGTGGCAGCGACGTGCAGGTCCGCGCGCGGGTTCTCCTTCTCGATGTCCTTCTTGAGGGCGAGCAGCTTCGCCGACTCCGGCGAGACCAGCCACAGCTCGTCGCTGGCCAGCGCCAGCAGTCGCGCGCACACCGAGCCGATCGCTCCGGTGGCGCCGACCACCATCGTCTTGCCCTTGAGGCGGCCCTCCTCGTCCACCTCGGCGATGCCGAGCCGCTGGATCGCGTCATGGGCCGCCCACAGCGCCCCCGAGGCGCTGTAGCTGTTGCCGGTGGTGATCGGCAGCGAGGCTTTCTTCGCCACGGTGACACCGGCGTCGCCGACCACCTTGGTGAACGCCCCCAGGCCCATCACCTGGGCGCCGAGCTTGCGCGCGGTGTCGGCCGCGGCGAGCAGCCGGGCGTAGGTGAACTCCGGGCTGTGGGCCATCAGCTCCTTCGGGGTGCCGCCGACGCTGATCAGCCAGCCCTCCGCCTCCGCGCCGGTGGGTGAGGTGATTCCCGTGACGTGGCTGTAGACGAAGGGCGGGGCGTAGGCCATCGCCTTCTCGATGCTGTCCATGACCGCGGGCGGGGAGATCTTGGAGATCATCCCGAGCGGCTCGACGTTGCCGAAGAACTTCTGCGACAGCGGGTGGATGACGAAGGCGAAGCGGCTCTTGCGACGAAACCCGTTCGGGTAGAGCATCCGTGGCTCCATGCCCGCGTCGACGATCATGTCGAGGAGGTCGTCGTTGGTCAGCGACCGGGCATGCGGCACGCAGGCGAGCATCATCGCCTCCAGGGTCGCGGCGTTGACCGTGACGGCGAAGGGCTGCGGGGTGGCATCGAGCACCATGTCGACCCCGCGGGACCCGAGCTCGGCCAGCCGGTCCTCGGAGATCGCCGAGCTGATCAGCGTCTTCCCGGCCAGGTCCTCCAGGCCGAAGCCGGTCAGCTCGTCGTACGTCGCGACCAGCAGGTCACAGTCGCGGGCGGCCTTGCGGGCCATCGCGTGGCTGAGCCGATGTCCCGGGGTGACGATCTGCTCCTTGACCTGGCCGGGGAGCTGCTTGAGCGGCCAGAGCCCGACGTTGGCCGCCAGCCCGACCAGCGGGTTGGCGTCGAGCAGAGCGGGGACGCCGAGGCGCAGCAGCGGGTCGGCGAAGTCGATGTTGTCGGTGTAGTCGCGCAGCAGCCGCGTGGTGCGGTCGTGGTTGAGCCCTCCCAGGACCACGGTGCGGGCGTTGGTGAAGAACCCGGGCATCTCCGTCTGCACGTGCCGGATCGCCCACTCCTGCAGCACGTCGTGCAGGGTGTGGCCGTCGGTCACGGGCACGGTCACGCCTGCCCGCTTGATCTTCTCGATGGCGGCGAGCTCGCCGTCGTACAGTCCGGCGGCCCGCGCTTCGCGGACGCCGGTGACCGCGATCGCGGCGGCCTCTCCCGACCACTTGCGGACCAGGTCCTCGGCCGCGTCGACGTCGCCGTCGGTGCCGAGCCGCACAATCCGGAACTCGTGGTTGAGGAACGAGACGAGCTCGTCATAGTCGCGCTCGGAGCTGGTCAGGCTCACGTTGACCACGAGAGTCGGCTTCGGTGGGGGCATGGTGGTTCTCCTCGTGTGGACCGGTCGGGTGGCGGGGGATGCCGGACCGGTCAGGTCATGGCCTTGGCGTCGATCTCGGGGTGCTCGCGCATGAAGTCGAGCAGTCGGCCGGCGTAGCTGGTGAAGGACGGGCAGGACACGCCGGTGCCCTTCAGATCAGCGGTCGTGTGGTCGGTGTCGTACATGGTGGGCGACACGAAGTAGTCCAGCGCCTCGGCCGGCAGGCCCAGGAGCGGCTCGACGAAGGGCACCGTGCCGACGACGAATCGGGTGATGCCGAGCGGGAGGGGCACCCACGCGACGCGCTTGCCGAGGTGGCGGGCGAAGGTGTCGACAACCTGGCGGGCTGTCGGCGGGGTGGGGTCGGTGAGCGCGTAGGTGCGGCCCACCGAACGCTCCTGCACCGACAACTCGTCCATTGCGTCGACGACGAAGTCGCGCGGCACCAGGCAGACCCGGACCTGGTCGGGGCTCTTCATGGCCGGCACCAGCGAGACCAGCGGGAGCCGGCTCAGGTAGGCGGCGAAGTAGTAGGGGCCGTCGTACTTCTGCGTCTCCCCGGTACGGGAGTCACCCACGACGATGCCGGGCCGGTAGGTGGTCGCCCGCAGGCCGTCGGCCATCGCCTTGCGGACCAGCACCTCGGCCTCGTACTTCGTCGACTCGTAGTGGTTGCGGAAGTCCTGCCCCTCTTCGAGCGCGTCCTCGGTGAAGACGCCGTCGAAGCTTCCGCTCACATAGCAGGTGCTGACGTAGTGGAGCCGGTCGAAACGCTCGCGGGACTCGCAGAACTCCAGCACTCGGGCGGTCCCGTCGACGTTGACCCGACGGGCGACCTCCTCGGGCACCGCGAGGTCGTAGACCGCGGCGAGGTGCCACACCTCCGCGACGTCGGCCAGCAGGTCGTCGTACTCGGGGGAGACGCCGAGACCGGCAGCCGTGATGTCGCCCTCCACCAGCTGGACGCGCTCGGCGGTGTGCGGATGGTGCTGGTCGATCTCGGAGAGTCGCACCCGCGCCGTGGCCAGGTGCTGCGGCTGAACCAGACAGACCGCCGTCATGCCCTCGCGGCGAGCCAAGATGCGGGGCAACAACGCGGACCCGAGGAACCCGGGGAAGCCGGTCATCAGCAACACGGACATGAAGCGCCATCCTTTTCGAAGTCGGGGACTCGACACTATCTTCGTTCCTCGCATCGCGTTCGTGAACCGGATGTGGGTTCCAGCACGCCCGCGGGCGCGCGAATCCCGGCGGGGCCGCCGGCTGCTGTCACACTGGCCCTCATGCTCCTCACGGTGCCTCCCGACTCCGATCTGCCCCTCGGGTGGACCGCCCGGGTGCCTGGCCCGGATGACGTGGCCGACCTGGCGCGGCTGGTGCTGGACCACCAGCGTGCCGTCCGGGGGCGCGGGTCACTGGCTCTGGACACGGTGCAGTCCTCGGTGGTCGGCACCGGCTCCTGGACGAGGCGGCAGGTGCTCGTGGGTGACGACCAGGGCCGGGTCCGCTCATGGGTGGCGGTCCACGACCGGGCCGCCGGCCGCACCGCGGTCGACCTCGTGGTGGCCCCCGACCTGTCGGCGACCGAGGCCGACAGGGTCGCGGCGGTTCTGCTGGACTGGGTCCGCGAGGCCGCCACCGAGATCGCGAGGATGCGATCTCGACCCTCCACGCAGCTCGACGCCACGGCGTACGCCGAGGACGGCCGGCTGCAGCAGTGGCTGGCCGCAGCCGACTACCAGCGGGTCCGCCGCTGGCTGCAGATGAGCCGGCCTGTGGACCCCCGCGAGGAGCCGGAGCCGCCTCGCCCCGGCGTCCGCGTCCGTCGGGTGGCCGAGCACGAGAGCGGGGCTCCCGTCGCGGCGGATCTCCACGTGGTGCATCGGATGCTGGAGGAGTCCTTCGCCGACCACTTCAACTCCTATCGCGAGAGCGTCGCCGAGTTCGTGCAGCGTCTTCGCGAGGACCCGGGCCACCGCTGGGACCACTGGTGGATCGCCGAGGTCGAGACCGAGGGGACCTACCTGCCCGGCGGTGCGCTGGTGAGCTCGGTGCTGCCCGAGGATGGATCCGGAGCGGAGGGCAGCTACGTCGACTACATCGGCGTGCACCGTCGAGCCCGGGGGCGGGGGGTGGCCAAGGCGTTGCTGGGGACCGTGGTGCGAGATGCCCGCGACCTCGGCCGCAACCGCGTCGCCCTCGAGGTCGACGCGGACTCACCGACGGGCGCGGACGGTCTCTACCGCGCCCTGGGCTGGACCACCGCGGAGGTCACCGAGTCCTGGCACGCCGACCTCCACCTCTGAGCGGTCACGAGAGGGGCGGACCTTCGCCGCCCGGGGCCCTGCGTCTCCCACCGTGCGCGTCCCACCGTGCGCGTCCGACCGCGCGTGTCGCAGAGTCGATCGGGGTAGGTGCAGCGCAGGCGTCGGCACCGGAGTCGGCACCGGAGCCGCAGGAGTGCAAGTGCCCGGGTCGCAGAACCCGGAGTCAGGAGGGCACGCAGTGTGGGCGGACTGGCTCTTCCCCGCCGTCGGGCTCGTGCTGGTGCTGGTCTCACTACGCGACATCTTCCACACGTTGGCCCACCCGCGGTGTCTGGGCGGCCTGTCCGGACTGGTGTTCACCGGGACCTGGCGCCTCGCCCGGGCCTGGGGCCGCCCGACCGAGTTGGCTGGACCCCTGGGGCTGGTCCTCACGGTGGCCACCTGGACGGGGCTCGTGGTCCTCGGCTGCGCGCTGGCCTACTACCCGAACATGCCCGCGGGCTTCCACCTGGGCAGCTCAGTCACCTTCGGCGAGGACTCCAGCGCAGTCGACTCGCTCTACCTGTCGCTGGTCGCGGTCGGCACCCTGGGCCTGGGCGACATCGTGCCAGCGACCACCCCGCTGAGGCTCCTGGTGCCGACCCAGGCCCTCATCGGCTTCGTGCTGCTCACCGCGGGCATCTCGTGGGTGTTGCAGATCTATCCCGCGCTGACCCGCCGCCGCGCCGTGGCGCGCCGGCTGCGCATCCTCGCGCGCACGGACGCCTCCCAGGTGGTCGCCGCCGGAGAGCCCAGCGTGGCCTTCAAGATCCTCGACGACGTGACTGCCGGCATCACGCAGGTGGAGATGGACCTCACCACATACGGCGAGAGCTACTTCTTCCGGGAGAACAACGCCGACCTCTCCTTCGCCGCGACCGTTCCCTACGCCGAGGATCTGATCCAGGCTGGCCTCCGGTCGCCCCACCGTGAGGTGCGGATGGCGGCGTCCATGCTGGAGCGGGCAGTCGCGAGCCTTGTCGAGACACTGCGTGGGTTCCCGGCCGGGCATGGGTCACCCGACCATGTCCTCACCGCCTTCGCCCGCGACCACGGTCACGCTGGCGCTGTCCAGGAGCGGTGACCCGCTCGTACAGGGCGAGCCCGGGTGCGCTCGTCACGCCGTGAGCCACCGTGCTCGCCGCGAGCACGAGAGACCCCGCCGCCAGCACCGTCGGGTCCAGCGCCATCCGCTCGGCTTCCAGGGTCAGGTAGAACAGGGCCGAGACGCCGACCGGCCCGAACCAGCCCAGGTAGGCGCCGTCCGCGCGGCCCAGCCCCAACCGCCCCGCGAGAAGCCAGACGACGGGCAGGCGGCGCAGCGAAAGCACCCCGGCGACCAGGAGGACGCCTGACCACCCCAGGTCGCGCCAGGCCGACCACGGAAGCGCCGCTCCGAGGAGCACGAACAGCGGCAGCACCGCGAAGCGGTTCACCGCTTCGTCGATGGGCATCTCCGCCCTCCTCTCCCCGCGGGTGCCGGCCGCGTTGAAGGCCAGCCCCGCGACGAAGGCAGCGAGAACGCCGTCGACGCTGACCAGACCCGACACACCAATCACCCCGAGCGCGAGCACGACGGTGAAGAACACCGCTGGACCCGGCTCGGTCGCGCCGTGCTCGCGGCCCCGCTCCAGCGCCCGCCCGGCCGGCCAGCCCGCGGCCACGCCCAGCACCACAGCGCCGAGCACCTGCCAGGCGATCTCGCCGGCGGCGGCCGCGCCGGTGAGTGGCGCGGCCCACGCCAGGGCCACGAGCACCAGAGGCAGCGCGAGCCCGTCGTTCGCCCCCGACTCGAGCGAGAGCAGCTCCCGGTCTCGGCCCGGCAGCGTCTTCTCCGCCGCGTCCCCGGTGACCACGCTGGAGGCCAGGACCGGGTCCGTGGGAGCCAGGGCAGTGCCGAGCAGAGCAGCAGCGGCGACCGGCAGTCCCAGCAGCGCCCAGCCCAGCGCCGTGGTGACCATGGCCATCGCCGGCATCGCGACCGCGAGGAGGAGCAGCACCCCCCGCCACCGTCGGCGCACGGTGGCGAAGGGGTAACGCAGAGCCACCGACATCACCGACACCGCGAGCAGCAGTCGCGCCGACTCGTGCAGCGTCTGCTGCTCCTCCAGCAACCCCGGCACGGCCAGCAGTCCGGACACCTCCGGGCCCAGCAGCACGCCGGCGGTCAGTGCCAGGACAGGCTCGGACAGCGGGAGGCGGCGCATCCGGCCCGACACCGCCGCCACCAGGACTCCGAGCACACCGACAGCGGCGAGCACCACATCAAGTTCCACTCGTCGTGCTTTCCCGCGATGCCCGACGGCGACACCTCTCCCCTGGCACGGCCGAACACCCCGGGCGCGGCCCACTCCGGGCAGTTCGTGATGACGCCGTCGACCCCCGACCGGATCGCCCGCCGCTGGGCGACATGGCCGTCCACCGTCCACACCAGGCACCGCATCCCGGCGTCCCGGACGTGGCGCACGTAGTCGACGTCGGCGGCCCGATGCTCGGGGTTCACCTGGTCCGCCCACCGCGCCAGTGCCGCCGCAAGGTCGTCGACCACCCCGGGATACAGCCGCGGATGCTTCAGTTCCAGCAATACCCCGACCTCCAGCGCCGCCGCGAGGTCGAGCGCCTCCTCCAGGGTGGGCGCCGGCTCCCCGGCGTACCGGGGACCGTGCCAGCTCCCGGCGTCCAACCGCCGCAGCTCGGCCAAGGCGAAGGATCCGACCCGATGACGTGCCCGGAGTCGATGGTGGCGGCCCACGTCGGTGGTCCTGGCCAGCGTGGTGTCATGCATGAGCACCAGCGCGCCGTCCTTCGAGCGCTGGAGGTCGACCTCCACCATGTCCACCCCCGACGCTGCCGCCCGGGCGATGGCGACCAGGGTGTTCTCGGGGGCCACCACACTGGCCCCTCGGTGTGCGATCAGCAGTGGCTGCGGCACGGCCGGTCCTCTCCGAGGCGTACGTCGACGCCTTGAGAGTGACCGTGGCGGGTGAACCCGCCATGTCGGCCGGATGGACGACGGCTGCCGGCTTCGCCACCACCTGCCGACCCTGGTCTCAGCCGGAGGGCTCGGGAGAGCCGGGCACCTCGTCGGACTCGTCGGGCGCCTTCTCGGGAGCGTCTCGGGCCGCTGACGAGTCCGCTGCTGCGTCGTCTGCTCCCGCCTGCTTCTGAGCGCGGTCGACATCGACGATGTCCTGCTCGAGGTCGTCCACGATGCGGCGGGCGTCGGCGCTGTTGGGGCTCTCGGTCATCTCTGTCCCTCGTGGATCGGGTCCCCCGGCGGGGATCGGGCGGGCGCGTCCCGCTCAGCCTTCCACGGAACCCCAGCACCGTCCCAACCCGCCATCCACAAGCCCGACGTCCCCGAGCCCGAGATCCACGACCCCGAGATCCACGAGCCCGAGGTCCCCGAGCCCATCCCGGGCCGCCGCTACAGTCCGGGCGTGATCAAGTACCTCGGCTCCAAGCGGATGCTGGTGCCGGTGCTGGGGAAGATCGCCAGCGCGGTGGAAGCCCGCACGGCCGTCGACCTGTTCACCGGCACGACGCGGGTGGCGCAGGAACTCAAGCGGCGCGGGCTGCACGTGACCGCGGTGGACACCGCCTCCTACAGCGGGGTCCTGGGCGAGTGCTTCGTCAGCACCGACGCGCGCACCGTCGACATCGAGAGCCTCGACCGGGCCCTGGCCGACCTCGCGGCGCTACCGGGGGTGCGCGGCTACTTCACCGAGACGTTCTGCGAGCGCTCCCGCTTCCTCCAGCCCAAGAACGGCATGCGCGTCGACGCCATCCGCGCCGCCCTGGAGGAGCGGTACGCCGCGACCCCGCTTCGGCCCCTGCTGCTCACCGCTCTGCTCCTGGCCGCGGATCGGGTCGACTCCACCACCGGAGTGCAGATGGCCTATCTCAAGCAGTGGGCACCCCGGTCTCACCGTGACCTGGAGCTGCGGCGGCCGGCCCTGCTCGACGGCCCCGGCCACACCGTCGTCGGCGACTCCCTGGCCGTGGGGCCGTCCCTGCCGCCGGTGGACTTGGCCTACCTGGACCCGCCGTACAACCAGCACCGCTACTTCAGCAACTACCACGTCTGGGAGACGCTGGTCCGCTGGGACTTCCCGGAGGTCTACGGGGTGGCGTGCAAGCGGGTGGACACCCGGCACGAGACCACCCGAAGCCCGTTCAACCGACGGGCGACGATGCCGGGCGCGCTGGCGGCTCTGCTCGCACGGATCCGAGCCGAGGTCGTCGTCGTCTCCTACAACGACGAGTCGTGGCTCGCGCCCGAGCAGCTCACCACGATGCTGCGCGAAGCCGGCCACGCCGAGGTCCGTCTGCTGCGCTTCGACTCCCGGCGCTACGTCGGCGCGCAGATCGGCATCCACGGGCCCTCGGGCGACAAGGTGGGGAGGGTCTCGCACCTGCGCAACACCGAGCTGCTGTTCGTCGCCGGCCCCCCCGATCGCGTGACCGCCGCGGTCCCGGACGCCGTGACCGCCCCCACCTGAGTGTCCACCGCTCCCGACGGTTGGCCACAATGGGCCCATGACCACACCGTCCCCCCGCGCCGCGGCCACGTCCCGGCTCTCGTTGGCGGCCCTCGCCCTGACCGCCGCCCTGGTGGTGGCCGGGTGCGGGGAGGACGCCGAGCCAGCGACGTCAGGCGCTCCGGCCACCGGGCAGGCCGCCGCCGAGCAGTCCGAGCCCCAGCCCGAGCCCTCGTCCGACGGCACGTCCGACGGCCAGTCCGACGGCCAGTCCGAGCCCCAGCAGGCAACGAGGGTTGCGGTGTCCATCGACGGCGCCGAGGTGACCCCCCAGGCCGAGGCGATCCAGGTCGGGGTGGACCAGCTGCTGCGGCTGGCGGTCTCCTCGGACCGGGCCGGCGAGCTGCACGTGCACGCCAACCCCGAGCAGACCGCCTCCTTCACGCCCGGGCAGTCGCGTGTCGACCTGCGGTTCGACAAGCCAGGCCAGGTCGACATCGAAGAGCACGAGAGCGGCGTGCTCATCCTGCGGGTTCTGGTCCGGTGAGGGGGAGATGACGATGCGCTACCGACCGCTGGGCGAGAGCGGGCTGATGGTGTCGATGGTGGGGCTTGGGTGCAACGCTTTCGGCACGCGCGTCGGCGGGGAGGGCGTGCGCGCGATCGTCGACACGGCGTTCGACGTGGGCATCACCTTCTTCGACACCGCCGACACCTATGGCGTGGGGAAGAGCGAGGAGCTGCTGGGGGCGGCGCTGCGGGGTCGGCGCGAGGACGTCGTCGTGGCCACCAAGTTCGGCATGGACATGGACGGCCGCAACGGCCCTGACCACGGGGCGCGTGCGTCCCGCCGCTACGTCCGACGCGCCGTCGAGTCCTCACTGCGTCGGCTTGGCACCGATTACATCGACCTCTACCAGCTCCACCAGCCGGACCTGGTCACGCCCATCGAGGAGACCCTGCTCGCCCTCAACGAGCTGGTCGTCGAGGGGAAGGTGCGCTACCTGGGGTGCTCCAACTTCGCGGCCTGGGAGGTCACGCGCGCTGATGCGACCGCCCGGTTCCTCGGCCTCCGCGGGTTCGTCACCGCTCAGAACGAGTACTCCCTCTACAACCGGGTCGCGGAGGAGGAGCTGGTGCCCGCCTGCCTCGACGCCGGGGCCGGCCTGCTGCCGTACTTCCCGCTCGCCTACGGGCTGCTCACCGGGAAGTACTCCCCCGAGGAGGCCCCCGACGGGAGCCGGCTCTCGTTGGCCTCGCAGCGGCACCGGCTGGCCGGCGCCGACTTCTCCCGGGTCGACGTCCTCCAGGCGTACGCCGGGGCCCGGGGACTCGACCTGGTGACCGTGGCCATCGGTGGCCTGGCGGCCCAGCCCGCGGTGGGCAGCGTGATCGCCGGCGTCAGCCGTCCCGAACAGGTGCACACCAATGCCCGCGCCGCCTCGTGGCGGCCCACGGCGGAGGACCTCGAGGCGCTCGCGGGCATCAACACCACCCCGCTGCCGGGGATGACCCACCGGTCCTTCACTCGCGACGGCTGAGGCTCACAGGTAGAGGCCGGTCTCGCTGTCGTCGACACGGCCCGCCGCGACCGCGTGCACATCGCGCTCGCGCATGAGCACGTAGCTCTCCCCGTTGACCTCGACCTCCGCCTTGTCCTCGGGATCGAAGAGCACCCGGTCGCCGAGCTCGACGGCGCGCACATGCGGCCCGACCGCGGCCACCAGTGCCCAGCCCAGCCGTCGGCTGCCCAGCGCCGCGGTGGCGGGGATGACGATGCCGCCGCTGGACCGGCGCTCACCGGCGTCGGAGTCGACCTTGACCAGCACGCGGTCGTGCAGCATCCGGATCGGTGCCTTGTCGGCCATGACGTGATCAGCGGGTGGGCGGCGGGTCACACCGGCGGAGCGCGGGTGCGCGCTCAGCGGGTGACCTGGCGGATCACCACGAGGATGACGACGAATCCGGCCACGCCTCCGGCCACCTTGAGGATGTTGTCGGTGCGAGGGTTTCCCTCGGCGTCGACGAAGGTGGCCTTGATGGACGCGAGCTCGCGCCGTGCGACGTTCTTGGGGTTCGTGCGATCGACGAGTTCGTCGATCGTCTCGGCCAAGCGCTCGCGGGTCTCCTCCAGCTCGCGCTCGATGGTCTCGGGACTCTCGGCGTCAGCCACGGTCGGCTCCTGTAGATGCTGGGCGTTGGGCGCGTCGACGAAGGACGCAGCATGGAACGTTACCGGCCCGGAGGCTCGGGCACGGTGCGGGGATCGAAACCGTAGGGGAGCTCCAACCGGTGGGCGCGCATGAGGGGCTGGTCCAGCAGCACCTCGCGGGTGGGTCCGTCGGCGACTACCACCCCGTCGGAGAGCACCACCGACCGCGGGCACAGCTCCAGGGCATAGGGCAGATCGTGGGTGACCATGAGCACCGTGACCTCGAGGCCCCGCACGATCTCGGCGAGCTCGCGCCGGGAGGCGGGGTCGAGGTTCGAGGAGGGCTCGTCGAGCACCAGCACCGAGGGGTGCATGGCCAGAACGGTCGCCACGGCCACCCTCCGCCGTTGGCCGAAAGAAAGATGGTGCGGGGGCCGATCGGCATAGTCGGCCATCCCCACCCGATGCAGCGCCTCCCGGACCCGGCGCTCCAGAGCCTCCCCGCGCAGGCCCAGGTTGCGTGGGCCGAAGGCCACGTCGTCGGCGACGGTCGACAGGAACAGCTGGTCGTCGGGATCCTGGAAGACCAGCCCCACCTGGCGGCGTACCTCTCGCAGGTGGGGGCCCTCCACCGGCAGCCCGGCGACTCGCACCGTTCCCGCCGACGGTCTCAGGATGCCGTTGAGGTGCAGCACGAGCGTGGTCTTGCCGGCGCCGTTCGGGCCCAGCATCGCCACCCGTTCGCCGCGGTCCATCCGCAGGTCGACGCCGTAGAGCGCCTGATGCCCGTCGGGGTAGACATGCGCGAGGCCACGGACGTCGAGGTCCGGTTCGGCCTCGAGGCGCAGGCCGCTCACCGGCCCGGTCGGTAGCCGCGCGACAGCATCGCCAGATGCACCCGCTCGCCCCGCTCGTAGGAGCGGATGAACAGCGCCCCCAGGGAGCGGGCCAGCACCGGCCAGTGCCGCGGGTCGCGGCCGCGGAAGCCGCGGGCCAGCAGCGCCATCCGCATCCGGGCAAGCTCGGCGCCCACGACGTCGAGGTAGCGGATCATGAAGCCCATGATCTGCACCAGCTGAGCGGGCAGCCGGAGCCGCTCGAGGCCCTGCAGGACGGCTCGTGGCTCCGTGGTGGCGGCCAGCGTGAGGCTGGCGAGGACGCCGAGGGTGCCCTTCATGACCAAGCCGCCGGCGGCCACCAGGCCCGGCTCGCTGAGGGTCAGCCCTAGCACCTCCGTGTGCGGTCCGTGGGAGACGAAGGGCACGAGCAGGGCGAAGACGAGGAACGGGACCTCCACCACCATCCTCGGCAGCAGATAGCCCGGCGGCACCCGCGAGGCGGCGATCACGACGACCAGCGCCAGCAGGTAGGTGGCGAAGGCTGGGTACCAGTCGTGCGGGGTCGCGACGACCACGAGCACGAAGCCGACCAGCACGAGCAGCTTGTGGTGCGGCTGCGCCCGGTGCACCACCGAGTGGCCGTGGTAGTGGAGCCGGTGGCCGTGGCTGTCCCCCATCAGCTACGCCGCCGGCCGGCCGGGCGCCGCCGGACGAGAAGGACCACGCCGGAGGCCAGCACCAGCACGGCCACCGCGCCGACCACCCCCGCGAGACCCCCGGACAGCCGGTCGTCGTCCACCCCGCGGGTGCGGTAGTCCGCGAGCGGACCCCCGGACGACGGGCTGTCCTCGGCGCGGGTGGCAAGGCCGGAGTCCTCAGCGGCCCGCTCGAGCCCGTCGGGGCTCGAGGAGGCGTAGTGGCTGAGCAGGCCAGCCACCAGAAGGGAGAGGAGGAGCAGGGTCGCGAGCAGGCCGCGCGTGGAGATCGAGGGGGTGCGAGTCACCTCGCCGCTCCTGTCCCTCGGGTGCGCACTTCCACCGGGCGTGCGGCGAGGACAGCTCGGGCGCCGTGCACCAGGTCGGGCCTGACGGCAGCGACCGAGCCCACGACCAGGGCGGTGATCGCCGCCTCCCCCAGACCGATGACGGCGTGCCAGGCGAGCATGGCCCTGGTGAGGTCCTCGAGCGGAACCGGCGCCGTCCCGCCGACGGCGTACAGGCCGACGAAGGCGAGAGCGGCCACGAGCACCGAGGCGAGGCCGCCGGCCGCGGCCAGCGGGGCGACCAGCGAGAGTCGCCGCGGCAGGAGCACCTGGAGCCCGCGGAAGACGAACCAGCCGACCAGGACCGCGATGACGCCGAGGAGCAGCACGTTGGTGCCCAGCGCGGTGACCCCGCCGTCGGCGAACAGCAGGCTCTGCACCAGGAGGACCACGCTGAGGCAGAGGATCGCCGTCCAGGGTCCGACCAGGACGGCAGCCAGCGCGCCCCCCATCAGGTGTCCGCTGGTGCCCGCTCCGACCGGGAAGTTCACCATCTGCGCGGCGAACACGAAGGTCGCCACGAGACCGGCCAGCGGGGCGGTGCGCTCGTCGAGCTCCCGGCGGGCGCCGCGCAGGGCGAGGGCCACCGCGGTGCCGGCGGCGACGCCGGTGGCAATCGAGGTGGGGACGTCGAGGAAACCGTCGGGCACGTGCACGCGGAGCCTCCGGGTCGGGTCGGGGCGCGCCACGATGGAGGTCGTGGCGCCCGGTCGGGCGGACCAGTGCGGTCCCATCGCCCAGCCTACGTTGTTGCACATCGTTCGCAACAAGCCGGACCCCGGGCGGCGGCGCGGACGGGCACCCGCCGAGGCGCACGGCAGGTCGCCCGCCGAGGCGCCAGGCAGGGCGCCCGCTCGTTGGCGACCTACACTGACCCGGCGCGCCCGTAGCCCAAACGGCAGAGGCAACGGCTTTAGGTGCCGTGCAGTGTGAGTTCGAGTCTCACCGGGCGCACTCCCCCTCGCCGCCGGTCTCGCTGTTCTGCGACATCTGCGGTCTCGGACCCGCATCTCGCGGATCTCGCAGAACAGCCCATCGCTCGCGCCATCGCTCGTGTGCCTGGCGCTCAGATCCGGCCGCCTGGCCCGGCCAGCACGGCGGCGACCAGCGGCGCGACGGCGCGCAGCGCCTGGCCGCGGTGGGAGATGCCGTCCTTGACCTCGGCCGGCAGCTCCGCGGAGGTCTCCGAGAAGCCGTCGGGACAGAACAGCACGTCGTAGCCGAACCCACCACGGCCCCGCATCTCGCGAAGCACGCGGCCCTCCATGACCCCCTCGACGGCCTCGTCGGCGAGCCCCTCGGGCGTCGGCCAGGCGAACACCACCGCGCACCGGAAGCGGGCGGCGCGCCGGTCGTCCGGCAGGTCGGCAAGCTGGGCCAGCAGCAGCGCGTTGTTGGCCCGGTCCTTCGTCTCGGTGTCCGCGCCGACGAGCCCTGACCACCGCGCCGACAGCACCCCCGGCATGCCGTTGAGGGCGTCCACGCACAACCCGCTGTCGTCGGCCACCGCGGGCAGCCCGGTCGCCGCCACCGCGGCCCGGGCCTTGAGCCGGGCGTTGCCCTCGAACGTGGGCTCGGTCTCCGCAGGCTCCGGGTAGGGCGCGACGTCGTCGAGGTCGAGAACCTCCACCCCCGGGACGTGCGGAGCGAGGATCCGCTGCATCTCGGCGCGCTTCTTGTGGTTGTGCGAGGCGAGCACGACCCGGCTCACGAGCCCAGCGCCTCCCGCTGGATCCGGGCGAGGTCGGCGCACCCATGCTCGGCGAGGGCCAGGAGCCCGTCGAGCTCGGCCCGGTCGAAGGGCTGCCCCTCAGCGGTGCCCTGCACCTCGACGTACCGTCCGTCGCCGGTCATCACCACGTTCATGTCGGTCTCGGCGCGCACGTCCTCCTCGTAGGGGAGGTCGAGGCGAGGGGCGCCGTCCACGATGCCGACCGAGACGGCGGCCACCGAACCGGTCAGCGGCACTCCCCGCAGCGCCCCCTGGTCCTTCAGGTGGTCGCAGGCGTCGGCCAGCGCTACGAACGCGCCGGTGATCGCGGCGGTGCGCGTGCCGCCATCGGCCTGGAGCACGTCGCAGTCCAGCACGATGGTGTTCTCCCCCAGGGCCTTGAAGTCCACGACGGCGCGCAGCGACCGCCCCACCAGCCGGGAGATCTCCTGCGTGCGGCCGCCGATCCTGCCCCGGACCGACTCCCGGTCGCTGCGCGTGTGGGTGGCGGCGGGCAGCATGGCGTACTCGGCGGTGACCCAGCCCCGCTCGGAGCCCTTGCGCCACCGGGGTACGCCGAGGGTGGCCGAAGCCGCGCACAGCACGCGGGTGCGCCCGAACTCGACCAGCACCGACCCCGCCGCGTGGTCGAGCCAGTGGCGGGTGAGGGTGATCGGCCGCAGTTCGTCGTCGGCGCGTCCGTCGGGTCGGGTCATGCCGACGACCCTAGTCACCACCGGCCACGGCCCGGCGGGCCCCTCGAGCGGCCTCCGCCGCGAGCACCTCCAGCGGGCCGCGCTGCCGCGCCACTCGGTACGCCGCGCCGATGAGCAGCACCAGGACGACCTGGCCGACGAACGTGGCGGTGTCGAAGCCGTCCCACGCCCCGTCGGTGCGCAGGAAGACGTGGAGGGTGTAGAGCGTCAGCGTCATCGCCCCCGCGCCGAAGACCACCGAGAGCACCCGGGGCAGCAGCCGCCCGAGCAGCAGGCAGCACCCGAGCACGGCCAGCGCGGACCCGGAGGTCATGAGCAGATCGAACGGGGTCCCTGAGTGGGGGGCGCGCACTGCCAGCCACCACGGGCTGCCGGTCGGGGTGACGCCGTAGATCCCGTGCCCCAGCGTTGCCTCCAGGCTCCCCCGCCACCCGGCGCCCTCGAAGGTCCGCACCAGTTCCGCACGCACCGCCTGCGAGGCGATCAGGGCGTCGGAGACCTGCCACGCGACGACCACTGCCATCAGACCCACCCCGGCCAGCAGCCCCGCCGTCCTGGTGGACCTCAGGTCCAGCCGGCCCACGACCATGCCCAGGAGCACGAAGGGCACCCACGTCACGACCGGGTAGTAGCCGGTGACCATGAGCTCGCGCAGCGTCGTCAACGGCTGCTCGAAGGAGTCCGGCGAGGGCACGGCGTACGTCGAGATCGGCAGGTGCTGTCGCCACAGGTGGCTGAGCACGGGGCCGGCCAGCATCCACGCAACGCCGAGCACCGCCAGCCAGTGGGTGCGCAGCGCCAGGAGCGGAACGGCCACCACGAAGAGCGCGGCGTAGTACACGAGGATCACTGCGATCCCGCTGTCCAGGCCGCCCAGCAACAGCCCGATCAGCCCGATCACTCCCGACCGCGCGACCGTCCCCGCCGTCATCCCCACCAGCGCCCGGCCGCGCAGCGGCTGGCGGGTCCCCGCGACCAGCACCAGGCTGAGCCCGGCGAGGACGGCGAACAACGCCGAGGCGCGGCCGGCCGCGATCTGGTGGGCCATGGCCACCTCCCCCGGCGATCCCCCGGCGCCGCCCTGGGTGCCCCCGATCTCGCTCGGCAGGATGTGGGTGGCCATCATCCCCACCAGGGCCAGGCATCGGGCGATGTCCACCCCGACCAACCGGCCGCTGCGGGCCCGTCCCCCCAGCAGGCCGGCCTGCTGCGGGCTGTCGGTGGCGGTCATCGGTCCCGATCCTGCCCCACCACCCCAGGAGGCAGGGCGAGCACTCGAGTCACACCTCGACGATGCACCCTTCGGCGGCGAGTTCCACCGGGCCCGCGAAGTGGCCATCAGCCTCCCGCAGCGCTTCGGACCTGCGATGCCAAGGTGCGATGTGGGTCAGCATCAGCCGGCGCACTCCGGCCTTGTGGGCCACCATCGCGGCTTCCGACCCGGTCATGTGGATGTGCGGGGGGTTCTGCTCGTCGTCGCGGAAGGCCGCCTCCGCCAGGAGCAGGTCGGCGCCCGTGGCCAGCTCGGTCAGGGCACGGCACCGCGCGGTGTCGCCGCTGTAGACCAGCGACCTGCCGTCGCACTCGACGCGCACCGCATAGGCTTCGACCGGGTGGTCGACCCGGCGGGCGGTCACGGTGAACGGGCCCACCTCCACGGTGCGCGTTCGGCGCAGCCGCCGGAAGTGGAACTCGTCGTTCATGCCCGGGTTCAGTGGCAGGCCGTAGGCGCGGGCCACGCGGCCCTTGATCCCCCGAGGCCCCCACATCGGGAGCGGGGGCTGGGCGCCGCCGGGGTGGTACTTGCGCAGCACGTAGTAGCCGCTGATGTCGAAGAAATGGTCGGCGTGCAGGTGGCTGACGAACAGCGCGTCGATGCTCAGCGGGTCGATGTGGCGCTGGAGCGCGCCGAGCGCGCCGGACCCGAGGTCGAGCAGGATCCGCCAGGTCCGCTCCGGATCGTCGGGATCGGGTGCCTCCACGAGATAGCAGCTGGCGGCGGAGTCGGGCCCGGGGAAGGAGCCGGAGCAGCCGATCACGGTCAGGCGCATCTCAGCCCCCGACCCAGGCGAACTGCTTGGCCGACTGCAGCTCGGGGCCGAGGAAGCGCCGGCCGATCTGCTGGAACTCCTCGGGGTCTCCGGTGGTGAGGAAGCGATGCTGCGGCGGAGGAAGGGCCGGGTCCCGCTCGAGCTCGAGCCGCACCAGTGTGCGGTAGACGTCCTTGGCCGTCTCCTCGGCGCTGCTGACCAGGGTGACCTGGTCGCCCATCACATACGACAGCACCGCGGTCAGCAGCGGGTAGTGGGTGCAGCCCAGGATCAGCGTGTCGACGCTCTGGGAGGTCAACGGGTCGAGGTACTTGTGCGCCACCTGGAGCAGCTCTGGGCCGCTGGTGACCCCGGCCTCGACGAACTCGACGAACCGTGGACAGGCTCTGGTGTGCAGCTCGACATGGGGGGCGGCGGCGAAGGCGTCGTCGTAGGCCATCGACTCGGCCGTCGCCCGGGTGCAGATCACGCCGATCCGGCCGGTGCGGCTGGCCGCCACGGCGCGCCGGGTGGCCGGGTAGATCACCTCCACCACGGGGACCGGGTAGCGCTCGCGGGCGTCCCTGAGGACGGCGGCACTGGCGGAGTTGCAGGCGATCACCAGCAGCTTGACGCCCTGGTCCACCAGGTGGTCGAGGCATTCCAGAGCAAACTCGCGCACCTCGTGGATCGGCCTGGGTCCGTACGGCTGACGCGCGGTGTCTCCCAGGTAGAGCACCGACTCGTGGGGAAGCTGGTCAATGACCGCGCGGGCCACGGTGAGGCCACCGAAGCCGGAGTCGAAGATGCCGAGGGGAGCGTCCGCCATGATCGGGGCAAGGGTAGACGTTGGCCCGACCACGGCTCCGTGAGCAGCGCCACAACGGCGCTGCGACGGTGGTCACCTGCGCTCAGCGCGGTCCGTCGGTCGCCTCGGGTCGCTCGTTGTACACCCCGGCCGCCTCCTGGCCGGTCAGCCCCTGGATCCGGGCCATCACCTGGTCGGTGATCTCCCGACGGGCGCGCCCGGGCGGGACCCCGGCGTACCGCCCGGCGACCTCGAGGGGCTCGCCGAAGCGGACCCGGACGCGGGCCG
The DNA here is from genome assembly GCA_963745245.1 of uncultured Actinomycetota bacterium. Classification (GTDB taxonomy): domain Bacteria; phylum Actinomycetota; class Actinomycetes; order Propionibacteriales; family Nocardioidaceae; genus Marmoricola_A. Next base: position 262,013 of record CAVUWU010000001.1, read on the forward strand.
GGTGAGGGAAGCGGGCACCGACCGGCTGCAGGCGGTCGGTCCCGATCAGCCCGACCGGAACGATGGGCGCCCCGGACACCAGGGCCAGCTGGGCCACGCCGGTGCGACCGCGGTAGAGCCGGCCGTCGCGGGACCGCGTCCCCTCGGGGTAGAGGCCGAAGGCCTCGCCGCGCTGCAGGACCTCGAGGGCGACGTCGAGGGAGTCCAGGGCCGAGCGCGAGTCGCTGCGGTCCACCGGCACCATCCCCAGCCCGTCGAACCACGCGTGCGACAGCGCGCCCCGGACGCCGGTGCCGGTGAAGTACTCCTGCTTGGCGAGGAACACCACCGTGCGCGGGGCGGCCACCGGGATCACGACACTGTCGGAGAAGGACAGGTGGTTGCTGGCCAGGATCACCGCACCGGTCGCGGGCACGTGCTCGGCGCCCTCGACGACGGGCCGCATCACCGCGCGAAGGACCGGCGGGATGACCCTGTGCAGCGCGTCGAAGATCATGGGCTCAGGCTAGGCCCAGAGCGCCCCCGGCGGACCTGTGCCACGGGTTGCATAGGTCTTGCAACCCGTTGCACACTGGCGCCCATGGCCCTCGAGCACGCGATCCTGGTCTCGCTCAGCGAGCAGGCCGGCTCCGGGCTGGACCTCACCCGCCGCTTCGACAAGTCCATCGGCTTCTTCTGGACCGCCACCCACCAGCAGATCTACCGGGTCCTGGCGCGCATGCAGGACTCCGGCTGGGTCGCCTCCACGACCGTGAGCCAGCAGGGACGCCCGGACAAGCGGGTCTACCAGGTCACCGCGGCCGGCCGCGCCGAGCTCACGCGGTGGCTGGCCGAGCCGATGCAGCGCGAGCCGCACCGCTCGGACGTGGCGGTGAAGCTGCGGGCCGCGTCGTACGGCGATAGGGAGACCCTGCTGCGCGAGCTCGAGACGCTGCGCGCCGAGCACGCCGAGCGGCTCGCCCTCTACGAGAAGCTCGAACACCGCGACTACCCCGACCCCGACCGGTTGACCGGAGCCGACCTCGACCAGTTCCTCGTGCTGCGCGGCGGCATCCGCATGGAGCGGTTCTGGATCGAGTGGCTCGACGAGTACCTCACCGCCCACAGGAGGCCCCGATGACCCCCGCCCCCCACACGCCCGCCGGCCAGGTCACGTCCCCGGAAGCAGCCTCGGCGTACCCGACGCTGCTCTCGCCGCTGGAGGTGCGCGGCGGCACGCTGCGCAACCGCGTGGTGATGGGCTCCATGCACACGGGTCTGGAGGACCGCCCCTGGCACGTCCCCGAGCTGGCGGCCTACGTCGCCGAGCGCGCCCGGGGCGGCGTCGGGCTCATCGTGACCGGCGGCTACTCCCCCAACGTGCGGGGCTGGCTGCTGCCGTTCGGCTCGCGGATGGGCTCCCGGCTCCAGGCGTTCCGGCACCGGGCGGTCACCGACGCCGTGCACGGCGAGGGCGGGGCGATCGCGCTCCAGCTGCTGCACGCGGGACGCTACGGCTACACCCCGTTCTCGGTCTCCGCCTCGGCCACCAGGTCTCCGATCACGCCCTTCTCCGCCAGCGCGCTGTCCGGGCGGGGGGTCGAGCGGACCATCGCCGACTTCGCCCACGCCGCCCGGCTCGCCCAGAAGGCCGGCTACGACGGCGTCGAGATCATGGGCTCCGAGGGCTACCTGATCAACCAGTTCATCGCCGCACACACCAACCAGCGAACCGACCGGTGGGGCGGGTCGCCTCAGAAGCGGATGCGCTTCGCCATCGAGGTCGTACGTCGAGTCCGCGAGGCCGTCGGCGAGGACATGATCGTGATGTACCGGATGTCGCTCCTCGACCTCATCCCCGACGGCCAGACCTGGGAGGAGACCGTCGCCCTGGCCCGGGAGATCGAGGCGGCCGGCGCCTCCATCATCAACACCGGCATCGGCTGGCACGAGGCCCGGATCCCCACGATCCTGACCCAGGTCCCGCGCGGCGCGTGGAGCTGGACCACCCGGCGGCTCCGTGGCGAGGTCGGGATCCCGGTCTGCGCCTCGAACCGGATCAACACCCCCGAGCTGTGCGAGGAGCTCGTCGCCGGCGGCAGCGCCGACCTCGTCTCGATGGCGCGCCCGCTGCTCGCGGACCCCGACTTCGTCGCGAAGGCAGCGCAGGGCCGCAGCGACGAGATCAACACCTGCATCGCCTGCAACCAGGCGTGCCTGGACCACACGTTCGCCAACCGGCGGGCCTCCTGCCTGGTGAACCCACGTGCCTGCCACGAGACCACCCTGACCCTGCTGCCGGTCCCCCGGACCCGCGCCAAGCAGGTCGCGGTCGTCGGTGGCGGCCCCGCCGGGATGGCCGCGGCCCTCGCCGCCGCCGAGCGGGGCCACCGGGTCACCCTCATCGAGGCGCACGACGAGCTCGGCGGCCAGTTCCGGCTCGCGGTCCAGATCCCCGGCAAGGAGGAGTTCGCCGAGACGCTGCGCTACTACCGTCGCCGCTTCGAGGTCCTCGGCGTCGACGTCCGACTCGGCGCCACCGTCTCGGCCGACGACCTGGCCGGCTTCGACGAGGTCGTCGTGGCCAGCGGCGTCGAGCCCCGGATCCCCGACCTGGAAGGCATCGACCACCCGAGCGTGGTCTCCTATGCCGACGTGCTCGAGGGCCGGGTCACGGTGGGACGGCGGGCAGCGGTGATCGGCGCCGGCGGCATCGGCGTCGACGTCAGCCACTTCCTGACCCACGACCGCGAGGACGAGGCCACCCTCGACGACTGGCTGGCCCACTGGGGTGTCGGCGACCCGGCGATCCACCCCGGCGGCCTCACCGAGAAGAAGCCGCGGGTGCCGGCGCGTGAGGTCTTCCTGCTGCAGCGCAAGACCGAGTCGATCGGCCGCGGGCTCGGCAAGACCTCCGGCTGGGCACACCGCATCGTCCTCAGGGACTCCGGCATCCACCAGATCACGGGGGTCACCTACGACCGGGTCGACGACGAGGGTCTGCACATCACGGTGGCCGATGAGGACGGGCCACGCCGCCTGGTGCTCGCCGTCGACCACGTGGTCGTCTGCGCCGGCCAGGAGCCGGTGCGCGGGGTGTACGACGACCTGCTCGCGCGTGCCGACGCCGAGGGCGCCCGCGGCGTACACCTCATCGGCGGAGCCCACGTCGCCGCCGAGCTCGACGCCAAGCGCGCGATCAAGCAGGGAACCGAGGTCGCCGCGGCGCTCTGAGACTCAGGTCCAGGTCCAGCCGGGCCCGGCCAGTCCAGCCAGGTGCAGGAGGGGGGCGCGGCTCGTGGGCTCAGGCCCAGAGCTGGCCCTCGAGCCGCTCCTCGGCGTCGTCGACGGTGCCTTCGTAGGCTCCGGTCGAGAGGTACTTCCAGCCGCCGTCGCAGACGATGAAGGCGATGTCGGCCCGCTCCCCCGCCCGCACCGCCTTGGCCGCCTGACCGAGGGCGGCGTGGAGGATGGCTCCGGTGGAGATGCCGGCGAAGATGCCCTCGAGCTCCAGCAGCTCGCGGACCCGGCGGACGGCGTCACGCGGCCCGACGGAGAAGCGGGAGTCGATGAGCGTGGGCTCGTAGAGCTCGGGTACGAACCCCTCGTCGAGGTTGCGCAGCCCGTAGACCAGCTCGCCGTACCTCGGCTCGGCCGCCACGATCCGCACCGAGGGCTTGTGCTCGCGGAAGTAGCGGCTCACGCCCATCAGCGTGCCGGTGGTGCCGAGTCCGGCCACCACGTGGGTGACCGAGGGCAGGTCGGCGTGGATCTCCGGCGCGGTCCCCTCGTAGTGCGCCAGCGCGTTGGCTGGGTTGCCGTATTGATAGAGCATCACCCAGTCGGGGTGCTCCTCGGCGAGCCGCTTCGCCACCCGCACCGCCTCGTTGGACCCGCCGGCCGCCGGGGAGGACACGATCTCCGAGCCCCACATGCCGAGCAGCTGACGGCGCTCGATGGAGGTGTTCTCCGGCATCACGCACACGATGCGGTAGCCCTTGAGCCGGGCGGCCATGGCCAGCGAGATTCCGGTGTTGCCGCTCGTGGGTTCCAGGATCGTGCAGCCGGGCCGGAGCAGTCCGTCCTTCTCGGCCTGCTCGACCATCCGCAGCGCGGCGCGGTCCTTGATCGAGCCGGTCGGGTTGCGGTCCTCCAGTTTCGCCCAGAGCCGCACGTCGGCAGACGGCGACAACCGCGGCAGCCCCACCAGGGGGGTGTTGCCGACAGAAGCAAGCAGGTCGTCGAACCGCATCGGGTCGCGGACCCCGGGCCGGGTCAGGATCCCCGGGGCGCCGTCAGCGCGCCCCGCCGGCGACCGCGGGCAGCACGACGACCTGGTCGCCGTCGCTCACCGGGGTCTCGAGGCTGCCGGTGAAGCGGACGTCCTCGTCGTTGACGTAGACGTTGACGAAGCGGCGCAGGTCGCCGCCGTCGACCAGCCGCTCCTTCAGGCCGGGGTGCGCGGCGTCGAGGTCGTCGATGAGCTCGGCGAGCGAGCCGCCCTCGCCGGTGACCGCCTTGGCGCCGTCGGTGTAGGTGCGCAGGATGGTGGGGATTCGGACCTCGATGGCCATGGTCGCTGGTGCTCCTCGGACGTGCTGTCTGGGTCTGGGTCTGGGGCGTGCGGTCTGGGTGGTTCAGCCCGGGCCGGCGTCGGTCAGGAGGTCTGGACGACCGAGACGTCCTCCTCGCTCACCTGCCCGTCGACGATCCTGTACGACCTGAACTCCACGGGGCCCTCGCTATTCCCGTGCTCACGTGTGGAGACGAGCACGTAGTGGGCGCCGGGCTCGCTGGCCAGACCGATGTCGGTGCGGCTCGGGTAGGCCTCGGTCGCGGTGTGCGAGTGGTAGACGATCACCGGCTCCTCCTCCCGCGCCCACATCTCGCGGTAGAGCGCGAGCAGCTCGGTGGAGTCGAACTCGTAGAACGTCGGCGACCCCGCGGCGTTGACCATCGGGACCAAACGCCGGGCCAGGTCCGAGCCCTCCGGCCCGGCCACGATCCCGCATGCCTCCACCGGGTGCTCGCGCTTGGCGTGCGCCACGATGGCGGCGTAGGTCTCCTGGTCGATGACGAGCACAGGCCCAGCGTAGGGCGCTAGCCGCCCAGCGAGCGGACAAGGGTCTCCTGTAGGAACGCCAACCAGTCGTAGATGTCGTGGACGTGGGCCCGCGGGTCCTCCTCCGGCAGCGTCTCCCAGAAGTCCTCGTCGTCGTCGGTGACCCCGAGCCGGGTGGCCAGCGCCAGCCGCAGGTCGGTCAGGGTCTTGATCCAGGTCAGCGCCTGGGTCCGGTCGAGCTCCACGTCGAGGCTGATCGGCTCCTCTTCGAGCTGCGGCGGGAGGCCCGACTCTTCGAGCACGTCGATGACGACGCCGGCGCTAGTGGCCTTGCCGCTGCGCAGCTGGGTCTCGGTGAACCGCCGGAAGTCCGCGGCGGCCTCCTCGTCGTCTCTGTAGGCAGTGGGGAAGAGCCGCGCCAGGACCGGGTCCTCGGGCTCCGACGTCGGCCCGGAGAAGTCCATCAACGCCTCGAACGGGTCGGTCCCCGTCGTCGGCACCGCCGCCTCGTCCCGCAGCAGCTCGATCAGCTGGGAGGCCAGCGAGCGCAGCAGGTCCGCCTCGAAGCCGCTGAAGGTGGCGATGACGGTCCGCGGTGCCCCCTTGCGAGTGCGCGGGTGGAAGCCGTCGGTCATCGCCCGGCCCCGTCGGTCTTCTCCAGCGTCGCCCACAGGCCGTACTCGTGCATCGCCTGCACGTCGCGCTCCATCTCCTCCCGGCTGCCCGAGGAGACGATCGAGCGACCGTCCTGGTGCACCTCCAGCATCAACCGCTCGGCCTTGCGCCGGGAGAAGCCGAAGTACTGCTGGAAGACGAAGGTGACGTAGGACATCAGGTTGACCGGATCGTTCCACACGACCGTCTGCCACGGCCGGTCGGCGGCGGTCAGCTCGTCGTATCGGGGCTCGTCGACTTCGACGGGGGCCCCGGCGGGAGGCGTCGCGGACACCCTCCCCACCCTAGCCACCGCAGGCCGGGGCGGCCCCGGTGCGGCCCCGGTGCGGTGCCGCGCGGGACGCTCCCGGGGTCTCCTAGGGTGGCCCCCGTGACGGAGACCACGGACGGCGGCCCCGCAGGTACGGCGCCCAGCCCCCCGACCACCGCCCTGCTGACCGACCACTACGAGCTGACGATGCTCCGAGCCGCCCGCGCCGCCGGCACCGCGGACCGCCGCTCGGTCTTCGAGCTCTTCGGCCGTCGGCTGCCCCCGGGCCGCCGCTATGGCGTCGTCGCCGGCGTTGGCCGGGCGCTGGAGGCCATTGAGCGGTTCCGGTTCGACGACGCGGTGCTCGGCTTCCTCGACGACGCCGGCGTGGTCGACGAGCCGACCCTGGACTGGCTGGCCGGCTATCGGTTCTCGGGGAGCATCTGGGGCTACCCGGAGGGCGAGGTGCACCTGCCCTACTCCCCGATCATGGTCGTGGAGTCGACCTTCGCCGAAGCCGTCGTCCTGGAGACGGTCTTGCTGTCGATCCTCAACCACGACTCGGCGATCGCCTCGGCGGCGTCCCGGATGACCTGCGCTGCCGGGACCAGGCCGTGCATCGAGATGGGCACCCGCCGCACTCACGAGGAGGCCGCGGCGGCGGCGGCGCGGGCGGCCTACATCGCGGGCTTCGCCTCGACGTCCAACTTGGAGGCCGGCCGCCGCTATGGGATCCCCACCACCGGCACAAGCGCGCACAGCTTCACCCTGCTCCATGATTCCGAACGGGACGCGTTCGTGGCCCAGGTCGCCTCGCTCGGCCGAGAGACCACCCTGCTCGTGGACACCTACGACGTGGCCGAGGCGGTGCGGCTGGCCGTCGAGGTCGCGGGGCCCGTGCTGCGGGCCGTGCGGCTGGACTCCGGTGACCTGGGGCCGCTGGCCTGCCAGGTCCGCGACCAGCTCGACGCACTGGGGGCGCGGGACACCAGGATCATCGTCACCTCGGACCTGGACGAGCACGCGATCGCCGCGCTGGCCGCGCACCCGGTCGACGGGTACGGCGTCGGGACCTCGCTGGTGACCGGCAGCGGCCATCCGACCAGCGGCTTCGTCTACAAGCTCGTCTCCCGCAGCGACGACTCCGGGACCATGGTCGACGTGGCAAAGAAGAGCGCGGACAAGGTGTCGCTCGGGGGTCGCAAGTTCGCCCTCCGCCGACGTGGCCGCGACGGGGTGGCCCAGGCAGAGCTCGTGGGGATCGGCATGCAGCCGCAGGACGACGGGGACGACCGGCCGCTGCTGGTGCCGCTGGTCACCGACGGCGAGGTGGTCGGTCGCGAGCCGCTGTCCGCGGCCCGCGACCGGCACGTCGCTGCTCGTGCCGAGCTGCCCCTGCAAGCCAAGCAGATGTCGCGCGGCGAGCCGGTGATCCCCACGATCCACCTGCCCTCCAGTCAGGTGTAGAGACGACCCGAGCGCGACACCACCGCCTCCGCCCTGCGCCGCACGGGTGGCCGGGCTGGTGGAGGTGTCGCGTTTGTCGCATCGCGGGGCCGGGTAGCAACACCGCGGTCCACCGCAGAACGCACCCCCAGGAGCACCATGCCGATCAGCAGACCGCCCTCCCGCACGCGCGTGCGAGCCCTCGCGCGTCGAGCCGGCGTCGGACTCGCCGCACTCAGCGTCGCCGCCACAACCTGGCTGGCCGCGCCCGCCCAGGCCGGGGACGGGCGGGAGCTGAAGCTGACCTTCGATTCCCGCAGCGCACGCTTGGAGAATGCTGGCAGCACCGCTCTCCGCGTTCGTGAGGTGACGCGCAACGGCGGCTCCGTCCGCTCCGCGACCGGCGCCGAGGGCACCGACGGCATCCGGCTCCCCGGCTTCCAAAGGCAGAACCCGCCCATGGCGGCGCTCACCGTCACCGACACCACGGGCGGCGACGACCTCAGCCCCGGGGCCGCCAACTTTCGGTTCGGCGCGGACTTCACCCTGGACGCGACCTCCGAGGGCAGCGCCACCGACGACGGTGACAACCTGATCCAGCGGGGCCTGTGGGGCGACCCGCTGCAGTACAAGGTGCAGGTCGACGGACGGCGTTCGTCATGTCGGGTCAAGGGCGCCGCCGGCGCGGTCGTGGTCCGCAGCGACCGCGCCATCCCCGCCGATGAGTGGTATCGCGTGCATTGCACCCGGCGGGGCTCGGAGGTCACCCTGGTCCTCGTCAGGCTCCGGGACGGCAAGCGCTGGATCTCCACAGGCCGGGGCAGCACCGGGGCGCTACGCGCACCCCAGTCCTCGACGCCGCTCTCGATCGGCGGGAAGACCCGTCCTAACGGCGGTCTGGTCTCCGGATCCACCGACCAGTTCAACGGCCGGGTGGACAACGCCTTCCTCAACGTCTACTGACAGCGAGGGCATTAGCCTGGGCACATGGTGCGCGCTCTGATCGTCGTGGACGTCCAGAACGACTTCTGCGAGGGGGGGAGCCTCCCGGTCACCGGCGGCGCCGCTGTCGCCCACCGGATCGGCGACCTGTTGCACCGCTGGTCCGAGCAGACGCCGAAGGCGCCGGACTACGCCTTCGTCGTGGCCACCCGGGACCACCACGTGGACCCCGGGTCGCACTTCAGCGACGACCCCGACTTCGTCGACTCCTGGCCGAAGCACTGCGTCGTGGGCTCCGACGGCGTCGCCTTCCACCCCAACCTCGACCCGCAGCCGTTCGCCGCGGTGTTCCTCAAGGGTGAGAACGCCGCGGCGTACTCCGGCTTCGAGGGCACCGACCGCGAGGGCGTCCCCCTGGCGCAGTGGCTGCGGCGACACGAGGTGACCGACGTCGACGTCTGCGGGCTCGCCACCGATCACTGCGTGCGCGCGACCGTGCTCGACGCCGTGCGCGAGGGCTTCGGCGTACGTCTGCTCACCGACCTCTGCGCCGGCGTGGCTCCGCAGACGACCGACGCCGCCCTGCGCGAGATGCAGCACGCCGGCGTCGCACTGGTGTGAGTGCCCTCGGCTAGGGTCGCGAGCGTGGCGACGACGGCTGCGAGGAGTCCCGGGCCCACCGTTCCGGAGGCTTTCCAGGCCCTGCTGCACGACGCGGCGTACCTTCTGGGGTCGGGAAGCGAATCCGGGCGTCAGAGGGTCCCGCTGGCCGAGGCGGTGCGCCGCCACCTCGAGCATCGCCGGTCAGCACACGGGCGGCTCACCGGCGCGCTGCTCGTGTCCGACGAGGAGCTGCCCGCGCTCGTCGGCATGCCGGAGCCGGCGGGCACCGAGCAGCTCGCCCTCGGGATCACCCTCTCTCGCGGAGCCGGGGGGCTGGAGCCGGTCGTGCGGTGGGCCGAGCGCAAGCCCGCCCTGCAACTCGCCGGGCTCGAGGTGGCCCTGCGCGACCCCGGGGACCTGGTCGGCAACGCCCGTCGCGTCGTCGCGGCCGTCGCCGACCTCGCGACCGAGGTGCCGGTGCAGGTCGAGATCCCGCTCGCCGACGACGCCCTGCTCTTCGATGACCTCCCCGCCACCTGGCTCGCCGCCCTTGACGAGATCGCCGCGGGCGAGCTGTCGCTGGCACTCCGCGTCGCCGGCGACGGGCCCACACTCGCGACGCCGACCCTCGCGGCGGCGATCGAGGCGGCGCTGGACCGGGAGGTGCCCATGGCGGGCATCGGGGGCGTGGACGGGGCTGCCTTCGACCCGGACGGGCCCCAGGGTGGCCGGCCTGGGTTCCTGAGCATCCTGCTCGCGGTGCGCGCGGCGCTGGACGGTGACGACCCGGTCACGCTGCTCACCGAGCCCGACGCGGGGCGGCTCGCGACCCGGGCCCGCGAGGTCGGCCTCGACGCGCTGGAACGGGCCCGGCGCTGGTGCACGGCAGTGGCGTGCCGCGATGTCGACGGCGCGGCTCGCCAGGTGCGCTCGCTTGGGCTGCTGGAGGACGCCGGCCGCCACCTGGCGCCCTGACCGGGGGAGACTCGCCGGTCCCCTCCCGCGACGTGTGCGGTGGTATGCGCGATTTTCCTGGCATCGCGGGTAAGCGGGCCGCACCAATCGACATCAAAATGTGCTGGGCCTGTGACGAGCAGGACGTGAGGAACCAACTAGGGTGCCCCACATGACGACCCGAAAGATGCGCACCCTGGCCGGTGTCGCCGCCCTCGGCCTCGGCCTTTCCCTAACCGCCTGTGGCTCTGACGACGAGAGCACGTCAGGCTCCAGTAGCGAGAGCGACCAGGCCCTCGAGACCATCCAGGAGGGGACGCTCACCGTCTGCTCGGACATCCCCTATCCGCCGTTCGACGTCATGGACGGAGCCACCTTCACCGGATTCGACGGCGACCTGGTGACGGAGATCTCCGATGGGCTGGGGCTGGACCTGGAGGTTCGCGACTCGGGTTTCGACGGCCTCCAATCTGGGCTGTCGCTCAACTCCGGCCAGTGCGACCTGGTGGCCAGCGCCATGACGATCACCGAGGCACGCGAGGAGAATCTCGACTTCACCGACGGTTACTACGACTCCGAGCAGTCGCTGCTGGTCCCAGCGGGCTCCGACATCGCCACCATCGATGACCTCGCGGGCATGAAGGTCGGCGTCCAGCAGGGCACTACCGGCAAGACCTATACCGAGGAGAACGCGCCCTCGGACGCCGAGATCATCAGCTTCCCGAGCGACGCGGAGATGTACAACGCCATTCAGGCGGGACAGGTCGACGCGCTGCTGCAGGACCTCCCGGTGAACCTGGGGCACGCCGAGGACGGTGACTACGAGGTGGTCGAGACCTACAGCACTGGCGAGGAGTACGGCTTCGCTGTTCGCGAGGGCAACACCGAGCTGCGCGACGCCGTCAACGAACAGCTCGCGGGGCTCCGCGACAGTGGCCGATACCAGGAGATCTACGACCAGTACTTCAGCACCAGCTAACCCCGAACCGGAGGGCGAGGACGGTGAAGCGGACCACGCGCAAGAAGCTGAATCTGGCGGGGCTGTACGTCTTCCTCGTCGTCGCCGTCGGCGCTCTGGCCCTCCTGGCGGACTGGCAGTCGATCACGAAGAACTTCTTCGACTGGGACGTTGCCAAGGGGTTGTGGCCCGACCTGATCACGATCGGCGCCAAGAACACGGTGGTCTACACCGTCGTCTCCTTTCTGGGCGGGCTGACACTGGCGATCTTTCTGGCGCTGATGCGGCTCTCGCCGGTGGGCCCCTACCGTTGGCTGGCCACGGCGTACATCGAGTTCTTCCGCGGCCTGCCGGCGCTGTTGGTGATCGTGGCCTCCGGGTTCGCCATCCCGATCGCGTTCTCATGGCGGCCCCCGGGCGGGTTCGTAGGCGCCGGCATCATGGCGCTCATCGTCGTGTCGGCCGCCTACATGGCCGAGACGCTGCGAGCGGGCATCCAGGCGGTCCCCAAGGGACAGGCGGAGGCGGCCCGGTCGCTCGGGATGACCCCTGGGCGCACCACGGCCTCCATCGTGCTGCCGCAGGCATTTCGCATCGTGATCCCCCCGCTGACCAACGAGTTCGTCCTGCTGATCAAGGACACCTCGCTGCTGGCCCTCATCGGCGTGGCGTTCGCCGACCGTGAGCTGACCACCTTCGCGCGAGACGAGGTCGTCAACACGACGAATTCCACCCCGCTGGTGGCGGCCGCGCTCATGTACCTCGTCATCACGCTGCCGCTCACGCAGCTGGTGGCAGCGCTCGAACGACGACAGCAGAAGGCGAGGTGACCTCCGTGGCGACGGCACAGGGGCATGGACCCACCGACCCGGCGTCCGGTGCCCGGGCGATCGAGGTCCGCGACCTGCACAAGTACTTCGGGGAGAACGAGGTCCTCAAGGGCATCGACTTCCATGTCGACCAGGCCCAGGTGGTGTGCGTCATCGGTCCGTCGGGCTCGGGAAAGTCCACGCTGCTGCGCTGCGTCAACCGGCTGGAGGAGCCCACCTCGGGCACGATCCTGGTCGAGGGGGTGGACATCACTGACCCCGAGGTCGACCTCGACGGGGTTCGCTCCCGGATCGGGATGGTCTTCCAGTCCTTCAACCTCTTCCCGCATCTGACCGTGATGCGCAACCTCACCATCGCCCAGCAGCGCGTCCTCAAGCGTGGGAAGGAGGAGGCCGTCGAGGTCGCGCGCGCCAACCTGGACAAGGTCGGGCTTGCCGGAAAGGAGGAGGCCTACCCCGCGCACCTCTCCGGCGGCCAGCAGCAGCGAGTGGCGATCGCTCGCGCGCTGTCGATGGACCCGGACATGATGCTGTTCGACGAGCCGACCAGCGCATTGGACCCTGAGCTGGTCGGCGACGTGCTCGCCGTCATGCGCGACCTGGCCCACGAGGGGATGACGATGATGGTGGTCACCCATGAGATGGGCTTCGCCCGCGAGGTCGGCGACAAGCTGGTGTTCATGGACGGCGGGGTGATCGTCGAGGAGGGCGACCCGACCGCGGTCCTCGCGGATCCCCAGCATGAGCGAACCCAGTCCTTCTTGTCCAAAGTCCTCTGAGCCGCACGCCCTCCAACGCCGGGCTGCGAGCGGGGTGACTACGCCGATCTAGCCCCGGAGCAGGACGGCTGGGGGATCAACCACTGCGACGACCTCACCTGGCCGGGATGCTCGAACAAGAGCGCGCACAACGGGTAGGGCTGCTGTCGTCGCGTGGCGAGGGGGATGGGCGGCAAGGAGCGGGGACCTTAGTCCTCATGCCAATGCGTCCGACCTCTCTACGCTTGCCGAGCGGCTTTCAGTCGGCGCCAACTCGGATCTGGATGAGAGCCGAGAGCGCTGCTGATGTCGGCTGTGGGGACAGCCACGGGGGTGGTGGCCGCAGCACGCACAACCATGTCGTCGCACTCTATGTGCCCGGGGGGAAATTCTTATGCAATCGGCCTGTTCCACCAAGCTCTGGGCGAGCCTGGCAAGCCTGCTCATGGCCATGTCAGCCGCACTCGTGAGCCTGGCCAGTGCCCCAGCCTCGGCGATCATCAGCGGCACCGTGCTCAGCGGCACGCAGTCGCCGATGTGGCAGACGAACAACGAGGTTGACGCCTTGGCGACCGCGAACGGCGTGATCTACGCCGGCGGCACGTTCACGCGCGTCCGACCGCCAGGCACGGCTGTGGGCAGCAACCAGGAGGTGTCCCGGAGCTACCTGGCGGCCTTCAACGCCTCGAACGGGTCGCTCATCACCTCCTTCAACGTCCAACTCGACGGCCGGGTCCACGACCTGTCCGTGTCGCCGGACGGGAGCCGGCTGTACCTCGCAGGTCGCTTCCGCACGGTCAACGGTGCGACGCGCAACCGGATCGCGGCTGTCAACATCCCGAGCGGCAGCCTGGTGGGCGCGTTCAACCCGAACGCCAATCGCCCGGTGATCTCGGTGGACTCGACCCAGAACGCGGTGTACCTCGGCGGCGACTTCACCTCCGTGGGAGGCACCAACCAGGCCAACCTGGCTGCGGTCAGCTCCACCACCGGCGCCGTGAACACCGCGTTCCGCCCCGTGCTGGGAGCGCCCGAGCCGGACCCGCGTTCGGACACCACCCCGTCACCGCGGGTCAACACCATCGAGGTCGCTCCGGACGGCAGCCGCGTGCTGGCCGGCGGCAGCTTCAACAGCGTCGACGGAGAGCTGACCGGGGGCATCGTGTCCCTGGACCCCGACGACGCGACGATCGAGCAGTGGCTGGCGAGCGAGGAACAGCCGATCAACACCAACTGCCTCGGCCGCACAACCAAGATCCTGGCCGTCGGGGACGTCGCGTATGTCACCGCGGAGGGTGACCCGCCGGGCTGCTACGAGGGCACCTACGCGGCGCGCATCTCCGACGGACAGATGGACTGGAACTCGCCGTGCCTGGGGGCCTCTCAGGGCCTGACCGTCATGAACAGCGTGCTGTACAAGGGGTCCCACCAGCACGACTGCGCGTTCAGCGAGGGCGGAGCCTTCGGCGGCTACGTCGGCGGCACCAGCCGCGACGCCTTCATCCACTACTACCTGGTCGGCCAGGACGTCCGCGACGGCAGCTTCGTGCACTGGACTCCGAACACCAACGCGGCCGGCAACACGTCCGTGGGCCCGCACGTAATGGCCAACGACGGTGACCAGGTGATCGTCGGCGGTGACTTCACGCGCGTGAACGGTGACCTCCAGCAGAGCCTCACCCGGTTCGAGTCCAACGGCAACCAGGCCACTCCGGCCATTCCTGGCCGATCCTTCAACGGCGACCCGTGGCCCAACACCCCGCCGCGGATCGTGTCCTACCTGCCGGTCACTGTGCAGCCCACCGCGGCGAACACCTTGACCATCGAGTTCCCGGCCGTCAACGACCCCGACAGCGGGAGGCTGAGCTACAGCATCTACCGAGACAACCAGAACACGGCCATCGCGACGTTGGAGGCGGAGTCGTTCCCCTGGTCCAGGCCCGTACTGCGCTACGACGACACCGGCCTGGACCCCGGGTCGACGCATACCTACCGGGTGAGTGCCAGCGACGGCACCCACACCAGCGCCAGGTCGACCGCCGCCTTGGGACAGGTCGCTTCCTCGGCACCGGCCTCGCACTCGGACGCGACCTCCTCCCAGGACCCGCTGCTGTGGTGGCGGCTCGGCGACAACGGAAACGTCGCTGCCGACAGCGCCGCGACTGGGAACGCGACGGGCTCCTTCGAAGGTGGGGTGACGCGTGGCCAGCCCGGGCAGATGCCCGACGACGCGGCGGTCACCCTTGACGGCAGCACCGGCTACGTCGCCTCAACCCAGCAGATCTCTGCCCCGGGAGCCTTCTCACAGTCGGCGTGGTTCAAGACGACCACGACTCGGGGCGGCGTCATCCTCGCCCAGTCCGACCAGCGGACCGGGGCGGGGGGCAACACCGACCGCGTGCTGACCCTGGACAACAACGGCAACATCGTGTTCGCCATGAAGTCCGGTCAGGGCGGCATCTTCGGGGTCGGCACGATCAACACCCGCAACCAGGGCGTCACCTGGAACGACGGCGAGTGGCACCAGGTCGTCGGCACCTACGACGGCAACGGCAACGCGGCGCTCTACGTCGACGGCTGGCTCCAGGGCACCGCCCAGGGCACGCCCTTCGACGAGACGGCGGTCGCCAACGGCATGCCCACCAGCTACGTGCGCGCCGGCTACGCCGACATGTCCGCGGTCCAGCTGGTCTTCGGCATCAACTTCTACGACAACCGGTGGCCGCTCAGCGACCACCTCGATGGGAGCATCGACGAGGTCGCCGTCTACCCCAAGGCGTTGACCGGAACCGAGGTCCAGGAGCTGTTCGCCGCCGGGGTGAATGAGGAGCTCAACGAGACGGCGCCGGATCCGGTGGCTCCGACGGCGACGTTCGGCACGACCAGCGACGGGCTGACCGCCTCCTTCGACGGGCGCGGGTCCAGCGACAGCGACGGAACGATCACCGACTACGCGTGGGACTTCGGTGACGGGGCCACCGACACCGGCGCCCAGGCGCAGCACACCTACGACCAGCCCGGCAGCTACACGGTGCAGCTGACCGTCACCGACAACGACGGCCTCAGCGACACCACCTCGGCCGAGGTGACCGTGGAGCAGCCGGCCGACCCCGGGGAGACCACCCAGACCGTGGTGGTGGAGAACGGGTCGCAGTGGCGCTGGCGCTACCTGGACTCCGATCCCGGAGCGAGCTGGAACGACCGCGGCTTCGACGACGCCGGGTGGGACTTCGGCAACGCGGTCTTCGGGTGGGGCACCGACGTGGACACCAGCCTCGACATCTACCCCACCCCCACCGACCGGCCCCGCTCGGCGCACTTCCGCACCACCTTCGACGTCGCCGACGCCTCCGCAGTCACCGACCTCGACGTCACCTCCGTGGCCAACGACGGCGTGGTCATCTACGTCAACGGCACCGAAGTGGTCCGCGAGAACATGCGCGAGGGCGACATCACCTACCGGTCCTGGGCCGACTCGGCACGCAACGTCAACACCGCGAACAGCAACCCCGTCGAGGTCCAGGTCCCGACCGGGCTGCTCGTCGACGGCACCAACGTCATCGCCGCCGAGACCCACGTCAACTACCGCAACACCCGCGACGTGACCTTCGACCTCCAGGCCGTCCTCACCACTGCCGGTGACCCCGGCCCTGGCGATCCGGTGGCTCCGACGGCGACGTTCGGCACGACCAGCGACGGGCTGACCGCCTCCTTCGACGGGCGCGGGTCCAGCGACAGCGACGGAACGATCACCGACTACGCGTGGGACTTCGGTGACGGGGCCACCGACACCGGCGCCCAGGCGCAGCACACCTACGACCAGCCCGGCAGCTACACGGTGCAGCTGACCGTCACCGACAACGACGGCCTCAGCGACACCACCTCGGCCGAGGTGACCGTGGAGCAGCCGGCCGACCCCGGGGAGACCACCCAGACCGTGGTGGTGGAGAACGGGTCGCAGTGGCGCTGGCGCTACCTGGACTCCGATCCCGGAGCGAGCTGGAACGACCGCGGCTTCGACGACGCCGGGTGGGACTTCGGCAACGCGGTCTTCGGGTGGGGCACCGACGTGGACACCAGCCTCGACATCTACCCCACCCCCACCGACCGGCCCCGCTCGGCGCACTTCCGCACCACCTTCGACGTCGCCGACGCCTCCGCAGTCACCGACCTCGACGTCACCTCCGTGGCCAACGACGGCGTGGTCATCTACGTCAACGGCACCGAAGTGGTCCGCGAGAACATGCGCGAGGGCGACATCACCTACCGGTCCTGGGCCGACTCGGCACGCAACGTCAACACCGCGAACAGCAACCCCGTCGAGGTCCAGGTCCCGACCGGGCTGCTCGTCGACGGCACCAACGTCATCGCCGCCGAGACCCACGTCAACTACCGCAACACCCGCGACGTGACCTTCGACCTCCAGGCCGTCCTCACCACTGCCGGTGACCCCGGCCCTGGCGATCCGGTGGCTCCGACGGCGACGTTCGGCACGACCAGCGACGGGCTGACCGCCTCCTTCGACGGGCGCGGGTCCAGCGACAGCGACGGAACGATCACCGACTACGCGTGGGACTTCGGTGACGGGGCCACCGACACCGGCGCCCAGGCGCAGCACACCTACGACCAGCCCGGCAGCTACACGGTGCAGCTGACCGTCACCGACAACGACGGCCTCAGCGACACCACCTCGGCCGAGGTGACCGTGGAGCAGCCGGCCGACCCCGGGGAGACCACCCAGACCGTGGTGGTGGAGAACGGGTCGCAGTGGCGCTGGCGCTACCTGGACTCCGATCCCGGAGCGAGCTGGAACGACCGCGGCTTCGACGACGCCGGGTGGGACTTCGGCAACGCGGTCTTCGGGTGGGGCACCGACGTGGACACCAGCCTCGACATCTACCCCACCCCCACCGACCGGCCCCGCTCGGCGCACTTCCGCACCACCTTCGACGTCGCCGACGCCTCCGCAGTCACCGACCTCGACGTCACCTCCGTGGCCAACGACGGCGTGGTCATCTACGTCAACGGCACCGAAGTGGTCCGCGAGAACATGCGCGAGGGCGACATCACCTACCGGTCCTGGGCCGACTCGGCACGCAACGTCAACACCGCAAACAGCAACCCCGTCGAGGTCCAGGTCCCGACCGGGCTGCTCGTCGACGGCACCAACGTCATCGCCGCCGAGACCCACGTCAACTACCGCAACACCCGCGACGTGACCTTCGACCTCCAAGCCGTCCTCACCACTGCGGGCTAGGTGAGGAGGGACTAGATCCGGCGGCGACGTCCGGCTCTAGGAGGCTCGACTCTCACCCAGCCGACCGCCTCACCGGCGGGACACAGAGAACCGGCACTCTCCATGGCACGAAGACCATGGGAGTGCCGGTTCTGCATGACCAGGGGCCGACCGTGCCCGGTCGCATGGTGCCGGCCGGGCGGGCCCCACACCTCACGGTCGGTCAGTCCCCCGCAGCCCAGATGCGGATCAGGTCGATGCGAGCCTGAAGCTGGTCAGCCGACGCCGTCGACGCCGACGGTCCGCCGCACCGCCGGCGGAGCGCGGCATGGGTGACGCCGTGTGGCTGGTCGGTGCGGTGGTGCCATGCGGCGACCAGCCCGTTGAGCTCGCGCCGGAGCACAGCGAGGCGTTCGTGCGCTGCCTGCGACGCCTCCGGTGGCCCCGCAGGCTGTGCGGGCCCCACCGCCTCGGCTTCACGGTGGGCCACGGATCGGCTCCGGGCCCGCTCGGCCTGGCGGTGCCGCAGAAGGTCGCGGACCTGATCCGGCTCCAGCAGCCCGGGAATCCCCAGGAAGTCCATCTCCTCCTCAGAGCCCACATGCACCTCGCCCGCGTGGCCGAACTCCCCTCCGTCATAGAGCACCCGGTCGAAGCGGGCCTGCGACCCCAGCGCCTCGAACGGCACCACGCCCTCGTCGGCGGAGGGCGACTCCTCGGCCCGGGCCCGGGCGAGCAGCGCCTCCTCGGCCGCGAGCACGTCGCCGTCGCTGCTCACCGGCCTCCCCAGCACATGGTCGCGCTGGACCTCCAGCTCGGCGGCCAGGCCCAGCAGGTGCGGGGCGGAAGGCAGGAAGATCGAGGCGGTCTCCCCACGGCGCCGGGCCCGGACGAAGCGTCCGACGGCCTGGGCGAAGAAGAGCGGCGTGGTGACGGTGGTGGCATAGACGCCGACCGCGAGCCGCGGCACGTCCACCCCCTCGGAGACCATCCGCACCGCGACCATCCAGCGGTCCTCACCCGCGGAGAAGTCGGAGATCCGCCGGGAGGCGGCCTTCTCGTCGGAGAGCACCACGACCGGTCGTTCGCCGGTCACCTCGCGCAGCAGCCGGGCATAGGCCCGCGCGGCCTCCTGGTCGGAGGCGATCACCAGACCCCCGGCGTCGGCCATGTGTCGGCGTACCTCCCGCAGCCGGGTGTCGGCCGCCGCCAGCACTGCCGGCATCCAGGACCCCCGCGGGTCGAGCGCGGTCCGCAGCGCCTGCGCGCCCAGGTCCCTGGTCAGCGGCTGGCCGAGGCGAGCGGCCACCTCGTCGCCGGCGCGGGTGCGCCACTGCATCTCTCCGGAGTAGGCGAGGAACAGCACTGGTCGGACGACATGGTCACCGAGCGCGCGCGCGTAGTCATAGCTGTAGTCCGCGACGCTGGTGGGGACCCCGTCATCGCCGGGGGCGTAGGTGACGAACGGGATCGGATTGACGTCGGAACGAAAGGGTGTGCCGGTCAACGCCAGCCGCCGGTGCGCGGGCTCGAAGGCCTCGCCGACGGCCTCCCCCCACGACAGGGAGTCGCCGGCGTGGTGGATCTCGTCGAGGATCACCAGCGTCTTGGATCGCTCGGTGCGGATGCGCAGCGCCAGCGGGCTGGCCGCGACCCCGGCGTAGGTCACCACCACGCCCCGGAAGTCCTGGCTGGTGCGTCCGCGTCGCCCCGAGTACGCCGGATCCAGCGGGATCCCCGCCTTGGCCGCCGCCTGCGCCCACTGGACCTTCAGGTGCTCGGTGGGGGCGACGACGGTGACCCGCTCGACGACCCGGAGGCGCAGCAGCTCGGCGGCGACGGTAAGCGCGAAGGCAGTCTTGCCGGCGCCGGGGGTCGCGACCGCCAGGTAGTCGCGGGGGTGCGCCGCGAGATAGGAGTCGAGTGCCTCCAGCTGCCAGGCGCGCAGACTGGAGGCGGTGCCCCAGGCTGCTCGGTCGGGGTAGGCGGGTGGCAGTGCAGACGTCGGGGGGCCGCTCACCCCTGGTCGTCCTGCAAGCTCTCCCACACCTCCTTGCACTCCGGGCAGACCGGGTACTTCTCCGGGTCTCGACTTGGCACCCAGACCTTGCCGCAGAGCGCCACGACCGGGGTGCCCATCACCATCGCATCGGTCAGCTTGTCCTTCTCGACGAAGTGCGAGAAACGCTCGTGGTCACCGCCGTCGGTGGGCTGGGTGCGGCGGTCCTCGATGGTCTGGGTGCCGGGGCTCAGCTGCGTCGATGGCATCGTCGTCACGCCGCCCACTGTAGTTCAGCGCGCTCTAGTTCAGCGTCGGGTCGAGCGGCTTGGTGGCGACCCACGCCAGCTCGCCGGGCTGTCGACGCAGCACGCCGGCCCAGAGCCGGGAGGGGTGGGTGGTGAAGACGTCGGTCGCCATGGAGTCCATGACATACCACGACCCCTCCTCGATCTCGGCCTCGAGCTGGCCGCTCTCCCATCCGGCGTACCCCGCGAACACGCGCAGCCGGGCCAGGGCCGGGGCAAGCACCTCAGGTGGCGTGTCCAGGTCGATGATGCCGGTGTGGCCGAAGAGCCGGCGGAACCCGATCGGCTCGATCGGCTCGGTCGCCGCGGCACCCTCGGGGACGCTGGCGACAGCCAACGCGGCATCGGTGCTGACCGGCCCCCCCTCGAACAACACCTCGGGGGGGTCGACGGCACCGGCCCAGCCGGGGAGGACCGCGCCCACCTGGATCGCCGAGGGCCGATTGAGCAGCACGCCCAGCGTCCCGTCCCGGTCGTGGTCGAGAAGCAGCACGACTCCGTGCGCGAAGTTCGGATCGAGCAGCGACGGGGTGGCCACCAGCAGCCGCCCGGTGGCCGGCTCGCTCCATGCACTCACCACGGCGTCCCTCCGGTGGGGTGCCCAGAACCCGGACTGGCCGCGGTCCGCACCGCCGCCGCGACGGCCGTGTGCACGTCGGGGTGGAACACGCTGGGGATGATGTAGTTGGCGTTGAGTTCGCCCGGGGTCACGACGTCGGCGATCGCCCAGGCTGCGGCAAGCAGCATCGCGGTGTCGACTCGGGTGGCGGCGGCGTCGAGAAGGCCGCGGAAGACGCCGGGGAAGGCCAGCACGTTGTTGATCTGGTTGGGGTAGTCCGAGCGGCCGGTCGCCACCACCGCGGCGTGCTGGCGAGCCACCGCGGCATCGACCTCGGGGACCGGGTTCGCCAGGGCGAAGACCACGCTGCCTTCGGCCATCGAGGCGATCGCCGCGCCATCCAGGATGTCGGGGGCCGAGACGCCGATGAAGACGTCCGCGCCCGCCAGCACCTCGGTCAGCGCGCCGGTGAGACCCCGCGGGTTGGTGCACGAGGCGACCCACCGCAGCGAGTCGTCGAGATCGTCGCGGTCACCGCCTACCACGCCGTGGATGTCGGTCACCACGACGTCGCGGGCCCCGGCGGCGAGCAGGGACCGCAGGATCGCCGTACCCGCCGCGCCGGCACCGGACATGACGACCCGCACGTCGGCGAGGTCCTTGCCGACCACGCGCAGCGCGTTGCGCAGGGCGGCGAGGACGACGATCGCGGTCCCGTGCTGGTCGTCGTGGAAGACCGGGATGTCGAGGAGCTCACGCAGCCTGGCCTCGATCTCGAAGCAGCGCGGCGCCGAGATGTCCTCGAGGTTGATACCGGCGAATCCGGGCGCCACGGCGCGGACGATCTCCACGATCGTGTCGCTGTCCTGGGTGTCCAGGCACAGCGGCCACGCGTCGATGCCGGCGAACCGCTTGAAGAGCGCGGACTTGCCCTCCATCACCGGCAGGGCCGCGGACGGCCCGATGTTCCCCAGCCCGAGCACGGCCGAGCCGTCGGTGACGACCGCGACCGCGTTGCGTTTGACCGTGAGGCGCCGGACGTCTTCGGGGTTGGCCGCGATCGCCTCGCACACGCGCGCGACGCCGGGGGTGTAGACCAGCGAGAGGTCGTCGCGGTTGCGCAGCGGGTGCTTGGGCTGCATCTGGATCGTCCCGCCGAGGTGCATGAGAAAGGTCCGGTCGGAGACCTTGATGACCGCGACGCCCTCCAGCTCGCGCAGGCCCTCGACGATCTGCCCGGCGTGCGCGGTGTCGCTCGCCGCGCAGGTGACGTCGATCTGTAGGCGGTCGTGCCCCGAGGCGCTGACGTCGAGGGCGGTGACCGCACCCCCGCGGGTCTCGACGGCGGTGGTCAACGCGGTGATCGCCGAGCCACCCGCGGGGAGCTCGAGCCGGACCGTGATCGAGTAGGAGATGCTGGGCGTTGTCGACACCTCCGCATGGTGCCACGTCACCGGGCTCTCCTTGGAGACCCCCGCAGCGAGCCTCCGCACAGCCCTTCGCGCAGCGCTCACTGCACGATCTGCACCGACCCGTCGTTGGCGGGCACCAGCCCGATCCAGACCTTCCCGGGCGGGAGCGCCACCGGCTCGTTCTGCTGGTCCACCAGCTCGACCGGCGCGCTCAGCCCGTCCTTGACCCAGTCGCCGCGAACCACCCGACCGCGGTGCAGGATCACGGCCTCGCCACGGCCGGTGAACCGCGTCTCCGGCACGGGGTAGCCCGCCGGATCGCGGTAGCCGGCGTCACCGACCTCGACACGGAGCGCGAGGACGGTGTCCGGCTCGAACTCGTCACCCGCTGTCGCCTTTGCGTCGGCTGCGGCGTAGCGCCCCCCCTTCACCCGGAAGGTGGTGCTGCTCCGTTCGGAGAACCGCACGGTCACGCCTGACGCCGGGCGCCCGCGGTCGGCTTCCCAGTCCGCTCCGAACGGGAGATAGGAGTCGGGGAGGTCGCCAGCCTCCAGCGTCGCGGCCAACTCGTCGAGGCTGAGGAAGAGGTTGTAGGGAACCGAGCGCGTGCTGTCGCGCGAGAACCCGACCGCTCCCTCCGAGAACGTCTCGATGCCGGCGTCCTTGATGCGCTCCAGCGTCTGCTTGGCACCGCCGCTGGCGACGAGGACGGCATCGAGGGGCTGGACGACACCGATGTCGCTGGCGCGGGCGGAGCGGACCGGGCCCACGGTCGCGGGGATCTCGGTGTGGAAGAACGCCGCGAGCCGGGTGATGCCACCCTCGACGACCTCCTCCACGAGCATGTCCGCCGAGCCGAGGCCGAGCTGGGGGGCGCTGCGGTCGGAGTTGTCGACCTTGACGGCGATGATCGGGTTCTCGGGGGGCTCGCCGGCGGCGAACGGGAGCCCGGTCATCGGCGAGACCGCGGGCTCTTCCTCACTGTCGCCGCCCGGCTCGTCGCCGCCGCATCCGGCCAGCACGAGGGCCAGCAGGAGGGTAGTCACGAGAGACGCGGCCGGCGCGTGTGAGCCGAAGGGGGACGTACGTCGCAGGGATCGGGCCATGAGTCCCAGCATGGCACCGGAGGGCTCAGCCGCTGAGGGCGGCGCGCAGCCGGGCGGCGCAGTCCTCGGCCTTACCGGCGTCGGCGTACCTCGTCCGCGGCCAGAAGAAGCCGCGGAGACCGTCGCCCTTCGTCCTCGGGACCACATGCAGGTGCAGGTGGGGGACGCTCTGGCTGACGACGTTGTTCATTGCCACGAACGAGCCTTGCGCCCCCAGCGCCGTCGTCATCGCCGCGGCCAGCCGCTGGGCAGCCTCCACGAAGGGGTCGCGCAGCGCGGCGGGCAGCTCGACCAGGGTGGGGACGTGCGGGCGCGGGACCAGGAGCGTGTGTCCCCAGAACAGCGGCCGAGCGTCGAGGAAGGCGACGAGGTGCTGCTCGGAGAGCACCATCGGAGCCGGTCGCTCCCCGGCGACGATCGCGCAGAAGACGCAGGCGGGGTCGCCTGGCCCAGCCGAGCCGGCCGCGGAGCTCGTGGAGGTCACCCCCACAGCCTGCCCGGGAGCTCGACCCAGACGGCAAGACCCCCGGCGACGGCGCCGGCGCAGGCGGCGATCACGGTGGTCCGGTGGTCCCGGTGCACCGCGACCACCCGGCCGGGGAGTCTGCCCACGACCGTGGGCGGCAGCTCACGCTCCAGCACGGCGTACGCCGAGGGCACGTGGGGGGCTAGGGCGGCGATCCGGCGGCCCCGTCGCCCGGTGAGGGTCATCGTGATCAGGACGTGCGCGGTGGCGGCGGTCCGGTGTCGGGCGAGCGAGGCACCGGCGTCGACGGCGGTGGAGCGAGCGGCCGCCAGGTGCGTTCGGGCGGCCGGCACGACCGTGAGCGCCCACAGCTCCAGCGCGGCCGTGGGCCAGGGGCCGGTGCATCGTTGAGGCAGGGTGAGCAGGGTCACCATCGGGTCGTCCGCGCGGGCCGGGGTGGCACCGAGGGACGCACCGGCGGCCTTGCGTGGCGGCGCGCCGGGTGCGGGGCGGGGCGCCGTCCGACGGCGTTGGGCAGGCACGGTCGCCGCAGATCCCTCGCGGCCCTGTGCCTGGGTAGCGGAGCGCAGACCGTGCAGGGCCAGCACACGGCGACGCGCCTCGGCAAGCTTCACGAACTCCTCGTCCCCCGTCGAGGCTGGTCCCCCCGGCGGCTCCCCCGTCCGGCCGCCCGACGGGCTCCCCGGCCTGGCCCCTGACCGGGTGTCGGGATGCATCTGCCGGGCACGGCGACGGAAGGCGGCCTTGATCTCCTCCGTCGTGGCCTCAGGCCCGATGCCGAGCCTCTCGAAGTCGTCGTCCACATCCCCTCCCCCCGCGGGTGCCTGAGGCTCCCGACGCCCGGACCTTCGCGCCCACCTGCCGCGACTCGTGCCCTCTCTGCCCGCGAGCCCCGGCTCGCAAACCCGGCATGTATCGCGTCCCGCCTGTATAGCGACGGTACGGGCAAACCTATCTAGAAGCCACGCAACTCGGCCATCCCCCACCGCCTCGCCGAGGTCCCGCACGGGTCCCGCATCGGTCCTGCTCGGCCAGGACCGACGGCCCAGATGGGAGATCCGTGAGGGGTCAGGAAAAAATCTCCAACTTCCCGCCCAGGATCCTCAAGGTCTGCTAGCACCTGCCCGATCTCTTGGGTGCACGGGAAGAGACACCGCGATGGCTGGGAGGCATCACGATGACATGGAACGAGGACTGGGCCCGCCAGGCACAGTGCAGGACGGCCGGGCTCGATGATCTCTTCGTCCGTGGCGCCGCCCAGAACCAGGCCAAGCGGATCTGCGCCGGCTGCCCGGTCAAGACCGAGTGCCTCGCCGAGGCGCTCGACAACCAGATGGAGTGGGGTGTCTGGGGCGGCATGACCGAGCGCGAGCGCCGCGCGGTGCTCCGCAGCCGGCCGAACGTGGCGTCCTGGCGGCGGCTGTTCGAGGCCGCCCGCGAGGAGCACGTCACCAAGACCCGCGCTCCGCTGGTGAGCGTGGCCAGCGCCTGAGGCGAGATCTCAGCCGCGTGGCTCGGCGGCCAGGCACCGGCCCGGCAGCTCGAACCACCGCAAGTGCTCGAAGTCGCTGGAGACCAGCTCGGTGAGCCCGTCTGACCCGTCGAGGTCGGGCGGGCTCGCTGCTTCCAGGAGTGCCGCGCCCTCGTCGAGGTAGCCGCGCAAGGCGGACTCCGGGGCGCGGTGGTCCTCGCGCGGGTACTGCATCTCGCCGTCGAGCCCGTAGTGGAGCTGCCGCAGCCGCAGCGGCGGCTCTATCGGCCCGCGCCGGTGCGTCCACAGCCCACGGGACGGGTCGAACCGGTAGTCCTCCAGCATCCGCCAGCCGTCCCGGGCCACCACCCGCACCGCCTCGATGACGTAGTCGAGGACCGGTTCGGAGAGGAAGTAGTTGAAGTTCACCCGGACCCAGCCTGGCTTGATGCCCTCGCACCCGTGGGTGATCTCGCGCTCGAACTCATGCGACCTCTCGACGTCGATGCCGAGCAGGCGGTGGCCGTAGGGGCCGGCGCAGGAGCAGCCGCCGCGAGACTGGATGCCGAAGAGGTCGTTGAGCAGCGCGACCACGTAGTTGTGGTGCAGGAAGCGACCACTGGGTGCGCGGACGACGAACGAGACGATCGAGAGCCGCTCCGCGTCGGCGTTGCCGAGGACCTCGATGGCCGGCTCGGACTCCCACCGCTCCAGCGCCCGCTGGAGGTAGCTCTCCTCGTGCGCGCGGATCACCTCGATCCCCACGGCTTGCTTGAGCTGGAAGACCAGCCCGGCGCGGATCGACTCCACGATGGCCGGGGTGCCCCCCTCTTCGCGTTGCACCGGGTCGTCGAGGTAGCGGTGCTCGTCGGGGTTGACATAGGCGACCGTGCCGCCTCCGGGCACGTCCGGCACTCGGTTGGTGAGGAGCTCTCGGCGTACCACCAGGACGCCGGGCGTGCTGGGGCCGCCGATGAACTTATGCGGGCTCAGGAAGATCGCGTCCTTGAAACACAGCGGATCGTCGCGGGCGGGGCCGTTCATCTCGATCGCGACGTAGGGGCCGGCCGCGGCGAAGTCCCAGAACGACAGCGCGCCGTGCCGGTGCAGGAGCGCGGAGATGCCCGCGGTGTCGGACAGGATCCCGGTGACGTTGCTGGCCGCGGAGAAGCTGCCGATCCGCAGCGGACGGTCGGCGTGCCGGACCAGCTCGCGCTCCAGGCAGGCGAGGTCGATGTGCCCGTCGTCGTCGGCCGGGATGGGCACCACGTCGGCCAGCGACTCCCGCCAGGGCAGCTCGTTGGAGTGGTGCTCGTAGGGCCCGATGAACACCACCGGCCGCTTCTCGGCCGCGATGGCGTCTCCGAGGTGGTGCGCGTCCTCGAGCGCCGAGGGGATTCGCAGGCCGAGGACCCCGATCAGCTTGTCGATCGCCCCGGTGCACCCGGACCCGGCGAAGATCACCACGGTGTCCTCGTCGGCACCGACCGCCTCGTGGATGATCGCCCGGGCGTCCTCACGGAGCCGGGTGGTCTGCAGCCCGGTGCCGCTGGACTCGGTGTGCGTGTTCGCGTAGCGCGGCAGGACCTCGTCGCGGATGAAGTCCTCGAGGAAGGTCAGTGCCCGACCCGAGGCGGTGTAGTCGGCGTAGGTCACCCGCCGGGGACCGAAGGGGCCCAGCATGGTGTGGTCGTCGCCGATCACCGACTCGCGGATGCGACGCAGCAGCGGGGTCTCGGCCGGCAGTGTCTGCACGGGTCGGCGCAGCCAGCGCAGGTGCTCGGCGTCGCCCAGCAGCCGCAGCCGCCGCCACAGGACGCTGGTGGGGATGGCCTGACTGGCGTGCGCCCGGCACGCGGCCCGCTGCCGCTGCCGCTGCACGGTCAGCACGAGGTCCACGGCCTCGGCCTCGTGGCCGGTGAAGCTGGCCCCGAGCTCCTCGTTGAGCTGCTCGGCGACCGCCGCGGGCACGGTCCATCCGAGCACCGGCAGCCCCTCCTCGGCGGCGGCACCGAGGGCGGCTGCCGTGGCAGCCGCGTGGTCCGGGTGTCCGGTGACCCCCGAGGGGTCGAAGACGACCAACCCGTCGGCGGCAGCGTCGCAGGCCGCGGCGCGGACGTCGGCAACCAGCCGATCCGGCTCCACGGAGGTGAGCCGGCCGTCGGGGTGGTCGAGCCCCAGGGCGGAGGAGGCGCCCAGGATGCCGGCGGCGGCGCGCAGTTCGTGGTCGCGGATCTCGGCCAGGCACCGCAGACCGTCCTCGTCCCCGAGCCCCCCGTCTAAGGGCCCCGAGAGCGTGCTTGCCTCGCCCCGGGTCAGCGACAGCACCGACACCCGGGCTCCGTGCCGGGCGAAGGCGTCGACGACGGCGCCGAGGCCGAACGACTCGTCGTCGGGGTGGGCCACGACCGCCAGCACCGAGCACCACGACGGCAGCCCCGGCTGCGCACCGGCCGAGCTCTCGGCGTTCATCGGCCCCCGCTCATCGGTCACGCTCATCGGCACACGCTCATCGGCTCGCGTCCTCCTCGCTGCCGCCACGGCCCTGCCTACGATAACCCCCTGGGGTATACCTGCGCTCGGGGTGGCCGACGGCTAGAGTCAGTGGTGTCCGGGTGGCCCCGGGGGACCGGCTGGGCGGGCTGGACCCTCACGAAGGAGGCCGCACCGATGCCGACATTCACCCTCCTCGCCGTCTTCCTCGCGCTCTGGATCGTCATCGGCCTCAGCGCGGCGCTGCTGTTCCTGGGCCGCCGTGGCTATCGCGATGCGCGCTGGTATCTCCTCGGCGCCGCGCTCGGTCCCCTGTTCGTGCCGATCGCGATGGAGCGCGGCCAGCGCACCTCCAGCGTGGTCGAGCGCGTCTCTGGCAACCGACCCGCCGGCGAGACGCCGAAGCTGGGCGGCCTCACGGTCCTGGTCGGGGTGGACGGGTCCCCGGAGTCCGACCGCGCCGTGCGGGAGGCCGCTCGGCTCTTCGGCCACGCCGACACCCGGGTCGTGTTGACCACCGTCGTCGACCCCGATGTCGAGGAGTTCGGCGACCGGGCGGCCCAGCGCCGCGCCCACGACCTGCTCGCCGACCGGGCCTCGTGGCTGCCCCCCGACGTCCGGCCGGTCCTCGAGGTGGCGGCAGGCCAGCCGGACCGGGTGCTGCTCGAGATCGCGGCCAGCGAGCAGGCCGATGCGATCTTCGTCGGTCGCCGTGGACACGGCGTGTCGCACCGACTGCTCGGCAGCGTGGCCGAGTCGGTGACCGATCACGCCACGATGCCGGTCCTGCTGGCCTCGCCGGTCGCGCACGACAGCGCCACGCAGGAGCCTCAGCCGCGCCGGACCGGTGCCCCGCCCGGGCCGAGCGCCAAGACCTCCGCGAAGCCGTCGACGAGGCAGTCGGCGAACAGGTCGACGTCGGTCACCGACGCGACATCCTGATTGATCCCCAGGCAGGCCACCGGGCCGTGGGTGATCATCGTCGCCATCACCGCGCAGCCCGGGAGCGGCCCGAACGGGTACATCCGCTCTACCTTGGCGCCGGCGAGGTAGACGTCGAAGGGGATGCCCGCGACGTTGCTGGCCTGAAGGTCGTTGATCGACGTCGCGCCGCCCATCCAGAGCAGCGCGGGGGCGGGCAGCCAGGCCAGCACCGGGCTCACGGCGTTGAACAGGTCGACCGCCGGCTCACGTCGGGCCGCTCGCACCTGCTCGCGGATCGTCAGCAGCCTCTCGAAGGCGTCGCCGATCGAGACGGGGGCCGCGAGCCTGCCCACGGCGATCCGGTTGCCGCCGCGCGGTTCACCCGGGTCGCGAACCGAGATCGGGATCGCGACCGGGATCGTGTCGACCGGTTGCCCCATCTTCTCGTGATAGATCCGGAACCCTCCGATCAGCCCCGCCAGGTAGGCGTCGTTGACCGACCCTCCGGCCGCCTTGGCAGCGGCCCGCAGGTCGGCGAAGTCGATGTCGAGGGTGCTGAACCGCCACGAGGAGCTGCGGTGCTGAAGCAGCGGCGAGCCGGGCGGCGCGGTCACGCCCGCCACCTTCGCCGCTGACCGGGCGAACCGCAGCGAGCTACGCAGCGTGGCACGCGGGCGCACTGCTGCCCGGGCGCTCTTCGAGGCGGCATCGAGGAGCCCGGGGACGCGCCGCAGGTCGCGGCCGAGCTGGCGGGCCAGGATCGTCGCCGAGGACACCTCGTCGGGGTGCGGCTCGGGAGGCTGGGGCTTGTCGGTCCACGGCTCGCGCCGCTGGGAGTGCAGCTGGGCGAGGCCCTCGATCGCGCCGAGGCCGTCGGTGAGTGCGTGGTGGACCTTGAGGAGGTACGCCGCCTGCCCGTCGGCCAGCCCCTCGAGGAGCACCGCCTCCCAGGGCGGCCGCTGGGGGTCCAGCGGGGTCATGGCCACCTGGGCGGCGATCCGCAGTGCCTCCGCCCAGGAGCCGTCGCCGGCGACCCGCATCCGCCTCAGGTGGTAGTGGAGGTCGAAGTCCGGGTCGACCGACCAGGTCGGCGTACCGGCACCGAACGCGGAGTCGACGACGCGCTGGCGGAACCGCGGCGCCATCCGGCTCCCCCACTCGTGGGCGGCGATGAACCGCTCCCAGTCGGGCTCCTGGTCAAGCACCTCGAGCATGCAGATGGTCCCCCGCAGCCGCCGGTCGGCGTCGCCGCGCCACATCAGCGCATCGGCCGGGCTCATCATCGGCTCGGTGGCCCAGTCCAGCGGTGCGTCACTGCGCGGCTCCGCCGTGGATGTCGTGGGTCGCGGCTGGGCGGCCTCGTGGGTCACCTCACGCCTCCCTCTCCCCCTCGGAGTCCGGCCAGTAGGCCAGCGTGTGCTCGAACATGTCGCGAACCTCCTCCGCGTGCTGCCCCACCGTGTCCGGCCGCCAGCCGCTGGTGTCCACCGGCGGGAGGACGCACACGTCGACGGTGCCCGGGTGGATCACCTGGGCGCCACGCCACATCAACTGCCCGGTGTTGCGCAGGACCACCGGCACGACCGGGACGCCGGCCTGCATGGCGATGTGGAAGGGGCCCTTCTTGAACGGCCCGAGCCGCGGCGACACCGAGCGGGTCCCCTCCGGGGCAATGACCAGCGAGATTCCGTCCTCGCGGAGCTTGTGCACCGCGGGGGCGAGCTGCTCGAGAGCCTTGGTGCGGTCGGCCCGGTCGATGAACACCAGGCCGCCGACGGCGAAGATCTGGCCGAGGACGGGGACGTTGCGCACCTCCTTCTTGGCGATCCCGGTGATGTCGCGGCGCAGGAGCTTGAGCATGACCGGCAGGTCGAGCTTGCTCTGGTGGTTGAACACGAACACACACGGTCGGGCCGAGGTGAGGTAGTCCTCACCACGCACCACGCGGATCCGCACGCCCGCCAGCGCCAGTCCCACCTCGTTGCCGAGCGGCGCAACCGTGTCCACCAAGAGGCTCTTGTCCCGGGCGAGGAGGCTGGCCACGGCACCGAGGCCGGCCGCGCCGACGAACGTGCCGTAGTAGGCGGCCGTGCGGGCCACGTCGAGCCGCCCCGGGCGGGGCTTGTGCGGGAGGTCGAGGATCGGCCAGCCCCGCAGCTCGGCCTCCGCGCGCAGAGCGTGCCGCGGAGAGACCGCCAGCGGGCGGCCGACCGACTCGAGGAACGGCACGTCCTCGTTGCCGTCGCTGTAGGCGAACGACTCGCCGAGGTCGATGTCGTGCTCGCGGGCCAGCGCGCGGACCGCGGACGCCTTGCCCGGCCCCCACAGCGGGCGGCCGAGCGGATTTCCGGTCAGCACGCCGTCCACGACCTCGGCGTCGGTGGCCAGCGCGTGGTCGGCGCCGATCTCCTCGGCGATGGGCTCGATCTGGAAGCGGGTGGCCGAGGAGGCGACGACGATGCGGTGGCCCTTCTCGCGATGCGCCTGCAGCACGCGCCACATCTCGGGCCGCAACAGCGCGGCGGTCTCGTCGCGGAACAGCTGCCGGCCCCACTCGGTCATCTCGCCAACCGTGCGCCCGGCCATCGCGGGACGGTTGAGCTCCAGCACCGCGGCGTAGTCCTGCTCGGTCTCCACCCCGCGCAGGGCGACCAGCGCGGTGCGGAGCAGCTCACCGGGCCCGAGGTCCATCCGGCGCAGCCGGTCGCGGTAGATGGCCTGGGCGGAGAACCCGTCGAGGAGCGTGCCGTCGTAGTCGAAGAAGGCCGCGACCTTGCTCCCTTCGGGGGCGAGGCGAATCTCCTCCAGGCGCTGCTCCAGGATCCTCACCCGCCCACCTCCGCCGGCTCGTCGGCCTCCAAGTCGGCGATCGAGCGCAGTCGGCCGTGCAGATCCTCGATCTCGGCGAGGAACTCTCCGCGGCGGGCCACGAGGTCGTCGAGGCCGTCGCCGCCGTCGTCGACGAGGCCACGGTTCGCCGCCAGCTCGAGCGCTGCGGCGTAGAGCTCTCGGGAGACCGAGTCCTCGGCGCGGACCACACCTTGGAGGGAGAGCTGACGCCCCAGTCCCAGGCACTCGGTGAGGAACTCCTCGCTGTTCACCCAGCGGTCCTCCAGCTGCACCAGCCGGCGCGCCACGACCAGCTGAGCCTCCACGAAGGGCTGCAGGGCGCGGCGGGCCACCAGGGCACCGGCGTGGACGCGCAGCACGCGGCGCGACCACTGCGGACTCACCTCGGCGGTCCGCCAGTCCGGGGCCAGCAGGTCGAGCTCGACGACGAAGCGGTCGACGTGCTCGTCCTTGGCCGGGAAGAAGAACTCGAACTTCAGCAGGTCCCGGATCCGCAGCGCCTCCTCGCGGGCCGCGCGGAGCGTGTCGTCCGAGCTCGCGTTCTCCGGCAACTCCCACCGCGAGGCGGTGAGCAGGGCGAGCTCCACGATGGCACGGTCGACCAGATAGTGCAGGGCGCCGTTGCGGTAGTACGCCGCGACACCGTGATTGTCCCGCGCCACCCACCACACCGGCTCGCTGCCGCCGTCGTACCGGCACAGCACTCCGGCCGCGCTCAGCTCCCCCAGCGTGCGGCGCAACCCCAGCCCCCGGCACAGGGCCGGGTCGGGCCCGGGCAGGCCGCGCCGGTCGAGGTAGTCCAGCAGCGGGGCGACGATGCGCTCGATCTCGCGCTCGGTGAAGGCCTGGTTGTTCGCGCCGAGCAGGGCGAAGGTGGCCAGGCCGGTCGCCGAGACCGGCGTGGCGACGTTGATGCCGTCCATCACCCGAAAGGCGATCTTCTCCAGGCGCGCGGGTCCGTCGCCGGCGTCCACCAGCGCCTCGCGCAGCGAGAAGGGCTCGCCGAACCGGATCCGGGCGGCCCCCCGGTGCGAGCGCTGGGCGCGGGCGTAGCGGAGCATCCACCCCAGCCCCTCGGGCTTCTTGACCCCCCCGCGGGACTCGGCGGCCATCGCCCCCACCTCGGCCATCTGGTCGTAGACGATCGAGGTCGGCACCAGGGTCACGTCGGTGTCGTCGAGCGACTCGACGGCGTCCACGACGTAGGCGAGCAGTCCCAGCTTCGGCTTGCGCAGCTTGCCGGTGCGGCTGCGGCCGCCCTCGATGTACCACTCCAGGTTGAAGCGCTTCTCGACCAGGTGCGCGAGGTAGGCGCGCATGGCGAACTTGTAGACCGGGTCGTCGCCGAACGCGCGGCGGATGAAGATCAGCCCGGAGCGCCGCCCGATGGCGCCGACCGGCCAGAAGGACAGGTTGGCCCCGCCCAGCACGTGGTTGGGCGGAAAGTCGTGTTCGCGGAGCACCTGGCCGAGGACCAGCGGGTCCATGTAGGAGCGATGGGCCGGCAGGAAGATCAGCCCGCTGTCCTTGTTGAGCCGGCGCAGCCGATCCAGCGTGTCGAGGTCGACCGACACCGTCCAGGCCCGCTCGTGCATCACCGCGAAGATGCCGGCGAAGAGGTCCATCATGACCCGGCTCTGGGTGGCCACGAAGGAGCTGAGCTTGTCGGTGGCCTCCCGAGTCACGGCGGCCTCGGGGCGGCCGAGCCGGCGAGCCAGGGCCGCGGCCTCGCGGCGGAACCGCGCGGACGAGCCGATCTGCTCGGCGACCAGCCGCGGCACCTTGTAGCGGTCGCCGACGACCCTGCGCTCGGCCCGCTCGGCCGAAAGCGTCGCCTGGACCCGGACGAAGTCCTCGAACGGCTCCCCGCTGGCCACCCCGGCGTCATACCTCGCGCGCAGGTCCGCCACGGTCGCCGGCTTGCCGCTCACCACCTGCATCCGGTCCGGGGAGCGCCTGGCGATCCGGCTCTGCATCAGCCCGGGAGGACGCCACGGGTTCGTCAAGGCCATCACGTCGGCGAGGATGACGCGCCGGTCACCGCTCTTGCGCGACGGCGGCAGCCACACCACCCGGGCAGGCGCCAGCACGGTGTCTGGGTCCATGTCTCCGAGGCAGGCCTCGCCGAGCTGGGTGACCGGCGCACCGGGGTGGTTCACCGCCGCCCAGCCCCGGATCGCCTCGAGCTCGAACGGCGTCCGAGCCTCCGCCACCACCACCGCCCGACCCTGCTCGGTCGTCACCGAGGTCGGGTTGAGACGCACGTCCACCATGGGGCTCCTTCGCCGGGTTGCGTGCACGTCGCGTGAAACCGACAACCTCTCACGTCGAGGCGTGGCGAGGAAGTCATGCCCCTGAGGCCGTCCGGCTACACCCGTCGGCTAGGTCGCCAGCGGGTAGTGCGGGTGGGCCGGCGACCGGTTCTGGAAGGTGAGGATGGCCGGGTTCTGGATCACGCCGTCGCGGACCTCGATCGCCCGGCGGACCGTGGAGTCGGCATCCCACCCGTCGGGGCCGCCCATGACGGCCGGCAGGAAGGGCACCAGCGCGCGGCTGTTCACCCAGGTCGCCGACCGCCACAGGTACGACGGGCTGTGGTCCACCGCGTAGTAGGTGACCCGGTCGCCCACCTCGAACGCCGGCTCCTCGAAGGAGGTCGGCCGGGCCCAGGTGAAGCCCATCCCCTCATCGCAGGACACGTCCACGACGATCGATCCGGGCCGCATCGCGGCCAGGTCCTCCTCGTTCATGTAGGTCTCGGGGGCGTCGGTGTCCTGGAGGACGCAGTTGACGATGATGTCGTGGCGCGCCAAGAAGTCGCCGACGGCCACCGGCCCCTCCTCGGTGGTCGCGTGGCTGGCCTTGCCCGTGGACTCGGCGCGGTCGAAGTGGACCATCCGCACCGCGTGGATGGGCGACGCCACGGCGGCCACCTCCCGGTGGGTGAGCACGTCGATGTCGTGCACGCCCATCGCCAGCAGCGCGGTGACCGCCCCGCGCGCGGTCGCACCGAAGCCGATCACCACCGCGGACATGCGGGGGCCGTAGTCCCCCGTCGTCCCGGCCAACTGCAATGCGTGCAGCACCGAGCAGTATCCGGCCAGCTCGTTGTTGGTGTGGAACACGTGCAGGCTGAACGAGCCGTCCCGGTTCCAGTGGTTCATCGCCTCGAACGCGATCAGGGTGAGCTGCTTGTCGATGGCCACCTGGGTCAGCTGCTCGTCCTGGACGCAGTGCGGCCATCCCCAGAACACCTGGCGGGGCCGCAGCTCCTCGATGTCGCTGAGCACCGGCTTGGGCTGGAGGATCACGTCGCACGACTCGACGAGCTCCTCGTGGGTCCGGACGCCCGCGACCCATGCGGCGAGCTCGTCGTCGGAGAGCCCGAACGGCGCGCCGTACCCCTGCTCGAGGAAGAGGCGCGACCGCAGCGGATCGGGGATCTCGGGCAGGTGGTCGGGGTGGATGGCCAGCCGTCGCTCGTTCTCCTTCAAGGAGCGGCCCATCACCCCCAGCGTCAGCAGCCGCTCCTGCTCCGCGCCGGTGCGTTCCATGCGGTCTCCTCCCAGCTCGTCGATCCCACCCACCCGCCAGACCCAGGCACGGGTCTCCTGGGCGGGTCCACCGTAAGGCCAGCGAGGCAATGCCCGCGCGCTCACGTCTGCGGTCTCTCTGCCGAGGCCAGGGGCCGAGCGCGCGTGGCCGGGCACGCATGGCAATGTGAGGGTTGTTTCCGTTTCCTCGGCTGGGGAATGGTGCGGGACGAGAGGGGTCTCGAGTGATGGTGGATCGGGTGGGCTGGGCGCGCTGTTGCTCGCCCCGCTTGACGGGGCGCTGAGACGCATGCTGGAGGGCGGTTCACACCCACGTCCCCCTCAGGTGCCTGCCCTCGATGCCGAGAGCCTGGGCGCGGTGTTCGCCGTCCTCCCCTGCCCCTACCTGGTGATGGATCGCGACCTGGTCATCGTCGAGGTGAACGAGGCCTACGAGCGGATTGCCGGGCTGACCCGCGACGCGCTGGTCGGCCGTGCCGTGTTCGAGGTGTTCCCGCCCGCTGAGCGGACCTTGGACGAGCAGGGCCGCAACCCCGTGCAGCTCTCCTTCGAACGCGCTCGGGAGTCCGGGGTGCCCGACGTGCTGCCGATGCAGGAGTACGCCGTTGTCGGCCCCGACAGCGACGAGACCGCGACCCGGTTCTGGTCCTCGGTCACCAGCCCGGTGCTTGACCGGGACGGGACCACCCGGCTGCTCGTGCAGCGGGTCGCCGAGCTCGCCGACCACGAGCTGTTCGTGACCATGGAGCAGCTCCGGGTGGCCGAGGACGCCCAGCGAGCAGCGACCGAGGCGCTGCGGGCGAGCGAGCAGCACGCGCGCGCCGTGCTGGACACGGCCGTCGACGGCATCGTGACGATCGACGGCGAGGGAACCGTCGAGTCGTTCAACCTGGCCGCCGAGTCGATGTTCGGCTACCGGGCCGAGGAGGTGATCGGCCGCAACGTCAACATGCTGATGCCCGAGCCCCACCACTCCGAGCACGACGGCTACCTGGAGCGCTACCACCGCACCGGTGAGGCGCGGATCATCGGCATCGGACGGGACGCGGAGGGACGCCGCAGCGACGGCAGCACCTTCCCGATCGAGCTGTCGGTCAGCGAGATCGGCTCGGGCCGCAACCGCTACACCGGAGTGATCCGGGAC
Organism: uncultured Actinomycetota bacterium; assembly: GCA_963745245.1. Lineage (GTDB taxonomy): Bacteria > Actinomycetota > Actinomycetes > Propionibacteriales > Nocardioidaceae > Marmoricola_A. Next base: position 298,013 of record CAVUWU010000001.1, read on the forward strand.
ATCACCGACCGCAAGCTGCTCGAGGAGGAGCTCACCCGGCAGGCGCTCTACGACCCGATGACGGGGCTGGCGAACCGTCGGCTGCTGATGGAGCGACTCGAGCTCGCGCTCACCCGCAAGGACCGGCACGCCGGGGCGCTGGCGCTGCTCTTCGTCGACCTGGACCGGTTCAAGTTGGTCAACGACACCTGGGGACACGACGCCGGCGACGAGCTGCTGCGGCGGACCGCGGAACGGCTGCGGACGGTCGTCCGGGACGAGGACCTCGTGGCCCGGCTGGGCGGCGACGAGTTCGTCGTGCTCTGCGACGACCTCGACGGTGTGCACGCCGCCGCGCCGCTGGCCCGCCGCGTCGTGGAGGAGCTCAACACCCCCCTGCAGCTGCGCGGCGCCGAGATCGTGGTCTCCGCCAGCGTCGGAGTCGTCAGCGACACGGGCCGGCGTACGGCCGATGAGCTGCTCGCCGACGCCGATGCGGCGATGTACGACGCGAAGGCCCGTGGCGGCGCGCGGCACAGCGAGCTGGGCGACCTGGCCCGGACCGCCGAGGGCACCCGGCTCACGCTGGGCCGAGACCTCCACCGCGCGCTCGACCGAGGCGACATGCGGCCCGCCTACCAGCCCAAGGTCGACCTGGGCTCCGGGGACGTCGTCGGGGCCGAGGCGCTGCTCCGCTGGGACCACCCTCAGCACGGCGAGCTGGAGACCCGCGAGTTCCTGGGGCTTGCCGATGATCTCAGGCTCACCGCCGACCTCGACTCCTGGATGCTCACCACCGCGTGCGTGGACGCCGCGGAGTGGAATCGGCACGCCGAGCGGCCCATGTCGGTGTCGGTGAATCTGTCCGGGGCCACCCTCGCGGACGGCGGCCCCGTGGACACCTTGCGGGTGGTGCTCGACTTCGCCGGGCTCGACCCGGCCCTGCTCACGTTGGAGATCGCCGACGGTGACCTCATCCCCGACGGCCCAAGCAGCGCGGCCACGCTGTCGCGGTTGCGGGATCTGGGAGTCCAGCTCTCGATCGACGGCTTCGGCAACGGCACCTCCTCGCTCGGATCGCTGCAACGGCTCCCGGTCCAAGAGGTCAAGATCCACCGCTCGTTCGTCTCCCGGCTCGACGCCGACGCCCAGGAGGCGGAGGCCAGCGCCGTCATCATCGGAGCCGTCGTGACCATCGCGCGGGCTCTCGGGCTGCGCACCGTCGCCACCGGCATCGAGACCCCGCGCCAGCTCAGCGTGGTCACCGAGCTGGGCTGCGACCTCGGCCAGGGCTATCTTCTCGGCCAGCCGGGTTCGGCCGACGACCTCGCCAACGCCGCGCGACGCGGCATCACGCTGCCGCCGTCCCGATGACGGCCGCGCAGGGCTTGGTGGGGAACCCGTGGCATGAGGGAAGGGCCCGGCCGCGATGGCCGGGCCCTGCACAGAGTGGAGCTGGCGGGAATCGAACCCGCGTCCTTCGGCGCCGTTCCAGGTCTTCTCCGGGTGCAGTCCGTAGTGTCGTCTTCTCAGCCCCGACGCTCGTACGGACACGTCGTCGACAGGCTCAGTCGGATAGCAGTCCCGTGACGCCCCTCCGACGAGGGCGGCACAGCAAGCCTCCTAGATGAGGCCAGGATCTGAGCCGGAGGCGAACTCAGTCTGACCCGTCGCTGTCGCCGTCAGGCGGCGAGAGCGAACGAACTGCGCTTGGAGTCGGCAGTTATTGGTTCCCAGGGGTCGTTTACGAGATGTCCCTGGATCCTCGACCCGCTTCCCCTGGAACGAGACGTCCCAAGTCGAAACCGATCAGCCCCTCTGGTGTTGTCAACCGCTGCCTCGAGCAACTCCCAAGCAGCACTCAGCAGTCTACAGAGGAGAACCGACTCGGCGCAGGGGCTATTCCCGTGACCTCGGCCAGCGAGGACTCAGCCCTCAGCGGACCCCGTCGACGGCACGCCGAAGAGCCGCGCCGCGTTGCCCCAGCACACCGCGCGCAGCCAGTCCTCCCCAAGCCCGAGCGCCTCGAGCGCCTCGAGCTGGTGGGCATAGGGATACGGGATCGACGGGAAGTCGCTGCCCAGCAGCACCTTGTCGCCGAGGTCGCGGACCCGGGGCAACAGGTCGGAGGGGTACGGCGCCTCCGCCTCGAAGAACGCGGTGAACACCATCGTCGTGTCCAGGTGCACACGTTCGTGCCGCTCGGCCAGCGCCAGGAAGTCGGCGTACTCCGGCGATCCCATGTGCGCCACCACTGCGGCCAGCCGCGGGTGCCGCTCCAGCACCGCTCGCAACGGGCCCGGTCCGGTGTGCGTGCCCGGCACCGGCCCGGACCCGGCATGCACGACCACCGGCGTCCCGGCCTCGGCGAGCAACCCCCAGACGGGGTCGAGGACCGGCTCGCGCAGGTCGAAGCCGCCGACCTGCACATGCACCTTGAGCACCTCGACGCCGTCGGCCAGCCGTTTCCCGACGTAGTCGGCCACGCCGGGCTCGGGGAAGAAGGTCGCCGAGCGCAAGCACTCCGGCACCCGGTCGGCGAAGCCGGCAGCCCAGTCATTGAGCCGCTCGGCCATCCCGGGCAGGTGGGCGTAGGGCAGAGCCGTGAACCGGCGTACGCCGAGGGCGCGCAACCGCGCGACCCGCTCTTCCTCGGACACCTTGTAGCGGATCGGCCAGGGCCGGCCGATCAGCGGCCCGGCGGTGTCGAAGTGGTGCCAGACCCTCTCCTGCATCCGCGGCGGGAGGAAGTGCACGTGCGCGTCGATCAGGCCGGGCAGTCCCAGCCCGCGCCACCAGCCGGGCACCTCCTCGTCGGCCAGCACGGAAGAGGTCACCCCATCCCCTTGAACTTCCGGCCGAGCGCGATCTCGGCCTCCCGCTTGGCGGTGCGCGCGGCGATCGCCTGCCGCTTGTCGTACAGCTTCTTCCCCCGCGCCAGCGCGATCTCGACCTTGGCCCGACCGTCCTTGAAGTACATCGTCAGCGGGATCAGCGTGTAGCCCTTCTCCCGGATCTTGGCGTCGATGCGGTCGATCTCGCCGCGGTTGAGCAGCAGCTTGCGGCGGCGGCGCACCTCGTGGTTGGTCCAGGTGCCCTGGGTGTAGGTCGGGATGTGCACCTGGTGCAGGAACACCTCACCGTCCTCGACGTCGCAGAAGCCGTCGACGAGGGAGGCCCGGCCCGCGCGCAGCGACTTCACCTCGGTGCCCTGCAGGACGATGCCGGCCTCGTAGGTGTCCTCGATGTGGTAGTCGTGGCGGGCCTTCTTGTTCTGCGCGATCAACCTGCGCCCGGTCTCCTTGGACATGATCTGAGATTGTCCCTCACCGCCGGGCTCACAACCACGCGGCGGGGTCCACGGCGGTGCCGTTGCGCAGCACGGTGTAGTGCAGGTGGCACCCGGTCGACCAGCCGGTCGTGCCGACGTAGCCGATCACCTGCCCGCGGCTCACCTGCTGTCCCGCCGTCACCGACCAGGACGCCAGGTGGTTGCTGATGGTGGCCAGCCCGACCCCCTTGACCACGCCGTGGTCCAGGATCACCCGGTTGCCCCAGGCCGAGGAGTAGTAGGTGGCCAGCACGGTCCCTGCAGCCGCCGCCCGGACCGGGGTGCCGCAGCCGACCCCGAAGTCGATGCCGTCGTGCATCGACCGGTAGCCCCAGATCGGGTGCGTGCGATATCCGAACCCCGAGGTGATCGAACCGCTGACCGGGGCGGCGAGGACTCCGCCGCTGTCTACCGAGCCGGAATACGCCGTGCGCGCCGCCCGGCGCCGGATCAGGCTCTGGACGTGGGTGCGCTCGGCGCGGAGCTGTCGGATCGCCTGCTGGTCACTCACCCGCGCGCGGACGGCCTGGGAGCGTGCCTCCCGGCGCTTGCCGACCTGGGACCGCACCTGCTGTGCGGCCTGCTCCGCCTGCGCCTCCAGGGTCCTCATCCCGCTCAGGTTCTCCGCCGCCGCCTTCCGGCGCCCGGCCACCTCCCGGCGGGCGGCGGCCAGTTCCTCGCGCTGCACGGTCAGCACCACCCGGGCCGCCGCGAGCTGGTCCAGGATGCTGGTCTGGAGGTTCAGCACGTCGTCGTCGGCGTTCATCCGGCTGGCCAGCTCGGCTGGGTCCTGGGTGGTGAGCACCAGCGAGAGGCCCAGCAGGTCGGGGTCGCTGCCCTGGTAGGCGTCGGCCACGACCACCCGGAGCCGGTCCTCCTGCTCGGCGAGCTCGCGGCGACCTGCCGTGAGCTCGTGCCGGGCTCGCGCCAGGCGCGCGCCGGCGGCGTCGAGCTCGGCCTGGAGCTGGCGGTCGAGTGCCTCGGCTGCCAGCAGCTCGCCGCGGGTCCGGGCGAGGTGGCCCCGGGCCAGGCCGAGCTCGGCCCGCGCGCGGAGCAGCGCCAGCGACGCTTTGCGCGCCCGGGTCGTCGACTCCTCGAGCTGCTCGGCGGCCTTGTCGAGCCGTCGCTCCACCCGCGCGCGGCGCTCGGCGAGGTCGTCCCCAAGCGCCGGCACGGGCGCCAGGACCGCGATCAGGGCGGTGATCAGGGCCGCGATCAGGGCGGGGGTCGGAGGACGGCGATCCATGGGGAAGACCCTTCGGGGAGGGACGGACCGGACGGCAGCGCCGAGGCTAGCCCAGGTCGCTCACACTTTGAGGTATTTGCGGGTCAGCAGGAGCGTCGGCAGCAGCGTCAGGGCCAGCCCCACCGCGCCCACGGCTCCCATCGCCCAGAAGGCGTCGGCCCAGTCCACCCACGCCACCAGGTTGGAGTTGGGCCGCAGCAGCCGGTAGACGACGACGTACATGAACACCGCCAGCCCACCGGCGGCGAGCAGGATGCCAAGCAGCGCGGCCACCAGCGCCTCGAGCAGGAACGGCAGCTGGATGTAGAGGCTGGAGGCGCCGACCAGCCGCATGATCCCGATCTCTCGACGGCGGGCGAAGGCCGCCAGCCGGATCGTGTTGCCCACCTGGAGGATCGCGGCGATCAGCAGGAACCCGGCGATCACCACGGCCCCCCACTTGAAGGCGTTGATCCAGAAGTAGATGGGCTCCAGCACCTGGCGCAGGTCGCGGACCGAGGCGACGCCGTCGAGATCGTCCAGCGCGTTCTTCACGCCCTCGAAGCGCTCCGGGTCCTTCAAGGTGATCCAGTAGGACTCGGCCAGGTCGCGCGGGCGGATCGCCTCCACGACCCGCTGCTCGGTCTGATTGTCGGCGGAGTAGACCTCACGCCACTTCCGGTAGGCCTCCTGGCTGGACTCGTAGTGGAAGCGCTCCACTTCGGGGTGCGTCCTGAGCACCTCCTCCACGGCCTCCTTCTGCTCGTCGGTCACCTGGCCGTCGATGCAGTTCGCGCCCGGGGAGTTGTCCGTGCACAGGAAGGCGGTGATCTGCAGCCGGTCGCCCCAGAACTCCTCGGCCTTCTGTGCCTGCACGTTGAGCAGCAGTCCCAGCCCGACGAGGGTGAGGGAGACGAAGAGGGTGACGACGACGGCGATCGTCGCCGAGACGTTGCGGCGGAGCCCGTTGCGGAGCTCGGAGGCTGCATAGGTCAGCTGCATGCGTGTCCTTTGCTGGTGGTGCCGAGAACAGACTGGTCGGAGGGCGGGGTCAGTGCTGGTAGCCGTAGGCCCCGCGCGCCTGATCCCGGATCACGCGCCCGGCGTCGAGCTCGATGACCCGCTTGCGCATCTGGTCCACGACCCCCGAGTCGTGCGTGGCCATGAGCACGGTCGTGCCGGTGCGGTTGATCCGGTCGAGCAGCTTCATGATCCCGATGGACGTCGTCGGGTCCAGGTTGCCGGTCGGCTCGTCGGCGATCAGCAGCCTGGGCCGGTTGACAAAGGCCCGGGCGATCGCGACCCGCTGCTGCTCTCCGCCGGACAGCTCGTCGGGGAGCCGGTCCGCCTTGCCGTCCAGCGCGACCATCTCCAGCACCTCGGGCACCACCCGCTTCACCTCCGCGCGCGGCTTGCCGATCACCTGCAGCGCGAACGCGACGTTCTGGTGGACGGTCTTGTTGGGCAGCAGCCGGAAGTCCTGGAAGACGGTCCCGATCTCGCGGCGCAGCGCGGGCACCTTCCAGCTCGCCAGCTTGCCCAGGTCGCGCCCGGCGACGTGCACGGCCCCGCGGGTGGGCCGGCTCTCGCGCAGCACCAGCCGCAGGAACGTCGACTTTCCCGATCCCGAGGCGCCGACGAGGAAGACGAACTCGCCGTCGGCCACCTCCACGGTGACGTCGTCGAGGGCAGCCCGCTGCTGACCGGGGTAGGCCAGGGTGACCTGGTCGAATGTGATCACGGTGATCGATCCTGGCCGGTCTTCGGGGACAGGACTCGCTTAGCACGCCGCGGTGGAGCAGGCGTGCGCCCGGCCGGTCGTCGAGTCTAGGCGACCCGCACCAGGCGTCGCGTCCCGGCGACACGCGGGTGCCCCGCGTGGCGAGGCACCACCCAGCGCACGTACGCCGAGCGCGGCAGCCGGGTCCTGGCGGTGAGCCGGCCGTGCTCGTCGGCGACTGCTCGCCCCGACCGTCGCCAGCCCCCGTGGCGCACGTCGCGCACGCGCAGCCGGGCCGTCGTGCCGGGGACGAAGCGGCCGTCGACGTCCTTCACCGTGCCGCTCACCCGCACCCTGGCACCGCGTCGGACCGAGCCGGGGGCGCGCGCGATCACCCGCGCGGGCCTGGCGCCCAGCCGCACCCCGTTGGTCACCCGCACCTTGGCCCGGGCCGCCGACTGGTTCAGCACCGTGACCACGGCCCGCCCCGAGGCCACGGTGAAGGTCTCGCGCGGAAGCAGGGCCCGGTCGAGGTCCCAGCCGTGATCGGTCGGCGACATGTCGAGGAAGAGGCTGCCGGTGGAGCGGAGTGCCTTCGGGTCCTCGCGGTGCACCTCCACGCCGGTCCGATAGGCGGCCGGGGCGATGGCATCGCGCCCGGTGGCCGTGCGGTACTGCACGAAGTAGTCGTCGCCGCCGCCGTCCGGCACCCGCACCCCGCGCAAGGCGCCCGAGCGGTCCGAGAGCGGTGCCAGCTCCAGCACCCGGCTGCGGCCGGGCTGCACGTCGCGGAGAAGATCCGGCTGGAGTCCGAGGTCGTGGATGTGCGGCACGTTGAGGTTCCCCGTGGCCCGCGGCCCGCCGTAGCTGCTCATCACCTCGAGGTAGTCGTCGTAGTCGCGGCGACGGCAGTCCGGATCGCTCGGCGTACCGGACTCGGACAGGGAGGTGTCGCGACGCTGCGTGCACACCAGGCTGGCGGCGTGCGCGAGCCCGAGGTTGTGGCCGAGCTCGTGGGCGTAGACCTGGGCGAGGTGGTCGGTGATGTAGAGCATGCCCCCGGCGTCCAGCGACCACCCGATCGTGGCCAGGCCGGCGGCGCAGCCGCGGCTCGCGGCGGTGGGCGGCAGCGCCAGGAGGAGGTGGCGCGGCGCCACGCCGGTCCCCCCGGCGAGCCTGCTGCGCGCTTCCTCCCACATGTCCCACGGCTGGTCGCAGCCGTACGCCGAGGAGTAGGCAGGCAGTCTCGTGCCGGCGGCGAAGCGCACCTGGCCGTCGGTCTGGTCTGACCAGTAGTCGTCGGCGCCAGCCAAAGCCCGCTCCACGGTGGACGGCGAGGGCAGGGCGTTGAGCGCGGTGCCGACGGGCGCGACGGTCACGATGTCGACCTGGTGGACGGTCCTCACGCGGCGCGTGTGCCGGGTCCGGGCGGTCGGAGCGCTCGGGTCGATGGCTGGGGGCGGGTCCTCGGTGCCGAGCACCTGGACGACGCGGTCGGCGGGACCGGGCTCGTCACGCAGCCGCACCGTCACGGTGGCTCCCGGCGAGAGGTCGGCTCCTGTGGTGAGGGGGATCACCTCGTCGCCGGTGTCCAGCGCGGTGTCGACCGGGGCCTTCGGCGGCCGTGCACCCTCCTGGAGCATCACGACGACCCGACCGGTCACCGTGCGGGCTTGGGCCGCGGACGCCGCGGGTCCGCCACCCACCAGGGGCGCGAGGAGGCCGACCAGGGCAGCGGCGACGGCGCTGGCAGCGGCACGTCGCACGTCGTCTCCCGGCTCCACAGGGATCGGCGGTCTCTCCGCCACCCTTAGGATATCGGCGTTTAGCGCGGATTGTCCGGATTGCTCTGATACGAGAGGCTTAGCTGATACTGCTAGTTCTGACTAGCTCTGGCGGTCTTGACGGCCTTGTCAGCCTTGTCGGCCTTGTTGGCCTTGTTGGCCTTGTCGGCGCCGCGGCGCCATCGGATGCCCGCTTCGAGGAACCCCTCGAGATCCCCGTCGAAGACGGCGCTGGGGTTGCCCACTTCGTACTCGGTCCGCAGATCCTTGACCATCTGGTAGGGATGAAGGACGTAGGAGCGCATCTGGTCGCCCCACGAGCCGGCAACGTCGCCGCGCAGCTCGTCGAGCTGGGCCCGCTCCTCCTCGCGCTTCTTCTGCAGCAGCTTGGCCTTGAGGATCGTCATCGCGGAGGCCTTGTTCTGCAGCTGCGACTTCTCGTTCTGACAGGAGACGACGATCCCGGTGGGCACGTGGGTCAGTCGCACCGCAGAGTCGGTGGTGTTGACCGACTGGCCGCCCGGCCCGCTGGAGCGGTAGACGTCAACGCGGATGTCCTCCTCCAGCACCTCGATGTTGTCGGTCTGCTTCAGCACCGGCACCACCTCGACCGCGGCGAAGCTGGTCTGCCGACGGCCCTGGTTGTCGAACGGGCTGATCCGCACGAGCCGGTGGGTGCCGGCCTCCACCGACAGCGTCCCGAAGGCGTAGGGCGCGTGGACGGCGAACGTCGCGGACTTGATGCCCGCCTCCTCGGCGTAGGAGGTGTCGAAGACCTCCACGGGATACTTGTTGCGCTCGGCCCACCGCGTGTACATCCGCATCAGCATCTCGGCGAAGTCGGCCGCGTCCACGCCGCCGGCCCCGGAACGGATCGTGATCAGCGCCTCGCGGGCGTCGTACTCCCCGCTGAGCAGGGTGCGCACCTCGAGCACCTCGACCGACTTCTCGATCCGGGCCAGCTCCTTCTCGGAGTCGGCCAGCGCCTCGGCGTCGCCCTCCTCCTGGGCCATCTCGAGCATCATCTCGGTGTCGTCCAGGCGCTGCCGTAGGCTGTTGAACCGCTCCAGGTCTGCCTGGAGCATCGAGAGCCTGCCGGTCACCCGCTGGGCGTTGGCCTGGTCCCCCCACAGGTCGGGGGCGGACACCTGTTCGCCGAGGTCGGCGATCTCGCGTCTCATCGCGTCCAGGTCGAGAACCTGCTCGATCGTGCGCATCGTCGCCCGGAGCTGCTTGATCCGGGTGTCGTAGTCGGGTCCAGCCACAACAGGCAAGCCTACCCGTCTCGACCCCGCTCGCGGGTGCGTGGTTCCCGTCCGCTGCTCTGTGCACTTCGACCGCGTCGGGACGCTCAGGCGGGAGGTGCTGGAGCGTCACCAAGGAAGTGGCGACACACGACAGCCGTGGCGCCGGTAGATGCGTCGTACGCCACACCACCTTCTGGCGCATGGCGCTCCGAGCACCCGAGCCGAGCAACCGGGGGTCAGGGCCCGTCGATCACTTGGACGGTGGAGGCCGCGGTGCTGCTGACGACCGTGCGAGAGGCCCACCCTGGTGGGGCGAAGGGCAGGTCGAGGGGTGCTGCGACGCGGACCTCGACTCGGTCCTCGGCAGCGGTCAGGATCAAGGTGAGTCCAGGGTCGGTGCGGGTCGCGCCGAGGTCGGCGAGGTAGGCGCGGGCGTGCTCACGGGCCGCGAGGGGGTCGATCCAGAGCCGCTCACCGACCCCCTCGTCGTAGATCCGCTCGGTCTCGAGCCCTTGGGTGGCGGCGAGCGCGGCGCCGTCGGCCAGGGCGTCCAACCGCTGCCGGTGCAGGTACGCCGCAGAGGCGTCGACGACGACCGCCACGAGCAGGACGGCGACAAGGAAGAAGCCGAGGATCAGCAGGCTGGCTTGGCCCTGCTCGCCCGCGGATGTCTGCGCGGGACGCCGGGTCACCGGTCCTCCCGGTAGGTCCCGTAGGCGACCGCGTGGCCGGCCTCGACTCGGAACGAGGGAGCACCGCCGCCGAGGGCGTCGGGTGCCAGCGGCAGCAGCACCTGGTGCGTCAGCCGCACGGTGATCACCGACCCCGAGGCCAGGCAGTTGGCCGGCTGCGGGCGGCACCTCACCTGCATCTGCACCCGGTCGGGCGGCACCCCGTGGTCACCCAGCGCCACCCTCGCCGCCGCCCGGGCCCGGTCCCGCGCGCCGGACTCGTCGGGGGCAAGGGAGTAGGCGCGGGCCGCGGCCCTCGCCGCGCCGCTGACGGCGTACGAGGCCCGCTGGACGTCGAAGACAGCGACCATCAGGTAGACCAGCGGCACGAGCAGGAGGATCGAGAGCCAGACCAACTCCACGAGCGCGGTGCCGCGCTCATCTCGGCGTCGAGTCGCGGGGCCGGTCACGGGGCCGGTCACGGGGCGACCTCCGTAGTCGCGTGGCCGGTCACGCTCACCGGCACCGCGGGGCCCCAGAGGCCCAGGGGTGGCACCTCGGCCCGGACCTGGACCCGCACCGCGGGTACGCTGCCGAGGTGCACCTCGGTGGCGCTGACGTCCCGGGCGAAGCGAGCCGACAGCGCGCCCCGGATCTGCTCTCGGGTCCGTGCCGCACCTGCCTGGGGGTCCCGGTCCACCGTCGCGGCGTACCGAGCCCCTTCGCCGGCCGCCGCGGCCAGGGTGTTCCGCACGTGCAGCACCAGGCCGACCTGCAGGATGCCTAGCAGCATCGGCACCAGGACCATGACCACGAGCACGATGTCGACCACGGCCGCCCCCCGCTCGGGGTGCGGAGCGGAGCGCCGCACCCCGATCAGCTGACCGAGCTGAGGGCCTCGCGGAGCATGCTCTCCAGCGCCGGACCGGCAAGCGCCCAGATCGCAGCGACCAAGCCCGCGGTCATCACGGTCACCATCACCCATCCCGGGACGTCGCCGCGCTCCCCGGCCTGCTCCCGCTCGGAGCGAGCAGCCACCACCATCTCGACCATGGCGACCAGAAGGCACCCCAGGGCGGTCATGGCCTGCGCGAGCGGTCCTCCGACGCGACGAGACGTGCAAGTCGTTCCGGTCGTGTTGGCCGTGTCGGCCGTGTCGGCCGTGTTGGCCGTGTCGGCCGTGTCGGCCGTCTGCATCATGTTCATCAGTGGTTCTCCTTCTTGGTGGCTCACGAGGTCACCATCCGCAGCCCGACGACACCGGGCCAGAATGCGAACAAGATAGTTGTTGGCAAGACAAGAAAAACGACCGGCAGCATCATCGCGACCTCGCGGCGGGCGCCGCTCTCGATCAGCGCGCGTCGCTGGGCCTCACGCACATCACCGGCCTGGGCGTGCAGCACGTCGGCCAGCGGCGTACCTCGCTCCACCGCCACCGCGATGCCACTGGCGAAGCGCGCCACCACCGGCACCCCCGACCGGTTGGCGAACCCGTCGAACGCGGCGGCGACCGGGGTTCCGGTCCGGATGTCCCCCAGCACCCGCGCCAGGTCGCGGCTCAACGCACCGCGGCTGCGCTCCACCACGCGGCCGAGCGCCGTGACCGGGCCGAGCCCGGCGGCCACGGAGAGCGCGAGGAGCTCGGCGACGGCTGGGAGCTCAGCGACGACCTGCTCCTCGTGTGAGCGGACCTGGGCGGTCAGCCGGTTGTCGCGCGCCAGCACCCCGGTCGCGGCGGCCACCAGGGCCAGGATCGCCAGCGGCACGAGTCGGTCGGGTGCCCGAACCGCCGCCATGATGGCCAGCACGCCACCGGCCGCGAAGCCGATCGTCCCCCAGAGCACCTGCTCCACGCGGAACTGCTGCACGGTCAGGTCCAGGCCGGCCCGTTCGATCCGGCGGCGCACCGAGGTAGCTCCACCGACGAGGCGCTCCAGGGAGCCTGCGGCCTGCTGCAGGACGGGGCCGAAGACGAGGCGGAACGAGCCCTGGCCGCCCCCCGAGCCGGGCGTCATTCCCAGCTCCGGCATATCGGCCAGCGGTCGCCGCACCCGCCACTCGAAGGCCGCGCGGCGCCTATCGCCCAGTCGGCGCACGATCATCAACAGGCCCAGCCCGGCGACCGCGCCGAGCACCGCACCGGTCTCGATCCCACTCACGACATCACCCGGGTCTCGACCGGAAGCCGACCGATGCGCATCATCAGCCGGTAGGCCAGGACGCACAGCACCGCTCCGGTCGCCAGCACGACCATCCCCGCCCCGGATGCGTAGCGGCTGATCACCTCCTGCTGGAACGACATCAGCAAGAGCACCAACCACGGCGAGGCGACGGCGAGCCGGGCCGCGTTGACTGCCCAGCTCTGCCGAGCCTCCAGCTCCGACCGGGTCCGCGCGTCGTCGCGCAGGTGACCCGACAGGTTGCGCAGCAGGCGCCCGAGATCGCCGCCGCCGACTTCCCGGGCCACCCGCAGCCCCTCGACCACGCGGTCACCGACCGAGTCGGCGAGACGGTCCTTCAGTCGGTCGAGACAATGGTCGAAGCGGCCCGACAGCTGGTACTCCCGCGCGAACTCCCCGAAGTGCCCCCGCAACGGCTCCGGACCCCGCTCGGCCAGCCCGCTCACCGCCTCGGCCAGCGACATCCCGGCCCGCACCGCGCTCGCCAGGTTGTCGACCGCGTCGGGCCAGACCTCGGCCAACTCGCGCTGCCGGCGCCGGGCGCGTCCAGCCACCACCCCGACCGGCGCGTACGCCGCCATCAGCGCGAACACCACAGACACCGGCACCGTCCTGGACAGCAGCTGCACCGCGAGGAACACCACGAGCGCACACCCCGCCGAAAGCGACAGCAGTGCCCGCACCGACAGCGCTGTCAGCCCGGCCCGGTCCAGAAGCAGCCGCAGGCGTGGCGGATGGCGGCGAGCAGCCGGGGGCGGGGCCGTCCACGCTCGCCAGACCAACAACAACCCGACCCCGAGGGCGAGTCCAAGGGCCGCCCCCATCTCAGCGCCCCTCGTTCAGCAGCCGCACGACGTCGATCCCGACCCGTGTGAACCGCTCCCGCCGCGGCGGGAGACCACCACCGCGCTCCAAGTTGCCCTCCGCCCAGGCGAACACTGGCTCGGTCTCGATGGCATCGCCCTCTGCCCGGCCTGGGACTGCGACGATCTCTTGAACCCGCCGGACGCCGTGCTGGTCCATCCCCAGGTGCACCACCAGGTCGACCGCGGAGGCCACGGTGGGCACCACGAAGCGCGCCGAGATGTTCTCCCCCGCCAGCAGCGGCAGCGTGCACATCTTGACCAGGGTCTCCCGGGCGCTGTTCGCGTGCAGCGTTGCCATCGCCGGCAGACCGGCATTCAGCGCCAGCAGCAGGTCCAGTGCCTCCTCGGCACGCACCTCACCGACGATCAGCCGGGAGGGCCGCATCCGCAGACTCTCCTTGACCAGGTCGCGAAGCCGGATCTCCCCGGTGCCCTCCAGCCCGCGCTGGCGGGTCTGCATGGCCACCCAGTCCGGGTGCGCGAAGTCCAGCTCGAAGACTTCCTCAGAGCTGACCACCCGCTGGCCACCCGGGATCGCCGCGGCCAGCGCGTTGAGCATCGTGGTCTTGCCGGCCTGGGTGCCCCCGGAGACCAGGATGTTGAGCCCGGCGACGACCGCGGCTCGCAGGAACCGGGCCGCGGGGCCGGTCAGGCTGCCCAAGGCGACCAGGTCCTCGAGTTGGGCGGCGCGGACCACGAACTTGCGAATGTTGACCGCGCTGTAGCCGCGGGTGATGCCCTCCAGGACCACGTGCAGCCGGTGGCCGCCGGGCAGCATGGCGTCCACGAACGGCTGGCTGATGTCGACGCGCCGGCCGCTGGAGGAGAGCATCCTCTCGACCAGCTCGGCCACCTGCGGCTTGGTCAGGATCACCGGGGTCAGCTCGTGCCGTCCCCCGCGGGCGATGAACACCCGGGACGGGTTGTTGATCCAGATTTCCTCGACCTCGGGGTCGTCGAGATAGGGCTGGAGCGGACCGAAGCCGGCCAGGTTCGCCACCAGGCTCTCCACCAGCGCGAGCGGGTCGGCCACCGGGAGCACCACGCCTGTCAGGCTGCGTTCGTCGTGATCGCGGACCACCTGCTCGGCCAGTTCCCGGACGACGGCCCCGTCCCGCTGCGGGTCGACACCGCGGCTGCGGACCTGGGCACGCAGAGCCACGTCCAGCGACACCAGGTTGTCCTCGTCACGCGTCGCATGCGCCAGCGTCATCTGTCTCCCCCGTGGATCCGCGGCCAGCAAGGCCCTCCCTGGGGAGTCTGCGCGATTTTGCCCGGGGACTCATCCTCGAGACGTTGTGCTGTGGACAACAGTGAGTCGGGCACCGCGGTCTGGCTCAGCAGCGGCCTTGGGGACAAGGCAAAGGCTCCCCTTGTGCGAGACAAGAGGAGCCTTCGACGGGTCTGTCGGAGAGGTCAGCCCTGGTGCCACGTGCGGACGTAGTCGACTTGCAGCGTCGTGCGGTCACCGGACCAGTTCGTCTGCCAGGTCGGCGAACCGCGGTGGCCCCCGATCTGCAGGTTCATGATCATCGCCCACCGCTTGCCGGCCTCAAAGTAGGTGTTGAACCACGAGGGGTCGCCCTGCCGCCAGGTACCGGTGCGGCTGCCATCGACAAACATCTCGATCTTCCCGCGGGTCTTCTCGATCACGTACGTGTGCCATCCGCGAGGGTCACCGGGAAGCCTGCCCTGCTTCTGGTTGGTCTGGTGGCCCCTGCCGTAGGCATTGTGGATCGTGTGGTGGAACCGGTACTCGCCGAACTTCTGGATGTCGTGGCCGTAGGTCTCCAAGAGGTCAATCTCACCTCCGGAGCCGTTGTCGGGACGGAACCACATCGGGGCGGCCCACATGCCGAGCTCGAGGGGGAGTTTCGCGCGGATCTCAACCCGGAAGTAGTTCGGCATGCTGTACTTCCGCCGGCTGTGCACGTAGCCCGACGTGTACTTCCGACCGCCCCAGTACTCCTGCTTACCCTGGATTCGGAGGATTCCATTGGAAACTCGGACATTTCTTGAGAGGAGGTAACTCTCCTCGTTGCGGTTGGCGACCCTGTCCTTCACGCTCCACCGGCGGGTGTCGAGTGAGTCGAAGTTGTCGTTCACGTCCAACTTCCAACCGGAGACCCAGGTCCGCCCGATCGAGGTCGTCGACGCCGCCTCGGCCGGCGTGGTCACTGCTCCGGCGACGGCGACGGAGACGCCGATCGCGAGGGCAAGGGCGGCGGCCGACAAGTGCCGCGAGCGTGAGAGCAGCGAGCGCGTCCGCGAGGACCCGCTGGGGGGTGAGGAGGGCATGCTGACGAATCCTTTCGTTCGCCGACCGGGTTAGCTGACGGGTTCGGGCAGAAAGGAAGCCCTACGACCTTGCGGTCGATTCACCCCAGACGTGCTTGTGGGTCCCCGGCTCCGAGCAATGCCCGGACTAGGCGGATTGAGTGGTGATGGCGATGAGGTCGGCCAAACTGGTCCGACCGCCGTTCTAGGCTAGGTTGCTCGCCCGCAGAAGATGAACTGGAGCCCGGTTGCGGTCCAGTCCACCCGGGCTGCCCATCCTCGTCAGCCGCCTCCGTGGTCGCAGCTCTGACAAGAGTAGCGTCGAAGCCTTCCAGTCATCGTGACAATAGCCTACCCGCCGCGGCAGTGGCTGACCGGCCCCGACACCCCATGCATCACTCTCCGGGGCGATCCTGCGGCCTCGCGCCGTGGGCAGAGCCAGCGATAAAGAGCTTGGGCGCTTGAGCCGGGTAGTGGCGAAGTCGGCGTCTAATCCGCGCAGGTGAGTCTGCTCGAGCACGGCCATTCCATGGACCAGGCCCAGATCGGGTCGGCGATCTGCTCGGCGCCGAACCCGTCGGTCCCGGCCAGCTCCCCGGCGCTGAGCTCATCGTGGACCGCGTCGAGCGGAATCGCGTAGGGCGATGCCGGCGAGGGCTCCTCCAGCGTAGGGCGATGCCGGCGAGGGCTCCTCCAGCGAAGTCCGACGGCTGGACAGCACCACCAACCCGACCCGGGACGCTGTGAGTGCCGCCCGCGTAGGCGACGGTAGGCCAGGCCCAAGCTGATGCAGCCGGGTCAGCGGGGGCTCCCGCATCGACCCAGCCGTCCACGCCCGGGACCTCGGTCGACGCCAGGGCAGCGTCCGGGATCGCCTGCCGAGTGCGGAGCCCTCGTCGTCCCTGGCTCGTGGAAGCCATCGCCCTTCCATTGCCTTCGGAGGCTTGGCAGCCGCGATGTCCGCCACCTCCCTGCCCTTCGCCATCCCCCACGTGACCGCCGTGTGCGTTCAGAGACCGTCCGCGTCGAGGCTCTTCCCCTCCGTCGACGAGATGCACCGGGTCCTCGGCGACCGCGGAGTTGTTGGGCAGGCCCCTGACAGCAACCTGCTCCGGGTCGACCTGGTGCACCCGCGGTCGCTGGGCTGTTCCTGGCCTCGGCCCTGGCGATGACGCTGACCCGGATCACCCCGCCGGGGAGCCGCCAACCACCTCGATCACGAGCTCCCGCGCTCCCCCCCGTTCTGGTGTTTGGCACAACCGGACCTGGGTATCGGTCGTCCTTGCAGGAGTCGCTTGAACGATCGCGGGCCTCCAGCCGAGGTGACCCGCTCGTCTCGGAAGGGGGATCCCATGCCCGAGGTGAAGGACGTCGTCCGCACCGACATCCCCAACCGGATGGACCGGCTGCCGTGGGCCCGGTGGCACTGGTTGGTCGTCTTGTCGCTGGGAACCGTGTGGGTTCTGGACGGCCTCGAGGTGACGATCAAGGGCGCGGTGGGCGCGTCCTTGAAGGACTCGATCGGGTTCTCCACCGTGCAGGTGGCCGGGTCGGCCTCGATCTACATTCTCGGCGCGATCACCGGTGCCCTTTGGTGGGGCTATCTCACCGACCGGTTCGGCCGCAAGAAGCTCTTCCTCATCACGTTGGGCGTCTATCTGCTCGGTGTGACCATTACGGCCACGGCCGGCTTGTGGGTGCCCGACGGCCAGGCCACCTATCTCTGGTTCGCTGTCGGCCGACTGCTCACCGGCACCGGAATCGGCGGTGAATACTCCGCGATCAACTCCGCGATCGACGAGTTGATTCCTGCTCGGGTGCGCGGGACCGTCGACCTCGTCGTCAACGGCTCCTATTGGCTCGGCGCCGCGGTGGCCGCCGCACTGGGCTACATCTACCTGGCCGACCTCCCCTCGGGCATCGGTTGGCGCCTGGCCTTCGCCACTGGTGGGCTTGTCGCCATCGCGGTCCTGCTGCTCCGACTGCTCGTGCCCGAGTCGCCTCGCTGGTTGATCATCCACGGCCGCGAGGACGAGGCCGAGAAGATCGTCGCCGACATCGAGCGCAAGGTCGCGGAGTCCACCGGCGAGGACCTCCCCGAACCCGAGGGGGAGCCGATGGAGATCCGGTCGCGCAAGAGCACCGGCTTCATCGAAATCGGACGCACGGTCTTCAAGATCTACCCCAAGCGGACCGCGGTCGGGTTCGGCCTGATGACTGCCCAGGCGTTCCTCTACAACGCGTTGTTCTTCACCTACGGGCTGATGCTCACCACCTTCTACGGCGTGAGTGCCGCCAGCGTCGGGCTCTTCCTGCTGCCGTTCGCGGTCGGCAACTTCCTCGGCCCCGTCGTCCTTGGCCCCTTCTTCGACCGGGTCGGCCGACGCCCGATGATCGCCGGCACCTTCATCATCGGAGGTGTCGCAGCGGCGATCGTCGGCTGGCTGTTCCAGGCCGAGGTGCTCGGCACCTGGACGCAGACGTTCGCTTGGGTCTTCATCTTCTTCTTCGCCTCGGCCGGCGCGAGCGCAGGCTACCTCACCGTCAGCGAGACGTTCCCGCTGGAGATCCGCGCCATGGTGATCGCCTTCTTCTACGCGATCGGCACCGGGGTCAGCGGCATCATCGGCCCCTGGCTGTTCGGCCAGCTGATCGCCAGCGAGAACCGGATGAACGTCTTCTACGGCTACGCGCTGGCCGGGGTGCTCATGGTCGTGGCCGGAGTCCTGCACGGCACGATGGGGGTTCGCGCGGAAGGGAAGGGGCTCGAGGACGTCGCTGCCCCGCTGTCCGCCGAGGAGGCGAAGGAGAAGAGCGGCCAGGACCAGCAGGACCAGCAGGAGAAGCAGGAGAAGCCGGAGGGCGATGAGGGCTCTCAGGGCGAGGAAAGCCCGACGAAGGAGCGGGAGCTCGCACCACAGGCTTCCGGTCGCGCCCGGACCGGCGGCTGGCCCCGGATCTCGGACGCCTCAGCCGCCATCGAAGCGCTCGAGCACGAAACCGACGTCCTGGTAGCCGCGCTGGAGCATGACGGACCTGCCGATCGACGCGAGCTCAACCGCCGGGTGCGGGCACGGTACTGGGGACCGGGACAGTACCGGCGGGCGCTGCACAACGGTTTGGCGCAAGAGCGGATCGCCGAGCACGACGGCCAGCTCGTCGCCGACGAGCCGTCGCGGGTCTGATTACTGCACCGGCGCGTCGGGCGGTGGCAGCTGCACGTCCAGGCCGCCCTCGACCGAGGCGACACCCTCGACGCCCCACAGCTCGGCGTCGTCGTCGGGGGCCGACCCGGTGATCATCCCGAGCTGGTCGAGCACCTGATCCACCTGCATCCCGCGCGCCTGCAGCGCCTCGGCGACCGTCCCGATCACCCCGAGGTGCTGGTCGTCGACCATCACACTGACGTGCCTCATCACTCCACCTCCATCGCACCCCCGACGGGGCGGACCTCACTGGGGCGCCAGCACCAGACCCGAGCCCACATCGGCTGCCCGCCGGCGGGTACGCCGGCTCTCCTTGGCCAGCGTGGCCCACAGCTCCAAGCCGCGTCGCTCGGCCTTCTCCGCCCACAGCGCCGCGATCCCGGCCACATGCGGGGTGGCCATGCTCGTGCCGCTGATCGACTCGTAGCGGGTCGGCATCGGCCACGACGAGTACACGCCGACCCCCGGTCCCGCGATGTCCACCTGGCCGCCCCGGCCCGGCAGCGTGCGTGCCGAGAACGGCGCGATCCGCAGCCGCGCGTCAAGCGCTCCGACCGCCAGGATGTCCGGGCTGTTCGCCGGGGATCCCACGAATCCGGGGTCGTCGGGCCGGTTCGCGTTGTTGCCGGCCGCGGCGACGATCAGGGTGCCACGGCGCAGCGCCCGGCGGCCCGCCACGGAGTACGGCGGGTGCGGACGGCGCACATCGGCGCCCAGCGACATCGAGATCACCGCACACCCGGACGCGACCGCCCAGTTGATGCCGGCGAGGATCCAGCCGTCCCTGCCGTATCCCTCGTCGGCGAGCACCTTCCCCACGTGCACGTCCGCGCCCCAAGCGATCCCGTAGCGCGGGCCGCTCTCCGGCTCGTGCGGCCCGCAGGCCGTCCCCGTGCAGTGCGTGCCGTGCCCGTGCCCGTCCTGCACCGAGCCCACGCCGGCGACGAAGGAGGCGGCGGTGACGCCGCGGCCGACGAAGTCTGGGTGCTGGAGGTCCAGACCGGTGTCCAGAACGGCGACGGCGACCCCGGCACCGGTGCCGGAACACCCGTCGACCCCGGTGGCGTGCAGGCCCCAGGTGGCCAGCTCGTCGTCCTCATAGCGCCGGGCGGCCCCCATCTCGCGTGAGTCGTCGGACTCCTCGCCCGGTTCCTCGCCACCCAGGCGGCTGGTCAGGTCGAGCACACCGTCCCGGTATCCCTGGAGATAGCCGCCGGTGGGTCCGGGCAACACGTGGTGGACCAGCTCGGGAACGACCGCGACGACCGAGCCCTGCGCCTCGTGCGAGGTGCGCAGGGCAGCCAGGCGGTCCGGGTCCAGCGTCATCACCGCCATCCCCAGCTCACCGAAGACCTCGGCCTCCGCCTCGTCGGCCTCGGCCATGTTCATGGCCTGGCCGGCAAAGTCGCGAGAGTCCGCGACCTCGGTCACCCCCGCGATCCGCTGCAGGAAGGGCCGGGCATCAAGGTCGTCTTGGGCGAAGACCAGCACGTGCCGCCCCGTCGTCTGGGCGGTCCCGTCGATCATCCCTGGCGGTGTGCCTGCTCCACCGGGCACTCCTGGCTCCATCATGGTTCTGCTCCTCCCGACCTCCCCCAGCATGGCGCGTGAGGGCGTCCGTGCCCAGGGCTGACATCCACATGAGGGCTGAGACCGACACGAGCCCGACGCCTGAAAAATCACCGGAGCCGGCCCCGAGGAGCCGGCTCCGGTCTGTCCACCTTTCAGGCGGTCACCGCAGGATCGTGTGCTTGCGCACGATCGCGAGGCGCTCCCAGGCGGCGCCGAAGCCAAGGTAGCGCCCGGCGCCCAACAGGGCCAGGAGCACCAGGACCGCACCGTAGATCAGGTGGTCGTCCATGAACGGGTTGTTCTCCGGGGGCAGCACAGCGGTCCACATCAGGAAGACCAGCAGCGTGCCGGAAGCGGAGGCGATGTTGACGGCGATGCCGAGCACGAGGGCGATGCCGATGCCGCCCAGGCCGAGCATGAACAGCCAGTCTGCCCAAGCCGCGCCGGCGATCGAGTTGTAGAAGCCCTGGAAGGGGCCAGCCGCGGCGTGTGCGAGGAAGCCCTCGGTCGGCGAGCCGCCGTTGAGCCAGGCGCCCTCGGCGGGGGTGGCCCGGCCGAGACCGAAGGTCTTGTCGAGGAACGCCCAGAGGAAGACCCAGCCGAGCGCGATCCGGGTCAGCCCGGCAAGGACCCGGAAGACCTTGGCGTGGCGGACCGGGACGGTCTCCTCGGCGATCACGGGGGCGGCGTCGAGCACGGGGTCAACCGTGACTGACGCGTCGGTGGAGTTGCGGGTGGAAGCCATCAGTGTCCTTCGAATCGTTGAGCGCCCCGCTCGATTCCGGAGACCCTGTCTTCTCCTACGGAGCGCGCTGCATGCAACCACAATCATCGTCCGCAGGGACACCCCGGTTAAGGATGCGCGTCACAAGAAGGGTGTTTCCTGCATCACTCCCCGAAAAGGAGCCGCCCGAACAGGTCTCCATGGTCCGCGACCCGCTCCAGCACGTCGGCGTAGGAGAGCTGATGCAGAGCGCGGGCCTGGTCGACGTTCAGCGCGCCGTCCTCCACCTCTGCCCACGACAACGGGGCTGCGACCAACGGAGCCTCGCGGCCGCGCAGCGAGTAGGGGCTGATGGTGGTCTTGGACCCGGTGTTCTGCGACCAGTCGAGGAAGACCTTGCCGGCTCGCTTGGTCTTGGTCATCTCCGAGATCACCAGCGTGTGCTCCTTCTCCAGCGCCTCGGCGATCTGGCGGGCCGCGTCGCGGACCTGGTCGCTGGTCAGCGTGCCCGGCATGGGGGCATAGAGGTGCAGGCCCTTGCTGCCGCTCAACACCGGCGCCGCCGGCAGGCCCAGCGCGGCAAGCCGCTCGCGCACCAGCAGCGCCACCTCCGCACACTCGCGCAGACCGGCGGGGCGCCCGGGGTCCAGGTCGATGACCATCCGGTCGGGGTTGCGGGTCGCCCCGTCGGCGTCCACGGTCCACTGGTGCACGTGCAGTTCCAGGGAGGCCAGGTTGGCCAGGTAGGTCAGGTCCGCGAGCGAGTCGAGGACCGGGTAGACGATCCGGTCGCCGAACCGGGAGTCCCCGCGCGAGCCGGTGGTGGAGACCTGCACGGTGCGCAGCCAAGCCGGTGTGCCGAGCGGCGCGTTCTTCTCGAAGAACGAGTCCCCAGCGGTGCCGTGCGGCCACCGGATCCGGGTCACCACCCGGTGTCGCACGTGGGGCAGCAGAACCGGCGCCACCTGGGCGTAGTAGTGCAGCACCTCGCCCTTGGTGGTGCCGGTCGCGGGATAGAGCACCTTGCCGAGGTTGCTGAGCGTCAGCGTGCGCCCCTCGACCTCGACGCGCACCTCCGCGCCCGTCTGCTCAACCATCCGCGTTCCCCGCGCCGAGCAGGTCGGTGGGCGAGAGGTCCGGGCGCACCCCGAGGTACGCCGGCTGCCGCAGCCGGCCCTGGGGGGTGAATCCCAGAGAGGCGACGTCGACCACCACCGACGGCTCCACCCACACCGCACCCGCGGCGTCCTCGCGGGGCACCTCAGCGGCGAAGGGCGGCTCGGCGCAGGCCAGCGGTTCCAGCAGGGCGCGCAGCCGGACCCCCGCTCGGCCGGCCACGCCGCTGCCGACCCGGCCGCGGTAGCGGAGCCCCAGCGCGGTGACCTCGCCCACCAGCAGCGCCCCCAGCCGGTCCCGAGTGCCGGTTTCCGGGCGCCAGCCTCCGACGACGTACGACGCGGCGGGCCGGTGCGCGAGCTTGAGCCAGTCCGTGGTCCGCACCCCGAACCGGTAGCGGGAGGACCGCCGCTTGCTGACCACGCCCTCCAGCCCCTGCGCCTGCGTGACCTGCCAGAGGACCTCGCCGTCGTCGTACGTCGGCGGCACCTGCACGTGCGCTCCGGTGACCTCGAGCGCCTCCAGCGCGGCACGCCGTTGGGTCAGCGATCGAGCGGTGAGGTCCTCGCCGTCGAGGCTGAGAAGGTCGAACACCAGCAGAGTGACCGGCGTGCGGACGGCAGCCTGCTGCGCCTTGCGGACGTTGCGCAGGTGAATCCGGTCCGCAAGCGCACCGAACCGAGGGATGCCGCCGTCGAAGGCGACCACCTCGCCGTCCAGCAGTGCCGTGCGGCCCTGCAGCCCCGGCAACGAGGCGAGGTCGGTGAGCTCGGGGAAGGCCGGAGTCACGTCGTTCTCGTTGCGTGAGCGAAGCCGCACCCGGCCCTCGCGGACCTCGGCCAGCACCCTCATGCCGTCCCACTTCACCTCATGCAGCCAGTCGGCCCCGGTGGGGACCCGGTCGGCCGAGGTCGCGAGCATCGGTCGCATGGCGGCCATCCTGCCCCACCGGCCTCCTGCTCGCCCGATGTCGGGACCGCCGGGTCGTGACGGGCGCTGGCCCGGTCTGTCAGTCTGGCCGGGCGGGCATGGGCTGGACGATCACGGCGCTGCGAGGAGGACGCGATGCGGGCGATCTGGAAAGGCGCGGTGTCGTTCGGGCTGGTCAGCGTGCCGGTCAGGCTCTACGCCGCCACGGAGAGCCACGACATCTCCTTCCGGCAGGTGCACGCCCAGGACGGCGGCCGGATCAAGTACAAGCGCGTGTGCTCGATCGACGGCGAGGAGGTGGCCTACGCCGACATCGCGAAGGGCTACGAGACCGAGGACGGCGAGATGGTGATCCTCGACGACGAGGATCTGGCCGAGCTTCCTGCGGCCAGCAGCCGTGAGATCTCGGTCGAGAGGTTCGTCCCCGCCGACCAGATCGACCCGATCATGCTGGAGAAGTCCTACTACCTCGAGCCCGAGAAGAGCGGCCTGAAGCCCTACGCGCTGCTGCGCGACGCCTTGCGGGAGAGCGATCGGGTCGCCGTGGTCACCGTTGCGCTGCGGACCCGGATGACTCCTGCGGTGCTGCGGGTCCGTGACGACGTGCTCGTCCTGCAGACCCTGATGTGGCCCGACGAGGTCCGCGCCCCCGACTTCGGCTCGCTCAGCGACGTGGCAGAGCCCAAACCGCAGGAGCTGCAGATGGCCCGGCTGCTCCTGGAGACGCTGGCCGGGGACTACGACCCCGAGGTCTTCGAGGACGACTACGCCGCGGCGGTGCAGGCCCTCGTCCAGGCGAAGCTGGAGGGTGGCGAGGTGACTCGCACCCACGAGCCCGAGCCGTCGGGAGGGGAGGTCGTCGACCTGCTCGCGGCCCTCCAGAGGTCGGTGGCCGCCGCGCGGACGGCTCGCGGCGAGGAGGCGGCCCCCGAGGAGATCGACCAGGAGATCGACCAGGAGATCCACCAGGAGATCCACCAGGAGACCGATCAGGAGACCGACACGGCGAAGGCGGCGGCGAAGAAGCCGGCGAAGAAGCCGGCGAAGAAGGCCTCCTCGGAGACGAGCGGCGCGAAGAAGCGCACGGGCAAGAAGGCCACCGCCAAGAAGAGCGACGCCAAGACGAGCACGGCGAAGAAGACGACGGCGAAGAAGAGCACCGGGACCCGCAAGTCCGCCTGAGCACCGCTCACCGGGGGCGGCGGCTCAGCCGAGCAGGGACTCCCCCAGCCAGCCGCCCTCGTCGAAGCCAGGGAGGATCGCGAACTCCGCCGACCCGACGGCTGTGGTCCACGCGTTAAGCGCGTCGAAGCGGTCCAGCCGCCGCTGGAGGACGGTGAACTGGCCGGCAACATCGGCCTGGAAGCTGAGGAACACCAGGCCGGACTCGCGGTCGGGACCCGGGGAGACGTAGTTCAGCCCCTTGCGGAAGATCCGGGCCCCGCCGTTCAGGCTGGGGTGGGCGACCCGCGCGTGCGCGTCCGGCGGAACCACCGGTCGGCCGGCGGCGTCAGTGGCGGCGAGGGTCGAGGTCGTCGGTCTCGACGCCACCGGTGAGCGGCGCGCCGCTGTCGAGGTCCCGGCCCACCACGCGCTGCTGCTGGTCGCGGGTGAGCTGGTCCCAGGAGTCGAGGTCCATCCGGATCCGCCGGACCACCAGCGTCGTGCCACCAGCGAACCAGTCTGGCGACCTCGCCCAGACGGTGGGGCCGAACAGCGGGTGCTCGGGGTGGAGGTTGGCCGTGCCGTCCACCTGGCCGAACAGGTTGCGTCCGGTGGTCGGCCGGCGCTGGCCGTCCAGGCCACGCCACGATCCGGCCTGCTCCCAGCGCACGGTGGCGAACGGGCGCGCGTCGAGCAGTAGTCGGCGCAGCGCGTGCGTCACCGACGTCTCGTCGTCGGCGGCGGCCAGGAGCAGCAGGTCTCCCCCGGTCCACCGCGGATCGAGGCGGTCGTGCCGCATGGCCGGAACGCCGACCAGGCCGGCCGGGCGGAGGCGCTCCAGCCCGATCGCGGCGAACCCCGGGAGCCCGAGGCCGACGGTGATCGTGAGGCCGACGCCGGGCTGGGCGAGGTCGGGGGCGGTGTCCCCGGGTGCCGGGCGCCCCTGGGTGGCCGCCTCGATGTCGCCGGTCCACAGCCGCAGCAGCCGGCCCAGCGCCTCGCGGTCCACGCCGCGCCGGAGGTCGAAGGCCACCAGCCTGGCGGCGCGGGGGGTCGGCGCGGTCACGCCCGGCTGGTGCTCGCCGTACGGACTGATCGTGGTGGCAGGTTCGCCGTCATCACCCCCGGGAGCGCGGTCGGTCCAGGCGGCGGTGGTGGCACCCCCGGCCGCGCCACCGGCCACCAGTCCGAGGCCGCCGGCCCCGGCAAGGCCAAGGAAGCGGCGCCTGCTGGGGCCCTCGGGAGGAGTCGTCGCGCTCACCGCACCGTCACCTGGCCGGGGACTCCGACTCCTGGTGGTCGTGCTCGGCAGTGCCGTCCTCGTGGTAGTGCGACTCCTCCTCGGTGAACTTCTTCACCGGAAGCACCAGGTCCTTCTCGATGCCGTCAGCGAAGGCGAGCGTGACCAGCACCTCCTCGCCCGGGCGAAGCGGGTCCTGGAGTCCCATCAGCATGATGTGGTCGAAGCCGGGCTCCAGCACGGCGGTCTCACCGGCGGGGATCTGCAGCCCACCCTCCTTGCGCTGCATCACGAGGTCGCCGTCCTCGACGACCATCTCGTGCACCTCCACCATCCCGGCCACCTCGGCGGTCGCCGAGACCAGCGTGACCGGTGACGTCGAGGTGTTCTCGATCCGCATGAAGGCCCCGGTCATCGAGGGGTCGTCGGTGCCGCGCGTGGACCGGACCCAGCCGTCGAGCACCTCGATCTCCTGCGCGGCAGCGGCAGCCGCCGTGGCGGCGTCCTCGGCTGTCGTGGGGTCGGCTTCCGAGGCGGTCCCGGCGTCGGCCCCGCACCCCGCAAGCGGGAGGAGCAGGAGGGACCCGGCGAGAGCACCCCACCGTCGGCCCCCCCGCGCGATCTCCCGACGACCCCCAGCAAGCATGGCGACCCCCTCGACGCACCGTCCACGCCGCTCGACTGCGACGCGTGTACCTACGACGCAGCGTAGTCGGTGGGCGGTGGGCCGCCGCGGCTCACCTCGTCGTGGCCAGCAGCGTCCGCACCACCCGCAGCCCCACCGACAGCCGCGCCAGGTCCGCCCTGTCGTCGCTGCAGATCTGCTGCAGGGTCTCGGTGGCCCGGCCGAAGACCACGCGGTCGCGGTCCTCCCACTCCGCGACGCGCTCGTCGGTGGACAGGTCGGCCGAGGTCCGGGACAGGACGTCGGCGGTCAGGGAGCCGTGCACCGAGTAGAGGTCGTCGCGCAGCGCCGCCCGTGCCATCGCCTGCCAGCGGTCCTCGCGCGGCAGGGCCAGGATCCGCTCGACGAGCGTCGACAGGCCGAGGCGGGCACCGACCGCGAAGTGCAGCCTCGCCACCTCCACCGGGTCCAGGTCGTTGCCGGTCGCGGTCTCCACGACCGTGAGCAGGGTGTAGGCATGCGGCAGCACCGCCGCCCGGACCGCGAGCTCCTCGGGCACGCCCTTCGCGGACAGGTCGGACCTGGCCTGCTCGAAGGCCTCGTATGCCCGGCCACGCAAGAGCTCGGGCAGCTCCTCGAGCAGCGCGTGAACGTCCCCGGCGAAGAACGCGACGGTCCCGGCGCTGTCCAGCGGCGAGCGACGGTTGTTGACCAGCCAGCGCGACGCACGCTCGACCAGCGTCCGCATCATCATCCGCATCTGCGTCTGCACTGAGGCTGG
Source organism: uncultured Actinomycetota bacterium (assembly GCA_963745245.1). Taxonomy (GTDB): domain Bacteria; phylum Actinomycetota; class Actinomycetes; order Propionibacteriales; family Nocardioidaceae; genus Marmoricola_A. The sequence continues at coordinate 324,651 of CAVUWU010000001.1, forward strand.
CACCTGGTTGTCCTGGGCGTGCACGGCGTCCACGAAGGGCCGGGAGCCAAAGATCTCGCGGGCCACGAAGTTCGCCCGGACCAACTCCTCCGCCGACGCCCCGGTCTCCTGCGAGAGCCGGTGGAAGTAGGTGATCCCCGCCCCGTTGACCAGGAAGTTGACCACCTGGGTGACCACGACCTCGCGCCGCAACGGGTGCCGCTCGATCTGGGCGGAGAAGCGGTCGCGCACCGGCTCGGGGAAGTACTCGTGGAGATCCTGCACCAGGAAGGGGTCGTCCGGCAGCTCGGTGTCGATCAGCTCCCCGGCCAACACGATCTTGGTGTAGGCGAGCATCACCGAGAGCTCGGGGACCGTGAGCCCCTCCCCTCGGGCGATCCGGTCGGAGACCTGCTCGCTGCTCGGCAGGAACTCCAGCGCTCGGTCCAGCAGCCCGGCGCGCTCGAGCCGCTGCATCCAGTCCTCGTGGACGTGCAGAATCGGCCGGGCCACCGCCTGGGCGTTGGCAAGCGCGGCGTTCTGCTCGTAGTTGTCGAACAGCACCAGCCTTGCCACCTCGTCGGTCATCGACGCGAGGAGATCGTTGCGCTGCTTCTCGGTGAGGTCGCCGTCCCGGACGACGCGGTCCAGCAGGATCTTGAGGTTCACCTCGTGGTCGGAGGTGTCGACCCCCGCGGAGTTGTCGATGAAGTCGGTGGTGATCCGCCCGCCCTGGCCGCCGCACCCCTCCCGGGCGTACTCGATGCGCCCGAGCTGGGTCAGGCCGAGGTTTCCCCCCTCGCCGACGGACCGGCAGCGCAGCTGGGCGCCGTCGACCCGAATGGCGTCGTTGGCCTTGTCGCCGACCTCGGCATTGGTCTCCACGGCCGACTTCACGTAGGTGCCGATGCCGCCGTTCCACAGCAGGTCCACGGGGCTGACCAGAATCGCGCGGATCAGCTGTTGCGGCGTCAGCCGGGTCACGTCGTCGGCGAGTCCGAGCGCTCCGCGCATCTGGGCGCTGACCGGAATCGACTTCGCCCGTCTCGACCACACGCCGCCGCCGGCAGAGATCAGCGAGAGGTCGTAGTCCTGCCAGCTCGAGCGGGCGAGTTCGAAAAGCCGGCGGCGCTCGGCGTACGACACCGCGGGATCGGGATCGGGATCGATGAAGATGTCGCGGTGGTCGAAGGCGGCAACCAGCTTGGTGTGCTCCGAGAGGAGCATGCCGTTGCCGAACACGTCGCCGGACATGTCGCCGATGCCGATGCAGGTGAAGTCCTCGTTCTGGCAGTCCATGCCCATCTCGCGGAAGTGACGCTTGACCGACTCCCAGGCGCCGCGGGCGGTGATGCCCATCGCTTTGTGGTCATATCCCACGGACCCTCCGGACGCGAACCCGTCACCGAGCCAGAAGTCGTAGTCGCGGGCCACCTGGTTGGCGATGTCGGAGAAGGTCGCGGTGCCCTTGTCGGCGGCCACCACGAGGTAGGCGTCATCGCCGTCGTGGCGGACCACGCGCGAGGGGGGCTCGACGACCCCGTCCACGAGGTTGTCGGTGACATCGAGAAGCCCGGAGATGAACGAGGTGTAGCAGGAGATCCCCTCGGCCTGCCAGGCCTCACGATCCACCGAGGGGTCGGGCAGCTGCTTGGGAAAGAACCCGCCCTTGGCGCCCACCGGGACGATGACGGCGTTCTTGACCATCTGCGCCTTGACCAGCCCGAGGACCTCGGTGCGGAAGTCGTCGCGGCGGTCGCTCCATCGCAGGCCCCCGCGGGCTACGGCGCCGAAGCGCAGGTGGACGCCCTCGACCCGCGGCGAGTAGACGAAGATCTCGAACTTCGGCCTCGGCTGGGGGAGCTCTGGGATGGCGTCGGGCTGGAACTTCAGCGCGATGTATGGCTTGGTCTCGTGCCCCGGCCCCGGCTGGAAGTAGTTGGTGCGCAGGGTGGCCCGGATCGTGGTCAGGTAGGAGCGCAAGATCCGGTCCTGGTCGAGGCTGACCACGTCGTCGAGGTTCTGCCGGATCCGCTCGGTGATCCGGTCCATCTCCTCGGCGCGGCTCTTCGCCCCGGCCTCATCCTCGGCGTACTTGTCGGGATCGAACCGGACCTCGAAGAGCCGGACGAGCAGCCGGGTGATGCCGACGTTCCCCTTCAGCGCCTCCTCGATGTAGTCCTGGGCGAAGGGCGTCCCGCCCTGCCGCATGTACCTCGCGTACGCGCGCAGGATGGTCGCCTGCCGCCAGGTCAGCTCCGCGCCCAGCACCAGCCCGTTGAAGCCGTCGGCCTCGTTGCGCCCCTCCCACACCGCCGAGACCGCGTCCTGGAAGAGCTCCCGGGCGTGGTCGGGGATGACGTGGGGGCAGCGCAGGCCGAAGTCGTAGATATGCGTCTCGCGGCTCAGCCCGTCCAGGACGTAGGGGCGCTCGTCGACGACCTCCACGCCCATGGTCGACAGGATCGGCAGCACGTTGCTCAGTGACAGCCGGGGACCGATCCGGTAGACCTTCAGCCGCGCCTCGTGGGCCCCGCTGTCCATCGGCTGGTAGAACGACAGGGCAAGCCCCTCGTCTCCGTCGATGGCCTCGAGCCGCCCCAGGTCCACCGCCCCGGTGCGTGCCGGGTAGTCCTCCTTGTAGGCCTCGGGGAAGGAGGCGGCGTACTTGCGCCCCAAAGGCACGCCGCGGGCCTCGCCGTACTCGTCACGGACGGCGTTGGCGAAGTCGTCGAGCCACGAGCGCGCCGCCTCGGCCAGGCGGCGCTCCAGGTCGGGCGCGTCGAAGTCGACCGACATCGTCTCCCCGCGGGGGGCGCGGACCACGAAGTGCAGCTGGGCGAGCAGGGACTCCCCTACTCGGGCGGTGTACTCCACCTCGTCGCCGCCGAGGTCACGCTTGAGGATGGCCGAGATCCGCTCGCGGACCGTGGTGTTGTACCGGTCGCGGGGGAGGTAGACCAGGCAGGAGAGGAACCGGCGGTAGGCGTCGGGCCGGACGAACAGCCGCACCTGCCTGCGGTCGCGGCTATGCAGCACCGCCCGCGCGATCGGGACCAGCTCATCGAGATCGGTCTGGAAGAGCTCGTCGCGCGGATAGTTCTCCAGCACGTCCATGAGCGCCTTGCCGGTGTGGCTCTGTGGCTTCGCACCCGTCGCCTCGATCACCCCGAGCGCCTTCTCCCGCACCACCGGGATGCGGGTCAGGGACTCGGTGTATGCCGAGGAGGAGTAGAGGCCGAGGAAGCGGCGCTCGCCGACCACCTCGCCCTGCTCGTCGAAAGCCTTGACCCCCACGTAGTCCAGGTGGACCGGCCGGTGGACGGTGGACTTGGAGTTGGCCTTGGCGAGGACCAGGAGCTTCTTCTCCCGGGCCTTGTCGGCGACCAGCGACGGCAGCGTGGCCGCCTCGATCGACATGTCCGGGTCGGAGCGCAGGATCCCGTAGCCGGTGCCCGGCACGGCGCGCAGCAGGGTTCGTCCCTCGACCTCCTGCAGGCGGTACTCCCGGTAGCCGAGGAACGTGAAGTGGTCGTCGGCGAGCCAGCGCAGCAGCGCCGCGCCCTGCTCGACCTCCTGCTTCGACAGCGACGCGGGTGGTTGCTCCTCGAGTTCGGAGACGATGCGCGTCAACTGCTGCAGGACCCGCTGCCAGTCCTCCACTGCCTCGCGGACGTCGCTCAGCACGCTGCGCAGCACCCGCTCGAGACGTTCGGTGGCCTCCGGGTCGGGCTCCCGGTCCATCTCCACGTGCATCCACGACTCGCGGGAGACGTCGGACTGGGGGCCCCCCTCGGTGGAGTAGCTCTCGTCGTCGATGATCTCCACCAGCCGGCCGGTGATGTCGCGGCGGACGAGCATCTGGGGATGCACCGTCATGTGCACGGTGCGGCCCTGCTCGTTGATCTCCATGGTCACCGAGTCCACGAGGAACGGCATGTCGTCGGTGACCACCTCGACGACGGTGTGGCCCCCGGCCGACCAGCCGTGCTCGGCGACCGTGGGGGTGAAGACCCGCACCTTGGCGGTGCCCTGGGCGCGCTCGGTGGCCAGCCGGTAGTGGCTCACCACGGCGCCGTAGACGTCCACGTCCGCGCGGGCGATGAGGTCCTCCACGACTGCGTGCCGGTAGTACTGCCGGATCATGCTCGCCGCGGACTCCCCGGGAGGTGCGGCGGTCCCCTTGCGCGATGCCGCCAGGGTGGCGGCCTTCTCGATGACGTCGTCCTGCAGATCCAGGTGGGTGGTCACTGGTCCGGCTCCTCGTGCTGGGCGGCACCGCGTTGCGCCGTCCTCCCGACCCTAGGACTGACACGGCCCAGCGTCCACGCGTCATCGCAACGGTTGGCGAAGCCGGTCGTGGGCGATGATGCGCTCATGCGCTTCGAGCACGTGACGAGCTATCCGGCGCCGGCCGACGAGGTCCTGGCCATGCTGACCGATCCGGCGTTCCGGGAGCGGGTCTGTCAAGAGCAGGGCGCTCTGGAGCATCAGGTCGACGTCACCGGCAGCGGCGTCGGAGCCCGGGTGCACATCGAGCGGACCCAGTCCCTGGACGGCGCGCCGCCGATGGTCACCCGGTTCGTCGGCCAGCGGGCCCGGGTGATCCAGCGCGAGCATTGGACCGGACCCACGACCGCCGAGTTCGCGATGGAGACCCCCGGGCGGCCCGGTCACATGAAGGGCGGCATCCGGCTTCGCCAAGCCGCCGGCGGCGGCTGTGAGGAGGTCTTCACTGGCGAGATGAGGGTGCATGTCCCGCTGGTGGGCGGGAAGCTGGAGTCACTCGTCGGGCGGGTCCTGGTCCTGGCGCTGGTGCGCGAGGGTGAGGTCGGCCGGGCCTGGCTCGCCGGCGCGTGGGGCTGACCCCGCCCCGCCCTGCCCGGCGTCCTGAAGGGGACCCGCCGTAACCCCGAGGCCGTCAGCCGTCTCGTGCTCGGCGGCGAGGTCGCGGCGGCGCATGAGGTGCACGACCACCCCGAGCACCACGAACGGACCGAAGGCGAGCACCCAGACGAGCGCCTGCTCGTAGGCATGCAGACTGCCCAGGTGCCAGCCGGCGAGCGCCACCGTCTGCCTCATCCCCTGAACCTCACCTTCTGGGCCTCATCGTCTGAGACTCATCCCATGTGGGGGTAGCGGTAGTCCTTCGGCGGGTCGAAGGTCTCCTTCAGGCTCCGCGGCGAGGTCCAGCGCAACAGGTTGGAGGCGGCGCCGGCCTTGTCGTTGGTGCCCGAGGCGCGGGCTCCCCCAAAGGGCTGCTGACCGACGACCGCCCCGGTCGGCTTGTCGTTGATGTAGAAGTTCCCGGCGGCGAAGCGGAGCCGCTCGGTCGCCCAGGCGACCGCCTGCCGGTCTTGCGCGACGATCGCTCCGGTGAGGGCGTACGGCGCGAACGACTCCATCTGGTTCACGACCCGCTCGAAGTCGCCGTCCTCGAAGACGTGCACCGCGAGGATCGGCCCGAAGTACTCGGTGGCGAACATCTCGTCGGTGGGGTCGGCGCCCTCGATGACGGTGGGGCGCACGAACCACCCGCGGGAGTCGTCGAGCCCGCCGCCGGCCAGGATGCTCAGCGACTCGGTGCCCTGGGCCCGCTCGATCGCCTTGCGGTGCTTGGCGAAGGCACGCTCGTCAATGACGGCGCCCATGAAGTTCGACAGGTCGGTGACGTCCCCCTGGGGAATGCTCTCGACCTCCGCGACCAGGTCGTCCCGCATCCCCTCCCACACCGAGCGCGCGACGTAGGCGCGGGAGGCGGCGGAGCACTTCTGCCCTTGGAACTCGAAGGCCCCGCGGATCATCGCCACCCGCAGGACGTCGGGGTCGGCGGAGGGGTGCGCCACGATGAAGTCCTTGCCTCCGGTCTCGCCGACGATCCGGGGGTAGGCGCGGTAGCGGGTGATGTTGTCGGCCGTGGTCCGCCAGAGGTGCTGGAAGGTCGCGGTGGAACCGGTGAAGTGGATCCCGGCGAGGTCGGGATGGGCCAGGGCCACCTCGGAGACCGCGATGCCGTCGCCGGGCAGCATGTTCACCACGCCCGGCGGGAGCCCCGCCTCCTCCAGCAGTTCCATGATGACGTGCGCGGCCGCCTGCTGGCTCGGCGAGGGCTTCCACAGGACGGTGTTGCCCATCAACGCCGGCGCGGTCGGCAGGTTGCCCGCGATCGCGGTGAAGTTGAAGGGCGTGATGGCGTAGACGAACCCCTCCAGCGGGCGGTGGTCGCTGCGGTTCCACACGCCCCGGGCGTTCGCGATCGGCTGCTCGGCCAGGATCCGCCGGGCGAAGTGGACGTTGAACCGCCAGAAGTCGATGAGCTCGCAGGCGGAGTCGATCTCGGCCTGGAAGGCCGTCTTCGACTGGCCGAGCATGGTTGCGGCGTTGAGCCGCTGCCGCCAGGGTCCGGCTAGCAGGTCGGCCGCCTTGAGGATGACCGCGGCTCGGTCGTCGAAGCTCAGCGCCGCCCACCCCGGAGCCGCCTCACCGGCGGCCTCGATCGCCGCGCCGGCGTCGTCTGCTGAGGCACCCCGGCCGACGCCGAGGACGTGCTGGTGGTCGTGCGGCTGCACCACGGTGAACTCCCGGCCGCCGCCGGTGACCTTGCGACCGCCGATGGTGGCGGTCAGCTCGACCTGGATGCCCTCCTGGCGGTCGAGCTCGGTGACCAACGCCTCCCGCTCGGGCGTCCCTGGAGCGTAGGTGAGGTTCGGCTCGTTGACGGGAGCAGGCGGTGTGGTGACGGCGTCGATCGATGGCATGACTCGATCGTGACACGGATCCGGTCCCGTCCGAAATACGCCCGCTCAGGCGCCCTGGAGCTCACCCAGAAGCTCGGGCACCGCGTGGGCGGCGTACCACAGGAGGGGTGCTCGGCGCACCGCTCCACCCGCGCGTCTGCGTCGCGGGAGGCTGCGCGCAGCGCCGAGGTGAGGGGCAGGTGGAAGCGGGCGGGCTCCCCCCCGCGGGCTCACCGGTCCCGGCCCCGCGGCGCCCGCAACCGGTCGGTCGCCGTGGTGTCCACCAGCTCGGCGATCGCCTCGGTGATGCACTGCCCGATCACCTCCACGTCCGGGACGGCGTCGCGGTCTGCGGTGATCCCGTAGTGGACGCCGCCGTTGTAGGAGGTTGCGCCGATGGCCAGCGCGTGGACGGGCAGGAGCGGCTGCACCGGGTAGCTCTCCAGCATCCGGGCGCCCGCGGCGTACAGCGGGAACTGTGGACCCGGCACGTTGGTCACCACCAGCTGGAAGCTGCGCTGGGAGCTCTGGAAGCTGCGATGCGCGGCGTTGGCCGCCACCCGCGCCCCGAGCGCGTGGAAGGTGGTCGGGGCGAAGCCGCCCACGCCGATGAGCCGCAGCGCCGAGACCGCCCGGCCGGTCTCCTTGTGCGCCTTGAGGGCGTAGGAGACCTGATGCAGACGAACCACCGGGCTCTGCTCGCCCACCGGCAGGTTGAGGACCGTCCCGGTCACCTGGCTGCCCAGTGAGGTCGGCTCGAGGTCCTTGTCCATGATGCTCATCGGCACCATCGTCCGCAGCTGCCGGCTGGTCGGGACCGGCTCGGCCCGGGTCATCAGCCACGCGCGCAGCGCGCCGGTCACCGTCGCGAGGACGACGTCGTTGACGGTGCCCCCGTGGAAGCGGCGGACCGCACGGTAGTCCTCCAGGGAGGTGCGCACCGTGAGGTAGCGACGCTGCTGGGAGACGTGCGCCTGGAGGGGCGACTCGGTGACCGGGAGCCGGGCCCGCGAGGCGGCCGTGAGCCGGCTGAACAGGCCCAGTCCGTCGCGGGCGGCCTGCACCGGGTTGCGCAACCGGTCCTGCAGCCCGTCGAGGAGCAGCGAGACCGCCGAGGGCTCGGGCCTGGGCCGCCAGTCGTCGGGGACGCGCTGGCGGACCACGTCGTCGGTGTCGAGGATCACCTGGCCCAGGTCGATGGTCGAGATGCCGTCGACCAGCGTCTGGTGGGACTTGGCGAGGATCGCGAACCGGCCCTCCTCGAGCCCCTCGATGAGGTACATCTCCCACAGGGGGCGTTCGCGGTCCAGCGGACGGGCGATGATCCGGGCGACCAGCTCGTGCACCTGGTCCATCGAGCCCGGGCGCGGCACTGCGGACTGCCGGACGTGGTAGGTGAGGTCGAAGTCGTCGTCGTCGACCCACACCGGCCTGGCCAGGCCGCCGGGAACCGACATCAGCCGCTGGCGGTAGCGCGGCACGAAGGCGAGCCGGTCGGCCACCAGCGCCACGAGGCGCTTGTAGTCGAACCCCTCCTCGGGCGGGTCGAACAGCTCGAGCGTGGCCAGGTGCATCGGCGTCGCCACCGACTCCGCGGCGAGCAGTTCCATATCCCCCGTTCGAAGCCTCTCCACTCGCCGACTCCTCTCGCTCGTTTCGCGCCCGCTCCCCGGCTGTCGGCCGTGGTGAGCACGAGGCGCCACGAAGGGCATTGTGCCCGACATGGGATCCTGAGCTCGCCGCCCACCGTCACCTGGCCTTGGAAGGAGCTCCTCTCGTGGTCTTCGCGCACGGCGTCGGTGGCAGCGCCGACCTGCCCCTGCCGCTGCCCCTCGCGCTGGCGGGTGGCGCGGCGGCGTTGGCGGTCTCCTTCATCGTGCTGGCGCTGGCGTGGCGCAGCCCGCGCTTCGAAGCCGCCACCCAAGGGCGCCCGCTGCCCGGATGGCTCTCACGCGCGCTCACCGACGGCTGGCTCAGCGCGGCACTGCGGGTCCTCGGGCTCGGCGTCACCGCGTACGTCGTGTGGGCCGCGCTCGCCGGACCGGACAACCTGGCGAACCCGACCTTCGGCGTCGTCTACGTCGTGCTGTGGGTGGGACTCGTCCCGGCGTCACTGCTCTTCGGACCGGTTTACAAGGCGGTGAACCCGCTGCGCACCCTGCACGCGGGCCTGCGCCGACTGACCGGAGGGGACTCCACCGACGGCATCTGGCCGTTGCCGTCGTGGGTGGGGCTGTGGCCCGCAGCCCTGGGGCTGCTCGCCTTCGTGTGGCTCGAGCTGGTCTTCCCCGACGGCAACTACCTGTGGTCGCTGCAGGTCTGGTTCGGGCTGTACGCCGCGATCGTCGTGGCGGGAGCCCTGCTCCTCGGAGAGCGGTGGATCGCCGCCGCCGACCCCTTCGAGGCCTACTCCACCCTGGTCGGCCGACTGTCGTGCTTCGGCCGCCGCGGCGACGGAAGACTGGTCGCCCGGAACCCGCTGAGCAATCTCGACGCCACGCCAGCGCAGCCCGGCCTGCTCGCGGTGGTCGCCGTGCTCGTGGGCAGCACCATGTTCGACAGCTTCCAGAGCTCGCTGGCCTGGCTGCGGGTCAGCGCCGACGCGCCGCTGGCGGGCACGGTGCTCGACACGCTGACCCTGGTCGCCTTCTGCGTGGTCGTCGGTGGGCTGTTTGCCGCCGCCACGCTAGCGACCCCGCCGGTGGCCGGCGTGGACCGGCGGCACCTGCCGATGCTGTTCGCACACTCCGTCGTGCCGATCGTCGTCGGCTACGCCTTCGCCCACTACCTGAGCTCTCTGGTCGAGGCCGGTCAGCAGACGCTGATCTACCTCAGCGACCCGATGGTGGACGGTTCGAACTACCTGGGGACCGCCGACCTGCAGGTGAACTACTGGCTCACTCTGCATCCGACCGTGCTGGCGGTGACCAAGGTGGTGGCCATCGTCGGCGGCCACGTCTTGGGAGTCGTGGCCGCTCACGACCGGGCGATGAAGCTGCTGCCACGGCGCGACCAGCTCATCGGCCAGCTGCCGCTGCTGATGGTGATGGTCGTCTACACCGTCGCCGGGCTCTACCTGCTGCTCAGCGTGTGAGGTGCGGCGGCGGCCCGGCGGCCGCGGACTCGGGTCCGCCCCCGGAGTGACCTCCAGGGTCCGGCCCGCCTCCGTCCACGCTTCCCGGCAGAGGGGTCCGCGGCGACCCCGCAGTCGTTCAGGAGCGCCTCGGCCAGCGCCGCGAAGGCGCGGCGGGCGGTCGAGTCGCCCAGCTCCTCCAGCGTCCGACCGGCCACCAGGGCGCGGTCGATAGACCGCGGGTCGTCGGGGACGAAGGCCAGGTCCGATCCCGGGGCGACCGCAGCGACCAGGCCCTCGATGTCCACCGGGGACCAGCCGAGCGCCGGCCGCATCCGGTTGACCACGACGCTCTGGGCAGTCCCGGGGACCGCCTCCGCGAGCTGCGGCAGGCAGCGGGCCAGCCGTGTGAGTCCCACGGGGTCGGCGGACCCGACGACCACCAGACGGTCGGCGGCCGCGAGCGCGGTCGCCGTCAGCTCGTCGCGCGAGGGTCCTTCGGCATAGGTCTCCAGCGGCATCTCGGGCGCCCCGGGGCCACAGTCGACGACCACCAGCCGGCCCAGTGCCCGCGCGCACTCCAGCAGGGTGGCAAAGGCCCGGGGGCGCAGATCACGCCATCGGTCCGGCCGCGGCAGTCCGGTGAGCACCCGGAGCCCCGGCGAGGCCTCCCTGGCCAGGCGGGCCAGCCCGGCCACGGTCAGCTCGCCGGCGTTCGCCATCCGGGCCGCCGCCAGCAGACCGGAGACCTCGTCGAGCATGGCGAGCTGGAGCCCGACGGAGCCGCCGTAGGGGTCTGCGTCGAGGAGGGTCACCGGGACGCCACGCGCCGCGGCCGCTGCGGCCACCCCCAACGCGGCCGTCGTCCGTCCGGGGCTGCCGAAGGGCCCGGTGACGGCCACCACCCGACCGGCGATGTCGGGCTCGGGCTGTCCGGCGAGCTCGGGCTGTCCGGCGAGTTCGGGCTGTCCGGCGAGCTCGGGCGACGCCACCGGCTCCGGTGTCTCGGCGACCCGAGTCGACGGCCCGGGCCCGGTCCCCTCGCCGGTCGGGTTGTGGGGTGCCGACGGGGGGAGGGCGCCGGCCAGATCCCTGGCCAGGGACGCCACCTGCTCGACGCCACCGCCGGCCACGACGGCGTCGGCGCCGAGGCTCAGCAGCCGCTCGCGCCGCGCGGTGAACGGCTGCGCTCCCGCGCTCGAGGCGCCATCGGCCACGGCCACGGCCCGCACTCCGGCAGCACGGAGCCGACCGAGGCTGTCGGCGTCCAGACCGGGGAGCGTCTCGGACAGCACCGCCACGTCGGCCGTGCCGGTGGTCGCGGTCGCGAGCAGGTCCTCGAGGTCGAGGCACCGCTTGACCAGCACGAGTGCCGGATGCGCCTCGGCGAGGGCGGCGAGCGCGGTGGGCTCCCAGCCCTGACCGCCGGCGGCGAGCAGCACGCCCACCCGGACGGCGGGTCCGCGGCCCGTGCTCATCGCACGCCCGGACGCCGCACCAGAACCAGCGCGGTCTCGTCGCCCAGCCGCGCCACGACCCGCGACACCCGCGGCTGGTCCGACTCGGCCACCCCGACTACGACCTGACGCAGCCCGGTGACACCCGCGGTCGCCCCTCGGGCTGCGCTCAGGACGGGCACGGCAGCGAGTAGGCGCTCGGGGCGTTCGCCTTGGTCCACTTCCGATCGGACCGCCCAGACATCGACGATCGCGCCGGCGTGGACACCGGCGGGGACCCGCGCCGGGTCCACCCCGAGGGGCAGTTCGACGAGCCCGGCGGACCCGCGCACGTCCACGGCGGCGCGGGGCAGCAGCTCACCGGGTCCCACCGGGCGCAGGAGGACCGCTCCGGTCGGCACCTCTTCCTCGGGCAGGTAGCGGTCCGCGTCGGCGGCGGAGGAGAAGCGCAGCCTCGTCACCGCCACGTCGTCGGCCTCGACCTGCTGGCCGGCCACCAGCGGGCCGCGGGCCGCGAGCACGGCCACGGTGTCGTCGGCGTGCGCGAGGACCCGGGCCCCCACAAGCACCGAGCCGAAGACGAGCAGCAACCCGACGGCCAGGCGAGGGTCCCGCCAGCGGGGCGGACGGGCACGCCTGGCCGGCGGCGATGCCGGAGGTGGGGAGGTTGGTGACGTCGGGGTCGCGGGCGCGTGGCGCAGAGAGGAGCTCACAGCCTCCCAGGGTCCGGGCTCACTCGGCGGTAACGCCAGGCCCAATGGCCCCTTCCGGAGGCAAAGAAAGGTAAAGATTCCCTTGCGGCGGTAAAGATGCCATAGTGGCGTCATGACGGCATCTCCCCGCTTCTTGACCCTTCCCGATGTCGCGGAGATCCTGAACACCTCGCTTGCCCAGGTCACCGCGCTGGTGCGGCGGGGCGAGCTGCGTGCCCTCAAGCTCGGCGGGCGCGGCCAGTGGCGCGTGGAGACCGCCGAGCTCGAGGCCTTCATCGAGCGGATGTACGCCGAGACGCAGGAGCAGCTGCGGGAGCAGGGACGGCTCAGCGTCAGCCCCGAGTGAGCGGGCTCACCTCGGGCTGATCACCCGGTGCGCAGGGCGGCAAGGGCGCTGAAGGGCAGGATGTCGACGCCGGACCGCTCCGCGCCGAGAACCTCGACGAAGTCGCGACCCACCCGGCCGACCGTGCCCTGCTGACGCACCCCGTCGGCGCGCACCAGCAGCACCTGTGGGCGCCGTTCCGCCAGCCCGCGCAGCACCGAGCCGAGCCCGAGCCTCGCGACCAGCGGGCGGGCCTGGGGCACCGGCGCCTGCGGGCCCAGGCCGCGGGCCAGGACGAGGTGCTGAAGCCCGGCCAGCCACTCCCCGCCGTCCTCCGCGATCACGAGCACCCAGCCCGACCCGACCCGGGCCACCCGGCCGCGCAGCGGCCCGTGCCCCAGCAGCACCAGCTCTACCTCGCGGCCGACCGAGGCCACCAGGCGGCCGGCCAGCTCGACCTCGGCGTACTCGGCACGGGCGAGGTCGGCCACCTCGGCGTCCCGGTGGCGCAGCGCCAGCCCTTCCGCCTGCTGCTCCAGGTCGTCCCATAGCTCCAGCAGGTCGCTCTCGCCGCTCACCGTCGCACCCTCGCCGAGCCCTCGCCGCCTGTCAACACAGGCACTTCGTCCCGTTGACGCGCCAGCGAACAACTGCGAACAATGGCAAACAGTTGCAAACGCAGTTGAGGGGAGGCATTGTGACCGGTACGAAGGGTCTGCTGATGCGTCGTGCATCCGTGGCCCTGCGAGCCCTCCTTCTTCTCGCGGCGCCGGCATCCGTGGTGGTGCTCCTTGCCCGACCGGCATGGGACACGGCCCGCTCCGCGGTGCTCGACCTGGAGTCCTCGGACGCGGCGGTGTCGCTGCCCGCGGCGGTGTCTCTGGTCGCGCTCCTCGGATCTGTCGTGGCCGGAGGCTGGCTGCTGGCCAGCCTGACGACCTGCACCGTCACTGCTCTCCGGCAGGCCGACGAGCGCCGGCCACCCCCTGGCGGTGGCCGACTCCTCCCTGCGCTGCAGCCGCTCATCCTTCGGATGCTGGTCGCAAGCGCGCTCGGCACCGCGGTGGGCGCCAGCGCTGCCGTCGCCGAGCCGCGCCCCAACGACCCCGGCCCGTCCCCAATCGCTGGCCTGAGCCCGCCCGAGCGGCCGCTCGGGGAGCTGCAGCCACGCGAGGACGGGGTCCGATACCGGGTCCGGTCCGGCGACTGCCTGTGGACCATCGCCGCCCGCACGCTCCCGCCCGGCGCTACCCCGGCCGCCGTGGACCGACGATGGCGTGCCCTCTACCGCGCCAACCGTGCCCGGGTCGGCCCCGACCCCGACCTCATCCGGCCCGGGCTGGTGCTCCACCTGAGCCCAGGCACCCCTCTGCGTTCACCCCCGACCCGCACCCCGGAGGCCCGACCATGACCCGCGCCGTCACCCGACTCACGCCCACCGCCGAGGTCCGCAGCACCCAAGGAGCCCTTGCCCTCGACCTGAATCGCACGGCACCGGCGCTGCCCGAGACCCCGGAGCTCGATCCCCTGCGGCACAGCCGGGTCGAGCAGGTCGCCGAGGCCGAGGTCCGGGCCTGGGCCGCGCGGCTGGCCCAGGCCGTCGTCGAGGTCGTGGCAGGTCGGCGGCCGGCCAGCCAGCTCGTGCGCTGGACGACCCCCGCGGTGCAGCGCGACCTCGAGCGTCGAGCCCGCGCCGTGGCCCGGGTCGCGGGACTGCCCAGTCCGGCCAGTCGGGCCACTGGCCAGGTGCTGGGAAGGCCTCGCGCCACAGCGTCGCGGGCGCCGCTGCATCCTCAGGTGCGCAGCGTCCACGTCTCCCGACCAGGCCACGATGTCGCCGAGGTCAGCGTCCATGTGCGGTTCGCGCAGCGGTCGCGCGCACTGGCGATGCGGCTGGAGCACCGCCAGGAGCGCTGGCTGTGCACCGTCCTCGAGCTGGGCTGAGGCGCGCGAGCAGAAGGGTCAGCCGACGCGGGTGGTCTGCCCGCTCGCACCTCCGGGAGCCCCGTGGCACTTCTTGTACTTCTTGCCGGAACCGCAGGGGCACTCCTCGTTTCGGCCCACCTTGGCGAAGGGGTCGTCGGCGCCTTCCGAAGGCGCCTCGTGGGACACCTCCGCGCCACCGGTCTCCGAGGGCGCGGTGTAGGTGAGGTCGTGCGGCTGCTCGGCCTCCTCGAGACCCTTCGCTTGCAGGACCGGCCCGCTGGCCGCGGCGCCGGCGAACATGGGTGCGAGCCGGGCGACCTCTTCGTCCTCCACCTCCTCGGGCTGCTCGTCCACCTGGACCTCGAGGTTGAACAGGAAGGCGACCGACTCCTCGCGGATGCCGTCCATCATCGTGTTGAACATGTCGAAGCCCTCGCGCTGATACTCCACCAGCGGGTCCCGCTGGGAATAGGCGCGCAGCCCGATGCCCTCGCGCAGGTAGTCCATCTCGTAGAGGTGCTCGCGCCACTTGCGGTCCAGCACGGAGAGGACGACGCGGCGCTCGAGCTCCCGCATCACCTCGGAGCCGAACGAGGCCTCGCGCTCGGCGTAGGCACGTTGCGCGTCCTCGCGGATCCTCTCCAGCAGGAGCTCGCGGTCCAGCCCGTCCCGGCCGCCCGCCTCCTCCTCGACCTCCGCGAGGGTGACGCTCACCGGGAAGAGGGTGCGCAACGCGGTCCAGAGCGCCTCGAGGTTCCACTCTTCGGGGAAACCCGTGGTGGCGCCGCCGACGTAGCTCTGCACGACCTGGTCGATCATCGTGTTGACCTGCTCGTGCAGGTCGGCACCCTCCAGCACGGCACGCCGCTCGGCGTAGACCACCTCGCGCTGGCGGCTCATCACGTCGTCGTACTTCAGGACGTTCTTGCGCGACTCGAAGTTCTGCGACTCGACCTGTCCCTGCGCCGAGGCGATCGAGTTCGTCACCCGCTTGTTCTCGATGGGGACGTCGTCGGGCACCTTGAGGGTGGTCAGCACCCAGTCCACCCAGTCGGACTTGAACAGCCGCATCAGGTCGTCCTGCAGCGACAGGTAGAACCGGGACTCCCCGGGGTCTCCCTGGCGCCCGGAGCGGCCGCGGAGCTGGTTGTCGATCCGGCGCGACTCGTGGCGCTCGGTGCCCAGGACGTAGAGCCCGCCGAGCTCACGCACCTCGTCGTGCTCGGCTGACACCCGGGCCTTGATCGTCTCCACCG
Organism: uncultured Actinomycetota bacterium; assembly: GCA_963745245.1. Lineage (GTDB taxonomy): Bacteria > Actinomycetota > Actinomycetes > Propionibacteriales > Nocardioidaceae > Marmoricola_A. Next base: position 340,117 of record CAVUWU010000001.1, read on the forward strand.
TCGACGGCCACGCCGCGTCGTATTCCTCGGCGTTCTCGACCGGGTCGAGGCCCTGTCGGCGCAGCTCCTGGTCGGCGAGGAAGTCGACCGACCCGCCGAGCATGATGTCGGTGCCGCGGCCGGCCATGTTGGTCGCGACGGTCACCGCGCCCTTGTGGCCGGCCATCGCGACGATCTTCGCCTCGCCGGCGTGCTGCTTGGCGTTGAGCACCGAGTGCGGCACGCCCTTCTTCTTCAGCTGCGCCGAGAGATACTCCGACTTCTCCACCGAGGTGGTGCCCACGAGCACGGGCTGGCCCTGCGCGTGCCGCTCGGCGATGTCGTCGACCACGGCGCCGAACTTGGCCTCCTCGGTGCGGTAGACCAGGTCGGCCTGGTCGGCGCGAACCATCGGCCGGTTCGTCGGGATCTGCACGACGCCGAGCTTGTAGGTCTTGTCGAACTCCGAGGCCTCGGTCATCGCCGTGCCGGTCATGCCGGCGAGCTTGTCGTAGAGCCGGAAGTAGTTCTGCAGCGTGATCGTGGCCAGGGTCTGGTACTCCTCGCGGATCTCCACGCCCTCCTTGGCCTCGATCGCCTGGTGCAGCCCCTCGTTGTAGCGGCGCCCGTGCAGCATCCGCCCGGTGTGCTCGTCGACGATCAGCACCTCGCCGTTGAGGACGACGTACTCCTTGTCGCGACGGAAGAGCTCCTTGGCCTTGATCGCGTTGTTCATGAACGAGATCAGCGGGGTGTTGACCGAGTCGTAGAGGTTGTCGATGCCGAGGTAGTCCTCGACCTTGGTGATCCCGCCCTCGAGCACCGAGATCGTCCGCTTCTTCTCGTCGACCTCGTAGTCCTCGTCGAGCACCAGGCGAGTCGCGATCTTGGCGAACTCCGGGTACCAGCGCACCTCCTCCTGGGTGGGACCGGAGATGATCAGCGGGGTGCGGGCCTCGTCGATGAGGATCGAGTCGACCTCGTCGACGATCGAGAAGTAGTGCCCGCGCTGCACGCACTCCTCGAGGCTGGTGGCCATGTTGTCGCGCAGGTAGTCGAAGCCGAACTCGTTGTTCGTGCCGTAGGTGATGTCTGCGGCGTAGGCGGCGCGCCGGGCCGCCCGGTTCATGTTCGGGGTGACCACCCCGGTCGTCATGCCCAGGAAGTGGTAGATGCGGCCCATCCACTCCGCGTGGTAGCGGGCGAGGTAGTCGTTGACAGTGACGACGTGGACGCCGCGGCCGGTCAGGGCGTTGAGGTACGTCGCCAGCGTGGCGACGATGGTCTTCCCCTCGCCGGTCTTCATCTCGGCGATGTTGCCGAGGTGGAGGGCGGCACCGCCCATGACCTGGACGTCGAAGTGACGCTGGCCCAGCACCCGCTTGGCGGTCTCGCGGACGGTGGCGAACGCCTCGGGCATCAGGTCGTCGAGGCTCTCGCCGTCGGCCAGCCGCTTCTTGAACTCGTCGGTCATCCCGCGCAACTCCTCGTCGCTCATCGCGACGAAGTCGTCCTCGATGGCGTTGACGGCGCGCGCGATCGCCTCGAGCTGGCGCAGGATCTTGCCCTCGCCGAGTCGGAGGATCTTGTCGAGGATGGCAGGCACGAGCGTGGGCTCCCAGGTGATCGGCAGCGGGTGGGTCGAGCGGTGGCCGGTCCGCCGCGCAGGAGGCGGGACACAGGGCGCCCCCCACTCTACCCAGGACCGGCGACCGCCGCCGCCAGATCGGGCCCGAGGTCGCCTGCGACCGTCTCAGTCGACGCGGGTCCGATCGCCACGCCGAGCCACCCGGCCAGCTCCAGCAGGGCCCCCGCGAGCCGCTGGGCGGTCTCCGGCGGCGCGTGGGCCTCGGCGTACGCCGCGTGCACCCGCAGCAGCCCAGCCGGCCGGTCGGCCTTGAGGTCGACGCGCGCCACCAGCCGGTCGCCGAGCAGGAAGGGCAGCACGTAGTAGCCGAACCGGCGCTGCGCCGCGGGCACATAGATCTCGATGCGGTAGCGGAACCCGAAGACGCGCCCGGTCCTTCGCCGCTCCCAGACGAGCGGGTCGAAGGGGCTGATCACGGCGCAGGCATCCACCCGGCGCGGGATCCGCGCGTCGTGGTGCAGGTAGGCCGGGAGCCCCCACCCGTCCACCTCCACCGGGACCAGCTCACCGTCGGCCACCAGGGACGCCACCGCCGCCAGCGTGTCGCCGGGCCGCATCCGGAAGTAGTCGGCGAGGTCGGAGGTGGTGGCGACGCCGTGCGCCCGGGCGGCGCGGCGGACCAGTTCGCGGTGGGCCTCCGGCTCGCTCAGCTCGGGAGCGTCCAGGACCGCCCGTGGCAGGACGCGCTCGGGCAGGTCGTAGACGCGCTCGAAGGCGGCGTTGCGCCGGGCCACGGCGAGCTCACCGGCCGAGAAGAGGTACTCCAGCACCTTCTTGGTCTCCGACCAGTTCCATCCCCACTGGTCGCGCACCCGGGGCCGCTCCTCCACTGCCCGGTCCAGGTCCCGGGCCGTGCAGGCGCCCCGGTCGCGGACCTCGGCCATCAAGGAGCCGACCAGCTCGGGTCGGTGCCGCATCCCGACCCACTCATGACCGGTCTCGCGGTAGCCCCGCATCCGGTGCCGCATCGCCGGCCACAGCTCCACCGGCATGTACGCCGCGACATGGGCCCAGTACTCCACCAGGCGTCGCGGGCGCTGCTCGGCCGCCCGGTGCAGCAGCCCCAGGTCGTAGCGGCCCATCCGGCTGAACGGCGGCAGGTAGTGAGCACGCTGCAGGACGTTGACCGAGTCGATCTGCAGCACCTGGGTCCTGCCGATCGAGCGGACCAGGGTGCGCATGGTCGGCGGGTGGTGCTCCGGATCGGTGAAGCCCTGGGCGGCGACGGCGACCCGGCGCGCCTGCGCTCCCGAGAGCGCGCGGATCACGGGATGTCGAGCAGCTTCTCCCGCACGGCGTACATGACCGCCTCCATGCGGGAGTGCAGCTGGAGCTTCTCCAGGATGTTGCGGACGTGGTTCTTGACCGTGTTCTCGCTGATGAACAGCCGCTTGGCGATCTCGCGGTTGTTCAGCCCCTGCGCCACCAGACGCAGCACCTCCAGCTCCCGCTCGGTCAACCGGGGGGCGGGGAGGGTGGGCTCCCCGCGCGCCATCTGCTTGAACTCGTCGAGCAGCTTGACGGCCATCGAGGGGCTGATCAGCGACTGGCCGTCGGCCACCACCCGCACGGCCTGGGCGACCTCGTTTGTCGAGGAGTCCTTGAGCAGATAGCCCGAGGCGCCGTTGCGGACGGCGTCGTAGAGGTCCGCCTCCTCGTCACTGGCGGTGAGCATGATGATCCGGGCGTGTGGCGCGCTGTCCTTGATCGCCGCACAGGCCTGGATTCCCGACATCCCCGGCATCCGGACGTCCAGCAGCACGACGTCGGGTGCCAGGTCCGTCGCCAGGCTCGCCGCCGAGGCGCCGTCGGTGGCCTCGCCCACGACGTCGATGTCGTCCTCGACGCCGAGCAGCATGGTCAGCCCGCGGCGGAACAGCTCCTGGTCGTCGACGACAAGGACCCGGATCGGAGCCGTCTGGCGGTCAGGCAGAGGGTGGGTCGCCACGTGCCGATCATGGCACGTTCGACCTAGTCCGTCCCGCCTATCGCCAGCACGTCGCCTCCATGTCGACCCATGTCTCGCGCAGGGGGAATCAGGCCACGTCGAGGGTGATCACGCCGTAGTCGTAGCCCTTGCGGCGGTACACCACCGAGGGCCGGTTGGTGTCCTTATCGAGGAACAGGAAGAAGTCGTGGCCGACGAGCTCCATCTCGTACAGCGCTTGGGCGAGCGTCATCGGCGCGGCCGCGTGGGTCTTCTCGCGCACCACCAGCGGGCCATCCCCCTCCACGGTGAGCGTCCCCACCTGGCGCTCCTGGGTCCTCGTCTCGGGCTCGTCCTCGACGGGAACGGCCACGTCGAGGCCGGCGAGCGCCTGGCCCACCGAGACCGGCTTCTTCCCCCCACGGTGGATCCGGCGGCGATCCGCAGCACGCCGCATCTGCGAGGCCATCTTGTCCACGGCCAGCTCCAGGGCGCCCATCTTGTCCTCGGCAGCCGCCTCGGCGCGGACCACCGGGCCCTTCGAGAAGACGGTCAGCTGAACCCGGACCGCGCGGTCCTGCTGTCGCGGGTTCCGCTCCAGGGTGACCTCGGCCTCCACGCGGATGATGCGATGGTCGTGCTTCTCGAGCCGAGCCAGCTTCTCCTCCACGCGGTCGCGGAACCGGTCCGAGACCTCGCAATTGCGACTCTTCACCACGACGTCCATCAGGCATCTCCCATGGTTGAGGAATACTCAGCGGAGCCCGCCCGGCCGACCTGGTCTTCGACCCCACAATCGCCTGCTGAGGCTCTCGCAGCTTCTCCGCCACTACCCACCTTCTCGCCCGGGGACACCACATCTGGCGGTGACTGGGCGGCAGGACTTACTTCTAAGCCGCACCGTGATCGACCACGCGGGGTGGTCTTACGTGGGCCGTTTCGCCTGCGGCTGGCATCGGCTAGCCGGAGGGGGACGAGGACGAACCCGGGGTCCGCACTCGGTCCTCCGACGCAACCACGGACCCGGACGGACTCCATGTCCCGACGCTAGTCCTCCGGCCACGGGCACGGATAGGCGGGGGGATGTGGGGCACTCCACACCAGAGCGGACCTCACCGGGACGCGCTCGGCGCCCCGGCCGGCGGCGCCCGACGCCGGGTTGCGGCGACCACGGCCGCGGCGCACGGAGCCTGCCCCGCCTCGGTGAGCACCCGCTGGGCCTCTCGGAGCGTCGCGCCGGTGGTGAGCACGTCGTCGACCAGCACCAACGGCTTGCCGGTGAGTGGCGGACCCCGGAAGGCGAAGCGCCCGCGGACGTTCGCCGCACGCTCCTCGGCATCGAGGCCCGCCTGGTCGCGCGGTCGCTCGGCCACGCGCAGAAGGGGCCGAACGGCCGCCTCTCGGCCTCGCCGGCGCAGGGCGACCGCAGCCTGCCGGGCGATCCGCAGCAGCGGGTCGTGGCCGCGCTCCCGGACGACCGCGGGGTGCGAGGGCACCGGCACGAGGGCCGGGGCCCCGCGGGCGCCCGCCTCGACCCCGTCCCCGGCGACTGACTCGACCGCTGCCTCGACGGAGACAGCCAGCAACCTTCCCAGGGGCCCGGCCAGTCCCAGTCGCCGGTGCTCCTTGTGCGCCACGATGAGGTCCCGCAGCGCCCCCGCATGGTCGCCCGCCGCCCACGGTGGGACCAGCCCGGGCGGGGTCGGTGTGGGCCAGCAGACGAGGCCGCGACTGGGCAGCGAGGATCTGCAGTCCCCGCAGAGCAGCCGGCCTGGGGTGCCGCAGGCCGCGCACCCGCTTCCGAGGACCAGGTCACACCACGCGTCGTGCAGGGTCAGGCTCATGGGGTGGATCGTGGCCGCGGACCGGGCCTGCGGCCAGCCCCGAGCGCGGTGGTGTGGAGAGGCTGTGTGAGGGCGCAGTCGGGGAGAGTCCCGGGACCCGACACGAAGCGTGCCGACGCAGGCCAGCCCGGGGCGTCAGCCGCCCGCGGCGAGGGCTCGCAGGGGCTCACCTTCGGCCTCAAAGCGCCAGCGACCGCTCACGTCGAGAGCGTGCAGGGCTCCCGTCCGGGTCAGCACCAGCACAGTGCCGCCGCCGTCGACGCCGGTGGCCAGGGCGACGCCGCGTTCGAAGAGCGTGTCGGGGGTCGCGTCCAATTCCAGGGAGCCCGACGCGCCGTCCGCGGCGGCCAGCACGACCTCGGTGGTCGTCGCCGTCGGTCGGGTCAGCACCGCCACGGTGGTCGGGTCACGCCACCCGAGGTCGACCGGTCGACGCAGCGGTGTCGGCGTCGAGACGGCACGAGCCTGAGTCAGCCGCACCGGAGCGCCATCCCCGTCGCGCACGACGCGCGCGACCAGGACCTGAGCCTCTCCGCCGCCGGTCAGCAGGGCCAGACGCGTTCCGTCACTGCTCAGGGCAGCCGCGGCGACCTCTCGGCCCCCCGTCAGCCCCGGCACGGGGATCGGCCGGGCCGAGTCGGTGTCCTCGTCCTGGCCTGCGCGCGGACCGGTGTCGGGGTCGGTCCCGTCGCCGGGAGCGGCGACCCGCACCAGCGGGCCGCCTGCGGCGTTGTCCACCAGCCAGAGCCGACCCGTGCGGTCCCACACCGGCTCAACCAGCCCGGTCCCCGCGTAGCCGGCCACGAACCGCGGTTCCGCTCCGAGCGCCACGACCCGGACCTGGGAGCCGTCCTCGGAGACCAGGGCGAGGCGTTGCCCGGCGGCATCCACCCCCAGCGACCGCGCGCGGGGCACCCCCGCCTCCCGCAGCGCCGCCACCTCGCGCTCGTCCCCCTCCTCGACCTGCAGCACGCGCCCGCCCCTGATCCCGAACAGGCTCCCGGACCCCGAACCCCCGAGCGGGTCGAACCGGCCTTCGTCGCCGGGCACCACGACATCGCCCTCGGCCGAGCCGATCGGGGCGCCGTCGACGGCGACCCGGACCCCCCGCACCTCGCCCACCTGGCTCAGCGTCCAGACGAGCTGGGCGAGCGCCCGCTCCGTCCCGGGCCCGTCGAGCTCGCGGACCTCGCTGCTCAACGGGACCTCCGCCGTGCCGCTGTCGCTCACCGGCACGCTCACCGCCAGCTCGGTGCTGCGCGGGAGATAGGTGCGCACCACCCCGCGCTCGTCGTCCAGCGGCCCGGCCAGCAGCCCTTCGACGAGCTGGGTGGGCGCCTGCGGCCCCCAGGGCAGGAAGACCGGCTCGGGGACCAGCACCGAGCCCGTGGGGTCGAAGAAGTAGAGCGCGTAGGAGCGGTAGCGCGTCTCGAAGTGGGAGCGCGGGACCATGGTGGCGTCGGGCAGCGATGCGATGCGCCACTCGCCGTCCTGCCGCCGCAGCCGGAACACCGCCTCGGAGGCCTCCCCTCGAGGCACCCGGCCGGCCCAGCGGCCGTGCCGGTCGAGGCGGAATGCCCGGTTCCAACGAGCCGTGACCGTGCTGCCCTGGGCACCTGTCTCGACCCTCGTGCGGACCCCGTCGTAGACCACCGTGGCCTGCTCCGGATGCCACAGCGAGGCCGCTTCCTCGGTAAGGAAGTCCGCGGCGGGCAATGTGCCGGCTGGCGTGGCCTGCAGCGCCCTGAGGAAGCCGGACAGCACCTCGGCGGGGCGGGCCCCGGGCACCGGTGGCGGCGGTCGGAAGTCGAAGGGCGCGGCCGCCGGGCTCGTGACCGGGTCTGGCCGCACCAGAACCGGGCCGCTGTCGGGCAGCTGCGCGCAGCCCGCGGTCACCACGCAGGCCATCAGCGCCGCGCCGAGGAGCCGACGTGCCGGGCGCCCGGGCGCGTTCATCGGAGCACGACCCGTCGCGACGTCGCGTCCCGGGGCACCAGCGGCAGCGGGCTGTGGTCGAGGACCTGGCCGGCGCGGCGCGGCAGCGTGAGGCGGAACTGCGCTCCGCCTCCCGGGCTCCCCCACCCCTGCAGCCAGCCCCCATGCAGACGAGCGTCCTCGAGCGCGATCGACAACCCCAGCCCGGTCCCCCCCGTCGTGCGAGCTCGCGCGGGGTCGGCGCGCCAGAAGCGGTTGAAGGCCCGGACCTCGTCGCCGGGGCCCAGCCCGACACCGTAGTCGCGCACCGCCAGCGCGCCGACCTCCGCGTCCGCGGCCAGCCAGACGACGATATCGGCGGAGTCGGCGTACTCGATCGCGTTGACCAGCAGGTTCCGCACGATCCGCTCGACCCGCCGCGCATCGGCCTCCACGACGCACGTCGGCCCGGAGAGCGGGCGCACCACGACCCGGGTACGCCGAGCGTTCGCCAGCGCCTCCACCGAGGCCACCACCCGCCGGCTCAGCTCGACGAGATCCACGTCCTCGGCGTCCAAGGCCGCGGCGCCGGCATCGAAACGGCTGATCTCGAGCAGGTCGACCAGCAGGGTCTCGAACCGGTCCAGCTCGTTCTGCAGGAGCTCCGCGGCCCGGGCGGTCACCGGGTCGAATCGGTCCCTCGCGTCGTGGAGGACGTGGCCGGCCATCCGCACCGTGGTCAGCGGGGTGCGCAGCTCGTGTGACACATCGGAGACGAATCGCCGCTGGGCGGCCGACATGTCCTCCAGCTGGCCGATCTGTCGCTGCAGGTTGCGCGCCATCTGGTTGAACGACACCGCGAGCCGGGCGATGTCGTCCTCACCACGGACGCGCATGCGTTGCTCGAGGCCGCCGGAGGCCAGCTGCTCGGCGACCTGCCGGGCCATCCGGACCGGGGTCACGACATGCCGGGCCACCACCCAGGTCACCCCGGCGACCAGGAGCAGCAGGAGGGCACCGCTGGTGACCAGGGCCCGGTGCACCAGATCCAGGGTCCGCTGCTCGGGGACCATCGGGAACAGGTGGTAGAGCGCGTAGGTACCGCCATCGGCGGGAAGGACCACCCGGGTGCCCACGACCACGCCCGGCACGGCCTGCTCACCTGACGCGCCCCCCGCACGCAGTCGGGCGAAGGTGTAGGCCGCTCCGGCAAGACTCCCCTCCTCGACCCGGGAACGGAGGTCGGCGGGCACGCTGGCCAGGCGTACGCCGGGGGTCGAGAACTCGCCTCCGGTCGTCGCGCTGCGACCCGGGATCTCCGACAGGGGTCCGACCAGCGCGACGTCGTAGCCGCGGACCGTTCCCCGGGCCACGACTCCCGAGACGAGCGGAGGCAGCCGAGCCGCAACGTCGAAGTCGGGGGTGGCCGCGCTCAGGCTGCCCTGCAGGTCGGCCGTGCTGCGCGTCGCCTCGGCGACGGCGGATTCCACGCGCTCCTCGACGAGCCCGGCGCTGATCTGCCGGCTCAGGGTCCAGCCGACCAGCCCCACGACCAGCGCCGAGAGGACCACCGTCCCGGTCACCACTCGGGCCTGGATCGACCGGCGCCACAGCCGGACGAAGGCACGCAGAGGGGCCGTGGCCACTGCTCACCCGGCCCGGTATCCGACGCCGCGCACGGTGACCACGATCTGCGGGTTCTCCGGGTCGTGCTCGACCTTCGACCGGAGCCGCTGGACGTGCACGTTCACCAGCCGGGTGTCGGCCGCGTGGCGGTAGCCCCAGACCTGTTCGAGCAGCACCTCCCGAGTGAACACCTGCCACGGACGGCGGGCCAGACAGGCGAGCAGGTCGAACTCGAGCGGGGTGAGCGCGATGGGACGGCCTTCACGCAGCACCCGGTGGCCGGCGACGTCGATCTCCAGATCACCGATGTGCAGCACCTCCGGTGCGGCCGGCTCGTGGCTCCGGATCCGGGCCCGGATCCGGGCCACGAGCTCGGTGGGCTTGAAGGGCTTGACCACATAGTCGTCCGCGCCCGACTCGAGCCCGCGCACCACGTCGCCGGTGTCGCTCTTGGCGGTGAGCATCACGATCGGCACCCCGGACTCGCTGCGGATCTCGGTGCAGACGTCGATCCCGTCCTTGCCGGGGAGCATCAGGTCCAGCAGCACCACGTCGGGCCGGTGCTCACGGAAGGCGGCCATCGCCCGGTCGCCACTGGAGCAGACCAGGGGTGCGAACCCCTCGGTGCGCAGCACGATCGACAGCATCTCCGCCAACGACGAGTCGTCGTCGATCACCAGCACGCGGCGCTGCTCGGCAGGTGGTGCCGGATCGGAGCCGGGTGTCTCATGGGGGCCGGTCATCGCTCAGTAGCGGTAGTGCTCCGGCTTATAGGGACCGCCGGTCGGCACACCGAGGTAGCGAGCCTGCTCGTCGGTGAGCTCAGTGAGGTCCACGCCCAGCGCTCCCAGGTGCAGCCGCGCCACCTCCTCGTCCAGGTGCTTGGGCAGCGTGTAGACGCCGATCGGGTACTCCTCGGCAAGCGTGAACAGCTCGATCTGGGCGAGCACCTGGTTGGTGAAGGAGTTGGACATCACGAAAGAGGGGTGCCCGGTGGCGTTGCCGAGGTTCATCAGCCGGCCCTCGGAGAGCACGATGACCCCGCGTCCGCTGGGGAACGTCCACAGGTCCACCTGAGGCTTGACGGTGGTTCGGGAGATGCCCGGGTAGTCCTCCAGGCCGGCCATGTCGATCTCATTGTCGAAGTGCCCGATGTTGGCCACGATCGCTTGATGCTTCATCCGGCTCATCTGGTCGACCGTCACGACGTTCTTGTTGCCGGTGGCGGTGATGACGATGTCCGCGGTGGGCAGGACCTGATCGAGGGTGGTGACCTGGTAGCCGTCCATGGCCGCCTGGAGCGCGCAGATCGGGTCGATCTCGGTGACCACGACCCGGGCCCCCTGACCGCGCAGCGACTCCGCGCAGCCCTTGCCCACGTCGCCGTAGCCACAGACCGCGGCGACCTTGCCGCCGATGAGCACGTCGGTGGCTCGGTTGAGGCCGTCGACCAGCGAGTGCCGGCAGCCGTAGCGGTTGTCGAACTTGCTCTTGGTCACCGAGTCGTTGACGTTGATGCCCGGGAACAGCAGGGAGCCCGCGCGCATCATGTCGTAGAGCCGGTGGACACCGGTGGTGGTCTCCTCGGTCACCCCGCGGATCTCGTTCGCCACGGCGGTCCACCGACGCGCGTCCTGGCTCAGGGAGTCGTTGAGCACCTCGAACACCACGCGCTGCTCGGCGCTGCCGGCCGAGGCGGGGTCGGGTGCCTGCCCCGTCTTCTCCGCCTCGACGCCGAGGTGCACCAGCATGGTGGCGTCCCCGCCGTCGTCGAGGATCATGTTGGCGAACCGCCGCTCACCGTCCGGCCCGTCCGGCCAGCCGAGGATCTGCTGGGTGCACCACCAGTACTCCTGGAGCGTCTCGCCCTTCCAGGCGAACACCGGGACACCCGCGGGCTCGGTCACCGTGCCGGTCGGTCCGACCGCGACCGCGGCGGCGGCGTGGTCCTGGGTGGAGAAGATGTTGCAGGAGGCCCAGCGCACCTCGGCGCCGAGAGCCACCAGCGTCTCGATCAGCACCGCCGTCTGCACCGTCATGTGCAGCGACCCGGCGATCCGGGCCCCGGTCAGCGGGGCGCTCTGGGCGTACCGCTGGCGCATCGCCATCAGGCCGGGCATCTCGTGCTCGGCGAGGCGGATCTCGGTGCGGCCGAATTCGGCGAGGCCCAGGTCGGCAACCTTGAAGTCCATGGAGTTCCTTTGCGTCATGATCGGCGTCGGCGGCGCATCTGCGCGTCCCCGGGATCTCCCGCGCACGACGGGACCAGACTACCCGCCGCGCGGTCAGTGGCTGGCGGCTTCGCGCCGGGCAAGGCGACCCCGGAGCAGGTGCACGAGCGTGACCACGGCCACCGCGACGGCGCCGACCGCGAGTCCCAGCAGCGCCGAGACCACCGTCCCGGCCACCCACCCGAGCACGCCGCCGATCGCCGGGACCGCCTCCTGGACCGTCTCCTCGGCGTGGTGGAGGAGGTCGTAGAGGGCGTGCCACCCGAGGTCGTCGACGCCCACGAGCAGGATGTGGCCGCCGACCCACAGCATCGCCGCCACGCCGACGATCGAGAGCACCCGGAGCAGTCGGGGCATCGCCCGCACCAGGGCTCGCCCGAGGCGCTGGGCGGCCGTCGAGGAGCGTTGGCTCAACTGCAGCCCGACGTCGTCCATCTTCACGATCAGCGCCACCACGCCGTAGACCAGCAGGGTGATCGCGATGGCGACCACCACCAGGATGAGGGCCCGCGACACGAACGGCTCCTCGGCGACCTCGTTGAGCGCGATCACCATGATCTCGGCCGACAGGATGAAGTCGGTGCGGATCGCCCCGGAGACCACCGACGCCTCCGTCCCGCCTCCCTCGACCGCTGCCGGCGCATGGTGGTCCTCGTGGCCGCGCACGGCCGCCCAGATCTTCTCGGCCCCCTCGAAGCACAGGTACGTCGCACCGGCCATCAGCAGCGGGGTGATCAGCCAGGGCAGGAACTCGCTGAGCATCAGGACCGCCGGGAGGATGAACAGCAGCTTGTTGCGCACCGAGCCCACGGCGATCCGGCGGATAATGGGCAGCTCGCGCTCGGCGGTCACGCCGTGCACGTACTGCGGGGTGACCGCGGTGTCGTCCACGACCACCCCGGCCGCCTTCATGCTCGCTCGGCCGGCGGCAGCGCCGATGTCGTCCACCGACGCGGCGGCGAGTCTGGCCAGGGCGGCGACGTCGTCGAGCAGGCCGAACAGACCGCCGCTCACCGCAGGGTCCGCCCCAGCCCGATGCCGAGGTACGCCGCGGCGTAGCGGCCCTGGCTCAGCAGCGCCGCGTAGCAGGCGATGTCGCTCGGCGCGTCGCTGCCGATGGTCTCGACCCGGACCCCGCGGCGCTCGGCCTCGGCGACCATCTCGCCGCGCTGCTCGCGCACGCCGTGCTCGTCGGCTCCGTCGTCGAGCAGCAGCAGCGCCGGGCGTCGCTCGGCGGTGTCCTCCTCGGCGAAGGGGTCCTCGAAGACGTCGTGCGCCGGGGCCGAGGCGATCACCGGCAGCAGGTGCTCGGCGTCGCCGGCCAAGGCGGCCCGGCCGCTGGTCCGGCGGATCATCTCGGCGATCCGGCGGGCCGCCCGCGCCGCGAGCACCGATCCGCCCCACACCAGGGGGGTGACGTCGGCCAGCGCGATCGCCAGCCCCTTGGCCGGGTTGACCGCCAGGTCGCGGTGCGGCGAGCAGGTGATGGCGACCTCGTCGAGGGCGGCCGCGACCTCCTCGGCGTCGGTGTGCGGCCCCAGGTCCACCCGCGACAGCAGCGCGAGAACCACCACGGCGACGGCGAGCTGGTCGCCCGAGCCGGCCGGGAGCAGCGTGGAATGCCGCCCGCCGGCGTGCCCGGCCACCAGGGAGCCGGGCGGAGCGGCCACCACCACCTGGCAGCCACGTCGCACCGCCTCCGCCACCGCGCCCGCGCTGCCCGCATCCGAGCCCTCCGGGGAGAGGACGACCACGAGGTCGAGGGCGCCGGCCCACCCCGGCAGCCCCGGATGGGGCCAGGCGACGAAGGGGACGGGGCAGGTGGGCTCGAGCACCGCGCGCAGCAGCCGGGAGTCCGGGCCGGCGGCGACGATCGCCCGCGGACGGTCGTCCTTCGACCGCTGGACCGCCTCGTCGATGGCCTCGGCGACGTCGGCCGCCTCCCGCCGCACCCGCGCCCCCGCCTCCGCCAGCTGGCGCAGCAGCGGATCGGCGCGGGCCAGCGCCTCCTCGTCCTCGAGCAGCGACTCGTCGAACCACTCCGGCATCGCGGGGGTCTCCTAGCTCTCCTGGGCGGCGCCCGACTCGGGAAGCACCGCCTCGTCGATGAGCAGGATCGGCACGCCGCCGCGGATCGGGTAGCGGCGCCCGCAGTCGGCGCAGGTCATCGCCTCCGGCTCCGGCGGCGCGAAGATGCCCCGACACGCCGGGCACCGCAGGAGCTCCAGCAGGCCCTCGTCGATGCCCGTCCCGCCTGCGTCTCCGGCCGCGCTCATCGCTCACCCCTGGTCCTCGTGATCGTCGCCAGCACGCTGTCGCGCACTCGCCCCATCGTGACTTCGTCGTCGGCCTCGACGTTGAGCCGCAGCAGCGGCTCGGTGTTCGAGGGCCGGACGTTGAACCACCAGTCCTCGGCGGACACGGTCAGACCGTCGAGATGATCGATTCTCACCCCGTGTCCCTCGGCGTACTCCTTCTCGAGCATCGCGAGCACCGCCGACACCGCCCCACGACCCTCCAGCGGCACGTTCAGCTCCCCGCTCGCGAACAGCCGCGAGTACGCCGAGAGCAGCTCGCTGAGTGGGCGCGGCTGCTCGGCGAGCGCCGACAGCGTGTGCAGCGCGGCGAGCATGCCGGAGTCGGCACGCCAGAAGTCGCGGAAGTAGAAGTGGCCCGAGTGCTCCCCGCCGAAGATCGCCCCGGTCTCGGCCATCGCCGCCTTGATGTAGGAGTGCCCCACCCGCGTGCGCACCGGGATCCCGCCGCGCTCGGCAACGAGCTGGGGCACCACGCGGCTGGTGATCAGGTTGTGGATCACCCGAGCCCCGGGCTCGCGGTCGAGCTCGCGGGCGGCGATCAGCGCAGTCAGCACGCTCGGGCTCACCAGCCGGCCACGCTCGTCGACCACGAAGCAGCGGTCGGCGTCCCCATCGAAGGCGAGGCCGAGGTCGCCGCCTGCCTCGACCACCGCCCACTGCAGGTCGCGGAGGGTGGCGGGGTCGAGCGGGTTGGCCTCGTGATGCGGGAAGGTCCCGTCGAGCTCGAAGTACAGCGGGACCAGGTCGACGTCGAGGGCTCCGAGCACGGCCGGCGCCGTATGGCCGGCCATCCCGTTGCCTGCGTCGACCACCACCCTCAGCCGGCGACCGTGCACCGGGGCCAGGCGGCGGAGGTGGTCGGCGTAGTCGGTGAGCACGTCCCGCTGCTCCACCGCACCCTGCCGCTGGCCCACCGGCGCCTCGCCGCTCGCGACCCGTGAGCGGATCTCAGCCAGTCCGGTCTCAGCGCCGATCGGCGCGGCCAGGGCCCGGCACAGCTTGATCCCGTTGTGTCCGGCGGGGTTGTGGCTGGCGGTGACCATCGCGCCGGGGACGCCGCAGCGGCCGGAGGCGAAGTACAGCTGGTCGGTCGAGGCCAGCCCGATCGACGTCACGTCGGCGCCCGCGAGGCAGGCGCCCTCGGCGAGGGCGGCTGCCAACGAGGGGCTGGAGGGACGCATGTCGTGGCCGACCACGATCCGCCCGTGACCGTGCCCGGGCATCTCGCCGCGGGCGGCCAGGACCTCGACCAGCGCCCACCCCACTGAACGCGCGAGATCCCCGTCGACCTGATCGGGCACAGTGCCGCGGATGTCGTAGGCCTTGAAGACCCGGGCCAGGTTGTCCGGGTCCGTGGTCACAGGCATGCGCGGCAATCTACCCGTCCGGCTGCCCGCCCTGCCCGGGCGGACGCGCCCGATGGCCGGTCAGGCGGACCGGGTCAATCCTCGGCACTGCGGAGCACTCGGAGGTGTCCGCGGCGGCCCACCTCCCGGGCGTCCCCGGCGGCGCCCGCCGGGGGGGCCTGGGCCCGAGGCGGCTGTGGACGAGCTGCCTCGCGGACTGCGTCAGCGAGCGCCAGCAGGTCGTCGCTGGAGGGACCCAGCGTGGCCGGGTCCGGGGACAGCCGGAGGATCTCCCACCCGCGCGGCGCGGACAGCCGCTCGGAGTGCACCTCGCACAGGTCGTAGGCGTGCGGCTCGGCATAGGTGGCCAGCGGGCCGAGCACGGCCGTCTGGTCGGAATAGACATAGGTGAGCGTGGCGACCGCCGACCGCCCGCAGGCGGTCCTCGAGCAGCGACGAGCAGGACTCACGAGCCGAACCGTACCCCGCACCCCGCCGGTCGGTGGGTAGGCTCGCGGGCATGGTGCACCCGGTGGGGCCGATGGCGCCGCGGACCGGTGGCCGCCGCGATCGGCGCGGGCGCGGGATGCGTGGGATGCCAGTGCTCCCCGGGCCACTGACACCGCGCGGAGTCCCCGGCCATAGCACCGCGCGCGAGCGCTTCGACCGGATCGCCGCAGGGATCGTGACCTCGCTCGAGAAGCGGTGGGCCGAGGAGCTGGCGTCGGTGGAGTTCGTCGTGGAGGAGACGCCCATGGTGCCGGCGGACTGGGCGGCCGCCACGGTCCCGCTCGCCTCCGTCGTCCCGGGCCGCGATCGTTCGCCCACCCGCGTCGTGCTCTTCCGGCGGCCACTCGAGCTGCGCTGCGAGACGCAGGCTGACCTGAGCGCGCTGGTCTTCACCGTCCTCGTGGAGCAGGTCGCCGAACTCCTCGGCCGCAGCCCCGAGTCGGTCGACCCGCGCTACGACGCCGACGGGTGAGCCGACGAGCAGCCTTCAGACGGCCTGCTTCTTGAGCCGGCGCCGCTCCCGCTCGGACATCCCGCCCCAGATGCCGAAGCGCTCGTCGTTGTGCAGCGCGTAGTCGAGGCAGTCCGCGCGGACGTCGCAGGTCAGGCACACCCGCTTGGCCTCGCGCGTCGAGCCGCCCTTCTCCGGGAAGAACGCCTCCGGATCCGTCTGCGCGCACAGGGCACGCTCCTGCCACCCCAGCTCGCCAGTGTCCGCGTCCCCGTTCAGCACGATCAGTTCTTGCATGGCCTTCGCCCTTTCGACCCGTGAGACCCCGGCGGATCCCGATCTGCTGGTGCGGCTGACACTCGTGACGACCTGGACGACCCCGCGTCTCCCGGATCGGGACCGACGCGAAACAATCCGGGGAAGCGATCGGCCCGTGGCGCTCGTGCGACACCCTGAATGACAGTGTGAGAATTACAAGCCTGTCGTAACGTCTGCGTCAAGCCCCGATCTGATATGGGCGAGCACACCGGACCGGAGAAGAGGGGCTGATGACCGCGCCGCACACCGACCCTCCCGCTGCTCGGCCCGCCTCCGCCGAGGGTCGCGGTCCCGTGCGCTTGACGGTCCTGGCCGGGGGTTTCGGCGGCGCCCGCTTCCTTCAGGGGCTCCTCCACCTGCTCGGCCTGGCCACCCACGAGGAGACCGCGACCCCGCAGCCCACCGAGGTCACCGTTATCGGCAACACCGCCGATGACCTGTGGCTGCACGGCCTCAAGGTCTGCCCGGACCTGGACACGGTGATGTACACCCTCGGCGGGGGCATCGACGCCGAGCGTGGCTGGGGCCGGCGGGAGGAGACCTGGAACGCGCAGGAGGAACTGGCGGCGTACGGCGTGGAGCCCCTCTGGTTCGGGCTGGGCGACCGCGACCTCGCCACGCACCTGGTGCGCACCCAGATGCTGGACGCCGGCTACCCGCTCTCCGCCGTCACCGCGGCGCTGTGCCGACGCTGGGACCCCGGGCTGCGCCTGCTGCCGATGACCGACGATCGGGTGGAGACGCACGTCGTCGTGGACGACCCCGGGAGTCCCTCGGGCCGACGGGCGATCCACTTCCAGGAGTACTGGGCGCGCCTGCGGGCCGGGGTTCCGGCCCGGACGGTGGTGGCGGTGGGACTCGACGCAGCGACCCCCGGGCCGGGCGTCCTGGAGGCGATCTCGGAGGCGGACGCGATCCTGCTCCCCCCGTCGAACCCGGTGGTGTCCCTGGGCACCATCCTCGGGGTCCCCGGCCTGCGGGAGGCGGTGCGATCCTCGGCAGCCCCGGTCGTCGGGCTCTCCCCCATCGTCGAGGGTCGGCACGTGCGCGGGATGGCCGAGCAGCTGCTCGCCACCGTCGGGGTCGAGGTCTCGGCGGCCGGTGTCGCCGAGCACTATGGCGCCCGGGACCGTGGGGGGATCCTCGACGGCTGGCTGGTCGACTCCCGCGACGCCGATGCCGTGGGCCGGGTCGAGCGCTCCGGCATCCACTGCGTCGCGGTCCCGCTGATGATGACCGACGTCGAGGCGACGGCCGCAATGGCCCGCGCCGCCTTGGACCTGGCCGGCCGGTGACGGCCTACACCGTCCTCACCGTCCAGGGCATCGGCGAGGTCGAGCCGGGGGCGGATCTCGCCACTGTGCTGCTCGGCGGCCGGCTCGAAGGCGAGCGGGGTCAGCGCGGCGGGGGCGGGCTGCGCGACGGCGACCTGGTGGTGATCACCAGCAAGGTCGTCAGCAAGGCGGAGGGGCGGGTCGTGGCCGGCGACCGCGAGGCGCTCCTGCCCGCGGAGACCGACCGCGTGGTGGCTCGCCGGGGACCCACGACGATCGTGCGCACCCGGCACGGGCTGATCATGGCCGCCGCCGGCATCGACGCCTCCAATACCCCACCCGGCACCGCCGTGCTGCTCCCCGTCGACCCCGACGCCTCGGCCCGGCGGGTCCGGGCCCGGCTCCTGGAGGCAGCCGCGGTCAACGTGGGCGTGATCCTCAGCGACACCAGCGGTCGAGCCTGGCGCCAGGGCCAGACCGACATCGCCATCGGCGCTTCCGGCGTGGTCGTGCTGGACGACCACGCCGGGCGCACCGACGCATACGGCAACGCGCTCGTGGTGACCGCGCCCGCGGTGGCCGACGAGGTGGCCGCCGCGGCGGATCTGGCGACGGGCAAGGTCAGCGGGACGCCGTTCGCGGTGGTGCGCGGCCTGGCGTCCAGGGTGCTGCCACCGGGGGAGGACGGCCCGGGCGCCGCGGCGCTGATCCGTCCACAGCGAGAGGACCTGTTCGGACTGGGCGCACGGGAGGCCGTCGTGTGCGCGGTCTCGGGTGAGTCGCCACAAGGGTTCGGGGCCACCGCCGAAGCCCGCGAGGTCGCGGCCGCCCTGGAACGGGCGCTGCCTGTGGCCGAGCCCCGAATCGCACCCGACGGCACGAGTCTCACCGTCCGGATCCCAACCGACGCCCGCCGCCGGGGTCGCCAGGAGGCGCTGCTGGAGGTGGTGGTGCATGCCCACGGATGGGTCTGCTCCGAAGCCGAGCCCCACTCCGATGCCGAGCCGGGCTCCGATGCCGGAGCCGACGCCGACGCGGCTGACCGCCGACGGTGCCGACCGTCGGCTCCGTAGTCTCGGAGAACGTCCCGGCACCCGGCACGCGGACCCCCATCCCCACCCGAGCAGGAGCGCCCATCGTGAGCACCTCGAAGAAGAGCGGCGGTCGGCGGGCGATCGCCGAGCAGGTGCGGCGCGAGGAGCAGCGCCGTCAACGCCGCTCGACCTTCCTCGTGATCGGCTCGTCGGTCCTCGTCGCCGCGCTGATCCTGGGCTTCGTTGGCTGGCAGGTTGCCCGGACCAGCCAGGAGGCCAGCCGCACCTTGACCGAGATCGGCGCGTCCGCCGGCGACGCGGGGTGCCAGGAGGTGCAGACCCGTCCCGCCAAGGGCAACAACGACCACCGTCAGGAGGGGCAGCCGATCGCCTACGACGCCGCTCCCCCGGCGTCCGGGCCGCACTGGCCGCAGTTCCTGGTCGGGAACCAGATCCGGTCCTTCTGGACCCAGGACGACCGGCCGCCGGTCGAGCGGCTGGTGCACAGCCTCGAGCACGGCCATACGATCCTCTGGTACGACGAGTCCGCCGTGGCCGACGAGGCGACGATCACCGACGTCGAGGCGCTGTCGGGCAAGGCGTTCACCGAGACCGGCGGGAAGTTCATGGCGGCACCGTGGTCGGAGACCGATGGAGAGCTCTTCCCCGGGGAGGCCCGCTTCGCCCTCACCCACTGGTCGGCGGGCCGAGAGGCGGCCACACCAGTGCAGCAGGGCGTGTGGCAGTACTGCGCGGAGCTCAGTGGCGAGGTCACCGAGCGCTTCCTCGAGGACTACCCTCCCGCCGACTCGCCGGAGCCGAACGCCGCCTGACCACCCGAGGGGTCCCCGCCCACCCACTCGGCCCCGCCGGGGACCCGGGCGCCGGGAGGCGGGCGACAACCGGCCGCGATGCTGGCGTCGTCGCCGACAGCGACGCTGTGAAGCCGGGCACCAGGTCCCACCACCGCTCTCCGGCCCACGACCGACTCCACCACCTCGGCGCCCGGGCCGATCCGGGCTCCGCCCATGATCACCGAGCCCCGGACCACCGCCCCCGATTCCACGACCGCGCCGCCGAGCACCGACGAGCCTCCGGTGACCGAACCGGCGACGCGGGCGTCCGCGGCGACCTGAGCCCCCGCGCCGCCCGCGGTTCCAGTACTGTCCGGGACCCGGCCCGCCACGAGGTCGGCCGAGGCCGCGACCAGCGCCTCGGGGGACCCGACGTCGCGCCAGTACGCCGTCTCGACGTACCCGACCACTACGAGGCCGGCCGCGACGAGCGCGGGAAACGTCTCCCGCTCGACCGACACCGCGCGACCGGCCGGGATCTCGTCGATGACCGGGCGGCGGAAGACGTAGCAACCGGCGTTGACCAGGCGGGTGGGCGGATGGTCGGACTTCTCGACGAAGGCGAGGACCCGTCCCGAGGCGTCGGTGGGCACGCAGCCGAAAGCCCGTGCGTCGGGCACCTCCACCAGGTGCAGCGAGACGTCCACGGGCACGCCGTCGCGAGGGCTGTCGAAGTCGGCGAGCTGGGCGCCGAGGTCGTGACCGGAGAGGACGTCGCCGTTGAGGACGACCACCGGCCGGTCGGGCTCCTGCGGCAGTCCCGCGACGGCGTTGCGAATGGCCCCCGCCGTCCCCAGCGGCTCCGCTTCGGTGACGTAGGACAGCCGCAGCCCGAAACGGCCGCCATCGCCGAGGACGGGCTCGAACTGGTCCGCGTGGTAGGACGTGGCCAGCGCGACCTGCTCCACCCCCGCGGCGGCGAGCCTGCTCAGCTGGTGCTCCAGGAAGGGCACCCCACCGACCTCCAGCAGGTGCTTGGGTCGCCGTTCGGTCAGCGGCAGCATCCGGGTGCCGAAGCCGCCGGCGACGATGACAGCGACAGGGCCGCGCGCGGCGCTGGGGGCGCTCGGGGCGCTGGCTGGGGACCCGTCGGACACGCGGGCCATCCTGGCACCCCGGGCCCGGCCGGCCGTGGCCGGGGAACCTCCTAGGCTGGGCGGCCGTGGACGCTTCGACCTTCCCCGCGCTTCTCGACGACCAGGTCCGCCGGGCCGGGAGTCGCCCCTTGGTGACCTTCTACGACGACGCGAGCGGGGAGCGGGTCGAGCTGTCCGTGGCCACCTATGCCACCTGGGTCGCCAAGACCGCGGGGCTGCTTCAGGACGAGCTGGACATCGAGGCGGGCAACACCGTGCTCCTCGACCTGCCGACGCACTGGCTGGCCCCGGTCTGGCTCGGTGCGGCCTGGAGCCTGGGCGCCGGCGTCACCCGATCTCCCGCCTCCTCGCCTGACGTGGTGGTCTCCGGTCCGGGGCGTCTCGAGCGGCACGCGGAGCAGGCGCGCCCGTCGGGGACTCCGGTGGTCGGCGTGTCCCTGCTGCCGTTGGGGGGGCGCTTCGCCACCCAGCCGCCCGCGGGCGTCATCGACTACGGGATCGTGGTGTGGGGCCAGCCCGACGTCTTCGTTCCCGCGGACCCCCCGCGACCGCAGTCGCCGGCATGGGTGGGCGGCGGCGAGCACGCGCCCGTGACCGACGCGTGTGACCAGGCGGGCCTGCTCGCCTCCGCCCGCGCGAGCCGCTTCTCGGCGCTCGGGACGAGGCTGCTCACCGACCTCGAGCCGGTCAGCCGACCGGGTCTGGAGGCGTTCGCCGCTCCCTTGCTCGCCGGGGGTGGAACCGTGTGGGTCCGGCATCGCGACGACGCCCGCTGGGACAGGCACGCCGATGAGGAGCGGGTGACCGCCCGGCTGGACCGGGGCGCTCAGCCCCCGAGGTCGTAGCGATCGAACCCCGGGGCGATCAGGCGCCGCGCACCGAAACCTGCCGGCGTTCCGGGCAGGAGGTAGAGCCGGCCGGTGCTGGACGCCCGAGCAGCCAGGTCGGCGCGACCGTCGCCGTCGAGATCGCCGAGCCCGAGCAGCCAGTCGTAGCGGCGCAGCCTGTCGGCGATCCGGCTCAACCCGTCGTGGTCGGAGGAGCGGACCCACAGCGTGCCGTTGGAGCGGCGTACGGCGGTGTCCGGGGTCCGGTCGGCGTCCCAGAAGCCGACCCCGACCCGGTCAGGCCCGGGGTTGCTGGGCCGCAGGACGAGGCTGCGCGAGATTCCCGTGCGGCCGTTGCTCGGATAGACGCGGTTGGCGCCCTGGGCGCCTGTGCCGACCAGGTCCGGGTAGCCGTCGCCGGTCACGTCCCCCGCCGGGGCGAGCGCGCTGATGCCCCCGAAGCGCTTGCGCACCACGACCGGGTCCGCGAGCCGGTTGTGGGCCCGCCCCCTGTGCAAGGAGAGCACGCCGGTGGTCGCGTTGCGGGTCATCACGTCTCCGCGTCCGTCGCCGTCCCAGTCGCCGACGTTGAGCAGGAGGTCGATGCCGGAGGCGACGGTTCCGGTGTCGACCACGGCGCCGAGGTTGCGCCGGTCCGTGTGCGGGAAGACGCGCAGGGCACCCCGGGGATTGACGGTCGCGAGATCGGGTCGTGCCGAGCCGGCCAGCTGGCCGGCGAGGGTCAGCGTCTGCATCGACGCGAAGCGGGACCAGCCACCCAGGCGAGGGCCGAGGCCGCCGGCGCCGTCTCCGGGGTAGACGTAGGTCTTGCCGGAGGCCCGATGGCGGACCACGATGTCAGGGTGCCCGTCCCGGGAGGCGTCGCCACGGCCGGTGACGACGTCGAAGGCGTCCCAGTTCCGGCGGCCGAGCACCCGAGGCTCACCGATCCCCCTCCCCGTGCCGGGGACGAGGTACAGCCGCTGCCCCTGGCGTGCCACCAGGTCGACGTTCCCGTCCCCGTCCAGGTCGTCGACTCCGGCGGTCAGGTCGAAGCGGCCCCAGTCGGCGGAGAGCACCCGCTTGCGACCGAAGGTGCCGTCCCCGTGGCCGGGGAAGAACAGGAGCTTGGCGTTGCGCCCGTGCCGGCCGACCAGGTCGTCGCGGCCGTCCTCGTCGAGGTCGCCGACGCCGGTGAGCTGGTCCAGGGCCGAGAATCGCCGGAAGCTGCCCACGGCGACCGCCGTGCCGTCCAGACGTCCTGCGTGCACCGTGGTCATCCCGCTGCCGGCCTCGCGGGACACCAGGTCGGTGATCCCGTCACCGGTGAGGTCGCCCGCCTCGGTGACCAGGTCCGAGGTCCCCCAGCCGCCCCCGGCCCGGAACGGCGTGCCGAAGCCGAGCTGACCGGCGGTGCGCACCACGATCAGGTGCTGGGTGTCGGGGTCGCGCACGACGAGGTCGGGCCAGGGAGTGCCGGACAACTGTAGGCGCAGCGCCGTCGTCGGGTGCTCCGGTGGCCTCGGTCCCGCAGGCGCTGCCCCGCCGGACCCGCCGGCACGCTGCAGCTCGGCGGCGAGCGTGCGGATGTCGGGGAGCCGCGCGTAGAGGTAGCGGCCGGGACAGGCGGTCGAGCCCGCATCCCGGTGCCCGTTGATGGCGCGGAAGGTGCGCCCCTTCACAGCGACGCTCATGTCGTCGGCAGCCACGTCGTGCAGGGACAGCTTCCAGGCCATCAGCCGGCCATAGGCGTCGAGGACGGCTTGCGGCGGGCGGACGGTCTCGAAGTTGCCGATTGCCGACATGGCGAACGACACCTCGTTGTATCCGAGGGTGTGCGCGCCGACCACGGGCTTGTCGATACCGCCGTAGCGGCCCTCCCAGATCTTCCCGAAGCGGTCGACGAGGAAGTTGTAGCCGATGTCGCTCCAACCCCGCGACTGCGTGTGGTAGGCGTAGATGCCCCGGATGATCGAGGGCACCTGAGCCTCGGTGTAGTCGTTGGCGTTGACGGTGTGGTGAACGAAGCCGGTCTGGATGTCGCCGTACCGCAG
Source organism: uncultured Actinomycetota bacterium (assembly GCA_963745245.1). Lineage (GTDB taxonomy): Bacteria > Actinomycetota > Actinomycetes > Propionibacteriales > Nocardioidaceae > Marmoricola_A. The sequence goes on from CAVUWU010000001.1 coordinate 363,369, forward strand.
CGAGCCTGCGTGCCGGAGCCGCTCGTCGGCCCCCCACTGCGCGCGGGAGAAGATCTTCGGCTTCGCCGCGCGCGCGGCGGCGAGGGTCAGCCCGGGTTCCGCCCCCTTGTCACTGTTGTCACCGTTCACAGCGAAAGCGTCGAGGTCGGCCTCCGGGGCCGTCGTCTGCGCAGCGGAGTCGTCTTGCGCGCCCGGCTCGAGGGCGGGCCGCGCGGCGTCCAGCTCGGTGTCCTCGCCGGGATCCACCACGGCCAGGGCGAGCTCGGGGAGCGCCTGGCCGGCCTCGGTGGTCGCACGGGCCTGCACGCGGTCCACGGCCCCGAGGACAACGGGTTCGGTGCCCGCACGCAGCCGCCCCGGCGACGCCTCGGGTGAGCCCGGATCGGGGGCGTGCTCCAGGTCTTGGGGCACCGGCTCCCAGGGCGACCAGCCCTCCTCGGTGCGACTGCGCACCTCCACGGCGACGGCGCCCTGCTCGGGCGTGCCCTCCGCGTCCCACGTGACGCCGACGGTGGCATAGCCCGAGACCGGCTCGGGATCACTGACCAGGCGGATCTCCTGCGGGTCCGCGGCCCGCCTGCGAGACTGGGTGCCCAGTCGGCTGTCGCTCGAAGTCGTCGCCTGGTCCAGCGGGACGGTGTGCACCGTGGGCCTCACCGGCGAGGTGGACACCAGGGAGTCTGCTGCCGGCGGCCCGGTCTGCGGGGCGGCGAGCTCGAGGTTGACGACGCCGACCGCGGAGGCGGCGACGGCGCCGACCACCGCGGCCGCGAGGGCGTGCTGGGAGGCCAGCACGAGGCGGGCACGAGTCTTCTGCATGAGGCGGGGACTTCCGGGCGAAGGAAATACTCAGACGCCTCAAATGTCACATCAGCCACAAGACTCCGCAACGAAACAGGGGTAACTACACCACTGTTTTTTGTTCCAGCGACTCGAATCACACCGGTGTGATTCGCTCAGATGTCGGCGCCCAGCTCCGCGTCGGCCTCGTCGGACTCGTCCTCGTTCTCCGAGGCCACGTCGTCGGGGTCGTTGTCGTACTTCAGGTAGCGGATCCCCTCGCGAACCGGGCCGTCGAAGCCGAGGACCCCCTTCTCCAGCACCAGCACCCGGTCGCACATCCGGCGCACCGAGGGTGCCGAGTGGCTGACGTAGAACAGCGTCCGTCCCTCCTTCTTGATCTCCTCCATCCGGGCGATGCACTTGCGCTTGAACGGCTTGTCGCCGACGGCAAGGACCTCGTCGACGAGGAAGATGTCGGAGTCGGTGTGCACCGCCACGGCGAAGCCGAGCCGCGAGAACATGCCCGAGGAGTAGTGACCGACCGGCGTGTCGAGGAACTTGCCGATGTCAGCGAAGTCGATGATCGCGTCGAACTTCTGCTTGGTCTCGACCTCGGACATCCCGAGGATCGAGGCGTTGAGGTAGATGTTCTCGCGACCGGTGAGCTGGGGATGGAACCCGGCGCCGGTGGCGATCAGTCCGGCGATCCGGCCCCGGGTGAGCACCTCGCCGGCGTCCGGCTTCATCACCCCATTGATCAGCTTCAGCAGCGTGGACTTGCCCGAGCCGTTCAGCCCCATCAGGCCGATCGACTCCCCCTGCTCGACGGTGAAGGAGACGTCGCTGAGCGCCCAGAAGGAGTCGCTGATCGGCTGGCGGCGCAGCATGGCGACCGTCATCTGCTTGATCGTCCGGTGGTAGCGCATCGTGAACCGCTTGCTCACCTCGCGCACCACGATGGACTGCGTGTCCTGGGCCGTCACCGGTCCGCGCCCCCCGTCCTCACAGCCGCTCCGCGAACTTGTTCTCCAGACGGCTGAACACCACCTGTGCGATCACGAGCACGATCAGGGCAGCCGCGAGGTGGGCGAAACCCAGCGTGAACAGGTTGTCCGGCAGGTCCTCTCTCATCGTGAGCTCGGGGTAGTCGGTCACCCCGGTCCAGAAACAGCGCTGCATGAGCAGGACGGCTTCGGCGATCGGGTTGAGCAGGTACAGCTCGGCGAAGCGCCCGAAGCGCTCGTCCACGAAGCTGTAGGGGTAGATCATCGGCACCGAGAAGGTAACGAACGTGGTCAGCGTGCTGACGATGCTGCCGAAGTCGCGAAAGAAGACGTTGGCCGCGCTGAAGAGCAGCGCCAGGGCGGTGCCGAGCACGGTGATGATCGCGAACCCGAGCAGACCCGCGCCGATCCCCACCGGGTCCGGGGTCCAGCCCAGCGCCAGGCAGGCCACGGTGAGGATCACCAGCCCGGGGACCACGTGGAAGGCGGAGACCATCATCGAGGCGACCGGGAACATCTCCCGGGGCATCGCCATCTTGCGCAGGATCGCCTTGTTCTTCACGATCGCCCGCGTCCCCGAGCCGAAGGTCTCGGTGAAGTAGTGCACGATGACCAGGCCGGCGAACATGTGGATGCCGAAGACCGGCACTTCTTGGTGCAACCCAAGCAGTCCACCGATGACGAAGTAGTAGAGCGCGAACCGCACCCCTGGCTGGACGTAGGACCAGAAGAGCCCGAGGAAGGAGCCGCTGTAGCGGCCCTGGATCTCCTTGCGGACCAGCAGTCGCAACACGTAGCGCCGCCGGAAGACCTCCAGCAGCCCGCTGTTCGCGCTGGGCGCAGAGAGCGGGACCTCGGGGACCCGCACCGGGTCGGCGCGGTGCTCGACCGGGATCCGGATCACCTGACGTCCTCGTCCTCGAATCCTTCGAAGGTCCGCTTCCAGGTCTGCGGAGACGCCAGTGTCGGCAGCGCCTCCCGGTAGCGAGCCGCGAGCTCGGGCCACTCCTGGAACAGCCGGGCGTGCAGCCGCGCCGAGCGCGCGACCTGGTCGCGGAACTGCCGCGGGTCGCGGCGGTACCACGAGGCTGCCATCCCGTCCGCGGACGACACGATCGCCGAGTCGTAGTGCGCCAGCCTCCACCAGCGCTGGTCCACGTGCGGCACGATGCCCTCGGGGTGCCGAGGTGCCAGGTTCCGGACCGGGAGGACCTGACGGGCGAGCCCGGTCGCCGCCATCGTGATCTGTCCTGCCTTGGTCTTGGGCAGCGGCACGCCCTTGCCCTTGCGCGGGGGCTTCTTCGTGCGCGGCGCGGGGAAGGCATCCAGCTCGGCCTCGGTGCGGCCGTCGGAATACCGCCCACGCAGGGTGCGAATCTGCGCCAGGCGCGTGGCCATGTCGCGATGCATTCGATCCGGGCCGTCCAGGACGTCAGACAGCGCCTGGAGGATCACTTCACCGGTGCTGTACTGCATGGCCATCATCCGCTTGGTGTGGTTCTCGAGGCTCTCCAGGACCAACCGGCCACCATGGTCGTACGGCGAGTGGAGGAGTCCCGAAATCAGCCGGTTGCGCTCGTGGAAGTAGGCCTGCCAGTCGAGCGTGTCGTCCTTCTCGGTCCAGGGGACGTGCCAGACCGCAACTCCGGGAAGGGTCACGGTCGGGTAGCCGGCCTCCTGGGCGCGCAGCCCGAACTCGGCGTCGTCCCACTTGATGAACATCGGGAGGGAGAGGCCGATCTCGCGGATCACCTGGGTGGGGATGAGGCACATCCACCAGCCGTTGTAGTCGACGTCGATCCGACGGTGAAGCCAGCCGGTGGACCGCAGCGAGCGGCGTGAGAAGTCGTGGCCGTGCACCGTCGAGGGAGCGGGGCCCCAGAACCAGCGGTAGCGCGCGATGGTCTCTCCATAGGCATGGAGGACCGACCGGTCGTAGAGGCTGAACATCTGGCCGCCGACCAGCGTCGGGGACTTGGCCAGGTCGGCGAACGCCACGCCGCGCAGGATCCCCTCCAGCTCACAGACCACGTCGTCGTCCAGCAGCAGGACGTAGTCGGAGGCACCCGTGGACACGGCCTCGTTCATCGCCCGCGAGAATCCGCCGGAGCCGCCGAGGTTCGCCTGCTCGATGACGCGCAGCTTCTCGCCGAGGCGACCCGCGGCCGCCTCGAAGTCGGCGTGGTCGGAGACCTTCTGGGTGCCCTGGTCCACGACGATCACATGGTCGAGGATGTCGAGGACCGCCCGACTGTCGGCCAGGTTGATCAGCTGGGCCACGCAGAAGTCGGGTCGGTTGAAGGTGGTGATGCCGATGGTCACTCGGCCTTGGGAGACCCGGTCGGTGTCGAAGCCCCAGACGGCCTCCTCGAGGACCAGCTCACCCTCGCCCGCCTCGAGGTCGAACCAGTACCACCCGCCGTCGATGAAGGGCTTGAGCGGCAGCTCGATCTCCACCGTCTGGGGCGTGTCGCTGTTCACCCGCGCGGAGCCGGCCCGCACCACGTGCCCCTTGGAGGTCGAGCGCTGCACCATCAGGGAGCCGTGGCCGCGCAGCCGGGCGACCAGCCGAACGGTGGAGAAGTCGGTCCACCGGCGCCAGTAGCTGGCCGGAAACGCGTTGAAGTAGGTGCCGAAGGTGAGCCTGCGCTCCCGCTCGGCCACCGCCTCGCCGAGATCGTTGACCCGCCCGTAGCCCGAGAGCGCCCCGTCGCTGACCCCGCCGGGTCCCTCTCCGGCCGGGATCTCCGGGCCCGAGGCCTCGGCGCCGGATTGGCCGGTGTCGGGGTCGGTGCTGCCGAAGCTGGAGAGGCCCCCGACATAGAGCGCTCGGACGTCGAGCTCCTCGCCGGCCCGGATCAGGGTGCGTTGCACGGGCCGGAAGGTCGTCCTTCGAGCCGACCCGTCCTCGGGCGCCTCCGTGGGTCTGGTCACCATCGCCGATCCTGTCGAGAGCGTCACGGACGAGGGTCAAGGTATCAGCGAGCGATGCTGGATCCGCGGACCGCGCTCGTCGGCTGCTTGTTAGCCTCCGTCCATGCCTCTCCGGCGCATCACCGAGCCCGTCTTGGGGCGCATCCCCGGGCGAGCCTCCCGTTCGGCCCGGCCCCAGGTCGTGCTGCACATCGGCGCGATGAAGACCGGGACGACCTATCTGCAGGAGCTGCTGTTCGCCAACCGGGCGCAGCTGGGGGCGGCCGGCGTTCTCGTGCCGGGCCGGGTCTTCACCGACCAGAGCCGGGCCGCACGCGACGTGCTCGGCATGGGACAGGTGGTCGACACCACGGCGGCCGAGCCCGACGGTCCCTGGGCCAGCATGGTCGCGCAGATGGCGGCGTACGACGGCACCGCCTCGGTGTTCTCGATGGAGTTCCTGAGCTTCGCCGACGCCGATCGGGCCCGACGGGTGGTGGACTCCCTGGCGGGCGCCGACGTGCACGTGCTCCTCACCGTCAGGGACGCCATGCGGGCCATCCCGGCGCAGTGGCAGACCAGCTGCCGCAACCAGGGGACGCTCACGTTTCCCCGCCTGCTGGACGGCGTGAAGGAGGCGCTGGACGGGGACGGCTCGAAGCCTCGGCTGCGCAAGCCGGCGGCCCTGATTCGACGCACCCAGGACATCGGCCGCATGCTCGAGGCGTGGACCCCCACGGTCGGCCCCGAGCGCGTCCATGTCGTGACCGTGCCTCCGTCCGGCTCCGACCCCGCGCTCCTGTGGCGTCGCGTGGCCTCGATCGTGGGCGTCCCTCCGGAGGCCTGCACCGTCGAGGTGGAGTACACCAACCCGTCCCTGGGACATGCCTCGACGGAGCTGATGCGACTGGTCAACACCGAGTTGGGGCGTGTCGACGCCCACGACCACGCCTACGTCATCAAGGGGCCGCTGGCCCGCACCATCCTCGGCGCCCGGTCCCACCTCGAGCAGCCGATCCGGCTCAACCGCCGCGGCGCGCGGCTGGCGGCACGGTGGAACCGCCGGGTCCGTGCCGCGATCAAGCAGGCCGGCGTCGGAGTCGTCGGCGACCTCGCTGAGCTCCCCGTGGCGCTCCCCTCCGAGGAGGTGCCGGCCGCGCTGTACCGCCCGGGGCCCGAGGACCTGCTCGGGGCCGCGGCAACCGCCCGGGACGGCCTGACCGCTCTCGAGCAGCACCTGCGCGAGCAGGTGGCCTCCACGACCCACCCGGTCGACGCGCAGGGCGACCCGGTGCCGGCCAAGGCCGGATTCGCACCGGGCCTCCGGCTGCCGTCGGTCGTGCCGGCGGCGTGGGAGGCGTCCGCCGATCCGGTCGCGGCGGCGGTGCAGCAGGTGGCCGCGCAGGTGCGCGAGTGCATCGAGGCGAACCGGGAAGTGGAGGAGGCGGCCTGGGAGCGGCGGCTGCACGGCCTGTCACCCCCGTCCCCGGAGGCGGCCGGCACGTCGGTCCGCGACGGGGACTGGGACGAAGGAGAGTGGGACGACCGGGAGCACGACGACTGAGGGGTGGCCGGGCCGAGGGTCGGCGCCGTTCAGCCCCCCACGCGCTCCAGGTACGCCGAGACCCGGGCTCGGGTCTGCCGCTCGTCGAGGTCGAGGTGCTCGAGGATCGTGAACCGGTCCGGACGGGTCCCCGGCGCCGCGATCACCGCCCGAGCAAACTCATCCTCGGTGAGCCCCAGTCCCCCGGCGCCCACCGGCAGCTCGTGACGACGCAGGCACGCCTCGATCTGCGCGAAGCGGCGCTCGTCCTGGCGCAGGAACGTCGCATAGAGGGCACCGACCCCCGCGAGCTCGCCGTGGTTGGACACCCCCGGGAAGAGCGCGTCGACGGCGTGAACGATCTCGTGGTCCGCACCGCTGCACGGCCGGGAGGTCCCCGCCACCGACATCGCCATCCCGGACAGCACCAGCGCCTCGGCCAGCGCGATCAGGAAGTCCTCCTCGGCGACCGTGTCCGAGCGATGCAGGACGGCCTCACCCGCCGTCCGGGCGAACGCCATCGCGAGGCCGTCCACCCGCTCCTGCCGCTCTCGCTCGGCCAGCAGCCAGTCGGCGATGGCCGAGAGGTTCGAGACCGCGTCGCCGATGCCCGCACGCACCATCCGTGGCGGGGCCCCGCGCACGTAGTCCAGATCCACGACCACCGCGAGGGGGAGCGCCACGCCGTAGGAGCCCTTGCCGTGAGGGTGCTCCAGCGAGGCCACCGGCGAGCAGAGCCCGTCGTGGGCCAGGTTCGTGGCCACCGCGACCATCGGGACGGCGGCCCGGGTCGCGGCGTACTTGGCGACATCCAGGGTGCGGCCGCCGCCGATCGCCACCACGGCGTCGTAGCTGCGCCTGCCCAGGGCCGCCTGGAGCTCTCCGGCCGCGGCCAGGCTGGCGCCGGTGACCTCGAACATCGCCGCGTCGGAGAGCGACGGCTCGATCCGGCGCCAGATCTCGGTGCCCTGCGAGGGCCCGACCGCGACGAGCACACTGCCGGTGCTGGAGATGGCCCGTTGCCGCAGGAGCGTGGAGAGGTTCTCGACCGCGCCGCTGCGGATGTCCACCGAGAGTGGGCTGGCCAGCATCCGCGCTAGTAGCGGCACGCGATCTCCCGGGCGCGGGCCAGGTCGAGGTGGTCGTCCACCTCGACCCAGGGTGTCCCGGACGGGATCGGCGCGACCCCGAGCCGTTCCCCGCGGTCGACCATCTCCTGGTAGCCGTCCTCGTAGTACAGGTCGGGGTTGCGCTCCACCGTGGTCCACAGCGCGTCGGCCAGCCGCCCCACCACCGAGCCCTCGACCAGCGTCGCTCCGATGTACTCCCCATCCGCCTCGGCCGGGTCCATCAGCTTGGTGATCCGGGTCAGCTGGCCCTGGTCGCCGAGGCGGACCTTCATCTCCTCCTCGGCGAGCCGCTTCTCGGTGTCGACCGCGAGCAGCAGCTCGGCCGCGCCGCGCTTCTCCAGCAGCGTGCGCTCCACCGACACCGGGTGGACGGTGTCCCCGTTGACCATGAGCGCGCCGTGGGCCATCTCCTCGCGAGCCAGCCACATCGAGTAGGCGTTGTTCCAGATCTCGGCCTTGTCGTTGTGCACCAGCCTCAGGCTGACCCCGTGCGCGCTCTCCAGGTCGGCCAGGCGCGCCTCGACGGCGTCGGCGGCGAACCCGACGACGACGACGACCTCGCGCAGATCGACGGCGGCGAAGTTGCGCAGCGCGATGTCGAGGATGGTCGTCTCCCCGTCGACGGGCACGAGCGCCTTCGGCAGCGTGTCGGTGTAGGGACGCAGCCGACGGCCGGCGCCGGCCGCGAGCACCATGCCGATCACCTGCCGATCACCTGCCGATCACCGCCGGCCGCCGATCGCGGCGAGTCTGTCGACCTGGGGTCCAGCGGGCACGAGGAGGTCCTTCCGGTCGGGCTGAACGGGAGCGGCCAATCTATCGTCCGTGGACCGGGCGTGAGGCGGTGGCGAGGTCGCGCGTCGCGGTACCCCCCCGCCGGTCTTTCGTGACAAGGTATGCCCTGCCATGACTGACCCGTCCGTAGGCCCACGCCGCAGATCGCCCGACCTTGCCGGGCTCCGTGCCCGGGTGCGCTTCGCCCACCGCGACGACCTGGCCGCCCTGCGGCGACGGGTCGCCGAGCTCGAGGGCGAGGTGCAGGAGTGCCGCCGGCTGAACGTCCGGCTGGCCGAGCTCACCGACATCGTGCAGGAGCTGCTCGTCCCCCTCGCCGAGCGGGACGAGACGAAGGTGCGCGAGTACCTCGACCGCTACGCCTCGGGGCTGTAGCAGCCCACCCGCACGTCGAGGAGGAGAGGGATGGCACGCCGGGTCTTCTTCCACATCGGGTTGCCCAAGACGGGCACGACCTACCTGCAGACGACGATGTGGCACAACCGGCCTCAGCTCGAGGCCTGCGGCTTCCTCTATCCCGGCCGCCTGCGCATGGACCACTACTGGGCCTCGCGGTTCGTTCGCGAGGGACCCAAGAGCCGCGCGAGCGGCGACGCCGAGGTCTGGGCCCGCCTCGTGACGGCGCTGGCCGGCTGGGACGGCGACGGGCTGATCAGCCACGAGTTCTTCTGCATGGCCAGCGGTCGTCAGGCCAGGGCCGCCGTGCAGGCGCTGGCACCCGCCGAGGTGCATGTGGTGGTCACCGCCCGCGACTACCTGCGCCAGTTCCCGGCCGTGTGGCAGGAGGCGCTGAAGATGAACTCCGAGCTGAGCTTCGATGCGTTCATGGAGCGCGCCCTGGCCCGCGAGCTCACCGGGGCTTGGGGCTGGCGCTCCCAGGACCTCCCCGCGGTGCTGGCGACCTGGAGCCGGACGGTGCCGGCCGAGCACGTGCATGTGATCACGGTGCCGCCGCCCGCGGCCCGCCGCGAGCTGCTGTGGCAGCGCTGGTGCGACGTCCTGGGCCTCGACGACAGCGGCTTCGACCACGACCTGACTTTTGCGAACGAGTCGCTCGGCGTCTCCCAGGCGGCGCTTCTGCACCGGGTCAAGCCGCACCTGACCGACGTCCTGACCGAGGGAACCGAGCGGCACCGCTGGGTCCGGGGCTACTTCGGCCACCAGGTCCTGGTGCCCCAGGGAGGCCCCAAGATCGTGCCCCGACCCGAGCACGCTGCCGCGCTGCGCGAGCTGTCCACGCAGGCCGTCGCGGAGGTCGCCGAGCGCGGATACGACCTCGCCGGCGACCTCGCGGACCTCGTACCCCCCGAGGAGGCACCGGCGGGTCCGCACCCCGACGACGTCTCGGAGTCGGAGATGCTCGAGGTGGCCGCGCGGGCCATCGACCAGATGATCCACGATGTGCGCAAGCTCACCTTGGAGGCCGAGCAGCGGCCGTCCCCGGGACGGCGACCCGCCGACCCCTCGCGGGGTCGATCAGCGGGCCGCTCAGCGGGCCGATCACTGCGCCGGTCCCTGGGCCGGCTGCGGCGACTCGGGGCCCGGTGGGTCGCCCAGGCGCGGGAAGGGCGGGTCCGATGAGTCAGGTTCCTCAGCTCGAGATCGTCGACGACCATCTGGTGATCCCCGAGGGGTGCTCGGCCGAGACGACGTACGACGTCGTGATGAACGGCCGGCACGTGTGGTCGCTTCAGCCCCGCCGGGACACCTCCACGACCGAGGACGGGACCGTCGTGGCGCGCTGGCCGAAGGCGCTGCGCCCCTACCTGCACGGCCGGGCCGAGGTGCTGCTCCGCGACCACGTGACCGAGGACCCGGTGGCCACCGGCCACCACGTGTTCGGCGGGCCCGACGGCGACTCTGCCGACGAGGAGGTCCGAGTTGTGGACCGCTCGGGGCAGCCCCTGCTGCTGGACAAGTGGGGGCGGCTGATCCGGCCACTGGCCGGAGACAGCACCGAGGTCCAGGACGAGCTGATGAGCGAGTTGCTGCGGCTGCTCACGACGTTGCGCGAGCAGGCCGGCGTCCCGGCCTTCGTCTCCTATGGGACGCTGCTCGGCGCGGTCCGCAACGGCGGCCTCATCGGCCACGACAACGACCTCGACATCTCCTACCTCAGCGAGCAGGGGCACCCGGTCGACGTGGTCCGCGAGGGCTACCGGATCGAGCGGGTTCTCCAGCAGGAGGGCTTCGCCGTACGCCGCGGCTCCGGGGCCCGGATGAACGTCCGGCTCCGGCTCAGCGACGGCTTCATGCGGTTCATCGACGTCTTCACCGCGCACTGGATGGAGGGCGTCCTCTACACGCCCTCCGACACCGGCTTCCGGCTCCCCCGCGAGACGATCCTGCCGCTGGGCACCGTGGAGCTCCTGGGCCACCAGGTGCCCGCACCCGCCGACCCGGAGCGGCTGCTGGCCGAGACCTACGGCCCCGGGTGGCGGGTCCCCGACCCGTCGTTCAAGTACCATACCCCTCGCTGGCTCGCCCGCCGGCTCGGCGGCTGGTTCGGCGGGCTCAAGACCCATCGCAAGCACTGGGACGCCTTCTACGCCGCCTCGTTCGACGAGGTGCCGCAGAAGCCCTCGCGCTTCGCCCGGTGGGTGGCCGCGGAGCACCCCGACTCCCGTCCGCTGCTGGACCTCGGGTCGGGCACCGGCCGCGACGCACTGTGGTTCGCCGGCGAGCACGGGCGCCCGGTCACCGGCTACGACTACGCGTGGGCAGCCGTACGCCGCAGCAACCGGCTCGCCCGTCAACGCCAGGTCCCGGCGACCTTCGCGCTGCTCAACCTCTACGACACCCGGGCCGTGCTCACCTTGGGAGCCCAATTGGCCCGCGCGGAGACTCCTGCCGACCTCTACGCGCGATTCACCCCGCACGCCCTGGACGACCGTGGCCTGACCAATCTGCTCCGGACGGCCTCCATGGGGTTGCGCCGCGGCGGGCTGCTGTTCCTGGAGTTCCGCACCGACGAGGACCGGGCGCTCCCCCACGTCTTCGGAGACCACGTCCGGCGCTTTCGCCAGCCCGACGCGGTGGTCGCCGAGGTCGAGGCGTGTGGCGGCCGGGTGGTGCACCGTGTGCAAGGCACGGGGCTCGCGCCGTTGCGGCGCGAGGACCCGGACGTGTGCCGGCTGGTGGCGACCTGGACCAGGTGATGGGTCAGCCGCGGCGGCTCACGAGCGCGGGGTCACCCGGAATCGGACCTCCAGCGGGCGGTGGTCGGAGTGATACCCGCTGCGGATGCGTTGGCGCACCGGGCGGACGGCCGGCCGCGGCAGGAGGTAGACGTAGTCGATGAGTCGGCTCGCGTTGCCCGAGTGCAGCACGTGGGTGCCGCGCGGGGGCTCCCCGAGCAGGTCGTAGCTGGCGCGCAGCCCGACGGCCCCGAGGCTGCGGTAGGGGAACACGGGTGGCTGCGTGCGGCGGTCGGTGCGGAAGTTCACGTTGAGGTCGCCGGTCACGAAGACCTTGTCGCCCTTGCGGGTGAAGCGGGTCACCAGATGTTGCAGTCCGCGCATGTGCTTGCGGTAGACCGAGAGCCGCTTGCGGGCGCCCGCGCGCGGCCTTCCCCCCCTGCCCTGGACGCTGGGCACGGCGTGGTTGTTGAGGATGGTCAGTGCCCTGCCGGTCGCCGTGTCCCGCAGCCGCACCCAGGTCACGTACTTGGCACGCACGGTGGACGGCCCCGCGCCTCGGGCGCCGACGAACGTCGGCTTGGTCACCTGCGTCACCCCCGCCCGCCGGAGCCGGAACCGGGGCGTCCGGTAGAGGATCGGCGTGCTGCCCGGCACCGCGCGGCGGGGCATGTGCGCGCGGAAGGCGCAGCCGGCGCAGTCGACGAGCAGGCGGCGCACGCGCTTGCGCCGCAGCGGGCTCGCCATCTCCTGCAGGGCCAGCACGTGCACCCCGCTGCGCGCAAGCCGCCGCACGTCACTCACGGCGCGCCGGGTCCGCAGCGTCGAGGCCGTGTTGTACGTCGCGATCCGCAGCACCTTCGGGGTCCCCCGCTTCGCCGCCGACGCCAGGGGCATGGCTCCGCTCTCGGGCACGACGCCGGGAGCGGCGGGGGCCGCCACGGCGACCTCAGGGCCCAGGAGCGTCAGGAGCGCCACCGCGGGCGCCAGGACATGGCATCGCCGGAGCGTTTTCATGGGATACCTCCCCGAGGTGGTTAGGCGCCGATGGCGGCACCCGGGGGAGGTTATCGGCAAATGTCACTCATGTCACAGGGGTCACGACGCACCCCGGTCCCGGCGGCGCCGGGGGACCAGACCGGCGAGGTCATGGCGGTGGGCATAGGCCCGTCGGGCCCGCATCAGCCAGGGACGCCGCTCGCTGGCCCGCACCAGCGCGAACCGCAACGGGGAGCGGGCCAGCTCAGCGGAGAGCTCCTCGTAGCGGCGTTCCGCCGACCGGCGACGCGAGAGAGCCGCGAGCAGCTCCACGGTGACCTCGACCGCCTCGTCCAGCAGCACCGAGTCCGCGGGGACGTCGTAGCCGTGCGCGCTGCTGGCCGCCCGCACCCGCTCGGGGTCAGGGACGAGGTCGGCGAGGTCGCCGACGACGTCCACACCCATCGCGCCCAGCCGCTCGGCGACTGCGGCGGACTGCTCGGCGGCGTAGGCGGCATCCGCCTCGCTCAGCGTCAGCCGCGTGCCCGGGCGCTGGGCGAGGATCTGGTGGGCCAGCAGGTTCTTTGCGACCACCGGGTAGGGGCCGGGGAGGGGCAGCCGGTCTCCGAGCGCGGCGTTGACCCGACGCAGGAACTCGGTCTGCTCGAGTCCGAGCGAGGTGTTGGACCGTGGGACCTCGGTGTCGAACCGTGTGGGGTCGAGTCCGAGCAACGTGGCGTAGCGGACCCAGAGCGTCTCCTGGGGAGCGCCCGGGGGCGGCACGGTGACCACGTGCACCCGGTCGGGCGGCAGCGTGCCGCCCCAGCGGCGCAGGACACCGGAGAAGTCCTGGACCCGCCAGAACCACGACGTCCGGCCACGGTCGTCGCGCACGTCCGCGACGAACTCGGCCAGCGTCCGCGAGGAGCGGTGCTTGACGTGCTCCTGCCACTCCGCGGTGATCTGCCGCACGAGGTCGCGGGCGGTGAGGACGACGTGCACCTCGGTGTCCTCGCCGAAGGACTCCACCGCGGCCTGCGCGCGGGCCGCCGGAGCCGCACCGAAGAGCTCGTGGGAGACCAGCACCGTCCCCGACCACGCCGAGGCCTCCGCGACCAGCCGCTGCCAGATGCCCTGCGCCCGAGGCGGGTGCTCGGGACGCTCGGCCTGACCGCGCACGTCCACCGAGGCCAGATAGTGATCTCCGAACCGCTCCAGCGGCAGCAGCAGCCCCTGGGCGCGAGCCTCGTCCCGCTGCGCCCACACCAGGTTCTGCAGGTAGGTCGTGCCGGTCTTGGGGCTCCCGACGTGCAGGAACACACGCCGGGGCGCCGCGGCGGACGGGGCGGTCACGGCGCCACCGTACGGCGGGCCAGACCCTGCAGCCGACGTCGAAGCCGACGCCGCAACCGGCGCGCCCGGAGCCGCAACCGCCGGGCCAGGCCCGCCGGCTCGGCCGGCGCAGAGCCCTCGGGTTCGCCCGCCCGGCGCTTCTTCGGCTGATTCTGCTGCTGACCCGACCGCCGACCTGACTCCTGGCTTGGCTCTTGGCTCGACTGCCGACCCGGGGGACGGACCGGCCGGCGCTGCTCCGGCTGCGGGGCGCCCAGGAACGTCCGGTGAGACCGCGCCACGAGCAACTCTGCCAGCGCCGCGGTGGCAGCCGCGGACACCTCCTCCTCGGCGACGGCGTCGGGTGCGGTCTCTCCGATCCCCGCGGGCACCGGAAGCAGATCGTCCAGATCGCCGTGCACCTGGTATCCGCGCCGCGAGACCTCCTCGCACCACCCCCGAGCCACCTCTCCGAGCTCCTCGAGCAACTCGGGCGGACACACCGGACGCGCCGACCGCTGGGAGGCCAGCACGGTCTGGCTGAACTGGCGCTTGACGAAGCGCGCGTAGTGGGGCTGCGGGATGCGGCCGTCGAGCGCCTCGTTGAGCCGGCGCAGCACGGCGATCTGCGCCACCCCGAGGCTCTGGTTGGCGCCGCCGGTGTCCTCGCCCGGCCCGATCTCCACCCCGTCGAAGCCCACCGCGTCACCGAAGCGGCGCCACAGCGCCAGTGGATCGCCGCCCGACTGGGGAGCCGTGACCAGGTGGACGCGCTCGGCAGGCACCGTGGCACTCCAGCGCTCCAGCACTGCGGAAACGTCGTGATAGCGCCAGAACGGGCCGCCCCGTTTGCCCGACCTCAGCTGCCTCACCACCCCTCGCCGGAAGCGGTCGAAGCCCTGGGTGCTGCCGTTCTTCACCCGCTCCTGCCACTCCGACATCAGTTGCCGCGCCGGGTCGCGCGCGGTGAGCACGATGTGCAGCTCCTCCCCCGCAAGCTCGGCGAGTGCCGCGGCCACCTCCGCCTCGGTGGCCGCGGCGAGCAGCTCGTGGCTCATCACGCTCACCCCGGGGAAGCAGCGCGCCTCGCGGCACATCTCCGCCCAGGTCCCGGCCAGCTCCTCGCGTTCGAAGCCCCAGAAGTCGAAGGCGTCCCGCACCTCGATGGCCGCCAGGAACATGTCACGGCCACCGCTGCCCGGGCACGCGACGCCGGCTCTGAGCAGCTCACTGCGCTGGCGCCACAGTGCCCGCTGCAGGAAGGTGGTGCCGCTCTTGGGAGCGCCGACGTGCAGCACGACCCGGTGGGAACCCGGCGTGGCGGGCATCCACCCTCCTTCCGTGCCGATGACGAGTCCAGTAGCCGGCGAGTTCCACGCTCAGATCGCCGGGAGCGGCTCAGCGGTTGTAGGGCAGCTTCCGGGAGTGCTTGCGGATCGTGGTCCAGTTGTTCAGGTACTGCCGGTAGGCCTTCTTCTTGGCGATGTTCAGGGTGTTCTCGTCGCCTCGGGACAGCGAACCGGCGACCCAGTTCGGCGAGCCCGTCATGACCTTGTGTGCCGAGCGGTCCGAACCGATCCTGCCCTTGACCGCGACGTACTTGGCGTGGGTGCGGATGTCGATCAGGCCGTTGTTGTTGAAGTCCCACCGACTGTCATAGAGCGTGATCAGGTTGCGCTTGGCCGCCCCCCGCAGGCGTTCGGCGATCTCCAGCGACGGCGCCCCGTAGATGATGGACACCTTGCACCCCTGGCGAGCCAGGTGTAGCAGCCTGGCGGCCAGGTAGTTGCCGCGCTTGCCCTTCCAGTAGAACATCGAGACGTAGATCTTGGTCTTGCCGAAGCTGCTGTTGCAGCGGATCTCCTGGAGGTCCGCGAGCGCGGGATCGCGCTTCTTCCCCGCGTTGACCATCGGGAAGAACCTGCTCACGAAGGGCCCGTCGACGATCTCGACCCTGTTCCGCCCCGCCCGGGTGTCCTCGGTCATCTCACGGTGGATCCGGCGGTAGCCCTGGTAGCTCACCGGACGGTTCTTCATCGTGTACATGTCGTTCCAGCCCAGCACCGCGCCGCCCTTGTTCAGGTTGGAGGAGCTGACGATCACGACCTTCCTGGCGGTGCCGGTCTTGGAGAAGGCGTAGAACTTGCTGTGCATGTTGCCGCCCTTGCCGCGGCAGGCACCCGTGCACTTCTTGGCGTAGCTGCGGTCGCCGCCCCAGGTGATCGAGTCCTCGGTGGGGACCTTCATGCTGGCCCGAAGCTCCTTCAGGGTCGGCGGGTGCTTCAACACCGAGCGACGCCCTGGCAGCGCCTTGCCACAGGGCCCTGCCTTCGGGGGCCGGTCCGCCTTGCCGTCGCCGTCGTCGTCCTTGACGTTGTCTGCGTTCAGCACGTTGATCAGCCGGCGGGAGTTCTTGTTGTTGATGTCGGCGTCCATGATGACCCGGATCGAGACTCCGCGGCGGCACGCCTTGACCAGGGCGTCCACGCTGGGCTTGCGGTCCAGCAGGTACGTCGAGATGAGGATCTCCGGGGCCGGATGGGCCTTGGTAGGACCGGGCGTCTTCCGGATCGCCTTCTCGACGTGCTTGACCAGTCGGAACTTCTCGGCTTTGCTCCCCCACGGCCTGGGCACGTTGAACAAAGCACCGGTGTTCGGCTCGTAAGCGTGGGCCGGCGTTCCCGCGAGCGTGCTCACGGCGAGCGCCAGGGCGACCACCATCCACAGTTTGCGCATCAAGTTCCCCGACGTTCAGCTTCAGCAGGTGCGAGGGGCGCCCAACACGCCCAGGACCCGCTCAGGGTATCGCAGCGGACGCGCTGGCTCGTCCCGCTGAACCCTCCGGGCCGGGCTAGGGTCGTAGTCGATGGGAGGTGGTGGTGGTGCAGAGCCCAGAGCCGGCGGCGCGCCGCACCCGTTCTCCCGTCCTGTTCGCGATGGCCGGGCTCGTGGTCGCGTTGGCAGGCGTGGGCGTGGGCGTGCCGGTGCTCCTCGGGGATCGCGACGCCGGGGGCAGCGAAGCGGCTCCCGACCCGGGCGCCATCTCCAGCAGGTCCTCGCCACGGTCCGCAGACACCTCCGAGGACCGGTCCGGGCAGCAGGCCCCAGACTCCTCCAGGTCCCCGGAGGCGGCGCCGCGCGGCGGGCCGGCCCGCTTCCGCGTCGCGAGCTTCAACGTCCTGGGCGCCTCCCACACCGAGCCGGGCGGCGACAAGCCGTGGTTCCGGCCGGGCCCGGAGCGGATGGAGCGCACGGTGCGCCTGCTGAGGGCGCGGGGAGTGGACCTGGTCGGCTTCCAGGAGTACGAGCCGGTCCAGCATCGGGTCTTCTCGCGGCTCACCGACGGCGCGTTCGGCGTGTTTCCCGGCTTCCCCCGCGGCCGCAACTCGATCGCCTGGCGCAAGGACACGTGGCGGCTCATCGAGACCGGCACCGTCACGGTGCCGTACTTCCGCGGCAACCTGGTGCGCAAGCCCCACGTGCTCCTCGAGCACCGGGCCACCGGCCACCGCCTGTTCGTGATCAACGTGCACAACCCGGCCAGCGGCAAGCGTCGGGGCGACAACCAGCATTGGCGTGACGTCGCCGTCGACATCGAGACCGGTCTGGCGCTCAGGCTCCATGAGCAGACCGGACACCCCGTGCTGCTCACCGGGGACTTCAACGCGCGCGAGCGGGCCTTCTGCCGGGTCACCGCTCGGGCGGGGATGCACGCGGCCGGCGGTGGCGTCCCTCACCCCGGCAGGGATGGTGGCGCGGGAGGCGGCTGCCGGCCCCCGGCGGACCCGGGCATCGACTGGATCTTCGGCACCGACGACGTGCGCTTCTCGGGGTTCCAGCGACAGCGCCTCCCCGTGAGCGACCACCCGCTCCTGGTGGCCGACGCCTCGCTCGGCTCGGCACCCGGCTCTGCCCGTCCGCCGGGGCCTCAGGGGTAGCGGTAGTACGGAAGTCGCCGGGAGTGCTTGCGCACCCTGGTCCAGTGACGGCGGTAGTCGCGGTAGGCGCGGGGCCCGGTGACGTTCAGCGTCACCTCGTCGCTGCGCTTGAGCGACCCCGCCACCCAGTTCGCCGAGCCGGTCAGCACGACGCGGGCCGACCGGTCCTTGCCGTAGGTGCCGCGCACGAGGACGTACTTGGCATGCGTGCGAACCTCGTTGAACCCGTCCTGGTTGCGGTCCCACCGGCTGTCCCACAGGTTGATCAATCGCCGCTCGGCAGCCCCGCGCAGCCGTGCAGCCATCTGGAGGGACGGAGCGCCGTAGATGACCGAGACCTTGCACCCCCGGCGGGCCAGGTGCAGCAGTCGGCCGGTGAGGTAGTTGCCGCGCTTGCCCTTCCAGTAGAACATCGAGACGTGCACCCGGGTCCTGCCCAAGTCGCTGCGGCACCGGATCCGCTTGAGGTCGCGCAACGTGGGGTCGGCGGCCTTGCCGGCGTTGCGCATCGGGAAGAAGCGGCTCACGAAGCGGCCGTCACGCACCTGCACCTTGCGTGCGCCTGCTCGGC
Organism: uncultured Actinomycetota bacterium; assembly: GCA_963745245.1. GTDB lineage: Bacteria > Actinomycetota > Actinomycetes > Propionibacteriales > Nocardioidaceae > Marmoricola_A. The sequence continues at coordinate 381,493 of CAVUWU010000001.1, forward strand.
GGTCGTCGGTCATGTCCCGGTGGATGTTCAGGTAGCCCCGGTAGCTGACCCGGCGACCGCGCATCGTGAACAGGTCGTTCCACCCCAGTCGCGCCCCGCCGCGGTTCAGGTTGGAGGAGCTGACCATGACAACGTGGCGCGCGGTGCCGGTGCGGGAGAACACGTAGAACTTGCTGTGCATGTTGCCGCCCTTGCCGCGACAGGCACCCCGGCACTTCTTGACGTAGCTGCGGTCCTTGCCCCAGGTCACCGCCGCCTTCGTGGGCTTCTTCACGCTGCGCAGCAGCTGACGACGGGTCATCGGGGCCGGCGACTCCCCGGCCTTCCCGTGCACCATCGCGTTCTTCTTCTTCAGCGGCCGGTTGCAGGGGCGCCGCGTCGGCTTCTTGTCCGGCTTGCCGTCCCGGTCGCGGTCCCGGACGTTGTCGCCGTTCAGCGTCCGGATCAGCCGGCGGGAGTTGCGGTTGTTGATGTCGCCGTCGAGGATCACCCGCACCGAGATGCCGCGCCGGCAGGCGGCAATCAGGGCGTTCACGCTGGTTGTGCGGTCCAGGAGGTAGGTGGAGATGGCGATGATCGCCCCGGGGTGCTTCTTCGTGGGACCCGGCGCCTTGCGGATCGCCCGCTCCACGTGCCGCACGATGAGGGTGTTGGCCTTGGGGCCGCCCCACGGCCGCGGGACGTTGAAGGTCCCGCCGCCCGCCGGCTGCCACGCCGACGCGGGAGCCGCCGTGAGCAGGGATGCCGTCATGGTCACGACGAGGACGCCGGCCAGCAGCCACGGGTTTCTCCGCACGGGACTCTCACTCCAGACAGGCTCGTTTGCTTGGTTCACATCCGTCACAGGAGCGTAGGGGCTCGACCCTCGGATGCGGGGGAGCTCATGCCTCGACACCCCCGCTGGCCAGCGGAGCACCCGACTCGAAGTGCGGGCGCAGCTTGTTGTCGAACATCGTGAGGGCGGAGCCGATCGCCATGTGCATGTCGAGGTACTTGTAGGTCCCCAGCCGGCCACCGAAGAGCACCATCGGCTCCTTCCTCGCCAGCTCGCGGTAGCGCAGCAGCTTCTCCCGGTCCGCCGCGGTGTTGATCGGGTAGTACGGCTCGTCGCCCTCCTCGGCGGAGCGGCTGTACTCGTGCACGATCACGGTCTTGCCGGGCAGATAGGTCCGCTCGGGGTGGAAGTGCTTGAACTCGTGGATGCGCGTGAACGGGACGTCGGCGTCGTTGTAGTTCATCACCGAGGTGCCCTGGAAGTCGTCGACCTGCTTGACCTCCGCCTCGAGGTCAACGGTCCGCCACGACAGTCGCCCCTCGGAGTTGTCGAAGTACTCGTCGACCGGGCCGGTGTAGACGACCGGAACCGTCCCGACGTACTCCTCGCGCACATCGCGGAAGTCGGTGTTCAGCCGGACCTCGATGGCCGGATGGTCCGCCATCCGCTCCAGCCACGCGGTGTAGCCGTGGACCGGGAGCCCCTCGTAGGTGTCGTTGAAGTAGCGGTTCTCGAAGGTGTAGCGCACCGGCAGGCGCGTGATGATGTCCGGGCTGAGGTCTCGGGGGTCGGTTTGCCACTGCTTGGCGGTGTAGCCCTTGACGAAGGCCTCGTAGAGCGGCCGCCCGATCAGCGAGATCGCCTTCTCCTCCAGGTTGGTCGCGTCCTCGGTCCGGATCTCGCTGGCCTGCTCGGCGATCAGCGCGCGGGCCTCGTCGGGGGTGAAGTAGCGGCCGAAGAACTGGCTGATCATCCCGAGGTTCATCGGGAACGAGTAGACCTGGCCCTGGTAGTTGGCGAACACCCGGTGCCGGTAGGAGGTGAAGGAGGTGAACCGGTTCACGTACTCCCACACTCGCTCGTTGGAGGTGTGGAACAGGTGCGCACCGTAGACATGCACCTCGATGCCGGTCTCAGGCTCGGGCTCGCTGTAGGCGTTGCCACCGATGTGGTGGCGCCGCTCCAGCACCAGCACCCGCAGCCCCAGCTCGTTGGCGCAGCGCTCGGCGATCGTGAGCCCGAAGAAGCCCGACCCCACGACGACCAGATCGACATTCACGGCTTCGCGCTCCTTGGGAATCGGCGGCGGTTCGGCTGGCCGGATCCCGGCGAGTCTAGCGACCGTCGGCGTCCGGACCGTGGATGGCGGAAGTCGGCGGAGCGTCGGGCGGCGGACCCGCCGCGAGCCGGCGGGCACACCCCAGGGCTCGGGACACGTTCTGCGCCTCGTCGCGACGACCACGCAGGACCGCGAGGACGAGCACGACCAGAGTGATCGGCCAGGGCTTGAGCCGCACCGCGGCGTTCTCGCCGTAGCGCAGATGCACCACGAAGAGGTTGCGGTACATGTAGAAGCCCTTCCAGGACCGCGTGTCGTGCTGCTGGTCGAAGTCGAGCTGGCGCACCAGCACCGCGTCGCGCACCGCGGTGAGAGTGAAGCCGGCCCGGCGGATCCGCAACGCCCAGTCGACATCGTCGTAGAAGATGAAGAACCGGGGATCGGGGAGGCCCACGGCGTCCACGACCTCGCGGCGGACCATGAAGCCCTCGAAGGCGACGTTCTGCAGCACCACCTCGGTCGGCATCTCCGCGCGGCTTGCCCAGCGGGTGTCCACGCTCTCCCGCTTCGGCCGGATGGCCAGCGGGTTCCGCAGGTCGAAGACGGTGGCCGCCTTCTCGCACAAGCGGCCGCGGCGGTCCTCCCGAACCGCCATGAGGGCGGCTCCCCCGTGCTGCAGCAGTACGCCGAGGCAGGTCGGCGCCGGCACCACGTCGTCGTCCATCAGCCAGATCCGGTCGAAGCCGGCAGCGTGCGCGGCCCCGACGCCGAGGTGGAAACCGCCGGCGCCGCCGAGGTTCGACCCCGGACGCAGCGGCCGCAACGGGAGGTCGGTGCGGGAGGCCAGGACTGCGCGCGTGTCATCGGTGCTCGCGTTGTCGACGACGAAGACGGCGTCGACGGGCCGCTCGCTGGCGGCAAGTCCGTCCAGGAGCCGCGCGAGCAGGTCCGCGCGGTTGTGGGTGACGATGACCACGGCCACGGTCTCGCTCATCGCAGGAACCTCCGGTGGCCGGTGAAGTCACCACGCGCCGCGGCGACCACGGCCTCCAGGCTCAGCCTGAGCCGGCGCGGATCGGGCCGGGTGAAGGAGTAGAACCACGCCGTCTTGGCGAGGAAGGCGAGGGCGCCGAGCAGACCGACGTAGTCGCGCAGGTTGACCACGTTGTTGCGCACCATGCAGTAGTGCTTCAGATCCGACGGGGAGTGGTTGTAGGTGGTGCGGGCGAAGGCCATCGGCGTGCCGAGGTCGTCGGTCGCCGGGTGGAGGAAGTGCGCCCCCATCACGGTGGCCACCCGGGCGCCGGCGCGACGGGCCCGCCACAGATACTCCACGTCGTCGCCCCAGATGAAGAACTCCTCGCGCGGCAGGCCGATGCGCCGCACCAGCGCTGCGGTCAGCAGGACGCCGTTGAAGGGGATCACCACGTTGCGCAGCAGTCCGTCGCTCGCGGCGCGCTCGGCGTCGGCCAGCTCGTGCAGCACGGTGGCGGTGCCGGGGAGTCGGATCGGGAAGCAGAGCCGCCGTTGGTCTCCCTCGGCGACCACGGCCGGGCCGAGGAAGTCGAAGCGACCGACGAGCGGCAGCAGCCGCGAAAGGCAGCCCGGCGGCGGCAGCCCGTCGTCGTCCATGAGCCACAGCAGGTCGGCCTCGAGCTCGAGCCCGGCGGCGAGCCCGGCGTGGAAGCCGCCCGCACCGCCGGTGTTGGTGGCCAGGCGGCGCACCTGGATCGGGACGGTGAGCTCGCGCCGTAGTCGGTCCAGCACAGCCGGGGTGTCGTCGGTGGAGGCGTTGTCGACGACGACGACGACCTGGGGCCGGGTGTGCTGGCTCTCGATCGCCCGCAGCAGCCGCTCCAGCAGCGCGGCGCGGTTCCAGGTCACGACGACGGCGACGACCTGGTGATCCACGCGGGCCAACCTAGCCGGGTGGAACGGGTGTCGCTCAGCAGGCTCGGGAGAGGTCTTCGGCCTGGTTCGCCGCGTAGCCGCTCGACAGGCTGCCCAGCGACCCACCGGTCGTGGCGCCGTCACGGTGGGCCCGGAAGCCCTTGTCCTTGCGGGGCCCGGACCTGTCGCCCTGCGCGGAGGCGGTGTCGGTGTCCGGCTCCTCCTGCTGCGACTTCTCCACGGCCGCATCGATCATCGACCGGATCGTGGCGACGTCGGGGTCGGAGGTGTTGACGGCCGGGGGGACGAAGGAGACGGAGGTGATCTTCTGCGACCGTGCCTTGAGCGCGAGCTGGGCGAAGGTGCCCAGCTCCGAGGCCGGCAGGTCGGTGTCGACGAGCTCTTGGCCGGCGCGGGCGAACTCCTCGAACTTCAGCAGGACCCGCTGCGGCTCGATCTGCTGCAGCATCGCGTTGATGACGCACTTCTGGCGGGCCATCCGGGCGTAGTCGTCGGCCGACTCGCGCGAGCGGGCGAACCACAGCGTCTGGAAGCCGTTGAGCTTGCGGACCCCGGGCTCGATCCAGTCGGTGACCGGGACGCCGATCGGGATCCGGTCGCGCACGTTGAGTGTCAGGCCGCCCATCGCCTGCACGAGGCCCCGGAAGCCCTCCATGTTCACCAGGGCGTAGTAGTTGATGGTGAGCCCGGTGATGCCCTCGATCCCCATGATCGTGGCGTCGACGCCCGGGGTCGGGGAGTCTGCGAAGAGCTCGGGGTTGTCGGCCGCCCAGGTGGCCAGCCCGTTGAGCGTGCACTCCGAGCAGTCGAAGCCGTCGGGGAACCTCTCGGCCAGCACGGAACCCTCGGCGAAGGGGAAGTTCGCCATGTTTCGAGGGAGCCCGAAGAGGATCGTCCGGCCGGTCTCCTCGTCGATACTGGCCACGGTCATGCTGTCGGTGCGCAGCCCGAACCGGCCCTCGCCCGCGTCACCACCGATCAGCAGCACGTTGTAGCGGCCGTGCTCGGCCGCCGTGGCCTCCCCGTCGCCGAACATGGAGATGATGAAGTCGCGCTGCACCGCGACGAGGTGGGAGGCGAACAGGAGCGCACCTGACACGGCGAAGACGGTGAGGCCGTTGAGACCGACCAGCAGCAGCCGCTGCCGCCCGACGAGCTCCAGCGGCCGGCCGAGCCGCCACGCGTCGATCAGCAGCAGCGCCCATCCCACGGCGAGCAGGCAGAGGCCGAGCCTGACCGCGCCCAGCACCACGGTGCTCGATCCCAGCCAGAACACCGCACCGCGCCAAAGAAAGCCCAGGAGCAGCAGCGTCCCGGCGAGCGCCCAGCACCCCAGCCAGACCCGGACCGCGAGCCTGCCCACCGCCCGATTGCCTGCGGCGAGCTGTGCCGAGCCCGGCAGCACGAGCGTCATCGCGAGCAGCGCGAGCGCGCGCCGCATTCGGACCCGCGCAGCCCGCGACCGCGGGCCATGAGGGGTGCTGGAGGCCCCGGACGGCCCGGCAGCGGGCCGAGGAGTCGTCGAGGTGTCCACGGCCGAGGTGGTGACAGGCATCCGGACCTCTCTCCTGCGACGGGGGGCGCTGGCCAGTATCACCAGTCACGAGGGTCACAGCGGTGACGGCACGCCGGGAGCATCGCGGGCCGGACCGATCCAGGGGCCGGGCACGGTACCGTCGCGGCATGGTGAGCGGGCGCGGCGCCAGCGGTGGCGGCGGGGACGACTACGACTGGTTGTACTCCCCGCCCGACTCCGCCGACGCCGACGCCACCCGGAGGATCCCGGTCTCGCCGAGACCCGTGGCGGGGGGCTCGGCGGGCCCCGGCGGCTCTGGACGCCCCCCGGAGCGCCCCCCCGGGTCGATCGCGCCGACGCCCCGGGACGCGCCGGCTGCCCGGCAGCGAGGCCGTCGCCCGTGGCTGCGCTGGCTCGGGATCGCCGTGCTGGCCTGGCTGGTCTACCTCGTCGCGGTGCCCATCTATGCGTGGACCACGGTGAGCACCGTCGACATCACGCCCGAGGGGACCCGACCCGAGGAGCAACCGGGGACGACCTACCTGGTCGTCGGCTCCGATGCCCGCAGTGGGCTCGGTGGGGCCCGGACCGACACGATCATGATGCTGCACAGCGGGCGCGGTCCGAACCTGCTGCTCTCCATCCCCCGGGACTCCATCGTGGAGGTCCCCGGCGTCGGGACCACCAAGGTCAACGCCGCCTTCGCCCTGAACGGGCCGCCACTGCTCGTGCAGACCCTGGAGGCGGAGACCGGGGTCCGCATCGACCAGTACGTCGAGATCGGCTTCCGTGGACTGGTCCGGCTGGTCGACGCGGTCGGCGGCATCACGATCTGCCCCGAGACCGCGATCTCCGACCCCGACGCCCGGCTCGACATCGAGGCGGGCTGCCAGGAGGCCGGCGGGCGCACGGCGTTGGGCTACGCCCGGTCCCGCAAGAGCCAGGACCTCGGAGACGTGGACCGCGCCCGCCACCAGCGCGAGGTGGTGACCGCGATCGGTTCCGAGGTGCTGTCCTGGCAGACCCTGGTGAACCCCGTTCGCTACTGGCGCACCGTGACGGCCGGGGCGTCGGCGGTGCGCGTGAGCGAGAGCCTCGGCCCGTTCGGCGCGGCGCGCTTCCTGCTCGGCATGACCCGCACGGGCGGCGAGAGCGGGATGACCTGCGGCGTCCCGATCCGCGACCTCGCGGTCACGTGGGACGACGAGCGCGCCGACGCGCTCTTTGCGCTGATCGCTCAGGACCGCACTCGCGAGGTCGGCGGCGACCTGTGCCGTCCCTCGGGGCTGCCCGAGGGCTCGTGATCCCCCAAGCCCCACCCGACGCCGCGCCACACCCATGCCAGGAGCGAGGATGACCCACGAGACCCACGAGACCCACGAGACCCTCGACGCCGTCGTGGCCGACGGGATCCTCACCGTCACCTTGGACCGCCCCGACCAGCTCAACGCCTTCACCACCACGATGGCCGAGGAGCTCGTGGAGGTGTTCGGCAGGGCCAGCCGGGACGACGCTGTCCGTGCCGTCGTCGTGACCGGACGGGGGAGGGCGTTCTGCGCCGGCATGGATCTCTCCACCCCGGGCAACGTCTTCGGGCTCGACGAGTCGCAGGAGCCCACGATGTCCGACCTCCACGACCGGCTCGAGGACCCCGCGATCCTGCACGGCGTGCGGGACACCGGCGGCCGCGTCGCGTTGGCGATCTACGACTGCACCAAGCCGGTCATCGCCGCCCTCAACGGTGCCGCCGTCGGCATCGGCGCCACCATGACGCTGGCCATGGACGCACGGCTCGCGTCGACCACCGCGAAGATCGGCTTCGTGTTCGGCAGACTGGGCATCGTGCCGGAGGCCTGCTCGAGCTGGTTCCTGCCACGCATCGTGGGAGTCGCCCAAGCCCTCGAGCTGGTCTATACCGCCGATGTTGTCGACGCCGCCGCAGCCGCCGACATCGGCCTGGTGCGGTCGGTGCACGAGCCCGATGCGCTGTTGCCCGCGGCGTACGACCTGGCCCGTCGCTTCACCGAGAACCGCTCGCCGGTCGCCACCGCCCTCGCTCGCCAGATGATCTACCGCAACGCCGCCCAGCCACACCCGATGCAGGCTCACCAGGTGGAGTCGCTGGCGATGTTCTACACCTCCCGCGAGGACGGCACGGAGGGCGTGGCGGCCTTCCGCGAGAAGAGAGCCCCGCAGTTCGCGGGCCGCACCTCGGACATGCCCCCGTTCTACCCCTGGCAGGGCTGAGCGCCCGCGCGCGGGTCGGAGCCGGAGCCGGGACCCACCTGTGAGCACCCCCCTACCAGGTGCGCCGGCCGTCTCACGGGGGCAGAGTGGGACCAGTGGGGAGGAAGGAGGAGCCGATGTCCACCTCGTCGGACCAGCCGGTCGCCTGTCCGGTGCGTCCCGGTGAGCCGTGCCAGCTGTGCCACCCCGGGGCCCACGGCCCGGAGGACTGCGGCCTGGTCTACCTGGTCCGCAACGACCCCGACCTGTGCGCCGAGCTCCAGGAGCTGTGGCGGCAGCATCGCGCCCCGGAACCGCCCCACCGCCGGCCCGGACCGCAGCACACCCCGGCGCCGGACTAGCTCGGACTGAGCTCGGACTAGCTCCCCGAGGGGTTCTCCGGGTCGAAGCGGTCGTCGAGATCGGTAGGCATGTCATCGGCAGGAATCGGCTGCGGCTGGCGTTGTGCCTCCACGCCACACCCGGAGACCAGCAGGCCCGCCGCGAGCAGGCCGGTCGTGAGCACGCTGGCCGTGCGCAGCCTGCCGGTCACGGCACCAACGGAAGCTCGACGACGAATCGCGCACCGCCCCCGGGCCGGGGCTCCACCCAGACCCGGCCGGACTGGGCATGCACGTGCTCCATCACCAGCGCCAGCCCCAGCCCAACCCCGTCCGACCCACACCCGCCACCTCGACCGTCGCCGCGCGAGAACCGCTCGAAGACGGCCGTCCGGGCCTCCTCCGGAATGCCGGGGCCCTGGTCCTCCACGGCGATCCGGATCAGGTCGGCGCCCCGCTCGACCCGGACCTCCCGGGTCCCCCCGCCGTGCCGCTCGGCGTTGTCCACCAGGTTGGCGATCACCCGTTCCAGACGCCGCTTGTCTCCGACGCAGGCCAACCCCTCCGCTCCGCGCTCCACCACCGTGGCCGGGCGCCCGGCGAGCCGGTCGGCGACCAGCGGCACCAGGGTGGCCGGCACCAGGCGCTCTCGCCGCGCGGCGCCCGCGGCGTCCGGCCGCGAGATCTCCAGCAGGTCCTCGACCATCGCGGCCATCCGGTGCACCTCGTCGGCGAGGAGCTCGACCACCTCGCGAGTCTCCTCCGGCAGCTCCTCTCGACGGTCGGCCACCAGCTCGACGGCGTTGACGATGGTCGTCAGCGGGGAGCGGAGCTCGTGGCTGACATTGCCGGCGAATCGCGCATCCCTGTCGACCCGCGCCTGCAACCGCGCCGTCGTGTCGTTGAACGCCGCGGCCAGCTCGGCCAGGTCGGGGTCCTGGCTGGCGTCCAGCCTCGTCGAGAGGTCGCCGCGGGCGACCGCCCCGGCAGCCGAGGCGATCCTGCGCAGTGGTCGGAGCGTGCGCTGGCTCGCCCAGCGCCCGAGCATCAGCCCCAGCAGGGCGGTCGCCGTGCCGGTTCCGAGGAAGATCACGATCAGCGCGGTCAGCGTGCGGTCGATCTCGTCGAGATCGAAGAGCTCGACGTACGCCGCCGGCGCCCAGCGCCCTTCCGCCTGCGGCTCGACCGGGATGCCGACGGCGAGCATCAGCCCGGCCTCGGTCTCGAGGCGTTGGGTGACCGCCCGGCCCTCGACGACCGCCTCCCGGAACGACACGGGCAGGGCCAGGTGTCCACCGGGGAGCTCGGCGTCGTACCAGGTCCGGTCCACCACGAGGGCAGGGAAGGTGGTCTCACCGCCTCGGCGCGCCAGCCCGGCCAACAGCTGCGCGACGGCGGGCCGGTCGGTGGCCAGCGCGCCGGCGACCACCCGCGCGTCGAAGGCGGTCTGGCGCAGCGCCGAGCCGTAGCGTTCGTCCAGCAGGTAGTTGCTGGTGATGGCGTACGTCGTCCCGGCCAGAAGCAGCGACACCCCCAAGGCGCCGAGGGCGAAGACGGCGCTCACCCGGGTCCGCAACCCCAGCGCCAGGCCGCTCACGGCACCAGCTTGTAGCCCAGCCCGCGCACGGTGAGCACGCGCGCCGGCCGACGGGGGTCTGCTTCGATCTTCTGGCGCAGCCGGCTGATGTGGACATCGACCAAGCGCGTGTCCCCGAAGTAGTCGTAGCCCCACACGTGCTCGAGCAGGCTCTCCCGGCTCACCGGCAGCCCGAGGCGCCAGGCCAGCTCCACCAGCAGACGCAGCTCGGTCACCGTCAGCTGCACGACCGCACCTGCGCGGAGGACGATCCCCTCGGCGGGTCGCACCTCGAGGTCGCCGGCGAAGACGGGCGCCTCGGTGAGCGGCTCGAGCCGGGCACGCCGCAGCAGTGCCCGGATCCGCGCGACGAGCACCCGGGCCACCACCGGCTTGACGACGTAGTCGTCGGCGCCCGCCTCCAGGCCGTCGACGATGTCCTGGCTGCTGTCCAGCGCCGAGACCACGATCACCGGCACCTCCGACGACCGGCGCAGCCGCCGGCACACCTCGAACCCGTCGATGCCGGGCAGCATGAGGTCGAGCACCACGACGTCGACGTTCTCGTGCTGCATCGCCTCGAGCGCGGCCTCGCCAGTCTCCACCTCGACCACCCGGTGCCCCTCGCGGCGCAGCGAGATGCCGAGCACACGGCGGATCCGCGCGTCGTCCTCGACCAGCAGCACCAAGCGCCCTGACCCCGGCACCGACCCATCATGCGTCATCGCCGGCGGCGAGCGTGTCCGGGCCGGGCTAGTCACGGGCTAGTCATGGGCTAGTCAGTGACCAGGACCTGTCGCTCCTGGGAGTAGAGGCAGGCGTCGGGGTGCTGGCGAGAGCGGGGCATCAGCACCGGGTCCTCCTCGGCGCAGCGCGGCTGCGCCTGGAAGCACCGGGTGCGGAACCGGCAACCCGACGGCGGGTTCGCCGGGCTGGGCACGTCGCCCTCGAGCAGGATCCGCTCGCGGCGGTCGCGCAGCCTGGGGTCCGGGGACGGCACCGCGCTGAGCAGCGCCTGGGTGTAGGGATGGGTCGGATAGCTGTAGATCTCCGACTCGGTGCCGATCTCCACGATCCGGCCGAGGTACATCACCGCGACCCGGTCCGAGATATGCCGGACCACCGACAGGTCGTGGGCGATGAAGACGTAGGACAGGTCGAGCTCACCCTGGAGCTCTTCGAGCAGGTTGATGACCTGGGCCTGCACCGACACGTCGAGGGCGGAGACCGGCTCGTCGCAGATGATGATCTTGGGGCGCAGCGCCAGCCCCCGGGCGATGCCGATCCGCTGCCGCTGTCCCCCCGAGAACTGGTGTGGGTAGCGGTTGATGTGGTCTGGGTCCAGGCCGACGAGGTCGAGCAGCTCTTGGACGCGGCGACGCCGGTCGCGGCGCGGGGCGACGTCTCGGTGGATCTCGAAGGGCTCCCCCACGATGTCGCCGACCGTCATCCTGGGGTTCAGCGAGGTGTAGGGGTCCTGGAGCACGAACTGGATGTCTCGGCGCACCTGGCGCATCTCGCTGCCCTTGAGCGTGAAGATGTCGCGGCCGTCGTAGATCGCCGAGCCCGCGGTCGGCTCCTCCAGCCGCATCAGCAGCTTGGCCAGCGTCGACTTTCCGCACCCGGACTCGCCGACCAGTCCCAGGGTCTCGCCGGGCATCAGGTCGAAGCTGACCCCGTCGACGGCCTGGACGTGGCCCACGGTCTTCTTGAACAGGATTCCCTGGGTGAGCGCAAAGTGCTTGACCAGACCCTGGACCGACAGGATCGGCGTTTGTCCGGCCGGGACGCCGGTCGCCCCCGTGCCACCGGGGCCCATCGCCGTGGCGCCGGTGCCCGCTTCCGGGCCGGCACCCTGCCCCACGTCCGGCTCAGCCATCGAGCACCTCCTGGTAGTAGTGGCACGCGCTGCCGCGCTCGGGGGCCACGTCGTACAGCGGCGGGGTCTCGGACAGGCACCGCTCCCGTCGGTAGGGGCAGCGGGGGTGGAACGCGCACCCGGGCGGGATCTGCATCAGGTTCGGCGGGGAGCCGGTGATCGGCATCAGCTTGCCGCCCTTCTGCTCCAGCCGGGGGATCGAGGCGATCAGGCCCTCGGTGTAGGGATGGGCGGGTCGCTCGTAGAGGTCGACGATCGGAGCGGTCTCGACGATCGTCCCCGCATACATCACCGCGAGCCGGTCGGCCACCTGAGCCACCACGCCGAGGTCGTGGGTGATCAGGATGAGTCCCATCCCGCTGTCCTGCTGCAGTTCGGCGAGCAGTTCCATGATCTGGGCCTGGACGGTGACGTCCAGGGCGGTCGTCGGCTCGTCGGCGATGATGATGTCGGGCGACAGCGCCAGCGCCATCGCGATCATCACCCGCTGGCGCATCCCTCCGGAGAACTGGTGGGGATAGTCCCAGACCCGCTCCTGGGCCATCGGGATCCGCACCCGGTCCATGAGCTCGGCGGCCCGGGTGCGCGCCTCGTCCTTGCCGGTGCCATGGTGGATCCGGAACATCTCGGCGATCTGCCAGCCCACCGGGTAGACCGGGTTCAGCGCCGAAAGAGCGTCCTGGAAGATCATCGCGATCCGGGCGCCCCGGATGCGGCGGCGCTCCTCGTCGGGCATCGTGAGCAGGTCCTGGCCCCGGAAAAGCACGGCGCCGCGGGTGATCAGCGCGGGCGGCGAGTCCAGGATCCCCATGATCGCCTGGGCGCTCACGCTCTTGCCGGATCCCGACTCTCCGAGGATCGCGAGCGTCTCCCCCGGGTCGAGGGTGTAGCTCACGCCGTTCACCGCGCTGACCACGCCGTCCCGGGTGCGGAACTCCACCGCCAGGTCGTCGACCTCCAGCAGGTGAGTCCCCGCCGGAAGGTCCTGGTCGCGTCTCAGCGTCTCGTTGGCCGTGGCCATGTCACCTCAGCTTGGGGTCGAGGGCGTCCCGGAGGGCGTCGCCCATGAGGATGAAGCTGAGCACCGTCAAGCTCAGGAACAGACCGGGGAACAGCAGCAGGTGTGGCGCGGTGAGCACCCGGGTCTGGGCGTCGCTGATCATCAGCCCCCACGAGATGGCGGGCAGCTGCAGCCCGACCCCGAGGAAGGACAGCGTGGCCTCGGCCGAGATCACGATGCCGATGTAGATCGTGGCGTAGACGATCACCGGAGCGATCGAGTTGGGCAGCACGTGCCGGGTGAGGATCCGCAGGTCGTTGGCGCCCAGTGCCTTGGCCGCCTCCACGTAGTCGGCGTCGCGCACGCTGAGCACCGACGAACGCACCAGTCGCGTCATCGTCGGCCATCCGAGCACGATCAGCACGAGAGCCACCCAGCCCAGCCCGTGGTCGCCGATCACGCTCAGGATCACGATCGCGCCCAGGATGAACGGCAGCCCGAAGGCGATGTCGGTGAACCGGGAGATCAGCGTGTCGGAGATGCCGCCGTAGTAGCCGGCCAGCGATCCTAGCAGCAGGGCCACCAGGGCCGCGGTGACCGTCACGCTGAGCCCGATGACGATCGAGGCCCGGGCGCCGTAGATGACCCGGGTGTAGTAGTCGCAGCCCTGGAGGTCGAAGCCGAACCAGTGCTCGCGGCTGGGAGGCAGCAGCGATCGCGACAGGTCGCAGTCGCGAGGGTCGCCGTTGGTGAACAGGCCGGGGAAGGCAGCCATGGCGACGAACACGAGAATCAGCAGCGCCGAGACCAGGAAGAACGGGTTGTGCCGCAGCTCGCGCCAGGCGTCGGCCCACAGACTCGCTCGGCGGCCGGCGAGCTCCTCCGCCTCGTTCTCCGAGCCGTCCTGGTGCTGCTGGCTGGCACCGGTGGGGGTCTGCGTCTCACTCATAGCGGATCCTGGGGTCGAGCACGGCGTAGAGGAGGTCGACGATCAGGTTGGCGACCAGGAAGACCAGGACGAGCGCGGTGACGATGCCGACCACAACGGGGCCCTCCTGCGCCTTGATCGACAGGAACACCTGTTGGCCGATGCCGGGGATGTTGAAGATCCCCTCGGTTACGATCGCGCCGCCCATCAACGCGCCCAGGTCGATGCCGAGGTAGGTGATCACCGGGATCAACGAGTTGCGCAGGGCGTGCGTGCCCACCACGCGTCTTCGCGGCATGCCCTTGGCGGTCGCGGTGCGGACGTAGTCGGCCCGCATGTTCTCGACCAGGCTGGTCCGGGTGAGCCGGGCCACGTAGGCCAGGGAGAGGGCACCCAGCACGAGGCCGGGCAGCAGATAGCTGTAGAACCCGTCGGAGAGACCCGCGATCGGGAACCAGCCGAGCTGGACGCCCAGGACCAGCTGGGCGGTGAAGCCGAGGACGAAGACCGGGATGGAGACCACCAGGGTGGTGCTGACCAGGACCAGGTTGTCGACGAACGACTGCTTCCTGAGCCCGGCCATCACTCCGGCAGCGATGCCCACGACGATCTCGAAGAGGAAGGCCACCAGCGCCAGCCGAAGCGTGACGGGGAACCGCTCGGCGAGGATGTCGCTCACCTCGCGACCGCGGAAGTCCTGGCCGAAGTCGCCCTGGAGCAGGCCGAGCATGTACTTGCCGTACTGCATGAAGAACGGGTCCCCGAGGTTGTAGCGGTCCTGGAGCTCGGCGTACACCGCGGGAGAGATCGGCTTGTCCCCGGAGAGGGCCCGGATCGGGTCGCCCGGCAGCGCGAAGACCAGCGCGAAGATGATGAAGGTCGTCCCGATGAAGACCGGGATGAACTGCAGGAGCCGGCGAGCGACGTAGCGGCCCAAGGCTCACCTCCGAGGGTCTGGGGCAGGGTGGTCACCTGCCCGGGAGGAACCGGGTCGCCCCGCCCCACGGCCGGGGCGGGGCGACCCGAGGCGTCACTGATTCACGGTGATGCCGGACGTGTTGATTCGGTCGAACGCGTCGACGATGACGTTGTCGACCCTGTCGGAGTGGGCGGCTTGGACCAGGGCGAACCACATCGGGATGTTGGGCATGTCCTGGAGGATCAGGTCCTCGGCCTGCTGGTAGAACTCGATGCCCTCGTCGACCGACCCGGCACGGTTGCCCTGGTCGATCAACTCGTCCACCTGCTTGTTGGAGTAGCCGAAGTTGTTCGAGGACCCGTTCGTGCTGTAGATCGGCTCGAGGTAGTTCTGCGGGCTCGGGTAGTCCATCACCCAGCCGAGCCGGAACGGACCGGTGACCTTCTCCTCGTCCAGCAGCTGGAGGTACTCGGCGAAGTCCAGAGACCGGAAGCGGATGTTGTTGATGCCGAGGTTGGAGCGCAGCTGGTTGGAGACCGCCTCGATCCAGTCCTCGTGGCCAGAACCGCTGTTGAACCACAGCACCAGCGGGCCGTCGAGGCCACCGGCCTCGTCGAAGAGCCGCTTGGCCTCCTCGGGGTTGTACTCGCAGTTCGCGCCGCACGGGTTCTCGCGGGAGCCGGCGACCACCGGGGACACCACCGAGGCGGCCGGGGTGTACGCGCCGTTGTAGATCGCGTCGATGATCGGCTGACGATCGATCGCCATCGAGATCGCCCGGCGGAGGTTGACGTCGGAGAACCGGTCGTCGTAGAGCGGGAAGCCCAGGTAGGTGAACGCCGAGGAGGGCCGCTGGATGAACCGGTCGCCGAACTGGGCCTCGGCGTCAGCGAGCCGCTCGGGCGGAATCGAGTCCATGACGTCGAGGTTGCCGGCCAGCAGGTCGTTGTAGGCGGTGTTCAACTCGGAGTAGATCCGGAACTCCACGGCGTCGGCCTTGGCCAGCTCGCCGGCGTAGTCCTCGTAGCGCGTGGTGCTGATCCGCTGGTTGTGCTCCCAGGGCCCGTCCATCTGGAACGGCCCGTTGCCGATCGGCTGCTCCAGGAACGCCTTGGGGTCCTCCTCGTAGGCCTCGGGGAGCGCGTAGAAGGCGGTGTAGCCCAGCGTCAGCGGGAACTGGCTGAACGGCGCGTTGAGCTCGACCTCGAGGGTGGTGTCGTCGACCACACGGAGACCGGTCATCTCGGTCGCCTCGGGCTCGCCGCCGTCCTCGGGGGCCTGGAGGTCCTCGTAGCCGTTGATGTTCTCGAAGAAGTAGGCGTTGCCGTAGGCGTTCGGGCTGTAGGCGCCGGCGTTCCAGCCCCGGGCGTACGCCGCGGCGTCCACCGGCTCGCCGTTGTGGAAGGTGAAGCCCTCCTTGAGGGTGATCGTCCAGGTCTGCTGGTCCTCGGACTCGATGGACTCCGCCATCGCGTCGGCGGAGTCCTCGCCGTACAGCGGGTCGCTGGTCTCGGGGTCGAAGTTGACCAGCGGAACGAAGAGGGCGTTGAGCACCTCGGCGCCGCAGGTCTCGTTGGTGTCCTGCGGGATCAGGCTCTCCGGCTCGCAGATGTAGACCGAGAAGCTGCCGCCCTCGGCGGCCTCTCCGCCGGTGTCGCCGCCGCCCCCGTCGTCCCCGCCGCCGCAGCCGCTGAGCAGCAGCGCGGTGGCGGCCACCCCGGCTCCGAGGGTCCGTCCTCGTCGCAGATGCATGTGTGCCTCTTCCCTCTCGTCAGGCCTCTCGGCCCCCGTTTGTCAGCCCCTTGTTCATAAGCGCTGCGCGCGGCGTTGGACAGACCGGAGGGTCTTCAGAGGCGACATCGACACGAAATCGCAACAATCCCCGGCACACCCACCGCGCGACGCAGGCAAGGAAACCACGGCGCTTGGCGTTCTGTCGCCCCGGGTAGGTTGCCCGATATGAACGGCCTGCCCTGGCTCGACGACTCGGCCATCCGCTTGATGCTCCAGGAGTGCGACACCTGGGCGGTCGTCGGCCTGTCCGGCGACCCCAGCCGGACGGCGTACTCCATCGCCAGCCTGCTCCAGCGGCGTGGCAAGCGGATCGTGCCGGTGCACCCGGCCGCACCCACCGTCCTGGGCGAGCAGGGCTACCCGGCCCTGGCCGACATCCCGTTCCGCGTCGATGTCGTGGATGTCTTCCGCCGCTCCGACAAGGCCGGGCCGTTCGCCGACGAGGCGGTGCGGGTCGGTGCTCGTGGGGTCTGGTTCCAGCTCGGGGTGGTGGATCACGACGCGTTCCGGCGCACCCGGGCCGCGGGTGTGCCGATGGTCATGGACACCTGCCCGGCGATGGAGTGGCCGCGCTTCAGTCCTGATCGCTGAGGGTCGCAGCCATGTTCGGCCTGCCCGGTCGGGCCGGTTGAGCCGCTCCTGGGTCAGCCGGCACCCGTGGAGCGGACGCTGCCTGGCCCACCCCGCAGGTCGACCAGGACGATCCAGGCCGCCGCGACCATGACCAGCGTGCTGCTGACCGCGGCAGCGGCCCCGGCGGTGGCATCGGTGGCGCTGGTCAGGTTGAAGGCTGTGTGCCAGGCCGCGACCAGGGCGATGCTCCGGCCGGTGGAGAGGTAGAGCCGCGTCAGCACCAGCGACCCGGCGGTGAGCCCGACGAGCCACCCCACGCTGCCCGCGACCCCGAAGCCACGGAACGACTCCACGATGAGGAAGAGCGGCACGTGCCACACCGCCCAGGACCCGGTGACCATCAGGGAGGTGCGGGTGAGCCCGTGGGCGTCGATGAGCCGGTCTACGGCGAAGCCGCGCCAGCCGATCTCCTCGCCGAAGCCGTTGACGACCAGGGCGTAGATCACCGCCCCGAGCAGGCCGATGTCGGCGATCCCGGTGTATCGGGTGAACGCCGACCAGGAGGGCACCTCCTCCCCGGAGGCCAGGGGGACGAGCACCCCGAGAAGGGCGAGCGCCGCGGTGCCGACCACGAGCAGCCACCATCCCCAGCCGACGCGCCACCGGGTGGTCCGGCGCCACAGGTCGGCGAGGCCGGGACGGCCGTCGACGAGTGCGGTGACCGCAACGCAGGCCAGGGCGGGCCCGAGGAGTCCAGGCAGGTGAGTCGGCCAGCCGTCACCAGGACGCGCGACCGCACCGGCGACCAGCATCGGGAGCCACCATGCCCAGGAGAGCGCGCAGGCCAGCACGACGTACGCGACGACCGGGTGGCGTCGGACGGACTCCCGCACCCACCGGACCCTAGCCGAGCCCGCGCTAGAAACCAGCCGGCGCGTCGAGCCCCGCGCGGACGGCGCGGCCCTTCTCCCGGGCGCTCTCGCGCAGGCGGCGCTGGAAGTCCTCCATCTGCGAGCGCATCGCGTCGTCGGACGCGGCCAGGATCCGCACCGCCAGCAGCCCGGCGTTGCGGGCGTTGCCCACCGCGACAGTGGCCACTGGGACCCCCGCGGGCATCTGCACGATCGACAGCAGTGAGTCCAGGCCGTCGAGGTGGCGCAGCGGAACCGGGACTCCGACCACCGGCAGGGGGGTGACGGCGGCCAGCATGCCGGGCAGGTGCGCGGCTCCCCCGGCCCCGGCGATCAGCACGCGCAGGCCGCGGGCGGCGGCCGAGCGGCCGTACTCCAGCATCTCCTCGGGCATCCGGTGCGCCGAGACCACGTCCGACTCCACAGGCACGTCGAACTCCGCGCACGCCTCGGCGGCGGCTCGCATCGTCGGCCAGTCGGAGTCCGAGCCCATCACGATGCCCACCACCGGGGGCACCTCCAGAGGTCCGCTCATCTCCCGCTCTCCTCCCTGCCGGCCTGCCCGGGGCCCTCCCCGTCGGCCTCGCTGTCGGCCTCGCTGTCGGCCTCGCTGTCGGCCTCGCTGGCGGCCTCACTGTCGGGGCCCAGGTCCCCGCGGAACCAGGCGGCGGCGTGCCGGGCGCGCTCGCGCACGTCCTCGAGATCCTCGCCGTAGGCCGTCACGTGGCCGACCTTGCGGCCCGGCTTCACCGTCTTGCCGTAGAGGTGCACGCGCAGCGCGGGGTCCCGCGCCAGCGCATGGGGGTAGCCGGCGTACAGGTCCTCGGCGAGGTCGCCGTGGTCGCCGCCGAGGATGTTGACCATCACCGCCCACCGCTGACGCGGCTGAGGCGACCCCAGCGGCAGGTCGAGGACCGCGCGCAGGTGATTCTCGAACTGCCCCGTCGCGGCGCCGTCCATGCTCCAGTGACCGGTGTTGTGCGGCCGCATGGCCAGCTCGTTGACGAGCACCGCCCCCTCGCCGGTCTCGAAGAGCTCGACGGCCAGGATGCCGGTGACGTCGAGCTCGGCGGCCACGCGCATCGCGATCTGCTGCGCCTGGATCGCCCGCGACTCGGGCAGCCCGGGAGCGGGCGCGGTCACCTCCCAGCAGATCCCGTCGCGCTGCACCGACTCCACCACCGGGTACGCCGCCACCTGTCCCGACGGCGACCGGGCGACGAGCGCGGACAGCTCGCGAGCGAAGTCGACCCGTTCCTCGGCGAGGATCTCGACCCCGAGCCGCTGCGCGGCGTCGAAGACCGCCTCGCAGTCCTCCGCCGTGTGCACCACCCACACGCCGTTGCCGTCGTAGCCACCGCGCGTGGTCTTGAGCACGACCGGAAGGCCGCCGACCGTCTCGGCGAAACGGGCGACGTCGGAGGGCTCACCGACGATCGCGCTCCGGGGACACGGGACGCCGAGATGCCGGAGCCGGGCCCTCATCACGCCCTTGTCCTGAGCATGGACCAGGGCGGAGGGGCCGGGGCGGCAGGCCACGCCCGCGTCGGCGAGGGCGTGCAGGTGCTCGGTCGGGACGTGCTCGTGGTCGAAGGTGACCACCCGGCAGCCATGCACCGCACGCCGCAGGGTGTCGAGGTCGCGGTAGTCGCCGACGAGGCAGTCGGGAATCACCTGCGCCGCCGAGACGTCGGCCCCCTCGGCCAGCAACCGCAGCGGGACGCCCAGTCCCACCGCTGCCTGCGCCATCATCCGGGCCAGCTGGCCACCGCCGACAACCGCGAGCCGGGGCGTCCCGGCGCCCGGCGACCGATCCTGCCGTGGATCAGGGCGGGCAGCCGGAGCTGGATCCACCGGGGTCGGGAGGGCTGGGCTCACGCCGTCGAGCGTAGCCAGCCGCGAGGTCAGCTGGCGCGCGGTGTCGCCAGCGCGGAGGCCGGCGGGTGTGGCTCGAAGCGCAGCCCCCGGCCGCGGACCGTGCTGATCACGGTGGGCTTCCTCGGGTCGTCGCCGAGCTTGCGGCGCAGCCACCCGAGGTGGACGTCGATGGTCTTCGACGAGGTGTAGAACGTGGTCTGCCAGACCTCGAACATCAACTGCTGACGGGACACGACCTCGCCGGGGCGTCGGATCAGCGCATGGAGGAGGTCGAACTCCTTGCGCGACAAGCGGATCTCGGTCCCGTCGCGCCAGGCGCGCCTCTCGACCGGGTCCAGCTCGATTCCTTGAACTGTGAACACCCGTCAAGTTTCGCCGTTGGCGTCGACGCGCGTCATGATTTGCCCCCCTTTGACCCGGGAGGACTACCACGGAGGGACGTCTGGCCGGGCCTGAGGCCCGCTGGGACTTAAGTCCCGACCCCGGTGTCGGCGGGTGGGCTCGCTCAGCGTGGGCGGATCGCCACCGGCTCGACCAGCCCGAAGCCACGCAGCGGGCGAGCGGTCAGCCGTCGGGCCTCGAAGGTGCCTGGGCTCAGCGCGGCCACCGTCGCGTCGTCACCGAGGATCCGGTTGCGCCGGGCCAGCGAGGTCAGCCGGGCCGCCAGGTTGACCGGTGGCCCGAACACGTCGCCGAGCCGGATCACCACCGGACCGGTCGCCAGGCCGATCCGCACGTCGGGCAGCCGCGTGTCCGCCCCGATCACCTCGATCAACCCGGCCGCGATCCGCACCGCGCTATCGGCGTCGTCGACCACGAAGAGAACCGAGTCGCCGATCGTCTTGATCATCCGTCCCTCGTGGGCGGAGACCACGTCCCCGCACCGGGACTCGAAGATCTCCACCATCTCGCCTAGCCGGTCGGTGTCCATCTCGTTGGCGAGCGCAGAGAAGTTGACCAGGTCGGCGAAGGCGGCGGTCACGGTGGTGGCCGCCTCGGCATCCTCGTCCTCGCCGTGCTCGCGCAACCGGGTGAGCGCCGCGTCGACGTGGCGGCGCCAGGCATGCCAGAGCACCATCTCCATGGCTCGAGAGACGTCGGCGTCCACCACGCGACGGGTGGCCACCTCCCGGGGGTCGGTGGGATAGAGCTCTTCGGCCAGGAGCACGAGAGCCGCCACCTGCCAGTCGGCCATCCGGGCCACGTTCTGCCCGACCGCCCGCACCAGCCGGACCGCGGTCGGGAGGTCGACCTGCGACCGCTCGAGGGCCCGCACGACGGCGGCGAGCACACGGCGGTCCTCCTCGGTGTAGCGCACCTCGTCGTGGGAGTCGGGGAAGCCCAGGGCCCGGAAGAAGCGACGCGCCTGCGCCTCGGGGATCCCGATCCCCGAGGCGAGCTCCGCCGCGGTGTAGGTGGGCACGACAGCAGCCGACCCGGTCAGGTGTCCCGGTGGGACGGTGTCGCGGGGACGGCCACGCGGCTCATCATCGCATGCGCCGCCCGGCGCCCGGTCCTCACGACAGGGTGCGCAGGTGCACCACGTCGCCAGCCGCGACGACCAGCGGCGCCCCCTCCACCTCCACGACCAGAGCGCCGTCGCAGTCGACGTCGCTGGCGAGCCCCTCCAGCACCTCCCCGGACGGCAGGTGCGCCCGCACCCGCCGGCCAAGCGTCGTGCACGCCGATGTGTAGGCCCGCGCGAGCGAACCCCGAGCCTCCCGACCACCCCGACTCCACTGGATGGACCGCTCGGCCAGGGCGGCCAGCACCTCGATCAGCAGCGCCGCCCGGTCCGTCACGGGGTTGCCGGTGAGCGCCAACGAGGTGGCGGACTCCACCGGCAGCTCCTCGGGACGGGTGGACACGTTGAGGCCGACACCGAGGACCGCGGCGGACCCGCCCGGCGTCTCCACCCGCTCGGCGAGCAGGCCGGCCAGCTTCCGCTCGGCGTACAGCACGTCGTTGGGCCACTTCAGGGCGCAGCGAGGACCTCCCGCCGAGGCGACGCCGTCGAGCACGGCGAGCCCGGCGACCAGCGGCAGCCACGTCCACCGGGGCTCGGGCGCGTCAGGGCGCAGCAGCACCGAGAAGGTGAGCGCGGCACCCGGCGGGGCGACCCAGGCGCGGTCGAGGCGGCCGCGTCCCGCCGTCTGGTGCTCGGTGACCAGCACGGTGCCCTCGGGTGCGCCGGCCCGGGCGTCGGCCGCCAGCCGGGTGTTGGTGGAGGCCACCGCGGGCAGCACCGTGACCTGCCATCCCGGCACCCGGGCGGCGAGGTCGGCGGCGAGGGTGTGGCCATCGAGGGGCAGGCGGCTCGAAGGGGTGGCATTCACACCTACTAGATTGGCGCCACACTCGCAGCGAGCCGAGCCCCCGGTCCGCACCGGCAGCAATTCCAGGGAGGCCCCGTGACCGACGCCGTCACCGAATCCAAGACCGCGACCGACGCCAGCGCGGTGCGCAAGGCCGCGGCCGACGGCATCGACCTGCACACCACCGCCGGCCGACAGGCGGACCTGGAGCGGCGGCTCGAGGAGGCCGTGCATGCCGGCTCGGCCAAGGCGATCGAGAAGCAGCACGCGCGCGGCAAGATGACCGCCCGCGAGCGGATCGCCGCGCTCTTCGACGAGGGCACCTTCGTCGAGCTCGACGAGCTGGCCCGGCATCGCTCGACGAACTTCGGGCTGGAGAAGCGCCGGCCCTACGGGGACGGCGTGGTGACCGGCTACGGCACGGTCAACGGCCACCAGGTCTGCGTCTTCTCCCAGGACTTCGCGGTGTTCGGCGGCTCACTCGGTGAGGTGTACGGCGAGAAGATCGTCAAGGTCATGGACCTCGCGATCAGGACCGGTTGCCCGATCGTCGGCATCAACGAGGGCGCCGGCGCGCGGATCCAGGAGGGAGTGGTCTCGCTCGGGCTCTACGGCGAGATCTTCCGCCGCAACGTCCACGCCTCCGGGGTCGTCCCCCAGATCAGCCTGATCATGGGCTCCTGCGCCGGGGGGCACGTCTACTCCCCCGCCGTCACCGACTTCACCGTCATGGTCGACGGCACCTCGAACATGTTCATCACCGGTCCCGACGTCATCAAGACCGTGACCGGCGAGGACGTCACGATGGAGGAGCTCGGCGGCGCTCGCACCCACAACACCCGCTCGGGCAACGCGCACTACATGGCCTCCGACGAGGACGACGCGATCGAGTACGTCAAGGCGCTGCTGTCCTATCTCCCGCAGAACAACCTGGAGGAGGCGCCGGTCTACCCCGACGTCGCCGACCACGAGCCGACCGACGCCGACCGGGCGCTCGACACCCTCATCCCCGACTCCCCCAACCAGCCCTACGACATCCACGCCGTCATCGAGGCAGTCGTCGACGACGGGGAGTTCCTCGAGGTCCATCCGCTGTTCGCGCCCAACATGGTGGTCGGGTTCGGCCGGGTCGAGGGGCACCCGGTGGGGATCGTGGCCAACCAGCCGATGCAGCTGGCCGGGACGCTCGACATCGACGCCTCGGAGAAGGCCGCCCGCTTCGTGCGGACCTGCGACGCGTTCAACATCCCGGTGCTGACCTTCGTCGACGTCCCGGGCTTCCTGCCGGGCACCGACCAGGAGTTCAGCGGCATCATCCGGCGCGGCGCCAAGTTGATCTACGCCTACTCCGAGGCCACCGTGCCCCTGGTCACCGTGATCACCCGCAAGGCCTACGGCGGCGCCTACGTGGTCATGGGGTCTAAGCACCTCGGGGCCGACATCAACCTGGCGTGGCCGACGGGACAGGTCGCCGTGATGGGGGCGCAGGGTGCGGTGAACATCCTCTACCGCAACGAGCTGGCCGCCGCAGCGGACCCGGAGGCGCTGCGCGCGGACCTGATCACCGAGTACGACGACGCCCTCGCGAACCCCTACCTCGCCGCCGACCGCGGCTACGTCGACGCGGTGATCAACCCGCACGAGACACGAGCCGAGATCGCCCGGGCGCTGCGGCTGCTGCGCACCAAGCGCGCCTCATCGCTGCCCAAGAAGCACGGGAACATCCCGCTGTGACGAGCTCCGAGAATGGCCCCGGCTCCGCCCGTGCGCCGATGACGCTGATCCGCGGCGCCGCGACCGAAGAGGAGGTCGCGGCGGTCGTGGCGGTCGTCCGAGCCTTCGCAGCCGCTGCGGCGGCACGCACCGAGGGCCAGCCGCGCCGGGTGTCGGCCTGGGCCGCCCCGCACCGCCGGATGCGGGCGACGTTCCCGGCCGGTCCCGGCGGATGGCGGGCCAGCGCGCTGCCGCGCTGAGGGGACCGCTCGCCACCGCCGTCGGCTCACCTAGGGTGGGTCGCCGTGACGACATCACAGCACCGGCCCGTCGACGCGATCGCGGACGCCTTCGTCGACGAGATCGCCGTCCTCGACCCGGTCCTGGCCACCGAGGCAGGGGTCCCCGGCCACGAGGACCGGCTCACCGACCTGTCCCCCGACGGCTTCGCCGCCCGCGAGGACTTGGCCCGGCGCACCCTGGGTGCAGCCCGTCAGGCAACCCCCGTCGACGAGCGCGAGCAGGCCGCCCAGGACGCGCTCCTGGAGCGACTGCAGCTCACCCTCGAGCGACTCGAGGCGGGCGTGCCACAGTCCGAGGTGTCGGTCATCGTCAGCGGCCTGCACGAGGTCCGCGCGGTGTTCGACCTCATGGACACCTCCAGCGCACAGGGCTGGCAGGACATCGAGGCCCGGCTCGCCGCGGTCCCCACGACACTCGCCGGCTACCGGCGGACACTGCTCGAGTCCGCAGCCACCGGCAGCGTCTCGGCGCGCCGCCAGTACGTCGAGGTCGCCGGCCAGCTGCGCCAGTGGACCGGCCAGGCCGCGACGCCCAGCGTCTTCAGCACCCTCGTCGCCGGCGCCCCCGACGGCGGCGCGCGGGACCGACTCGAACGGCACGCCGCGGCGGCGACCGAGGCGTTCGCCGAGTTCGGCCGGTTCCTCACCGAACAGATGGTGCCCCGGGGCCGGACCGAGGACGCCGTCGGCCGCGAGCACTACGAGCTGGCCTCCCGCTACTTCCTGGGGGCCCGGGTCGACCTCGAGGAGACCTACGCCTGGGGCTGGGAGGAGCTGCACCGGATCGAGACCGAGATGCAGCAGATCGCCGAGCAGCTGGTCCCCGGCAGCACGATCGCCGAGGCGGCCCGGGCGCTGGATCAGGACCCGGCGCGCTTCGTCGAGGGCACCGAGGCATTCCGGGACTGGATGCAGGAGCTCGCCGACCGGACGGTGAGCGAGCTCGCCGGCTCCCACTTCGACATCCCGGACCCGGTGCGCCGCATCGAGTGCCGCATCGCCCCCACCCAGGACGGCGGCATCTACTACACCGGTCCCAGCGAGGACTTCGGCCGGCCCGGCCGGATGTGGTGGTCGGTGCCGGAGGGCGTCACCCGGTTCAGCCCCTGGCGCGAGGTGACCACGGTCTACCACGAGGGCGTCCCCGGCCATCACCTCCAGGTCGGCCAGGCGACGTACCGTCGCGAGCTGCTGAACCGCTGGCAACGGCAGATGTGCTGGGTCTCCGGCAGCGGCGAGGGCTGGGCGCTCTACGCCGAGCGGCTCATGGACGAGCTCGGCTACCTCGCCGACCCCGCCGACCGGCTGGGGATGCTCGACGCCCAGGGCATGCGCGCGGCCCGTGTCGTGGTCGACATCGGGATGCACCTGCAGCTGCCGATCCCGGCCGACAACCCCTTCGGGTTCCACCCCGGCGGCCGGTGGACCGCCGACCTCGTCTACGCCTTCATGCGGGCCCATACGCGCATCGACGACGCCACGCTCCGGTTCGAGGTCAACCGCTATCTCGGCTGGCCCGGCCAGGCGCCGTCATACAAGGTCGGCGAGCGGCTGTGGCTGCGCGCCCGCGCGGAGGCCCAGGCGCGGCACGGAGTCGACTTCGACCTGCGCACCTTCCACAGTCAGGCGCTCGACCTGGGCTCGGTCGGGCTGGACCCGCTGATGCAGTCCCTGGCGCGTCTGTGAGCACCCCACACCTCGTCCTCGCCTCGCAGTCGCCGGCTCGGCTGGCGACCCTGCGGGCGGCCGGCCTCGACCCCGAGGTGATCGCCTCCGGCGTGGACGAGTCCGCCATCGAGATCAGCGACCCCGAGCGGCTCTCGGTGGCGCTGGCTCGGCTCAAGGCCGAGGCGGTGGCCGCCCAGGTCCACGACGAGGCCCTGGTCATCGGCTGCGACTCGGTGCTGGAGCTGGACGGCGAGGTGCACGGCAAGCCGGGCTCGCCAGAAATCGCGGCCCGGCGCTGGCGTGCGATGCGCGGCCGCGCGGGCGTCCTGCACACCGGGCACTGCGTGATCCGCACCGAGCGTGAGCACGGCGGGGACCGGAGCGCCGGGGACCGGCACACCGGCAGCGCCCCGCAGAGTGTCGCCCGGGCCGCCCGCACCGTCGTCCACTTCGCCGACGTCACCGACGCGGAGATCGCGGCCTACGTGGCGACCGGGGAGCCGTTGCAGGTGGCCGGCGGCTTCACCATCGACGGCCTCGGCGGCGCCTTCGTCCGGGCCATCGACGGCGACCCGCACACCGTGGTCGGCGTCGGGCTGCCGCTGCTGCGCACGATGGTGCGCGAGCTGGGGTTCTCCTGGCCCGAGCTGTGGGCGCCCTGCCGGATGCGAGCGGGCCCGGCGTGAAGGGGATCATCCTGGCCGGCGGCACCGGGTCGCGGCTGCACCCGATCACGCTGGGGATCAGCAAGCAGCTGATGCCCGTCTACGACAAGCCGATGATCTACTACCCGCTGTCCACGCTGATGCTGGCCGCGATCCGCGACGTCCTCGTCATCACGACGCCGGGAGACCAGGACCAGTTCGTCCGGCTCCTCGGCCACGGGTCCGACTTCGGAATCGCGATCGACTATGCCACCCAGCCCTCCCCCGACGGCCTGCCGCAGGCGTTCACGATCGGCGCGGACTTCATCGGGGGCGACCGGGTGGCCCTGATCCTGGGGGACAACCTGTTCTACGGCCCCGGCCTGGGGCGCCAGCTGGAGCGCTACGGCGACGTCGACGACGCGGTCATCTTCGGGTACTGGGTCGCCGACGCCACGGCGTACGGCGTGGTGGAGCTGGACGACGCCGGGCGGGCGCTGTCGATCGAGGAGAAGCCGGCACAGCCGCGCAGCCACTACGCCGTCACCGGGCTCTACTTCTACGACCACGACGTGGTCGCGATGGCCCGGGAACTGCGGCCCAGCCCGCGCGGCGAGCTGGAGATCACCGACCTCAATCGCCGCTACCTGGAGGCGGACCGGCTGCAAGTCGCCCGGCTGGCCCGGGGCACCGCATGGCTCGACACCGGCACCTTCGACTCTCTGGCCGACGCGGCGGGCTTCATCCGCACGGTCGAGGCACGCCAGGGACTCAAGATCGGCGCGCCCGAGGAGGTCGCCTGGCGACAGGGGTGGCTCACCGACGAGGAGCTCGGCGAGCGAGCATCCCGGCTCCGCAGCTCCGGGTACGGCGCATACCTGCTCTCGCTCCTGGAGTGACCCCGGGGCCTTGCCGCCGGCGGCGCGGGACGTCGCCACCACGACCGCGGCGGTTGGTCAGGCGTGCTCGTCCGGCGGCGGCTGAGCGGGCTGCGAGGACCAGCTCGGCGGCTCGTCGCTGCCCGCCTCCTCGTCGCGCTCGGCGTCGGCGTCCGTGGCCTGGACCTTGCCCGGGGCGTGGTGGACCGGCGCGTAGACGGCGTAGAGCCGCATGGGCTCCTCGCCGATATTGGTCACGTTGTGCCACGTGCCGGCGGGCACCAGGATCGCCCAGCCGTCCTCGACCTCCCGGTCGAAGTCGAGCTGGTCCTTGGTGGGGCCCATCTGCACCCGCCCCCGGCCCGCGTCGAGGCGGAGGAACTGGTCGGTCTCCGGGTGCGCCTCGAGGCCGATGTCCTCGCCGACGGGGATCGACATGAGGGTCAGCTGGAGGTACTGCCCCGACCACGCAACGACGCGGTAGTTCGGGTTATCGCGCGTCGCGCTCTCGAGGTCGAAGCTCTGCGGTTGCGGCCCGATGTCCTTGATGGCCAATGCCCCTCCCGGTTCACGGTGGCGATCCGGCAGCGGACCCCCGCCTGCCTGCCCGCCTGCCAGCTCCTGCTGCCTGCCTGGCGCCTGCCTGTCGGCTGCTGCCTGTCTGGCACTGCTTGTGGCAACACTCTCAGACCCGCCCGCGCCGGTGCCACCGACCCCCCGGGGCCGCCCGCCTGGCTCGCTCGGCCCGAGCGGCGATCAGAGGGCCTCTCGGCCCCCAGGGGCCCCCGGGGCCGGTCAGCGCCTGGTGAGCGGCTCCCACCAGGATCGGTGCTCGCGGTACCACGCCACCACCTCGGCCAGCCCGTCGGCGAAGGCCACCCGGGGCAGGTAGCCCAGCTCGGTGCGGATCTTGGTCCAGTCCACCGAGTAGCGCAGGTCGTGACCGAGCCGGTCGGGGACCTGCCGGACCCGCTCCCACCCCGACCCGGTGGCCTCCAGCAGCAGGCCGGTGAGCTCCTTGTTGGACAGCTCCGTGCCGCCGCCGACGTTGTAGACCTCGCCGGGCCGGCCGTCCTCGAGGACCCGGTGGACGGCCCGGCAGTGGTCGTCGACATGCAGCCAGTCCCGCACGTTGGCCCCCACGCCGTACAACGGCACCTCGCGCCCGTCGAGCAGGTTGGTCACGAAGAGCGGGATCACCTTCTCGGGGAACTGGTAGGGCCCGTAGTTGTTGGAGCACCGCGTCAGGCACACCGGCACCCCGTGCGTGCGGTGATAGGCGCGGGCCATCAGGTCCGAGGCGGCCTTGGAGGCCGAGTACGGCGAGTTGGGGAGCAGCGGCTCCGCCTCGGTCCACGAGCCGTGCTCGATCGAGCCGTACACCTCGTCGGTCGAGACGTGCACGAACCGGGAGACCGGGTGCCGCGCGGCCGCGTCCAACAGCGTCTGGGTGCCCACGACGTTGGTCTCGACGAAGTCGCGCCCGCGGGCGATCGAGCGGTCGACGTGCGACTCGGCCGCGAAGTGCACGACCACCTCCGCCTCAGCGACCAGCGCGTCCACCCGCGTCGCGTCGAGGATGTCGCCGTGCACGAAGCGCAGCCTGGCGTCGTCGCGCACCGGATCCAGGTTGGCCAGGTTCCCGGCGTAGGTGAGCTTGTCGAGCACCAGCACTCGGTCGGGACGGGCTCCGCCCCACGCGTCGCCGAGCACCGACCGCACGTAGTGGGAGCCGATGAAGCCCGCGCCCCCGGTGACGAGCATCCGCATTCCGACGGCCTCGTCCGCGTCACTCCACCGGAAGGCCGAGCCCCCGGGCGATGAGCATCCGCTGCACCTCGCTGGTTCCCTCGCCGATCTCCAGGATCTTGGCGTCGCGGTAGAACCGGGCCACGGGGTACTCCTCCATGAAGCCGTAGCCACCGAAGACCTGGGTGGCGATCCGGGTGGCGGTCACCGCCGACTCGCTGGCGTAGAGCTTCGCGACGGACGCGGCCCGCTTGAACTCCTGCCGCCGAGGCCCCTGGTCGAGGCCGGCGTCCTTCATCGCCGCCGCCTCGTAGGTCAGCGCACGCGCGGCCCGGGCCATCACCTCCAGGTCGGCGATCTGGAAGGCGACACCCTGCTTGCCGCCGATCGGCCCACCGGTCGTGGTCCGGTCTCCGGCGTACTCGACGCTGAGGTCCAGGCACGCCTGGATGCAGCCGACCGCCAGCGCCGCGATCGCCACCCGGCCGTCATCGAGCGTGGCGAGGAACTGCGCATAGCCGCGCCCTCGCTCGCCGAGCAGGTGGTCGGCCGGGACCCGGACGTCGGTGAACGACAGCGCGTGGGTGTCGGAGATGTGCCAGCCGAGCTTGTCGTAGGGGGGTTCGACGGCGAACCCGGGAGTTCCCAGCGGGACCACGATCGCACTGACCTCGGGGCGCTCGGCGCCCGTCGCGGTGCGCGTCGTCCCCGTCCGCGCGGTCACGGTCACTACCGAGGAGATCTCCGTGCCGGAGTTGGTGATGAACTGCTTGGCCCCGTTGACCACCCACGCGTCGTTGTCGAGTTCGGCCCGAGTCCGGGTCGACGCGGCGTCGGAGCCCGCGCCCGGCTCGGTGAGCCCGAAGGCCGCCAGCGACCGCCCGGCGATCAGGTCGGGCAGCCAGCGGTCCTTCTGCTCCGCGGTGCCGAAGGTGAGGATCGGGTTGATGCCCAGTCCGACCCCGGCCTCGAGCGTGACGCCGACCGACTGGTCGACGCGGCCCAGCTCCTCGATGGCGATGCACAGGCTGGTGAAGTCGCCGTCCATACCGCCGTGCTCCTCGGGCGCAGTGAGCCCGAAGAGGCCCAGGTCGCCCATGGTGTGGACGAGGTCGACCGGGAAGTGCTTCGCCTTATCCCACGCCGCGACGTGCGGGGCGACCTCCTTCTCAGCGAACTCACGCATCGTGCGACGGAAGATCTCGTGCTCCTCAGACAGCGCCATGCCCACAGTCTGACGTGTGCGGCCACGAAGGGCACGTCGCGGCCCCACCCGAGACCTCCGCGAAGTCCGAGGAGCCCGTGGCCCTAGACTCCGAAGCCAAGCCGAGATGTCACGAGCGAGGAGCCGGTGGTGCCCGACGTCAAGCCGCTGCAGAAGGTGCTGATCGCCAACCGGGGGGAGATCGCGGTCCGCGTGATCCGCGCGTGCCGGGACGCCGGCATCGGCAGCGTCGCCGTGTACGCCGCCCCGGACCGCGACGCGCTCCACGTCCGGCTTGCCGACGAGGCCTACTCCCTGGGTGGGGCCACGCCCGCCGACTCCTACCTCTCCATCGAGAAGATCGTCGATGTCGCGCGGCGCAGCGGCGCGGACTCCGTGCATCCCGGCTACGGGTTCCTCGCCGAGAACTCCGCCTTCGCCCAGGCCGTGCAGGACGCAGGACTGGTGTGGATCGGCCCGCCTCCCGCGGCGATCGACGCGCTGGGCGACAAGGTGCAGGCCCGGCACATCGCGCAGAAGGTGGGCGCCCCGCTCGTGGCGGGCACGCCCGACCCGGTCTCCGGTGCCGACGAGGTGGTGGCCTTCGCCCGTGAGCACGGACTGCCGATCGCCATCAAGGCGGCCTTCGGCGGCGGCGGGCGCGGGCTCAAGGTGGCCCGGCAGGAGTCGGAGGTCGCGGACCTCTACGACTCGGCCGTGCGCGAGGCCACAGCGGCTTTCGGGCGCGGCGAGTGCTTCGTCGAGCGCTACCTCGACCGTCCCCGGCACGTGGAGACCCAGTGCCTGGCCGACCGGTTCGGCAACGTCGTGGTGGTCTCGACGCGAGACTGCTCCCTGCAGCGCCGTCACCAGAAGCTCGTCGAGGAGGCGCCGGCCCCCTTCCTCTCCGCCGAGCAGATGGAGATCCTCTACACCTCGTCCAAGGCCATCCTCGCCGAGGCCGGCTACGTCGGCGCAGGGACCTGCGAGTTCCTGGTCGGCCAAGACGGGACGATCTCGTTCCTCGAGGTCAACACCCGGCTCCAGGTCGAGCACCCGGTCTCGGAGGAGGTGACCGGGATCGACCTGGTGCGGGAGATGTTCCGGGTGGCCGCCGGCGAGGAGCTCGGCTACGACGACCCTGCGATCAGTGGGCACTCGATCGAGTTCCGGATCAACGCCGAGGACGCGGGTCGTGGCTTCATGCCGGCCCCCGGGACGCTGAGGACCTGGCACGTCCCGTCCGGTCCGGGCGTGAGGATGGACGGCGGCTACGACCCCGGCGAGACCGTGCCCGGCGCGTTCGACTCCCTGGTCGCCAAGCTGATCGTCACCGGCCGGGACCGGGACCACGCGCTGGCGCGCTCGCGGCGGGCGCTGGCCGAGTTCCGTGTCGAGGGCATGCCCACAGTGATCCCGTTCCACGCCACGGTCGTCGACGACCCCGCGTTCGTCGGCGACGGCTCCAGGTTCTCCGTCTACACCTCCTGGATCGAGACCGAGTTCGACAACGACATCCCGCCGTACTCCGGCGATCTCGGCGAGGGCGAGGAGCCCGCCGAGCGGGAGGCCGTCACCGTCGAGGTCAACGGCAAGCGGCTCGAGGTCGTCCTGCCGGCGGCGCTGGCCGTGTCCGCGGCCTCGGCGGACCCCGCGGGGGCGCGGAAGCCGAAGCGCTCGGGTGGCAAGAGGGCCGGGGCGGCCGCCTCCGGCAATGCGGTGACCTCGCCGATGCAGGGCACCATCGTCAAGGTGGCCGTCGAGGAGGGCCAGGCCCTCGCCGAGGGCGACACGGTGGTGGTCATCGAGGCGATGAAGATGGAGCAGCCGTTGAAGGCGCACAAGTCCGGCACCGTCACCGCGCTGAACGCCGAGGTCGGTGCCACGATCACCAGTGGCGCTGTGATCTGCGAGCTCAGCGACTGAGCCCTGGCCGGCGGGGACGACTGAGCCCTGGCCAGCGGGGACGGCGAGAGCGCGACCGCGCGGGTCAGAGGCGGAACCAGGTCGAGCGCAGGCCGAAGCGGGAGCGGAACTCGCCGCCGGTGATCCGCAGGTTCTTGCGCTTGCCGTCGAGCACCAGTGTGTCTACCCGTCCCTTCCACTGGCCGTGGCCGTCGCGGGCGACCACCCGGACGCCGCGGAGCTTGCCGAGGGCGGGATAGGCCTTCTGGATGGCGGCGGCGCGCAGTCGCACCGACCAGTCGTGATTGGCGTTGCCGATCCACCCGTCGTAGGGGTCCGGCTGGGCAACCTGGTAGGGGATGGAGCTGGCGACGGTCCACCCGCCGGAGCTGGCCGAGAACTCGGTGAACGCCGGCTCACCGCCCCAGGTGAGCACCTCGCGGCGGGTCGCCCGGACCGCGGCGTTGCTGGCCGGGTGTTCGGCGTCGCGGCCGCGGTACACCTGACAGGCCGTGGTGTCGCAGATGTGGTAGGAGCGGCCGGCGCTGTTCGAGCGGTGCCACACGGCGTAGCTGCGGGCGGCCACCGTCTGGGCCTGCACGGCTTCCGGCTCCCACAGGGCCGGCATCTCGGCGGCGACGACCCCCTTGACGTAGTTGTCGAGGGTCAGCACGTTGACCGTCTGCCGGGTGGTGGCGTCCGGGCCGGGAGAGGCGGCGCGCAGCGTGCCCCGGTAGGTGCGTTGCCCCGCCGGGGTGACCAGGGTGACCGGCCCGCCGCCTCCGAACTGGCCGTCGCCCTCGAGTGCCTCGCTGCCACCGGGAGACCATCGCTCCCAGCGGCCCTCGGCGTAGTAGTCGACCACGGCCCGGTTGCGATTGTCGGTGGTCAGCCGCCACCGGGTGGCGCCGAGGTCCGTGGGCAGCGCGTAGCGCCGCTTGGCCCCCAGGTCGCGCAGACCGAGCCCGTCCTGGTGGAGGACCTCGACGTCGGAAGTGGTGTCGGAGGAGATCAGCACGCGAATTCGTCGCGAGGCGCGCTCGAGCTCGGTCCCGGGGTAGTAGAAGGCGAGGATCTCCTCGTGGGTCAGCCCGGCCCGAGCCGCTCCCTGAGCGCCGTGCTGCGACATGCCGCGCCCGTGGCCATATCCGTGGCCGCGGACGTTGAAGGCGCCCGAGGCGGGCACCTTGTACCACTGGTTGACCTCGCGGGAGGCGGCCTGCGCCGGTGCGACACCGGCACCGATCAGATGTGTCGCGGCGACGAGGCCGACGACGAGGGAAAGCGCCACAGCGGCGTGCGCCCGGCGTCGCTGGGATGAGCGCATCCGGATGAGCTCCTGAGATCGGGTGCGAGGGGTCGAGTAGTCCCCATCATGTCAAGCACCGACACGCTCTGTCGTCGAAACCCGACCGATCCGGATGGTGAGAAGTCAGTCCCGCCGATGCAGGCGACGCGCGGCCTCGGCGATGGACCCGCTGAGCGAGGGGTAGATGGTGAACGCGTGGGCCACCTGGTCCGCGGTCAGGGTCTCGGCCACCGCGATCGAGATGGCGTGGACGAGCTCGCTGGCCCGCGGCGCGACCACGACGCCGCCCACCACGATCCCGGTTCCAGGCCGGCAGAACAGCTTGACGAACCCGTCGTGTACGCCCTGCATCTTCGCCCGGGCGTTCGTGGCCAGCGGCAGCATGATGGCCTCGGCCTGGATCTCCCCGGCGTCGACCGCCCGCTGGGTCCAGCCGATGGTGGCGATCTCCGGTGAAGTGAAGACGTTGGAGCACACTGCCCGCAGGTCGAGGGGGGCGACGGCGTCTCCGAGGAAGTGCCACATCGCAATCCGGCCTTGCATCGCCGCGACCGAGGCCAGCATGAAGACGCCGGTGCAGTCCCCGGCGGCGTACACGCCCCGAGCCGTGGTGCGCGAGACCCGGTCGACCTCGACGAACCCGCGGTCGTCGAGGCGAACCCCGCTGTCCTCCAAGCCCACGCCGCGGGTGTTCGGCACCGATCCCAGGGCGAGCAGGCAGTGCGACCCGGAGACCTCGCGGCCGTCCTCCAGAACCACGGTCACCTCGTCCCCCGATCGGGTCACCGACGCCATCCGTGACTGCGCGAGCACGGTCATCCCGCGCCGGCGGAACACCCGCTCGAGGACCTCCGCGGCGTCGGCGTCCTCGCCCGGCAGCACCCGGTCGCGGCTGCTCACCAGGGTCACCGGGATCCCCAGGGCGTTGTAGGCGCCCGCGAACTCGGCGCCGGTCACGCCGGAGCCGACGACGACGATGTGCTCAGGACGCTCGTCGAGTGCGTAGACCTGGTCCCAGGTCAGGACTCGTTCACCGTCCGGCTGTGCCGAGGGCAGGGTGCGTGGCGCGGCCCCGGTGCAGACGAGGACCGCGTCGGCCTGGAGGACCTCCTGGGACCCGTCGGCCGCCGTGGCCACCACGTGGTGCGGACCGTCCAGCCGCCCCCGCCCCGGGAGGACCCGGACGCCGTCCCGGGTGAGCCGCTGCTCGGTGTCCTCCGACTGCGCACGAGCCAGGTCGAGGACCCGCTGGTTGACCTGCGGCAGGTCCACGACGAGGTCGGGGGAGGCGCCCCCGGCCAGCACGATGCCCAGCTCGGGGGCCACCTCGAGATCGTTCATCACCTCGGCGGTCGCGATCAGCGTCTTGCTCGGGACGCAGTCGGTGAGCACCGCGGACCCCCCGATCCCGTCGGTGTCGACGACCGTGACCTCCGCTCCCAGTTGGGCTGCCACGAGGGCCGCCTCGTATCCGCCGGGCCCGCCTCCGATGATCACCACGTGCGTCACGCGCGTCATTGTCCCCCATCCCCGGCCACCAACCAGTCCACCGCCCGGTCCTGCACCCGGTCACCCAGCCGGTCGCCCGCCCGGTCGCCCGCCCGGCGGCTCGGTCGCGGGGGTGACTACGCTGCCGCCGTGACCCTGTACGCGGCGTACGGGCCCAATATGGACCCACGGCGGATGAGCGAGCGTTGCCCCCACTCCCCGTTGCAGGGGACCGGCTGGCTGGAGGGCTGGCGGCTCACCTTCGGCGGCGAGGAGTACGGGTGGGACGGAGCCCTGCCGACCCTCGTCCAAGACGCCTACGAGCAGGTGTTCGTCGCGCTCTACGACGTCACCGAGGAGGATGTCTCCGCTCTCGACGACGTCGAAGGCGTGACCACCGGTCTCTACCGCAAGACCCGGGTGCGGATCGCCACCCTGGAAGGGGAGCAGGTGGCCTGGGCCTACGTGCTGGACGCGTTCGAGGGCGGGCTCCCCTCCGCGTCGTACCTCGGGCTTCTCGCCGAGGCCGCGGAGGCGGCCGACGCCCCCGACGACTATGTCGCCGCCCTGCGCCGGCGCCCGTGCCGCTCCGGCGGACTGTGAGGCGAGGCGGTGTCCTACGCTGCCAGGGTGAGCCCGTCTGACGGCCGTGCCGCCGAGCACACCCTGGACCCTTCCGCCTCCCCCGCCGACCCGCGCGGGGCTGCCGCAGCGGCCGCCGAGCGGTTGCGCGACCTGACCGGCCTCGAGCGCCATGACGTGGCCCTGGTGATGGGATCGGGGTGGCTGCCGGCCGTCGATGCTCTGGGCGAGGTGGTGGCCGAGATCCCGACCACCGACCTGCCCGGCTTCGCCGCACCCGGAGTGGCCGGGCACGGTGGCACGATCCGGTCGGTGCGCGCCGGCGACCGCAGCCTTCTGGTCTTCCTCGGACGCACACACTTCTACGAGGGCCGGGGCGTGCGTGCGGTCGTGCACGGCGTCCGCACCGCCGCGGCGGCCGGGTGCCGGGTCATGGTGCTCACCAACGGCTGCGGCGGACTGCGGGAGACCTGGTCGCCGGGCACGCCGGTCCTCATCAGCGACCACCTGAACCTCACCGCCACCAGCCCGATCGAGGGGGCGACCTTCGTCGACCTGACCGACCTCTACTCGCAGCGGCTGCGCGGTCTGTGCCACGAGATCGATCCGAGCCTGGACGAGGGCGTCTACGTCCAGTTCCGCGGCCCCCACTACGAGACGCCCGCTGAGATCGCGATGGTCCGGGTGCTCGGCGGCGACCTGGTGGGGATGTCCACGGTCCTGGAGGCCATCGCGGCCCGCGAGGCCGGGATGGAGGTGCTCGGGATCTCCCTGGTGACCAACCTCGCAGCGGGCATCACCGGCGAGCCGCTCGACCACGAGGAGGTGCTGGCCGCCGGCCGCGCAGCGGCAACCAGGATGGGCGACCTGCTCGGCTCCGTGCTCCCCCGCGTCTGACCCCGACCCGGGTCGGCCGACGCCCGCCGACCCGTGCACCCCCTCCTGGAAGGACTCCCGATGGCCACCCGCTCCGCCCACAACATCACCTGCACGCTGAACGACGGCGTCGCCCGCGTCTGGCTGGACCGGCCGGACAAGCTCAACGGCCTGACCCTGGACATGTTGCGCGAGCTGGTGGCCACCAGCCGGCGGCTGCGGGCCGACCGCTCGCTGCGGGCCGTGGTGCTCACCGGGGCCGGGGAGTCCTTCAGCGCGGGGCTCGACTTCGCCTCGACGCTGCGGGACCCGCTTCAGATCGTCCGCAGCTTCCTGCCCCGACCGCTGCGGGCCACCAACATCTTCCAGGAGGCGGCCTGGGGCTGGCGCCGGCTGCCGGTGCCGGTGATCGCCGCCGTGCGCGGCCACTGCTACGGGGGCGGGCTCCAGATCGCGCTCGGCGCGGACTTCCGGATCTCTCGGCCCGACGCGCAGTGGGCGGTGCTGGAGTCCAAGTGGGGGCTGGTGCCCGACATGTCGGGCATCCAGAGCCTCTCCGAGCTGGTCGGCATCGACACCGCCAAGCTGCTCACGATGACCGGCGAGATCGTCGACGGCACCCGGGCTCACGAGCTCGGGCTGGTCACGACCCTGGCCGAGGACCCGATGAGCACCGCCGACGCGCTCGTGGAGCACCTGGTGACCCGCTCGCCCGACGCCCTCGCCGCGGCCAAGCGGCTCTTCGGACGCACCTGGGACGCCGGGCCGCGGCGAACCTTCGCCCGGGAGCGTCTCGAGCAGCTCGCCTTGCTGGTCACCCCCAACACCAAAGTGGCCCGGGAGGCGGCGTTCCGCCGCGAGACCCCGGAGTTCTCCGAGCGGCTGCGCTGACCGGCGCGGCACGAGCCGGGACCGGCTGGCGCGAGTGGGTGCCAGGCGGCCCCCGACCCACGGCAGGCTGACTACAGTAACGCGGGTGACCGACCTCACCGACCTGATCGCCCGGGCCCGCTCCTGGGTCGCCGAAGACCCCGACGACCACACGCGCGCCGAGTTGGAAGCGCTCATCGACGCCGCCGATCAGGATCCCGAGTCCCCCGAGGCAGCCGACCTCGCCGCGCGCTTCGCGGGCACCCTCGAGTTCGGCACCGCCGGGCTGCGAGGGGCCCTCGGAGCCGGCCCGATGCGGATGAACCGCGTGGTGGTCACCCGGGCGGCCGCCGGCCTCGCGGCGTACCTGCGCGACGCCGGTGCGCCGCAGGAGGCTCCGGTGGTCATCGGCTACGACGCACGCCGCAACTCCGACGTCTTCGCACGCGACACGGCCGAGGTGATGACCGGGGCGGGGCTTCGAGCCTTCGTCCTTCCGCGCCCGCTGCCCACGCCCGTGGTGGCGTTCGCCATCCGGCAGCTGGGCTGTGTGGCCGGCGTGATGGTCACCGCGAGTCACAACCCACCGGAAGACAACGGCTACAAGGTGTACCTCGGCGACGGCAGCCAGATCGTGCCGCCGGCCGACGCCGAGATCGCCGCGGCCATCGACGCGGTGGGGGCCCTCGACGACGTCAGCCGGGGCGGACCGGGCGAGGTGCTCGGCGAGGAGGTTCTGGAGTCCTACCTCGACGCCGTCGCCGCCCTCGCCCCGTCGGACGGTCCCCGCGACCTCGCCACCGTCTACACGCCCATGCACGGGGTTGGCGGCACCTCGATGGAGGAGGTGCTGCGCCGGGCGGGCTTCGCCGCCCCGCACGTGGTGCCCGCACAGGCCGAGCCCGACCCCGCCTTCCCGACCGTCTCCTTCCCCAACCCCGAGGAGCCGGGGGCGATGGACCTGGCCATGGCGCTGGCGGCCGAGGTGGACGCCGACGTGCTGCTGGCCAACGACCCGGACGCGGACCGGTGCGCTGTCGGCGTCCCGGCCCCGCACGGCTGGCGGATGCTGCGCGGCGACGAGGTCGGCGCGCTGCTCGGCGACTTCCTGCTCCGCCAGGGCGCCCAGGGCACCTATGCCGCCTCCATCGTCTCCTCCTCCCTCCTGGGCACGATGGCCGCCGACCACGACCAGCCGTACGCCGAGACGCTGACCGGCTTCAAGTGGATTGCCCGGGTCCCGGGGCTGGCTTTCGGCTACGAGGAGGCGCTCGGATACTGCGTCGCGCCCGACCTCGTGCGGGACAAGGACGGGCTCTCCGCGGCGCTTCTCGTCGTGGACCTCGCCGCGCGGCTCAAGGCCGAGGGGGCGACGCTCACCGACCGTCTGGACGAGATCGCCGCGCACTACGGCGTGCACGCTACCGACCAGCTCAGCGTGCGTGTCGAGGACCTCTCGCTCATCGACGCCGCGATGACCCGGCTGCGGGCCGCTCCCCCCACCTCGCTCGGCGGGGTGGTGGTCGAGCACGTCGACGACCTCACCGAGGGCAGCGAGGCCCTGCCACCCACGGACGGGCTCCGGCTGCGGCTGGGCGGGGACGCCCGCGTCGTGATCCGCCCCTCCGGCACCGAGCCGAAGCTCAAGTGCTACCTCGAGGTGGTCGTGCCGGTCGCCCACGAGGGCCAGGGCGACGAGCAGGGGGACGACGGGGGCGTCGGCGCCGCCCGCATCATCGCCGCCCAGCGGCTCGACGCGATCCGGGTCGACCTGGCGGCCGCACTGGGACTCTGAGGCTCCGCCTTGGCTGTCAGTGACTGACCTGAGACCGCTCTGGGCAGCTTCTCACCGGCCGCAGGTCAGTGACTGACCGTTGAGGCGGGCGTCAGCCTGCCGAAGAGCCGCCGGAAGCCTCGAACTCGGCGGCAACGGCGGCGGCGGAGCTCATGCCGAGCCGGGAGGCGCCGGCGGCGACCATCCGCTCCACGTCGTCCCGGGTGCGGATGCCTCCGGACGCCTTGACGCCGATGCCCTCGCCCACGGTGGCGCGCATCAGCCGGACCGCCTCCTCCGTCGCGCCGCCGGCCGGGTTGAAACCGGTCGAGGTCTTGACGAAGTCGGCGCCGGCGCTGACCGAGGTCTGGCAGGCGCGCACGATCTCCTCGTCGGTGAGCAACGAGGTCTCCAGGATCACCTTGAGCAGCACGTCCCCACAGGCCGCCCGCACATCGCCGATGTAACCCCCGACCTCGGCGTCCTCGCCCCCCTTGAGCAAGCCGAGAGGCACGACCATGTCGATCTCCTGCGCCCCGTCAGCCACCGCGCTCCCGGTCTCCACCACGACGCTGCGGGGCGCCATGGCGCCGAGCGGGAAGCCGACCACGCTGCAGACGGGCACGCCGGAACCGTTGAGCGCCGCGCTCGCCGCCACCACCCACAGGCCGTTGACGCACACCGAGGCTGGATTCAGCTCGCGGGCCTCGGCACAGAGCGCCTCGATGTCGCGACGCGTCGCCTCGGGTTTGAGCAGGGTGTGGTCCACCATCGCTAGGAACTCACGCGCGTCCATCGGACCTCCGCGGGTGTGGGGGTGCTCGGCCATCCGAGGCTAGCGGATCGAGAGCCGGGCGGTACCGCCGTCGCAGGCGACGGACACCCGCCCCCGGTACCCTCCCGGTGTGGCAGCCCGGGTGATCGTCGTAGCCGGCCCGTCGGGCTCGGGGAAGTCCCAGCTGTGCCAGCGGCTGCACGCCGACTTCGGCCTGCCGATCGTCAACCTCGACAACTTCTATAAGGACGGCGACAACCCGTCGCTGCCCCGCACCCAACTCCCCGCGGGTGGTTCCATGGTCGACTGGGACGACCCGGCGTCGTGGCACGCCGAGGAGGCGGTCGATGCCCTGAGCCGGCTGTGTGACGAGGGCAGCGTGGAGGTCCCCGTCTACGACCTCGCCCACGACGGGCGGACCGGCCGTCGGATGATCACCCTCGGCGACGCGGCGTACGTCGTGGCCGAGGGGATCTTCTCCGACGAGATCGTCATGCCGTGCCGCGAGCGTCGACTTCTCGGCGACGCGGTGTGCCTGCACAACGGCCGAGTGGTGACATTCTGGCGCCGGCTCACCCGAGACCTGCGCGAGAGCCGCAAGCCACCATGGGTGCTGGTACGCCGAGGCATCTCGCTCCTGCGCCGGGAGCCGGCCCTGCTCGCCCGGGCGGAAGCCGCAGGGTGCGTGCTGGTCGACGGCGCCGAGGCCTACGCACGACTGAGTAGGCTGGTCGCCGACTGAGGCCCGGCCGCGCGCCCTCGGTGTCCGGGCGGGCCGGGTCGGACCGGGCGGGGGGGTGATCAGCCCCTCCGGGGCTGGAGTCCCGCGCCGAGCACCCGGAGCGCGCTGCCCCCCATCACGGCACGGACCTCCTCCTCGCTCAGCCCCCGGTCCACCAGCGCCTGGGTGATCGTGTCGAGCCGGGCGGTGTCCCACCCGGTGGTGACCGAGCCGTCGAAGTCGCTGCCCAGCCCGACGTGGCCGATGCCGACCAGGTCCCGGACGTGCGCCACGGCCGCCGCGAGCGCCTCCGGGGTCGCGGTGCCCAGCGCGCCGGCCCAGGCGCCGATCCCGACCAGACCCCCGGTGGCGGCGATCCCCCGGACCTCCTCGTCGGTGAGGTTGCGGGCCACCGCGCTGGTCGCCCGCACACCACCGTGGCTGGAGACCACGGGGCGCGTCGCGGTCGCCAGGATGTCCGCGACGGCTCGCCGGCTGACGTGGGCCACGTCCACCACCATCCCCAACGACTCCATGGCGGTCAGGGCCTGGCGGCCGAGCTCGGTGAGGCCGCCTCTCTCCACCCCGTGCCTCGATCCGGCGACCTCGTTGTCGAAGAAGTGGGTAAACCCGGCCATCCGGTATCCCGCGTCGTAGAGCCGCTGAAGATTGTCCAGATCGCCCTCGAGGGCGTGCAGTCCCTCAAGGGACAGCATCGCCCCGGTAACGTCCTGGCCCGCGCGGCGGTCCGCGACCAGGAGTCCCAGGTCCTGCGAGGTCCGCACGATCCGCAGTCGGCCTCGCGAGCGATGCGCGAACCGCTCGAGCTTCTCTGCGTGGTGCAGCGCTCGCGCCCTCCGCGACACCCAGGTCGGCGGCGGCTGGGCCTGGGCGAGCGCCAGCACAGTGATCGCATCCGAGCCTTCCGCTGTCGAGACGTAGTCGTGGGCACGCGGCACGGACGTCACCGAGCTGAAGACCTGGAGCGCGACGTTGCCGGCGCGCAGGCGCGGCAGGTCGACATGACCCCGCTCGGACCGGGTCAGCAGGTCACGCTTCCACAGCAGCGTGTCGGCATGCAGGTCAACGACGTCGAGGGACGCATGGAGCCGTCGCACCGAGGGCGCGACCGGCTCGGTCTCGGCGACCTCGACGCGGTTCCGGCCCCGCTCGATGGCGCCGGGGGCCAGCCTCAGGTACGCCGCCCCGGTCGACGCCGCCGCGGCCGCCGCGCCAGCACCGACCAGGGCGGCACGCCTCCACGGACCACGAGGCTTCGCCATGATCGCTCCTGAGGGCTCGTTCTTGTCGCTGCCACGCTATCCGGCGCAGCGGGGCGGCTGCTGCCCACCGGCGCCCACCCTCAGATGAGGGCGCGGACCTCGCCGACGACCTGGCCGCCGCCGAACACCCAGCGCCGGCCGGCCGCCTCGAACAGCGCGGCGTCGTCGCCCTCGCCCGGCAGCCCGAGCCTGCGCAAGGCCGCTGCCATCAGGACCGGTCTGGCCCGGGCCGCGCCGTCCTCCACCTTCAGGGCGACCGCGCGGCCGTCGCCCAGCGCGGCCACATAGCAGCCCTCCGCGCCGGCCTTGGCGATCAGTCCGGGCACGGCCTGGATCAGGTCGCACTCGTCGCGTCGGGTGCCCGAGGCCCACTCGGGATAGGAGCGCAGGGCCCGGGCGACCCGGTGCTCGGGGCCCTCCGTGGCGACCGCGAGTCGGCCGAACGCGCGAACCAGCCCCACGAGGGTGGTGCCGAACAGCGGAGCGCCACAGCCGTCGATGCCGGTGTGGGACACCGGCGCGCCGGTGAGGTCCTCCACGGTCTCCCGAGCGGCTCGCTGCACAGGGTGATCGGCGTCGAGGTAGGACGAGGTGTCCCAGCCGTTCACGACGCAGGCGGCCAGCATCGCCGCGTGCTTTCCCGAGCAGTTCATCGCCAGGGGTGAGCGAGCACCGCCCGAGCGCAGCAGCGACTCCGCGGCGACGTCGTCGAGCGGCAGGTCAGGGGGCGTGCGCAACGCCGACTCGTCCAGCCCGGCGTCGGACAGGATCCGCCGCACGCCGTCGAGGTGGAAGGGCTCGCCGGAGTGCGACGCACAGGCGAGCGCGAGCGGCTCCTGGTCCAGGTCCAGCCCGCAGCGCAGCATCGCCAATGCCTGGAGCGGCTTGAGGCAGGACCGCGGGAGCACCGCTGCGTGCACCGCGCCGACCGCCCGCAAGACGTCTCCGTCGGCGTCCATGGTGACGACCGAGCCCCGGTGCCGGCTCTCGACGAAACCGCTGCGGACCACCTCGGCGACCGGCACCGCAACGAAGCCCCCAGCACCCGGCGCGTTCATCCGCCCAGCTCGGCGAAGGCCGGCTTGATCCGATCCTCGATGATCGCCAGCCGCTCGTCGAAAGGCAGGAACGCCGACTTCATCGCGTTCACCGTGAACCAGCGCAGGTCTGCCGGGCCGTAGCCGAAGGCGTCCACCAGCTTCTGCATCTCCAGGCTCATCGACGTCCCGCTCATCAGCCGGTTGTCGGTGTTGACCGTGACCCGGAACCGGAGCCGGGTGAGCAGGCCGATCGGGTGCTCCTCGATGGAGGGCGCCGCGCCCGTCTGGAGGTTCGAGGTCGGGCACACCTCGATCGGGATGCGCTTGTCCCGCACGTACGCCGCGAGCCGGCCGAGCGTCGGCGACCGGTCGTTGCCCACCCAGATGTCGTCGATGATCCGGACCCCGTGGCCGAGCCGGTCGGCGCCACACCATTGCAGGGCCTGCCAGATCGACGGCAGCCCGAAGGCCTCGCCGGCGTGGATGGTGAAGTGCG
Organism: uncultured Actinomycetota bacterium; assembly: GCA_963745245.1. Lineage (GTDB taxonomy): Bacteria > Actinomycetota > Actinomycetes > Propionibacteriales > Nocardioidaceae > Marmoricola_A. The sequence continues at coordinate 424,591 of CAVUWU010000001.1, forward strand.
CGTTCTTGCGCTGGAGGTACTCGAAGGCGTCGAGGTGCCGGGTCGGCGGGTAGCCGGCCTCGGCTCCGGCGATGTCGAACCCGACCACGCCACGATCCCGGTTGGCCACGGTCAGCTCGGCGATCTCACGCGAGCGTGCCTGGTGTCGCATCGCGGTGAGCAGTTGCCGGACCACGATCGGGGTGCCGGCGGCCTCGGCCTCCCGCTCCCCCTCGATGAAACCGGTCCGCACGGCGTCGACCACGTCTGGGAGCGAGAGGTCACCGGCCAGGTGCTGCTCGGGGGCGTAGCGGATCTCGGCGTACACCACGCCGTCGGCCGCCAGATCCTCGACGCACTCGCGGGCGACCCGGCGCAGGTGGTCGGCGCTCTGCATCACCGCGACGGTGTGGTCGAAGGTGGCCAGATAGCGCGGCAGCGAGCCGGAGTCGCAGGCCTCGACGAACCACCGGCCCAGCTCGTCGGCGTCGGAGGCGGGGAGCTCGTGGCCGATCTCGTCGGCCAGCTCGAGCACCGTGCCGGGGCGCAACCCGCCGTCGAGGTGGTCGTGCAGCAGCACCTTGGGCGCCCGGGCGACCCAGCCGGTGACGTCGGGGCTGGGGGGTCCGCTAGGTTCGGGCTGGGCGGGCATGCGCCCATCGAACCAGACCGCAGGACATGAGTCCGACCACGAGACCGACACGAGATCAGGAGAGCAGAAGTGACGATGCGGGTTTTCCGGAGCCTCGACGAGCTGTCCGCGGCGGTGGGAGAGGAGCTCGGCCCCACCGACTGGACGACGATCACCCAGAAGCAGGTCGACCAGTTCGCCGACGCGACCGGCGACCACCAGTGGATCCACGTCGACCGGTCTCGGGCCGCGGCGGGCCCCTTCGGCGGGACGATCGCACATGGCTACCTCACCCTGTCCCTGGTGCCGGTGCTGGCCTCCCAGCTGTTCCACATCGACACGATGGGGCCGAAGCTCAACTACGGCGTCAACAAGGTGCGCTTCCCCCACCACGTGCTGGTCGGCTCCCGGCTGCGGGCCCGGATGACCATCACCGAGCTGACCGACGTGGCGGCCGGCAAGCAGATGATCACCCGCTACGTCATCGAGATCGAGGACGAGCCGAAGCCGGCGTGCGTCGCCGAGACGGTGGTGCTCCTGCTGCCGGAGTGAGCCCGCGTGGCTCAGGCCTCCACGCGGCCCAGCAGGAGCGGGGGGGCGGAGTGCGCCGCACCCGAAGGGTGACTCACGTCGATACCGCCGTGCAGGGCGTCCCGGGCCCGGTCGAACCGGTCGGGCTCGTCGGTGTGCAAGGTCAGCAGCGGCGCTCCCTCCTCGACCCGGTCGCCGGGCTTGGCATGCATCTCCACGCCCGCGCCGGCCTGCACCGGCTCGCCCTGCTGGGCGCGCCCGGCGCCCAGCCGCCACGCCGCCAGCCCCACCGCCATCGCATCGAGCCTGACCAGTGTCCCGCTGGCCGGAGCGCTCACCACCTCGGTGTGCCGGGCCGTCGGCAGGGGCGCGTCGGGGTCGCCGCCCTGGGTGGCGATCATCCGCCGCCAGGCATCCATGGCCGAGCCGTCGCGGAGCCGGTCCGCCGGGTCGGCGTCGGCATGCCCCGCGCCGCGCAGCATCTCCCGGGCAAGCTCGACGGTGAGCTCCACGACGTCGGCGGGTCCGCCTCCGGCGAGCACCTCGACCGACTCGCGAACCTCCAGGGCGTTGCCCGCGGTGAGCCCGAGGGGGGTGCTCATGTCGGTGAGCAGAGCCACGGTGCGGACCCCCGCGTCGGTGCCCAGGGCAACCATCGTCTCGGCCAGCTCCCGGGCCCGGTCCAGGTTCTTCATGAAGGCGCCGGAGCCGACCTTGACGTCGAGCACCAGGGACCCGGTGCCCTCAGCGATCTTCTTGCTCATGATCGAGGAGGCGATGAGCGGGATGGCCTCGACCGTGCCGGTGACGTCGCGCAGGGCGTAGAGCTTCTTGTCTGCCGGTGCCAGCCCGGTGCCGGCGGCGCAGATGACTGCGCCGACGTCCTCGAGCTGGGCCATCATCTCCTCGTTGCTCAGCGCTGCTCGCCACCCCGGGATCGACTCCAGCTTGTCCAGGGTCCCGCCCGTGTGCCCGAGACCGCGACCGGACAGCTGGGGGACGGCGACGCCGCAGGCCGCCACCAGCGGCGCCAGCGGCAGGGTGATCTTGTCACCGACACCGCCGGTGGAGTGCTTGTCGGAGGTGGGCCGGCTTAGACCGGAGAAGTCCATGCGCTCGCCCGAGGCGATCATCGCCGCCGTCCAGCGCGCGATCTCCCGCCGGTCCATGCCGTTGAGCAGGATGGCCATCGCCAGCGCGGACATCTGCTCGTCGGCGACCACCCCGCGGGTGTAGGCGTCGACAACCCAGTCGATCTGCTCGTCGGTCAGCGCCTGACGGTCGCGCTTGGCGACGATCACGTCCACAGCGGCGAAGGGCTCACTCATGGCACCCGCTCCAGGTCCTCGGGCCCGAACGCGTCGGGCAGCACCTCGCGCATCGGCCGGACGCCGCGCACGGTCATCACCTGCAGGGCGGCTCCCCCGTGCTCCCACAGCAACTGGCGGCACCGGCCACACGGCATGATCACCTCGCCGCGCACGTTGACGCAGACGAAGTGGGTCAGCCGGCCGCCGCCGCTGTCGTGCAGCGCCGAGACCAGGCCGCACTCGGCGCACAGCGTGACGCCGTAGGCGGCGTTCTCGACGTTGCAGCCGGTGACCACCCGACCGTCATCGACGCGCGCGGCGGCACCGACCGGATAGCCCGAGTAGGGCGCATACGCCCGCTGGCAGGCGCCCACGGCCCGGTCCTGCAACGCCTCCCAGTCCTCCTCGCCGCCGGCCTCGACCGGGTCGTCCTCACCGCCGCCTCGGAGGCCCTCACCGACCGGGGAGCGCTCGGGTTCGCTGGTCTCCGTCACGGTCCCGCCTCAACTCTTGATATAGGGCTCGCCGTCGGCGGCCGGTGGTCGCACCCGGCCGACAAACCCGGCGACCGCGATGATCGTGGCCAGGTAGGGCGCGGCACCGAGCAGCTCGGTGGGGAGCTTGTCGGCGAAGGAGAGCTGGTTCTGCAGGTTCCACATGAACCCGAAGAAGATCGCGGCGAAGGTGGCGCCGATCGGGTGCCATCTGCCCATGATGACCGCGGCCAGCGCGATGAAGCCGGTGCCGGCGGACACGTCGCGGTCGAAGGCCCCGGTCGATCCCACGGTGTAGTAGGCCCCCCCGAGCCCAGCGAACACGCCACCGAGGAGGACCGCCTGCCACCGGATCCGGTTGACCTTGATGCCGACGGTGTCCGCGGCCTGGGGGTGCTCGCCGACCGAGCGAACCCGCAGCCCCCACCGGGTCTCGAAGAGCAGCCAGGTCACGAACGCGACCGAGGCGTACATGAGGTAGACCAGGATCGTCTGGTTGAACAGCGCCTCGCCGATCAAGGGGATGTCGGCCAGGCCCGGGATGCGGATCGGGTTCAGCAGCGGCGGCTCGTTGAGGTACTGCTTGATCTCGGGGTCGCCGGGGATCTGACCGAGCAGGAAGCTGGTCAGGCCGGAGGCGAACGCCACCAGCACGACGCCCAGCACCACCTGGTTGACGTGGTACTTGATCGCGAAGCCGGCCAGCATCCAGGCCAGCAGCAGGCCCGCCGCGACGCCGCCCACCAAGCCCATCGAGGCACTGAAGGCCAGGCTGGCCGCCACCGACGCGAAGAACGCGCCAGCCAGGAACTGGCCCTCGATCGCGATGTTGATGACACCTGCCCGCTCGCACATCACGCCGGCCATCGCGCCGAACACCAACGGCGTGGCGATGCGGATCGTGCCGGGGATCGGGTTGGCGATCGCCGCGGTGAAGCCGCCTCCCTGGTCGGCGTAGGCCCACATCAGGAAGCCGAGGTAGAACATGATGCCCACGAGGAGCGCCAGCCCGATGCCCCAGCCACCGCTGGGGAACCGGTTGACCGCGGCCAGCACCAGCGCCAGCCCCGAGACCGCGATCGCGGCCCAGGAGACCACGGAGCCGTTCAGCGGCTGTGGCCGGAAGTCCGCGGTGACGCGCTCACCGAGGATGTAGGTCACGCTGGGGTCGTCGATGAGCAGCGTCAGGTAGACCAGGATCGCGGTGGCGAGCCCGAAGGTGACGACCAGCCGGATCTGCCGGTGCACGTCGGCTCGCTCGCGGACCATCTGCGTCTCACCGGATTGCGGCGCGGTTTCCGCGACGGTCATGAGCCCCATCCCTTCGCCATCACGGTGCCGCCTCCCTGGACCGACCGGATCCGCAGCACCGTGCGGACCAGCGCCGGTGCGGCGACGAACAGCACGATCAGCGCCTGCAGCACCTGCGCCAGCTCAGGTGGCACGCCGGCCGAGGCCTGCATCGCCAAGCCGCCTGCGGACAGCGCCCCGAAGAGCAGCCCGGCGAACACTGTGCCCGACGGTGTCGCCCGCCCGAGCAACGCCACGGTGATGGCGTCGAAGCCGACCGTGCCGGCGACGTTCTCGGTCAGCGAGTTGCGCTGCCCCAGCACCAGCATCACCGCGGCGAGCCCGGCGAACGCGCCGGCCAGCGCCATCGCGAGGAAGTAGACCCGCGGAACGTGCATGCCCGCGGTGCGGGCCGCGTCCGGGTTGGCTCCCACCGCGCGGAGCTCGAAGCCCAGTGTGCTGCGCTCCAGCAGCCACCACACGACGCCAGCGGCCACGAAGGCGAGCAGGACGCCGGTGTGCACGCCCGCGATCTCAGGGAAGGCGGCACTGTCCAGCGGGCGCGGGGAGAGGCGGTCGTCGCTGTTCAGCCGCTGGAAGGCCTCCTTGCCCAGCACGTAGAGCATCAGGAACCGGGCGACGTAGTTGAGCATGATGGTGGTGATGACCTCGTGCGCGCCCGCCTGCGCCTTGAGGAAGCCGGCAATGCCACCCCACACGAAACCGGCCAGGATCGCCCCGGTGGCAGCCACGATGAGGTGGATGCCCGGCGGGAGTTCGATGCCGAAGCCGAGGTAGCCACCGACGATCGCCGCGGCGAGCAGCTGGCCCTGCGCCCCGATGTTGAACATCCCACTGCGGAATGCGAGGCTCACGCCGAGCCCGGCGCAGATCAGCGGCGCCGCGCGCTCCAACGTGCGGGTGATGGAGGTCCACGACCCGACCGAGCCGTCGAGCAGGGCGGCGTAGGCGTCCCACACCGCGACAGCGGAGAAGCGGAAGAAGTCCCACGGGTAGCTGAAGAAGTAGCCCAGCGACTCGATCACCCGCGGGGTGGAGAAGATGATCAGGACCGCCCCCACGATCAACGCCAGAACGACTGCGGCGATCGTGGAGGTCACGGTCGGGATCAGCGCCTGCCAACGGTGTGGCGGTGCGTCCTTGCCGCGCCGCGGGCCGGTCTCCGGCGTCGGCTTCTCCTCGACGGGGGCGCTCATGAGGCGTCTCCTTCCGTGGCCTGGGCGGCCGTGGCCCCCGAGGGCGCACCCCCCGGTGGCGTGCTGTGCGCGCTGGACTCCGGTTCGTGGGCGCCGGCCATCATCAGCCCGATGTCCTCCCGGGCGATGTCGGGGGCGACCGTGCCGACGATCTGGCCGTCGTACATCACCGCGATCCGGTCGGAGAGGGCGAAGACCTCGTCGAGTTCGGTGGAGACGATGATGACCGCGGTGCCGCGGTCGCGCTCCTCGATGATCCGGGAGTGGATGAACTCGATCGACCCCACGTCCACACCACGGGTCGGCTGGGAGGCGATCAGGACCTTGATCGGCCGCGAGAACTCGCGGGCCACCACGACCTTCTGCTGGTTGCCTCCCGACAGCGCGCTGACCGGGCTGTTCATGTCCTCGGTGCGGATGTCGAACTCCTCGATGCGGTGCGCCGCGTTGCGCTCGATCTCGTCGAGCCGCAGCGCTCCACGCCGGGAGAACTCCGGATGGCGGAACAGGTCCAGCACGAGGTTCTCCCGCACCGAGAACGACCCGATGAAGCCGTCATGGGCACGGTCCTCGGGGATGTAGCCGATGCCGGCCTCGAGCGACTCCTGCGGGTTCTGCTTGCTGATGTCCTCACCCTCGAGCAGGATCGTGCCGGCGTCGGGACGGATCAGGCCCAGCAGTGACTTGATCAGCTCGGTCTGGCCGTTGCCCTGGACCCCGGCCAGGCCGAGCACCTCGCCGGCCCGAGCCTCGAAGGACACGTCCTTGACCACCGTGTGCCCGCGGGCGTCGACCACCGTGATGCCGCGCACGTCCAGGGTCGCCGGCCCCGGCTTCCCCGGCTCCTTGTCCACGGTCAACTGCACCGCGCGTCCGACCATCATCTCGGCCAGCTCGGACTCCGAGGCGGAGGGGGGCGCGGTGCCGACCACCGCGCCGCGCCGGATCACCGTGATCCGGTCGCCGACGGCCTTGACCTCGCGCAGCTTGTGGGTGATGAAGACGATCGAGGTGCCCTGGGCCTTGAGCCCACGCATGATGTCCATGAGCTCGTCGATCTCCTGCGGGGTGAGCACCGCGGTCGGCTCGTCGAGGATCAGCACCTTGGCGTCGTTGGCCAGAGCCTTGATGATCTCGACCCGCTGCTGTACGCCGACCGGCAGCGACTCCACCAGCCGGGCGGGATCGACGGCGAGGTTGTAGCGAGAGGACAGCTCACGCACCAGGTCGGCGGCCTTCGGCCGGTCCAGGACGCCCAGGACCCGAGTCTGCTCGCGGCCGAGCATGACGTTCTCGGCCACGGTGAAGACCGGGACGAGCATGAAGTGCTGGTGGACCATGCCGATGCCGGCATCGATCGCGTCACCGGGGCTGGCGAACGTCACCGGCTCCCCGTCCAGCAGGATCTCGCCCTCCGAGGGCTCCAGCAGGCCGTAGAGCATGTTCATCAGGGTCGACTTGCCGGCGCCGTTCTCGCCCAGCAGGCAGTGGATCTCGCCGGGCTCGATGGTCAGGTCGATGTGGTCGTTGGCGGTGAACGAGCCGAACCGACGGGTCAGGCCGCGCATCTCGAGCTTCATTGCTCTCCCCTCGCCCGGGTTTCGGCCGCGGCCCCTCGGGCCTCGGCGTACCCGGATGGAATTCACCCGGACGGCATCATGGCAGCGGCCGGGGTGGGGGGTACACCCCCCACCCCGGCCGCGACCCGAGCATCACCGAGTTCTCGCGGCTGGCGCGACCTACTCGACGGTGATCTCGCCGTCGATGATCTGCTGCTTGAGCTCCTCGATCTTGTCGTTGAGCTCGGTGGGGACGGCGTCCTCCTGCTCGTGGTAGGGAGCCAGCCCGACCCCGCCGTTCTCCAGCGTGCCGGTGTAGGGCTCGTTGGAGAAGTCGTCCTCCAGGGAGGCCTGGATGCTGTCGAAGACCGCGACGTCCATCTCCTTCATGACCGAGGTCAGCAGGATGTCGCAGTACTGCCCGGCGGAGTCGCAGCCGTCGGTGTCCACCCAGATCGCCTTGGCGCCGGCGTCCTGCACGGCCTGGAGCGCGCCCTCACCGGCCGGTCCGGCCACCGGCAGGATGATGTCGGCCCCCTGGGTGATCATCTCCTCGGCGGTGTTCTGACCCTTGGTCTTGGACTCGAAGTCGTTGGTGAAGGATCCCTTCTGGGTCTCCTTGTCCCAGCCGATCACCTGCACGTCGGCGCCGTTGTCTTCGTTGTACTTCTCCACGCCCAGCTGGAAGCCGTCCATGAAGTCGGTCACCGTCGGGATCTGCGAACCGCCGAAGGTGCCCACGATGCCGGTCTCGGTGACTCCGGCGGCCAGGTAGCCGGCCAGGTAGGACGGCTCGGTGGTGTCGAAGAGCAGGCCCTTGAGATTCTTCGGGGCGGTGTTGTTGCCCTCCTCGTCGAAGTAGGCGAAGTCGACGATGGAGAAGTCCGTGTCGGGGTTGCGCTTCGCGGCGGCCAGCGTGGCGTCCCCGAGGAGGAAGCCCACCGTCGTGATGATGTCGCAGTCCTCCTGGACCATCGCGTTGATGTTGTCGCGGAACTCCGAGGGCGCGTTGGACTCGACCTCCGCGCTGCTCACGCCGAGCTGGTCCACGGCCTGCTCCAGGCCGTTGAACGACGTCTCGTTGAACGACTTGTCGTTGAACCCACCCGAGTCGGAGACCATGCAGGCCGTGAAGTCCGGGTTGCTCTGGGCTGGCGCCGACGTGGTCTCCTCCGAGGTGCTGTCGTCGCTGGCGGTCGTGGAGTCGCGCTCCCCACAGCCAGCCAGAATCAGGGCTGCCACGCCGAGGCCGGCGGCTGCTACTCGTGCCGTGTTCCTCACGGCGCCTCCTGTCGATTTCGGGATGTCCCGTGACGTGCGGAACCTTCGGAGGTCACCCTAGACCGTGCGGGGCCACTCTCTGGGCGCGCACGCAGGGGGCTTCACGCAGTTGTTATTCGTTCGGTAGCAAACCCCCGAGCTCGGGCTATCGACGGGGGAAGAGAGCCCCCCGAGCGCTCTGGGCCAGCACGCGGGCTCCGAACCCGACCGCGCGCTCATCGACGCGCAGGTCGCCTTGATGCAGGTCGTGGGTGGCGCCGCCGGGGGTGCGGGTGCCGAGCCGGGCCATCGCCCCCGGCACCGTCTCGAGGTACCAGCCGAAGTCCTCACCGCCCAGGCTCTGCGCGGTCGACACCATCCCGGCCGGGCCGAGGACGTGCGTCACCGCCTCCCCGAGGATCGCGGTCGCCTCCGGCTCGTTGACCACCGGCGGGACCCCCCGGACGTAGGTGATCTCCGCGTGGACGCCGTAGGGGCCGACGAGCTGGTGCACGCTCTCGCGGACGATGCTCTCCGCGTCGGCCCAGGCGACCTGGTCGAGCATCCGCAGCGTCCCGGCCACCTCACCGGAGGCGGGGATCACATTGGTCGCCGAGCCGGACCGCACCACGCCCCAGACGACACTGGCCCCCGCCCGCGGGTCGAGCCGGCGGCTGAGCACGGCGGGGAGCTGGGTCAACACGACCCCGAGCGCGTAGGTCAGGTCCTGGGTCAGGTGCGGGCGCGAGGTGTGTCCGCCGCGCCCGGAGAGCCGCACGGTGAGGGTGTCGGCAGCCCCGGTGATCGGACCGACCCGGAGCCCCATCCTGCCCACGTCGAGGGAGGGGTCGCAGTGCAGGCCGAAGGCGATGGTGACGTCGTCGAGGCCGCCGGCCGAGATCACCTCCAGCGCGCCCCCCGGCATGACCTCCTCGGCCGGCTGGAAGAGCAGCCGGACGCCGCCCGGGAGCCCGTGCTGCTCGTGCGCTCGGTGCAGGGCGATGCCGGCCCCGAGCAGGCAGGTGGCGTGGACGTCGTGGCCGCACGCGTGGGCGAGCCCCTCGTATCGGCTCGCCCAGGGGTCGGTGGTCTGGTCCTCGACCGGCAGGGCGTCCAGGTCTGCGCGCAGGGCCACCACCGGTCCCGCGCTCGGGCCGACGTGGGCGACCAGCCCGGACTTGGGAAGCAGCTGGACCGAGATGCCCTCGGCGGACAACCGGTCGGCCACCCGCTCGGTGGTCCGGGTCTCGGCCCAGGCCAGCTCGGGGTGGGCATGGACGTCTCGACGGAAGTGGATCAGCTCGTCCTCGAGCACAGCGAGCGTCTCGTCGAGACACCGGGCGACGGGGTCGGGCCGTGCGGACGCGGGGGGAGTCATGGGGTGCCCAGGCTATCCGCTGTCGAAGGCCTCCAGCAGCCGGTCCGCCGCAGCGGTCGCGGGAAGCCGCCCAGCCAGGATCTCGGCACGGATGTGACCCCGCACCGCGGCCACCGCCGGCGAGTGCCGCAGCCGCTGCTCGAGCTCGTCGCGCACCAGCGCCCAGGTGAAGTCCAGCTGCTGCTCGGCGCGCTTCTGGCTGAGGCCGCCGACGCCGAGGTGGTCGCGGTGCCCCAGCACCGCCTCCCACACCGCGGGGACGCCGTCGCCGGTCAGACCGGAGCAGGTGAGCACGGGCGGGACCCAGCCGGCCGAGCCGCGGTGCACGAAGCGCAGCGCACCGGCGAGCTCGCGGGCCGCGCCGCGGGTCTCGGTCTCTCGGCCGTCGGCCTTGTTCACCGCGATCACGTCGGCGATCTCGAGGATGCCCTTCTTGATCCCCTGCAGCTGGTCGCCGGTGCGCGCCAAGGTGAGGAAGAGGAACGTGTCGACCATGCCGGCCACGGTGATCTCCGACTGGCCCACGCCCACAGTCTCCACGAGCACCACGTCGTAGCCGGCCGCCTCCAGGACCACCATCGCCTGCGCCGTCGCCTTCGCCACCCCGCCCAGCGTGCCCGCGGTCGGTGAGGGGCGGATGTACGCCGCCGGGTCGGCGGCCAGCCGGGGCATCCTGGTCTTGTCCCCGAGCACCGAGCCTCCGGTGCGCACCGAGGAGGGGTCGACGGCGAGCACCCCGACGCGCTGCCCGGCGCCGGTGAGCTGGGTCCCCAAGGTCTCGATGAAGGTCGACTTGCCAACGCCGGGCACGCCGGAGATGCCGACCCGGGGCACCATCGGCCGACCCGCGGACCCCGAGGTGAGCGCGGAGACCAGCTCGCGGGCGGCGACCCCGTGGGCGGCGTGGGAGGACTCCACCAGCGTGATCGCCCGGGACACCGCCGCGCGGCGCCCCTCCCGGACACCTTCGGTGAGCGCGCCGACATCGACCGGCGCCGGCATCAGCGCAGCCTCACGCGGAGCGACGACCGGGCGTGTGCCCCAGGCGCTCGGCCAGCCGCTCCAGCAGGGTCAGCGCCGAGTCGGCGATCACGGTGCCCGGTGGGAACACGGCCGCCGCCCCCATCTCCTCCAGCACCGGCACGTCGTCGGGCGGGATCACGCCGCCGACCACGACCATGATGTCGTCGCGACCGTGCTCGGCGAGCGCGTCGCGCAAGGCGGGGACGAGGGTGAGGTGCCCCGCCGCGAGCGAGTTGACGCCGACGATGTGGACGTCGGCGTCCACGGCCTGCTGCGCCACCTCCTGCGGCGTGGAGAACAGCGGGCCCACGTCGACGTCGAAGCCGAGGTCGGCGAAGGCCGAGACGATGACCTTCTGCCCCCGGTCGTGCCCGTCCTGCCCCATCTTGGCCACCAGGATCCGCGGCCGCCGCCCCTCCTGCTCCTCGAACTCGGCGGTCGCGGCCAGCACCCGGGCAACGGTCTCGTTCCCGCGCTCGCTCTGGCCGGCCTCGGATCGGTACACCCCGGAGATGGTACGGATCACGGCCTGGTGGCGTCCCCACACCTTCTCCAGAGCCTCAGAGATCTCGCCGACCGTGGCCTTCGCCCGGGCCGCCTCCACCGACAGCGCCAGCAGGTTGGTCTCCATCGAGGAGCGGCCCGAGGAGTCCCGGGTGTCCGTGCCGGCCGCGTCGGTGAGCGCCGCCAGCGCTCGACGTACTGCATCGGGGTCGCGCTCGGCACGCAGCCGCTCGAGCTTTGCCAGCTGCGAGGACAGCACCGCGGCGTTGTCGACCCGGAGCACGTCCAGGTTGTCCTCGGTCGGCGGCCGGTAGCGGTTGACGCCGATGACTGCCTGGGCGCCGCCGTCGATCCGGGCCTGGGTGCGGGCTGCGGCCTCCTCGATGCGCATCTTGGGGATGCCAGCCTCGATGGCCTTGGCCATCCCGCCGGCCCGCTCGGCCTCCTGGATGTGGGACCAGGCTCGCTCGGCGAGGTCGTGGGTGAGCCGCTCGACGTAGTAGGAGCCCCCCCAGGGGTCGATGGTGCCGGTGGTGCCGGACTCCTGCTGGAGCAGCAGCTGGGTGTTGCGGGCGATGCGCGCGGAGAAGTCGGTGGGCAGCGCGATCGCCTCGTCGAGGGCGTTGGTGTGCAGCGACTGGGTGTGCCCCTGGGTGGCCGCCATCGCCTCGATGCAGGTCCGCTGGACGTTGTTGAACACGTCCTGCGCGGTCAGCGACCACCCGGAGGTCTGGCTGTGCGTGCGCAGCGAGAGCGACTTGGGGTTCTCCGGGCCGAAGTCACTGACCAGCCGCGCCCAGAGCGCGCGGGCGGCGCGCAGCTTGGCGACCTCCATGAAGAAGTTCATGCCGATCGCCCAGAAGAACGACAGCCGCGGTGCGAAGCGGTCGATGTCGAGGCCGGCGGCCAGCCCCGCCCGGATGTACTCCACCCCGTCGGCCAGGGTGTAGGCCAGCTCCAGGTCGGCCGTCGCGCCGGCCTCCTGCATGTGGTAGCCCGAGATCGAGATCGAGTTGAAGCGGGGCATCTTCTCCGCGGTGTAGGCGAAGATGTCCGAGACGATCCGCATGCTGGGCAGCGGCGGGTAGATGTAGGTGTTGCGGACCATGAACTCCTTGAGGATGTCGTTCTGGATGGTCCCGGCCAGCTGTTCGGGCTTCACCCCCTGCTCCTCGGCGGCCACGATGTAGAGCGCCATCACCGGCAGGACCGCGCCGTTCATCGTCATCGACACCGACATCTGGTCCAGCGGGATGCCCTCGAACAGGATCCGGGTGTCGAAGATCGAGTCGATCGCCACGCCGGCCATGCCGACGTCGCCGGGGACCCGAGGGTGGTCGGAGTCGTAGCCGCGGTGGGTGGCCAGGTCGAAGGCCACCGACAGCCCCTTCTGACCGGCCCTGAGGTTGCGCCGGTAGAAGGCGTTGGACTCCTCGGCGGTCGAGAAGCCGGCGTACTGCCGGATCGTCCACGGCTGCGTGGTGTACATCGTCGGGTAGGGTCCGCGCAGGAACGGGCTCAACCCCGGCCAGGTGTCCAGGGCGTCGAGCCCGTCGAGGTCCGCAGGAGAGTAGAGCGGCTTGATCGCGATCCCCTCGGGCGACTGCCAGGGCGGGCGGACCTCACCGGGGCTCTCGCCCGCGGGGGGCGCCCCACCGACCCCGTTGGTGAGCGGCAGCGCGGCGAAGGACTCCGGAACGGTCATCGGGCCAGCTCCTCTCGGACGCGGGACAGGAAGGCCAGCGCGTCGACACCCATCGCACAGTTGTCATCGAGCAGGTCGGCCGGGACCGTGCGCTCCCCTGGCTTGCCGGCCAGCACCACGTAGCGCGCACCTGCCTCACGCAGGGCGCGCGCGGCGTCGGCCCCCCACTGCGCGTAGGTCGCGTCCGTGCCAGCCAGGCACGCGACCGGAAGGGGGCTCTGCCGGTACGCCGTGACCAGTTCCTCGACGCCTTCGGTGGCGCCCGCGGGCACGGTGTCGACCCCACCGGCGGCCAGCAGGTTGCCCGCGAACGTCGCGCGCGCCGTGTGCTGCGCGACGGTGCCGAGGGTGGCCAGGAACACCGAGGACGCAGGAGGGTCGTCTCGCATCGCTTCGAAGCACGCGGCGTAGCCGGCGACCCGAGGGGTGCCGTCGGGGCGCGGCCGACGCTCGGGCAGCGCCTCATGCAGGTGCGGGAACTCGGTGACCCCGGTGATCGGCCGGCGCCGGGTAGCCACCTGACGGCTGCGTGGCGCCACCGCCTGATGGCGGATCCGCTCGAGCAGGCCGCCCTGGCCGGCGGTGAGCGACGCCGCCAGGCCGCCCTCGGCCTCGATCCGCTGGAACTGCGCCCAGCCCGCCCCGGCCAGGTCGTCGGTGAGCCGCTCCACGGCGAAGGAGCCGCCGGCTGGGTCGGTGACCCGGGCGACGTGCGCCTCCTCGGCCAGGAGCAGCGAGGTGTTGCGGGCGTTGCGCCGGCTGAACTCCTCCGGCAGCCCCAGAGCGGCGTCGAAGGGAAGGACGGTGACGGCGTCCGCACCGCCGACGCCGGCTGCGAAGGCGGCGATCGTGCCCCGCAGGATGTTCACCCACGGGTCATAGCGGGTCAGCATCGGGCGCCCGGTGACCGCGTGCTGGACCTGGCCGGGCGCGTCGGGCGCGTCGCTGTGTGCCAGCACCTGGTGCCACAGCCGCCGTGCGGCGCGGAACTTCGCGATCGTCGTGAACTGGTCGTCGGTGGCGGCGTAGCGGAACTCCAGCAGGGCCGCGGCCTCGCGGACACCGAGCCGGGCGCGGTCGGTAAGGATGCGCAGGTACGCCGCGCCCGCGGCCAGGGTGTAGCCCAGCTCCTGGGCGTCCGTGGCGCCGGCGTCGTGCACGGCGGTGCCGTCCACGGTGACGGCGAAGGTCCCGTGCCGCCTGGCCAGGTCGGCGAGCCGGCACACGGCGTCCACGGCCGCGGGGCCGAAGCGTCCCCCGGCGGTGAAGAGATCGCTGGCCAGGCTCGTCCCCCACGCCGGCCGGACGTCGCGGTCCTCGACGATCGCGACGAACGCCTCGGCCGCGGGCAGCGGGTCGTCGGCGTCGAGACTGACCGGCGCGAGGTCGACGTACACCTTCTCCAGCACGCGCGGGAGGTCGGCCACCGCCAGGCCTCCTGCTCCCACAGCCAGCCACAGGCTGGTGACGCCGTTCTCGAGGTCGACCAGGGCCGCCTCCGCCGCCACCGCCGGGTCGGGCTCGGCCAGGTGCGACCGGACGCCCCAGCCCTGCTCGGACCCGGGTAGTCCGCTGCCGCGCACGTAGGGCGGCTGGCCCGGCATCCCCGGCTCGGCCAACCCGTCGAGGGACTCGCGGACGCCCAGCGGAGCGACCTCGACGCCGTCCAGGGTGACCCGGGTCAGCTTCTCCCAGACCAGGGCGTCGGGGTCCTCGGCCTTCATCCGGCCGGACTTGCGCAGGACGTCGGCTGCCGCCTTCTCCCAGCGTGCGCGTTCCTGGGCGCGGTCATGGTCCTGGCCATCGGCCAGGAGGGACAGGTGCTCCATACCCGGGCAGCCTAGGAGTCCCCGGTGTCGCGGGCTACCGGGTGTGAGGTTTCCAACCCGCAGGCGCGGCGGGGTCGGTCAGCGCGGGGTCGGCCCCACGACGACCCCCAGCGCGAACTCGTGCGCGGGGGCCCACCCGGTGCCCGCGTGGTGGAAGTAGAGGGAGATGTGCTCGACGGTGAACCGGCAGTCGAAGCGCTCCAGCTCTTCGAACGCCCGGTCGAGCACGGCGTCGTCGAGGTCGTGGGCCACGGTCACGTGGGGGTGGTAGGGGAAGCGGGTGGTGACCGCGAGCGGGCCCTGGCGGACCCGGGACGCGAGCTGTTCGCACGAGGAGATGCCCCGGACGACGTTGATGAACACCACCGGGGAGACCGGGCGGAAGGTGCCGGTGCCGCGCAGGTGCAGCTCGAACGGGTCGGTGTCCGCCCCCACCTCCTCGAGGTGACGGCTGACCGCGGGGAGGGTCGCCTCGTCGACCTCGACCGGAGGAAGCAGCGTCACATGCGTGGGAATGCCGTGAGCCACGTGGTCGCCGAGCCGCACGCGGTAGTCCTGAAGCATCTGTCCCCACGGCTCGGGGACTGCCACGGACACACCGATCATCGTCACAACCGCACCCTAGCCATCCTGCTGCCGCCTCGCGCTGGGCCCCGCCTCGGCCGGGGTCGCCCGGGGGTCGGCCGGGTCGGCGACGCGCGGGGTCGGCGCCGGCTCCGGTCAGCACCGGCTCCAGTCAGCGCCGGCTCGGGTCAGCGCCGGCTCGGGTCAGCGCCGCAGCGGCAGGAAGCCGACCCTGTCGTAGACCTCGGCCAGAGTCCGGTCGGCGACCTCGCGGGCGCGCTCCGCGCCGCGGTGCAGGACCGCGTCCAGCTGGGCGTGGTCGTCGAGGAGCTCGAGCGTCCGCTCCCGGAACGGGGTCACGGACTCCACCACGACCTCGGCGAGGTCCTTCTTCAGGTCGCCGTAGCCGCGACCGGAGTACTTCTCCACCAGCGCCTCGACGGGCTCGGCGGTGAGCGCCGCGTAGATCGTGAGCAGGTTGGAGACACCGGGCTTGTGCTCCTCGTCGAAACGCACCGGGCTGGAGGTCGGGCCGGGGGTCTCGGAGTCGGTGACCGCGCTGCGGATCTTCTTCGCCGAGACCCGTGGGTCGTCCAGCATCTCGACGATGCCGGCCGGGCTCGAGGCGGACTTGGACATCTTCGCAGTCGGGTTCTGAAGGTCGGCGATCTTCGCCGTCTCCCGCAGGATGTGGGGCTCGGGCAGCGGGAATGTCTTCGTGAACCGGCGGTTGAACCGCTGGGCCAGGTCGCGGGTCAGCTCCAGGTGCTGGCGCTGGTCCTCGCCCACCGGCACATAGGCCGGGCGGTAGAGCAGGATGTCCGCGGCCTGGAGGATCGGATAGGTGAACAGCCCGACGCTCGCGGCCCCCTCCCCCTGCTTGGCGGACTTGTCCTTGAACTGCGTCATCCGCCGGGCCTCACCGAAGCCGGTGAGGCACTGGAGCACCCAGCCGAACTGCGTGTGCGCCGGGACGTGCGACTGGAGGAACACCGTCGACCGATCGGGGTCGATGCCGGTGGCGATCAGCTGGGCAACCGCGCGCAGGCACCGCTCGCGAAGCACCCGAGGATCGTGCTCCACGGTGATCGCGTGCATGTCGGCGATGAAGAAGAACGGCTCATAGCTGTCCTGCAGGGCCACCCACTGCCGGGTCGCGCCGAGGTAGTTGCCGAAGTGGAACGAGTCGGAGGTCGGCTGGATCCCGGAGAGCACCCGGGGACGGCGGGCGGCGGCGTGGGACATGGCCGCCATTGTGTCAGCCGACCGGACCGGTCCCCTCCGGCGTTCCCGGTCCGGGGGTCGGGTCACCCGTGGGGCCGGCGCCCGGGCCGCTGCCCGGGGCGCTGCTCGGGCTGTTGGGGCGCCCGTCGTGGGGGACGCGGACCAGGGCCGGCTGGAGAGACGGCGACACCCGCACCCGGCTGACCCGACGACCGTCCACGACGAGGACGGTGATGAGGTAGTCACCGAACCGCACCTCGTCACCGGGCGCGGGGATCCGCCCCAGCTCGGCCATCAGGAAGCCGGCGACGGTCTCGTAGGGGCCCTCGGGCAGCTCGATCCCGGTCGCCTCCTCGAAGTCGTCGAGGTTGAGCAGCCCGTCGAGGACGATGTCGCCACTCAGCGTGCGCACCGGCTCGTCCTCGCGGAGGTCGTACTCGTCCTTGATGTCGCCCACGAGCTCCTCGACCAGGTCCTCCATCGTGACGATGCCGGCCGTGCCGCCGTACTCGTCGGCGACCATCGCCATGTGGATCCCCTCGCGGCGCATGTCGGTGAGCGCGGCGAGGATCGGCCGCGTCCACGGCAGCGTGAGGATGTCGCGAGTCAGCTCCTCGACCCGGACCGAGCGGCTGGCCATGTCGGGGTCGAGCAGGTCGCGGACGTGGATGAACCCGATGACGTCGTCGGCCGATCCGCGGATCACCGGGTAGCGGGAGTGTGGCTTCGACAGGGCCTCGCGGGCGGCCCGGTACGCCGGGGTCGTGGCATCGAGGAAGTCGACGTCGGTGCGGGGCAGCATCACCTCCCGGATCTGGCGGTCTCCCGCCTCGAAGACGTCCTCGAGGATCCGCCGCTCCTCCTCCCCCAGGGCGTGGTGCGAGCCGACCATCTCGCGCAGCTCCTCGTCGCTGATCTCCTCCCGCTGCGCGTGGGGGTCACCGCCGAGGAGCCGCACCACGACGTTGGTGGAGACCGACAGCAACCAGATCACCGGGCGCGAGATCTTGGAGATCCGGTCGATGAGGGGCCCCAGGTAGAGCGAGAACCCCTCGGCCCGCTGGAGCGCGAGCCGCTTGGGCACCAGCTCGCCGAAGACCAGCGACAGGTAGGCGATGAAGACGGTGACCGCCACCAGCGCCACGGTGTCGCTCCACCCGTCCGGCAGCCCCCAGCCCTCGAGAACGGGGGCCACGTCGTCGGCCAGGGTGGCACCGCCGTACGCCGCCGAGAGGAAGCCGGCCAAGGTCACCCCGACCTGAACGGCGGCCAGGAACCGGTTGGGGTCCTTGTTCAGCTCGGCCACCACGCGGCCCCGGCGACCCTGGGTGGCCAGTGAGCGCGCCTGGCTGTCGCGCAGCGAGACCAGCGCGATCTCGGCCGCCGCGAACACACCGCCGACCAGCACGAAGAGGAAGACCAGGCCGAGGGACCCCAGCGAGTCGCTCACGACGCGGTCCCGGCTCCGGATCGGCCGTCGTCCATGGCCTCAGGATAGGCGTCATGCCCTTCCCCGACATGGTGCCGACCCTGACCGGAGCGGGCGTCACCCTCCGCGCCCACCGGCCGGCGGACGCCGCAGCCGTCCTCGAGCAGTGCCGGGACCCCCTGCACCGCCGGTGGACCACCCTGCCCCTGGACTACAGCTACCTGGACGCGCAGCAGTACCTCACCGAGTTCGTGCCGACGGGCTGGCGGGACGACACCGAGTGGGCGTTCGCCGTCGAGGCCCTCGACGAGGGCGGCGCGCCGCGCTTCGCCGGCACCGTCCACCTGCGGGGCGCCGGCCCCGGGCGAGCCGAGATCGGCTACGGCGCGCATCCCTGGGTGCGTGGCCGGGGGGCGATGGAGGCAGCCCTGCGGCTGCTGCTCACCTGGGGGTTCGAGGCGCGCGACCTGCGCACGGTGATCTGGTGGGCACAGCGGGGGAACTGGGCCTCGCGTAAGCTGGCGTGGCGGGTCGGCTTTCGGGTCGAGGGCGCGGCACGGCAGTGGCTCGTGCTGCGTGGCGGGCTCCACGACGCCTGGATCGGCACCCTGCTTGCCGGAGAGTCGACCAGCCCGCGGACCCCGTGGCTCGACGTGCCCACGATCACCGGCGCCACGGTGGAACTGCGCCGGCACCGCGAGGGCGACGCCGAGCGGTTCGCGGCACTGACCGCGGACGCCGAGGTGCGCCGCTGGGCGGGCGGCACCCCACTGCTCTGCGACCCCGGCGCGGCATGGGACCACCTGGAGTCCCAGGAGGAGGGGGCGGCCTCGGGCACCGCGCTGAGCTGGACGATCGCCGACCCGGGCACCGGGACCCTGCTGGGCGTGGTGACTCTGTTCGGCATCACGTCGGGTCAGCAGGCGGAGGTCGGCTTCTGCGTGCATCCCGACGTCCGCGGGCGAGGCGTCGCCACCGAGGCGTGCCGACTGGCGGTCCGCCATGCGTTGCTCCCCACCGACACCGGCGGCCTGGGCCTGCGGCGGGTGCGCGCAGTGGCCGCCGAGACCAACCAGAGCTCCCGGCGCGCGCTGGCCCGGGCAGGGCTGATCGAGCAGGGTCGGGAGCGCGACCTGCGCCTGGGGGACGGCGAACCGGAGAACGCCGTCGTCGCCGACGTGCTGGCCGGCGAGCTCGGGTGCTGACCTCAGTCCCCGCGCACCCGCCCCGAGGTCGGGGTTGATCGGATCAGAACGCGTCGAGGGCGTCGTTGAACGTCGCCGAGGGGCGCATCACGTCGAAGGCCTTCTCGTCGTCGGGGCGGTAGTAGCCCCCGACGTCGGCCGGGCTGCCCTGGACGGCGAGGAGCTCGGCGGCGATCGCCTCCTCGTGGCCGGTCAGATCCGCGGCCAGGTGCGCGAAGGACTCGGCGAGCCCGGGGTCGTCGTCCTGGCGGGCCAGCTCCTGGGCCCAGTAGAGGGCCAGGTAGAAGTGGCTGCCCCGGTTGTCGATGCCGCCCACGCGGCGAGAGGGCGACTTGTTCTCGTTGAGCAGCGTCTCGGTGGCCCGGTCCAACGTGTCGGCCAGGACCTGTGCGCGGGGGTTGTCGGCGAAGCCGGCCAGGTGCTCCAGGCTCACCGCCAGGGCCAGGAACTCGCCGAGGCTGTCCCACCGCAGGTAGTTCTCCTTCAGCAGCTGTTGGACGTGCTTGGGCGCCGAGCCCCCGGCGCCGGTCTCGAAGAGCCCGCCCCCGTTGATCAGGGGCACCACCGACAGCATCTTGGCGCTCGTGCCCAGCTCGAGGATCGGGAAGAGGTCGGTCAGGTAGTCGCGCAGCACGTTGCCGGTGACCGAGATGGTGTCCTGTCCGTGCCGAATCCGCTCCAGGGACAGCCGGATCGCCTCGACCGGCGCCATGATCTGCAGATCGAGGCCCTCGGTGTCGCCGACGAGGTCGGGCTGGGGGAGGTACTCGCGGATCTTGGCGATCAGGTTCGCGTCGTGGGGGCGGTCCTCGTCGAGCCAGAACACCGCAGGGACTCCGGTGGCCCGGGCCCGGGTGACGGCGAGCTTGACCCAGTCGCGGATCGGGACGTCCTTGGTCTGGCACATCCGCCAGATGTCTCCGGTCTCGACCTCGTGCTCGAAGACGACCGCCCCGTCCTGGTCGACCACGCGGACCAGGCCCGCTGCGGGGACCTCGAACGTCTTGTCGTGGGATCCGTACTCCTCGGCCGCCTGAGCCATCAGTCCGACGTTCGGCACCGATCCCATCGTCGAGGGGTCGAACGCGCCGTGCTCCCGGCAGTCCTCGATGACGGCCTGGTAGATGCCGGCGTAGCTGCTGTCCGGGATGACCGCCAGCGCGTCATGCTCTCCCCCGTCGGGGCCCCACATGTGTCCCGAAGTCCGGATCATCGCCGGCATGGAGGCATCCACGATCACGTCGCTGGGCACGTGCAGGTTGGTGATGCCGCGGTCGGAGTCGACCATCGCCAGCTTCGGCCCGGCGGCAAGCCCGTCGCGCACCGACTGCTGCACGGCGGCGCGCTGGTCCTCGGTGAGCTTGTCCAGGCCGCTGAGGATGGCGGCGAGGCCGTTCGTGGCAGACAGGCCGGCCTGGGCCAGCGCCTCGCCGTGCTGCTCGAAGAGATCCGGCAGGAAGGTCTCCACCACGTGGCCGAAGATGATCGGGTCGGAGATCTTCATCATCGTCGCCTTCAGGTGCACCGAGAACAGCACGTCCTGGTCTGCGGCGCGGGCGATCTGCTCCCGGAGGAACGCCCGCAGGGCCGCCACGCGCATCACCGAGGCGTCCACGACCTCCCCGTCGAGCACCCGCACCTCGTCGCGGAGCACGGTGGTCGCACCGTCGGCCCCGACGTGCTCGATGCGCAGAGCGCCGCCGCGCCCCATCACCGCCGACTTCTCGGTGCTGCGGAAGTCGTCGGCCACCATATGAACGACGTTCGTCTTCGAGTCTGCGGACCAGGCGCCCATCGAGTGCGGATGGCGGCGCGCGTAGTTCTTGACGCTCGCCGGCGCTCGGCGGTCTGAGTTGCCCTCCCGGAGGACGGGGTTGACCGCGCTCCCCTTGACCGTGTCGTAGCGAGCCCGGATGTCCCGCTCCTCGTCGGTTGCCGGCTCGCCGGGGTAGTCGGGGACGTCGAAGCCCTGGGCCTGGAGTTCGGCGATCGCCGCCTTGAGCTGCGGCATCGAGGCGCTGATGTTCGGCAGCTTGATGATGTTCGCCTCCGGCTGCTTGGCGAGCTCGCCAAGCTCGCCGAGCGCGTCGTGGCCGGCGCCGGCGGCGCGCTGGTCGTCGGTGAGCCGGTCGGCGAAGGTCGCCAGAACACGGCCGGCCAGCGAGATGTCGCGCGTGTCGACCTCGACCCCCGCCTTCGCGGCGTACGCCTGGATGACTGGCAGCAGGGAGTAGGTCGCCAGCATCGGCGCCTCGTCAGTCTTGGTGTAGATGATCCGTGCGCCCCGCTGGGTGCTGGGCGTTGGGCGCTGGGTCGACTCGGTCACCACGGCTCCATTCGGCTCGGACGAGGGAGGGTCCTGCGTTGCTGTCGGGACGATCATGCACTCCGGGGGCGTCGGGCGCCGCCGGAGCCCATCCTGCCCCGACGCGCCGGGCCAACACCACGCCCTGGACGCGCTCGGCGCTCTGGCCTGGGTCCCGGCGGCGGTGGAGGATGGGCCGATGGCCTCCCTGATCACTGCTGTCCACACCCGGGTGTACGCAGGTCGAAGGAGCGGTGCAGGAGCAGCCGTGGGGCCAGACGATCCGGCTCCTGATCTCGGGCGCCGCGCCGATGACCCTCTACCAGCCGTCGTACGATCCTCCCGCCATGGCGCCGCCTTCGTGACCGGGCGCTGCTAGCGTCTGGACGTCCTGTCGTCGTCTTTCCCAAGGAGCTCGTCGTGACAGACGCCGCCCCCCTCACGGTGGCCGTGACCGGTGCCGCCGGCCAGATCGGCTACAGCCTGCTGTTCCGCCTCGCCAGCGGTGCGCTGCTGGGCCCGGACACCCCGATCGAGCTGCGGCTGCTGGAGATCACGCCGGCGCTCAAGGCCCTCGAAGGGGTGGTCATGGAGCTGGACGACTGCGCGTTCCCGACGCTGGCCGGCGTGGAGATCGGCGACGACGCGCGCACCGTCTTCGACGGAGCCAACCTGGCGCTGCTGGTCGGTGCCCGCCCCAGGACGCAGGGCATGGAGCGCGGAGACCTGCTGGAAGCCAACGGCGCGATCTTCACCGCCCAGGGCAAGGCCCTCAACGAGGTCGCGGCCGAGGACATCCGCATCGGCGTCACCGGCAACCCAGCCAACACCAACGCGCTCATCGCGATGCACAACGCTCCCGACATCCCCCGCGAGCGGTTCTCCGCGCTGACCAGGCTCGACCACAACCGGGCGATCTCCCAGCTCGCCGCGAAGACCGGGGCCACGGTCGCCGACATCGCGAAGATGACGATCTGGGGCAACCACTCGGCCACGCAGTACCCCGACATCTTCCACGCGGAGGTCGGCGGCCGGAACGCCGCCGAGGTGGTGGGCGACCAGGCGTGGATCGAGAACGACTTCATCCCCACTGTCGCCAAGCGCGGAGCCGCGATCATCGAGGCCCGGGGCTCGTCCTCGGCCGCCTCGGCTGCCTCGGCGACGATCGATGCGGCCCGAGACTGGCTGCACAGCTCCTCCGAGGGTGACTGGGTCTCGATGGCCGTGCTCTCGGACGGGTCCTACGACGTCCCCGAGGGACTGATCTACTCCTTCCCGGTCACGACCTCGGGGGGAGAGTGGCAGATTGTCCAAGGGCTGGAGATCGACGACTTCTCGCGGCAGCGCATGGACGCCACCGCCGCGGAGCTGGCCGAGGAGCGGGACGCCGTGCGGGAGCTCGGTCTGATCTGAGCGGCGCCGGGGGTCGCCCTGCATCGGGAGGAGGGCTACGGCACCGGCTGGTCGGGGATCACGGCCGCCAGCACGACCAGCGCCACACCGAGCGCCAGCAGCGTCACGACATCCACCGCCTTGCGGCGAACCCGGAGCATCCCGGAGGCGTCCTGCGGCAGCGCCAACCGGCCGGCGCCGCCTGCGAGCAACGCCACGCCCATCAAGGTCAGCCCCAGCCGCCACGGACCGAGGGTCACCAGCACCACGCCGACCACGGCGGAGAACAGAACGGCGAGGTAGACCGCGCCGCCGGGGGTGCGTGGCTTGCGCGGGGTGATGCTGCGCTCGGGATCGGGGAACGGTCGCGAGGCCTCCGGTGGTTCCGACCCGCCCGGGGGGGGCCCTGGCAGCCCGGTCACCGCCGAGACGTCTCGGCCGCCTCCACGATGTTGGAGAGCAACATCGCGCGGGTCATCGGCCCTACCCCGCCGGGGTTGGGCGAGACCCAGCCCGCCACCTCGAAAACCTCGGGCGCGACGTCGCCGGCGATCTTGCCCTGGGCGTCCCGGGACACGCCCACATCCAGCACAGCGGCGCCGGGTTTGACCATCTCCTCCGTGACGATCCCGGGGACCCCGGCGGCGGCCACCACGATGTCGGCACGCCGCACGTGGGCCGGCAGGTCGCGGGTGCCGGTGTGGCACAGCGTCACGGTGGCGTTCTCGCTGCGCCGAGTAAGCAGCAGCCCCAGGGACCGTCCGACGGTCACCCCGCGGCCGATCACGCACACCTCGGCACCGGCGATGGCGACGCCGTGGCGGCGCAGCAGCTCGACGATGCCGGCCGGGGTGCAGGGGAGCGGCGCCCGCCGACCCAGCACCAGCCAGCCCAGGTTGGTCGGATGCAGTCCGTCGGCGTCCCGCGCGGGGTCGATCCGGCCGAGCACGGCGTTCTCGTCCATGTGGGCGGGCAGGGGCAGCTGCACGATGTAGCCAGTGCACCCATGGTCGGCATTGAGGTCGTCGACCGCAGCCTCCACCTGGCGCTGCTCAGCATCCGTGGGCAGCTCGATGCGCAGCGACCGGATCCCCACCTCGGCGCAGTCCTTGTGCTTGCCGTTGACGTACCACCGACTGCCCGGGTCCTCACCCACGAGGACAGTTCCCAGGCCGGGGACCACCCCCCGCCCGGCCAGCACGGCCACCCGCTCGGCGAGCTCCCGCTTGATCGCCGCGGCGGTGGCCTTGCCGTCCAGGATCTGCGCAGTCACGTCGGCCATCCTCTCAGTGCGAGAAGTGGCGCGTGCCGGTGAGGTACATCGTGGCGCCCGCCGCCCGGGCCGCCGCGACGACGTCCTCGTCGCGCACCGAGCCGCCGGGCTGGACCACCGCGCGCACGCCGGCATCGAGCAGGATCTCCAGGCCGTCGGGAAAGGGGAAGAACGCGTCGCTGGCCGCGACGGCGCCGCGGGCCCGCTGCGCCGCTCGGCTGACCGCCAGCCGGCAGGAGTCGACCCGGTTGACCTGGCCCATGCCGACGCCGACCGACGCCTCCGCGGAGGCGAGGAGGATCGCGTTGGACCGGACCGACCGACAGGCTCGCCAGGCGAACGCGAGGTCGGCCATCGTGGCGGCGTCGGCCGCCTCCCCGCTGACCAGCCGCCAGCGCAGTGGGTCGTCGCCGCCCTCGTCGGTCTCGGCGTCCCCGAGGTCGCGCGTCTGCAGCAGCAGCCCGCCGCTGACCGCGCGCATCTCGGCAGCCGGCCTCCGGGCGTCCGGCTCGACCACCAGGATCCGGACATTCTTCTTGCCGGCGAGGACCTCGACGGCGCCGTCGTCGTAGCCCGGGGCGACGACCACCTCGGTGAACACCTCGGCGACCTGCTCGGCCATCGCCACCGACACCGCGACGTTCGTCGCGATGACACCCCCGAACGCGGACACCGGGTCGCACGCGTGGGCGTTGCGGTGCGCCTGCGCCACGTCGACTCCCACCGCGATCCCGCAGGGGTTCGCGTGCTTGATGATCGCCACCGCGGGCCGGTCGAAGTCGAACGCTGCTCGCCGCGCCGCGTCGGCGTCGACGTAGTTGTTGTAGGACATGTCCTTTCCGTGCAGTTGCCGCGCGCCGGCCAGGCCGCCGGGCGGCGTCCCGGCGTACAGCGCTGCCGACTGGTGCGGGTTTTCGCCGTAGCGCAGCGTCGCCGTCCGCTCCCAGGTCGCACCCACCCAGGCCGGGAAACCGGTGCCCTGGCTGGTGTCGACGACGACGTTGCCCATCCAGGAGGCCACCGCCACGTCGTAGGAGGCGGTGTGGGCGAAGGCTTCGGCGGCCAGCCGCCGGCGCTGGTCGAGCGTGAAGCCGCCGTCGGCGACCGCCGCGAGTGCCTCGGCGTACCGACCCGGCGAGGTCACGACCGCGACCGAGGGGTGGTTCTTGGCGGCCGCCCGCACCATCGCGGGTCCCCCGATGTCGATCTGCTCGATGCAAGCATCCGGCGTCGCCCCGGAAGCGACCGTGTCGGCGAACGGGTAGAGGTTGACCACAACCAGGTCGAACGGCTCGATCTCGAGGTCACCGAGCTGCTGGCGGTGGGACTCCAGGCGTAGGTCGGCGAGGATCCCGGCGTGCACCCGGGGGTGCAGCGTCTTCACTCGGCCGTCAAGGCACTCGGGGAACCCGGTGAGGTCCTCGACACCGGTGACCGGCACCCCGAGATCGGCGATGCGCTGGGCCGTCGAGCCGGTCGACACCACGGCGACCCCCGCGTCGTGCAGCCCGCGAGCCAACTCGGGAAGGCTGGTCTTGTCATAGACCGAGACCAGCGCCCGGCGAACCTGCCGTCTGCCGTCTCCGCCCTCTGCACCGCCGCCCCGGTCCGTGTCCTGAGTCATCCGCCCACCCGCACCTTCCTGCCGTCGATGGAGAAGCCCTCCCGGGCCATCCGGCCGATGGTGTCGACCAGCATGGTTCGCTCCGCCTGCTTGATCCGCTCGTGCAACGTCGCCTCGTCGTCCTCCTCGAGCACCGGCACGGCGGTCTGCGCGACGACGGGGCCGGTGTCCACGCCGGCGTCGATGACGAACAGGGTGGCGCCGGTGACCTTGACGCCGTACTCCAGGGCCTCCGCCGGTCCGCGCATGCCCGGGAAGGCCGGGGAGAGCGCCGGATGGGTGTTGAGGCAACGTCCCGCGAACTCGTCGAGGAACCGGTCGCCGACCAGCTTCATGAACCCGGCCAGAATCACCAGGTCGGGCTCGTGGGCGCGCACGCTCGCGGTGAGCGCGCAGTCCCAGGAGGAGCGGTCGGGGAAGTCCCGCAGGCGCCGCACGAAGGTCGAGACCCCGGCCCGCTCGGCGCGGCGCAGCCCCGCGCACTCCGCGCGGTCGGCTCCGACGGCGACCACCCGGGCGCCGTACGCCGGGTCGGCCGTGGCGTCGAGCAGCGCCTGAAGGTTCGTCCCGGCCCCGGAGACGAGCACCACCAGTCGCGCCGGGCGCGGGAGGTCACGGGGCACCGGCACAGGCTAGCGGCCGGACGGCGCCTCCGACTCGGCGGTCCCGGCGCCGGCCCTGCGGGCCCACCACGTCGTCGCCATCCCGGTGACGACGGCCGCCGGGGTGACCAGGAGCAGCGCGGCCACGAAAGCCTCCCCGACGGGCACGCCGATGTCGGCCATCCGGCCCGGACCGATCGCGCCGCCGGCCTGACTGATCGCCACGACCAGGAGAAGGGCCCCCGCCACCCCGGCCCCGGCCCCGCGCAGGGCCCCACGCAGCACAGACGTCGCCGGGAGGACGCGCCCGGCCACCGCCATGCCGAGGACGCCACAGACGACCGGGACCGCGAGGACTCCCGCCATCGCCGCGGGCGACCAGCCGTCGGGGGGGAGGGCGGCGACGACCGGGAAGGCGGGCACCGGGCCCAGGGCGACCTCCCCCGGCGCCACCACGGTGCCCGTGCCGACGGCGAAGCCGGGTCCGAGCAGGTAGCCGCCGGCGAGCAGCGCGAGGTTGGGTGCGACCGCGGCGAGCAGGAGCAGCGAGAGCCCGGCGTCGACGACCCCCAGATGCAGGGCCTCGGTCAGGTTGGCCGCCACGACCCCGCGGACGGCGACCGCGATCGCGGTCAGGGCCGCGCCGCAGGCCAGCATGAGCGCGAGGGTGACCACGACCGCATAGCCTCCGGCAAGCACGTCCGTGGGAAGCCAGCCGCGCAGCCGCGCGGCCACGCCGGCGCCCCGGAGGAGCCCGGCCCCGCCGCCGAGGGCTCCCACCAGCAGTCCCCCCATCATGGTCGTGTCCAGCGCGGCCTCCGCGCCGGGGACGGTGGCGGCGACCGCCACGGTCGTCGTGGTGGCGGCATAGACCCCGGCCAGGACGCCGGTGCCAAGCAGGCCGGTGCGCAGGTCCGGCACGCGCGAGGTCGCACCCGCCCACCGTCCGCAGCGGTAGGTCAGAGCGAGGACGGCGAGACTCAACCCCAACGGGGTCGCGGTCAGCGTCGCGTCGCCGACGGTCAGGTGCGCGCCGTGTCCCAGCAACCAGGTGTCCGCGGCCACCCGGAGAACCGACCGGGTCGTCCCGTGGCCCCCGCCGTCGGCCGCGAACCAGCCGACCAGCCCGACGGCCCAGATCAGGAGCAGGGCGATCGCCGGGGAGGCAAGGCCCGCGAGCCCTGCGGCAAGCCACACGGGCCGGGCGCTCGGCTCGGGGCCGGTGACCGCACGGGTGGGGGGTTCCAGCAGCAGCGTCATCGCCTCCAGTCTCCGGCACCGGGCCGATTCGGGAGCGGCACCACGCCGGGCCTGGCGTGCGCCCGCCCGGCCACCGGAGCGCGGCCGGGTACGGTCGACCCTCGTGACACCGGAGCCCGCCACCGCACCCGAGGTGCTCGACGCGCGTAGTCCCCTGGCCGGGCGGCGCGGCCTCTTCGACCTCCTTGACGACCTGGTATACCTGTGCGGCAACTCGCTGGGCGCCCTGCCCCGGGCGGTCCCCGAGCGACTGGCCGACGCCGTCCGGCGGGAGTGGGGGACGGGGCTGGTGGGGTCGTGGAACACCGCCGGGTGGAGCACCCTGGCGACCCGGGTGGCCGCCCGGATCGCCCCGCTGGTCGGCGCCGAGCCCACCGACGTCGTCGTCGGAGACTCCACCAGCGTGTCGCTCTTCCAGGCCCTGGTGGCCGCGGCGAGGCTCCGGCCCGGCCGATCGGCCGTGGTCATGGAGCCGACCACGTTTCCCACCGACGGGTACGTCGCCGCAGGAGTGGCCCGGACCCTCGACCTGGAGTTGCGGTGGTGCGACCCGGCCGACCCCGCCGCGGCGCTCGACGGCGACGTGGCGGTGCTGGCGCTCAGCCACGTCGACTTCCGCAGCGGCGCGATGTACGACATGGCGCACCTGAGTGCCGCCGCCCATGCCGCCGGGGCGGTGACGGTGTGGGACCTGAGCCACTCGACGGGGGCGGTGCCGGTCGACCTGTCCGGGGCGGGGGCGGATCTCGCGGTCGGCTGCACCTACAAGTACCTCAACGGCGGCCCCGGGTCTCCCGCCTACACCTGGGTCGCCCCTCGTCACCAGGAGCGGCTCGACCCGCCGGTCACGGGATGGTGGGGCCATGCCCGGCCCTTCGCCATGGTCCGCGACTACGAGCCCGCGGCCGGGGCGTCCCGGATGACCGTGGGCACCCCTCCGGTGCTGGCGCTGTCCTGCCTCGAGGCCGCGCTGGGGGTGTTCGACGAGGTCGACCTCGCCGATCTGCGAGCCGCGTCGCTGTCGCTGAGCGATCTCCTCATCCGGCTGGTGGACCAGCAGGTCCCCGGGCTGGAGCTGCTGACCCCGCGCGAGCGCGCCCGGCGCGGCAGCCAGGTGGCCTACCGCCACCCCGAGGCCTACGGCATCGTCCAGGCGCTGGCCGCCCGCGGCGTCGTGGGTGACTTCCGCGCGCCCGACGTCGCCCGCTTTGGGATCGCGCCGCTCTACGTGCGCCATCGCGACATCGCGCGCGCCGTGGCGGAACTGGTCGCTGTGCTGGCTGCCGAGGAGCATCGGGACCCGGCGTACGCCCAGCGGCGGGCGATCACCTGACCGCCGCCGCCAGGCCCAGAACCTGCCGCACCACAGCGGCACCAGCCTGGCAGCAGACCGACCGCCCGGGGATGCCGCATGCAGGGTCCCTCCCCTCGACCCCCGCCCGAAAGGAGGGACCCTGCACGAAGGAAGACCCGTCCCCGCGTGCGGGTCTTGACGCGTAAGGCTACTCGCGGGATGTGGTCCCGGCGTCGCCGCGAGGGCGGTCCACAAAGGTCCGTACAACCTCGTACAGCGCAGGCTGCCGCTGGGCCGGCCTCACCCCGCGCACGGCGGGTCGTACGGCACGCCTGGGAGGAGGGACTGCCACTCCTCGCGCGTGATCGGCTCCCCGACGACCCGGCACACGAGCCGGGCCGCGGCTGCGGGGTCGGTCATCCAGGTGGTCACCGCGCCGGAGGCACCAGCCGCCGAGACGAAGCTCCCGTCGCCGTGAATGAGCACCTGGTACAGCGGTGCGTCGAGCCCCTCGAGGTGAGCCAGCGCCTCCGCGGAGCCGTCGTCGCGCAGTGACCACAGCCAGACCCGGCGGTCCTGGCTCGCCGCGGCGAGCATGCGGCCCTCTTGGCCGAAGGCGACGGAGAAGACCGCGTCCGACGGCCCCCGCAGCGGCGAGCCGATGGCAACCGGTGCCTCGGGGTCCGCGACGTTCCACAGCCGGACCGTCTCATCAGCCGCCCCCGCGGCGAGGAGATCGCTCGTCGGGGCGAAGGCCAGGGCGTAGACGTAGTTGGTGAACCCCTCGAGCACAGCCACCGGCCCGGCGCTGGAATCCTCGTCGGTCTCGGTCCGCTCATCGACCTCGAAGAGGTGGACGGCGTTGTCGGCTCCGCCCACGGCGACCAGCGAGGCGTCCGGGCTGATCGCGACGCCGAGGGCGATCGTGTCGATCCGGAAGCGGGCCGCTTGGCGGGGTCGGCCGTCGTCGGGGGCGGTGAAGACAGTCGCCGAGCCGTCGTCGGAGGAGACCACGAAGGCCGAGCCATCGGCGCTGAAGGCGGCGTTCTCGATCAGGGCGGGGGCGGCGTCGAGCACTCCGGCAGGGCGAAACGCGCCCTGCGGATCAGCTCGCCACAGCGCGCACTGCCCGGTGCGGGTGCCGGCCACCAGCCAGCGGCCGTCCGGCGAGACAGCCAGCACGCCGTCCAGGTCCCCAGCCCGGGGCGGTCCATGAAGGGTGCGCAGCAGCCGCGGCCCTAAGGGATCGGAGACGTCGACGACACCGACGCCCGGGGTGGAGCCTCCCACGCCGACGAAGAGCCGCGAGCCGGCCAGCGGTCCCCGCAGCGGAGTCGCCAGCCCCCAGATGTTGTCGCCGAAAGGCGGAAGCCGCGGACCGTGCAGGGTGCTGAGGCGGGTCCGGCCGTCAAGGGCCCCGCTGAGAACGTGGTCGCTGCCGCCCAGGAACTCCGCGGAGGTGACGTTCGCCGCCGTGGGGAGACTCCGCTCGAGGCTCCAGTCCGCGGTGGACCACACGTGCATCAGGCCGCCGGAGGCGCCGGCCACCAGGTGCTTTCCGTCCGGTGAGAAGTCGACGTCGTTGACCCAGGACGTGAAGCCGGTCAGCGGCTCGGCCGCTGGCCGCCCTTCCGCCGTGTGCCAGACCCGCACCATGGCGTCGGTGGCCCCGGCGGCCACCAGGGCACCGTCGGGCGAGAAGGCAACGGCCCGGACGGCGGCCTGGCGGATGACATGCTCGCGGATCGGCGCGAGTCGGTCACCGGCACGGCGCCACAGGCGCACCCGCCCGTCGCTGCTCCCGGCGGCGATCGTGCCGTCGCGGTGCTGGGCGACGGCGAGCACCTCGACCTGATCGCCGAAGTCGGTCACGGTCCGAAGGCGCTGGAACGTCTCCCCGCGCACCCGCCATCGGTAGAGGCCTGCATCGCTGGCCGCCGCGAGCAGGAAGCGTCCCTGCGGGTCGAAGGCCAGGTCCTGGATGGTGTTCGCGGGCGCGGTCAGCCGGGCCACCTGCCGGGGGTGCTGCGGGTCGCTGACCTCGAGAACGGTCACGGTCGACGCTTTGCCACCCACCGCGAGCAGTCGGCCGTCGTTGCTGAGCGCGGCAGCGAAGAGCTCTTTGCGGCCCGCCGCGGACACCGTGGCCTGCCGCGTGGGTGCCGTGCGCGGCGCGGGGATCGACCAGAGACGGACCCGGCCGTCCGAGCCGGCCGTGGCGATGAGCCGCCCGTCTGGTGTCCCCACCGCGCGTAGGGGACCCTCCGGCCCCGGCAGCCGGCTCTGCACGGGGGCACCGGTGCCCTCGAGCAGCTCGGAGAGCGCTTCGACGGTCGGGGCGGTCTGGTGCGCGGCCAGCGCGAGTTGGAGAGCGAGCGCTGGCTCGACCGTCCGCAGGCGCGCCGCCTGCGCGGCGACCTGCCGGGACAGAGCCCGGTTGCGGGCCTCCTCGGCTGCTGCGCGCTGCGTGGTGGCATCGTCGACCGCTCGGATCAGATAGACCGAGAGCAGCGTCGCGACCACGGCGAGCACCGCGACCGAGGCGAACAGCGAGCGCATCCGATGCCGCCGGAGGCGGGCGCGCAGCCGCCGCGCCTGGGTGTCGCGCACGCTCGACTCGAGATACTGGTGCTCCAGCGGGCTCAGCGCCGCCTCGTGCGGCGGTCTCAGGAGTTCGTAGGAGCGGTCCAGCACGGCACCACGGAGCAGACCGTCGGCACTCCTTCCTTCCCGATCCCAGTCCGCGGCCAACTGGGAGACGCGGCGGCGCAGTCGCAGAGCCTCCAGGTCCTCCTCGACCCACCCCGAGAGCCGAGGCCATGCCCACAGCAGGACCTCGTGACTGATCTCGAGCGTGCTGTCGGTCGCGGTGAGGATGCGGCCGGCGACGAACGCCTCGACCACCGGCTCGAGGCCCAGCGCCTCATC
Organism: uncultured Actinomycetota bacterium; assembly: GCA_963745245.1. Classification (GTDB taxonomy): domain Bacteria; phylum Actinomycetota; class Actinomycetes; order Propionibacteriales; family Nocardioidaceae; genus Marmoricola_A. Next base: position 456,401 of record CAVUWU010000001.1, read on the forward strand.
CGGGGCGTCGGGGAGATCGGCGTGATGCAGGCGCCGGCGGGTGACCCGGCCCTCCTCGTCGACGTTCACCAGCTGGGAGAAGAGACGGCGGGCGACCGCGCGGCCGTCTGGATCGAGTCCGCCGTACACCTGCTCGGCGCTCTGCTGGACCGCCGCGGCCACCCCTCCACTGGCGAGGTAGTCGCTCACCGACAGCGGACCGCCGCGCGACTGGGCCCAGGTGACCAGCAGCGCGTGAGACAGCAGCGGCAGGGCGCTCGCGTCCGGCGCGCCGCCCCGCGCCGAGGTCGGGACCAGGTCGCCGAGCAGGAGCTCCACCAGCTCCGGCTCCACGCCGCGCCCGGCACGCAGAGCGGGTTCGGTGATCACCCGCCGCAGCGTCGGACGGTCGAGCGGGCCGACCAGCACCTGGTTCTCGCTCAGCAGCGGGACGAGCGCAGGCTCGGCCACGGCGTGCCCGTAGAAGTCGGCTCGCAGAGCAACGATCGGCACCGTGTCTGGCTCGGCGGCCAGCTCGAGAAGCGCCTGGAGGAACGTCGCTCGGGCATCGGGGGTCACCCGGGCCGAGAACAGCTCCTCGAACTGGTCCACCACCACAACGCGCCGAGGCTGGGCCGCCACCCGCTGGCGCGCCGCAGCCAGTGCGGAGCGCGGGTCGGCATCCGGGACCACCACGACGGCGGTGATCCCCCGCCGCCGCAGCTCGGGGACCACGCCCGCCCGGACCAGGGAGCTCTTGCCGCTGCCGGAGGCCCCCACCACGCTGACCAGCGCCGGGCGCCGCTGATCGGCCAGGAGCGACTCCACCCGAACGGCAAGCTCCTCGGCGAGGTCCTCGCGCCCGACGAACCACTCGGCGTCCTCCACGCCGTAGGGCTCCAACCCGCGGTAGGGCGGTGCCTTCGCGCTCCGGGAGCCGGCACCCGGGCCGGGGCGCCGGACCCGGCCCAGCGCCTCCCACCAGTCCCCGCGCGCCGCCTCCGGGACCTCCAGAGCCGCCAGCAGGGCCAGGAACTGCTCCTTCTGACCGACCAGGGGCTGGTGCCGGCCACTGAACCAGCCGCCAAGGGTCCCGGCCGGGACACCGGTGAGGCGAGCGACGTCGCGGATGCTCCGGCCGGCCCGGACCCGCAGCTGGGTCAGCGCCTCGGCGAGTCCGGCCGAGTCCCTGATCTCAGCCGGATCGCCAACTCCGTCGCCTCCCCCGCGCGGACTCATCGGAGCATTCGCGCCCTGCCACCCCCTGTCGACTCCAGCTCAGCGCGATTCGAGGATCTCGCCGACGATGCGGGCGGTCTCCGAGGGGGTCTTCCCCACCCGGACGCCGACAGCCTCGAGGGCATCCTTCTTGGCCTGCGCGGTGCCCGAAGACCCGGACACGATCGCGCCCGCGTGTCCCATCGTCTTCCCCTCCGGCGCAGTGAAGCCGGCGACGTAGCCCACGACCGGTTTCGTCACGTGGTCCTGGATGTACGCCGCGGCACGCTCCTCCGCGTCGCCACCGATCTCGCCGATCATCACGATCGCCTCGGTCTCGGGGTCCTCCTCGAAGGCCTCCAGGCAGTCGATGTGCGTCGTGCCGACGATCGGGTCGCCGCCGATGCCCACGCAGGTGGTGAAGCCGTGGTCGCGCAGCTCGTACATCAACTGGTAGGTCAGCGTCCCCGACTTCGAGACCAGGCCGATCCGTCCCCCCTTGGTGATGTCGGAGGGGATGATGCCGGCGTTGGACTTGCCGGGGCTGATCAGTCCGGGGCAGTTGGGACCGACGATCCGCGTCGTGCCCGCGGCCTGGGCGTAGGAGAAGAAGGCGGCCGTGTCGTGCACTGGGACACCCTCGGTGATGACTACGACCAGCGGCATCGTGGCGTCCACGGCCTCCTGCACCGCCGCCTTGGTGAACGCCGGTGGGACGAAGACCACCGAGACGTCCGCCCCGGTCTTGTCCATCGCCTCGGCCACGCCGCCGAAGACCGGCACGTCGGTGCCGCCGACGTCGACGGTCTGCCCCGCCTTGCGGGGGTTCACGCCGCCCACGATCGTGGTCCCGGACGCCAGCATGCGGCGGGTGTGCTTCATGCCCTCCGAGCCGGTCATGCCCTGGACGACGACCTTGCTGCTCTCGCTCAGGAAGATTGCCATGTCAGTCCGCCTCTCTCAGCCCTGCGCCTGGGCAGCCAGTTCGGCGGCCTTGTCGGCCGCGCCGTCCATCGTGTCGACCAGGGTCACCAGCGGGTGGTTCGCCTCGGTCAGGATCCGGCGGCCCTCCTCCACGTTGTTGCCGTCCAGGCGCACCACCAGCGGCTTGTCGGCCTCGTCGCCGAGGATCTCCAGCGCGTGCACGATGCCGTTGGCCACCTCGTCACAGGCGGTGATGCCCCCGAAGACGTTGACGAAGACGCTCTTGACCTGCCGGTCGCCGAGGATGATGTGCAGCCCGTCGGCCATCACTTGGGCCGAGGCCCCGCCACCGATGTCGAGAAAGTTGGCCGGCTTCACGCCGTTGTGCGCCTCCCCGGCGTACGCCACCACGTCGAGGGTCGACATGACCAGCCCGGCGCCGTTGCCGATGACGCCGACGGCGCCGTCGAGCTTGACGTAGTTGATGTCCTTCTCTTTGGCGAGCGCCTCCAGCGGGTCGGCCTCCTCCTTGATCTCGAAGGCGGCGTGGTCCTCGTGCCGGAAGTCGGCGTTGCCGTCGAGGGTCACCTTGCCGTCGAGCGCCTCGAGGCCACCGTCAGCGCGCTTGACCAGCGGGTTGACCTCGACGAGCGTCGCGTCCTCGTTGAGGAAGACGTCGTAGAGCCGGCGGACCACCGTGCGCGCCTCCTCGGCGACCTCGGCGGGGAACCGGGTGGACGAGACGATCTCGTCGACCTTGGCGTCGTCGAGCCCGACCTGGGGGTCGATGGACACCTTGGCCACGGCGTCGGGGTTCTCGACGGCCGTGACCTCGATCTCGACCCCGCCCTCGATGGAGGCGATGCAGAGATAGCTGCGGTTGGTGCGGTCGACCAGGAAGGAGAAGTAGTACTCCTCGGCGATCTCCGCCGTGGGCGAGAGGAGGACGCGTCGCACGGTGTGACCCTTGATGTCCATCCCGAGGATGTCCCTGGCCTTCGCCTCGGCGTCGGCGGGGTCGGAGGCGAGCTTGACTCCGCCGGCCTTGCCTCGGCCGCCGGTCTTGACCTGTGCCTTCACGACCACCCTGCCGCCCAGCGACTCGGCTGCGGCCGCCGCGTCGTCGGCGCTGTCGATGGTGATGCCGAGGGTCACCGGCACATCGTGCTTGGCGAAGAGCTCCTTCGCCTGGTACTCCATCAAGTCCACGGTCACGCCCCTGTCGTCGGAACTCCCCGCCGCTCCGGTGATCGGGCGCGAGGCTGCCGGTGCTGAGGTTAGTCCTGTTGCCGCCGCCGCAACCATGTGAGGGGGCTCTCATCGTCAGCCGATGGCGACGGCCGGCCATGTCAGTGACTGACCTCAGGCCGGTGCACGAGCCCAGAAACCGGCGTCAGGTCAGTCACTGACCCCCAGGGGCGGTGGTCAGGCGCTGCGCAGGGCCTTGCGGAGGTCCTTGTTGAGCTGCGAGATCACGTCGAGGGGGATCTCCTTGGGGCAGGCCCCGGCGCACTCGCCGATGTTCGTGCACCCGCCGAACCCCTCCTGGTCGTGTTGGGCGACCATGCCCAGCACCCGGGTGTCCCGCTCGGCCTGGCCCTGCGGCAGCTCACCGAGGTGGGTGATCTTGGCCCCGAGGAACAGCGACGCCGAGGCGTTCGGGCAGGCTGCCACACACGCACCGCACCCGATGCAGGTCGCGGCGTCGAACGCGCGGTCGGCGTTCTCCTTGGGCACCGGCGCCGCATGCGCGTCCGGGGCGGCCCCGGTGTTGACCGAGACGTAGCCGCCGGCCTGGATGATCCGGTCGAACGAGGACCGGTCGACGACGAGGTCCTTGAGCACGGGAAACGCATCGGCCCGCCAGGGCTCGATGGTGATCGTCTCGCCGTCGCGGAAGGACCGCATGTGCAGCTGGCAGGCGGTGGTGCGCTCCGGCCCGTGCGCCTGCCCGTTGATCATCAGCCCGCAGGTGCCGCAGATGCCCTCGCGGCAGTCGCTGTCGAAGGCGATCGGCTCCTCGTCGCGCGCGTTGAGGTGCTCGTTGAGCACGTCGAGCATCTCGAGGAACGACATGTCCTCCGAGACGTCGTCGAGCTGATAGGTGTGCAGGGAGCCGCGCGCAGCCCCGTTCGGCTGGCGCCAGATCTTGAGGGTCAGTCTCACTTGTAGCTCCGCTGCTTCATCTCGACGAACTCGTAGACAAGGTCTTCCTTGTGCAGGACCGGCTCCTGCATCACGTGGCCGTCCTCGCCGCCCCACTCCCAGGCCGCCACGTAGGCGTACTCGTCGTCGCGACGCAGCGCCTCGCCGTCCTCGGTCTGCGACTCGGCCCGGAAGTGACCCCCGCACGACTCCCGGCGGTGCAGGGCGTCGATGCACATCAGCTCGCCGAGCTCGAGGAAGTCCGCGACCCGGCCGGCCTTCTCCAAGGACTGGTTGAGCGAGTCGGCGCTGCCGAGGACCTTGACGTTGCGCCAGAAGTCCCCGCGGAGGTCGCGGATCATCCCGATCGCCTTCTTCAGCCCTTCCTCGCTGCGCTCCATCCCGCAGTAGTCCCACATGATCTGGCCCAGCTCCTTGTGGTAGCTGTCCACGCTGCGGGTGCCCTTGACGGACAGGAAGGTCGAGACGCGCTGCCGCACCGCCTCGCGCGCCTCCGCGACGGCGGGGTGGCTCTCGTCCACCTTCGGGAACGGCCCGTCGGCGAGGTACTCGCGGATCGTGTTGGGCAGCACGAAGTAGCCGTCCGCCAGCCCCTGCATCAGCGCGCTCGCCCCGAGCCGGTTGGCCCCGTGGTCGGAGAAGTTCGCCTCGCCGGTGACGAAGAGCCCGGGGATCGTGGACTGCAGGTCGTAGTCCACCCACAGCCCCCCCATGACGTAGTGGACCGCGGGGTAGATCCGCATGGGTACGGCGTAGGGGTCCTCCCCGGTGATCCGGGTGTACATGTCGAAGAGGTTGCCGTACTTGGTCTCGACCGCCGCCCGCCCCATCCGCGCGATGGCGTCGGCGAAGTCGAGGTAGACGCCTAGGCCGCCGGGACCGACTCCCTTGCCGTCGTCGCATTGGTACTTCGCCGCGCGCGAGGCGATGTCGCGCGGGACCAGGTTGCCGAAGGAGGGGTAGATCCGCTCCAGGTAGTAGTCCCGGTCCTCCTCGGGGATGTCCCGCGGGTCCTTGTCGCGGTCCTCCCGGTTCTTCGGAACCCAGATCCGGCCGTCGTTGCGCAGCGACTCGCTCATCAGCGTCAGCTTCGACTGGTGGTCGCCGGAGACCGGGATGCAGGTCGGGTGGATCTGGGTGTAGCACGGGTTGCCGAACCAGGCGCCCTTGCGGTGCGCGCGCCAGGTTGCCGTGACGTTGGAGCCCATCGCGTTCGTGGACAGGTAGAAGACGTTGCCGTATCCGCCAGAGGCAAGCACGACCACGTCGGCCAGGTGGGTCTCGATCTCACCGGTCACCAGGTCGCGGGCGATGATGCCGCGGGCCTTTCCGTCGACCACGACCAGCTCGAGCATCTCGTGGCGCGAGTAGGTGGTGACGGTGCCGGCGGCCACCTGTCGCTCCAGGGCCTGGTAGGCGCCGATGAGCAGCTGCTGACCCGTCTGGCCGCGAGCGTAGAAGGTCCGGGAGACCTGGACCCCGCCGAAGGACCGGTTGTCCAGGAGGCCGCCGTACTCGCGTGCGAACGGGACGCCCTGGGCGACGCACTGGTCGATGATGTTCACGCTGACCTCGGCCAGCCGGTAGACGTTCGACTCCCGGCTCCGGTAGTCGCCCCCCTTGACGGTGTCGTAGAACAGCCGGAAGACCGAGTCCCCGTCGCCCTTGTAGTTCTTGGCCGCGTTGATGCCGCCCTGGGCCGCGATCGAGTGCGCTCGGCGGGGCGAGTCCTGGTAGTAGAAGGCCTTGACGGCATAGCCCTGCTCGCCCAACGTGGCCGCAGCCGAGGCGCCCGCCAGACCCGTGCCGACCATGATGACGCTGAGTTTGCGCCGGTTGGCGGGGTTCACCAGGCGGTTCTCGAACTGGTGCTCGGCCCAGCGCTGCTCGATCGGGCCGCCCGGAGCCCGGGTGTCGGCCAGGGGCCCACCGGCAAGGTAGTAGCCCTCGGCGTCGCCGGCGCCCGGGCTGGACCCGGGCCGGTCAGCCACGGGGCGCGTCTGGGGATCGGTGATCGTGTCGGTCATCAGCTGGACCCCTTACTCGACGATGCCGAACAGGACGGACAACGGCACCAGCGCGAAGCCACCGGCCACCACGATCGCCACGGTGTAGCCGACGACGTTCCACCGGACCCGGGCTGCCGGGGTGCTCGTCCAACCCAGGGTCTGCGCGGCGCTCCAGGTGCCGTGCCGCAGGTGCATCCCCAGAGCGACCATGGCCAGCAGGTAGATGGCCGAGACCCACCAGTTCTCCGGGGCGAAGCCGTTCACCAACCGCTGGTAGGGGCTTTCCGGGTCGCCACCGGGGTTGATGGTGTGGGTGGTGAGGTGAAGCAGGTGGAAGATCACGAACAGCAGCAGCGCCGTGCCGCCCCAGCGCATGGTGCGCGAGGAGAGCGAGGCGACTGCGGCCTTCTTCATCGCGTACTTGTGGGTGCGGGCTCCCGCCGCCCTCGCCCAGAGCCGGTACGCCGCCGTGGCGTGCACGACCAGGGCGAGGATCAGCAACACCCGCATCACCCACAGGAACCCCGCGTAGGGCAGGAGCGGCTCGCCGAGGGTGCGCAGATGATGGGAGTACTCATCGAACGCCTCCTGGCCGCTGAAGACCTTGAGGTTGCCGTACATGTGCGCCAGCACATAGCCGACGAAGATCAGGCCGGACACCGCCATCGCCAGTTTCCAGGCGATCGTGGAAGACCGCGCCCGAGCGGCCGCGGGTGAGGTGGTCATCGTCACGGAGGCAAAACTAGCCCGTTGCCGGTTGCTGAGACGACGGGGCGCACTGTGACATGCGCCCGGGTGTGCACCGGCGCCTCACAGGGCGCCGCACCACGGCCCGATATTTCCTGTCCCGGCAGTGGCCTACACCAGGTGTCCACACCTCCGTTCGCCGATTTGGATCGGGTATACCCCCCGCCGTATCCTTCTTTGCTGTTGCCGACGAGAGGACCCCCGCTTGACTCCGCGCCCCGCAGCGAAGCACGCCGCTCCCCGCTCTTCCCGCCGGACCGCCGAGGCACCCCGGGCGACCGCACTGGCCCAGCCGGGAGGACGGCACCGGGCGACCACCGATCCGGGTGCGGTGCGAGTCGCAGGGGCCCTGGCGCCGCGGGTCCTCGGCGTGGCCGCGCTGACGCTGGCGGGAGCGGGCGCACTCAGCTCCGCGTCCACGACCGGTGCCGGGCCCGTCTCCCTGGACGGCTACGTGCAGACGGCGAGCGCGCCGGCGTCGACGCTGGCCGCCTCGCGGGCGGACCTCAGGACCTCTCGGGCGGACCTCAGGACCTCTCGAGCGGGCGCCGCAGGCACCCGCACGGGCCCGGAGCGCCGCGTCGAGCGCGCGGTCCGGGTCAGCCGGGACGCCCCCCGGCCGCGCCGGGACGCCGGCTCCGCGGACTCCGGGCCGGCCGCCAAGCCCGCTCCGGCATCCTGGCAGTCCCCGATCGCCGCAGGCGGCTACCGACTGACCTCGACCTTCGGCGAGTGCAGCGCCCTGTGGTCGCAGTGTCATACCGGGCTGGACTTCTCCGCCCCGGCCGGGACGCCGGTCACGTCGGTCGCCGAGGGCGTCGTCACCGAGGCGGCCTACGCCGGCGCCTACGGGAACCGGATCATCGTCACTCTCGGAGACGGCAGCGAGGTGTGGTTCTGCCACCTCTCCTCGTTCTCCGTCGCTGCCGGCCAGGCTGTGGCCGGCGGCCAGCAGCTCGGCGCCGTCGGGTCGACGGGGAACACGACCGGAGCACACCTCCACCTCGAGGTGCGGCCCGGTGGCGGAGACGCCGTCGACCCCCATGCCGCGCTGACCTCTCACGGCGTCACTCCCTGAGTCGAGGTTCAGTGACACCCGTGGTCGGGCTCAGAGCTTCTCGACCGGGGCGTAGCGCAGCAGCAGCCGTTTGACGCCTTGGGACCCGAAGTCGATGGAGGCCACCGATCGGTCCCCGGCCCCCTCGACGACCACCACCGTGCCGAGCCCGAAGGAGTCGTGGCTGACCCGGTCACCCGGCACCAGCGCGGGCGCATCCCCTCGCGCGGCCTTGCGCTCCGCGTCCGCTCGGGCGCTCGCCGTTCCGAACCGGGGTGAGCCTCTGGCGGGGCCCCGCGGGAGGGACGGCAGGACGCTGCGGTTCCACGAGGTCTGCTCCGACTCCGTGCGCTGCCACTCCACGAGCTCGTCGGGCAGCTCGGCGAGGAACCGGGAGGCGGGGTTGTGCGCCGGGGCACCGAAGGCCGAGCGCACCATGGCCCTCGAGACGTAGAGCCGGCGCTGGGCGCGGGTCAGGCCGACATAGGCGAGCCGACGCTCTTCCTCCAGCTCGCTCTGGTCGCCCAGCGACCGCTGGTGCGGGAACACCCCGTCCTCCAGCCCGGCGAGGAAGACCACAGGGAACTCCAGCCCTTTCGCGGTGTGCAGAGTCATCATCGTGACCACCCCGCTGTCCTCGCTGGTCTGGTCGGGGATCTGGTCGGAGTCGGCGACCAGCGCCACCCGCTCGAGGAACTCCGGGACCCCGGGTGCTGCTGGTGTCAGGTCGGCGGGGTCTGCGGAGGGCGGGGGCACCGGCTCGTCGGCGAACTCGCGCGCCACCGCGACCAGCTCGGCGAGGTTCTCCACGCGGGTCTCGTCCTGGGGGTCGTCGCTCTCCTCCAGCGCCGCGAGATAGCCGCTGCGCGCGAGCGCCTGCTCCAGCACGACATCGGCTCGCTCGCCGGTCTCGACCATGGCCCGCAGCTCGGTGATCACGCTGACAAAGCCGCGGATGGCCGACACCGAGCGGGTCGCGATGCCGGGCGCGTCGTGGGCGCGCCGCAGTGCGTCGAAGAACGTGAGGCCATCGCGACGCGCCAGCGCCTCCACGCACGCTTCGGCACGCTCGCCGATCCCCCGCTTGGGCACGTTCAGGATGCGCCGCAGGCTGATCTCGTCGGCGGGATTCACCAGGGTCCGCAGATAGGCCAGCGCATCGCGCACCTCGCGGCGCTCGTAGAACCGCACGCCTCCGACCACCTTGTAGGGCATCCCGACTCGGATGAACACCTCCTCGAACACGCGTGACTGAGCGTTGGTGCGGTAGAAGACCGCGACGTCGCGTGGCCGGGCGTCGCCGTCATCGGTGAGCCGGTCGATCTCCTTGGCGACGAAGCGTGCCTCGTCGTGCTCGTCGTCGGCAACGTAGCCGACCAGCCGCTCTCCGGAGCCCGCGTCCGACCAGAGGCTCTTGGCGGTGCGTCCGGCGTTGCGGCTGATCACGGCGTTGGCGGCGCTGAGGATGTTCTGGGTCGATCGGTAGTTCTGCTCCAGCAGGATCGTCCGCGCGTCGGGGAAGTCCGCCTCGAACTGCAGGATGTTGCGGATGCTCGCGCCCCGGAAGGCGTAGATGGACTGGTCCGCGTCGCCGACGACCATCAGCTCGGCGGGATCCGTCAGCTCAGCGGGATCCGTGCCGTGGGACTCCTCGAGGTGGCCGCACAGCTCGCCAATGAGGGCATACTGCGCGTGGTTGGTGTCTTGGTACTCGTCGACGAGCACGTGCCGGAACCGCCGTCGATAGGTCTCCCGCACCGCCGGGAAGGCCTGGAACAGGTGGACGGTGTCCATGATCAGGTCGTCGAAGTCCAGCGCGTTGGCCGCTCTGAGCCGCTGCTGGTAGAGCCGGTAGGCCTCGGCGTACGCCTCCTCCGAGCCGTTGCGCGCGTCTGCGCGTGCAGTCTCGTGGTCGACGAGCTCGTTCTTGCGGGTCGAGACCCACCCGAGGACCGCCCGCGGGGGGTAGCGCTTCGGGTCCATCTCCAGGTCGCGGCAGACCAGAGTCATCAGCCTCTTGGAGTCCGCGGCGTCGTAGATCGAGAAGGCGGATCGATAGCCGAGCTTGTCGGCCTCCTTGCGGAGGATCCGCACACAGGCGGAGTGGAACGTCGAGACCCACATGATCTGGGCCCGGCCGCCGACCAGCCCCACCACCCGCTCGCGCATCTCCGCGGCCGCCTTGTTGGTGAACGTGATCCCCAGGATCGAACCCGGGTGGGCGCCACGCTCGGCGATCAGCCAGGCGATCCGCCGGGTGAGCACCCGGGTCTTGCCGGACCCGGCGCCGGCCACGACGAGCAGCGGCGCGCCCGCATGCGTGACCGCCGCGCGCTGCGGCGCGTTGAGCCCCTCGAGCAGCTGGTCCGGCGACTGGGTGCGGCGCCGCTGGACGGACCACTCCGGCACGGCCTCGCGCGCCTCGGGCAGGGGGAACGGCAACGAAGCAGTCATCTCGCGCGTCAGCCTACGTCCGGCGACCGACACGACCGCCGATCAGGTGAGGTTCCAGAACACCGCGACGGCGATATTGAGCACGGTCAGGCCCAGGAGCGTCCAGAAGGGGCCGTTGCCCAGCGCCGACGACTTCCGGTGGACGAAGGCCAGCACCAAGATGACCGTCGCGACCAGGAGCTTCACGCCGATCTTGAGGTGAAACTGCTCGGGCACCGGGTCCTCGCGCATCTCGTGCAGCCCGACCAGCACGAGCCCGGTGACGACCTGGGTCAGCGCCCCGTGCAGCACGGCCGGGTTCACCACCCGGGGGGTGCCCCGGAGCTGGGTGAAGAGCCCGCCGAACAGCGCCCCGAGACCGAGGAAGTGCAGGAAGAGGAAGATGTCGGTGGCCAGTGTCATGAGCGCGAACCTAGCCAGGCTCAGGGCGTGCCGACGCCACTCCGGGCGTCCATTGTGTCCCGGAACACAGCCGGGAGCCGGCGCACCATGAGCGTCGACCAGGTGAGGTGGGTGAGCACCGGGGCCTGGACCCCACCGCTGGCCCGTCGCTGGAGCCCCCACAGCGCGCCCATGACAGCCGCCGCCAGCACCAGCGAGGGGTTCCGGGTCGGCACCGTGGCCAGCGCGTAGAGCGCGGTGGTCTCCAGCACGGCGCGGTCCCCCTCGAACACCGCATACACCGCGCCGCGGAAGAACACCTCCTCGGCGACCGCATTGACCAGCACGGTGCCGAGCACGAGGCTCTCCTCGCCCTCGTCGGCGTACTCCAGGACCGAGGCGATCCACCGGGACAACGGCGGCACCCGGCGGGCGACCTGCGCGGCGCCGTAGAAGAACCCGAAGGCCGCGACCCCCGTGGCCACGGGCACGACGACCGGCCGGCGGATGCTGCGGTCCTGCATCTGGATCCAGCCCAGATGCAGGGGCCCGGAAGCGACTCCGCCGCCGATCCACACGCCGGCGGTGGCCAGGGTGCTCAGGTAGAACCGGCGAGAGCCCGGCACCGACGACAGCCCGACGCCCAGCAGCCCACCGCCGACCACGGAGGTGACCGCCACCACCCGGCGGCGCCGGCGTACGACGGACTCGGGCTCGTCGTGGTGGACCGGCACCCGGTGAGACAACGACATCGGCAGCCGGCTGGAGACCCGTTCGACCACCTGGCCGACCAGGCCGGGGCTGGGGGCACCGGCCGCCCGGCGCTCCTCGAGGGCGTCGCGGACCGCATCGTCGAAGACCCGCCGATCGAGGGGGACCAGGCGCTGCAGGGCATCGTCCTCGACGACCACCTCGTTGACCATCGAGTCAACCAGCGACCGCCCGGCCGCGGCGTCCACGTCGGTGACCAGGCTCAGCCATCGCGAGGAGAGCCGCGGGGTCAGCAGCGGCACGGGCAGAATCGTCAGGGAGCGTCCCTCGACGGTGGCGACGCGGCGCATCATGTCCGAGTAGCGCAGCACCTCGGGCCCGCCGATCTCGAAGGCGCGCCCCGCGGTTTCCGGGACGTCCAGGACCGCCACGAGGTAGCGCACCACGTCGGAAAGCGCGATCGGCTGGGTGCGGGTGCTCACCCACCGTGGGGTGACCATCACCGGCAACCGCTCCACGAGCTGGCGGGTCATCTCCCAGGACAGCCCCTGGTGGCCGATCACGATCCCGGCCCGCAGCGTGGTCACGGGGACTCCCGACTCGCCCAGCAGGTTCTCCACCTCCCGTCGGCTGCGCAGGTGCGGGGAGAGCGTGTCGTCGTCGCGGCCCAAACCGCCGAGGTAGACGATCCGGCCCACGCCCGCCTCGGCCGCGGCCGCGCCGAAGGCCCTGGCAGCCTCGGCATCAAGCCGCTCGAAGTCTGCGGAGTCCAGAGAGTGCACGAGGTAGTAGGTGACCTCGCAGCCCGACATCGCCGAAAGCAGCGTGTCGGGCTCGTGCACGTCGCCGCGGACCGGCTTGCCGGCTCCCGCGTAGTCATCGGGGTGACGAGTCATCGCCACCACGTCGTGGCCAGCTTCGACGAGGGCCGGACAGAGCCTGCGCCCGACGAACCCGGAGGCGCCGGCGACGAGAACACGGGTCATGGCGCAAGGCTAGCCACCGCCCCCATGCCCGCGGTTCAGCGCGGACAGGAGGCGGCGACCCGCCGGCGTCAGTCGCAGCTCGGTGGCCTCGCGCGGGCGGCCTCGCAGTCTCTCCCGAGCCGATGCCCGGGGAGCCGGCTCGACCAGGAAGCGGAAGGGCAGGTCGTACTTGAGCAGCTGATGAAGCAGCCGTTGCGAGTCGTCCCCGGCCCGGGGGAGGCTGCGACCGTCGTCGCGGGTGGGGCGTGGCTGCTCCGCCCAGGGTGCGCGCAGCAGGTCCGGCACCCTGCCGCGGGAGCCGCGGGCGACGAGCAGAGGAGCGGCCAGGCACAGCAGCACGCCCAGCGTCGCCAGCCACCATAGGGTGAATTGCTGCCAGCCCTCGCGGTCCGTCCCCAGCCAGGCCCGGATCAGCATGGCCAGCACCAGCACGCCGCCGCCGTAGACGGGGGCCCAGGTGGCAGCCACGCCCGCGGGGTGATGCAGGTCCGGCAGCCCGAAGCAGCCGCGGACGTGCCCAGGCTCCTCGTAGCTCGGCATCCCGTCGCCATCCTGGTCCCCGGCTCCTGCCGCGTCAGCCGACTCGCCGGCGGCCGCAGCCGCGTCGGTACGCCGAGGCTGCTCGACGCGCCAGGTCCGCAGCATCACGCCTTCCCGGTAGGAGACCATGGCGCCCACCACGACCAGGAGGATGGTGGCGAGGACCTGAAGCGGCAACCGTTCGTCGAGGGCGGCCACCACGGCCCCGAAGGCCGCCGCCATGGCCTCCCGCTTCCAGAGCAGGACCAGGGCGACCAGGACCGCCACAACGGCACCGGCCACGAGGAACTTCTGGGTGCGGGGTCGCAGCCGCTTCCAGGAGGCACGCGCCCGTTCCGGCAGATGGTGCACGACCGCAAGCGGAGAGAGCAGGGGCCAGGGCAGGGATGCCAGCACGTACAGACCGACGAAGACGGCCAGGATCACCAGCAGCCGGACCGCCGCCTCGCCGGACCCCTCGGCCTCACGCTGGCCAAGGGCGTAGGCGCACAAGGGTCCGACCGGGGCCAGCAACGCCACGGCGTGCAGCAACGTGCCTGTCTTGAGGGCCGAGTACGCCAGCGCCGCGAGCAGCGCCGCGGCGCCGACGACGCCGGCCGCGGCGTCGAGGGCGCCGAGGACGCCGAGCAGGCTGAGCACGAGCAGCAGCCCGCCGGCCATGATCCCGATCGAGGCGAGGAACCTCACGATCGGCCCGCCGCTGGCCAGCCCGGCCACGATCCAGTAGGGCAGCATGACCGCCCCGCGGAGGGCACCGGTGACCTTCCGGGCCGTGGGTGACCGCGAGGCCCCGGTGTCGAGCACGGTTGCTGCGACGCCTGCCGCGTTGGCGGCCATCCGGATCAAGGCGTTGCTGCCGGTCTCCTCGCTGAGCGGCTCCCGTCCGATCCCGGCTGCGTCGAAGGCGGTGAGCGCTTCACACCCGACCGCGAGCCGGTCCGCCGGGCCGGCGGCGATCCGCTGGAGCAGGTCCTTGCGGTCGGTCAGGAACCGGGTGCCTCGCGTCGGCGTCCCGGCTCCAGCGGCCACGTCGTTGGCCACTGCAGCGGCCACCCAGGGCAGCTCCTCCAGCATGATCTCGGCCTGGAGAGGGAGCGCGGCCCATCGGGCCAGGGTGGGCATGTGCCGCACTTCGCTGCCCGGCTCCAGGGCATCGATCAGCTCCGCCCGGGCCGCCCGGGCCAGGTGGTCCAGGTCCGGCGGGATGTGCCGGTCGCCGTACATCCCGGCCCGGAGGTCCTCGAAGATCGCCGAGGCCACGTCGGTGACGGAGGCCGGAGGGGTCCTGGCTCCGGGGACCCGCTGGTCGGGCTGGTCGGGCTGACCGGGCTGGTCGGGCTTCCACTCCTCCCGGGGCTGCCAGGTGGCCGCCATGGTCGCGAGCCGGCGCATTCGGCGCGGGTCGAGCACGGCCTGGCACAACATCGTGACGGCGTCCAAACGGCCCCAGGTCCAGTCGTTCATCCGCCACGACCGCTTGAGGAAGCCGCCGAAGCGGCCCAGCTCGAGCCCCGCCGCCTTGTCGTCGGGCGAGATGCTGAACCTTGCCCAGGGATGGCTGATCCTCAAGCTGAGCTCGGCGAAGTCGATCGGCAGGTTGGCCCCCGTGGTGGGTGGGTCGGACACCAGCCGGGTGCCCGCGTCGAGGGCCAGCAGACGCAACAGCAGCCGCGCCGCCTCGTCCGTCGGCTCGCCAGCCCCAGAGTCGGCGCCGGGCTCAGCCGCGGACGGGTCGACGGTCGGATCGACGAGGCCCGACGCCCCGGGCTCCCCGGACACCCGCTGGGCGTAGAGGAACCTCGTCCAGCGACGCAGGCCGGAGACCTCGTCCGCGCCCTCGGCGCGCTCGGCGAGCCGGATGAGCTCCTCGCGATGCTGCAGAAGCGGCTCGAGCGCCACCCGGACCGCCGCGTCGATCGCGCGGCCCTGGGCACCGTCGCGCTGCGCGAAGTGCTCGCAGACCGCGTCCGGGGGACGGGTGACCCGGCCGTCCTGGCGGTCGCGCAAGGCACGCTCCAGGAGCCCCAGATGGGATTTCCGCGCCGCCGGAAGCATCGACCGCTCGTAGCCGATGATCCGCGCGGTCCAGTACGAGGTGTCCGGGGTGAGCCCCCGCAGGTAGCGGTCGGTCTCCCAGATCCGGTCGAGGTCGTCACGCTCGGCGCGGACCGCGAGGGTCTGCTCCCCGACCCTGAGCCGGGCCTCGGCGAGCGGGTCGCGCAGCCAGTCCGGCGCCACGGCCAAGGCCGACCGCAGCACGGCCGTCACCGACTCGAGGACGCCGAGGGCGGCCGAGTCTCCCCACGCCCAGCCGCGGCCGGCACCCAGGAACACCGCGTGCCAGGACGGGTCGTCCCACCAGAAGCCGGCCGGGACGTAGGGAAGCGGGCACTCCCGTCCGCCGGCGGTTGCCCACCCGCGCTGAGCCCGCTCGGCGGCGTCCCGGATCCGCTCGTAGGACCACTGCCGCTTGCGGATCACCTTGTCGGCCAGACCCCGCGCGGCCGCGCGGAAGCGCACGTGCCGGTAGTGCGGCCACCCCTTGGACAGCAAGTCGTAGAGGTCGGCCACCGGGCGACCGCCGCCGAAGCCTTCGAGGATCTGGTCCCGGCTGCCTCGCCAGTCGGCGGCGCGCCGGTTGTGGGACTCCACCCGCTCGACGAAGCTGCGGGACCCCTGGGCCAGCAGCGCGCCGAGGACGCCACCGACGGCTCCGGCGGCGGTGGGTGGATCCGAAGCGCGGTCCGGCGCCATGCGCTCGGACTCCGGGGCGTGCGGGAACACCAGCAGGAGCGCGCGGCGCACCGGCCCTTCGGCCTGCCGCCGCTCGATCGCGTCGAGGGCGTGGTCCACCGGCGTGTTCGCCAGCAGGCCGCCGTCCACGGCGTACCGAGACCGGATCCGATCCAAGCCGGAGCCGTCGGTGCGGTTCCCAACGGCGTGCTCATCGGTGGTCTCCGGCACCGGGTCCTCCCGTGCCCACGACGCGAACGGACCCATGTCGGCGCGCGGCGGGTCGACCACCGACTCCCCCACCGGCACGAACGACGGCTCGAAGGCGACGGGGAAGGAGGCCGTGCAGCGCGAGGCGACCGCCATCGCGTCCGCGGTGGTCTCGATCCGATCCGCCCCGAAGAGATCGGAGGAGCCGCCGGTCGGCTGGCCGGTCGCGTCCCGGCGTGGGCGGCGCTGGTCCACGTTGCTGAACCGCAGGCTGCCCGCGTGCAGCCGCTGCGGGATCCGCTCGCCGAAGTCGTCGATGACCACCTCCTCGGCCCCCCGCAGCAAGGTGGTGGTCAGGGTGACATCAAGCGGGGTGTACGCCGCGCGCGGCTCGAACGGTACCGCGAGCATCCGCATCGCCCGGCGCAGCTCAGGGAGGAAGTAGTCGTCGCCGCGCAGGATCGAGGTGGGACTGCCCTGGAACGGGCGACGCAGCAGCTGCTCCATGTCGCCCTGCTCGGACCACAGGTTGCGCAGCGCGGACAGGTCGGCGCGCCGGTTGGCCTGTGCGAGGGCGAGGGCCGCGCCGTTGATCCCGCCCGCCGAGGTGCCGGCGATGATGTCCACGGACACGTCCGTGCGCGCCGCGCGCAGGAGCGGGCCGTAGGTCAGCCCGTCCTGGGACGTCGCGCGGGTCAGCCGGTCGATCTCGTGGGCGACCCCGCCCATCCACACCGCCAGGCTCACGCCCCCGTTGAGAACGAGCGCCAGTCGAAGATCCTCGAGCGGGAGGGTGGCAAGGCGCTGCACGAGATCCTCAGGACTCGGCAGCGGCCGGGTGTCGTCCACGGGGGCCATCCTGCTCCGGTCGAGTGCCCGCGACCACCCCCCGATCAGGCGGTGGTCAGAGCAGACGGCGGTCGCTTGCCCACCGCGTGAGCTCGTGGCGCGAGGAGAGCTGCAGCTTGCGCAGCACGCTCGAGACGTGCGTCTCGACGGTCTTGACCGAGATGAACAGCTCGGCGGCGACCTCCTTGTAGGCATAGCCACGAGCGATCAGCCGCATGACCTCTCGTTCCCGTTCGGTCAACCGGTCAAGGTCCTCGTCGACCTGCGCGACGGCGATGGAGCCGGCGAAGGCGTCGAGCACGAAGCCGGCCAGCCGGGGTGAGAAGACCGCGTCGCCGGTGGCCACGCGCTCGATCGCCGCCACCAGCTCGGGGCCGGTGATGGTCTTGGTGACGTAGCCTCGCGCGCCGCCCCGGATCGTCCCGATCACGTCCTCGGCGGCGTCGGAGACCGAGAGCGCGAGGAAGCGCGTCCCCGGCGAGCGGTGACCGACCCGCCGCATCACCTCGACTCCGCCACCACCGGGCAGGTGCACGTCGAGGAGCACGACCTCGGGCCGGCAGCGCAGCACGGCCTCGACCGCGCCGTCCACGTCCTCGGCCTCGGCGAGCACCTCCACCCGGCCGGCCAGCTCGGTCCGGACCCCGGAGCGGAACATCGCGTGGTCGTCGACGATCACAACCGTCCTCATCGCTCTTCCTCTCCTGGTGTCACCGGCATCCGCAGCCGGATCTCGGTGCCGTTCCCGGGGGTGGAGCGCACCTGGGCGGTCCCCCCGTGTCGCTCCATGCGAGCCAGGATGCTGCGGCGCACTCCGAGCCGGTCCTCCGGCACACGCGTGGGGTCGAACCCGGCGCCGCGGTCCCGAACGAAGACCTCCGCGGCCGCCCCGGCCACCTCCGCGTAGACGTCGACCTTGGCGGCCCCGGAGTGGCGCGCCGCGTTCGTCATCGCCTCGCGGGCAGCCGCCAGCAGCGCCCGTACCGCGCCCGCGGGGGCGTCGCCGACGGTCACCACCTCGACGGGGACGCCGTGGGCATCCTCGACCTCGGCGGCAGCCTCACGCAGCCCGGCGGTCAAGGTGCCGACCGAGGACTCGTCCTCGCCGTACATCCACCGGCGCAGGTCCCGCTCCTGCGCCCGCGCCAGCCGCGCGACCTGCCCCGCGTCGCCGGCGTTCTTCTGGATCAGGGCCAGCGTCTGCAGCACCGAGTCGTGCAGGTGGGCGGCGACGTCGGCGCGTTCCTGGGTGCGCACCCGGGCCGCCCGCTCCTCTCCGAGGTCGGAAGCCAGGCGGTTGACCGAGGGGCCCAGCGTCAGCGCGAGCCCGACCATCCCCAGCACCCCCGCGAGCACCACGTCACCGGCCACCCCAAGGTCACCGGTCTGCACGGCGAAGACCACCAGCGCCACCACGAGCAGGCCGAGGCCGGTGGCCAACCGTGCCCAGGCCGCCCAGCCGCCCCCACCCAGCAGGACCCGGGAGATGTCGACCCGACCGGTGGCGTCCCACCAGCGCTCCCGCTGGGCCTCGTCGGCCTGCCGCCACAGGACCATGAGGCCGACCACCGCGACGACCGCCGGCCAGACCAGCAGCGGGCCGCCGAAGAAGGCGTTGACCAGGCCGGCCACGCCGAGCACGACCGCGGCCAAGGCCACCACCGGGCCTGCGTCCCGCAGCCGGCCCGGACCAGGTGCCCGCGCCGGGCCACCGGGCCGGCGGCCCTGGCGGCTCGCTGAGTCGAGCCCCGGGGCCCGCGAGGCACCGCCGGCGACCGCCGTGTCGAGCGGCAGCACCAGCCACAGACCGGCGTACAGCAGCACGCCGAACCCGGCCATGCCGGTGAGCACGAACAGCGCGCGCACGAGGGTCACGTCCATGCCGAGGTGGTCGGCCAGCCCAGCCGCGACACCGCCGAGGTAGCCGTGGTCCGAGCTCCGGGTGGCCCGGCGCGGCAGGTCCGGGCCTGCCGGGCGCTGCATCGCGGACGGGCTCGTCGTCATGGTTCGACCATCCTCGCATCGCGGCTCCCGGCACCACACCGGGAGCGACCCTGAGCCACCCAGGAGTCGACTCCGCGCCTCCCCGGGCTCGCTCAGGGGCATCCCTGATGGCGGCCCTCCGTGATCGGAGAGCAGGCTGGACCCATGAGCGAGAACTCTCCCCCGGCACCCGGGGACCCCACGTCCCCCGGCGCCGAATCCCCGCCTCCCCGGAGCGGCTGGAGCTCGGACAACCTGCGCGACTACCGCCGGTTGCGACGCAGCCGGCAGGACCGGAAGGTCGCCGGTGTGGCCGGTGGCCTCGGCCGGCATCTCGACGTCGACCCCACGATCCTGCGCGTGTTGTTCGTCGTCCTGGCGTTCTTCGGCGGCGCGGGCCTCCTGCTCTACGGCGCCCTGTGGCTGTTCGTGCCCGAGGAGGACACCGGGGAGGCGGTGGTGCGGACCAGCGAGCCGACCCGCAACGCGATTCTCATCGCGGTGATCGTGGTCGCCGCACTGCTTGCGATCGGCGACACCTGGAACGGCTTCCCCTGGCCGTTCGCCTTGGCCGGCGTGCTCCTGCTCGCCTGGCTCCTCTTCCGATCCGGCGGCACGCCGCCGGTGGGCGCCCCGGACCGGCCCACTCACGAGGCGGCCTGGCTCGAGGGCCCGGGCGGCACGTACGCCGCGGCTCCCTATGGACCCGAACCGCCGCCGGGATACGGCCCGCCGCCGGGGTACGGGCCCCCTCCCGGCTACGCCGGACCGCCCCCGCAGGCTGGCCCCCCCGCGGCGTACCCCGCTCCTCGGCGGCGTACCGGACCGGTGCTGTTCGGCCCCACGCTGGCCATGCTGGCCATCGCTCTCGGCTCGCTGGGGCTCTACGACGCCCTCGGCGGGACGGTCGTCGACGCGGCCTACCCGGCGCTCGCGCTGGCCGTCATCGGCGCCATGCTGGTGCTGGGTGCCTTCGTAGGCCGAGCCGGTGGGCTGATCCTCCTCGGGCTGCTCGCGGCGGTCGCCCTGCCGGTCACCGCGCTCGGCGGACCGACCTACGACGGTGAGCGGAACCAGGTGGAGGCACCCGTGACGGCGGCGTCGGTTCAGGACGAGTACGACGTCCCCGCCGGCCGCATCGAGCTCGACCTGACCGGGGTCGGCGACCTCGAGGAGCTGGACGGGCGCAGCATCAGTCTGGACGCCGGCGCCGGAGAGCTCCTGGTCGTCGTCCCCGACGACCTGGAGGTCCGCTACCAGGCCGACATCGAGTTCGGCGGCAGCGTGCAGACCCCGCAGGGAACCCGGGACGGCTGGGGTCCCTCGGAGAGCGGCGTGATCGGTGAGGGCTCGGAGACCGGAATCGACCTGGAGCTGGACCTCCGGTTCGGACACATCGAGGTGAGGCAGTCATGAGGCATCCCGTCAACGCGACCCAGCTGGTGTTCGGGCTGGTCTTCCTCGGCATCGCCGGCACCTGGAGCCTCCAGGAGGTCGGGGCGCTGGCCAGCGACAGCAGCAAGTGGCTCTTCCCGCTCATCCTCATCGCCGCCGGCACCGCGGGACTGGCCGCCTCGATGCTCAAGAGCTGGCAGGGCTCACGCCCCACCGCCGGGACCGAGGGCTTTGGGGGCGAGGACGACTACGAACGCGACGGCTTCGGGGGCAGCCTGGGCTGACGACGACGGCGCCCAGCGGGATCCAGCAGACGATCTTCGCCCGTGGCCGTCCGGGGCCGCGCTCACCGAGGTGGGCGCGGCCCTGCGGCTTCGCGAGCACAATGGGCGGCCCCTCGTCCGGTCCTGGCCCGCCGTTAGGCTGGGCCGGTGACCGGCCACCCCACCCCGCAACAGCTGCGGCGGGCGCTGGCAAGGGTCCGGCGGGGAGCGGGACTCGACGTCACCGAGGCCGCGGTCTTGCTGGGCGCGCGGGGCGATGACCTGCGCGGGCTGATGGCCGCAGCGGCGCGCGTGCGGGACGCCGGGCTCGCGGCGGCCGGCCGGCCCGGCATGGTGACCTACTCACCCAAGGTGTTCATTCCCGTGACCCGGTTGTGCCGGGACCGCTGCCACTACTGCACCTTCGTGACCGTGCCAGGGCGGCTGTCCGCGGCGGGTGCCGCGCCCTATCTCTCCCCCGACGAGATCGTGGACCTGGCCGCGCGCGGAGCGGAGCTCGGCTGCACCGAGGCGCTCCTCACCCTGGGCGACCGGCCCGAGGACCGGTGGCCGGAGGCCAAGTCGTGGCTCGATGAGCACGGCTACGACTCCACCCTGGACTACGTCCGGGCGATGGCGGTGCGGGTCCTGGAGGAGACCGGCCTGCTTCCGCATCTGAACCCGGGGGTGATGTCCTGGGCCGAGATGAACCGGCTCAAGCCCGTGGCCCCGTCGATGGGGATGATGCTCGAGACCTCTTCACGGCGCCTGTTCACCGAGAAGGGCGCGCCTCATTATGGTTCCCCGGACAAGGATCCGGCGGTGCGCATGCGGGTCCTCGAGGACGCCGGTCGGCTTTCGGTGCCGTTCACCACCGGGATCCTGGTCGGCATCGGCGAGACGCCGTCGGAGCGCGCGGAGTCGCTGTTCGCCATCCGCGGGGTGGCCCGGCAGTACTCCCATATCCAAGAGGTCATCGTCCAGAACTTCCGCGCCAAGCCGGACACCGCGATGCGGGCGGCCCGGGACGCCGAGCATGAGGAGCACCTCGCGGCGGTGGCCGTGGCCCGGCTGGTGCTGGGCCCGCGGATGCGCATTCAGGCGCCGCCCAACCTCGTCGACCTCGACGAGTGCCGAGCGCTGCTCGACGCGGGCGTGGACGACTGGGGTGGCGTCTCGCCGCTCACCCCCGACCACGTCAACCCCGAGCGTCCCTGGCCCTCGCTCGACCGGCTCCGGGAGGTGACCGGCGAGTCCGGCTTCGCGCTCGGCCCCCGGCTCACCGTGCACCCGGAGTACGTCGTGGCACCGGAGCCGTGGATCGACCCGCGCGTGCAGCCGCACGTCGCTGCGCTGGCCGACGCCTCCGGTCTCGCCCGACCCGGCACACGTCCCTCGGGGCTGCCGTGGCAGGAACCCGACGGCGGCTTCGGCGAACAGGGGCGCGGCCGCACCGAGTTGCACACGGCGATCGACGCCGAGGGCCGTCGGGCCGACCGGAGAGCCGACTTCGACGACGTCTACGGCTCGTGGGAGGCGCTGCGCGACCTGGCCTCCACGGCGGGCACCGCGGCGCCGGCGGCGCTGGCTCGCGAGGTGGCCGCCGCACTCCGCCAAGCGGCCTCGCGCCCCGATCGGCTCACCGACGAGCAGGCGCTGGCGTTGTTGACCGCCGATGGCGCCGCCCTCGCCGAGGTCTGCCGGATCGCTGACGACCTGCGTCGCGACACCGTCGGTGACGACGTCACCTTCGTGGCCAACCGCAACATCAACTTCACCAACGTCTGCTACACCGGCTGCCGGTTCTGTGCGTTCGCCCAGCGACGAACCGACGCCGACGCGTTCTCGCTGTCGCTTGAGCAGGTCGCCGAGCGGGCGGAGGAGGCCTGGGACCTCGGCGCGACCGAGGTGTGCATGCAGGGCGGGATCGACCCCCAGCTGCCTGGGACTGCGTACTTCGACCTGGCCACCGCGGTGAAGCGACGGGTGCCGGAGATGCACGTGCACGCCTTCTCGCCGATGGAGGTCGTCAACGGCGCCTCGCGGACCGGCCTGTCCCTCCACGACTGGCTGCTCAAGGCGCAGGAGGCCGGACTCGACACGATCCCCGGCACCGCCGCGGAGATCCTCGACGACGACGTGCGCTGGATCCTGACCAAGGGGAAGCTGCCGACCAGCGCCTGGGTGGAGGTCATCACCACCGCCCACCGGCTGGGCATCCGGTCCAGCGCCACGATGATGTACGGCCACGTCGACCGGCCCGAGCACTGGGTTGGCCACCTCCGGGTGCTGCAGCGCATCCAGGACGAGACCGGCGGGTTCACCGAGTTCGTCCCGCTGCCGTTCGTGCACACCAGCGCTCCGATCTACCTCGCCGGGGTCGCCCGGCCCGGGCCGACGATGCGAGACAACCTCGCGGTGCACGCGGTGGCTCGGCTGATGCTGCACGGACGGATCGACAACATCCAGACCTCGTGGGTGAAGCTCGGGGTCGACGGCACCCGGGCGATGCTCCGCGCGGGGGCCAACGACCTGGGGGGCACGCTCATGGAGGAGACGATCTCCCGGATGGCCGGTTCCGCGCACGGCTCGGCCAAGACCGCCGCCGAGCTCGCCGACATCGCCGCCGGGGTCGGCCGCCCGCCGCGCCAGCGAACGACCACCTACGGCACGCCGTCCCCGCGCTAGGCCTCGGTGACCCCCGCCCCGCCGAGTCGTCCCATCCTCGGCTCGCACCAGGCCCGAGTCGTTGCATCCTGTGATCGCGGGGCGTGGCGCGCCCGTCCCGGGGAAGGGTGCTGGACATGAGCCCTCCGACAGTTCTGCAGGTCGGCCCACTGAACCCGACCGTGGCCGAGTCGCTGCGCGCGGCATACGACGTCGTGGTGCTGCCGGCTGAGCGCGGGGCTCGCGAGGAGGTGCTCGCCGCGCAGGGTCCGCGGGTGCGGGCGGCTGCCGTGGCCTTCGCCGCACCGTTCGACCGCGGCCTCATCGAAGCGCTGCCGAACCTGGGGGCGATCGCGCACTTCGGGGTCGGATACGACAACATCGACCTTGACACCGCCACGGAACACGGCGTGCTCGTCGCCAACACGCCCGACGTGCTGACCGAGGCCGTGGCGGAGGTCGCCATCGGCCTGGCCCTCGACGTGCTGCACCGCTTGTCGGCCGCCGACCGCTACGTGCGCTCAGGTCGCTGGGTCGCCGAGGGCACGTACCCGCTCGCCAGACAGCTTGCGGGTCGATCGGTCGGGGTGCTGGGGCTCGGGCGGATCGGCCGCGCCATCGCCGAGCGCTGCACGGCGTTCGGATGCACGGTGCGCTACCACAACCGCCGCCCGCTGGATCGCGTCGGCTACGAGTACGCCGAGAGCCCCCAGGCGCTGGCGGCGGCGTCCGACATCCTCCATGTCGTCGTTCCTGGCGGCGGCTCGACCGACGGGCTCGTGGACCGCGGCGTGCTCGAGGCGCTGGGCCCCGAGGGGGTCCTGATCAACGTGGCCCGCGGCACGGTCGTCGACGAGGACGCGCTCGTGGAGATGCTCGTGGACGGTCGGCTGGGCGGGGCGGGGCTCGACGTCTACACCCACGAACCGCAGGTGCCGGAGGCGCTGATGGCGCTCGACTCCGTGGTCCTGCTGCCGCACGTCGGCAGCGCCACCGAGGAGACGCGGGCGGCGATGGCCCGGTTGATGCTGGACAACATCAGGACGTTCCTCGAGGAGGGCCGCGTGCTGACCCCGGTCAACGCCCGCTGACCGCAGCCCGGGCTCCTCGGCTGGGCAGCGCCGGACTACTCCCACTCGATGGTGCCCGGTGGCTTGCTCGTGATGTCGAGGACCACCCGGTTGACGGCGCGGACCTCGTTGGTGATCCGGGTCGAGATCGCCTCGAGCACCTCATAGGGCAGCCGCGCCCAGTCCGCGGTCATCGCGTCCTCGGACGTGACCGGCCGGAGCACGACGGGGTGGCCGTAGGTCCGGCCGTCTCCTTGGACGCCGACGGAGCGGACCTCACCGAGCAGCACCACCGGGAACTGCCAGATGTCCCGGTCGAGCCCCGCACCGGTCAGCTCCTCGCGGGCGATGGCATCGGCGTCGCGGAGAATCGCCAGACGATCGGCTGTGACCTCGCCGACGATGCGGATCCCCAGCCCGGGGCCGGGGAAGGGATGCCGCCACACGATGTCCGCCGGCAGCCCGAGCTGCTCGCCGACCAGCCGGACCTCGTCCTTGAACAGCGTCCGCAGCGGCTCGACGAGATCGAACTCCAGGTCCTCGGGGAGACCGCCGACGTTGTGGTGTGACTTGATGTTCGCCGTCCCACTGCCTCCCCCGGACTCCACGACGTCGGGATAGAGCGTGCCTTGCACGAGGAACTGCACCTTCTCCCCGGATGCCGCCGCGGTGCCCACGATGTCTCGCTCGGCCTGCTCGAAGACCCTGATGAACTCCCGGCCGATGATCTTGCGCTTCTCCTCCGGGTCCGCCACCCCGTCCAGGGCGGAGAGGAAGCGCTCGTGGGCCTCGACAACGTGCAGCGAGACCCCGGTCGCGGCGACGAAGTCCCGCTCGACCTGCTCGGCCTCACCCTTGCGCAGCAGCCCGTGATCGACGAAGACGCAGGTCAGCCGGTCGCCGATGGCACGCTGCATGAGCGCCGCAGCGACCGCGGAGTCGACGCCACCGGAGAGCCCGCAGAGGGCCCGGGCATCGCCGACCTGGGCCCGGATCCGCTCGATCTGGTTCTCGACGATGTTGACCATCGTCCAGGTCGGCCGACACCCCGCGATGGCGCGGAGGAAGTGCTCGAGCACCGCTTGGCCGTGCTCGGTGTGCAGCACTTCGGGGTGCCACTGCACGCCGGCCAGCCTCCGGCCGACGTCCTCGAACGCCGCGACCGGCGAGCCGGCGGTCGAGGCCAGCACGCGGAACCCGGGCGGAGCCGCGACGACCGAGTCCCCGTGGCTCATCCAGACCCGGTGCGCGGTCGGCACGGCGGCCAGCAAGGTCCCGGCGTCGCCGACGGAGACCGGTGTCCGGCCGAACTCCGACCGTCCGGTCCGACGTACCTCCCCGCCGAGCGCCTGGGCCATCGCCTGGAAGCCGTAGCACATGCCGAACACCGGGACGCCGGCCTCGAAGATGTGCGCGGCGACCTGGGGAGCCTCCGGCGCATACACCGAGGAGGGGCCCCCGGACAGGATGATCGCCGCGGGGCGCCGAGCCAGCAGGTCCTCCAGCGAGGTGGTGTGCGGGACGATCTCGGAGTAGACCCGCGCCTCGCGGACCCGCCGGGCGATGAGCTGTGCGTATTGCGCGCCGAAGTCGACGACGAGGACCAGGTCGTGTTCGGTGGTCAAGCCAGGACCTTTCGCGAGACCCGCGGGACCGCCGCAGTCTAGTCCCGGCGCCGTGGGAGGAAGGGTCAGGTGACCGCGACGATGGGCAGGCGCAGCGCCCCCGGTGCGCTCGGCGGCACGGCCGGTTCACGAGGCTCCACGGGCCCGACCCGCTCGTACGGCGAGCCCAGTGGCGGCCGCGGGTCCGGCTCGCCCTTGTTGGGCCACAACGACATCGCCCGCTCCGCCTGCGCGGCGATCGTCAACGACGGATTCACCCCGAGGTTCGCCGAGATCGCCGACCCGTCGGCCACATGCAGTCCCGGGTAGTTGAAGACCCGCTGGTAGGCATCGACGACGCCGTCGTCGGGCGAGGTCCCGATCGCACAGCCGCCGATGAAGTGGGCGGTCATCGGCATGTTGAACGGGTCCCCGATGGCTCCGGCCACGCTGCCGCCCATGATCTCGGCCATCCTCCGCGCCACCGTGTTGCCTACCGGGATCCATGTCGGGTTCGGCTCCCCGTGACCCTGCCGGGAGGTGAGGATGTGCTTCCGGGTGAACGGGATGCGCTTGGGGTAGGTCGTGATCGAGTTGTCCAGGGTCTGCATGACCAGCGCGATGACCGAGCGCTCCGACCAGTGCCTGAGGTCGTACATGGCCGGCAGCGTCTTCCTCTGCAGCCACAGCTCACGCAGCCAGGTCCGCCAGCGCGGGCCCGGACCGTCTCCGTCGGTCAGCACCGTCTGCATCAACGCCATCAGGTTGCTGCCCTTGCCGTAGCGGACCGGCTCGACGTGGGTGAACGCGTCGGGATAGAAGCTGGAGGTGATCGCGATGCCCCGGCTGTAGTCGACCGAGTCGTCCCGGGCGATCACCCCGAGGATCGACTCCGAGTTGGTCCGCGACAGCAGGCCCAGCCGGTCAGACAGGCGGGGCAGGCTCCCGGTGACCTTGAGGCGGTGCAGCAGCTTCTGCGTGCCGATCGCGGCCGCGGCGAAGACGACCTGCTCGGCGCTCAGCGTCCGGGTGGTACGCCGGGTCGCCCGTCTCGCCTTGGTGAACCTGACCTGCACCTGGTAGCCGCCGCCCGCGATCGGCTCCACGTCGGTCACCGTGGTCAGCGGCAGCACCGTCGCGCCCCTCTGCTCGGCCAGATAGAGGTAGTTCTTCACCAGCGTGTTCTTGGCGTTGTACGTGCATCCGGTCATGCAGTCGCCGCACTCGACGCACACGGTGCGCTCGGGGCCCGCACCCCCGAAGAAGGGGTCGGCCACGGTGTCACCGGGCCGCGCCTCCGGCCCGCCGAAGAACACCCCCACCGGCGTGGGACGGAAGGTGTCCTCGACCCCGAGCTCGGTGGCGACCTGCTCCATAACGTCGTCGGAGGCGGTGCGCAGCGGGTTCTCCACCACCCCGAGCATCCGCTTGGCCTGGTCGTAGTAGGGGGCGAGCTCGTCCTTCCAGTCGGTGATCCGGGCCCACTGGGGATCCCGGTAGAACGCCTCGGGCGGCTCGTACAGGGTGTTTGCGTACACCAGGGAGCCACCGCCCACGCCGGCGCCGGCCATGATGAGCGAGTCCCGCACCGCCTCGATCCGCTGAATGCCGTAGCAGCCGAGCGCGGGGTTGAAGAGATACCGGGAGACGTCGAAGGAGGTCGCGGCGAGGTCCTCGTCGCGGAACCGGGCTCCGGCCTCGAGCACCCCGACCCGGTAGCCCTTCTCGGTCAGCCGGAGCGCGGCGACCGAGCCACCGAAGCCGGAGCCGATGACCAGGACGTCGAAGTCGAAGGCCACCGGAGCGCTCACCGACGCCCGAGCTTGGCGAGCAGCTTGATCGCCGTGGTCATCACGGCGGCATAGTGCTCGTCGCTCATCCCCAGCACCGGGCCGAACCGGAGCAGCCGCTGGGTGGCGACGGACTGCGCCTCGGTGTAGCGCAGAATGCCCTCGGCGCCTTGGCGGCGGCCCATGCCGGACTCGCGCATGCCGCCCATCGGCGACTCGATGCTGGCGAAGGTGGCGCTGAACGCCTCGTTGATGTTGACCGTGCCGCAGGCGATCTGCCGGGCCAAAGCACGGCCACGCTTGGTGTCGCGGGTGTAGATGGAGGCGTTGAGCCCGTAGGTGCCCTCGTTGGCGCGGGCGACCGCGTCGGCCTCGTCGCCGAAGCGGTAGACCGACAGCACCGGACCGAAGCTCTCCTCCCCGAAGCACTGCATGCCCGGGGTCACCCCCTCGAGCACGGTCGGCTCGTAGAAGTAGGGCCCGATGTCGGGGCGGTGCCGCCCGCCGGCGAGCACCCGGGCGCCCTTGGCGACCGCGTCCTCCACGTGAGCGACCACGGTGTCCAGCTGCGCTTGGGAGATCAACGAGCCCATGTCCACCCCCCATGCCGTGCTGGCTCCCAAGCGCATCGCCTCGACCCGGCGCAGGAAGACCTCGAGGAAATCGTCATAGATCTGGTCGGCGACGAACATCCGCTCCATCGACACGCACAGCTGGCCGGCGTTGGAGAACGCGGCGCGCACCGCGCCCTCGGCGGCGCGGTCGAGGTTGGCATCGCGGAGAATCAGGATCGGGTTCTTGCCGCCGAGCTCCAACGAGCAGCCGATGAGCCGGTCCGCGCACTGGCGGGCGATCGTCTTGCCGGTCGCGGTGGATCCGGTGAAGCAGATGTAGTCGGCGCGGTCGATGATTTCGGTGCCGATGCCGCGGCCCGGGCCGGACACCACCTGCCATAGGTCCTCAGGGAAGCCGGCCTCCCTGAGCAGCTCCATGCCGAGCAGTGCGGTGAGCACCGTCTGCGAGTCCGGCTTGGAGATCACCGCGTTGCCCGCCTTGATCGCCGGCAGGCCGTCGCAGAGCGCCATCGTGAAGGGGTAGTTCCACGGCGAGATGATGCCGACGACACCCTTGGGGATTCGGTTGACCTCGACGTGGGTCAAGCCGGGCACGACACCGGCCACGCGCTGCGTCTTCAGGTGCTTGTCGCCGGTGCGGGCGTAGTAGCGAGCGGTGAGGGCGATGTGGAGCGGCTCGTCGAAGGCGTGCTTGCGCGCCTTGCCGGACTCCCAGCAGATGAGGTCCATGATCTCGTCCTGCCGATCCAGGACCAGGTCGTGCAACCGCATGAAGATCCGGGCCCGCTCCTGCAGCGAGGTCTGTGCCCACGCCGCCTGAGCCACCCTGGCCCGGCGGAACGCTTCCTGGACGTCGGCCGGGGTCGACTGCGGGACGTGCCCCAGCGGCTGACCGTTGAGCGGGGAGATCGCCGGCTTGGTCTCCCCGCTGGTGGCCACGATCAGCGAGGTGAGAGCGCGGACACGGCTCTGGTCGAGGGCGTACGACGCGGTGGGGTCGGTGTCGGGGTCCCGTACCTCGGGGATCCCGGTGGCCTCGGGGTCAGGCATGCCGGCGCGCTCGTGAGGCGAGTTCATATCCCGATGGTATGTGCGCCGGATCGCCGATGCTACCCCCGAGTAGGTTCGGGGGTCAGACCAGGTCGCGCAGGCTCAGCCGGGCCTCGTCGGCCTCGGCGTCGGTGGTCTTGAGCTGGCTCTGCCGCTCGGCCTCCACCCGCCGGCGGTAGTGGTCGACCTCGCGGTCCACGGTCTCCGGCGACCAGCCCAGCGGTCCAGCCATCAGCTCGGCGGCCGGCCGCGCCGAGGACGCCCCGCGGTCGAAGGTCTCGATGGAGATCCGGGTACGCCGGGTGAGCACGTCGTCGAGGTGGCGGGCTCCCTCGTGCGTCACGGCGTAGGAGACCTCGGCACACAGGTAGTCCTCCGCGCCGGGCAGTGGCCGGCCCAGCGACGGGTCGCCGGCGATGAGTTCGAGCAGCTCGTCGATCAGGTCGCCGTGCCGGTTGAGCAGGTGCTCGATGCGCGCCGGGTGCAGCCCCGCTCGCCGGGCCAGGGCCTCGGTCTGGTTGCGGCGGGTCTCATAGCCCTCGGCGCCGACCAGCGGCACCCGGTCGGTGATGGAGGGCGGCACCCGGCCGCCGAGTGCGTGCGCGGCCGCGTCCACCGCATCGCGCGCCATCACCCGGTAGGTGGTGTACTTCCCGCCCGCGATCAGCACCAGACCCGGGACGGGGGTCACCACCAGGTGCTCCCGAGAGATCTTGCTGGTCATCTCGGACTCGCCGGAGAGCAGCGGACGCAGACCGGCGTAGACGCCCTCGACGTCCTCGTGGCGCAGCGGCTCCCGCAGCACGGCGTTGACCTGAGACAACAAGTAGTCGATGTCGGCGCGGGTAGCCGCCGGGTGGGCCTTGTCCAGGTTCCATGCGGTGTCGGTGGTGCCGATGATCCAGTGCCGGCCCCACGGGATCACGAAGAGCACCGAGACCGGGGTGCGCAGGATGATCCCGCTGCCGGAGCGGATCCGGTCCCGGGGCACGACCAGATGGATGCCCTTGCTCGCCTGCACGTGCAGGACGCCCCGGCCTCCGACCATCTCCTGGATCTCGTCGGTCCAGACCCCGGCGGCGTTGATCACCACCCCGGCCCGGACAGTCAGCTCACGGCCGGACTCGAGGTCGCGCGCGGTCACGCCGGTCACCCGCTCGCCTTCGCGGACGAAGCCGGTGACCCGCGTCCGGGTGGCCACCCGGGCTCCGTGCTGCGCCGCGGTGCGGGCCAGCATCATCGTGTGCCGGGCGTCGTCGACCTGGCAGTCGTAGTACTGCACCGCGCCGGTGAGAGCATCGGGGCGGAGGTCGGGCACGATCCGCAGCGCCGCACGCCGGCTCAGATGCCGGTGCGCGGGCACGCCACGCGGCTGCTTCCCGGCCATCGCGAGGGCGTCGTAGAGGACCATGCCGGCCCCGATGTAGGGCCGCTCCCAGTGCGCCTGCAGCGGGTAGAGGAACGGCACCGGTCGCACCAGGTGGGGCGCAAGCCGGGTGAGCAGCAGGCCGCGCTCGACCAGCGCCTCGCGGACCAGGCCGAAGTCGAACATCTCCAGGTAGCGAAGGCCACCATGGATCAGCTTGCTGGACCGGGAGGAGGTCCCCGAGGCGACGTCCCGCTGCTCGATCAGGCCGCAGGACAGCCCGCGGGTGACCGCGTCGAGCGCGATGCCACAGCCGGTCACCCCGCCGCCCACCACCAGCACGTCGACCTCGTGGGCCGACAGGGCATCGAGTGAGGCGGCTCGGGACTGGGGGCTGAGCGCGGCGGCAGTCATGCGATCAGTCTTTCACCGGCGCGCCGGCGGGTTCATTCGACGACCAGTTCGACGCGCTGGAACTCCTTGAGGTCGGTGTAGCCGGTCATCGCCAGCGCTCGGCGGAGCGCGCCCACGAGGTTGAGCGTGCCGTCCGCGGTGGTGGAGGGACCGAAGAGGATCTCCTCGAGCGTGCCCGCCGTGCCGATCCGGATCCGTTCCCCGCGGGGGAGCTTGTGGTGCCAGGCCTCGGACCCCCAGTGGTGGCCACGCCCGGGGGCCTCGACGGCCCGGGCGAGCGGCGACCCGATCATCACCGCGTCGGCCCCGCAGGCGATCGCCTTGGCCAGGTCGCCCGACTTCCCGATCGACCCGTCGGCGATGACGTGCACGTAGCGGCCGCCGGACTCGTCGAGGTAGTCGCGCCGGGCCGAGGCGACGTCGGCCACCGCGCTGGCCATCGGCACCGCGATCCCGAGCACGGTGCGCGTCGTGTGCGCCGCGCCGCCCCCGAACCCGACGAGGACTCCGGCCGCGCCGGTGCGCATCAGGTGCAGCGCGGCCTGGTAGGTCGCGCAGCCGCCCACGATCACCGGCACGTCGAGCTCGTAGATGAACTCCTTGAGGTTCAGGGGCTCGGTCTGCCCCGAGACATGCTCGGCCGACACGGTCGTGCCTCGGATCACGAACATGTCGACGCCCGCGTCGACCACGGTCTTGGCGAACTCCTTGGTCCGCTGCGGCGAGAGGCTCCCGGCGACGGTGATGCCGGCCTCGCGCATCTCTCGGAGCCTGGCGGTGATCAGGTCCGGCCGGATCGGTTCGGCGTACACCTGCTGCATCCGGCGGGTGGCCGCGCACTCGTCCAGCCCCGCCACCTCCTCCAGCAGCGCGGTGGGGTCCTCGTAGCGCGTCCACAGCCCCTCGAGGTCGAGCACCCCCAGGCCGCCGTACCGGCCGAACTGCACCGCCGTAGCCGGCGACATCACCGAGTCCATCGGCGCGGCCAGCACGGGAATGTCGAAGCGGTAGGCGTCGATCTGCCAGGCGGTGGACACCTCCTCGGGATCACGGGTGCGCCGCGACGGGACGATCGCGACGTCGTCGAAGGAGTAGGCGCGCCGCCCGCGCTTCGCCCGGCCGATCTCGATCTCGTGCACGGGGCAGACCCTACCGGCGCCTCTCTATGATGCGCGGGGAGTGCGCGACAGGAAGGGCTCGTTCTGTGCTGACGCTCGTGGCCGCGCACGCGGTCGCCGCCGTGGTAGCCCCGATGCTGGTCCGGGCACTGGGCCCCCGGGCCTTCCTGGTGCTGGCCGCGGTGCCGGCCACCGGCTTCGTCTGGACGCTGACCCGCACCGCCGCGGTCGCCGAGGGCCGCACGCTCGACTCCACTCTCTCCTGGGTCCCCTCGCTCGGGCTCGAGGTGGCTCTCATGATGGGCACCCTGCAATGGGCGCTCTCGCTCGTGGTGACCGGAGTCGGCGCCCTGGTGCTGGCCTACTGCGCCTGGTACTTCCCGGCCCACGAGGGCGGGTTGCCCTCCTTCGCCGGCACCTTCCTGGCCTTCGCCGGGGCGATGTGGGGGCTGGTGCTGTCCGCCGACCTGCTGCTGCTCTACGTGTTCTGGGAGCTGACCACCGTCTTCTCCTACCTGCTGATCGGGTTCGACCCGGCCAAGCGGTCGGCCCGGACCGCGGCAGCCCAAGCGCTCATGGTCACGACGCTGGGGGGACTGGCGATGCTCGTGGGCATCCTGCTGCTCCGGATCGAGGCGGGCACCCTCGACATCGCCACGCTGCTCGCCGCCGCGCCGTCGGGGCCCGCGACCACGGTCGCGGTCGCCCTGCTCCTGCTGGGGGCGGTCACCAAGTCGGCGATGGTCCCCTTCCACTTCTGGCTGCCCGGAGCCATGGCGGCGCCGACGCCGGTGAGCGCGTACCTGCACGCCGCGGCCATGGTGAAGGCGGGCGTCTTCCTCGTGGCGCTGCTGGCTCCCGCGTACGCCGCCGTGCCCGGCTGGCGGCTCGCCACACTGACGCTGGGCACCGCAACCATGGTGGTCGGCGGCTGGCGGGCGCTGCGTCAGAACGACATCAAGCTCGTGCTCGCCTACGGCACGGTCAGCCAGCTCGGCTTCCTGCTCCTGGCGGCCGGCATCGGCACTCGCTCGGCTGCCCTGGCGGCGGTCGCGATGCTGCTGGCCCATGCGCTCTTCAAGGCCTCGCTGTTCCTCGTCGTGGGGATCGTGGACCACGAGACCGGCACCCGCGACCTGCGCGAGCTCTCGGGGGTCGGACGCGCCCTGCCCGTGGTGGCCGGCATCGCGCTGGTCGCGGGCGCCTCGATGGCCGGGCTGCCGCCGCTGTTCGGGTTCGTGGCCAAGGAGGCGGTGCTGGCCGCGCTCGTCGACGTGGCCGCCGAGGGCGACGGCACCGGCCTGTCGGCGCTGGCCGGGTGGGCGGTCGTGGCCGGTGTCGTGGCCGGGTCCGCGCTCACCGCGGCGTACACCGCGCGCTTCCTCTGGGGTGCCTTCGCGACCAAGCCCGGCGTGGCCGCGACGCAGGTGCACCGGCCGGCGGTGGGCTTCGTCGCTGCCCCGGCCCTGCTGGCGGCGCTGTCACTGCTGCTGGGCTTCGCCGGCCCCGTGGCCACCGATCTGCTCCTGCCCTACGCCGAGCAGTTCCCCGCAGGTGCGCACGAGCCGGTGCTGACCCTGTGGCACGGCTTCACGCCCGCGCTGCTCCTCACCGCGGTGTCCCTGGCCGCCGGGGCGGGGCTCTTCCTGACCAGGGAGCGGGTGGGAGGCGTGCAGTCGGCGCTGTCGTTCCCGGCCAGCGCACAGGACACTTACCAGGGGGCCGTGCGGCTGCTGGACCGGGTGGCCGTCGAGCTGACCGGGAGGACCCAGAGCGGCTCGATGGCCCGCTACCTGGCGGTCATCATGCTGGTCGTCGTGACGGTGCCGGGCGGCGTGATGCTGGTCGCCCTCGGCGACGAGGGCGTCGCCTGGGTCCGGTGGGACACCCCAGCCCAGGCCGCCGTCGGCCTCATCGTCGCCGCTGGCGCAGTGCTCACGCTGCGTGCCCGTCGCCGGCTGAGCGCCGTGATCCTCGTCGGCGTCACCGGCTACGGCACCGCGCTGCTCTTCGCGCTGCACGGAGCCCCGGACCTCGCCCTCACCCAGGTGCTGGTGGAGACCGTCACGATCGTCGTGTTCGTGCTCGTGCTCCGCCGGATGCCGGTGCACTTCGTCGCCCGCCCGCTGCGTCGCAGCCGATACTGGCAGCTGGCGCTGGGTGGTGCGGTCGGGGTCGCCGTGGCCGGCTTCCTGCTCGTCGGCACCCACGCGCGCATCGCCGAGCCGGTCAGCGAGGACTTCGGGGTCCAGGCCGTGGAGCTCGGCGGTGGCAGCAACGTGGTGAACGTGACGCTGGTCGATATCCGCGCCTGGGACACGCTGGGCGAGCTCGCGGTCCTCGTCGTGGCAGCGACCGGCGTGGCCAGCCTGGTCTTCCTGCAGACCCGCGGGGTCCCGGTGCGCCGACCGAGGAAGCGGCCCGCAGATCCCGGCCCGGGGCCGACCACGCCTGGGTCGCTCTGGCTGCGCACCGGCCGCGCCCTGCCGCCGGAGCGACGCTCGATCATCTTCGAGGTGGTCACCCGGCTGCTGTTCCACACCGTGGTGATCTTCTCCCTCTATCTGCTCTTCTCCGGGCACAACAACCCCGGCGGCGGCTTCGCGGCCGGCCTGGTCACCGGTCTGGCGCTGTTGGTGCGCTACCTGGTCGGCGGCCGTGACGAGCTGGACGAAGCCGCACCCATCGACGCCGGTGTGCTCATCGGGTCCGGGCTCGCGATCGCCGCGACCGCCGCGCTGGCCCCGCTGGCCTTCGGCGGGCTGGTGCTGCAGAGCGCGATCGTCGAGGTCACCGTGCCGGTGCTGGGCGACGTGAAGCTGGTGACCTCGCTGTTCTTCGACATCGGCGTCTACTTCATCGTGGTCGGCTTGATGCTCGACCTGCTGCGCAGTCTGGGCTCGGGCATCGACCGCCAGATCGCCCGCGATGAGCAGGCCCGGGTCGAAGCCGTCGGGGGGAGCGCATGACCGCCAACCTCACACTCGTCCTCGTCGCATCCTTCCTGGTCGGCTGTGCGGTCTTCCTGCTACTCGAGCGCAGCCTGACCCGGGTCCTCATCGGTGTGGTGATGCTGGGCAACGGGGTCAACCTGCTGATCCTGCTCTCCGGAGGACCGGCCGGCGACCCCCCACTGGTGGACAAGGCGAACCCCGAGGTGCCGATCAGCGACCCGCTCCCCCAGGCGCTGATGCTGACCGCGATCGTGATCACGCTCGGCACCACGGCGTTCATGCTCGCGATGGCCTACCGAAGCTGGCAGCTCAGCGGCGACGACGAGGTCAAGGACGACGTGGAGGACGCGGTCATCCGACGGCTGGCCCGCTCGGACGAGACCTCCGGCAGCTACGACCTCACCCAGGAGGGCGAGCCGGAGGAGGACGTCGACGTGACCGGCCGGGTGCCTCGCCCGGGCGCTTCACGGCGTACCCCCCAGCGCGGAGCGGAGGGACAGCCGTGGACACCCTCATGAGTGTCGGGTGGGATGCGATCGTCCCGCTCCCGGTGCTGCTGCCCCTGCTCGGTGCGGCGCTCACGCTGGTCCTCGGCGGCTACCCCCGCACGCAGCGGACGGTGAGTATCGGCACCCTGGTTCTCGTCGTGGCGATCGCGGCGGTTCTGATCCGGCGAGCCGACACCGAGGGCCCGCAGGCGGTGTGGATCGGCGCCTGGCCCGAGCCGCTCGGGATCGCGCTGATCGCCGATCGACTCTCGGCGATCATGCTCCTGATCTCGGCCCTGGTCACCCTGGCGGTGCTCATCTACTCCGTCGGCCAGGGGATGACCACCGACGCCGAGAACGCCCCCTTGTCGGTGTTCCACCCGTCGTTCCTGGTGCTGGTCGCCGGGGTCTCCAACGCGTTCCTCGCCGGTGACCTGTTCAACCTCTTCGTCAGCTTCGAGATGCTGCTCTTCGCCAGCTACGTGCTGCTGACTCTGGGTGGCACCGAGCCGCGGATCCAGGCGGGCACGATCTACGTCGTCGTCAACGTGCTGTCCTCGATGCTGTTCCTGATCGCGATAGCCGCCGTGTACGCCGCGACGGGGAGCCTCAACCTCGCCCAGCTGGCCGGCCGCCTGGGCGAGCTGCCCGCGTCGGTCGCGCTCCTGCTCCAGCTGCTCCTGCTCACGGTGTTCGCCATCAAGGCCGCCGTCTTCCCGCTGTCCCTGTGGCTGCCCGACAGCTATCCCACCGCGCCCGCGCCGGTGACCGCCGTCTTCGCGGGCCTGCTCACCAAGGTCGGGGTCTACGCGATCCTGCGCACCCAGTCGCTGATGTTCCCCGACAGCCCGCTGACCACACTCCTCCTGGTGGCGGCGCTGCTGACGATGACGTTCGGGATCCTGGGCGCGGTGGCCCAGTCCGATGTGAAGCGGCTGCTGTCCTTCACGCTGGTAAGCCACATCGGCTACATGATCCTGGGAGTGGCCCTCGCGACGGAGGCGGGCTTCTCGGGGGCCGTGTTCTACGTCGTGCACCACATCACCATCCAGACCGCGCTCTTCCTCGTCGTCGGCCTGGTCGAGCACCGGGCGGGCAGCACCTCGCTGATCCGTTTGGGGGGTCTGGCGCGGCTGGTGCCGGTGCTCGGGATCATCTTCTTCGTGCCGGCCATGAACCTCGCCGGCATCCCGCCGCTCTCAGGCTTCCTCGGCAAGGTGGGTCTCACCACGGCCGCCCTGGAGGTCGGCGCCCCGCTGACCTACACGCTCGCCGGGGCCGGGATGGTGACCAGCCTGCTCACGCTCTACGCCGTGTCGAAGGCCTGGAGCCTCGCCTTCTGGCGGACCCCCGAGCTGGCGCACGAGACCGCCCGGGCGCTTCAGGAGCAGGACGAACCCGAGGATGAGAACGCCGAGGGTCGTCGGGTCCAGGTGGGGTCCACCTCCTACGGCCAGGCCGAGGTGGCCGAGGCGCGCAGCGTCCTCAAGCAGGGCTCGGACCGGCGCGACCTCTACCAGCGGATCGAGGCCGGCGACCTGCCGCGACGGCTGCCCCGCACCATGCTGGGGGCGACTCTCGGCATGGTGGGGATGAGCCTGGCGCTCACCCTCGTCGCCGGGCCGCTGTACGGCTACACCGAGCGCGCAGCCCAAGATATCCTCCGGCGCACGCCGTACCTCGAGGCCGTCCTCACCGAGCAGGAGGGCGGGGCGAGGGGCGACCCCGCGACCAACGACCCCGCGCCGGAGGACGGCCCATGACGGCCCCGAACCACACCGGACGCGTGGGACGCTCGCGGGCCAGGCCGCTCGAGCACCCCGGACGCGGAGAGCTGCCCCAGAAGCGGCGCCTCCCACCGGTCCGGCCGGTCGCCATCGCCTGGGCAGCGGTGCTCTGGGTGGCGCTCTGGGGTGATCTCTCGACGGCCAACGTGCTGTCCGGAGCGTTGCTCGGGCTGCTGGTCACCACCGTCTTCCCGATGACGCCGGTGCGGATCTGGGTGCGCGTCCGTCCGCTCGCCCTGCTGTGGCTGGTCCTCCACTTCGTCGCCGACGTCACGGTGGCCAGCGTGGAGGTCATCGGGGTCATCATGCGGGGCAAGCCGGTGCGAAGCGCGGTGGTGCAGGTGGACCTGCGCACCCCCTCCGACTTCGTGCTGACGATGGTGGCCGGGATGACCTCGCTGGTTCCGGGAAGCCTCGTGGTGGAGGTACGCCGCAGCACCAACACCCTGTTTCTACACCTGCTCGACACCCCCGACGCGGCCGCCGCGGAGCAGGGCCGCCGGCTCGCCTTGGAGTTGGAG
Source organism: uncultured Actinomycetota bacterium (assembly GCA_963745245.1). GTDB lineage: Bacteria > Actinomycetota > Actinomycetes > Propionibacteriales > Nocardioidaceae > Marmoricola_A. Next base: position 494,410 of record CAVUWU010000001.1, read on the forward strand.
GACCGGGTGGTGAGAGCCCTGGGCGCGAATCCCCGCACGACGGCGGAGCCGACCACGACACCTCACGGAGGTGAGGACCGATGACGATCGTGCTGGTCGTCTCCGCCGGCATGCTGCTCCTCGCGGCGACGCTGCTGCTGGTGCGGATCGCGCGTGGCCCGACCGGGCTCGACCGGATCATCGCCTTCGATGTCCTCGCGGCGGTGACGATCTGCGGCCTCGCCCTGGACGCGGCGCGCGACCGCAGGCTCGAGACCCTGCCGGTGCTGGTCTCCCTGGCCCTGCTGGGCTTCGTCGGCGCCGTCGGGGTCGCCGCCTTCACTCCGGGCAGCGCGCCGACCGAGGGGGACCGCCGATGACCCGCCGGGTGGGTCCGAGCACCCCGGGCGCGGCGAGGACCCGATGAGCGCAGCCTCGGTCGCGGACCTCGCGGCCGCCATCCTGCTGCTGACGGGTTCCGCGCTGTCCCTGCTGGCAGCGATCGGCGTGCTCCGGCTCCCGGACCTGCTCAGCCGCATGCATGCGGTGACCAAGCCCCAGGTGCTCGGGCTGATGCTGGTGCTGCTGGGGCTGGCCCTGCGGCTGCGCGACATCACCTCGGTGGGTCTGCTGCTCCTGGTGGTGGTCTTTCAGCTGCTCACGGCCCCGGTGGCCAGCCACATGGTGGGCCGCGCGGCGTACCGCTCCGGGCAGGTGCGGCACGACCTGCTCGTCGTCGACGAGCTCAGCGGCGTGCTGGCCGAAGCCGGAGGCGGCGACCTCGACGCGGGGCGGGCTCCTCCGGACGGGCCGGACTGGCCGGACGGTGTGGACGGCGAGGACGGGCCGGGCGGCCCCGGGGACGGAGCGGACCCTCGCTGAGGGTCAGCGGACCGGGTAGTTCGGCGCCTCGGCCGTGACCTGCACGCCGTGAGGGTGGCTCTCGCGAAGTCCCGCCGAGGTGACCCGGACGAAGCGACCCCGGGTCTGCAGCTGCGGGACACTGCACGCGCCGACGTAGAACATCGACTGCTGGAGCCCCCCGACGAGCTGGCGGGCCACCGCCGCCACCGGCCCCCGGTAGGCGACCTGACCCTCGATCCCCTCCGGCACCAGATCCTCGTCGCTGTCGACGTCGGCCTGGAAGTAGCGGTCCTTGGAGTAGGACTTCTTGCTCCGCGACGACATCGCCCCCAGCGATCCCATGCCGCGGTAGGCCTTGTACTGCTTGCCGTTGCGGAAGATCAGCTCGCCGGGGCTCTCCTCGCACCCGGCGAGGAGCGACCCGACCATCACCGTGTCGGCGCCCGCCACGATCGCCTTGGCGATGTCGCCAGAGTGCTGAAGGCCGCCGTCGCCGATCACCGGGACACCGGCCGGCCGGCAGGCCAGGGCCGCCTCATGGATGGCCGTGACCTGGGGAACGCCAACCCCCGCGACGATGCGTGTAGTGCAGATCGAGCCGGGGCCCACCCCCACCTTCACCGCATCGACGCCAGCGTCGACCAGGGCCTGGGCTCCGGCCTGGGTGGCGACGTTGCCGCCGACGATCTGGACCGCGCGGGTCGCGGGGTCGCCCTTGAGCCTGCGCACCATCTCCAGCAGGAGCCGGGCGTGACCGTGGGCGGTGTCGACGACCAGCACGTCGACTCCCGCCTCGACGAGGGTCGCGGCCCGGTCGTAGGCGTCGCCGAAGTAGCCCACGGCTGCCCCGACGAGCAGCCGGCCGTCCTCGTCGTGGGAGGCCTGGGGGTACTGCTCGCCCTTCACGAAGTCCTTGACGGTGATCAGCCCGGCCAGGCGGCCGGCGTCGTCGACCAACGGGAGCCGCTCCCGCTTGTGCTGGCGCAGGATGAGTGTGGCGTCCTCGCGGCTGATCCCCACCGGCGCGGTGATCAGCGGCATCGGAGTCATCACGTCACCGACCAGCGTCGTGCCCCACTCCGCGACCGGGGTGAAGCGCAGGTCCCGGTTGGTGACCATGCCGAGCAGCAGGTCATCCTCGTCGACCACGGGAAGCCCGGAGACGCGGTACTCACCGCACCGCTCGTCGAGCTCCTCCAGCGATGCCTTGGCGCCGATCGTCACCGGGTTGGAGATGATCCCGGTCTGCGTCCGCTTGACCAGGTCGACCTGGTAGGCCTGGTCCTCGATCGACAGGTTGCGGTGCAGGACGCCGATCCCGCCCTCGCGCGCCATCGCGATCGCCATCCGGGACTCGGTGACGGTGTCCATGGCGCTGGAGACCAGAGGCACCCGCACGCTCAGCCGCCGGGTGAGCCGGGTGGCGGTGTCGACCTCGCTGGGGACCACATCGGTCTCGCCGGGCAGCAGCAGGACGTCATCGAAGGTCAGGCCCAGCGGGAGGAACGGCTCGGGGACACCGGTGGGGGTGAGGCTCACGGGGGGACCTTCCGGGGCAGTCTCGGGAGGCCCCATGCTAGCGGCCGGGGTCGACCGCTCAGTCCACCACCGTGCGCATCGGGCCGCGGTTGCCTGCCGGGTCGACGGCCACGATCCCGAAGCGGTAGCTGCGCCAGGGGCGCAGTCCGGTCGCGGTGTAGTCGAGGCTCGACCCCCACAGCCGGGCTATCCGGCGTCCGTCCCGGTAGAGGAGGTACCTGCGGACTCGCACGTTGTCCGTAGCCGGTGTCCAGCTCAGCGTGGCTCGCCAGCGCCTGCGGTCGATGCTCAGCGAGCCTACGGCGGAAGGGGCGACGCGGTCCGGCACCCACTGGCGCACCGGGTCGCTGAACCCGCTGGGGTTGCCGGCCAGGTCGCGGGCCCGCACCTGGTACTCCTGCCACTGCCACTGCCCTGCCTCGGTGTCCAGGAAGAACAGCTCGTCTGTCGTGCCGACCAACGAGTCGCCGCGCCAGACCTCGTAGCCGGTGACCCCGACGTTGTCGCGGGAGGCCGACCAGGAGAGCAACGGGGTGCCGTCGCTGACGCCCACGGTCACGGGGCCGGGAGTGCTCGGCGCCTCGGTGTCCGCGGGCGCCGGCGTGGTCACCTCGACCGGCTGGCTGGGGGGTCCGACGTTGCCCCCGTCGTCCACAGCCTGCACCTCGTAGCGATAGGTGGTGCTCGGCCGCACGGCGGCGTCCAGGTGGCCCGGGGTTGTGACGCGGGAGAGCAGATGTCCGTCGCGGGACACCTCGTAGGCGGCAACGCCATGATCGTCCTCGGCCGGGGCCCAGGACAGCCTCACCTCGCCGGCGGCGGTCACCTCGGCGGCCACCGACCCCGGAGCGGTCGGTGGCGCATCGGCCACCCCGGTGCCGGTGAGCGCCCACGAATGGGCGAACTCATTGAAGGCGTCCTGCTCGGCGGAGTCGAAGGCGTTGTCGGTGCCGAAGGCAACGCGGTAGCTGGCATCACCACGGTCCGGGTCGCCCGCGTCGAAGTTCGCGTACAGCTTCAGGCGCGGCAGGGCGTTGCTCTCCACAGTCTCCTTGGCCTGCCGGTAGTACTCGTAGGCGCGCTCCTGGCTGCTCAGGTTGATGCCCCACTCGGCCAGGCCCCATGCCTTGGAGGTGTACTCGTGGCCAGGGCCACTGCGCTCGGTGAACAGGTCGTAGAGGTTGCGCGCCCGCTCTTCGAAGTGCTCCGCCTCGTCGCCATGGCCGTAGGCGTTCCACACGATCCAGTCGACCAGGTCGTCACCGGGGTAGAGCTCCTCGACCATGCAGTTGTAGGGCTCCCAGTTCATGTAGTTCATGACCCATACGACGTTGGACACCCCGGCCACATCGAAGCGGTCGCGCACGTTGCGCCACATCGCCCGATACTCCTCAGGGGTACCCGAGATCCCGGTGAAGGTGGAGTCCGGACAGCCGGGAGCGCTGGTGACGTTGTTCTCCGGCTCGTGGTGCAGCGCCAGCATGATGCGGTGGTCACCCAGCGCCTTGATGCTCGCAGCCATCGAGTCGATGCTCGCATTCACCGCGGCGTCGCTTCCGTCGGCGGTGCTCCAATCGTTGGTCAGGTGGTAGTTGACCAGCAGGATGGTGCCCGGCCGCGTCGCGAAATAGACGTCCTCCTCCCGCAGCTCGTCCTGGCCGACAAGCCGATAGGTGTGGGCGACGTCCACCTGCCGGCCCATCCGCTCCTCGGCGTACAGCATCTGGGCCTTCTTGCTCCACAGGTCGTCGATGGGATAGTTGCTGGCCGTGGTGCCGAACCACGGCCGGCACGAGTTGACCAACAGCTGGTCCACCGTGCAGCCGGCGGCGGTGTCGACCGCGGCTTGCGCTGCACCCCCCATCGAGACGCTGAGCAGCCCCGTGACCAGGACCCCAGCACCCAGAAACGCACTGCGCGACACGTCGTCCCCCTCCCCCGCAACCAGTATCGCGACCCACCGTAGGCGCAGCGGGCGCGTCGACGCAGGGGCCTTGGTCCCCGGCCGACGGTGCCCCTGGGAGGCTTGCGTGTCGGCGGCATGGCCGAGCCCGCGACAACCGAACCCGCGACTCCTACTCGGCGAGCCGCCACCGGCCGGTGAGGGCCGAGGTGTTCGCGAATCCGTTGAAGGCCTGCTGTTCGCGCCGGTCCCGGCGACCATCGACACCGTAGGCCACCCGGTAGCTGCCGTTGCCGGTGCTGGGATCGATCGAGTCAAAGACGAGGTACATCTTCAGTTGCGGGAAGACGTTGCCCTCAACAGCCTCTCGGGCCTGCTTGTAGTAGCGGTAGGCCGACTGCTGTGACGAGTCGTAGATGCCCCACTCGGCAAGACCCCACGGCTTTGCCAGGTAGTCGTGACCCGGTCGGCTGCGCATGGTGAGGTACTCGTAGAAGGGCCGGACCTCACCAACGAAGTCAACGTCCTGGTCGCCCTGGTCATATCCGTTGAAGAGCACCCAGTCGACCAGATCGTCCCCGGGGTAGAGCGCGTCCACCATGCAGTTGTAGGGCGGGTAGCCCATGTAGTTCATGACCCACACGACATTGTCGACGCCCAGAGCGTCGAAGCGCTGACGCACGTTGCGCCACATCGCGCGGTACTCCTCCGCGGTCCCGGACGAACCCGTGATCCGCACCTCACCGCCGCACATCGGCGCGGCGCTCACGTCGTTCTCGGGCTCATGGAAGACCGCCAGGAAAACCTTGGCGCGGACCTTCCGGATGCTCATCGCCATGCGGTCGATCCCGGCGTTCACGGCCTGGTCGCCGCCACCGGCAGAAGCCCAGTCGTCAGCGGGCTTCCAGCTCGTCAGCAGCAGGGTGTTCGGGCGCGTGGCGAAGTGCACGTCGGCCTCGTTCAGCTCGTTGTCACCGGCAACGTGGTAGTTGTGCGCGACGTCGAGACGCCGACCGAGCCGCTGCTCGAAGGCGAGGAGCTGGTCGAGCTTGTTCCACTTCTCGGCCTCGGGATAGTGGTTGGAGGTCCCGCCGAACCAAGCACGACAGCTGTTGACGAGCAGCTCGTTCACGACGCATTCCTGCTGGGTCGGCGTCGGCTCGGGAGATCCCGACGCGGCGGCACCCGCGGTGGCATCGGGCGGCTCCTGTTCGACTCCCGTCCCGCGTCCGATGACCAGACCCGCGGCCAACGCCACGAGCGCGACTACGAGGCTCCCGAGAAAGGGAAACCCCCGGCGTCGTGGGCGCCGGGGATTCCTCTTGGCATGCATGTCCGTCATTGGGACAAGGATATCGGGTGGATGTCAGGTTCGTGGCGGCTTAGTGACCGTGGCCGTGGCCGTGCCCGTGACCGGCCGCGGCGGACTCGTCCTCCTCCTCGGGCTTCTCCACCACCAGGGTCTCGGTGGTGAGCAGCATGCCCGCGATGGAGGTCGCGTTGACCAGCGCCGACCGGGTCACCTTGACGGGGTCCAGGATGCCCTGTCCGAGCAGGTCGCCGTACTCCTCGGTCGCGGCGTTGTAGCCGGTCCCCTCGCCTGACTCGCGCACCTTGGCGACCACGACGTAGCCGTTCTGTCCACCGTTCTCGGCGATCCAGCGCAGCGGCTCGTCGAGCGCCTTGGCGATCACCCGGGCACCGAAGGCCTCGTCGCCGGAGAGTCCGAGGTCCTCGGACAGCGCCGCCGCGGAGTGCACCAGCGCCGAGCCACCGCCGGGGATGATCCCCTCCTCGATCGCCGCACGGGTGGCGGAGATCGCGTCCTCGATGCGGTGCTTCTTCTCCTTCAGCTCCACCTCGGTGGCGGCGCCGACCTTGACCACGCAGACGCCGCCGGCCAGCTTCGCCAGCCGCTCCTGCAGCTTCTCGCGGTCCCAGTCGGAGTCGGTCGACTCGATCTCGGCCTTGATCTGCGCGACTCGGCCCGCCACGGCGTCGGCGGCCCCGGCGCCGTCGACGATCGTCGTGTCGTCCTTGGTCACCACGATCCGCCGGGCCTGTCCGAGAACGTCGAGCCCGACCTGGTCGAGCTTGAGGCCCACCTCGGGCGCGACGACGGTGCCGCCGGTCAGGATGGCGATGTCCTGCAGCATCGCCTTGCGGCGGTCGCCGAAGGCGGGGGCCTTCACGCCCACCGAGGTGAACGTGCCGCGGATCTTGTTGACCACCAGGGTCGACAGGGCCTCACCCTCGACGTCCTCGGCGATGATGAACAACGGCTTGCCCGCCTGCATGACCTTCTCCAGCAGCGGCAGCAGGTCGGCGATAGCGCCGATCTTGCCCTGGTGGAGCAGGATGTAGGGGTCGTCGAGAACGGCTTCCATCCGCTCGGCGTCGGTCACGAAGTACGGCGAGATGTAGCCCTTGTCGAACTGCATCCCCTCGGTGAACTCGAGCTCGGTGCCCATCGTGTTCGACTCGTCGACGGTGATCACGCCGTCCTTGCCGACCTTGTCGAATGCCTGGGCCAGCAGGTCGCCGATCTGGGAGTCCCGGCTCGACACGGTGGCGACGGCAGCCATGTCCTCTCGGGAGTCGATGTCCCGCGCAGCCTTGCGCAGCGACTCCCCGACCGCCTCGGCGGCCAGGTCCATGCCCCGCTTGAGCGCCATCGGGTTCGCCCCGGCGGCCACGGCGCGCAGCCCCTGGTGCACCATCGCCTGGGCCAGCACCGTCGCGGTGGTCGTGCCGTCGCCGGCGACGTCGTTGGTCTTGGTGGCGACCTCCTTGGTGAGCTGAGCACCGAGGTTCTCGAACGGGTCGTCGAGCTCGATCTCGCGCGCCACCGTCACACCGTCGTTGGTCATTGTGGGAGGGCCCCACTTCTTGTCAAGGACGACGTAACGGCCCTTGGGGCCGAGGGTCACCTTGACGGTGTCCGCGAGCGCGTTCACGCCTCGCTCGAGAGAGCGACGAGCCTGCTCGTCGAACTCCAGAATCTTCGGCATCGAAGAGTCACTGCCTTTCGTCGCGTTGTTGTCGGCCGTGCTCCGGCCGAGGAATGACCACGCCCCAGACCCCCCGGACTGTCGGCTCGGGGACGCCCGGGGCGTGATCGGTGTTCATGGTGGCGCGTACGCAAGCCCGCGCCGTGGTCGTCAGGCTTCGTCAGGCGACGACGGCGAGCACGTCGCGGGCGCTCAGGATGAGGTACTCCTCGCCGCCGTACTTGACCTCGGTGCCGCCGTACTTGCTGTAGACGACCTTGTCGCCGACCGAGATGTCGAGCGGGATGCGCTCGTCTCCGTCCTCGTTCCACCTGCCCGGGCCGACCGCGATGACCTCGCCCTCCTGGGGCTTCTCCTTCGCGGTGTCCGGGATGACCAGGCCGGAAGCCGTGGTCTGCTCGGCGTCGAGGGTCTTCACGAGGATCCGGTCCTCGAGAGGCTTGATGTTGACCGACACGTCGTCGACCTCCCCAATCTAATGGTCTGTCTCGCTGATCGAGTGGGTCCTGCACGTCATCGCCCAGTCCGTACGCCGTCGCGGGGGTCGCACCGACCGGAGCGGTTAGCACCCTGCAGGGGAGAGTGCCAAGAACAACCTACGCATGCCCTAGCACTCGGTCAAGTCGAGTGCCAGCCCCGAGCGCGGGTGCGCGGCGACTCGGCGGCCGGGGACCCCCCGACGACTCTGGGGTGGGAGGATCACCGGCGTGGACCTCGAGGTGTTCGGCTGGCTGGTCGGCCCCGCGGGGCAGGAGGCCCTCGCCACCGCCGCCCGACTGTACGCCGAGGGGACCGACCCGATCCGCACCGGGGAGGTGATGCGCCGCGGGCTGGACGGCGACCGGGCAGCCGCGGCGACCTCGCAGGCAGCACTGCGGGCCGCGGCCCGGACCAAGTTCGGCGACGACGCCGAGCGGATGTACTTCACCCACGAGGCCCTCGAGCAGGCCACTCACCGGGAGGTGGCCACCCACCGCGCCGCCCGGCTGGCGCTGGCGTATCCCTCGTCCGTGGTCGACCTCGGCTGTGGCATCGGCGGGGACCTGGTCGCCCTGGCCCGCGCGGGACTCCTCGTCGCCGGCGTCGACCTCGACCCGTTGCGGGCTGCGATGGCCGAGGCCAACCTCGCCGCCCTGGGGATCCCAGGAGCGGTCCGCGCTGCCGACGCCACCGCGCTGGAACTGACTCCCTTCGGGGCGGTCTTCGTGGACCCGGCTCGACGCGGGGCCCGGGGCCGGGTCTTCGACCCCGACGCCTACGCCCCGTCCTGGTCGTTCGTCGAGCACCTGCTGCGGCAACCGGCCCTGCTGCCGCGTCCTGCCGTCGTCAAAGCCGCTCCGGGAGTCCCCCACGAGCGGGTGCCTCCCGGCGTCGAGGCGGAGTGGGTGAGCCTGGAGGGCGAGGTGAAGGAGGCGGCGCTCTGGTCCCCGCCGCTGGCGACCACGGCGCGGCGAGCCACGGTCATGAAGTCGAGCGGACTCGCCACGCTGACCGCCGAGGACGACCCCGGCCGCCCGGAGGTGGGCCCGGTGGGCCGCTATCTCCACGAGCCGGACGGGGCGGTGATCCGCGCCGGGCTGGTCGGAGCGGTGGCCACCCGGCTGGAGGGTCGGCTGGTCGACGAGCACATCGCCTATGTCACCTCCGACCGGCCGAGCCCCTCGCCCTACGCCCGGTCCTATGAGGTCCTCGCTGCGCTGCCGCACCGCGAGAAGCAGCTGCGATCGGCGCTGCGACAGCGGGGCATCGGGCAGCTGACGATCAAGAAGCGTGGGGTCGCGGTGGTTCCCGAGGAGCTGCGCACCCGGCTGGCGCTCCGCGGAGACGCCGTCGGGACCCTCGTGCTGACGCGGGTCGCGGGCCGAGGCGTCGCGCTGCTCGTTGAGCCGCTCGGGCCGGCTCGCTGACCGCCACCGGGCCGAGGCACCGACCGGCCACCGAGCGACGTTCCGGCTGGCACACTGAGCCGGTGGACGTGGTCTCCGGCTCGCAGCTCGTGGCCTTCGGGCTGGCGGCGCTGGTCATCATCGTGCTCCCCGGACCGAGCGTGCTGTTCGTCGTTGGCCGGGCGCTGAGCTATGGGCGCTCGGTGGCGCTCGCGAGCGTGCTGGGAAACTCGCTCGGCCTGCTGCTGGTGATGGTGCTCGTGGCTCTCGGCCTCGGTGCCGTCGTGGCCGAGTCGCTCGTGGTGTTCACGGTCATCAAGCTGGTCGGCGCGGCGTACATGGTCTGGCTCGGGGTGCAGGCGCTGCGACACCGCCGCGCGCTGCAGGTGGCCGACCCCGGGGGCGCTGTCCACGCGCCGCCCCCGGGCACTGCGGTGCAGCAGGGGTTCGTGGTCGGCATCTCCAACCCCAAGGCGTTCATGATGTTCGCCGCCGTGCTGCCGCAGTTCGTCCATCCCGGTGCGGGCCAGGTGACCCTCCAGATGCTCGTGCTCGGGCTGCTCGCGTTCAGCATCGGGCTGGTCAGCGACGCCGTCTGGGCGCTGGCGGCGAGCCGGCTGCGCACCTGGTTCAACGACTCCCCGGGCCGCGGACGCGCCCTGGGCGCGGTGGGCGGAACCTCGATGGTCGGTCTGGGGGTGACCCTGGCCCTGACCGGCCGCCCCGAGTAGGGCGTGTCCGTCGTCGAGTCCACGACGCGGTCGCGAAGGATCGCGGCCACGAGCCGTGAGAGGTGGGACAGGAGTGCGCAAAGCAACGCAAGATGACGGTCCGTCATCGACGGATCCCGCGTGGTATCCCTACTGTGCTGCCCAACCGCCCCGAGCGCCCAGACCGGGCGCGGCACCCACCGCAAGGAGAGCCCATGCTGACCCGGGCCTACCAGCACTCCCTGAACGGCAGCCGACTGCCCGTCGGCCGTCCGCTGCTGGAGGTCGCCGACGTCTCCCTCCGCTTCGGCGGAGTCCGCGCCATCAGCGAGGTCGGCTTCGCCGTCACCCAAGGCCACGTCCACGCGATCATCGGTCCCAACGGGGCCGGCAAGTCCTCGGTCCTCAACTGCGTCAGCGGTCTCTACAACCCGCAGGAAGGCTCCATCCACCTGCACACAGCCACCGCGGAGGGCGAGGAGCGCAGTCACGACCTCACGAAGCTGGCGCCGCACCGGATCGCCCGGCTCGGAGTGGCCCGCTCGTTCCAGAACATCGAGCTCTTCTCCCATCTCACCGTGCTGGACAACCTGATGCTCGGACGGCATGTGCACATGCGGCACAGCGTGCTGGCCTCGATGCTCTGGTTCGGCCCGGCGCGCAAGCAGGAGATCGCCCAACGACAGCTGGTCGAGGAGGTCATCCACCTCCTCGAGCTCCAGGCGGTGCGCACCAAGCCGGTCGGCGCCCTGGCCTACGGCATCCAGAAGCGGGTGGAGCTCGGCCGCGCCCTGTGCCTGCAGCCGGCGCTGCTGTTGCTGGACGAGCCGATGGCGGGCATGAACGCCGAGGAGAAGGAGGACATGGCCCGCTACATCCTCGATGTCCACGAGCTGGCGGGGGTCACCGTGCTGCTGATCGAGCACGACATGAACGTGGTCATGGACATCTCGGACCGGGTGAGCGTGCTGGACTTCGGCCGGCTCATCGCCGACGGCACGCCAGATGAGGTCAAGGCCGAGCCCGCCGTGATCGAGGCTTACCTCGGCTCCGACGACGAGGACGAGAGCGTGACCGAGGCGGTGCGGCTGATGCGGGCGCACGATGCCCAAGAGGACACTTCGGAGGCCGCCGGTGGCTGAGGTGGACGGCGCGACCCAGACACACACCTTTCCCGGGCTGCTGCGTCAGATGGCGACCAGCCGGCCCGACGCGGTGGCCATGCAGGAGAAGATCTACGGCATCTGGCAGCCGATCACCTGGGCCGAGTACGCCGAGCGGGTCGGTGACTTCGCCCACGGACTGGGCTCCTACGGGGTGCGGCGTGGCGAGATCGTCGCCGTGCTCGGCGACAACCGGCCGGAGTGGCTGATCGCCGAGCTGGCCGCGCAGAGCATCGGCGCATGCGTCGTGGGCATCTACCCCACCTCCATCGGGGAGGAGCTCGAGCACATCCTCTCCACCGCCGACGTCCGGGTCGTGGTCGCCGAGGACCAGGAGCAGGTCGACAAGCTGATCAAGCTCCGGGAGGAGGCCAGCGGGCTGAGCATCGAGCACATCGTGTTCTACAACCCGCACGGCCTCGAGCAGTACGACATCGACTACCTGGTCGACTTCACCGACGTCGAGCACCGGGGCCGGGCCTGGGCGAAGGACAACCCAGGGTGGCTGGAGAACCACCTGGCCACGAACAGCCCGCAGGACACCGCCGTCATCTGCACCACGTCGGGGACGACCTCCAAACCGAAGCTCGGCAAGCTCAGCCACACCAACCTCTTGGCGATGGCCGAGCACCTGACCAGCATCGACCCGATCGAGGAGAAGGACCGCTACGTCTCCTTCCTGCCCTTCGCGTGGATCGGCGAGCAGATGCTGGCGGTGGCCTGCGGGCTCGCCAAGGGATTGACCATCAGCTTCCCCGAGGCCGCCGTCACCCAGCGCAGCGACATGCGCGAGATCGGTCCCAACGTGATGTTCTCCCCCCCACGGATCTGGGAGTCGATGGTCTCGGAGGTCCAGGTCCGCATCGGTGAGGCGGGATGGCTCAAGCGGGCCATGTTCGGCTGGGGCTACGACGTCTGCGACCGGGTCGCCGCGATGCAGGTCCAAGGCAACAAGCCCGGCACGATGCTGGCGGTGCAGCGGCGGATCGCCGACGTGGTCGCCACCAGGCCGGTGCGCGACCAGCTGGGGCTGACCAGGATCAAGCGGGCCTACACCGGGGGGGCGCCGCTCGGTCCGGACGTGTTCCGCTTCTACCACGCGATGGGGGTCAACCTGAAGCAGATCTACGGCCAGACCGAGATCTGCGGGATCGCGGTCGTGCACCGCGACGGCGATATCGCCTTCAACACCGTCGGCGTGCCCATCCCCGGCACCGAGATCAAGATCGACACCATGGGCGAGATCCTGTTGCGCTCGGAGTCGGTGTTCCAGGGCTACCACCGCAACGAGGAGGCCACCGCCGAGGCGATCGACGCCGACGGGTGGCTGCACACCGGCGACGCCGGGTATCTCGACGAGAACGGCCACCTCGTGGTCATCGACCGGGCCAAGGACGTGGTGACCGCGCCTGACAACAGCCGCTACTCCAGCGCGTTCATCGAGAACAAGCTGAAGTTCTCGCCGTACATCGAGGAGGCCGTGGTCTTCGGGCCGGAGAAGGTCGGCGAAGGCATGAACGCCTTGGTCGTGATCGACCCCGGCACTGTCGGATCCTGGGCGGAGCGTGAGCGGCTCAGCTACACCACCTACACCGACCTGGCGGCCAAGACAGAGGTGTACGACCTGATCGCCGACGACGTCCGCAGCGCCAACGAGGACCTCACCGAGAGCATCCGGCTCCAGCGATTCGTCCTGCTGCACAAGCAGCTCGACCCCGACGACGACGAGATCACCCGCACCCGGAAGGTCCGGCGCAACGTCATCTTCCGGCGCTACGGCCTCATCGTGGACGCCCTGCACGAGGGCAAGGACCGGGTCACCTTGGTCAGTCGGGTCGCCTACCAGGACGGGTCCACGGTGGAGCGCAAGCTGGACCTGCGGATCTACGACGTGGCCAAGACCGAGGCGACGAAGCGCCGGGGCCGCAAGCGCATCTGGAGTGGACGCCGATGAGCACCTTCATCAACCTCCTCGTCTACGGCATGGCCGACGGCGCGATCCTCGCCCTCGCCGCACTCGGCTTCGTCCTGATCTACAAGGCGACCGAGGTCATCAACTTCGCCCAGGGTGAGTTCCTGCTGGTCGGCGCCTACATGTTCTACACCGCGTTCGTGGTGCTGCAGCTGCCGATCCTGCTGGCGGTCGTCGTGGGCGTGCTGGTCGCCACCGTCATCGGCGTCCTCGTCGAGCGCCTGATCCTGCGACCGATGGTGGGTGAGAACCCGATCAGCATCATCATGGTCACGATCGGGCTGTCGACCCTGCTCCAGGCGCTGGTGCAGATGTTCTACGGCACCTCGGTCAAGAGCCAGCCGGCCATCCTCCCCCGGGAGTCGGTCAACCTCCTGGGCGCGACGATCCCGGTCAACCGGCTGCTGGTGATCCTCATCGCCGCCGTGGTCCTCACCGCCTTCACTATCTTCTTCCGCCGATCCCGGCACGGCATCGCGATGCGCTCGGTGGCCGACGACCAGCAGGCGGCGATGACGATGGGCATCTCGGTACGCCGGATCTTCGCCCTCGCCTGGGCGCTGTCGGCGGTCAGCGCGTTCATCGCCGGCGTCCTGCTCTCCGACATCACCGCGGTCGACCAGAACCTCGCCGCCTTCGGCCTCATCGTCTTTCCCGTGGTGATCCTCGGCGGCCTGGACTCCGTGCCCGGCACGATCGTCGGCGGGCTCACGATCGGGCTGCTCAAGCAGTTCGTCTCCGGCTACCTCGACCCCGGCTTGTCCACGGTGATCCCCTACATCGTGCTCGTCCTGATCCTGCTCGTGCGGCCCTACGGGCTGTTCGGCGAGACCCGCATCGAGAGGGTGTGAGTGCCGTGGCAGGGACTGCGACCGGCGTCTACCACCGCAGCTACACCTCCGAGCTGAAGCTCCGGGCGACCCGCGCCGAGTACGTGCGGCTGGCCCTGATCGCGATGCTCCTGGTGGTCCTTCCGCTGCTGCTGAACAATTACTGGCTCTCGATCGTCAACACGATCCTGATCGCGGTGATCGGGGCGGTCGGCCTCAACATCCTGGTCGGCTACACCGGCCAGATCTCGCTCGGCCAAGGCGGCTTCCTCGCCGTCGGCGCCTATACCTCGGCGATCCTGTCCGACCGCGCGGGCATGCCGATCCCGCTCTCAGTGCTCTTCGCCATCCTCATGACCGCCGCCATCGGGACCTTCTTCGGGCTGCCGGGCCTGCGCCTCAAGGGGCTCTACCTGGCGATCGCCACGCTGGCCAGCCAGCAGATCATCGAGTTCGTCATCCGTCGCTGGGGCTGGCTGACCGAGGACGCAGGCTATATCGACGTACGCCGGCTCGAGGTGTTCGGCTTCAAGCTGGAGCGCAGCAGCTTCGAGCAACAGTGGTACCTCATCCTGGCCGTCCTGGCCGTGCTCGCCGTGGTCCTCGCGCGCAACCTGTTCCGCACCGGACTCGGCCGCTCCTTCATGGCCGTTCGTGACCAGGACATCGCCGCCGAGGCGATCGGAGTCAACCTCACCCGGGCGAAGCTGACCGCATTCGCCGTCTCCAGCGGCTTCGTCGGCCTCGCCGGCGCGCTCACCGCGCACTACACCGAGATCGTGAGCTGGGAGCGGTTCACCCTCAACGTGTCGATCCTCTACCTGGCGATGATCATCGTGGGCGGCCTGGGCAGCATCGCTGGTGCCGTGTACGGCGCCGCCTTCATCACCCTCCTGCCGGTGCTCATCCGCACCGCCGCGGACAGCTGGGGCGACGCGGTGCCGTTCCTGGCCGAGCAGCTGCCCGCGGTCCAGAACGCCATCTTCGGCCTCGTCATCGTCCTGTTCCTCATCTTCGAGCCCCGCGGCCTGGAGCGCATCTGGCAACGCATCAAGGAGTACTTCCGCTTCTGGCCCTTCCGCTACTGACCGTCCACAACCGACCCATGTCCACTGCACGACAGCCAAAACAGCCAAAGGAGACACCCATGACACGCATGACAACCATGACACGCATGACTCGCGCACGTCGCACGGCCGCACTGGCAAGCCTCTCCGCGCTCGCCCTGGCCCTGAGCGCCTGCGGTGGTGACGAGTCGAGTTCGGGCTCGGGCTCCGGCGACGGAGGCGGCGAGCCGATCCCCGTGGGCGTGATCGCCGACCTGACCGGCGCCACCGGTGACGTCGGCGCGCCGTACAACGAGGGCATGATGGCCTACGTCGACTGGAAGAACTCCGAGGGCGGCATCGAGGGACGCGAGATCGACGCGATGTCCAACGACTACGCCTACGAGGTCCCCAAGGCCGAGCAGCTCTACAAGCAGTACATCAACGACGGGGTCGTAGCCATCCAGGGCTGGGGCACCGGGGACAGCGAGGCGCTGCGGACCAAGGTGTCCAACGACGAGGTGCCGTTCATGTCCGCCTCGTTCGCCGAGCCGCTGGCCAACCCCGAGGAGTCGCCGTACAACTTCGTCGTCGCGCCGACCTACTCCGACCAGATGCGCATCGCGCTGGACTGGATCGCCGAGGACGCCGGTGGCAAGGCCGAGGTGGCGGTGTTCCACAACGACAGTCCCTTCGGCGAGGCCCCGATCGCCGACGGGCGCAGCTGGATCGAGGAGCAGAACCTCGACCTGGGATACGAGGCCTACGCGATGCCGTCGGGCACCCCCAACTACGTCGGGCTGCTGTCCCAGGCCAAGAGCCAGGGCGCCAAGTACATCGTGATCCAGAACGTCGCCAGCCCCGCGGCACAGGTGGCCAAGGACATCCGGGCCCAGAAGCTCGACATGCAGATCGTGTGCCTGAACTGGTGCGCCAACGAGCTGTTCATCGACACCGCCGGCGACGCCGCGGCCGAAGGTCACCTGCTGATTCAGCCCTTCGCGCCGATGAGCACCGATAAGCCCGGGCACGCCGACATCACCTCCTACCTGGAGGACCAGGGCGACTCCACCGACGTGGGCGTCACCTGGGTGCAGGGCTGGGCGACGATGGAGGTGATGGCGAAGGGGATCGAGCAGGCGCTGGCCGACGGTGACGAGCTCACCGGCGCGGCCATCAAGGACGCTCTGGAGACGATGGGCGGCATCGACACCGGTGGTCTCATCGGCGACGGCACTGTGGAGTTCTCCGCGGACTCCCACGGCGGCTCGCAGTCCAGCGGCATCTACCGCGCCGAGGACGGCGAGATGGTGGTGGTGCAGGAGAGCGCCACTCCATGAGCACCGCTCCCGCAGCGTCCGCGTCGGGGGCGCCCCAGGTCGCCCCCGACGCGAACCTGCTGGCCCTCAACAACGTCGAGGTGATCTACGACGACGTGATCCTGGTCCTCCGCGGCCTCTCCCTGGCCGTCCCCGAGGGCAAGATCGTCGCCCTCCTCGGCTCCAACGGCGCCGGCAAGTCCACCACGCTGAAGGCCGTCTCGGGGCTGCTGCCAAGCGAGCGAGGCGAGGTGACCGACGGGTCGATCCACTTCGACGGCCAGGACATCACCCGGATGGACGCCCCCCAGCGGGTCAAGCAAGGGATGAGCCTGTGCATGGAGGGTCGGCACGTGTTCGAGCACCTCACGGTGTCGGAGAACCTGGTGGCGGGTGCGTACACCCGCAAGGCATCGGCCTCCGACCTCGACGAGGTCTACGAGTACTTCCCCAAGCTGGCCGACATGCGCACCCGGGTCGCCGGCTACCTGTCCGGTGGCGAGCAGCAGATGCTCGCCATCGGGCGGGCCATGATGGCTCGCCCGAAGCTGATGATGCTCGACGAGCCGTCCCTGGGCCTGGCCCCCCTGCTCGTGAAGGAGATCTTCGGCTACGTCAAGCGGCTGAACCAGGAGCGGGGCGTGACCGTCCTGGTGATCGAGCAGAACGCCCGGCGCGCCCTGGAGGTGGCCGACCACGGCTACATCATGGAGCAGGGCCGGATCGTGCTCGAGGGCCCGGCCGCGGAGCTGCGCGAGAACCCCGACGTCAAGGAGTTCTACCTCGGCCTGGGCGAGGAGGGCGGGCGCAAGTCCTTCCGTGACGTCAAGCACTACAAGCGGCGCAAGCGCTGGCTCTAGGCAGACGCTGGCCCAACCACGGCGGGAGCTGATCATCCATGTCCATCGACGCTGCCCTGGCCCAGCGGGACCGCGGGCTGGCGGCCCCGCTCCGCGACCTGCTCGGCTCGGCCGCCCAGCGGGTGCCGGCCTTCGCCCGGCGGATGGCCGAGGCCGGGCTGTCCGCGGACGCGGTGCATACCGTCGCCGACCTCGACGCCCTGCCGGTGATGGACAAGGACGAGGTCCTGGCTCGCCAGCACGCCGACCCGCCGTTCGGGGGGATGCTCGCAGCGGATGCCCGGGTGCTGCGGGTCTTCCAGTCGCCGGGTCCGCTGTACGAGCCGCAGGTGGCCGACGCCGACTGGCGGTGGGGGCAGGCGCTCACGGCTCTGGGCGTCGGAGCCCGCGACATCGTGCTGAACTGCTTCGGCTACCACCTCTCGCCGGCCGGAGCCATGCTGGAGCAGGGGGCGCACAGCGTCGGTGCGGCCACGGTCCCCGGCGGCATCGGCGCGCAGGACCTGCAGGCTCGGGCGGTCGCCGACCTCGGCGTCACCGCCTACACCGGGCTGCCGAGCTACCTCAAGGCGCTCATCGACCGGTTCGACGCGGAGGGCTTCGCCCCGGATCGATGGCGCCTGTCGAAGGCGCTGCTGACCGCCGAGCCGCTGCCGGACTCGCTGCGCACAGAGCTGCAGCAGCGGGTGGCTGCGGTCCGGATGTCCTATGGCACCGGCGAGACCGGGCTGCTGGCCTACGAGGACGGGCCGGAAGCCGGCATGGTGCTCGCCGAGGACGTGCTGGTCCAGGTCTGCGACCTGGACACCGGTCAGTCCGTGACCGACGACCGGCACGGCCAGGTCGTGGTGACGGTGCTCCGGCCCGACTACCCCTTGGTGCGCTTCGGCACCGGAGACCTGTCGGCGTGGACCGTGGGCTCCGACGGCTCCCTCCGCCTGGCCGGGGTGCTGGGCCGGGTGGGTCAGGCGGTCAAGGTGCGCGGGATGTTCCTGCATCCCAGCCAGGTCCGGGAGGCCATGTCCGGCGCGTCGGGGGTCGCCGACTACCGGTTCGTCATTGGTCGTGCGGCCCACAAGGACACGCTTCGCTGCGAGATCGTCGCCGATCCCGCGCTCGCCGCCGCCTCGCAGCCGGGTCGCGAACAGGTCTGCGGCCAGGTGGCGGAACGAGTGCGCGCCCGGCTGCGGTTCCGCGCCGAGGTCGTCGTGGTCGAACAGCTCACCCCCGGGGAGGGACCCCTGGTCGACACCCGCACCTGGGACTGATCGCGGCGCTGCGCCGCGACGAAACCGGGCCCGAGGTGGCAGGCTCGGAGGATGACCGACCAGCAGACCCCCCCGGGGCCACCGCAGCCGGGTGACGGGGCAGACATCCCTCCCGCGGACACTGCCGCTGACCGTGCCCCGGAGGCCGGCGCCGGCGAGGGTTCCGAGGCCGGACCGGGGGGCGGCGCCTCGCGTCGTCGCCGCACAGCCGTCGCCGGCCTCGCCGCGCTCGCGGTGCTGGCGGTGGCGGTGACGGTGTGGCTCCAGGTGGGCGGCAACGAGCAGCCGGCTGCGGAGCGGCCTGACGAACCGGCCGCGGAGCAGGCCGAGGGACCCGCTGCGGACACCCGGGGGCTGGTGACCCTCGACGTGGAGGCATCCTCCGGCCCCCCCGGCGTTCCCTACCTGCTCGACCACGCGATCGTGGCCCCGGACGGCACCCAGGTGCCGGTCGAGGCTCCGTGGGAGCTGTTCGAGTACACCGGCATCACCCCCTTCGCCGATGGCTGGATCGTGGTCGGCGAGGGTCCTGACAATGATCCTGGCGCCTACGTTCTCGATCACAACGGCGCCGAGATCACCAGCTTCGGCCCGCAACGGGTCCCGGTCGTCTCGCCCGACGGCACGGTGGCCGCCTTCGACGCCGCACCCTTCGGCATCATGATCGTCGAGCCGGACGGCACCACGCGGCGCGTGCTGACGCTCGAGGACGGCCACCGGCCGAGGCCCGGCGGCGTCCTCGGGTCCGCGCCCTGCGGGGACTGCCGGGTCTTCTTCACCGACGAGAACACCCGAACCGGGGAGCAAACAGCCTGGGTCAGCGACGTGGCCGGCAACAAAGAGCGGCTCGCGGGCCTGGTGGCGGTGCAGAGCGTGGCAGCGGACGGCGCCGTTGCCGGCTATGTGGAGATCACCGACGACGGCTCCTGCAGTGCGTTGGTCGACCCGGCCGGAAGCGAGCGGTGGCGGACCTGCGAGAACAGCCTCGGATCCTTCAGCCCGGACGGCAGCCACCTGCTCGGCCACCCCGCCTACCGCGACGGTGCTGGAGACACCAGCCTGGCGATCCTCGACGCCGGCAGCGGCGAGGTGGTCGCCGCCTGGCAGGTCGACCCGACGACGGGGGCTCTGGTGGGCTCCGCGGTGTGGGATCGCGACGGCACGGTGCTCGCGACGGTCTTCGAGGATCGGGCGTGGGCACTCATGCGGTTCTCTCCCGACGGCGGACTCACCAAGGTCATGGACCTGCCCGGTGGCCGGATGACGGCGCCACCGCTGCATCTGCCGGGAGTCTGAGCCGGCGCACCGAGGTCACGCCAGCACGTCGGTGACCGGCAGGCTGGAGTCCGCCGGGATGTCGAGCCTCGAGGGGGTCCGGCCCCGCCGGACCATCTCCGAGCCGAGCGCGGCCACCATCGCGCCGTTGTCGGTGCACAGCCCCGGCCGCGGCACGCGGACCCGGATCCCGTGCTGGGCTGCGCGCTCCTCTGCCAGAGCGCGCAGCCGCGAGTTGGCCGCCACCCCGCCGCCGACGAGCAGGTGCTCGACGCCGCGGGCCCGGGCAGCGTCGACGGCCTTGCGGCTCAGCACGTCGCAGACCGCCTCCTGGAAGGAGGCCGCGACGTCCGCGACCGGGACCGGCTCCCCGGACAGCTCCCGGGCCTCGACCCAGCGGGCCACGGCGGTCTTCAGCCCGGAGAACGAGAAGTCGAAGCGGTGCCGTTCGAGGTCGCGTCGGGAGGTCAGGCCGCGGGGGAAGTCGATCGCGACCGACGAGCCCGACCGCGCCTGCCGATCGATGTGCGGGCCGCCGGGAAAGGGCAGGCCGAGGAGCCGTGCCACCTTGTCGAAGGCCTCCCCCGCGGCGTCGTCAATGGTGGACCCGAGCGGTTCGACGACCCCCGTGACGTCCTCCACCAGGAGCAGGGACGAGTGGCCACCGCTGACCAGCAGGGCGAGGCACGGCTCGGGCAGCGCGCCGTGCTCGAGCTGGTCGACGGCCACATGGGCAGCCAGATGGTTGACGCCGTACAGGGGCCTGCCCAGACCGACCGACAGCGCCTTGGCCGCCGCCACCCCCACGAGGAGGGCCCCCACCAGGCCCGGCCCGCTGGTCACCGCCACGGCGTCGACGTCGGCCAGTGAGACACCCGCCGTCCGGCAGGCCCGCTCGATGCCCGGCACCATAGCCTCGAGGTGGGCCCTCGAGGCGACCTCCGGAACCACCCCACCGAAGCGGGCGTGCTCCTCGACCGAGGTCGCCACCGCGTCGGCGAGCAGGGTCCGACCCCGGACCACGCCCACGCCGGTCTCGTCGCAGGAGGTCTCGATCCCGAGCACCAGCGGCTCGGTCGTCGGGCCCGGCACCGTCAGCCTCCGTCCGTCGCCGGTGCCGCCGCGCGGTCGGCCGTCGGCGCGCTGCCGGACAGCACGACCGCATCGCTGCCGTCGAGGTAGTAGCGAGCCCGGCGGTCGATCTCGACGAACCCCAGGCTGTAGTAGAACGCCAGCGCCCCCTCGTTGCCGGCGCCGACCTCGAGGAGAACCTCGACGGCGCCGCCGGCGCCGGGAGCATCGAGGGTCACCGCGCGCAGCAGCCGCCGTGCCAGTCCTCGTCGCCGGTACGCCGCGGCCACGCCGATCCGGTGCAGGTCCACCACATCGGGGCCGCTCACGGCCACCGCATAGCCGACCACGTCGCCGCCCCCCGCGCAGGCGACCGCGGCGCAGCGCCGAGGCCCGCACAGCTCCTCGGCCACCATCCTCATCGACCAGCCGTCGGGGCCGAAGAGCTCTTCCTCCATGGCGGCGATCGACGCGACGTCCTGCGGCGCCGCCGCTCGGATCCTCATGAGACCCGCTTGCGGGGCCCGGGAGCCACGGCGTCGGGGCGGCGCAGGTAGATCGGCTCCGGATCGAGCAGCCGAGCGCTGCCCTCGACGACCATCCGCGCCAGCGTCACCGCCGAGGGGATCTCCGGGGTCGCGACGCGGTCGAAGGCATCGGGATAGAGGCCCGGGCCCGCGCCGATGGTGACCAGCCCGGACACCTGCCCCTCGGGCAGCGCGTCGGGTCGGCCGACGTGCAGGCCGTCCCGAAGGTCGCCCTCCGCGTCGTACACGGCCCAGAAGAGCTCCTTGCGACGCGCGTCGATGGTCGCGAGCAGGCCCGGGTCGGCACATACGCCACGGTCGATGGCCTCCCGGGCCAGGACGTCGAGACTGCACACACCGAAGACGGCGAGCCCGAGGGCCAGCCCGAGCGTCCGCGCGGTCACCAAACCCACCCGGAGGCCGGTGAAGGCTCCCGGTCCGACGCCGGCGGCAAGGGCGGTGAGATGGCCTCGGTCGGCGCCGGCCTCGGCGAGTGCCGAGGCGATCATCGGGGCCAGCCGCTCGCCGTGCCGCATCGGCTCGTCGCTGGTCGCCGCGGCCACCACGGCCCGCCCGTCGTGCAGGGCGACGGAGACCCACGGGGTGGAGGTGTCGAGCGCGAGCAGCACGAGGTCGAGGTTAGGCGACCAGGTGTGGGAGGCCGGGACCGGCCCAGCGTGCGCCGACCGGCACGATCGAGACCTCACGATCTTCGGCGGCGACATCCTGATGCCCGTGGCTGCGCCCGATCCGCACCTCCAGGCGGTCGTCGGCGAGCCCTTCGGCGATCCCCTCGCCCCACTCGACGACGGTCACGGCCTCCTCCATCGACACATCCAGGTCCAGATCGTCGAGCTCGGCGAGCCCGCTCAGGCGGTAGGCGTCGACGTGGACGAGGGCGGGGCCGCCGTGGAGCGAAGGATGCACGCGGGAGATCACGAACGTCGGCGAGGTGATCCCACCGCGCACGCCCAGTCCCTCCCCGATGCCCTGGGTCAGGGTGGTCTTGCCGGCGCCGAGGTCGCCGGAGACCAGGATCAGGTCACCGGCTCGCAGCAGCGCCGCCAGCCGGGCGCCCAGGGCCCGCGTGGCCTGTGACGTCGGCGCGGCCACGACCACCGGCAGCGCCTTGGCCAGCACCAGGTGCGGCCCCTCGCGCGCCACCTCGGAATAGCCGGCCCGTTGCCAGAAGCGGACGGTCCAGGGGAGCTCGGCGCGGGCCAGGACGTCGAGGGTCGCAAAGCCGCGGCCGGCGGCCACGGTGGCGGCCCGGCCCTCCAGTGCCCGGGCGATGCCCAGGCCCTGGGCGTCGGGCCGCACGGAGACCCGGCGCAGGTGCAGTGATCGGCTCTCGGGGCGGAACAGCAGGGCTCCGACGGGGTGTCCGTCCACCCGGGCGACCAGGCCGCCCCCCGCGGCGAGCGCCGCGGCCACCGAACCCTCGGTCTCCTCCAGCGCCGTGGCCGGCGGGTCCAGGGCCGGCCGGGGGCCGAAGGCCGCGCGGACGACCGAGAGGACCTCCGCGGCCGCGCCCGCGCCGACCTCCTCCACCACCGGCTCACGTGGCGCGGGCCGGGCAGGAGCGGGCTCCGTCACCGACGAGCCGCCAGGTTGTCGTCGGAGTCCTCGAACAGGTTGTGCAGCACGTCGTTGACGCGGTCCTTGAACTCCAACAGCGGCATGTGCCCGCCCCCCGGGAGCTCCAGCAGGTGGGAACCCTCGATGCGGGAGTGCAGCTTCCGCGCGTGTCCGATGGAGGTGAGCTTGTCCTTGGTGCCGCAGACGATGTAGATGGGCAGCTCCGAGAAGGCGTCGACGACGTGGAACTTGTCGAGTGCGTCGAACTCGGGGATGAACTCGACCAGCACGGCCATCGGCGTGGACGCGATCATCGTGTCGACGAAGCGGACGTAGGACGCCGGCACCTTGGCGTCACCGAAGGCAAACTCGCGGATCACCCGGAAGGCGATGCCCGAGCCGCTGCGCCGGGCGAGCTCCAACACGCGTTCGCGTTCCGCGGCGACCAGCAGACCCCGCTCGACGGCACGCCGGCCCACCGGGTCGGGGATATGCCGGGAGACGATCTTGTGGGTCCGCTGGCCACCGGCCGTGGTCGAGATCAGGCCTAGGCCCACCACGCGCTCGGCGAAGAGCTCGGGGTAGTGCTCGGCGTAGGCGACGATCGACATCCCGCCCATGGAGTGCCCGACCAGCACGACTGGCTCGCCGGGGGCCAGGGTGTCGAGCACGGAGCGCAGGTCGCGCCCGAGCTGGTCGATGGTCGCGTGCTCCTTCTCCGAGCGCTCACTGCGACCGTGGGACCGCTGGTCGTAGAAGATCATCCGGCGCTTGCCGCGGAACGCCAGCCGCTGGAAGTGCCAGCAGTCCATGTTGAGCGCGAAGCCATGCACGAAGACGATGGTCGCCCGGTGGTCATGGTTGGCCTGGGACCCGTAGGGAGCGACCTCGTCGACCTCGGCGTAGAGCTTGAGGCCGTCGTCGGTCTTCACCTCGTGGACGTCGCCGCGCAGCGACCCGAGCTCCACGGCATCGGGCTCCTCCGGTCTCAGCCGGACCCTCTCCATGACCCGGTCGAGGGCGAGGCCGCCGACGACGCCGCCGACGGCGACGCCGAGGCCGGACAGGGCCCACCGGCCAGGGTTCAGTTCCGGACTCATCGCGGATCCTCGCTTCCCCCGGGCCGTGCCAGCCCGGTGTCGGGAGCAGCGGTTCCCGTCGGCAGGTGCCGGCGGACAAACCGTCCTCCCATGCGCGTGACGATCTCGTAGGAGATCGTCCCGCACGCCTCGGCCCACTCCTGGGCGGTCGCCTCCGGCGCATCGCGCGAGCCCTGGGCCGGGCCCTCGCCCGAGCCGTCCCCGGCGCCGAAGAGCACCACCGGGTCGCCGGCCCGAACCGGGTCGTCTCCGACGTCGACCACGACCTGGTCCATGCACACGGTCCCGCTGATCTGGCGGCGTCGGCCACCGACGAGGACCGGTGCGCGGGACGAGCCGCTGCGCAGCAGCCCCTCGGCGTACCCGACCGGGAGCACCGCCACCGTGGTCTCCCGCTCGGTGCGATAGGTGTGGCCGTAGGAGACGCCAGTGCCGGCGGGCACCCGCTTGGCCATAGCGACGCGGGTTCGCGCTGTCATCGCGGGTCGCAACCCCAGCGCGGCGGAGCTGGCTTGCTGCGGCACCGGGGAGAGCCCGTAGGCGGCCAGGCCGCAGCGGACGAGCCCGAAGCGAGCGGTGGGTCGGGTCAGCGCCGCGGCCGAGTTCGCCAGGTGCACCAGGTCGGGGTTCAGCCCGGCGGCCCTCGCCACCGCGACCGCGTCGCGGAAGGCAGCCTCCTGGGCGTCGTTGGCTGCGTTCTCGGGATCGTCCGCACAGGCCAGGTGCGACCACAGGCCAGTCACCCGGATGCTGCCGGATGCCTCCGCCCGTCCCGCGGCCCGGACCAGGCCCGGCCACGCCTGCGCGGTCGCCCCTCCGCGGCCCAGCCCGGTGTCGACCTTGAGCTGTACCCGGGCCTGGACGCCGACCGCGCGGGCCGCCCCGACGATCTCCTCGAGCTGCTCCTGGGAGTACGCCGTGACATCCACTCCGGCCGCCACGGCCGGCCGGTAGTCCTCGCCCGGCACCGCCAGCCAGCACAGCAGCGGTCCGTCGTCGCCCGACCGGCGCAGTGCCGCGGCCTCCTCGAGGAAGGCGACCCCGAGCCAGTCGGCTCCCCCGCTGCGCGCCGCCCGGGCGGCCTCGACCATGCCGTGCCCGTAGCCGTCGGCCTTGACCACCACCATCAGGGCCGCCGGAGCCACCCGGGACGCCAGCACGGCGGTGTTGTGACGGATCGCGTCGAGGTCCACGACGATCTCGGCCCGCGGGCTTCCCCGCTCCGAGGGGGCCAGCACGGGGACCGTCATGCCCCCATGGTCTCAGAGGCCGGGGCCGCCGCCGAAGAGCGCGGAGCACACCGGGGCAATGGCGTGCGCCACGTTGCTGGCCACCAGCGGCCCGCCCGCCGCTGCTCGGGTCGCCGCAGCGGCGTGCAGCCAGGAGCCGACAGAGGCCGCGTCGAAGGGATCCAGCCCGGTGGCCAGGAGTGCCCCCACCAGACCCGAGAGCACGTCCCCGGCGCCGGCGGTAGCCAGCCACGGGACCCCGATCGTCGTCACCCGGGTCCGCCCGTCGGGCGCGGCCACGATGGAGTGCCGGTTCTTGGACAGCACCACCGAGCCGAACCGCTGCGCGGCCGCCCGCGCATGGCTCAACTGCGCACCCTCGACCTCGGCCCGCTCAACCTCGAGCATCTCAGCCAGCTCCCCGGCGTGCGGGGTCAGCACCGCCGGGACGCCGAGCGGACCGTCGACCGCGGCCAAGGCGTCGGCGTCCACCACCACCGGCACCTCATCACCCACCGCGGCATCCAGCTGAGCGGCCGCACCCTGTCCACCACCCGACCCGACCACCCAGGCCTGCACCCGGCCGGCGCCGACGACGACCTCGGGGTGGGCGGCCTGCACCAGGCTCACCGCGGCGTCGCCCGACCCGCCAGGGCTCGAGGCCGGGACGTAGCGCACCATGCCCGCGAGCCCGCAGCCGGCCCCCGCGACGCACAGCACCGCCGCGCCCCGGTAGTCGTCAGAGCCGGCACGCACCCCCACGACCCCGCGGGTGTACTTGTGCGCGTCGGGCGCCGGACGCGGCAGCAGCGGCGCAACGTCGCCGGTCTGCAGTGCCTCCACCGCCGGGTCGGCCAGATCCAGCCCGATGTCGATCAGGTGCACCGGTCCGCACGCCGACGCGCCCGGGTCGACGAGGTGGACGACCTTATGGCTGCCGAACGTCACGGTGAGCGCGGCATCGACGTGGGAGCCGCGCACCTCGCCGGTGTCGACCTCGACCCCGGAGGGCGTGTCCACCGCGACCACCGGGACGCCGGCCAGCGACTCCACCAGGCGGGCCGCGTCGGGACGCAGGGGGCCCGAGCCCCCGATCCCGACAATGCCGTCGAGGGCCACGTCGTAGCGCCGCTCGGCCACCGCCGTCTCCGGGACCACGCGGCCACCGGCTCGCCGGAGCGCGGCGAGTCCGGCGGGGTGCGCCTTGTCCGGGCTGAGCAGCACCGCCTCAACCTGCGCTCCCCGCCGGGCCAGTCCCGCCCCCGCGTGCAGGGCGTCGCCCCCGTTGTTGCCGGCCCCGACGAGCAACAGGACGCGTGCGCCGTGGACGCCGCCGAGGAACGAGGCGACCGCGAGGGCCAGCCCGCCGGCGGCGCGTCCCATTAGGGCGCCGTCGGGCATCCGCGCCAGCAGCACCTCCTCGGCGCGGCGTACCTCCTGCACGGTGTGTGCCCGCCTCATCGGTCCCCCTCCAGGACGACGAATGCCGTGGCCAGCCCGGCGTCGTGGGACAAAGAGACGTGCGCGGTCTGCACGCCGAGCCCCTCCGCGGCCCGCTGCACCGACCCCCGCAGCACGAGCGTGGGCCGCCCCGAGGTCTCGGCCACCACCTCGACGTCGTGCCAGCCGAGCCCGGCCGGGGCTCCCAGCGCCTTGGCCACGGCCTCTTTGGCCGCGAAGCGGGCCGCGAGTGACTCCATCGCGCGGTCCCGCTCCCCGGCCGTGAACAGCCGCTCGGTCATCCCGGGCGTACGCCGCAGCGCGGAGGCGAACCGGGAGACCTCGCACACGTCCACGCCGATGCCCACGATCACGGTCGTAGCCTCACTCGACGGTGACCGACTTGGCGAGGTTCCGCGGCTGGTCGACATCGTGGCCCATGACGGTGGCCAGCTCGCAGGCGAAGAGCTGCAGCGGTACGACGGCGGGCAGCGGTTGCAGCAGGGTCGAGGTGTCGGGGACCCGAAGCAGCACGTCGGCCAGTGGCACGACGGAGTCGTCCCCGTCCTCGGCGACCACGATCGTCCGGGCGCCGCGGGCGCGGATCTCCTGGATCCCGCTGAGCATCTTGTCGTGGAGCTGGTTGCGGCCCCGCGGCGGGACGACGCAGAAGACCGGCATCCCCGGCTCGATGAGCGCGATGGGTCCGTGCTTGAGCTCGCCGGCGGCAAAGCCCTCGGCGTGGATGTAGGCCAGTTCCTTGAGCTTCAGAGCGCCCTCCAGGGCAACCGGGAAGCCGGCGTGCCGGCCCAGGAACAGCACCGACCGGGCGCCTTCGAGGGCGCGGGCCAGCGCGTAGACGTCCTCGGCGCGGTCGAGGACCTCGCTCATCCGGTCGGGCATCTGCTCCAGCTCGTCGACCACCCCGTCGATCTCATCGCCGTACATGGTGCCGCGGACCTGGGCAAGGTAGAGGCCCAGCAGATAGCAGGCGACCAGCTGGGTGGTGAAGCCCTTGGTGGAGGCGACCCCGATCTCCGGGCCTGCGTGGGTGTAGATGACCGCGTCGGACTCGCGAGGGATGGTCGAGCCGTTGGTGTTGCAGATCGCGAGCACCTTCGACCGCTGGCCCCGGGCGTGCCGGATCGCCATCAGCGTGTCGGCGGTCTCCCCGGACTGGCTGATCGCGACGACCAGGGTGTCCCGGGTCAGGATGGGGTCGCGGTAGCGGAACTCGTGGCTCAGCTCCACCTCGCACGGGATCCGGGTCCAGTGCTCGATGGCGTACTTGGCGACCAGGCCCGCGTAGAAGGCGGTGCCGCAGGCGGTGATGACGATCTTGTCGACCTCGCGGAGCTCGCCCTCCGACATCCGCAGCTCGTCGAGCACCAGTTTGCCCTCGTCGTCGTGGCGACCGAGCAGGGCGTCCCGGACCGCCCGGGGCTGCTCGAAGATCTCCTTGCGCATGAACCAGTCGTAGCCGGACTTCTCGGCGGCGGTGAGGTCCCAGTCGACGTGGTAGGCACGCCCCTGGGCCGGGTGCTTCTCCAAGTCGGTGACGGTCACGGAGTCTGCGGTGATCGTGACCACCTGGTCCTGGCCGAGCTCCAGCGCCTCCCGGGTGTGCTCGATGAACGCCGCGACGTCCGAGGCCAGGAAGTTCTCGCCCTGCCCCAGACCCACCACGAGCGGGGAGTTGCGACGCGCGGCGACCACCCGGACGGGGTCCTGCGCATCGACCGCGACCAGCGTGAACGCCCCCTCCAGGCGCTGGCAGAGCTCCCCCATGGCGGTGGTCAGGTCGGCGCCGGCGAGGACGGCCTGTTCGAGGAGCTGGGCGGCGACCTCGGTGTCGGTCTCCGAGCGGAACTCCACGCCCGCGTCCTCCAGCTGCGTGCGCAGCGCGACGAAGTTCTCGATGATCCCGTTGTGCACGAGCGCGATGCGCTCGGAGGACCCGCGGTGGGGGTGTGCGTTGGCGTCGGTCGGCGGCCCGTGCGTGGCCCAGCGAGTGTGCCCGATGCCCGTGCCGCTGCGCGGGATGGTGATCTTCGCCAGCGCCTCGTCGAGGTTGGCCAGCTTGCCGGCCCGCTTGTCCCCCACGATCCGGCTGTTGTGGACGAGGGCGATCCCGGCCGAGTCGTAGCCGCGGTACTCCAGCCGTCGCAGACCCTCCACGACGACGGTCTCGGCCGACTTGGCGCCCACATAGCCCACGATGCCGCACATGGTGAGTGAGTCTAAGGGCGAGCGGGCGCCGCCCGGCACGGGCACAATGGCGCCATGACCCGCCCCGGCAGCAGCGCGTCTCCGCATGAGCCGGGGCCCTACGTCGAGCTGGACCGGGAGGCGTGGGCGAAGCTCGGGGCCGCGATGGAGCAGCCGCTGGCGCAGGCCGAGGTCGAGCGGGTGCGCGGGTTGGGCGACGAGCTGGACCTCACCGAGGTCGAGCAGGTGTACCTGCCGCTCTCACGGCTGCTGAGCCTCTACGTCGAGAGCGCGGGCAGGCTGCACGACGCGCAGGAGGAGTTCCTCGACGAACCGCAGCCACCCAGGACGCCGTTCGTGATCGGAGTCGCCGGCTCCGTCGCGGTGGGCAAGTCCACCACGGCCCGGCTGCTGCAGCAGATGCTCGCCCACTGGCCGGCCCACCCGTCAGTCGAGCTGGTCACGACCGACGGGTTCCTCTACCCCAACGCCGAGCTGCTGCGCCGCGGGCTGCTGGCCCGCAAGGGCTTCCCGGAGTCCTACGACCGCGCCGCCCTGCTCCGTTTCGTCATCGCCGTGAAGTCGGGCGTCGACGAGGTGGCCGCGCCGACGTACTCGCACCTCAGCTACGACGTGACCCCGGACCATCCGGTGGTGATTCGTCATCCGGACATCGTGGTGATCGAGGGGCTCAACGTGCTGCAGCCGGCCCGGGTGCGCGAGGACGGCCGGCCGGGGCTGGCGGTCAGCGACTTCTTCGACTTCTCGGTGTACGTCGACGCGGCCACCGAGGACATCCGGCACTGGTACACCGAGCGCTTCCTGCGGTTGCGAGAGACTGCGTTCCGGGATCCCACGTCCTACTTCACCAAGTACGCCGAGCTCACCGAAGACCAGGCGATCGCCGAGGCCCGCCGGCTCTGGGACACCATCAACGGCCCGAACCTGCAGGCGAACATCGAACCGACCCGGGGACGGGCGAACCTCGTGCTCCGCAAGGCTCGAGACCACTCGGTGCGGTGGGTGCGACTCCGCAAGATCTGACCCGCTCGCCGCGTCAGTCACTGACCTGAGGACGGCCGTTGGCCCGAGAAACCAGCCTGGGGTCAGTCACTGACCTGTAAAGGGCCTGGGGTCTCAGAGCGCGAGCCGCTCGCGGACCACCCACGCCAGCCGATCGGCGACCTGCTGGGCCTGCTCGGACGACGCCGCCTCGACCATCACCCGGACCATGGCCTCGGTGCCGGAGGGCCGCAGCAGCACGCGCCCGGCGCCGGCCAGTTCGGCCTCCGCCTCGGCCACGGCCGCCTGCAGCGCGGGGTCAGAGGCGGCCCGCTGCTTGTCGACGCCGGTGACGTTGACCAGCACCTGCGGCAGCCGGGTCATCACCCCGGCGAGGTCCCTGAGCGTCTGACCGGTCTGTGCGACTCGGGTGAGCACCTGCAGCGCGGTGAGGATGCCGTCGCCGGTGGTGGCCTGCCGGCTCATGATCACGTGGCCGGACTGCTCGCCACCGAGGGTGTAGCCGCCGGCGTTCATCGCCTCCAGCACGTAGCGGTCGCCGACCTTGGTCTGCGCGACCTTCACGCCCTCGCGCTCCATGGCCTGGACGAAGCCGAGGTTGCTCATCACGGTGACCACGACCGTGTCGTCCACGAGGTCACCGGCCTCCCGCATGGCCAGCGTGAGAATCGCGAGCAACTGGTCACCGTCGACGACGGAACCCTCGTGGTCCACCGCGAGGCAGCGGTCCGCGTCACCGTCGAGCGCGAAGCCCAGGTCGGCTCCGTGCTCGACGACGGCCGCCTGGAGCACGTGGAGATGCGTCGAGCCACAACCGTCGTTGATGTTCAGTCCGTCGGGAGCGTCGCAGATCGCGATCACGTCGGCGCCCGCGTCGCGCAGGGTGCGTGGGCCGGCGCTGTGGGCGGCTCCATGGGCGCAGTCGAGGACCACCCGGAGCCCGTCGAGCGGCGTGGAGATGGTCGTGCACAGGTGCCGGGCGTAGTCGTCGATGGCGGCGTCGTATCGGGTGATCCGGCCGACCATCGCCCCGGTCGGCCGGTCCCAGGGCTCCCGAAGCCGCCGCTCGATCATGTGCTCCACCTCGTCGGCGAGCTTGACCCCACCCCGGGAGAGGAACTTGACGCCGTTGTCCGGCATCGGGTTGTGGCTGGCCGAGATCATCACGCCCAGGTCGGCGTTCAGCGAGGCAGTGAGGTGAGCGACCCCCGGCGTCGGGAGCACGCCCAGCCGGAGCACGTCGACCCCGGCCGAGGCCAGGCCCGCGCACACGGCGGCCTCCAGGAACTCACCCGAGACCCGGGTGTCGCGCCCGACGACGGCCATCGGGCGATGCCCCTGGAAGGCGCCCCCCTCGCCGAGCACATGGGCCGCGGCGACCGAGAGGTCGAGGGCCAGCTCGGCGGTCAGGAGGCCGTTGGCCAGGCCCCGCACGCCGTCGGTGCCGAAGACGCGCTCGCTAGGCACGGCGTCCCGCCCCGGAGCCACCACCGAGTCAGCGCTTGCTGTACTGCGGTGCCTTGCGGGCCTTCTTCAGGCCGGCCTTCTTGCGCTCGATGACGCGGGCGTCGCGGGTGAGCAGCCCCGCCTTCTTCAGTGAGGGCCGGTTGGCGTCGACGTCGATCGCGTTGAGTGCCCGAGCCACCCCGAGGCGCAGCGCGCCGGCTTGACCGGTGATGCCACCGCCGTGGATCCGGGCGATGACGTCGAAGCGGCCGACGAGATCGGTGGTCACGAACGGCTCGTTGGCCACCTGCTGGTGCAGCTTGTTGGGGAAGTAGGACTCCAGGCTGCGGCCGTTCACCGTCCACTGGCCGGCGCCGGGGATGAGCCGAACGCGCGCGACAGCCTCCTTCCGCCGACCGGTCGCGGCGGCCGGGGCGATCGTCGCGGGACGCTCGGCGGCCTCCTCGGCCGACAGCGTGCTCTCGCTGCTGTAGGCGATGCCCTGGTCGTCGACCGTGAAGGTCTCCTCGACGTCCTGCTGCTCGGTGCTGGTGTCAGTCACGAAAGTCGGTTCCTCGTCGCTGTGCGGTGGTCCGGCGGCCCGGGGTTGTGAGTGCTGGGTTGGTGCTGGCGTTGCTGGTCCGGCATGGCTGGGTGCTCTTACTGGGCGATCTGGGTGATCTCGAACGGCGTGGCCTTCTGCGCCCGGTGCGGGTGGTTCGGGCCCGAGTAGACCTTGAGCTTGCGGAGCATCTGCCGGCCGAGGCGGTTCTTGGGCAGCATCCCCCACACGGCCTTCTCGACGGCGCGTC
Source organism: uncultured Actinomycetota bacterium (assembly GCA_963745245.1). GTDB lineage: Bacteria > Actinomycetota > Actinomycetes > Propionibacteriales > Nocardioidaceae > Marmoricola_A. The sequence continues at coordinate 526,469 of CAVUWU010000001.1, forward strand.
GCGGATCCTTCGCCAGAAGGTCGCCGAAGGCGATCGACGAGAGACCACCGGGGTACCCCGAGTGCCGGTAGGCCAGCTTCGCGGTCTTCTTGTTGCCCGACAGCGCCACCTTCTCGGCGTTCACGATGATCACGAAGTCCCCACCGTCGACGTGGGGGGCAAAGGTGGCCTTGTGCTTGCCGCGAAGCAGGTTCGCCGTCTGCACCGCGAGACGGCCGAGCACGACGTCGGTGGCGTCGATGACGTGCCACTGACGCTGGAGGTCGGCGGGCTTCGGGCTGTACGTGCGCACGGTGACTGCCTTCTCGTCGAGGTCTAGGTGTGGAGCGGGTGCCGCTCAACGCGAGGCCACGCGTGGGCACCTGAGAGCATCACGGGCACGCCACGGGGAGGCCGCGACATCCCAGGCTACCTGCGGTCCGCGGGCAGGGTCAAAACGGTGTCGGCACGGGGAGGTTCCACCGCGTTCGGGCCACCGACTAGGTTTGCCTGAGCCTCCCGGGCACAGCACGGTGCGGGCGGACAGTCCAGGACAGCCCAGGACCAGCGAGGAGTCGACGTGACCGACAGCCAGGCCTCTTCCACCCAGCCACGCAACGACTCCCTGACCGTGCGTGACAATCGCACCGGCCAGGAGTACGAGCTGGCGATCACCCAGGGCACGATTCGCGCCGGCGACCTGCTGCAGGTCCGTGCCTCGCAGGACGAGCCCGGGCTGGCCGTCTACGACCCCGGCTTCACCAATACCGCCTCGTGTCGAAGCTCGGTGACCTTCATCGACGGAGACCACGGCGTCCTGGAGTACCGCGGCTATCCCATCGAGCAGTTGGCCGAGAAGTCGAACTTCCTCGAGGTCGCCTACCTGCTCATCCACGGCGAGCTGCCCAAGAGCGATCAGTACGACGCCTGGGTGCACGAGATCACCTACCACACCTTTGTGCACGAGAACGTCAAGAGCTTCATGCAGGGCTTCCGCTACGACGCCCATCCGATGGGGATGCTGATGGCGTCGGTGGGTGCGCTGTCGACCTTCTACCCGGACGCCAGCAACATCAAGGACCCCGACAACCGGCACATCCAGATGGTCCGGATGATCGCGAAGATGCCGACACTCGGGGCCTGGGCGTTCCGCCACGCCCAGGGCAAGCCGTACATCTACCCCGACAACGACCTGAGCTACACCGCCAACTTCCTCTCGATGCTGTTCAAGATGAGCGAGCAGCGCTTCGAGGCCGATCCGCGGCTGGTGCACGCCCTCGACGTGCTCTTCATCCTGCACGCCGACCACGAGCAGAACTGCTCGACGAACGCGGTGCGCTCGGTCGGCTCCTCCCAGGTGGACCCCTACTCGGCCGTCGCCGCCGGCATCGCGGCGCTCTACGGCCCGCTGCACGGCGGTGCCAACGAGGCCGTGCTGCGGATGCTGCGGCGCATCGGCTCCCTGGACAACGTCCCGGCCTTCATCGACGGGGTCAAGAGCGGCCACGAGCGGTTGATGGGCTTCGGTCACCGGGTCTACAAGAACTACGACCCGCGGGCGAAGATCATCAAGCAGGCGGCCGACGAGGTCTTCGAGGTCACCGGCGTCAACCCGCTGCTGAAGATCGCCCAGGAGCTGGAGAAGATCGCGCTGGAGGACGAGTACTTCGTCGACCGCAAGTTGTACCCCAACGTGGACTTCTACTCCGGCCTCATCTACGAGGCGCTCCAGTTCCCCCCCGAGATGTTCACCGTGCTGTTCGCCATCGGGCGCACCCCCGGCTGGCTGGCCCAGTGGTTGGAGCTGGTCACCGACTCGGACCAGAAGATCGCCCGGCCCAAGCAGGTGTACACCGGCGAGCTCGGGCGCACGTTCCTGCCCTGCGACGAGCGCTAAGCGTCGCTCCCGAATCAGCGCACGCGGTCGACGCGAGCCTCGTCCCAGACTGGCTCGGAGGACTCGTAGACAGTGCCGTCGGCACCGAAGACGAGGAATCGGTCGAATCCCCGCGCGAACCACCGGTCGTGCGTGACCGCGAGCACGGTCCCCTCGAATGCCTCCAGCCCCTCCTCCAACGCCTCGGCCGACTCGACGTCGAGGTTGTCGGTGGGCTCGTCGAGGAGCAGCAGCGTCGCTCCCGACAGCTCCAGGAGCAGGATCTGCAGCCGGGCTTGCTGTCCGCCCGAGAGGGACTCGAAGCGCTGCTCCGAGGCGTGGGCCAGCTCGTAGCGGTCCAGCGCCCGAGCCGCCTGCTCGCGAGGCATGCCTGCCCGGTGCGCGTCGCCGCGGTGCAGGATCTCCAGCAGCGTGCGTCCGGCGAGCTCGGGGTGCGCGTGGGTCTGCACGAACCATCCCGGGCGCACCCGGGCACCGAGCCGTGCCCGGCCGGTGTGCCGCACCGGCTCGATGACCGCCTCTCCCACCGGCTGGTGCTCGACGTCGGGGCCCGACCCGCCGCCGGCGAGGAGCCGGAGGAAGTGCGACTTCCCTGAACCGTTCGATCCTAGGACCGCGACCCGCTCGCCGTACCAGACCTCGAGGTCGAAGGGCCGCATCAGCCCGGTCAGCTCCAGGCTCTCGCAGATCACGGCCCGCTTGCCAGTGCGGCCGCCCCGCAGCCGCATCCGCACCTGCTGCTCCCGTGGCTGGCCGGTCGGCGGGCCGGCTTCCTCGAACTTGCGCAGCCGCGTCTGGGCAGCCTGGTAGCGGCTGGCCATGTCAGCGTTGTACGAGGCCTTCTGCCGATACATCAGCATCTGCGCCCGCAGCTTGGCATGCTCCTCGTCCCAGCGGCGGCGCAGCTCCTCGAAGCGGGCGAAGCGGTCACGTCGCGCCTGGTGGTACGACGAGAAGCCGCCCGCATGGGTCCACACGGTGTTCCCCGCCGCTCCGAGCTCGACGGTGACCACCCGGGTCGCCGTCCGAGCCAGCAGCTCCCGGTCGTGGCTCACGAACAGCACCGTCTTGGGCGTTGCCTGCAGCCGTCGCTCAAGCCAGCGCTTGCCGGGCACGTCGAGGAAGTTGTCCGGCTCGTCGAGAAGCAGCACCGCGTCGGGGCCCTGGAGGAGGAACTCGAGCACGAGCCGCTTCTGCTCGCCACCGGAGAGGGTGGCCAGGTCGCGATACTTGGCCCGCTCGAAGGGAACCCCGAGCCCGGCGGTGCAGCAGGCATCCCAAGTGACCTCGAGCTCATAGCCGCCGGCGTCCCCCCACTCCGCGAGTGCCTCGGCGTACCGCATCTGCCTGCGCTCGTCCTCGACCTCCATGAGCGCCAGCTCCCAGCGGTCCACCTCCTGCGCCGCGCGCCGCGCGCGGGGTGGCGAGACCGACAGCAGCAGGTCCCGCACGGAGGTCGAGCCGGACCCGACCGTCTGCCTCATCACGCCGAGTCCGCCGGACCGGGTCACGACGCCGGCGTGGGGGGTCAGCTCCCCGGTGACGAGCCGCAGCAGCGTCGTCTTGCCGGCGCCGTTCGCGCCGACCAGGGCCACCTTGGCTCCCTCGCCCACCCGGAAGGACACGTCCTCGAGCAGCACCCTGCCGTCGGGCAGCTCGAAACGCGCACCTGCTACCTCCACATGTCCCACGGGCCCTCATCCTCCCCGGTGAGCGTGCCGGTGGCGACCCGATTTCCGCGGCCCAGACCGGGGCCTGATCGACTTGGTCTCGGCGTACCCTCCGGGCATGGAGCCAGGAGCCGAGCGACCCACAGGCGGGCGGGCGACCTACGTGCTCGTGGACGGGGAGAACATCGACGCGACGCTGGGCACCTCGATCCTGGGCCGCCGGCCCAGGCCGGAGGAGCGGCCCCGATGGGACCGGCTGCTCCAGTTCGCGCGGGACGCCTGGCAGCAGCCGGTGACCGCGCTGTTCTTCCTCGCCGCCAACAACGAGCTGCCAATGGCCTTCGTGCAGGCGCTCCTGGCCCTCGACTACCGTCCGGTGCCCCTGTCCGGACCCGCGTCGGAGAAGGTCGTGGACATCGCGATCCAGCGCACGCTGGATGCGCTCGGGGACCGCGATGCCGACGTGCTGCTGGTGAGCAACGACGGAGACTTCGTCGAGCAGGTGCAGCAGCTCCTCGACGGGACCGGCCGTCGCCGGGTCGGCGTGGCCGGGTTCGCCGAGTTCCGCAACTCCGCATTCACCCCCCTCAAGGAGATCGGGCTCGAGACCTATGACCTCGAGTACGACGTCCGAGCCTTCCGCGAACGTCTCCCTCGGGTGCGGATCATCCCGATCGAGGAGTTTGACCCCGTCGAGTTCCTCTGACACGACGAGGCGCCGGTCCGAAACCGGACCGGCGCCTCGCCCCGTGCAGGGGGAGCCCGTGCTGGGAAACCCCGTGCAGGGAACCTCAGCCCTGGACCGCGCGCCCCGCCTCCAGCCGGGCCACCGGTACCCGGAAGGGCGAGCAGGAGACGTAGTCCAGCCCCGCGGACTCGAAGAAGTGAATCGAGTCCGGGTCGCCGCCGTGCTCACCACACACGCCGAGGTGGATGTCCGGACGCGTCCGGCGACCGCGCTCGACGGCCACTCGGACCAGGGCGCCGACACCGGCGCGGTCGAGCGTCTCGAACGGGGAGACCCCGAAGATGCCCTTCTCGAGGTACTGCGAGAAGAACGCTGCCTCCACGTCGTCGCGCGAGAAGCCCCAGGTCATCTGAGTGAGGTCGTTGGTGCCGAAGGAGAAGAACTCCGCCGCCTCCGCGATCTCGTCGGCGGTCATCGCCGCCCGGGGCACCTCGATCATCGTCCCGACCTTGAACGGGATTTCGACCCCCTGCTCCTCCTGGACCTCCGCCGCGACAGCCATCACATCCGACTTGACCAGCTCGAGCTCCTGGACGGCTCCCACCAGCGGGATCATGATCTCCGGGCGCGGGTCGCCCCCGGCCTTGATCCGGGCGGCGCTGGCCTCGAGGATCGCGCGGGCCTGCATCGTGAACAGGCCGGGGATCACGATCCCGAGCCGGACGCCGCGCAGGCCCAGCATCGGGTTCTCCTCGTGCATCCGCCGCACCGCGTGGAGCAGCTTGACGTCGCGCTTGTTCGTCTTGTGAGCGGCCTCGTCCACCGCGACCTTCATCGACAGCTCGGTGTAGCCGGGGAGGAACTCGTGCAACGGTGGGTCGATGAGCCGAACGGTCACCGGCAGCCCGTCCATCGCCTCGAAGATCTCCTCGAAGTCCGCCCGCTGCAGGGGCAGCAGGGCCGCCAGCGCGTCCTCCCGCTGCTGGTCGGTCTCGGCGAGGATGAGGTGCTCCACCAGCTCCCGCCGGTCGCCGAGAAACATGTGCTCGGTCCGGCACAGGCCGATGCCCTCCGCGCCGAAGCGGAGCGCGCGTTGGGCGTCGGCGGGGGTGTCGGCGTTGGCGTGGACCCCGAGCCGGCGCACCCGGTCGGCGTGCTCCATGACGCGGGCGACCGCCGAGACCAGGGTGTCCTCCGTGGCCCCCTCGTCGCCCTCGAAGTAGCGCACCACCGCGGAGTCCATGACCGGGACCTCGCCGAGGTAGACATCCCCCGTGGTGCCGTCGATGGAGATGACGTCACCCTCGGCGACCTCCACGCCCGAGGCGCTGCGGAACCGGTGTTGGCGCACGTCGACGTCGAGCTCGTCGGCACCGCAGACGCAGGTGCGGCCCATGCCGCGGGCCACCACCGCAGCGTGCGAGGTCTTGCCGCCGCGAGAGGTGAGGATGCCCGCCGCTGCCACCATGCCGTGCAGGTCGTCGGGGTTGGTCTCGCGGCGGATGAGGATGACCTGCTCGCCCCGCTCGGTCCACTCGACGGCGGTGTCGGAGTCGAAGACCGCCTTGCCGACGGCCGCGCCCGGGGAGGCGTTCATGCCTGTGGTGATGAGGGTCTGGTCGGGGCCGTGGGCGAACTGGGGGAACATCAGCTGGGCGAGCTGGGCACCGTTGACGCGGGTGACCGCTTCGTCCATGTCGATGAGGCCCTCGTCGACCAGCTCGACGGCGATCCGGAAGGCAGCCGCGGCGGTGCGCTTGCCGACCCGGGTCTGCAGCATCCACAGCTTGCCGTTCTCCACGGTGAACTCGATGTCGCACAGGTCGCGGTAGTGGCTCTCGAGCCGGTGCATGATGTCCATGAGCTCGTCGTAGGACTTCTTGTCGAGCTGTTCGAGGTCGGCCAGCGGCACCGTGTTCCGGATGCCGGCCACGACGTCCTCACCCTGGGCGTTCTGCAGGTAGTCGCCGTAGACGCCTTGCGCGCCCGAGGCTGGGTCGCGGGTGAACGCGACGCCGGTGCCGGAGTCCATTCCGATGTTGCCGTAGACCATGGTGCACACGTTGACGGCGGTGCCGAGGTCGCCGGGGATGCGCTCCTGGCGGCGGTAGAGGACGGCGCGGGGGGTGTTCCAGGAGTTGAAGACGGCCTCGATGGACATGTCGAGCTGCGTGCGGGGGTCCTGCGGGAAAGGCTGGCCGCTCTCGGCCTGGACGATCTCCTTGAAGCGCGCGACGACGGTCTGCATGTTCTCGGCGGTGAGGTCGAGGTCGCTGGTGGCGCCGACCTCGTTCTTGACATGGTCCAGGGCGTCCTCGAACAGGTCACCGTCGATGCCCAGGACGGTCTTCCCGAACATCGCCAGCAGCCGCCGGTAGGAGTCCCACGCGAAGCGCTCCTCGCCGCCCATCTTGGCCAGCCCGACCACGGACTCGTCGTTGAGGCCGATGTTGAGGACGGTCTCCATCATGCCCGGCATGGAGAACTTGCTGCCCGAGCGCACCGACACCAGCAGCGGGTTGTCGGACTGGCCCAGCGTGCGGCCCATGGCCTTCTGGAGTGAGTTGAGGTGCTCGGTGACCTCGTCGGCCAGACTGGCGGGCATGCTGCCCTCCTCGCCCTCGCCGGCGTGGCCCAGATAGGCCCGGCAGGCCTCCGTGCTGATGACGAAGCCAGGCGGGACCGGCAGTCCCATGTTCGTCATCTCTGCCAGGTTGGCGCCCTTGCCACCCAGCAGGTCCTTCTGCTCCTTGTTGCCTTCAGAGAAGTCGTAGACATATTTGGTCATGGGGTCATCCTCTACCTTTCTGGGCGCGCTGGCGACGGGAGACGCTGGCCGGGTGGTGCCGCGTGCGCCACAGTCGCGGGCCGCCCGGGGGTTCACTCGGCGGTTTGGGCCGCCCAGAGGTTGATGCCGGCCTCGACGGCGTCGAGGTCGATTCTGGCGAGTTCGTCGTCGGTGAAGTCGGGCCCGGCGAGGGCGTCGAGGTTCGCCTCGAGTTGGTGCACCGACGACGCGCCGATCACCGCGGAGGTCACTCGCGGGTCCCGCAGCACCCACTGCAGGGCCATCTGGGCGAGCTTCTGACCACGCTCGGAGGCGATCTGGTTCAGCCGGCGGACGTGGCCCAGCGTCTCCTCGGAGAGGTGGTCGGGGAGGACGCTGCTGTCCGAGCGGGCCGCCCGCGAGTCAGCGGGCACACCGCCGAGATAGCGGTCGGTGAGCAGGCCCTGGGCGAGCGGCGTGAACACGATGCACCCCATGCCCTCCTTCTCGAGGGTGTCGAGCAGGTCGTGCTCGATCCACCTGTTGAGCATCGAGTAGGAGGGCTGGTGAATGAGCAGCGGCGTGCCCAGGTCCCGGGCGACGGCCGCGGCCTCCGCGGTTCGGCGGGCCGAGTAGGACGAGATGCCGGCGTACAGCGCCTTGCCCGACCGGACGGCGCGGTCAAGGGCCATCATCGTCTCCTCGACCGGGGTGTGGGGGTCGAAGCGGTGGCTGTAGAAGATGTCGACGTAGTCCAGACCCAGCCGGCGAAGGGACTGGTCGAGCGAGGCCAGGACGTACTTGCGCGACCCGCCGCCCTGGCCGTAGGGCCCTGGCCACATGTCGTACCCGGCCTTGGTCGAGATGACCAGCTCGTCGCGGTGGGTGCGGAAGTCGTCGCGAAGGTAGCGGCCGAAGTTCTCCTCGGCGCGGCCGTAGGGCGGTCCGTAGTTGTTGGCCAGGTCGATGTGAGTGACGCCGCGGTCGAAGGCACGGCGGAGGATCGCCCGCTGGGCCTCGCCCGAGGTGTCGTCGCCGAAGTTCTGCCACAGTCCCAGAGAGATCGCCGGGAGGCTGAGGCCGCTGCGTCCGCAGGAGCGGTATTCCATCGTGTCGTAGCGGTGCGCGGCGGCCTCGTAGAGATCGCGGTAGTCGTCTGGAGGCGCGGGGCTCATGGGGCCATCGTTGCCCATCCACCACCCGCCGTTAACCCCTCGTGATCTCTAGGACCCGGAACCCCTGGGCGCTGGCGAGCCGGGTGGTCGGGAATCCTTGCTCGATCAGCCACCGCTGGAGCGAGTCGGCGCCGAGGTTCTTGGCGACGACCAGCACGGCTCGTCCCTGTGGGTCGAGTCGCGGCAACCACGTCCGGAGCAGGGCGTGCAAGGCTCCCTTGCCGATCCGGATCGGCGGGTTCGACCAGATCTCGTCGAAGACGATGCCGGGTGGCACCCGGTCCGGGGTGACGGCCTGGAGGCGACCCTCCAGGCCCAGGGCCGCGGCGTTCTCCTTGGTCAGGAGGAGGGCTCGCTCGTTGACGTCGACGGCCCACACCTGCGCCTGGGGTCGGCAGGTGGCCAGCACAGCCGCTACCACGCCGTACCCACAGCCGAGGTCGAGGAAGACCCGAGCCGTGGGTGCGGGCTCCGTCGTCCTCAACAGCACCGTTGTCCCCCGGTCGACTCGTCCCTGGGCGAAGACCCCCGAGCCGGACACCAGCGGCAGTTCGTGACCCCAGACCCTGGCCCGCAGCGCCGTACGGCGAAACGGGACGGAGGGGTCGGCGGTGAAGTAGTGATCGCCCCCGCTGCCGGCGTCACTCACGAGAGCGTCCGCATCACGCGGGTGACCCCGGTCCGGGCAGCCAAGTCGTCGTCCGGCGGGTAGGCGACCTCCTCCAGGGTGAGTCCACACGCAGGGACCACGAGCACGCCCGGGTCGCGAACCCCCCGGTCGAGCACGTCGCGCGGCCAGGCCACGGGGCGCCGGTGCTCTCCCACGGCGAGGAGCGCGCCCACGAGCGCCCGGACCATGTTGTGGCAGAACGCGTCGGCCCGCACCGTCGCCTCCAGCAGGCCGGTGACGGTGCGGCTCCACCGAAGCTCGAGCACCTGCCGGATCGTCGTCGCCTCGACCCGGCGTCGGCAGTACGCCGCGAAGTCGTGCTCCCCCAGGAGCAGCGCGGCGGCGTCGTTCATCGCCCTCTCGTCCAGGGGGCGCGGCCAGGCCAGCACATGGTGACGCGCCAGCGGGTCCGCAGCCGAGGGGCGGTCGACGACGCGATAGAGGTAGCGACGCCACAGCGCGGCGAAGCGCGCGTCGAACGCCGCAGGCGCGACCCGGGCCGCCCGCACGCGGATGTCGGAGGCCAGCACCCCGTTGAGCCGGCGGACGAGGGTCGGCAGCGGGTCCTCTCCACGACGGGCGGCCGCGTGCGGGAGCGCCGAGCGTGGCACGTCGGCGTGGACTACCTGACCCCGCGCGTGGACGCCGGCGTCGGTGCGTCCCGCGCAGGTCGTCGAGACGCGGACCCGTAGGACGGTGCCGAGCGCGTTCTCCAGGTCGCCCTGCACCGTGCGCAGGCCCGACTGTGCGGCCCACCCATGAGCGTCGCTCCCGTCGTAGGCCAGCTCGATCCGAAGCCGCACCTGCTCCTCATCCACGCCGCACAGTCTGGCAGCGGCGTCGAGGCGCTCAGCCCTGGGCGCCGTCCCGGTTCTGGGTCTCGTCCTCGTCCGCACTCGCGTCGCCGGCGCTCGCGCCGGCGGCGTCGTCGTCGGAGCCGCCCGCGGCGGCGTCCTCGACGGCGGTCTCCTCGACCGCGGCCTCCACGGCGGTCTCCTCCACCGCCGCCTCGGCCAACCAGGGCCCCTCGGTGGCCGCAGCGGCTGCCGGGAGGTCTGCGGTCTGGGTCGCGGCCCGGCTGCGCGACGGCTTCGGCGCGTACGGCTCGGTCACCAACTCGATGACCGCCATCGGGGCGTTGTCGCCTTTGCGCGGGCCGATCTTGGTGATCCGGGTGTAGCCGCCGGGCCGCTCGGCGTACCGGGGAGCGATCTCGGTGAAGAGCTCGTGCACGACCCCCTTGTCACGGACGGTCCGCAGCACCAGCCGCCGGTTGTGCAGGTCGCCCTTCTTGGCCTTGGTGATCAACCGCTCCGCGACCGGACGGAGCATGCGAGCCCTGGCCTCGGTGGTCGTGATCCGGCCGTGCTCGAAGAGAGCGGTCGCCAGGTTGCTGAGCATCAGCTTCTGGTGCGCCGGGCTGCCGCCGAGACGGGTGCCCTTCTTGGGGGTCGGCATCGAACATCCTCGATTCCTCCCGGGCCGTGTCAGGTACCCGGGTAGTGGTGGTCGGGCGGCAGCGTGGCGGCCCCGCCGACACGCTCGCCCCTTCTGCTCGGGCGGCAGCGTGGCGGCCCCGCCGACACGCTCGCCCTTGTCAACTCAGTACTGCTCGTCCTCGACGAAGCTGTCGTCGTCGTCCTCGTAGGCTCCCGAGAGCGCCAGCGACGGGTCGAAGCCCGGGGCGCTGTCCTTCAGCGACAGGCCCATCTCGTGCAGCTTCAGCTTGACCTCGTCGATCGACTTGGCGCCGAAGTTGCGGATGTCGAGCAGGTCCTGCTCGGAGCGCGAGATCAGCTCGCCGACGGTATGGATGCCCTCGCGCTTGAGGCAGTTGTAGGACCGAACCGTCAGCGTGAGGTCCTCCACGGGCAGTGCCAGGTCGGCGGCCAACTGCTCGTCCACCGGGGATGGACCGATGTCGATGCCCTCGGCCTCCACGTTGAGCTCGCGGGCGAGACCGAACAGCTCCACGAGGGTCTTGCCGGCCGAGGCCAGTGCGTCCCGCGGCGGCATGGAGCGCTTGGTCTCCACGTCGATGATGAGCCGGTCGAAGTCGGTGCGCTGCTCGACTCGGGTGGCCTCGACCTTGTAGGTCACCTTGAGCACGGGCGAGTAGATCGAGTCCACCGGCACGCGGCCGATCTCGTTGTCGAGCCCCTTGTTCTGCGCTGCGCTGACGTAGCCACGCCCCCGCTCGACGACCAGCTCCATTTCGAGCCGGCCCTTGTCGTTGAGGGTGGCGAGGCGCAGGTCGGGGGTGTGGATCTCGACGCCGGCCGGGGGGGCGATGTCGGCGCCCGTGACCTCGCCGGGGCCCTGCTTGCGCAGGTACATGGTGACCGGCTCGTCGTGCTCGGAGGAGACCACGAGGTCCTTGAGGTTCAAGATGATCTCGGTGATGTCCTCCTTGACGCCCTCCAGCGTGGAGAACTCGTGGAGGACGCCCTCGATCTTGATGCTGGTGACCGAGGTGCCGGGGATCGAGGAGAGCAGGGTACGCCGCAGCGAGTTGCCCAGCGTGTAGCCGAAGCCGGGCTCGAGCGGCTCGATGACGAAGCGCGACCGGAAGTCGTCGACGGCCTCTTCGGAGAGGGTGGGGCGCTGTGCGATGAGCACTGGTGTGTTCCTTCCCAGGGCCAGCCGCTATCTGATGGCCCTGTGCTGAGAGGACTGGAGGCCGACCGGACGACGCCGGCCGGTCGGCCACCCGGGGCGGTGCCCCGATGGTTCACTTCTTGGAGTAGTACTCCACGATGAGCTGCTCCTGGACCGGGATGTCGATCTGCTGCCGCACCGGGAGCTGGTGGATCAAGATCCGCATCCGGTCCTGGACGACGTCCATCCAGCCCGGCACCGGACGCTCGCCGAAGGTCTCCCTGGCCACGATGAAGGGAGTGAGCTCCAGCGACTTCTCCCGCACGTCGATCACGTCGAACTGCGTGACCTGGAAGGACGCGATGTTGACCTTCTTCCCGTTGACCAGGAAGTGGCCGTGCCCGACGAGCTGGCGAGCCTGGCGGCGAGTCCGGGCGAAGCCCGCGCGGTAGACGACGTTGTCCAGGCGGCACTCCAGCAGCTGCAGCAGGTTGTCACCGGTCTTGCCGGGGCGCCGTGACGCCTCGACGTAGTAACGGCTGAACTGCTTCTCGAGGATGCCGTAGGTGTAGCGAGCCTTCTGCTTCTCGCGGAGCTGGAGGAGGTACTCCGACTCCTTGGGGCGTCCGCGGCCGTGCTGGCCGGGGGGGAAAGGGCGGCGTTCGAATGCCATGTCGCCGCCGACGAGGTCGACACCGAGTCGGCGCGACTTCTTGGTCATGGGGCCGGTGTAGCGGGCCATGGTGAGGAGGTCTCCTTGGCTGTGGTCGGTCGGCGGGTCAGACGCGGCGGCGCTTGGGCGGCCGGCACCCGTTGTGCGGGGTCGGGGTCACGTCCTGGATGGTGCCGACCTCGAGGCCGATCGCACCCAGCGAACGGATCGCGGTCTCCCGGCCCGAACCCGGGCCTTTGACGTAGACGTCGATCTTCTTCATGCCGTGCTCCATGGCCCGCCGACCCGCGGCCTCAGCGGCCATCTGCGCGGCGAAGGGCGTGGACTTCCGGGAGCCCTTGAAGCCGACGGTGCCGGCCGAGGCCCACGAGATCACCGCCCCGGCGGGGTCGGTGATCGTGACGATCGTGTTGTTGAACGTGCTCTTGATGTGAGCCTCGCCCTGGGCGATGTTCTTCTTCTCCTTGCGGCGGACCTTGGTCTTCGCCGCGGCCTGACGGCTCTTGGGAGGCATCCGGTGTACTCCTGGGTTCTGGGGTGAAGTCTGGTGCGACGTCGGCCGCGGTCCCGGCGGGAGCCGGGATCAGCGAGCCTTCTTCTTGCCGGCGACGGTGCGCTTGGGGCCCTTGCGGGTCCGAGCGTTGGTCTTGGTCCGCTGGCCACGGACGGGCAGGTTCATCCGGTGCCGGCGGCCTTGGTAGCTGCCGATCTCGATCTTGCGCCGGATGTCGGCCTGCACTTCGCGGCGCAGGTCTCCCTCGGTCTTGTAGTTCGCTTCGATCGCGTCGCGGAGCTTCACCAGCTCCTCGTCGCCGAGCTGCTGGACGCGGAGGTCCGGGCTGACGCCGGTATCCGCGAGCAGCTGCTGGGCGCTGGTACGGCCGATGCCGTAGATGTAGGTGAGCGCGACCTCGACCCGCTTGTCGCGGGGGAGGTCGACGCCGACGAGGCGTGCCATGAGAGGCGGTTGTCCCTTCGGTTGTCTGGAGGTGTGCTGCGTGTCGCGTCCCCGGGCCGTCGGCGACGACGTGGGGCCCCGGCCTCCAGACCGGGGGTGACGTCCGCGCTGCGGACGAGCGATCACGTGGTGGGATCTTCAGTTGTGGTGGATGCGCGGGGGCGTCAGCCCTGGCGCTGCTTGTGTCGAGGGTTCGAGCAGATCACCATGACCCGGCCGTGCCGCCGGATTACTTTGCACTTGTCACAGATCGGCTTGACGCTCGGCTTGACCTTCATGGACCAGGCCTTTCGCTCAGAGTCGGCTGGACCGGCCCGACGGGCCGGGGATCACTTGTACCGGTAGACGATGCGGCCCCGGGTCAGGTCGTAGGGCGACAGCTCCACGACGACCCGGTCCTGCGGAAGGATGCGGATGTAGTGCTGCCGCATCTTGCCGCTGATGTGAGCGAGGACCTTGTGACCGTTGCTGAGCTCCACGCGGAACATCGCGTTCGGCAGAGCCTCGACAATGGTGCCCTCGATCTCGATGACGCCTTCCTTCTTGGGCATGTCCTCCGCAATCTGTCGCTGTGTGGGTGGGTGCATCGTCGACGCCCCCACAGGGAGCGCCTACCGGGTGGCCCGCGAACCGCCCCGCCACGTCTGTGAGCGGGTGGACCTCGTGGCGCCGTCAGGACGCCTCAACCCGCCGCGACGTCCAGAGGACGACGTGCAGGTCAGCCGCGAGGCAGCACGGAACGAGCCCACGTTGGGCCGACATAGCATCCTACGCGACGATAGGCGGTGAGCGGTAATCGACCGCGGCGGCGTCCTCGGCGACCCACAGGTCGGGGATCGGGCCGGTTTGTAGGGTGGCCCCGTGAGCAAGGGCGCGGTCGCACGGAAGGTTGCCGCCGCTGCCGCCGTGGGCGGTGGCGGGCTGTCCGTGCTCGGCGGATCGGCCTGGGGGCTGATCCTGGCCGAGGCGCAACTCGCCCGCCGGACGATCGGCGTCATCGAGGGCGACCCGCCCGCCGCCTCCGGCTGGTACGGCCACGGTCGACCTGGTCCGGCCCTCAAGGTGGCCCTGATCGGCGACTCCTCGGCAGCCGGCTATGGCGCCGACCACGTCGAGCAGACCCCGGGCGCTATCCTCGCCTCCGGTCTGGCCGAGGCCGCCGACCGCCGCGTGTACCTGGCTGCCGTGCCTCAAGTGGGCGCTCAGAGCAAGGATCTCATGGGGCAGATCGACCGGGTGCTGCCGATGGAGCCGCACGTGGCGGCGATCTTCGTGGGCGTCAACGACGTCACCCACAGCGTTCCGGTGCGGACCTCGACGCGGTTGCTGGCCTCGGCGATCGGCCGGCTGCGCGAGCACGGCGTGGAGGTCGTGGTCGCCACGTGTCCCGACCTCGGCACGATCGAGCCGCTGGCGCCGCCGCTACGGCAGCTGGCGCGGGTGTGGTCCCGCAAGCTCGCCGCGGCGCAGGCGGCCACGGCCCTCGAGGAGGGCGGTCGGTCGGTCGCGCTCGCCTCCATCCTGAGCTCGGAGTTCTCGCGGCTCTCCGACGTGCTCTTCGGGCCTGACCGGTTCCATCCCTCTCCCGCCGGCTATGCCCGGATGTCCTCGGTCGTCCTCCCGACCATCCTCGCCGCCCTGGGACTCCCGCCGGACGAGGACGTACAGCCGGAGTACGGCCGGGGGGAGGCCCTGCTGCCCGTCGCCGTGGCAGCCGCGGAGGCGACCCGCCATGCCGGCGCCTCGGTGGAGCCCATGCAGGACCAGGCCGAAGAGGCGAGAGGTCGCTTCGCGTTGCTCCGCAGGCGCCGGCGGCGCCCGGAGTCTGAGGTGGAGACACCCGTCGCGACGGAAGAGGGGCCCGACGCACAGCGGGAGGGCGCCGCCACAGCGTGACGGCGCCCTCCCCGAGCCGCAGATGGTGTGCGGTCAGTCGCCGCCGCGCAGGATCGCCAGAATCCGCAGCAGCTCGATGTAGATCCAGACGATCGTCACGGCCAGCCCGAACGCCGCTCGCCACGACTCCCGCTCCGGCAGGCGGGCGGCGATGCCCCGCTCGACGAAGTCGAAGTCGAGGATCAGCATCAAGACGCCCAGCCCGAGGCCGATCAGGCTCGTGACCAAGCCGAGGGTGCCGAAGCCGTTGAAGCCGAAGCCGGTGCCGAACAGCGCCAGCACGAAGTCGAGCAGCGCCACGGCGACGAATCCGAACATCGCCGCGACCACCCAGGTGCGGAACCTCTGGCCGACCTTGATGTCGAAGAACTTGTACGCGGCCAGCGTGCCGAACACGGCCGCCATGGTCCCGATCACCGCACCGATGACCAGCCCGGGGTTGCTCGGGTCGCCGAAAGCGCCCTCGATGACCTTGCTGAAGGCGCCGACGAAGACCCCTTGGAGGGCGGCGTAGGCCAGCACGAGCGCCGGGCTGACCACGCGCTTGAAGCTGTTGACCATGGCGAGGGCGAAACCACCGAGAGCCCCGACCATGGACAGCACGTAGAGCCGGCTGGCCACCTCGGCGCCCGCCGACCCGGCGAGGTCCCCGGTCAGGATCCATGTCGCCGCGGCGAAGAGCACGACGACACCCATGGTCATCGCGGTCTTCTGCACGACGGAGTCGATCGTCATCGGCCCCTGGGCGACCTGGCCCGGCGTGGTGAACTGGTCCGGAGACGACCCGGAGCGCCACGACGCGGTGTCGGTGGTCCCCGGAGCCGGACGTCTCGGTGCGCCGGGGGCGGGGTAGGTGAAGCCGTTGCCGGCGGCAGTCCGACTGCCCTGGCCGTTGAACCCCTCGGACCGCCGGAAGACGGGGTTGCTGCTCTGCATGATGCGGTTACTCCTCCTGGACCGGGACGGCGCCAAGGGCACCGCGTGAGGCTGGTGTGGCGAGTCTAGGAGCCCGACCTGAACTGAACCTGAAAGGTGGGGCTCAACGCCGGGCGCCGCGCGCCAGGTCGGCCGCGCCGATGAGGCCGGCGTCATTTCCCAGGGCCGCCAGCACGACAGCGGGCACGGGCCGATGGCCACGACCGGTGACCTCCCGCCCCAGCGCCGCGAGCACCGGCTCCAGGAGCAGGTCGCCGGCTTGGCTGACGCCTCCTCCCAGGACGACCAGGTCCGGGTCCAGCACGGCAACGAGCGTGGCGATGCCCTCGCCCATCGCATCCCCCAGGCGTCCGAACAGGCCGAGCGCGTCGGGGTCGCCAGCCTGCGCAAGAGCGGTCACCAGCCGACCGGTGACGGCATCGGCCTGACCACCCGCAGCCTTCAGCAGACCCGGTGCACTCCCCTGCGCCGCGGCGCGACGGGCGTCGGCGGTGAGCGCGCTGCCCGAGGCGTACTGCTCCCAGCAGCCGTGGCGCCCGCACGCACAGGGCCGCCCGCCGCGGACCAGACCGATGTGACCGACCTCGCTGGCGACGCCTTGGCCGCCGCGGTAGAGCGAACCGCCCAGGATGAGTCCGCCACCGAGTCCGGTCCCGATCACGATCGTGACCTGGTCCGGCACGCCCCGGCCGGCCCCGAAGACGTACTCGGCCCATGCGGCGGTGTTGCCGTCGTTCTCGACGACCACCGGGAGGCCGAGCCGATGTTCGAGCACATCGCCCATCGGCTCCTCGCCCCACTGCAGATTGGGCGCGAAGATGAGCCCGCGCCGATCCGCCCTGACGAACCCGGCGGCCCCCAACCCGACGGCGCTCACCCGGTGCCGGATGCGGAGGTCCTCGACCATCTCGACGACGATGTCGAGGAGCCGGCGCGCGTCCCGGCTCGGCGACGGGACGCGCACCTGCTCTAGGACCGTCCCGTCCTCGTCAACGACGCCTGCGGCGATCTTGGTGCCGCCCACGTCCACTCCCACGGAGTACGTCATGGGGAGAACCATGCCATCGGGGCCGGGTCGCTGGCCCACATGTGCCCCCGGTGGGACTCGAACCCACACTGCGAGGTTTTCAAGACCTCCGCCTCTGCCGTTGGGCTACGGGGGCGATCCGCGGAGTTCTGCGGCGACGAAGTCTGGCACGGTTCTGGACCAGCGACCTAGACAGGGATTGGTGCAGACCTGCATCAATCGGAGACGTTGGGTGTGACGTGCGTCCATTCGGCCTTGTCACCCAGGCGGGGCCTACTAGCCTTCCTCGGGTTTGCCGTGCCTGCACATCGCTGGCCGAGACCCTTGGGAGACCCACACCATGTTCACGAGAGTCGGGGCGTTGCTTGCCCTGGTGCTTGTCCTTTCCGTTGCACCGATCGTCGTCTCTGACCTGACACCACCGGCGCAAGAGGCAGGCGCAGCGTGCCTCAAGGCCCCTCCCGCTCGAGCCGCCCGGACACGCTTCGGGATCGGGCTCAGCACGGCGGACGCACGGAATCTCGGCGTGGATCTCGAACGGGAAGAGCGCCGCTTCAACACTCGGATCCCCGTCATCCGGACGTGGGACACCGGCATCCCGCGCACCGACGCATGGAACCAGCGCTCCCAGTGGTTCGGCAAGCGCTGGATCGTCACGTCGCTCAAGCTCTCCCCACAGGACGTCCTTTCGGGCCGCCACGATGCCGAGCTGCGCCACTACTTCCAGGTCGCACCCACCGACAGACGGATCTACTACAGCTTCTTCCACGAGCCCGAGGACGAGGTGAAGGCGGGCCGGTTCACGAAGCGGCAGTTCCGCCGGGCTTTCCGCCGCGTCGTGAGGATCGCGGCGACCACCTGCAAGAAGAACCTGTTCCCCACACTGGTGCTGATGGGATGGACGGCGGACTCCGCCTCGAGGTTGAACTGGCGGGACTACTACCCCGGGCCTAAGTACGTCTCGGTCCTCGCCTGGGACCCGTACAACGGGGCCAACGGGGATGCCACGAGCTACCGCGCACCCAAGCACATCTTTGGTCACGTCGTCCGCGCCTCCCGCTCTGCTGGCAAGCCGATGGGGATCGCGGAGACGGGCTCTGTGCGGATCCCCGGCGATGCGGCCGGGACTGGTCGCGCGGCATGGCTCCGCAAGAGCGCGAGATACCTCAAGCGACGCGATGCCCTCTTTGTCACCTATTTTCAGTCGCGGCGCAAGGGAGACTTCGAGCTGCGCGACAAGGCGAGCGTGGCGGCGTGGCGTGCCGCGATGCGTTGACCCGGGCGGCCGCGCGGTGTCCCTCCCGCCTACCGTGTCCCTTCAACCGGGCGCGCGAGCGAGGTCACAGGTAGGTCTTGCGCGGGTGCAGGGCGTGGGCCCCGGCAACCCGGTCGAGGAACAGCAGCCCTGCGCAGTGATCGACCTCGTGTTGCAGCGCCCGCGCCTCGAACGCGTCGGCCTCGACCTCGACGGCGGCACCGGTGCCCGGCAGCCGGCCGAGAACCCGGAGCCGGGTCGCGCGCTTCACCTCACCGGTGAAATCGGGAACCGACAGGCACCCTTCGCGTGCCTTCTCGTTGCGCGAGGCGGCGAGCACAGTGGCGTTGCACAAGACGAACGTCCCGTGGTGCCGGCGAGTCTTGGGATGAGCCGAGACGTCGACGCAGAACACCCGGGCCGACACCCCGACCTGGGGCGCGGCCAGCCCGACGCAGCCGGGTGAGACCCGCATCGTGGCGACGAGGTCGGCGGCCAGCTGGACCACCTCCTCGGCCGTCGGATCGACCTCGGCCCCGGGCGAGGAGAGCACCCGCTCGGGCGCCGAGACCACGGGGAGCACCCGACCTCCGACGCCCAACGCGGCCTCGGTCCAAGCGACGACCGTGTCGGGCCCACCCATCGCCGACGGCCCGCTCACAGGTCGTCGCTCTCCACGGCGTGCAGGGTGGCGTCGACACCGAGCTCGCCGGCGCTGCGGCGTACCCCGGCCTGGAGACTCGCGATGTCGGTGCCGGCCGGCAGGTCGACCTCGGCGGTGAGGACGTACAGGCCCGAACCCAGGCGCGTGGTGAGGTCGGTGATGTTGCCGCCGACCTCCGCCACCCGCGCCGCCATCGCACTCACGATTCCGGGCCGGTCGGCACCATGCACGGTGAGGACGTAGGAGGACGCCACCGAGGGCCCGGTGGGCTCCTGGGGGACTTGGCGGACCGTGACGGCCAACGAGCCCTCGGCGGTGAGGAATTGCAGCGCCTCTTCGACCCGCGCCCCCTCCACTTCGCCAGCGCACAGCAGCACCATCG
Source organism: uncultured Actinomycetota bacterium (assembly GCA_963745245.1). Taxonomy (GTDB): domain Bacteria; phylum Actinomycetota; class Actinomycetes; order Propionibacteriales; family Nocardioidaceae; genus Marmoricola_A. The sequence continues at coordinate 545,704 of CAVUWU010000001.1, forward strand.
CGAAGTGGCCGCGCAGCAGCGTCATCGTGGAGTCCTCGAGGTTCAACCCGAGGGAGGCGAGCGCGGCGGTGGTCTCGGCGATGATGCCCGGCCGGTCGTGGCCGATGACGGTGATGGCGTGCAGAGTCACGGGGAGGAGTCTGCCAGCGTGCGGGCGCGGGCGAGCACGGCGTCCAGCATCGGCTCGGTGAGCCTGCCGGTGAAGGTGTTCTGCTGGCTGGGGTGATAGCACCCCAGCAAAACCACGGGCGGTTGGTCGGCGGAAGGCAGCCGCACCTCGACGCCGTGGCCGAAGTGCGGCTTGGGTCGGGGCACCTGGTAGCCGAGCGCCCGAGAGCCACGCAGCGCGGCTTCCCAGGCGAAGGAGCCCAGACACACCACGGCGCGCGTCACGGGCAGCACGAGCTCGAGCTCGCGATGCAGCCAGGGCGCACAGGTGTCCCGCTCGGCCGTCGTGGGCCGGTTCGCCGGCGGAGCGCACCGCACAGCGGCGACCATCCGGGCATCGACCAGCTCCTGGGCGTCGCCGGCGTGCTCGGAGCCCGGCTGTCGGGCGAGGCCGGCGCGGTGCAGTGCGGCGAACAGCCAGTCGCCCGACCGGTCACCGGTGAAGAGGCGCCCGGTGCGGTTGCCCCCGTGTGCGGCCGGGGCCAGGCCCAGCAGCAGCACCCGGGGGCTGGCCACTCCCCAGCCGGGCACCGGTCGCCCCCAGTAGGGCTGATCCACGAACGCCGCACGCCGGCTGACCGCCACGTCCTCGCGCCAGGCGACCAGGCGCGGACAGGCGCGGCACACCGAGACCCGGGCGGCGAGCTCGGCCAGCGACACATCGGCTGCGAGAGCCGCCGCGTCTGCCGGTGTGCCGGCCGCCGGGGTCCCCGGCGACGCCGGGTCGTGGGGCCAGCCGGTGCCCGGCTGCACCGGGGAGCCGAACGGGTCTCCGGTGACTGGGTGCGGGAGAGGAGTGTCCCCCGTCGCGTCGGGGGGCCGGTTCATCGGGGCCGGTCCACCATCGACCAGGCGATGCCGTCGAGGATGTCGTGCACCGAGGCACGCACCTCGCTCACCGTGCAGCGGGCCAGCACCCGGTCGAGGATGAGGGCTCCGGCCCCGATGACATCCGCCCGCCCCGGGTGCATGAACGGCAGCGCGCGCCGCTGCGCCACGCTCATCCCGAGCAGCCGCATCGACGCCCGGTGCACGTCGGCGACCGACAGCACGGCGCCATCCACGGCGCGGGTGAGAACCGGAAGCTCGAGGACCGCCGCGGCCACGGTGAGGCCGGTGCCGGAGACCACCACCACCGTTCGCGCCTGCTCGGAGGCGATCCCCCGGCCGGGCACGGAGCCCAGCGCCCGGTCGACCTCGGCGCGCGCGCTCGCGATCTCCTCCTCCGCGGGTGGATCGCCCGGCAGGAGCCGCTCGGTCATCCGGACCGAGCCCACATCCAGCGAGACCGCCGCGAGGCCACGGCCTCCCCCACCTCCGGGTGAGCCGAGCACCAGCTCCGTGGAGCCTCCGCCGACGTCCACCACCAGCACCGGGGGCGGCACGTCACCCAGGGGCTGGGTGGCTCCGGCGAAGGACAGCCGCGCCTCCTCGTCCCCGGAGAGCACCTCCGGCTCCACGCCCAGCCGGCGGCGCACGCCGCCGAGCAGGGCGTCGGCGTTCGCGGCGTCCCGAGCCGCCGAGGTCGCGCAGAACCGCACGGCGTCGACGCGATGACCGGCGACGATTCCCGCGTACTCCTCGACCGCGGCCAGCACCCGTGCCAGCGCCTCCTCGGCCAGTCGGCCGGTGCGGTCGACGTCCTGGCCGAGCCGGACCATGCGGTTCTCACGGGCCATCTCGCGCTGGCCGCCTCCGGCCGGGTCGAGGTCCACCACCAGGAGCTTGATCGTGTTCGTGCCGCAGTCGACGGCCGCGACCCGGGTCACGACCGCTGGGCCCCGCCCGCTGCCGGGACGCAGGGAACGTCGCCGGCGTAGTCACCCACCCGGTCGAGCACCTCGTCCCCGAGGGGGTTCACCCCACGGCCCTGGGCGAGCGACTGGGCGGCCACAGCGTGCAGGCACTTCACCCGATCGGGCATCCCGCCCGCGGAGACGCCGCCGATCTCGGCGACCGTGCCGATTGCCTCGCGCGCCTGGAGATATCGGGCGTGCGCGCCGGCGTACCGGGCCGCGAGATCGGGATCGGCGCCCAGCCGCGCGTTCATCTCCACCATCAGCCCCGAGCCCTCGAGCGCGCCGATGCGCGAGGCCAGCCGGGGACAGGTCAGATAGAACGTCGTCGGGAAGGGCGTTCCGTCGGGCAGCCGGGGTTCGGTGACGACGACATCGGGCAGCCCACAGCGGCAGCGGTGGCCGATCGCGTGCACCCCACGCGGCGGGCGTCCCAGCTGCGCCCGGACCGCTTCGAGGTCAGCGGCGGCGGTCACCGGTCCCGCCGCGGCGCGCGCGGGGGCGTGATGGTGTCGCGCAGGCTCGGCTCGGGCGGCGGGTCGCCGGCCGTCCGAATGCTGGTCCAGGCGGTCTGCCACCACTCCGGCTCGAGTTCCTCGGCGGGCTCCGGAGCGCTCAACGACTCGTCGGGAATCAGCGGCCGCCCGTTCGCGTCGAGCACCTGGTAGCCGATCTCCCCCGGGAAGCCGAAGGCGAACCTCGCCCGTGCCTGGGCCACCACGTAGGCCTCGTCGCGCCAGCGCCGCTTCTCGCGGCGCAACGCTGCGATCGACTCCTCCGACTGCGCGATCCGCTCCTCCAGGGTCCTGAGGTGGTCGCGCTGCTCGAGGTAGGCCCGCAAGCTGGAGGCGTAGGAGACCGCGAGTACGGCGAGCACCAGCACGAGCACCGCTGCCCGGCTGGTCGGCCTGGACCCCGGCTGCCCGAGGAGGGCGGACCTCCCGGGGACAGCGGCTCGCCGACGCAGGGCCCCGGCGGCGTTGCGCAGACCCGGCCGCCCGGTGCTGCGCCGCCGCGGGCCGCTGCGATCACCGCGGGACCCGGCCCCGCGGGATACTCCCCCTCGTGGCTGCGGCATGGCGCTGCGTCGCCGCCCCGCCGATCAGGAGCCGGCGTAGCGAGGGAAGGCTCCCCGGCCGGCGTAGCGCGCGGCGTCGTCCAGCTCCTCCTCGATCCGCAGCAGCTGGTTGTACTTCGCGACCCGCTCCGACCGCGCCGGCGCGCCGGTCTTGATCTGCCCGCAGTTCGTCGCGACCGCCAGGTCGGCGATGGTGGTGTCCTCGGTCTCGCCCGAGCGGTGGCTGATCATGCACCGGAAGCCGTTGCGATGGGCCATGTCCACCGAGTCCAGGGTCTCGGTGAGCGACCCGATCTGGTTGACCTTGACCAGCAACGCGTTCGCCGAGCGTTCTTCGATGCCACGCCCGAGGCGCTCGACGTTGGTGACGAACAGGTCGTCGCCCACGATCTGCACGCGGTCCCCCAGCGCGGCGGTCATGGCCTGCCAGCCCGCCCAGTCCTCCTCGCTCAGCGGGTCCTCGATCGAGACGATCGGGTACGACGCCAGCAGGTCGGCGTAGTAGGCCTGCATCTGCTCAGCGGACCGGGTCTCGCCTTCGAAGCGGTAGCCCTCGTCGGTGTGGAACTCGGTGGCCGCGACGTCGAGGGCGAGCACGACGTCGTCGCCGAGGGTCAGCCCCGCCGCACTCACCGCCTCCGCGATCAGGTCAAGAGCGGCGCGGTTGGACGCCAGGGCGGGGGCGAAGCCACCCTCATCCCCCAGCCCGGTGGACAGGCCCTGCTTCTTCAGCACCGACTTCAGCGCCTGGTAGACCTCGGCGCCCTGGCGCAGGGCCTCGCGGAAGGTGGCCGCCCCGACCGGGGCGATCATGAACTCCTGCACGTCGACGCCGGTGTCGGCGTGCGCCCCGCCGTTGAGGATGTTCATCATCGGCACCGGTAGGAGGTGGGCGTTCGGTCCGCCCACGTAGCGGAACAGCGGCAGTCCGGCCGAGTCGGCGGCCGCACGGGCCACGGCGAGCGAGGCGCCGAGGATCGCGTTGGCTCCCAACGAGCCCTTGTTCGCGGTGCCGTCCAACTCGAGGAGGGACTGGTCGACGAGCCGCTGCTCGGACGCTTCCATCCCCAGCAGCTCGGGCCCGATCGTGTCCAGGACGGCGCCGACCGCCTTCTGCACGCCCTTGCCTGCGTAGCGGGACCCGCCGTCGCGGAGCTCCACCGCCTCAAAGGCACCCGTGGACGCTCCCGACGGGACAGCCGCTCGGCTCACCGTGCCGTCGTCGAGGGCTACCTCGACCTCCACGGTGGGGTTGCCCCGCGAGTCCAGAATCTCGCGTGCACCAACAGCTTCGATCGACGCCACAGTCGTGCCTCCGTTGTGCTCGGTCGACATGCCCGCTCCACGCCCTGCGCCGAGACGGCCTGCCGAGATGCCGTGTCGAGGGCCAACCCTAGTCCGGGTCGTGCGTCCGCCGGTGGGTCCCACGCCCGTGCCCTGCCGCGTCGACAAGGCGCCGCACCGCCGCCCGCAGCTCCTGCTCCGGATCGGCGTCCCGCGCGCCAGCCTCCAGCACCAGCGCGAGCAGTCGGTCGCCCAGCCCATCGCCGGCGTCGGCCGCCGGTCGCAGGTCGACGCCCGCCCGGGCGAGCCGGTCGCTCACCTTCGCGGCGTAGGCGAGGGCGGGGAGCGTGGCCGGGATGCCGTCGAGGAGCGACGTGCGCTGCTTCTCGTCCGCCTTGAGGCGCTCCCAGTTGCCCTGCACCTCATCGGCGTCGGCGACCTTGACGTCGCCGAACACGTGCGGATGTCGCCGGACCAGCTTGTCGACGATGCCGCCGGCCACGTCCTCGATGTCGAAGCCGCCGGGGCGCTCGGCGGCGATCCTGGCATGGAACACGACCTGCAGCAGGAGGTCGCCGAGCTCCTCGCGCAGGTGCGGCTCGTCTCCGCTCTCGATCGCCTCGAGGGTCTCGTGGGTCTCCTCCAGCAGGTAGCGCGCCAGCGACCGGTGGGTCTGCTTGCGGTCCCACGGGCACGTACTGCGCAGCCGGTCCATGACCGCCACCAGCTCCAGGAGCCGCGAGCCTTCGACGGTCGTGCTCACGCCGGTGCCGAGGGGGTCAGCCGCACGTCTGCGAGACGGGCAGTGTGGAGAGGAACGCCTCACCGGGGGGCTGGTCCGTTGCCGCTACGGCGAAGTCGGACACGGGCACCGACAGCGCTCCGCCGGAGGGCTGGAGGGTGCCGTCGACCAGCTCGCCGAAGCGCGGGTCGACCGAGATCTCGGCCGAGCGTGCGTACTCCTGACGCAGCTCCTCGCCCGCGGTGAAGGCCGCCTGGTCGTCGATCTGCCGGGCGTCCACGCCGCTCTCCCTGAGGAACCTCCGTCCTGCCTGGATGACGGCGAACTGCGCCACGGCGTAGTCGATCACGGCCTGCTCGTAGGCGTCCCGCATGTCCTCGGGCAGCGCGTCCCGGGCCGCTGCAGCCTGCGCGAGCACCCCCTCCACGTCGGCCCGACTGACCGCATCGACGTCGGCGACGTCCGCGGCCAGCTCGTTGGACAGCAGGATCTGCAGGGATTGGAACCGTGCCTCGGCGGTCGGGGTCGAGGCCGGCGCGCCCGGCGTGGCGCTCAGCGAGCACAGGACCTGGGCGAAGTCGTCGACCTCGGTGTCGGTGATCGTGTCGCCCTCCACTGCCGCCGCCACACCCGGGTCGCCGGCGCTGCAGGCGCCGAGCAGCAGGGTGGCCGCCGCGACCGTGGCCACCGCAGCCACCGGCCGCGAGCTACGGCCGGCGTGCCGAGGGACTGCTGGGCCAGCCGGGCCGGGGTGGCCTAGGCCGGGCCGGTGGTCAGGACCGCCGGAACGGCGCAGGAACAGCGTAGGGCGGGGCGGCTTCACTTCTCGACGCTCTCCTCTTCTCGACTCCGGCGGGCGGCGCCGGCGTCAGGCGGGAACTGCGGGTCGGTCGACCACCGCGTCCACCACCTCGCGCACCCAGGAGAGCAGTGCCTCGTCCCTGATCGGCGTGCCGCCCAGGGGCGCGGTGGTCGGCCGCGGCACCAAGATCGTACGCAGGTTCTCCTTCACCACGCTGCGCGGGTAGAGCCGGTTCAGCCGGACCCGTCCGGACTCGGGCAGCTCCACGGGTGCCAGCCGGACGTACTTCCCCTGGACGGTGACCTCGCTCAGACCGGCCTGGCGGGCCCTGGCTCGGAACCGCGCGACGTCGAGCAGGTTGCAGACCGGCTCCGGCGGGTCGCCGTACCGATCGCACATCTCCTCGCGCAGCAGTGTCACGTCCTCTTCGCTGCGCACCTCGGCGAGCCGCTTGTACATCTCCAGGCGGAGCCGCTCACTGGGCACGTAGTCGTGGGGCAGGTGCGCATCGACCGGGAGCTCGATGCGCACCTCCGCTGGCTGGGTCGATGTCTCGCCCTTGAACTCGGTGACCGCCTCACCGACCAGGCGCACATAGAGGTCGAACCCGACGTCGGCGATGTGACCGCTCTGCTCACCCCCGAGCAGGTTGCCGGCCCCGCGGATCTCGAGGTCCTTCATCGCGATGGCCATGCCGCCGCCGAGGTCGGAGTGCTGCGCGATCGTCGCCAGCCGCGCATGGGCGGTGTCGGTGAGCGGCTTTTCCGGTGGGTAGAGGAAATAGGCATAGGCCCGCTCCCGCCCACGCCCGACCCGGCCGCGCAGCTGGTGCAACTGGCTGAGCCCGAGCGCGTCGGCGCGCTCGATGACCATCGTGTTGGCGTTGGAGACGTCCAGGCCGGACTCCACGATCGTCGTGCAGACCAGCACGTCGAACTGCTTCTCCCAGAAGTCCACCATGATCCGCTCGAGCCGGTGCTCCCCCATCTGGCCGTGGGCGGTGGCCACCCGGGCCTCCGGCACCAGCTGCCGGATCCGGGCGGCGGCCTTGTCGATCGACTGCACGCGATTGTGGATGTAGAAGACCTGGCCTTCGCGGAGCAGCTCGCGACGGATCGCGGCGACGATCTGCCGGTCCTCGTAGGCCCCGACGTAGGTGAGCACCGGGTGGCGCTCTTCGGGAGGGGTCGTGATGGTCGACATCTCCCGGATGCCGGTCACCGCCATCTCCAGCGTGCGCGGGATCGGGGTGGCCGACATGGCGAGCACGTCCACGGCGGTGCGCAGCCGCTTGAGCTGCTCCTTATGCTCGACACCGAAGCGCTGCTCCTCGTCGACGATGACCAGCCCGAGGTCGGAGAACCGGATGTCGGGGTTGAGCAGCCGGTGCGTGCCGATGACGATGTCGACCGTCCCCGCGGCGAGCCCCTCGAGCGTCGCCTTGGCCTCGGCGTCGGTCTGGAAGCGGCTCAGCGCCTGCAGAGTGACCGGGAAGGTCGACATGCGCTCGGCGAACGTCGAGTGATGCTGCTGGACCAGCAGCGTGGTCGGCACCAGCACCGCGACCTGCTTGCCGTCCTGCACCGCCTTGAACGCCGCCCGCACCGCGATCTCGGTCTTCCCGTAGCCGACGTCGCCGCAGACCAGCCGGTCCATCGGCATCACCCGCTCCATGTCCCGCTTGACCTCGTCGACGGTGCTCAGCTGGTCCGGGGTCTCGACATAGCCGAAGGCATCCTCCAGCTCGCGCTGCCACGGCGTGTCCGGGCCGAAGCTATGTCCCCCAGTGGCGGCCCGCGCGGCGTAGAGCTTGATCAGCTCCGCGGCGATCTCCCGCACCGCCTTGCGGGCCCGGCCCTTGCGCCGTGCCCAGTCGGCGCCGCCGAGCCGGTCCAGTGAGGGCATGTCGCCGCCCACATAGCGGGTCACCTGGTCGAGCTGGTCGGTGGGGACGAACAGCCGGTCCGGGGGGCCGCCGCGCTTGGAGGCGCCGTACTCCAGCACGAGGTACTCCCGGGTGGCGCCCTGCACGACCCGCTGCCGCATCTCCACATAGCGGCCCACACCGTGCTGCTCGTGCACCACGAGGTCCCCGGGCGCGAGCTCCAGCGGGTCGATCTGCTTCTTGCGACGCGCCGGCATCCGCCGCATGTCCTTGGTGGAGGAGCGCTGGCCGACGATGTCGTCGCCGGTGACGACCGCAAGCTGCTGCTCCTCGTCGACGAGGCCGTGCGCGAGCGTGCCGCAGGTGACTACCGCGAGGTGGGCGGGGACGTCCTGTGCGCTGTCCAGGTGTTCGACGAAGCGGGCGGGCACGTCGTGCTCGCCCAGCAGCTCGACCATCCGCTGCGCCGGTCCATGCCCTTCGTAGACCGCCACCACGCGTCCACCGGCGGCCAGCCACGCCCGGATGTCGCTCAGGGCCCGCTCCACGTCGCCGTGGTAGGTCTCGGCCGGCCGGATCCCGATGGTGCGGCTCTCCACGCCACCGGCCTCGGGCCCGGAGCCGTCGGGCGAACCCGGGGGGAGGTCCTCGGCGCCGGCAGCGGGCCCAGTGTCGATGCCGAAGGGGCTCACGCTCCACCAGGACTGCCCACGGGCCAGGCAGTGGGCGCGGACATCGCCGAGGGTCCGGTACGACGCCGCCCCCAGGTCGATCGGCGCGGCGCCACCCGACGCCGCGGCGACCCAGGAGGCATGGAGGAACTCCTCGCTAGTGGCCACCAGGTCGAGGGCCCTCGACCGCACCCGCTCGGGGTCGAGGAGGAGCACGTGCGCGTCGGCCGGAAGCAGGTCGACGAGGAGCTCCATCCCGTCCACCAGCGCGGGAGCCAGCGACTCCATCCCCTCCACGGCGTGCCCCTCGGCCAGCCGCTCGGTCAGCTCGCGCAGCGGGCGGTGACGCTCGCCTAGGGTGCGCGCCCGGGCGCGCACCTCGTCGGTCAGCAGAAGCTCTCGGCACGGCGGCGCCCAGAGCCCCTCCGCCTTCTCGAGGGTCCGCTGGTCGGCCACCGAGAAGAGGCGCACCTCGTCCACCTCGTCACCGAAGAACTCCACCCGCACCGGGTGCTCCTCGGTGGGGGAAAGACGTCGACGATCCCGCCTCGCACCGCGAACTCGCCACGCTTCTCCACCAGGTCGACGCGGTGGTACGCCGCAGCCGCCAGCCGCCGGACCACGTCCTCGAGCTCGGCCTGGTGGCCGACGGCGAGCTGGACCGGCTCCAGATCACCCAGGCCCCGAACCTGCGGCTGCAGCACCGACCGCACCGGCGCGACGACGACCCGCAGCGGGCCGTCGACAGGGCCGTTACCGGGATGCGCCAGCCGTCGCAGCACCGCAAGGCGGCGGCCGACGGTGTCGCTGCGCGGCGAGAGTCGCTCGTGCGGAAGGGTCTCCCAGGCGGGGAAGACGGCCACCGCGGCGGGGTCGAGCATGCTGGACAGCGACTCGGCCAGCTCTTCGGCCTCCCGGGTGGTCGCCGCGACGGCCAGGACCGTGCGTCCGGCATCGGCCAGCCCCTTGAGGACGAACGGCCGCAGGGCGGCCGGCCCGGTGAGGTCCAGCGCCCGCTGGGTTCCCTCACGGGCGTTCTCCAGGGCCCGGGCGAGCACTGTCTCGCGGAGGACCAGGTCGGCGAGGCCGGTCAGGCTCAACGGCGTACTCCCTGTCACGCACCCTGTGGGGCACCACGAACCCCCGGCCGGGCACCGCGGATCGGAACGGACGGGGGGGCTGGGGGTCGCAGTCTACGGTGTCGGCATGACCGAACCCGTCCGGACCAGCGAACATCGGACCCCACCGGGGGTCTCGGATGAGACCATCGAGGGGGTGGGCACGCTGTCGGAGGCCTTCGAGTGCGTCGAGCGGGCCAAGGGCCACCTGTACTCGTTCCACCAGCTCGTGGGCCGAGCAGACTTCCTCGTGGAGGAGGCAGCGGACCAGTTGCGCGAGGCCGGGCAGGAGGAGTTCGCCGATCGCCTGGCGAGCGAGCTGGTGGGCCGCAACGTGCTCGACGGACGCTGGACCTACCAGGTCGTCGAGGAGTTCGACGAGGTCTACTATGAGTTCTTCCGCGGTCTCGAGCGGGAGTCCCGGGAGCTGACCGGGGGTGTCCGGCACCTCTTCGAGGCCCGGATGAAGGACCAACGCCGCACTCGGGGCAACCCCGCGCACACCGCCGACCCGAGCTGAGCCGCGGCATCGTGGCCGCGACGCGCTCGGCGTCCTCTCCCGCCGTGGACGTAGAGGTCCCTGGCGAACCCTCGCGCACGGTCCGGGTCACCAACCCCGAGCGCGTCTACTTCCCGGCCCGCGGGGAGACCAAGCTCGACCTGGTGCGCTACTACCTCGCCGTCGGTGAGGGGATCGTCCGCGCGCTGTTCGAGCGCCCGTGCATGCTGCACCGCTTCCCCGAGGGGGTCGCGGGGGACAAGGTCCACCAGAAGCGGATCCCCCACGGGGCGCCGCCCTGGCTGGAGACCGTCCGCCTGCACTTCCCGCGCTTCGACCGCTACGCCGACGAGCTGTGCGTCACCGAACTGGCCAGCGTCGTGTGGGCGGTGCAGATGTCCACGGTGGAGTTCCACCCCTGGAACAGCCGCCGCGAGCACCCGGAGCAGCCCGACGAGTGGCGCATCGACCTCGACCCCGGTCCCCGGTGCGACTTCGGGACCGTCCGCCGGGTCGCCCAGGTCGCGCACGAGGTCCTCGACGAGCTCGGTGCCGTGGGGTGGCCCAAGACCAGCGGCGGCAACGGGCTGCACATCTACGTGCGGATCGCGCCGGACCACGGGTTCGCCGACGTCCGTCGGGCAGCCCTGACCTTCGCCCGTGCGGTGGAACGCCGATCCCCCGACGTCACCACGACGTGGTGGCGCAAGAACCGCGACCCGCACCAGGTCTTCGTCGACTTCAATCAGAACGCGCGCGACCACACCATCGCTGCGGCCTACTCGGTGCGCGGGAACCCCGAGGGGACCGTCTCCACGCCGATCGGCTGGGCCGAGGTGGACGACGTCGAGCCGGGCGACCTGACCATCGCCACCGTGCCCGGTCGGTTCGCGTCCCTGGGCGACCTGCACGCGGGCATCGACGAGGCGGTGTTCGACCTTAGCCCGCTGCTGGAGGCTGCCGACCCGTAAACCCGCGCGCGTCCTTGTCTTGATTGCGCCAGCAGGGCGTTGGCGCTCTAACGCGGAGCGAGGCCTCGCCCCCGCACGAACTCGGCGATCGCCGAAGCGAGTTCGCTTCTGCAGACGAGCAGGTCGGGCAACAGCACGTCCTCGCGGTTGTATTCCAAGGGCGAGCCGTCCGCGCGGCTCGTGTGGAGGCCGGCGGCCCGAGCCACCACAACCGGCGCCGCGGAGTCCCATTCGTACTGTCCGCCGGCATGGACGTAGGCGTCGGAAACCCCGGTGATGACCGACATCACCTTGATGCCTGCGCTCCCCATCGCAACGAGCTCGGCGCCCAGCTCCGCTGCAAGCTCGCTGATGAACTCCGGCGGCCGAGTGCGGCTCACAGCTATGCGAGGCGGGGCATCTCCCCGTGCCGAGACGATGGGCGGCCTCACCGTGCTGTATGTGCGACCAGCCGCTGGCTGAGCGACGGCACCGGCCACCAGGTCACCCCGCTCCCACAAGGCGATGTGCACCGCCCAGTCGTCGCGAGGTGGCTCGGAGAACTCCCGGGTGCCGTCCAGGGGGTCAACGATCCAGACCCTGGTCGCATCGAGGCGACTCCGGTCGTCCTTGCCTTCCTCACTGAGCACAGCGTCCTCGGGCCGGTGGCGATGGAGAAGGGCTGTGATGAAGGCGTGGGCCTCCCGGTCCCCCGCGTCCTTGAGCTCCCTCCCTCTGAGATCCCGCTCGCGGACCTTCAGCAAGACGTCGCCGGTCGCGCTGGCAAGCCAGGAGGCCAGCGCATGATCATCGCTTGCCGCCGACCCGGGATCGGGGAGGCCCTTGTGCGCGTCGTCCATACCGCTCACCCTCTCATCCTCGGTCCGCTCGACGACCAGGCTGGTTCGCCCGTTCTCCGGCGATGGCTTTTCGGCATTTCGCGACGGACCCCTGCGTATCCCATCTAGAGTTCCCTTCGTCAAGGGACTAACGTCCCGCGCGCGTTCGACTGGGAGGCTCGGCGCGCACATCTCGACTGTTGGGAGGCAGTCTTGCTCCATCATCGGTACCCCTATGCCCTGGCCCTGGCGGGTCTCGTGAGTCCTCTGGCTTTCTCGGCCACCGCGGTGGCCGCGACCACGTCTTCGGTCGAGCGGACGCTCTCGGACACCCGCATCTCAGAGTCCAGCGGTCTGGCCCGCAGCACCTACGACCGGCAGGTCCTGTGGACTCACAACGACAGCGGGGACAGCGCCCGCGTCTTCGGGGTCGATGAGTCGGGCAGCACGCGCTCCGTCCTCAAGCTCTCGCGGACCCGGAACACGGACTTCGAAGACATCGCATCCGGTCCCGACCACACGCTGTGGATCGCAGACATCGGTGACGACTCGTGGAACCGGGGCGACGTGCAGATCTACCGGATCCAGGAGCCCAGCAAGCTGAAGAACGACACCGTCGCTGCCACTCGCTACGACTTCACCTATGCCGATGGGGCCCGCAACGCCGAGACGGTCCTCGTTCACCCCGAGACTGGACGCGTCTACGTCGTGAGTCGGGATCGCGCCAACCCCGGCTTCTACGCCGCCCCGGAAAGGCTCTCTACCCGCAGAGCCAACGTCCTGACCAGAGTGGCGGACGCGCCGGCCGACGTGACCGGCGGGACCTTCACGCCTGACGGCGAGGGCATCGTTCTCACCTCGAGCACCAGCCTCTACACCATGGGTTCCGCCGGCTCCACTGTGCTGGACCGGCCGTCACTGCGTGAGAGCGGCTCCGTCGAGGTGACCGCCGACGGCAGGACGATCCTGTTTGGACACGAGGGCCGGTCGAGCAAGGTCTACCAGCAGTCGATGCCGCAGGCCGGGGCTGCCTCGCCGCCAGGGACGACTCAGACCGAGCCCCAGACCCAGCCGGACACCCAGCCGACCCCGGAGCCCGAGACCCAGCCGACCCCGGAGCTCGAGACCGAGCCCACGCCGGAGCCCGAGACCCAGCCGACCCCGGAGCCCGAGGCGGCTCTGGCGGACTGGCAGCTGCAGTACGCCACCGACTTCACCAGCGTCGACGACTGGCGGGTCTACGACGGCCAGACCCAGAACAACGACAACTCGGTCAACCTGGCCAAGAACGTCACCGCCGGCGCCAACGGGCTGGTCATCGAGGGCAAGCAGGAGGCCGGCCACTCCCGGCCCTTCACCTCCGGCGAGATCGTCGGCAAGGGCACGCAGGTCGTGCCCAACCACTTCCGCGCCGAAGTCACCGGCACCTTCGAGGACATCAGCGGCATCTGGCCGGCGCTGCTCTGGTTCCGTCCCAACAACGCCTCCGACGGCGAGATCGACGTCATGGAATGGATGGGTGGGGGCACCTGGACCGCCAAGGACCCGCGCGTGGCGATCACCATGCACAACGAGTACGGCGCCACCCAGGACTCGATCAAGAAGCCGCTGGTCATCCGCAACCACGCCTGGTACGACCCGAACGCCGAGCACACCTACACCATCGAGAAGGTCCCCGGCTCCATCACCATCTGGATCGACGGCCACCAGATCAGCACCTTCACCGCCGCCGACAAGGGCTGGTGGAACCGCATCATGGAGGTCCCCAACCGCACCTGGTACCCGCGGATCACCCTCCAGATCGGCGCCGGCTCGGCCACCAAGGTGGTGCCCAACCCCGACTCCAGCTTCCGCTCCACGGCCGTCGAGGTCACCTCACTGAAGCTCTGGAAGTACACCGGCTGACACCGGTCCCCGGCGCCCCACCGGACGCCACCAGCCACTCACAGCCCGACGGGGCGCCCACAACCTGGGCGCCCCGTCGCTGCGTCGCATGGCGCGGCGCCCATCTTGTACCTCTCAAATCTGACATATCGTCACATCTGGACCTTTAACGGACTAGTGTCTGGCGAGAAGAGGGACGAAGGTCCCTAGCGCTCGGGGGCATGGGAGGCCCCGCTGCGACCCGCACCTGACTGTTGGGAGGCAGTCTTGCTTAAGAAGATGGGCTATGCCCTGGCCATTGCTACCCTTGCCTCGGGCCTGCCGACGGGCCCCGCGAGTGGGACGTCGGGGGTCGAACGGACGCTGGCAGCGAATATCGACCGCACGATCCACGATAGGAGGGTCACCGAGTCGAGCGGACTGACGCGCAGCACCTACAGCAGGCCGCTGCTCTGGACGCACAACGACAGTGGCGACCGCGCCCGGATCTTCGGGGTCAATGCCAAAGGCGGGACCCGCACCGTCCTTCGCCTGAAGGGCGCTCGCAACCGAGACTTCGAGGACATCGCAGCGGGGCCCGACCACACCCTCTGGATCGCTGACATCGGCGACAACTCATGGCGTCGCAACCGCGTGCAGGTCTATCGGGTGAGCGAGCCCAAGCGACTCAAGCGCCGGGTGGCCCGGCGGGCCACTCGCTACGCGTTCAAGTTCGAGGACGGTCCCCGCAACGCCGAAGCGCTCCTCGTGCACCCCACGACGGGCCGGGTGTACGTCGTAAGCAAGCAGGCACGCCATGCCGCCGTCTATGCGGCCCCAGCCGAGCTCACGACCTCGGGAGTGAACATGCTCCGGCGCATTGCCGAGGCTCCGCCCCAGGTCACGGCGGGCTCGTTCGCTCCCGGCGGAGATCGCCTGGTACTCACCGACTACCGCAACGTCCACGTCTTCAGCTCCCTGGGCTCCGACTCCACGACGTACATCAAGCCGAGGCTGCGACTCGGTGAGTCCGTCACCGTCAACTGGTCAGGGAAGCGACTGCTCCTCGGGACCGAGGGCCGGCGAAGCCCGGTCTATGCCGCGCCGCTACCCGATGCTTTGCCGGCCGCGGTCGAGGAGGACCCCGCTCCGGTAGTGACGCCGACGCCCGTGCCCAAGACCGAGCCCACGCCGGAGCCCGAGACCCAGCCGACCCCGGAGCCCGAGGCGGCTCTGGCGGACTGGCAGCTGCAGTACGCCACCGACTTCACCAGCGTCGACGACTGGCGGGTCTACGACGGCCAGACCCAGAACAACGACAACTCGGTCAACCTGGCCAAGAACGTCACCGCCGGCGCCAACGGGCTGGTCATCGAGGGCAAGCAGGAGGCCGGCCACTCCCGGCCCTTCACCTCCGGCGAGATCGTCGGCAAGGGCACGCAGGTCGTGCCCAACCACTTCCGCGCCGAAGTCACCGGCACCTTCGAGGACATCAGCGGCATCTGGCCGGCGCTGCTCTGGTTCCGTCCCAACAACGCCTCCGACGGCGAGATCGACGTCATGGAATGGATGGGTGGGGGCACCTGGACCGTCAAGGACCCGCGCGTGGCGATCACCATGCACAACGAGTACGGCGCCACCCAGGACTCGATCAAGAAGCCGCTGGTCATCCGCAACCACGCCTGGTACGACCCGAACGCCGAGCACACCTACACCATCGAGAAGGTCCCCGGCTCCATCACCATCTGGATCGACGGCCACCAGATCAGCACCTTCACCGCCGCCGACAAGGGCTGGTGGAACCGCATCATGGAGGTCCCCAACCGCACCTGGTACCCGCGGATCACCCTCCAGATCGGCGCCGGCTCGGCCACCAAGGTGGTGCCCAACCCCGACTCCAGCTTCCGCTCCACGGCCGTCGAGGTCACCTCACTGAAGCTCTGGAAGTACACCGGCTGACACCGGTCCCCGGCGCCCACCGGACGCCACCAGCCACTCACAGCCCGACGGGGCGCCCACAACCTGGGCGCCCCGTCCGGGGCCTGGGTACGCTCGTGCCCGGCCCACACGAACGAGGAGCACCATGAGCAACAACCAGCCCCCGACTCGTGTCGGAGTCGTGGACTTCGTCGTGCTGGGCGCCCAGAAGTCGGCATCGACATTCCTCCAGGACCAGCTGGCGCAGCACCCGCAGATCGAGATCGCTGCCGGCGAGACGCGGGTGTTCGAGGACCCCTTCTACAGCCCCGAGGCACTCTCAGACCTGTCGCGGCTGTTCGCTGACAAGGCGCACACCCTCTTGAGGGGCATCAAGCGTCCCGACTACCTGGCCCATGCCGAGGTTCCCCCCAGACTCGGGGCCCACCTGCCCGACGCCAAGCTGCTTGTCGTCCTCCGCGAGCCCATCGCCCGGGCGGTCTCTGCGTATTTCCACTACGTCCGCCACGGTTTTGCCCCGCTGCGGCCCGTCGACGAGGCTTTCAGCGCCCTCCTTGCCGACGAGTGGGGCGAGCGCTGGCCACGGTCTCGCGAGATCCTCGACTACGGCTTGTATGGCAAACACCTGCTCAGGTACCACGAGTTCTTCCCTGCTGAGCAACTCCTCATCTTCGACCAGGAACCCCTCACCCGTGAGCCGGAGCAATCGCTGGTGCGCGCTTTCCGTTTTCTAGGCGTCGAGGAGTCGTTCCGCCCGGACATGACGAGAGTCAGCAATAGGGGGGTCTACGCCCCCGTCCGGCTACGTCTGCTCCAGACCAAGAACCGCGTCAAGTACGACTACGCCCCCGACATGCGCCTGCGGCATCCTCGAAAGCCAGGTCCGGTGGGGTGGACGTACAACGCCGGCGTGGTCGCCCTCGACCGCCTGGTGCTGAGTCGGCTCGACAGTGGCCGACCTCCGGTGCTCTCGGCAGAAACGCGACGTCGCCTCGAGGAGTACTACGCGGACGACGCCGCGGCGCTGAGGCCGATCGTCACCCGGCACAATGTGCAAGCATCCTGGCTTCCGGCGGAGCCAGAAGGGGACGTGAGACCACAATCAACTGGAGGTGCGGCGCCGAATCGGGAGCAGTGAGGCGAGCACGTCGGCTCCGAGCCGCTGACGGTCCAGTGCGATGTAGCCGAGCAGCAGAGCCGCGGTTCCCGCAGCGGCCACCGCGAGGGAGGCGAGGGTGTTGTCCAGCAGTGCGATGGCGACGCCCGCAGAAGCGCCGGCACACGCTGCGATGACAAGGAGCAAGAGAGCGATCCTCCGGAGGGCCGGGTGGACACCGGTGAAGCGGCGTACCTGCGCCGCAGCGAGCGTCGTGTCGAGCGCCATGCAGACCGCCCAGCTCACTGCGGCGCCGATGACCCCGATCATCGGCACCAGGAGAAGATTGCCAGCTACGTTCACCACGAAGACGATGGTCTTGTTGATGGCACCCCAGCCACTGCGCCCCGACATCAGCAGAAGCGACTGGATGTTGCCACCTGCGACAAGCAGCAACGCCCCGGTGCACAGGATGCGCATCACCGGAACGCCCTCCTCGAACCCAGGGCCGAGGAGACCAAGCACCGCGGGGGCATAGATGGCCAGCAAGACATAGATGGGGCCGCCGAAGAGCAGGACCCATCCTGCGGTGACGGTGTAGAGCTCCTGTAGCTCCCCTCGGCGCCCCTCGGCGAGCATCGTGGAAAAGCGAGGCGCCACGACCACGCGAAAGGCCGTCAGCACTACGACCCCAGCAGCAACGAACCGCGACGATGCGCCGTACACGCCGGCGGCGGCCGCTCCGGCCAGAATTCCCACCAGGACGACGTCCAGCCAGACGATGGACTGCTCCAGCGCCGATCCCAGCGTGCGCGGTAGGGCGAAGCGGAGCAGCCTGCGGCTCATTGCCCGGTCGGGAAGAGTCCGACCGCGACTGCCCCGCTCCAGCCTCGCGACTTGGCTCCACAGCACCAGGCAGGCAGCAACTGCGCCGACCAGGAAAGGAACAGCCCAGGCGAGAGCAGCTGCGATGACCCCGCCGCCCAGTGCGGTGACGATCCATAGCCCCACGGGTCGCGATCCGGGGACAGCGATGTTGCCAATCAGGTTAAAGGGCAGGACACCTCCGAGAGCACGGGTGCCGGCGAGCGCCACCAGCATCACCGAGCCCACGGGGAGCACCCAGGAGACCGCCGAGATGGTGTCCACGACGGCGCCGTCCGGGAGAAGCGGGCGGACCAGCCACCACCCAACGGTGCCAGCCGCTCCTGCCGTACCGGCGCCGAGCAGGAGGCCTACGCAGGCGCTGCGCACGGCGCCGACGTCACTCAGACGCAGTCGCGGAAGGATCCACACGGCTGTGGTGTCCATGCCCAGTCGAGCCACTGCCAGCCCGATCATGCCCGCGGCGATCGTCTGTAGGACGATCCCGGAGCCGCCCGGGCCGAGCGCCCGGGCTAGCACGAGGGCTAGCAGGAAGCCCATGGCGCTGCTGAACGCAGAGCCGAACAACGTGACCGCGCCGCCGCGAGCCGTGCTCCTCAGTTCCGAACGGGCGTCCGACCCCGCGACCACGCGCGCAGAAGGGTTGCCTGCCGTCTCGCGTGCAGGGTGAGAGCCTGAGGTGATGGCAGCCTCCCCTTCCGGACGTCGCCACAGTGAATCCGACCAAGTCTAGGTGGGTATCGCCCGACCCACCGTGGGAGGTTCGCCGCGCCTCCCGCCGGGGTTACCCGCGGGGCTGGCTACACTTCGGAAGTCGTAGCCGTGTCCGCCAGGAGGAGAAGAGTGCATTCGTCCGGTGCGGGTCCCGGCTCGGCCGACGACAACGAGGCTCGCTCCACGTTCGGCGCGCGCATCGATCTGCTGGCCGAACAGCTGTGGGCTCCGGCGCTCGAGAGTGGCGCCGCGCGCCTGGCGGCTGGCACGTCGGCAGGGGACGGATGGACTGTTGCGGAGACCTATGTCGTGCTTCCGAACGTCCGGAAAGCGACGATGCTGATGCCAGCGTCCCCCCGCAGTGCGACGGTGGGCGCTCTGCTCAACTATCGAGGGCTGCGCAAGCCCGTCCAGAACGTGCAGCGCATGCTGTTGGGGGGGTGGGCTCTCACGGGCGCGCCCTTGCCGTTCCCACGCCTGAGCGTAACGACGCGCGCGGAGTCGCTCGATCCGATGCTGCCGATGGCGGTCCTGAGCCGAGAGCTCGACAGTGGACCGCTCTTCGCCTCGATCGGCGTCCGCACCGGCGCGAACCGCAAGGCGACGTTGCAGCTCGTCGACGGGCACGGCTCGCCAGTGGGCTATGCGAAGCTCGGCTGGGAGACCTACAGCGACGAAGCCGTACGCCGCGAGGCGGCTGCTTTGAGCGAAGCTCCGAGCTCAGGGCCAACTCGCGCGCCGGGTCTATTGTGGTCGGGAACTGTGCAAGGCAGGCCGTGCCTGGTCACGAAGCCGCTTCCCCTGTCAGCGAGGGCGGTCCGAGGCGCAGCCGTCGAGCCGTCCCCAGAGGAGCTCTACGCGCTGCTCCCACTCACCCGTCGGGCACCCGTCGCTACAAGCTTGCAGTACCGCGACTTGCGCAGGCGTGTCGCCGAGTTGCCGAGGTCTGCGTGCCCGGAGCCCCTCCGCGCGCTTCTGGAGGGCCTCCTCGACGATGTCGGGAGCTACCCGCAGGCGCTGCCACTGACCGAGAGGTGGCACGGCGACTTCACCCCCTGGAACGCGGCTCGCGACGACGCGGGGACCCTATGGTGCTGGGACTGGGAGTCGAGCGAGAGAGATGCGGTCGCCGGCATGGACCCGTTGCACTGGCACCTGACCGCGGCGACCGAAATGGGACAGCGGCTTGACGGAGCACTGCTTGCCCAGGCGGCCGAGAAGGCCTGGCCGAGCTTTGTCGCCACCGGCGGCTCGCGAGACCAGTGGGCAGTCGCGATCGCGACGTATGCCGCCACCCTGACCGAGCGCGCATGTCGGCTCGCCGCAGGTGCAGGGGGATGGGAGGAGCAGTGGGTTCTTCCGGGCCAAATCGAGGATGTCCTGCGGACGTCAGCGGCCATGCGAGGAGCGCACTCATGGTCCTAGCAAGGACGGGGCAGGCTCTCGCCGGCGCAGGCCTGGCGATCATGCTGGCTCTGGCGGCGGGCTGTGGCCAGGATGTCGAAGAGCCGCCCGAGACCAAGGCCTCCCCCAGTGACGACGTGACCACCGCGCCTCCTGCTCCCGAGGTGACCGTCAGTGTCCACGTGGACGAGGATGGGTCGTTCGTCCAAGAGGGGACCGCGCCGGTGCGGATCGACGTGGCGAGCCTCGACGGAGGAGAGATCGGCGTGGCACCCGGGTGGGGAGAGGAGGAGGCCATGGACTTCCCGCCCTTCAAGAGGAGCGGGAAGTACCCCCGTGCGGTGCTGATGGTCAGCAACACCGACATAACAGCGGACCCGCTGGCTCCGGGGAGGCGTGACTTCTCGTGGGGAGCCGAGTTCACGGTCGCTGCGCTGAGCAGCGGCTCGCCGTCGGACAACGGGGACAATCTCGTGCAGCGGGGGATCTCAACCTATCCCCAATTCTTCAAGGCGGAGGTGGACGGCGGTCGAGCGGCATGCACCGTCCGTGGACGCCTTGGAGAGGCGTACGTGCGCAACTACGTGGTATTGCAGCCAGGCGTCTGGTATCGCCTCCAGTGCACACGAAATGGCGACGTGGTGAGCGCGACCGTCACGGAGCTGGGCCCCAGTGGCGCCGGGCGCCCGGTAGTCGTCTCTGTCACCGAGCCCACAGGATCCGTCGACTTCGCCGACCCGACCACCCCGCTCATCGTGGGCGGCAAGGTCGGCGCCGATGGGCAGGTGCTCTCGGGCGCCACCGATCAGTTCAACGGAAGAGTGCTGGCGCCCGTGCTGGCTATCGCAGAGTAGGACGATGACGCGGTCACCGGAGGCGGCCGTGATCATCGTGAGCCTAGGGCACAGCCAGGACGCGGGTAGTGGCTGAGTAGTTGCCTGCCCCGTCCACCGCACGCACGAAGAACCGGTCGTCTCCTCCCCGCGGGACGGTCAGCGTGCCGACGTTGCCCGTGGTGCTCACGATCGGCCGATCGTCCCGGAGGATCTGGTATCGAACGCCTCCGCCGGCGTCTGTGACGGTGTTCCACACAAGTCGAACCGTCGTCGCCGTGACCTCTCGTGCCGACAGGTCGGAGGGAGTCGCAGGAGCAGTGGAGTCGACCCTCGGGAAGCGTGCGAATCCTCCCGACCACCGAGCTGCCTTGCCCGGTGTGCTGACCGTCGCCACGTCGCCGCCTGCCCACACAACTCCGGTACTGTCCACCGCCAGCGCCCAGATCCCGCGGTTGAGCCGCATCGAGAAGGTGGGGGTGAAATCCGGGATCCGCTTCCCGGTGGCGGCATCCCAGAGGCCGAACCACCTCATCGTGTCAGCCTGCGTCCACCCTGGGGTCAGCTTAGGCCAGGCGTAGGCGTTCTCGTAGGACCACTCGTTGCAGTGGCAGCCTGCGTAGACGACGCCATCGGCCTCCGCGATGGCCTGCATGTCCCCGTGACGCTTCGTGATCGAGCCGGCGGTCCGCGTGAAGTCGCGCGTGTCGAACCTGAACAGGCTGTGCTCAGACCCTCCGACGTAGACACCGCCGTCCACCTCGCGGATGGCCTGCTGATAGCTGGACTTCGCGCTCCACGTAGGAGTCCACAGCGGAGCTGCCAGCGGAGCCCCCTCCTGTGTCAGGATGGCCGCCGCGTTGGGCGCGGACACGCCGTTCGACGCTGAGAAGTGCCCAGCGGCATAGACCCTGCTGCCATCAGCCGAGGCGTCGAGGGCCGTGACCGTCCCATTCAGCCCAGGGTTCCAACCCGTCACCGGAGTGCCGTCCCGGGAGGACACCCGGGCGAGCATCCGCATGTATCGGAAGGTGGACCGGTTCGTGCCACCGGCGACATGGGTCAGCCGGCCGCCGATGAAGACATCCTCCCCTCGTGCTTCGAGGGCCTGGACGCGCACCATCCCGTTCCCCACGCGGTTCTCGAGGGCGACCTGCCACCCTTCGCTCGTTGCACCGGTGACCGGGTCCAGGGCCACGATGCCGGTTGCCGAGACCCCATTGGCCTTCGTGAAGTCGCCGCCGGCGACGAGCTCGCCGTTCGGAAGGACGGTCAGCGCCCGCACCTGCTCATCCAGGGTGGGACGAAACTCCGGCAGCCATTCCCCGGTGCGGACGTCGAAGGCAGCGAGGAAGGGCTGGGCCACCCGGTGGGTGCCGGAGCCGTCACGCTGCACATAGCCAAAGTTGCCTCCGACGTACATCCGGCCGGCGCTCTCGGCGAACGCCTGGACCTCGACGCTGCTCTCCCCTCCCGGCGAGCCGGCGATCCCGGCCACCCCCCAAGGAGACGGGAGGGCTTCGTTGCGCGGGACGTCAGGACGCGTCCAGCCTGGCAGACCGTCGTCGGGAATCACGCTGAAGTCAGACGAGCTGACCTGCGGCCGCAGGTAGACCATCGCGTAGGGGAGGGGTCGCTTTCCTCCGTCTGTGGCCGACCATAGGTAGGTGCTCGCACTCGCACTGCCCCTCTTGCGCGGGCCGTAAGCGAATCCCAGCTTGCTGTTGTTGCTGGACAGACGCCGGTTGACCACGCGGCGCAAGCCGCCGTTCATTCCGAAGTTGCGGGAGCGGTTGCCAGTGGCCGACCGCTTTCCGAACGAGTACGAGTCCAGAGGATGCAGAGCCCCGAACGTCCACGACCACCGGTCACGGGAGGCGAAGTGCATCCTGACCTCTTGCCACCGTCGTCCTGATCGATTGGTCGCTCGCCGCAGCCGCACGCCGTCGGCGAGAGCGTCGACGCGGCCACCGTCGAGGAGCGCATCGATGTCAGGGGAGGACAGCTGCACCGTCGTCGAGCCCATCGGCACGGTGTCCGGAGTCTGCAGGCTGACCGGGTCGCCCTTGCCGAGGTAGTCCTCGACCCAGCCGTCTCGCCCCTTGCCCACGAGAACCCAGCCACCGCCCTTCGCGTCCATGTCACAGTAATGACGCCGAGGCTCCGACATCCGCGAGGTCAGCAGCCAGTAGCTTCCGCTGGCCGCTGCAGAGCGATGCGTCTTGATCTCCCAGCAGGAACCAGCCGCTGTCGCCGCGGTGGTTCCCAGCTCAGCGGCTCGGACCACCGCCTCGGCCGGTCGCGTGGCCGCGCCGCCAGGGCCCACGGCCAAGATGATGGAGCCGAGGCAGGTGACCGCAATCACCCGCAGACGTCGCTTGCTCCGCACGAAACTCATCGACACGCGTTCTCACCCCGTCCAATCGGCATGCTGCCTCTTTGTCACGCTCACTTCAACACGATAGGCGGCGACAGCAGCGGGCATCCTGGACATGGGGCACTTCGGAGGTATTCATGACTTTAGTCCCGATTAGTCCACCCTTGGGTGACTTTTGTCCCGGATAGCAGGAGTGAATGGCCCCTTCGTCCGGGTCAGTCCCAGCCGAGTGACGTGCGCAGGTAGGACTCGAGCTCACGATTGTAGGGCCGATAGAAGGCGTCGAGCTCGATCCGGGCCGCCTCAGGCATCGAGCCCTGGGGCTTCTTGCTGGCATTGAACGTGCGTCGCGTGGGCAGCACCGTCGGCGGCAGGCCCAAGAATGCGCATACACGGTCGACAGCCACCTGCGGGTCGGCGTAGAGGTCCTCCGAACGAAGGACGAGCAGTTGCTCTGCCGGGAAGGCGGCGTGCCACGTCCGCAACTGCGGAAGATAGAGGCCACGGGCGCGATAGGCGTACCAGTCGTGCGCCGCCGAATAGTAGGTGGAGTCGGCGAGCATGCGGTCCGTCTCGCCGCGGATGCGCTCCTCCTCGCAGGCGAGTGCATCTTCGAACGAGAGCGGCTCCACCGAATTCTCGACGCGTTCCAAATAGTGCGACCACGCTCGTTCCGTGGGATTTCGCAGAAGCGCGATAGCCCGCACACCCGGGGCGCTGCCTGCCACCGCGGAAGCGATGCGCGGGTCCCACATGTAGTAGGGCGAGGCCTCGCCGCCCAGGGGTCGGTATCCGAGCCTACGCTGACGTCGCCGCCGGTAGCGTTCGGCGTGGAAATGCGATCGGTACCAGCGGTCCCCTCGCTGTCGCTCCTTGAAGAAATAGTCGGTGCTCTTCTTGCCGCGGCTCTGGGGGAAGAGGCCGAGCACACCGGGATGCATGAGGAGGTAGTTGAACAGCGACGTCGTGCCCCCTCGCTTCGTGCCGATCACGAGGAAGTCCGGCGGAGGCCGGTCGCCGGCCGTCGCCAGCGCATAGCGCCGGGTCAGCACGTTGGCGCCGTCCTTGACCCAGCGGGGCGACCGGTCCTTGAGGGCGCCCGCGCTTGCGAACCGGCTCATGACCCCGAGGGTGCGAGTACCCAGCCCTCGAAGCTCGCGCCGACTTCCTCGGTCTCTCGCTTCAGGACCCCAAGGTGGTCGGTGCGTCCCTTGCCGGGTCGGACGACCCCCACGGCGTGGCCAGCGATCCTGACAGCTGCCATTCGCGTGGACGGTGCGGTCTCGTTGTCCAAGACCACGATCGTGCGGAGGTTCCCACCGGATCCCCGATGGGTGCGGAGAAACTGCTCGACAATGCGTGAGGGGTCGTCGTGGCTCGAGACCGAGACAGCGAGGCCCGGGAACCGGTCCGAGAGGGACCGCGTGAGCCCGCCCTCGCCTGAGACCTTGTCGAGCGCAAGCGCGTCCATCTGCTCAGCGCCACGGCCTTGGGGCTGCTGGGCGAAGAGCAGTTCCACCTTCTCGCCAACCTCGGAGAATGCTGCCGCCAGGAGCACGGGCAGGCCCGACGCCTCGTGCTTGCCGGTCTCGAGGATCACGGTCTCTCCGGTGCTGGTCGACCGTGAGGCCAGCAGCCGCTCCCGGATCCCCCGTGCCGCCTCGAGCGACGGCTCGCTCAACGGGCCCTGTTCCCTCGAGGTCGCCGGTAGACGGCCGAGCAGCGCCCCTCCGACCTTGTCGAGGTCGCCTTCCCGCCGGACGCGCCGGTCGGTGGCCTCGCGCACGAAGGCTGCGACAACACCGAGCAACAGGCCCAACAGGGCGCCACTGGCAAACACGGTCGCCCGGCTGGGGGTGATGTAGACATCGTTCTGCGAGGCGGCAGTCAAGACCGTGCCGCCGCTGGTGTCGATGCCCTTGACGGCGTTCATCTGCGTCAGGAGGTTGTCGAGCTCAAGGTTGAGCAGGGCCTGGTCGTTCTCCGCCGCGGCCGCCCGCCGGCTGCCCTCGTTCGCCGACGCCAACCGCTGCGTCACCTGACGCAGTTGCTCGCGCAGCGTGTCGAGCTGCTCGGTGAGCTGGTCGGTGATGCTCTGCAGCTTCGCTGCTGCCAAGGCGCCCCGGTATTCCAGGAAGGCCTCGGAGACCGCATCGGCTCCCAGGACCGACTCCTCCTTGGAGTCCGAGGCGTACGTGACTCGCATCACGGTGGCGTCGCTCACAAGCTCCACGTCGACCTTGCGGCGTACCTCGAGCGGAGTGATGTCTCCCCCCAGCCGATCGGCGGCCTCCTGCACGACGGCGGCCGACCGTGCCGTCTGCACCTCGGTCTGCGGGTCGATGAGACCCGAGGGCTCCCGGGCGAAGGAGAACGGCTCGTCAGTGATGACGTTCAGGTTCACCAACGCGGTGGCGGTCGCCTGCCGCGGCTGCAACGCGAGGTAGCCCCCTGCGGCCGCGATGCCTAGCACCACGAAGACCAGGACCACGAGCCAGCGTCGGCGCAGCACCTGGAGGTAGCGTCCCACCTCGACAGAGGGCTGGGCGTCAGCGGTTTGGGACACGTCAACTCACTTCCGGGAAGTCTTGAGAAAGGGGCCGGCGGTGCGAGCACCTCGACGGTGTCGACCACACGCGGCACATCGTTGTCTAGAATACAGACGATCTAGACAGCGCTTGCACAGACGACGGAGATTTGCATCGTGACTGCCCTCCTGTCCCAGAGGGGCACGGCGGTCCCTGCGGCCCCCCGCTCCACACATCTCCCCACGTGGCCGATGACCGTGCTCTTCGCCGGATTTCCGGTGTGGTGGCTGGTCGGCCTGGTGGACATCGCGTGGATCATCGTAGCCGGAGTCATGACCCTCTTTCTGGCGCAGGCCCCGCATGTGCGGGTGCCTCGGGGGTTCGGGGTGTGGCTGCTGTTCCTCCTCTGGGCTGCCGCATCGGTGGTCATGCTTCCCCTCACGCTGACCCTGCTGGGATTCGGCTACCGACTTGGGATCTACCTCGCGTGCACGGTGATCGCGGTGTACGTCTACAACAGCTGGGCGACCTTGACCGAGCGCTTCGTCACCGGATGCCTCACGGCGTGGTGGCTGGCCACCGTGGCCGGCGGCTACTTGGGTTTGCTGCTTCCTTCAGCGGTGCTCCGGACACCGATGAGCGTGATCGTCCCCCAAAGCCTTCTGGGCAACGACCTGGTCAACCACATGGTTGTCCGTAGGTTGGCGCAGTACAACGTCGACTCGTTCCTCGGTGTCGCTCCGCGCCCGAGCGCACCCTTCCTCTACACGAACAACTGGGGCAACGTCTACTCGCTCCTGCTGCCCTTCGTGCTGGTCTACCTCTTCCACGTGCGCCGTGAGATGCGCGCTCGACTGCTCGTCCTGGCGCTCATCGCTTCGACGGTGCCGGCTCTGCTGACTCTGAACCGGGGCATGTTCCTTGGCCTCGGACTCGCCTTGTTGTACGCCGCGTTCCGGCTCACCCTCCAGGGTCGGTTCCGGGCGGTGCTCGCCTTGGGGGTCCTGTCGGCCTTGGTCGTGGGCCTCTCCTACGTCCTGCCGGTGCAGGACCGGCTCTCGGAACGACTCGACGCCTCCGCAGAAGCAACCAGCAACGACACGCGCGCCTCGCTGTACATGCAGGCTCTGGAGCTGGTCCCCGAGTCACCGGTCTTCGGCTTCGGTGCTCCTCAGCCTCCGCTCGACGTGGACACCGCGCCCGTAGGCACACAGGGTCAGGTCTGGATGTTGCTGGTGTCGCATGGCCCGGTGGCGACAGTCCTGTTCGTCGGCTGGTTCTTGATCGCGCTCGGGGGCACCTGGCGACGAACCGACCCCGGTGGCTTGGCCAGCCAGACAGTGCTCCTGGTCGGCACGGTGGAGCTGTTCTACTACGGCATCGTGCCGAATGGCCTGCCGATCCTGATGGTCGCCGCCGCGCTCGGACTACGTGGGAGCGACGATCAGCTCGCGGCCGGCGCTGGGCGCGAGCCTCGAGCTCCGCAGTCGATCGGCACCTGAGCCATTCCTGCGCGGCATGGCTAGTCAGCGCACTGCAGGGTGGTCGGCATCTCCGGAAGGCACGGGCACACGAGTGGTCCGCAACGTGCGGCTTGCGCACACCCCTCGGGTCCAGGGCCTCGTCTAGGCCCATCGAGGCCGAGGAGCTGCTCCACCTCGGCCCGGGAGGGCCGGCTCGACCGGAACGGGTTGTTCCGGCTGGTCGCCTCGACCGACCGACTACCTCGGCGTCCCCGACCCACAAGCACCCCGGGCCAGGGACCTGCTGGTCGAGGCCGACGCCCAAGCAGAGGTGCACGAGGCGATAGGCAGGGCCGCCACGCCATGGGCGGGACAACGTCGGGGGTCAAGCAGGTCCGCCTCGAGGAGTCCCCGGCCAACGGTGGGTCATCTGCGCCAACCCCGGACGGTGAGGTCGACGACGTCGACGACCGCGACGGACGAGCCGAGGCGCCGCACGTGAAGGTCGAGTGCGCGCTGTGCGACCACCCGCCCCGGGCCGGTGGCTCAAGCAGCCGCTGTCGGGCTGGTGACCACCGGCTCGGCCGGCGTCAGTAGGCGCCCTTGCGGGCGACCACCGCCTTGACCGTCCGCATGGCGATGGCAAGATCGCCGCTCAGGGTCCAGTTGTCGGCGTAGTAGGTGTCCAGTGCCGCCGACTCCTCCCAGTCGAGGTCGGAGCGCCCACTGACCTGCCACAGACCCGTGATCCCCGGCGGGACGACCTGCCGCCGCAGCGTGTCGTCGTCCATCCGGAAGACCTCCTCGGGCACGAAGGGTCTCGGGCCGATCAGCGACATCTCGCCACGCACCACGTTGATCAACTGCGGAAGCTCATCGAGCGAGGACTTGCGCAAGAAGGCTCCGAGCCTGGTCACGCGGGGGTCCCGCTTCATCTTGAAGAGCACGGAGTCGAACTCGTTTACGTCGGACAACCCCGCCTTGATCGCTTCGGCGTCCGGGACCATCGTCCGCATCTTGTAGACGGTGAAGGGTCGCCCCTTGCGGCCCACGCGGGTTTGCCGGAAGAGCGCCGGGCCCGCGCTGTCCAGCCTCACGGCCACCACCATGACCAGCAGCAGCGGCGAGAACAGCATCAGAAGGAGCGCGCCAGCGACGCGGTCCAGAGCTGTCTTCAGACCGCGCACGACGGTGGAGGGCCTGGGTGGCCGCACGGCCATGATGGCGGTCCGCTCCAGCCCGCCCGGAGTGATCCGGTGGGGGGCCACGGCGTCGAGAACGCCATTGACCCCGATTGCGCAGCGGAGTCCCTCCAGGGACCAGGTGAGCCTGCGAAAGTCCTCGTTGGTCACGCCCGCGCCGGGCTGCACCACGACCAGGTCGGCCTGCACTTCCTGGACCAACCCTCGCGCACGCGCCGCCCCTCGCAGGGTCGGAACCCCCAGGATCTCGTGCGGGACTGACTCCTCGTCCACGTCGGGTTCGACGACGACGCCGCCCACCACGTGGACACGCGGTGTCTTGGCCCAGCGTGCGGTGGCCGTTGCGATGGCAGCGCGGTCTCCGACGACCACGAGACGAACCGGAGCCTGCAGCCGCCAGCGCAGCGTGCGGCAGAGAACCGACGCTGCCGCGGCAGCCCCGAGGGCGGCGAACGTCGGTGGCACGGCCGTGGTCGGGAGCGCCTCGAAGCCCACAGCGCCAGCGATGACGGCCAGCGGCAGCAGTGCGCTACTCACGACCGCCCGAACCTGCCGAGTCAATGGCGTGGTGATGCCTCGGCCCTGGTGGAAGGTCCCCAGCATCCACACGCCCAGCGCCAGGAGGGCGACGACGGGGCGCTGGTCGGCGACGAAGGCGCCCGCGGCACCTGCGGCGAAGGCCGCCAACACCTCCACATGGAGGCCCCAGACCCGCAGCCAGCGCGCGAAGGGGCGCACATCGACGTCCTCGCCGGTGGAGACCAGTTGTGGGACGGCCTCAAGCGCGGCGCTGTGCGTGGCCTGCGGAGCGACCTGATTCGGCACCACAGGCGCTGCCCCCGCAGCGCGTGGGTACGGGCGCTCACGCCCCGAGAGGTCGTCGAGACGCCGCCGGAGCGGTGGACTTTCAGCGGTGACAGACGGGTCACCAAAAGCGGCAGACATGGCGCAATACCCCCCGGTAGTGCCAAGTAGATTCCCCAACGACCGGCATGCCTCATCCCCTTGAAGCCGGTCAAGCAGTTCGACCAGCATGTCGGAATCGCGTGGTCGGATCAACCCTGCTAGCCCCTCC
This sequence comes from uncultured Actinomycetota bacterium, assembly GCA_963745245.1. GTDB lineage: Bacteria > Actinomycetota > Actinomycetes > Propionibacteriales > Nocardioidaceae > Marmoricola_A. Next base: position 574,914 of record CAVUWU010000001.1, read on the forward strand.
GCACCCGGCAGAGCGTGATGATCGGGACGTAGGTCCGGCCGGGTTGCGCAGAGGGTCATACCCCCGTGACGTCGTGGTCATGCCCGCGCAACCCGACGGTCCCGACGGGTCGGAGGTGGAGACCAGAGGTCCTGAGGCGAAGCCGTGCGCCAACGGTGCGAGGCGAGGTGATGCTGCGTTCGGCTCCGCGTGCTGCCCGCGCGCCGGCTCAGCGATGGAAGCTGTTCTGGGTGGCCTCGAGGCCGTCGCGCACGAGACGCTCCACGGCGTCGGCGGCCCGGTCGATCTCGAAGTCCACCAGCGGGCGCTCCTGCGCCGAGAAGCCCGAGAGCAGGAAGTCGGACACCGGCTGGCGTCCCGGAGGCCGCCCGACACCCACCCTGACCCTGTGGAAGTCCCCCGTGCCGAGCGAAGAGCGCACCGAGCGCAGCCCGTTGTGGCCGTTGTCGCCACCGCCCTGCTTGATCCGCAGGCTCCCGAAGGGCAGGTCGAGCTCGTCATGCACCACGACGAGCCGGTCCGGGTCCACCCGGTAGAAGCGCGCCAGCGCAGCCACGGGACCCCCCGAGTCGTTCATGTAGCAGCGGCACCGCCCCAGGACGACCCGCCGCCCTCCGGGTTCGAGCCGGCCCTCGACGACTTCGGCGCGGCCGGACTTGTGGGCCCGCCATCGACAGCCCATCCGGACCGCGAGCGCCTCGACGACGCGATAGCCGAGGTTGTGCCGGTCTCCGGCGTACGACGGGCCCGGGTTGCCCAGCCCGATGACCAGCCAGACATCGGGGCGCTCGGTCCGGCGAAAGACGCTCAGGCCCGCTCCTCGCCCGCCTCGCCCGGCTGACCGGCGACCGCGGACACGGTCTCGCGGCCAGACTCGGGCTCGGCCGCGGCCTCCTCGACCACGTCGGACTCGGTCTCGACCTCCATTTCGACCGCCGTGGTGACGTTGACGACGAGCATCTCGGGGTCGGCGTGCAACACCGCGCCCGAGGGCAGGTGCAGGTCTCCGGCAAGGATCTGGGTGCCGGCCTCCGCGCCGTCCACGGACACCTCCAGTTGGTCGGGCAGATGCGTGGCCTCGGCCTCGATCGCCACGGTGGTGTTCTCGACCCTCACCACAGTCTCGGGAGCCGCGTCACCGACCGTCACGACCGGGACGTCCACGGTCACGGTCTCGCCACGACGCACGATGATCAGGTCGACGTGCTCGAGCTCCCCGCGCACGGGATGGCGCTGGACCTGCTTGGGGAGGGTGAGCTCGGTGCGACCGTTCATCTCGATGGCCAGCAGGGCGTTGGCCCCGCCGTGCTTGAGCGCGAGCATGGTGTCGTGGCCAGGCAGCGTGACATGGATCGGGTCGGTGCCGTGGCCGTAGAGAACCGCCGGCACCTTGTGGTCACGCCGGATCCGGCGCGCCGCACCCTTGCCGAACTCCGTGCGCGTCTCGGCCTTCAGGGTGGTCTCGGACATGGGGGCTCCTCTGCTCGTCTCGATCGCAGCCACGGTGGGTCGTCAGTGTCGTCCGGAGCAAGGGAGCGCGAGCCGAGCGCCATGCATGGACACGGAGACCGCGTCGATCACGGAGTGAGCCGGACGATGCCCGTCGTCTCTCCCTCGCCGAGGCAACCGACGAATCTTATCGCCCACGGCGCATGCACCGCGAATCGGCCACCGGATCAGGGCGGCGGAGAGGTCGCGCCAGGCCACGACGCGACCGCAGAGAGTGCCCGCGAGCCGGTGCCTCCTCGGCCGCACGACCGAGGGGGCACCGGCTCAAAGCGTCCGCCCCTCGACGAGAGCCGGCCGCCCACTCAATACGGGCCCCCTCTGCGGCTCCCCTACCTGCACCCGCGGTGCTAGGCAACACCCGCGTGGCGTATCTCGACAAGTTGCCGAGGGGCCTATCCGCTTTGGCCCAAGGGCCCGATACCGGCATCTCGGCGTCCGCTCACGCGTTGCCGTCGAAGAGCGAGGTGACCGAACCGTCCTCGAAGACCTCGCGGATCGCGCGGCTGATCAGCGGGGCGATCGACAGGACCGTCAGCTTGTCGAAGTGCCGCTCGAGGGCGATCGGCAGCGTGTTGGTGACGACCACTTCGGCGGCAGAGCAGTTCTTGAGCGAGTCCACCGCGGGGTCGGAGAGGATCGCGTGCGTCGCGGCAACCACCACCTCCGCAGCACCCTCGCGGGCCAGTGCCTCCGCCGCCTTCACGATGGTGCCCCCGGTGTCGATCATGTCGTCGACGAGGATGCAGGTGCGCCCCTCGACCTCGCCCACCACGCGGTTGGCCACCGACTCGTTGGGGCGGGTGCGGTCGCGCGTCTTGTGGATGAAGGCCAGCGGGGCGCCGCCGAGCCGCGCCGACCACTGCTCGGCGACTTTGATCCGCCCGGCGTCAGGGGACACGATCGCCAGGTCCTGCGCGCAGTCCCCGGTGCCGTACTTCGCCCGCACGTAGTCGCTGAGGATCGGCAGGGCCATGAGATGGTCCACCGGGCCGTCGAAGAAGCCCTGGATCTGCGAGGTGTGCAGGTCGACGGCGATCAGCCGGTCGGCTCCGGCCGTCGCGAACAGATCGGCCATGAGCCGGGCGGAGATCGGCTCGCGGCCCCGGTGCTTCTTGTCCTGCCGCGCGTAGCCGTAGAACGGCACGACCACGGTGATCCGCTTGGCGGAGGCCCGCTTGAGCGCGTCCACCATGATCAGGTGCTCCATGATCCACTCGTTCACCGGCGCGGTGTGGCTCTGGATCACGAACGCGTCCGAGCCGCGGACCGACTCCTCGAACCGCACGTAGATCTCGCTGTTGGCGAAGTCGTACGCCGTGGCGGGGGTCAGCGTGATGCCGAGGAGGGCCGCCACCTCCTCGGCCAGCTCGGGATGAGCCCGGCCGGTGAAGACCATGAGGTTCTTCTCGGGCGTCCGCTTGATGCTGCTCACGCTGGCTCCCTCATCCGGTGCTCTCGCGATTGTCCCCCGGCGACTCCTGGGGCTTCGAGCCGGGTGCCTGCGCTTGCTCGGCGGCCCGGGCCGCGGGGGTTCCGGAACGGCGGCGGGTGACCCAGTCCTCGATGTTGCGCTGCTCGCCGGCCGACACCGCGAGCGCTCCGGGAGGGACGTCGCGGCGGACCACGGTGCCTCCGCCGGTTGCCGCCCCGTCGCCGATCCGCACCGGAGCGATGAAGGTGTTGTTCGAGCCGGTCCGGGCCTGCCGACCGATGGCGGTGCGGTGCTTGGTGACGCCGTCGTAGTTGGCGACGATGGTGCCCGCGCCGATGTTGCTGCCCTCACCCACCTCCGCGTCGCCGACGTAGGACAGGTGCGGCACCTTGGCGCCCTCGCCGATCCGGGAGTTCTTCGTCTCCACGAACGCCCCGATCTTGCCCTCGGCGCCCAGCTCAGTCCCCGGTCGCAGATAGGAGAACGGACCGACGGACGCGCCGTCGCCGATGACGGCCAGCTCGCCGTGCGTGCGCACGACACGGGCGCCACGACCGACCTCCACGTCGGTCAGCGTGCAGTCCGGACCGATGACGGCGTCCTCGGCCACCGAGGTGGCGCCCCGCAGCTGGACCCCGGGCAGCAAGGTCACGTCCTGCTCCAGGGACACCGTGACGTCCACCCAGGTCGTGGAGGGATCCACCACGGTGACTCCGTCGCGCATCCACCGGTCCAGCACCCGGCGGTTGAGCTGCGCGGCCAGGTCCGCGAGCTGGCGTCGGTCGTTGGCCCCGGCGGTCTGGGTGACGTCCTCGATGCTGTGCGCCCCCACCGCGACCCCGTCGCCGCGGGCGATCCCGACCACGTCGGTGAGGTAGAACTCGCCCTTGGCGTTGTCGTTGGTCAGCCGGGGAAGCGCGGCGGCGAGGAACGCGGCGTCGAAAGCGTAGACCCCGGCGTTGATCTCGCGCAGAGCCGCCTGCGCCGCGTCGGCGTCCTTCTCCTCCACGACCGCCAGCACGGCCCCGTCGGCGTCGCGGACCACGCGGCCGTAGCCCGTCGGGTCGGGCATCAGGCCGCAGAGCAGCGTGACCGCACGCCCAGCGGCCTCGTGGTCGCCGACGAGTTCGGCTAGCGTCGCACCCTCGAGCAGCGGGGTGTCACCGTTGACGACGACGACGGTGCCGGCGATCTCCCCCGAGGCTCGCAGCGCCTCGACCGCCACCCGGACGGCGTCACCGGTGCCGTTCTGGCTCTCCTGCACGGCCAGCACCGCGTCCGGCACCTGGTCTCGGACGTGGGCGCCGACCGCGTCGCGCCCGTGGCCCACGACCGTCACGACGCGGGAGGGGTGGAGCAGGCCCGTCGCAGCCAGCACATGGCCCAGCATCGTGCGCCCGCACAGTGGGTGCAGGACCTTGCTGGTCTTGGACTTCATCCGGGTGCCGCTCCCGGCGGCGAGAACGACGACGGCCGGTGCCGGCTGGCTCACGTGGCTCCCTCTCGCTGACCGGTGTCGGGCTCCCCGGGTAGGAGTCGAACCTACGTCGCTTGATCCGCATTCAAAGTGCGGCGGGCCCTGCCGACAGACCAACCGGGGATCGGGCGGAGCCAGCCTAGCCGCCCGCGTTGACGGTCGCAGAAGCGCGTCCGCGGGAAGCCGGAGGCGGTGCGCGGACGGCCCACCTCCCCCGAGCACAACTCGCTCGATGTCAAGAGTCTTGACGACTATGCTGGGGCGAGTGCAGGACGAGGTCGACCGGCTGCTCGAGGCCTGGGCGCGCGAGCGTCCGGACCTCGACATGGGGCCGATGTCGGTCCTGAGCCGGGTCAGCCGGCTCGCCCACCATCTCGATGCCACCCGCCGCGCCGCCTTCGCCAACCACGGCATCGAGGCCTGGGAGTTCGACGTCCTCGCGGCGCTGCGCCGCGCCGGTCCGCCCTACCAACTGTCCCCTGGCCGGTTGCTGCGGGCCACCCTGGTGACCAGCGGGACGATGACCAACCGCGTGGACCGGCTCGCCGCCCGGGGTCTGGTCGAGCGCCGACCCGACGCCGCAGACCGTCGCGGCGTCCTGGTCCGACTCACCGACGAGGGCCGGGTCGCAGCCGACGCCGCGCTGACCACCCTTCTGGCTCGGGAACGGGCGCTGCTCGAAACTCTGGCGCCCGCCGACCGCCGGGCCCTGGCGGGAATGCTGCGCAGCCTGTGTCTCGCGATCGAGACCGACACGCCAGCGGGACCTGCGCGGCGGGAGCGGGCCTGAGCGGTGACCCGGCTCGGCGCCGCCACCCTCAGCCGAGGATCTCGACGACCTCCAGCCACTGCTGCTCCAGCGCCTCGCGCTCGGCGGTGACCGAACGCAGCCGGGCGTCGAGGTCGGCCAGCCGCTCATAGTCCGCGGCGTGCCGAGCCAACTCCTCGTGCAGCCGGGCTTCCTGCTCCTCGGCGCGCGCCAGCCGCCGCTCGAGCCGGGCCAGGGCCTTGCGCGCCTCCCGCTCGGCCGCCGAGCCACTGGGCGCCGACTCACCCGTGGCCGCAGCCGCCGTCGGGGCGGTCGTCGGGGAGGAGGTCACGGCCGTCGCGGGGGCCCGGGACGGTCCTGGACCGCGATGAGCGGCTCTTCGAAGCTCGAGATACTCCTCCACGCCGCGCGGCATCATCCGCAGTGCGCCGTCACCGGGAAGCGACCACACCGTGTCGCAGGTGCGCTCGAGGAAGTAGCGGTCGTGCGAGACCACCACGAGCGTGCCGGGCCAGCCGTCGAGGTAGTCCTCCAGCACCGTGAGCGTCTCGATGTCGAGGTCGTTCGTGGGTTCGTCGAGCAGCAGCACGTTGGGCTCGGTGAGCAGGAGTCGAAGCAGCTGCAGCCGACGCCGCTCGCCGCCCGAGAGATCACCCACCCGCGCGGTCAGCCGGTCGCCGGTGAAGCCGAAGCGCTCCAGCATGGCGCTCGCGGTCACCTCGCCGGATGCGGTCCGGGCCACGCGCCGGACGGCCTCCACGGATTCGAGGACCCGGAGGGCAGGGTCCAGCTCGGAGACGTCCTGGGTGAGGTGGGCGAGGGCCACCGTGCGGCCCTGGCGGACTCGGCCCGCATCGGGACCCAGGTCACCGGCGAGGAGCCTGAGCACCGAGGTCTTTCCGGCGCCGTTGACCCCCACCAGCCCGACCCGGTCTCCGGGGCCGAGCCGCCAGGTGACCCGGTCGAGCAGCATCCGCTCACTGCGGGTCAGGTCGACGTCCTCGAGGTCGAGCACATCCTTGCCGAGGCGCTGGGCGGCGAACCGCTGCAACGCGAGCCGATCCCGGGGAGGCGGCACGTCGGCGATCAGCGCCGAGGCCGCGTCGAGGCGGAACCGTGGCTTCGAGGTGCGCGCCGGGGCGCCCCGGCGCAGCCACGCCAACTCCTTGCGCACCAGGTTCTGGCGGCGGGTCTCGGTGACCGCCGCTTGCCGCTGCCGCTCCGCGCGGGCCAGCACGAACGCGGCGTACCCCCCGTCGTAGACGTCCACGTCCCCGTCGTGGACCTCCCAGGTCTCCTCGGCGACCGCATCGAGGAACCAGCGATCGTGGGTCACGACCACCAGCGCGCTGTCCCGACCGGCCAGGTGCTGGGCCAGCCAGTCCACCGCCTCGACGTCGAGGTGGTTGGTCGGCTCGTCGAGCACGATCAGGTCGTGGTCCTCCAGCAGCACCCGGGCCAGCGAGCATCGCCGACGCTCCCCACCCGAGAGGCCCGCCATGGAGCGATCGAGCGGGACGCCGGCGAGGAGCACTTCCACCACGTCCCTGGTCCGGGCGTCGGCAGCCCAGGCGTGCTCGGGGCGGTCCCCGAGCACGGTGGCGCCGACCGTCGCGGTGGAGGGGGGCTCGTCGTCCTGGGCCAGGCTGCCGACCGCCAGCGAGCGCGCCCGCGACACCCGCCCGGAGTCCGGCTCCTCCTGGCCGCTCAGGATCCGCAGCAGAGTCGTTTTGCCGTCCCCGTTGCGGCCCACGACACCGACTCGCTGCCCGGCGGCGACGCCGAGGCTCACCTCGTGCAGCAAGGGACGCACGCCGTAGGCCTTGGACACCCTCTCGAGGTTGACGAGGTTCACGCGCACCGGCGCGGTGGTCCCATTCATGCGTGCCGCCTCACGAGTGACCCGACGTCACCCGCGCGCCATGCACCGGGCCCGGTGCCACCAGACCGGGCCGGGTCTCGCACTCGTCCTGAAGCAACGCGTCGAGCGCTTCTGCCTGGTCGGGCCCCTCGCAGAGGAACACGGTCGTGGGGCCGCTGCCGCTCACCTGGCCAGCCAGGGCGCCCCCCTGCCGCCCGGCGGCGAGCCGCTCGGCGAGGTCGGGCCGGAGGGACAGGGCGGCCTCCTCCAAGTCGTTGGCCAGAGCTGCCCCGAGCCGCGCGGGGTCTGCCGAGCGCAGCGCGGCCAACAGGGCGTCGGGCACCTCCGGCTCGGCGATCCGACGCCGATGCGTGAGCATGTCGAAGCGCCCATAGACCGCCGGCGTGGAGAGCCCCCGGTCGTCGGGGACCACGAGCCACCAGAACTGCCCGCGGGTCATGACCGGCGTGACCAGCTCGCCGCGGCCGGCGCCCAGAGCCGTGCCTCCGACAACGCAGAATGGCACATCGCTGCCGAGCTCAGCCGCCAGGCCGAGCATCTCGGCCCGCGGGGTGCGCAGTTCGAACAGCCGGTCGGCCCCGACGAGCGCGGCCGCCGCGTCGCTGCTGCCACCGGCGAGCCCGCCGGCTACCGGGATTCGCTTGTGCACGTGGACGGCCGCGACCAGCTCCCGGTCGTGATGCCGGGCGAGCAGCGCCACCGCCCGCAGCACGAGGTTGGAGCCGTCGAGCGGCACCTCGTCGACGGCCACTCCGTCGCCGGACACCGTCACCTTCGGCTCGTCAGCCGAGCGCAGGACGACGTCGTCGTAGAGCCCCACGGCCTGGTACACGGTGGCCAGCGGATGATATCCGTCCTCGCGGGCCCGGCCCACGGCGAGGGTGAGGTTGATCTTCGCGGGCGTCGCGACACGAACCTCGGCGGCGCGCTCGTGCATCAGCGGGCCGGGCCTTGCTGGAGCAGTCCCCGGGCCACCAGTCCTTCGGTGACACGGGCGAAGGCGGCGATGTCGAGCCGCTCTCCCCGGGTCGCCGGGTCGACGCCGGCCGCGCTGAGGGCGGCCTCGACCGCCGCGGCCGGGGCCAGGGCCCGCAGCGCGGTCCGCAACGTCTTGCGCCGCTGCGCGAAGGCGGCGTCCACCACGGCGAACACCTGCCCACGAGTCGCCGAGGTGGGCGGTGGCTCCCGCCGGGTCAGCGCCAGCAGGCCGGAGTCCACGTTGGGCGCCGGCCAGAAGACCGAGCGGCCCACGGACCCTGCCCGGCGTACCTTGGCGTACCAGGCGGCCTTCGCCGAGGGCACCCCATAGGTGCGGGACCCCGGGCCGGCGACGAGCCGGTCGGCCACCTCCGACTGGACCATGACCAGCCCTCGACGCAGGCCCGGGAGCCGGGCCAGGAGATGCAGCAGCACGGGCACCGCGACGTTGTAGGGCAGGTTCGCCACCAGCACGGTCGGCGCGGGTCCGGGCAGATCGTCGACGCGCAGCGCGTCTTGGACCCGGAGCGTGAACCGGTCCGCCAGCCCGGGCGCGCGGGCGGCGACCGTCGCAGGCAGCGTGCCCGCCAGCAGCGGGTCGACCTCCACGGCGACGACGTGGGCGGCGGCCTCGAGCAGGCCGAGAGTCAGCGAACCCAGCCCCGGCCCCACCTCCAGCACCACGTCGTCGGCGTCGACGGCCGCGGCCCGCACGATGCGCCGGACCGTGTTGGGGTCGATGAGGAAGTTCTGCCCCCGCTGCTTGGTGGGCCGCAGTCCGGCGGCGGCGGCCAGAGAACGCACCTCCGCCGGTCCGAGGAGCCTCGGACCGGCGGAGGTGGTGTTCCCAGGGACGTGCCCGGTGGTGTTCTCGGGGGTCATGTCCCGGCGAGCCTACCCAGCCCGGAGCCGCTCGCCGTGGTGACGGCGCGAGGCTCTCAGGCTGGAGGGTGCGTCAGCGGGGCAGGCCCAGCACCGAGGCGCAGTGCGGCCAAGAGCCGTAACCACCGGTGGCGGCGCGCACCCGCTCGGCGACGGCGATCTGCGCCTCGCGGCTGTTCTGGCTGGGCAGCCCGGTGCCACCGTAGGCGCGCCAGGTGCCGAGGTTGAACTGCAGGCCCCCGTAGTAGCCGTTGCCGGTGTTGATGGCCCAGTTGCCGCCGGACTCGCACTGCGCGAGCCGGTCCCAGGTGCTGTTGCCGCTGGCGAAGTTGGCGGCCGGGGCCGGGGAGGGAGACGGGGAGGGCGAGGGGGCGGGGGCGGGGCGGTCCTTGGTGCCGACGCGGACCTGCTTGTGAACCGGCTCGACGACGTCGCTGACGTTGAGCACCTGCCGCTCGACGACCTTGCCGTTCTCGGTGCGGACCCGGTAGGTCACGTCCCGGCTGCCGGCCCGGCCCTCGCGGGCGACCTTCTCCTTGCCCTTGTACATCGAGTCGTCGTTCACGGTCTCGGTGCGGAACGGGATCGCCTCGTCGCGGACGGTCTGGCGCTCGACCTTGACGCGGGTGACGGTGATCTTGTCGCCGTTCTCCACCTGGTGGCCCGGACGCGGCTTGACGATGTCGTCACCGTCGACCTTGATGCCCTGCTCGTTCAGGGCCTGGCGCACGGTCACCGCGGGAACCTTCTTGGTGACCGGCTTGGCGTTGGCCACCGCGAAGGTGAGGCGCTTGGGGGTGGCGATGGTCAGGGCCATGCCGTTGCGGTCGATCTCGGCACCACGGCTGACCGACAGCTTCGCGCCGCCGACGCGGAGCCCGATCTGGTCCAGGGCCGAGGTGACGTCGGTGGCGGTCACCCAGTGGCGGGTCTTGTCGCCGTCGAGGTTGACGTCCAGCGGGCGGCCGAACCGGACCGCGATCCGGGTCCCGTCGCTCACCGTGGTGTCCAGGTCCGGAGCCACCACGTCGTGCTTGCCAAGCCGCACGCCGACGTCGGCGAGCACGGCCTCGACGGTGTCACCGTCGGTGCTGACCTCCTGAGCCTCACCGTCGAGGGAGAGGACGACGTCGTTGGTGGCCAGAGCCTGGTAGCCGAACGCCGCTGCGACCAGCGCCAGGGCCACGGCTGCGACCAACGACGCGAGCCCGGCGCGGCTGCGGCGGAGCATGTTCAGGGGGGTCTTGGCGAGGGGTGCGGTGGTGGACGGCACGCTTCTCCAGGGGGGTTGTGTTCTGTGGGCGACGGGCGCGACAGGCACTCAGGCACGCGCTGCGGCCCGGTCAGGGCGCTGCGGTGTCGGTGTGATCTCCCAAGTGATGCCGCCGAGGTGTTGCCTCCCGCTCCCGGCTGACAACACCAAAACTAACGACTCACGGGGACGGCGGCCAATCGGCGCGAGGCTCGGGTTGACATCGTTGGAGGGCGTTTGAGCGCGCTTGGCGGCCCTTCCACAGGCTGCTGGCAGCCCTCCGGTGACCTAGTTCACCGCGAGCGCAGCGCAGCAAACCGCCGATCTGGACCAGGTGCGACAGGTCACCATCGCCCACCGAAGGCCGAGAACGTGTTGCGCTCCAGCGTGGAACACAACGCGACGAGGTCCTCGCCTCGCTCGTGTGCCATGAATCGTACCGTGACCGGGATCAGGTAGGAGGCGTTGGGGCGCCCCCGGTGCGGGCTCGGCGTGAGATACGGGGCGTCGGTCTCGACCAGGACCCGCTCCGGCGGGGTGGCGCGGAGAGCCTCGCGCAGCGCCGGGGCGTTCTTGAACGTGACGGTGCCTGCGAACGACAGCCAGAAGCCACGCTCCAGGCAGGCTCGGGCGAAGTCGGCGTCGCCGGAGAAGCAGTGCATGACCACCCGCGGCGGGGCACCCGCCTCGTCGAGCACCCGCAGGACGTCCTGGTGCGCGTCCCGGTCGTGGATCACCAGAGTTCGGTCCAGCCGCTTGGCCAGGTCGATGTGGAGGCGGAAGGAGTGCTGTTGGGCACCTCTGCCCTCCGGCCCGGTCCGGAAGTAGTCGAGTCCGGTCTCTCCGATCGCGCGAACCCGCGGACGCTCGGCCAGCCGCTCCACCTCCGCCCAGGTCTCCTCGAAGACGCCGCGGTTCGACAGCCGAGGCGCCTCGTTGGGGTGGAGGCCGACGCCGGCGACGATGCCCTCGTGCTCAGCGGCCACCCGCGCCGACCAGCGGGCGCTCTCCAGCTCGCAGCCGATCTGCACGACCCTGGGGACGCCGACCGCGGCGGCCGCTCGCAGCGCCTGGTCAGGGAGCAGCGGCTCCACGTCGCGGGGGGCCATCTCGAGGTGGCAGTGGCTGTCGACGACCTGGCTCGGCAGTGGCTCGGGCGCCGGGGGACGGGCGTTCATCGGGTCAGTCTCCCTTCTCGGTATTCGACCCGTTGCCGCGGCGGATATCGGGGCGGTGGACGGCGTCGTACACCACCCGGCGCGCCACCCCGAGACGCCGTGCCACGGCCCGGATCGCGTCCTTGCGGGCGATGCCACCGGCCTCCTCCGCGGCCACGAGCGCAGCCAGGTCGGCCGGGGCCACCGCGCCAGCAGGCGCGCGGGGCACCCCGGCCACCACGAGGGTCACCTCACCGCGGACCCCGTCCGCCGCCCAGGCTGCCAGCGCCGCCAGCCCCCCGCGGACGACTTCCTCGTGGGTCTTGGTGAGCTCGCGACACACCACGGCCTGCCGCTCACCTCCCCAGGCGTCGGCCATCGCCGCGAGGCTCACGGCTGTGCGGTGCGGCGACTCGAAGAACACCAACGTCCGTGGCTCGGTCGCCAGGTCACTGAGCCGGCGCGCCCGCTCCCCGGCCTTACGCGGCAGGAACCCCTCGAAGCAGAAGCGGTCCACCGGCAGCCCCGACACCGCCAGGGCGGTGAGCACGGCGCTGGGGCCGGGGACCGCGGTGACGGTCACCCCGGCCTCCACGGCCGCGGTGACCAGTCGGTAGCCGGGGTCCGACACCGAGGGCATCCCGGCGTCGGTCACCACGACGACGCGACGACCGGCCACCAGCTCCCGCAGCAGCAGAGGCCCGCGGCCGCTCTCGTTGGCGTCGTAGTAGGACACGACCCGGCCGCGGGGCTCCACCCCCAGATCGGTGGCCAGCCGGCGAAGCCGGCGGGTGTCCTCGGCAGCGACGATGTCGGCGGCCGCCAGCTCCGAGGCCAGCCGCAGCGAGGCGTCCTCGACCCTGCCGATCGGGGTGGCGGCGAGCACGAGGACACCGGTCACCGGGACAGTGTCCCCGATGTCGGTCGCCTCCACCCGGGAGGTCCGGACGCACCGGCCATCGCCCGTAGGCTTGCTCGCCGTGACCGCCACCCTCCCGGCCGCGTGCGGCCTTGGCGCTCGGTGACCGCCACGGCACCGCGGTGGTCGGGGCTGTCAACCACGGCTAGCGGCCGCCGCGTGCCGTTGGCCACCGAGCGCCTCTCGGCCCGCCGCGATGGCGACGACGCGCTCTGGGGCTGGGCGGTCACCCTGGCGGTGACACTGCTGGCAGCGGTCCTGCGGTTCTGGCGGCTCGGCCGCCCGCACGCCTTCGCCTTCGACGAGACCTACTACGCCAAGGACGGCTGGTCACTGTGGCAGCACGGCCATGCCCGTGGCTGGGTCGAGGGCGCCAACGCGGAGATCCTGGCCGGCCGGTGGTCACCCGATCTCCAGACCGACACGCCCACGATGGTGGTGCATCCCGAGGTATCCAAGTGGCTGATCGGCGCCGGCGAGCGACTCGTGGGGTTCGAGCCGCTCGGGTGGCGCCTGGCCAGCGCCGTCGTCGGCACGCTGATGGTTCTGGTGATGGTGCGGCTGGTGCGCCGGCTGACCGGATCCACGGCCCTCGGCGGGGTCGCGGGGCTGCTGCTGTGCTTCGACGGCCTCCACCTGACGCTGTCCCGGCTGGCGCTGGTCGACATCTTCGTCGCGTTCTTCCTGCTCAGTGCGGTGGCCTGCCTAGTGGCCGACCGGGACCGGAGCCGGGCCCGGCTTGCAGCCCTGAGCCGGGTCCCAGGCCGCGACCCTGGTTGGGGGCCGGTTCGGGGGATGTGGTGGCGGCCGTGGCGGCTGGCCGCCGGAGTGCTGTTCGGCCTGGCGATCGCCTCCAAGTGGAGCGCCCTGATCCCGCTCGCCGGCTTCGGCCTGCTGGTCGTGGCGTGGGACACCGGCGCGCGTCGCGCTCTCGGCGTACGGCTGCCGCTGCTGCGCGCGGCAGTGGTCGACGGGCTTCCGGCTTTCGGCTACCTGGTCGTGGTCGCGGCGCTGGTGTACGTCGCGTCCTGGGCAGGGTGGCTGGTGCACGCCGACGCCTACGAGGCAGCACTCGCCCACAATGCCTACGGACCCTACTGGGGGGACTACGTCGGCCGCGATCCCGACGGCTTCTGGCCCTCCCTCTTCCAGGGGCTTCGCAGCCTGTGGCACTACCACGGCGCGGTGTGGGCCTTCCACACCGGCGGGCTCGAAGAGGCGAGCCACGCCTACCAGTCGCACCCGATCGGCTGGCCGGTCATGCAGCGGCCGGTCGTCGCGGCGACCGACCTCGACATCGCGCCGACCGCGCCGGGGTGCACCGCTCCCGCGGAGAGCACCTGCCTGCGCGAGGTGGTGCTGCTGGGGACCCCCGTGCTCTGGTGGGGCGGCGTGGTGGCGCTCGCGCACGCCGCCTACGGGTGGCTGGCGCTGCGGGACTGGCGGTACGGCGTGGCGATAGTCGGCGTGCTCACCACGTGGCTGCCGTTCTTCGGCTACGCCGACCGGCCGATCTTCTCCTTCTATGCGGTGGTGCTGCTGCCGTTCACGGTCGTCGCCCTCGGCCTGCTGCTCGGTCGGCTGCTGGGGCCGGCCGTTCCGGGGCGGCGACGACGCATTGGGGCGATCGTCGTCGGTGCCTTCGTGGTGGCCGTCGTCGCGCACTTCGCCTGGCTGTGGCCGGTCTACACCTTCGAGCTGATCTCCACGCCCGACTGGTTGGACCGGATCTGGTTCCGCTCCTGGATCTGAGGGCTGCTGCTCACGATCCGAGCAGCGGGGCCAGCCAGGGGTAGGACACGACAACGCCTGGCAGAGCCAGCACCGCGGCCGCCGCAGCGTACAGCGCGGCGGAGACGACGCGGTGCGGCCGCTCGTCGGCCAGGAGTGTGATCCGGGCCCGCAGGTCCGGCGAGCCCGAGCCGGCGCCGATCGCCAGCGCGGCATCGGGGGCGGCGGTCCCGGCCAGGGCGACGAGAGCCCGGGCGAGCGGCAGGGCTCCGTGCTTGCGCCGGGCAGCCGCGTCGGCGAGCACCTCGACGAGCAGCCGGACCTCGGCGAGGGCACGGGCACCAGCGACGAACCGGGGGAAGGCGTCGTGCAGCACCGTGAACGCCTCCAGGACCAGGTCGTGCCGAGCGGCGAGATGGGCGCGCTCGTGAGCGACCACGGCCCGGAGCTCCTCCGGCTCCAGGGCGGTCTCGGCACCTCGGGAGATCACCACCCGGCCCGAGACGATGCCCGGGAGGCAATACGCCACCGGCGCAGAGTCCTCGAGGACCAACACGCTGGGCTCCAGCGCCGCGTCGCGCGCGGCCACCAGGTCGACCAGCGCCCGGTGGCGTCGCCGCACCGCCCGCAGCCGGGTGCCCACCAGATGGCCGGTGAGCAGCAGCCGGCCCATGACCACCAGGGTGAGCAGCAGCGCCGCGACGGCCACAGACCGGTCCAGGAGACCGTGGCCGGGTCCCAGGCCTGCGGCGGTGACGGTGACCAGTCCCGCGCCAAGGGCGGCCAGCACCGCGGCGAGCGCGATCGCCTGCCACAGCGCGACCGCAGCGCGTGGCGCGCGCCGGATCGCCGGCGTCCGCGCGAGCAGGGACGGAAGGGGACCGGCGTGCAGCACGGCGAGCGCGGCGAGGACGGCTGCGGTCACAGGCGCGGTCAGCGGTCGCGGTGCCCGAGCCGGGCGAGCGCGTCACGGAGCGCGGTCCGCTCCTCCTCGGTGGCCTCACCCACGAACGCGACCAGGGCCGTGGCCCGGTCGTCGCGGCCGAACTCCGCCAGCGCCTCGTGCATGAGACCCGCGGTCATCGCGCCACGGGTCGCGACCGCCCGGTAGCCGTGCGCCTTGCCTTGCCGCCGCCGGTCGACCAGTCCCTTCTTGGCAAGCCGGTCCATCACGGTCAGCACGGTGGTGTAGGCGACGTCCCGCTGCGCGGACAGGAAACCGTGGACCTCGCGCACCGTGTGCCACTCGCGCCCGGGGTCACCGATCGGGGGCTGCTCGGTGGCCCAGAGCCGCTCCATGACCGCGCGCTCCAGGTCACCCATGCGCGAACTCAAGCCCATAGGGAGTCATGGTACGTCGGTCACACTCGCCCCCCGACCGGTTCGGCGCGACGTACCCTCGACGGCGGCTCCTCCTACGATCCGTAGTAAGAGCGTTCGATTCCGCAAGGGGACCTCCATGGACGTGCTCGACATCGCCCGCTGGCAGTTCGGGATCACGACCGTCTACCACTTCCTCTTCGTGCCGATCACCATCGGCCTCTCCGGGCTCGTCGCGCTCTTCGAGACCGCCTGGATCCGCACCCACCGCGAGCAGTGGCTGAGGCTGACGAAGTTCTTCGGCAAGCTCTTCTTGATCAACTTCGCCCTTGGCGTGGTCACCGGCATCGTCCAGGAGTTCCAGTTCGGGATGAACTGGAGCGACTACTCGCGCTTCGTCGGCGACATCTTCGGCGCTCCGCTGGCCATCGAGGGGCTGCTGGCCTTCTTCCTCGAGTCGACGTTCCTGGGCCTATGGATCTTCGGATGGGACAAGCTGCCACGGATGCTGCACGCGGCGACCATGTGGCTGGTGCATCTGGGCACCCTGCTCTCGGCGTACTTCATCCTCGCGGCCAACTCCTGGATGCAGAACCCGGTGGGCTACGGGTTCAACCCCGAGACCGGTCGCGCCGAGCTCGACGACTTCGCCGCGGTCCTGCTCAACCAGGTGCAGCTGGTCACCTTCCCGCACGTGATCCTCTCGGCGTACCTGACCGGTGGCGGGTTCGTGCTGGGCGTTGCGTTCTGGCTGATGCTGCGGGAGAAGACCGCCGAGCCGGACCGGCCGATGTATCGCACCGCAGTCCGGGTCGGTGCCACGGTCGTGCTCGTCTCGGGACTCGGGGTGGCCCTCACCGGCGACATCCAAGGCAAGGTGATGACCGAGGTCCAGCCGATGAAGATGGCCGCCGCCGAGGCGATCTACGAGACCTCGGAGTCCTGCGCGCCGTTCTCGCTGCTGACCGTCGGCAGCCTCGACGGCACGCAGGAGAGGTACTCCCTGACCGTGCCGTGCCTGCTGTCCTACCTCGCCACCGGCGACTTCGACGGCGGGGTCCGCGGCATCGACGAACTGCGCGAGCAGTACCGCGCGACGTATGGGTCGGACCCAGGAGCGGCGTACTACACCGCCGGTGACTACGTGCCGATCATCCCGGTCACCTACTGGAGCTTCCGGCTGATGATCGGGCTCGGGATCGCCGCAGCCGCGCTCGCCGCCGCGGCCCTGTGGGCGACCCGGCGGGGCCGGATCCCGGGCTCGCGCGGGTGGGTGGGGGTGGCGGTGGCGCTGCCGCTGCTCCCGTTGGCCGCCAACTCCTTCGGGTGGATCTTCACCGAGATGGGCCGGCAGCCGTGGGCGGTGTTCGGGCTGATGACCACCGAGCTGGCCGTGTCGCCGGGCGTGGCGGTCGGCGAGGCGCTGGTCTCCCTGGTCGCCCTCACCCTCATCTACGCCGTGCTCGCGATCATCGAGGTCGGGCTGATGCTCGCCTACATCCGCCGAGGCGCCGACCCCTTCGTCGAGCCACCGAACCCGACCCTGGGCGAGGACCGCGACGAGCCGCTGACCTTCGCCTACTGATCGAGACCGGAGACCACCATGGAACTGACCACCGTCTGGTTCATCCTCATCGCGGTGCTCTGGATCGGGTACTTCGCGTTGGAGGGGTTCGACTTCGGCGTCGGCATGCTGATGCCCGTGCTGTCCCGCTCGGAGGCCGAGCGGCGCGTCCTCATCAACACCATCGGGCCGGTGTGGGACGGCAACGAGGTGTGGGTGCTGGTCGCCGGAGGCGCGACCTTCGCGGCCTTCCCGGAGTGGTACGCCACCTTGTTCAGCGGCTTCTACCTGCCGCTGCTGCTGATCCTGCTCGCGCTCATCGCGCGCGGCGTCGCCTTCGAGTATCGCGCCAAGCGCGACGACCCCGCCTGGCGGGGCCGCTGGGACCTGGCGATCATCCTCGGCTCGTTCGTCCCGGCGTTGCTGTGGGGGGTGGCGTTCGCGAACATCGTTGCCGGGGTGCCCATCGACGCCGACAAGGAGTACGCCGGGACGCTGCTGACGTTGCTCAACCCGTTCGGACTCCTGGGAGGGCTGACCACCCTGCTGCTGTTCCTCACCCACGGGGCGATGTTCATCGCGCTGAAGACCGACGGCGACATCCGGCATCGGGCCCGGGCCTTCGCGGTCACGTCGGGAGCGGTGACTGCGGTGGTGGCCGTGGTGTTCCTGGGCTGGACCCAGGTGAAGACCGGCTCGCTGGCCTCCGCGGCCCTGTTCCTCCTCGCCGCCTCCACCCTGGTCGGCGGGATCGCCGCCGCGCGGATGGGTCGCGAGGGGTGGGCCTTCCTGGGCACGTTCGTGACCATCGCGATGGCGGTCGCCGGCCTCTTCGTCGGGCTCTTCCCCGACGTCATGCCGACGACCCTGGCCGAGGGCGTGTCGCTGACCACCACGAACGCCGCTGCCACGCCGTACACGCTGACGATCATGACCTGGGTCGCGGTCGTCTTCACGCCGGTCGTCCTGGGCTACCAGGCCTGGACCTACTGGGTCTTCCGTCGCCGGATCAGCGTGCACCACCTCCCCGCCGGCGCCGACCAGCTCGCCTCCGCGTAGACGACGACCGACGAGGCGCGACGCGATGAAGCCGCTCGACCCCCGGCTGGTCCCCCACCTCGCCCCCGCCCGGCTGTCGCTGGCCGGAGTGATCGTGGCCGGCGTCGCCGCGGGGCTGCTGCTGGTCGCCCAGGCCTTCGCGATCGCCGCGCTGGTGGCCGCCCTGCTCGCCGGCGACGACGCCTCGGCGATCCGGGCCGGGGCGTGGTTCGCGGTGATCGTGCTGCTGCGTGGCGCCACCTCCCTCGCCGGTGACGCGCTGTCCGCACGCGCCGCGGTCCGGGTCGGGGTGGCCCTGCGTCGACGGGTCCTCGACGCCGCGGTGCGCTCCGGGCCCCTGGGGCTCTCCCGGCAACGCGCGGGAGAGGTGGCCCTGTTGAGCACCCGCGGGGTGGCGGCAGTGGAGCCCTACGTCGCCCGCTATCTGCCGACGCTCGTGCTGGCATTGACCGTGCCCCCGCTGGCGGTGCTTGCGATCGCCTGGCAGGACTGGCTCAGCGCGGTCGTCGTCGTGCTGACGCTGCCGCTGGTGCCGGTGTTCGCGGTGCTCATCGGGCTGGCCACCCGCGATCGGGCCGAGCGACAGTGGCGGCTGCTGAGCCGGCTGTCGGGGCACTTTCTCGACGTGGTGCGCGGGCTGCCCACGCTGGTGGCGTACGGGCGGGCCGAGGCACAGGCGGCGTCGATCCGGCGCATCACCGACCGCTACCGTCAGGCCGCCCGGGAGACGCTGAGGCTCGGGTTCGCCTCCTCCGCGGCGCTGGAGCTGATCGCGACGCTGTCCGTCGCGCTGGTCGCGGTCACCGTGGGCCTGCGGCTGTCTGCGGGGTCGCTGGGCTTGCAGACCGCGCTCGCGGTCCTGCTGCTGGCCCCGGAGGCCTACTGGCCGCTGCGCCGGGTGGGCGCGGAGTTCCACGCCGCCGCCGAGGGACAGGCCACCTTCGAGGAGGCCGACCGGCTGCTGGCCGCGACGGGTGCGGACGGGCCGTCCTCCCCACCGGCACCGGCGGCCGGCGGCGGCATCGACCTGGATGGCGTGCGGGTGGCCTACCCCGGGCGACCCGCGCCGGTGCTGGACGGGCTCTCGGCCTCCATTCCCGGGCGCGGGGTCACCGCCGTCGTCGGGCCGAGCGGCGCGGGCAAGTCGACGCTGCTGGCGGTGCTGGCGGGCCACCTGCCGATCGACGCCGGGGCGGTCCGGATCGGCGACGTGCCGCTCACCCCGCCACGGGTGCCTGCGTGGCAGGAGCAGGTCGCGTGGGTGCCCCAGCGACCCTGGATCGCCGCCGCGACCGTGGCTGACAACCTGCGGCTGGCCCGCCCGGACGCCAGCGACGCCGAGCTGTGGGCGGCGCTGGACCGGGTGGCGTTGCGCGAGGTCGTCGCCTCGCTGCCCGCCGGACTGGAGGCCGGGCTGGGTGAGGACGGCGCCGGGTTGTCGGCGGGCCAACGGGCCCGGCTGGCCTTGGCCCGCGTGGTCCTCGCGGACCGGCCGCTGGTGCTCCTCGACGAGCCCACCGCCCATCTGGACGCCGACACCGAGCAGGTCATCCTGGACACGCTGGCCTGGCTCGGCGGGCGCTCGGCGGTGGTCGTGGTGGCCCATCGGCCGGCTGTGCTGGCGATGGCCGACCACGTGCTGACCGTCCCCCACCTCGCCGAGTGGTCGCGTCCTCGTCTGGCCGGATCCCTGAGTCGTGGCGGGACCCGGCGGCTCGACCCCCGAGTCGCCGCCGGATCGGACGACTGGGCCACCGAGGTGGCGATGGAGGCGACGACTGGGCAGGAGGGGTCGCGGCACAGGCTGGGACTCGGGATGCTCCTCGGGGCGCTGGCCTCCGCCTCCGGGGTGGCGCTCACCGCCACCTCGGGCTGGCTGATCGCGCGGGCCGCCGAGCAGCCACCGGTGCTCATGCTCATGGTGGCGATCGTCGGCGTGCGCACCTTCGGCCTGGCTCGACCGGCCCTGCGCTACGCCGAGCGGCTGGTCTCCCACGACGCCGCCCTGGCGCTGCTCGCCGAGCGGCGGGCGGAGGTCTTCGACCTTCTCGTCCCGCTCACGCCGGGCCGACTCGGTCGCCAGCGGGGGGACGTCCTGGCCTCGGTCGTGGACGACGTGGACGCCCTGCTCGACCGCCAGCTCCGGGTGCGCACGCCGGTCGCGACCGCGGTGCTCGTGGGTCTCGGCGCGGCGGCGTTCGCAGCCTGGCGGCTGCCGTCGTCCGGTCAGGTGATGCTGGCGCTGGTGGCGGCAGCGGGCATGCTGGCCTGGGGGGTGGCCCGGGCCGGAGTACGCCGTGCCGAGTCGGCGTACGTCGAGCACCGGGGGCGGCTCTCGGCACTGGTCGTGCAGACCCTGCAGGGCGCCGGCGACCTGGTGATGTGGCAGGCGCTGGCCAGACGCCTGGACGCCGTCGACGAGGTCGGCGAGGCGCTCGGACGCGCGGCCGAGCGCTCCGCGCGCGCAGTCGGTGTCGGGCGGGCTCTGGTCACCGTCCTGAGCGGCGCCGCGCTCCTGGCGGTGGCGGCCCTCGGGTCGGCCGCCTGGGCGACCGGCCAGGTCACCGGCCCGATGCTGGCGCTCCTGGTGCTGCTGCCGCTCGCCGTGGCCGAGGTGCTGGCGCCGCTGGCGGACGCCGGCGCGCTGCACGTGCGCACCACGGCTGCCGACGCCCGGCTTGCCCACCTGGCCGCGCTGACCCCGGCGGTGTCCGATCCCGGCCCAGCCAGCATGGCCCAGGCGGACACCACGGTCCCCCCGGACCTGACCTCTCCGCGCCTCGACGTCGACGAGGTCGCTGCCGGTTGGTCGACGACCCCCGCCTTCGGCGGGATGTGCCTGGGTCTCCCGCCCGGGGGCCGGGTCGGCGTGGTCGGCCCCTCAGGCTCGGGGAAGTCGACGCTGGCCGCCGTCCTGCTGCGTTTCCTCGACCCGCTGGAGGGCTCGGCGCGGCTGGCCGGGACCGACCTCCGGCGGCTCGGGCTCGCCGACGTGCGCCGGACGGTCGGGCTCGTCGACGACGACCCCCACGTCTTCGGCTCCACGCTGCGCGAGAACCTGCGGCTGGCCCGTCCGGCCGCCAGCGACGACGAGCTGCACCAGGTCCTGGCCGCGGCCGCTCTGCACGGGTGGGTGGCGGGCCTGCCCCAGGGGCTCGACACCCCCATCGGCGAGGGCGGAGCCCACGTCTCGGGCGGTGAGCGGGCCCGGATCGCGCTGGCCCGAGCCGTCCTGGCCGACCAGCCGGTCCTGGTCCTCGACGAGCCCACCGCGCATCTCGACGCCGCCACGGCCGAGGCGGTGACGGCCGACCTCCTTGACGGCCAGGACCGGTCGGTGGTGTGGATCACGCACGGCACCGCCGGGCTGGACCGCATGGACGCGGTGCTGGTGATGAATGCCGGCTGGGCCGCAGAGGCCCGCGCTCAGGAGGTGGCGATGTCGCGGCGGCGGAAGCCGACGGCGCCCAGCGCCATCAGCCCCAACGCCACGAGCGTCAGCAACGGCAAGGCGGCATCGGCGACGGACTCGATCGGCACCCGCGGCACATAGGTGAAGGGCGAGAAGTCCAGGACGGACTCGGGCAGCTCGAGCAGTCCCCCGAGCCAGCCGGCCACGAAGGCGAAGCTCAGCAGCACCCAGCCCGCCCAGCTCCACCGCGGCAACCAGCCCACGAAGAGCGCGACCGTCCCGGCGAGCACCAGCACCGCCGGGAGGTAGGCGAGCTGGGCGATCGCGGCCCGCCACCCCTCGGAGACCTCCCCGGTGACGTAGCCATGGGCAGTCCCGACGCCGACAGCCGCGGCGAGCAGCACCAGCGCGGTGCCCACCACCGTGACCAGCAGGTGGGCGCTCATGGCCCGCACCCGGCTCAGGGGTCCCGACAGCACCAGCTCCAGCTGCCCCTCGTCCTCGTCGGCTCCCGGTCGGCCCGCTGACCACACGGCGAAGCCGCCGGCGACGAGCGCCAGGATCAGCACCATCGTGGCGATGTAGGAGTCGACCATGGAGGCGCCCTGCGTCATCTCGATGTAGTCCGCGAGCGCGGGGTTCTCTTGGACCATGTCTTCCATCGACGTGCCCAGCGCACCGGTGATCAGCCCGAAGAACAAGACCGTCGCCGACCAGCCGAGCACAGTGCCCCGCTGCATTCGCCAGGTCAGCCCCATCACCCCGCTCAGGCTCGGGGGGGCGCTGCTCCGGGCGGGTCGGGTGGGCAGCATGCCGCCGCCGAAGTCCCGGCGCTCGACGAGCACGACGGCAAGCGCCGCGAAGGCGACGGCCGCGACGAGGGGCAGCAGCAGCGGCCACCACCGGTTCTCCACCGGCACGTGGGTGGCCTGCACCCAGCCGACCGGCGATAGCCACACCAGCCAGTCCTCGCGCACGTCGCCGGCGGCCCGCAGGACATAGCCCAGCGCGAAGACGACGAGGGTCGCGCCGGTGGCGGTGCGCGCGTGCTCGAAGAGCTGGCCCAGGCAGAGCGTGATCGCCGCGTAGACCACACCCAGCACGCCGATGCCCGCGGCGAAGACGGCGGCGGCCCGGACGCCCATCGGGGTCGGCGCGAGCGACAGCCCCGTGGCGACGGCGAGGGCCGTACAGGCGAGGGTGACGGTGAGCAGCGCAGCCGCCCCCCCGGCGTACCGCCCGACCTGGGTGGCGCGGACCAGCTCGCTGCGCCCCGACTCCTCCTCCGCGCGCGTGTGCCGGGAGGTCATCGTGATCGCCATCAGGGCGATGCCGACGATGGCGGTGAACGACGTCTCGTAGACGATGATCCCGGCGACGGTGTTGAGCCCGATCGGCGGTCCTGCGAAGGCGACCGTCATCGGCGAGCTGGCGACCAGGTTGGCGTAGGCGTCGATCTGCGCCTGGTCGGGATAGAGGCCTTCGACGGCCGCGCCGGAGACGGCCGTGATCCCGGCGATCGCCAGCACCCAGACGGGGATCCGCAGCCGGTCGCGGCGCAGGGCCAGGCGCATCAGCTGAACGGTCCCCTCGAAGCCGTTCATGCCTCGCCTCCGGCGTGTCCAGCCGGACCGGAGGGACCGGTCGCAGCGGCGGCCGTCGAAGGAGCCGGGCTGTCGTCGGGCTCGTCGTAGTGGCTGAGGAACATCTCCTCCAGCGTCGGCGGGTGCGCCACCAGCGACTCCACCCCGACCGCGGACAGCTCCCGCAGCACCGGGTCCAGGGCGGCGCCCTCCACCTCGATGCGCACCTCCCCGTCCCGCATGACGGCGTTGGTGACTCCGGGGAGCGCGGTGAGGGAGTCGGCGGGGCCGCGCAGGTGGGCGACGACGGTGGTGAGAGTACGCCGGCGCAGCTCGGCCAGGCTCCCGGTGGACACCGTCCGGCCCTCGCGGATGATGCTCACCCGATCGCAGAGCGCCTCCACCTCGGCGAGGATGTGGCTGGAGAGCAGCACCGTGCGGCCGTTCTCGATCTCCTCGCGGGTCACCTGCTGGAACTCCGCTTCCATCACGGGGTCCAGCCCCGAGGTGGGCTCGTCGAGGAGCAACAGCTCCACGTCGGCGCACATGGCGGCGACGAGGGCGACCTTCTGCCGGTTTCCCTTCGAGTAGCTGCGGCACCGCTTGGAGGGGTCGAGCTCGAACCGCTCGATGAGCGAGTCGCGGCGGGCCTGGTCGACCCCGCCGCGCATCCGGCCCAGCAGGTCGATCACCTCACCGCCGGACAGGTTGGGCCACAGGTTCACCTCGCCGGGGACGTAGGCGAGCCGGCGGTGCAGCGCCACCGCGTCGCGCCAGGGGTCTCCCCCCAGCATCCGGACCTCGCCCCCGTCCGCGCGCAGCAGCCCCAGGAGCACGCGGATGGTGGTGGACTTCCCGGATCCGTTGGGGCCGAGGAAGCCGTGGACCTCTCCGCGGCCCACCTCCAGGTCCAACCCGTCGAGGGCGACGGTGCTGCCGAACCGTTTGCGGAGAGCTGAGACCGAAACGACCGTGTCCACGGAGACCATGGGTCCAGTCTGCCGCTGCCTCCAGGCGCTGCCCAGGCCGGTTCCCGCGGATCAGCGGCTGGCGGCGACGCGGTCCACCTTGTCGTGATAGCGGTGCCCGACCTTGCCGCCGATGAGCGCCCCCAGAAGCGACAGGACAAGCACGCCGAGGGCAGTTGCGACACCGGCCCACGAGAACTCGTCGGTCGACACCGGCAGCTGCGGCAGGTCCGCCCGCTCGACGATATTGTACTCAGCGCCGAAAAGCCCGCCCACTGCGAGGGCGAGAAGCGCGGCGAAGAGCCCGATCAGCCAGACGGCCAGTCCCTGCCGGGCACCGTCGAAGCGCGACATCCGGCCGGCGACATAGCCGCCGGTGAAGTAGGCGACGGCGAGGATGACCAGCAGGGTCACTCCGACCACGATGCCGGTCGTCCCCGCCGCGTCGCTGGTGTCGTTGAGGCTGAGGTCCATGGTGGCGTCGATGGCGGCTAGGACGGCGCCCAGGATGCTGACCAGGAGCACGAGCATCCCGATGGCCACCAGCCAGCCGAAGAAGCCGGCCCCCCAGTTGATGCCACCGAAGCGGTCCTTGGCCTCCACGTGCGGGTCGCGGCCGGCCGTGGCTGCCTCACCACGGGGTGCCGCGCGCTCGGGAGCCGGCGCCGCAGTGCCGGCGGCGGGGGCCGACGGGCGCTGGGGGTCCAGCGGATGGCTCCCGGTCGGCTCGGCGCTCGCGGCCGTCGTACCTGTGTCCTGGCTGCCGAGGGCCGGGGCCGAGCTGTCCTTGCGCTCTTCCATGGTGCTCTCCTCCGTGGGCGCCGGGGCATGGCGCGACGTCACGTGCCGGAGGTGCCTGCCGACACCCCCTGACGATTCCCCCTCTCTGAGTCTGCCGAAACGACACCCGCGCCGGGCCTGGCGGGTCGCTCGCGACGCCCGGGCCGCCTCAGAGGAGCGCGGAGGCCAGTCGCATGACGTTGTCGACGTAGATCATGCGCCAGGGCCGCCCCAGCCATTCCTCCAGCGTGAGCTCGCGGCTCTCGGCGCGGTAGGTGTCCTCGACCTTATGCATCTCAGCGACCACCTCGCCCCCGAAGAGCATCACCGAGACCTCGTAGTTGAGGGCGAAGGACCGCATGTCCATGTTGCTCGAGCCGAGCACCGCCACGTCGTCGTCGACGGTGAAGTGCTTGGCGTGCAGGACGGCCGGAGCGGGGTAGAGGAAGATCCGCACGCCGGAGCGCAGGAGCATCTCGTAGTAGGACCTCTGGGCGTGGTGCACCACGAACTGGTCGCCGACCTCGCTGACGAACAGGTCCACGCCCACGCCGCGCTGCGCGGCCGTGGTCACCGCATAGAGCAGCGACTCGTCGGGGACGAAGTAGGGACTGCAGATCGAGACCCGCCGCGAGGCGGAGTAGATCAGGGCGGTGAAGGCGCGCAGGTTGTTCTCGGTGTCGAAGCCCGGCCCGCTCGGGATCACCTGGCCGAACACGGGTCCAGACGCTGGCGGCCGGAGGGACACCTCCTCCGCGAGCCGCTCGCCGGTCTCGGAGTACCAGTCGGTCGCGAAGACCACTGCGAGCGCCTGCACCAGCGGTCCCTCCACGCGGGCCATCAGCTCGACCCACTCCCGCCCGACGCGGTGGTTGGCGGGCTTGTTGTAGCCGGGCTCGATGAGGTTCTGCGACCCGGTGTGGGCGACCACGCCGTCCACGACCAGGATCTTGCGGTGGTTGCGCAGGTCGGGACGGCGAACCAGGCCCCGCAGCGGCTTGAAGGGAAGCATCGGCCGCCACTGGATCGCGGTCCCCTGCAGCCGGGTAAGCATTTCGTCGTACCCCGGGATGCCTCGAGATCCGAGGTGGTCGAAGAGCAGCCGGACGCGCACTCCGCGCTCCGTTGCCCTGATCAGGGCGTCGAACAGCGGTGCGGTGACCTCGTCCCAGGCGGTGATGTAGAACTCCACGTCCACGTGGTCCTCGGCGGCGTCCACGTCGCGCGCCATCGCCGCGATCGACTCGCGGTAGCCGGGCTGGAGTGCCACCGCGTTGCCCGCCACCACCGGCAGGGCGCCCAGGGCCCGGTTCAGGTGGGCCACGGTGGGGAGGTACGCAGGCACGTCGGAGTCCCCGGCCATCGTGGGCAGCTCCGCGGTGCGCAGCGCCAGCGTCTCGTTGACCTGCCGCTGCTCTTCGTGGCGGCGACGCTCGATCCGCGTGCGCCCGATGAGCAGGAACATCGCGAACCCCAGGAACGGCACGGTCACGATCAGCAGCAGCCAGGCCATCCCCGAAGTCGGGCGGCGGTTGCCGGGGATGACCCCCAACGCCACGACCTTGATGATCAGGTCGAGAACGTAGAGCGAGACCCCCACGACCGCTGCTGCAGTCGACCACGACATCGATGGCCCCCTCGTCGGTAGAGAACGCCCGGTCAGCCTTTGACCACGCGGAGCGGAGCCGATGCTGATCCTCGTTGCCGAGGTCGGTGCGTGGACGAGCCCGGGCCGCCTGCTCGGAGTCTGGGGCTAAGCGGCGGCCACGGCATCATCCACCCCGGGTGAACCGCGGTGGGCCGCACGGGGAGGTCGACCTGCCGACGATCAGAGTGATCTGCCGGGCCCGACCGAGGAGATGGCCCACCCCGGGTCCCAGGCGCCGCTCCACGCCCCGGCGCCGTTGGGGCCGATGAGCGCAACGCGCTCCGACCCTCGGATGACATGCTCCCGGCCGTCGGCCCCAGTCAGCGCCGCGATTCTTCTCCTGCGGGGCACCTGGGGATCGGCAGGTCGACCCGCATCAGCGTGCCTCCTGCTCCGTGGCGGTCCAAGCCCGCCGCGCGGCCGATGTCACGCCAGGTCGCCGAACCATCCGGCGGCTCGCCGTTGCGGGCGGGCTCTCAACCCGGGTCAAACGACGTCGCCGACGTGTCCCTCGCCCGCATACAGGTTGAACTGCCCCTGCCGCACCAGCCCCGCCAGCACCAGCCCGTGCTCCCGGGCCAGGTCCACCGCGAGCGAGGAGGGCGCCGAGACCGCGACGATGCCAGCCACCGACGCGGCCACCGCCTTCTGCACGATCTCGAAGGAGACCCGGCCGCTGACCACGAGAAGGTGGTCGGTGAGCGGCAGGCGTCCATCCAGCAGCGCCCTGCCGATCACCTTGTCGACGGCGTTGTGACGCCCGACGTCCTCGCGGTGCGCGAGCAGGTTACCGTCCCGGGTTGCGAGGGCCGCGGCGTGCACCCCGCCCGTGCGCTGGAACGTCCGCTGGCCCTCGCGCATCGCGTCGGGAAGCCGGGCGAGGGTGGCTCCGGCGACAGTCCAGCCCGGCGAGTGTGACCGGGCTCGGCGCAGCGGCGTCAGGTCCACCACGTCGGCCGAGCACACCCCGCAGGCCGCGGAGGTGAGGAAAGCACGCGGTCGCGGGCGCCTCACCCCCTCGCGCAGAGCGACCTGCACCCGGTCGGTGTCCTCCTGCCAGCAGGACCGCAGCTCGACGATGTCCTCGCGTCGGGCCACGCCGGACTCCACGGTCAGCCACCCCGCGGCGAGCTCGAGGTCGTGGCCCGGCGTGCGCATGAGGGTCGCCAGCACCTCACCGTCGAGGGCCAGCACGACCGGCGCTTCGATCGCGAGCTCGTCACCTCGTCGCACGCCGCGGCGAACGATCGAGCGGCGCGTGGTGGTCACGCTCATGCCGGGACTCTACGTCGGCCTCGGACTAGGCTCCGGCCCCATGGGTGAGGACGTCGACATCGACAAGCCGCGGTCCTCGGCCGCGGGGCTCGCGGCGGTGGCCTCGTCGGTCCAGGTGGCGTGGAGGGAGGCTGGAGCCGTCCGTGGGGCCCAGGCTCTGATGGCAGTCAACCAGGTCGACGGTTTCGACTGCCCCTCGTGCGCGTGGCCCGACCCCGAGCAACGCAAGGCGGCGGAGTTCTGTGAGAGCGGCGCCAAGGCCGTGGCCTGGGAGGCGACCCGCAAGCAGGTGGGCGCCGACTTCTTCGCCGCGCACTCCGTCGAGGAGCTGAAGGGGCGCGACGATCACTGGCTCGAGGCGCAGGGCCGCCTCACCGAACCGGTGTACCTGGCGCCAGGCGACACCCACTACCGCCCTTTGGCCTGGGAGGCCGCGTTCGCACTGATCGCCGACCGGCTGCGGGCGATGCGCTCGCCCGATGGAGCGGTGTTCTACACCAGCGGCCGGGCCTCGAACGAGGCGGCGTTCGTCTACCAGCTGCTGGCCCGACGGCTCGGCACCAACAACCTCCCCGACTGCTCCAACATGTGCCACGAGTCCAGCGGGGCGGCGCTCGGACAGACCCTCGGTGTCGGGAAGGGCACGGTGACCTACGACGACATCGCCGAGCACGCGCGGCTCATCCTGATCGTCGGCCAGAACCCCGGCGTCAACCACCCGCGCATGCTGACCGCTCTGGAGCGGGCCAAGCGAGGTGGGGCCCGCATCGTCGCGGTCAACCCGCTGGACGAGGCCGGGCTGGGCCGGTTCAAGAACCCCCAGCACGCCCGCGGCCTGGTGGGGAGGGGCACGAAGCTCGCTGACGGCCACGTCCCAGTCCGCGTCAACGGCGACCTCGCGCTGTTTGCCGGCATCAACAAACTGCTCGCCGAGTCCGGATCGGTCGACCACGACTTCGTCGAGCGGCTCACCGACGGGTACGACGACGCCGCGGCGGCCTGGGCCGCGCTGGACTGGGCGACTCTCGGGGAGCACGCCGGCCTGACCCGGTCGCGGATCGAGTCGCTGGCCACCGAGCTGGCCGCCACCGACCGCATCGTCGTGTGCTGGGCGATGGGGCTGACCCAGCACCGCAACGCGGTGGCAACGATCCGGGAGATCGTCAACCTGCTGCTGCTGCGTGGCGCGATCGGCAAGCCCGGGGCCGGGGCCGCCCCGATCCGGGGTCACTCCAACGTGCAGGGCGATCGGACGATGGGCATCTGGGATCGGCCCCCGGCGTCGTTCCTCGACGCCCTCGCCGAGGAGTTCGGGTTCGACCCACCCCGCCACCCCGGGCTCGACACGGTCGAGGCGATCCGTAGGATGCGCGACGGCGAGGTCGAGGCGTTCATGGCGCTGGGCGGCAACTTCGTCGCCGCCACCCCCGACACCAACGTCACCCAGGAGGCGATGGCGCGGTGCGCCCTGTCGGTGAACGTCGCCACCAAGCTGAACCGGTCCCACGTCCACCACGGCCGCGAGGCCCTGCTCCTGCCCTGCTTGGGGCGCTCGGAGCGCGACCGCACCGGGGGCCGTGAGCAGGTCGTGACGGTCGAGGACTCGATGAGCATGGTCCATGCCTCGCGCGGTCGCCTCGCCCCGGTCTCGGCCCACCTGAGGAGCGAGATTGCCATCGTCACCGGCCTCGGTCACGCGCTGTTCGGCGACGACGTCGGCTGGGCGGACATGGGCCGGGACTACCGCCTGATCCGCCGACACATCGAGCACGTCGTACCCGGCTTCCACGCCTTCGAGGAGCGGCTCCTCAAGCCCGGTGGCTTCGCACTCCCGAACGGTCCCCGAGACGCCCGCCGGTTCGAGACCGCAACCGGAAAGGCACGGTTCAGCGTCAACCCGGTGAGCTCGGCCCAGGCGCCCGAGGGTCACCTGCTGCTGCAGACCGTCCGCTCGCAGGACCAGTTCAACACCACCGTCTACGGTATGGACGACCGCTACCGCGGAGTCCACGGGACGCGGAAGGTGGTCTTCGTCCATGCCGACGACCTGGCTCAGCGTGGCCTCGCCGACGGTGACATGGTCGACCTGGTGGGCGTCTGGCACGACGATCGTGACCGACGGGCCACCGGGTTCCGCGCAGTCGCCTACCCCACTCCACCGGGGTGCGCGGCGGCGTACTTCCCCGAGGCCAACGTGCTGGTGCCGCTGGACTCGACGGCGGAGGAGTCGGGGACCCCGGCCTCGAAGTCGGTGGTGATCCGACTCGAGCCGGCAGCCCGTTGAGCACCAAAGGCCCCAGGGGATCGGTGGTGGCGGGCCCTCAAGCACTGGAACTTCGAGCGGACC
The DNA here is from genome assembly GCA_963745245.1 of uncultured Actinomycetota bacterium. GTDB lineage: Bacteria > Actinomycetota > Actinomycetes > Propionibacteriales > Nocardioidaceae > Marmoricola_A. The sequence goes on from CAVUWU010000001.1 coordinate 604,858, forward strand.
CTCTCCCTGGACACCTACCTGCAACGCCAGCTGGCCCTGGCGCTCAGGGGCATCATCGAGGCGCGCCACCGGCGTAAGTACGCCGCACTGCTCTCCCCCACCTGACCGCCCCCGCACCGCCCTCACCTGGCCTCTGCTCAGCGCCACCGCGGTCGGCCATGGCTGTGGATTGCCTGAGAGGACTCGACCGCCGTCGGGAATCTCAGGCTTCTCTCAGCGATCTAGGCGCACGATGGTCCTCTCCTGCCAAGGGCTCGCTCGGCCTCCTTGGCTCCCTGCACACCCACTCAACGAAGGGCTGGATCGAGTGCCCAAACGTGTCGTGGCTGGTCTCATCGGAGTTGTGACTGCCATAGCCTGCGGCGTGGCCCTCGTGCTCGGTATCGGAGTCCTGGACCGTCACGCGCCAGCTGCGCAGTCCCCGAGAAGCTCGATTCCGGCGGTTTCCACGGAGTCCACGGATGCCACGGGGGACCTCACACGCATCGCCGTGGCCGGCGACACCGGCACCGGGCCAGGGAGCGCCATCGAGGGGACCGTCAAGGCCATGGTCGACCAAGGTCGGCAGCACCGCTATGACGGGCTCGTGCTGCTGGGTGATCTGGTCTATCCCGAGGGCGAGGCGGATCAGGCCGCCAGCAGGATCACCGACGTCTTCGGGCCGATCGTCAGTGGCGGCGCTCGCCTTGTCCCCGTGCTCGGCAACCACGACTACATGAGCGACGAGCAGGCCGCCATCCTTGCTGAGGCCGGGCGCGAGCACACCTGGTATGTCGACACGGTCGGCATCGTCCGCATCGTCGTGCTCGACACCGAGCAGATCGACAATCCCGCGCAGGGCACCTGGCTGCGAGAGACCCTTGCTGCGCCGACCGATGCTGCCTGGACCATCGTAGCGATGCACAAGCCAGCCTATTCGGCTGGAGTCCATGGCTCGGATGAGAAGATCCAAGAACGGTGGGTGCCGCTCTTCGAGCAGTACGACGTCCCATTGGTGCTGGCCGGACACGACCACGACTACCAACGATCCAAGCCCATCAACGGGGTCACCTACGTGGTCTCCGGTGGCGCGGCCACCCTCCGCCCGACCGGGAAGGAGGACTTCACCCAAGTGAGCGCCTCGACCCTCCACTACGTCGACCTCGTGGCCGAGCAGGACCAGCTCACCCTGCGCGCGATCGACCAAGCCGGAAAGCTGCTCGACTCCGTCGAGCTGACCCGGTGACCAACGGCCGCTCCGGTTGAGCGGTCCGCTGTGGGCCGAGCTCGTCGAGCACGTTCGCGACCGCACATGGCGACCCGCTGACTCGGTGCATGCACTCGCCGAGCGAGCGCGCCGGCCGTCGCCGCCTAGACTGGGGTGGTCCGCCGCTGTCGACACCCCGACGTGGGGAGGTGGTCGGATGGGTGTCATCGAGGAGTTGCGTGGTGCCCGTGACTCCTACGAACGGCGCGAATGGGTGGCGGCATACCGCGCCCTGAGCGATCTCGACGACGACGCCCTGGACGCCGCGGACTTCGAGGCGCTGGCCACCACCGCCTACCTGCTCGGCCGCCGCAACGACGTGATCCAGGCACTCCAGCGGGCACACCAGATCAGCCTGGAGGGCGGAGACCGACCCGCGGCCGTGCGCGCCGCCTATGGGCTGGCGATCGTTCTCTGGCAGGCCGGCGAGGTCGCCGTTGGTAGCGGTTGGTACGCCCGGGCGGCACGAATCCTGGGGGAGATCGACGACGACGTCGCGGAGCGCGGGTACGTCTACGACGCGCAGCTGATGAGCCACATCTTCAAGGGCGAGTTCGCCGAGGCGTTCGCCTTGGCTCCGAAGGTCGCCGACTACGGTCGCCGGTTCGGCGAGCCCGACCTGGTCGCCCTCGGTGTCCATGCCGAGGGACGCCTGATGCTCTACGCCGGAAACGTCGCCGAAGGGCTCGAACGGATGGACGAGGCGCTCGCCGGGGTGATGGCCGGGGAGGTCGGGCCCGTCACGGCGGGTCGGGTCTACTGTTCGACGATCGAGGCGTGTCAGGAGGTGTCCGACTTCGGCCGGGCGGGGGAGTGGACCCGCGCACTCACGAGATGGTGCGACGAGCAACCCGGCCTGCTGGCCTACACCGGCCAGTGCGCGACCCACCGTGGCCAGCTGCTCCGGCTGCACGGCGCGTTCACCGACGCGCTGCACGAGCTGGAACTCGCGGTCGAGCGCTACGAGGCGTCGGGCGGCGACCCCGCCGTCGGTCAGGCCTACTACGAGCTCGGTGAGACGCACCGGCTGCTGGGGGACCTCGCCTCGGCCGAGCGATCGTTCGAGATGGCCGCGGAGCACGGCCACCCGGGGCAGCCCGGTCGAGCGCTGCTGTGGCTGGCCCAGGACCGGGCCGAAGCCGCCTCGGCGGCGGTGCACCGGTTGCTCGTCGAAGGGCAGGATCCGATTCACCGGGCCCAGGTCCTCCCCGCCGCGGTGCAGGTGCTGGTCGCGGCCGGCGACGCTGCCGACGCGGCCCCACTGGCCGAGGAGCTTCTCGACGTTGGGCAGCAGTTCAGATCCACTGGGCTCTGCGCGGCGGGGCAGTACGCCGTCGCCGTCGTAGCGCTGCTCGGCGGTGACGGCGGCCGGGCCGTCGACCATGCCGAGCGTTCCCTGGAGCTCTGGGCGCAGCTATCGGCACCGTACGAGGTGGCGCGGACCCGGGTGGTGCTCGGTCGCGCCCTGCGCCTCCTGGGCGACGAGCAGTCAGCGGTCGCCGAGCTGGAGGCCGCGTTGGCCGAGCTCACCGCCCTGGGAGCAGGCCCGGACCGGCGAGAGGTCGCGGCCCTGCTCGCCACAGAAGCGCAGCCGGGCGGGCTGACGTCGCGCGAGATCGAGGTGCTGCGCCTGGTGGCCAAGGGGATGAGCAATCTCGAGATCGCCGACGAGCTGATCCTCTCGGAGAAGACCGTGGCCCGGCATCTGTCGAACATCTTCACGAAGCTGGACGTCGCGTCGCGCACGGCCGCCGCTGCCTTCGCCTACCAGCATCACCTGAGGTGATTGTGGCGCGATGACCGCGGACGTCCGGGACCGGAGAAGGGGCGACCAGCGCAGGGGGTGGCGTTGGTCGAACGTCCCAGTGCCAGAGGGCCACGTGGCACTGTTCACGCTGGGCCTGTGCCTCGGTCGGCTGCGTCCGTGGCCGCTGAGGTTCCCGGCCAGCCGTGGCATCGGCGGTGCCCTCGTCTTCGCGGGGGCACTGGTCGTCGCCTGGTCCACACGGGCGGCCGGAACCGTGGACCTCACGGCGCCGGCACAACTCGTCACCTCGGGTCCGTACCACTTGTCGCGCCATCCGATGTACGCGGGGTGGAGCCTGGGCTACCTGGGCGCGGCGCTGGTCGCCGCCACTTCCTGGCCGCTCGTCCTCTCGCCACCGCTTGCCGCCTGGACCCTCCGCGAGGTCAGGCGCGAGGAGCGCTCGCTGGCTGGCGCCTTTGGCTCGCCGTACCAGCGCTACCGGCACACCGTCCGACCCCTGGCGTGAATCCCGACGACAACGGGACGCACCCGTCGCTACGAGGGGAGGGGCGACCCGCTGCGCGAATCTGCCCGCACCGACCGATTCTGAGATGGGGCGGGAGCCCGATGTGGACCGTGCCCGGCTCGAGGCCCACTGGAGGGATGGAACGCAACCAGCTCCGACCTTCGCTGGCGTTGTCGCCACGACGACCCGGTGCGAGCTGTCGGTCGACAACGTAGCCAGCTGGCTCTGCGCCGCGTCGTGAGTGCGGTGTGTCTCAGCGCTGGCGGCTAGGACGACCATCCCGAGGGCTGAGAGACAAGCACCATCCCAGCGACCTCAGCGGAGCCGCTTGTGCGGCTAGATTCGCGACTGCCGGGCGCGTTCCTTGACTCGGCGATGACCCCGGTTTCGCCTCGTCATAGGCGCTCACGTCCACCCAGTCCTGCTCGATCAAGGCACGCTTGGTGCGCTCGTACAGGTCGCGGTCCTCGGGGTCAACGCGCAGCCGATCTCGGAACAGCAGGTAGTCATCGGCAGTCTCATCGCCGACTCCCAAGACGTGCACGTGAACATCGCGAGCGGGGGTCCTCACCATCCGATGGCCCGGCTCGCGAACTCGTAGCTCGTAGCTCGTAGCTCGCAGCTCATAGCCAACATCCAGCTGGCCGAGGTAGTCCTCCTCGGCAGTGCCGACGTGTCCGATCTGGATGGCGGTTGGACCGAGCGCCGCACGAATGCGTCGTTCCTGCTCGACGTACGCCTGGAGCCACTGCGGTTCGTAGCTGGCCAGGACGAGGGCGCGCTTCTCGATGCCACCCACCATTTCGACCGTCGTCACATCTGGCCGACGGGATGCACGTGTGCTGCCGTCACCGTGGCACGTGTTCCAGGCTTGCACACAACCCCTGCTGCGAGTCACCCATCGCTACCGGCTCGGATCCGCTCACCACTCAGGCGTGCCAGGAAGGCGCGTGCCGACGGCCGCTGCTGGTGCTTCTCGACGTGCCTCCCAGCGCCGCGAACATGCTATGTCCGCATTGTCCCCTCAGTAGGGCAGTTCCCGTTTACCGGAGGGCGTGCGCGTGTCCGAGGCAAGATCGCGTTTCGGCTTGGGCTTCGGCTTCACCAACTTGATCTGCTTCATGCTCAACAGGAAGCAGCATGCGCGTTGGTAATACCCCGGCCCGTTCCAGAGCGTCGACCTACCAGCCCGAATACGGTGTGCGGTGCGGTGGGAGCGCAGCACGGGGACTATCGGCCTGCGGAGGGCTCAGGTCGTCTCGACATCCATCGTTGAAGCAGCAGCAAGCCCCCCAGCACGGCGGGGACGCCGAGGGCGACAGCCAGGATCCCGTGGGGGTTCAGCGTCTGCTGGTGCGCGACGCGTATGGTCGCCGCGTTCGACACCGCGATCGAACGACTGCCCGGTGACATCGCCACCGCGTACGCCATGAAGTCGCCGCTCGAGATCGGCTGGACGTTCCACTCGACCAGCCCGTTGCCACCGGGAGCAATCGCGCCCACCTTCTTCGACAGCGTCGAGGTCCAGTCCTCGGGATCCACCGAGACGGACCTCTCCGGGTCCGTCACGTCGAGGTGGATGACCAGTTCCGGCGTCTGGTCGGCACCGTTGTTGGCGACGGTGACACGGAGCGGAAGGGGCTCCCCCAGCTTCACGGAGGCGTCTTGAGGGTCGATCCGGACACTGATGGATCCCGACGATGACGAGACAGTCGACGGGGACGTTCCGGCGGACGCGGATCCGGGAATGGCGAGTACTGCCGCAGTGAGGAGCGCGGCCAGCAGTGCATACGTGCGGGTCATCGGGCGTCTCCCAGGTCGAGCCGGCCCGACAGCACGATCGCGGCCGCGGTGAGGGCAATCGTTGCGAGGGTCGGCGAGAGCAGGTAGAGCCACTGCTCCGTCCAGGGTTGCTGCTTGACGAGCACGTTGTCCGCAAGTGTCAGCCCAGCGCTCACTGGGTCCGCCTTGACGAGGACCGGACCGAGTGTCGCGGACTTCGTGATCGCCGGAAGCTGGCTGGGGGCGGCCAGCATCAACAGGATCGAAATCGAGGCGGCCAGGCTGACCCGGTTGGACATCACGAAGGAGCTGAGTGCCAGGCCCAGGGCTGTCAGCGCAGCGGCAACGAGCCCACCGGCGATGATCAGTACGGCGACGGCGTCAACACCCACACCCGGGCCGTCGGCCATCACCACCACGAACGGCAACGCCACGGTCAACGCCGCCACCCACATGGTGGTGGCCGCGAGGAGCTTGCCGACCACAATGTGGCGGCGTGCGACCGGGGTTACCAGGAGCGCTTCGAGCGTGCCCCGCTCCCGCTCGCCGGAGATCGCATCGGCGCTGACCACGACAGCGGTCAGCGTGCCCAGCCCGATCGCGGTCTTCACGACAACGCCGACCGACTCGCGCGCGTCCAGCAGGTTGATCGCGGCATCGCCCGAGGCGAGGTAGGCCAGCACCGACAGCGCGATGGAGAACGCCAGCAGGACGGAGAGGCCCTTCGCGCTGAGCCACAGGTCGGCCGTTTCCTTGCCGAGCACCACTCGCCAGCCGGGGCGCGCTCGCCCCTGGTGCCGTCGTACCGCCCCCATGGTCGTCGTCATTCGGTGTCACGTCCTCGAGAGGTGAGAGCTAGGAAGGCATCACTGAGAGCGGCTCCTTGGAAGTCGAACGATCGGGGCTCGATCTCCGCATCGAGGAGTGCCCTGAGGAGCTGGGTGCGGGATCCGTCCCTGGAGGCGAGTTCGACCTCGATGTCCCCCGGTCGCGCGTTGTCGTAGTGAACCGCGCTGACCGCTGGCGAGGCTCGAAGCGCCTCGTCCGCGAGGAGCATGTCGTCCAGCGCGACGCGAAGCCTGGTGCGCCCGGCGACACCGGAGGCGGCTACGACCTCGTCGACCGTCCCGTCGGCGACGATTCGGCCATGGTCCATGATCGCGACCCGGTCGCAGACTCGCTGCACCTCGTCGAGCTGGTGACTGCACAGGACCACGCACGCGCCGTCGTCGACTGCGCTCCCGGCCAGTTGTCGCAGTAGGTCCTCCCGACCTCCCGGGTCGAGTCCCAGGGTGGGCTCGTCGAGCAGGAGCAAGGCCGGACGGTTGATCAGGGCGCGGGCAAGGCCGAGGCGTTGCCGCATGCCTCGTGAGAAGGTCCCGATCCGTTGGTGGTTGCCGCTCAGCCCGAGCTCGCGGAGGCGACGGTCAGCCTGGCGTCGCGCCGCCGCCGGACCCATTCCGAACAGCTCGGCGTAGAAGCTCAGGTAGTCCCTGGCGGTCTGGACACCGGGATAGCCGTTCGACTCGGGCAGAACCCCGATGCTGGCCCTGATCGCGACCGGATCGCTGAGGTCGTGACCATTCACCACGATGGTCCCTGCAGAGGCGGGCACGATCGTGGTGATTGCCCGGACGACGGAGGTCTTCCCCGCGCCGTTGGGGCCGAGGAGCCCAAGGATCTCTCCAGAGCGAGCGAACAGCGAGAGCCCGTCGACCGCGGTGAACATCCCGTAGCGAACGTGGAGATCGGAGCATTTGAGCGCCAAGTCTCGCGTGGACTCCTCGGTCATGGGCACCTCCTCCCTCGGCGTGCTTCCGATGGTGATTCTCCCGGACTCCCGCTGAAGCCGACCTGAAGGCGCGGGCGAGGCGTCCCACGCTGTCGCGGCCGCAGGTGCTCGGACCTCATTCGTCCCGGAGCAGCTCTGCCGGCTCGAGTCGTTGCACCAGCCGGTGTCCGAGCACGCGCGGCCAGGCCGCCGAAGATCTAGACGTTGCCACGACCAAGGTGGCGACAAGCGCCAGAGCCGCGCCCGACACCGGGCCATGGGCACGATCTGTCGCAACACTCATGGGCCGACGCTCGCACTCGTCGTGCCGGCCACGGCGGGCGTCGGCCTATAAGGCTTCCCGGGACCGAGGGAGCCTTAGCCGAAAGGTTGCGCCCGTCTGCGCGTGCAGCAGCTCGAGGCGTCCGCCGCTTCGTTCGGCGAGCTCGCGGGCGATCGACAGACCGAGACCGCTGCCGCCGTGACGCGACCGAGCGGTGTCGGCCTGGTAGAAGCGGTCGAAGATCCGGTCCCGGTGCTCCGCCGGCACTCCCGGTCCGTCGTCCACAACCAGGAGCTCCGCCCACGGCCGGAAGCCGTCATCGGTGACGTCGACGAACAGCTCCACCCGGCTACCCGCGTGGGCGAGGGCGTTGTCGAGCAGGTTGCGGACGACGCGGCGGACATCGCCAGGATCCGCGTACGCCGGCGCCGCCGAGACCGCCGACGTGTCCACCTCGACCGCACCGCCGACCCGGGCGCGCGTGGCCTCCTCGAGGACCACACTGTCCAGGTCCATCAACACCGCTGCCGGGCCGGTGCTGGCGTCCACCGACGCGATCACGAGCAGGTCCCCCACGAGACGCTCCATGTCAGCGGTCGCGCCCAGCACCTCGTCACGCAAGCGAACGGTGTCGACGGCTTCCGGCCTCGCGAGTGCCACCTCGAGGGCGACCCGCTGCGCGGCCAGCGGGCTCTGCAGGTCGTGAGACACATCGGCCACGAAGTCACGCTGTCGCCGCGCGGCCACATCGAGACGCTCGAGCATCGCATTCATCGTCGCGGCGAGACGACCGACCTCGTCGTCGACCCCGTCACCGGCCACGCGTGCGTCCAGGTTCTTCTCCGAAATCCGGTCGACCTCGGCCCGAATGCGGTCCAGACGCCCGATCACCCGGCCTAGCAGCAGCCAGATCGCGACCCCGAGCAGGACCACGACGACGGGCACGCCCACTCCCAGCGCCCATCGCAGAGCCCCGGACGCCTCCGAGACCGCCTCGAGGCTGTTGCCGACGTACACGGTGACCGGCCCATCGGGGCTCGGGCCCGAGGCGTACCAGAACCGGTAGGTCTCGGTCTCCTTGTCGTCGGGTGCCCGGAAAGTGCTGGTCTCGGGACGTTCACCCGGGTGCAGCGCGGCTACCGCCGGCTCGCCGGCGACATTGGGTGAGGCGGCCACCACGGTCCCGCCAGCCGCGACCACCTGAGCAACACCGTTCTCGTCGACATTCCGCAATGTCGTCGGCAGCCCGCCGCGACGGGCCAGGGTCAGCAGGTCGACGACCCGGGAGCGGGACACCTGGTCGGATGCGGCGGTCAACCGGCTCTCCAGCGTCGAGACCAGCAGCATCGACCCGACGGTGAGGAGCAACGCGAACACCAAGGTGCCGAGCACCGTGGCGCGTGCCCGCAAGCTCAGCCGGCCCATCATCTCCCCCGCGCCGTCCCCGGCTGCGCCAGGTCATCGACGACCCGGTAGCCGACCAGGCGGACCGTCTGCAAGGAGGACCGCTGAAAGGGCTCGTCGATGCGCTGCCGCAGCTGTCGCACGTAGACCTCGACGATGTTGGGATGTCCGTCGTAGGCGAAGTCCCACACGTGCTCCAAGATCGTCGTCTTCGACAGGATCTGGTCGGCGTGGCGCATCATGAACTCCAGCAGGGAGAACTGTCTGGGAGTCAGGTCGACGGGGGTGTCCCCGCGCCACACCCGGTGAAGCGCCGGGTCAAGGCGCAAGTCTCCGACCTTCAGCACGGTGGGCCGCTCACGGCTGTCCCTGCGCAGCAGCGCCCGCAGCCGCGCGGTCAGGACCATGAACGAGAACGGCTTGGACAAGAAGTCGTCCGCCCCTGCGTCGAGCGCTCGCGCCTCCTGCTCGGGCCCGCTGCGCGCGGTGAGCATCAAGATGGGCGTCCAGTCACCTGAATCTCGGCGCCGGGCACACAGGGTGTCACCGGCGAGGCCGGGCAGCATCACGTCCACCACCATCGCGTCGTAGGTGTTCTCGGTGGCGTACCACTCGCCGTCGGTACCGGTCAGGGCGACATCGACCGCATGGCCCTCGGACTCAAGCCCCCGTCGCAGCGCAGCCGCCAGCTGCTTGTCGTCCTCGACGACCAGGATCCGCACGCCGCCAGCATCTCAGCCGCCGCTGAATGCCCGCTGAAGTCGAACTGATCCGGCCGGCTTCAGGATGGCTTCAGCAACCACTGTGGAGGCTGTAATCGACGTTGCACGATCAAGAGAGGAGAGTCATGCGAAAGCGAGTGATTGTTGCCGCGGCCGGAGTCGGCGCTGCCCTGGCGGTCGCCGGTGGTGGTGTTGCCGTCGCGACCAGCGGCGGTGACGACGGTCCGGTGAGCCACCAGTACACCCGGGAGCAGGCCGACGCCGCGACCTCGGCCGCGCTCGAGGCGACAGGTGGAGGGACCGCGAACAGCGTCGAGACCGACAGCGAGAACGGTGCGACCTACGAGGTCGAGGTCACCAAGCCCGACGGGGCGACCGTCGACGTACGCCTGGACGAGAACTACCAGGTGGTCGTCATCGAGGGCGACGGCGACTCGGGCAGCAACTGATCCACCCCCAGCACAGAGCAGCAGGGTGCGGCGACAGCCGCACCCTGCTGTGCGGAGCACGCGCAAACCCGGCGCCCAGCCCCTCGTTCGCTGCCAGGTGCGGCCGGTAGTCGTTCGGCCGGTGGCCCGAGCCCGCGAGCATGTCACGGACGCGACCGAGGTGATCTCCCTGGCCGCGGAGGGCGATCCCGCAGTGGCGGTCCCTTCCGCAGCCGACCGTCGGGCGTCGCGGAAGCGAAGCTCGCGGCCAACTCGGAAGCCGCGCGGACCTCGGCCCTGGCTACGCAGGTCGTAGCTCGTCTGGACGCTCACCCGCAGGCGGCCTGCCAGCTCAGAAGGGACACCACGGTGTCGAGGGGTTCTTGGTTGGTCTTCATGCTCTGCAGGTGCGCGAGCGCGACCGAATCGGGCCGAGACCACCAGAGAGCAGGGGCGGGAGTGGCGAGGAACAGCAATGAACTGCCGAGTTGACCTGGGGAGATCGCCACCATAGACGACGATCTTGGCGCCGACACTACCGTGCGATCTCGCAGAACTTCGAGGAGTCTCGTGGCTTTACTGGAGGGTATGTGGAGACACCACGCGCTGGCCGGGCCTGACTGTCGACCCTGGTCCAGCTCGAGCGCAGCAGGCCCGCACCGGAGGGAGGGACCTTGCTTCTGGCTCCGAGGGCGTACCGCGAACCGACCATCGGACACCCGCACGCCGATGTCCGGACTGCGCACCAGCGACGACTGGACCTTGTGAAGACTTACGGCGATTCACGTTGGTGGACGACGCATGAGAACCTGGTTCAAGGTCTCCAGCACGCGGAGGGCTCGTTCCCACTTCGGGTCGTTCAACCTTCCGGCCGCCGCCAACCCTGCGAGCTCGGCCAGGACGGTGGAAACCGCCCTCGGCGACCGGGCCACTCGACACGCGCATTCGGCGATCCCGTGGGATTCCACCGGCTGCTCGACGACAAGCCGGTCGACCAATATGACCTGCATGGCTCCGGGTCGCCCTGCCCGCCGGTCCTCGTAGGCGGCCTGATGCCGCCGCCGGTCACGTGCCTGCAATTGAGGACCGCCGCGTCGACTCCGCACGTCGGTCGCGCTTGTGGTGGCAGCGGAGGCTCCTGGTCCGGGAGGCGCGCTCGTCTTCCATGTCCCCCAGGTACGCCTGCTCCACCCGGTTCCGTCACTGTCAAGGGACGCAACTGCCCGCCCCTCGCTCGGCAAGAGGTATAGGGGATCTGCGATGCCAGCGAGTGGGCCTGGAGACCGGTGGCGGGTGCCCGGGGGCATGGGGCCTGCGCTCCTTGGCTCTCACGTCACGCACCGAGCGTGGGGCAGCATGCAGCCGCCGGGTTCACGTGCTCGTCGCGGCCGGAAGACGAGCCGCACGCCCCGCCTACAGGCACCCGGTGTGGAGGTCCCGAGAAGTGTGACGACGCGCCCGCGGGACAGTTTGGCGGGATCGATCGATCGGCGGCTCGTCGTCAAGGTAGGCGATCTGCCGCCACGCTGTCGGCGGCAGTCCGCACGAGGTCCCCGTCCCGGCGAAAGGATCGGACGGGCCTTGCGGTGACGTCGATCCTCCGCAGGGCTGCGGCGCCGGCTTGACCGGCTGGGTCGCACTCGGGGTTCGACAAGTGGGGATCCGAGGCGCCAGGCCATGTGTGCTCGGAGAAACCGGTGCCCAGCGAGGTCGTCATCCGGGAAGCGGCAGGTGGGTGGTCGCGGTAGAGGGTCGTTCACGTCACCTCCGCGTGGCGGCACCCCGACGCACTACCAGTAAGAGTGGCTCAGGGGTGCCCTCGAGCGTCGACTCGGCCGCTCTCGTAGGCCCAGATCACGATCTCGACGCGGTTGCGCGCCGAGAGCTTGGTCATGAGTGCGCTGATGTGGGATTTGACGGTGCTGAGCGAGAGGTAGAGCTCCTCGGCGATCTCGGTGTTGGTCCGGCCGGCCGCGACCAGATCGAGCACAGCCTCCTCCCGGGGAGTCAACGGCTCGACGGGCTTCGCCACCGCATCGCCTCGGGACGAGGCGAAGGTCGCTAGGAGCCGAGCCGTGACGGCTGGCGCGATCAGGGCCTCGCCCGTCGCGGCGGATCGAACGGCGCGGGCCAGGAGGTCAGGGTCGGCGTCCTTGAGGAGAAAACCGCGGGCGCCGGCCCGCAGCGCGTCGTAGACGTACTCGTCTTGGTCGAAGGTCGTGATCACGATGACGGGAACCGGGTCTTCGACTTGCGGCCCGGCGACCTGTCGGGTGGCCTCGATCCCGTCGAGGTTCGGCATCCGAATGTCGAAGAGGCAGACGTCGGGACGCAGCGACCGCACTTGCTGGACAGCCTCGAGTCCGTCGCGCGCCTGTCCGACCACGTCGATCGTCGGTTCGGCGTCGAGGATCGTGGCAAGGCCTACGCGAACCATGTCCTGGTCGTCTGCGATCAGGACCCGCACCGGCGCCGTCACGAGCCGACCTCGGCGTCCACCGTGGCGATCGGGACCGTTGCCTCGACAGTCCAGCCGCCCTCGGGATCGGGACCGGCGCGAACGTCGCCGCCCAGCAACGCCAGACGTTCTCGCATGCCGACCAGGCCATAGGACGGGCTCGCTCGTCGCGTGCGCCCCGAGGTCGCCGGTCGCCCGTCGTCGTGCACCCGCAGCCGCACAGTGGGCCCATCCCTGTTGAGGTCGACTGACACCACCGTGGGGTCCTGGGCGTGACGCCCCGCATTGGTCACCGCCTCCTGGGCGGCTCGGAACAACGCCGACTCCACCGGTGCCGGCAGCCGGTCGAGGTCACCAGAGGTCTGGACGACGACCCGAGGGCCGGGGTCCTGGTCGCGGGCGAGCCGCGGTATGTCGGCTACGCCGTAGGTAGGACTTCGGCCCCCGTTGCCGGTCTGCTCGTCGTGGCGCAGCAGGGCCACCATCGCGCGCATGTCTTCCAGGGTGCGTGCGGCGGCTTCCTCCACCCCGTCGATCGCCTCGGCGGCGGCGCCGGGGTCGACGCGGGCACGAACCTTGGCGGCCCGGGCGTGCATCAGGATGCCGGAGACGTGGTGGGCGACGGTGTCGTGAAGGTCGCGGGCCAGCTGTTCACGCTCGCGGGCCCGGATCTCGTCGCGGGTTCGCACCTGGGACCTGGCCCAGAACCGCATCATCGCGCCGATGGCGACCGGCAGCATCAGCGCCCCGACGCCGAGCGCCATCGAGGAGCCGCTGGAGTCGTACAGGGGCTCACGCGTCAGGTGGAGCACCAGCAGGTAGCAGCTGCCGATGACCACCCCGCGCCCGCTGGCCCAGCGGCCCAATGAGTAGGCCAGCAGCAGGACGACAGCGGTGACATCGAGGACGCTGTGAGGCTCCCCGGCGAGCGCGGGGACGACGCCGGCGACGGTCTGTGCGCCGTAGGCCACGACGAGCATCGCGAGAGGGTGTTGGGGTCGCCACAGGAGCGTGGCCACACAGACCAGTGACCAACCCGCGTGCCAGAGCGGCCACACCATGTCCTCGCGAAGCCCAACCTCGAGCACGGTGACCGGGATCAATCCCGCGACCAGGGCGCGGTCCCACCAGGCTGACCCCGCGGGAGCGATCGCCCGCGGTTCGTCCCAGAGCGCGCGCAGCGCACCTCCGCCCATTACCTCACCCTAAGCCGCCGACGCCAGTGACCGGATCGAACTTTCGGTCCGCTTGGTCCGGCCTCAGGGACGAGACGGCTGCGGCCCTGGCTCCGATGTGGCGGTGCGCCAGTTCGCCGAGGATCGATGCATGAGACGACACACCGCTACCTCCGCACTCGACACCGCCGCCACGGCCGGACAGGCTCCGGTCCCTCCTCCCACCTCCTCACCCCGAACGTTGCCCGCCCTGATCCGCGCCGGCGGCACCGCCGCGCAGGTCGTTGCCGGCACCTACGTCGTGGGCTTCCTCGTCATGGTCGCCTACCTCCTCCCTCGCGGATACGCCTCGCCCGTCGAGGACCCCGCCGGCTCACTCAGCTTCCTCCGGGGCCACCACGCCGAGCTGGCCGGCTGGTACTTCGTCCTCTACCTCCTCGGTGGGGTCGCGATGGCGCTGGTCTCGCTCGGAGCCGGTCAACGACTGGCCGCGGCTCCGGCGCTCAGCCGATTCTCCACGGTCCTCGGACTGATCTGGTCTGGAATGCTCGTCGCCAGCGGGAGCATCGCCCTCGTCGGGCAGCAGGCTGCTGTGACCCTCTTTGCCGAGAACCCGGACCTCGCTCTGAACACCTGGGTGTCAACCAGCGTGGTTCAGAACGCACTCGGCGGTGGCATCGAGGTCATCGGCGCCGTCTGGGCGGCCGTGGTCGGACTCGCCGCCCTGCGGACCCGTGCTCTCTCGGCCAGCTTGGGCGGGCTCGCGCTCGGCCTCGGGGCTGTCGGAATGGCGACGGTCATCCCGGTCGCGTCCGAGGTCGCGACGTCGATCTTCGGGCTCGGACTCATCGTCTGGTTCACCTGGCTCGGTATCGCACTGCGCCGACGCTGAGAGCTCAGCCGACACACCGGCGGCCACGGCAGGTCCGCCGCCCATGCGTGGCGGACCTGCCGCGGGCTCCTGTCAGGTCGCAACCACACGAATTCCGGAGTCACCAGTGAGTCGATGCCGTGTTCGGCTCTCCATCCGGTGGAGATCTTCTCTTGGAGCGGGATCATTCCGATGTCGCGTTCGGCCTGGTTGTTGTCGAAGGGGACGCAGAAGTCGGTGGCGAACCTGGTGACGTCGTCTTGGTAGATGTCGAGGCGGCGGACCAGGGATCCTGCGACACCGAGCTTGGGTCGGCCTTGCTTGCCGGTAGGAGGTGGCGGTGGGTGCGCCGCCCAGCCTTCGGCGATCAGGGATCTGTAGCGGCGCTGGAACTCGGCTAGCTGGCTGGGCGGCAGCTTGGTCCGGCCGTTGTGTTTGGCGGTCTTGACCGCCTGGTTCATCTCGCGCAGGAGGTCGGCCATCTGGGTCGGCCAGGTGATCGGGGTCTTGGTGAGTGTTCTCGGCCAAGGCGGTGAGCTCACGCAGGTGATGGGCGTTGCATAGCTGATGGGGTATCGCGTAGCCGCGGTAGGAGGAGAGCCCGTCAGTGGACCGCGACTCCGGTGAAGCCAGGTAGCACTCTGAAGCGCCCCAGGTTTGATGCCGCTCCTGTTTGAGTCCAGAAGGATGAGCAACATGCCGAAGAAAATCGATGAAGAGTTGAAGGCCAGAGCTGTTCGGCTGGTCCAGGATCACCAGGGCGAGTACTCCTCGCTCACGGCCGCTGCGGCTGTCGTGGCCCAGCAGCTGGGCGTCGGCAAGGAGTCCGTAGGCCGCTGGGTGATCCAGTCCTAGGTTGACGGCGGTCAGCGCCAGGGCGCCACGACCGAGGCGCTGGCTGAGATCAAGGCACTCAAGGCCGAGAAGCGTCGGCTGCGCGAAGACGCGGAGATTCTCCGCGGGGCAACGACTTTCTTCGTCGGGGAACTCGACCCCCCGCAACCGCTGACCATGGGCTTCTTCGACACCATGAGAGCCGAGGGCCACGCGGTCGAGTCGTTCTGTCGGGTCCTGCGTGAGCAGGGCTGGGATGCCGCGCTTAGATCCTCGCGGAGATCGGTTCGTCCGAGCACCCATGACTCAGCTCGGCGCGCTTCCGCGGGCGGCGCTCTCGTACTATGTACGATGCGGGAAGGACTCACGGATGGAGCGACCCATGCCACAGAAGTCGAAAGCGGGCTCGGTCGAGAAGTCGGGCGCGAAGGGCCAGCGTCTCAGTGCCGAACGGGTCCTCGACGGGGCGATGGCTCTCGCTGACGAGATCGGGATCGAGCACTTCACCATCCGGAAGCTGGCTGACGCGCTCGAGACCAAGCCGATGACGATCTATCACCACGTCCCGAGCAAGGAGGCGATCATCGACGGATTGGTCGATCGGGTCTTCGCCGAGTTCGAACGCCCGCTCTCCGACCTCGGCTGGCAGGTGGCGATGCGCCACCGATGTATTTCGGCTCGCGCCGCCCTGCGGCGCCACCCCTGGGCGACACCGCTGATGGCGTCGCGGACCAACCCCGGACCCGAGAACCTCGGGCATCACGACGTCGTCCTCGAGTGCCTCATTGACGCCGGGTTTTCCCTCGACATGACCGCCCACGCCTACGCACTGCTCGACGCTTACGTCTACGGCGTTGCGCTCCAGGAGGCGAACCTCCCAGCAACCGGCGGAGCCGAGATGCACGAGCTCGTGGCCACCATCTCCGCTGAGCTGGAGGATTATCCCCACCTGTCCCGGTTCAGCACCGAGCACGTGTTGCGGCCCGGGTACGACTTCGCCTCCGAGTTCGAGTTCGGTCTCGACCTGATCCTCAACGGCCTGGCCGACGCAGCGAGTCAGTCGTCTCACAACTGACTGGCACACCTGCCGCCCGGCGGGCAGAGGCTGGCTATCGAACCACCGTGCCGGTGGCTTTCGCTCGGCGACGCTAGACAGCCGTACATTGTACGGGTAGGGTAGTCGTACATAGTACGAAGATTGAGAGGACTCAGCGATGGCGACACAGGGCGACTCGCGAGAAGGAGGGCGTGCAGTGTTCGATCCAGCTGACTTCCCCGAGCCCACCACGATCGCGGCGAACGGAGTTGAGCTCGAAGTCTTCGAAGCCGGCCACGAGAACGCAGGGCAGCCCATCGTCCTCTGCCACGGCTGGCCAGAGCACGCCTTCTCATGGCGTCACCAGGTGCCCGCCCTCGTCGACGCCGGCTACCACGTCCTCGTCCCGAACCAACGGGGCTACGGCAACTCATCTCGTCCGACCGACGTCACTGACTACGACGTCGAGCACCTCGCCGGAGACCTCGTCGCGCTACTCGATCACTACGGATACGACGACGCCACGTTCGTCGGTCATGACTGGGGAGCGATGGTCGTCTGGTGGTTGACCTTGTTGCACCCGACCCGAGTCAACAAAGTCATCGCCCTCAGCATGTCGTACATGGAGCGCGGAGAGCAGCCCTGGGTCCAGGCGATGGAGGAGATGCTCGGGAGTGACTTCTACTTCGTGCACTTCAATCGCCAGCCCGGTGTCGCAGACGCCGTGCTCGAGGAGCACACCGGCCAGTTTCTCCGCAACCTCTACAGGAAGAACCAGCCCGCGGCCGAAGCCCAGCCGGGGAACGCGATGATCAACCTCGCCCTGGCCAACAGGCCACTCGGCGACCCCGTCATGAGCGACAGTGAACTGGCTGTGTTCGTGTCGGCTTTCGAGTCCTCGGGATTCGCCGGCAGCATCAACTGGTATCGGAATGTCGACCGCAACTGGCACTTGCTCGCCGACGCCGATCCGGCCATCGAACAACCTGCTCTGATGATCTACGGCGCCCGTGATCCCGTGGCCAAGAACGAGCGAATCACGGAGTTCGTGCCCAATGTGCACGAGGTTGAGCTCGACTGCGGTCACTGGATCATGGACGAGATGCCCGACGAGACGACCCAAGCGATGCTGGCATGGCTCGAACGAGAGGATGCTCGCGGCACCGGCAATGGGGGGACTCGACCATGAAGACCCAAGGCAGCGCCCGTCCTGACAACCTCAAACCCACGGAGGCCGTCGACCACAGCGCCACAGCGGGCCCAACGTCGCCGGTGATTCGCTGGGAGGGCCGCACGTTCGGCGCCCTGGTGCTCGCCGCCTTCCTGCTCTACGGAATCGGTAGCGCACTGGCTGACCAGCCCGCCGGCCTCGCGCTCGTGATGCTCAACTCAGTAGCGGTCACCATCGTCGGGCTGATCGGCTTCAGGCTGCTCCGCCAACGGCACCGGCGAATCGGGATCAGCTACCTGGTGGCCCGTACCCTCGAGGCCATCCTTCTGGCCGGTGGCATCGGTCTCGTCGCGTTCAACGGCTCGGACAATGCCGACACCGTCGGGTACCTGTTGGCAATGGTCGCACTCGGGCTGGGCAGTGTGCCGTTCTGTCAAGCACTGGGGCGCGAGCGATGGCTCCCGTGGTGGCTGGCCGGTTGGGGCATCGTCGGCTACTCGGCCCTGACAGCCGGGGCACTGCTCGAACTCGCGACCGGTCACGACGTGGCCGTGTACTTTGCGGCGCCGGGCGGCCTCTTCGAGATCGTCCTCGGCCTGTACCTCCTCGGCCAAGGCTTCACCGAACGGGGACCGCGACCTTCGCCTGCGACAGGCGATCTGAGCAACGACGAGCATCTCGAGGACCGCTGAGACCGCAAAGGGATCCCGCTGCGCGGCCCCACGCCTGTCATCAGTCGGTGCTGGGAACGAGCTCCAGGTGACCCTTGTGGGACGACAGGAACGCCTTCCCCATGCTGCGGCTGCCGAACCTGCGGTAGAAGAACCCCAGCAAACCGGACGCCTGGACATCACTGACGACGGTCCGGTGGACCACGCCTGGCTCCGCTGGTGGTGAACTCGTTGCGGAAGTGCGAAGTGGCAGAGACTCTAGACCCCGCCTGGTACTCCTCGTCGCACTCGACGCCACCGCGTCCGGCTCGACCCGCTTGGTGATGCCGGTCCGCTTCTCCGAAGAGCCGGTGTGGGGCTGTGAGCCGGTCGCGCTGGAGTCAGCGTCGTTGCCCCGGTGTCCTCCCGGGCCCGTCCCCGGGGTGGTGGCTTGGCGGGTGACGAGGTCGTTGAGCAGGGTGCGGTACACGAGGTCGGACAGCCGGCGCTTCAGTTACCTGAGTCAACTCCGCAGGGCGCGCGTTCCTCCGCCGTCGATTGTCTTCCGGTGCTCGGCGCGGTCAAGGTCGTTCCTCCGGTGGGGGGCTCCACCTTGACCGCGCCTGCGCTCCGGCAAGACTGGCCGCGGTGGAGGAACTGAGTGGGCGGTGCTGTTGCCGGTGGTGCAGCGTCGGGTCGTATGGGGTGCCGGTGTGCCAGCACGCCCAGATCACACGGATCCAGGCGCGCGCGACGATGCGGGTAGCGTGAGGATTTCTCTTGCCGCGGGCACGGGCGTCGGCGTAGAGCTTCCCAGCCCATGGATCTTGGCGTCGCGCGTTGTGCGCGAACGAGGTAATGGCCTTTCGGGCGCGCGTGTTCGCCGCCCAACGGAAGTAGACCCCGCTGGTCTTGCCAGAGGCCTTGGTGACCGGAGCGGCGCCACACTCGGTGGCGGCCTGCTCGGCACTGGTGACGCGGTCCAGGATCGGTCCCACCTCGGCGAGCAGTTGCGCGAGGTTGATCATGCCGACGCCGGGAAGTCGCTGAAGCAACTGGGCTCGAGGATGGTCCGCGACGCGAGCGGCGATTGTGCTTTCGACTTTGCTGATCGTGGCCTGAATGGCCCTGAGCATCGCGACCTGGGCGCCGACGATGGTGCGCAGGGTGGTCTCGGGCAGCCCGATCGGAGCAACCGGGGCCTCCCGCATCCGCCGGAGCAGCTCCGCGGGCGGCTTGCCGCCCCGGTAGGAGTTCCGCCGGCAGAACGCGGCCATCCGGGCCTCACCGAGATGCGCGGCTGCCCCCTCTATGCCAAGGTCGACTTGGACGCGCTGCGCCATGTCGCCCAACCTTGGCCAGGGGCCGCGCGATGACCGCGCTCGAGCAGGCCATGACCGATTACCTGCGGTTGCGTCGGTCGTTGGGACACGAGCTGGCCGACGTCGGCAGGCTCCTTCCCAGCTTCGTGTCCTATCTCGACGCTGCCGGGCTTCCCACGGTGACGGTCGAGGCCGCGCTGGAATGGGCCCAGCAGCCGGCCACCGACCGGGTCACGTCCGTGGGCTCGCGACGGATGACCGCAGCCCGAGGCTTCGCCCGCTACCTCGCTGGGATCCACGACGGCACCCAGGTTCCACCGGTGGGTCTGATCCCCTCCCCTCAACGCTGGCGCCGACCGTTCATCTACTCCACCGCCGACATCGACGCGGTGATGAGCCAGGTCAGCTGCTCGATGGTCTCCCCGTTGCGGCGCTCGACCTACCAGACGCTGATCGGGCTGCTGGCCGTCAGCGGACTGCGGATCGGAGAGGCGATCAAGCTCGACCGCTCCGATGTCGACTGGGCCGCCGGTGTGCTGATGATCCGGGAGTCGAAGTTCGGGAAGTCACGGCTGGTGCCCCTGCAGCCCAGCGCCATGGAGGCTCTCGCCGAGCACGCCGACCTCCGCGACACCTTGCAGCTGCAAGCGAAGGAACCGAGCTTCTTCGTGTCCCTGACCCGCAACCGGCTCAGCTACGCCGTCGTCAGCCAGACGTTCAGGCGGCTGGTCGACGACGCCGGTGTCGGATCCGGTGCGCCCTCCAAGCCACGGCTGCACGACCTGCGCCACACCTTCGCGGTCCGCACGTTGCTGCAGTGGTACCGCAGCGGCGATGACGTGCCAGCCAAAGTGCCCGCGCTGTCGACCTATCTGGGGCATCGTGAGCCGGCGTCGACCTACTGGTATCTCTCGGCCGCCCCCGAGCTGCTGGCGCTGGCCGCGATCCGCCGGGACACCGCATGGTCGGCGGTCAGATCGGAGGTACGGTCATGACGCTGATCGCACCGACGTTGCAGTTGTTCTTCACCGACCGGCTGACCCAGCAGCGTCAGGCCAGTCCCCGGACCGTCGCGGCCTACCGCGACGCGTTGAAGTTGCTGTTGGCGTTCGTGCACCAACGGAGCGGGAAGACCCCAGCCCAGCTCGACTGGGACGACCTGGACGCCACCGTCATCTCGGCGTTCCTCAACCACCTCGAGGTCGAACGACACAACAGCGTCAGGACCCGCAACGTTCGTCTGACTGCGATCCGGTCCCTGTTTGCCTACGCCGCGCTGCGGCATCCCGAACACGCGCTCCTGATCCAGCGAGTGCTGGCGATCCCGCCCAAGCGGTTCGACAAACGGATCGTCACGTTCCTGAGCCCGCTCGAGGTCGACGCGCTCATCGCGGCGCCCGATCAGACTCGTTGGGAAGGACGACGCGACCGGGCTCTGATGCTGCTGGCCATCCAGACCGGCCTGCGGGTCTCCGAACTCACCGGGTTGAACTGCGGCGATCTCACCCTCGGCGTCGGCGCGAACGTCTGTTGCCAGGGCAAGGGCCGCAGGCAACGCGCCGTTCCCCTCACCCCACAGGCCGAAGCTGTGCTCCGCGCGTGGTCGACCGAACGCGGCGGCCTTCGCGCCGATCCGCTGTTCCCCACCCGCGGTGGCCGGCGGCTCAGCCGCGATGCCGTCGCCCTGCGCGTCCGCACCCACGCCGTGACCGCGGCGACCCGATGCCCCTCCCTGGAAGGGAAACCGATCCATCCCCACGTGTTCCGGCACACCTGCGCCATGTCACTGCTAGTTCGCAGAGTTGCAGCGGATGCAACAGCGGGAGTCATTCGACAGGTCGCGTAATCCTGGTCCCTGCTGGGCTTGAGGTTTCGGACGGGTGGGCGGCTGCGAGGGGGATCGATCTCGACACGCCGTGTGACCTGCGGTGACGCAGTCCTGTTGCATCTGATGCCAAGATGCGGCATCCGGTTCGGTTGCCTTGAACGCCACGATGAGGCATTGCGACGCCGGCAGTGACGGGTGGTCGGGGTATGGAGCAGCCCGGGGTTGCGGCACTGGCGTTGGTGGCAGGGGCGGTGCCGCTGCGGGTGGAGTCGGGGTTGTTCGAGGAGATGCTGAGCGGGTGGCGTCGTCAGCAGCTCAGCCGCCGGCTCGGGGAGTCGTTGATCGATGGGCGTGAACGGACGGTGCGGCGCTTCCAGGTGTTCTCCGACGGCTGGCCGTGGGGTTGGCGGGCCGAGGACCTCGAGCGCTGGGTGGCGCAGAGCAGCTGGGCGCATTCGACGGTGCGCAACTATCAGGGCGCGGTGGCGGCGTTCTGCGCCTACGCCACCGATCCTCGCTACGGCTGGGTGGCCGAGTGTGAGCAGCGGGTCGGCGGCCGGCCGTCTCAGATCTGCCACGAGGACAACACCGCTGCGCACGTCGCGGACTATGAGGGTCGACCAGAGCGCAGGCCGCTGTCGCGGGTGGAGTGCCAGGCGTTGTTCGACGCCGCTGATGATCGGGCTCAACGGCTGGCCGACTCCGGACGCAAGGGGTGGCTGACGGCGTTTCGGGACGCCACGCTGCTGAAGGTGACCTACGGCTGGGGGTTGCGTTGCCGAGAGGTGACGATGCTGGACCTGACCGACTTCACCGCCAACCCGGCAGCTGAGCAGCTCGGCGGGTTCGGTATGTGTCACGTCCGGTTCGGCAAGGCGATGCGTGGTTCTGCGCCACGTCGTCGTGCGGTGGCCAGTGTGATGCCGTGGGCGGTCGAGGCACTCGAGGAGTACCTGGCCGAGGTACGGCCACGCTTTGAGGGCGCCGAGCCGGCGGCGCTGTGGCCGACCGAGCGTGGTGGGCGGATCTCGACCCGGTCGGTCGATGACCGGTTCGCGCTCTACCGGGCGGCGGCCGGGCTGCCGGTGGAGTTGTCGGTCCATTGCCTGCGACATTCCTACGTGTCGCACCTGATCGAGGACGGTGTCGATCCGTTGTTCGTCCAGCAGCAGGTGGGGCATTCGTGGGCCTCGACGACCGCGATCTACACCACGGTCGGTGCGGATGCGAAGAACCAGATGATGCGCTCGGCGTTGGCCCGGGCGTTCGGCAACGACACCGCGGGAGCCTCCAGATGACACGGCAGGTCGGCTACCACTGGCACCTTCGGCGGCTGATGGCCGAGCACGGGATGTTCGCCACCACCGACCTGGTCCCGCTGCTGGCCGAACGCGGGGTGAGCCTGTCCCGGGAGCAGGTCTATCGGCTGGTGGTCCGAGTGCCGGAGCGGCTCAACTTGACCGCGTTGGCGGCGTTGTGCGACATCTTGGACTGCTCGCCCGCCGAGCTGGTCGAGCCCTATGCCGGGCAGCCCCCTGCCACGAAGGGCGCCTCGGCCGGCTCGGCGCCACCAGCCCGGCCACGGCGCGCCCGGGTTACGCCGGCGGCACCGAAGTAGGCCCCAGAGGTGACGGCACAGCCGAGGGCGTCGGTGCATGTGTCGGTGAGCGGTCAGCAGCGCCGCAGCCGTGTCGTGGCCGCGGTGCTGGCCACCGACCCGACCCTGACCACGGCCCAGGTCGAGACCGCGATCACGGCGGTGGCTGAGCACCCGGCCGCACTGCGTAGTCTGGCCACCGCGTTGGCCGCGGACCGGTCGGCGTTGAGGATCGGGGCGCCACCGGTGGTCGGCCGGCTGGTGCAGGCCCTGCGGGCTCAGGGGGCCACGTCGCTGGCCGAGCCGAGCTGCGCTGTGTGCTCGCGAGCAGGTCTGCCGTTGGCCCGATCCTCAACAAACAGTGGGGTTTGCGTTCGTTGCCGACGTCGTGAGCTCGCCGAAGAATGCGCCCGTTGCGGCATCGTCAAACCTGTCGCGGGCCGTGACAGTGAGGGGAACCCGGTCTGCGCCCGCTGCGCGGACCGCCCACAACGCGAGTGCGGACGGTGCGGACGGACCCGGCGGATCGCGCGACGCGCCCACGACGGGCTCCCCGACATCTGCGACGCCTGCTACCGGATGCCGACGGCGAGGTGTGGTCGCTGCCACCGGGAGCGGCCGTGCTCGTTCGCGACCGGCCCGGAGCCGATCTGCCTCAGCTGCGCCCCACGCGCCACGGCGGTCTGTGCGCACTGCGGCGCGGACCGTCCGCCGACCGCCCGCTGGCCCGAGGGGCCGGTCTGCGAGGCCTGCTACACCAAGGCGCTGCGCCACCGCGGCAGCTGCAGCGGCTGTGGCACCCAACGCCGGCTGGTCAGCCCGCCCGGTCCCGACGCGAGCACCTGCGCCGATTGCGTCGGGCTGCCTCGAACCAACCTCTGCGCCGACTGCGGCCGCGAGGACAAGCTCTACGAACGCGGCCGGTGTCAGCATTGCTCGCTGCGTCGGCGCACCGGCGACCTGCTCCGCGCCGGTGCCGAGCAGGTCCCGGCGCCGCTGGTCGCGGTCCACGACGCGATCGTGGCGACCAGCACCCCGAGGACCGCATTGAACTGGCTCCGAAAGGGGGCTGGCGCCGCCGTCCTGGCCGACCTCGCCGCCGGGGCCACGGCCATCAGCCATGCCGCACTCGACGCCCACCCGCGTCGACGCGGCGCCGACTACCTGCGGCACGTGCTCGTCGCAGCCGACGTGCTCGAGGCCCGCGACGAACCCCTGGCCCGCATCGAGGCCTGGGCGACCACTGTGCTCGCCGACCTCGAGCAGCCCGGACATCGCCAGCTGCTGCAGGCCTACACCACCTGGCAGGTCCTGCGTCGCCTACGCCGACGAGCAGGCACCATCACCGGCCAGACCCCGACCAACTACCCCCGCACCCAACTGCTCGTCGCCATCCGCTTCCTGGCCTGGCTCGACCAACGAGGTCTCACGCTGGGCCAATGCTGCCAAGGCGACGTTGACAACTGGCTCGCACACGAGCCTGCCGGCTACCCCGTCCGGGACTTCCTGGGCTGGGCCTCCGAACACCACCACTGCCCTGTGATGCTCGTGCCTGCCGCCGCACGAACCACCGGAACCGCCATCGACGCCGACGAACGCTGGATGCTCCTGGCTCGCCTCCTGCACGACGACACCCTGGAAATCACCGACCGGGTCGCCGGCGCCCTCCTGCTCTGCTACGGCCAACAACTGTCCCGGATCGCGGCAATGACCACCGAGCAAGTGCACCGCCATCGCGATCCCAACATCGTCTCGCTGCGCTTCGGAGCACACGACATCATCGTCGCCGAGCCGCTCTCCGGCCTGCTCACCGAACTCCTCGATGTCGGCCGCCGCAGCCACCGCGGGGTCGGCTCACCTGCCACCAGCCCGTGGCTGTTCCCAGGGCACCTACCAGGGCGGCCCCTCACCGCATCACGGCTCGGGGCACGCCTGCGACTGCTCGGCGTCCGAGCCCTCCCCGCACGACGCGCCACAATGGTCCAACTCGCCGCCGAGGTTCCCGCAGCCGTCCTCGCCGAACTCCTGAACCTGACCCCAGGAACCGCCACTCGATGGACACGAGACGCCGGAGGCGACTGGTCTCGCTACGCCGCCGAACTGGTCCGCAGACGCGATCACCAACCATGACGAATAGCCAGTCAACATGTCGCTCGCACGAAGGCTATTCGACCGGATCCGAACACTGCTGGTTACCAGTATGCAGGCAGGCGTCGACACCTCCGTGATCGCGCTCTGGCTCGGCCACGCCGGCGTCCGATCCACCGACGCCTACGTGCACGCCGACATCACCATCAAAGAGAAGGCGCTCGCGCTCACCACCCCAGCCTCTGCGCGACCCGGCCGCTACCACCCACCGGACAAGACCCTGGCGTTCCTCGAGAGCCTGTAACTATGCCGAGGTCATCGGCGCTCCAAGCCCGAGCAGCGTCCCTACGGTCAGGCCGCTGCCAGCGCCGCGGTCAAGCCCTCGGCATAGTCGCGGGCTCGGCATAGGTCGACCTATGCGGATATCCGCATAGATCGACGACATCGGAATGCTCCCCGCCGGACAAGCCGCCGGCGAGGCGTTCTACCGCGTCGTCGACGCCGCCTACGAACGCCGATCCGTGGCCGTCATCAGCAACCTGCACCCCTCCAGGTTCGACACGATCATGCCCAAACCCTGGCCACCGCCACCATCGACCAGCTGCTGCACCACGCCCACGTGGTGCTCACCGAAGGCACCTCACTGCGGCTCTCCGAAGCCACCGCCGGACGGGGAGTGGTGCCCCCGGAATGACCCCCACCGGGAGATCAGATGTCCGCCGACAGGAACATCACGAGTCCGCCCACAGGGAGATGAACTGTCCTTGACACAACGGTCGATGCTGTGGGGCCTGCCGTAGCGGGTCGGGGTCTCCAGCAGCGAATTGCCGCTGCGGCCCTCACACCCGAAGGGGACTCGAAGTCGCTACCGAACTCTTTGGTCATGTCGATTGGCGTCGCGCTGGTCGGTGCCGGCGCAAATAACCGAGTTGCCGTTCCCGGATGCGCTGGCCATCCGGCTCGCGGCGTCATAGGCATGGGTCTCACCGCCGCCGCCCGGTGATGCACACGCGAAACTAGGGACCGGTCCACGATCACTCGTGGACCGGTCCTCGTCTTGCATCGGCGGAGTGCGTCAGCGCCCGCCCGGCCGCTCGCGTCTCCAGAAGCGTGTCACGAGCCGGATGGCTGCGATCTGCACAATCGCAAGGGCTACGAGCGCGATACTCAAACCAAGCCACGAGTATTGCCGGAGTCCAATCGCCCAGAGTCCCCAGATGCCCCCGAGAGTGCAGACGAGCACGATTGCACTCGCGGTGGCCACCTGAAGCGTGGAAGGGGATCCGACAGCTCGTCTTGCGCGATCTCTCCAGTTGTCAGTCACACACATACCCTTCTGCTAGGAACAGCCCCAAGTCGATCGGAAGCGCGATGGCTAGTGATGCGCCCGCCGACAGAGGCGCCAGAGTGAGCCCGACGGAGGTGACAACGCCCGCGGCGAAGAAACCGCCACTACATGCCGATGGCGCGGCCCCGGTTGGGTCGGTGTTGTTGATGGGGTCTCCGCCGGCGTAGGTGTAGCGGTTGCCGTTGCGTGGGTCGAGGACGAACGACAGCGGGTCCTGGGTGGTCCAGGTGCCGGTGGTGTTGTCGTTCCAGCGGATGCCGTGTTTGGTCCAGTTGGTACCGCCGGTGCCGGAGTCGATGAACCCGAGGGTGTGGCGGTAGACGTTCTGGCCGACGGCGTCGCCGGGTCCGGTGGCGCCGATCACGTCGCCGTAGGGGGTGTAGGTGTAGGTGCCGGACTCGACTCCGTTGTCGTTGACCAGGGACTGCACGGTGCCTTGTCCGTCGAGGGCGTAGAAGTGCTGGTTGCCGCCGGGGATGTTCAGCGCGATGGGGGTGCCGTCGGGGTCGTAGTCGATGCTGTAGAGCTTGCCGTTGCGGGTGAAGGTTTCCAGCAGCGGGTTGCCGTTGCGGTCCTCGCGGCCGTAGGTGTAGGCGAAGTCGGTGCCGAAGCCGGTGGTTTTCCCGATCAGCTCGCGCTGGTCCAGCCCGGCGTAGGAGTAGGTGACGGTGTTCCCGCCGCCGGTGGCCGACGTCATCCGGTTCGCGGCGTCGTAGGTCAGGTTCTTGCCGGTGGAGCCGTCGCGGGTCCGGTTCCCGGCGCCGTCGAAGGTGTAGCCGGTGGTGCTGATCTGGTTGACGGCGTTGAACGACAGCGTCTGGGTCTGGGTGCCGTCGACCTTGGTGGTGGTCCGGTTCCCGGCCTTGTCGTAGGTGTAGTCGTAGGTGTGGCCCTGGAAGTTGGTGGCCTTGGTGAGCCGGTTCCCGCTGTCGTAGGTGTAGACCGACCGGGCGCCGGTGGTGTGGTCCACGCTCCACCGGATCAGCGCGGAGTCCGTGGTGGCGCTGGTGGTGGGGCAGGGCTGCCCGGCCGCGTACGGGGAGTAGCAGTAGGAGGTATCCACGCTGCGGGTGCCGTTGGCCGAGTCCCGGGAGGTCCAGGTCCGGGCCACGCGGCCGGACGTGTCGTAGTCGTTGTGGGTGTGCGCGGCGAAGGTGGTGTGGGCGGCGTTGGTGTCGAACCAGGTGTCGGTCCGGTCGCCGTCGGCGTTGTAGGCGTAGTCGACGCGGATGCCGCTGCTGGTGGTCTGGGTGGTCACCTGGTGCGCGTCGTCGTACTCATAGGTGCTGGTGCCGCCGGCGTCGGTGGCCGAGGTGAGGTTCCCGGCCAGGTCGTAGCCATAGGAGACCGTCCCGCCGCCGCTGGCCGCGCTCCGGGAAACCAGCCGGTCGAAGGCGTCGTAGTCGTAGTCGACGGTCTTGCCGGACTCGGTGCGCGTGTCGAGGTTCCCGGCGGCGTCGTAGGTGTACCCGATGGTCGCGGTGGCATCGGAGTAGCTGACCCAGGTGACCCGGTCGGCGGCGTCGTAGGTGTAGGTCGTGGTGATCCCGCGGCCGTCGGTGACCGTCTTCAGCCGGCCGAACTGGTCCCACGTGAACGCCGTGGTGCCCATTCCGGAGCCGGCCGGTGGGGTGACCTCGGTGATCTGGTGGGTCCCGGTGTGCCGGGTGTAGGTGGTGGTGTTGCCGCGGGGATCCTTGCTGGTGGCCAGCACTCCGTCGGGGTGGTAGGTGACCTCCGCGGACGCGGCCAGGGCGGTGTTCTCGGTCGCGGTCTGGTTGCCGGCGCCGTCGTAGGTGTAGGTGGTCTCGTTGCCCTGGGCGTCGGTGGACCCCGAGGGCAGGAACTGCGCCGGCCCGGTGTTGCCGTAGGCAATCGAGGTCGACGCGCCGGTGGGGCTGGTGACGTCGGTCAGCGATTCGCCGCTGTTCGCGGTGTACCCGAAGCTGGTCTGCCCGCCGGTGCCGCTGGTCGCGGACGCGACGTCGTGCATCGGGGTGTAGGTCGCCGAGCGGGTCCGGCCCAGCGGGTCGACGGCCTGGGTGACCCGGTCGTCCGCGTTCAGCGTGTAGGTGGTGTGCGGCCCGGAGATCACCGCGACCGCGGGGTCGGTGGTCGGGTCCGCGACCCGGGTCACCGTGCCGCTGGAGTACACCACCCGGGTCACCGCGTCCGGGCCGGCCGGGTCGACCCGGGTCACCTTCGTGACCCGGTTGCTGCCGTCGTAGGTGAACTGGGTGGTGATGCCGGCGGTGTTGGTGATCGAGGTCAGCCGGTTGCTGACGTTGTAGCCGAAGCTGGTGGTCCGCCCCAAGGTGTCGGTGAAGGAGGTCAGCAGCGGGCCGGTCGGGTTCGAGTCGTCCACGGTGTAGGTCACCGCGCGGGTGGCGCCGCCGTCGCCGGTCTGGGTCAGCGTCGCGAGCAGGGTCGAGGCGTAGCCGGTGTAGCCGTAGGTCGCGGTCCGGGCTCCGGACCCGCCGCGCGTGGAGGTCACCGTGGTGACGTGCCCGCCGCTGTAGCTGAAGGTGGTGGCCTGCCCGTTGCGGTCCTCGACCGCGGTCAGCCGGCCCGCGGTGTTGAACACCGACACGGCGTCCGAGGCGTGGTCGGTCAGCTCCCACCCCGAAGCTGTCTTGGTCAGGCTGTTCTTGAACCCCGCCGGCGTGGCGTAGTTGTTGCCGCTGGTCGGCTGGTAGAGCCCCTGCAGCCCGCCCGGGGCGAGGTAGAGCACCGACCCGTCGGCGTTCTCCACCAGCTCGGTGTCCTCACCGATCCGCAGCTGCCAGCCGATCCCGGCCGGGCTGTCGGCCGCCGGCGAACCGGAGCCGACCAGCAGGCTGTTGTAGACCAGCCCGAGCTGCAGATCCTTCTCGATCCCCGGCAGCGTCAGGTCGGTGGTCATCACCATCAGGTTACCGGTGCCGACATCGACACTGGCCTGCACCGCATCACCGGCGCGGAAGTCCAGCCGGGTCGCGTTCGGTCGGGCGCCCACCGGCATCGCCGACGCGCCCGCCGCGGCCGCCGGGGCCGGCGACACCATCACCAGGGCTCCTGCACCGGTGGTCACGGCGAGACACAGCGCCGCGAGCGCCGGTGACCTACGCACGTTCCTCATAACGTCTCCAAACGGTAGAAATAGGACACGCGGACCGTAGGCAGGACCTTAGGCTGTAAGCCATGACCCATCCGGGCTATGACCGGCATAGTCATGGACGTCCCGTCACCGTTACTCGGCCTAGCCAGACAGTCGGTGCGGGACAGCGCAAAGGGCAGCGGAGCCGCCCACAAGGTCCTCGGAACGCTGAACACGACCGTGTTCGGAGTAGCAGAATCCCGAAACCAGATCGGTCGAGGTCACGGTCGGCCCACCGCCAGTCCAGCGCTCGAACGGCACGCCCGACTGGCGTGAAACACCGCTGTCGCCCTCACCGAATTCGTGTCCGACGCTCTCCAAGATCGCGAAGCCTGACAGACGATCACCACGCGCCCGTCATACGTCCCCAGAACCGCCAACTCCTCGCCATCAGCGGACGTCCCGTAAGACGAACCTTCAACGGACTCGCCACGGGCCAGGGGGCCGAGTGATGGCTGGTTGTCCCGGAAGTGTCGGCGGCCACGAGAAACTGCCCGGAGACGGCCACGAAGCTGCCCGCTGGCGGACATGAGAACTGCCCGCTGACGGTCATGGGATCTGCCCGACACGACGTCGTCTGCCTCGCCGCGTTGCGCGGTTGGGGCCCCTTCCTCGGGTGCGATGAGCGGTGCTGAAGCGCCCTATCGCTCCCGAGGAAGGGATGAGTTGAAGTCTGCCGAGGAGATCATGGAAATCCTGAATGCCTACGACCTGACCGGGTCGTTTCGCGATGCCGGCGAGCTGGCCGGCTGTTCCCACCACACGGTCAAGCACTACGTCGAGCGACGGTCAGCCGGTGGTGAACTGGACCAGGCGGCCGCTCGGCCGCAGCTGGTCGATGAGTACCTGCCCAAGGTCGAGGAGTGGGTGGAGCGGTCCAAGGGAAAGGTCCGCGCCGACGTGGCCCACGACAAGCTCCTGGCGTTGGGCTACACCGGCTCGGAGCGCACCACCCGCCGCGCGGTCGCGAAGGTCAAGCAGTCCTACCGCGCGGGACATGTGCGCGTGCACCGGCCGTGGATCACCGAGCCGGGGATGTGGCTGCAGTACGACTACGGCGATGGTCCGGTCGTCGACGGCGTCAAGACCGTGCTGTTCGTGGCCTGGTTGGCCTGGTCACGGTTCCGGGTCGTCCTGCCGTTGCGGGACAAGACGATGCCGAGCGTGTTCGCCGCGCTCGATGTGACGTTTAG
The DNA here is from genome assembly GCA_963745245.1 of uncultured Actinomycetota bacterium. Classification (GTDB taxonomy): domain Bacteria; phylum Actinomycetota; class Actinomycetes; order Propionibacteriales; family Nocardioidaceae; genus Marmoricola_A. The sequence continues at coordinate 635,474 of CAVUWU010000001.1, forward strand.
GCGACTGGGCGGGGTGCCGACCTATGTGTTGACCGACAACGAGAAGACCGTCACGGTCGAGCACATCGCCGGGATCCCGGTCCGCAACCCGCAGCTGGTGGCGTTCGCCGAGCACTACTCGGTGACCGTCCACACCTGCGTCCCGGCTGACCCTGCATCGAAGGGTGGGACCGAGTCGTCGGTGAAGATCAGCAAGGCCGATCTCGTCCCGAAAGACACCAACCTGCTCGAGGCCTACGGCTCGTTCGCCGAGCTCGAGGCCGCCTGCGAGGCGTTCTGTCAGAAGGTCAACACCCGTGCGCACCGGCTCACGAAGCGGCCGCCGGCCGAGATGCTCGCCGAGGAACGTGCCCGGCTGCACCCGGTCGCGCTGAGGCCGCACACGGTCGCGTTCGGCACCACCCGGGTCGTGCCGGCCAACACGCCGATGGTGACCTTCGAGTCCGGCCAGTACTCGGTCCCACACACGCTGCTCGGTCAGACCGTGTGGGCCCGCACCCACGGTGTCGGCGCCGGTGAGGAGGTGGTGATCGTCCACGTCGGCGACGACGGGCCGCTCGAGGTCGCCCGTCACCACCGGGCCACACCCGGCACGCCGCAGATCGACGACGCCCATTTCCCGCCCCAGCCCGAGGGGCCGTTGGACCGTCGGCCGCGGGCGAAGAACGCCACCGAAGCCGAGTTCCTCGACCTGGGCGAAGGTGCCCGGCTGTGGTTGGTCGAGGCCGCTGCCGCCGGCACCCCACGGATGCGGGTCAAGATGAGCGAGGCGCTGGCGTTGGCGAAGTTGTTCGACCCCGTCGAGGTCGACTGGGCACTCGGGCATGCCGCCGTCCACGGCCGGTTCGCCGAGGCCGACCTGTCCTCGATCCTGGACCACCACGCCCGAGCACCGAAGACCGGTCAGCATCGAGCGAGTGAGGATTCCTCGCTGACCCAGGGCACCGCCGCCTGGGCACGACTCGGCCAGCAGGTCGGCCAGCGTGACGAGGACGAGGTGGTCCGATGACGACGAGAACAGCATCGACGTCCGCGCCACCGCTGCCGATCGAGTTGGAGGACCTGCTGCGCAAGCTGCGGTTGCCGCACATCCGGCGCCACGCACCCGAGGTCGTCGCGACCGCGAAAGCCCAACGCTGGGAACCGGTCGAGGTCCTCAAGGCGCTGTTCGCCGAGGAAGTCGCCGGAAGGGAACGCTCCGCCCTGGCCACCAGGAGGGCGGCCGCGGGGTTCCCGACCGGGAAGACCTTCGACGCCTGGCAGCCGGAGATCTCCTCGATCCCGGCCCCGACCCAGCAGGCGCTGCGGACCTTGGAGTGGGTCCACCGGCGGGAGAACCTCGTGGTCTGCGGCCCGTCGGGGACCGGGAAGACGTTCCTGCTCGAAGCCCTCGGCCAACAAGCCGTCGAGACCGGCCTCAAGGTCGCGTGGTTCACCCTCGAAGACCTCGGGGTGCTGCTGCGCCGCCACCGTGCCGACGACACCGTCACCAAGGCCATCGCCCGCGTCCTGCGGGCCGACCTGGTCATCGTCGATGACATCGGGCTCTTGGCCGTCGCCGCCGATGCAGCCGAGGGGCTCTACCGACTCGTCGACGCCGCCTATGAGAAGCGCTCGATCGCGATCAGCTCGAACCTGCACCCCTCCGGCTTCGACGAACTGATGCCCAAGACGCTGGCCACAGCCACCGTCGACAGGCTGCTCCACCACGCCCACGTCTGCCAGACCAGCGGCGACAGCGTCCGGCTCACCCAGGCACTCGCCGGCCAGGGGGTGAGCCCCTTGAGCTGACAGACCTGGTCGGTGGTGGCCGCAGCCCCTCCCGGGCAGATCCCGTGGCCACCACCGGGCAGGTTTCATGTCCGCCACTGGGCAGTTCCTACTGTCCCTTGACACGGAAGGCCGGTCCGGTGACATGCACCGGGGACGGGTCCCTATCCGGAGACCAGTGCGCTCCCCCGCTCCGGGGCACCGGCGACCGATCAGAATCAGCTCGGCAAGATGCTCCGCAGCCGGCCGGTCAGTGTCCGCTGCACCCCTGCCACGTGCGTCGGCCGGGGTCGTCTGGCGTCAGTTCGGCGTCCGCGTCAAGAACCGAGGACCGCTCGCTAGAGGCTCGGACTCTGCCCATGCGCCTGTTCCGCGAGCCTCGACAGTTCCCTGCCGGCGGGCGCGGAGCGCATCTGCGCCTCTATACCTACGCCCGCCGATGTCTCCAGGGTGCGGACGGCTTGTGTGGCCGGCTCTGGAGGTTCGCTCATCGCTCGGAGCGCACGAGCGGCATCTGAGGGCGGCAGGGTGTCTAGCTCGCGAAGGAGTTGCTCGGCGGCCTGTGCTCGCGCCCGCAACTGCGCCGTGCGGCGTCGGACGTCGGCAGCCCGGCGATTGCCGAGGTGCTGTCGACGACTGTCTGCTCGCACGTGCTCCTGGTTGCTGTCGATCAGCGCCAGCCGGTCGACCGCACCTGCCTTGTCGCGGCCGGCGGCGAGGACGCTCGGATGATCGTCGGCGGCCAGATCGGCTGCGTGCTGGGCCCAGCGGATGCGGTCGGCCCCTGGGGCCGGCGCGGTTGCCCAGCGAGCGGCGACCGCAGCGGTAAGCGTGTCGTGATCGTTCGACCTCTGTTGAGCAGCGTGTTCCGCGGCGCGGCGTCCGAATCTGCCTGAGTGGCGGGCTGCTGCGTTGGCCTCATACATGCGGCTCGCGGCGTCTGCGATGGCGTCGGCCGCATGGGCAGCCTGTTCCAGCAGGTCCGCGTGGACCGCGGCACGAATGGCCTCCTCGGTTGCTTTCGCTGAGGCAACCGCGTTCTCGTAGGGTGCACGGTTTCGCTGCTGCTCGCTGTCCAGGGCGGCGAGAGCCGCGAGGGCGCTCTCCCTGCGGTCGGCCTCGGCGTTGGCGCGGTCGATGTCGGCACCAAGTCGGGCGCGTTCGGATGCGACGTACTCGACGTCGGCGTCGATGGTGGAAGGTGCGACGAGCCCGGCAACAGCTTCGCGCGCCGTCCGGGCCGCATGCACGAGACCGCGATCTGCGCGGTCCCGTTCCATCGCGGAGGCGAACTGCTCGCGCGCCTCTTCGACGTCGATAGCGACGACGTGAAGCAGGTTGGCTTCGCGGCCGCGCGTCAGGCCGACGTAGATGCCGGCAGCGTCCAGGCCCGCACTCTCAAAGGTGTCGCTGGTTGGGCCGTTGACGACGGCATGGGCCGTCTCGCTGGTCGCGCCCTGGACGCCGTAGGCGGTCGAGGCGTACGCAAGGTGGACGTGCTTCGCGACGTAGGCGGCCGGGAGGCGTGTGCTCGTCGGATGACTCGTCGTGCTGGCTGGCAGGACCCACACGTCACCCTCGTCGTTGGAGCGCTGGACGATCCAGGTCTGCCGGTTGGCAACCCCCAGCGCGTTGTCGTTGCGACGGGTCATGACCACGTCGCCGAGCCCGACCGGCAGGCCGTCAGACCCGACGGCGGCAGTGACTTCGGGGACCTCGCCACGGGCGACACGCGCCTGGCGGATCGCGGCATTGACCTCGCTGGCCTGTTCATTGGTCGCGACTGTGAGGGCATCATCGGGTCGCGTGATGTCTGCCAGAGTCGCATGCATCGCTTCGGTCGACTCGTGGAGCCGCACGAGGCCGAACTGCTGCAGGCGATCGAAGAGCTGCTCGGCACGCTTGCCGTCGCGCAGGTCGAGGGTGAAGGCCGCGTAGGTCGGATCTGCGAAGCGGTGAATTCCGGTCAGGTCATGGATCTCGAGTCCAGACGCAATGGCGAGGTCGGCCGCGATGTCGAGGACGCCGCCTCGGCCCACCGCTGGCAGCTGGGCGCGATCACCGATCAAGGCGATGCTCGCGCCGGTTTCGGCCGCAACGATCAGGAGGGCGGTGGCGGTGTCCTGGTCGAGCATGCCTGCTTCGTCAACGACGATCCGCTCCGTCGCGCACAGCCTTCCGGGTGCGGGTGGGCCCGCATAGACGGCACCGGTCACCGGGTCGGACTCGCCGGGCTTGAGGCGGTGCCAGACGCCGTCATTGTCCCAGCGCCACCCGTAGGCGTGGACCAGTGCGGCCACAGAGTCGGTTGGTACGCCGAGCTCCTGGGCTGCGACAGCGGCGGCCTTCTTCGTCGGGGTCACTATCCGCGTAGGTCGCCCCTGAGCCTCGGCCTCAGCGATGGCGGCGCCGAGCATGGTGGTCTTTCCTGCACCCGCCGCGCCCTCGACGAGGATCAACGGGATTGTCGACGCGATCGCGGCCGCGGCCTGGGCCTGATCGGCGTCCAGCCCGCGTTCTGTTCCGAACCGCCCGACGGCCTCCGCTTCCGCGGACGCCATCGCATCGACCTCGCCCCCGGTGGACCTGCTCGCTTCGACACGGGCGCCGATCAGGTCACGCAGGGTTTGCTCTGCCGCGACGACGTTGAGTGTCGTGAGGTGGGCGACCTGCTCGGGGCGGGCCATCGTGGGCGGCAGGACCGAGAGGCAGTCCGACACGGCAAGGTTCGTCGCGAGGGGGATCAGGTCGCGTAGATCGCCGCCGGTCGCGGTGATGCCCGCCTCGGTGACCAGGTGCGTGACGTGCATCTGGATGTCGTGGATCGTCCACGTCGATCCTCTCGCGGCGCATCGGTCGAGCGCCCGCGCCGCGAGTTCCTCCACACTGAGGTCATCGATGCCGACGGGCTCTGCCGAGCGGGCTGGGCGGAAGCGTGGATCTGTCCCGTAGCCAGCGGCCGCAAGTTCCCGGCGCCAGCCTTCCTCGCAACCGAGCTCCTCAGGGGCCGGCTTCTTGTGCGGTCGTTGGTGATCCCAGGCGCGAGCGAGCATCCTGGCGCGTACGACCGGTCCGGGCTCCTCGCCGGGGTGCGCGTCCTCCCATGCGGCAACCAGGACGGCGAGGTTGTATTCGACCTGGGCGGCGCGCTTCGACAGCACGGCGTTGTATTGCTCGAGTTCGAGGACCTCGCCGGTGACGTGGTCGAGGCTCAACCCGTGGCCGGCGAGCATGCGCGTCAGCTCGGGGTGGGCGGCGATGACTACCGTTCCGAGCGCTCGGATCGCGCCCTGCTGCTTGAACAGCGCAGCCGTGTCGAGGCCGCGCCACTTTCCGGCCGCGAAGACACGGGTGCCGATCTGGAAGTGGACGTGGCGATGCGGGTCGCCCGCCCGAGAGGTCTTGTGGACAACCGCCACGGTCTCGAGCTGGTCCACAGGGACGACCTCTTGGAGCCCGCGCGGACCGACCCGGGTCACCGAGTGCCGGGCCAACCATGAACGGATCTCCGCGACCGCATCTGCCTGCGCGCGGTCGAGCGCCTCGGAGACATCGGGATGCAACGCGGCGGCGATCGAGAGCGACTTCGGAGCGTTGATCACCATCTCGGCGAACCGCGGCGACCCCCGCCTCGTATCCGCATACCTCCGCTCGCCCGGCGCCGTCGCCTCGCCGGGGCTGGGGAGCCGAGGGGTGCCCCGGGTTGCTCCGGTGAACGGATTGCGCCAGTCCACCCAGTCCGCGTACTGCTCCGGCGCGAACACGCCCTCCGCCGTCACAGTGCCGTCACGATCGAGGACGGCGAACTCCGCCAACGCGGTCCCCGCCCGCAAGTAGTACTCATCGGCGGTCGAGCGGTCCGACTCCAGGTAGCGGCGTGCGGCGCCACCGGTGCCACGGAACAGCATGACGCCACCCTTCACGCCCGAGCCTCCCAACAGATCTCGCGTCGCGTGTATCTGCGCGTGCATGCGCCAATACCTTTGGTAGCATACGTCCATCGTCTTGGGGTGGGAAGGAGCAGAGGAGGGCGATAGGTGGAGAGCGGCACCGAGGGGCGGGATGGAGCGAGAAGGAGGGCAGAGGCGAGGGATCAGAGGCGAGGCAGGCAGAGTGGGTCAGCCGGCGCGGCCGCGACGCCCCGGGGGCAGCAGGCCACGGTTCCGGGTCTTCGCCACCCATCCCTGCGCGGTCGTCAGTGCGACTCCGTTGATCTCGGCCATTGTCGCCGTCGGGTTGCGATCACCCTGCTTGACCAGCTGCCCGTGCTGGAGTGCGACGCGCTCGTAGAAGTCCGGGTCGGTCTTGCCGGTGCCGGCCAGCGGCTTGAGCAGGTCGCGGCGGGCAACCTTCGCACCTGAGGGCAGGACGATCCTGTTGCCAGCGAGGGTCTCGATGGACTTCATCGCGAAGAGGCGCTTGTTGATCGAGGTCTCGATATACGCCGTCGGCAGCTCACGCAGCAGGCGTGAGGTGATCGGATCGCCCGGGACCCGCGGCAGATAGACCACGCCGGTGATGCGCACCTCCTCCGGGACCGCGAACGCCTGGCGTTGCAGTCGGAGGTACACACGGGTTCCCGAGTCGACGTGCTCGAGGTAGCGCCACAGCCCGCCGGCCGGCTCGTTCGCCACCGCGTCCTCATCGGCATCAGGAACCGTCGTCGTCCGCGCGGAGTCGTCGTACCCGAGGATCTCGTCGATCCGTGCACTCTCGTCACTGGAGCGATGGCCCGGGAACACCGTCGGCAGATGCCACCCCGGAGGCATGTCCGCGGGCGTCAGCAGGTCATCAGCGTCCTGCTGGGCATACGGGGGGTCCTCGGGATGTCTCATGCCCCCGAACCTATCGAGAATTAGCCCCGATGTCAGGTGCTTGCATTTCCACGCGAAGAAGCGGAGAATCGAATGGTTCGGCAAAACCACGCGCAAGGGCGGCGATGATGCTGAGAGCTACACGATGAGGAAGCGCGACAAGACGAGCAGCGCGGCAGCACAAGAGGACTACGCGACGAGCGGCGCGGAGTTCCTGATGTCCGAGGAGGTCGCGTCGTGGCTGCGGGTCTCCCAAGCGACGCTGTGTCGTTGGCGTCAGTCCGGCTGCGGGCCACGCGTGACGTGGATGTCGAAGACCTGCCCGCGCTATCGGCGCTCCGACGTCGAGAGCTGGTTGGAGAAGGTCTCCGCGTGAGCATCTCGAAGACCCCGAACGGCCGCTTCCGCGCCCGACTAAAGAGCGGTCGGGTCAATGTGGCCAGCAAGGTCTTCGATACCAAGCGCGAGGCCACGGCATGGCTCGCTCGCGAGCGCGCCGCCTTGGCAGGCGGGGTTGATCCACGAGCCGGGAAGGAGCGGGTCAGAGAGGCGGTGCAGCGCTGGCTCGTCATCCGGTCGACGACGGTCGCACAGAAGACCTACCGCGCCGACCAGGACGTCGAGCGGCTGACCACGGCCAGCGTCCTCAACCTCCACCTCTCGGCCGTCTCGGGCCGGGAGGTCGCGCGCGTCTTCGAGCATCTGCTCGCCTCCGGGCTGGTCGAGTCCTCGGTCGTGCGCTACCGCGCGAGCCTGTCCTCCTTCTTCGGCTGGTGCGTGCGGGAGAAGCTGATCGCGACCAATCCCGTCACCGCAGTGCCTGTCCCGAAGAGCTCCGAGGAGCGCACGGAGATGAACCCGTTCACCGAGGACGAGCTCGAGACGGCGTACCGGGTTTGGCACGAGCAGAACGCCTGGCTCGCGGACATCCTCCTCGTCCTCGGCTGGACCGGTCTGCGCTGGGGCGAGGCCCGCGCGATGACCGCGGGCGACGTGATGGAGGTGCCGGCACCCGGCATGATCGTTCGCCGATCGGCACCCGAAGGCATCGCCACCAAGGCCACCAAGAGCGGGCGATCACGGCGCGTCCCGATCGCCAACCGCGTGCTCCCGATCGTCGAGCGGCTCAAGGTCGACAAGTTGCCGAGCGACCTGCTCTTCACCACCATGTCCGGCTCCCGCCTCCACCGCTCCGCGGTGCTGCGCACGATGGGGTGGGAGCGGACCGGGCAGGGCCGCCGCATCCACGACCTGCGACACACCGCCGCCTGCCTCTGGCTGGCGCGCGGTGTCGATGTCAGCACGGTGCAGGCCTGGATGGGCCATGCATCGATCGCGACGACGAACCTCTACCTGCACCACCTCGGCACCGGGGCCGATCTGGCCGGCCTGGAGCGCCTCAACAGGGCGCCGGGGGCCGCCGGGGGGCCATCCGCCGGACGCGCGGGCGAATAACAACGACGAATCCCCCGGGTGATCCATGCATTTCCGCAGGTCACTCGGGGGACTCTTTCGGTGGAGCTGAGGGGATTCGAACCCCTGACCTTCTCATTGCGAACGAGACGCGCTACCAACTGCGCCACAGCCCCGAGTCGGCCGGGTGGACCAGCCGAGAAGGAAAGATACCACCCGGCACGGGAGGGCTAGAGCGCGGCCGGAGGCGCCTGGCCAGACCGCTAGGTGGCGATCGCCCGGGGCTCCTGTCCATCGGTGCCCCCGACCGCGGTGGCGGTCGCCTCTCCGGTCGAGGTCGCCGCCGTGGCTGCCTCGGCGACGAGCGCGCTGTCAGCGGCGTCGCGACCGGAACTGGCCACGTCGGGAGCACCGAGGTCGATGGTGCGCACCGTGCGGCTAGCCCGCGGCTTGCCGACGTAGGTCGGAAGGGTCACCGGGACGGGGTCCCACAGCCCGCCGACGCCTCGGTCTCCTTCCGTGCTCGCGAGATCCGCCAGCACGACTGGGATCGAGGAGGTGTCGTCGAGCCCGCTGACCACGGCGAGACCTTGGTCGTTCCGCACCGGCTCGGGGTCGTCCTTGGAGTCGCCGCCCTCAGCCTCCGGCGCGACGGCAGTCCCCGTCCTTGACCCAGCCACCTCTCGGGCCCCATCAGGCCGGGGCTCCGGCACAACCGTGCGAGACCGCCCCGGGCCGGCCGTCGCCGTCTTCTCCATGGCCATGCGGTGAGTGGCTATGCGGTGAGCGGCCATGCGCTGGTCCCAGCGCGCCCGCTCGCGGCGTACGGTCACCCGGGCGACGAGCAGGAAGCCGAGCAGCGCGCCGGTCGGCGCGATGGGTGCCCACGCAAGCAGCAGGCCCTGGGCGGCGCCTCCTCCGACCGCTGCCACGAGGAGCAGGAGGGACGCGAGGACCCACCGTCGCCGTCGCGCCGCCGCGGCGGCGGCGCGTTGATGCGCATGCACCTCCCGACGATGCAGCACCCGAGGCGCCGCGGCGGCGCCGGCACCGGTCGCGACGCCCGAGCGGTCCCGGCCATTCAGCACGCGGGCCTCGCCGGACACCCGGTCCACCGACCGCGTCTCCGCCGCCTCGTCGTGATGCTTCAAGGCCTTGGGGATGAGGACGACCGCCCAGACGAGGGCGAGAGCGACGAAGATCAACCCGGACAGTTCCACGCACGACAGGGTAGGAGCGCGAACCCCTGTCGTGCCGCACGATGTCCGGTGTGTCGGGAGCAACACGTGTGACTAACGGGGTTTTCCCTCCTCGGCCCGCTTCACACGTGTCAGGAGCCCCTGAGGTGCCTCCTCGACGGTCAGTGCGAACAGTCGGTGGTCGCGCCACTCCCCGTCGATGTGCAGATAGCGCGGGGCGTACCCGACCTCCCGGAACCCCAACTTCTCCACCACCCGCAGCGAGGCGGCGTTCTCGGGCCGGATGGCGATCTCCACCCGGTGGAGCTTCAGATCAAACCAGCAGTGGTCACACGCCAGCGCCACCGCCACCGGCATGTGCCCGCGCCCGGCGTACTGGCGGTCGATCCAGTAGCCGATGCTGGCGAACCGGGCCGACCCCCCGACGATGTTGCTGACCGTGACCTGTCCGGCCAGGTCGCCGCCGACCAGCACGACGAAGGGCAGCGCCCGCCCTTCGGAGGCTTGGCGGTGCAGATCGCGGACCATCTGTCGAAATGACAGCGGTGCCCGGATCTCCCCCGGTGGGCGGGTCGCCTCCCAGGGCGCCAGCCAGGTGATGTTGCGACGGCGCGCGGACTCCCACGCGCGTCGGTCCGTCCTGCGGATCGGCCGTAGCGTCACCGGGCCGTGGCCGAGCCGGACCTCGCGCCACGCTCCCGCTCCCGGCGTCACGCGCGTTCCTCGCCCCGGAGGCGGCCCGCGGCGCCGGTCACCGCGGCTCGACGTGGTCTCGGGGGTGGTCGCCACCGGTGATCTGATCCACCGCATGGCGCAGCACCGGTACGACGACCTCCACCCCGTCCTTCACACCGCCCCGCGACCCCGGCAGATTGACCACTAACGCGCGGCCGACGACCCCCGCGACACCCCGCGACAGCGCCGCGGTCGCCACTCCCTTGGCCACGCCGTGGGCGCGGATCGACTCAGCCACTCCCGGCACCTCGCGGTCCAGCAGAGCGCGCGTCTCCTCGGGAGTCCGGTCGGTCGGGGTCAGCCCGGTCCCCCCGGTGGTCAGCACCGCACGGGCGCCGGCGTTGACCGCGGCCGCGATAGCCCGGCCGACCGGGGCGCCGTCGGACACCACGACCGGGTCGCCGACCTCGAAGCCGGCCTCGCGCAAGGCCGCGGCGATGAGCGGTCCGGTGGTGTCCTCGTAGACGCCCGCCGCAGCCCGGTTGGAGGCCACCACGACCGCGGCGCGCAACGGGGTCAGGCCGGTCGCGTCCACGGCCCGCTCTTCCCGCCGGTCTTCGTCAGCACGCGCACGTCGTCGATGACCGATGCCTTGTCCACCGCCTTGACCATGTCGACGATGGCGAGCGCGGCCACCGAAACCGCGGTGAGCGCCTCCATCTCCACGCCGGTCCGGTCCGTGGTGCGGACGGTGGCGGTGATCTCCACCGCGTCATCGGAGACCTCCAAGCCCACCTCGACGCCGCTGATCGCCAGCGGGTGGCAGAGCGGGACGAGGTCGGGAGTGCGCTTGGCGGCCATGATCCCGGCGACCCTGGCCACGCCCAGGGCGTCGCCCTTCGGCACGCCCTGCCCTCGGAGCAGGCCCACCACCTCCGCGTTCACCCGGACCCGGCCGGCTGCGGTGGCGACCCGCGCGGTCGGGTCCTTGCCGGACACGTCCACCATCCGGGCGGTCCCGGAGTCGTCGACGTGGGTCAGACGGGGCTCGGTCGGCGCCATCAGAACTCCCGGTCCAGCAGGAGCACGTCCACCAGATCGCCCGCCTCCACCATCTCCACCTCGGCGGGCACGACGACCAAGGCGTCGGCCTGCGCGAGCCCCCCGATCAGGTGGGACCCATGGCCTCCGACCGGGGTGACGACCGAGCCGCGGTCGTCGTACCCGTGCCGCGCCCGCACCAGTTGCTCCTTGCCCGGCGGGGAGCGGAACCCCGCGGTCACCTTGGCGCGGGACCGCGGGCGGCGGCAGGGGTCGCGGCCCATGAGCCTTCGCAGGGCCGGCAGCACGAACATCTCGAAGGAGACGTAGGACGAGACCGGGTTGCCCGGCAGCGTGAAGATCGGCGTGCGGTCCTCCCCCACGTGGCCGAATCCCTGCGGCTTGCCGGGCTGCATCCGCACCTCGCCGAACCACACCGTGCCGAGCCGGGACAGCACCTCCTTGACCACGTCGTACTCCCCTTTGCTGACCCCGCCGCTCGTCACGACGAGGTCGGCGCGCACCAACTGGTCGGACAGGGCGTCGGCGAACTCATGCGGGTCGTCGGAGACGACACCGACCCGGTAGGCCAGCGCACCGGCGCGGCGGACCGTGGCGGCGAGCAGGTAGGAGTTGGCGTCGTAGATCGCGCCGGGGCCGAGCGCCGTGCCGGGGTCACGGAGCTCGGCGCCGGTGGAGATGACCACCACGCGCGGTCGTGGTCGCGACCGAACCTCCGCGAGCCCCACGGCCGCCAACAGGCCCACCTCGCGGGGACCCATGAGGGCCCCCTCGGCGAGGAGAGTGTCCCCGGCGCGCACGTCGTCGCCGCGCGGGCGGACATGCTGACCCTCGGGGGCTGCGCGGGCGATGCGCACGACGGCGGCCCCGCCGTCGGTCCACTCCACCGGCACCACCGCGGTGGCACCCGCCGGGACGGGCGCGCCGGTCATGATCTTGACGGCCGTGCCGGGCGAGAGGGCCAGGATCCGCGAGGGACCGGCGGCCACCTCCCCGACCACCGGCAGGTCCACAGGGTGGTCCGGGCCGGCGCCCGCGACATCGGTGGCGACCACCGCGTAGCCGTCCATCGCCGAGTTGTCGAAGGCGGGCAGGTCCATGGGCGCGACCACGTCCTCACAGACCGGCAGTCCCAGGGCCTCGACCAGCGGCTGGCTCAACGGAGGCAGCGGCTCGAGTGCATCGAGGACCCGGGCGACGTGCTCATCGACCGAGATGGACTCCTCGGTCGAGACGGGGACGAACGCCATGGCGCTGACCCTAACCGGCCCCGCCCAGCCTGCTGCCGTCCTCGACGTGGCCGGAGGTTCCTTCCTCGCCGACCACCACGTCGCCGAGCACGACGACGCCGGCCCCGAAGGTCCAGTCACCCAGCACTTCAAAGCTGGTGGCCTCCCGCAGGCTCGGTGGCCCAGCGGGGAAGCGCGCCTCGAAGTCGGCGACCAGCTTGTAGGGCTTGTCGAGGTCGACGAACGGCAGCCGGTCGGGCACCTGGTGGAGCACCGCGTCGTCGTCCACGCGGTAGCAGTCGCTGCGCAGCAGCAGCAACTCGTTGGTCGTCTTGACGGGGACGAACCGGTCCCGGCCCACCTCGATGGTCCGCGAGCCCTCGAAGACCTCGATGGCGGCTCCCATCGCGCTCTCGATCTGGATCACCTCGGGCGTCGAGGAGTCCGCCGGGTCGACGGTCTTCACGTTCTTGATCATCGACAGGGCGAGCACGCCCTGGCGCCGGTCCAGCTCCTCCTTCATCGCCCGCAGGTCGAACCACAGGTTGTTGGTGGAGGTGAACCGGTGGCGTTCCAGGTCGGCCAGCGCCGCCAGGTCTTCGGGGAGGGTCTGGGCGGTCTCGCGCAGCACGATGCGCCCGTCGCTCTTGCGCCGCGCGAAGTGGCCGCCCTTGCGGTCGTTGGGCGTGCGGCGCACCGCCTCGATCGCGAAAGGCGCCCCGCTGGCGGCGAACCAGCCAGCCACCCGTGGGTCCGGGGTGGCACCAAGGTTGTCGCCGTTGGAGACGAAGACCCGCTCGAAGCCGGCCTCGAGCATGGTCTCCAGCAGTCCGGTGCCGCCTGCCGACCCGTAGAGAGCGGTGTACAGGTCGCCGTGGCCGGGCGGGCACCACTCGAGTGTCGGGTCCGCCTCCCAGCTGACCGGTGTGAGGTCGTCGGCGCGGAGTTTGGGCTCCTTGTTCTGGAGGAAGTCCAGCGGGAGGTCGTGGTCCGCGAGGTCGGGGTACGCCGCGAGCGCGGCTAGCGACTCCTCTCGGGTCCGGAAGCTGTTCATGAACAACAGCGGCAGCCGGGCGCCGTACCGACGACGCAATGCCAACACCTGCCGGGCGATCACATCGAGGAAGGTCAGGCCGTCACGGACCTCGAGCAGGGACTTCGCGCGGTCCATGCCCATGGACGTCCCGAGTCCCCCATTGAGCTTGATGACCACCGTGCCCACGATCGCCGCGGCGGCGACGTCCTCCGGCACGTCGACGTCGGCCAGCGCCTCCATGTCCAGCGGGTCGATGGTGTCCTCCGGCACCATGCCGGTCTCGCCGCTCTCGACGAGCCGGTAGTAGTGGGAGAAGACCTCGATCGCCACGGGATCCACGCCCTCGGCGGCCATCTTGTCTCGTGCCTGCTGCAGCCCAGCCTCGCTCATGGCCCTGATCGTAGGACCGGCCGCCGACGCTCGTGTCATAGCGTGGCGCGGTGGACGAGCTCACGCCCGCGACGGCGCAGAAGACGGCGCTGCGCGGTCACCTCCTGACCGAGCGTCGCCGGCGGTCCCTGGTCGATCTGCGCGAGGCGGCGGAGGGCATCGCCGGCCACCTGCTCGACTGCGCGGAGGTGCGCCGGGCGGCCACGGTCGCCTGCTACGCCTCGGTCGGCTCCGAGCCCGGCACCTCGCTGCTCCTGAACGTGCTCGTCGCCCAGGGGCGGCGGGTCGTCCTGCCGGTCCTGATGCCCGGAGGTGATCTGGACTGGTGCGTGCATACCGGCGACCTGCTGCCGGCAGGCCGGGGACTCCTGGAGCCGCCGGGGCCGCGGCTGGGACCGGAGTCGCTCGCCACCGCGGACGCGGTGCTGGTCCCAGGGCTGGCCGTGGACCGCAGCGGGATGCGGCTTGGCCGCGGTGGCGGCTCCTACGACCGGGCGCTGGGCCGGGTGCCGGTGGGCACCTTCACCTGCGTGCTTCTCTACGACGACGAGGTGCTGGACCGGGTGCCGATCGAGCCGCACGACCGGCCGGTGACCGCTGCCGTGACCCCCTCGGGGCTGGTCCGCTTCTGACCCGCGCGGTGGCCGTCAGTGACTGACCTCGGGACGGTTCTGCGGCCCAGACACCCGCCTCAGGTCAGTGACTGACCCCGCGACGCCTCAGCCTCCAGTCCGGAACGGCACCAAGGTCAGCCGGTCCTCGGCGGCCCGCTCCACGGCCCGCCGGCCCCACGGCCACGGCAGGGTCTCGCCGTCCGCCCACACCTCGGTCTGGTCGACGTAGTGGCGATGGAAGGCGTGCCCGCTGACCCCGCTGAGGTTCACCCACCGGGAGGTGTTCAGCCGGCCCAGGGACACGACCATCCGCATCGATGGCGCCCAGGTGACCTCGTAGCCCTCGACGGCGTTCCAGCCCGTCGCGTTGATCGCCCCGCTCCCCCCGCCGACCTCCCAGGGACCGCGATTGACCAGCGCCGCGACCAGGCCGACGTCGGACTGGCCGAGTGTCGGGTCCTCCAGCCTAAGCGTGTGCTGATGGCCCCACGTCCACCGGGAGGGCTCCCGGGCCTGCAGCCGGACCAGCTCGTCCCGAGCGTCCCGCATGGCGATCCGCACGATGTCGTCTCGCCGCTCCGGCTCTCCCTCGGTGGTCACGTCGTCCCACCAGGGGCTGCCCGGCTCGTCCAGCAGGCCGGTCAGCACCGCCCACCAGCGAGACGAGCCGGTCACCTCCACCGAGCCCGGCAGGTCGTCGGCGAAGGTGAGCCGCAGCAGGTTGCGAACGACCGCGTTGAAGTACGCCGCCGCGGCGGAGTCGGCCGGCTGGGTGAAGTCCCAGTCCCGGAGCAGGCGCTGTCCGCCCTCGTAGTAGCGCGACCCAGGGTCGATCCGCAGCAGGTGCGGGACCATCGCCGGGGCGAAGCCGTTGTAGGTGTCGAGCTGCATCCGGGCCATGTCCTCGACGTCGACCTGCTCCTGGTCTGCCAGCAGGTCGAGGATGCGCTGGGACCGGTACCCGTAGTCCCACCCGTCGCCCAGGAAGTGGGGATACCCGGGACCGGCAGGCGCCTGGTTGGCCGTCACGACGTACCCCTCGGCCGGGTTGAGCTGCGAGGGCAGCTCGGAGAACGGCACCACTCCCGTCCAGTCGTTCGCTGGGTCCCATCCCGGGGAGGGGTAGCGGCCGGTGTTCCCCGGCCCGCGCACCGGGATCGTGCCCAGCGCCTGATAGCCGATGTTGCCGCGGCGGTCGGCGTACACCAGGTTCTGCGCCGGCACGGCGAAGAGGCGCGCGGCGCGCCGGAACTCCCGCCAGGAGGAGGCCGTGTTCATGGCGAAGATGGCCTCGGCGGTGCGGTTCGGGGTCAGGGCGGTCCAGGCCAGCGCGACGGCGTACCCGGTCGCCCGGTCGGGGGCTCTGGGGGTGGCCGGGGCGTTGGCTCCGACCGAGGCGTAGAGCCCGCTGACGTCGGAGAGCAGCGGGCCGTGCACTGAGGAGCGCGCGGTGAACGAGAAGGAGGGCTCACCAGCGATCCGGATCGTCTCGCGGCGTCGCGAGAAGAGCCGCCACTCTGGCCCGCGCCGGTAGCGCTCGCCGTCGACCGCCTCGAGGTAGAGATCGCTGACGTCGGGCGCCAGGTTGGTCATCCCCCAGGCGATGGCGCGGTTGTGGCCGAGGATCACTCCGGGGAAACCGGAGAACGTGAACCCGGTGACCTCGAACGGGCAGTCCTGCTCGACCGTGGTGCAGTGCAGAGCCATCGGGTACCAGATGCCCGGCACGCTCGGGGCCAAGTGCGGGTCGTTGGCCAGCAACGGCCGTCCGGTAGCCGAGCGGGACCCGTCCACCACCCAGGCGTTGCTGCCGATGCCGTCGCCATGCCCGACCAGGGCCGGAACCGCCTCGAGGGCCCGCCGTACCTCGGTCAGCGGCTCCTCGACGATCCCGGCGGCGCCCGCGGCACCGGCAGGCTCCGCCTGGTCCCGCTGCACGGCCCGGGTGACGAGGCGACCCAGCGCGCCCTCGGGGAGGACGGGCCGGTGGGTGTCGTAGGGGTAGGGCGGGTACAGCTCGTCGATCTGGGCAGCGCTCAAGCGGGTCGACGCCATCGCCCGGTCGACCTCGTCCTGCAGCGTGCCGCGCAGGTCCCAGGCCACGGCCTTCAGCCAGGCCATCGAGTCCACGGGGCTCCACGGCTCCACTTGATAGTCCAGGCCGGTCGCCGAGAGTAGGGTGTATTCGAGGCTGAGCTCGCTGGGTGAACGGTCGGTGATGTATGCGTTAACCCCCGCGCTGTAGGCCTCGAAGTAGCTTGCGGCCCGGTCGCCGAGCCGGCTGACCTCCACCTCGGCCACGTCGCGCCACCCCATGGTGCGCACGACCTTGTCCGTCTCGAGCGTGTCGCGGCCGAACATCTCCGAGAGGCGGCCGGCGGTGAGGTGCCGGCGCACGTCCATCTCGAAGAACCGGTCCTGGGCGTGCACGAAGCCCTGGGCGAAGAACAGGTCCTGAGCGTTGTCGGCGTACACGTGCGGTACGCCGTGCTCGTCGCGCAGGATGCTGACCTCGCTGTCGAGCAGCGGCACCTCGAGTCTGCCGTCGGTGACCGGAAAGGGCCGGCGTACGGCCGTCACGGCGAAGACCGAGGCGGCGATCAGCACCAGGACCAGGGCAGTCGCCAGTCCTGCGGTCCACCGCTGCCAGCGTGGCCGCTCACCCCACAGCGGCCGGTCGCGCCAGCGGCTGGCGGGCGGGGCCTCCTCGGGAGGTGCGGACCCCGCGGCGGGATCGGTCGGTGCGGCCACGGCCGCCATTGTGCCGCCTCACCCGCAACGCCCCGGTACGCCGCAGCGCACCGATGTCGGGATCGGCCGAGCCGCGCCGTTGCCGCTGCGCGGGGCGTGCCTCAGGCGGCGCTCTCGCGGGTCGAGGGACCCGAGGAGGCGCTCGCGGGCTTTGCCGCGCCCGTGCCGCCACCGTCGCTGCTCGCTCCCGTGCCGCTGCCCGAGTCACCCGTGCCGGCCGCCGGTTCCCGCTTCTCCCCGCCCCGGTCGCTCCCAGCCGCGCCGGACCGGGACTCGGCCCGGTTGTCGGTGCGGTAGAAGCCAGAGCCCTTGAAGACCACGCCCACGGCGTTGAAGACCTTCCGGAGCCGGCCCTCGCATGCGGGGCACACGGTGAGCGCGTCGTCGGAGAAGCTCTGGAACTGCTCGAAGAAGTGCCCGCAGTCCCTGCACGAGTACTGATAAGTCGGCACTGCGCCTCCTGGATCTTCACGCTCTCGCTGCGGCGCCACCCGGCACCGGCTCTTGGCACTCGCGCCACGCGACTGCTAAGTCGAGTCCCATCATGGCAAACGATCGGGCCCGGCGTAAACTTCCCGGCAGCCCGACCCGGCACGACCCACGGGCCGGGATTCCCGGGGCTGTGGACAACGCCGGCCCCGCGAGAGTCAGGATCCCTAGGCTCTGCGGGCATGTCGCGCCTTCAGCCCCCTGTGTCGCGCCCCTCCATCCTCGAGCGGGGTCGCTGGCGGTGGCGCCGGCTCCAGCGCGCTGTGCTCGCGCGCCGGCGCCTGCTCGCCGCGCTCGTCGCCGCGGCCGCCGTCCTGGCCGGCATCCGGGCGGCCTCCGCGCCCGCGGAGCCGCATCAGGGCGTCGTGGTCGCCGCGGCCGACCTCGCCGGCGGGGCCGTGCTCGGCGAGGCCGACCTCGAGGTGCGCGACCTGCCCCGCGAGGCGGTGCCGGCCGGCACCGTCGAGGATCCCGGAGCACTGCTCGGTCGGTCGCTCGCGGCGCCCCTGCGCGAGGGGGAGCCGGTCAGCGACGTGCGGCTGGTGGCCCCCCGACTGCTCGCCGGCTATCCGGGCCGGGTGGCGGTCCCGGTCAGGATCGCCGATGCGGCGGTGGTCGGGCTTCTGCGGGTGGGCGACCCGATCGACCTGGTGGCCACCGACCCGGAGCGGCGCGGCGCGGTCACGATCGCCCGGCGGGCGCCGGTGGTAGCCCTGCCCCTGAGCGCCGGCACCGCGGCCGCTGCCGCCGGTCCGATGGTGGGCGGCTTGGTCGTGGTCGCGGTGGCACCCGAGACCGCTCTCACGCTGTCCGAGGCGTCGGTGTCCTCGACGATCAGCGTCGTGCTCAGCCAATAATGGCCTGTTGTCGCCTCCAACCCCCTCCTCAGGAGCAGACCATGAGCGGCTTCAAGGCCTTCGTCCTCCGTGGCAACCTCGTCGAGCTCGCTGTCGCCTTCGTCATGGGCGTGGCCTTCGCCTCGGTGGTGACCGCGTTCACCGACACCCTGATGGGCTTCGTGGGGAAGCTGGGCGGTGAGCCCGACTTCGGCAGCGCCGAGCTGGCGGGGGTCAACGTCGGGGAGTTCATCAACGCCGTCCTCTCCTTCGTCATCCTGGCCGCGGTGCTCTACTTCCTCGTCGTCATGCCCTACACGAAGGCCAAGGAGCGCCTGTTCCCAAGCGACGAGCCGGCTGGGACGCCCGAGGACGTCCGTCTGCTCACCGAGATCCGGGACGCTCTGGTGGCCCAGGGCGGGGGAGCTGCGGCACCGCCGGACTCCAGCAGCACCTGAGCCTCCCCGTCACCGCGCCCGACCCTGGGTGCCCCCGCTCAGCCGTGATGCGGCGGGACGTTGGCGCGCAGCCAGTCGTCGTCCCGGCTCGCTGGCTCCTCGACGTCGCGGTCGTCGTCGGTCGACTCCGGCAGCAGGTCGCCGAAGATCTGGGCCCGCCGGCGACGCTTGTCCCGGGTCGGGTGCGTGTCGGGAGTCATCGGCGCTGACCGGGGGTCATCGGTGCTCAACGCTGGCCCATCGGTGGCCCATCGGCCGGTCGTCCACGGGCGGCCTCGACCAGCGAGCGGTAGAGATCGACGGTGCTCGCGGCCACCGCGTCCCACCCGAAGTCCTCGACCGCGCGTCGCCGGCCGGCGACGCCCATCGCTCGCGCTCGCTCCGGGTCGGTGGCCACCTCGTCGAGGGCCTGGGCGAGCCGCCGCTCGAAGTCGGCTGGGTCGTCGGGGCTGAGGTCGACGAGCAGGCCGGTGGCCGGGTCGTCGACCACCTCGGGGATTCCGCCGACGCGACTGGCGACCACGGCCGTCTCGCAGGCCATCGCCTCGAGGTTCACGATCCCCAGAGGCTCGTAGACCGAGGGGCAGCAGAACACCGCGGCATGGGTGAGCAACTGGCGGACGTCCTCACGGGGCAGCATCTCGGAGACGACGATCACGCCGTCGCGAGTGGCGCGCAGCTCGGCGATGGCGGCGTCGGTCTCGGCCTTGAGGTCGGGGGTGTCGGCGGCGCCGGCCAACAGCACGAGCTGGACCTCGGGCTGCAGATGCAGCCCGGCCCGGAGCAGGTGCGGAACTCCCTTCTGCCGGGTGATCCGGCCGACGAAGATCACGTAGGGACGCGTGGTGTCCACCCCGAGCCGGTCCAGCACGTCCGTGTCCGGGTCGGGCCGGTAGAAGTCGGTGTCGATGCCGTTGTGGATGACGTGCACCTTCGCGGGGTCCACGCCGGGGTACGCCGCGAGCACATCGGCCTTCATGCCGTTGCTCACGGCGATCACCGCGTCCGCCGCCTCGAAGGCGGTCTTCTCCACCCACAGCGAGATCTGGTAGCCGCCGCCGAGCTGCTCGGCCTTCCACGGACGCAGCGGCTCGAGTGAGTGCGCGGACACGACATGCGGGATGCCGTAGAGCAGCTTGGAGAGGTGGCCGGCCATGTTGGCATACCAGGTGTGGGAGTGAACCAGGTCGGCCCCGGCGACAGCACCGGTCATCGCGAGGTCTGCCGCCAGGATCCTCAGTGCGGCGTTGGCGTCTGCCAGCCGCGGGTCGTCCTCGCTGTGGGCCGTGGCGCCCTCGCGCGGCGCCCCCATGCAGTGGACATCGACCTCGATCAGCGTGCGCAGCTCCCGGACCAGGAAGTCGACGTGCACCCCGGCGCCTCCGTAGACGTCTGGAGGGAACTCGCGGGTGAGGACCGCTGCCCGCGTCGGCGAAATCACATCGGACGTTGTCATGGACGCGACAGTAGTGGTCTCCACTAGGGTCGGCCTATGGCACGGGTCCTGAGCATCGTCCTAGCCGGTGGCGAGGGAAAGCGGCTGATGCCGCTGTCGCTAGACCGGGCCAAACCAGCGGTTCCCTTCGGGGGCTCCTACCGACTGATCGACTTCGTCCTGTCCAACCTGGTGAACGCCGGCTACACGAGCATCGCGGTGCTGACACAGTACAAGTCGCACTCCCTGGACCGGCACATCGCGCAGAGCTGGCGGCTGTCCTCGATGCTCGGCGACTACGTGGCGCCGGTCCCGGCCCAGCAGCGCCGAGGCCCCCGGTGGTACCAAGGCAGTGCGGACGCCATCTACCAGTCGATGAACCTCATCAACGACGTGCGCCCCGAGCACATCGTCGTCTTCGGAGCCGACCACGTCTATCGCATGGACGCCTCTCAGATGGTCGCCGCCCACCTGGAGTCGGGCGCCGGCGCCACGGTGGCGGGCATCCGAGTCCCCCGGTCCGAGGCATCGGCGTTCGGGGTGATCCAGGCGGCCCCGGACGGCGAGACGATCGAGGACTTCCTGGAGAAGCCGGAGGACCCCAAGGGACTGCCGGACGCCCCCGACCAGGTCTTCGCCTCGATGGGCAACTACGTCTTCAGCACCGAGGTGCTCGTCGACGCGCTCGAGCGCGACGCCCAGGACCAGTCCTCCCGGCACGACATGGGCGGGGACATCATCCCGATGTTGGTGAACGAGGGCCGGGCCACGGTCTACGACTTCAAGCGCAACGAGGTGCCCGGCTCCACCGACCGCGACCGCGACTACTGGCGTGACGTCGGGACGCTCGACAGCTATCACGAGGCGCACCTGGACCTGGTCTCCGCGCTGCCGGTGTTCAACCTCTACAACGACGACTGGCCCATCTTCTCTGCGCACCATCAGCTCCCCGGGGCGAAGTTCGTCGCCGGCGCCTCGGTGCGCGACTCGATCGTCTGCCAGGGTTCCATCGTCTCGGGCGCCACCGTGGACACCTCGGTGATCGGCGTCCACAGCTATGTCTCCGACAGTGCGTCGGTCCAGCGCTCGGTGCTGCTGGACAACGTCACGATCGGCCGCGGCGCCGTGGTTCGCAATGCGATCATCGACAAGAACGTGGTGATCCCCGACGACTGCCTCATCGGAGTCGACCACGCCGAGGACCGACGTCGCGGCTTCACCGTCAGTGACGGCGGCATCACGGCGATAGGGAAGAACCACCGCCTCGAGTGACGCCGTCGTCAGGGCTGCTGCTGCCGCCGCGGCCGGTGAGGATCGGGCCTGCCATCATCGGGCCATGCCCACCCACCTGTGGATCCGGCACGAGTCCCGCGCCACCGAACGGCGTACCCCTGTCGTGCCCGCCGACGTCCGGCGGCTCGTCGAGGCGGGGTTGGCGGTCACGGTCGAGCAGTCGCCCCAGCGCGTCGTCCCGATCGAGGAGTACGTCGAGGCCGGGGCCGAGGTCGCATCGCCCGGGAGCTGGGTCGAGGCCCCGGACGACGCCTTCGTCGTCGGCATCAAGGAGCTGCCCGAAGAGCCGGCCGCCCTCCGGCACCGGCACGTGTACTTCGCCCACGCCTTCAAGGGGCAGAGCGACGCGGCGGCCACACTGGCCCGCTTCGCCCGTGGCGGGGGCCGGCTCTTCGACATCGAGTACCTCACCGACGACAACGGCAAGCGCATGGTCGCCTTCGGCTTCTGGGCGGGGTACGTCGGCGCTGCGCTGGGCGTCCTCCACCTCGGCGAGGCCCTGCACGTCCCGCTGCATCCGATGTCCCGCGCCGAGCTCGACGACCAGCTGGTGGCCTGCGGACGGGCGGGCGTGAACAAGGCCCTTGCTCTGGTCACCGGAGCGCGTGGCCGCTCGGGACGCGGGGCACAGAAGGCCCTTGGCGTCGCCGGCCTCCCCGTGACGCCCTGGGATCGACGCGAGACCCGCGACCTCCACAAGCAGGCCCTGCTCGGCCACGACCTGCTGGTCAACTGCGTGGTGACCACGGTGCCCGCCACCGCCTTCGTCTCCCCGGCCGACCTCGACCACGAACGGCGGCTGCGCGTGTTGGCCGACGTCACCTGCGACGTCACCGGGCCGACGAACATGCTCCCGGTGAACACGGCGATCACGACCTGGGCCGAGCCGGTCCGCAGGCTCCACGACGGAGGCGACGACGCAGCCCCCCTGGACGTGATCGCGATCGACAACTTGCCCTCGCTGCTGCCCAAGGAGGCCAGCGAGGGATTCTCGGCCGAGCTCACCCCGCAGCTTCTTACCCTCGCCCACCCAGACCACCCCTCCGGGCCCTGGCTGGCCGCCGCCGCGGCATACGAACGGGCGACCGTCGGGCGTTGATCCACGACCGGCCGGCGAGGGCGAGAGGGTTCCGAACGTCCCGGATGGTTACAGTTCCGACATGCAACGGTTTACGGGGGACCACACGCAACGACTGCGTAGGGTGCCCCAGCAGTCGCGAAGCCGTGACCGGGTCGAGCGAATCCTGGACACCGCCGCCGCTCAGGTCGTGCACCAGGGGGTGGAAGCGCTGGGCACACGCGGGATAGCCGACGCCGCGGGGGTGCCGGTCGCGTCGCTCTACCAGTACTTCGCCGACAAGGACGACATCCTGCTGGCTCTCGTCGAGCGAGACCTGGCCGCCATGGACCGGCTCATCACCGAGAGCGCCGCCGCTCTTGACCGGCTCACCATCCGCTCACTGGTCCAGGCCACCATCGATGCCTTCGTGCGCGGCTACCGACAGCGCCCCTCCTTTGTTGTGGTCTGGCTGCGCGGCCGCACCAACCCCGCGATCGCGGCGTACTGCCGCGAGCACAACCGCCGGATCGCGGTGAGTCTCTTCGAGCAGGCCGCCCAGTGGGGTCTGTTCGCCGAACCCGCCGACGCCTGCCACGTCGAGATCGCCCTCGACGTCGCGGATCGGCTCTTCGAGAAGGCCTTCGAGGACGACGTGGAGGGCGATCCGGTCGTTCTGGGCGAGACACGCAAGGTAGTCACCGCCTACCTAGAGCTCTATGCGAGCGCCGCAGGTCGGCACGGGGTCGCCGTGCCAGCTCAGCAGCACCAGCACCAGGCCGGGGCTGGCGTGGAGCAGCGCCTGGCGTGAGGGCCTCCCCCGACCTCAGGTGCACAGGCCGTTCTGCGACCGATCCTGCTGCTGCTCGGGGTCGGCCGGCTCCGGGTCCCCCTTCGAGCCGCCCCCCTTCGAGCCGCCGCCCTTGGCGCCGGGCCGACCCTCCGAGGCCTTCGCCGCGCCGGCGGTGAAGCGCGGCCCGAGCCGCTGGTCATGGCGCAGCCGTCGCCACAGCCGATCCGCGTCCTCGCCCGGCGCCAGCCGATTCGGGTCGGGCTCGTAGGTGGTGAAGGGCACGGTGAAGAACTGCACCTTGTCCAGCCCGATGCCGCGCACCTGGAAGGCGAGGTTCGCCAGGTCGGTCAGCTGGCTCAGACCCGGGTCCGTGGTGACGGACTTGGTGGCCGCGTCCAGGAAGCCGAGCAGTCTCGGCAGGTTGACCAGCGTGCCCGCGGAGATGGCCTTGTTCACCATGGAGGCGAGAAAGGCCTGCTGGCGCCTCATCCGACCGATGTCACCGTTGTTGGAGATCTCGTGGCGCACCCGGACGTAGTCGAGAGCCTGGTTGCCGGTCACCTCGTAGGTCCCCGCCGGGAGGTAGATGCGGCCGATCGGGTCGTCGACCTCGGTGGGCACGCACACCGGCACGCCGCCAAGGGCGTCCACCATCGCCTTGAACCCGGCGAAGTCGACGACGACGAAGTGATCGAGGCGAATGTCGGTCATCGCTTCGAACTGGGCGATGGTGCAGGCCTCGCGGCCGAGCGCATAGGCCTCGTTCCACTGGGCGGTATCCGCGGGCGGGGCCATCTTCCCGGTGGCGATGTCCCGGCAGGCCGGACGCCTGACCATGAGGTCTCGCGGGATGCTGACGCCATAGGCCCGCTCCCGGTCGGCGGAGAGGTGCAGCAGGATCGTGGTGTCGGACAGCCCCGGGGTCTGGCCCGGGACGTCGCTTTGGCCGGTCCGGGTGTCGGAGCCCAGCACGAGGATGTTCAGCGGCTCGGTGGGGCCTCCGGTCATCACCTGCTCGGGTCGGATCCGGCGTACCTCATCGAAGCCGTCGGAGACCTGGATGTTCCCCTCGAGGTGGCGGTACGTCAGGAACACCACCCCGGCGACGGCGAGCAGCACCATGACCGTCGAGACCGCGACCGCGCGCAGGACCGGATGCCCCGTCCGCTCACGGTGCCTGCCGCGGTAGCCCACTGTGGTCCGGTCCTCGCCTCGACTGAAGAAGGGCCCGCCGCGTCCCCGAGGGCCGCGGACCATTGTCCGCGACCATGATGCCCGCAAGCGTCAACTCGCCACGATCTCCGTCGTGACCCATCCGACCTCGGGGCCGCCCGTCGCGCCGCTGCGCCGCCTGCGGCCCCCGGCAGAAGGAGGTCTCCTGCGTGGCAAGATGGCCGCTGGCGTCCTCGCCCACGAGCGCCACCAGGCCCCAGTAGCTCAGTGGATAGAGCAGCCGCCTCCTAAGCGAAAGGTCGTAGGTTCGACTCCTACCTGGGGCACCACCGCGACAGCGCAGGTCGAAGGCCAGTCGAGGCCCATGACCTGCGCTTTCGTCATCCCCGCCTGTGGCCAGCCCCACGACCTGCCGATCTATGGCAATCGCATGCGCAATCGACGCTCGGCGACTCGGGGGCTGCCTCGCCCGCCCGGCTCCCCGTCTGGAACGGTCCACCCAGCGTTCCTCGAGGAGCTACAGATCGACTGTCGGCTCGTCGACACACACGACGGGGGTCCGCACCCGGTTCGGCAACTTCAACACGCCTTCAAGCTGCGCATCGCCGCCGGCACTGGTGAGCACCGAGGCCGAGCGAGCCGAGGTCACGCTGCGGTGTCGCCGGCCAGACGTACCCGCGGTCGGCTCCTCGGTCGCCCAGGGCTGCGCAACTTGACGCCCCTCGAAGCCCCCACTCGAACCAGCGCAGCTCGACGTAGGTGAGGTGGTTGACAAGTTCGCGGAGTCCAGCCTGACGGCAGGCTAGGCGTCGGCTAGGCGACGCTCGTCTTCAGCAAGTCCCTCCGTCTTGGCGACATTCTGGTCCGGAAGTAGTCGCGGTAGCCGAGGAATACCTCGGCTCTCGAATCGACGGGAATCGTGGGACTCGGGAAGTCGTCGTTCACCCGCCCAAGACGGCACAGCGCCAGCCCCTGCTCGCGGATCCAGCTCGCGACGGTCGCCCGGGAGGCGCTCCGGTGCGGGACCCCCAGCCGGCACGATCACGGCGCATGCACTGGGTCACGGTGTCCGACCCCACGGACCGCGCGGCAACATGCAGCTGGCGTCTCAGCGTCTGGGGAGCACGGAACCGGTAGCTTCCGGTCACGAGTTCGCCCACCTCGTCCCAGTCGGTGTCGTGGTTGAGCACCATTCCGACGACGGTGGGCGACCAGGGTGGCTGGTGGAACGGCGACCCGGCGTGGGTCAAGGTCAGCAGCGCGTCGCCCGACGACCAGAAGGTCAGCACCGTGGTCGGCTCGGTTACCCCAGTCACGTCGCGGTACGCCGACACGTAACCCTCCTGCGCGACCCGAAAGTGAGCGAAGGACCTCCTCCGGACCTGCCACCTCACGCCGGTCCAGGCGTCCTCTTCGTAGGCGCCACGTGGCGCCAAGCTAGCGGAAGCAACCGGGGCGACTACGTCGACGGCGGGCTCGATGCGCGGCGGGCGGGCCACGTCCCGATTCTGACAGCGGATGCCGACAAACGCTCGCAAGTCCGATGTGTGCGTCTGCGTGCGTCTTCCACCGCTCCGCGGTTCGGCGGCTCGTGAAGGCGCTCATCTCGGGCGACTGTGTGGAGGTGTGATCGGCTCCGCTGGGAAGCACGCCAGCAAACGGGTGCTGCGAGTCCTGAACGCCTTGAGATCCGGCGGCGTCAGTTCCCGTTGAGGCCTATCCAGCCGTCGGCGATCAGGAAGACACCCACCACCAGGGCCACCGCGGCGAAGACCGTTGGGCCTGCTGCCATCACGCGGTGATGCAGCACGGCCAAGCCCACCCGTGCTTCTTGGGGACTGCGCGCGTAGTACAAGAAGATCAGCGCGACGGTGGCGGTGGAGACCACGGTGAAGCACGCGAAGGCGATGATGGTGAGCGGCGGATCTGTGTGGTGATCCACGACCACGAGTGCGGCCGCGGCAGTGATGGCCCAGGGCTGCTTGAGGATCCCGACCACCAACCCCTCCCACGGCTTGAGATCTTTCAGGCGGCCGGTGAATCGGCCGGCTCCGCCTGCTGCCTTCTTCTCCGCCGGTGTGTCCCTGCGGCGCCACTGGTTCACGGCCACCCCGATCAGCACGATGCCGAGCAACAGTTCCGCGAGCTCCACCGCGGTGTGGCTGTTGCGGGGGCTGTCCTGGGTCGCGCCGAGCGCATAGCTGGCGATGAAGACGACGGTCAGCGACAGGCCCCAGCCGACGAGGAACGCGAGCGCGTTGACCCGTGCCTTGCTGGTGCCCAGCAGGAGCAGGATGAACACGACGATGGTGCTCGGCGACAGACTGGCCATCAGACCCAGCAGCAGAACTGGCAGGATCACCGCCATCGCGGCATCCTTGACCTCAACCGGGCGGCGTGAGACCAGAGCCCGCCCATACCTGCATCGTGCCGTCCCGGGGACACGAACACCTCATGCCGCGCGGGTAAGACAAAGCACGAATAGTTTCCGTACGGTGAGTTCATGTCGTCACCGCAGCCCCCGACCCGGGCAGCATCCGAGGCCGGGGCGAGCACCATTCCCAGCTCCACGCTGCCACGCTCGGTCATCGTGTTGCTCGGGGCTGCCGCTGCGGTCGCGGTCGGTGCTGGCATCAAGGGAGCGGCCGGGATCGTCGCGCCTGCGATGCTCTCGCTGGCACTGACCGTCGCTGTGCTGCCGATCGGCGTCTGGGCACGTCGCCACGGCTGGCCGGGCTGGCTCGCCACCTTGACTGCCCTCGTCGCCGCGTACTCCATCCTGCTCTCGCTCTTCGCCGGTACCGTCATCTGTCTGGTCAAGCTGGTCGACCTGCTCCCGCAGTATGCCGGGCAGAGCAAGGACCTCACGGCCCAGGTGGACAAGTGGATGTCCGATCTCGGCATGAGTGGTGAGACGACCTCCGATGCCCTGAAGAAGCTCGACCCGTCCACGATCGCCGACGCCCTCACCGGTGTGCTCGGAGCGATCACCGGCGCTGCTGGCAGCCTCTTCTTCCTGGTGACGGTGATGTTCTTCTTCGTGACCGCTGTGCCGGGCTTCGGGCCGCGGATGGCGGCGCTGAGCCGGTCGAAACCCGAGCTGGCGAGCTCGCTGGGCCGGTTCGTCACCGGCACCCAGCGCTACCTGGTGATGACGGCCCTGTTCGGGGCCATCGTCGCTGTGCTGGACACCGGGGCCCTCTGGATGCTCGGAATCCCTCTTCCGCTGGCCTGGGGGTTCTTCTCGTTCATCACGAACTTCATCCCGAACATCGGCTTCATCATCGGCGTCATCCCGCCCGCGCTCCTGGGGTTGCTCGAGGGGGGATGGGATCAGATGCTGTTCGTGATCCTCGTTTACAGCGTCCTGAATGTCGCCATCCAGACCTTCATCCAGCCGCGCTACGTTGGCGCCACTGTTGGGCTCAGCGCGGAGACGACCTTCCTGTCCCTGGTCGTGTGGACCTTCCTCCTCGGTGCGCTGGGCGCTTTGCTCGCCGTGCCGATGACCCTGCTCGTCCGAGCACTGTTCATTGACTCCGACAAACGCACGGCATGGGTCACGCCCCTGTTCGAGACGACGGTCGAGCCAGAACCTCCCCCAGGCACCGAGACCCAACCGGCAAGTGCGAGCCCTGCGCCCGCCTAGCGAATCCGCAGCAGCTGATGGCCCTCTTGCCACGTTCCGCTCGCGCGGCCTCGGCGGTGGATGACGAAGGCTCGTCGGTCCCCGCGCCTCCGTGGGTGCCGGTCACCCTCATCCAGGTTCGAGGCAAGCCGTAGCCGTGCATCGTCGCGAAATAGGGAGCAAAATGGATCGCGGAGAGGAGCGGATTCACTCGGGTCGCAGTAGCCCCCAGGAACAATCCAGTTCACGTAAACCGCCGACGCAACCGACCGCTGGGCTTCGACTGAAGCACGCAGCGGTGAACGACCTCGCGACTGATGTCGTGGAGCAGTTGACGCCAGCCATGGGAGCGGGTGTCCACACGGTTCGCGGCTCCACGCCTTTGGAGTCGCCGCGGCATGATTCCGACGGCCATAGCGAGGCCCACGTGCTTGTGGACCAGGACGACCCAGCGACCGATTAGGCCGCGTTGGTAAACCCCGTCATTGTGTCCAGATGAGGGTCGCGGCGAGGGCGAGCCCGGCGAGGTAGGACTTGGCGGTCTTGTCGTATCGGGTGGCGAGGCCTCGCCACTGCTTGAGCTTGTTGAAGCAGCGTTCGACGACATTGCGGCCCTTGACGCCTCGGCGTCGAAACGGCGGGGGCGCCCGCCCCTGGACCCGCGTCGGGCGCGGCCGGCCTTCTGGTCGTCGCGTTCGGGGATGGTGACCTTGACGCCCCGCCCGGTCAGGTAGCGGCGGTTGGCCGCGGAGGTGTACGCCTGGTCCGCCACTACCCGGTCGGGTCGGGTGCGGGGCCGGCCGGGCCTGCCGTCTCGGACGCTGATGGTCTCGAGCACGGCGGTGAAGTACGTGGTGTCCGCGGCGTTCCCGCCGGTCAGCACCAACCCCAACGGCCTGCCCGCGGCGTCGGTCGCGAGATGGATCTTGCAGGTCACACCGCCAAGAGAGCGGCCGATCGCGTGGTCAGGCGGCTCGGGATCGCCGCTGCGAACGAACGGATTCGTGGAACTCGATCCAGCCCCCTGTGTCCCTGCTCAGGGTGGCACCGTGCTGGTGGACGCGGGTGATCGTGGAGTCCACCGACACCATCCATGCCACTTCGCGCGTCCTGATACGGAGGCCGGTGTTGTCAAGAGGGCATGGCGAGGCGCCGCCTCTGGTTTGAGGCGGCGCCTCGCTGGCTCGTCGACCCGTCGACCCGTCGAGCGAAGGGTGAGCGTGTGGTGACGACGCGTGGTCAGACTGATATACGCGGGTTGGGTACCGCAGGACGGGACGTTTCGGCGGGAGCGGTGCGGCGTGTCTAGCAACGACGTCGCGTACGGCCCCGTTGGGCCGTGAGCGGCTCATAGTACGGTCGCGGGTTCGCTCCACACGCTGCCCACCATCGTTCGAGTTGGCCGAGGAGAGTCAGTGGTTTCGCCTCCGGGTTACTCCATGACGGCCAGGGACCAGCACCAGCCGGCCAGCTCGCGGGCGATCGCGACGTCGGCGGTGACGCTGCGCTTCTCGCGTCGGTCGAACTTCGCCCAGTGGCCGTGGAGGCGGCGGTTGCCCTGGTCGCCGCGGTCTCGGGCGGCGGCCGGCGCCATCGCCCATCGCTCACGCAGCGTCTTGCCGATGTGGTAGCGCGGCCGGTGGTGCCAGGCGGCCTCGACCAGCAGCCGGCGGACGTGGGTGTTACCGGCCTTGGTGATCGGCCCCTGGGACTGTGAGGAGCCCGAGGACTGCTCGGAAGGCACCAGGCCAACGAAGGAGCCGACGCACCAGCGCGGTGGACTCGCTGTCGGCGGCCATCGCCTCGATCTCGGCGTCCAGCCGGTCGCGACGGGCGGCGGCGGTCAGCACCGTGCCGCAGCAGCAGCTTGCTCAACCGGTGTCGGGCGCCCATCAAGTCCCGACGGGCGTCCTCCCGGGCCCGGACCAGGTCCCGGGCGGTCTCCTGCTCCAGGGTCGGGGCCGCGACCTCACAGCGGATCCCCACCCGCGGTCAACGCCCGGCACAAGCCGAAGCCCTCGGTCCGGCCTCGTAGGCGACCGCGGCCGGTCCCGGCAGGGCCTGAACCCAACCACGGATCTCCTCGTGAGCCGGCCTCAGCCGGGCCTGGACCAGCTCCCTACACATGTCGGATAGGCCGAGCGGCTGGTTCCGCCCGGCAACCCACGAATCTGTGTCATGAACGACGTTGACACCGACCAGCGTCGACCCAAGATCAAGCAGTCGGAGGGAATGCCGCACCCAGCCACCGTGGATGTCACTCCATACCGTCTAGCCTGGCCATGGGCGCGCCGAGAAGGCTGCTCGGGTGCCCGGCAGTCGACCCGGGAGGCGGTGCCTCGTGACGCAGATCGAGACCCGCCGAGACCAGCCGCACTTCCACGAGTTGCCCGTGCACGAGGTGGCGCTGCTGCTGGCGTCCGACCACGAGAACGGGTTGACCCAGGAGGAGGCGGCCCGCCGGCTGGAGGCCTACGGGCGCAACGTGCTCCCCCGGCCCCCCCGGGCCGGGCCGGTGCGCCGCTTCGTGAGCCAGTTCCACCACCCGCTGATCTACGTCCTGCTCGCGGCCGGCGCGACCACCGCGGCCCTGGAGAACTGGGTCGACTCCGCGGTGATCTTCGCCGTGGTCATCGTCAACGCCATCGTCGGCTTCCTCCAGGAGTCGAAGGCCGAGGCCGCGCTCGACGCCCTGCGCGCCATGGTGCGGACCGAGGCCCGCGTCGTGCGCGATGGGAAGGCCCGTGCGATCGGCTCGGAGGACCTGGTCCCCGGCGACCTGGTCCGCATCGAGGCCGGCGACAAGGTCCCGGCCGACCTGCGGCTGGTCCAGCACGCCGAGCTCCAGGTCGACGAGTCCGCGCTGACCGGCGAGTCGCTGCCGGTGGCGAAGGACCAGGACGCGGTCGTCGCCCAGACGCCGGTGTCCGACCGGCTCAACATGGTCTACTCCGGCACGCTCGTCACCCACGGGACCGGAACGGCCATCGTGGTCGCGACGGGCGCCGCGACCGAGCTGGGCGAGATCCACCGGCTCGTCGGCGACGCGGACAGGCTCGCCACGCCGCTGACCCGGAAGCTGGCCCGCTTCAGCAAGGTGCTCACGGTGGTGATCCTCGGGCTGGCTGCGGTGACCTTCGCGGTCGGGGTCCTGCGGGGCCAGGACGCCGTCTCGATGTTCACCGCCGCGGTGGCCCTCGCGGTCGGCGCCATCCCCGAGGGGCTCCCCGCGGCAGTGACGATCACCTTGGCGATCGGCGTGGGCCGGATGGCCCGGCGGCGCGCGGTCATCCGACGGCTGCCAGCGGTGGAGACGCTCGGCAGCACGACGGTCATCTGCACCGACAAGACGGGCACGCTCACCGAGAACCAGATGACCGTACGCCGCCTCTGGACGCCGTCGTCCGTCGTCTCGGTGAGCGGGGACGGGTACGCCGCGGAGGGCCGTCTGTCGGACTGCGCCGGAGCAGGCGCCGACCTTGGCTTGGACGCAGCCCTGCACTGGACGCTGGTCGCCGGCGTGCTCTGCAACGACGCCCGGCTCGCCGAGCGGGACGCCCACATCCAGGTCGTCGGCGACCCGACCGAGGGGGCGCTGCTGGTCTCGGCAAGGAAGGCGGGCCTGGAGCCGGAGGTGCTCGCGGACGCGCTGCCCCGAAAGGGCGCGGTCCCGTTCAGCTCTGAACGTCAGTGGATGGCTACGCTGCACCTGGCCTCCGCCCCGTCCACGTCGCTCCACGAGCCCGGCTCGGACTCGGACCTCCTGCTCGTCAAGGGCGGCACCGAGCGGGTCCTGGACCTCTGCGCCGGTCAGCTCACCGCAGACGGCGGGAGCGAGCCTCTCGACCACGACCGGGTCTCCGTGGCCGCCACGGCCCTGGCCGAGGAGGGTCTGCGCGTCCTCGCCACCGCAATGCTCAGGCTGCCGAGGACCGACTCGAGCTCCGGCGAGCGTGACCTGGAGGACCTGCTCGGCGCCGGACGGCTCGTGTTCACCGGACTCCAGGCGATGATGGACCCGCCGCGGGCCGCGGCCACCGCCGCGGTCGAGGCCTGCCACGGCGCCGGCGTCGAGGTGAAGATGATCACCGGCGACCACGCCGGAACCGCACGGGCGATCGCGGAGCAGGTCGGCGTGCTGACGCCGGGCTCGTCGGCGGGCGTGTTGACCGGAGTCGAGCTCGCGGCGGTCGACGCCCATGACCTGCCCGACGTCGTGTCCGACACGGCGGTCTTCGCCCGCGTCTCCCCCGAGCAGAAGCTGCGGCTCGTCCAGGCACTGCAGGAGCGCGGCCATGTGGTGGCGATGACCGGGGACGGCGTCAACGACGCCCCGGCGCTGCGCCAGGCCGACATCGGCATCGCCATGGGGGTCTCCGGCACGGAGGTGGCCAAGGAGGCCGCCGACATGGTCCTCACCGACGACGACTTCGCCACGATCGAGGGGGCCGTCGAGGAAGGCCGCGGCGTCTTCGACAACCTCACGAAGTTCATCGTGTGGACGCTCCCGACCAACATGGGCGAGGGTCTGGTCATCCTGGTGGCGATCTTCCTCGGCGCGGCCCTGCCGATCCTGCCGGTGCAGATCCTGTGGATCAACATGACGACCGCCGTGGCCCTGGGCCTGATGCTCGCCTTCGAGCCGAAGGAGGCCGGGATCATGCGGCGGGCGCCGCGCGACCCGGCGCGACCGCTGCTGACCCGCTCCCTGGTGGGTCGGGTGCTGGTCGTCTCGGCGGTGCTGGTGGCCGGCTCGTGGTGGGCCTTCGAGCTCGAGCGGGCCGCCGGCGCCTCGCTGGCCGAGGCCCGGACGGTCGCGGTGAACCTGTTCGTCGCCGTCGAGATCCTCTACCTCTTCTCCTGCCGGTCGCTGGTCCACCCCGCGTGGCGCGTCGGCTTCTTCTCCAACCGGTGGGTGCTGGGCGGCGTGACCATCCAGGTGCTGCTGCAGCTGCTGATCACCTACGCGCCGTTCATGCACACGCTGTTCCACACCGCCCCGGTCCCCCTGGACGCCTGGGGCCGGATCGCCCTGGTCGCGCTCGTCGGCGCGGTGGTCGTGGAGATCGACAAGTACCTGCGGCGCCGCACCGCGCTATGACGGCGTACACCCCCCGAGAGGGACTGGCCTCCTGATACCCCCAGGGGGTATAGTTGCAGGTGTGCTGGAGCGTGAAGACACACCGGCGGTCGCGAACCGCCTCCCCGGCTACTCGGACGAGAAGCAGGCCGTGCTGCGGCGGCTCCGGCGCGTCGAGGGACAGGTGCGCGGGCTGCACCGAATGGTGGAGGACGACACCTACTGCATCGACGTCCTCACCCAGGTCTCGGCGACCACGCGCGCGTTGGAGAGGGTGGCCCTGGAGCTTCTCGACCAGCACCTGCGGCACTGCGTGGTGGACGCCGCGCGGGCCGGCGGGCCCGAGTCCGACGAGAAGGTCACCGAGGCGTCCGCGGCGATCGCCCGGCTGGTCCGCTCCTGACCCCGATCACTGCCCGCACCGCGCGGACCCGTCCAGGCGGGCCGCCGACGATCCGCTCCACCACACCACGAAGGAGAACGCGATGAGCGACACCCAGGACTTCCAGGTGACCGGCATGACGTGCGGTCACTGCGTGCGCGCCGTCACCGACGAGCTCACCTCCCTCGCCGGGGTCAGCGAGGTCCGCGTCGACCTCGACCCCGAAGGCGCCTCGACCCTCCATGTCACCAGCGACTCGCCGCTCAGTGACGCCGTCGTCGCCGACGCCCTCGACGAGGCCGGCGACTATCAGCTCGCCTGACCCGGTGAGCACCCAGGTTGAGCTGTCCATCGGCGGGATGACCTGCGCCTCGTGCGCCGCCCGGGTCGAGAAGAAGCTGAACAAGCTCGACGGGGTCACCGCCTCGGTGAACTACGCCACCGAGAAGGCCACCGTCTCCTTCCCCTCCTCGCTCCCGACCGACCGGCTCGTGGAGGTCGTGGAGGCGACCGGCTATTCGGCCACCCTGCCCGCGCCGGCCGAGGAACCGGACTCGGCAGGCGTCGAGGCACGCCCCGCCGGACCCCGGGACGAGGCCGCGGCGTGGCGACAGCGGCTGCTGGTCTCCGCCGTGCTCACCGTGCCCGTCGTCGCGCTGTCCATGGTGCCGGCGTGGCAGTTCGACAACTGGCAGTGGCTCAGCCTGACTCTCGCCTCCCCGGTCGTGGTCTGGGGCGCCCTGCCGTTCCACCGAGCCGCGGTGACCAACGCCGGCCACGGTGCGGCCACGATGGACACCCTGATCTCGGTCGGCGTCACCGCGGCGTACCTATGGTCGCTGTGGGCGCTCTTCTTCACCGACGCCGGCATGCCCGGCATGCGGATGCGGTTCGACCTGCTGCCCGGGGGCGCCGGTGAGGCGCACATCTACCTCGAGGTCGCCGCAGCCGTCACCACGTTCATCCTGGCCGGGCGCTACTTCGAGGCGCGAGCCAAGCGCCAGTCGGGCGCGGCGCTGCGGGCGCTGCTCGACATGGGCGCCAAGGACGTCGCGGTGCTCGACCCCGAGGACCGGGAGCGCCGGGTGCCGGTGGGGCAGCTCGCCGTGGGCACCCGCTTCGTCGTGCGTCCCGGCGAGAAGGTCGCCACCGACGGGATCGTGGAGTCCGGTACGTCGGCGGTGAATGCCTCGATGCTCACCGGCGAACCGGTCCCGGTCGAGGTCGGACCCGGCGATGCCGTCGTGGGCGCCACGGTCAACGCCGGGGGCCGGCTGGTCGTCCGGGCCGCGCGGGTCGGCGCCGACACTCAGCTGGCGCAGATGGCGCGGCTGGTCGAGGAGGCGCAGACCGGCAAGGCGGCCGTGCAGCGGCTCGCCGACCGGGTCGCGGGGGTCTTCGTGCCGATCGTGATCGCGCTCGCGCTGGTCACGCTCGCGGGCTGGCTGCTCACCGGCCACGCGGCCTCGCTCGCGTTCACCGCAGCTGTGGCGGTGCTGATCATCGCCTGCCCGTGCGCGCTGGGGCTGGCCACGCCGACGGCGCTGCTGGTCGGCACGGGGCGCGGGGCCCAGCTCGGCATCCTGATCAAGGGCCCGGAGATGCTGGAGTCGACGCGGGTCGTCGACACGATCGTCCTGGACAAGACCGGGACCGTCACCACCGGTCGGATGTCGCTGGTCGAGGCCGTGCCGGGCGCCGAGACCACTGTGACCGAGCTCCTGACGCTCGCCGGAGCCCTCGAGGACGCCTCCGAGCATCCGATCGCCGAGGCGGTCGCCGCAGGCGCCCGGGAACGGCTCGACGCCGCCCTGCCCCCGGTGGCGGGGTTCACCGCCACCGCCGGGCTCGGAGTCTCCGGCGTGGTGGCCGGGCACGCCGTCGTGGTCGGCCGGCCGCGGTGGCTGACCGAGGAGTGGAGCATGCCGCTCACCGGCCTGCTGCACGACGAGGCCGCCTCAGCCCAGCAGCGTGGACGCACCGTCGTGGCCGTCGGCTGGGACGGGCAGGCTCGCGGCATCGTAGTCGTCGCCGACACCGTCAAGCCCACCAGCCGGCAGGCGGTCGGCGAGCTCCGCGGACTCGGCCTGCGCCCGGTGCTGCTGACCGGGGACAACGAGCGGGCCGCCCGCGCCGTGGCAGCCGAGGTGGGCATCGACGAGGTGATCGCGGAGGTCTTGCCAGCCGAGAAGGTCGACGTCGTCCGCCGGCTCCAGGCGGAGGGCCGGGTGGTGGCGATGGTCGGCGACGGCACCAACGACGCACCGGCGCTGGCCGCCTCTTCGCTGGGGATCAGCATGGGCACCGGCACCGACGTGGCCATCGAGGCCTCAGACCTCACCTTGGTGCGGGGCGACCTGCGCGCCGCCGTCGACGCCATCCGCCTGTCACGCCGCACGCTGGCCACCATCAAGGGGAACCTGTTCTGGGCGTTCGCCTACAACGTGGCCGCGTTGCCGCTGGCCGCGGCGGGGCTGCTCAACCCGCTGATCGCGGGGGCGGCGATGGCGTTCTCGTCGGTGTTCGTGGTGTCCAACAGCCTGCGGCTGCGTAGCTTCCGTTCGGTGTCGACCGCTCCCGCAGCGTGACCCTGGTGGCCCGCGTGACCCGGCTGGCCCTGGTGGCCCGGGTG
The DNA here is from genome assembly GCA_963745245.1 of uncultured Actinomycetota bacterium. Classification (GTDB taxonomy): domain Bacteria; phylum Actinomycetota; class Actinomycetes; order Propionibacteriales; family Nocardioidaceae; genus Marmoricola_A. The sequence goes on from CAVUWU010000001.1 coordinate 671,683, forward strand.
GCCCGGCTGGCCCGGCTGACCGGAGGCCGGGCTTGGAGGGGCCGGGCTTGGAGGGGCCGGGCTTGGAGGGGCCGGGCTTGGAGGGGCCGGGCTTGGAGGGGCCGGGGCTTCGACGGGGTCGGCTTCGGCCTACCGGCCTTCCCGCCGCCGTCTGCGTCCTGGCCTCCAAGCCTCTGCCCAAGAAGTCCGAGATAACCCCTTGAGTGGGGACTCAAGCGTGCTCGACCGAGAATGAAATGCCGGCCTTGGTCAGCCGGTCGATCAGGTTCTCGCCCATGGCCTGGGCGGGGGTGACCTGGCCGGCCGTCGTCGGGTTGTCGTCGAAGGCCAGGCACAGCGCCGACTCCGCCAGCATCTTCGCCGTCTCGTCGTACCCCGGGTCACCGCCACTGACCTTGGTGACCACCGTGCGGCCCCCTCCCTCACCGACCAGCTCCACGGTGAACCAGGACGCCGCGCGCCTACGCTCACTGGGTCCCTCCCCTTGCGGCACCCGGGACAGCATCAGCTTGCGCACCGGGGGGATTTGGGACACCGCCAGCATCCCGGTGACCCCGGCGGCGGATGCCCCCGCGACCGGGAGGTGCCGGAAACCGGCGTAGTGCGCGTAGGTGAAGTCGGGACCGTAGTCCTCCCGGGCGGCAGCCGAGCGCTTGACGATGGTCGGGTCGATCGTGGGCAGCGGCATCAGCCAGTAGCCCAGCTCGGGGTCCTTGTGCGGCCGACCGGCACGGCTGCGCACCCGGCGGCCCACCGGCCGTGGCTCACGGCGTCGCCGCTCCCCTGCCGCCTCGCGCATCTGCAGCCCGCGCGAGAACGCGCCCAGCGCGGAGGCGAAGGTGCCGCCGGAGAACGCCCCCTGTGAGCGGACCACGCCGCGCACCGTCAAGGGGACCCCGCTCGGCAGGTGCCGGACAGTGAACAGCACCCCCAGGTCGTGCGGGATGGAGTCGAAGCCACAGCAGTGGACGAGCCGGGCGCCGCTGGCTGCGGCGGCCTCGTGATGGGCCAGGTACATCCGGTCCACGAACTCCGGTTCGCCGGTCAGGTCGACGTAGTCGGTGCCCGCCTCCGCGCAGGCCGCCACCAGCGGCTCGCCGTACTCGAGGTAGGGGCCGACGGTCGTGATGACCACGCGGGTTGACTCCGCTAACCGCCGCATCGAGGCCCGGTCGGACGCATCGGCCACCTCCAGCGGCAGCTCGGCCAGCGCCGGATCGATCTCGACCAGACGGGCCCGCACCGCCGTCAGCTTGTCCTCGCTGCGCCCTGCGATCGCCCATCGGCAGCCCTCCTGAGCGTGCCGGGCGAGGTAGGCGGCGGTGAGCTCGCCGGTGAATCCGGTGGCTCCGAAGACGACGACGTCGTAGCTGCGGCTGCCGGGTGCGGGCACGGGGGATCTCCTCCACGGTGGGGTGCGACCGGATCGGGTCGTCGCCGTCCACTCTGGCAGATCCCCGGGAACCGGCTGCCGGCTCGGTGCGTCCCACCGGCATGCGTACCACCGTGCTCGCCTCCACAGCCGCCCTGGCGCTCGCGGCGTCCCTCGGCGCCATTGCCACCGGACTTCCGGGATCCTCGCGCCCCGGTGGGGGTCTTCCGGCCGCAGCGGCCGGCGAGCTCACGAGGTTCGAGGGATGCGACGCGCTGCTCGACTGGTACGTCGCGGAGGCGCTCCCCCGGGTCGGGCCCTTCGGTCTCGAGACGCCGATCCCAGACGGTGCACTCGCGGACGGGGCCGGTGTCCTCGCCCGGCCCGGGCTCAGGTTGCCGCGCGCGGCAGCCGCGGGCGGAGAGGCCGACAGCGCCGCCGCGACGCCCGGCGACGCGGTCGGCAGCAGCGCGACCGGCACGACGGTGCAGGAGGCCGGCGTGGACGAGCCGGACCGCGCGAAGACCGACGGCCGGCACGTCGTCCACGTCGAGTCCGAGGACCTCGTCGTCACCGACGTCACCGGCTCCGTCCCTCGAGAGACCGGCCGGATGCGGCTGCCGCGGAACCTGCAGCACGCCGAGTTGCTGCTCGACGGCGACACCGTTCTGGTCGTGGGCACCCCGGTCTCGGCGTACCCCATGCCGGTTGATCGCTTCCCCATCGAGAGCGACCACGGCGACGACGATGCCGTCGTGTCCGGTCAGAACCCCGACGCCCCAGTCACCTCCCCGCCGATGGGCCGGATCGTGCTCCCGCCGCAGCCGACCCAGACCACGAGGCTGTTGAGCGTCTCGATCGCGGATCCCGCGGCCCCCCGGATCGTCACCGACCGGAGCTTCGGCGGTTCTCTGGTCTCGGCCCGGCAGTACACCGAGGACGCGGGCACCGGCGACGTGCGACTGGTGCTGCGCACCGGACACCCGACGCTCGACTTCGTCACACCACACCGGGGCCGCACCGCTCGCGAGGCGCAGCGTGAGAACCGTCGGCTGGTCGAGGACAGCACCATCGAGGACTGGCTGCCGGCTCTTCGCACCGACGGCGGCCGGCCCGTGCCGCTGCCGCGTTGCGCCGACGTGCTGCACCCCGAGGAGGGCGCCGGGCTCGGCACCCTGACCATCGTCACGCTCCCCGACGGGGGCGCCGCCGACATCTCGGCGACGGCGATCACCGCCCCGGCCTGGACGGTCTACTCCTCGACCGACCGGCTCTACCTCGCCGGTCCGGACCGGAAGCGGACCCAGGTGCACGCGTTCACCCTCGAGCCCGGTGGCTCGGCTTACGTCGCCTCCGGGACGGTGCCGGGCCGGGTGGCGGACCGCTGGAGCATGGACGAGCGGGACGGGGTGCTGCGGCTCGCCGTGGCGCACGGGCCGCAATGGGAGCCCACCGACAACGGCATCACCACGTTGCGCGAGCGGGACGGACGGCTGGTCGTGGTGGGCTCCGTGCGTGGGCTCGGCCCGCGTGAGCAGATCCGCGCGGCGCGGTGGTTCGACGACCTCGCCGTCCTGGTCACCTTCCGGCAGACCGACCCCGTCTACACCGTCGACCTGCGTGACCCCGAGCGGCCGCGCACCCTGGGTGCGCTGAAGATCCCCGGCTTCTCGGAGTACCTCCACCCCATCGGCGCGGACCGGCTGATCGGGATCGGGATGGACGCCACGAACGACGGGCGCACCCGGGGCGGGCAGGTGTCGCTCTTCGACATCGCGGACCTGGCCGAGCCCGCGCGGCTGGCGACCGTGGGACTCGGGCGGCGGACCTGGCCCGCGGCCGGGTCGGATCCTCGGGCCTTCACCTGGATCCCGGAGTCCGAGGGCTCGGGCAGCGGCACCGGCCTGACCGCGGTCTCGACGGGGTGGGGCGAGTCGGCGAGTCTTCGCGAGGTGCGGGTTGGGCCGGGCGGCACGTTGGTCGGCGGGCGGCGGTGGGACCTGCCCTCGGTCTCCGCCGAGCAGGTGCGGGCCCTGCCACTGCCCGATCAGCGGGTCGCCCTCGTCGGAACCCGGGTCCGGGTCGTCCCCCTCCCCCGTCCCTGACCCGAACCGGCTGAGTCGCCGCATCCTCACCCGGGGCGCGTCGGCTGGGCCTTCCGGCCACGGGGACTGATGCCTACGGTGAGGCGCATGTGCCGCAGCATCCGCCCCCTCCACAACTTCGAGCCACCGGCAACCGAGGAGGAGGTCCACGCGGCCGCCGTGCAGTACGTCCGCAAGGTCAGCGGCATGACCCGGCCGAGCAGGGCGAACACCGCGGCGTTCGACCAAGCAGCCGAGGAGGTCGCCTCCGCGACCCGGCGGCTCCTGGACGCGCTGGTCTCCACCGCCCCACCCAAGGACCGGGAGACCGAGGCGGCCAAGGCTCGCGCCCGCGCCGCCCTGCGCTAGGGGACCTGACCCGGGTCTGCGAGCACGGGTCTCACCGGAAACGCACGAAGATGTGCCGGGCCATCTCGAGCCCGACCTCGGCGGTCTCGCCACTCCCGCCCACCAGGATGCCGACCGGACCCGGCGCTGCCCGCACGTCTCGGTCAGGAAGCGCGCCGACCCGCTGCAGCGCGGTCATCAGCGCCTCGTCCTTCTGGACCTCCTCGCTGATCCGCCGGATCTGGACACGATTGGGGCCGGCCGCGGCGGCCGACTCCAGCGAGACCACACCATCCATGAACTGCTCCCCACCGCCCCCACCGAACTCGTCGAGCCCCGGGATCGGGTTCCCGAAGGGCGACTCGGTCGGGTTCTCCAGCAGCTCCAGGATCCGCCGCTCGACCGCGTCCGAGATCACGTGCTCCCACCGGCAGGCCTCGGCGTGCACCAGCTCCCAGGGCAACCCGAGGACATCGGTGAGCAGCCGCTCGGCAAGCCGGTGCTTGCGCATCACCCGGGTGGCCAGCTGCCGACCCGTCTCGGTCAGCTCCAGGTGCCGGTCGCCCTCCACGGTGAGCAACCCGTCGCGCTCCATCCGCGCCACCGTCTGGCTGACCGTCGGGCCGCTCTGGTGCAGCCGCTCGGCGATCCGAGCCCGCAGCGGGACGATGCCCTCCTCGACCAGCTCGTAGATGGTGCGCAGGTACATCTCCGTGGTGTCGATGAGGTCGCTCACCCGGTCATTGTGACCGATGGGCACCACCGGAGGACCGAGCCAGGCGCGAGGCCACCCGCCGACAGACCGCCCACGGGACCCCTGGGAGGCCTGGCACAGTGTCGGGGTGACCCATGCCTCGGTGATGTGGTTCCGCCGCGACCTGCGGCTTAGCGACAACCCAGCCCTGCGGGAGGCCTGCGAAGCCGGCCAGGTCGTCGGGCTGTTCGTGGTCGACCCGCGGCTGTGGGAGCGTGCGGGCGCGGTCCGTCGCGCCTACCTCGCCGGTTCCCTAGCGGCCCTGGACCGCTCGCTCGACGGCGCGCTGGTGGTCCGCCGGGGTGACCCGGTCGAGGCGCTGCCCGCGGTCGTCGGCGAGGTCGAAGCCACCGGAGCCGAGGTCACGGGGGTCCACGTCGCCGCCGACTTCGGCCCCTACGGCGCGCGCCGCGACGCCGGCGTCGAGACCGCGCTCGCCGGTCTCGGCGTGCCCCTGGCTCGGCTCGGCTCGCCGTACGCCGTAGCACCCGGGCGGGTGCGCACCGGCGCGGGTGACCCCTACAAGGTCTACTCGCCCTATGCCAGGGCGTGGGCCGAGCACGGTTGGCGCGGTCCCGTGGAGGCGCCCCCGGCACCTCGCTGGCTGTCGCTGCGCTCCGACGGCATGCCGGCCACACCCCTGCCGGAGGGCTTCGAGCTCCCGCCGCCCGGGGAGGGGGCCGCCCAGGCGGCCTGGCGCGACTTCCTCGAGCACCGGCTGCCCGAGTACGCCGAGGGACGCGACCGGCCCGCGGGTGGCGCCGCCAGCCAGATGTCGACCTACCTGCGCTGGGGTGAGATCCACCCGCGGACGATGCTCGCCGACGTCGACCGGTCATCGGCGCCGGAGAAGGCCCGTCGGACCTATCGCCGCGAACTGGCATGGCGTGAGTTCTACGCCGACGTGCTCTGGCACCGCCCCGATAGCGCGCGGGGGGACCTGCGCCCGGAGTTCGCGTCGATGGAGTACGACGAGCCCGGCGAGCCGTTCGAGGCGTGGCGGCAGGGGCGGACCGGCTTCCCCATCGTCGACGCGGGCATGCGGGAGCTCCTGGCGACCGGCCGCATCCACAACCGGGTCCGGATGGTCTGCGCCAGCTTCCTGGTCAAGGACTTGCACGTGTGGTGGCGGCACGGGGCGCGGCACTTCATGGCCTGGCTGGCCGACGGCGACCTCGCCTCGAACCAGCTCAACTGGCAGTGGGTCGCCGGCTCGGGCACCGACGCGGCGCCGTACTTCCGTGTCTTCAACCCGGCTCTGCAGGGACGCAAGTTCGACCCGGACGGAACGTACGTCCGGCGCTGGGTCCCCGAGCTGAGGCATCTGCCGGGCGACCAGATCCACGAGCCCGTCCGCGTGCCCGGCTATCCCGCGCCGATCGTGGACCATGGCGAGCAGCGCGCCGAGGCGCTGGCACGCTACGAGCGGCTGCGGGCCGGCTGAGCCGGTCTACAACGTCAACGACTGGCTGTCGGGCTCCCCGAGCCGCCGGCCGGTGAGCACCGACCAGCGGACCATGAAGTAGAGCGTGCGCTGTCCCTCCGCCCACGGCCCCGGGTCGTGGAGGTCGCGCAGCTCGCGCATCTCCTCGGGGTCCTCCACGCGCGAGCACCGGCCGGCAGCGACGACGCTCCACCCGGTGTGGGCCTTCTCGTCGAGCTGGTCGATCTCGAAGGCCACCTCGGCGTTGTGCGCGCTGGTGGCGATCGCCCCGTAGGGAAGCGTGCGGAACACCAGCGCGTCACCGACGACGGTGTAGTTCACCGGGAAGATGCGCAGCCCATCCTCGGTCTGCAGGGCGATGCGGCCGACAGACCGGGTCCGCGCCAGGGCGAGGCACTCGTCGACGGTCAGGTCGGTGGGCCGGCTCATGGGGTCCAGCATGGTCGTCGCGTCAGTCCCGCACAATGCCGCCGGCACGGCCGCGGATTCCCGTTGTCCGACGCGGTGCGGGCGCCTACCCTCGACGTACACGGGAAAGGAGGTGGTCCAGAAGATGAGTTCTTACCGGACACGTGAGGTGGCTGCTCTCTAGCAGCGCACCGGCGATCCCTTGCGAGGGAGACGCGCCTCGAGTGCGCGTTGGAAATACCAGGCAGTCACCCGGCCCGCAGGCGCTCCGGAGGTCCGACCGGAGAACATCACCGCCTGCGGGCTGTCTGCTGTGCCGGGCTCGTGGGCCCGCCCATCGGCCCATCGGCCAGATTCACGCCGGCTCGGCAACGAACTGGGAGGCGTGCAGGTCGGCATACGCGCCACCGGCGGCGAGCAGGGACGCGTGGGTGCCCTGCTCGACGATCCGGCCCTCCTCCATGACCAGGATCAGGTCGGCGTCCCGGATCGTCGACAGGCGATGGGCGATGACGAACGACGTCCGGTCGGTGCGCAACGCGGCCATCGCCTCCTGCAGCAGCAGCTCGGTCCTGGTGTCCACCGACGACGTGGCCTCGTCCAGGATGAGCAGGGCGGGGTCGGACAGGAAGGCCCGGGCGATGGTCACCAGCTGACGCTCCCCCGCGGACAGGTTCGAGCCGTTCTCGTCCACCACGGTGTTGTAGCCGTCGGGAAGCGCATGCACGAAGCGGTCCACGAACGTCGCCCGCGCCGCGGCCATGACCTCCTCGTCGTCGGCCCCTGGCCGGGCGTAGGCGATGTTGTCGCGGATCGTCCCTTCGAAGAGCCAGGTGTCCTGAAGCACCATGCCGACCTGGGAGCGCAGCCCGGCCCGGTCCATCCGGGAGATGTCGACGCCGTCGAGCGTGATCCGACCGGACCGTACGTCGTAGAAGCGCATCACGAGGTTGACCAGGGTCGTCTTGCCCGCGCCGGTCGGTCCCACGATCGCCACCGTCTGGCCGGGGTGGACCACGAGCGAGAGGCCCTCGATGAGCGGCTGGTCATCCTCGTAGGAGAACGAGACGTCGTCGAAGACCACTTCGCCGCACTGCCTCGAGGCGGGGGGCATCGGGGCGAGGACCGGCGGCTCCTCCTCGGCGTCGAGCAGCTCGAACACCCGCTCTGCCGAGGCCACGCCGGACTGCAGCAGGTTGACCATCGAGGCGACCTGGGTCAGGGGCTGGGTGAACTGGCGGGAGTACTGGATGAAGGCCTGCACTTCACCGAGGCTCATCTGGCCGCTCGCCACCCGCAGCCCGCCGATGACGGCGACGAACACGTAGGTGAGGTTCCCGAGGAACATCATCATCGGCATGATCAGCCCGGAGATGAACTGCGCCCCGAAGGCGGACCGGTAGAGCTCGTCGTTCTCCTCCGCGAAGGTCTCCTCGACCTCGCGCTGCCGACCGAACACCTTGACCAGCTCGTGACCGGTGAAGGTCTCCTCGATGTGCGCGTTGAGCCGTCCCGTACGCCGCCACTGCTGCACGAACAGGCCTTGGGAGCGCCGCATGATCCGGCTGGTGACCAGCAGCGACAGCGGGACCATGAGGACCGCGACGAGGGCCAGGAGCGGAGAGATCCAGAACATCATCGACAGCACGCCGACCACGGTGAGCAGGGAGGTGAGCAGCTGGCTCATCGTCTGTTGCAGCGACTGGCTGATGTTGTCGATGTCGTTGGTCACCCGGCTGAGCAGCTCCCCCCGGGGCTGGCGGTCGAAGTAGCCCAGGGGAAGCGCGTGCACCTTCTCCTCGACCTGCGCACGCATCCGCCGGACGGTGTTCTGGACGACGTCGTTGAGGAGGTAGCCCTGGAGCAGGCCGGCCGCCGCCGACAGCGCGTAGACCGCGGCGGCCACGGCGAGCACCGTCGCCACCGCGCCGAAGTCGATCCCTTGGCCGGGCACCAGGTCCTTCATGGCAGCCACCATGTCGGCGATCTCGCCGTCGCCCTGAGCGCGCAGCCGCTCGGCGGCCTGCGCCGGCGTCGTGCCGGCCGGCATGTCGCGCCCCAGCAGCCCGGCGAAGACCAGGTCGGTGGCGGCGCCGAGGATCCGTGGGCCGACCACGGCCAGCCCGACGCTGACCACGGCAAGCGCCGCGACGGCCAGTGCCTTGACCCGCTCGGGGCCGACCGTCGCCATCAGCCGGCGGGCGGAGGGCCAGAAGTTCATCGACCGCTGGCCGACCATGGCGCCGCCGAAGGGACCATGCCCGGATCGTTGGCCGCCGCCGACGCGCTCGGTCTCCTGCAGTCGCGGCGGTGGTGGCGCTGCGGTGCTCATGCGGTGGCCATCTCGTCGGGGCTGCCCTGGGATCGGACGATCTCCTGGTAGGTCGTGCATCCGGCCAGCAGCTCGTCATGCGTGCCGGCCCCGACGATCTCGCCGTCCTCGAGGACCACGATCCGGTCGGCCTGCACGATCGTCGAGACACGCTGGGCGACCACGATCACGGTGGCGTCGGCGACGACTGGCCGGATCGCCCGCCGCAGTCGGGCGTCGGTGGCGACGTCGAGCGCGGAGAAGGCGTCGTCGAAGACGTAGACCTGCGGGCGCTTGAGCAGTGCCCGGGCGATCGCCAACCGCTGGCGCTGGCCGCCGGAGAGGTTGGTGCCGCCCTGGGCGACGGGCGCGCCCAGGCCTTGGGGCATGGCCGCGACGAAGGACCGGGCCTGGGCGAGGTCGAGCGCCGCCCACAGCTCCTCGTCGCTGGCGTCGGCCCGCCCATGGCGCAGGTTGGAGGCGATCGTGCCGGAGAAGAGGAAGGCCCGCTGCGGGACCAGGCCGACGGCCGCCCAGAGGACCTCCGGATCCAGGTCGCGAACGTCGACGCCGTCGAGGCGGACCGACCCGGCAGTGGCGTCGTACAGCCTGGGCACCAGCCCGACGAGCGTGGACTTGCCCGCGCCGGTGGAGCCGACCACCGCCGTCGTGGTGCCCGGTCGGGCGTGCAGAGTGACTCCGCGCAGCACCGGGTCCTCGGCCCCCGGGTAGGCGAACGACACCGACTCGAGGGTGATCTCGCCGCGGACGCCGGCGGGGGCGACGGGCCAGGCCGGCGGCAGCACCGAGGTGGCGGTGTCCAGCACCTCGCCGATCCGGTCCGCGCAGACCGAGGCCCTGGGGATCATGACGAGCATGAAGGTCGACATCATGACGGCCATCAAGATGAGCATCAGGTAGGCCAGGAAGGCGATCAGCGACCCCACCTGCATCGCACCGCTGTCCACGCGCTGGGCCCCGACCCAGAGCACCGCGACGCTGGAGAGGTTGACTACGAGCATCACGGCCGGGAACAACGCCGCCATCCAGCGTCCGGTGCGGACGGCGACCTCGGTGAGCTCGTCGTTGGCGCCGGCGAAGCGTCGCGTCTCCTGCGGCTCGCGGACGAAGGCGCGGACGACGCGGATGCCGGTGATCTGCTCGCGGAGGATCCGGTTCACCGCGTCGATGCGGACCTGCATGAGCCGGAAGCCGGGCACCATCCGGCTCACGATGAAGCCGATGACGATCACCAGCACCGGCAGCGACACCACGAGCAACCGGGACAGCCCGATGTCCTCTCGGATCGCCATCGCGATGCCGCCCACCATCATGATCGGCGCGGTCACCATCATCGTGGCGCTCATCAACACCAGCATCTGGACCTGCTGGACGTCGTTGGTGGTGCGGGTGATCAGGGACGGTGCGCCGAACCGGTTCATCTCCTGAGCGCTGAACGATCCGACGTGGCCGAAGAGCCGACCGCGCAGGTCTCGTCCGAGGCTCAACGCGGTCCGGGCTCCGCTGTAGACGGCGAGCACGCTGCACGCGATCTGGACGAGGGCCACGGCGAGCATCACCAGGCCGGTGCGGACGATGAACTGGGTGTCTCCACGCGCCACGCCCTGGTCGATGATGTCGGCGTTCAACGAGGGCAGGAACAGCGAGGCCATCGTCCCGATGAACTGCAGCGCCACCACCGCGCCCACCCAGCGTCGATACGGGACCAGGCCCTCGCGAAGCAGTTTCAGCAGCACCAGACACCTCCGCTGCGACGGGTTTCGCGAGTGACTCCGTGGAGCAGGACGTCGGTGATCTCGCATGCGCTGAGCCGGTCCTGCGCGGGTGCCGCGGGGTGCCAGCTGCCGGTGACCAGCGCGCTCAGGGCGTGTGCTGCGCGGTCCGGTGGCACGAACAGCTCGGTTCGGTGCGGCTCGAAGACCAGTTCGGTGAGTATGGCGACGAGTTCGCGGTTCGCCTCGGCGAGGAAGGGAGGTACGCCGGGCCGCGCTTGGTGTTCGGGGGGCTGATCCGGTGAGCCTCCGGGGCGGGCCGGGGCTTGGGACGCACCGGGCTCGGTCGTGGCGGCGCCGCGCAGTGCCGACATCGCGACGAAGAGCCGCCGTGACCTGAGCACCATCTCCTCGACCGCCGCATGCACCTTGCCGCGCAGGTCGGGGTGCCCGGCGAGGCGTGTCGCCATCGACTCGCGCCATCCGGTGGTGGAGGCGGTACGCCGAGCCACCTCCACGAACAACGCGCGCTTGTCGGGAAAGGCGCGGAAGATCGTCCCCTCGGCGATGCCCGCGGCCTCCGCTATCTGACGCGTGGTGACGCTGGCCCCGTGCTGCTCCAGCAACGGCAGGACCGAGTCGACGATCGCGGCGCGGCGATCGCCCGCAGCCATCGGGGCGGCCCGACTCCGGGTCTTCTGCATTCTGGCAGGATAGATGAGTGAGTGCTCACTCACAAGGTCCCCGGCGACAGGGTGCGGTCAGGGGACAGGGGAGTCAGGGGGCGAGGCGGTCAACCTGCCACGGCCGGTCGGGCCGAGTGGCGATCCGCCGGAAACGGAATCGGTCGTGCATCCGGCCCCGACGGCCCTGCCAGAACTCGAAGGTGTCGGGGTGGATCCGATAGCCACCCCAGTACCTCGGCCGGGTCACCGGCCCCTCCCCGAACCGCGCCACGACCGCGGCGTACCGCTCGTCGAGCTGCTCGCGCGAGGCAACCGCCTTCGACTGCGGTGAGGCCCACGCGCCCAGCTGGGAGTCGCGCGGCCGGCCGGCGAAGTAGGCATCGTTCTCCTCCTCGCTCAGCCGGGTCGCCGTCCCCTCCACGCGCACCTGCCGCTGGAGCGCGTGCCAGGGGAAGACCGCCGCGCAGTCGCTCTGCCCGGCCAGTTCCTCCCCCTTGCGCGAGGCGTAGTTGGTGAAGAAGTCCAGCCCGGCAGCCGACAGTCCCTTGCATAGCACCATCCGCGAGGACGGCCGGCCGGTGGCCGAGACCGTCGAGAGCACCATCGCCGTGGGGTCGTAGAGCCCGGAGTCGATGGCGGCGTCCATCCACAGGTGGAGCAGCGTGACCGGGTCCTGGGGGAGGTCGGCCTCATCCAGGCCACCGCGGGTGTACTCCTCGCGGATCGCAGCGAGCCGGCTGCCGCGGGCGGGCGGCAGCGGCAGGTCTGAGCCGGGCTCGGGCGGCTGGGGTGGCACGGCGCCCAATCTACGGGTCGCCCGGCCGCCGATCGACGCTCGGCCGGGACCCCTCAGAGCGCGTGGTGCACAATGCCCCGGGGAGCTTCGCCGGTCCAGGCGGGCGGTCCGGGCAGGCGCTCCGGGCGGGCGGTCCGCGCAGGCGCTCCGGGCGGGCGGTCCGCGCAGGCGCTCCGGGCAGGCGCTCCGGCGGGGCCCGACATGCCCTGAGGACCAGATCCACGACAGGAGTCGGCATGAGCCAGGTGCAGCACGGCCTTGAGGGAGTCGTGGCGTTCGAGACCCAGATCGCCGAGCCTGACAAGGAGGGGTCGGCGCTTCGCTATCGCGGCGTCGACATCGAGGAGCTCGTCGGCCGGGTGCCCTTCGAGAAGGTCTGGGGGCTGTTGATCGACGGCGCCTACGACCCGGGGCTCCCCGCGGCCGAGCCCTACAACCTGCCGACCCACACCGGGGACGTGCGCGCCGACGTCCAGGCCAGCGTGGCGATGCTCGCGCCGATGCTGGGCATGCGGCCGACCTACGACATCTCCGACGAGCAGGCGCGCACCGACCTCAGCCGGGTGGCCGTCATGGTGCTGTCCTTCGCCGCCCAGGCGGCCCGCGGCCTGGGGCTGCCGATCGTGCCCCAGCGCGAGGTCGACCAGGGCACCTCGCTGGCCGAGAAGTTCACGATCCGTTGGAAGGGCGAGGCCGACCCGGACCAGGTCCGGGCGATCGACGCCTACTGGAGCTCGGCGGCCGAGCATGGGATGAACGCCTCGACGTTCACCGCCCGGGTGATCACCTCGACCGGGGCCGATGTCGCCGCCGCCTTCTCCGGGGCGATCGGGGCGATGAGCGGCCCGCTGCACGGCGGCGCCCCGTCCCGCGTGCTGCACATGGTCGAGGAGGTCGAGCGCGGCGGCGACGCCCGCGCCTACGTCAAGTCGGTGCTGGACGGGGGCGAGCGGCTGATGGGCTTCGGTCACCGGGTCTACCGCGCCGAGGACCCCCGCGCCCGGGTGCTTCGCCGCACCGCGAAGGAGCTGTCCAGCCCTCGCTACGAGGTTGCCGAGGCGCTGGAGCAGGCGGCCCTGGCCGAGCTCCGCGAGCGACGGCCCGACCGGGTCCTGGAGACCAACGTCGAGTTCTGGGCGGCGATCGTGCTGGACTTCGCCGGCGTCCCCGGGCCGATGTTCACCTCGATGTTCACCTGCGCCCGCACGGCCGGTTGGTCGGCGCACATCCTGGAGCAGAAACTCACCGGCCGGCTGATCCGGCCCACCGCCGTCTATGCCGGCCCGCCCCCCCGGAAGGCGTCCGAGATCGACGGCTGGAACGCTGCCTGGGGCTGAGCACCCATGCTGCTGGTCCGCCCGACGCGGATCGTCTCCGGTGGCCAGACCGGCGCCGACCGGGCTGCCCTGGATGCGGCCATCGCCTGCGGTGTCGACTACGGCGGCTGGTGTCCGCTCGACGGGTGGGCCGAGGACCACCCGCAGCCGCCCGGCCTGCTGGCGGCGTACCCGGCCCTGCGCCCGACCCCCTCACCGGAGCCGTCCGAACGCACGGTGTGGAACGTGCGAGACAGCGACGCCACGCTCGTCCTCGTGCTTCGCGAGCCCGGGGAGTGCTCGGGCACGGCACTCACGGTGCGCACCGCGGCCAGGCTCGGCCGGCCGAACGCCGTCCTAAGCGCCGACGACCTGGCCGGGCTTCGGTCGTGGCTGGGAGACCTCGGCCGGCTCGGGGTTCTCAACGTCGCCGGACCGCGGGAGAGCGGGCAGCCGGGCCTCTACGCGGCGGCGTACCGGACGTTGGGCTCGCTGCTGAGCTCGCTGCCGGACTCGCCGGTTTAGGGGCCGGGGGTGGACTTGCCGTGGACCGGGTACGCCGAGAGCATGACCCCCTCAGACCCCTCAGACCCCTCAGACCCCGAACCCGACCCGCGCCAGGACCGCATCGAGTCCCGCGCCGGCCTCCTGCCCGAGGAGCGGTCCGCGGGGAGCGAGGACCCGCAGGCGCAGGCCGAGGCGATCCTGGCCGAGTCCGAGGAGCGCACCCGGGACCCGGAGGGCACGCAGCGAGCGTCCGGGCAGACCCCGGACAACGCCGACTGACCCGCTGACGACGGGGGAACGCCCCGCGGGCGCGCGGGGAGCGGCCCTCAGCCCTCGACGGACTCGTTCTCCTCCGGGGCGGTCCCGCGCGCGGTCTGCGGCCAGTCGGGGTCGACGCCGGGCATGTCGCTCTCGACGACCTCGGGTTCGGGCATGTCGGGTGAGCCAGGCACGTGGGGGCCCGACTCGGCGGGGTTCGTCGTCATGATCAAGCGGTACCCGTGACCCAGAGCCCGACACCCGGGCCGGCTCCGTCCGCAGGATCAGAGCCGCTTGGCCAGGCACCGGTTGTACGGCGAGTCCCGGTAGATGCCGTAGCCCGGGATGTCGGCGTACCCCACGTCGGTGTAGAGCGCCAGCGCCGCAGGCTGCTTGGTCCCGGACTCCAGAACCATGACGTCGGCACCGGCCGACCGTGCCGAGCCCTCCAGCCGGGCCAGGACCAGGCGGGCGAGCCCGCGTCGCCGCGCGGGCGGCACGACGAACATCCGCTTGATCTCCGCAGCCCACGACCCGCCCAGCGCGGCGAGGTCGGGGCGGTGTCGCCAGCCGCCCATGGCGACCGGCCGGTCGGCGTCGAAGCCGACGAAGAACGCGCCGGTCGGCGCTTCGAACATCGCCGCGTCCAACCGCGTGCGGTCCGGGCCGCCGTAGATGCCCACGAACTCGTCCTGGAGCCGCCGCACCATCGCCTCCACCACCGGGTCGGCAAAGGACATCCGGCGCAGCACGAACCGAGCCCCGGGCGCGGGGGCAGCGGCGGGAGCGGAGGAGCGAGAGCTGTCCATGGGCGTCGACCTGTGCAGGAGAGGCGGGGGCGCGGGTGCCAGAATAGGCGGGGCAGGCAGCGACGAGAGAAGGCTCTTGTGACCGACCCGATCATCATCCCCGACGCGCTCAGGCCGACCGACGGCCGCTTCGGAGCCGGACCGTCCAAGGTCCACGTCTCGGCCCTCCAGGCGCTCGCGGACACCGGGACCTCGCTGATGGGCACCAGCCACCGGCAGCCGCCGGTGCGCGGCCTCGTCGGTCGCGTCCGCGAGGGCGTCGCCACCCTGTTCGGACTGCCCGAGGGCTACGAGGTCGTGCTCGGCAACGGGGGCTCCACCGCCTTCTGGGACATCGCCACGTTCGGCCTGATCCGTCAGCGCAGCCAGCACCTGTCCTTCGGCGAGTTCAGCGGCAAGTTCGCCACCGCGGCGCGACAGGCGCCGTGGCTGGCCGAGCCCACGGTCCTCACCAGCGAGCCGGGGACTCGGCCCGCGCCGAGGGCCGAGCCGGGCGTCGACGCCTACGCGTGGGCGCACAACGAGACTTCGACGGCGGTGATGGCGCCGGTGCAGCGGGTCGACGGGGCCGAGGACGACGCGGTCGTGCTCATCGACGCCACCTCGGGCGCCGGCGGCCTCCCCGTCGACATCACCGAGGTCGATGCCTACTACTTCGCCCCCCAGAAGTGCTTCGCCTCCGACGGCGGCCTCTGGATCGCCTGCATGTCCCCGCGGGCTCTCGACCGGGCCGCCGAGATCGCCGCCGGCGGCCGTTGGGTCCCGGCCTTCTTCGACCTGCCCACGGCGATCGACAACTCCAGGAAGAACCAGACCTACAACACCCCCAGCATCGCCACGCTCTTCCTGATGGCCCAGCAGCTCGACTGGATGCTCGACCAGGGAGGGCTCGACGCGATGGTCGCCCGGACCACGGAGAGCTCGCGAGCCCTCTACGGCTGGGCCGACAAGACCGCCTACACCACGCCGTTCGTCGCCCAGCCCGACGAGCGCTCGCTGGTCATCGGCACCATCGACTTCGAGGGTTCCGTGGACGCCTCGGCGGTCGCGGAGGTCCTGCGGGCCAACGGCATCGTCGACACCGAGCCCTACCGCAAGCTCGGCCGCAACCAGCTGCGGATCGCGATGTATCCGGCCATCGACCCCGCCGACGTCGAGGCGCTCACCGCATCGATCGACCACGTCGTCGAGCGGCTCTGAGCCCCCACCGGCCGAGCAGCAGCACCCCCAGTCCGACGGCGCCGGTCGTGGCGGCGACGGCACCGAGGAACCACAGCGACCGTTGGTCTCCGGAGGTCTCGCCCAGTGCCACCGGGCCGTTGCCGAGGGGCCGGGGGGACTCGTCGGCGAGCGCGTCGGTGACCGACCGCGGGAGCGGCACCGCCAGCACCGGCGCCCGTCGGCCCTCGCTCGAGAGCAGCAGGCGGGTGGGCTCTCCGTCCTCGTCGAGGCCGACCGCCAGGCCCTCTCCCTGCGGCTGCTCGGGCAGCCGGATGTCGACCACCGCCGTCCACCCCGTGGTCTCGTAGAAGGTCGCCCGGGAGTAGCTGCGCAGCACGGCGTGCCGGCCGTCGGGCAGGAAGGCCCCATCGGTGATCATCCCGCGCACCCGGCCCACCGGGCGCAGCACCGAGAGCCCGGGGTTCAGGGCCTCGGGGGCGGCGAAGACCTGCCCGCCGAGCAGCCCCTTGCTGACGACGAACAGCCGCCCGGTCCGGGGGTGCACCATGAGGGTCTCCGCGTCGCGCGGACCGTTGCGATAGGCGAGCTCGAACCGCTCGGCCGCCACCGAGGCCTCGCCCGGGGCGGGGAGCGGGAGCCGGTAGACCGCGACGTTCGTCCGCTGGGCCCCGTTGTCGCCGATGTCACCGACCCACAGCGTCCCGTCCGGGCCCGCGGCCAGGGCTTCGACGTCGACGACCTCCTCGGCGTACGTGGTGTGCCCGGCGGTCTTTCCGGTGTCGGCGTCGACCACGTAGACCACCGGGTCGCTGCCGGAGTCGTTCACGGTCAGCAGGTGGTCGGCGGCGGCCACCAGGCCACTGGACTCGGTGATCGCCGGGTCGGCGAAGCTCACCACCGGCCCGCTCGGGGGCCGGTCGCTCTCGATGAACAACGCCGCCGCGCCGACCGCCAGCACGGCGATGGCGATGTGGAAGCGGAGCGGCGAGTCCCTCACCCCAGCAGTTCCCGGAGCCGCGGCCGCACCCGCCAGGTGTCGGCGAGCCGGTCGAGCTCCGCGCGGACCTCCGCGGACGGCGACGCGCCGGTGCGGATCGCCCGCAGCAGGGTGTTGCGCGGTGTGTGCCGGCTCTCCACGAACTCCACCACCTCGACACGGTAGCCGTGCAGCCGCAGCACCGCGGCGCGCAGGGCGTCGGTGAGGGTGTCGGCGAAGCGCTCGCGGAGGATGCCGTCGCGGACCAGGAAGGAGTACGGAGCGGGCGCCTCCCCGGTCCGAAGCTGCGCGGCTACGTCGTGGTGGCAGCAGGGAGCGGCGAGCACCACCGGCGCCCGCCACCGCACCGCCTGCGCCAGCGCGTCGTCGGTCGCGGTGTCGCAGGCGTGCAGGGCGAGCACGATGTCGGGCCGTTCCCCCAGAGCCGCGTCGTCGAGGGCGCCGATCTCACCGCGCAGGAACCGTGCCTGCTCCGCGATGCCGAGCTCGGCGGCCACCTCGGTGTTGTGGTCCAGGGACTGCTGCTTGACGTCCACGCCGGTGACCCGGGTCGGCGCCGCCCGGACGCGCGGTGAGGTAGCGGTGCGCGGCGAACGTCAGGTATCCGTTGCCGCAGCCGAGATCGACGACCTGCCAGGGCCGCTCGGGTGTGGGGCGGCGCAGCGCCTCGGCGGCCAGGGCCTCCTCGAGCGTCGCGCCCAGGTCGCGCAGGAACTCCTCGACCTGGCGGTACTTCGCCTGGCGGGTGGGCTTGACCCGGCCCGTCTCGTCGGCGATGCCGAGCACCCGCAGCACCGGGTCGTCCTCGGCCAGCATCCGGTCCTTGATCCGGTCGTGGCGGCGCTCCGGCTCCTCGCGGGGGGCGCTGGCCACGTGCACGATCGCCTCGCCTCTCTTGGTGACCCGCAGCTGGATCCGGGCGTCGGTCGTCCGCAGGTGCCAGTTGCCGAACGGCTCCTCCAGCAGCGCGTCGAGGACGGCGGCCGACTCGTGGAGGCCGTGATTGGCGGTGAACGCCTGGGTGGCGTCGAACCGGGTGACCTGGAGGCGCCGGCCGGCCTTGAGATCGACGTAGCGCGCCTCGGCACGGCGCCACCGGGGCTGGTGTCCGCGCCGCCGGCCGCCCGCGATGGCCCGCACCAGCGTGGCGTCGTCGAGGAGGAGGGCCCGCACCCGCTCGAGGGCGGGGCCGAGGGGCTCAGCCACGGAGGGCCGCGCTGACCACGACGATCGCGATCAGCAGGAGCAGCGCCCCTGGGATCACCATGCGGCGGTAGCGCGGGTTCACCCCGCGAGCCTAGCCAGCGAGCGCTCGGCCAGGCTCCCGGTCGCCCACGGCGGTGCTTCGCGCCCGCGCAGGCGGCGCCGGGCGAACAGCATTGCGCAGACGAGGGTCCCGGCGATCGACATGGCACCGCCGACGATCAGGCTCCAGGGCGCGCCGAAGGCCTCGCCCACCCAGCCGATGAACGGCGATCCGATCGGGGTGCCGCCGAGGAACACCATGAGGTAGAGGGCCATCACCCGGCCGCGCAACTCGTCCGGCACGGCGGTCTGCACGAAGGCGTTGGCAGCGGTGATCGTGGTGAGAGCGGTGAGACCCAGCAGCGGCGTCATTGCCCAGAAGGCGACGTAGGTCGGCATCAGGCCGATCAGGATCTCGACGGCGCCGAAGGCGACGGCGGCGCCGACCACGAGCCGCAGCCGCGCGGTGGTACGCCGGGCCGCGGAGAGCGCCCCCAGGATGGAGCCGATCGCCATCGTGGACCCGAGCACGCCGTACTCCCCCGCGCCCTTGCCGTAGACCTCGGTGGCCATCAGCGCCGAGGTGAGCTGGAAGTTGAGCCCGAAGGTGCCGACGAAGAACATCACCGCCAGCACCAGCATCACCTCCGGTCGGCTCCGGACGTAGCGCAGGCCGTCGACGACCATGCCGGGCCGACGCGGCTGCACCGGCGCGCTGGGCGGCAGGTTGCGGCCGATGCCGGCGAGCGCGATCAGGACCGCGCCGTAGCTGGCAGCGTTGAGCAGGATCACCACACCGGTGGCCTGCACCCCGGAGCCGAATGCCGCGATCAGCAGCCCGGCCAGGCCGGGCCCGACGATCCGGGCGGCGTTGAAGGACACGCTGTTGAGGCCTACGGCGTTTGGGACGTCGTCGGGCTCGACGAGCTCGGGCACGAAGGCCTGGCGCACGGGCGCCTCGAAGGCGGTCGCCACCCCGAAGGCCAGGGCGACGACGTAGACGTGCCACTGCTCGGCGAGTCCGGTGACCGCCAGCAGGCCGAGGACGAGTGCGGGAAGGGCCATCGCCATCTGGGCGATCTTCAGCAGCCGGAGCTTGGGGAACCGGTCGGCGACCGCGCCCGCGTACGGGGAGAGCAGCAGGGCGGGCAGGAACTGCAGCCCGGTGGTGATCCCCAGGGCGAGACCGCTGCCCCCGCTGAGCAGCAGCACCAGCCAGTCCTGGGCCACGCGCTGCATCCAGGTGCCGGTGTTCGACACGATGCCGCCGGTGGCATAGCGGCGGTAGTTGCGATGCGCGAGGGCGCGGAAGGTCGGGCTCATCGGCCTCCCTCCGCAGGTCGAGCCGGGTTCGTCACGGTGTGTTGCTCAGCTTCTCCAGGATCGGGGCTGCTTGGCGCAGCGCGGAACGTTCGTCGGGGGTCAGCTCCCGGAGCCGGCAGGCGAGCCAGGCGTCGCGCCGGCGGCGGTCCGCCTCGAGCACCTCCCGGCCGTGCTCGGTGAGCCGAACGACGACCTGGCGGCCGTCGGTGGGGTGGGGACGGCGCTCCACTAGTCCCTCGGCCTCCATGCAGCTCACGGTCCGGGTCATCGACGGCGGCTGCACGCGCTCGTGCTGCGCGAGCTCGCCGATCGAGCGGTCCCCGTGGCGGAGCAGGAGCGCCAGCACGGCGACCCAGCCGGCGCTGGGTCCGGGGGAGGTCTCGGGACGCGCGGTGCGCAGCCGGCGGTTGAGCCGGGCCACCGAGACCCGCAGCGACGAGGCCAGGCCGGTGTCGGTGCGACTGACGGACTCGGTCGAGGGAGGCACCGGCTCAGTGTAACTCGTTAGTTTGGCTAACCAAATCTCACGACCCGGCCGATCACTGCTCCGCCGATCCAGGCCCCGACGTGTCGCGGCGTAGGCAACACTGGAGACATGACCACGCATGCGCGGACCGACGCAGAGACCGCCACGCCGAGTCGCGACGTCCCAGAGCACATCGACGTCGTCGTGGTCGGCGCCGGACTCTCCGGCATCGGCGCCGGATACCGATTGCAGACCGAGTGCCCTGACCGCCGCTACGTCATCCTCGAGGCCCGCGACGCCATCGGCGGCACCTGGGACCTCTTCCGCTACCCCGGCGTCCGCTCCGACTCCGACATGTTCACCCTGGGCTACCCCTTCGAGCCCTGGCGGGACCCGCAGGCGATCGCCGACGGCCCCTCGATCCTGCGCTACCTCCGGGAGACCGCGGCCAAGCACGGCATCGACCAACGCATGCGCTTCAACACCCGGGTCGTCTCCGCGGACTGGTCGACCCAGACAGCCGTGTGGACGCTGACGCTGGAGCGAGCCGACGGTGGTCGCTTCCATCGCTCGCAGATGACCTGCGAGTTCCTCTACTCCTGCGCCGGGTACTACGACTACACCCAGCCCCATGACCCGCAGGTGCCCGGGATCGACTCCTTTGCCGGCCAGGTCGTGCACCCGCAGTTCTGGCCCGAGGATCTCGACTACGCCGGCAAGCGCGTCGTCGTCCTCGGGTCCGGGGCCACCGCGGTCACCCTGGTGCCCGCGATGGCGACGACCGCGGCCCACGTCACCATGCTGCAGCGGACGCCGACCTGGATGGCATCGGTCCCGGCTCGGGACCGGATCGCCGACGGCGTCCGGCGCCGGCTCCCCCCGCGTGCCGCTCACCGGCTCGTCCGCAGCAAGAACATCGTCCTCGGCACCGCCTACTACCAGTTCTGCCGACGCAGCCCCACCCGGGCCCGCAAGCTGCTGCTGCGCCTGGCCGCCCAGCATGTCGGCGACGAGCGCCTTGTGGCCGAGCACTTCACCCCGCCCTACGACCCTTGGGACCAGCGGCTCTGCGCCGTGCCGGACGCCGACTTCTTCGTCGCCCTGCGCGAGGGCCGGGCATCGGTGGTCACCGGTCAGGTGGAGGCGGTGGTTCCCGAGGGGGTGAGGCTCGGCTCCGGTGAGCTGCTGGAGGCCGACATCCTCATCACCGCCACCGGGCTCAGACTGCTCGCCTTCGGTGGCATTGCGCCCTCGGTGGACGGTCGGGAGGTGGACCTAGCCCACGAGTACGTGTGGCGCGGGGCGATGATCACCGGGCTGCCCAACTTCGCGGTCTGCATCGGCTACACCAACGCCTCGTGGACGCTGCGCGCCGACCTCACCCATCGGCTGGTGTGCAAGGTGCTCCGGCACATGGACGAGCATGCGTACGCCGCGGTGGTGCCCGTCCCCGACCGGTCGCTCGCCGGGCGGCCACTGCTCGACCTCGCCGCCGGCTATGTTCAGCGCTCGATCGCCGACTTTCCCAAGCAGGGCGACCGTGGCGTCTGGCGGGTGCGGCAGAACTACCTCTGGGACGCCGCCGCAACTCTGCGGACCGACCTCGACCGCACGTTGCGCGCGACGCCGAGGTCCGAGGTCGACAGGCGCCATCTCAACGATGCCGAGGCGAGTGGTCTCCAGATGGACCGCGATGGGTCGGGCGGTCGGCGAGGTCCCCAGACCACGCCCGTCACGGCAGGCTGACCCCCTCGGGCAGTCTGCCGTGACGAGCGCGGCCGTCCCCTGGTCGTCGAGCCGCGCACTCGGTGTCGAAAGCCGCCCAGACCGACTTCCACCCCTCGCGCGGCTCGCTGACCCCCCAGCGGGCGCTGAGACTGCCGACAATCGACAGCCCCCTGCCCCGAGTCGCCATCGGCTCGGCCGAGGCCGGCTCCGAGAACATGGTCGCGTCGTCCTCCACCACGAGCAGCACAAACCGCCCGGCGCGGGAGAGCGCGACGCGGAAGGGCGACTGGGCGTTCTGCAGGGCATTGGTGGCGAGCTCGCTCGCGACCAGCCTCATGTCGTCAGCCAGGTGAGGGAGGCCGTGCCGTCGCAGGTGGTCCCCCACGAATGCCCGCGCCCCGCTCACGCTCGTCGCTTCCGGTGCCAACAGGGTGGCGTAGGACCAGGTGGGGATGGGTGCCATGGTCGCCTTCCGCCGATCATGTGTCTGTTCACCAGGTCAGCGGCGGGGGCTGGACCACACCTAGGCAGCATCACCTTACCCAGAATGCCCGTCTCCGCGCCACCGCCCTGAGCGGTCACCCGTCACCTGTGAGCCGTTCGCCCGGTACCCCCCGGGTGCCCCATGCCGTCCGGGGGTCATCACGGGCAGCCGGCCAACGCCGGGAGTAGCGTGGGCCCACTGGGCGAGGAGGCCGCCATGGATGCCAACGACGCCCCCGGAGGGGCCCGGAAATCGGAGTTGCTCGCAAGCGTCAGCACCATCTGTGGCGACGCGAGCCGGGGCTCGGGGACAGACGGCGCCTCCCTCTCGCTCTCCGGCGACGGCCGCGCGCTCTCTCCCCTGTGGTCCTCCGACACCGTCGCGGAGGTGCTCGAGGAGAGCCAGATCACCCTGGGAGAGGGGCCGTGCGTGGACGCCCTCGCCCTCGGTCGGCCCGTGCTGGTCGATGACCTGCACATGCCCACGGGGTCCGCGGCGTGGCCCGCGTTCACGCACAGCGCCACCGACCTTGGCGTCGGCGCCATCTTTGCGTTTCCCCTGCAGATCGGGGTCATCGCGATGGGCACGCTGGAGCTCTACCGGCGTACGGCGGGCGCGCTGTCGGAGCCCGGCCTGGCGGCGGCGCTCTCGGCCGCCGATCTGCTGGGCAGCGTCGTGCTCGAACTCGGCGCCTGCGACGAGCCGGACCTCGTCGTGCCGCACTACCGCCTCGCCGTGCACCAGGCCGCGGGCATGCTGACGGTCCAGCTCGGCGTCTCCATCGAGGAGGCGATGGTGCGGCTGCGTGGCCGCGCCTTCAGCGAGGGCAGGTCGATCGACCAGGTGGCCTCGGACCTTGTCGCCCGACGGTTGTCGTTTCAGGAGGAGAAGCCGTGACCGATCTCCCGACGGACCGGACTGCGCACGTCGAGCGCAGCGTCGCCCTCGCCGAGCGTTTCGTGACCCTCGCCGACACGCTCGTGGACGACTTCGACGTCGTGGACCTGATGGACAAGCTCGTCGGCACCTGCCTGGAGCTGCTGGCCTCCCAGGCGGCGGGACTGCTGCTCCGGGATCCGCGTGGACGACTGCAGCTGGTCGCCTCCTCCAGCGAGGAGACCCGCCTGCTCGAGCTCTTCCAGCTGCAGAACGACGAGGGACCCTGCCTGGACTGCGTGGCGACCGGAGGCGCCGTGACCGTGGACCGGCTCTCGGATGCCGAAGCGCGATGGCCGCGTTTCGTGCGGGAGGCCGGACAGCTGGGCTTCGTGTCGGTGTACGCCGTTCCGCTGCGGCTGCGTGAGCAGGTGATCGGGGGCCTCAACCTGTTCCGGACCCGGCCGCCGCCGCTGGACCAGCGGGATCAGCGGCTGGCCCAAGCCCTGGCCGACATCGCCACCATCGGCCTGCTGCAGCAGCAGTCTCGGCATCGCGCCAGCGTGCTCGCCGAGCAGCTCCAAGGCGCGCTCAACAGCCGGATCGTCGTGGAGCAGGCCAAGGGCGTGCTCGCCGAGTACGGCGGGCTCGGGATGGACGCTGCCTTCTCCGTCCTGCGGGCTTTCGCGCGGACGCACAATCGCAAGCTCTCTGACGTCGCCGAGGGGGTCGTGCGGCGCACGATCGACCTGTCGCTCGTCCTCGGGGAGGCCAGCACTTCACGAGCGGCTCACACCCTGAGGGGGCCAACGCCGCCGCGGTCGAGTTCGTCAAGCGCTTGAGCCGAGCTGCAGCGGGTCCCCGTTCCCCTCCTCGGGTTGCAGGTTCCCCGCCAGGAGGGCGGCAAGGCCAAGCAGCACCGCGACCACCACCAGCGCCCGCAGGACCCCGCTGCCCTCACCGACGAACCCGATCAGCGGCGGCCCGCCGAGGAACGCGCAGTAGCCGATGGAGGCGATCACGCTGACCCGCCCCGCGGCCCGCGACGGATCATCGCCACCGGCGCTCATCCCGACGGGGAAGCCCAGCGCCGTGCCCAACCCCCACAACAGCACCCCGGCGAACGCCAGCAGCAGCGAGACCTGTGCCACGAAGAGCAGCAGCCCGACCAGCGCCACCGCTGTCACCGTGCGAAGGACCGCCACCCGGCCGTGCCGGTCGAGCAGAACCGGGCCGACCCACCTGCCGGTGAACATGGCTGCCAGGAACGCGGCGAAGGCCAGCGTCCCGACAGTCTCCGAGGCGCCGTAGCCGTCGATGACCGCGATGGCCACCCAGTCGTTTGCGGCCCCCTCGGCGAAGGCGAAGGCGAGCACGAAGACACCGACGAGCACCGTGCGCCGCTCGGTCCAGGCGTCGAGCAGCGACGGCCGCGACGGCCCCTCGTCGCGGGGACGGTCGGGCAGGAAGTGGCGGACCTCCACGACGACCACCGCGCCCACGACGACGGCGACCACGACCAGGTGCGTGGCGACCGGCACACCGAGCGCCACCATCACCGCACCCATCACCGCGCCGGCGACGGTGCCGATGCTCCAGCCGGCGTGGAAGCGGGACATGATCGCCCGACCCAGCCGCTGTTCGATCGCGGCGGCCTGCACGTTCATCGCCACGTCCCACGCCCCGTTGGCGAAGCCGAAGACGAACAGCCCGACCACGACCGGAAGCACCCCGACCAGGTAGCCGGCAGCGACCACGACCATCGCGGCGCAGAGGCCGACCGCCATCGCCGACACCGTCGCCCGTGACCCGAGCCGAGCGATGATCACCGGCCCCGCCACGGGCAGGGCCAGGACCGAGCCGACGGCGATCGCCAGCAGCAACAGCCCCAGTTCCGACTCGCTCAACCCCAAGCCGCTGCGCACCTGGGGGATCCGTGAGGCCCAGGTGGCGAAGGCCAGCCCGGAGAGGATGAAGGCGGCGTAGGTGGCCCGGGTGGCTGCTGCCACCTGCGGGTCCACCGCTGGCCGTAGCGACACCTCAACTCACGCCGACCAGCGACCGGATCGGCTCGATCGCGAAGTAGACGACGAACAGCGCTGCGACCACCCACATCAACCCGTGGATCTCCCGGGCCTTGCCGCGGACGAGCTTGATCAGGACGTGCGCGATGAACCCGGCGCCGATGCCCGCGGTGATGCTGTAGGTGAACGGCATCAGCACGATCGTCAGGAACGCCGGCAGGGCCACCTCGACGTCGTCCCAGTCGATGTTCTTCACCTGGGTCATCATCAGGAAGCCGACGAGCACCAGGGCCGGGGTCGCCGCCTCGTTGGGGATCACCGACACCAGGGGAGTGAAGACGGTCGCGAGCAGGAACATCAGCCCGGTCACCACCGAAGCCAGCCCGGTCCGTGCTCCCTCGCCGACCCCGGACGCCGACTCGATGTAGGAGGTGTTCGACGACACCGAGGCCGCACCGCCGGCGGCCGCGGCCACGGAGTCCACCACCAAGATCGCCTCCGGCTTCGGCGGCATCCCCCGCTCGTCCAGCAACCCCGCCTCGGCGCCGATGGCGGTCATCGTCCCCATCGTGTCGAAGAAGTCCGCCAACAGCAGGGTGAACACCAGCAGCGCGATGGCGATGAAGGCGGCCGCGTCGTAGGACGTGAGGGTCGGCCAGAAGCCGCCGACGTCATCGAGGACGGACAGCGAGAAGAGGTCCTGGGCGTCCTGCCAACCCGGGACGTTCGCCACGTTGTCCCAGCCGGGCAGGACCGGCACGTTGAGGTTCCAGCCGAGCGGGTTGGTCTCGTCGGGGCTGATCACCGTCGGGCCGACGTCGGCCAGCCACTCGACGACCACCGCCAGCAGCGTGGTGGCCAGGATCGCGATCAGGATCGCGCCGCGCACCTGACGCACGTGGAGGAGGATGACCAGCGCCAGCCCAACCACGAAGACCAGCGTCGGCCAGCCGTCGAGCACGCCGCCCACGCCTAGCTCCACCGGCACCGGACCAGCCCCCGTGCGGCGGACGAACCCCGCGTCGACGAGCCCGATCAGCGCGATGAACAGCCCGATCCCGACGCTGATCGCCGTCTTGAGGTGGGTCGGGACCGCCCTGAACACCGCGGTGCGGAAGCCGGTGAGCACCAGGAGCAGGATGATGAGGCCCTCGAGGAGCACGAACGTCATCGCCTCGTTCCAGGTGTAGACCTTGGCGATGGAGAAGGTGACGAAGGCGTTCAGTCCCAACCCCGTTGCCAGGGCCAGCGGGAAGCGCGCGACGACACCCATCAGCATCGTCATCAGACCAGCCACCACCGCCGTCGCGAGGGCGACCAGCGGCAGGTTGGGCTCGTCGCCGCCGCCGAGGTAACGGCCTGCTCCGTCGGTCTGGGTGCCGATGATCAGCGGGTTCAGCACGATGATGTAGGCCATCGTGAAGAAGGTGACGATCCCGCCGCGCACCTCCTGGCCGACCGTCGACTTGCGCTCGGCGATCTTGAAGAACGTGTCCACGTCGCTTGCCACACTCCTGCACCCGGGGGTCGGACCGCAGGTCATGGTGTCAGAGCCGACATGTCGGTCCGATGGCCGCTGCGTTACGTTCTCTGCGTGGAAGCCCCCGACCCGGACCGGGACACCCCGGACCGGTCTGACGCCGAAGGGCCCGCGACCGACCACGGTCCTGACTTCGCCGGCGCCGAGCCGCACGCACACGAGATCGGCAACCGCACCTACCTGATCGCCGACGTCGAGCCGCTCGACGTCACCGGCGTGCGCACGGTGGCAGCGGGTACGGCGCTCTTCGCGCTCGCCGGCCTGGCGCTGCTGCCATTCCACGGCTGGCTGGTGGACACCGGGCGGGAGTGGTGGCTGTGGACCTGCCTGGCCGGGTTCGGGTTGGGCCTCTTCGGCTTCGACTACTGCCGCCGTCGGGCTCGGCACCGACACTGAGGACCGAGTCGCCCGCGTGAGCCCGGGCCAGCCCGGCCCGCTTCCTCAGGCCAGGTCCCGCAGGACGGCCTCGGCGACCCGGCGCCCCGACACCAGCGCCCCCTGGATCGAGCTGGTGTCGCGATGGTCGCCCGCGACGTAGAGGCCGGGACCGACCCGCACCGGCCGTCGGAAGTCGTGGGGCGCGGGCATCGCCGGCAGGGCCCGGGGAATGTCATAGGTGGCCAGCCGCTCCCAGCCGGTGGCGTCCGTCTGGTGCAGGGTTGAGAGCTCGGCGAGAAGCCGGGGCTCGCCGACGTCGGGGGGGCCGTCGGGTCCGTGCAGCAACGAGGTGGCGACGAGTGCCCGACCTGACGGGGCGTACGCCGGAGCGTCGACGGAGACCACGACGGTGTTGGCCACCGGCCCTTGGTCGGCGTCGGTGATCAGCGTGCCGTGCTGGCCCGGCCACACCGGTGCCGCGTGGTACACCGTGGTCACCCCGTGCGCCACCGGCGGCGTGCCGAGGTCGGGGAGCAGCCGGTGCGCCGTCCACGGATCGGTGGCGACGACGACGGCGCGCGCGGCACGCGGCCCGGAGCCGGTGAGCACCTGACCGTTCCCCACGGTCTCGACCGCACACCCGAGCCGCACGGTTCCCGGCGGCAGCCTGCCGGCCAGGTGCTCGGGCACCGCCTGCATGCCCCGCTCCGGGAGCGTGGACCGGCCACGGACGAACATCCGCAGCATCAGGTCCAGGAATCGCCTCGACGTGGCCATCTCCCGCTCGAGGACGACTCCCTGGAAGAACGGCGCGAGGACGGCGTCGGGATCGAGGCCGGCGCGCCGCCACGCCTCCCGAGCCGAGATGTCGTCGCGGCCTCGGATGGCGCGCGCGGGCAGGACGGTCGCCGCCGCGGCGTACGCCCCAATCCTGGCCTTCTGACCCCAGCCCAGCACCCCCGTGCCCAACAAGCCCAGCGCCTGTGAAGGACGAGCGAGCGGGTTGCCGAGCCGATAGAGGCGTCCACCGCGATGAACCACCATGGCGTCCTCGAGGCGCTGGAGCCGCAGCGCCGTCAGGTCGAGCGCTTGCCGGGCAGCCGGATAGGCGTCGTTGAGGACCTGGAAGCCTCGGTCGAGGAGGAAGCCGTCGACGCGGTCGGTGCGCATCCGGCCGCCCACTTCGTCGGCGCCCTCGAGAACCTGCACCGTCCGACCGGCGCTGCTCAACTCGATGGCACACCGGAGTCCGGCCAGCCCTGCGCCCACAACCAGCACGTCCGGTGCTCCCGCGGGTCGCTCCTCCGGTGGTGACATGCCTCGATCCTGGCACGGGACGGTGAGGTCAAGCAGGAAGCCAGGTCGGACCGAGCAGGTTGGACACCGACGAGGATGGGCATCGTGGCGGCATGACCTCGCCGTCCTCGGTCCTGTTCGACATCGACGGCACCCTCGTCGACTCGACCTACCATCACGCGCTCGCGTGGCAGCGGTCCTTCGCCCGGCACGATCTCACGGTCCCGATGTGGCGCATCCATCGCTCGATCGGCGTCGGCGGTGACCGGCTGGTCGCCCTCGTGGCCGGTGAGGAGGCCGAGGCGCGGGTCGGCCAGCAGGTGCGCGACGCCTGGCGAGAGGAGTACGCGGCGCTGGTGGGGGAGGTGCGGCCGCTGCCCGGCGCCGCAGACCTGCTGCGAGCGGTCGCCGACCAGGGCCACCTGGTCGGGCTGGCCTCGGCCGGTGAGCGCGCCTTCTCCCAGAAGGCCGTCGAGGCGCTGGGGGTCCAGGACGTGGTCGCGGCCAGCACGAGCGCCGACGACCTCGACGAGTCCGGGGACTCCAAGCCCGAGCCCGACATCCTCGGCACCACCTTGGACCTGCTCTCCGCCGGACTGGGCGGTCGGCCCGTGGAGCGCGCCGCGGTGGTCGGGGACACGCCCTACGACGTCGAGGCCGCCCACCGGATCGGCCTTCGCTGTGTCGGGGTGCTGTCGGGCGGCTATGGGCGCGAGGAGCTCGACTCCGCCGGAGCGGCACTGGTCGTGGCGGACCTCAGCGAGCTGATCGCCGTGGACTGGGGCGGCCTGCTCGCTCCGCCCCGTGATTCTGCCCACGCCAAGGAGGGGGACGCATGACGACGTCGTTCGGCTACACGTTGATGACCGAGCAGGCCGGCCCCCGCGCGCTGGTCCGCTATGCAGCGCGCGCCGAGCAGGCGGGATTCGACTTCGAGGTGTCCAGCGACCACTACTTCCCCTGGCTGTCGGCGCAGGGGCACGCGCCGTACGCCTGGACGGTCCTCGGGGCGGTGGCCCAGGTGACCGAGCGGGTCGAGCTGATGACCTACGTGACCTGCCCGACGATCCGCTATCACCCGGCCGTGGTGGCGCAGAAGGCGGCGACCCTGGGGGTGCTGTCCGAGGGCCGCTTCACCCTCGGGCTCGGCAGCGGCGAGAACCTCAACGAGCACGTCGTGGGGTCGGGGTGGCCGACCGTGACCACCCGTCAGGAGATGCTGGCCGAGTCCATCGAGGTGATCCGGGCCCTGCACAGCGGTGAGCTGGTGAACCACCACGGGGAGTTCTTCGATGTGGACTCCGCTCGCATCTGGGACCTGCCCGACTCGCCGGTGGAGATCGGCGTGGCGGTGAGCGGCGGGGCATCCGTGCGCCGCTTCGCCCCGCTGGCCGACCACCTCATCGCCGTGGAGCCCGACCCCTCGCTGGTCCAGGAGTGGAACGACACCGAGGGGGCGGGCACGATCGGCAAGCAGGCCCGGGCGATCGGGCAGATCCCGATCTGCTGGGACCCCGACGAGGAGGCCGCCGTGCAGCGCGCGCACGAGCAGTTCCGCTGGTTCGCCGGTGGGTGGAGCGTGAACGCCGACCTCCCGACGACCGCCGGGTTCGCCGCCGCCACCCAGTTCGTGCGGCCCGAGGACGTCGCGGCGAACATCCCGTGCGGCCCAGATCTGGACGCGATCGTCGAGGCGGTCTCGGCGTACTGGGAGGCCGGGTTCACCGACATCGCGATGGTCCAGGTGGGCGGCGAGGCTCAGGATCACTTCTTCGACGAGGCGGCCGGGCCGCTGCTGGAGAGGCTCCGGGCCGCCGCGCCCTGAGCGGGGCCGCCCGGGGCCGCCCAGAGGGGCCGCCCCTAGAGCAGCCAGATGGCGACGGTGAGGGCAACACCCACCGCCAGGATGACGAGCCCGACCCGCAGGGCGCGTCGCTGCCGTCGACGCTCGTCCCGAGTGAGCTCGCGGATCTGGCCCTCCCGCCGGGCTCGGTTCTCCAGGCCTACCCCGATCGCGGCTCCGACTGCCACGCCGACGGCCGGGCCGATCCCGATCAGGCCAGGGTTGTCGGTGAGGGTGGCGAGCACAACGCCAGGGCCGGCGAACAGCGCGATGCCGATACCGATCCCGGTCGCCGTCAGCTGGCCTTCCGGATACTGCTTGGTCGTCACAAGTCCAGGCTAGGGGCGCTTCCGCGGTCGACAGACCCGGCCCACGTGCACGGTCTCGCCACGGTCGACCACGACCTCCTGCCGTCCCCGGGGACGGCCGCGACGGTCGAGACAAGTGAGCTTCCACGACTCCTTGACGCCGGTGACGACCTCCTCCGGCGGCGGCGTGAAGACGACCCGGGCGGTCCAGTCGCTGGTCTCGCCGCCGGCATAGTTCTCGATCACAGCGGTGTACTCCCCCGCCGGAGGCTCGACCAGACGGGCGACCTCCGGGTTCGCCAGGCTGGCCGCGTCACCCACATAATTCCCCTCGGCGTCGTAGAGATAGACGTCCCAGTCGACGTCCGGATCCGACCACTCCACCTGGACCTCGGCGGTGAAGTTGTCGTATGCCGGGAGTGCCTCGACGTTGAAGGTCACCGACTCGGACTCCCCTTCGGCGGGGATCCCGGCGGGGTTGGGCAGGTCGTAGCCGGGCTGGGTCGGGGCCAGCGGCTCACGCCCCCAGCGGCCGGCCACCACCGGCCGGGTCGACGGGTTGACGTCCCAGGCGAACCGCTGCCCACCTGGCCGAAGCCTGGAGACCAGATAGTCGGCGTAGGAGAGGGGCTCGCCGACCGAGCCGTCCGCCTGGAGGACCGGCTCGGTCTGGCTGCGGAACCACTTGCTGATCTGGAGGGTCGCGCGCTTCGGCGCCCGTCCGGTGATCAACCCGTGCAAGGACCTGTCCATCGTGGAGCGCGCCATCTCGTAGTAGGCCGCCCGGTTCCCGCCGAGCCCGGCGCCGGCCGCCGGCGGCAGCCCGAGGTACTCCGCGACCACCGCGTCCTCGAAGGGCTCGTGAAAGTTGTCAGGGCTGATCTCGAAGGTGAACCCCAGTCCACCGGTGTTCCAGTAGCTCCAGTCCTCCAGCGACCCCGAGGTGTCGTAGAGCTGGAAGGACGCCTGATTGGCGTAGTCGTTGTGGGCGGTCATGCGAGCTCCGAGCGCCTGGTACGCCGGCTCGTCCGGGCTGAAGCCGACGGAGAGCATCGACGGCGGGCGCAGCACCAGGTTCCCGTAGGTGTGGTTGGTGATCAGGGTGGTGACCTGACGGTTCGAGATGAGCGAGCGGAGCGCGTCGACCTCCGGCTCGCTGCCGGGCCCGTCGCCGCGGTAGACGTCGCTCGACCACTCCGGTGAGGCACCGGCGCCGCCCCAGAAGCCGGGATAGTTGCGGTTGAGGTCGGTGCCCCGAAGGCGTCCCGCCGGGTTGTCGGCGCACGTGCCGGTCGCATAGTCCGGCGGGGTGGCCTCGGAGATCGAGCAGTTCTTCCGCTTCATCTCGTAATCCACCAGGCTGAAGTCCCCCAACGGCTCCGCCGCTTGTGAGACGACGAAGCCGTCAACGTTGAGCACGGGGACCACGATGGTTCGGACGTTGCGCACGATCGCCCGGGCACGGCGGCTGCTGCGGTACTCGGTGAGCAGTTCGTAGGCCCACTCCATCGTGTGCTCAGCCGAGGGCCACTCGCGAGCGTGGTGCGCCCCGACCATGAGCATCACCGGCTTGCCGTCGGCTCGCCTGTCGGCAGCGGTGGTGATCTCGAGGCCCCTGATCGGGCGTCCCTCGACGGACCGGTTCGCCAGCGTCACGCGGCGGGTCAGCCAAGGGTAGCGCCGGGCCAGCGCACCGAGCTCCGCGTTGTACTCGGCCAGGTGCCGATACGTCGTGCGCCCGCTGGGCAGCGGGGACCTGTCCACGTCCTCGGCGTAGCGGCGGTCGCGCTTGGCATTGGCCCGAGCTCGGGCTGCGAGGTCGGGGATCTCGACGCGCCAGCTGAACCCCGCCTTGCGGAGCATCCGGGCGTCGTCCTCGCCGTGCAGCACCACATCCAGTCCGCCGCGGTCCCCGTGCTCGGTGAGGTCCAGCCCCAGGGCGGCCAGCCGGTTGCGCTCGGCCCGGGTGGTCGCGGTGACGCGCACGAGCTGGGCGCGGTCCCGAGGATCGAAGCGCTCGAGCCGACGCTCCGCATCGCCGTCCGGAGTCTCGGTCGCCGTGGCGGTTGCCGCCACCGCGCCTGCCCCCAGCGACGCGGTCACGGCGAGAGTTGCGGCGACGCCGGTGATCCGGCGAGGAAGTCGGGTGTCCACGTGCTTCTCCTCGAGAGCCAAGGGCGTGACTTGGGTCACGGCGGGCTCAACGTACGGCCCGTGCCCGGCATCCGGCAATGGCCGGATTCAGGACGAGTGGGCCCTACCGAGCCCGGGCTCGACGTGGCGGATCCGGTAGCCGACCTCGTCGTCGACGGCGTTCTCGATCCGGTCGATCCACACCCGGCTCGGGTGAGTCTGTCCGGCCGGCCAGCGGACCTGGACCTGGGCCGCGTCCGGGTCGTTCGCGGAGTCGATGATGTCGTTGATGCTCAGCCGCAGCCAGCGCGCCGACACGGGCTCGCCGGCCTCCAGACCCCGGGTGGATCTGGCATAGACCGCCTCGGTCACCTTCCCGTCCCGCACGGTGACGATCACCGGAACGCCGGACAGGCTGCAGAAGCACGACGCCGTGAGCTCGTAGCGGTAGTCCGCCTCGGGGTAGCCCGGCCAGGGTGGCTCGGTCGGTCCCGTCGGCTCAGTGGGCTCGGTCGGCGGGCTCACCGTGGACGGTGCGGTGGGCGCCGCCGGGGTCTGCGCACCGCCGGAGCGATCGCTGGCAGGTGAAGCACAGCCCGTCAGGAGCGCTGCGGCCGCCCCTGCCGCGACCCAGGCCCTCGGGGTGCTCACCGCGCTCATCGTTGTCCCCGCATGGTGGTCCGACGCACGGGGTCAGCCTGGGGTTCCCTCGCACTCCGCACAGGCCCGCTGGCGGTCCTCGCCGTGAGCCACCGCCCGAGCAGGGTCCCCTCCTCCTCGAGCAGCACCCCCAGCTCGAGCGGCACGCCGAGCTCCGGGCCGCTCACGATGCGTCCCGGAGGACCGCCGACCATCCGCGGCACCAGCGTGAGGCACAGCTCGTCGACCAGCTCCACGTCCAGCATGGACGCCAGGAGCGCCGGCCCACCCTCGCACAGCAGCTGCCGCAGGCCCCGGGCGTGCAGGGCGGCGACCAGTCCGGCGAGGTCGACGTCGTCCTGGCCGGCTACGAGGACCTGATCCTCCCCCAGTGCCCGGCGGGCCGAGGCGAGGCCCGGCGAGGAGGCGCAGGTGCCGAGCCAGACCGCGCCTGCGCCGCAATCGCGGAGCTGGGTGGGGATCTGCCCGCGCCGGCTGACCAGCACCACCGGAACCGCAGCCGGCCCGTAGCCCTCAGCACGTGCAGTGCCGGCACCCACGACGACGGCGTCCGCGAGGCCGCGCAGGGTGTCGAAGACTCTCTTGTCCGCGGTGTTGTTGATCGACCCGCTGCGGCCGTCCGCACCGGCCGCGGCACCGTCCAGGGTGGAGACCATCACCGCCCGAAGCCACGGCGACCGAGGCGCGGCGTAGAGGTCCCCGAGCTCGGCGGAGACCTCGGCTCCGGCAGGTTGACCGGCGGGCTCCCAGACACCGACGTGACCGTTCGGATCGGCGAGAATCGGGAGCCGGTTGACCAGCACCCTCACGGCCAGCGCACCACCCAGTACTGCACCCCGTGCGGGTCCGCGTCGTAGGAGACCTCGCCCGGTCGCCCCTCGACCAGCCTACCCAGCGCGCGCAGGACCGGACCGTCGTGACACCACAGATCGTCGGCGAGCGCGACGTCCAACCCGCTCAGCACGACGCCGTCGCCCCAGCGCAGCGCGGCGCCCAGAGCCGCGTCGAAGGCAGCCGAACGCGGGTCGAGATGCCCCGGCGCCTTCTCGCCGCGACGAGCGGAGCCGTTGGCCACCGCAAGCACGGGCGTGCCGGCGAGGTCGGGCCAGGCGTGGACCGGCTCCTCCACCACGCCTCCCGTGAAGCCGGCCTCGGCCAGCAGGTGCCGGCCGATCCGCGCACCGGGGCTCCAGGTCATCCCACGCGCGACGTTGTCGCGACGCACCGGCGCCGCCAACACCGCCACCCGCTCGGACGCGGCAGCGACCAGGTCCTTCACGGCGGCGAAGCAGGCCTCGCGCAGGTCCGGCACCGGGTCGTCCACACCGGCGTATGCCGGGAGGAGGGCGAGGGTGGACGGCACGAGCACGATCATGCGAGCCCCCGGATGGCTCGTTGCGGGGGGCGGCGACCGGCGATCGTCCAGGCCATGTCCACGACCTGCCGGGTCTCGGCGACCTCGTGCACCCGAAACACGCGCGCCCCAGCCGTGGCGCACACCGCCGTGGCGGCCAGCGTGCCCAGCAGCCGCTCGCCCACCGGCTGGTCCAGGCACTCCCCGACGAAGTCCTTGTTCGACAGCGACACCAACACCGGCCAGCCGGTGGCCACCATCTCCCCCAGCCGCCGGGTCACCTCCAAGGAATGGAACGTGTTCTTGCCGAAGTCGTGGGCGGGATCGATCAGCACGCTCCGGGCGTCCACGCCGGCAGCCACCGCCCGCTCGGCATAGCCGACGGTGTCGTCCAGCACCGAGGCCATCACGTCGGCGTACTCGATGCGGAACGGACGCGTCCGCGGTGTCACCCCGCCGGTGTGGGTGCACACCAGCGCGGTGCCGTGCGCGGCTGCGACGTCCACCAGCTCCGGGTCGGCGCCGCCCCAGGCGTCGTTGAGAACGTCCGCGCCGGCTTCGCACACCGCGTCGGCCACCTCCGCCCGCCAGGTGTCGACGCTGATCACCACAGAGGGGTACGCCGAGCGCACGCGTGCGACCAGGCCCACGACCCGGTCGCGCTCCTCGGCCGCGTCGACCTCCGCCCCCGGCGCCGCCTTGATGCCCCCGATGTCGACGATCTCGGCGCCCTCGCCGACGACCCGGGCGACGCGCTCGAACGCCGCGTCCTCCGCCCAGGTGGCCCCGCGGTCGTAGAACGAGTCCGGCGTGCGGTTGACGATCGCCATCATCAGGGTGCGGTCGGCAGCGAAGTCGTGTCGGCCGAGCCTGAGCGTCACGCCGAGGCCTTGAGGAGGCCGACCGCCGGCGGTCGCTCGCCGACCGGGACCTCGCGCACCCGGATGCCGCCGCCGGCACCGTGGGGATGGTGCTGCCGCAGCGGCACCGGGTCGAACGTGCGGTGTCCGGTCCTCCGGTCGGCGGCGGCCATCAGCTGGGTCGCCATCGCCCCGAGGTCACGCAGCGCCTGGTGCCGGTGCGCGCGCCGGCCCAGGTCGACCTGGGCGAGCGAGTCGAGGCCGCACAGCCGCACGGTGTCCACGAGGGCCGCCAGCTCCACGGCGTAGCCGGTGGGGACCGACAGCGAGGCGAAGTGCCGACGCCGCACCGCCCACTCGCCGGCCAGCGGCTGCACCACCCCCGCCAGCTCGGGGAAGCGCAGGGCGATCAAGGGTCGGGCGACCAGCTCGGTGACCCGACCGCCTTGGTAGCGGCCCCCGTCCGACCCCAGCAGCGGCCGCTCGTAGAAACCCTTGACCAGCTCCACGGCCGGGTCGGTGAGCAGCGGTCCGAGCAGCCCCGGGACGAAGTGGGTGTCCCAGTCGACGAGGTCGGCGTCCATGAAGACCAGGACATCGCCGGAGGTGACGAACAGCGACTTCCACATCGCCTCGCCCTTCCCGGCCTCGCTCCCCAGGTCCGGTCGGATGTCCGCAGCCCGGTGCACGACCGCGCCAGCCTCAGCGGCGACAGTCGAGGTGTCGTCGGTGGAATCGGAGTCGATCACGACGATCTCGTCCACGAGGGCCGTCGTCTCCAGCAGCGCCTCGCGCACCCGGCTCACGACGGCGCCGACGGTCGCCGCCTCGTTGCGGGCCGGGACGACCAGGCTCACCGTCAGGCCTCCCAGGCGCTTCGCCGACAGCAGGTGCGGCACCGTCCAGGCGTCCCAGTTCCAGGTGCGGCGGCCGAACCAGTCGTCGATCTTGATCGGTGTCACGCCGCTCCTCGGGGTCACGGGCCATCCCCCTTGAGGCTAGCCGCCGGGCCCAGGCCGGGCCCCCGCCCAGGCCGGGCCCCCGCCCAGGCCGGGCCCCCGCCCAGGCGTCCGCAGCCCAGCCGGCGACCCAGACCGCACGACAACGGGCGGCACCGCGCCCGGCAGTCTCCTAGAGCACCGGCTTGCCCGTGGTGTACACCCAGGTGTCGAAGAAGTCGCCGAGGTCGCGCCCGGAGACCCGCTCGGCCAGCGTGACGAACTGCTCGGTGGTGGCCGTCCCGTCGTCGTGGCGGCGCACCCAGGCCCGGCCGAGTCGCACGAACTCCCTGTCTCCGATCTCCCGGCGCAACGCGTGCAGCGTGGCAGCGCCTCGGTCGTAGACCGTGTCCGAGAACAGGCCCGACGCGCCGGGGTCGGACATCAGCCTGGTCCACAGACCGTCATCGTCGGGAGTCACCATGACTTCCTCGAAGTGCTCTTGGGCGGTTTGCCCCCCGTCGCGCTCGCTCCACATCCACGACAGGTAGGTCGCCCAGCCCTCGTTGAGCCAGATGTCCTGCCAGCGGTTCGGGCTCACCGCGTTGCCGAACCACTGGTGAGCGAGCTCGTGCGCCACCGTGCTCTCCCGCGCGCGGCTGGAGTAGATCGGCCGGGTCTGGGTCTCCAGGGCGTAGCCCACCGAGTCGTCGTCGACGATCGCGCCATAGGACACGAAGGGATAGCGGCCGAAGAGGCGCTGGAAGAAGGCGAGCATCTCGGTCTGCTGCTCCAGGCCGTCGTCGGCCTCCGGACCGAGGTCCTTGTCCACGGCGTCGATGATCGGCAGCCCGTCGGGTCCAGGGTAGAAGCGCAGGTCGTAGTTGCCGACTGAAGCGGTGGCCAGATAGGTGGCCATCTGATCGGCCGCCCGCCAACTCCAGGTGGTCCAGCCGCGCTCCGTGGACCGGCCCTTGAGCAGCCCGTTCGCCACCGCGACGTGGCCTCGGGGGACGGTGACGTCGAAGCTGAACGACGCCTTGTCGCGCGGATGGTCGTTGCTGGGGAACCAGGTGGGCGCGCCGTCGGGCTCGTTGACCACGATGGCGCCGTCGCGGGTGGTGAACCAGCCGTAGGAGTCGCCGCCGATGTCGGTGGGCCGTCCCGTGGTGCCGCCGTACCAGACCTTCACCACGACCCGGCTGCCCGAGAGCAGCGTCGATCGGGGACTGATGACCAGTTCGCCGTCCTTCTGCTCGAAGGCAGCCCGCTCACCGTTGACGGTGACCCGACGCGCCTCCAGGTCCCGCAGGTCGAGGTTGAAGCGGCTGAGGTTCTGGGTGGTCCGCATGAGGATCCGGGCACGGGCCCGCATCTGGCCCTCGAGTGGTGCCGGCTCGGCGGCCGGGGGCCGATAGCGGATGTCCAGGTCGTAGTGCTTGACGTCGTAGCCCCCGTTCCCCGAGGCGGGGAAGTAGGCGTCGCCAATGCCCGGGGCGCCCGGCTGGAAGCGCGGCGGCGCGGCCTGACCTGGGTGGAGGGCGGTAAGGCTGAGCAGGACCGCGGCACCCGTTGCTGCGGCGACTCTGCGCGTGATCGTCATGGACCTCTCCCTCGGCGGCATCCGGTTGTCCCCCGCGCCGACCCTAGCCGCCTTCCTCTCCGGACTGGACCACCGGTCCTCGAGGACGCCCGGCGAAGGACAGCCACTCCAGGTAGTCCAGGCGCCACTCGTCTGCCCGCAGGCGCATCCGGAGCCCGTCCGGCTCCAGCCTCAGCTCGACGATCCGAACCCCGTCGGGGAGCCCGAGGTCAAGCACCAGTGGAGGGAGCAGCCGGGTCAGCGCCCAGTTTCGGCTCCGGGCCCCGACCCCGCTCGGTCGCAGCATCACGACCTGGCCCTCGGCCCGTGGGCTCAGATCGAGGTAGCCCAGCTCGGGGCGCCACTCGAGTCGGAGCCGCGCGGTCCCGCTCTCGGTGACCTCGAGCGCCACCCGGGAGGTGCGCCGAGCCAACCGTTCGGCCAGCCATTCCACCGGCATCACCGCCTCGATGTCCACCGGCGCGGAGACGAGAAGCGGATGGGTGCCCGGCCGGGTGTGCAGGTTGTGCAGCTCGGCGTGCGCGGACCGGAAGCGCAGGTCGCCCCACTCGACGTCCTGGGCCACCAGCGCGGCCCGGTCGCTCTGCCCCAAGGTCAGCAGCACCGGGTCCAGGTGCATGTCGATGCTGCACAGAGTGAGCTGCAGCGGACGCTCATCGGTGCCGAGCTCCAGTCTGCGGCCCACCAGCCGCGAGCGGGCGACCTCGAGGAGGACCTGGAGGCCCGTCTTGGCGCCCAGCGAACCCAGCTCGCTGGCCGTGGCCGCCAGCGGGCGAGCGAGTCCGGCCATCTGCGAGGCCATCGGCGCAACTTGGCGCCACAGCCCGAGCGGGTCCCACGGTGGCGGTGGCCGGTCGGCGGGAGGGGTCACGGCGGCACTCCTCGGTCAGGGGTGAAGGAGCCGGGCCATGTGCGGGCTCGCGGGCGTGGAGGCCATCCTGCCAGCCCACCGGGACGTCAGAACGTCTCCATGTCCTCCCAGCGCAGAGTGTCCAGCGCCGGCTCGGGCAGCGGCTGGGGGAGGTTGCGCTTGCTGAGCTGCACCTCTGAGTGCGCACCGCAGCCGTGGTCCACCGACACCACCCGGCCGTCGTCGTTGGCGTGCGCGTTGGTGCACACCCCGAAGACCTGGGACAGCGGCCCGGACAGCCGGAGGAAGAAGCCGCAGGTGCCGCACGCCGCGGGCGCCGACTGGGCGATGGGGGCGTCGGGGCCATGCGTGCCGTCGTACCACCGCTGCGCCGCCAGGTCCCGGCCCTCGGCGGAGAGCACGCGCACCCGCCCGAGGCCGAGCTCGTCGGCGACCTGCTTGACCGCTTCCTCGTCGACGGAGTCCTCGGCTGCGGTGAAGGCCGGGACGAGCCGCGGGTCGTCCTCCTCGGAGGGGAGCAGGTCGCCGGGGCCGAGGTCGCCGGGCCGGATCCGCTCGCGCCACGGAAGCCAGGCGGGAGCCAGGATGGCCTCGTCCCCTGGGAGTAGCACGACCTCGTCGATGCTGACCGTCCGCGCGCGGGGCGCCCGTGCCACGGTCACCGACCAGCGCCAGCCGCGGTAGCCGGGCTTGGTGCAGGCGAAGAGGTGGGTGACCACCTTGTCGGCCTCGGCCACGGGGCCGAGGTGCTCGCCGATGTCGGCGGCGGGGACCAGGTCGAGCAGGGCCGCGCGCGCGGTCTGCACCGCCTCGGCACCGACCGCGTCGAGCTTGGGGGTCTTCGTCGCTCGGGTCACGAGCGTGATTGTCCCAAACCGCCGGTGCGCTGGCGACCACGGGGCAGCGGCAGGATGGGTGTATGCACCACGACGAGTCGGCGCCGACCACCGGGCAGCCGCACCGGGGGGCCGGCGCGGTGCGCGGGGTCCGTCGGGTCGGTGCCGCCGCCGGTCGCGGCGCGCGTCGCACCGGTGCCGGCAGCGCCCGTGCCGCCACCTACGTCGCGCGCCAGGCGCGTCGGGCGAGCAACGCCGAGGGGGCTGGCGAGAGCGGCCTGTCCCGGTTGATCGACCTGCACGCCGTCAACGCGGCCGGGGACGCTGCGGTGGCGATCAGCCTGGCCGGGACCCTGTTCTTCCAGGTTCCCACCAACGAGGCTCGCGGCCAGGTGGCGCTGTTCCTCGGCCTGACCCTGCTGCCCTTCGCCATCGTCGCCCCGTTGATCGGCCCGACCCTCGATCGGTTCAGCCACGGCCGGCGCTGGGCCGTGGGCAGCACGATGGCGCTGCGGGCGTGGCTGTGCTGGGTGCTGGCCGGCGCGGTCGACGAGGGCTCGCTGGCCCTGTTCCCCGCAGCGCTGGGGGTGCTGGTTGCGTCCAAGGCGTATGGCGTCACGAAGGCTGCCGCCGTCCCACGTCTGGCCCCTCCGGCCCTGGGACTGGTGAAGGCGAACTCGCGGATCTCGCTGGCCGGCATGGTGGGCGCCGCCGCCTCCGCGCCGCTGGCCGTCGGCCTGTCCGTGATGGGGTCGGCCTGGTCGCTGCGCTACGGGTTCCTGCTCTTCGTGGTCGCCACCGTGCTGGCGATCTTGCTGCCCGCGCACGCCGACGACGCCCGCGGAGAGGAACGTGCCCTGCTCTCGGGGACCGGCCGCGCGCGGGTGCCTGCCCTCGTCGTCCGCGGGCTGCGGTGCAACGCCGGCCTGCGGCTGCTGTCGGGCTTCCTGACGCTCTTCATGGCCTTCCTGCTGCGCGACGAGCCCTTCACCGGCTGGACGGACCGCCCCGAGCTGCTGATCGGTCTGGTCATCGGGGCCGCGGGGGTCGGCAACGGGGTCGGGGTAGGGCTGGGCAACCTGCTGCGCGACCTGCGGCCCGGCGTGGTCGTGGTGGTCACCCTGCTGGCGGACGCGGCCGCGGTGATCATCGCCGCGGTGTTCTACTCCCTCCCCACGGTGCTGCTGCTCGGCTTCACCGCCGGGGTGTGCCAGGCACTGGGCAAGTTCTCCCTCGACGCGCTCATCCAGGGCGAGGTGCCATCTCGCACCCGGTCGAGCGCCTTCGGCCGCTCCGAGACCCTGCTCCAGCTCTCCTGGGTGGTCGGAGGCTTCCTCGGCATCGCGATGCCACTGATCCCCCGGCTCGGGCTCGGCGTCGCCGCGGTGGTCCTGCTCGGTGTGGCCGCGTGGGTCGTGGCCGACGCCCGGCGTGGCGGACCGGCGGGGCCGAGGGAGCCGGCTGGGCCGTCTGGGACGGCCGGGGGGAAACCCGCCGAGCCAGCGTGAGCGCGAGCTCTTCAAGCGAGCCGTTCGGTCAGAGCTCCAGCTCGTCGGCCATCGCTCGGAGCAGCTTGGCGGTGGGCCGGGCCTGCTTGGGGTCCGGGTGCCGGCCGGCCCGGTAGCCCTTCTCGATGTTCTCGAGAAGCCGGTAGAGGTCCTCGATGATGTTGACCATCTCGGCGGGCTTCTTGCGCATCGCCTTGGCGACCGACGGCGTGGCGTCCAGCACCCGGACCTGCAGCGCCTGGTCACCCTTGCGGCCCTGGGCGATGCCGAACTCGACGCGGCTGCCCGGCTTCAGCGTCGCGGTCCCGGCGGGCAGGGCAGACGCACGCACGAAGACGTCCTCGCCCTCGTCGCGAGAGATGAAGCCGAAGCCCTTCTCGACGTCGTACCACTTGACCTTGCCCGTTGGCACCGATGCTCCTCGTTGCTGGCGGTCCCACGGACGGCGACGCCCGGGGATGGACTGCCCGCCCAGCCTAGAGGGGCCAAGACCGGCTCGCCCACCGGGTTCAGCGGTGACGCTCGGGGTTGGGGAGCAGGTCGTTCATCGACCCCGAGCGGAATCCGCGGCGGTCGACGGCGGCGTCGGCGAACCCCGCGGACCGGGCCGCCGCCTCCAGCAGCGGGTGCAGCGCCGGCTGCCCGGACAGGGCGGGATCGACCTCGACCGAGGCGCGGTCGCCGAGGTCGCGCACCCGGAGGTCGGTCGTGCGCATCCCGGCGCCGGCCAGGGCCCGGCGCACCTGCTGCTCGGCCCGCTCCACCCGGGCCAGCCGGGAGGGGGTGACCTCGAGCCCGTAGGCGACGCGGGAGCTCAAGCAGGCCGCGGCCGGCTTGTCCCAGGTGGGCAGCCCCCAGCGGCGGGAGGCATCTCGGACCTGGCGCTTGGTGAGCCCGGCGTCGGCTAGCGGGGTGCGCGCGGCCCGCTCGGCCGCCGCCTGGATCCCGGGCCGGAAACCGGCGATCAGATCGTCGGCGTTGGTGCCGGTGGCGACGTGGCGCAGACCGTGCCGCGCTGCGAGTGGACTGAGCACGTCGAGGAGCTCGGCCTTGCAGTGATAGCAGCGGTCGCCGCCGTTGAGCCGATACCCCTCGCGGGCCATCTCCTGGGTCCGTGGGGTGAGCACTCGGACGCCGAGCGACTCGGCGAAGGCGCGCGCGGGGTCTCGCTCGTCCTGGGGCAGCGAGTCGGAGTACGCCGTCGCGGCAGCGACGTTGTCAGAACCGAGCACCCGCGCCGCGGCGGCGAGGAGCAGCGCGCTGTCGGCCCCACCGCTGAAGGCGACGAGCACCGATCCGAGCCGACGCAGGTCGGCCTCGAGGGCAGCCAACCTGGCCTCCAGGAGGTGGCTGTCCAGCCAGTGGGGGAAGTCGGCGAGCGTGCCCAGGACGACGTCGGTGCCGGCGTCGCGCAGCTCCCGCTCGGTGCAGCCGCCGGTCGACACGCTCACGCTCACCACGCCCGCGGCCCGCGCCCCTTCCACGTCGTGGACGTGATCACCGACGTACACGCTCGCACCGTGCTCGGTGAGCACCGGCGCCTTGCCGGGCCCCCACACCTCTCCGACGAGGAGGTCGACGTCGAAGCCGAGCGCTTCGGTGTGCAGCCGCGCGTTCGGCGCGTGCTTCCCGGTGACGACCAGGGTTCGGCCGCGGTGCGCACGCACCGCGGCCAACGCCTCGTGGGCTCCGGGGAACGCGAGGGTGGGGGGGACGGCGAACGCGGGATAGAGGGCACGGAACCGGTCGACGAGCCGGGTCACCTCGGCCGCGTGGAGCGGCGGCCCGTGCCGCGCGAGCATAACCTCGAGCGGTGGACCGAGGCCGGCGGCGATCGCCTCGATGTCGAAGACCAGTCCTGCCTCCGCGGCCAGCGCCTCCATGGACGCGACGAACCCGGGGCGGGTGTCGATGAGGGTCATGTCGAGGTCGAATCCGACGACGAGGGCGGACGAAGGCACTGGACCACTCTACGAACCGTTGCGCGGGGCCACCCGAGGGCGGAGGACCTATCGTGGCGAGGATGCCCTCCGTCGCGCCGCGCTCCCTCGCCGACCAGCTCCGCCGCTGGCCAGACGATGCGCTGCGGGCGCTGCTCGACGACCGGCCCGACCTCGCCTCCCCTGCCCCCCAGGACTCTTCGCAGCTCGCCTCCCGGGCCAGCACCCGGGCCTCGGTGCTTCAGGCCCTCGACCAGCGCACCACCCTGGAGCTGGTGGTGCTCGACGCGGTTGTGGTTCTCGGTGGGCGGACCTCGCTCGACCAGGTGACGGCGGCCGTGCACGCCGGCGCCCACCTCGTGCGCGACACGGTGTCCCGGCTCCGGTCGCTGGCCCTGCTCTGGGGC
This sequence comes from uncultured Actinomycetota bacterium, assembly GCA_963745245.1. GTDB lineage: Bacteria > Actinomycetota > Actinomycetes > Propionibacteriales > Nocardioidaceae > Marmoricola_A. The sequence continues at coordinate 715,309 of CAVUWU010000001.1, forward strand.
GAGGACGAGGACCTGCATGTCGTCAGCGCCGTCGCGGACACCGTGGGCACCACCGTGAGCCGGCTCGGTCCCAGGGCCGAGCAGCTGCTCTCGGCGTACGGCCCGGAGCGGCTCGCCCAGCTGCTGGCCGACCTGGGCGAGCGGTCCAGTGGCGACAAGGCTGCCGACATCGCCCGCGTGGCCGCCGCGCTGGGTCATCCCGACCGGGTCCGAGCCTTGGGCGAGGAGTGCGAGCCCGCGGCCCGCCACATGCTCGACCATCTGGAACGCAGCGGCTCCGAGGGAGTCACCGACCAGGCGCGCGCACCGGTGAGCGCAGCCGCCGCGGTCACCCCCGTCGAACAACTCCTCGCCCGAGGGCTGCTGATGCCACGGGAGGGTCGGCACCTCGCGGTGCCGCGCGAGGTGGGACTGGCCCGGCGGGGGGGCCGGACGACGCACGACGCCGTGGGCGAGCCGCCGCCGCTGGCAACCGCGTCGCGCGGCGCTGCGCTGGTCGACCAGGCCGCCGCCGGCGCCGCGCTCGAGCTGGTGCACCGGGTCGAGCTGCTCCTCGACCACTGGGGCACCGAGCCGCCGGCTGCGCTGCGGCAGGGCGGCCTCTCGGTGCGCGACCTCAAGGCGACCGCGGCGCTGCTCGTCGGCGACGAGCGGGTGGCCGCGCTGCACGTCGAGGTCGCCGCGGCGGCGGGACTGGTCGCCCAGGGAGCCACGGTCGAGCTCGACGCCGCCTGGCTGCCCACCGACGCGTTCGACGCCTGGCGCTCACAGCCGCTGGCCGAGCGGTGGGCACGGATGGCGACCGCGTGGCTGGAGAGCCCGCGGTTGACGGGTCTGGTCGGCAGCCGGGTGCAGGGACGGGGGGTCAACGCGCTGGCACCCGACCTGGAGCGGGCCTGGCTGCCCGGCGCGCGACGAGAAGCGCTCGGCGAGCTGGCGGCGCTGCCCGCGGGCGAGGTCCTCGCCGCGGGGGCCGGGGTGCCGTCGCTGGCCACGCGTGTGCAGTGGCTGCGCCCCCGCCGGCCGGCCCTGCAGACCGAGGCGGTGGGCTGGGTGGTCGAGGAGGCGGCGGTGCTGGGGGTGGTGGGGCTCGGTGGTGTCGCCGCGCACGGTCGTGCCCTGCTCACCGAGGGGGCGGCGGTGGCCGACGTGTTGGCTCCTCTGCTCCCCCAGCCCGTGGATCACGTCGTGCTGCAGGCGGACCTGACCGCCATCGCCCCCGGGCCACTCAAGGAGCCGTTGGCGAGGGCACTCGCCACCGTGGCGCATGTCGAGTCCCGGGGCGGCGCGACGGTCTATCGATTCACCGAGTCCTCGGTGCGTCACGCCCTCGATCTGGGCTGGTCGGCGCACGAGATCCGGGACGCCATTTGCGGCGCTGCGCGGACCCCGATGCCGCAGGCCCTGGACTACCTCATCCGCGACGTGGCGCGCACCTTCGGCGTCGTGCGCGTCGGCTCCGCCGAGTCCTTCCTGCGCAGCGACGACGACACCGCGCTGACTGCGCTGCTCCACGACCCCCGGGCCAGTGGGCTCGGCCTGCGGCGCATCGCCCCGACGGTGCTGCTCAGCGACACCCCGTCCGATCTCCTGCTCCCCCGGCTGCGCGAGCTGGGGCTGGCTCCGGTGGTCGAGGGTCCTGACGGCGTCCTGCGCGTAGCCCGCCGCGACGCCCACCGGGCTCGGACACCGCGCCGGCAGCCGTCGGGTGAGACCGAGGCCCGTCGCGTCGCGCGCACCGCCGCGACCGTCACCGCGATCCGGGCCGGGGACCGCGTCGCCACGGTGCGCACCGCGGCTCCGGCTGCGCGCCAGTCCCCCACAGCAGCCCTCGCTCTGCTGCGCGAAGCGTGCGAGATTGGCGTCACCGTGGCGATCCGCTACGTGGACAACGACGGCTCCTCCGGGGAGCGCATCATCGATCCGCAGCGCGTCGAGGGTGGCTGGCTGCGCGCCTACGACCACCGCTCCGACGACGTTCGTTCCTTCGCGGTCCACCGGATCGGCTCAGCGCGGCCGCTGGACTCCGCCGCGCCGGAACGGTAAGACGACCGCATGGGCGACCAGGAGTGGGCGGCACGCTTCCGCGAGGCTGGGCTGCGGGCATGGCGGATCCGCCAGAGCACGGCCATCCTCGAGGTGCATTGCGGGTCATTTGCCGGCGCTGGGGAGCAGGCCGCCCGGGTGGCGCAGGTCTGCGAGGACCAGGACCACCCCACCGAGATCGACATCCGCAGCCCGGACCTGCTGAAGATCGTCACGTGGTCCCACGACACCGGGGGGCTGACCGACCTCGACCTCAGGCTGGCGCTCGCCGTCGACCGGCTCTTCCCACCCCCCAACTGACCGCCCCCACCCGGCTGCCCCTACCTGGCTGGGTTCGCCTGGCCGCCCTTCGCCTCTGGGTCAGCCTCGGCCGCCGGCGGTGGTGTGGGAGTCGCCGACCGCGAGCGCTGCATCGAGGATCGCCAGCCCCTCGCGTGCCTCGTCCTCGGAGACCGTGCACGCAGGCACGACGTGGACGCGGTTGTAGTTCGCGAAGGGCAGCAGCCCGCGCTCGGTGCAGGCCGCCAGCACGTCGGCCATCGCGGGGCTGCTCCCGCCGTACGGCGCCAGCGGCTCCTTGGTCGCCCGGTCCTTGACCAGCTCGACCGCCCAGAACACCCCGACGCCGCGCACGTCGCCCACACACGGGTGCCGCTCCGCGAGGTCCCGCAGCCCCGGGCCGAGGACGTCCTCACCGATCCGGGCCGCGTTCTCAACGATCCGCTCCTCACGCATGGCGGTGATCGTCGCCACCGCGGCCGCGCAGGCCAGGGGGTGACCGGAGTAGGTCAGGCCGCCGGGGTACGCGCGCTGGGCGAAGGTCTCGTAGACCGCGTCGGACACGATCACGCCTCCGAGGGGGACGTAGCCCGAAGTCACGCCCTTGGCGAAGGTGATCAGGTCGGGGGTCACCCCCTCATGGTCCAGCGCGAGCCAGGTCCCGGCTCTGCCGAAGCCGGCCATCACCTCGTCGAGCACCAGCACGATCCCGTGGTCGTCACAGATCTGGCGCACCCCGGTCAGGTATCCCGGCGGCGGCGGCATGATCCCCGCGGTCCCCGGGATCGTCTCCAGCACGATCGCCGCGACCGTGCCGGGCCCCTCCATCTCGACGGTACGCCGCAGGTGGCGCAGCGCCCGCTCGCGCTCCTCCTGCTCGGTGCCGGCGTCGAACTCGGAGCGATAGAGGAAGGGCCCGAAGAACTTCGCCGTCCCTGCCGCGCCGTAGTCGGAGGCGAACCGCCGAGGGTCGCCGGTGACGTTGATGGCGGTGTTGGTGCCACCGTGATAGCTGCGGTACTGCGAGAGCACCTTCACCCGACCGGTGTGCAGCCGGGCCATCCGCACCGCATGCTCGATCGCCTCCGCGCCTCCGGTGGTGAAGAAGACGTGCTCCAGCCCGGCGGGTGCGATCTCCGCCACCAGTCGGGCCGCCTCCGAGCGCGCGGCGTTCGCATGCTGCGGGGCGACGGTGCACAGCCTCGCCGCCTGGTCCTGGATCGCGCGCACCACGCGGGGATGCTGGTGGCCAATGTTGGTGAACACCAGTTGGGAGGAGAAGTCGAGGTAGCGGCGGTCCTGGTCATCCCACACCCACGATCCCTTGGCGCGCGAGATCACCATCGGGTCGAGCGTCGCTTGCGCCGACCACGAGTGGAAGACGTGCTTGCGGTCAAGCTCGTAGGTCGAGCCGGTGGAAGCCATGGGCAAGGGGCCTTTCGCAAGGTCGCGGGCCGGTCGGCCCGGGAAGATCCCACCCTGCCACGGGCGGTGCACCGCGATGCGCTGGCCCTGCAGCCTTGGCGGCCCCGCCCTCCCGGCGGGAAGTGGCCGACAGGTGGAGGGCCCCCAGGTGTGCCTGAATGCCCGTATGGGCACTGTTCCTCTTCAGCTGGGACCGCCACAACACGGTGAGGCGGGCCCCCCAGCGCTCGGGCTTCTGGTCCTGGTGCCCTGGCCGGGACCCTTGTGCTCTGGGCTGCCTGGCTCCCGCGCCGAGCAGCGTTGGCGACCATCTCGCCCGCCGCGGGGTCCTCGGTTTCGCGATCAACGCCGGCCCATGGCCCTGGGATCCAGACAACCTGGGACGTTCACCGGTGATCGAAGGAAGCCCTGGATCGACGACGAACTCCGCAGCATCGTCAGGTGGCTGGGCTGGGGCTCGCTGCGGCCGGTCGTCGGTTGGGTCTACGGGACCACGCCCGGCGGCTCCTTGCGGGCCAGCGGCACGGCCACTACCGTCGATGTCCTCCTTGGGAGGGCCCATGCGCCACGTGATGCGTCTCGGTGCACGTCACTCGCTGGCGCAGGTGCAGAACTACCGAGGACTCTCGGCCCCAACCGCACCGGCTCCGAGTTGGGCGCTGGTCCTGCAGCGCCAGGCCGGCAACCGGGCGGTGACCCGGCTCCTGTCACAGCTGCAATCGCCGGGTGCGCGAGGAGCTGGAGGTCCGGACGGCGGACGGCCCGCGCCGCGGCCGATGGTCTTCCCGCACCTCCAGGCGATTCAGACCGCGACCGACGCACGAGTGCCCGGGGAAGCGGTGCTCGACGCAGCGGCCTGTCGCGAGCGCGGGGTACCGGCGTTCACCGATGGTCTGGTGACGCACTTCTCCACCACCGCGCCTCCCCTCGTCGTCGCGGCGCACGAGTCGGCACACCAGCTCCAGCACGCCGGGCTGACCCATGACTTCGCCGAGGGTGCGGAGGGGCACGCGCACGCGGTCGCGACGACGGTCGCTGCTGGACGCTCGGCACGAGCGGTCCTCGGCGATGCCGGGTCGAGCGTCGCCTCGGGGTTGAGGAACTACACCGTGGTATCCGAGGCGGACCAGGCCGCCGCCGGCCAGTGGAGGGTCGGAGGAACGGCCAAGGTTGGTGACCAGGGGCGCAGCGTCACGACCGACGCCGACACCCATGCGTTGTTCGCCGACCCAGCGCTCATCGTCGAGTCGAACGCCGTCCTGAAAGCGAAGAAGTCGGGAGTGCGTCTCGAACCCGCCGGGGCGGGGCCAAGCGGTCTGGCCCCTGACGGAAGCGGAAACCGCACGACCGTCAAGGCCCACTACAAGATACTCTCCGACGCCGACAACGAGGAGTTCTACGCCGACTGCGGCTACTCTGCGCGTGAGATCCAAGGCCCGTCGGGTAGCGACACACGCCCGAAGGGCGTCTACCTTGACGCCGCTGGCAACCGGGCCGAGACGGCGCGCAGCTACAACCCCGCGGACTTTCGCGACGAGATCTTCATGAAGGCGGGCCTGGGCTCGGATAGAGCCAGCGCGCACGCCGCCTACAACGGCCTCAGCGACGTCGCGAAGGACGCATTCGACAAGAAGCACGGGATCAACCGGTACGCCGCGCCGGGCGTCGGTGAGGCGTTCACCCGCCGACGCGACGACGAGCTCGGGGGCCGCGGGTTCAACTTCCACTGGGGTGGTGTCGTCATGGTCGCCGGAGGCGACCGCGTCACCTTCGAGAACTACACGAAGGGCGAGGGCTACACCGCTCAGGACAAGCACTGGTACTTCGCGACCTACGGCCCGCCGTCGAAGCCGGGCCAGACCTGGCACGATCAGTGGAAGAGCGTCGGCGGCCTGGGCAAGGGAACGACGATGGCCGCGGCGACCACCGCCGACCCCGCTCCGTACGTCAACCAGGCGGCCGCGCTCTCGACGGCCGACGCCGTCAGGCGCTACGCCGCCACCTCCGAAGAGGGCGAGAAGATGGCGTTGGAGTCGGAGCTCCGCGGCCGGTGGATCAAGGTGACCGTGTTCGTCAAGTCCTCCCAAGAGGGGCCCGACGACGTCTACGTCACCGCCGAGCATGCCGGGCGCCGCGCAAAGAGCGCCGAGATCGACATGAACACCGGGGACAAGAACACCTTCTGGCTGCCGGTGGACAAGCTGTTCCCCATTGCCGGGAAGATCGCGGTCAAGGTGTTCGACTACGACACCCTCTCCTCGGACGACATGATCTCCCACCTCAACTTCGACGCTCCCTATGCACCCATGAGTGACAACCGTCCGTGGGACGACGCGGAGTATCACACCACCGTCGAGTTCGACCGGTGATCCCGACGTGCGCGACCCTGGCCGAGTGCGACGCGCACGACGACAAGCGGATCGAGGTCGTCGGCACGTACGTCGTCTGGGATCCCCTTCCCTTCCGCGCTCCGAGCCAGCCCCCGGCCCAACAGGTGGTGATCATGTTCGGTTCCGAGGAAGGCCCCTACCTGGGGGCCTGGGGCCACGACGGCCACCTCCGCCCGCTCGAGGAGATCGCGCGGCTCGCCGACCACCGGGTGCGGGTGATCGGCACCTTCCACCGGACGATGCCACCACACCCCACAGACCCTCCGATGGCGGCCTCGGTGTCGGGACCCTGCATCCACCCGGTGGAGTCGGTCATCCCCATCGCGAGGGCTCCAGGACCTCGAACACGGCAAGGTGAGCAGTGACGACGAAGATCGACCACAAGCGTGACCTGGAGTGCTACAAGGCGAAGCGTGACACGCTCGGCGTCCTGACGGTGCCCGACCTCCAGTACCTCATGATCGACGGCCACGGCGACCCCAACACGGCCGCCTTCACTGAGGCGACCGCCACGCTGTATCCAGTCGCCTACAAGCTCAAGTTCGCCAGCAAGAGGTACCTCGATCGGGACTACGTCGTGATGCCCCTGGAGGGACTGTGGTGGGCCGAGGACATGGGCGCCTTCGCCAACGCCCGCGACAAGACGCAGTGGGACTGGACGCTCATGATCATGGTTCCGGACTGGATCACCCAGGACATGTTCGCCGCGGGGGCGGCGCAGGTTGCGTTGAAGGACCGCCCCGCGCGCCTCGACGACCTACGACTCGAGACCCTGTCCGAAGGGCTCTGCGTCCAGGCTCTTCATGTGGGCTCATACGACGACGAAGCCGAGCTGCTTCGGCGGATGCACACGGAGTTCATCCCCGACCGGGGTCTGAGGATGACCGGCAAACACCACGAGATCTACCTGAGCGACGCGCGCAAGGTCGAGCCATCCAGACTCAAGACGATCCTGCGTCAGCCTGTCGCGTCGCGCTGAAGGTGGACGCCGGACCGCGATCAGACGGTTCTGCCGCGGGATATCGGGTGGTCGGCCGACCCTACTCCGCCGCAGGTTCGGCGATCAGCACGGCGGACGCAATACCCCAGCCGGCGACGGTCTGGTTGGTCCGGGTACGCCAGCCGTTCGGCAGCAAGGCCGCCGGGTCCAGCGGACGACAGCCTCCGGTCAGGTGTGGGTCGAGCTGCCAGAGTCGAGACCAGGCTGTCGAGATCAGCCGAGACAGCCCGCCGGCGCCCCTGGCCAGGCTGACCGTTGCGACCAGCCCCCCTGGGCGCAGCACGCGGGCCGCCTCAGCGAAGAACCCCTCGATAGCGGCCGGTGAGAGCAGATCCAGGACGTAGGTGGCCACCACTCGATCCGCTGACCCGTCCAGCACCGGCCACGGGTCGCGCCCATCGATCCGGGTCACCTGGACACGGTCGGACCAGCCGCGCAGACGACTCCGGGTCAGAGCAACCATCCGAGGGCTCACGTCCAGCCCGACGTAGCCGGTGGTGCTGGGCAGGTGGCGGCTCAGCAGCTGGGCAGCGAGGGCCCCAGTCCCGCAGCCGACCTCGATCACCTCACGCGCCGTGGTGAACGCGGCCGACCGGATCAGCACATCGACGGCAGGGCGCTCGTAGAAGGCCTGGGTATCCTGCCAGCTGCCTACCCTGTCGTACACGGCGGACGCCTGCTCGGGGCTCAGGTAGCGGCCGGGACCCTCCACACCCGCAGGATATGCGGCGCAGTCGCCAGGCCCCGAGGCCCTCTGCCTCTCACAGCCGCTCGAACCGCGCCGTGAAGTGCCGCAGCGCGGCGGGCTCCTCGACGATCCGGTACGCCGGGAGCCGGTCGGCCTCGGCCACCACCAGCCGCGCGACCTCCAGCACGTAGTCGACATGGCTCTGGGTGTAGACGCGGCGCGGGATCGCCAGGCGCACCAGGTCCATCGCCGCGGGCTGCTCGCCGCCGTCGGGCTGCCGCCCGAACATCACCGTTCCGATCTCGCAGGAACGGATGCCTCCGAGCTCGTAGAGCGCCACCGCGACCGCCTGGCCGGGATAGTGCAGCGGGTCCAGGTGGCTGGCCAGCGCGCGCGCGTCGATATAGACCGCGTGCCCGCCGAAGGGGGTGAGCACCGGAACTCCGGCTGCCTGCAGCCCGTCGCCGAGGTAGGCGGTCGAACGGATCCGATAGCGCAGGTAATCGTGCTGCACGGACTCGCGCAGACCCTGTGCGACCGCCTCGAGGTCGCGACCGGCGAGCCCGCCGTAGGTGGGGAACCCCTCGGTCAGGATGAGCAGGGTGCGGCACTCGGCTGCCAAGTCGTCGTCGTGCACGGCCAGCCAGCCGCCGATGTTGCCCATGGGGTCCTTCTTGGCGCTCATGGTCATCCCGTCGGCCAGCGCGGCCATGTCACGCACGATGTCGGCCACGTCGCGGTCGCCCTGGCCCTCCTCCCGCTCGCGGATGAACCAGGCGTTCTCGGCGAAGCGGCAGGCGTCGAGGAACAGCGGCCGCCCGTAGCGGTCGCACACCTCCCGGACCTGACGCAGGTTGGCCAGCGAGACCGGCTGGCCGCCGCCGCTGTTGTTGGTGATGGTGACGAACACGCACGGCACGTCGTCGGCCCGCGCAGCCAGCAGGTCCTCCAGGGCCCCGACGTCCATGTTGCCCTTGAACGGGTGATCGGCATGCGGGTCGCGCCCCTCGGAAATCACCAGATCGACCGCCGCGGCTCCGGTCCACTCGACGTTGGCCCGGGTGGTGTCGAAGTGGGTGTTGTTCGGCACCACCTTGCCGGGGCCGCCGAGCACGGAGAACAGGATCTTCTCCGCCGCCCGGCCCTGATGGACCGGGATGACGTGCCGGAAGGGAAAGAGCTCGCGCACGGCGTCGACGAAGCAGGTGAAGGAGGGAGACCCGGCGTAGGACTCGTCGCCGTGCTGGATGGCGGCCCACTGGTCGCGGCTCATCGCCCCGGTGCCGGAGTCGGTGAGCAGGTCGACCAGGACGTGCTGGGCCTGGAGCTGGAAGAGGTTGTAGGCCGCGTCGCGCAGCAGGTCGGTCCGCTCGGCCCGGGTCGTCATCCGCAGCGGCTCCACCGAATGAATCCGAAACGGCTCGATGATCGTCTGGAAGGTGGGCTCGGGGGTCTCGTCGCTCTCGTGCACCGCCCCAGCATCCCCCCACCCGCCGAGTCGTCGCATCCTCGGCCCACAGGCTCACCGCAGGATCCGTACACTCGCCAGGTGAACGGCCCCCTCATCGTCCAGTCCGACAAGACCCTCCTGCTCGAGGTGGACCACGAGCGCGCCGCGGACTGCCGCAAGGCCATCGCGCCCTTCGCGGAACTCGAGCGGTCACCGGAGCACATCCACACCTACCGGCTCACCCCCCTGGGGCTCTGGAACGCTCGAGCCGCCGGCCACGACGCCGAGCAGGTGATCGACACCCTGCTGGCCCACAGCAGGTACGCCGTCCCGCACGCGCTTCTCGTGGACGTGGCCGAGACCATGGACCGCTACGGCCGGCTGCGCCTGGAGAAGCACCCCACCCACGGGCTGGTGATGGCCAGCACGGACCACTCGGTCTTCGAGGAGGTGCTGCGGGCAGCCAAGGTGCGCGGAATGCTGGGCGAGCGCATCGACGACCTGTCCGTGGTCGTCCATCCCTCCGAGCGCGGCAACCTCAAGCAGGCGTTGCTCAAGCTCGGCTGGCCGGCCGAGGACTACGCCGGCTATGTCGACGGGGAGGCGCACGCGATCGACCTGCGTCAGAAGGGCTGGCACCTGCGGGCCTACCAGCAGGAGGCGGTGGACTCGTTCTGGCACGGCGGGTCAGGCGTCGTCGTGCTCCCGTGTGGTGCGGGCAAGACGCTCGTGGGCGCCGCGGCCATGGCGACAGCTCGGGCCACCACTCTTGTTCTTGTCACCAATACGGTTTCGGCGCGGCAGTGGAGGGACGAGCTGCTCCGGCGTACCTCCCTGACGGATGAGGAGATCGGGGAGTACTCCGGCGCCATCAAACAGGTCCGTCCGGTCACGATCGCGACGTACCAGGTCCTCACCAATCGACGGAAGGGCGTCTACCCCCACCTGGAGCTCCTCGACGCCCGCGACTGGGGGCTGATCGTCTACGACGAGGTCCACCTGCTGCCCGCCCCGATCTTCCGGATGACCGCCGACCTGCAAGCCCGGCGCCGCCTGGGCCTGACGGCCACCCTCGTCCGGGAGGACGGGCGCGAAGGCGACGTCTTCTCGCTGATCGGCCCGAAGCGCTACGACGCGCCATGGAAGGACATCGAGGCGCAGGGATACATTGCGCCGGCCGTGTGCGTCGAGGTGCGGGTGACCCTCCCCGAAGGGGAGCGACTGGCCTACGCCATCGCGGAGCCCGAGGAGCGCTACCGGCTAGCCGCGACCACGGACACGAAGACCCGGCTGGTCGAGGACATCGTCGAGCACCACCGGGGCGAGCCCACGCTGGTGATCGGGCAGTACCTCGACCAGCTCGGCGAGATCGGCGCGCACCTGGAGGCGCCGGTGATCACCGGGGACACGCCGGTCAAGGAGCGGCAGCGGCTCTTCGAGGCCTTCCGCACGGGCGAGGAGAGCCTGCTGGTGGTCTCCAAGGTGGCGAACTTCTCGGTCGACCTGCCGTCGGCGACAGTGGCTGTGCAGGTCTCCGGCTCCTTCGGCTCCCGTCAGGAGGAAGCCCAGCGGCTGGGCCGGCTGCTGCGCCCGAAGGAGGACGGGCGCTCGGCTCGCTTCTACACCCTGGTCACCCGGGACACCGTGGACGCCGACTTCGCCCAGCACCGGCAGCGGTTCCTCGCCGAGCAGGGCTACGCGTATTCGATCACCGACGCCGCCGACCTGTGAGCCAGGCGTCCGGCGCGTGAGGATGGTCAGATGAGCGACGAGGAGGCGCTGATGGACGCTCGAGCCCGGGTGCTGCACGACATGGAGTGCACCGGCATCGCCGACCCGGCCACGGTGTCCGCGCTCGAGGAGGCGCTCGTCTCGCGGCGATGGTGGACCTCGCAGTGGGACCAGGGTCACGCCTACGCCGCCGGTCTGGTGGCCCAGGATGTCCAGGACTCGCTGCTCGGGTCCCACGGGCGATGGCCGCTGTGCCCGGTCTGCGACGGGGCCTCCCACCCTCTCTACATCCACCCCGAGCTCGGTGGACCCGACCCGGTGTGGGTCTGCGAGGTCTCCGGTCGCGCGGTCGCGCGGCTCGGCCACCTTCCCCCACGCGTCCCGGACGCGTAGGCGGGCCGAGACCGCGACGAACTTCACCGTTCGCCCCTTGCGAGGCCGCTCCCGGCGGGGCACCCGCTCAGCCGAGCATCACCCTCCGGTCCTGCAGATGGTCCCGGCACCCTCGGCGGTGCCCTACTGGACCCATAAGGACGGCACGTCCTCCCTGGTGGAGCCGCCAGGTCGGCCTCCATGTGGACGATGCGCTGCGGCCCGACGGCCGCTGAACCCGCTGAGCCGATCGGTGGCTGGCGTCCGGGTGGCCCGGTGCCTGAGTCGGCGCGCGTGACCTCAGCGGCGCAGCCAGCGCACGAGCACGACGACCACGAGGAGCGCGAGCGCGGCCTGCTTCCAGTACGAACGCGCCAGCACCGGCAGCACGGTCGCCCCGAGGTCGATCGCGTCGGTGGCGCTCGGACCGCCGGCCGCGCCAGGTGCCCCCTCCTTCGCAGGCGGCTGGATCGCTGGCGTCGGGACCTGCTCCTCGTCGGCCTGGGACGGCTCGGCAGGCACAGCGTCGGCAGGCGCCGGCTGCTGCGGGGGCGGCGGCGGACGCGGGGAGATCCTGTCTTGCAGACAGTCGAGGAACTGGCCCAGCAGCTTGTCGGAGACGTCCTGCATGACCCCACGGCCGAACTGGGCCGGCTTGCCGGTGACCTGCAGCTCAGTGGCCATCTCAACCCGGGTCGCGGAGTCGCCCTCCTCGGTGAAGACAGCGGTCACGTCCGCCCCCGCGGTGCCGTTGCCGCGCTTGTCGCGCCCCTTGGCGGCGACGACCATCCGGTAGTCCGCCTCGTCGCGCTCGCGGAACTCCCCCGATCCGGCGTACTGCATCGCAATGGGGCCGAGCTTCACCTTCACCGTGCCGGAGAACGAGTCGCCGTCTGCCTCGGTGACCGCCGCACCCGGGAAGCACTCCGCGACCGACGCGATGTCCTGGAAGGCCGCCCAGGCCGTCGGGCGGTCCACCGGCACCGTGAACGCGTGCTTCAGCTCCACTGCCTCACACCGCCCCTGCCGCGGCGAGGACCGCTCGGCGGGTGAGCACCGGTGCGATGCTGCGGCGGTAGTCCGCGTCCCCGTTCAGGTCGCTCGGCGGGTCGGTCCCCTCCGCCGCCGAGGCGGCTGCCTGAAGGATCGCGTCCTCGGACGCCGATGCCCCGACCAGGGCCTGCTCGACCGCGGTGGCCCGCAGCGGCCGGTCGCCCATGTTGGTGAGTCCGATCCGCGCCTCGCGGATGGTGCCCCCCTCCGCGAGCACGGTCGCCGCCACAGCCACGATCGACCACTGGTGGGACACCCGGACGAACTTCTCGTAGTGGGCGCCCCAGCCGGTGTGCTTGGGGAACCGGATCTCGGTGAGGATCTCGTCCTCACCCATCGCGGTCTCGAAGAGCCCTTGGAAGAACTCCTCTGCCGGCACCGACCGGGTGCCCGATGCGCCCAGGATGGTGAAGGACGCCCCCAGCGCCAGCGCGGCGGCGCCGAGGTCGCCCGCCGGGTCGGCATGGGCCAGGGCTCCACCAACCGTCCCGCGATGCCGGATCTGCGGGTCGGCGATGGTCTCGGTGGCCTTGGCCAGCAACAGCAGGTGCTCGTGCACCGCGGAGTCGTCGAGCAGCGTCTGGTAGGTGGTCATCGAGCCGACCACGAGGGCGTCGCCGTCGTCGCAGATCCCCCTGAGCGAGGCCACCTTGCCCAGATCGATCACGAACTCGGGCGCGTTGAGCCGCATCCGCATGACCGGCAGCAGGCTCTGGCCGCCGGCCAGGATCTTCGCCTCGTCGCCGTGCTCCTGAAGCAGGCTCAGCGCCTCCTCGACAGTCTCGGGAGCGGCATAGTCGAACGGCGCGGGGATCACTGCACACCTCCTGAGGACGAGCCGGCACCGGGATCGGAGTTCGGCGCGTCCCCGAAGTGCGGCTGCGCCTCCTCGGGCACGTCCTGGTCGGCGTCACGGTGGGCCGCCTGGATCGCGGCGAACACCCGCGACGGCGTGCAGGGCATCCGGACGTCGTGCACCCCCATCGGTCGCAGGGCGTCGACGACCGCGTTGACCACCGCCGGTGTCGACGCGATCGCGCCGGCCTCGCCCACCCCCTTGGTGCCCAGCGTGTTGGTCAGCGACGGCGAGGTGGTATGGCCGGTCTCGAAGCTGATCGTGTCCGCGGCGGTCGGCAGCGTGTAGTCGACGAAGGACCCCGTCACCAGCGTCCCGCTCTCGTCGTACACCGCCTCCTCCCACAACGCCTGGGCGATGCCCTGCACGAGCCCTCCGTGCACCTGGCCGGACACGATGAGCGGATTGACGATCGTCCCCACGTCGTCCACCGCGACGTAGCGGCGCATGTGCGTCGCCCCAGTCTCGGTGTCGACCTCGATCGCGCACAGGTGCGTGCCGTGGGGGTAGGAGAAGTTCACCGGGTCGAAGGTCGCGGCGGCGTCCAGCGACGGCTCCATCCCCTCGGGCAGGTTGTGCGCCGCGAAGGTGGCCAGCGCGATCTCCTGGATCGCCATCCCCTGGTCGGTGCCGCGGACGCTGAACCGCCCGCCGGCGAACTCCAGGTCGTCCTCGGACGCCTCGAGCAGGTGGGCGGCGATCGGCCTGGCCTTCTCGACGACCTTGTCGGCGGCCCTCACCACCGCCTCCCCGCCCACCACCAGAGACCGCGAGCCGTAGGTGTCCAGGCCCCGTGGGGAGACCTGGGTGTCGCCATGCAGCACCTCGACGTCCTCGAAAGGCACGCCGAGTCGATCGGCGACGATCTGCGACCAGGAGGTGACGTGCCCCTGCCCATGGGGGGACGTCCCGGTGACGACCTCGACCTTGCCGGTCGGCAGCATCCGCACCTCGGCGTGCTCCCAGCCCCCGGCGCCGTAGTTGAGCGACCCGAGGACCCGGGAAGGGGCGAGTCCGCACATCTCGGTGAACGTCGAGACGCCGATGCCGAGCTGGACGGAGTCCCCCGACTCCCGCCGGCTGGCCTGCTCGGCGCGCAGCTCGTCGTAGCCGAAGATCTGCTTGGCCTTCTCGGTGGCCGCCTCGTAGTTGCCCGAGTCGTACTCCAGCCCGGCCACGGAGGTGAACGGGAACTCCTCGTGGGTGATCCAGTTGCGCTCCCGGATCTCCAGCGGGTCGACGCCGACCTCGGCGGCGAGCTCGTCCATGAGCCGCTCGATGGCGAACGTCGCCTCGGGACGGCCGGCCCCGCGGTAGGCGTCGGTCCAGGTCTTGTTCGTGAAGATGTTGGTGCAGTTGAACTGGTAGGCGTCGAACTTGTAGATCGCGTTGAACATGAACGCCCCGAGGATCGGCACGCCCGGGGTGACCAGCCCGAGGTAGGCGCCCATGTCGGCGAGCAGGTCGACCTTGAGGCCCGTCACGCGTCCCTCGGAGGTGGCGGCCAGGGTCAGCCGCTGCCACTGGTCACGCCCGTGGTGACCGGCCATGAGCGATTCCGAGCGGGTCTCGGTGTACTTGACCGGGCGGCCCGTGCGCCGGGCGACGAGGAACGTGGCCACCTCCTCGGGGGTCACCTGGAGCTTCCCGCCGAAGCCTCCCCCGACGTCCGGGGCGATCACCCGCACCTTCGACTCCGAGACGCCGAGCACCATCGCGAGCATCACGCGCAGGATGTGCGGCACCTGGGTGGCGCTCCACATCGTGGTCTGCTCCCCGGTGGGATCGACGACCACCGAGCGGGGCTCCATGAAGGCCGGGATCAGCCGCTGCTGGCGGTATTCCCGCTCGATCACAATGCCGCCGTCGCGGGCCTGGGCGATGGCATCGTCGACCGAGCTGCCGGTCCCGGCCTCGGCCGAGTCGAACTGCCAGAAGGCGGACCGGTTGGTGCCGAGGTCGGGGTGGGCGAGCACCTGGTCCTCGGCCGCTTCCTTGAGGTCCAGGGCGGCGGGTAGCTCCTCGTAGTCGACCTCGACGAGTTCAGCGGCGTCGCGAGCCTCGGCCGCCGAGCGAGCCACGACGACGGCGACGATCTCGCCGGCGAACGCCACCCTGTCCACGGCGATCGACGGGTGCACCGCCGCCTTCTGGTCCTCGGTGATCGGCCACGCGGTCGGCAGGCCGCCCTGCTCCTCAGCGACGTCGCGCCCAGTGAGGACCGTGACCACGTTGGGCGCCTCGCGAGCCGCCTCGGTGTCGATGCCGGTGATCCGGGCGTGCGCGAACGGGCTGCGCACCATCGCCATGTGCAGCATCCCTGGAAGCTGGAGGTTGTCGGTCCACCGGGTGCGCCCGGTGACCAGTCGCTGGTCCTCCTTGCGGCGCCGGGAGGCACCGACCTCGGGTGCCGGGGCCGCGGCGGGGTCGGTGACGGTCACGACGCGCTCCCCTCGCTCGAGCCGACGAGCCCCTGCTCGTCCACCTGCTGGAGGCCGGGCACGTCGGTGACCTCGAGACCGGCCGCGAGCTGCACCGCGCGGACGATGTTGTGATAGCCGGTGCACCGGCACAGGTTGCCCTCCAACCCGTGCCGGATGGCCTCCTCGGAGGGGGCCGGATTCTCCTCGAGCAGGTCGATCGCCTGCATGATCATCCCCGGCGTGCAGTAGCCGCACTGCAGGGCGTGACAGGCCCCGAAGGCCTCCTGGACCGGGTGCAGGTCGCCGTCGGTGGCCAGGCCCTCGATCGTGGTGACCTCGCACCCGTCAGCCTGGACGGCGAGCATGTTGCAGGACTTGACGCTGCGACCGTTCAGATGCACCGTGCAGGCCCCGCAGTTGCTGGTGTCGCAGCCGACGACCGTGCCCACCTTGCCGAGCCGCTCCCGCAGGTAGTGGACCAGCAGCGTCCGCGGCTCCACGTCGTCGGTGTAGCTGGCACCGTCGACCTTGACGTTGATCCTCATGCAGCCTCCTGGTCCCGTCCGTCGGGGTCCCGATCCAAGCAGCGCCCTGGTGGCAGTGACAAGGGTCACAGAGCACTGAGAGGCTCCTCAGGTGGCACATGTTCCGATACGTCCACCCAAGGCTCGGCCCGGTGACCGGATTGCGGTCCTGTCGCCGTCCTACGCGGCACCCGGGGATCACCCGGCGGTGCACGAGCAGGGGATGCGGCGGCTCAGGGAGGTGACCGGGCTCGAGCCGGTCGAGTTCCCGACCACCCGACGCGTCGGAGCCAGCGCACGGGACCGGGCGGCCGACATCGACGCCGCCTTCGCGGACCCGTCGATCCGAGGGATCCTGGCCGCGATCGGGGGCGAGGACCAGATCACGGTGATCCCGCATCTGGACGCGAGGCTTCCGCGCCGAGACCCCAAGCCCTTCCTCGGGTACAGCGACAACACGAACCTGCACCAGTGGCTATGGAGCCACCAGATCGCCAGCTTCTACGGCGGCTCCTCCCAGGTGCACCTCGGTCCCGGCCCCGCCGTGGACGAGGTGCACGCCCGGTCGCTGCGGGCCGCGCTGGTCGACGGCGGGGTCGTGGAGGTCACCGACCCCGGGGAGTCCGAGGACACCGGGGTGGACTGGGGAGACCCCCGGGCCCTGACGTCGTACGGCGACCGGGACCCGACCGAGCCGTGGAGCTGGCACGGCCCCGACCGCACGGTGACCGGCCTTGCCTGGGGCGGCTGCCTGGAGGTGCTGGAGTGGGTCCTGGCGGCCGGACGCCTCCGGTTCGAGGCCGACGCGCTTGCCGGCGGCGTACTGCTGGTGGAGACCTCCGAGGAGCTTCTTCCCGCCCGCGAGGTCGGCTGGATCGTCCGCGTCCTGGGGGAGCGCGGGATCCTCGGCGCCGTCGACGCCGTGCTCGTCGCCCGCCCGCCGGTCTCCGACTTCGTGCGGCGTCCCGATCCCGAGGAGCGCGCCCGGCTCCGCACCGAGCAGCGCGACGTCGTCGTGAACCTGGTCGCTCGATACAACCCGGCAGCGGTCGTCTGTGTGGGCGTTCCCTTCGGCCACACCCGGCCACAGTGGGTCCTGCCTCACGGTGGCCCCGTCACCGTCGACGGTGCCGCACGCCGCGTGTTCGCCGACTACTCCTGAGCCACGCCGCTGCGCTTGCCGCCTGCGGTTGGGTCTAGGGTCGCCAGCCGCTGCCGTACGCCGAGGGGCTGTCCTCGCTCGGCATCAGGATCCACAGCACCGGGTAGATGAGGAACTGGCTGCCCGGCAGCAGCATCAGGATCAGCACGAACAGCAGCCGCGCGGTCCACGGCCCCAGGCCGAAGCGCCGCCCCAGCCCGGCGCACACGCCGGCGATGACACGGTCTGACGTCGGCCGGACCAGCCCCTGGCGGGCCATACTCCGGTTGATCTGGTTCATCAGGCACTCTCCCTCGGCCTCTCAGCGCCCCGGGTCTCTCCTGGCGGTGCGGAGCCGGGGCTCTCCGCACTCTCTACTGTGCCCGGTGCTTCCTGACCCCTCGTGGGGCGGTGCCCCGGGTGAGGTCAGTGACTGACCTGAGGACTGTCACCGGCCCCACAAGCCGAGCCCCACGTCAGTGACTGACCTGAGGACTGTCACCGGCCCCACAAACCGTCCACACGTCAGTGACTGACCCCCAAGCAAGGGTGAGTACGCCGCGAAGAGGCCACTCGGCAGGATGACGGGCCCGTCAGCCACTCGGGACGATGAGTCGGCCCCGGTGGCTCACCAACGTGTCCTCCTCCTCGCCTACCTCCAGGTGTTCCACGGCGCAGGTGACCAGGAGGGACCAGCCCAGCTCCCGGGCCTCGACCAGCCGGACGCCGGCCCAGGTCCCGGCCTCGACCAGGCGCGGCCCCCAGTCGGTGTCGTGGAAGGCGGCCTGGGTGAAGGGACCACCGGGGGCCGGTGCCAGACCGGCGAAGACCTCGGCGAGCATCCGGTGCGGGCGGCGGAGCAACTGCACGACCGCCGTCCGCTCCTGCGCCAGGCGCTCGGCCAGGTCGGAGTCCGGGTCGAGCAGCCCCAGGACGTGGGCGGGCGCCCCGGCGGCCACCAGGACGCTCGCGACCGTCAGCCCCGCTGGGTTCGCCGACCCGGCTGTCCACAGGGTCACCCCGCCGCCGATGCGGCCCCGGAAGCGGCGCACCGGATCGGGGTCCGGGTCCCGGAACGGGTGCTCGCTGTGAATCGTCATCGCGTCCTCGCCACGAGCAGCGGCCTCGCCACCACCTCGACCACCGGCCCTCACCGCACCGCGTCGTGGTGGATCCGGCCGTCGACGTCGCTGAGCCGCTTCCCGCCCCCGCCCCACCGGGTGGCGATGATCTCGGCGGCAACGCTGACCGCGGTCTCCTCCGGGGTGCGGGCGCCCAGGTCCAGCCCGATCGGTGAGGACAGCCGCGACAGCTCCGCATCGCCGAGTCCAGCCTCACTGAGCCGACGCAACCGGTCCTCGTGGGTGCGCCGCGACCCCATCGCCCCCACATAGCCCACTGCCGGCAGCTTCAGGGCCACCTCGAGCAGGGGCACGTCGAACTTCGGGTCGTGCGTCAACACGCACAGCACCGTGCGCCCGTCGACGCGGCCGGCCTCCGCCTCGGCGGCGAGGTAGGCGTGCGGCCAGCGGACCACCACCTCGTCGGCCGAGGGGAAGCGGGTGGCGGTGGCAAACACCGGCCGGGCGTCGCACACGGTGACGCGGTAGCCCAGGAAGCCCCCCATCCGCGCCACCGCGGCGGCGAAGTCGATGGCACCGAAGACGATCATCCGTGGCGCCGGGGCGAAGGCCCAGACGAACACGCGCATCCCCTCCCCGCGCCGCTCCCCCTCGGGGCCGTAGGACAGGACGCCGCTGTGGCCGGCTCCCAGCATCCCCAGCGCGTCGTCGCCGACCGCGGCGTCGACCCGGGGACTGCCCAGCGTGCCGATGGGGTCCTCCCCCGGGCGCAGGACCATCCGAGACCCGACCCGCGCCGGGTCCGGGTGGTCCACGACCGTCGCGATCGCCACCGGCCGGTCGTGGGCCAGGTCGTCGGCGATCGACCCCAGCTCGGGGAACGTCGTGGTGTCCACCTTCTCGACGTACACGTCCAGGATCCCGCCGCAGGTCAGCCCGACCTCGAAGGCATCGTCGTCGCTCACTCCGTAGCGGCGCAGCACCGGGCGTCCGTCGACGGCCACCTGCTGGGCGAGCTCATAGACCGCGCCCTCGACGCAGCCGCCCGACACCGAGCCGACCGCCGAACCGTCTGGCCCGACCAGCATCGAGGCACCGGGGGGGCGCGGCGCCGAGCGGAAGGTCGCCACGACGGTCCCCATCCCCACCGGCTCGCCGGCCTCCCACCAGCCCAGCAACCGGTCCAGCACCTCACGCATCCTCGATCACCCTCAGCACCTCCTGGAACGCCGCGAGCGAGTGACCCGCGACGAAGTCGTCGACGAAGGGCAACGCGGCCGCGATCCCCTGCTGGACCGGTTGGTAGCCGACCGACCCCTTGTGCGGGTTGACCCACACCACCCGGTGGGCGAGCCGGTGCAGCCGCTCCATCTGCTCACCCAGCAGCCCGGCCTCGCCGCGCTCCCAGCCGTCGCTGAAGACCACGACGACAGCGCCCCGGACCAGCCCGCGCTGACCCCAGCGGTCCAGCAGCGCCGCGAGTCCCTCGCCCAACCGGGTGCCACCCGACCAGTCCGGCACGGTCTCCCCGGCCGCAATCAGCGCCTGCTCCGGATCCCGCTGGCGCATGGGCCGGGTGAGCCGAGTGACCCGGGTGCCGACGGCGAACACCTCGGCCGGCACCGCGTGGCTGATCCGGTGGGAGAGCCGCAGCAGAGCATCGGCGTAGACGCTCATCGACCCCGACACATCCACCAGGAGCACGGTGCGCCGGGGGCGGGTGGACCGGTGCCGACGGGCGATCTCGACCGGCTCCCCCATCCGGGTGAGGCTCCGGCGCAGGGTCGCGTGGGCGTCGACCGAGCCGCGGCGCGCGGGCAGGCGACGGTACGACGTCCGGGTGGGCGCCACGATCCGCAGCCCGCCGAAGAGCCGCGCCAGCCGAGCACGCTCGGCGGGGTCGAGGGTGGCGATGTCGCGGTGCCGCAGCACCTCGGCGTCGCTCGCGGCGACGCGCACCACGTCCTCGTCGCTGTCATCCCCGCCCGCGCCGGCGGAGTCGTCGACGCCGAGCGGTGCCTGGGTGACCGGGGGGGCGGCCTGCCGCTCCTGGGTGCGACGTCCTGCGTCGTCGACTTCGAACCAGCCGTGGAAGACCCGGTCGTAGGCGTCGAAGTCCTCCGGACCGCTGCACAGCGTCGCGCGCCCGGCCCAGTACACCGCTCGCCGGTCACCGACCCCTGCCACCGAGGCGGCCTCGAGGTAGGACCGCGCCCGGTCCGGGGTCACGTGCAGCCCGGCGGCGCGCAGGGCCCGGGTGAAGCCGAGCAGGAGCTCGTCCGCCGCGGGGCCGGTCGCGGGGCCGGTCGCAGGACCGGTCGCCGTGCCGTCGACGGTCACGGGGCCATCACTGGGCCATCACTGGGCCATCACTGGGCCACCCGCCTCACCCGGCCAGCATGGCGTCGAGGGCGGCGCGCACCCGGGCGGCGTCCTCGCGGTACTTCACCGCCGCCCCCAACGTTCTCGCCGCCGACTCCACGTCGAGGTCCCTGGACCCGATCCGGTCCAGGGCGCGCGCCCAGTCGAGCGTCTCGGCGACCCCGGGGGGCTTGAGCAGGTTCGCGGTGCGCAGCCGCTGCACGAGATGGACCACCTGGGCGGCCAGTCGCTCGGAGACCTCGGGCGCTCGGGAGCGAACGATCGCGAGCTCGCGCTCCAGCGAGGGGTGGTCGATCCAGTGGTAGAGACAGCGCCGCTTGAGCGCGTCGTGGACCTCGCGGGTGCGGTTGGAGGTGAGCACCACCGCCGGTGGCGTCGCAGCGGTGACCGTGCCCAGCTCGGGGATCGAGACCTGGTACGTCGAGAGCACCTCGAGCAGGAACGCCTCGAACTCGTCGTCGGCCCGGTCGATCTCGTCGACCAGCAGCACCGCGGGGCTCTCCCGCAGCGCCCGCAGCACCGGCCGCGCCAGCAGGAAGCGCTCGGAGAACAGCCCCTTCTCGACCTCCTCGACGCCAGGGCCGGTGTCCCCGCGGGAGACCGACTCGACGGCGCGCAGGTGCAGGATCTGCCGCGGGAAGTCCCAGTCGTAGAGCGCCTGCGCGGCGTCGATGCCCTCGTAGCACTGGAGCCGGATCAGCTCGACCCCGAGCCCCTCGGCGAGCGCCTCGGCCAACGCGGTCTTCCCGGTCCCGGGCTCCCCCTCGAGGAGCAGCGGGCGGTGCAGCTCGAGCGCCAGGAAGCCGACCGTGGCCAGCGCGTCGTCGCAGAGATAGCCCGTGGCCGCCAGCAGGTCGGCGAGCGCGGCGGGCGAGTCGGGGGCGCCGGCTGGGTGCCCGGCGAGGGCGGCTGGGTCCGCGAGGTCGGCGTCGCTCACCTGCCGCTCCAGGTGGCGAGGTCCTCGGGTCGGTCGAGGTCGCGGCCGGTAGCCAGGTCGTCGCAGTCCACCTCATGCACCTTACGGCCGCGGAGGTAGGGCTGGGCGCCGCTGTCGCCGCCAGCGGCCCCGAGCAGCGGCTGCCAGTGGTCGCGACCAATGAGCACCGGGTGCCCCGGACGGGCCGCGAAGACCGCGCGGACCAGGTCGTCGGCGCGGGCGCCGCGGGACCGCCATGCCTCGAGGACCCGGCGGACCACCCCCGCGCCGACGTCGGGCAGGTCGGTCAGCGTAATCACGACGGAGGCCGGAGAGGCACGCTCCCCCCCGGGTGCCTCGAGCCGGTCGAGGGCGAGCAGCCCACGGCGCAGCGACGCCCCGATCCCCTCCTCCCAGTCCGGCGCCACGACCACCGTCACGCCGTCACCGGCCACCAGCCGGCCGGCCTCCGGCGCGGCCCCCAGCACGACGACGACCCGCGAGCAGCCCCCCGCACGAAGCCGGTCCACGGTGGTGCGCAGCAGCGACTCCCCGGCCCGATCGGCGAGCATGGCCTTCGGAAGTCCGCCCAGTCGGCGCCCACCGCCCGCGGCGAGCACCAGCCCCACCGCCTCCTCTGGGCCGTCGCGGCCCTCGTCGGCGCCGGCGGTCAACCCCTCGCGGGTCGTCACGGGTGCAGTTGCTGGGGCACCCGGGTCATCGGCACCCAGAGAGTGAAACGGTCGGCGCGGTAGGTCGACCGGGAGACCTCCACCGGCGTCCGCTCGGCGAAGGCGCGCCGCGCCACCCGCAGCACCGGGTGTCCGGCCGACACCTGAAGCAGTGCGGCCTCCGGGTCGTGGGCAATCCCGGCGTCCACGGAGTCCTCTCCCCAGGTCGGCGAGAGGCCGCGGCGGTCGAGCTCGGCGTAGAGCGATTCCGGGAGGCGGTCGAGCAGTCCTGGCACCTTGTCGGCGGCCAGGTAGGCGTCCTCGACGCACATGGGGGAGGCATCGGCGAACCGCAGCCGCTGCCAGTGCACGACCTTCTCGCCTAGGCCGATGTCGAGGGCGCGGGCGACCCCGGGGCCGGCGGCCTCCAGCCGGGCGAGCAGGGTGCGCGAGCCGGGGTTCAGGCCGCGCCGGTGCATCTCCTCGGCGAACCCGGTCAGCCGGGGCACCTGGTCGACGCGGGCGTTGGCCACGAACGTCCCCCGACCGGGCACGCGCTCCAGCAGTCCTTCCGCGACCAGCGCGTCGAGTGCCTGGCGCACCGTCATCCGGGCCACCCGGAACTGCTGCACAAGCTCACGCTCGGACGGGGCCGGGGTACCCGGCTCGGCGCCGGAGACGAGGGAGCGGACGTACTCCCGCACTTGCACGTGCTTGTGCACCACGCCTGACCTGGGATGCGTTGGCAACACCGTCTGACCCATCGCCGTGTACCTCTCGCGTGACTCGCGGGGCTCCTCCCGGGTCACCCTAGACCGGCAGGGGTCGGTTGGACATGGCCGGAATCCGGCCTGTTGGGCGTGAAGGCTACTCGGTGGTGATCGCGCGAAGGACGTCGAGCCGGGCTGCCCGACGCGCTGGGAACACCGCCGCCAGCACGCCGACCACGGCGGATCCCACCACGAAGCTGGCGAGCAGGGGCCATGGCACCACGATGGCGGTGAGCCCCTCGTCCTCCAGCGATCGCATCAGCGCGATCCCGAACCCGAGGCCGAGTGCGAGCCCGAGCAGCGCCCCGAACACGGCGATCACGATCGACTCGAGCCGGATCATCGTGCGCAGCTGCGAGCGGCTCACGCCGATGGCCCGGAGCAGCCCGACCTCGCGGGTCCGCTCGATGACCGAGAGCGCGAGGGTGTTCACCACGCCGAGCACCGCGATCACCACCGACAGCGCCAGCAGCCCGTAGATCAGGTAGAGAAGCTGGTTGATCTGCTGCTTCTGCTCGTCGGCGAACTCCTGGGGGTCCTTGAGCGTCACCGTGGGCAGGGCGGCGGTGATCTCGTCGACCTGCTCACGCAGCACCTCGGTCGCCACGCCGTCGGCCTTGGTGATGAAGAGCATCGAGTCCAGCGGGGCCAGCGAGCCCTCGACCAGCGCGTCCTGGCTGATCAGCCACTCGGCGGGCAGCGCTCCTCCGGCCGCCAGGATGCCGGCGACCCGCACCTCGACGTCGCCGCCCTGGAACTCCGCGGTGACCCGGTCCCCGACGGCGAGGCCGCGCCGCTCGGCCGGACCGGCGCCGACCAGCACCGCGTCGTCCCCGAGCGCGGCCAGCGTCCCGGCCAGCATCGGCACCTCCATCACCGCCGCGAAGTCCTCGGGGTCCACTGCGGCCATCCAGGCCCGGTCCCCGTCGACCCGTGGCGTGGCGTAGCGCAGCGAGGCGACGGTGTCCACGCTGTCCAGCTCCCGGATCTGCGCCGCCACATCGGTGGAGAACGGCTGCCCGACGGCGTTGGAGACGATGAACTGGGAGGTCAGGTCGGTCTCGATGGCCTCGTCGGTGCTCGCCGAGGCGGAGCTGCCGAGGATCGACATCATCGTCATCAGCGCCAGCCCGACCATGAGAGCGCTGGCGGTGGCAGCGGTACGCCGGGGGTTGCGCAGCGAGTTCTCCGTGGCCAGCCGTCCCACGGTGCCGAACGGCCCGAAGAGCAGCCCGAAGACCCGGATCACCGGGCGTCCCGCGATCGGCGACAGCAGGGCGACCCCGACCAGGATGCCCAGCATCCCGGCGCCGATCTCGACCAGGGCATCGCCGCCGAGGTCGATGAGTCCGGCAGTCAGGCTGGCTGCGCCGGCGACGGCCAGCAGCGATCCCACGATCAGGCGCACGTGCAGAGAGGACTCCGGCATCGCGACGTCGTCGCGCAGCGCCTGCACCGGCGCGATGTGAGCGGCGCGTCGAGCCGGGAGGTAGGCGGCGAGCACCGTGACCAGCACGCCGACGGCGTACGAGGTCACGACGGTGCTGGGGGCGAGCGTGAACCGCGCGGTGCCGAGGTCGAGCCCGAAGGCTCCGAAGAGCCCCTTGAGGGCCAGCGCCAGGCCGTAGCCGCCCACCAGGCCCAGCGTGGAGCCCAGCACCCCGACGCCCAGGGCCTCGAGCAGCACCGACCGATTGACCTGGCCCCGCGAGGCGCCCAGCGCACGCAGCAGCGCCAGCTCTCGGCTGCGTTGGGCGACGAGGATCGAGAAGGTGTTGATGATCAGGAAGGTGCCGACGACCAGTGAGACGGCCGCGAAGACGAGCAGGAAGGTGTTGAGGAAGCCCAGGATGCGGTCGATCTGGCCCTTGGTCTCGGCCACCACCGAGTCGCCCGTGCGCGCCTGGACGCCCTGGGGGACCACTGCCTGTGCCGCCGCGGCCAGCTCACTCTGGGAGACGCCCTCGGCGGCGTTGAGCGAGATCAGGGTGAAGACGTCGCGGCCCTCGAAGAAACTGTCCTGGAGGAAGCCGAGGTCCAGGATCGTCAGCGTCGCGCCGTTCAGCCCTCCGGCTCCGAAGTCGATGATGCCGGTGAGCTCGGCGCTGACCGTGGGTGGCGTCCCGGGCGTCACCAGCGTCAGGGTGTCGCCGATCTGGTAGCCCGCCTTCTCGGCGGTGTCTGGGTCGAGGGCCACCTCGCCCGCCCGCTGGGGCAGCCGACCCTCGCGCAGGGAGATGATCTGCCGGCCGGTGATCGCATCGGCCTCGGTGTAGTTGAACGCCAGGCCCGGCGCCCCGTTGCCGCCGACCACCTTGCCGTCGGAGCCGATGACGAACACCGTCTGCAGCTCCGTCCACGGATGCACCGACTCGGTCTCGGGCAGCGCCCTGAGCTCCTCGACGACCGAGGCCGGTAGCACCCGGAGGTCCTGGGCGGAGTCCCAGTCGCCAGCACCCTCGAAGGCGACCTCGACGTCGGCGGTCGAGCCCTCGACGATGTCGTCGAAGGAGCCGTCCAGCGCATCGGTGAAGATCAGCGAGCCGGCGACGAAGGCCACGCCGAGGACGATCGCGAAGGCGCTCAGCAGCAGCCGCAGCTTGCGCGCGACGAGGTTGCGCCAGGTGACCAGGAGCATGGCTCAGCGCTCGGGAGCGGCGGCCGCGTGGGGCGCGGCCAGCTGCGCCATCCGGTCGAGCACGCGCTCGGCGGTGGGATCGCGCATCTCGTCGACGACCTTGCCGTCGGCGAGGAACACCACCCGGTCGGTGTAGCCGGCGGCGACCGGGTCGTGGGTCACCATTACCACGGTCTGGCCGAAGTCGTGCACCGAGCGCTGCAGCAGGCGGAGCACCTCGGCGCCGGAGCGGGAGTCCAGGTTGCCGGTCGGCTCGTCGGCGAAGACGATCTCGGGGCGGCTGGCCAGGGCCCGAGCGACGGCCACCCGCTGCTGCTGTCCGCCGGAGAGCTCGCTGGGCCGGTGGTCGAGCCGGTCGCGCAGGGCCACCGTGTCGACGACCAGGTCGTACCACTCCTGGTCGGGCTTCGTCCCGGCGATGGACAGCGGCAGCAGGATGTTCTCGTCGGCGGTGAGCGTGGGCACCAGGTTGAAGGCTTGGAAGACGAAGCCGACACGCTCGCGCCGCAAGCGGGTCAGCTCCTTGTCCTTCAGGCCGCCGAGGTCCGTGTTGCCGATCCGGACGGTCCCGCCGTCGGCGGTGTCCAGCGCCGCGCAACAGTGCATGAGCGTCGACTTGCCCGAGCCGGACGGCCCCATGACGGCGGTGAACTCCTGGGCGTAGATGTCCAGGGAGACCCCGTCCAGCGCGTGCACCTCGGCGTCACCGGTGCCGTAGATCTTGGTCAGGTCCCGCACCCGCGCGGCGACCGTGGCGCCCGTAGCCGTCGTCTGCTGCTCCACGTGTCCCGTCCTTCGGCCGCCGGCTCCCCCACCTGCCCATGCACGTCCCGGCCCCTCGAAGGTACCCACCGACCGGTCAGCGGCTCCACCGGGTTCTCGCACCAGACCGACCCCGAGCCCGCCCCGAGCCGGCCCCCAGCCGCCCCCGGCACGCGCCTGGAGACGCGCTGGTCACGCCAGCGCTAGAACGTGTGTTCGATCCCGCGCTAGGCTGCCGGCCATGACGATCGCGATGCAGCCCTCGCTGTTCGACAGCGTCCCCGAGGCCACGGCGGCCTTCTCCGAGCTGACCGGCCGGCTTCGGCGCACGCCGTTGGCCGAGGGTGCCTGGGTCGACCACCTGCCGGTGTGGCTCGCCGGGGCCGACCAGCTCTTCGCCGAGCTGGTCGACACGGTGCCGTGGCGTGCCGAGCGCCGACAGATGTACGACCGCGTCGTGGACGTGCCTCGCCTGCTGTCCTTCTACGGCGAGCAGGACGCGCTGCCGCATCCCCTCGTCGCAGAGGCCAAGCGGCTGCTGGACGAGCACTACGCCGAGGAGCTCGGGGAGGCGTTCCGGACCGCCGGGCTCTGCTTCTACCGGGACGGCCGGGACAGCGTGGCCTGGCACGGCGACCGGAGCGGCCGCGGCCGCAGCGAGGACACGATGGTGGCGATCCTGTCCCTGGGTGAGGCCAGGAAGCTGCTGCTGCGCCCCAGTGGCGGCGGCGAGACCCTCGGGTTCGCGCTGGGCCACGGCGACCTCTTGGTCATGGGCGGCTCGTGTCAGCGGACCTGGGAGCACTGCGTCCCCAAGTCGGCCCGTCCGTGCGGGCCCCGGATCAGCATCCAGTTCCGCCCCCGCGCCGTGCTGTGACGCTGAGGGGCTTTCAGGGCGGGTGGCGACATGGCCGAGGGGCCCGGCCTCCCTGCGGAGACCGGACCCCTCGTGATCCAGCGGGTGTGGACGGACCGATCAGAAGTCCATGCCGCCCATGCCACCCATGCCGCCCATGCCGCCGTCGCCACCCGGCATCGCGGGCGCCTTCTCGGGCTTGTCAGCGACGACCGCCTCGGTGGTGAGGAACAGGGCCGCGATGGAGGCCGCGTTCTGGAGCGCGGACCGGGTGACCTTGGCCGGGTCGATGATGCCCGCGGCCATCAGGTCGACGTACTCACCCGTGGCAGCGTCGAGACCGTAGCCGATCTCGAGGTGGCGAACCTTCTCCGCCACGACGCCGCCCTCCATGCCGGCGTTGATCGCGATCTGCTTGAGCGGGCCCTCGGTGGCCAGCCGGACGATGTTCGCGCCGGTGGCCTCGTCACCCTCGAGCTCGAGCTTCTCGAACGCCTTGCTGCTGGCCTGCAGCAGCGCCACGCCGCCACCAGGGACGATGCCCTCCTCGACGGCCGCCTTCGCGTTGCGCACGGCGTCCTCGATGCGGTGCTTGCGCTCCTT
This sequence comes from uncultured Actinomycetota bacterium, assembly GCA_963745245.1. Lineage (GTDB taxonomy): Bacteria > Actinomycetota > Actinomycetes > Propionibacteriales > Nocardioidaceae > Marmoricola_A. The sequence goes on from CAVUWU010000001.1 coordinate 743,367, forward strand.
GAGCTCGACCTCGGTGGCCGCGCCGACCTTGATCACCGCGACACCGCCGGCCAGCTTGGCCAGCCGCTCCTGCAGCTTCTCGCGGTCGTAGTCGGAGTCGCTCTTCTCGATCTCGGCGCGGATCTGGTTGACCCTGCCCTGGATCTGCTCGGCGTCCCCGGCACCCTCGACGATGGTCGTCTCGTCCTTGGTGAGCACGATCTTGCGGGCCTGGCCCAGCAGCTCGATGCCGGTGTTCTCCAGCTTGAGGCCGACGTCCTCGGAGATGACCTGGCCGCCGGTCAGGATCGCGATGTCCTGGAGCATGGCCTTGCGGCGGTCGCCGAAGCCGGGCGCCTTGACGGCCGCGGACTTGAAGGTGCCGCGGATCTTGTTGACCACCAGCGTGGCCAGCGCCTCGCCTTCGACGTCCTCGGCGATGATCAGCAGCGGCTTGCCGCTCTGCATCACCTTCTCCAGCACCGGGAGCATGTCCTTGACGTTCGAGATCTTCTGGTTGGCGATGAGGATGTAGACGTCCTCGAGCACGGTCTCCATGCGCTCGGGGTCGGTCATGAAGTACTGCGAGATGTAGCCCTTGTCGAAGCGCATCCCCTCGGTCAGCTCCAGGTCGAGCCCGAAGGTGTTGGACTCCTCGACGGTGATGACGCCTTCCTTGCCGACCTTGTCCATCGCCTCGGCGATGATCTCGCCGACCTGCGGGTCCGCAGCCGAGATCGAGGCGGTGGAGGCGATCTGCTCCTTGGTCTCGACGTCCTTGGCGGTGTTCAGCAGCTGCTCGGCGACCACCTCGACGGCCCGCTCGATGCCGCGCTTGAGCGCCATCGGGTTGGCGCCGGCGGCGACGTTCCGCAGCCCTTCGCGGACCATGGCCTGAGCCAGCACGGTCGCGGTCGTGGTGCCGTCACCGGCCACGTCGTCGGTCTTCTTGGCGACCTCCTTGACCAGCTCGGCCCCGATCTTCTCGTAGGGGTCCTCGAGCTCGATCTCCTTGGCGATCGAGACGCCGTCGTTGGTGATGGTGGGTGCGCCCCACTTCTTCTCCAGGACGACGTTGCGTCCCTTGGGGCCGAGGGTCACCTTGACCGCGTCGGCGAGCGTGTTCATGCCACGCTCCAGCCCGCGCCGGGCCTCCTCGTCGAATGCAATCAGCTTCGGCATGACTCCTGCGGTTCCTCACGCGTAGAGTTCTGGATGGTCCGGGTCGACGCCCCGCGACGGATGGACCAGGCGGTCCCGGCGGACCCTTCCCGCCGGCGCTGCTGGCCCTCGTCTTCCCCGACCGGTTGTCACTCTCCCCAGGAGAGTGCCAGGTCATGTTTAGCACTCGCTATGGCCGAGTGCAAGGCGACCGAGAGGGAACCGGACGGGCCATTGACCCCCTGCGCCCCGATCCCTAGCCTGAGGCCGACCTCGTGGGTGCGACGGGGTTGTGGCCGGAGAGGCGCGCAGGCGTCTCTCCGGTCCGCCACGTCAGCCTGCCCTCGAGCCGCGTCAGGTCCACCCGGGGGTCGCGCAACGACCGCCGACCAGCTGCCGGGCCAGCTCAGCTGAGGCCGAGGCCCACGAAGGCCGAGTACGCCGCGTCGATGGTGGCCGTGGGCGCGGCCCGGTCCGCGATCGCGTCGAGGGTCTTGAGCCCGTCGCCGGTGTTGAGCACGACGGTCTCCCGCTCCGGGTCGAGCTGGCCGGTCTCCACCAGCTTCGCCAGGGTGGCCACGGCGACGCCGCCCGCAGTCTCGGCGAAGATGCCCTCGGTGCGGGCGAGCAGCCCGATGCCCTCACGCACCTGCTCGTCGGTGACGTCCTCGACCGAACCTCCGGTGCGCCGGGCCACATCGAGCACGTATGGGCCGTCGGCCGGGTTGCCGATCGCCAGCGACTTGGCGATCGTGTCCGGCTTGACCGGGCGGACGACGTCGTGCCCGGCCTTGTAGGCCGCGCTGACCGGGGAGCACCCGCCCGCCTGGGCGCCGAAGATGCGGTAGGGCCGGTCCTCGACCAGCCCGAGCGCCACCAGCTCGGCGAAGCCCTTGTCGATCTTCGTGAGCTGCGAGCCGCTGGCCACGGGGACGACCACCTGTTCCGGCAGCTCCCAGCCGAGCTGTTCGGCGATCTCGTAGGCAAGCGTCTTGGAGCCCTCGGCGTAGTAGGGACGGACGTTGACGTTCACGAAGGCCCAGCCCTCCTGCTCCCCGGCGATCTGCGAGGCGAGCCGGTTGACGTCGTCATAGGAGCCGCGGACAGCGACCAGGTCGCCACCATAGATGGCGGTCATCTGGATCTTCGCCGGCTCCAGGTCGTGCGGGACGAAGACGACGGTGCGGATCCCGGCCCGGGCTCCCGCCGCCGCGACCGCGTTGGCGAGGTTGCCGGTGGAGGGACAGGCGAAGACCCGGGCGCCCAGCTCGCGGGCGGCCGAGAGCGCGACGGCCACCACCCGGTCCTTGAACGAGTGGGTCGGGTTGCCCGAGTCGTCCTTGACGTGGAGGGCCCGGATGCCGAGCTCCCGACCGAGGTGGTGGGCGCGCACCAGGCGGGTCAGGCCCGGCTCGGTGTTCGGGCTGGCAGCGATGTCGGCGGGCACCGGAAGCAGTGGCTGATAGCGCCAGATGTTGCCGGGCCCGGCCTCGATCTCGGCCCGGGTGACCGGGGGGTAGTCGTAGCCGACCTCGAGGGGGCCGAAGCAGGCATCGCAGGCGTAGCTCGGCCCTAGCGGCCTGGTGGCGCCGCACTCGCGACAGACCAGGTGCCGGGCGTTGCCGAAGGCCCCGGGGCGCACGGCGCCCAATCCCAGCAGCCCGGATCCCAGCACGCCGGTTGCCGGCGCCCCGGATGCTGGTACCTCCGTCGCCGGCGCCGCGGTTGCCGTCGTGCGCTCGACCTCGGAGAGGCGTGAGGATGTGCCGGGAAGTGCGCTCATGAGGGCCTCCTTCTCATCTTCCCCGGGCGCGGCTCTCGCCCCGGGACGGAATTGGCACCGTCGCCACAGCGTCGGCGGAGGCTCCTGCTGCGACGGGTTGCCGGGGCTTCAACGGGCCGTGTCCCTCTGCCCCTCTCGATGAGCAGGCCACACGCTAGGGCCTCCGTCTCACGATGTGCACGGGCTTCCCGGATGTCGAGACACATGCCGCCCGGATGCCGGGCAGGCTCGGGGCGATGGAGCGCCACTGGCGGCTCAGGGCCGCGGTCAACTGGCTCACGCTGGCCACGCCCGCGGGCCTGCTGGTGGCCGCGGCCGGGCGGGCGCGGGTGACCCCGGGACCACGAGGACTCCTGCTCGCTGGCGGTTACCGTCTGCCGCTGCCGACAAGCCCTGCCTTCACCGTGGGCAGCGTGGTGGTGACCCGGCCTCCGGCCGAGGCGATCCTGGCCCGGCCGCGGCTGCTGGCGCACGAGGAGCGGCACACCTGGCAGTACGTCGCGTGTCTGGGACTGCCGATGCTGCCGCTCTACGGGCTGGCCGCATTGTGGTCGTACGTCAAGGGCGGTGACCCTGCGGTCCACAACCCTTTCGAGCGGTTGGCCGGACTCGCGGACGGCGGCTACCCGGAGGCCGACGCCCGTTCCCGACGGCGCTGGGAGGCCGAGGTCAGCCGGCAGCGTCCTGCGCGAGGCGACGCAGCATCCGCGTGACCCCCTCCGGTCCGTCCACGACGAGGTCCGCGAGCTCGACGAGCGCGCGCTGCTCCTCCGAGCCGGAGCAGACCAGAAGGCCGGTCATCCCTCCGCGACGCAGGTCGGCGATCGCCTCGAAGGCCTGCACGTCGCCGAGGTCGTCGCCGACGAACATCATCGCGTCTGCCTGCAGCTCCTCATGCAGGGTGCGCACGGCGTTGCCCTTGTTCATCCCGGGCGCCCGCACCTCGACGACCATCCGACCGGGCTCGAGCGCCAGACCGTGCTCCGCGGCCGCCCCCTCCAGGGCGGCCCCGAGCCGCTCGAGCGCCCCCCACGGGTCCGCCATCCGCCGGGTGTGCACGGCGACGGCTAGGCCCTTCTCCTCCAGGTAGGCATCCTCCAGGCCAGCCTGGCGGAGCAGGTCGGGGAGCTCCTCGCGGAACGCCGCCAGGCCACTGGGCGGCGGAGGGCTGACCACCTCCCCGGTGCGCGCGCTCCAGCGCTCGTTGCCGTACTGGCCCAGGACCATCAACTCGCCGTCCTGAGCAGTGACGCGATCCCCGACCTCGTCGAACCTGCCCAGCGAGACGGCTTGCTCGGCCGGCCGCCCGGTCACCACCGCCACCGCGCGGAACGTCGTGGCCAACGTGGCCAGGACGTCGGGGGCGTCGGGGTGGATGTAGGCCTGGGTCGGGTCCTCGACGATCGGTGCCACCGTGCCGTCGAAGTCCAGGCACACGACAGCGCTGCCCGCGGCGGCCACCAGGCCGGCGTAGCGGTCGGCGCCCTCGGCGGTACGGAAATCGAAGGCGTCGGCCGGAGACGCCGCAGACTCAGGACCAGAGTTCATGAGGTCCAGCCAACCATGACGACCGCCGAGCTTGCAGGCCGAAGCCGACGGACACCAGTCCGAGATCGGCAGTGGCCGGGTGGCTCAGGCGAAGTCGGCGGTGAGGATCAGCGTCAGCCGGTCGCCGTTCATCGGGTCCACCGCCGGAAGAACCCGCTCGATCCCGAGGTCCCGCGACAGCAGCCGCGCCGCCGCCTCGAGCCGTTCGGGATAGTAGATCGTGGTCGCCGGGATAGTGCCGTACCAGTTGTCCGAGCCCACCACCTGCCAGCCCGCCCCGGCGATGCGCTCGGAGGTCTGCGCGGCCAACCCGGTCACGTTGGAGTTGTTGTAGACGTCGATGAAAACGTCCTCACGACGCAGCGCCGGACGCTTCCTGGCCACCGCGTCGAGGGTCACTTGGGGCTGTACCGGCACCGAGGACACCGCTGTGGCCACCGCCCCGGGCCGGCCACCCTCGGGGTCGCTCAGCAAGAATCCCACCCCGGCCAGCACCACCGCGGCCACGCTGATCGCGGCCAACGGCGAGGACATCGCGAACCCGGCGTCCGACCCGGGGCGACGTCGCCAGGGCGTGCCGGCGGCTACGCGTGGCATCTCAGACCTCGAACCCGAGACGACGAGCGGACCTCGCCCGCTGCCGCGCGGCCCGGAGCCGCCGCAGTCGCCGCACGAGCAGGGGGTCGTGGGCCAGCGCCTCGGGCCGGTCGATCAGCGCGTTGAGCACTTGGTAGTAGCGGGTGGAGGACATGTCGAACTTCTCGCGAACCGCCTGCTCCTTCGCCCCGGCGTACTTCCACCACTGCCGTTCGAAGTCGAGCACCTGCCGATCCCGCTCGGACAGCAGGCCGGCCTCGGTGCCTCGGGGCGGCGGCAGGGCGTTGGCTTGGTCCATGGCGATGATGGTAGGCAGGAACCACAGCGGTGTCATTTGCGCGCGCCGCGTGTCCGCCAGGGTCCTGCTGACGGCGATCGGCCCTAGGGTGGGGGTGTGGGCAGGCACACCGGACACAGCGCGCACGATCTCGTCGTGGTGGCCAATCGGCTGCCGGTAGACCGCGTCGTCGCCGACGACGGCTCCATCACCTGGCGTCGCTCCCCAGGCGGACTAGTCACGGCGGTGGAGCCGATCATGCAGAAGTACGACGGCGCCTGGGTCGGCTGGGACGGCGGTGCCGACGGGCCCGAGGAGGTCCTCGAGCAGAGCGGCATGCTCCTGGTGCCCGTGCCACTGAGCGCTCAGGAGATCGAGGAGTTCTACGAGGGCTTCTCCAACGGCACGCTCTGGCCGCTCTACCACGACGTGGTCGCCAAGCCGGACTTCCACCGCGAGTGGTGGGACAGCTACGTCGCGGTCAACCAGCGGTTCGCCGCCAAGGCCGCCGAGCTGGTCGCCGAAGGCGGGATGGTGTGGGTGCAGGACTACCAGCTCCAGCTGGTCCCGGCGATGCTGCGCGAGGCGCGCCCGGACGTCCGCATCGGCTTCTTCCTGCACATCCCCTTCCCGCCCTCGGAGCTGTTCGTGCAGCTGCCCTGGCGACGGCAGTTGCTCGAAGGACTCCTCGGCTCCGACCTGGTCGGCTTCCAGCGGCCCGGTGGCGCGCAGAACTTCATGCGCCTGGTGCGGCAGCGGGTGGGCCACAAGACGCACCGCGACCTGGTCTACCTTCCCGACGGCCGCACGGTGGAGGCTGATGCCTTCCCGATCTCCATCGACTTCGAGGGGTTCGCCGCACTGGCCCGGCGGCCGGACGTGGAGAAGCGCGCCGAGGAGATCCGTGACCAGCTCGGCAACCCCGAGCATGTCCTGCTCGGGGTGGACCGGCTCGACTACACCAAGGGCATCTTCAGCCGGCTGCGCGGCTTCGGCGAGTTGCTGGCCGAGGGCCAGCTCAGCGTCGACGAGGCGGTGTTCCTCCAGGTGGCGACGCCGTCGCGGGAGCGCGTCGACGAGTACCGCCGGCTTCGCGACGAGATCGACCGGTTGGTCGGCCGCTTCAACGGCGACTACGGCAAGATCGGCCGGCCGGCGATCTCCTATCTGCACTCCTCCTACCCACGCGAGGAGATGGCGGCGATGTACCGCGCCGCCGACATCATGGTGGTCACACCGTTGCGGGACGGGATGAACCTCGTCGCCAAGGAGTACGTCGCCTGCCGCGAGGACAATACCGGCGCGCTGGTGCTCTCGGAGTTCGCAGGGGCCGCCGACGAGCTCAAGCAGGCCTTCCTCATCAACCCCTACGACATCAACGGGATGAAGGAGGCCATCCTGAGGGCCGTGCACGCCAACCCGAGGGACCTGAGCCGGCGGATGCGGGCGATGCGCAAGACCGTGCGGACCCACGACGTGTCGGACTGGGCAGCGGAGTTCATGGGCCGGCTCAGCCAGATCCGCCCGGCCCATCAGAAGCGGCTGCGGCCACCGAGCGACGACGACTGATCCCGAGGCGCCGGGGCCTCGCCACCCGACGACTACGCTGCACTGCATGGATCTGATCCCGAAGCCGGACCAGATAGTCGCCGCCACCGCCAACCTCGCGCACAAGGTCTTCTACGGCGGCGTTGCCGACGTGCGGCCCATGCCCCGCACCCTCATCGACGAGGGGACGCTGCGCGAGGTCTACCACTACCGGCCCCGACGCGTGCGCCACAGCGGCGACCCCGTGCTCCTGGTGATGCCCCTGGCGGCGCCGTCGCTGTGTTATGACCTGCGCCGGGGGTGCTCGCTGGTCGAGCATCTCGTGGACGGCGGGCAGCCCACCTATCTCGTGGAGTACGGCCAGGTCTCCTTCCGGGACCGCCGGCTGGGGGTGGAGCACTGGGTCCGCGAGGTGGTTCCGGAGGCTATCCGGCAGGTGAGCCAGCATGCCGGCGACCGGCCCGTGCACGTGGTGGGCTGGAGTCTGGGCGGCATCTTCGCCCTGCTCACCGCCGCCGCCGACACCCGGCTGCCGATCGCCACGGTCACCACCCTCGGGGCACCGGTCGACGTCACGCAGGTGCCCCTGATCGCCCCGTTGCGGCCCTTCCTCGGGGTCGGTGGGGACGTGGCCGCGCCGATCGCGCTGGCCTATCGGATGATTGGCGGAATGCCGAAACCGGTGGTCAGCCGAGCCTTCCAGCTCTCCTCGGTCGACAAGATCCTCACCAAGCCGTTCGTGCAGCTGGCCAACTTCGACGACGCCGACTTCCTGGCCCAAATCGAGGCCGTCGACCGGTTCTCCGCCTCGATGACCGCCTACCCGGGCCGCACGTTCGGGCAGCTGTACCACCGGATGATCCGCCACAACGAGCTGGTCGACGGGGTGGTGCACTTCGAGGGCCGGGACATCTCCTTCGCCGACATCGGCGTCCCCGTGCTCGCCTTCGGCGGCGCCGGCGACGCCATCGCCCCCGTCGCCTGCGTGAGACCGGTCGTGGACCTGCTCACCGGGGCTCCGGAGGTGCGCTTCGAGGTGGTCCCGGGCGGCCACCTGGGCATGCTCACCGGCCGGGCTGCGCGGAACACCACGTGGCCGATCATCGACGCCTTCGTCGACGGCCACTCCTCCGACCAGATCCCGACGATCGGCGCGAACCCCGAGCGGAGGTTCGGGTCCTCGGGCTCCCGGAGCCTGGCTCCTACGCCAGGTCAGCCGGCGCGTCGCCGACGCTCCACGACCGCCCGCAACGCCGATCCGGCCGCCCCTGCGCCCAAGCCCCGGGCTGCCCGTCGCAGCGGGGGTGCCGATGCCTGAGCCGCGCCGAACGGCGCGGGCCTCGGCGCTCGTCGCCGGACTTGCCATGGTCGCACTGACCGCGTGCTCGGGGGCCTCGGGAGCCGGGTCGGACGCCGCTGGCAGACCCGACGCGACCTCCAACCCCACGACGCGCGCGGACGGGTCCGACCAGGAGGGGCCCGACCAGGAGGGGTCCGGCCTGGACGGGTCCCTGCGCTATGTCGCGCTCGGCGACTCGTTCACCGCCGCCCCCTACGTTCCGCGCACCGACCTCGCTGAGGGGTGCCTGAGGTCGAGCGGCAACTACCCCGCCCTGGTCGCTGACGCCCTCGGGGCCGAGCTGACCGACGTGAGCTGCAGCGGAGCCGACACCGCGGCCGTGCGCGAGCGCCAGCAAGTCGCCTTCGGTCGTGGCCGGGTCCGGCCCCAGCTGGCCGCGGTCACCCCGCAGACCGATCTGGTCACCGTCGGCATCGGCGGCAACGACGGCGAGCTGTTCAGCACCGTCACCCTCGCCTGCATCGGTCTCGGCCAAGGCCCGGCGGGCTCCTGCGCCGACGTCGTCGCCGGCACGCTCGGCGACCCCGCCGAGGTCGTAGCCGAAACCCGTCGCGCGGTGACCGCGACGCTCCGCGCGGTGCGCCGGGCAGCGCCAGGGGCGACGGTGGTCCTCGTGGGCTACCCACGACTGGTGGCCGCCGATGGCCAGGCCTGCCCCGCGATGCCCGTCCCCGCAGCAGACCGGCCGGCGCTGGCGGACCTGGAGGCCCAGCTCAACGAGGCGCTGGCGAGCGCCGCGGAGCGCGCCGGCGCGGTCTTCGTCGACATGCACCCCCGCTCCCGCGGACACGAGATCTGCTCGGCGGACCCCTGGGTGAACGGGCGGCGCACCGACCAGACGCGGGGGCTTGCCTTCCACCCCTTCGCCGAAGGTCAGCAGGCCGTGGCCGACGCCGTCGTGGAGACGGTGGCCGATGACCTTGCGTCCTCCGGGGCCGGGTCGGGCAGGTCGTGACCGCACGCACCGGCACGCTCGGGGGACTCGTCGAGCGCGGGCTGATGGCCGCGGACTGGGCGGAGGCCTTGGGTCCGGTGGCGACCACGATCGAGCAGATGGGCACCTTCCTGCGGGCCGAGAACGCCGCAGGGCGCGGCTACCTCCCCCGCGGCGACATGGTGCTCCGCGCCTTCCAGCGCCCGCTGTCCGAGGTCCGGGTGCTGCTCGTCGGCCAAGACCCCTACCCGACCCCCGGCCATCCGGTGGGCCTGAGCTTCTCGGTGGCCCCCGACGTCCGGCCGCTGCCGCCGAGCCTGGTCAACATCTTCGCCGAACTCGTCGCCGATCTCGGCGTACCCCCGCCACAGACCGGTGACCTCACCCCCTGGGCCGATGCGGGTGTGCTGCTGCTGAACCGGTGCCTCACGGTGCAGCCCGGACGACCCGCGGCGCATCGGGGCCGGGGCTGGGAGAAGGTGACCGACTGCGCCATCCGGGCGCTGGCCGAGCGCCCGGGGCCGGCGGCGGCGATCCTGTGGGGCCGAGACGCCCAAGGGCTCAAGCCGTTGCTGGGGCCGATCCCGTGGGTGCAGTCGGTCCATCCGTCCCCGCTCTCGGCGCGGGGGGGATTCTTCGGGTCGCGCCCGTTCAGCCGCGTCAACGAGATCCTGGTGGCCCAGGGCGGAACCTCGGTGGAATGGCGGCTGCCGTGAGCCGCCGGGTGTCATACGGGTCGGCGACTGCTCGGATCGCCGCGCCCAGGTCAGCTGGAGCCCGTGAGCCCGGAGCACTCGACGCGCTCGAGGATGTGGGCCATCAGCGCGCGCAGGTGAACGACGTCGTCGGGTCCCAGCCCCTCGTACACCAGCGACCGCACCGTCTCGACGTGGCTGGGAGCGGCATCCACGAGCGTCGCGTGGCCGGCCTCGGTCAGCCGCACCAAGGTGACCCGGCGACTGGCCTGCGAGCGGGAGCGGCAGACCCAGCCGCGCTTCTCCAGCTTCGTGACGACATGGGAGAGCCGGGACAGCGAGGCATTCGTGCGGCCGGCCAGGGCACTCATCGTGGTGGTGTGGTCCTGCTCCTCCGACAGCATGGCCAGACAGAGGTAGTCGAAATGGGTCATGTCCCAGTCGCGCTGCAACTGACTGTCCAGGGCCGGTCCGAGGCGCAGCATGACGCCGGTGAACGGAAGCCAGGAAGCAAGCTCGTCCTCGGTCAGCCAGCGTGTCATGCGCCGATCATAGCGCGCACTTGATTCTTCAAGTTTGGCGGACCTGGGCCAGCCGAATCACCACGCCGGGCTCGATGGCCCGGGCGAGCTCGACCGCCAGATCGACCCGCTGCATGAGGCTCGCCCGCGACAGCGGGGTGCGCTGCTCGTCGTAGCGGATCTCCAGAGGCACGCCGAGGCGCGCCGCCTGCCGGGCGCCAGCCACGAGCGCGTCCAGAGCCGAGAAGGAATGGTCCATCCCCACGACCACCGGCACCGGGTCGCTGGTCACTGCCAGGTCCACGTGCGGGCGGTCACGGCGCAGCCGGTCCTCGAGCCAGCGCACGAGCGCCGGGTCGCTGTGCGAGCCCGCCTCGGCGCCCTGGCAGATGTCGTTGACCAGCGCGTAGGACAGCGCAGCCAGGTCGGCCCCGGTCTCGGAGCACCACAGCTCGAGAATCGACAGTGCCGTGTCGGCGTCGATCGAGTAGCGGAAGATCAGCACTCCCTTGGCCTGCTCGACCAGGGCTCCCGCGGTCACCGGGCGCACGTCGTGGCCGGGGCCCCGCTGAGCGGGAACGGCCACGGTCTGCGAGCCGCTTTCGTCGACGATCATTTCGTGCCTCCTCCGGTTGCCCGGGGCGGCTCACCGGCCGCATGTCGTGGAGGCACCGTATCCCGTAAGCCGGTACCTCGGCACTACTCGGCACTACTCGGCATGCAGGCTATCGACATTGCCCGAACCGGCGGGGTCAGAGCCTCCTGGTGTACCAGCTGGTGTCTCCCCGACCGCCCGGCTTGCTCAGCGAGATGTGCACGTGGTCGCGGTGCCGCGCGGTCTTCGTGCAGGTCCTCGTCCTCTTGCAGGCGACGCTGACGGAGTAGTCCTTGACCTCGAACCTGTCGTAGGAGGCCCACATGCGGTCGTTCCAGATGATGTACATGATCCCCGTCCGGCGAGCCAGCGCGTGCTCGTTGCCCTCGGCGTCGGCGCGGAACAGCCTGCGCAGGAAGCGCTTCACCTCCTTGCGCTGCGCCTTCTTCGCGGCGTTCATCCGCCAATCGATCGCCCGGCCGTCCTTGTGCTCCGAGGTGCCCCCGGAGTTGCAGTCGCGCACACTGGCGCGCGCGGGCCCCCCGGCGTACCTCCGCTCGATCCAGGCGGCGAACTCGGCGGTGCCCGGACGGGTGTGCTTGCGACACCTCGTCTGTGGCTGGTAGCCGGAGTAGTCCTCGGGCGGCGTCTCGTAGGCTTGCGCCGCCAGCGGCAGCATCGCCAGCGTCAGCAGCGCTGCGAGCAGGACGACCACGGCGCGTGGACCGTGCGGACTCAGACGGTGGATGCTGGTCATCGGTTCCTTCAGGTCCGGGGCGCTCGCCTGGCGCGGCGCACGAAGTCACCAGCATCTCCGCTGACTGCCCGACTTGTCAGCGGTTTCGGGCGGATCCAGCACGGCGGGGCCGCGCCGCAGACCCCCCCGGGGACTGGCCAGGGCGGTGCGGCTTCCGCGCGCCGGCGCGTGAGACGGTGTGTGTGCGGAGACGAGGAGAGAGGTGAGGCGCGATGACCACCGGAACGCCCGAAGGCCACGACGGGCTCGACGACCTGAGCGTCGACAAGGAGGAGGAGCACAGCCAGATGCAGCCCGGCGACACGCTGGACGACCGCGGCATCGCCGACGTGCTGGACGAGGGCATCGTGCCTCCCCAGAAGTGGTCTGCGGGCCAGGGCTACGGCAACACGGCCGCCGAGCAGCGCACCGGGGAGACCCTCGCGCAGCGGATCTCACAGGAGGAGCCGGACACCGACCCGTATGCCGAGGTGCCGGAGAACCTCGAGGACGACCAGGTCGGCGGTCCCCGGGCCGGGCGACTGGTCGCGCCCGACGAGGGCGCCCACGAGGACGAGGAGTCGGACGCCGTCGCCTACGACGTCGGCATCTCCGGCGGTGCGGCGACCGCCGAGGAGGCCGCCATGCACATCGTCGAGGAGGACGAGGACCGCTGAGGGGCCGCTCAGCGCGCCCGGCGTAGCTTCATCCGCGGCGGTCGGCCGTCGGGGTCGATGAACATCCGGTACGCCGGAGACAGCAGCACCTGCGACCATCGCGGCGGCGGGGACACCCGGTGCGGGCGCAACCGCCCACGAGGGCGCGGACCGGTGCACCCACCGAGGTACCACTCCTCCAGCGCCCACGCGGACCGATGCGCGGCCTCGACGGCGTCGGCGGGGTCGAGGAGCCCCTCGTCGGTCAGGTGGTCCAGGTGCTCGCCGAACAGCCGCAGACGCAGGTCCCGCGCGAAGCGGCGAGCGCCGTCGCCCAGCCCGGCCGGATCGGTCGGCTCCCGGGGGTCGATCCGCGAGTCGAGCACCGCGCTAGTGAGCTCGGAGTCGTGGGTCCACGACCGCCGGTTGAGGTTGTCGCTGCCGACCGTGGCCCAGACGTCGTCGACAATGCAGACCTTTGCGTGCACGTAGACCGGCTCGCCGTCGTGGTTCTCGACGTCGAAGACCTGCATCCGCTCACCGCCGGCCTCCCGCACCAAAGAGAGCGCCCGCAGGTGTCCGAGGAGAGCGGCCGGAAGGCCCACTGGGCTGTCCTGGTTGGGAAAGCGAGGGACGACGGCGACGACCTGCAGCGCGGGTTCCCGTTCGAGCGCCTCGGCGAAGACCCGGGCCACATCGGTCGACCACAGGTACTGGTCCTCCACATACACCAGCCGTCGAGCGCGCCGCAGGGCCTTGGTGTAGCCACAGGCGACGCTGCGCTCGCCATCGGCGGCGAAGGGATAGCCCGGCCGGCGGTTGGGATAGGTCCGCAGGAGCTGGACCGCGCAGGTGCCCGACGCCGGTGGGGCCGCGGAGGTCCTGGGCAGGTGGCTGGGCTCGCGCCGATGGCCGCGGAGCATGTCCGGGATCGCCTGCCACGGCAGCCTCGAGGGCGCGGCGGGGTCCTCCCAGCGCTCGCGGAAGACGTCCTCGACGTCCTTCACCGCCGGGCCCCGGATCTCCACCTGCGCGTCGTGCCACGCCGGGCTCCCGCCATAGGCCCGGGCGAAGCGCTGGGTCTGCTCGTCCCCGCCGTGACCGGCGTCGTCGCGACGGCTGTGGGCGAGATCGATCCCGCCCACGAAGGCCACGTCCCTCGCGGCATCATGCTCGTGCCGGATGACGACGAACTTCTGGTGATGGCTGCCGAAAGGCCGCACCCGCTGGTCCAGCAGCACCTCTCCCCCGGCGTCGTTGACCTCCTCGGTGAGATCGCGGTTCTGCTCGCTGGAGAAGCGAAACCGGTCCAGGTGAGAGCGCCACACGAGTCCCTTGACCAGCACCCCTCGGCCGGCCGCGTCCGCGAGCGCGCGGGCGATGGTCGGTCCGTTGTCCTCGAGCTTCTCGTCGGGATCGCCTCGCCAGTCGGCGAACAGGATCAAGTCCCCGCGCCGGGTGCCGGCGATCGCCTCGGCCAGCACGGGGAAGTAGTCGCGCCCATGCACGAGCGCGCGGACCTCGTTGCCCTCCGTCCACGGGCGAACCCGCGTCTGGGCGTTGCCCCGCTCCGAGGCCGCGAGGAACCAGTCCGTGAGCGGATCCGAGGGCACGGCCTCATCGGACCACGCAGCCACCGGACCGGGCAATGCCCACCGACGGCACCTCTCGACGACCCTACGTCTGAGGATGCCCCGCGATCCCACGACTCCAGACCTCGGCATGCGAGGCTAACCCCGCATCAGGAGGTGGGCAGGGTGAGCTTTCCCGACGTGGTCTTGCAAGTTGCCGGTCTGCTGGCGCTGGCGGTGCTGTTGTCGCTCGTCGCGCGGCGCGTGCACCTGCCCCTGACCGTCGTCCTGGTGGTCGTGGCCTTGGCCGGCTCGGCGCTCGGGGTGGCGCCGGAGTTCGCCAGACTCGATGGCGAAGCCTTCGAGACGCTGGTCGTGACCGGGTTCCTGCCGGCGCTGGTCTTCGCGGCCGCACTCGACCTCGACCTGCGTGCTTTCCTGCGCAATCTGGGAGCCATCGTCGCCCTTGCCGTGCTCGGCTTCGTCATCTCCGCCGCGCTCGTGGGACTGGCCCTGCACGCGGTGCTGGGCATCACGCTGGTCGTCGCGTTGCTGTTCGGTGCGTTGATCTCGGCGACCGACCCGGTGGCGGTGGTGGCCATCTTCCGCGAGCTCGGCGTGCCGCGGCGGCTGCTCGTCCTCGTGGAGGGCGAGAGCCTGCTCAACGACGGGGTCGCGATCGTCCTCTCCGCGATCCTGCTCGAGGCTTCGCTGGGCGGCTCGATCGACCTGGCCGGCGGCCTTGTCGACTTCGTTGCAGTGTTCGGCGGGGGGGCGCTCATCGGGGCCGCGATCGGACTGGCCGCGGCGGCGATGCTCCCCTGGCTGTCGAGCCTGCCCGGGGTCGCGCTCAGCATCGCCGTCGCCTACGGAGGGTTCGTGCTGGCCGAGGAGGTGCTGGGCTTCTCCGGCGTGATGGCCACCGCGGTGGCGGGCATGATGCTCTCGGGGCTGGCGCCCAGCCGTGCCTCAGCCGAGTTGCGCGAGGCGTGGGAACAGACCTGGGGGGCCCTCGACTACGTGGCCAATGCGCTGCTCTTCCTGCTCATCGGCCTCGCTGTGCAACCGATGTCCTTGCTCGACGAGGGCGGCCCCATCCTGCTCGCGCTCGGCGCCGTGCTCCTGGCTCGCGCGGCTGCGGTCGTGCCGCTCGTGTGGCTGTTGGAGAGGACGGCCCGGATCCGCCGGGTCGGCAAGCGCAACGAGGCCGTCCTGATCTGGGGAGGGCTGCGGGGAGGGGTCGCCCTCGCCTTGGCTCTAGCCCTTCCTGAGGAGCTCGCCGAGCGCGAGGTGCTGGTGTCCCTCACCGGCGGTGTGGTTCTCGGCACCCTGATTCTGAACGCCACGACGATCCGCTGGCTGGTGCATCGCCTCGGCCTCGACACGCCGAGTCAGGTCGACCAGTTCACCGCGCAGACGGCGAAGCTGGCCGGTGTCCGGGCGGCCCAGGACTACGTCTCAGCGCTCGGTCTCTCGGACGCTCCGCACCTCAGGCAGCGGCTCGCGATGGCTGAGGACGACGCCGTCGGCGCCCTCGAAGGGCTGGACCTCGACCCGGAGCACGAGATGCGCGCAGTGCTCAGTCGGGCACTCCACGCCGAGCGGACCACCTACCAAGAGCTCAGCGACGAGGGGCTGCTGCCCCCTGCGGCCACGCGCGTGCTCCTCCATCAGGTCGATGACGAGGTCGAGGACCTGGCGGCCGGCATCGACCCGGCGGATCGAGCGCAGCGAAGACAGCCCTCACGCGCCGACCGGATGAGCCAGCGACTTCTCGGCTGGCTGCCCAAGCCTCCCGGGGAGAGTCCGCTCGACCTCGAGCAAGCCGAGGCGTCCGCGCGACGACTGGCCGCCCATCGCACGCGTGAGGCGTTGTCGACGTTCGAGGGCCTTCCGGCCGTCACCCCGCAGACCCTGAGCAGCGTCCGCCAGTCCTTGCAGGAGTGGGAAAACCACGCCGTCCGCCGGCTCGAGGAGGTCGGCGCCGACCCGGCACGCCGCCACGAGCTCCACGAGCGGCAGGCGACGCTGCTCGCTCAGGCTGCCACGAAGCGGCAGCTCCGAGCGATGGCCGAGGACGGACTGCTGCCTGCCCGGCTGATCGACGGCACCGACATCCTGCCCCTGACCCGCACCGACGACCTCCGACCGCCCACTCGGCAGCGCTGACTCACACAGGGACTACCTGATCCCGCACGCGGGCATCACCCGCGGGATCAGCAGCGGGTCGACGTACTTGGTGATGTCTCCTGGAGCCAGCGTGCCGCCCCGGATCGCGGCGACCGCCCGCGGCGTGCCGCCCAGCCCGCGCGTGAAGACCGCGAAGCCGACCGCACCGCCCCCGACCGCCTTCACGAAGGTGCCCGACTCATGGCCAGCCTCTGGATGGAAGACGTCATGACCTCCGCCT
Source organism: uncultured Actinomycetota bacterium (assembly GCA_963745245.1). Lineage (GTDB taxonomy): Bacteria > Actinomycetota > Actinomycetes > Propionibacteriales > Nocardioidaceae > Marmoricola_A. The sequence goes on from CAVUWU010000001.1 coordinate 759,738, forward strand.
CTCCGCTGGGTCGGAAGTGCCGGCCGGACGGCCCGCTGCCAAATAGGGTGTGCACGCCCTCTGTACCGTTGACAGACCGCCGTCTGGCCCTGACAGGCGGGGACTTTCGTCCCGTCGGTATATAGCCCATCTGGGGCTGTTGTCCGCCGCTGCGTGCCTGCCGGAACCCTGGGCGGGACGTCCGGCAGTGATCGTGACAAAGTTGTCACCGTTGGGGCTAGGAGCGGCGCGGTTGACAGCACCTGAGAAGGCGAGGGCACCGTGAGCGATCGTGCGACCGTCTGTCACTCGTGCGGCGAGCAGAACCCGCCCGGGTCGGCATTCTGTTGGTCCTGCCGCTCCTACCTGGAATGGCAGGACCAGAACAAGGCATCCCCGCGCGACGGTACGCCGGAGCAGGCCGGCGCCCCTCAGCGCGGATCCTCGTCCGGCTCTCCTCCCGACGGCGCCGGTGCGCATGGCATGGGAGAGCCGCCGCCTGACGACCCGCGAGGACCCCAGGAAGCGCCGCCCCGGGAGACCCGCGCTCCCTTCGAGGCGGGCGTGCCGGAGGCCGACCTGACCCTCGCGGTGGACGGCACGCCGCTCACGGTGACGGTCAATGTCGCCAACACCTCCAGCGTCGTGGACGGCTACGTCCTCGAGGCCGTCGACGCTCCGCACTGGCTGCTGGCCAGTCCAGCCCGGCTCGAACTGCTCCCCGGGACGCAGGGCGTCATCGAAGCGGAGCTGCGGATCGCATCGGCCGGGCTCGTCCCCGCCCAGCAGCTCCCGCTGTTGCTGCGGGTGCACAACACCTCTGGTCGCGCCAGCCACCACGACGTGCCGGTGCGGGTCACGGTGCCGGTGCTCGAGGCACCGGTGGAGGTCCGCACCGAGCCGAGAATGGTCCGCACCCGCGACCTCGAGCCGGCGGTCTGCACGGTGATCGTCGACAACTCCCGCAGCAACCACTGGGCGCAGGTGCGGCTCTCGGCCGTCGACGCCGAGCACGTTGTCCGGGTGACCTGGGTCTCCTCCCACCTCCAGGTGCCGCCGAGCGGCGAGGCTCGCACCGAGGTGCGGTTCGAGGCCCCGCCCCCCGAGCCCGGGGGGGAGGTCAGCCGCGCCATCACCGTCGATGCCAGCGACGGGCAGCGCACCGCGGTCACGACGGTGACGCTCGTCCAGACGGCGTCGCTGCCGGCCGTCGAACTCCTCACCCTCGACCTCGACCCCAGCGTGCTGCGCCTCGACGGCCGGCGTCGCGGTCAGCTCACCGCCGTGGTGGACAACCGGCGCGGATCCGAGACGGCCAGCGTCTCGCTCCGTGGCGACGATCCCGAGAACAGCCTCGGCTTCACCTTCTCCCCCGCCACGCTGCGGGTCGAACCGGGCCGGCTCGCCTCCTCGAAGGTCTCGGTGACCGCGCCTCGGACCCCGCCCGGCAAGGAGGTGACGCGAGCGATGGAGATCGTGGCCTCCGACGGCCACGTCGACACCCGCGCCGACGGCTCGGTGGTCCAGCTCGCCTCTTCGCGACGGGGACTGGCCCGGGTGCTGCTCACCGTGCTGGGCGGCGTGTTGCTGGTCATCGGCGCCCTCATGCCGTTCCTCGCCCGTGAGGCGTTGACGGCCACCGATCTCGACGAGCCCCTGATCATCGGACGGATCGACCAGGAATTCCCAGTGACCCCGCAGGGGCTGGACCTCGCCGGATACGAGAGCCTCCTCTCAGTGGGGCTGCTGCTGATGGTCGTCGCGGCGTTCATGGTCTTCGGCCTGACCGGCCGGTCAGGGCGGCTGACCCGCTGGGCGGCCTTGCTCGGCGCGATCATCGTGGTCGGCGCCCTGGTCGGACTCGCCGTCCTCCGCTTCGACGTCAGTCCGGGCTGGGGTGCGCCCGTCGCGTTCCTCGGCTGCGTATGCGGCTACATCGGGGGCCTACTGGCGCGGCGCTGAGCGCTCACCGGCGACCGATCGCCCTGGCTCCGCTCACCGTGTGAATGCCGCCCACAGCACGCCGGATCCGACACCGAGCACCAGGGTCGCGCTCGCGGTCACCACCGCCGTCACGGCGGACCACCGTGCGGGCACGAACGCGGTGTGCATCGACCGTTCGGCCGGCGCATGCGGGTCGACAACGGGCCCGATCCAGCGCAGGTAGTAGAACAGGCTCGCGACGGTGTTGACCAGGACCACGATCGCCAGCCACGCGTCGCCGGCGTCCCAGGCGGCGGCCGTCACGGTGAGCTTGCCGACGAAGACGGCGGTCGGCGGTGTGCCCACCAGCCCCAGCAGCCCGACCACGAGGGCGGCCCCCAGCCAGGGACGCGACCGGCCCAGGCCCCGGTAGGACGCGAGGTCTCGACGCGTCGGGAACGCGGTCGTCACGGCGAACGCGGCGAGGTTGGTGACCGTGTAGCCGGTGAGGTAGACCAGCAGCGACGGCAGCGCCAGGTCGCTGCGACCGGCGGCGGCGAGCGGGACCAGGAGATAGCCGACCTGGCTGACCGTCGACCAGCCGAGCAGCCGCCGAGGGTCCTGCTGCCAGAAGGCCGCAAGGTTGCCGAGCGTCATGCTGGACACCGCCAGCACCGCGACCAGCAGCGGCCAGGCGAGGGTGTCGGGGAGCACCGCGACGAGGCGGTAGGCCGCCAGGACCGCTCCGATCTTCGGGATCGTGGTGAGGTACGCCGCGACCGCCCCGCCGGCTCCCTGCGCCGCGTCGGGGACCCAGAAGTGCCCGGGCACTCCGCCGGCCTTGAACATCAGCCCAGCGACCACGCCCACCACCCCGGCCGCGACCGCACCCGCCGGGGCATCGGCGAGCCGCTCGGTGAGGTCGGCGTACGCCGTCGTCGCGGCGACGCCGAAGAGCACGGTGACGCCGAGCAGCAGCAGGATGCCGAAGAGCGCCCCCATGAGGTAGGTCTTCATCACCGCCTCGGCGCTGCCGGGGGTGCGGGCGATGCCGATCAGGCCGTAGAGCGGGATGCTGGCGAGCAAGAAGCCCACGGCCACCACCAGCAGGTCGTCGGCGCCCGCGAGCACGAGCGTGCCGGTCGTGGCGAAGAGCAGGAGTGCGTAGGTCTCGCTCTCGCGCGGCGACCCGGTGATCTCGTCGGAGGCGAGCGCCAGCACGACCACGGTGCCCAGGGCCGCCAGGACCCGGGCGACCCCGGTCGTCACGTCGACGGTGAAGGAGCCCTCCATCGCCGCCTCCGCGGGCCCGGCCAAGGCCACCGCAGCGGCGACCGCCGCGCTCAGGAGCGCCACGGCGGCGATGACCCGGGCTATCCACTGCCGGTCCCGCGCCAGGAAGGACCCGCTGATCAGGACCAGGAGTCCGCCGAGGAACAGCAGGATCTCCGGCAGGAGCAGCAGCGGCCGCATGGCCATGGAATCCACGGCGGGCTACCTCCCGACGAGCTCGACGACTCTGGCGGCCGCGGGCTCGATCACGTCGAGCAGGGGCCGGGGCAGGACGCCGATCAGCAGCGAGAGCAGGAGCAGCGAGCCGGCCGACCACAGCTCGCAGGGGTGAAGGTCGACGAACCCGACCGACCGGCCGCGGGTCTGGCCGGTGAAGAGACGCTGGAGCGCTCGAAGGAACAGCGCGGCGGTGATCAGGATGCCGACCAGCGCGGCTGCGGTCACCGGCGCGGCGGCGATGCTGCCGGTGAAGATCTGGAACTCCGCGATGAACCCCGACAGCCCCGGGAGGCCGAGCGACGCGAACGCGCCCACGGCGAAGAGGGTGGCGAACCGGGGGGCGGGTGCGGCCAGGCCCCCATAGGAGTCCATCGCGTAGGTGTCGGCCCGGTCGTGCAAGACCCCGGCGAGCAGGAAGAGCGCGCCGGTGATCAGGCCGTGGCTGACCATCTGCGTGACGGCGCCGGTGACCGCGATCGAGCGCGCCTCGACGGTGTCGCCGGCGACGAGGCCGGCCGCCCCGACCGCGAGCGCGATGTATCCCATGTGGTTGACCGAGGTGTAGGCCACCATCCGCTTGAGGTTGGTCTGCGCCAGGGCGACCAGGGCGCCGTACACCACCGTCACCACGCCCACCGCAATGATCACCCACGCCCAGGCCCGCCAGGCCTCGGGCAGCATCGGCATCGCGATCCGCACGAATCCGTAGGTGCCCATCTTCAGCAGCACCGCGGCCAGCACCGCCGAGCCGACGGCGGGCGCGTCGGTGTGGGCGGGGGGCAGCCAGGTGTGGAACGGCACGGTGGGGGTCTTCACCGCGAGGCCGAGCAGGAGCGCGGCCAGCACCAGGCCACCGGCCAGGGACGATCCGGCCAACGGCGCCTGCTCGGTCAGATCGACCATGTCGAAGGTGTGGGGGTCGGCCGCGACGTAGAGGCCGATGAAGCCGGCAAGCAGCGCGAGCGAGCCCAGGAAGGTGTAGAGGAAGAACTTCAGCGCCGAGCGCCCGGAGTCGCCGTGCCCCCAGCCCGCGATCACGAAGTACATGCCGACGATCGAGAGGTCGAAGAAGAGGAAGAACAGGATGAGGTCGGCAGAGACGAACAGCCCCATGCTCACGCTCTGCAGGAAGAGGAACAACGCCGCCTGCAGCCGTGGCCGGTCGGACTCGCGCAGTGCATACACCGCGCAGGCACAGAAGACCACGGCCGTCATGGCGACCAGTGGCAGGGACAACCCGTCCACACCGAGGTGGTAGCTGCTGTTCACGCCGGGGATCCACGGCGCCTGCTCCTCGAAGGCTAGCCTCCCGCTGGCCGGCGCCTCGTACCGCAGCCACACGGCGCCGACGAGCGCGAGGTCGACCAGTGCTGCCGCGACCCAGAGCCAACGTGCGGTGGCGTCGCCGAGCCGAGGCAGGGCGACAAGCGCCAGCGCTGCGGCCAGCGGCACGAAGACGATCAGGCTGAGCACATTCACCTCACGGCGACCAGAAGGAGGACGGAGATCGCGAGCACCGCGATGGCCTGGATGTAGTACTGATGCAGCTTGCCGGTCTGCGGTCGGCGGGCAAGCCGGCCAAGACCGCGCAGCCACCGGGCGACGCCCTCGGCTGCTCCGTCGATGCGCTGGTCGTCGGCGACGGCCATGCCCCGCGCGGCGGCGAGCGTGGCGGCCGAGGCCCGAATGACCACCCGGTCGAGGACCCGGTCGTCGAAACGGGCCAGCCGATCGGCCAAACCCAGGGTCGGGCCGACGACCAGCCGATGGGCCAGCCGATCCAGTCCCAGCCACTCCCGCGCCCACCGCGGCTCCGGGACCGGCCGCCACCACACGAACGCCACCACTGCCACGGCGATGAGGGCGGTCGCGGCCATCTCGAGTGGGGTGGCCTCGAGCGGTCCCTCCCCGAGCGCGCGGGCGATCGCCTCGCCCGCCGGCGGGATCGCGAGGAGACCGAGGACCATCGCGCCGAGTGCCAGGACGACCAGGGGCGCCTGCTCGAGCACCCCGACGTGCCGCGAGCCCGGCGCCTCCTCGTCGAGATGCGCCGCCACGTCGGCTCGATTCACATCGTCCACCGAGCGCCAGATGACCAGCAGGATCTTCCCCGCGTAAGCCGCGGAGAGGGCAGCAGCCGCCAGTCCGACGGCGTACAGCCAGGGCGAGGTGACGAGCGCCTCGGCGAGCACCGCGTCCTTGGTCGCCCACAGGGCCAGCGGGGCGACCCCGGCCAGCGACAGCGCGCCCGCCGTCGCCGCCCAGCCGAGCAACCGCCAGCGCCGCGCGACGCCACGGAGTCCGTCCAGTCGCTTGGTGCCCAGCGCCGTGAGCCATGCGCCGGCAACGAGGAAGAGCAGCGCCTTCGTCGAGGCATGCGCGACCAGGTGCGCCGCGCCGCCGCTCACCGTGCCGAGACCCGCGGCCATCACCACGAAACCGAGCTGGGCCGACGTGGAGGCGGCAAGCAACTGCTTGAGGTCCCGCTGGCCGACCGCGACCGCGCCGAGCACGAGCGCCGTGAGCGCGCCCAGCGAGGCGACCGACGGCGCGGCCCACCCGGTCGCGGCCAGCAGGGGCTCGACCCGCAGCAACAGGTAGCCGCCCATCGCGACCATCGCCGCCGAATGCAGCAACGCGCTCACCGGACTCGGCCCCTCCATCGCCTGGGACAGCCAGAAGGAGAACGGCAGCTGGGCGGCCTTGCCGAGCGCGGCGACAACAATCCCGGCCGCCACCACGTGTCGCCAGCCCTCGCTGCTCGCCCGGAGGTCCGCAAGGGCCAGGCCCGCTCCGCCGGCCAGAGCAGCACCGGCCGCGAGGTAGAGACCCACGTCTGCCGTCCGGGTCGTTACGAAGGCGGTCACGCCAGCCGAGACCCGGTGGTCCTCGCGCCACCAGAAGCCGATGAGCGCGAACGACGTCGCACCCATGACCTCCCAGGCGAGCAGCAGGGTTGGGATGGTCTGCGCGGTGGCGGTGAGCAGCGCCGCGGCCGCGAAGAGCAGCATCAGCCCGTGGAAGCGCGCCTGAGCCGAGCGGATCTCCCCCACGGAGAACACCAGGACCAGGAGCGTGACCACGGCGACGGTCGGTGCCACCAGGGCGGACAGCGCATCGACGCCCAGCGCCAGATCGCTGCCGGCCATGAACGGCACCGAGACCTCGGGGCGGGCCACGGCCACGACGAGGGCCAGTGCGGCTGTCACCGAGGCGACTGCCGACGACAGCGCCGCGGCCGCCCGCTCGAGGCGCGACAACGCGAGGCCGGCGCCGACGACGGCGGGCAGCAGCACGAGCAGCCAGAGCGCGGCCTGCGCGGCCTGCCCGGCTTCAGCGGCCTGAGCGGCCTGTGCGGTCACCGACGTGGTCTCCACCGGGCCGATCACCCCGAGAGGTCCGTCGCCATGTCGGTCATGTCGGCGCTCGTCTCGCGGTGCAGCACGGTGGCCACCGCGAAGCCCATCGCCATCTCGAGGGTCATCGCAGCGATGATCACCATGAGCAGCACCTGCCCGCTCGGGTCGGGCGCCAGGAACCACCAGAATCCCGCGGCGGCCAGGATGACCGCGTTGATCATGAGCTCCAACCCCATCATCACCATGACCACGACCTGCTGGGAGATGGCGCCATAGAGACCCACGGCGAAGATCGCGGCGGCGATGAGCAGCGTCGCCTCGAGCGTCATCGGCCCACACCTCCCGGCTGCGGGTCGTCGGCCGGGTCGCGTTTCAGGTCGTCGCCGAACCGGTCGTAGCGGGTGCGGTTCGAGGCGAGCACCACTCCGGCCACGATCGTGGCCACCATGACGGGGCTGATCACGGCCATCACGAGCATCTGCGGGCCCATCAACGCCTCGCCGAGCGCGACGGTGACGTCGGCGGGCGGGCTGCCGTGGCGGGTCGGCCAGTCGACCAGCAGGACGCCCGCGGCGAGTCCGAGGAACGTCGCCACGCCCGCCGCGATCGATGCCTTGTTGTCATGCACCATGGACATCGGCATCAGCGCCGGGTTCATCCCCATGAACATGACCATGTAGACGGCCATGATCGCCATCTCCATGACCATCATCAGGATGATCACGACGCCTACGTAGTTCTGCTGCAGGAAGAGGACCTGGACGCCGACCGCGACGAAGGACAGCGCCAGGGCGTAGGTCGCCCGCGCCATCGAGTCGACGACGAAGACCGCGGCGCCGGCCAGCACCGCGACGATCCCCAGGCCCCAGAAGGCGAGGTCAGCACCCATGTCTCATGTCCTTCCCACGACGACAGCGACGACAGCGACGATCAGGTCCTGCACCAGCACAGCGGGCAGCAGCACCAGCCACCCGACCTCCAGGAACGCGTCGGGGCGGAATGCAGGCACCCGGCGTCGCAGCCATACGAGGGCGGCCAGCAGAGCGGCGGTCTTGACCAGGACCCACGCCCATCCCGACAGCAGCGGTCCGCCGCCACCGCCGAGGAACATCGGTACGGCGAACGCGGCGCCGGCCACGAGCAGCGCGTAGCGGCCGGCCTCGAAGATCAGCCGGTCGACGCCCGAGAGCTCGGCCCGCGCCCCCCCGGCGATGTCGGCGCCGATCGCCGGCGCGAACGGACCCCACACCGAGAACGCCACCACCCCGAGGCAGTAGACGCCGAAGGCCACCGGCATCCAGACCACGAACCAGAGGCCCTCCTGCGCTGCCGCGACCACGCCCACATTGAGGCTCTCGGCCGCAACCGCGGGGGCGACGAGGGCGAACATCAGCGGCAGCTCGTAGCCCAAGCCCAACGCCAGGAAGCGGTAGCCCCCGACGAGCCCGTACGCCGAGTTCGCCCCCCACCCGGTCAGCCACACCAGCGCCCAGACCATCACGTCCATGGCGTTGAACCACACGACGCCGACGTCGAGGTCGAGGATCGTCCACTCCCCCAGGGGCACCACGCTGACCATGAGCGCGGCCGCAACGAGCAGCCCCGCGCCACCGATCCGCCACAGCAGGCTGTCGGCCGAGACCGTTGTCCGCCGCCGCTGTCGCATCAGCCGCGACACCTCGCCCAGTGGCCGGGCGGGACCTCCGGGGGCACCCTCGGCGCGCGCGGTGAGCGCGCCATCGAGCGCGGCTGCCAGCCATGCGAGCACGGCGACGAGGCCGAGGGCTGCCAGCGCCCACGCCGGTGCGACCGTGGTCACCGAAGACCCTCCCAGGGAGGTCGCCATCGTCGCGGCCATCGACTCAGGCATGAGAACCCGCGTGGTCGGCGGACCGGGCCGCGAGGGTATGGATGTCCAAGCTGGCGGTCACGAGCCGCGCGGTCGCCAGGTCGAGGCCGGTGACCAGGGCCGCCACCTGATCAGGGAGGACGGTCCCGCCGGAGTCCGCGCCCTCGCGCAGGCGCTCAAGCATGCCGAGGAGTCGTTCCCAGGTGTCGCCGGCGGCGTGCGCGGGCAGTCCATAGCGGTCGAGATCCTCGCCACTCAACGGCCGGATCCCGCGCAGCGACCAGCGCAGCAGCCGGGACCGGCGCACCGACCGGCCCAGGGCCGCCAGTGCGCCATCGACGTCCTGCTCCCCATCCAGCAGCGCGTCGCGAACCCTCCGCGCGCGGGCGGCGGCGTCGTCCCAAGCCGCCAGCGCGAGCACGGCCGCGACGTTGTCGCAGCGACGTGCGGCGACCGGGCCGTGTCCCGCGTCGCCTCGCTGGTCGGTGTCGAGCAGGTCGGTGTCGAGCAGGTCGGTGTCGAGCAGGTCGGCCCCGGCGTGGGTGATCACGTCGCCCTGGAGGGAGCAGCGCAGCACCAGCCCGGCGGGCCAGTGCGGCAGGACGGGACCGAGGCTGACGTTCAGGACGTCCATCTCGAGGCCGTCGCGGTCCTCACCGCCGCCGGCGAGCGGGATGCCGCCGGGCTCCATGTCCATGTCGCCGTGGTCCATGCCGCCGTGGTCCATGTCGCCGTGGTCCATGCCGCCGTGGTCCATGTCGCCGTGGTCCGTGTCGCCGGTGCCGTCGCGACCCCCCAGGATATCCGCCGCTGAGAGCCTCTCGGCGGCGTCGCGGCGATGGTGGGCAGTGTCACGAAGATCGGCGCGCACCTGATCGAGCGACGCGGCGACCTCGGCGTACGACCGGATCTCGGCCCGCACGCGCGGCCCCGGCATCTGGTGCCAGACCCCCTCGAGCGGCTCCCGCATCCCCGGCCCTGGCACGCCGCAGACCACGAGGACGTCCGCATCGCCGGGCGACACCGCGAGGCTCCAGCCACGCGACAGGGCCTCGCGCTCGGTCCGGACCCGGAGACGCCACGCACCCGGTGTCTCGACTACGAGGACATGCGCGCGGTCCGCCGCGACGCGAGCGAGCGCTCCGGTCAGACCCACCGCAACGCCCCCTCACGCCAAGCCCACGCGATGGCGACGAAGAGGCCGCCGAGGAAGAGGAACATCTCAGCGACCGCCGAGGCGCCGATGTCGGCCACCACCACCGCCCAGGGGTACATGAAGAGCATCTCGACGTCGAAGGCGAGGAACAGCAGCGTCGCGAGATACCACCGCACGTGGTAGCGGGAGAGCGCATGCTCCTCCGGCATCCAGCCGGACTGGAACGGCAGCACGAGGAGGGGATCCGCGGCCACGCTCACCGCGCGATGCAGCAGGTAGAGCCCGAGGGTGAGAGTCAGCACGGCGATGGCCATCACGATCACGCCCGCATACATGGTCCTCCTCCGGGGTCGTCGCTTCCGCTTCTCCTCGAGCAGCCTTCCCGGCGAATCACCCGGCCATGACGGTGCCCATCATTCCGCGGTCCTCGTGGTCGAGGATGTGACAGTGGTAGACGGTCCGCCCGCCGAAGTCATTGAACGCGATGCGAACCCTGACCTGGCTGTAGGCGGGCACGTTCACCACGTCGAGCCAGACCGGCTCCGGCACCGGCCGCCCATCGATCTCGAGCACTTGCATCGGCCAGACGTGCAGGTGGAAGGGATGGTCCATCGGGCTGTCGTTGCCGATGGTCCACTCCTCGACCGTGCCCACTCGGACCTGCTGGTCGATGCGGTCGGCGTCGAACTCACGGCCGTCGAAGGTGAAGCGCATCGGGCCGCCCCTGCCCCCGCCCATCATCCCCGCCATGCCTGCCTGGAACGTGATCGAGCGCCGCGCGGTCAGGTCGGCACCGCGCAGGTCACGCTCGGCAGGTCCCGTCGGGATCTCCGCCGGGCTGACCCGGCCGCCGGGGGACACCGTGAGTCGCGCGAGAGCGACGTCGTCTTCGTCGCCCGGCAAGTCGAAGTCCCCCATCATCGGGCCCATCATGGTGCCCCGGTCGACCGGGCGCGCGATCAACTCGCTCTCTCCCTCCGCCAGGTCGACCACCAGGTCGAGCCGGTTTCCCGGGGCGAGAACGACATCCTCCAACCCGGCTCTCGTCATCACCCGTCCCACGTCGCGCCCCACCACGCGGGCGTTCTGGTCGGACAGTCTGAAGGCCAGATAGCGCGAGGTGCACGCGTTGACGAGGCGCCAGCGCTCCCGTTCACCGCCTCGACCCTCCAAACGGGGCCGGTTCTGGCCGTTGATGAGGACCAGCTCGCCCTCGCGACCCATCATCTGCTCCGCGACAGACGGGCGCACCACGGACCCGCTCGCGTCCACGGTGATGTCGGAGACGACCATCACGCGCTCGCGCTCGGCGGCGATCGCGTCGTCTTCCTCGACGACGATGGCCCCATAGAGGCCCCCGAAGACCTGGTCCGCGACGGTGCCGTGGTGGTGCGGGTGGTACCAGTAGACGCCGGGCGGGTGGTCATCGCGGAGCTGGTACTCATACTGCTGCGAACCTCCGGGCTCGACCGCCAGGAAGACGTTGTCACCGTTGCCCTGTGGTGTGACGTGCAGCCCGTGCAGGTGGAGGTTCGTCACCTCCTCCAGCCGGTTCACCAGCTCGATGCGCAGCGTGTCACCAGGTCGCAGCCGGAGCGTCGGACCCGGCACGCCGCCGTTGAAGCCCATGGTCTTGGCCTTGCGACCGGCGACGTCATGCGTGCCCCACGCGGCCTCGAGCCGGACATCGAGCCCACCGCCCTTGCTGCGCAGGACGTCGGGCTCGATGAAGCTCGCTGAGGCAGCCGGGTCCAGCGACGACGTGGTCAGATCCCGCCACAGGCCGGTGCCGCCCACGGCAGCGCTCACCAGCCCCACGCCGCTCATCGTCAGTGCGGTTCTTCGGCTGATCGGTTCCATCAGTCGCCCTCCGCCAGGACCCGCAGCCGGTGCTGGTACTCCTCGGTGGTCACCTCGCCGGCGGCGTACCGCTCCTCGAGGATCCGTCGGGCACTGCCGCCCGTCGAGACCTGACGCCGCGCCGCGCCGGGCGGGTCAAGGCCCGCGAGCAGGACCCGCACCGCCACCGTCACCAGCAGCGCCACGCCAACGGCGAGCAGCACCGCGTAGGCCACCGTGGTCACCACTCCCCCCTCCCGTGGCAGGGTCGTTCCACCAGGGCGGCCGCCAGCAGGGTGAACCAGGCAAGGGACGGGGTGCGCGTGGGATGCATGCGGGTTCTCCGGGACGAAGATCGGCGTCGATGTCAGGGCGGCCAGGAGCACGGGGCCGCGATGCGGCCTCCGGCAGCGGCCGATCAGATCCGGAGGATGGTCCGTTGCCGGGCCGATGGCGGAGGCAGCGCGGCAAGGTCGGCCGCAGCCACGACGCGGGCCAGCAATGGGCGATGGCCCCACCCGCGAGTGCGCGTGGTGGCGACGAGCCACACCCCCAGGGCGAGACCCGGGGTCAACACCATGAGGCACATCGCGAGGATCCCCGCGTCATCGACGGGAGGGGTCGCGTCCGAGACACGATCGCCCTCAGAGACCTCGCCGCCCCGGAGTGCCTCGACCGGGTGGCTGATGGCGTGGCCGACGTGCTCAGCGGACCCCGCGCCGGGGACCAGCCCGTGCATCCCCACGATGCCCACCGTGATCGCGCACAGGAGCATCACGAGCGAGAGCCGTGACGACACGGCCCCGGGACGCTCACGGCGGCCAAGAGACATCGGTCTCGAGTGTAGGCACAGCCGCATCCGGCGGCCAGGCACGAATGTCCGGACCTGAGAGCCCGTGCGCCAGGCTTCTCTCACGGCTCGAACCGACGACCTCTCCGTGGCCAGAGCGTTCACCGGCGCCGCATGCGCGTGGCCCACCACGCCACGGCAGCGAGGACGAGGATGCCCAGCACCGCGACCAGCCAGGCCGTGCCGCTGTTCATCCCAGGTCCGGTCCCCACCACGTGCGCGACCTTGCCAACACCGGCGAGTTCTGTCGCTGATGGCTGCACGAGCGATCCCTTCGGTGGCGTTCCGGGGCTCGGTGATCGTCTGCCCGGGCAGACTGCCACGTAAACGCCCCCGGGGTATGGCGCGACTCGAATGGGGGACCCACAGCCCGTTTCATCATCGGGTCGGGGAGGTATCCATAGGCCAGACCCTCCAGGCAGCGGAGGCGCCTGTCCCCGGGAGCATCGTGAACCGCACCGAGCCGAAGCGGCGGGCCACTGAGGATGCGGGCGACGTTCTCGACCATGGCGTGCGGCTGGGACTCATCGTCTACGGCTTCACCCACCTGATGATCGCGGCGCTGGCGCTGCCGCTCGCGTGGGGGGACCGGACCAGCGGCAATGCCTCTCAGCGCGGAGCCTTCACCCAGATCGCCCAGGAGCCGTTGGGCGACGCCTTGCTGATCGTGGTCGCCCTGGGATTGGCGTGGCTGGCGGTATGGCAGGGCCTCGAGGCAGCGATCGGGCACCGTGACGACGACGGCGTCCAGCTTTGGCTCAAGCGCGTGGGGTCGGCCGGCCGGGTCGTGGTCTACTCCGCCCTCGCCTGGACCGCAGTGTCGAAGGCCTTGGGCGCGCCCAAGTCGGGGTCGGGCGGGTCGACCGACAGCTTCACGGCGCGGCTGATGTCAGCGCCCGGAGGCAGGTTCATCGTCGGGGCGCTCGGCTTGGCCGTCGTGGGGGTGGGAGTCGGACTCATCATCTATGGGGTGAGCCGGAGGTTCACCAGTCGGCTCGACCGGGGCGCCACCCACCAGGACCGCCGCGGGCCGATCGTGACCCTCGGGGTGGTCGGCTTCGCCAGCAAGGGCGTGGCCTTGGGCGTGATCGGCGTGCTCTTCCTCGTCGCGGCGTGGCAGCATCAGCCCAAGGAGTCCGGGGGGCTCGACGTCGCCCTCCGGGAGTTGCTGCGGCAGCCGTTCGGTTCCTACCTACTCGCCGCCGTCGCGCTAGGGTTCGGTGCGTTCGGCGTCTACTGCTTCTTCTGGGCCCGGCACCTGGACCGCTAGCGCGCCACCCACGCGCCGAGTCTCCTAGACTGGTGGCCCCGGCGACCGACGAGCGACTGGCATGACCGCGTCCTTGCCCAGGGGAGGGAGACCAAGAGACGCGCGGTTGCGATCGCGCTCCGTCCCGCTTCGCCGGTGGAGCGGTGGTCAGCAGAAAGGGGGCTGCTCCTTGGCGACACGGCGTACGCGTCGGTCCGGTGACCGGCGTTCGACGCAGCGCCCCCGCGCCCGCAGGCCGGACGACGGCGGCATCTTCTCGGTCCTGGCCCGAGCCGTCCGAGAGGTCGAGACCGCCGTGGACCGACGGCAGGTCACCGCGGCGCAACATGCCCGCTTCCAGGCGGTGGCGCTGCTCGCTCGTGCAGAGCGGGACAGGATCCGGACCGACGCCTCACTGACCGCCGCGCAACGAGACACCCAGCTCAAGCGGCTCGACGGGGTGGCCACGGGCCTGGCACGGATCGCCGCGCGTCACCCGTCCCTCTTCTCGCTGCTCGACGAGGAGGCCGAGGTCACCGACGCCACCCGCCGGCTGCAGCGAGAGATGCAGCTTGCCGCAGGTCTGGACCCGGTTCCCGACACCGACGCCCCCCGTCCGTCGGAGGCCGACGGCGCCCGAGCCGCTCGCAAGGTCGTGCCGCAGTCGGTCATCGCGGCGCAGTTGGCCAACCCCTTCCTGGCCCCCGATTTCAGCCAGACGCGGCCTAAAGCGCAGGGCCGGCTGGCCGGCTGGGAGCTGATCGGTCCGCTGCTCAACGCCTTCGAGCATCCCTCCCCCGGCGCGACCGCCTGCCTGGAGCTCCCGGAGCCTCGGGCCCTGCGGACGCCCAAGGGCCTTGACCTGATGCCGCACCAGGCACGTCTGCTTGCCGCGGTGTCCGAAGGCCACCGGACCTTCCTGCTCGCCGACGAGCCGGGGCTCGGCAAGACGGCGCAAGCCCTGCTGGCCGCGCAGGTGGCGAAGGCCTACCCCCTCCTGGCCGTCGTCCCCAACGTCGTCAAGACCAACTGGGCACGCGAGACGGCGCTCTGGACCCCCACGCGCTCGGTGACGGTGATCCATGGCGACGGGGAGACCATCGACGGGTTCGCCGACATCGTCGTGGTGAACTACGAGGTTCTCGACCGACACGTGGGCTGGATCGGCGAGCACGGCTTCCGCGGCATGGTCGTCGACGAGGCCCACTACATCAAGAACAAGCAGTCGCAGCGGTCCCAGCACGTCATCGAGGTCTCTCAGCGAGTCCGAAAGCGGGCACCGCGTCCGCTGCTGATGGCGCTGACCGGCACGCCGTTGATCAACGACATCGAGGACTTCCTGGCGATCTGGCAGTTCCTGGGATGGATCGAGGAGCGCAAGCCGGGCGACGCGCTCATGGCCGCGCTGGAGCAGACCGGGCTCACCCCTGCCGACCACGCCTTCTACCCCGCAGCGCGGCAGGCGGTCATCGACCTCGGCATCGTCCGACGGCGCAAGGTCGACGTGGCCGCGGACATCCCGGCCCGCCGAATCGCCGATCTGCCCGTCGAGCTCGAGGGAGCGCTGGGCCGCTCGATCCTCGACTCCGAGCGCCAGCTCGCCGCGCGCCTGGTCGGCCGCTACCGGGCGGCGCTGGAGCATCGGCGTACCGGCGAGGTCGCCGACGGCATCGACCATGCCCTGGTACGCCGCGTGGCGCAGCGCGAGGTCGCCGAGGGGGCCGGCTCCACCGACGGGGACAACGTGTTCTCGGTCGTGCGCAGGATCGGCCAGGCCAAGGCCGAGCTTGCCGCCGACTACGCCGCACAGCTGGCCCGCAGCGCCGGCAAAGTCGTCTTCTTCGCCAAGCACCTTGACGTCATGGATGCCGCCCAGGAGGCGTTGACCAAGCGTGGCCTTCGCTCCACCTCGATCCGGGGCGACCAGACCCGCACGGCTCGGCAGCAGGCCATCGACGGGTTCACCCACGAACCCGAGGTCCCGGTCATCATCTGCTCGCTGACCGCCGCGGGGGTGGGCATCAACCTGCAGGTCGCCTCGAACGTCGTGCTCGCCGAGCTCTCCTGGACCAACGCCGAGCAGACCCAGGCGATCGACCGGGTGCACCGCATCGGCCAGCGCGAGCCGGTCACCGCCTGGCGGATCATCGCCGCGCAGACCATCGACGCCAAGATCGCCGAACTGATCGACGCCAAGGCGGGCCTGGCCGCCCGAGCCTTGGACGGGGCGGACGAGGAGGCCGCCGACGCCGGCGACGTGCGCGTTGAGGCGTTGGTCGCACTGCTCACCGCGGCGCTGTCGGCAGCCGGCGGTCCGGCGCCGACGGGGATCGGCTGAGCGCGTCGCGCGGAGCGGTCCACCGATGGCCCGCCCCCGCCCTGGCTCGGGACGGGGCCGGGACCGCACACGGCGCTGGGGGCCCCATTGACCGCGACCCGTCCGCGAGGCAGGTTGGTGCTAGCAAGCATCACCCACACCAGCCGACGTGGGCGACCGTCATCTCGGGCCCTCGGCTCGCTGAACAGGAGGCACCATGACGCAGCACGAGTCCCCTGCGACCACGACCGACGCAGGGATCCCGGTCTCCAGCGACGAGCACTCCCTGTCCATCGGGCCCGACGGCCCACTGCTCCTGCAGGACCACTACCTCATCGAGCAGATGGCGCAGTTCAACCGTGAGCGCATCGCCGAGCGTCAACCGCACGCCAAGGGCGGTGGCGCGTTCGGTGTCTTCGAGGTGACCCAGGACGTGAGCGCCTACACCCGCGCCGGGCTGTTCCAGCCCGGCGCCACGACCGACGTGCTGGCCCGCTTCTCCACTGTCGCCGGTGAGCGCGGGAGCCCGGACACCTGGCGGGACCCCCGCGGGTTCGCGCTGCGGTTCTACACCGACGAGGGCAACTTCGACCTGGTCGGCAACAACACCCCGGTCTTCTTCGTCCGCGACCCGATGAAGTTCCAGCACTTCATCCGTTCCCAGAAGCGCCGGGCCGACAACAACCTGCGCGACCACGACATGCAGTGGGACTTCTGGACGCTCGTGCCCGAGTCCGCGCACCAGGTCACCTGGCTGATGGGCGACCGCGGCATTCCACGGACCTGGCGCCACATGAACGGCTATTCCAGCCACACCTACATGTGGATCAACGCCGCCGGGGAGCGGTTCTGGGTGAAGTACCACTTCAAGACCGATCAGGGCATCGAGTGCTTCACCCAGCACGAGGCTGACCAGATGGCCTCGGCCGACACCGACTACCACCAGCGGGATCTCTACGAGCACATCGAGGCAGGCCAGTTCCCCAGCTGGACCCTGCACATGCAGATCATGCCGTTCGACGAGGCCAAGACCTACCGGTTCAACCCCTTCGACCTGACGAAGGTCTGGCCGCACGACGACTACCCGCTGCACGAGGTCGGTCGGCTCACCCTGAACCGCAACGTCGACGACTACCACACCGAGATCGAGCAGGCCGCCTTCGAGCCCAACAACCTCGTCGCGGGCACCGGGCTCTCGCCGGACAAGATGTTGATCGCCCGCGGTTTCAGCTACTCCGACGCGCACCGGGCCCGGCTGGGGGGCAACTACCGCCAGATCCCGGTGAACCGTCCCCGGTCGGCGGTGCACAGCTACTCCAAGGACGGGCACATGCGGGTGGAGAACGTCACCGACCCCGTGTACGCGCCGAACTCCTACGGCGGTCCGAGCGCCGACCCCGAGCTCACCGACGACGGCGGGCGCTGGTACGCCGATGGCGAGATGGTGCGCACCGCCTACACCCTGCGCCGCGACGACGACGACTGGGGGCAGGCCGGCACGATGGTGCGCGAGGTGCTCGACGACGCCGCGCGCGCGCGGCTGGTCGACAACATCGTCGGTCACCTGCTGAACGGCGTCAGCGAGCCGGTGCTCGAGCGAGCCTTCGAGTACTGGTGCAACGTCGATAAGGACCTGGGCACCCGGGTCGAGGAGGGCGTGCGGGCCAAGCAGAGCGAGAAGGACCCGAAAGCCGACGAGCAGGGCAACCCCGCGCGCTCAGCCATGCAGGCCAAGGCCTGAGTCCACAGTCGTTTTGGCGAGCTCAGGGGCTCGAGGTGGCCCGAAGGTGGCCGTACCCGCAACCAGCGTCGCGACCCAGCCATGGACCGTGCCGCGCGTCATCCGATCGCCGCCGCCACGTCCTCGGGATGCTCACCGCGCAGCACCGCTGCCATCGCCCGCTTCCGGATCTGCTCCAGCGTGACCACCGGGCGAGACCTCGCCGTGTGTGCTGACACTTGAGCATCAGGGGCGAGGACTACGCCTTCGCGATGCCGTCCCTGGTCGCCCACAAGCAGCGCAAGCTCGAGCTCCGGGCCAGCCTGCCGTCGGTGCGGGGACGCAAGGGCGCTTCGGCGCCGTACTGGCAAGACGTTCGGGCAGCCGAACGCGACCTTGCCGAGTGCAGCGAACAGGCCTACCGGACACCCGAGACCTACCACTCGGTCGACCTCAGCCGGGGGACCGCCACCTCAACCTCCACGAGACCCCGGGACAACCTCCGCCCCGCATCGCCGAAGGACACCCACCGTGGGGCCGTTGCAGACTCACTCACCTGCCAGTTCAGTGTCGCCAGGCGTCCACCACAGCACCAGGAGCCCCGTGACCAGGTAGATCACCTGTAGGAAGTGGAAGCCTCGGATCGAGGCGACCTCGCCGACTATCCAGAAGACCATGATCATGCCGGCGACGATGCTTGAGAGTTGCCAGCCGTCGATGCGCTTCACCATGCAGAGGGCTGCGACCATTGCGCTCCCGCCCACGATGGCCATGAGGATCACGCCGGGGAAGTAGTTGTCGTTGAAGCCGGTGTGCTCGACCCAGTTTGGTTGCTCAGGAATCCACCCAACGATCAGGGCAAGACCACCCCCCACAGCACTGAGACCATTGAACACATGGACGCCGAGCAGCGCCGCGTTCCTTCGGCCTCTCATGTTCAACCTCCACCAGTGAGGTCTTTTCCTCACCGGAGTTGCTGATCTGACTCGTGTGACGGGGGCGTGTCGGTGAAGGGGCGTGGGGTCCTGACCGGCAAGGGTCGGTTTTCGCCAAAGCCCCTTCCCCGCGGCAGGACCCCACGTGCTCACCCATCGTGCCACCCTCGACGTGCCCGCCCACACCGTCGCCCTCGTGTCGCGGTGGCTGGCTGCTCATCTCGCAAGGCCCACGACCGTCGTCCCTGGCAGCGCGCCGCAACGCCCTACGTGCAAGCTGTCCGGTGTTGCGCTGGCCCAAGGCCCGTCGCCGACCGGAGGGACAGCGAAGTAGGCGTCGAGTTCGCTGGTAATGGCGGCGCCGGGCACGGTCACTCCAGGCATCGATCCACCTCAGGTTGGAGCCGGAACCACGCCTGCGCCGCCGTCACCTTCCAACTGCCGGTCGCGTCCTCGATCCCCTCGCAGAAGGAGGCGCCCACGCTCAGCAGGTCCACGACCACCAGCCCGGCAATGGACACCCGCGACAGACCCCAGCCGGGGGGCTGTCGACCGGTCATGCGGCGCGTTGTGCGGGTGAGCGAATGCGTCCATCCCGGCGTACGGTGGCTCTAGGGAGCCGGTCAGGCTTCCGCTCAAAGGAGCAGCCATGGCTGACAAATCACCTCGCCAACACATGTCCAAGAAGGCCGGCAAGTCCCTCAAGGAGAAGCGCGCCGAGAAGCACTCCAAGGCAGCGGCCAAGGACAAGACCCAGATCGTGCCGCCGGGCAAGCAAAGCCGGTAACCGTCGGTGCCCCTCGGACCGCCGACCCAGGGCGGCCATGCCGATGTGCGGGTGATCCGGTGGACGCATCAGCTTGCGATCCACCTAATGACTATGCACGCTCAAGACGGCTCGCGCTGATAGCCCGTGGCGGCATCGTCGTGCTGCCAGTGGCAGAGACCATCCATTCTCGGCACGTTGCTCGATGGGCGTCCGGCTACCCCCGCCCCGGGAGACATGGGAGCGAGGTCGTCCGTCACGAAACCAGGCGACGGCCGCGCGTGTCTGTGCCAGGGTCGCTTGGTGACTATCCATCACCTCGTCGAGGGCGAGGGTCAGGCCATCGTTCTCCTGCACGCCGGCGTTGCGGACTTGCGTATGTGGGACCGGCCGGCCGCCGCGCTGGTCGCCGCCGGCCGCCGGGTAGTCCGCTGCGACCTGCGTGGCTACGGCGCAACTCCGCTGGAGCCGGGCGCCTCGTACTGCGATGCGGAGGACGTCTTGTCGCTGGTCGAGGAGCTGGGCCTGACATCGTTCGTGCTCGTGGGGGCTTCCCACGGCGGGTACGTCGCCCAACAGGTGGCGACCGCTCTGCCGAACCAGGTCGAGCGCCTCGTGCTGGTGTGCACGGCGGGTGACCTCGTCGAGCCCGACGAGGGTCTGCGCGCAGTCTGGCAAGAAGAGGGCCGACTCCTCGCCGCGGGTGACATCGACGGTGCGACCGAGTTGAATGTGGCCACCTGGCTCGGCCCCGAGGCCGACGCCGAGGCTCGGAATCTGGTCTGGACCATGCAGCGTGCCGCCTTCGACCACCAGCTCGCCGCGGGTGACGTCGATGACCGCGAGTTGCAGGTGTCCTGCGAGGCGCTCGCCATGCCCGCCACGGTGGTCGTGGGCACTCACGATTTCGATTTCTTCATCGACACCGCACGAGCGCTCGTTGCCCGGCTGCCGCGGGCGGAACTGGTGGAGCTCGAGTGGGCGGGACACCTCCCGACCCTCGAACGCCCGGACGACGGTTGGCAGGCAGTGTTCGCTGCCCTCGCCGACTGACTTCTGGTGTCCGACTCAGCACGTCCGCCGACCGCGAGCGAGGAACCGACAGCCGTCCACATGCGGTCGCGCCTCCCATGAATCCCGCTCTTCGACTGGGTGAAGCCTCGCTTCCGCTGGGTCCTTGCTCAGACTCATCTGCACGTCGGTGGGATCCGGGCTCACGCGGTCAAGCCGAGCAGGCCGCGATCCACGAAGCCAATCAACCACTCGAAGCTGTCGTCGACGTCGGTCTCCATCTGGAAGCCGCCGGCCGCCTCGAGTACGGCGAAGCCGTGGAACAGGCTGCGCAGCATCCGCAGCGCGTGGATGTTGTCGGCCGGATCGATCTTGTATCCGGCCAGCACCGCGGACAGCGACTCGATCACCCGCGCTCCGGCCGCGACCAGCGGATCGTCCGGCCCGCTCGCGTTGATCCGAATCGTGGCGGCATACCGCCCCGGGTGCTCGACCACGAAGGTCCGGATGGCCTGCGCCGCTGCCGACAAGGCGTCCCGGTTGGCCCGGCCCTGCAGGGCGTCGCGTAGCCCCTCACCCAGCTCGGTGAGGGCCAGCACGGCGATCCGCTGATTCAGGTCGGCCTGCCCGTCGATGTGCTTGTAGAGCGACGGCGCGCGTACCCCCAGCCGCTCGGCCAGCAGAGTCAGGGTCAGGTTCGGGAGGCCGATCTCGTCGGCGAGCCCGGCCGCGCACGCGACCACTGCCGCCGAGTCCAGGCCGGCCCTAGGCACGTGCGTGAGCCTTGAGGAAGGGCAGGAGCAGCGCGACCGTCTCGGTGGGGAACTGGGTGTGCGGGTAGTGCCCTGCGCCCTCGATCACTTCGAGCTTGGCGAGTCCGGCGGGCATCGCCGCCACGATCGCCTCCCCCTCGACCCGGGGGTCGGCCCAGTCTGGATCGAGCGAGCCCTCGACGATGAGCGTCGGGCAGCGGACATTGCCCAGCTGCTTCCCGGCGTCGACCGGCGCAGATCGACCCATGCGCTGCAGCGCCTTCATTCGGCCCGGCTCGCTCAAGTTGGCCTCGATGCGCCGCAACTGGTCTGCCCAGTCGTCCGGCTTGCGGCCCGGGAATGCGACGTCGAGGTACTTGTGCCACCACGTCACGCTGCCCAGGGCGCCGGCCATCAACAGCCGGGTCATGCCGGTGCGGTAGCGCTTCACTCGCAGCTCACCCAGGCTGATCGACTGCTTGCGGGTGAACGGCGCGAGCTCGACGATGCCCTCGATCAGCTCGGGCGCCTGCGCCGCGGCGATGGTCACGGCGCCACCCGAGATCGAGTGCCCGACCAGCACTGCCGGGTCTCCGAGGTGCCGGACCAGCGCGATCACGTCACCGGCGATATCTGTGCGGGTGTACCCCGGCCAGCCGCTGCTGGACTCCCCACATCCCCGCAGGTCGACTGCGGCAACGCGGTAGCCAGCCGAGACCAGCTCGGGCACTACGAACCGGTAGGACGCGCGGCTGTCACCTAAACCGTGCGCCAGCACCACCAGAGGCCCGCTACCAGTGACCTCGTAGGCGATGGTGCCGCCATCGACGGTGAGGAACTCGGTCACGACAACCTCCACGGTGGGCTAATACTATTAGGTCAAAAGCTAACTGGATTAGTCTCTCTTGTCAACCGCGACGATCAAGCCCCAACCGGGATGGTCGCGCGGGACGCGTTCCTTGCCACGACTTGGCCTCCCTCGCCTCGCCGCCCAGGGGTCGAGGTCGACCCGTCCTCCTCATCCACTCCTTAGTGGTTGGGCCCGACCTGGTCGTTCACCGCCGACGCCGACAAACTCGCTACCTGCGGATTCGTCGTCGGGTGCGGCGACCTCTCTACCTCGACGACACGGCCCGCACCGAGGAGCACGCGCGGCGGCTGCGGCAACGACGACGCTCCGCGCCTGCCAACAGAGGTCGACCCTCGAGCTGCGCCCGGTGTTCCACCGCGTCGAACCCCGCATCCGCGCCCACGTCCTGCTGTGCTGTCTGGCGTTGCTGCTGATCCCGTCGCCGAAGGCCCCACAGGGCAGACCTGGCGACGCATCACCATCGAGCTCGGCCGCGTCCACGCCGTCGCCCTCACCGGGTCGGGCGGCAGCGTCGTCCACGTCGCCCCGCTCAACCCGGCATTCTCGCCGCCTGTGGGGTCCCCGCACCGGCCACCATCACCGCGCTACGCCCCGCCTGACCTCGACAAACGCCGATCACCAGGTCTCCTGGGGCGTGAACGCCCGACCCCTGCCGCTCCCAACACGCGTTCCTGCAGGTCAAGGCCCGAGTGTTGTCCGCGTACAACCTCACGTGTCCCCACCAACCGCGGACCCGGGAGAGAGAACCTCGACCGCCACCCCCGAGGACCCCGGCGTCTTCCAAGCGAACCCAACCCGGAGGCTGGAACTGTCGCTAGCCCACACTGGTGGCGGGTGGGCGCGCCCAGGACTACGGGATCTCTCGCAGCATCGTCGCCCTGCTCGACTGGCGCAAGCGTCGCAAGGCGATCAAGGCCCGCCGCCCGTAGACCCGATCTGCTCGGCGCCCGTCGCGGCCGCGCCGGGGGGCTGCGGGCGGCTCCACTTCGACGGTGAACCTGTCGTCACAACACCTCGATGATGGAGGTGAGTCGCTTCGTGGAGCCGGTGACAGGAGTCGAACCCGCGACATCCTCATTACAAGTGGACTCAAGGTCTGCGCCGTGAGCGCATAACCCCAGTTCAGAAGTCTATTGCGGTCACTACGTGTCCAAGCTGCACCGCGAATAAGGGTGTCATGATGGGCACCATGAAAGCGCAGCGGCGGCAGTACGGCACCGGCAGCATCACCCAGCGCACGGACGGCCGGTGGATGGGCCGGCTCGAAGCCGGTTACACCGCCCGGGGCACTCGCCGGCGCCTGACGGTCTACGGGGATACCGAGGCTGAGGTCAAGCGGAAGTTGGAAGCCAAGCGGCGGCAGATCGCCCGGGACGGACCCGCGGTATCGACCTCGACCCGGACGACTGTGAAGGCGTGGGCGGACACCTGGATGGCCACCCGGGTGCTGACCCAGCGCCCCAAGGCGTACTCCGCCGACGAGTACGCCGTACGGCACTGGATCGTCCCGACCATCGGCAAACGGCGCCTTTCGGCGTTGACGCCGGCCGACATCCGCGCGGTCGCCATGGCCCAACGCCAGGCCGGCCGGGCACCCGCCACCACGCTGCGCACCCACCGCGTCCTGATCAAGATGCTCAAAGCGGCGATCCTCGAAGGCCACGACGTTCCCCACCGGATCCTGTTGGTCGAAGCGCCCCGGCAGGGGGTCAGCGACCGCGACGCCCTCACCGTCGACGATGCCGTGGCGATCCTCGCCGAGGCCGCTCAGCTGCCGCACGGGTCACGGTGGGCCACCGCCCTGCTGCAAGGCATGCGGACCGGGGAATGTCTCGGCCTCACGTGGGACAACGTCGACTTCGACCGCAGGCTCATCACCGTCGCCTGGCAGCTCCAGGCGCTCCCCTACCTGGACAAGAGCGACCGGAAGCAGGGGTTCCGCCTCCCCGACGGGTACGAGGCTCGCCATCTGGCCCGGGGCTACCACCTCGTCCGACCCAAGACCCGCGCCGGATGGCGCGTCATCCCGATGACCCCCTGGATCCACGACGCGCTGCGCGCCTGGCGGGAGATCGCACCGCCCAGCCCCCACAACCTCGTCTGGCCGGCCCTGTCCGGCGGGCCGGCGAACATCAACGCCGACCGCGAGGAATGGAAGGCCCTCCAAGGGGCAGCCGGGCTACGACGCTGGCACGCCGCCGAGACAGCTGGACAGGAACCCGCCGGGCTCAACCACCCCGCCGGGCGCTACTACGTCCCCCATGAGGCCCGGCACACCACCGCCACCCTGCTGTTGGAAGCCGGCATCGACACCGGAGTGATCACCACCATCCTCGGGCACTCCTCCATCCTCACCACCCGCGGCTACCAACACGTCCACACCGCTCAAGCCGCCGCCGCCCTCGAACGCATCGCCGAACAGCTCCAGCTGCAGCTACTTCCCGGGGAGGGGTGAGTATGGCCGCCGGAGCCCTCAGCGACGCCCGAACATCGGCGGTGGACAACGACCACACGATGTTTGGCCGACCTTCCTTCTTCAGAGGGTCGCGCCAACGCACGCTGACCAACTTGATGACGAGCGTTCTGGCCTCCGTGACGCAGGAGTCAGCGGCGTCACGGGTCCCTTGGTCGGGCTGGAACCGGGCGCATCGGAGTCGACTCGCGCGTGTCGAAGCGGGTGCTGGCCAGCCGCCGTTCGGCGAAGGTCACGAGGTCGAGCACCTCGGTGGCGAGGTACGCCGTGGCGTTGCGCTGGATCTTTCGGGAGTGCAGGATCCCCGACCGGCTGAGCTCCTCGAGCGCCCCTCCGGCTGCAGGGTGGGAGACGCCCAGGATCTTCTGCACGGTCCGCGGGGTCACGACGGGAGCTTCGGGGAGCAGGTCGAGCAGCCGGGCGGTCGCTGAGTCCGACCGCGGCACGGTACGGACCCCGGAGTCCTGTCGGTACGCCGCCACCTGCTCTCGCCAGGATTCACGCAGCTCTGCGACCTCGGCGCTCAGCCGGCGTGCCTCCCCCGCAGCGAGGTACGCGGCGTCGACGAAGGTCGTGATCCAGGCTCGGAACGCGACTGTCGCCTCATCGCCGTCGGCGGGGCCGTCATAGCGGAACGCGTTGAGCGCCTCGATGTACCGGTCACGGATCGTGGCGAGTACCAGGCTGACCGGCAGGACTGCGGCGTTGGTGAGACCGCGTCGGGTGAGCACCGTATGGATGAGCGCTCTGCCAACCCGGCCGTTGCCGTCGGTGAAGGGGTGGATCGTCTCGAATTGCGCGTGCACCACCGCTGCTTGGACCAATGGTGAATGGGCGGCGCCATCGAGATACCCGACCAGGTCTTCCATCAACTCCGATACCCGCGTTCGAACGGGGGGACGAAGTCAGCTTCGATCGGATGCCAGTCCGAGCCCCCGATCCAGTTCTGGACCGTCCTGAGGCCGTGGTGTTGCGGTTCGTCGGGAAGAAGCGCACGATGCAGACCGATCACCTGCTCGACCGTGACGGTGCCCGCATCGGCCAGGTCGCTGATCGCCTGGCGCACCACGGTCATGTTATTGGCGACGAGTCGCGCCTGGTCGCTGACCCCCCGGACGTCCTCGGTCGTCGCCAGCTCCGCGAGCGCGACCTGCCGTGCTGATGGAGCCACACCCTCGATCCGCGAGCTCGCGATCGCCTCCGAACGCAGCAGAAGGCGGGCGATGGCCATCAGCGACTCAGCGTCCGGGCCACTGTTGAGCGCTCGGATCTCTCGCTCGACCTGGGCAACGCGTACGCTCAACTCTCGGTCGATGGTGAAGGGGTGGCCGTCCAGGAGGTCGGGGACGTAGCGCCGGTAGGGTCCTGAACGCCGGTCCCAACGCGGAACCGCGTCAAGGTCGGCTGACCGCCAGCGGGCCTCTTCCCAATGAGCCATCAGCACCAGCCCTTCCCACCGACTGCATGAGCGAAACTTTAGGGACCTAAGGTTACGCGGGCACCTCCGGCATGTAGGGATACGACACAGAGCCCACAGAACTCGCTGGCGTCGAGCCTGTTCCACGGCACGAGCCCAGCGTCGAAAGGAACGCGCGTTCGACCATGCCGTCCCCCAGGCCCAGCTACGACATCCACGTCCGACGAGGCGACGCGTGAAGAGATCTCTTCATTTCTGAGAAGCGAGAGGACACGTGCTCCGAACTCGCTGAATGGGCGTCACCTGACGCAGCAGACCACCCTCGATGCAACAAAACCGCAGGTCAAACCGCTGATATGGAGCCGGTGACAGGAGTCGAACCCGCGACATCCTCATT
>CAVUWU010000002.1:0-1233216 GCA_963745245.1 uncultured Actinomycetota bacterium
GTGGGCCGGTAGGCGGCCAGCACGTCGATGGTGAACCCGTAGTGCTCAGCGAACGCGGCCGCTTCGGGATGCAGCGGGACCGCCGCACGGGGGGCGACGTGGCGTTTGACCACGGTCTTGGTCCGGTCGTAGACGATCGAGCCGGGGACGCCGCCGAAGTGCGCGAACGCGCGGCGGTGGCAGTCCCAGAACGTGGCCAGGTCCATGCTGGTGGTGAAGCAGGTGAACGGGTCGCGAGAGTGCGACAACGTCATGTGGAACGAGTACACGCATCGGATGCCGACGTGGACGAGCAGGTCTCCCTCCTCGCCCCAGTCGACCTGGGCCTGCGCGCCGGGAACGACCTCGAACCGGCGGTGCAGCCCGGTCAGCGGGTTGTCTCCCCCGGCGTCGAGCTCGGCGGCGATCCGGTCCCGGGCCTCGGCGAGGAACTCCTTGACCCGCTGATAGTGGCCGACAAAGCCGTGCTCGGCGACCAGCCGCTCGTGGACCACGCTGGCCTTGATGGTGATGTCGGCCCGCAGCCACGCCTCGACCACGCCCACGAACGGGGTGATCAGCTTCGGCTGGGTGCCGACCCTCGATGTCCCGGCCGGCGGGGTCGAGGGCGCGTCCTCGGCGAGGTACTTGCGGACGGTGCGCCAGTCACAGCCACACTCGCGGGCGATATCGGCATAGGTGGCGCCCTTGGCATGCAGGGCGCGGAAACGACGAATGTTCATCCAGGACTCCTGATCCAGGATCATGAGCACACGGGCTCCCTTCGGGTTCGTCGACTTGGCGGTGGACGAACCGAAGGGTGACCCGGCCTCAAGGCGAGCAGGGACTCAACTCGCCGAGACCGACCTACACGTCAGGTCGTACGGAGAACGACACGTGAGGTTGTACGCGGACATCGTCTTTTTTCCTTTTTCTTTTACTCTCTTACCCCGCACCGATCGTCGACCCGGCCCGCGGAGACGAGCCGGTCGCGGACGGCGGCGTTGAGGTCGGCGACTTGCTCGCGGGTGTCGGCGATGACCAGAGCGCCGGACTCGGCGGCTTCGGAGGCGAGTGCCTCGGTGCGCTCGGGCTCGGTGGCGTGCACCATGATCTGGCCCCGCTGGACCAACTGGTCGAACACCCCTGCAGGGTCCTCGCCCGAGCGCATCGACAGGGACACCTCGGCGTACTCCGGATCCGCGAAGCGGTGCACCCGGTCCAGGGTGACCACGGCTGTGGGGTCGGCGCAGCGGGCAGCAAGGTCCAGGACGCCGCCTCGGCCGACCGCGGGCAGCTGGTGCCGGTCAGCCCTCAGCGAGGTAGTAGTCATCGAGGCGCCCGTGGTCGGCCTCGACGTAGGAGCGGGCGGCCGCGGTGTTCCCGCGGTAGATCTTCACGCCACCGTGCACGTCCCACCACCACCCACGACGTCCAACAACAGGCCCGGAAATGCGTCGTTGGGCCGCCCGTCCTCGGGCGGCCCATCTACGGATCTTCGTAGCATGCGGTGCCGCCGAGTCGATGCTCGGTTCTGGCAGCGTCTCGGACATGATGTGGGCGAGGCCAGCGCTGGCCATCCTCGGCATCGACTGCCCGCCGGTCATTGGCTCCACGGCGGCGACAGTGCCCCGCGCCAGCGCCCGGCTGAAGCTGCGCATCCCCCCGGAACCAGCCCAGGCCGGCCGAGTCGACAGCCTGATCGGGCACCTTCGGGAGGCGGCGCCGTGGGGTGTCGAGGTCACGGGGACACCGCGGCTCGGCAGCCCGTTCCGGGCGAACAACGGATGGTCCGGCGTGCGAGCCGATGCGCTCGGCGATGAAGAAGCGGCCGCTCACGAGAATTCGAGGACTGCTTGACCGCTTCCCTCGCCCGCGGGTTGGCCGATGCCGTCCTTGAACCCGAACGAGGTTCGTCCGGTGGCGAGCTGGCAGCAGTCCTGACGCCAAATGAGCTCAACGCCGGGCAGTTCGCCAGACCGGTCGACTCGGACCCGAATCGACGAGCGGGCTTGCCATGGACGCGATGACCAACGACTTCGGAGAAGTGCTCCTGTGGTCCTTCTGGTCTTCATCTGCGTCGCGGCACGCATGGTCTGGTTCCGGTGCCCGTTCGACTTGTTCGGTGACCACACACTCAGTCGGTGGGCGAAAGCCGGGTGGGCCGTGCTAGAGACCGCGCGGCAATGTGTCACCTCGGGCATCTCCCTCGGCGTGGACTACATGCGGATTCACCCGCACCGGATGAGGACAGCAAGGTCCCGTCGCTCGAGAGTGGGAACCGCACCACCAACGAGAGTGGGAACCCCACCACCAAGGAGCACCTGGCATGTCAGACGAGACCAACACACCCGACCTCGAGGTGAGCGCGGCCGGCGTCTCCGACGGCGCCTACACCCTCCTCGTCGCAGACTTCAGCGACACCAGCGCGGCATGGGAGGCCTACGAAGCCCTCCGGTCGGTCGAGGACGGCCGGACCGTCGAGATCGAGGGCGTCATCGTGGTCAACCGCACTGCGGAGGGCAAGCTGGAAGTCCAGAAGGCCACCGATCACAGCACGAAGTCGGGGCTCAAGTGGGGGGTGGTCGGTGGCATCGCGCTCGGGGTGATCTTTCCACCGTCGATCCTCGCCAGCGCCGCCGTGGTCGGCTCCGCCGGCGCCCTCGCCGGCAAGCTGCGTCAGCGGCACCACCACGGCGACCTCGAGCAGCAGCTTGAGCACGCAGTCCCGCCCGGGCACTCCGGTTTGCTCGCCCTGGTGTCCGATCCCGGTGAGGTCAGGATCCGGAAAGCGCTCGGACGAGCCGACGCCATCGTCGAGAACGCCATCGACAAGGTTGAGGCCGACGACATCAAGGCAGCCGCCAAGGAAGCCCAGCAGACGAACCCCTGAGCGGGGAGTTGGCGCTCGTCGAAGTCCCGACGACGGCTCGCTGTCGAACCGTGGTCGACGCCCTGTGCGCTCGAGTCTGACAGTGCCCGAGGGCACTCGCCGCCGTTATCGCCTAGCTACAAGGACACTGGCACTCCCCGCGTCAGCCGCGGGGGCAGCACGGCGCGCATCATCCTAGGCATTTCCCGTCGATGGCTGCACGGATCTCGACGTCGAGGTCGCCCAGCATGTTGCCGATGGTGGGTCCCACTTGTTCCCGAGACACGATCGTTACCCGGAGCGTGACCAGTACCGGACGGGCGGCGAAGGCCACTTCATCGCCTGTAGACGTCGCTGCGTCGGTCTACATGCACGATCTCCACCGTGCGGGCGTCATCAATGACGCCGTAGATCACCCGGTAGTCACCTCGGCGAGCAGAGTGCAGGCCGCCGAGCTCGGCGCGGAGGGGCCTGCCTACTCGCTGTGGATTGCCAGCGAGAGGTCCGAAGATGAACCCGAGGCAGGCCGTGGCGATCTTTGCTGGCAACCGCTGTAGATCGCGTTCGGCCCGAACCGTGACTCGGATCGAGTATCGCTCCTCCACTCAGGCGATCCCGTAGCGGGACTTGAGTGCGTCGTTGGCGGCGAAGCGGCCTGCGGCAGCGTCGGTGAGGCCCTCGTTGATGGCTTCGGCAGCACCGGGCGTCCCGAGGATCTCCAGGGTCTCCTCGATGGCGGCGAGATCGTCGGCTGAGATGAGGACCGCAGCCGGGTGGCCGTGACGGGTGATTGTCACGCGTTGATGGGTGCGTTCGACCTCCGAGACGTACGCGGAGAGCCGGTCTCGCGCGTCGCCCAGGGGAACAGCAGTCATGTCCACAGTGTAGCCAAAACGTCGGGCAAAACTCGACCTCAACTGGCGCGGTAGATTGCCCGGAGCCGGGCAGGCGAGCGAAAGAAGCGTCTCATGCAGAACGTTCTGACGATCATCACGCAAGTCGGGATCCTGACCTTCGTGGTGACCGGCATGGCAGCGCTCGGCCTGAAGCTCACCTTGGCCCAGATCGTCGATTCCCTGCGGGCCCCGAAACTTGTCGCTGGCCTGGTGCTCGCCAACTTCGTTCTCGTTCCCGGGGTTGCCGTTCTTGCCGTTCGAGTGTTGCCGATGGACGAGGCGACCGGTACCGCGATCATCCTGATCGGCTGTTGTGCCGGCGCGCCGTTCCTTCCCACCCTGGCCAAGCTGGCGCACGGCGATCAGTCCCTGGCGGTCGGCGCGATGGTCGTGCTGATGGTGGTCACGGTCGCCTTCGCTCCGCTGGTGGTGCCGTTCGCGGTCAGCGGCGCCAAGATCGCCGCGTGGGACATCGCGCAGTCGCTCTTGTTGTTCATGCTCCTTCCTCTCGCGATCGGGCTTCTCGTGCGCTATCGGTACGCGGCGGCTGCGGAAACGGTGGTCGGCGGGTTCAATCAAGCCTCGACGGTCGGCCTTGCTGTGGGTGTCGTCTCAGCCTTGCTCGTGACCTGGCGGCAGGTGTTCGAGTCGATCGGGTCGTGGGTCTTTGTGGGCACCGCGATCGTCATCGTCGTCGGCTTCGCCAGCGGGTGGGTGGGCGCGTTCGGCGGCTCCTCTGCCGAGCGAGTGGTGCTCGCGCTGGGCGGTGCGCAGCGCAACATCTCCGCCGCGTTGGTCATCGCCGCCTCCCTCGACAGCGACGTGGTGGTCCGCACGCTCGTCGCTGCCTTGCTGCTGCCGATCGTCTTGATCGTCCTCTCCGGTGAGATCGGCAAGCGGAGATCGGCAGCATCCGCGGCATCGATCTGATCTTCGTCCACGGCTGCCACGGTTCGGGCCCGCTGGAGCGCGGGCGACGCACGGGAGCGGTGAGCGGGCGGGGCCGCGGCTGCCTGCGCTACTGGACTCTGGTGAGGTCGGGGAGCTGCCAAGTCTTGTCGAAGTACGCCTCTGTGGGTGCGTAGAAGCGGAAGTACCCGAACCAGCCGCGGTCGGCGACGGTGGGGACCCAGTTGGCTTGTCGACCCTCAGGGACCCGCGGACCGACATGGAGGCGGACCGAGCCATCGGCCTCCACCAGGAGGTTGTCGCGGGATGACCGGTCGGCGCGGTCGAGGGGTTGATCGACGAAGCATCGGGTGTCGGCGTCGTAGGCGGTGAAGGACCAGAACTGGGCGACCGGAATATCGGGTGGCACGACGAGTTCGTAGGAGCGGCCGCCGACCAGCCAATCGCCGTCCGCTTCGCGTCCCACGTGCAGGTAGACCTGTCCTTCGCCGGGAGTGGTGGTGGTCATCCCTTGGGAGGACGTGACGGCTTCGTAGAACCAGGCGGTGCGCTCGTCGAGCTGGGTGGTGTGCTCGTTCTCCTGGCTGGCATCGAGGAAGAGGGCGAGCTTCCAGTCGCGGCCGGGATAGACCTGGGCCCCTTCGAACCGAGGCTCGTAGCCAATCACGCGCGCCATGGCTTCACCGACGAGCGCGGCTTCCTCGAGCAGGTGACGCTGTCGGTCGTCGGGCGCGAACGGGTGGCCCCTGCGGAGGCCGACGTGCTCTAGCAGCGCCAGCATGATCCGGTCACGCTCATGGACGGGCTCCTCCTCAAGGAGGCTCGCCAGCATCTCCCAGTAGGCCAGGCCTCGGGGCTGGGTACCGCTCCACGTCTATCCCTCCGGATCGATCACCCGGGTCGCGGGCGGCTCGGCACGCTGCGCGGCGGGGTAGGCCCGGTGGCCAGCCAAGGTCTGGGCGGCCTCGCCCTCGTCGGCGGTGAGGATCCGGATGCCGTGGAAGACGTTCACCGTGGGGACGAGGTCCAGCACCATGCCGGCGGTGGGCCCGGGGGGTACATCCGGCACAGCGGCCCGGTGCGGCCTAGATTGAGGAAACCGATGACGTAGGGCGTCGTCGCGTTGGAGGTGAGCAACTGGCCAAATGACACCTAAGGGATTGCCCACACGTATCCCTGGACTGCACGTTTGGAAGTCCAGTTCATCGAACAACCGTGCCGTCGTCTGGATCCGGGTATCCCGACTCGACGTCGAGCCTGCCGATCCGGGTCTCGACCGGGTGGGACCGCAGTGGCGGCGGGGTCTGCGTCATGAACCCGAATCTAGACACGGTCTCGCGATGGCCCGCGAGGGACGGCAGCCGAGCCGACAAGTCCAACCCCGCAAGGGCTTCCAGCACCTACGACATTCTTGCTGTGGGGTCCAGGGTCCATGTGGTTTGCACCTCTGGATTCTCGGCATCAGTCGAGTAGTCGATGGCCCCAAACCCGCTCCGCGCCGGGTAGCCCCATCCGGGCGAAAGGATGCAGGTGCTTCAACGCGTTGCGTGTTGCCAGGTGAGCGCGGCCTCGGTTGCTTCGTCGTGATCGCGTGGTTTCCAG
This sequence comes from uncultured Actinomycetota bacterium, assembly GCA_963745245.1. GTDB lineage: Bacteria > Actinomycetota > Actinomycetes > Propionibacteriales > Nocardioidaceae > Marmoricola_A. Next base: position 6,259 of record CAVUWU010000002.1, read on the forward strand.
ATCGATGCCGTCGATGGTGAAGCCGTGCAGTTCCGCGAAGGGCGAGGACTCGCCTGCGACGCCCTCGATCCGGTCGGTCAGTTGTGCGGTCTCGCCGCTGCCATCGGCGATCGGGAGGATGTCGAGCTCGATCGACATCGTGGCCGCAGCAGGTGCGCACGACTCGTCGTACGCGCCGAGGATCGCCTGGGAGCCCATGACGATGACCTCGGACTGCTCGATGATCTGGCACGCCGCATGTCGATCGAGTCACGGTCGAGACCGGTCAAGACCCGGTGCATTCCGGGGAGGTCACTGCTGTTGACGAGTCGCCGCCAGCGATCGAGGTTCCGCGCGTGGGGCTGGCTGGCTCAACAGCACCTCGCGGAGCCTGTGGGGTCAGCCCAGCTGGTCCAGGTACAGGGCCATGACCAGGCCAAGAGCCACGGCGAGGGCAGAGGCATATCCACTCTGCTTGAAAGCCTGCGGGAACACCTCGATGGCCAAGGACCCCACCACGGCGCCGCCGGCGAAGCAGCGGATCAGAGCAAGTGTCTGCTCCGAGGCGCCACCCAACGCGAGGTTGCCGGCCAGGGCCGCGGCCGAGAGCAGCAGGGCGGTGGCGACCCACAGGCCCAGGACCTGCGGCTTGGAACGACCTCCATGCGCCATGTCGCGCGCTCCCCCCGCGGCTTCAGGCAGGTTCGACAGAAGGATGGAACCCGACAGCGCCGCCGCTCCGAGGGGCCCGGTCCCGATCAGGGCGACCCCGAGCGCCAGGTTCTCTGGAATCCCGTCCAGGGTGATTGCCGCAAGCAGTCCGCCTCCGCTGTGGCCTCCCCAGCGTCGCTTGACCGCATCGTCGAGCACCGCGAACACGACTGCCCCGGAAATCACCAGTGCTCCGGCCGCCCACAGCGGCGCTTGCCGCGAGGAGGGCTCGATCAGCTCAAGCACGGCGGAGATCATCAGTGCACCGCCGGCAAGGGACACGATGAAGCCCTCGAGGGGCGCCGGGAGCCGACCATAGACGCCCAAGACCGCTCCGGCGATCAGGGCGCCGGAGACGACCAGGATGACTGCGACGGTCACCATCACGTGGCGCCTCCGGCGGCGTCCTGGTGGGGTGAGGGTTCGAAGACGGCGGTGTCAACCCGAGTGGGCAAGTCGATCGCAGCGAGGCTGGGCCAGGCCGTTTCATGGTCACGCATGGGTAGTCCTCAGTCGGGGGAGCGGCGCAGCGACTCCGAGAGGCGATCGGCCGCCGCGAGCACTGCAGGGGCGTGCATACGACCAGGCTGGCGGGTGAGCCGCTCGAGGGGTCCGGACACCGAGACCGCGGCGATCACCTTTCCCGAGGGCGAGCGGACCGGCGCCGAGACCGAGGCGACCCCGGGCTCCCGCTCGCCGACCGACTGCGCCCATCCACGCCGACGGATGCCCGCCAGGGCGGTCGCGGTGAACGCCGCGCTCTGAAGTCCGCGGTGCATCCGCTCGGGGTCCTCCCAGCCGAGCAGGACCTGAGCGGCGGACCCGGCCCGCATGGTGAGTTGGGAGCCCACCGGGATCGTGTCGCGCAGGCCCGAGGGCCGCTCCGCCGCCGCGACGCACACCCGGTGGTCGCCCTGCCGACGCCACAGCTGGGCGGACTCGCCGGTGATGTCGCGAAGCCTGGCGAGCACCGGCCCTGCCGAGGCCAGCAGCCGGTCCTCGCCCGCCGCCGCACTGAGCTCGGCCAGCCGGGGGCCCAAAGTGAAGCGCCCCTGCATGTCGCGTGCCACGAGCCGGTGGTGCTCGAGCGCCACGGCCAGCCGGTGGGCGGTCGGCCGCGCCAGGCCCGTGGTGGCCACCAGCCCGGCCAGGGTGGCCGGACCGGACTCGAGCGCGGTAAGGACCAGCGCCGCTTTGTCGAGGACACCGACTCCGCTAGAGTTGTCCATAATCTGATCATGCCGTCTCGCATGTTGATATGACAAGGGCGCCGCACGTCGGGCTCTGCGGTCCGCGTCACACCACCCGAGACGGGGCGTCGAACGGAGGAGACTCATGGGCCGCACCCTCGCGCAGAAGGTCTGGGACGAGCACGTTGTGCGCAGCGCCGACGGGGAGCCGGACCTGCTCTACATCGACCTCCACCTGATCCACGAGGTCACCTCGCCGCAGGCGTTCGACGGGTTGCGGCTCGCCGGACGGCCGGTACGACGCCCTGACCTGACCCTGGCCACCGAGGACCACAACGTGCCGACGCTGGACCTGGACCGGCCGATCGCCGACCCGGTCAGCCGCATGCAAGTGGAGACGCTGCGCAAGAACGCGGCCGAGTTCGGCGTGCGGCTGCACCCGCTCGGTGACGTGGAGCAGGGGATCGTGCACGTCGTGGGTCCGCAGCTCGGACTCACCCAGCCCGGCATGACGATCGTCTGCGGGGACTCCCACACCTCGACCCACGGCGCCTTCGGCGCGTTGGCCTTCGGCATCGGCACCTCGGAGGTCGAGCACGTCCTGGCGACCCAGACGCTGCCCCAGGCGCGTCCGAAGACGATGGCGGTCACGGTGACCGGGTCGCTGTCCGAGGGGGTGACCGCCAAGGACCTGATCCTCACCCTGATCAGCCGCACCGGCACCGGGGGCGGCCAAGGATACGTCGTGGAGTACCGCGGCCAGGCCATCGAGGAGCTCTCGATGGAGGGGCGGATGACGATCTGCAACATGTCGATCGAATGGGGAGCGAAGGCGGGCTTGATCGCCCCCGACCAGACGACCTTCGACTACGTCCAGGGCCGGCCCGAGGCGCCCACGGGAGCCGACTGGGAAGCCGCCCTTGCCCACTGGCAGACGCTGGTCACCGATCCCGACGCCGCCTTCGACGCCGAGATCGTGCTCGACGCCGCCGAGGTCACGCCATTGGTCACCTGGGGCACGAACCCGGGGCAGGGGGTGCCGCTCTCCGGCACGGTGCCTGCCCCAGAGGACTTCCCGGAGGGATCTGACCGCGTAGGGGCACAGAAGGCACTGGAGTACATGGCGCTGACTCCGGGTACGCCGATGCGCGACATCGCCGTCGACACGGTGTTCGTGGGCTCCTGCACCAACGGCCGCATCGAGGACCTGCGGGCGGCCGCCGAGGTGCTCCGGGGCCGGACGGTCGCCCCGGACACCAGGCTGCTCGTCGTCCCCGGGTCGGTTCGGGTGCGGATGCAGGCGGAGAGCGAGGGGCTCGACACGGTCTTCCTCGAGGCCGGCGGAGAATGGCGCGGCGCAGGGTGCTCCATGTGCCTGGGGATGAACCCCGACCAGCTCGCGCCCGGCGAGCGCAGCGCCTCGACGTCGAACCGCAACTTCGAGGGCCGCCAGGGTCGGGGTGGCCGCACACATCTTGTCTCCGTTCCGGTGGCCGCCGCCACTGCCGTGGCCGGGCATCTGGCGAGTCCTGCCGACCTGTCCTCCCGTTCCTGACGCATCCTGATCGGTCAGGCGACGACCAGACCAACCACCCGGGCCTTGAGAGGAGACCAGCATGGAGAGCTTCACCACCCACACAGGGACGGCGCTCCCGCTGCGGCGCAGCAACATCGACACCGACCAGATCATCCCGGCGGTGTACCTCAAGCGAGTGACCCGCACCGGGTTCGAGGACGGGCTCTTCGGTGCCTGGCGCAACGATCCCGACTTCGTGCTCAACCGCCCCGAGCGCGCCGGCGTGACGGTGCTGGTGGCCGGGCCCGACTTCGGCACCGGGTCGTCCCGGGAGCACGCGGTATGGGCGCTGATGGACTACGGCTTCCGCGTCGTTCTCTCGAGCCGCTTCGCCGACATCTTCCGCGGCAACTCCGGCAAGGCCGGGCTGCTGGCCGCCCAGGTGGACCAGGACGTCGTCGACCGCCTGTGGGAGATGGTCGAGGTGGATCCAAGCACACAGGTCACCGTCGACCTCCAGACCTGCGAGGTGCGAGCCGGTGACCTGGTCGCTGGGTTCGACATCGACGACTACACCCGCTATCGGTTGCTGAACGGGCTGGATGACGTCGACATCACCCTCTCCCACGACGACGCCATTGCGGCGTACGAGGGGAATCGGCCGTCGTGGAAGCCGGTCACTCTCTGAACTGCGGTCGAGTCACAGATTCTTGTCGGGGTGCCGAAATGCGCGGAGAGGGAGCGACCCCCCGGCGGCATCGTCCGCCGGCCGCCGCGCGGCGTGGCTCGGTCGGCCGTCCACGGCCCTTGAACGACCGGAACCGGCGCAGAGATCGCTCCCAGCCGTTGTGAGTAGGGACACTTTTCCCTAGCGTGCGAAGCAAGCGCCGGACAGAGGTTCGGCTTCGGTCGATCACGAAAGGGGACTGCGGTGAACAAGACGCAGCTCATCGACGCTCTGGCGACGCGCTACGAAGGCAACCGCAAGCAGGCCCAGCACGCGCTGGACTCGGTGCTGGATGTGATCACCCGGGAGGTGGCGCGAGGGGAGAAGGTCGCCATCACGGGGTTCGGCTCGTTCGAGAAGCGGGTCCGCGACGCCCGTTGGGTGCGCAACCCGGCGACCGGCGAGCGGATCAAGGCGAAGAAGACCGCGATCCCGAAGTTCAACCCCGGTGCCGATCTCAAGGCAGTGGTGTCGGGAGCCAAGAAGCTGCCCAAGCTTCCGAAGGCCTCCGATGTTGCGCGGCGGGCGACCGCCCCGGCGCGCCAGGCCGCGGAAGTCGCTCGCAAGGCGGCCGGCGGCACGACCAGCCCGCGCTCGCGCACATCGACGCGCGCGGCCGCGGGCACCACGAGTGCCGGACAGCGCACCACCTCCACCACCGCGACGAAGGCCCCGGCAGCGTCGTCCTCGACCGCCAAGACCACCCCGACGGCCACGAAGAGCGCGGCGAAGAAGGCGACCACGACACCATCGGCACGCAAGACGCCGTCCAAGAAGGCCGCGACGAAGACCTCGACTGCGGGCAAGACCACGTCGAGCAAGTCCTCGGCCGCGAAGAAGCCGGCCAAGAAGACCACGACGAAAGAGACCACCACCGGGCAGGGCTCCGCGAAGAAGGCGCCGGCGAAGAAGGCCACGGCGAAGAAGGCCACGGCGAAGAAGACCCCGGCGAAGAAGACCACCGCGAAGAAGACGGCCGCCAAGAAGTCCTGATCCGACCGATGTTTCGCAGGTTTCCTCAGCGCCGCAACCGCGCTAGAACCGACGAGGTCGCCACACCGACCCCCAGCGCCGCCGCGCGCTCGAGGTCCTCCGGCGTGTCCACGTCCTGACGGACCGTGTCGGCGGCCTCGAGGGAGGTGGCTCCGCCGGCGAGATGGGCGGCCCGGGATCGTGGCCCGAAGTGCGGCCAGAACCCCTCCAGCGTCGGGGCCAGGTAGAGGGTGGTGCCCGAGCCGGCGGCATCCGCGACGAACGCCGATGACCCCGCCGGCGCCCCGGCGGGGTGATCCGGCGAGGCAGGCCGGTTGCTGTCCGGCGCCACGCGACAAGCCGGGTGGAAGCCTCCCTGGAGGGCTGCCTGCAGGACGTCCCCGAGGTGGGCGGCCGTGAGCGCCGGAAGGTCCGCGCAGACGGCGACTGGAATGAGACCCGGGTGTCGGCACATCAACGTCTCCGCACCCAGGCGCAGGCTCTCGTTCAGCGACCCCGGCCGACCGTCCGGGGCGGAGCTGATGCCGAGTCGGTCCATCGCGCCGGCCAACGTGGCGTCGTCGGTGACTACGAGGGTCGCGGCCACGGCCGGGCAGCTGCGGACCGCGGACACCGTGTCGAGTGCGAAGGCGGTGACCAGCGCCCGGCGGAGGTCCTCTCCCAAGGGCCTGAGCCGGGACTTCCCCACGGCCGTCGGCTTGACCGGGACGACAACGCCGAACCGGGCCCGTGCAACGGATCCGGGGGTGCGCACGCGCTCGATCCTGCCAAATCACGTCCCGGTTCCGGCCAGGGGGGACCGTCTGGAGCGAGGCGGGCAGTAGGGTCTCCACGTCGCCAGCCGTGCATGCGAAGGGCTTGCGCGGCAGGCGACGTGGAGACCCGCTGGCACACAGGAGGGCAGGGTGGCGAAGCCGCGCAGGATGCGTGAGCGCCGGGGGTGGGCGTTCACCATCGCCGAGGCGATCGTGCGACCCGTGTTGTGGCTGCTGACGCGGCCGCGCTGGGTCGACGGCTTCAAGATCCCGGCCGAGGGCGGGGCGGTCGTCGCGGCCAACCACATCTCGCACATCGACCCGTTGACCTTCGCCCATGTGATGTTCGACCACGGCCGGCTGCCACGGTTCCTGGCCAAGGCCCAGGTGCTCGAGGTTCCCGTGATCGGGGCGATCCTGCGCTCGACCGGGCAGATCCCCGTCTACCGCTTGACGGCCGACGCCTCCAAGGCCTTCTCGGCGGCGGTGCAGGCGGTGCAGGACGGCAAGGCGGTCATCGTCTACCCGGAGGGGACCTTGACCCGGCAGCCTGACCTGTGGCCGATGTCGGGCAAGACCGGTGCCGCCCGGATCGCGCTGTCGGCCGGTGTCCCGGTGATCCCAGTGGCGCAGTGGGGAGCACACCGCATCCTGCCGCCCTACGCGAAGCGGCCGCACCTCTTCCCCCCGCACGAGGTGTGGGCCAAGGTGGGGGATCCTGTGGAGCTCGACGACCTGCGCGACGGGGAACTCACCCCAGCCGTGCTTCGCGAAGCCACGGATCGCATCATGGACGCGATCACCGCACTCCTGGAAGACGTCCGTGGCGAATCGGCCCCCGCGCAGCGCTACGACCCCCGGGAGACCGGGGTCCGGCCCATCGGCAACCCGCGGACCCGGCAGCGGCGCCGCCTGCTGCGAAGGAGCGAGTGATGACCCGCATAGCCGTCTTCGGTGCCGGTTCCTGGGGGACGGCGTTCTCACTGGTCCTTGCCGACGCCGGGCACGACGTCACCCTCTGGGGGCGGCGGGAGGGGCTCTGCGCGGTCATCAACGAGACCCATGAGAACTCCGACTACCTGGCCGGCATCGCCCTGCCCCCGAGCATCCGGGCGACCCACGACCCCGAGGAGGCGGCATCGGGCAGCGACCTGGTCGTGCTCGCCGTCCCCTCGCAGACCCTGCGCAGCAACCTCGAGGACTGGGCCGACGTCATCGCGCCCCACGCGGTGATGATGTCGCTGATGAAGGGGGTCGAGCTCGGGTCACTGCGCCGGATGAGCGAGGTGATCGCGGAGGTCACCGGGGCCGGACCCGACCGGATCGCGGTCCTGTCGGGCCCGAACCTGGCGCGGGAGATCGCGATGCGCGAGCCCGCGGCCAGCGTGGTGGCCTGCCAGGACGAGGCGGTCGCCTCGCGCGTCCGCGAGTGGGTCAACGGCCCGGCGTTCCGCCCCTACTCCAGTGTGGATGTCGTCGGCTGCGAGGTGGGCGGCGCCTACAAGAACGTCATCGCCCTCGCGGTCGGCATGGCCGTCGGTCTGAGCTTCGGCAACAACACCACGGCGTCGGTGATCACGCGAGGACTGGCGGAGACCGCGCGGCTGGCCGTCAAGCTCGGGGCAGACCCGCTCACCCTCATGGGATTGGCAGGGCTCGGTGACCTCGTTGCGACGTGCTCCTCACCGCTGTCGCGCAACAGGACGTTCGGCGCGAAGCTCGGCCAGGGCATGACCGCGGCGGAGATCGCCGCCTCCACTCGGCAGGTCGCCGAGGGCGTCAAGAGCGCGGGCTCGTTGCTGGCCCTGACCCGGCTGCACGAGATCGAGGCTCCCCTGGTCGAGGCGGTCCACGCGGTCATCGCCGACGAGATGACCGTCCCGGCGATGATCGAGACGTTCCTGTCCCGGCGGACGAAGCACGAGCGGGAGTAGCGGCCCGGTCAGCCCGGCGAGCCACCCTGCGAGCCACCGGCCACGACGTAGGACCACAGCTCGCTCCCGGTGCTGACCGGTCGTGCCGCGCCCTGCGGTGCGGGCCCGCCGCGGTGCCCGTGCGCGAAGGCGGGGGAGGACATCCAGGCTTGGAACGACTCCTCGTCGCGCCACCGCGTGATGACCAGCCAGACAGACCGGTCGTCGGTCGGCTTGAGGAGTTCGAATCCCTCGAAGCCCTCCTGCCCGTCGACCGCGCCCGCCCTGGCGGCGAACCGGTGGGCGAGCTCGTCGCCACTGTCGGGGTCGACGGTGATGGCGTTGATCTTGACAACGGTCATGCCTCGATCCTGCCACGGCTCAGGCCGCCCGCCACCGCTCCGGCAAGCGCCCGGTCGAGGTCGTCCCAGAGGTCCTCGACGTCCTCGATCCCCACCGACAACCTGACCAACCCATCGGGAATGGTGGCCGGTTCGGTGCGCCAGCGTCGACGACGTTCCAATGTCGACTCCACGCCACCGAGGCTCGTCGCGTGAACCCACAGCCTGGTGCTGCGGGTCATCCGATCAGCGCCGTCGGCGTCGTGAAGCACCACCGAGACGATCGTGCCCCACCCAGGGTAGCGGACCTCCACGACGGCCGGATGGTCCCGCAGACGCTCGACCAGGACACGGGCGCTGGCCTGAGCTCGGTCGAGGCGGACGGCCAGGGTCCGCAAGCCCCTCAGTGCCAGCCAGGCCTCGAACGGCCCCGGCGAGTTCCCCACCAGGTCGCGCCGCCCCTTGAGGACGTCGTACAGCTCCGCGGAGCGGGTGAGCACCGCACCCAGGAGTACGTCGCTGTGCCCGGCGATCAGCTTGGTCGCCGAGTGCACGACGAGATCGGCGCCCAGATCGAGCGGTCGCTGCAGGAGCGGGGTCGCGAAGGTGTTGTCGACCACCACCGTTGCTCCCGCCGCATGGGCGGCCGCCGCCGCCGCCGACAGGTCGACGACCTCGAGGGCAGGGTTGGTGGGGGACTCCAGCCAGAGCAGGGCCGCGTCTTCGCAGGCAGCGCGCAACGCGCCGGGGTCCGTGACGTCGACCAGCCGCGCCGACACCCGCCCCCGGGCCTCGAGGTCGGCCAGCTGCATGATGGTGCCGTTGTAGGCGTGCCGCGGGGTGACGACGACGCCGTCGGCGCCCACCAGGTCCAGCAGCGTGGCGACGGCCGCCAGTCCGCTGGAGAACGCTAGGCATCGCCCCCCCTCCAGGGCGCCGAGAGCCTGCTCGAAGGCGGTCCAGGTGGGGTTGCCGTAGCGGCCGTACTCCACCTCACCTCCGGCGACGTAGGTCGACGCCGCGGTGATCGGAGTGTTCAGCGGCGCGTCCGGGGCGTGTGGGGGTCGGCCGGCGGTGACGGCCACGGTCTCGGGTCGCAGGCCCGCGGTGGGCGATCCGCCCGGGGTGTCGGTCTCGTGCTCGGCCATGGGCGAAACCCTAGGCCGGTAGGGTCGGCTCACCATGAGCGACCTGCCCGCACCGTCGGACGCCCGGTCCCCCGACGGCGGGTCCCCCGACGGCCGGCGCCCCCGGGTGGCAGTGCTCTTCGGTGGCCGGTCCAGCGAGCACGCGATCTCGTGCGTCACCGCCGGGAGCGTGCTGCAGGTCATCGACCGGGGCACCTACGACGTCGTCCCGATTGGGATCGCCCGCGATGGCCGGTGGGTCCTGGAGTCCGGCGACACCGCACGCCTGGCGATCACCGACGCCGAGCGGCTGCCGGAGGTCGACGACACGCTGCCCGTCCTCTCGATCGCCCAGGACGGCGGCGCGGGCCAAATGGTCGTCCACGAGCGTGGGGTGCTGCCGCAGGCCCTGGGCCGTGTCGACGTGGTCTTCCCGGTGCTGCACGGCCCCTTGGGTGAGGACGGCAGCGTCCAGGGGCTGCTGGAGATCGCGGACGTCCGCTACGTCGGGTCGGGGGTGCTCGCCTCGGCCGTGGGCATGGACAAGCACTACATGAAGGTGGTGCTCGAGGGAGCCGGTCTGCCGGTGCTGCCCTATGTCGTCCTGGAGCGGTCGCGCGGCGCCGCCGTGCCCGAGGACGTCCGCCGTCGGGTCGACGCTCTGGGCTACCCCGTGTTCGTCAAGCCCTGCCGCGGGGGTTCCAGCATCGGCATCGGCAAGGTGCGGGACCCCGGTGGGCTCGACGCCGCGGTGGCCGAGGCGTGCCGCTGGGACCCCAAGGTCATGGTCGAGGCGGCCGCCGGCGAGGGCGCCCGCGAGCTGGAGTGCGGCGTGCTCGAGCAGCTCTGGGGCGGACCGCCCGAGGCGAGCGTCCTTGCCGAGATCACCGTCCGCGGGGACCACGACTTCTACGACTTCGCCGCGAAGTACCTGCCCGAGCAGGACACCCGCCTCGACGTCCCGGCTGCCCTGGCCGGCGACCTCGTCCACGAGGCGCAGGCTCTGGCGGTGGCGGCCTTCGAGGCGCTCTCGTGCGAGGGGCTGGCGCGGATCGACTTCTTCCTCCTCGCCGACGGCAGCCTGGTGGTCAACGAGGTGAACACGATGCCGGGCTTCACCCCCACCTCGATGTTCCCGCGGATGTGGGCGGCCTCTGGGGTGGACTATCCCGCTCTGGTGGACCGGCTGCTGCGGCTCGCCCTCTCGCGGCCGACAGGACTGCGCTGACCCGCGCGGATCGCGGGCCCTCAGATGCACCGGCCGGTGCGCGTGGTGTGCCTCCGGACCGGGTCGGCGAGGTCGACCAGGGTGGTCGCCTGCGGTGCGTACTCCTTCGGCATCCGGACCTCGACGTGCGGGGTGCGGTTGACGGTGGTCATGGTCAGGTCGACCGGAACGGTGGAGTCCAGCTGAGCGACGGGGATGAACCAGTCGATGCCGTTGACCGTCGTGCACACCCGCACCTCGGCGAACTCCTCGGGCTCCTCGACCCCGCACACGAGCACGATCGGCGGATCACCCCACGCAGCCGCGGCGCCCGCGCCGGCGTCCACTGCGCGCGAGGGCTGGTCGGCGACCTCCTGGGGCAACCCCTCCAGGAGGTCCGCGCAGGCGGCGGCCACCTCGCTCGGGGGCGCAGGTGCGTCCACCTGGACGGCGCTCGAGCAGCCGCCCAGCACCAGGGCGACCAGGAGCGGGCAGATGACGCGCGACGGCGCCCCGGTCCGGGGACGCAGGGCGCCGTGTGCACTCGGCCGCTGCCGGCCGGGCGGCATGCTCAGATGTGGACCACCGGGCAGGTGAGAGTGCGGGTGATGCCATCGACGCCTTGCACGCGCGCCACGACGAGCTTGCCCAGCTCGTCGACGTTGCTGGCCTCCGCCCGGACGATGACGTCGTAGGGACCGGTGACGTCCTCGGCCAGGGTCACACCGCTGATGCTGGAGATGGCCGCCGCCACCTCGGCCGCCTTGCCGACGTCGGTCTGGATCAGGATGTAGGCCTGCACGACCATGGTGAGCTCCTGTCTTCGCACGCTGCTCGGTGGCCCCAACGTACCGGTCCCTCCCGGTCGCCGAAACGGCGGCACCGCGATCGGCTTGAATGCCTCCCATGGACCAATCGCGCGATGAGGTGCCGCTCCCGCCGCCCGGCGTGCCCGTCAGCGAGCTCGGCGAGTTCGGGCTGCTCCGGGTGCTCCACCAGCGACTGCCCCAGACCGGCTCGGTCACCGTGGGCCCCGGCGACGACGCCGCCGAGGTGCTGCTCGACGGGCCGCGGGCCTTGGTCGCCACCGACGTGCTCGTCGAGGGACGTCACTTCCGTCGGGACTGGGCCACGGCGGCAGACATCGGGCACCGGGCCGCGGCGCAGAGCCTCTCGGACCTCAATGCCATGGGGGGGCGGGCCTCGGCGATCGTCGTCGGGCTTGTCCTGCCCGCCGCCGTCGACGCCCGGTGGGCGCTGGAGCTGATGGGCGGGATGGCCGAGGAGTGCGCCGAGGTCGGCGCCGGGGTGGTGGGGGGTGACCTGACCGCGGGTGAGTCCGTGGTGGTCGCCGTCGCGGCGGTGGGGACCACCGCCCCCGGGGGACCGCTGCTGCGCTCGGGGGCACGCCCCGGACAGATGGTGGCCGTCCAGGGCCGGCTGGGCTGGGCCGCAGCCGGGCTCGCCGTGCTGGGGCGTGGGTTCCGCTCGCCGCGCGCCGTGGTGGACGCATATCGCCGACCCCAGGTGCCGTACGCCGCCGGCGGCGCTGCGCTCGAGCTCGGCGCGACGTCCCTCATCGACGTCTCCGACGGCCTCGTCGGCGACCTGGGTCACGTCGCCGCGGCGAGCGGGGTGTCGGTCGACCTCCGGACTGCTGCGCTCCCGGTCGCCGATCCGCTGCAGGCGGTGGGTGCGGCGTTGGGGGTCGACCCCGTGCGGTTCGTGCTCGGCGGCGGTGACGACCATGCCGTGGTGGGGACCTTCCCCTCCGACACGGTGCTGCCCGCTGGCTGGACCGTCGTGGGCGAGGTGCTCGAGCCGGGAGCGCAGGGCCCGGTGATCACCGTCGACGGCGTCGCGTGGGAGGGCGAGGCCGGTCACCGGCACTTCTGAGCCCACGCGACAACCGAGGAGAGGACCGGAGTCCGCGGCGCCATCGACAACACGAAGGGCCGCCCCTGGAGAGGGACGGCCCTTGGGTGCAAGCGGCAGCAGCCGCGTGGCACCTCGACGTCAGCGGCTGACCTTGCCCGCCTTCAAGCAGCCGGTGCAGACGTTGAGCCGCTTCGGCGCACCGTTGACCGTGGCGCGGACCCGCTGGATGTTGGGGTCGAAGCGGCGCTTGGTGATCTTGCGGGACCACGGCCGGTTGTTGCCGAAGCCCGGGCCCTTGGCGCAGATGTCGCAGACGGCAGCCACCGTGAACTCCTGGGATCAGTCGAGCAGGAAAGGGGGTCCGGCGCAGAGGACCGAACAACCGCACTAGCGTATCCGAAGCGCGGGACGGTCCCCAAATCGGCGGTGGCTACCCGGTCCGGCGGACCGGTGCCCGCGGGCGAAGGAGAGTCAGACGTGCCAGAGGTGCCCGAGAAGCAGGAGGTCGGCGAGCCGCTCGGCATCGCTCCGCTGGTGCGCTTTTCCCGGCACGCGCTGGCCATGCTGGCTGAGGTCCGCGAGGAGATCGACGCGCTCAACGTCTACCCCGTGCCCGACGGCGATACGGGCACCAACCTGTACCTCACCTTCGAGGCCGGTGATCAGGCGCTGAAGGACTCGCTGGCCGCCAAACAACCGGAGCAGGGCGCCGCCGTCGCCGCCACCCTCGCGGCGTACTGCCGAGGGCTGATGCTGGGCGCCCGGGGCAACAGCGGGGTGATCATGTCGCAGCTGGTGGGCGCGCTGCTCCGTCGGATCGCCGCCGCTGATCTCGAGGAACCGCCGGCGACGGTGCTCGCCGACGGGATGGCCGCGGCCACCGAGGCGGCGTATACCGCAGTGGGGGACCCCGTCGAGGGCACGATGCTGACCGTCGCGCGGGCGGCCAGCGAGGCGGCCTCCGCCGCGGTGAGCGACACGCATGCCGGCGTCGAGGTCGTGGTGGCCGCGGCCGGGGCCGCGGCGCGGTCTGCCCTGGCCCGCACGCCGGAGCTGCTGCCGGTGCTGCGCCATGCCGGGGTCGTGGATGCCGGCGGCCGGGGCCTGTGCGTGGTTCTGGAGGCGGGGGAGGCCGTCGTGTTCGGACGTCCCCCGCGGTCCTCGTCGCGCCGCAGCCGCAGCTCTCGCCCCGCCCCGGTGCCGGTGCCGGAGGAGGACCTCACCGAGGACGGGCCGGCTTACGAGGTGATGTACCTGCTGGAGGCGGATGACGAGGCGATCCCGCACCTGCGGCGTCGGCTCACGCCCCTGGGTGACTCCCTGGTCGTCGTGGGTGGCGAGCGGCTGTGGAACGTCCACGTGCACGTCGATGACGTGGGGGCTGCGATCGAGGCGGGGATCGCCGCCGGGCGCCCCCACAGGATCCGGGTCACGCACTTCGCCGAGCAGCTGGCGCGCGTGCGCCGTCAGTCGGCCGGGGAGAGCGCCCGCTGGGCCGAGCCCCGGCACGGGCGCGCGGTCGTGGCCTACGCCTTCGGTTCCGGGCTGGCCGGTCTCTTCACCGATGCCGGCGCGGCCGTGGTGGACTCCTCGGTCGCGCAGCGGCCCTCGACCGGGGAGATCCTGGCCGCGATCCGCGCCACCGGCGCTCACGAGGTCGTGGTCCTGCCCAACGACCGGGACGTGGTGCCGATCGCCGAGGCCGCCGCGGGGTTGGCCCAGCAGGATGAGGGGCTGCACGTCGCCGTGGTCCCCACCGACGCCCAGGTGCAGGGGATCGCGGCGTTGGCGGTGCACGACCCGGCGCGCCCCTTCGAGCAGGACCTTGTCGAGATGGTGGCCGCTGCTCGGCACGCCCGCTCGGGTGCGGTGACCATCGCCGCGCGTCGGGCGATCACCACCGGTGGCGAGTGCCTCCCCGGTGACGTGCTCGGCGCCGTCGAAGGCGACTTCGTCGTCGTCGGCCAGGACCAGGCCACGGTGGCCGTCGAGGTGCTGACCCGGCTGCTCGGCGGTGGGGGGGAGCTGGTCACCGTGATCACCGGTGCGGGCGGGGAGGAGCTGACGCGGCGGTGCGTGGAGCATCTCCGCACGCACTACCCGCTCGTGGGGGTGACCGTGTACGAGGGCGGCCAGGAGCGTTACCCCCTCCTGGTCGGGGTCGAGTGAGCCCGACGAGTGAGCCCGATGAGTGAGCCCCGATGACGGTCACCTGGGACACCCGGCTGGGGCCGGTCGTGGGCACCCGCACGGCGCGGCAGCTCGCCGACCAGCTCGACGTGCAGACCGTCGGTGAGCTGCTCGGGCACCTGCCACGTCGCTACGTCGAGGTGGACCGGGTCAGCTCCGTCGACGAGCTGGCCTCGGTCGAGGGGGAGATGGTCACGATCGTCGTCAGGGTCGGCCGGGCCGAGGTCAGGCCCTACCGCGACAAGCGCAGCGGCAAGACGGCGTACCGCACCGAGGTCGAGGCCCGGCTGGGGGACGGGACGGTCTGGATGACCTTCTTCGACCGGATCCGGGGACGCGCCGACCACCGACTGCGGCACCTCGCCGCGGGCAGCATCGTGATGCTCTCGGGTCGGCTCGGCCGCAACCGCTACCAGCGGTTTCGCTGGGAGCTCACGCACCCGCAGATCGCCGACCCCGAGGACGACCCGTCGCCGCTGGTGCCGGTCTACCCCGCCACGACCAGCCTGCGCTCGGAGACGATCCGCGGCGCGGTGCGCGTCGCCCTCGACGTGGTGGCCGAGGTGCCCGAGCTGCTGCCGCCCAGGCTGCGGGAGCGACACCGGCTGCTGGAGGCGGGGCGCGCGCTGCGCTGGATCCACCGGCCCGAGGACCGGCGACAGGTGGCCGCGGCGGTGCGGCGGCTGACCTTCGACGAGGCCTTCGTCACCCAGGTGGCGCTGGCTCGGCGCCGACACGCCCAACGTGGAGTCCTCGGCCGCCCGCGCGCCGGGCGGCCAGGCGGGGTCCTCGACGCCTTCGATGCCCAGATGCCGTTCGCGCTGACGGCCGGTCAGTGCCGCGTGGAGGAGCAGATCGCGGCCGACCTCGCCGCGGAGCACCCGATGCGGCGGCTCCTCCAGGGCGAGGTCGGCTCGGGCAAGACCATCGTGGCGCTGCGCGCGATGCTGCGGGTGGTCGACTCCGGCGGTCAGGCCGCACTGCTGGCCCCGACCGAGGTGCTCGCCCAGCAGCACTACCGCGCGCTGCGGGCGATGCTCGGGGGGCTGGCCGAGGCCGGTCGACTGGGGGCCGCCGATCAGGCCACCCGCCTGGTCCTGCTCACCGGTTCGGTGACCGGTCCCGCACGCCGCGAGGCCTTGGTGGAGGCCGCCTCGGGGGCGGCGGGGATCGTGATCGGCACCCACGCGCTGCTCGAGGAGCAGGTGCGGTTCGCCGACCTGGGGCTCGTCGTGGTCGACGAGCAGCACCGATTCGGGGTCGAGCAGCGCGCGGCCCTGGTCGCCAAGGCCGCCGAGACCCTGCCGCACGAGCTCGTGATGACCGCGACGCCGATCCCGCGCACGGTCGCGATGACGGTCTTCGGCGACCTCGAGACCTCGACGTTGAGCGAGCTCCCGGCGGGGCGAGCGCCGATCCAGACCACCGTCGTCCCGCTGGCCGAGGCCCCGTCGTGGATCGACCGGGTGTGGGCCCGAGTCCGCGAGGAGGTGGATGCCGGGCACCAGGTGTACGTCGTCTGCCCCAGGATCGCGACCGGCGACAGTCCGTCGGCGTCGGGCCCGGGCTCCACGTCGGCGGCGGACGGGGAGGAGACCGGGGAGGAGCTCCTCGGGGGCCTCCTCGACGACCAGGACACGGACCGCCCGGCGCCCGGTGCGGTCGAGGTCGTCGCTCCGGCGCTGGCCACCGGGCCGTTGGCCGGCCTGCGGCTGGGGGTGCTGCACGGTCGGCTGCCGCCGCAGGAGAAGGAGCGGGTCATGGTCGCCTTCGCCGCTGGAGAGGTCGACGTGCTGGTCTCGACCACGGTCGTCGAGGTCGGCGTGGACGTCGGCAACGCGACGACCATGGTCCTGCTCGACGCCGACCGGTTCGGGGTCTCCCAGCTCCACCAGCTGCGTGGACGGGTCGGCCGGGCGGGATATCCGGGGCTCTGTCTCCTGGTCACCACGGCGCCCCCGGGATCGCCGGCGCGGGACCGCCTGGAGGCGGTGGCCTCGACGACCGACGGCTTCCGGCTGGCCGAGCTCGACCTCGAGCTGCGCCGTGAGGGCAACGTGCTGGGCCGGGAGCAGTCGGGGCGCCGCAGCGGGCTCCGGCTGCTCTCGGTGGTGCGCGACGCGGCCGTGGTGGAGGAGGCCCGGGCCGCGGCGGTGGAGGTCGTCGAGCCCGACCCCGAGCTGGCCTTGGCGCCTGCGCTGCGCGCCGCCGTCGCCCAGCTGGACCGGCGCGCCGAGTCCGACCTGATGGAGCACGCGTGACGCGGATCGTCTCAGGGACTGCCGGCGGTCGGCGGTTGCGCACACCGCCCGGCGACCGCGTCCGGCCGACGTCCGAGCGGGTGCGGGAGGCGCTGTTCTCCATGCTCGAGTCCGGCCTCGGCGGCCTGAGCGGACTGCGCTTCCTGGACCTGTACGCCGGTTCGGGCGCTGTCGGGCTGGAGGCCGCCTCCCGGGGCGCCGCGGCCGTGACCCTCGTGGAGCGGGACCGTCGCACCGCGGACCTGGCGCGCCTCAACGCCCGGTCGGTCGCGGCCGACCTCGAGGGGGTCGTCGAGGTAGCGTGCGCGCCGGTGGCCCGCTTCCTGGCCGCTGCTCCGGCGACGGCGTACGACGTGGTCTACCTCGACCCCCCCTACGCCCAGCCGCGCCACGAGCTGGCGGCGGACCTCGACGCCCTGCCCGCCGGCTGGCTGGCGGCGCACGCTGTTGTCGTGGTGGAGCATGCGACCCGCGCCGGCGCACCCGGGTGGCCGCCCGGATATGCCGACGAGCGGATCCGTCGCTATGGCGAGACCTCGCTCAGCCCGGCACGGTGGGTGGGGTAGCGTCGCCACGACCGCTCCCGGGGAGCCTGACCGGGCTCGTCGACCTCGATCAAGGAGCCGTGACGTGCGCCGTGTCGCCTGTCCCGGGTCGTTCGACCCCGTGACCAACGGTCACATCGACATCATTAGCCGCGCCGCGGCTCTCTTCGACGAGGTGGTCGTCGCCGTTGGCGTGAACGCGTCCAAGCGCCGGCTGTTCACCCTCGAGGAGCGGATGGAGATGCTCGCCGAGGCGGTGCTGCCGTGGAGCAACGTGAAGGTCGACTCGTTCGCAGGTCTGCTGACCGACTTCTGCGCGGAGCGCGGCGTGGTGGCGATCGTCAAGGGGCTCCGCGCCGTGAGCGACTTCGACTACGAGCTGCAGATGGCGCAGATGAACTCCAGCTTGTCGTCGGTCGAGACGGTGTTCGTGCCCACCAGCCCCGAGTACTCCTTCCTGGCCTCCAGCCTGGTCAAGGAGGTCGCCACCTTCGGAGGTGACGTGTCGAGCCTGGTCCCACCGCACGTACACGCGGAGCTGGTGCGGCGGGTGCGACCGGATGCCGAGTAGGGGGCTCGACCCACCCCATCGAGCCCGCACTCAGGCCGGCCAGCAGATCCGAGAGCCGTGGGACACAGAGCGTCGGTAGCACCCCGCCTTTTGGTCACCCCCGCGCCGGGCAGGTAGCCTGACCGACGGTCCCCGTGTCGATGACGTGTCAGCGCTCCTCGCGACGGGGACCATAATGTGCCTGATCCACCTGATCAGTCCGATCCGTCCGTCGTCGTTGGAAGTGGGGCCCGTGCGTCTCGACCCCAGAGCGCCGCTCGTGCTCGACACCCGCGAGCTGGGCCGCCGCCCCGGCTTGGAGCGGCACGTCGTCGTGACCGCCCCGGCCCCGGCAGACCTGGGGATCGAGGTTCTCCGGGTCCCGGAGTCGTCCCCCGTCGAGTTCGACATCCGGCTCGAGGCGGTCGTGGAGGGGGTGCTCGTCACCGGGACGGCACACGCGCACCTCGACGGCGAGTGCGTCCGCTGCCTGGCCGAGATCCGAGACGAGATCACCGCGGAGTTCCAGGAGCTGTTCGTCTACGACGACGGGGAGCCCATGCCCGCGGACGTGGAGGACGGGGAGACCCGCCGGCTCCAGGGCGACCTGGTGGACCTCGAGCCGCTGCTGCGGGATGCGGTGGTGCTCGCGCTGCCGTTCCAGCCACTGTGCGCGCCGGAATGCCCGGGCCTCTGCGCGGAGTGTGGCGCGCGGCTCGCTGACGATCCGGGTCACCGGCACGAGGCGCAGGTGGATCCGCGGTGGGCGTCGTTGCAGGCTCTTCGCGGCGGCGAGACCCACGACGAGCGGGACCCCGAGCAGGATCCTGCGCGACATGACGGGCAGGACGCCCCGCACCCAGCAACCGGAACAATCGGCCGCGACAGCGGCCCGACGAAGGAGTAGGAACAGTGGCTGTCCCGAAGCGGAAGACGTCGCGCAGCAACACCCGGCACCGCCGGTCTCAGTGGAAGACCGTGGCGCCGACACTGGTGCGCTGCGCCAACCCCGCGTGCGACGCCAAGCACCTGCCGCACCGGGCCTGCCCGGAATGCGGGCAGTACGGCTCGCGCAACAACCGGCGCCCGGTCCTCTGACGCTGCCGTCGGTGAGCCGGTACGACGACCTGCGGCACGCCCTCGGCGGCCCTCCGCTCGACGACGACCTGCTCGATCGCGCCCTGACGCACCGTTCGTTCGCCTACGAGCACGGCGGCCTGCCAACGAATGAACGGCTGGAGTTCCTCGGCGACTCGGTGCTCGGCCTGATCGTGACCGAGACGCTCTATCGGACCCATCCAGAGCTGAGCGAGGGCCGGCTGGCGAAGCTGCGAGCCGCTGTCGTCAACGCACGGGCGCTGGCCGACGTGGCCCGGGCGATGGGTCTCGGCGAGCACATCAAGCTCGGGCGTGGCGAGGAGATCACCGGAGGCCGAACCAAGGCCTCGATCCTGTCCGACACCGTCGAGGCGGTGATCGGTGCGGTCTACCTCAGTGACGGCTTCGAGATGGCGCGCCACGTGGTTCACCGGCTGTTCGATCCGCTGATGAACCAGGCCGCCGTCATGGGCGCGGGGCTGGACTGGAAGACGAGCCTGCAGGAGCTGAGCGCCGAGCACGGGCTCGGAGTTCCCGAATACGTCATCGCGGCCGAAGGCCCTGACCACGCCAAGACCTTCACCGCGCGCGCCAAGGTCGGCGACGCGCTCTACGGCTTGGGCACCGGGCGCTCCAAGAAGGAGGCTGAGCAGGAGGCCGCCGCGACGGCCTACCGCGAGATCGTGAGCCGGTTCGGCGGCGGCATCTCGATCCCCGAAGCGTCTGCCTGGGCCGACGGGGCAGACGAGGCCGACGAGGCCGACGGGGCCGACGGGGCAGACGAGTCCCGGGAGGCCGACGGGCCCGACGGGGGCTGAGGCCGGGAAATGCCGGAGCTGCCTGAGGTGGAGGTGGTTCGCCGCGGTCTGGACGCCCACGTGGTCGGGCATCGTTTCGGCTCGGTGCAGGTGTTGCATCCCCGCCCCGTGCGCGGCCACCTCGGTGGTCCCGAGGACTTCGCGGCCGTCCTGTCCGGGCGGCGCGTGCTGGCCGCGCGTCGCCGTGGCAAGTATCTCTGGCTGCCCCTGGACGCCGGGGACGCGCTCCTGTGCCACCTCGGGATGAGCGGCCAGCTCCTCGTGCAACCGGTCGGGGCGCCCGTGGAGAGGCATTTGCGGGCCCGGTTTCCCCTCGCCGACACAGCTGGTCTCGAGCTGCGGTTCGTCGACCAGCGGATGTTCGGTGGACTGCGGATCTCCGCCGGTGGCGCGGACCTGCCCGCGGAGATCGCGCACGTGGCGCCCGACCCGCTGGAGCCTGCCTTCGACTCCGAGGCGGTGGTCCGGCGCGTCCGTCGGCGCGTCAGCGGGATCAAGCGGCAACTGCTGGACCAGACCGTGCTGTCGGGCGTGGGCAACATCTACGCCGACGAGGCGCTGTGGCGTGCTCGCGTGCATGGCGACCGGCCGGGCACCCGGCTGACGGGCGCGCAGGTGCGCCGGGTTCTCGAGGCGGTCGATGAGGTGATGACGGCCGCGCTCGAGCTGGGGGGCACATCCTTCGATGCGCTCTATGTCAACGTCAACGGCCGGAGCGGCTACTTCGACCGCTCGCTGGAGGTCTACGGCCGAGAGGGCCGCCCGTGCTCCCGGTGCGGCACCGCGGTGACGCGTGTCTCCTTCATGAATCGCTCCTCGTTCTTCTGCCCCCGCTGCCAGTCGCGTCCGAGGGCTTCACGGGGCCCTCGCACCCGCCGCGCGGCCGAGGCTGCCGGGATTGACCCCCTCGCGGGGCCATGAGATTCTGGAGTACACCCTCTCTGACATCCCGGCTCCGCAGGAGCCGCGACGCTGGGTGCCCATACACGAGCGTGACACATCACCCGCAGATGGAGGACATATGGCGAAAGCCCTCGTCGGATACCTCAGTGACACCGATCCTCGGGTCCTGGCCCGTCTCATCGGTGAGAACCGAGGACTCCGCCAGCGGGTTGCCGACCTCGAGGCGCACGTCATGCGGCTCCAAGCGGAGAACGACGCGCTCGCCGCGTCGGTGTCCGCAGAGGAGTTGCTGACCGTCGATGAGATGCAGCCCGCCTAAGCCACCTCGCTTGCCCGTGTCGTGACGGTGCCCGCGCCGCCGCGACCATGACCCCAGACCCGCCGATCTTCGAGACCGGCGGGTTTCCTCATGTCTAGGCCACCAGGGCACGCCGTGTGGCTGCGCGCCTCGGGCTGCTCGGGTCGGTACTGTGGCGCCGGCGTGCTGGCTTCCCCAGGCAGGGGCACGCCGGATCGACCAGTCGGCGTGAGGAGCCCACGTGTACCTCAAGAGCCTGGCCCTCCGCGGGTTCAAGTCCTTCGCCTCGACCACGACGCTCCAGCTCGAGCCCGGCATCACCTGTGTTGTCGGGCCGAACGGCTCGGGCAAGTCCAACGTGGTCGACGCGCTCGCCTGGGTGATGGGGGAGCAGGGAGCCAAGTCGCTGCGCGGCGGGAAGATGGAGGACGTCATCTTCGCCGGCACGGCGGGCCGACCCCCGCTCGGTAGGGCCGAGGTGAGCCTCACCATCGACAACTCCGATGGTGTGCTGCCGATCGAGTACGCCGAGGTGACGATCAGCCGAACCATGTTCCGCAGCGGCGGCTCGGAGTACGCCATCAACGGCCGCTCCTGCCGGTTGCTGGACGTCCAAGAGCTCCTGTCGGACTCCGGCATCGGCCGCGAGATGCACGTGATCGTCGGCCAGGGACAGCTGGACTCGATCCTGCACGCCACGCCTGAGGATCGCCGAGGCTTCATCGAAGAGGCCGCGGGCGTCCTCAAGCACCGCAAGCGCAAGGAGAAGGCGCTGCGCAAACTGGACTCCACGGAGGGAAACCTCACCCGCCTCACAGACCTGCTCACAGAGCTGCGGCGGCAGCTCAAGCCGCTGGGTCGGCAGGCCGAGGCGGCTCGCAAGGCGGCGGTGATCCAGGCCGATGTGCGCGACGCCCGCGCTCGGCTGCTGGCCGACGACCTCCTCACCGCTCAGACGATCCTGGCCCGTGAGCTGGCCGAGGAGTCACTCCTGGTCGAGCGGCGAGCGGCGGTGGAGCGGGAGTTGGCCCAGGCGCGCCACACCGAGTCGAGGTCAGAGGAGGAGCTGCGCGACGGGCTTCCCGACCTTGCCCGGGCGCAGGAGACCTGGTTCGCGCTCTCCGGCATCCGGGAGCGGCTGCGCGGCACGGCCGTGCTCGCGGCCGAGCGCGTGCGCAACGCCGCTGCGGAGCCCGAGCTGCCGCCCGGCCGCGACCCCGCGGAGCTGCTGCGACAGGCCGAGGCACTGCGCGGGGAGGAGCAGCGGATGTCGGTCGAAGCCGACCAAGCGCGTGCCCTCCTGGATGCGGCCACCGCCCGACGGCAATCCGCCGAGACCGAGCACGCGGCCGAGGAGCAACGCGTGGCGGCAGCGCTGCGCGCCGCCGCCGACCGGCGGGAGGGCCTGGCCCGCCTGGTGGGCCAGGTGCAGGCGAAGCGAAGCCGCGTCGCCGCGGCGGAGGACGAGATCGGGCGGCTCAGCGGCGCCCAGGCCGAGGCGCGCGGCAGGGCCGAGCACGCCGAGCGCGCCTTCACCCGGCTCGAGATGCAGGTCGCCGGACTCGACGCCGGCGAGCAGGGTCTCGACGCTGAGCACGAGGTGGCGGCAGCCGCCCTGGCCGACGTCGAGCACCGGCTGGCCAAGGCCCACGACGAGGCCCGCGCGGCGGATCGCGAACGCGCCGGGCTGGCCGCCCGGTGCGAGGCGCTGAGCCTGGGGCTGAACCGGCGCGACGGAGCCGGCGCCCTGCTCGCCGCCACGCCGCCGGTGTCGGGGCTGCTGGGCTCGGTGGCGGCGCTGCTGACCGTGCGGGCCGGCTTCGAGACCGCTGTCGCGGTGGCGTTGGGGGCCGCCGCGGACGCGGTGGCGGTGGCCGGGCTGGACACGGCCCTGGACACGGTGGGACTTCTGCGTGAGGACGAGCTCGGCCGCGCGGCCCTGCTCGTCGCCGCGTCCCCCTCGGACCCCTCAGACCCAGGTCCGGCGCGCGCCGCTGCCGGCTGCGGGGAGTCCACGCCGGTGGCGGACGCCATCTGGGCTCTCGACGTCGTCAGCTGTGCTCCCGAGCTCACGCCCGCAGTGCAACGCCTGCTCGGCGACGTGCTCGTCGTGGCGGACCTGGCCGCAGCTCGCCGGGTGGTCGCCGAGCGCCCCGGCCGCGTCGCCGTCACCCAGGCCGGGGAGCTCGTCGGCTCCGATCTGGTGGTCGGCGGGGCCGGCTCGTCGCCGAGCCTGCTGGAGGTGCAGGCCGCCGTCGACGAGACCCAGGAAGCGCTGACCACCGTCACCCACACCTGCGAGCGGCTGACCTTCGAGGCCACCAGCCTGGAGCAGGAGCGCGTCGATGCGGAACGACGCGTCGACATCGCGCTCGCTCGGCTTCACGAGTCCGACGCCAGGCTGGCGGCCGTTGCCGAGGAGCTCGCCCAGCACGGTGCGCGGGCGCGCTCGGCCAGTGAGGAGGCCGAGCGGCTGGCCCAAGCGGCGACCAGGGCCGCCCAGGGGCGCGATCAGGAGCGGGCTGCGCTTGCCGGGCTGGAGGAGCGGCTGGCGGCCGCCGAGGTCGAGACCGGCCACCACGAGGTGCCGGATGTGCGAGAACGGCTGGGAGATGCTGCCCGGGCCGCCCGCGCGGCCGAGACCGAGGCGCGGCTGGCCCTGCGCACCGTGGAGGAACGTGCCCGGGCGCTCGCCGGCCGCGCCGAGGCCGCGGTCCGGGGCGCGGAGCAGGAGCGCTCGGCCCGAGCCCGGGCCGAAGCGCGCCGGGAGCGGCTGCGGCGCGAGGGGAGGATCGCGGAGGCCGTGGCGATCGGCACCGCCGAGGTGCTTGACCGTGTCGAGGGCGCACTGGGAGCCGCGGCCGCCGAGCGTTCCGCGGTGGAGGAGCGACGGCGGGTGCGGGAGGAGGAGCTTCGTGAGGCCCGCACCAGGGCGCGGCAGCTGGAGCAGGCCCTGGCCGACCTCGTGGCCAGTGTCCATCGTGACGAGCTGGAGCGGGCCCAGCAGCGGATGCGGGTCGAGCAGCTCGAGGAGCGCGCGGTCGAGGAGCTCGGCATCGAGCCGGACCTGCTCGTCGCCGACTTCGGCCCCGACCGGGCGGTCCCGGTCCTCGCTGCCGACGAGCACGGCGAGCCGACCCAGGCCGATCCGGTCCCCTACCGCCGCGAGGAACAGGAGCGCCGACTGCGTGCGGCCGAACGCGAGCTCGCCCGGCTCGGCCGGGTCAACCCACTGGCCCTGGAGGAGTACGCCGCGCTCGAGGAGCGGAACAGGTTCCTTACCGAGCAGCTGGACGACCTGCGCCGGACCCGCCGGGACCTGCTCGGGATCGTCGCCGAGGTCGACGAGCAGGTGGAGCAGGTCTTCACCGCGGCCTGGGAGGACGTTCGCACTCAGTTCGCCGAGGTCTTCGCGCGCTTGTTCCCCGGCGGCGAGGGGCGGCTGGTGCTGACCGACCCGGAGCAGATGCTGACCACCGGGGTGGACGTGGAGGCGCGGCCTGCCGGAAAGAAGGTCAAGCGGCTCTCGCTCCTCTCCGGCGGCGAGCGGGCCCTGGTCGCGGTCGCGTTTCTGGTCTCCCTGTTCAAGGCCAGGCCCTCGCCCTTCTACATCCTCGACGAGGTCGAGGCCGCCCTCGACGACACCAACTTGGGCCGCCTGCTGGAGATCTACGAGGAGCTGCGGGAGAGCAGCCAGCTCCTCGTCGTCACCCACCAGAAGCGGTCCATGGAGGTGGCCAACGCCCTCTACGGGGTGACGATGCGCGGGGACGGTGTCTCGACGGTGATCAGCCAGCGGATGCGCGAGCCGGAGGCGGTGCGGTGAGTGGTCCCGCCGGCTCGGCTGCGCGGTCGCGTCCCACCCGCGCCGACTTCGTCGCCTGGCGCACGGCCACCACCCGGTGGGCTGACGACGACGTCTACGGGCACATGAACAACGCCGCCTACTTCGAGCTCATCGACACCGCCGTGAACGCCCACCTGATCGAGGCCACCGGCGCCGACATCCGCTCACTGCCGGCGATCGGGATCGTCGCGGAGGTGTCCTGCCGCTACTTCCAGGAGATGCGCTTCCCGGCGCCGGTCGAGCTCGGGCTGGCCGTGGAGCGAGTCGGGACCTCCTCGGTCGTCTATCGCATCGGCCTCTTCCAGGGACCTGCCGACCAGGTGTGCGCCGAGGGCCGGTTCGTCCATGTGTACGTCGAGAACGGCCCGGACAGCGACGAGGAGAGCCGCCGCTGCGTCGTACCTGTGCCAGAGGAGATCCGGCGGGTGACCGAGGCCCTGGTGCCGGCCACCGGCCCTGGCCGGTGAGGGCACTCACACCGCTTCCGGGCTGACCCAGGGCGGCGGGGCTGGCAGCATGGCTGCACGTCGCCACGGCGGCGTACGCCGGTGGCCTCGTCGCGGTCCGGGCCGGATCGCCGACCCATTCGCCAGTCTGCCTCCGTGCCCACCTGTCCCCACCTGTCCCCACCGCTAGAGGAGGAGCCTGCGTGCTCTGGGTGTTGTTCTCGATGCTGTTGATCCTGGTCGTTGCCGGGGTCGTCGCCGCCTACGTCGCCTATCCCCGTCGAGGAGAGCAGGTGCCGGCCGTGCCCTGGGCGTCCGGTGCGCTGCGGCGCGGTGTCGAGGCCCTGCCGACGCTGCACAACCGGCACCCGCGCCGCGCCCGGTGAGCACCGCCTCGCCCGGGGAGGTCGCTCCCCGGTCTGGTTGGATGGTCCTCCGTGGGTGAGTTCCTCTACCTCGTCATCGCGATCGGTGTCATCACCGTCGCGCTTCTCGCCGGACTGGTCACCACGGGGGTCCGCCGGTCACGCTCGCGGCTGACCGCTCGGCGAAGCGGTGCGGGCACGATCACGGCTCCACCGCCGCCGGCTCGGGAGGCCCCGCCAGGCACCGTCGAGGCGCCTCCCGAGCCGGCGGCACCGCCAGAGCCCGCGGCCCCGGTCCTCGAGCGCCCCGAAGGGCGCGCCGGTCGCCTGGTCCGGCTGCGCCAGCGGCTGTCGCGGTCCCAGGGCGCCCTGGGCCGCGGGCTGCTTGCCCTGCTGTCCCGCGAGCGGATCGACGAGGACACCTGGGAGGAGATCGAGGACACGCTGCTCACCGCGGACATCGGTGTCGGCCCGACGCAGGAGCTCGTCGACCGGCTGCGAGACCGGCTGCGCGTGGAGGGATCCTCGGCCGCCCCGGTGCACGAGGTCCTGCGCGAGGAGCTGTTGGCGCTGATCGACCCCACCCTCGAGCGCAGCCTCGCGGTCAGCCGCGTCGACGGCCGGCCGGCGGTGGTCCTGGTCGTCGGCGTCAACGGCACCGGCAAGACCACGACCCTAGGCAAGCTGGCCCGCATCCTGGTCGCCGAGGACCGGCAGGTCGTGCTCGGGGCCGCAGACACCTTCCGGGCCGCCGCCACCGAGCAGCTCACCACCTGGGGCGAGCGGGTCGGCGTCCCCACGGTCGCCGGCCCCGAGGGGTCGGACCCCGCCAGCGTCGCCTTCGAGGCCGTGCGGATCGGGATCGAGCAGGAGTCCGACGTGGTGCTCGTCGACACCGCCGGCCGGCTGCAGAACAAGGCCGGGCTCATGGACGAGCTCGGCAAGGTCAAGCGCGTCATCGAGAAGCAGTCGCCGGTCACGGAGGTTCTGCTCGTCCTCGATGCGACCACCGGCCAGAACGGCATGGTCCAGGCCCGGGTCTTCTCCGAGGTCGTCAACGTCACCGGCATCGTCCTGACCAAGCTCGACGGATCGGCCAAGGGCGGCATCGTGGTCGCGGTTCAGCGCGAGCTCGGCGTGCCCGTGAAGCTGGTGGGCGTCGGCGAGGGCGCCGACGACCTGGCGCCCTTCGACCCCGAGGCTTTCGTCGACGCCTTGGTCGGTCGCGACGACTGAGCCCGTCGCCCCTCCGCCGCTGAGCCGGTCGCACCAATGGGCCGGCACCCGCCCAGTAACACGGCCGTAACGCGCTGACAGCGACCGTGACACGACCGAAACGCACAGCCGCCCTCCGCGAAACCTTCGGCCCGGATGCTGAGGGCCATCCGGAGGAACTCCGCGGCGGCACGAGGGGGTGCCGCCGCGGGGCCTCCGAGTCTCGGTCGCCCTAGGGTGCGGCCGAGACGTGCCCACCGTCTCGTTCTCCGGAGGTCCCATGGCCGGCTACCACGCCTGGATGCTGATGTCGGCATCCCTCGTGCTGATGATGACGACGCCCGCGTTGGCGTTGTTCTACGGCGGCATGAGCCGCTCGAAGTCTGTGCTCAACATGATGATGATGTCCTTCAGCGCGCTCGGCGTGGTCGGCATCGTCTACGTGCTCTGGGGCTGGTCGATGTCCTACGCCGGCTCCGATGTCGCCATGCTCTTCGCCGACCCGTTCACCGCGTTCGGGCTGCGCGACGTGCCCCCCGCCGACTACGTCTTCGTCGCCTTCCAGATGACGTTCGCGGTCATCACCGCCGCGCTGATCAGCGGAGCGATCGCCGACCGGGTCAAGTTCTCGGCCTGGCTGGTGTTCGTGCCGATCTGGGTGACGCTGTCGTACTTCCCGCTGGCCCACATGGTCTGGGGCGGCGGCTTCCTCAGCGGCGAGGCCGGCGGCCTGGCCGATCTGATCTTCAGCGGCGACGGTGCCGCCGCGGTCGCGCCGGTCGACTACGCCGGCGGCACGGTGGTGCACATCAACGCCGGCATCGCCGGCCTGGTGCTCGCGCTGGTCATCGGCAAGCGGCTGGGCTTCGGCCGGGAGCCGATGAAGCCGCACAACCTGACCCTCACGATGATCGGCGCCGGCCTGCTGTGGCTCGGATGGTTCGGCTTCAACGTCGGCTCGATCGTCTTCAACAGCGACGTCGAGTCCGAGATGCTGGCGCAGTTCGTCGACGAAACCGGCCTGGTCTGGCTGAACACCACGGTGGCCACCTGCGCCGCGATGCTGGGCTGGCTGCTCATCGAGCGTCTGCGCGATGGGAAGAGCACTTCGCTCGGTGCCGCGTCCGGGATCGTGGCCGGCTTGGTCGCCATCACCCCGGCGTGTGGCTCGCTGTCCCCGGTCGGCTCGATTGCGCTCGGCGCCGCCGCGGGTGCCCTGTGCGCGCTGGCGGTGGGCCTGAAGTACCGCTTCGGCTACGACGACTCCCTCGACGTGGTGGGCGTCCACCTCGTCGGAGGTCTGGTCGGCACGATCGGCGTCGGCTTCCTGGCCACCTCCGGTGGCCTGCTCTACGGCGACGGGCTGCGTCAGCTGGTCATCCAGGTCGTGGTCGCGATGTTCGCGATGTTCTGGTCCGCGGCGGCCACGCTGGTGATCGCGCTCGGGATCAAGTACACGATGGGGTGGAGGATCGACGGCGAGGACGAGGTCGAGGGCATCGACTTCCTCGAGCACGGCGAGTCGGCGTACGACCTGACCCAGCGCGGCGGAGGCGCCATGGGCCGGCCCGCGCCGGCTCCCTCCGGCCTGGTCACCGCGGCGGCCGGTGCCCACGCGGCATCCGCGCAGGGTGACGCCGGGCCCGACGCCGAGTCGGCCGACGCCGACACCAGCGACACGACGAAGGAAGGATCCCTGGCATGAAGCTCGTCACCGCGGTGATCAAGCCGCACAAGTGGGAGGACGTCCGGGCGGCGCTCGAGGCCTTCGGGGTCACCGGGATGACCGTCAGCGAGGTCAGCGGCTACGGCCGCCAGAAGGGACACACCGAGGTCTACCGAGGGGCGGAGTACGACATCGCCCTGGTTCCCAAGGTGCGCGTCGAGATCCTCGTCGAGGAGGTGGATGTCGACGAGGTAGTCAACCGGATCGTCAAGTCGGCCTCCACGGGCCGGATCGGTGACGGCAAGGTCTGGGTCTCGACCGTCGACACCGTGGTGCGGGTGCGCACCGGGGATCGGGGCGAAGCCGCCCTGTGACCGCTGCGGCCCGAGCAGCACGGAGCGAGGAGGCCGACCGGCTCTGCCGGTCGGCCTTCTTGGCCGCCGTGCAGGGCGGACCACCCGAGGACCCCGTGCCGGACGGTCCGGCGGCCGAGGGCCCGGTGATTGAGGGCCCGGCGGGCGTGGCCCTGGTGGCCGTCGGAGGCTATGGCCGACGCGAGCTCGCGCCGCACTCCGACCTCGACCTCGTGCTCATCCACCAGCCCGGCGCCGACGTCGAGGAGCTGGCGAAGCGCCTGTGGTACCCGCTGTGGGACGCCGCGGTGCGAATCGACCACGCGGTCCGGGCACGTCCCGAGGCGACGGCCGCGGCAGCCCAGGACGTCCGGGTCGCTCTCGGGCTCCTCGACTCCCGGCACGTCGCCGGCGACCCGGCGGTGACGCTGCGGCTGCGCGCCGAGGTGCTGGCCCAATGGCGCCGCGACGCCCGGAGGAATCTCCCTCGTCTGCGCCGCCTCGTGCACGAGCGCGGCGAGCGAGCCGGTGAGCTCGCCCATGCCTCGGTTCCCGACCTCAAGGAGTCGGTGGGCGGGCTTCGGGACGCCACGGTGCTCGGCGCGCTCGTTGCCACCTGGCTGGTCGACGTCCCGCAGACGGACCTGGAGCGGTCGCGTCGACAGCTGCTGGACGTTCGCGACGCGGTGCAGGAGCACACCGGGCGCGCGACCGATCGGATCACCCCGGAGCTGTGGCGGCCGGTCACCGAGCGGCTCGGACTCGGCGGCGAGGAGGAGGCACAGTGGCGGGTGCGGGCGCTCGGCCGGAGGATCACTCACCTGTCGCGGCTCACCTGGAGCCGAGTCGACCGGCTCCTGGCCGAGCCGGGCCCCGGGCGGGCGGGACGAAACCGGCAGCCCGGCCTGGTTCCGGTGGCCCGGGGGGTCGCCGTGGCCGACGGCGAGGTCGTGCTCGCCGCAGACGCCCGTCCCGAAGACGACGCCGGGCTGCTGCTCCGGGCGGCGGCTGCGGCCGCCGAGCGGCGGCTCGTGCTCTCTCCGCCCAGCGCGGCGCGGCTGCTCCGGGACGGGGCGCCGATGCCCGACCCCTGGCCCACTGAGGCCCGGGACGGGCTCGTCCGGCTGCTCGCGGCCGGTCCGGGCCTGCTGCCGGTGTGGGAGACGCTCGACGAGACCGGGGCGGTGGAGCGGGTGCTCCCGGAGTGGCAGCGAATCCAGCTGCTCCCGCACGCCTCGGCGGTGCACCGGTTCACGGTGGATCGCCACGTGGTCGAGACCTGCGTGCAGGCGGCGGCGCTGATCCGCCGCGTCGCCCGCCCGGACCTCCTGCTGGTCGCGGCCCTGCTGCACGACATCGGCAAGGGCGGCACCCGGGACCACAGCGTGGTCGGAGAGCCGATCGCCCGGGCCGCCGCGCAGCGAATGGGCTTTGGTGCCGCCGACACCGACGTGGTCGGTCGGCTGGTGCGCCACCACCTGCTGCTCGCGCACACCGCGACCACGCGCGATCTCGACGACCCGGCCACCCTCGAGACCGTCGCCCGGCGGGTCGGCACGGTGGAGACACTCGAGCTGCTCGCCGCCCTGACCGAGGCGGACGCCCAGGCGACCTCGAACCAGGCCTGGACGAGGTGGCGAGCCACGCTGGTGGCGGCCCTGGTGAAGCGCGTCCGGGCCCTACTCCGCCGTGGCCCCGCGTCCTCCTCAGGCTGGACCGAGACCAGGCTGGCGGTGCCCGAGCCCGTAGGCCTCGATCCGGCGCACCTCGAGGTGACCGGTGAGCCGGCCGCGGACGGCACGCGGATCCGGGTCGTCGGACAGGATCGGGTCGGGCTTCTGGCCGACGTCTCGGGGGCCCTCGCTGTGCTCCGGATCCCGGTGCGCTCGGTGCGCGCCGCCACGGGTCAACACGCTGCGGTGAGCGTCTGGGACGTGGCCGAGCCCGAGGTGGACCCCACCCTCGTTGCCCAGCGGATCGCCGCCGTGGCCAGCGGTTCGGTCAGACCTGCGGACCGGTTGCGCACGACCCGCCCCACCTTGCCGCCCTCGGTGCTGGTGCACCACGAGGCATCGAGGGACGCGACGGTGCTGGAGGTGCGCAGCGAGGACATCCGCGGCGTGATCCACCTCGTCTGCCGCGCGCTCGCGGACCTCGACGTCTCGGTGCGATCGGCGCACGCGGCGACCATCGGGCCCCAGGCAGTTGACGTGTTCTACCTCCAGGAGACCGCTGCGGCGGCCCTGAGTGACGAGCGGGCGGCCGCCGCGGCGCATGCGGTCCGGCGCGCACTGGAGAGCGCGGTTACCCTAGAACGCTGACGCGACCCTTCGCCGCCGCGCGCGCCGGACCGGGACGCGCGCCCCCTGTCGACCCACCGAGGACTGCCACCGTGTTCGCCACCCTCTCCGACCGACTCGCCGACACGTTCAAGAACCTCCGCGGCAAGGGCCGGCTGTCGGAGGCCGACATCGACGCCACGGCCCGGCAGATCCGGATCGCCCTGCTCGAGGCCGACGTCGCGCTGCCGGTGGTCAAGCAGTTCGTCGCCGCGGTCAAGGAGCGTGCCCGCGGATCGGAGGTCAGCCAGGCGCTCAACCCCGCCCAGCAGGTCGTCAAGATCGTCCACGACGAGCTTGTGGAGATCCTCGGGGGCGAGACACGCCGGATCCGGTTCGCCAAGAACGGGCCGACGGTGATCCTGCTCGCCGGTCTGCAGGGCTCGGGGAAGACGACGCTCGCCGCGAAGCTTGCCCTGTGGCTCCAGGGCACGGGCAGCAGCCCGATGCTGGTGGCCGCCGACCTGCAGCGCCCGAACGCCGTCACCCAGTTGCAGGTCAACGGTCAGCGCGCCGGGGTCACCGTGTTCGCCCCCGAGCCGGGGAACGGGGTCGGGGACCCGGTGGCTGTGGCCCGGGCCGGTGTCGCCGAGGCCCGGCGCACCCTCCACGACGTGGTCATCATCGACACCGCAGGCCGACTCGGCGTCGACGCGGAGATGATGCAGCAGGCGGCGGACATCCGCGACGCCACCCAGCCTGACGAGGTGCTCTTCGTCGTCGACGCGATGATCGGCCAGGACGCGGTGAACACCGCGAACGCCTTCCTGGACGGGGTCGGGTTCGACGGCGTGGTGCTGACCAAGCTCGACGGAGACGCCCGAGGCGGGGCTGCCCTGTCGATCCGCTCGATCACCGGCCGGCCGATCATGTTCGCCTCCGCGGGCGAGAAGCTCACCGACTTCGACCTCTTCCACCCCGACCGGATGGCCTCGCGCATCCTCGACATGGGAGACGTGCTCACCCTCATCGAGCAGGCGGAGAAGGCCTTCGACGCCGACCAGGCTGCGAAGGCGGCGGCCAAGCTCACCGGGCAGGGCGGCGACTTCACCCTCGACGACTTCCTGGAGCAGATGCAGGCGATCCGCAAGATGGGCTCGCTGTCGAAGATCATGGGCATGCTGCCGGGGATGGGCCAGTTCCGCGAGCAGCTGGCCGACTTCGACGAACGCGAGATCGACCGCGTCCAGGCGATCATCCAGTCGATGACGCCGGGGGAACGGGCCACGCCCAAGATCATCGACGGCTCTCGGCGCGCCCGGATCGCCCGCGGCTCGGGGGTGCACGTCTCGGAGGTCAACCGGCTCGTCGAGCGGTTCTTCGAGGCCAGGAAGATGATGCAGAACCTCGCCCAGGGTGGCGGGGTTCCGGGCATGGGTGGCATCCCCGGCGCGGGACGGCGGGCCAAGGGCAAGCAGCCAGCGAAGAAGCAGAAGGGCAAGCGCGTGTCTGGCAACCCCGCCAAGCGGGCCCAGCAGGAGAAGGCGGCTGCTGAGCGGGCCGCGGCCGCCCCCGCGGCGAACCCGTTCGGGCTCCCCGCCGGGCCGGAGGCCGAGGAGGCCGAGTTCGACCCCACCGGGTTCGAGCTGCCGCCCGAGGTCGCGAAGTTCCTCAAGTAGTCCACCGGGCCCGGGGGGAGAGACCAGGACGCGGCGACTGGGCGAGTAGGTTGCGGGTCCATGAGCGTGCTGAGATTCCGCGGCCCCGTGCTGCCCGAGGAGGATCACCGTGACCTGTACGTCGTCGACGGCGTCGTCACCTACGAGCCTCACCCGGGCGCCGAGCTGGTTGCCGAGGGGTGGATCGTGCCAGGACTCGTTGATGCCCACTGCCACATCGGGCTCGGGCCGAGCGGGGCGGTCGACGAGGACGAGCAGGAGCGTCAGGCCCTCGCCGACCGTGACGCCGGAACGCTGCTCGTCCGGGACGCCGGCTCGGCTGCGGACAACTCCTGGATCCACGAGCGCGACGACCTGCCGCGGCTGATCCGCGCCGGTCGGCACCTGGCCCGGACCCGCCGCTACATCCGCGACTACGCCCACGAGGTCGAGCCCGAGGATCTGTCCCGCTACGTCGCTCAGGAGGCTCAGCGCGGAGACGGCTGGGTCAAGCTCGTCGGGGACTGGATCGAGCGGGACGCCGGCGACCTCGCGCCGCTGTGGCCGCGCGAGACGCTCGAGCAGGCGATGGCGACCGCGCACGAGCACGGGGCGCGCGTCACCGCGCACGTTTTCGGCGAGGAGGCGCTGGTCGACCTCATCGAGGCAGGGATCGACTGCATCGAGCACGGCACCGGGCTGTCCCTGCCGCTGATCGACCTGATGGCCGAGCGGCAGGTGGCGCTGGTCCCCACGGTGGTCCAGCTCGACAACTTCCCGAAGTACGGCGCGGCGGGCGCCGACAAGTTCCCGAGGTACGCCCGACACATGATGGAGCTGTGGAAGCGGCGGCGGGAGACCATCGGGGCGGCCCACGAGGCCGGGGTCCCCCTCTACGCCGGGACCGACGCCGGAGGCGTGCTGGCGCACGGGCTGATCGCCGAGGAGGTGCGCGAGCTGGCGACCTACGGGCTCAGCGCCGAGGAGGCACTGGGCGCGGCCTCCTGGCGTGCCCGGGAGTGGCTGGGGACCAGTGGCACGCTGGCCGAGGGGTCGGCGGCCGACTTCGTGGTCTACGACGCCGACCCGCTCGAGGATCTGGCGATCCTCAAGTGCCCCCGTCACCTGGTGCTCCGCGGCCGGTTGATCCGCTGACCGACGCCGGGGACACCGCGCGGATTGGAGCGCAACGGCCTGGGTCTGGCACAATGGCCCGCTGAGCCCCGCCCGCTCGGACCCTCTCTACGTCGCGGGCTGGCCCACCGAGCAGCACGGCCGGAGCCCCACCTGGTCCGGTCTGCTCACCCGAACCGACATCCCAAGGAGACACCACACTCGTGGCCGTCAAGATTCGCCTCAAGCGCATGGGCAAGATCCGCAGCCCGCACTACCGCATCGTCGTCGCCGACTCGCGCACCAAGCGCGACGGTCGGGTGATCGAGGAGATCGGCACCTACCACCCCAAGGAGGAGCCCTCGCTCATCCAGGTGAAGTCCGACCGGGCGCGATACTGGCTGGGCGTCGGCGCGCAGCCCACCGAGTCGGTCGCCGCGATCCTCAAGGTCACCGGCGACTGGCAGGGGCACAAGGGCCAGCCCGGCTCCGAGGGCACCTTGAAGGTCAAGCAGCCCGGCAAGTCCAAGCAGGAGATCTTCAACGAGATCCTGCAGGAGACTCGCGGCGACCTCGGCGCCGAGGCCGTGACCCGCAAGGCCGCTCCCAAGGCTACTGCCGCAGCGGACCCGGCCACCGAGAAGCCGGCCGAGCCGGCCGCGACCGAGACCGCCGGCACGGAGAGCGCCGAGAGCAGCGAGGCCACGGCTTCCGCTGACAGCGCCACCTCGGCCGAGAGCACCAAGGGCTGAGCCGGTGCTGACCGAGGCGCTCGAGCACCTGGTCCGCGGGATCGTCACCCACCCCGACGAGGTGCGGGTGCGCGACAAGCAGCTACGTCGCGGCTCGCTGCTCGAGGTGCGCGTTCACCCCGAGGACCTGGGCAAGGTCATCGGCCGCAACGGCCGCACGGCGACGGCGCTGCGCACGGTGGTCGGCGCGCTCGGCAAAGGTGCCGCCCGCATCGACTTCGTCGACGTGGACAGGCGGCGCTGACCCCGCGACCGCCATGACGGACCTGGAGGTCGTCGTGGGCCGGGTGGGCCGGCCGCACGGCGTACACGGTGAGGTCGCGGTCGAGCCGCGGACGGACGACCCCGAACGGCGCTATGCGCCCGGGGCCCGGCTGCTGTGCCGGGGCGCTCCGGGCGCGCCCGCTGCGGCGTACGAAGTCGTGACGGTGGCCACCACCCGACGGCACCAGCACCGCCTCCTGGTGCGCTTCGAGGAGGTCTCGGACCGGACGGCGGCCGAGCCACTGCGCGGCGTCCTGCTCGCGGTCGTCCCCGACCCGACCGAGACTCCTGAGGACCCCGAGGAGTTCTTCGACCACCAGTTGCGGGGGCTGCGCGTGTGCGGCGGCGCCGGACAGCCGGTCGGTGTGGTCGTGGACGTGCTCCACCCGGGTGCCCAGGACCTCCTGGTCGTCGCGCGCGATGCCGGGGGCGAGACGCTGGTGCCGTTCGTGCAGGCACTGGTCCCGGAGGTGGACCTGGATGCGGGCCGCCTCGTCGTGGCCGACCTGCCGGGGCTGCTCGAGCCCGACGACCGGGAGTGAGCGTGCGCGTCGACGTCGTCTCGATCTTCCCCGACTACCTCCAGCCGTTGCGGCTCTCGCTCCCGGGCAGGGCCGTGGGGCGCGGACTGGTCGACCTGACGGTCCACGACCTGCGGCGGTGGACCCACGACCGGCATCGGACCGTTGACGACTCGCCCTACGGCGGGGGCGCCGGCATGGTCATGAAGCCCGAGCCCTGGGGAGAGGCCTTCGACGAGCTGCTTTCCGGTGCCCTCGACCCGCTCGTCGTCGTCCCCACGCCTGGCGGTGCGCGGTTCACCCAGGAGGTGGCCGCGACGCTGGCGCGCGAGCAGCACCTCCTCGTGGCATGCGGTCGATACGAGGGCATCGACCAGCGGGTCGTCGACGATGCGCGGAGCCGGGCGCGGGTGCAGGAGCTCTCGGTCGGCGACTACGTGCTCAACGGCGGCGAGGCGGCCGCCCTAGTCGTGCTGGAGGCCGTGCTCCGGCTGCTGCCTGGTTTCCTCGGCAATGCCGCATCGCTGGCCGAGGAGTCGCACGCGACGCCCGGCCTGTTGGAGTACCCGGTCTACACCCGCCCGCCGTCCTGGCGGGGGAGGGACGTGCCCGGCGTGCTGCTCTCCGGAGACCACGCGGCGGTCGCGGCCTGGCGGGCCCGGGAGGCGCAGCGTCGCACCGCCCGGCATCGACCCGACCTGCTGGCGAGCAGCCGCGCCGCCGACGCCAGCGCGCTGGATCAGGCTCTGGACACCTCCGGCTGGCTCGGTCAGCCGGTCTCGTGCAGTCCCGCGACCCGCGCGGACGCGCCCGAACTGCTGGTCCTCCAGCGAGCGTGCTGGGCGCCGAGGGCCGCCAGCGACGCGTCCGCGCGCGCGGTGGTCGAGGAGCACCTCGGCGCTGTCGAGGACGGTGTCGAGAGGTGGACGACGCTTGTCCTGCGGGTGTCGGGACGATTGGTCGGCAGCGTCCGTGCTCGGCTGCTGGTGCCCGACCCGGCACCGGGGCGGGCGGCCGAGCCACCCGGCGACCGCCCAGGACCGGTGCCGGCGGAACCGGAATGGCGGGTCGACAGGCTGATGGTGGCCCCCGATCTCGAAGGTCATGGCTTCGGCCGCTGGCTGCTGGCGCGCATCGAGGAGCTCACCCCGGCGCACTCTCGCTGGGTGGGACTGCGGGCGGATCCCGCGAGCACGCGGGCGCTGCGGCTGCTGCACCGCGCCGGGTTCCGGCCGGCTCGAGCCCAGACCGACCCCTCGGTGCTCCACCTCGTCAAGCGGCACCGGTGACGCGCGGCGGCCCCCAAGCGGCCCGCCGCGGCTCGACGTCGGGCCGATTTCGGACCGATTTCGGCCGATCGCGAGGCTGTGGCACAATCGTGGGTCGTTCCTCACGCCTCGACGGTCCAGCCGTGCGCGCACGGAGGCCGGCGGCGCACCTGCCACAGGGGGCGAGCCGCATGAGGCCGAGCCGGGGGACACGTCGAGCTCCGACCACGTCCGTGGGCGACCTGTGGCGCCGACGAGGAGAAGACCATGACCAACGTCATCGACGAACTGGCGAATGCCTCCAAGCGCGACGACCTCCCCGCCTTCCGGGCCGGGGACACCCTCAAGGTCCATGTTCGCGTCGTCGAGGGCAACCGCTCCCGCGTGCAGGTCTTCCAGGGCGTCTGCATTCGCGTGCAGGGCTCCGGCATCGGTCGCACCTTCACGGTGCGCAAGGTCTCCTTCGGCGTCGGCGTGGAGCGCACCTTCCCGCTGCACACCCCGGTGATCGAGAAGATCGAGGTCGTCACACGCGGCGACGTACGCCGCGCGAAGCTCTACTACCTGCGCAACCTGCGCGGCAAGGCCGCCAAGATCAAGGAGAAGCGCGAGGTCTCGCGCTGACCCGACCACCTCTGGCTTAGGGTCGGCCGCGTGAGCGATCCCGAGTCCGATGCGGGCGCCGTCCCGCGGCGAGTCGGCCGGGCCCGGCCGTCAGCGCGGCTGCCGCTGTGGCAGGAGGCGGCCTTCATGCTGGCCGCGGCGCTGGTGCTCGCGATCGCGATCAAAGCGCTGTTCGTGCAGGCGTTCTACATCCCGTCGGCGTCGATGAACGACACGCTCGTGCCCGACGACCGGATCTTGGTCCAGAAGGTCTCGTACTGGGCCGGTTCCCCGAGCCGCGGCGACGTCGTCGTGTTCGCCGATCCTGGCGGGTGGCTGGGCGAGGCCGGGCGCTGGCCACAGCGCGAGGGCCCACTGCACGTCTTGGAGTCCGCCCTCGGCCTGGTGGGCTTGGCCCCGACCGGGGGGCACCTGGTCAAGAGGGTGATCGCCGTGGGCGGTGACACGGTGCGCTGCTGCGACCGCCGCGGTCGGCTGCGGGTCAACGGGACGCCGCTGGGCGAGCAGGCCTACCTCCGCGCCGGGCAGCGGCCCTCGGCTGTCTCCTTCCGGCAGCGGGTGCCGTCGGGTCACCTGTGGGTGATGGGGGACAACCGGTCGCAGTCGGCGGACAGCCGCGCTCACCTCGGTCAGCCTGGGGGCCCCTTCGTGGCCGAGGAGGACGTGGTGGGCAAGGTGGTCGCCGTCGTCTGGCCGCTCGGCCACGCGAAGACCCTGCCGAGACCGGCGACGTTCGCGGCGGTCGAGCCGTGAGGCCGTGGCAGGTGCGGGTGCGGCGATGACGACCTTCCCCCGCCCCCAGACGGTACGCCGGGACGCGGGGCTCTACGGGTACGAGCGGGCGCTCCGACGCAACGACCTGGGTCCGGTGGCGGGGGCCGACGAAGCCGGGCGGGGAGCCTGCGCCGGCCCCCTGGTGGCCGCGGCGGTGGTCCTGCCCGACGCCGAGCGGGGCGTCGTGCCGGGGCTGGCCGACTCCAAGCTGTTGACCCCACGGGCTCGGGAGCGCTGCCACGACGAGGTGCTGCGGCGGGCCGAAGCGTGGTCGGTGGTCGTCGTCGGACCCCAGGAGTGCGACCGGCTGGGAATGCACGTGGCCAACGTGCAGGCGCTGCGCTGCGCGGTGGCCCGTCTCGAGGTGCGCCCGCGGTTCGTGCTCACCGACGGCTTCCCCGTCGATGGCTGCGGGCCTGGTCTCGCGGTCTGGAAGGGCGACCGGGTCGCCGCCTGCGTGGCCGCCGCCTCGGTGCTGGCCAAGGTCACCCGCGACCGGCTGATGGGCGACTTGCATGCCCGCTACCCGGACTACGACTTCGCCGTGCACAAGGGCTATGTCACCGCCTCCCACGCTGCGGCGCTCGAGCGTCACGGCCCGTGTCCGGTGCACCGGCGCAGGTTCGTCAACGTGCGGCGCGTGGAGCGGGACGGCGGCATTCAGGTCTGGGTGCAGGACAATGGCCCCACCGACCGGGCCGAGCGGCCCGGCACGTCCCGGGGGTCCGAGCGTTCGCCGGATCCCGAGGAGCGGGTGCGGATGCTGGAGGAGGCCAGGTGAGTGCGGAAGACCTCGAGAAGTACGAGGCCGAGATGGAGCTCCAGCTCTACCGGGAGTACCGCGACGTCGTCGGCATCTTCAAGTACGTCGTCGAGACCGACCGCCGGTTCTACCTGTGCAACCAGGTGGACGTGAAGGCGCGCACGGAAGCCGGGGAGGTGTTCTTCGAGGTGTCGATGACCGATGCCTGGGTCTGGGACATGTACCGACCGGCGAGGTTCGCCAAGAACGTCAAGGTTCTGACCTTCAAGGACGTCAACGTCGAGGAGCTGGCCCAGGCCGACCTGGAGTTGCCCAAGAACTGACCGGCCGCCGGCTCTGCACAGGCGCCGCCCCGGTGCGGCTGCCCACAGGCCCCGTCGCGTCGCCACCGTCACGGCCATCCTGCCTCGATGCTCGGCGCAGGAGGTAGCGACATGGCAACGGCACGGCAACGACAGGCCACCGGAGGGTACGGCGAGGCACGGGCGTCCCGGCACCTGGTGGAGCAGGGGATGGTGGTCCTCGACCGCAACTGGCGCTGCGAGGAGGGCGAGCTCGACCTCGTCCTGCGCGACGGCCCGACGCTCGTGTTCTGCGAGGTGAAGACGCGGACCACCGCCGCGTTCGGTGGTCCCTTGGAGGCCGTGACTGCGGCCAAGGTGGCCCGAATCCGGCGACTGGGGGCGCGCTGGATCCACGAGCACGGCGTCCGGCCCGGCAGCGTCCGGCTGGACTTGGTGGGCGTCCTTCTGGACGCCGCGGGCCAGGACCGCCTCGAGCACGTCCGTGGGGTGGGATGACATGCCGTTCGCGACGCTGCGGACCGTCACCCTCGACGGGATCACCGGCCACCTCGTCGACGTCCAGGCCGATGTCTCCCAGGGGATGGTGAGCACCACCCTGGTGGGCCGCCCGGACGCCTCGGTGAGCGAGGCACGCGACCGGTGCCGGACAGCGGTGGCCAACAGCGGCTTCTCCTGGCCGACGACCCGCCGGGTCACCGTGCTGCTCTCCCCGGCCGACCTACCCAAGCGCGGCTCCCACTTCGACCTGGCCATCGCGCTGGCGGTGCTGGCCGCAGACAGGGTCGTGGACCGCCGCGCGGTGGAGGACCTCGTCGTCCTGGGGGAGCTGACCCTCGACGGTCGACTGCGGGCCGTGCACGGCGTGCTGCCGATGGTGATGGCGGCGCGGGCCCGCGGCTTCGGCACGGTGCTCGTCCCCGAGGTGCATGTGGCCGAGGCCGCGATGGTGCCCCAGGTCACCGTGCTGGGCGTCCGGTCGCTGCCGCAGGCGGTCGCCGTGCTCCGCGGTGACCCGGTGCCCGACGCGCCGCCGGTGCCACCGCCGGCCAGCGGCCGGGTGCTGAGCTGGCGGGGTGAGTGCCGCACCGAGGACCTCGACCTCGCCGACGTGCACGGGATGGCCGACGCGCGGTTCGCGCTCGAGGTGGCCGCGGCGGGCGCCCACCACCTGATGCTGAGCGGCCCGCGGGGGGCGGGCAAGACGACCATCGCCGAGCGGCTCCCTGGTCTGCTCCCCGATCTGAGCGTGGAGGAGGCCCTGGAGCTCAGCGCGGTGCGCTCCCTCTCGGGGGAGCTGGCGCCCGGAGCGCCGAGCCTGCGACCCCCCTTCCGGGCGCCGCACCACTCCGCCAGCAAGTCCAGCGTCCTGGGCGGCGGATCGGGGCGGGTGCGACCGGGGGAGGTCAGCCGCGCGCTGCACGGAGTGCTCTTCCTCGACGAGTTCCCGCTCTTTGCCCTCGACATCATCGACGCCCTGCGTCAGCCGCTGGAGAGTGGTGAGGTCACGATCGCTCGAGGGGACGAGGTGGCCACCTTCCCGGCACGCACGATGGTGGTCCTCGCCGCCAACCCCTGCCCCTGCGGGGACTACCATCCCGACGCTCGCGAGAGCAGGTGCACCTGCA
Organism: uncultured Actinomycetota bacterium; assembly: GCA_963745245.1. Classification (GTDB taxonomy): domain Bacteria; phylum Actinomycetota; class Actinomycetes; order Propionibacteriales; family Nocardioidaceae; genus Marmoricola_A. The sequence continues at coordinate 47,097 of CAVUWU010000002.1, forward strand.
GTGAGGTCCGGCGCCGCAGCTACCGGGACCGGATCGCCGCCCCGGTGCTGGATCGCGTGGATGTCCTCCGGCATCTGAGGCCCGTGCGACCGCACGAGATGCACGATCCGCTCGCCGTGCCAGAGCCCAGCTCCTCGGTGCGTGAGCGGGTTGCGGCCGCGCGTCGACGCCAGGCCAGCCGTTACGCCGGCACCCCCTGGCGGGTCAACGCCGACGTGCCCGGGCCGGAGCTCGCGGCGTCATGGCCGTTGGCCGGCGAGGGCACCCGGACCCTGGCGGCGGCGCTGCGCGGGGGGCGGGTGACGCGGCGCGGCGCTGCCCGAGTCCATCGGCTGGCCTGGACGATCGCCGATCTCGACGGGGACGGGCCACCTGGGCGGGACACCGTCGAGCTCGCCCTGGCCCTTCGCGGTGGCGACCCCGTGCCCGCGGCCGCGCTGTCTCGCGGCACCATCGGCCTCGCCGGCCCCGGCCGGCTGGCCCCATGACCCGCTCATGGCCGTGGGCGGGGGCGCACCGGGAGGCCGATGCGGAGCTGCTGCCCGAGGCGCCGCAGACCCGGGGCGCAGCGCCGGCCGCGTCGGAGCGGCACTGCCCCGTCGGGCCCGCGAGCGTCGGAGGCGGTGCCGGCAACTGGGAGGAACGCCGGGACGAACGCCTGGCCCGGGTCGCCCTCAACGCCGTCACCGAGCCGGCCGACCCCCGACTCGCCCGCCTGCTCGACACGCTCGGTCCCGAGGACCTCTACGAGCGGCTCCGCGAGGACGTCGACCTGTCCGGGGCTCCCAGCGAGATCGCCGCTCGGCTCGCGGCCCTCACACCGGAACGCATCCTGGAGCAGGCCCATGAGCGTGGCATCAGGTTCCTCATCCCCGGCGACGCGGAGTGGCCTGACGGAATGAGCGATCTGCACCGGGTCGAGCCGCTCAACGGCTTGACGGGCGCCCCGGTGGGGCTGTGGGTCCGGGGGCCGGCGAGCCTGGCGGCGGCCTGCGGCTCGGCGGTGGCGGTGGTCGGGTCTCGCTCGGCCACCAGCTACGGCGTCTCGGTCGCCGCCGACCTGGCCGCCCACGTGGCCGCCGAACAGCTGACCGTCGTCTCGGGTGCCGCGTTCGGCATCGACCAGGCGGCGCACCACGGGGCTCTGGGAGCTCGCGGTGCGACGGTCGCGGTGCTTGCCTGCGGAGTCGACCGGGCCTACCCCACGGCCCATCGCGCGCTGCTCGAGCACCTGGCCGGCACCTCAGTGGTGGTGTCCGAGCTGCGCCCGGGGTGCTCGCCGACCCGCGTGCGGTTCCTCAGCCGCAACCGGCTGATCGCCGCGATGACCTCGGGCACCGTCGTGGTGGAGGCCGCGGTCCGCAGCGGTGCGCTCAACACCGCCAACTGGGCGGCGCGCATGCAGCGGGTCGTCATGGGCGTCCCTGGCCCGGTCACGAGCGCCCCCTCGGTCGGCGTGCACGAACTGGTCCGCGCCGGGGCGGCCACCCTGGTCGCCCACGGGGAGCACATCCTGGAGCTGGTCGGGCGGCCCGGGGAGCACCTGGTCCCCCCGGCTCGCGAACCCGTGCGTCCCGGCGACAGGCTCGGCAGCACCGAGCGCCGAGTACTCGACGCGGTCCCGCTGGTGACACCGGCGCCGACGGCGTCGATCGCTCGCACCGCCGCGGTGTCGACCGCGGCCGTTGAGCACGCCCTGAGCCGCCTGCACAGCACCGGTTGGGTGCTCGGAGACGGAGCCAGGTGGCGGCGGGCGCCGGACAGCCCGGCCGGCCCTGGCTGAGTTCAGGCGCCGGGCCGGCCCGGCGCCAGCGGAGTGGCAGCACCGACGCTTGACCGACCGCGCCTACGCTCGGAGGCCATGGACGAGGCTGAGGACGAGGCCATGGACGAGGCTGAGGACGAGGCCATGGACGAGGCCGGGGACGAGGCCGGGGGCGAGGCCGGGGGCGAACCTGGGGGGGTCACACCGGCCGCACAGGTGTCGCCGGCGCTGGCGGCGGCGCGGGAGGAATACCGGCGACACCTGAGCGTGGAGCGCGGACTGAGCCGGCACACGGTGCGCGCCTACCTCGGCGACGTCGACGTCTTGCTCCAGCACGCCAGCGACAGCGGCTGCGCGGCCCCCCAGGAGCTGGACCTGCGCCTACTCCGGGGGTGGCTCGCCGAGCAGCGACGCCGGGGGCTGGGTCGCAGCACGCTGGCCCGGCGCGCCGCGGCCGCCCGCACCTTCACCGCCTGGCTGCATCGCACCGGGCGTGTGCGTCACGACCCCGGCTCGGCGCTGGGTTCGCCCAAGGCCCCGCGCACGCTGCCTCCGGCCCTGCGCCGCGAGGAGGTGCGGCTGCTCCTCGACGCGGCCGTTGAGCGTCTGCACCGGGCCGTCGACGACGACCGCGCAGCCGCCGTGGCGCTGCGCGACATCGCGATCCTCGAACTGCTCTACGCCGCGGGAGTCCGGGTCGGGGAGCTCACCGGTCTCGACCTCGGCGACGTGGATGCCGAGCGGAGAGTCGTCCGGGTGCTCGGCAAGGGCGACAAGGAGAGGATGGTGCCCTTCGGGGTGCCTGCGGGTCGGGCCGTCTGGGCCTGGGTCGCCACGGGACGACCAAGGCTGGCCGGACCGGGGTCCGGGGAGGCACTGTTCCTGGGGGCGCGGGGTGGGCGCATCGACCCACGTGCCGTCCGGGCCATGGTCCACGACCGGATCGCGGACGTCCCCGGAGCGCCCGACCTGGCGCCGCATGGCCTCCGGCATACCGCAGCCACACACCTCCTCGAGGGGGGCGCAGACCTGCGGTCGGTGCAGGAGCTGCTGGGCCACGCCTCGCTGGCCACCACGCAGATCTACACCCACGTGTCCGCCGACCGGCTGCGGAGTGCGTATCGACAGGCGCACCCGCGCGCCTAGGCGAACGCGGCTCGCTCGCAAGCCTCCGATCCGCTCCCCCTCACCGCTCCGGGAGCCCTCGGCCCGGTCGCCGCGACCCCCACGCCCAGTCCCACGCCCGGTCCCACGTCGAGGAAGCCTCGTCGAGGGGCAGCAGCCTGACCGGGCGGGGGCCGAGGAGGTCCAGCGGGTCGAGGTAGGCCTGGCCTCGACGCCACCCCCAGTGCAGACACGCCCGGGGGGCGCAGTGCGTGCCGTGCCACGACAGCCGGCCGATGACGGCTCCGGCGGCCACCCGCTGCCCCACCGAGACAGTCCCGCTGACAGGTTGGTAGGTGGTCCTTGTGCCGGTGTGGTGCACGACGACGACGGCCACGCCCGCGACCCGGCCCACGAACCGCACCCGACCCGGCAACGCGGACCTGACCGACTGGCCGACGTGTCCTTCCAGGTCGACGCCCCGGTGGCCTCGGCCCCAGTTGGCGGCGGGAGGGTCGAAGGGCGAGACCACGGCCGGTCTGGGCTCGAGCGGCCACCGGCCGGAAGCGGGTCGCGGGTCGGCAGATGTCGTCGATCCCCCGGCGGCGGGCGCCTCGGCGTAGACCGCGGTCGAGCCTGGGAGCAGCCCACCCACAACAAGCAGGGTAGCCAGCAGAGCCCGCAGAGGGGCGCGGCGCAGGGCGGGAAGCGGTGAGCGTGGTCGGGTCATGGGCTCACCGTGGGGGGCCGTGGAGCTTGGCGCCAGCCTGCGCGGGCAGGGTGTGGGATGCCGGGGTGGCGCGCCAGCTGTGGAGATCCGCCGGCTGGGAGGGCGCGCCGACCGGGGAGCTTCGGTGGCCGGTCACTCCCATCTCACGCACCGTTCGCCGACGCTCTCCCGGTCGCGTACAATGCCCGGTGGCGGCCCGCCCCGGGCGGGTCGACTATCGCACGCTCGTCCAACCGCAACGAGCCCTTCGGGGCCCGCGGGCAGAGCACCATCGGTCCCGGAGAAGCCTTCACGGGCGCCCTCCGGGTGGGGCCCTTGCCGAGCGTCAGGGCGGTCCGCACCCGCGGAGCGCAGCAACCGGAAACCGACGGCCGGGCGCGACCCGACGGCGTGCCACCGCTTCCGCGGTGGGGCACCCGCTCGCGCATGAGCCGTCACGAGAGAAAGAGTCGAAGGCCATGGCCGTCGTCACCATGCGCCAGCTCCTTGAGAGCGGCGTCCACTTCGGGCACCAGACCCGCCGGTGGAACCCGAAGATGAAGCGCTTCATCATGACCGAGCGCAACGGCATCTACATCATCGACCTGCAGCAGTCGCTGGCCTACATCGACCGCGCCTATGCGTTCGTTAAGGACACCGTCGGCCACGGCGGGACGATCATGTTCGTCGGCACCAAGAAGCAGGCCCAGGAGGCGATCTCCGAGCAGGCCACGCGAGTCGGGATGCCCTATGTCAACCAGCGCTGGCTGGGCGGGATGCTCACCAACTTCGCCACGGTTCACCAGCGGATCAACCGGCTCAAGGAGCTCGACGAAGTCGACTTCGCCGACGTCGCCGGGTCGGGGCGCACCAAGAAGGAGCTCCTGCAGATGAAGCGGGAGCGGGACAAGCTCGACAAGACGCTGGGCGGCATTCGCGAGATGAGCCGCACGCCGGCCGCCCTGTGGGTGGTCGACACCAAGAAGGAGCACTTGGCCGTCGAGGAGGCCCGCAAGCTGCGCATCCCGATCATCGGGATCCTGGACACCAACTGCGACCCCGACGAGGTCGACTTCCCGATCCCGGGCAACGACGACGCCATCCGCGCGGTTTCCCTGCTCACCCGGGTCGTCGCCGACGGCGTCGCCGAGGGCCTCATGGCCCGCGCCGGCGGGCGCGCCGGTGAGGCCGAGACCGGATCCGAGCTGGGTGCGGAGGAGCCGCTGCCCGAGTGGGAGCGGGAACTGCTCGCCGGGCAGGCGGAGGAAGCTGCCACCGCGGCCGCAGCCGGCGAGACCGTCACGGAGGCCCCTGTCACGGAGGCCCCCGTCACGGAGGCAACCCAGGTCAGCCCCGAGGACGCACTCGCCGGTTCCGCCGGCGACGAGGGCACTCAGCCCGCCGCTGAGGCTGCCGAGAGCGGCATCGAGCCTGCCGTCACGGAGTCCGAGCCGGTCGAGCAGCGCTGACCCGCTCGGACCGCCCGCGAGCGCGACCCGGCAGCCACAACCGCAGCAGCAATCGGGGCTGCTCCGGGGCACCCAGACCCACTACTCCGTCGAGGATCGAGGACACAGATGAGCATCACGGCCGCAGACGTCAAGCGGCTCCGCGACATGACCGGCGCGGGCATGATGGACAGCAAGAAGGCGCTGCAGGAGGCCGACGGCGACTTCGACAAGGCCGTTGAGGTCCTGCGCGTCAAGGGCGCGGGCAAGGCGGCCAAGCGCGCCGCGGAGCGCTCGGCCACCGCCGGGCTGGTCGCCTCCGCGGGTGTGGCCCTGGTCGAGCTGAACAGCGAGACCGACTTCGTGGCCAAGAACCCCGAGTTCGTCGACACCGCCCAGCGGATCGCCGAGCTGGCCGACGCCGAGCGCCCGGCGGATGCCGAGGGGCTGCGCGGGCTCACGCTCGACGGAACGACCGTCGGCGAGGCGGTCGAGGCGCTCGCGGTCAAGATCGGCGAGAAGGTCGAGCTCGGCCGGGTGGCCGTGTTCGACGGGCCGGTGGTCACCTACCTGCACCGCCGAGCCGCCGACCTGCCACCGGCTGTGGGGGTCCTGGTGCAGTACGACGGCGAGGACGCCGCGGCAGCGCGCGGTGCCGCGATGCAGATCGCGGCGATGCGGCCGTTGTACGTCTCCCGCGACGAGGTCCCCGGCGACGTGGTGGCCAAGGAGCGCGAGATCGCCGAGGCCACTGCCATCGAGGAGGGGAAGCCCGAGAAGGCGCTGCCGAAGATCATCGAAGGCAGGGTCAACGGCTTCTTCAAGGACGTGGTGCTCCTTGACCAGCCGTCGGTGACCGACAGCAAGAAGACCGTCAAGGCCATCCTCGACGAGGCCGGCGTGACCGTGACGCGGTTCGCCCGGTTCGAGGTCGGCGCGTGACGCCCGCTCCCAGCGCAGGATGTCCGATCGACTAGGGTTCCCCCAGGCGCAGAGGACGACGGAGGCCGGTTGGTCGGAGGTGTCGCGACCTCCCACCGACCGGCCTCTCGCACGTCGCGCCCCGCTCGCGGGGCGGGCGGACGGCGAGGAGGAGGCGGACGTGGCGGGTTACAGGCGGGTGCTGCTCAAGCTCTCGGGTGAGGTGTTCGGAGGCGGCCGGGTCGGCGTGGACCCCGACGTCGTGGGCACGATCGCAGCAGAGATCGCCGAGGTCGTGCGCTCGGGCACCCAGGTCGCGATCGTCGTCGGCGGCGGCAACTTCTTCCGCGGAGCAGAGCTCCACCAGCGAGGCATGGACCGGGCGCGCGCGGACTACATGGGCATGCTCGGCACGGTGATGAACTGCCTGGCCCTCCAGGACTTCCTGGAGAAGTGCGGCGTCGAGACTCGTGTCCAGACCGCGATCACGATGGGCCAGGTGGCCGAGCCCTACATCCCGCGGCGGGCGGTTCGCCATCTGGAGAAGGGCCGGGTGGTGATCTTCGGCGCCGGCGCCGGCATGCCTTACTTCTCCACCGACACGGTCGCGGCCCAGCGGGCCCTCGAGATCGGCGCCGAGGTCATCTTGATGGGCAAGCAGGGCGTGGACGGCGTCTACGACGCCGACCCGCACAAGGACGCCGGTGCGGTGAAGTTCGACAAGCTCAGCTACGACGAGTTCCTGAACCGGGGGCTGAAGGTCGCCGACGCCACCGCCATCAGCCTGTGCCGCGACAACGACATCGCCATGATCGTCTTCAACCTCTCCGAGCACGGCACGATCGCCCGCGTCGTGAGCGGTGAGAAGATCGGCACCACGATCTCGCGCGAGGTCTGAGCCGCCCGCACACCGCGGCGTGGTCCAGCAGGCCTCCGACCACGAACCAGCCAGTGACCAGCTGGTGACCAGCCCAGCCAGCAGCCAGAAGTCAGCCCCCAGTCAGCAAGGAGCACCACGGTGATCAAGGAGACCATGGCCGAGGCCGAGCAGAAGATGGACAAAGCGGTCTCGGTGACCCGTGAGGACTTCGCCACGATCCGCACCGGGCGCGCCCACCCGTCGATGTTCCACAAGCTGACCGCCGACTACTACGGCAGTCCCACCCCCCTGCAGCAGCTTGCGTCGTTCACGTCGCCCGAGGCGCGGATGATTCTGATCGCGCCGTTCGACCACGGCGCGATGGGTGCGATCGAGCGGGCGATTCGCGACTCGGACCTGGGTGTGAACCCCACCGACGACGGCAAGACGATCCGAGTCGTGCTCCCGGAGCTCACCGAGGAGCGGCGCAAGGACTACATCAAGATTGCTCGGCACAAGGCCGAGGAAGGCCGGGTCTCCGTCCGCAACATCCGTCGGCACGCCAAGCAGGCGCTCGAACGGATGGAGAAGGACGGCGAGGTGGGCAAGGACGACGTCACCGGCGCGGAGAAGCGGCTGGACGCGATGACCAAGAAGCACGTCGACCTCATCGACGACATCCTCAAGCACAAGGAGGCCGAGCTGCTCGAGGTCTGAGCCAAGGCCCGGCGTCTCCTCATGACCACTCCCACCAGCGTCCCGCCGGAGAGGAAGAGCCGCGCCGGGCGCAACCTGCCGGCCGCCGTCGCCTCGGCGGTGGTGCTCCTCACGGCCGTCGCCGCGTCCCTGGCGACCTTCGACGGCTTCCCCTTCGTCTTCCTGGCGGCCGCGGCAATCTCAGTGGGCATCTGGGAGATGGGGCGCGGTCTGGAGCAGGTGGGGGTCCGGCTCCCGGTCGAGCCGGTCTACCTGGGAGGCGTGGCCATGCTCTTCGGCGCGTGGTTCGGCGGCGCGCCGCCGCTGGCCACGGCGCTGGCGGTCACCGCACTGGCCACGATGCTGTGGCGGCTGCGGCACGGCGTCGAGGGATTCGTTCGGGACGCCACGGCGGGCGTCTTCACCGCCGTCTACCTGCCGTTCCTCGCCGGCTTCGTCGTCCTGCTGATCCGGCCCGAGGACGGCGAGTGGCGCGTGCTCACGTTCATCCTGGTGACCATCGCCTCCGACATCGGCGGCTACGCCGTCGGGGTGATCTTCGGCAGGCACCCGATGGCGCCGGTGATCTCGCCGAAGAAGTCGTGGGAGGGCTTCGCCGGCTCAGCGTTGTCGTGCATGGTGGTGGGCTGGCTGGCCGTCACTTATCTGCTCGACGGCGTCTGGTGGGTCGGCGTGCTGCTGGGTGCTGTCGCCGTGCTGACCGCGACGCTGGGCGACCTGTGCGAGTCGGTGATCAAGCGCGACCTCGGGATCAAGGACATGTCCCAGGTGATCCCCGGCCACGGGGGGATCATGGACCGCCTCGACTCCCTGCTCGCCACGGTGGCGCCCACCTGGCTGCTGCTCTACTACCTGGTGGACGTCTCACCCACGGCGGGGATCTGAGCAGCGATGAGCCACGACGCCGACGCCGCGGCCCGTCCCCTGCCGCTCGTCTTCGATGCCCCGCGCGGACGAGGAAAGCCACCGCGCCATCTCGCCGACCTCGACGGCCCGGGGCGCGCCGACCTGGTCGGCAGTCTCGGGCTGCCGGCGTTCCGTGCGCGGCAGCTGTCCCGGCACTACTTCACCCGGCTCGTCGACGACCCGGCCGCGATGACCGACCTGCCCGCCGCGGACCGCGACGAGCTCGTGCGCGGTCTGCTCCCGGAGCTGATGACGGTCGTCAAGACCCTGGAGGCGGACCGGGGCACCACCCGCAAGACGCTGTGGCGGCTCTCCGACGGGGCCATGGTCGAGTCGGTGCTCATGCGCTACCCGGACCGGTCGACTGTCTGCGTGTCCTCCCAGGCCGGCTGCGGGATGGCCTGCCCGTTCTGCGCCACTGGTCAGGGGGGTCTGCAACGCAACATGTCCACTGCGGAGATCGTCGAGCAGGTCGTGGTCGCTGCCCGGTCCCTGGCTCGCGGGGAGGTCCCCGGGGGACCCGGCCGACTCTCCCACGTGGTGTTCATGGGGATGGGAGAGCCGCTGGCGAACTACCGGGCCGTGATCGGAGCGGTACGCCGGATCACGGACCCGGACCCCGACGGGCTCGGGCTCTCGGCTCGCTCGGTCACGGTGTCCACGGTCGGTCTGGTGCCGCGCATCGACCAGCTCGCCGAGGAGGGCGTCGCGGTCACGCTGGCGCTCTCGCTGCACGCGCCCGACGACGAGCTGCGCGACGAGCTGGTGCCGGTCAACACCCGGTGGAAGGTGAACGAGGCGGTGGCGGCTGCCTGGCGCTACGCCGAGCGCACCGGGCGCCGGGTCTCGATCGAGTACGCCCTGATCCGCGACGTCAACGACCAGGCCTGGAGAGCCGAGGCCCTTGCGGACGTGCTGCGGTCCTTCGGGGACTGGGGCTGGGTGCACGTCAACCTGATCCCGCTCAACCCGACCCCCGGCTCGCGGTGGACCGCGAGCCGGCGTGCCGACGAGGAGGACTTCCTCCGGCGGCTGCGCGCTCGTGGGGTGCCCACGACGGTGCGCGACACCCGCGGACGCGAGATCGACGGCGCCTGCGGTCAACTGGCGGCCGGGGACGACGGCTAAGGACCGGCGCCGAGGAGAGCCGCGACCTCCTCAGGGGAGTCGACGAGCGCCACCCGGTCGGGGAAACCCCGCTGCTCGGCCAGCGACCGCAGCAGAGGCCACACCGGCAGCGTCTCGGTCCAGTGCCGCCGGCCCATCATGATCATCGGCGTGCGGACGGTGGGGTCGGCGTAGTAGTTCTCGCAGGCGTCCTGAAAGACCTCCTGCACGGTGCCCGCCGCGCCGGGCAAGAAGACGATGCCCGCGGTGCAGATGCGCACGAGCAAGGCCTCGCGCAAGGCGTTGCGGAAGAACTTCGCGATGTGGGTGGCGAACGCCGAGGGCGGCTCGTGGCCGTAGAACCACGTGGGCAGGCCGAGGCTGAGGTGGTCGCCGGGCAGCCCTTCGAGCGCCGCGAAGGCGACTCGCGCCCATCGGGTGACCGAAGGGCGGAAGTCCGGTGCGACACCCAGGGCACCCACCGTCGCGAGCAGGTCCGGGCGGTCGAGATCGCTGGCGCGTGCCCCCAGGTTGGCGGCCTCCATCGCTCCCGGGCCTCCGCCGGTGGTCACCAGCAGGCCCAGGCGGCCCAGCTCGCGGCCCAGCAGCGCCGCCTCGGCGTACTCGGGGCTGGTGCGGGCCAACGCATGCCCGCCCATCACCCCGGCCACGCGCTGACCGTCGACGAACTCGGCCAGCGCGTCGTCGATCGCATGGTCGTGCAGGGCCTGCGCGAGCGCGGCGCTCGCCTCGCCCTGCCCTGCCTCGGTGCGTCGTGACCACGCGTAGACGCGCGCGTCGAGGGTCTGCTCGTAGGCCTGCGCCAGGCCGTCGTAGAGCTCGGCCGCCGAGTAGAGCGTCGTCCGATAGGCATTGACCGGCAGGCCCGGGACGTCGGGGAAGACCAGGGCCCCGCGGGCCCGCAGCCACCCCTCGTCGTCACCTCCGAGCTCGCAGCCCAGCAGCAGCGCTCCGCCCGGGTCCAGCCGTCGCAGGTCGGTGCCGCGGCCACGCAGGTCGACGTCCTGGACGCGCCACCCCGACATCGAGCGAGCACCGGCGGCGAGGAGTGCATCGAAGGCGTCGAGCGAGTCGACCTCCACCATCCGCCCCCGCGTGCGGCCTACCTGCTCCATGAGGGGTCAGCGTGCCACCGCGGCCTTCGGTGCACCGTCGCAACCGGCTCCTTCGGGGGTGTTGCCAACCGTGGCCACGGGGTCAGTAGGCCTGGGCGAGGGCGTCCGCGACCAGTTCCTCGGCGTCGACGGCCAGCCCGCGCCGCTGGAACCAGGCGGCCATCGTCCGGCAGTCCCGCAGCAGGAACTCCGTGCCGGCCGGGTTCGCCACCACGTCGACCACCTGCGGAAGGTCGATCGCCACCAGCCGCTCGCCCGCGGCTAGGACGTTGTAGGGCGAGAGATCGCCGTGGGCGAGCCCCTGGCGGGCAAGAGCGCCGAGCAGGTCGCGCACCTGCTCGAAGTACGCGGCGAGCACCTCTCGGTCGGGGCGGGTCGAGGCGAGTCGGGGGGCCGGGTCCCCGTCGGGACCCGTGACCAGCTCCATGAGCACCTCGGTGCCGTCGATCTGGACGGGGTAGGGCACCGGCACTCCGGCGGACCACAGTCGGGTGAGGGCCTGCCACTCCGCCCAGGCCCACTGTCCGGCGGCGACCTCCCGCCCGTATCGGGTCCTCTTGGCCAGCGCGCGGGCGTCGCGGGTGTTACGGATCCGGCGGCCCTCGGTGTAGGCCGCGCTGCGATGGAAGGAGCGGTGCTCCTCGGCGCGGTAGCGCTTGGCCGCCAGGACGACCCCGTCCGTCCCGGGCACTGCGCGGTGCAGCAGGGCGACGTCGGCCTCCTTGCCGGTCTTCAGGGTGCCGAGGTCGGTGTCGATGGCGGCGCGGTCGGCGACCACCCAGGTGGGGGCGGGTTCGGGACCACGGCAGAGCCGCTCGAGGTCCTGGTAGGTGCTCCACCGCTGGTCCTCGGCCAGGTCGTCGGTGGCGATGAAGTCAAGGGTGAAGGTGGTCGCCCGGATGGGCGTTGAATCGGTCACGGCGAGTGCTCCACGGTGTCGAGGAGGGGACGAAGGACAGGCATGCGGATGCGCGCGGTGCAGTCATCACGTCCTCCTCTCGCCGGATGCTCGTGCCGACCCACGGTAGTGCTCGGCTTGGTCAGCGTCGCGGAGTCGCCGGACGCCCGCAACCGGTTTTCCGCGGCGCCCGGGTGCCGCTCGCCGCGCTCTGCGGTCCTCTGGCCGAAGTCCGGCGGCGACGTGTGGTGCGTCACGTCGCCTGCCACCAAGATGGGCGCCATGAGCTACCGCGACGCGTTCCACCGCAGCATCTCCGACCCCGAGGGCTTCTGGGGCGAGCAGGCATCGCTCGTCAACTGGATCTCGGCGCCGCGCCGCGTGCTGGACGCCGACACCCCGCCGTTCTACCGATGGTTCCCCGGGGCGACCCTCAACACCTGTTACAACGCGCTGGACCGACACGTGGTCAACGGCCGCGGCGACCAGCCTGCGCTGATCTATGACAGCCCGGTGGCGGGCACCAAGCGGAGCTTCACCTACTCCGAGATGGTCGAGCAGGTCGCGGCATTCGGTGGCGCGCTGGGCGCGCTCGGCGTGGGGAAGGGCGACCGGGTGGTCATCTACATGCCGATGATCCCCGAGGCCGTGGTGGCGATGCTGGCCTGCGCCCGGATCGGGGCCGTGCACTCGGTGGTGTTCGGCGGGTTCGCCGCCCAGGAGCTGGCGGTCCGGATCGACGACGCCCGGCCCACGGTGGTGGTGGCCGGCTCCTGCGGCATCGAGCCGAACCGGGTGGTGGAGTACAAGCCGCTCCTGGACCGGGCGCTGGATCTGGCCGAGCACAAGCCCCGGGCATGCGTGATCAAGCAGCGGCCACAAGGCCGGGCGGAGATGGTCGAGGGGCGCGATGTCGACTGGGACTCCGCGATCGAGTCGGGAGCCTCCGCTCCCGCACCCTGCGTGGAGGTGGCCGCCACCGACCCGCTGTACATCCTCTACACCTCGGGCACCACCGGGAAGCCGAAGGGCATCGTCCGGGACAACGGTGGGCACGCGGTCGCGCTCGCCTGGTCGCTGCCGAACATCTACGACGTCCATCCCGGCCAGGTGTGGTGGGCCGCCTCCGACGTGGGCTGGGTGGTCGGTCACTCCTACATCGTCTATGCGCCGCTGCTGTGCGGGGCGACCTCGGTGCTCTACGAGGGCAAACCGGTGGGCACCCCCGACGCGGGGGCGTTCTGGAGGGTGGTCGCCGAGCATCAGGTGCAGGGACTGTTCACCGCGCCGACCGCGATCCGGGCGATCAAGAAGGAGGACCCGCAGGGGACCCTGCTGGCCGACCACGACATCAGCGCCTTCCGGACGCTGTTCCTGGCCGGCGAGCGCCTCGACCCGGACACCTACACGTGGGCGACTCAGACGCTCGGCGTTCCCGTGGTCGACAATTGGTGGCAGACCGAGACAGGCTGGCCGATCGCCTCCAACCTGCGCGGGCTTGAGCCGACCCCGATCAAGCCCGGGTCGCCGTCGCTGCCGGTGCCGGGCTACGACGTCCAGGTGCTCGGGCCCGATGGCCGCGCCGTCCCCGCGGGCGAGGAGGGGGCGATCTGCGTCCGGCTGCCGCTGCCGCCCGGGACGCTGCCGACCCTGTGGGGCGACGACGAGCGCTACGTCACCTCATACCTCTCCAGCTTCGCCGGCTACTACGTCACCGGCGACGGCGGCTACGTCGACGAGGACGGCTACGTCTTCGTGATGGGCCGGACCGACGACATCATCAACGTCGCTGGACACCGGCTCTCCACCGGTTCGATGGAGGCCGTCATCGCCGCCCACCCGGCGGTGGCCGAGTGTGCCGTCATCGGCGTGGCCGACGCGCTCAAGGGGCAGGTGCCGCGCGGCCTGGTCGTCTTGAAGGCGGGGACCCAGGACGACCCCGACCAGATCGCCGCCCAGTTGGTGAAGAAGGTCCGCGACGAGATCGGTCCGGTGGCGGCGTTCAAGGACGTCGCGGTGGTCGGCGGGCTGCCCAAGACCCGCTCGGGCAAGATCCTGCGCAAGACCATGCGGGAGATCGCCGACGGCAAGAAGGCGACCGTGCCCTCGACCATCGAGGACCCGGGGGTCCTGGACACGCTCGCCCCCACTCTCCGCCAGACCTGATCCGGCTCCCGGCCTGCGACGATGGGCCGGTGACGGATGCAGGGACGGATGCAGGGACGGATGCGGGGACGGATACGGGGGCGGATCGGTCGACGTGGTCGGGGACCAGGCGCGACGTGGTGGTCCTCGGGAGCACGGGCTCGATCGGCACCCAGGCCCTGGCCGTGGCACGGGCGAACCCCGACCGGTTCCGGATCGTCGGGCTGACCGCCGGCGGCGGCAACCGGAACCTGTTCGACGCCCAGGTCGCGGAGTTCTCCGCCGGCTACCCCGGGCTGGCCTCGGGCCTGGGGGAGGATGCCTCGGTCGAGGTGGCTCGGCGCCCGTGCGACGTCGTGGTCAACGCGATGACGGGCGCGGTCGGCCTCCGGCCGACGCTGGCGGCCCTGGAGTCGGGGACCACGCTGGCGCTGGCGAACAAGGAGTCGCTGATCATCGGGGGACCGGTGGTGACCGGCCTGGCGCGGCCGGGCCAGATCGTCCCGGTCGACTCCGAACACAGCGCGCTGGCGCAGTGCCTGCGTTCCGGCTCCCCCGCGGAGGTGCGCCGCCTCGTGCTGACCGCCAGCGGCGGCCCGTTCCGCGGCCGCAGCCGCGAGGATCTGCACAAGGTCACCCCCGAGCAGGCGCTCGCGCACCCGACCTGGGACATGGGCCCGGTGGTCACGATCAACTCCGCGACGCTGGTGAACAAGGGGTTGGAGGTGATCGAGGCGCATCTGCTCTTCGGGGTCCCCTTCGACCGCGTCGAGGTGGTGGTGCATCCGACCTCGGTCGTGCACTCCCTGGTCGAGTTCGTCGACGGGTCCACGGTCCTCCAGGCCAGCCCGCCGTCGATGATGATCCCGATCGCGCTCGGCATGGGCTGGCCCGACCGGGTGCCCGACGCCGCGCCGGCGGTGGACTGGACGCAACCCGAGACCTGGCGCTTCTTCCCGCTCGACGACGCGGCGTTTCCCGCCGTCGGGCTGGCGCGGGAAGCGGGGATGCGCGGTGGGACCGCGCCGGCGGTCTACAACGCCGCCAACGAGGTGTGCGTGGAGGCGTTCAGGCGGGAACGACTTCGGTTCACCGGAATCGTGTCCACCATCGACCGCGTTCTCAGCGCCCACGACCCGGGACCCACCTCGACGGGCCTCACCGTAGAGGACGTCCTTGCCGCCGACGCCTGGGCTCGGGCCCGCGCGGCCGAGGTTGTCGGCCTCGCCGGCTGAGGGCTCCCCGAGCGTCACCAGCTCCGAGCCGGCCACTGCTCCAGGCCTCGCCGCCGCTGGGGCGGGGCGGGCTCCTTGGCGTGCTGCCGTGGATCACAGGCGCGGCGACCGGTCGCGGCGTACTCTCGGAGCCGGAGGACTCGACCCGAAAGGCACCCCCACAATGACGATCCTGCTCTACACCCTCGGCGTGCTGGTGTTCGCCACGGGTGTCGCGGCGTCGATCGCGCTCCATGAGTTGGGACACATGGTGCCCGCCAAGAGGTTCGGCGTGAAGGTCACGCAGTACTTCGTCGGCTTCGGGCGCACCATGTGGTCGACCCGCCGGGGGGAGACCGAGTACGGCGTCAAGGCGATCCCGCTCGGCGGCTACGTCAAGCTCGTCGGCATGCTGCCGCCGGCCAAGGACGACCCGTCCGGGCGGCCCCGGTCCAGCAACACCGGGATGTTCACCCAGCTGATCTCCGACGCCCGCGCCGCTGAGTACGAACTGGTGCAGCCGGGTGACGAGCACCGGCTGTTCTACCGGTTGCCGTGGTGGAAGAAGGTCGTGGTGATGGCGGGCGGCCCGATGGTCAACCTGCTCATCGCGTTCGTCCTGTTCGCCGGCGTGTTCGGACTGCACGGCGTCTATGAGCCCACGACCACCGTGGCCGCGGTCAGCGAGTGCGTCGTGCCCGCCCAGGACGGCGACCGTGCCTGCACCGCGGCCGATCCGCCGACGCCGGCCGCCGAGGCGGGGCTGCTGCCCGGCGACACGATCGTCTCCTTCAACGGCACCCCGGTGACCGGCTGGGAGGAGCTGACCTCGCTGGTGAGAGCCAACCAGGATGGCCGGGCCGTGGTCGGGTTCGTCCGCGACGGCGAGGAACGGACCGCCGTGACCAGCACGACCGTCAAGTCGGTGCGCTCCCTCGATGAGGTTGGGGAGTTCGAGCAGGCCGGCTTCCTCGGCGTCGAGTCGACCGTCACCTTAGAGACCCACGGGCTGCTGTTCACTGTCGAGCAGATGGGCCAGATGACCTGGGTGACCGTCAAGGCGGTCGCCACCCTGCCGGTGAAGGTGTGGGAGGTCGGCCAGGCCGTGGTGGGCGTCCAGGAGCGCGCCGTCGACAGCCCGGTCAGCGTCGTGGGGGCCGGACGCGTCGCCGGTGAGATCACCTCCGACAGCACCAACCCCGTCGTCGAGCGGGTCGTCTTCCTCGCCATGCTCCTGGGCGCACTCAACCTCTTCCTCGGGATGTTCAACCTGGTGCCGTTGCTGCCGCTGGACGGCGGACACATCGCCGGCGCGCTCTACGAGGCGCTGCGCCGCGGGGTCGCCCGGCTGCGCCGCCGGCCGGACCCCGGGTTCGTCGACGTGGCCAAGCTCCTGCCGGTGGCCTACGTGATGGCCGGGCTCCTGCTGGTGATGGGGCTGGTGCTCATCGTCGGCGACATCGTCGCACCGATCAGCCTGAGCTGATCCTTCCCGAACGCGAAAGGAACCCCATGACCTCGGTCAACCTCGGGATGCCCGCAGCCCCGCCGCCGGTGCTCGCCCCGCGCCGACGGAGCCGGCAGATCCGGGTGGGCAAGGTGCTGGTCGGCGGTGACGCCCCGGTCTCGGTGCAGTCGATGACGACCACGCTGACCGCCGACGTGAACACCACCCTGCAGCAGATCGCGGAGTTGACCGCATCGGGCTGCGACATCGTCCGGGTGGCCTGTCCGAGCCAGGACGACGCGGAGGCGCTGCCCGCGATCGCGCAGAAGTCCCAGATCCCGGTGATCGCCGACATCCACTTCCAGCCCCGCTACGTTTTCGCCGCGATCGAAGCCGGCTGCGCCGCGGTGCGGGTCAACCCAGGCAACATCAAGAAGTTCGACGACCAGGTCAAGGAGATCGCGCGCGCCGCGAAGGACCACGGGACTTCGATCCGGATCGGTGTGAATGCCGGGTCGCTCGATCCGCGGCTGCTGCGGAAGTACGGCAAGGCCACCCCGGAGGCCCTCGTCGAGTCGGCGCGCTGGGAGGCCAGCCTGTTCGAGGAGCACGACTTCCACGACTTCAAGATCTCGGTCAAGCACAACGACCCGGTCGTCATGGTCCGCGCCTACGAGATGCTCGCCGAGGCCGGCGACTGGCCGCTGCACCTCGGCGTCACCGAGGCCGGCCCGGCCTTCCAGGGCACGATCAAGTCCGCCGTCGCTTTCGGCGCCCTGCTCTCGAAGGGCATCGGCGACACGATCCGGGTCTCGCTCTCGGCTCCTCCCGTGGAGGAGGTCAAGGTGGGGCTGCAGATCCTGGAGTCGCTGAACCTGCGGCCGCGCCGACTCGAGATCGTCTCCTGCCCCTCGTGTGGGCGCGCCCAGGTCGACGTCTACAAGCTGGCCGACGAGGTCACCGCCGGTCTGGACGGACTTGAGGTCCCGCTGCGCGTGGCCGTCATGGGCTGCGTCGTCAACGGTCCTGGCGAGGCGCGCGAGGCCGACCTCGGCGTGGCCTCCGGCAACGGCAAGGGCCAGATCTTCGTCAAGGGCGAGGTGATTAAGACCGTCCCGGAGTCCAAGATCGTCGAGACCCTCATCGAGGAGGCACTCCGGATCGCCGACGAGATGGAGGACGCTGAGACCTCCGCGGGCGACAGCCCGACCGTCACGGTCGGCTGACCTCCGCCCACCCGACCGGCCCGGCCCCCCGTGGACCCGCCCCGGCCTGGACCGGGAGGCGCGGCGCAGCGGGCACCGGAGCGTCAGCCGATCGTCGGCGTACCCGAGGCAGCGTGCGGGCTAGGCTGCGTTCGTGCTGCGGACGCGACGCGGGCTGCGGGTGCTCGGTCCCGCCGACCTCACCGAGGTGACCGACCTGCTCGCCCGCGACCCGGTGGTCAACGTGGTGGCCGACTATCGCTCCCGCACGACGCGCCTGGAGCCGCGGTGGCTCAACGGTGAGGTCTGGGGCTACTACGAGGACGGCGAGCTGCGCTCGATCTGCCACGCTGCGGCCAACCTGATCCCGGCCATGGCGGATGCGGACGCCGCCGAGCAGTTCGCCGCCCAGGCCCGGTCGCAGGGCCGACGGTGCTCCACGCTGCTCGGGCCCTCGGAGTCGGTGGACCTCATGTGGCGGCTCCTGGGCCCCGCGTGGCCCAGGCCCCGGACAGTGCGGACTGGTCAGCCGCACCTCGAGATCACCGGCCCACCGGCCGTGGCCCCCGATCCCCAGGTCCGGCGCACCACGATGGCCGAGCTCGACGTGGTCTACCCCGCCTCGGTGGCGATGTACCAGGAGGAGGTCGGGGTCTCGCCGGAGGACCACGGGGGTGCCTCGCTCTACCGGGCGCGGGTGTCCCAGCTGATCTCGCGTGGCTGGTCCTTCGCGCGGATCGAGCAGGGCCGAGTGCTGTTCAAGGCGGAGATCGCCGCGGCCACCCCGCACGCCTGCCAGGTACAGGGGGTATTCGTGGCCCCCGACCGGCGCGGGGAGGGACTGGGCGTGGCGGGGATGGCGGCCGTGGTGGAGCTGGCGCGCCGTCACGTCGCGCCCGTGGTCGCGCTCTACGTCAACGAGCACAACGTCCCCGCGCGACGGGTCTACGAGCGCACGGGCTTTCGGCAGACAGCCACCTTCACCACCGTGATGTTCTGACCCGATCCGTGGTGGATAGCCTTGCCGCCATGGCGAACCCCCGGACGGCGACACCGCGGATCCTGCGCATGTCACGGTTGTTCGTGCGCACCCTGCGCGAGGACCCGGCCGACGCCGAGGTGAACAGCCACCGGCTGCTGGTCCGCGCCGGCTACATCCGCAGGGCGGCCCCCGGGATCTACTCCTGGCTGCCCCTGGGCTACCGGGTGCTGCGCAAGGTCGAAGACGTGATCCGCGAGGAGATGGACGCGATCGGCGCGCAGGAGGTGCACTTCCCCGCGCTGCTGCCGCGCGAGCCCTACGAGCTCAGCGGACGGTGGACCGAGTACGGCGACAACCTCTTCCGGCTCCACGACCGGCGTGGCGGTGACTACCTCCTGGGGCCGACCCACGAGGAGATGTTCACCCTGCTGGTCAAGGACCTCTACTCGTCGTACAAGGACCTCCCGCTGTCGCTTTACCAGATCCAGACCAAGTACCGCGACGAGGCCAGGCCGCGGGCCGGACTGCTGCGGGGGCGTGAGTTCGTGATGAAGGACAGCTACTCCTTCGACCTCGACCGGGCCGGCCTCCAAGCCTCCTATGAGGTCCACCGCGGTGCCTATGTGCGCATCTTCGACCGGCTGGGGCTCTCCTACGTCGTCGTCCGGGCGATGTCGGGGGCGATGGGCGGCTCGGCTAGCGAGGAGTTCCTGGCTGACGCAGCGGTCGGCGAGGACACCTACGTCCGCTGCACCACCTGCGACTATGCCGCCAACGTCGAGGCGGTGCGCACCCTCCCACCCCCGGCAAGCGACGACGCGGATGCTCCGGACGCGCACGTCGAGGACACGCCGGACACCCCCACGATCCAGACCCTCGTCGACCACCTCAACGCCCACCATCCGCGGCCCGACCGGGCCTGGCAGGCGGCAGACACCCTGAAGAACGTGCTGCTGGTGCTGGCCCACCCCGACGGCACGCGAGAGCCGCTTGCCGTGGGAGTGCCCGGTGACCGAGAGGTCGACGAGAAGCGGCTCGCCGCCCAGGTCGTGCCCGCGGAGCCGACCCCGTTCACCGACGAGGACTTCGAGAGGCACCCGGCGCTGGTGCGCGGGTACATCGGGCCCGGCGTCCTGGGGGAGCAGCGAGCCTCGGGGGTGCGCTACCTCGTCGACCCGCGCGTGGTTCCCGGCACTCGGTGGGTCACCGGCGCCGACGCCGCCGGACGGCACGTCGTCGACCTCGTGGCCGGTCGGGACTTCACCGCCGACGGCACCATCGAGGCGGCCGAGGTCCGCGCCGGCGACCCCTGCCCGGAGTGTCAGCACGTGGGGCGGACCGGAACGCTCGAGTCGGCCCGCGGCATCGAGGTGGGCCACATCTTCCAGCTCGGGACGAAGTACGCCGAGACGCTAGACCTCCGTGTCCTCGACGAGAACGGCAAGCTCGTCACGGTCACGATGGGCTCCTACGGCATCGGCCCCTCACGCGTGGTCGCGGCGATTGCGGAGAACACCGGCGACGAGCTCGGCCTGGCCTGGCCGCGGGCCGTGGCGCCCGTCGACGTGTACATCGTGGCCACCGGCAAGGAGGCAGCCGTGTTCGAGGCCGCCGACCGGCTGGCCACCACCCTGGCCGAGTCCGGCGTCGACGTGCTCTTCGACGACCGGCCGCAGGTCTCGCCCGGGGTGAAGTTCAAGGACGCCGAGCTGATCGGAGTGCCCACGATCGTGGTGGTCGGCAGAGGCCTGGCCGACGGCACCGTGGAGGTGCGGGACCGGGCTACCGGGGAGCGCGAGCACGTCGCGGTGGAGCGGGCCGCGGGCCGGATCACCGAGCTGGTCCGGTCCGGCTGAACCGCGCCCACTGGGGCTGGGCTCACTGGGGCTGGGCCCACTGGGGCTGGGCTCACTGGGGCTGGGCTCACTGGGGCTGGGCTCACTGGGGCTGGGCGAGCTCCGGTGCCCCCGGGAAGGACTGGATATCGCCGCCGAGCCCGAGGCGCCGCACGGCGCTGTCGTTGAGCGCCTCCACGGCCCACCGGCGCTGTCGCCCGGTCGTGGCGGCGACCATCTGGGCGTACACCTGAGCGCAGCGGTCCTCCACCTCCACGGCGCTGGCCAGCAGGGTGTCGGGGTCGCGCGTCGCGGCCGGCACGAGGTATCCGGCAGCCGGCGCCACCGGCTGCTCGCCGCGGTCGGCGAGCTGGGCGCGCAGCCGGTCACGGCGCCCGCGGTGCACGTCATACGCCGATCGCAACAGGGCGGCCCCGGCGGGCCGGTCGGAGGCGGGGAACCGCCCCCCGAGCACCCCGTAGGCGTAGACGGTCGCGTGCTCGGCCGCGAGCGTCTCCTGGAGGGCCTCCTCCGGGGTCACGGCGACCGCCTGGCCGGGGGCGTCGCCGACTCTCGACGCAGCGTGGTCGCCAGCTGAGCCAGGGCGCTCGCGTGTTGGGCCGCCGCCGCTGACAGGGTCGCCAGCACCCGGGCCAGAGGCCCGCTCCGGGCGGCCACGGCCGCGCGTGCGTGCTGCTCGTGCAGCCTGTCCTCCGCCCGGGCCACGTCCGCCACCCGCTCCGGGTCTGGCTTGCGCCCCCCAGAAGACTCGGGCGACCGAGAAGGCTCGGGCGACCCAGAAGGCTCGGGCGACCCAGAAGGCTCGGGCGACCCAGAAGGCTCGGGCGACCCAGGAGGCTCGGGCGACCCGGCAGTCCCCGCCTGGTCCAGGAACCGCAGGTGGGCGCGGTGCCCGGCCAGCACCGCCTCGAGCCGGTCGGCGAGTGCCGGGTCGGTCTCGAGCAGGGCCTCCGCGCGCCCGAGAAGGCTCTGCTCGCGCCGCCGGGCCGTCGCCAGCAGTGCGGCGTCCGGGGCCGGTTCCGGCTCGGGAAGTCCGGGGAGGTCCACGCCGCCCGACTCGCAGCCCTGGATCGCGAGTGCGCCGACCAGCGCCGACGGCGCGGCGATCAGGGCGCGGCGGGACACGGGGAGAGGCACCGCCGAAGCCTAGTCGGCGCGTCGTTGACCACCTGTGAGGCCGCACGAGCGGCGGGCGTGGATGATGACGCATGAGATGAATGCCCTGTTTGCGTGGCAGCTCCCGGGGGAGCCGCCGAAGGAAGGAGACGACCCATGGCAGGAGTCAGCCGCAGTTCCAAGGTCGCGGCCGTCGTGGTCGCCCTCGTGGGGTCGCTGATGATCATCGCCGGTGCCGTCACCTGGCTGATGGTGCAGAGCAACCTGTCCGAGGCCAAGATCACCGTGGCCGAGGACGCCAGCATGCTGGCTGGTGACCAGGTGAACGGCCCGTTCTCGGCGTACGCCCAGGCACAGGTGATCGACAAGCATGCGCTGGAGGCAACCGAGGGCAAGACCTACGCCGAGCTCGAGCGCGACGACCCGTTGCGCGAGGTCGCCATGAACGCCTCCTTCCTGAGGGCCTCGCTGTTCACCTCGGTGGTCGCCTTCGGCGTCTCGGCGATGGCCATCGGCCTCGGCATCACGCTGCTGCTCATCGCGGTGGCCCTCTTCGCCGTGTCCAGGGGCAGGGAGCGGCCGTCCGCCGACGAGGGCGGCGCCACCGCGGGGTGAGGGCCGACAAGGTCCTGACCGCACCGGCAGTGGACCGGCGCCGGAGGGTCCGGACGGGAATCCTGGCCGTCGCCGTCCGCCTCGACCACCGGCCGTCGGTGCAGTCCCGGGATCAGAATCGGCTAGGGTGCCAGCGCACCCACGGCACGGTCGTCCGTGCCGGCGTGGTGGACAATCGCACAGCAGGAGGTGACCCGGTGGCCGTGGACCAGACCCGGGAGCGGCTCGTCGAGGAGCTGAGCGACCCTCTGCTCGCGATGGGGCTCGACCTCGAGGCTGTCGAGGTGACGCCGGCCGGTCGACGGCGCGTGCTCAAGGTCGCCGTCGATAAGGACGGCGGGGTGACGATGGACGACGTCGCCAGGGCCACCAAGGAGGTCTCCCGGGTGCTCGACACCTCCGAGGTGATGGGGGAGCAGTCCTACACCCTCGAAGTCACCTCCCCGGGCGTGTCCCGTCCGCTCACGGCGCCGCGCCACTGGCGCCGTAACGCCGGCCGCCTGGTGAAGGTCGTGACCCGGGACGGCGCGACGGTGGTCGGTCGGATCCAGGGTGCGGACGGCGAGACCGCCCGGCTGGACGTGGACGGCGCGGCCCGCACGGTGGCCTACCGCGACATCGCACGAGCCCACGTCCAGATCGAGTTCAACCGGCCGGACCCGGCCGCGGAAGAGGGCTGAGCGCCATGGACATCGACATGTCCCTGTTGCGGGCACTGGAGCGCGAGAAGGAGATCGGGCTCGACATCCTCGTAGATGCCCTCGAGCAGGCACTGCTGACCGCCTATCACAAGACTCCGGGAGCGCAGCCCAAGGCGCGGGTGCGGCTGGACCGCAAGAGCGGCCGGGTGACCGTGCTCGCCGCGGAGACCGACGACGAGGGCGAGGTGGTGCGCGAGTACGACGACACCCCCGAGGGCTTCGGGAGGATCGCCGCGACCACGGCCAAGCAGGTGATCCTCCAGCGGCTGCGTGATGCCGAGGACGACGTCAAGTTCGGCGAGTTCGCGGGGCGCGAGGGGGACCTCGTCTCCGGCATCATCCAGCAGGGTCGGGATCCGCAGGACGTGCTGGTCGACCTTGGTCGTCTCGAGGCGCTCCTGCCGCTGGCCGAGCGCGTCCCTGGAGAGCGCTATGAGCACGGCATCCGGATCAAGTGCCTGGTGGTCAGCGTCCGGCGCGGCGTCCGGGGCCCGCAGGTGCATCTGTCTCGCAGCCATCCCAACCTGGTGAAGAAGCTGTTCGCCCTCGAAGTCCCCGAGATCGCCGACGGCACCGTCGAGGTGTGCGCCATCGCCCGGGAGGCGGGGCACCGCACCAAGATCGCCGTGCGGTCCACGGTCCCCGGCGTCAACGCCAAGGGCGCCTGCATCGGTCCGATGGGTCAGCGGGTGCGCAACATCATGCACGAGCTGCACGGCGAGAAGATCGACATCGTCGACTGGTCCGACGACCCGGCCGAGCTGGTGGCCCACGCCCTCTCGCCGGCGAGGGTCACCGAGGTGCGGGTGGTCGACGCCGAGGCGCGCTCCGCCCGGGTGATCGTGCCCGACTACCAGCTCTCCCTGGCGATCGGCAAGGAAGGGCAGAACGCACGGCTTGCCGCCCGACTGACGGGGTGGCGCATCGACATCCGCTCCGACGAGGCCCCGCAGGACGACTGAGCCACCCCCGCTCTGGTTCGGCATCGCCGGCCGGGCGGGTTAGACTGATGCACGGCAGTTCGCTCCCGACCTCCCCGGACGGCGCTCGACCATGTCTTCGGAGTCATCCCGATCGTCACGGTCGGCGCGGTCAACCCGACCGCACCGCATGTGCGTGGGATGCCGGGAACGGGCTACCAAGGACACACTGTTGCGCGTGGTCGCGGCGGATCTCGGAGACGGCTGGGAGGTCGTCCCCGATCCCAGGAGTCGCGCACCGGGCCGAGGGGCGCACCTGCACCCGACGCCCGGCTGTCTCACCCTGGCTCTCCGCCGCCGGGCTCTCGCTCGGGCCCTGCGGGTTCCCACCGGTCCCGCGGGAAGGCTCGACACCGGCCGGCTCGAGGCGTGTGTGCAACAGTGGTCCCACGATCGCCCCAGCGATCACACCGACCGAGAGAAGTACTGACCGACAGAAGTGGAGCAGCAGCTCATGAGCACTCGATGAGTACTTCACGATGAGCATGCACACCAGCTAGAGGTTCGGGTCACAAGGACTCGGACCAGAAGGAGAAGCGTGGCAAAGGTCCGAGTCCACGAGCTCGCCAAGGAGTTCGGTGTGGAGAGCAAGGTCGTCCTGGCCAAGCTCAAGGAGATGGGCGAGTTCGTCAAGTCGGCGTCGTCGACGATCGAGCCGCCCGTGCAGAAGAGGTTCACCGAGACCTTCGGCGCCGAACTGCAGGCGGCTGCGGGAGCGAAGAGCGCCCGGAAGGCGCCCGCCCAGCCCCCGTCGGCGGCTGCCCCGTCGGCGGCTGCTCCGTCGCCGGTCGCCGAGGCCTCGACCTCGGCCCCGGCGACCGGGCAGGCGGCCGCCACCGAGCCTGCCCCCGCCCAGCCGGGCACCGGCCTTCCAGGCGCCGGCCCAGCCTCCGCCGGTCAGCCCGGTGCCGCCCAGCCCGGTGTCGCCCAGCCCGGTGTCGCCCAGCCCGGTGCCGGTCAGCCCGGTGCCGGTCAGCCCGGTGCCGCCCAGCCCGGTGCCGCCCAGCCGGGTGCCGCCCAGCCCGGTGCCGCCCAGCCCGGTGCCGCCCAGCCGGGTGCCGGCACGCCGGGAGCCGCGAAGCCGGGGCCCCGGAAGGCCGCCCCCGCCCCCTCGTCCCCGCAGCCGGCCGCCCCACAGCCGGCTCCTCAGCAGCCGGCCCCTCAGCAGCCGGCCGCCCAGCAGCAGCCGGCCCAGCCCGGCCAGCCGGGCGCAGGCACTTCGGGACCGACGCCGCGCAGCCCCGGTCGGGCTCCCGGCACGCCCGGGAGCGGCGCTCCGCGACCCGGAGGCGGCCGACCCGGTGGCCAGGCCCAAGGCGGCTCCGGAGCACGGCCGCCGCGACCCGGTGGCGCACCGCGGCCGGGTGCTCCGCGGCCGGGGAACAACCCCTTCTCCTCCACCCAGGGCATGGGTCGCCGCCCCGCGCCGACTCCCGGCACGCCCGCCGGGGACCGACCGGCTCCGCGGCCCCCGGCCGCCCGCGACGGTGGCCCCGGGCGCGCAGGCGGCCAGGGCGGTCGACCCGGAATGCCGCGCCCCAACCCGGCGATGATGCCCAAGGGCCCCTCGTCCTTCGGCGGTCAGTCGCGCCCCGGCGGCCCCGGCGGCCCCGGCGGTCCCGGCGGTCCCGGCGGTCCCGGCGGCCCCGGCCGGACGGGCGCACCGGGTCGTGGTGGTGGTCCCGGCGGACAGAGCCGCACCGGAGCCCCCGGGCGTCCCGGCGGCGGTGGCGGTGGCGGGCGTCCCGGCTTCACCAGTGGGCCGCCCAGGCCCGGTGGCGGTCGGCCCGGCCAGCGCGGCAGCACGCAGGGCGCTTTCGGCCGGCCCGGCGGCCCTGCTCGGCGCGGTCGCAAGTCCAAGCGGCAGCGCAGGCAGGAGTTCGACAACATGGAGGCGCCGACGATCGGCGGCATGCGCGTTCGCAAGGGCAACGGCGAGGTCGTCCGTCTGGCTCGTGGCGCCTCCCTCACCGACTTCGCAGAGAAGATCGGCGTCGACCCCGCGTCCCTGGTGCAGATGCTCTTCCACCTCGGCGAGATGGTGACCGCCACCGAGTCGGTCAACGACGCCACGCTGCAGCTGCTGGGCGAGGAGCTCAACTACGACGTCCAGGTGGTCTCGCCCGAGGACGAGGACCGCGAGCTGCTGGAGTCCTTCGACATCGAGTTCGGCTCCGACGAGGGCAGCGATGCCGACCTGCAGGTGCGTCCCCCGGTCGTGACCGTGATGGGCCACGTCGACCACGGGAAGACCAAGCTGCTCGACGCGCTGCGCAAGGCCAACGTGGTCGCCAAGGAGGCCGGTGGGATCACCCAGCACATCGGCGCCTACCAGGTGCACACCGACGTCGAGGGTGAGGACCGCCGCATCACCTTCATCGACACCCCCGGTCACGAGGCGTTCACCGCCATGCGTGCCCGTGGTGCCCAGGCCACCGACATCGCGGTGCTGGTCGTCGCGGCCAACGACGGCGTGATGCCGCAGACGGTCGAGGCGCTTAACCACGCCAAGGCCGCCCAGGTGCCGATCGTTGTCGCGGTCAACAAGATCGACCTGCCCGAGGCGGACCCGACCAAGGTGCGCGGCCAGCTCACCGAGTATGGCCTGGTGCCCGAGGAGTACGGCGGCGACACCATGTTCGTCAACGTGTCGGCGAAGTCCGAGCTCAACCTCGAGGGGCTGCTCGAGGCGGTCGTGCTGACCGCCGACGCTTCCTTGGACCTGCGGGCCAACCCTGACCAGGACGCTCAGGGCATCGTGGTCGAGGCCCACCTCGACCGCGGCCGCGGTCCGGTGGCCACCGTGCTCGTCCAGCGCGGCACGCTGCGCGTCGGCGAGTCGATCGTGGCCGGTCCGGCGCACGGCCGGGTCCGGGCGATGCTCGACGAGTACGGCGACAACATCACCGAGGCCGACCCGTCGCGGCCGGCCATGGTGCTGGGGCTCACCGCGGTGCCGGGGGCTGGCCAGAACTTCCTCGTGGTCGAGGACGACCGGGTGGCCCGGCAGATCGCGGAGAAGCGAGAGGCCCGAGAGCGGGCCGCGTTGCAGGCCCAGCGGCGCGTGCGCCGTACGCTCGAGGACTTCATGAAGTCGATGGAGCAGGGCGAGCGGCAGGAGCTCAACCTGATCCTGAAGGGCGACGTGTCCGGCTCGGTCGAGGCGCTGGAGGACTCGCTGGCCAAGATCGACGTCGGCGACGAGGTGTCGCTGCGCGTCATCGACCGCGGTGTTGGCGCGATCACCGAGACCAACGTGATGTTGGCGGCCGCCTCGGACGCGATCATCATCGGCTTCAATGTCCGGCCTCAGGGCAAGGCGACGGAGCTGGCCGACCGCGAGGGCGTGGAGATCCGGTACTACTCGGTGATCTACCAGGCCATCGAGGAGATCGAAGCGGCTCTCAAGGGCATGCTCAAGCCCGAGTTCGAGGAGTCGCAGCTCGGCACCGCGGAGATCCGGGAGATCTTCCGCTCCAGCCGGATCGGCAACATCGCCGGCTGCATGGTGTCCAGCGGGGTGATCCGGCGCAACGCCAAGGTCCGACTGCTGCGCGACAGCAACGTCGTCGCGGACAACCTGGACCTGTCCTCGCTGCGCCGGGGTAAGGACGACGTCACGGAGGTCCGCGAGGGCTTCGAGTGCGGTCTGGTCCTGCGCAACTACTCCGACATCAAGATCGGCGACGTGGTCGAGGCCTTCGAGATGCGCGAGATCCCGCGGTCCTGAGTCACTGCGCGGGCGGGGTCGGCGCAGGCCGGTCCCGCCCGCGCGCACGTTCACCCGCCACCCCCGCCAGCAGGCAGGCAAGGCAGAAGGAGACGACGAGTGAGCAACCCTCGCGTCCGCAGGATCGCGGACCACATCCAGGTCACCGTGGCGGAGATGCTCGAGCGGCGGATCAAGGACCCGCGCCTCGGGTTCGTCACCGTCACCGACGTCCGGGTCAGCGGCGACGCGCAGCATGCCACCGTCTTCTACACCGTCTTCGGCGAGGAGGGGGAGGTGACGGCCTCGGCCGCCGCGCTGGAGTCGGCCAAGGGCCTGATCCGCTCCGAGGTCGGCAAGCAGCTGGGGACTCGGCACGTGCCCACGCTGGATTTCATCCACGACGCCTTGCCCGACACCGCGCGGCACATCGAGGAGCTCCTCACCCAGGCACGCGAGTCGGACGCGGCGGTCGCCGCAGCGGCCTCGGGCGCGGTGTACGCCGGGGAGCCGGACCCCTACAAGAAGCCGGCGGAGCCCGAGGGCGACGAGGACCAGTGACCGTGGCCGGCGTCCCCGCCTCCGGACTCGTCGTCGTCGACAAGCCGGCCCAGATGACGTCGCACGACGTCGTGGCCCGGGTGCGCCGGCTCGCCGGGACTCGCAAGGTCGGACACGCCGGAACCCTGGACCCGATGGCCACCGGCGTGCTCCTGGTCGGGGTCAACAAGGCTACGCGGCTGCTGGGACACCTGGCGCTGAGCTCGAAGACCTACGAGGCGACCATCCGGCTCGGCGTCCGCACCGTCACCGACGACGCCGAGGGTGACGTCGTGGCGAGGGTCGCGGCCACCGACCTCGACGAGCGCCAGGTGCGCGAGGCCGCTTCCGGTTTCGTCGGAGACCTCGACCAGGTGCCCGCTGCGGTGTCCGCTGTCAAGACCGCGGGCCGGCGCGCCTACGAGCGCGTGCGGGCCGGAGAGAGCGTCGACCTGCCGCCGCGCCGGGTGACCGTGCACGCGCTCGAGATCAGCTCGGTGGAGCGGGTCGGCGACGTCCTCGACGTGGCGGTGTGCGTCCGCTGCTCGAGCGGGACCTATATGCGCGCGATCGCCAGGGACCTGGGCGACGCGCTGGGGGTCGGCGGGCACCTCTCGGCCCTGCGGCGCACCGCGGTGGGCGTCGTCACCGTGGACGAGGCGACACCGCTGGGCGACCTCGAGCAGGCCGGGTCGGTCCCCCTGCTGCCGCTGGGCGAGGCGGCCGCGCGATTCCTGCCCACGCGCACGGTGGAGGAGCAGGCCGTGCGCGACGTCGCCCATGGCCGGCCGCTGGACCTGGCGCTGACCGTCGCCGGTCCGGTCGCGGTGCTCGGGCCGGACGGCGCACTGCTCGCGCTTTACCGACGCTCGGCGAAGGGCGAGCGAGCGACCCCCGTGGCCGTCCTGGTCTGAGGGTGGGGTGTGGCAGGCTGTCGCTCGGTCCCGGGGCGGTCCGGGAGGACGAGCCGGCGAGGAGGGCGCGGATGCGGGTCTGGCGGTCGTTGGGCGAGGTGCCGGCCGACCTGAGGCGCAGCGTGGTCACCGTCGGCAACTTCGACGGTGTGCACCTCGGACACCGGCACGTGGTGTCCCAGGCCCGACAGGTGGCCACCCGGCTCGGTGTGTCCGATGTCGTCGCGGTGACCTTCGACCCGCACCCGATCGCGGTGCTGCGACCCGAGCACGCACCCCCCACGCTCACCGACATCCCGACCCGCGCGCGACTCCTGGCCGAGGCGGGCGTGGACGACCTGCTCGTGGTGCCCTTCAGCCGGGACATCGCCGCGTGGTCGCCCGAGCGCTTCGTCACCGAGATCCTCGTCGACGGGCTGCGCGCGGCCGGCGTGGTCGTCGGTGCCAACTTCCGCTTCGGCAGCCGCGCCGCCGGTGACGTGGCGACGCTGACCCGACTCGGCGAGCACCACGGCTTCGTCACCGAGGGCATCGCCCTGGACGGCGGCCCCCAGGTCTGGTCCTCGACCTACGTCCGCACCTGCCTGGCGGCCGGCGACGTCGAGGGTGCCGCGGAGGCGCTCGGGCGTCCGGTCAGCGTGCGGGGTGCCGTCGTGGAGGGCGACCGTCGCGGGCGCGACCTCGGCTACCCCACCGCCAACGTGATCAACGCGGGCTCCGCGGTGCCGGCGGACGGCGTCTACGCCGGCTACCTGCTCCTTCTCGACCACCTCGACGGCGTGGACTCGTCGAGGAGCCCGCAAGACGAGCCCGGGTTGCCGGCCGCGATCAGCGTCGGGGTGAATCCCTCGTTCGAGGGAGACCGGCCGCGACGCGTGGAGGCCTACGTCCTCGACCGGGACGACCTGGACCTCTACGGGCGGGAGGTGGAGATCAGCTTCCGGGGCCGGCTGCGGGGAATGGCGCGGTTCGACTCCGTGGACGCCTTGGTGGCGGCCATGGACCGCGACGTGGCCCAGGCTCGGGCGATGCTCACCTCGGCGGCGTCGAAGGTAGACCAGCGCTGACGCCGTCGGGCCGGCCGGAGGAGTCCTCCAGCCGGCCCGTCGGCGTCCCGCGAGCGACGGCGCGCCGCGCTGCCGGTGCCGGTGCCGCGGAGGCTCCGTCAGGCGTCCAGGTCCTTCTCGACCATGTCGGCGATCGTGTCCATGGCCGAAGCGTCATCGCTGGACACCTCCACCTGGTCGCCCTTCGCGGCGCCCAGGGTCATGATCAGCAGCGCGGACGAGGCATCCACGGCGTCGCCTCCGGGGGTGCCGATCTGCACTTCGGCGTCCAGGTCGGCGGCTGCCTCGGCGATGAGCGCGGCGGGACGGGCGTGGAGCCCGACGGCCGAGCCGACGCTGACGGTGCGAGTGGGCATGGGTTCTCCTTCGTGAGTGTGCGGGGTCGCAGTTTCAGGCGGCAACGTCGACGAGCTCGGCGACCTCCTCCTGCTCGTGGGACACGGTCTTGAGCACGATCACACACGCAGCCGCGACAAGCACGCCAGCCACGAGCGAGATCAGGAACCAGCCGAGGCCGCTCACGGCGAACGGCACGAAGATGCCACCGTGCGGCGCCCGCAGCCCGACGTCGAAGGTCATCGACAAGGCGCCGGTCACGGCGCTGCCGGCCATGACCGAGGGGATGACGCGCAGCGGGTCGGCCGCCGCGAAGGGCAGCGCCCCCTCGGTGATGAACGACGCGCCGAGCAGCCACGCGGCCTTGCCGTTCTCCCGCTCCACCGGGGTGAACAGTTGCGGGCGGAGGACGGTCGCCAGCGCGAGGGCCAGCGGCGGGACCATGCCGGACAGCATGACGGCGGCCATGATCTTGAGTTGCGGGGCGTCGCCAGCGGCGGTCGCGGCAGCCGCCAGGCCGGTGGTGGCGAAAAGGTACGCCGACTTGTTCAGCGGACCGCCCATGTCGAAGGCCATCATCGCCCCGAGGATGAGGCCGAGAAGGGCGCCGGCGCCGCCCTCGCTGAGGCTGGTCAGCCCATCGTTGAGCGCGGTCATGAGGGCGGTCAGCGGCTTGCCGAGCACGATCAGCATGAAGCCGCCGGAGATCAAGGTGGCCAGCAGCGGGATCACGAGGACCGGCATCAGCCCGCGTGCCCAGGCGGCCACCTTCCAGCCGGCGATCCAGTGGGCGACCATGCCGGCCAGGACGCCTCCGACGATGCCGCCGAGGAACCCCGACTGCGTGGTGACCGCGATCGCGCCCATCACGAAGCCCGGGGCGATGCCGGGACGGTCGGCGATGGCGTAGGCGATGTACCCGGCCAGGGCCGGGACGAGGAACCCGAAGGCCGTGCTGCCGAGAGTGAACATCAAGGCGCCGAGGTAGGCCATCAGCGCGCTGTTGAACAGCGCGTGATCCAGTCCCGACTCCTGGAGGTCAGGCAGGTTGAACAGCGTGTTGTTCAACGCGATGTCGTTGCCGGGCCCGACGATCTCGTATCCGCCGAACAGGAACGACAGCGCGATGAGGAGCCCTCCCGCGGCGACGAAGGGGATCATGTAGGAGACGCCGGTCATGAGCACCCGGCGTACCTTGAGCCCCCACGTCTCGGTGTGGTGGCTGGAGTCGCTCTCGGCCTGGGCAGTGCCCTCGACCCGGGGGGCCTGTGGGTCGTCGGCCCCGGCGAGGGCCTCGCGGATCATCGCGTCCCCGTCGTCGATCGCGCGCTTGACGCCGGAGGCGACCATCGGCTTCCCCGCGAACCTGGCACGGTCCTTGACCCCGACGTCGGTGGCGAAGATGACCGCGTCGGCGGCGGCGATGGTGGAGGCGCTCAGCGGGGTGGAGCCGGCCGAGCCCTGGGTCTCCACCTCGATCTCCACCCCGGCCCGCTCTCCGGCGGCCTGCAGCGACTCGGCGGCCATGTAGGTGTGGGCGATCCCGGTCGGGCACGCGGTGATTGCGACGATCCGCCTGAGTGCCGAGGGCCCGGACGCAGCGCCGGACGCAGCGCCGGAGGATGGTCCGGATGCCGCCGGCGCCGCCGGGGGCGCGGCCTCGGCGCCTGCGGTGGCTCCCGACGCGGCGGGCACCGCGTCCGGCTCGACCACGCCGGTCACCCGGGCGACCACCTCCTCGGGGGAACCGGCCTCGCGCAGCGCGTCGGTGAAGTCCTTCTTCACCAGCGCCCGGGCGAGCTTGGTGAGCAGTTGGAGGTGGGTCTGGTCGCTGCCCTCCGGGGCGGCGATGAGGAAGGCGAGGTCGGCTGGGCCGTCCTTGGCGCCGAAGTCACAGGGCGGTGACAACCGGGCGAAGGCCAGGGTGGGGACGTCCACGTGCGCGGTGCGGCAGTGCGGGATGGCGATGCCGCCCGGCAGGCCGGTCGCCGAGGTCGCCTCCCTGGCCAGCGCGTCCTGGGCGAGGCCGGCGGCGTCCCGGCTCCGGCCGGCGTCGGCCACGACACCGGCGAGCGCGTGGATCACCTCCTCCTTGTCCGTGCCGAGGGCAGCGTCGAGTCGCACGAGGGCGGTGTCGATCAGCGGTGTGGTCATGGGGCTTCCTGGAGTCGTCCGGCGGGGTGCCGGTGAAGGGGTGGTGGGACAGGGATGGAGCGCACTGGGTCACGCCGACGGGGTGGTAGGGGACAGGTGGACGGGCGAGGCGGACCTGTCGGGGGCCTTGAGCGTGTGCACCGTG
The DNA here is from genome assembly GCA_963745245.1 of uncultured Actinomycetota bacterium. Lineage (GTDB taxonomy): Bacteria > Actinomycetota > Actinomycetes > Propionibacteriales > Nocardioidaceae > Marmoricola_A. Next base: position 79,793 of record CAVUWU010000002.1, read on the forward strand.
ACCAACTCGGGATGCACCTGATGCGGTGCGGGCAGCGTGGTGCCGGGCAGCGACGCGGCCGCGGTCCCATAGGCCACCGCCAGCCTCAGCCGATCGATGGGCTCCATGCCGCGCAGCTCGCCGAACATGTAGCCGAACAGGCTCGAGTCTCCTGCTCCGACCGTGCTGACCACGTCGATCGGGGGAGCCTCGGCGCGCCACTGGCCGGAAGCATCGACGAGGACGGCGCCTGCGCCGCCGAGAGTGACGAGCACGGCACCGGCGCCCGCCGCCACGAGCTTGGCGGCCGCGTCGGCGGCGGCCGCCGGGTCGGCCTCAAGCTCGCCGGGGTCGGCCTCGGTCAGCTGCGCGAGCTCCTCGGCGTTGGGCTTGATGAGGTCTGGGCGGGTGTCGCCGAGCCGGGTCGCGAGCTCCACGAGGGGGCGGTCGGAGGTGTCGACCGCGACCCTGGCGGGCGTCGGCGCGATGGCGGCGGCCAGGTCGGCGTACCAGCCGTCGGGGGTGGCCGGCGGGAGGGAGCCGGCCAGGACCACCCAGCGCGCCTGGGAGGCCAGCTCGACGACCGTGGCGACGAGCCGGTCGAGGAGTCCGGCGTCGGCGGTGGCGCCACTGGTGTTGATCTTCGTCGTCGTCCCGTCGGGCTCGGTCAGGGTCAGGTTGACCCGGATCGGCCCGGTGGGGGGCACGGGTCGGCAGGCGATGCCCGCGTGGAGCAACTCGTCGGTGAAGGGGGACTCCGGGGCGGCCGGGAACACGGCGGTGGTGGCCAGGCCCGCGGCGGTGGCGGCACGGGAGATGTTGACCCCCTTGCCGCCGGCCTGCTCCAGGACGGCGTCGGCGCGGGTCACCCCGCCGCGGACAAGTCGCCGGGACAGCGCGATGGTGCGGTCGAAGCTCGGGTTCGCCGTCAGCGTGACGATCATGCGGTCACAACCTTCAGGCCCGCTTCCTCCAGCGGGTGGACCTGCTCGGGCGTGGCCCTGGCATCGGTGACGAACACGTCGACCTCCTCGATGTCGGCGAAGCGGACGAGGTGCTCCTCGCCCAGCTTGTCGGCGTCGGCGAGGAGCACGACAGTGCGAGCCCCCCGGACGATCGCCCGCTTGACGGCCGCCTCCTCGTGGTCGGGCGTCGAGAGCCCGTGACCGGGCGTGATGCCGTTGGTGCCCAGGAAGGCGACGTCCGCGCGCAGACGACAGAGCGCCCGGACGGTCTCCGCGCCGACCGCCGCCTGCGTCGTCCGCCGGACCCGGCCGGGCAGCAGCCGCAGGTCCAGGCCGGGATGGCCGGCCAGACGCGCGGCGATGGGGACCGAATGGGTGACGACGCAGAGATGGTGCTCGGCGGACAGCAGCGCCGCGAGCCGTGCCGTCGTGGTGCCGGCGTCGATGACGAGGCTCCCGGCATCGGGGACCAGCTCGAGTGCGGCGGCGGCGATCCGGTCCTTCTCCTCGCCCCGCACCCGGTCCCGGTCGCTGACCACCCGCTCGAGCACATGCAGTGCGCCCGCGGGGACGACTCCGCCGTGGACCCGGCGGACGAGCCCGGCGCTCTCGAGGGTGGAGAGGTCGCGCCGCACCGTCTCGCTGGTGACGGCGTACCGCTCGGCCAGCTGGGTCACCGAGAGCCGGCCCCCCTGGGCGACCAGGGCGGCGATGGCCTGCTGGCGCTCCTGCGCATACATGTGGCCCTCCCTCACTCCACGCCCAAACGGCAATCTTTACTTGCGTTGTTTTATGCCCGGACGTGTGGACTGTCAAGGGGTGACCGTCGAAGGGCCGCCGGGTTTAGATTGCCTCATGACCGAGGATCGCCACTCAACTCCTGTCCCGTCCTTCGCCACGGAGTCCTCCTCCGACGCCGGCCCTGACGGCTCCCGCACGCTCGCCGGCACCCCCGTCGTACCGGGCGTCGCCTATGGCCCCATCGTGCTGGTCAGCAACGAGATCCCCGAGGACGCGGTGCAGGCCTACGAGGAGCGGCCCGCCGGCACCGCCGAGGAGGCCTTGGCGGAGTACGACGACGCCGTCGCAGTGGTCGCCGAGAGCCTCACCGCTCGCTCGGCCAACGCCTCCGGCGCCACCTCCGAGGTCCTGATCGCCACCGCCGGGCTGGTGCGCGACAAGGGACTGCGCGCCGCGGTGCGCCAGCGGCTGCGGTCCGGTGACCCCCTGCTCACCGCCCTGGCCGGCGCTGTGGACCAGTTCGCCACCCTCTTCACCCAGATGGGTGGCCTGATGGCCGAGCGGGTCACCGACCTGCGCGACATCGAGCGCCGCCTGCTAGCCCGGATCGTGGGCGCCCCCGAGCCCGGTGCGTCGACGCCTGAGGACCCCTCGGTCCTGATCGCCGAGGATCTCGCCCCTGCCGACACCGCCGGGCTGGACCCGGAGCGCGTCGTCGCCCTCGTCACCGAGCGAGGCGGGCCCACCAGCCACACCGCGATCATCGCCCGCCAGCTGGGGCTGCCCTGTGTGGTGGGGGTGGCCGGTGCCACCAGCGTGGCCGCCGGGACCTGCGTCATCGTCGACGGCACTGCCGGCACGCTCGAGATCGAGCCGGACAAGGCCGACGCCGACCGGCGGGTCGAGGAGGATCAGCAGTGGCGGGCGGAGCTGGCCACCTGGAGCGGTCCGGCCAACACCTCGGACGGGATCAGGGTCAAGGTGATGGCCAACATCGCCGATCCGGGCTCGGCGAAGAAGGCCGCCGAGGGGCCCGTGGAGGGCGTCGGGCTGTTCCGCACCGAGCTATGCTTCCTCGGCCAGGAGGAGGAGCCGGACGTCGAGGCCCAGGCCGAGGTGTACGCCGGCGTGCTGCGGGAGTTCGCCGACGGCCGCACGGTCGTCATCAGGACCCTCGACGCCGGCTCGGACAAGCCGATTCCCTTCGCCACGCTTCGTGACGAGGAGAACCCCGCCCTCGGCGTCCGCGGGCTGCGTCTCTCCTTCAAGAACCCCGGGCTCCTGGACCGGCAGCTGGACGCCATCGCCGTGGCGGCCGAGAGCACCGGCACCAGCCCCTGGGTGATGGCACCGATGGTGGCGACCGTCGCCGAGGCCGCCGACTTCGCGGCCAAGGTCCGTGAGCGGGGGCTCACCGCCGGCGTGATGGTGGAGACGCCGGCCGCCGCCCTGCTCGCCGACGCCATCTTGGCCGAGGTCGACTTCATGTCGGTGGGCACCAACGACCTGACGCAGTACGCCATGGCCGCCGACCGGATGGCCACCGACCTGGCCCATCTCACCGACCCGTGGCAGCCCGCGGTGATCCGGCTCCTGGCGATGACCTCACAGGCCGGTCAGCGTGCCGGGAAGCCGGTAGGAGTGTGCGGCGAGGCCGCCGCCGACCCGCTGTTGGCCGCGGTGCTGGTCGGACTCGGCGTGACCTCGCTGTCGATGGCGCCCGCCGCCGTGCGCGCGGTCGGAGCCCGGCTGGGGACGGTCAGCATCGCCGACTGCCGGGCCGCGGCCGAGTCGGTGTGCACCGCGATCGATCCCCACCAGGCGCGCGACCTTGCCCGGGAGGTGCTCTACCCGGCCTGACCTCGCGGCCCGGCCCCGGGGCGGGGAGTCTCAGCCGGGGCTGACGGTGACAGGGACGCCGGCGAAGGCGGCGTTCCCGCTCACGTCGAGCCGCTCGGGGTCGGTCAGGTCGTTGATCGAGACACCCGGGATCCCGGCCGCGTGGTGCATGCCCGGGTTCTGGGAGTGGCCGTAGCCGTGCGGGAGGGACACCACCCCGGGCATCATGTCGTGGCTCGCCCGCACCTCGACTCTCACCTTGCCGACCCGCGAGCTGACCTCGACCGTGGCGCCCTCGACGATGCCTCGGGTCACCAGGTCGTCGGGATGCATCAGCAGCTCGTGGCGGGGCTTGCCCTTGGTGAGCCGCTCGATGTTGTGCATCCACGCGTTGTTGTCGCGCTGGTGTCGACGGCCGATCAGGAGCAGCTGGTCGGGGTCGATGGGCTCGCCGAGGGCCGCTTCCAGACGAGTGAGGTCCGCCATCACCAGGGGCGGGGCGAGGTCGAGTCGGCCGGTCCGGGTGGCCAGCCGCCCCGGCAGCAATCCGCCCACGAGCGGTCCCAGGTCCACCCCGTCCGGCCGGGCGCGCAGCGCGCGCACCGAGAGCCGGTTGCCGCCCGTGCGCAGCAGCAGGTCGACCAGCCGGGTCGGCGAGAGCCGCAGTCGCCCCTGCCGGACCACCCGGTCGCGCAGCGACCGTTTCCGGGTGCTCGTGGCTCCCAGGCCGAGGGCGAGGTCGCGGAAGATCTGCCACTCGTGCCGCGCCTGGGGGTCCGGCGGGAGGACGGCGGGGGTGAAGCGGGCGGTGTTGCGGACCGCGAGGTTGTGGAAGACCAGGTCGTAGTGGTCGCGCTCCAGGGCCGTGGTCGGGGGCAGGATCACGTCGGCGTGCCGGGTGGTCTCGTTGAGGTAGATGTCGACGGCGACCATGAAGTCGAGACCGGCCAGCGCCTCGTCGAGCCGGGTGCCGTCGGGGGTGGAGAGGACCGGGTTGCCGGCGACCGTGAGCAACGCCTGGACTCGGCCCTCGCCGGGGGTGAGGATCTCGTCGGCGAGGGTGGAGACCGGCAGCTCGCCGTTGGACTCCGGCAGGTGGCGCACCCGGCTGTGCCAGCGGCCGTGACCGCCTCGGCCCAGGATGCGCCGTCCCACGACGTCGATGGCCGGGGTGGGGAACATCGAGCCCCCCTCCCGGTCCAGGTTTCCGGTGAGCACGTTGAGGCACGTGATCGCCCACGCGCAGACGGTGCCGTAGGGGTGCATGGAGACGCCGACCCGCCCGTAGGCCACCGCCGCCGGCGCCGCCAGGAGGTCCCCGGCGATCCGGCGTACGACGGCGGCGGGCACGCCCGAGACCTGCTCGGCGCGCTCCGGTGTGAACGGGGCCACCGCCTCCCGGACCCGCTCCACGCCGTCGACGTAGGCCGGGATCAGGTGAGCGCCGCCGCCGCGGCCCTGGGGGGGTCCTTCCTCCAGCACCGTGCGCAGCATCGCCAGCAGCACCGCCGCGTCGGTGCCCGGGCGGACGAAGTGGTGCTCGGTGGCCACCGTGGCGGTCTCCGTGCGGCGCGGGTCCAGCACCACCATCCGGCCGCCGCGCGCCTTGAGCGCCCGGACCCGGTTCGGGAAGTCCGGGGCGGTCATCAGGCTCCCGTTGGAGGCCATCGGGTTGGCCCCGACGACGAGGAAGTAGTCGGTGCGGTCGATGTCGGGGACGGGGATCATCAGCTGGTGGCCGAACAGCAGATGGGCCACGAGCTGGTGGGGCAGCTGGTCCACCGACGAGGCGGAGTAGGTGTTGCGTGATCCCAGCGCCTTGACCACCTGGCTGCCGTGGGTCATCGAGCCGAGGCTGTGCACGTTGGGGTTGCCCAGATAGACGGCCACCGCGTCCCGACCGTGGCGCGCCGCGATGTCGCCGAGTCCCTGCACGGCGTACTCGATCGCCTCGTCCCAGCCGATCTCCTCCCAGCGCTGCCCCACCCGGCGCACGGGGCGGCGGAGCCGGTCGGGGTCGGCGTGCACGTCGGCCAACGCGGTTCCCTTGGGGCAGATGTGCCCCCGCGAGAGCGGGTCGTCCGGGTTGCCGCGGACGGATCGGACCTGGTCCCCCTCGACGGTGACCAGAACGCCGCAGATTGCCTCACAGAGGTTGCACACACCGTGCCGCTGCTCCATGACGTCATCGTCACACGACCGGTGAGGAGGACCGGCGGGCGGTCGGCGGCAGAAGTCGAAGAAATGCCGTCGCGGCCACCGGCTGAACGGATAGCCCAGCCGTGCACGAGACTGTTCGCTACCGCGGAATTCGCCCGATTCGGGATGTGGGCGGTGGGTTGATAGACTTGGCCGGTTGCCGTCCAACGGCCGCGGATTCCATAGTGCCCGGGTGAATAGGCCCCGGTGCGCCGCGCAACAACCCTCGAGAGGAACACGTGTCCACTGGCACCGACGCGGAGACCAAGCAGAAGATCATCGCCGAGTACGGCCTGTCCGAGAACGACACGGGTTCGCCCGAGGTTCAGGTCGCACTGCTGAGCCACCGGATTGCGCATCTCACCGAGCACCTCAAGCAGCACAAGCACGACCACCACACGCGTCGCGGTCTGCTGCTTCTGGTGGGCCGCCGCCGCCGTCTGTTGAACTACATGCAGAAGCAGGACATCAATCGATACCGTTCCATCGTGGAGCGCCTCGGTCTGCGCCGATGATGCACGGAGCGGTTGCCTGACGACAGGCAGCCGCTTCGTCTACTTTCGGTGTCATAACTGAACATTCACCCACCAGGAGCGGCCGCGGACGCCCGGCCCGGTCCTCGGTAGTGGCCCTCGGATCCCTCTGGCTCCGCAGGCCTCGATCGAAGACCGGCCCGCTGCTCGACGAGCAGTCTGTCCCAGGCGCCCTCGCGTGAACCGCTCCGCACGCCGCTCGCCGACCAGCGAGCAGAAAGGGGCAACCCGTGGAGGGACCCGTCATCTCCGCCGTGGAGACCGTGATCGACAACGGCAAGCACGGCACCCGCACCGTCACCTTCGAGACCGGGCTGCTGGCCCGGCAGGCCGCCGGCTCGGTCACCGCCTATCTCGACGACGACACGATGCTGCTGTCGACCACCACCGCCGCCAAGCATCCCAAGGAGTTCCTGGACTTCTTCCCGCTCACCGTGGACGTCGAGGAGCGGATGTACGCCGCCGGCCGCATCCCCGGCTCGTTCTTCCGGCGCGAGGGCCGACCCTCGGAGGACGCGATCCTCACCTGCCGGCTCATCGACCGGCCGCTGCGTCCCTCGTTCGTCAAGGGGCTGCGCAACGAGGTGCAGGTGGTCATCACCGTCCTGGCGCTCGACCCGGACACCGCCTACGACGTCCTGGCGATCAACGCCGCCTCGATGTCCACCCAGCTCTCCGGGCTGCCCTTCTCCGGGCCGATCGGCGCCACCCGGGTGGCGCTCATCGACGACCGGTGGGTGGCCTTCCCCACCCACAGCCAGCTCGAGGACGCCGTCTTCGACATGGTGATCGCCGGTCGGGTCACCGACTCCGGCGACGTGGCGATCATGATGGTCGAGGCGGAGTCGACCGAGTCCACCTGGAACCTGGTCCGCTCGGGCAAGCAGGCGCCCACCGAGGAGGTCGTCGCCGGCGGCATGGACGCCGCCAAGCCGATCATCAAGCAGCTCGTGGAGGCGCAGGCCGAGCTGGCCAAGCAGGCCGCCAAGCCGGTGCAGGAGTTCCCGGTCTTCCTGGAGTTCTCCGACGACGTCTATGCCGCCGTCGAGGCGGCCGCCGCGGGCGACCTCGCCGAGGCGCTCGCGATCGCCGGCAAGCAGGAGCGCGAGTCACGGCTCGACGAGGTCAAGGACGCGGTCCTGGAGCGGGTCGGCGCCGACTTCGAGGGCCGGGAGAAGGAGATCGGCTCGGCCTTCCGCGCGGTCACCAAGAAGGTGATCCGGGAGCGGGTGCTGCGCGACAAGGTCCGCATCGACGGCCGTGGGCTCTCCGACATCCGGACGCTGACCGCCGAGGTGGGCGTGGTCCCGCGGGTCCACGGCTCGGCGCTGTTCGAGCGCGGGGAGACGCAGATCCTCGGGGTCACCACGCTCAACATGCTCACGATGGAGCAGAAGCTGGACACGCTGTCCCCGGAGACCACGCGCCGCTACCTGCACAACTACAACTTCCCGCCGTACTCCACCGGCGAGACCGGCCGTGTCGGCTCGCCGAAGCGGCGCGAGATCGGCCATGGAGCGCTCGCCGGCCGGGCGCTGATGCCGGTGCTCCCGACGCGCGAGGAGTTCCCCTACGCGATCCGCCAGGTCTCCGAGGCGCTCGGCTCCAACGGCTCGACCTCGATGGGCTCGGTGTGCGCCTCGACGCTGTCCCTGCTCGAGGCCGGGGTGCCGCTCAAGGCGCCGGTCGCCGGCATCGCGATGGGGCTGATCTCCGGCGAGATGGAGGGCAAGACCGACTACGTCGCGCTCACCGACATCCTCGGCGCGGAGGACGCCTACGGCGACATGGACTTCAAGGTCGCCGGCACCCGGGAGTTCGTCACCGCCCTGCAGCTCGACACCAAGCTCGACGGGATCCCCGCCGATGTGCTCGCCGGGGCGCTCACCCAGGCCCGGGACGCCCGGCTGGTGATCCTCGACGTGATGGCCGAGGCGATCACCACGCCGGCCGAGATGAGCCTGCACGCGCCTCGGATCATCACCGTCAAGATCCCGGTGGACAAGATCGGCGAGGTCATCGGGCCCAAGGGCAAGGTGATCAACCAGATCCAGGACGACACCGGGGCCTCGCTGAGCATCGAGGACGACGGCACGATCTACATCGGCGCCACCAACGGCGAGTCCGCCGAGGCGGCCCGGCAGGCGGTCAACGCGATCGCGAACCCGACCATGCCGGAGGTCGGCGAGCGCTACCTCGGCACGGTGGTGAAGACGACGAACTTCGGTGCCTTCGTCTCGCTGCTGCCCGGCAAGGACGGGCTGCTGCACATCAGCAAGCTGCGGGCACTGGCCGGCGGGAAGCGCGTCGACGCCGTCGAGGACGTCGTCGCGGTGGGCCAGAAGGTGCAGGTCCAGATCGCCGAGATCGACGACCGCGGCAAGCTGTCGCTGGTGCCGGTCGTGGAGGAGAAGGCCTCCGCCGAGGCCGGTGCCGAGGGCTCGGAGGGCGCCGAGGAGGACGCCGACTGAGCGCCTCGGCCGGGGTCGCCGTGGAGTCCGCCCAGCCGCAGGAGCCCGGGACGACTCGCACGCTCCTCGTCGAGCGGGACGCCGGCGGATCCGTGGTCTCCACGGTCCGCCGGTCGGTGCTCCCTGGGGGCCTGCGTGTCGTGACCGAGCAGATGAGCGGTGTCCGCTCGGCCACCATCGGTGTCTGGGTCGCGGTGGGCTCCCGGGACGAGTCCGCGGACCTGTCGGGGGCCTCGCACTTCCTGGAGCACCTGCTGTTCAAGGGCACCCCCGAGCGCAGTGCTCTGGACATCTCCGCAGCGCTGGACGCGGTGGGCGGTGAGTTCAACGCCTTCACCAGCCGGGAGTACACCTGCTTCTACGCTCGGGTCCTGGACGTCGACGTGCCGCTGGCGGTGGACGTCCTCGGCGACATGGTGACGTCCTCCTGTCTGCGGCCCGAGGACGTCGAGGGCGAGCGTGCGGTGATCCTCGACGAGATCGCGATGCATGACGACGATCCCGAGGAGCTCGCGGGGAACCGCTTCGCCTCGTTGTCCTGGCCCTCCTCGCCCCTGGGCCGTCCGGTCGCCGGCACCGCGGCGTCGGTGGCCGCCGTCGGCCGCGACGACATCGAGCGGTTCTACCGCTCCGGCTACCGCGCGGAGAACATCATCGTGTCGGTGGCCGGCAACGTCGACCACGACAGCGTCGTGCGGCTCGTCGGCCCGTCCTTCACGCGCTCGGGCTTCCTCGAGGATGCCGCACGGGTCCCGCTCGGCCCCCGGACGTCCGGGTCGGCCGGCTCCGTCGCGGCCGGCTCGGCGTACGTCGTGAAGCCGTTCGAGCAGGTCAACCTCCTGCTCGGCGTCGACGGCCTGCGGCGGACCGACGAGCGTCGCTACGCCCTCGCCCTGCTCAATGCCGCGGTCGGCGGGGGCCCCTCGTCGCGGCTCTTTCAGGAGGTCCGCGAGCGACGGGGGCTGGCCTACTCGGTGTACTCCTACGCCTCGCACTACAGCGACACCGGAGCTTTCTGCGTCGCCGCCGGGTGCCTGCCCGGGCGGCTCGACGACGTCCTGGTCGTGGTCCGTGAGGTGCTGGCCGGGGTCGCGGAGGACGGCATCTCCGAGGACGAGCTGCGACTGGGCAAGGGCCAGCTGACCGGCGGGCTGGTGCTCGGCCTCGAGGACTCCGCATCGCGGATGAGCCGGATCGCGAAGGCCGAGCTGCTCTACGACGAGCTTCCCGGCATCGACGAGGTGCTCGGCCGGATCCGGGCGGTGGGGCTGGAGGACGTACGCGACCTGGCCCACACGGTGCTGGGCCGTCCGCAGTCGCTGGTGATCGTCGGGCCTCGCCGCTGAGGTCAGCGCCGGCCTCGCTGGTGGCGGCGTGTCGAAGCAGCTAGCGTCCTGTGCGGTGAGGGATGCCAGCACAGGAACCACGAAGGTCGCGATCGTCGGGGCGGGGGCCGTGGGCGCCACACTGGCCTACGCGCTGTTGATCCGCGGAGTCGCCAACTGCGTGGTCCTCTACGACCTGGACAGCAGCAAGGTCCGCGCCGAGGTGCTGGACCTGCGCCACGGGCTCCAGTTCGTGCCGCACGCGGAGGTCGCCGGCAGCGACGACATCGCGGTCTGCGGGGGCGCGGACGTCGTCGTGGTCACCGCGGGGGCCAAGCAGAAGCCCGGGCAGACCCGGCTCGATCTGGCCGGGGTCAACGTCGCCATGTGCCGCGACCTGGTCCCGCGCCTGGTCGAGGTTGCCGACGACGCCGTGCTGCTGATGGTGACCAACCCCGTGGACGTGGTGACCTATGCGGCGGTCACGATAGCCGACCTGCCTCCCGGACGCGTCTTCGGCTCCGGGACGGTCCTGGACTCCTCGCGGCTGCGTCAGCTCATCGCCGGGCACGCCGGGATCGCCGTTCAGAACGTGCACGCCTGGATCGCCGGCGAGCACGGGGACTCCGAGATCCCGCTCTGGAGCAGCGCGAGCATCGGGACCATCGCGCTCGACCGGTTCTCGCTGCCCGGGCACGCGCCGCTGGACGCCGCGACCAAGAAGCAGATCGCCGCGGAGGTGGTGACCTCGGCCGAGCAGGTCATCCGCGGCAAGGGTGCGACGAACTACGCGGTCGGCCTGGCGGCGACGCGGATCGTGGAAGCCATCCTGCGCAGCCAGAACCATGTCCTGCCGGTGAGTACGCTGCTGAACGGCTACCAGGGGATCGAGGAGCTCGACGACGTCTGCCTGTCCGTGCCGTGCGTGGTCAACCGGCGCGGGGTGGATGCGGTGCTGGAGGTTCCGCTCTCCCCCGAGGAGACCCGCGGGATGGCCGCGTCTGCCGAGGCGGTGCGCTCGGTGGCTCGCTCCCTGGGCATGTAGGAGAGACCCCGTGTCGGCGGCTGCGCCGGGGCCTCACCGACGCCGGCGTCGGCGAGGCCGTAGCGACCGCGCTCAGCGGGCGGCAGCGGCGACGCCTGCCAGCAGGCGGTCCACCTCGCCGACGGTGGTGTAGGGGGCCACCCCGGCCCGCACCGCGCCCTCGTCCCCCAGGCCCAGCCACCTCGATGCCTCGAGGGCGTAGAAGTGGCTGGCCGGGGCGTTGACGCCGACCGAAGCCAGGCGCTGGGCCACCGCAGGGCCGCTGTGACCCTCGACGGTGAAGAACGCGGTCGGCGTACACCGGACGGGGCGGCCATGCACGCGGACCCCCGGGATGGAGCCCAGGCCCTCTCGCAGCCGGTCGAAGACGCCGGCCTCGTGGGCCTCCACGACTCGCATCGCGGACAGCACGCGCGCGCGCCGATCCCCCGAGCCCTGGACGAGCCCGGCGATGAAGTCCACCGCCGCGGTCGTGCCAGCCAACAGCTCGTAGGGCAGGGTGCCGAGCTCGAATCGCTCGGGGACCGCATCCGAAGCCGGGAGGAGCTTGTCGGGGTGCAGCCGCTCCCACCGCCGCGGATCGGCGACGACGGCCCCGTGGTGGGGCCCGAAGAACTTGTACGGCGAGCACGCGAAGAAGTCCGCGCCGAGCTCGCCGACGTCCACCGGCGCATGAGGTGTCAGATGCACGCCGTCGACGAACAGCACAGCCCCGACCTTGTGGACCTCCGCCGCGATCGCCGCGACCTCAGGGCGGGTGCCGAGCACGTTCGACGCCGCCGTCATGGCGACGAGGCGGGTGCGTGGTGTCAGGGCGGATCGGATCTCGTCGAGGGCCAGCTCACCGGTGGCGCGGTCGAACCCGGCCCAGCGGACCTCCGCGCCGCGCGAGGCGGCCGCCTGAAGCCAAGGCCGGATGTTCGCGTCGTGGTCGAGCCGGGTCACCACCACCTCGTCACCGGGGCCCCACTCCCGGGCGAGGGCCCGGGAGACGTCGTAGGTCGCCTGGGTCATCGACCGCGCGAACACCACCCCTCCGGGCTGGCACCCGAGGAGGTCCGCGACCGCCCGACGCGCGGCCAGCACCACCTCGTCGGCGCGCCGCTCGGCTGCGGTCACCCTGCCGCGGTTGGAGATCCCGGCGGTCATCGTGGCCGCCATCGCGGCCGCCACCGAGGTCGGCACCTGCGTGCCTCCCGGCCCGTCGAAGTAGGCGGTGCCGTCGTGCAGGGCCGGGAAGTCGTCACGGATCCGGTCGACATCGAGCTCCATGGACGCATCCTGCCCTTACGCTGCGCCGGTGCAGGTGTTGATCGTCGACGGGGCGAACGTGGTGGGCAGACGCCCCGACGGCTGGTGGCGGGACCGCGTGGGCGCGGCGCGTCGGCTCTGGCAGCGGCTGGTGGCCGCGGACCTGTCGCACGACGTGGTCGTCCTGGTCGTCGAAGGCGCAGCCTCCCGCGGCTTCGACGACGTCGACGCGACGGCGGACGCCGGCGCGGTGCGGGGAGGCCGCAGGGCGGTGGTGCGTGCGGCGGGCCATGGTGACGACGCCATCGTCGAGGAGGTTCGTGGCCGGAGCGGCCCCGGCTGCGAGGTCACGGTGGTCACCGCCGACCGGGGCCTCCGCGACCGCGTCACCACCCTCGGTGCCCGGGTGGTGGGGCCGACCTGGCTGCTGGAGGTGCTCGACGCCGGGATCGATAGGTTTCGGTGGTGAACACCGACGAGGTCCTGGACCTGCTCAAGGAAGTGGCCGAGGAGGTGGTCAACCCGCGTTTCCGCAGCCTGAGCGCCGAGCAGGTGTCGGAGAAGAACCCCGGGGACCTGGTGACGGTGGCTGACCGGGAGGCGGAGGAGTGGATCACCCGGGTGTTGCAGGAGGCCTACCCGGGCGCCGTCGTGCTCGGCGAGGAGGCGACGGCGACCCACACCACGGTCATGGAGAGGTTCCGCTCCGCCGACCACGGCTTCACCGTCGACCCCGTGGACGGCACCCGGAACTTCGTGCACGGCTCGCCCGACCACGCCATGATGGTCGCCGAGGTGCGCGCCGGCGAGGTGGTCCGGGGGTGGATCTGGCAGCCGCAGCACGCCCGCGCCTACGTCGCCGAGCGCGGCGCCGGCGCCTGGTGCAACGGTGAGCGGCTCACGCGGCCGCCGCTCGGCGAGGAACTGCGCGGGGTCACCGCCCGCACCCGCTGGCTGGGCCGTGCCCTGGGCACCCTGCGGGCGCTGGACCTCACCTGGATCTGCTGCGGGGTGGACTACCCGAAGCTGGTCGAGGGCGAGGCCGACTATGCCCTCTACCGTGGGGCCAAGCCCTGGGACCACGCCCCCGGCTCGTTGTTGCTGGCCGAGGCGGGGGGCTTCGTCGGCACGTTCGACGGCGCGCCCTATCACCCCCAGCACGACCCGCGCGGGCTGATCACGGCCGCGGACCGGGCGACGTACGCCCTCGTGCAGGGTCTCATCCATGCGCTTCCCGGCTTGTGAGCGCCGACTGTCACACAATCGGCGTCGGTGGTGCTTGCTGGGTATGGACATCACAGGACGCGGAGGGAGCGCACCCGCGACCGTCCTCCCGGCCGTCCTGACCGCAGACGGGCAGGGCGCGGGGGCGGTCGGTCGAGCCGAGCGAAGGGACGGTGGTGCGGTGTCGACGCCTCCTCGGCGAAGGGCCGTCAGGGCCGACCTCGAGCAGGTCTTCCGGGCCACCTATCCGCGGGTGGTCGGCGTCGCCGCTCGGGTGCTCGGGTCCCGGGACGAGGCCGAGGACGTGGCGCAGGAGGTCTTCGTGACCTTCGGGCGGTCCTCGGTGCCGGGCGATCAGGCGTCGGGATGGCTCTCGGTGGCCGCGGCGCACACTGCGCTGAACCATCTCCGCTCCGGCCGGCGCCGCCTCGCCCGCGAGGAACGGGCCTCTCGCGCGGAAGCCGGCAGCGAGGCCGACGGCACCTCCCCGGACGTGGCCGACGCGGTCGTAGCCCTCGAGGAGCGACGGCGCGTGCGCGCGGCCCTGGCGGCGTTGCCGCGCAAGCAGGCTGTCGCGCTCGTCCTGCGGCATAGCGGCCTCAGCTACGCCGAGGTCGCCGCGGCGCTCGATCTCTCCCCGGGCAGCGTCGGCACCACCGTGCGACGCGCCGAGTCCGCCCTGAGCAAGGAGTTGAACCGCCATGCGTCATCCCAGTGACGGCATCCTGCGCCGGCTCCTCGACGAGCCGGCCGGCGTGGCCGACGCCGACCGCCAGCACGTGGCCGGCTGCCCGGCGTGCCTGTCCGGGCTGGCGGCCGCACAGCAGGACGCGGCCTCCACCGCCGAGGTGCTCGAGGCGGGGTGGAGACCGGCCCAGGACGTCGAGACGGCGTGGGCCCGCCTCGAACCCGCCGTGGCCGGCCACGAGCGCCCCGCTGCTGCCTCGGGAGCGCCTGGCCGGCGGTGGCGCTCGGCACTGAGCAGCCCGGTGGTCGCCGCGCTCGGCGTCGTGGCCTTGCTCGCCGGGGGCGGGGCCGCCGTGGCCGTGGACTGGCTGCAGGTCTTCCGTGCCGAGCAGGTCGCCCCGGTCACCCTCAGCGAGGCGGACCTGCTGGACGCTGCCCGACCTCTCGGCGTACGGCGAGGTCGAGGTGGTCGAGGAGGTGGATGTCCGCCAGGTGCCCGGCGCCGACGCGGCCGCCGACGCGACGGGCCTCCCCGTCCCGCGGGTCGATGACCTGCCACGCGGCGTCGCCGGTGACCCCGTGTTCCGGGTCGGCGACCAGGCGAGCGTCGTGTTCACCTTCTCCGCCGAGCAAGCTGCCGAGGCGGCGGCACAGACGGGCGAGACGCTGCCACCGCCGCCCGTGGGTCTCGACGGGAACCAGTTCCGGTTGGACGCCGGCCCCGGCCTGGTCGCGGTCTGGCCCTCGACCCAAGGAGTGCCCGCGCTCGCCGTGGCCCGCGCGGTCGCGCCGACGGCGTACTCCTCGAGCGTCCCGTTCGCCGTGGCCCGCGACTACCTGCTCTCCATGCCCGGGCTGCCGGAGAGCGTCGCGACGCAACTGCGCAGCGTCTCGGGCGACGGCGCCACGCTGCCCGTGCCCTTGGCCGCCGAGGAGATGGACAGCTCCACCGCCGAGGTGAACGGGATCCCGGCCACAGTGCTCACCTCGACCGACGGCGTGATGGCGGCCGTGGTCTGGGCCGACGACGGCCTGGTCACCGTGGTGGTGGGCTCGATGAGCGCCGAGGAGGTGCTGGGAGTAGCCCGGGACCTGCGGTGGGACGGGTGAGCCCGGCCTCCTCCGCCCGTGGCGGCGACGCCTCGGTCCAGGCCGCGGAACGGATGCTCGCCGACCTGCCTCCCTCTCCGGCGGTGTGGTGCTCGGGTCTGGGCAAGCGCTACGGACGCCAGGTCGCGGTCGACGGGGTGTCCTTCGCCGTCGAGCGCGGCGCGGTGGTGGGGTTGCTCGGCCCGAACGGGGCCGGCAAGACCAGCGTCATCAAGATCCTGCTCGGCCTGGTCCGTCCCGACGCCGGGGAGGTGCTGCTGCTGGGGCGACCAGGCGATGACCCCTCGGCCCGGGCGCGCGTCGGCTACCTCCCCGAGCTGTTCCGCTACCAGCCCTGGCTCACCGCCGCGGAGGTCGTGGACCTGCACGTGCGGCTCTCGGGCGTCGCGGTGCCGGCCGGGGAGCGAAGTGACTGCCTCGCACTGGTCGGCCTTGCGGACCGTGCCGGTGATCGGGTCGGCGGCTTCTCCAAGGGGATGCAGCAGCGGCTGGGACTGGCCCTAGCCCTGGTGGCCCATCCCGACCTCGTGGTCCTCGATGAGCCGACCAGCGCGTTGGACCCGATCGGTCGCGCCGACGTCCGTGACCTGCTGCTGTCCCTGAGGGCTCGGGGGGTCGCGGTGCTCCTCAACTCGCACCTGATCGGCGAGGTGGAGCGGGTCTGCGACCGCGTGGTGATCCTCGACAAGGGCAGGGTCGCCGCTTCTGGCAGCCTGGCCGAGCTGCTCGGTCGCACCGAGGTCCGGCTGCGGCTGGCCGGGGTCGGCCCGGAGGCGGAGGGGAGGCTGGCGAGCGCCGGCCAGGTCACCCGCAGCGGGGACGTGTACACCCTGGCGCTTCGGGCCGAGCCTGAAGGCGCCGCCGGCGCTGCCCCGATGGCCGGGTCCGATCGGGTGGCCGGCCATGCCGCCGATGGTGCGCCCGATCTGGTGGCCGATCTGGTGGCCGACCTGGTGGCCGACCTGGTCAGGCTCGGCGTGCGCGTGCACGCCGTGGAGCACTCGCGGGTCAGCCTCGAGGACCGGCTGCTGGGCATCCTCCGCCCCGGTCCGGGCGGTGTCGGGCGATGACCGCCCGGACCGTGCTCACGATGGCCGGCCTGACCGTCAAGGAGGCGGCACGGCGGCGGGTGCTGTGGGCGCTCGCCGCGCTGATGCTCACGCTGCTCGGGCTCAGCGCCTGGGGATTCTCCCAGATCGACGCCGAGTTCGGCGGCCTCACAAGCGGGGAGGCGCGGCTGGCCGCCTCCATGGTGCTCAACCTCGTCATGTTCGGATTGAGCCTGATCGCCGCGCTGGGCACGGCCTTCCTGGCCGGTCCCACCCTGGCCGGTGAGACCGAGTCGGGGATCGCGCTTGCGGTCCTGGCCCGACCGGTGCGGCGCTCGGCCGTGCTGGTGGGCAAGTGGCTCGGGCTGGTGGGCTTCGGCAGCGGCTTCGTGGCGCTGGCCGGGCTGGCCCAGTTCGTCGTGGTATGGGGCGCTGTCGGCTACTGGCCACCCCACCCCGTCGCGGGCCTGGCGTTGCTCGCGGCGCAGACCACGGTGCTGCTCACCCTGGGGCTCCTGCTGTCCACGGTCCTCTCGCCGATGGCGTCCGGGGTGGTGGCTGTCGGCCTCTTCGGCGCCACCTGGATCGGCGGAGTGGTCGGTGGGATCGGCCAAGCGCTCGACAACGACGGCGTGGCCCAGATCGGCAGCATCTCGCGGATGCTGCTCCCCACCGACGGTCTGTGGCGCGGGGCCATGCACGCCTTCCAGGACCCAGGCGTTCTCGGGCTTCTCGGGCCTGCGATGGACGGGCACCCGTTCTTGAGTCCGGCCTCGCTGACCGCCACCTATCTCGGCTGGGCCGGTGTCTGGGTGGCGGCCATCCTCGGGCTCACCGCGGTGGTGTTCGGACGCCGCGACCTCTGAACGCACTCGACGTTCCGCGGCGTGCACGCAGAGCAGTCGAGCGGGGCGACCAGGCAGCCGACGGGGCTCGTGGGCCACCGCGTGCGATCGGCACGCAACCGATCGGCGAAGCCGTGCGTCTGACCCTCATGAACAGGCTCATGGCCACCCTGCTTCCCGCGCTCCTCCTCGGATGCTCGCCATCGCCGTCCGGCGGCAGTCCGGGTGTCGTGTCAGGAGAGCCCTCCGGCGGGCGCTCTGGTGATGCCGCGGTGCGGCAGCGCTGGGAGTCGCGGACGGCGTTGCCCCACTGCGGCGAGGTCACGCTGAGACCAGGGGAGCGACCCCGTGTCGAGTCCCAGGTCGCGTGCCTGCGCACGGCCCTCCAGTCCGGCAGTGGAGGGGAGCTGAGGCTGACGTTCTTCACGGTCGAGGGTGACCCGATCGTGCAGTACGTGCGGGTCGCGCCTGGGGGTGAGGTCGAGGTCTTCGAGGACGCGACGCAGGACGCCTTCGGCGATGGGCGGTGGCACCACCGGACGTGCTGGGCCGAGGTCGTGAACCGCGTCGCCGCTGGCCAGCCTGCGACCTGCTGACCGGGGCGGAACCAGGATCGCCCGGGGCAGCACCGTGAGACCCAGGTGGGGCGGTCAGCCCTTCGTGCCGCCCGCGGTCGGCCCGGCGACGAGGTGCTTCTGGGCGTCAGCTGATTGTCGGTCTTCAAGACCGAGTTGAGGAAACAGCTCCGGAACGACCTCTCGGTCAGCACCGGCTCAGTCGCCTCGCAGTCGAAGCCACGCCGTGCTCGCGCCGGGCAGGACTCCGGGTGCTGCGGGAGCGCTGAGGAGCAGCACCTCCCCGGGGGGAAGTGGGACGGGGTCGTCGGAGAAGTTCGTGACCGCATGCCAGCCCCCGGTGCGCACCAGGTGCAGCGTGGTGTCCTCCGACTCCCCGTCGAGACCGCGGGAACCTGTTCCTTGCTCGGGAAGAACCGTGACCTGCTCGTCGCGCTGAAGCTCATGGCGCAACCGGAGTGCCTCGCGCACCAGGTGCAGGGTCGACTCCGGGTCGCCCTCCTGCGCCTCGACGGCCAGCCCGGCAAAGGACGGCGGCTGAGGCAGGTGCGGCGCTCCAGCACCGAAGCCGAGCGAGGGGCCGTCGGTGGTCCAGGGGAGCGGCACCCGGCAGCCGTCGCGGCCCGTCTGCGCACCGCCGGTGCGCAGGAAGACCGGGTCCTGGCGCTGGTGTGCAGGGATGTCGGCCACCTCGGGCAGGCCCAGCTCCTCGCCCTGGTAGAGGTAGGCCGACCCCGGCAGCGCCAGCAGGAGCAACACGGCGGCGCGGGCCCGGCGCCGCCCCTCCTCGGGGTCGCGGGAGTAGCGCGACGCCGGCCGCGGCACGTCGTGGTTGGACAAGACCCACGTCGAGCTGGCGTCGGTGCCGGCCAGCAGGCGTCGGTGACGGCGTACGACGGCACGGAACTCCCGGGCGTCCCAGGCGGCGCCGACCAGCCCGAAGTCGAACGCCTGCCCGAGCCCGTCCGGGCTGGCGTAGCGGGTCCACCGATGCGCAGGCACCCACGCCTCGGCGACCGCGGTGAGGGGCGGGTCGTACTCGTCGAAGAGCCGGCGCCACTCGGCGTACACCTCGTGCACTTCGTCGCGGTCCCACCACGGGTGGGCGCCGTCGACGGGTAGGGGGTCGCGCATCTGGGCCTGCGGGCGGTAGGGCTCGGAGAGGTCCTTGGTCAGCCCGTGCGCCACGTCGACCCGGAAGCCGTCGACCCCCCGGTCGGCCCAGAATCGCAGCGTGCGCAGCAGGTCCTCGCGGACCTCCCGGTTGTCCCAGTTCAGGTCCGGCTGCTCGGTGGCGAACAGGTGCAGGTACCACTGGCCGTCGCGAGTCCGCTCCCACGCCGGGCCGCCGAACATCGACTCCCAGTCGTTGGGCGGCTGCTCGCCTCGCGGCCCACGGCCGTCGCGGAACAGGTAGCGCTCCCGCTCCCGCGACCCCGGCTCGGCGTCGAGCGCCGTGCGAAACCACGGGTGCCGGTCTGAGGTGTGGTTGGGAACGATGTCGACCAGGACCCGGATCCCGGCGGCATGCAGGGCCACCACGAGCCGGTCGAAGTCGGCCAGCGTCCCCAGCCGCGGGTCGACGTCGCGATGGTCGGCGACGTCGTACCCCCCGTCGACCAGCGGGGAGGGATAGAACGGGCTCAGCCAGACCGCGTCCACCCCCAGCCGGCGCAGGTAGGGCACCCTGCTCTCGATGCCGGCCAGGTCTCCGATGCCGTCCCCGGTGGAGTCGGCGAAGCTGCGGGGGTAGATCTGGTAGACGACCGCGGTGCGCCACCAGTCGCGGTCCACTCCGGCGCCGAGAGGGCTGCTCATGGCACCAGTCTCGCCGGTGCCTCGGGTGGCTCTCGTGGTGGGATGAGGCCATGCGGCTTGCGGAGACCAGTGACCTGTGGTGGAAGTCGGCGGTCGTCTACTGCCTGGACGTGCAGACCTTCATGGACTGGAACGACGACGGCACGGGCGACTTCACCGGGCTGGTCGAGCGCATCGACTACCTCGTCGAGCTCGGGGTCACGTGCCTGTGGCTGATGCCGTTCCACCCCACCTGCGGCATCGACGACGGCTACGACGTGACCGACTACTACGGAGTCGATCCCCGGCTCGGTGACCACGGCGACTTCGTCGAGGTCGTGCGCACCGCCCGGGACCGCGGGCTGCGGGTGATCATCGACCTGGTGGTCAACCACACCTCCGACCAGCACCCGTGGTTCGTCGAGTCGCGCTCCTCGACGGGCTCGCCCTACCGCGACTTCTACGTCTGGCGAGCCGACCCTCCCGGCGATACCTCCGCCCAGGTGGTCTTCCCCGACTCCGAGGACAGCATCTGGGAGTACGACGAGCGCACCGGCGAGTACTACCTGCACCACTTCTACTCCCACCAGCCCGACCTGAACATCGACAACCCGAAGGTTCGCGACGAGATCGCGAAGGTCATGGGCTTCTGGCTCCAAGTCGGCGTCTCCGGGTTTCGCGTCGACGCCGTGCCCTACCTGATCGGTGACCTGGGCACCATGCCCGAGGACAGCGAGGAGGAGGAGCCCGACCCGCACGACTACCTGCGGGCGCTGCGCGGCTTCCTCGGCCGACGCCGCGGCGAGGCGATCATGCTCGGCGAGGTGAACCTCACCCACGAGGAGCAGCTGACGTTCTTCGGCGGCCAGGAGGCCGACCAGCTGACCATGATGTTCGACTTCGTGGTCATGCAGAAGCTCTACCTCTCCCTTGCGCGGGGGCAGGCGGCCCCGCTCGCCGAGGCGCTGGCCGGCCGCCCCCGACTCCCGGTTCAGTCGCAGTGGGCCAACTTCGTGCGCAACCACGACGAGCTGACGCTGGACAAGCTGAGCGACGAGGAGCGCGCCGACGTCTTCGCCGCTTTCGGCCCCGAGGAGTCGATGCAGCTGTTCGGCCGTGGGCTGCGGCGCCGGCTCCCGCCGATGCTCGAGGGAGACCAGGCCCGGGTCCGGCTCGTCTACAGCCTGATGTTCTCGCTGCCGGGCACGCCGGTGCTCTTCTACGGCGAGGAGATCGGGATGGGGGAGAACCTCGACATCCCCGGCCGGCGTTCGGTGCGGACGCCCATGCAGTGGTGCGGCGGCCCGACCGGAGGCTTCTCCGGCGTGCCCGTCGAACGGCTCGAGCGGAAGCCGCCTTCCGGCGCCTTCGCCCCCGAGCACGTCAACGTGGCAGACCAGCGCAGCGATCCCGATTCGCTGCTCAGCTTCTTCCGCCGGCTCGTGCATGCCTACCGCCAGTCCCCGGAGCTCGGCTGGGCCGAGCCCCGGGTGCTCGAGCAGCCGCATTGTGAGGTGCTCGCCCACGAGTGCCGGTGGGACGACCGGCGGATGATCGTGCTGCACAACCTGGGCCTCGAAACCCGGCGGGTTCCGGTGGACGTTGGCCACCATGACGGCGCCGACCTGCATGACATCCTGGGCGGCGGCAACGTCGAGGTCGACCGGGCCGGTCACGCGGAGGTGGAGGTCGGTGGCTACGGCTACCGGTGGCTTCGGGTGAACCCGAGCGGCGGGAAGCGGCTCTTCTGACCGGTGGGTCGGGACCGGGCCGGGGCGCTAGCGTGAGGTCCGACGAGCTCGCGGGAGCTCCCGCGAGCTCGACGGACAGGACGAGGTCGGCGCCAGAAGGGCTGTGTGGGATGAGAGTCGGTGTGCTGGGGGCGGCCGGGAGGGTCGGCCGGGAGGTGTGCGCAGCCGTCGAGGCCGCCGACGACCTCGAGCTCGTGGCGGCCTTGGACAAGGACGACGCCGTCGAGGAGCTTGTCGAGAGCCGAGCCGAGGCGGTCGTTGACTTCACCCATCCCGACGTGGTGATGGCCAACCTGGAGTTCTGCGTGCGGGCGGGTGTGCACGCCGTGGTCGGCACCACCGGCTTCGACGCCGAGCGCCTTGATCGGGTGCGCGCCTGGCTGGCGGGCTCCCCGGGGACCGGAGTGCTCGTCGCGCCCAACTTCTCGGTCGGCGCGGTGCTGATGATGAGGTTCGCCGCCGAGGCGGCGCGGTTCTTCGAGTCGGTCGAGATCGTCGAGCTGCACCATCCGGAGAAGGCGGACGCGCCCAGCGGGACCGCGCGGCGCACCGCCGAGCTTGTGTCCCGTGCCCGATCCGAGGCTGGGCTGAGCGACATGCCCGACGCGACCTCGTCGGCGTTGGACGGGGCTCGCGGCGCCGACGTCGCCGGGGTCCGGGTGCACGCCGTGCGGCTGCGCGGGCTCGTTGCGCATCAGGAGGTGCTGCTGGGTGGGCTCGGCGAGGCCCTGACGATCCGGCACGACTCAATGGACCGGGCGGGCTTCACGCCCGGGGTGCTGGCGGCTCTTCGCTCGATCGCCGACCGGCCGGGGCTCACCGTGGGTCTCGAGGACGTTCTCGGGCTCGGCTGAGACCGTCGGCCCCGGACTCCCTCCTGAGCCGCCGAGAACCAGCCACCGAGAACGAACGGGCCCTGGAAAACCAGCCCGGAGCCCCCACTCGCGAGCGCTCAGCGAGTCCGAGGCGCCAACGAGGCGATCGTCGTCGCTGCCAGGACGGCCAGTCGCTTGAGAAGCCGCGTCATCAACCCCTCCAAGCGGTCGCCGTGACGCGGCCAAGGCTAGAGCACCCGAGTCGGCGGGCGCATGGTCGTGCGGCCGGTAATTGTCGAATATGAACGATCAAAGCGCGCGAGCGATCGCCGCGGTGGCCGCTGCGACGGCCACGACCACCAGGAAGGGGGCCCTCAGGAAGAGGGCCACCGCCGCCGCACCAAGCCCGAGCACTCGCGCGTCCACGGCGAGGTCGCGGCCCACGGCGAAGACCTGGGTGGCGATCAGCGCCGCCAGCAGCGCCACCGGCAACAGGTCCGCCACGCGCTCCACCCGCGGGTGCTCCAGCAGCCTCGGCGGCACCGAGAGGCCCGCCAGCTTCACCGCGTAGCAGCCGGCGGCGAGCACCAGGATGGTGGCCCAGATCATCGATCCCTCCCCATCGCCGTGCTCAGCCCTCGGGTCGGTCGTGTGGCCGGGGGTGCGCCCCGCCGCCGGGCAGGTCGTCGGCGGCGGGCACCTCGGTGCGATCCGGGGCGGGGATCAGCACTCCTCCGAGCAGGGCCACCGCGGCGGCTGCCAGCACCGGGAGCCCCGGAGCGGCCACCGGCACCAACGTCAGCGCCACCGCGGCCCCGGCTAGCGCCACCATCCGGTTGAGACGGTCGCGCAGCCGCGGCCACAGCAGCGCCAGGAAAGCGCCGCCGACGGCCGCGTCGAGGCCCAGCGTCCGGGGGTCCCCCAGAGAACGTCCGGCGAGCGCTCCGGCCAGCGTGGCCAGGTTCCACAGCACGAACACCGCAAGTCCTGTGCTCAGGAAGCCCGTGCGTGCCTCCGCCCGGGTCCCCCGGTTGACCGCCATCGCAGTCGACTCGTCGATGACCAGATGCGCGCCGGCGACCCGTCGCCACCCGGTCCAGCCGAGCAGCGGCGCCAGCCGGAGGCCGTAGAGCCCGTTGCGCACCCCGAGGAGCAGTCCGGTGAGGGCACCGGCGACCGGCGTACCACCACCGGCGAGCACCCCGACGAAGGCGAACTGCGAAGCCCCGGTGAACACCAGGACGGAGAGCGCGCAGGCCTGCCACACGTCGAGCCCTGCGGCCACCGCGATGGCCCCGAAGGACAGTCCGTAGGCGCCGGTGGCCAGGCCCACGGCGACGCCGTCGCGCACGATGCCGGCCCGGGTCGTCACCGCGGCACCCTACGCGCCGCCCGGTGCTGCGCGGGCTGCTCGGTCAGTCCGCGCCGCCAGCGCCGCCGGTCAGCGCCGTCGGTGCGGCACACGCACCGGCCGGGGGTCGCTGCGCAGCTGCCGCACGAAGGCGCCGACGGCGAGGATGCCAAGCGCGACGCCGAGGACGGCCATCCGCTGCCACGGCGGGGTCGAGGCACTCATCTCGCCCGCGAGCGCCCCCAGGAGCGCGAACGTCGCCAGGCCGGCACCCCAGACCGCCACGCGGTAGCGGAACGGGAGACTCCCGAACACCGGCATCCCCTCCCCTCGTGCACCTGCGCCAAGACCTCGCGGCACGCGCTGCAAGCATGAGTTCGTGTCAGGATGCCAGAGCTCCAAGGCCCGGGTCCAGATAGTGCACAGGCATCACCCGGATCTGGTTTCGGCTCTCTCAGGCGCCAGGACCGAGGTCGGTGTGCAGTCGCACCTGCCGCACCCGTACCTCTCCGTCCCCACGCAGGTCCAGCTCGCGGTGGGCGCCGTCAGGTGCCCACCCGGACTCGACGAGGAAGGCCCGGCGGACGTCATCGGCGTTCGCCAGCCAGAAGGCGCCGCGGGTGAAGCGGTCGGCTCGCAGCGTGTCGATGCACGCGTGCAGCAGCCGCGACCCATGGCCGGCCCGCGCATGCTCGGGATGGACGACCAGCTCGCCGATCTCGCCGTCGGCGACCGGGTCGGCGTCCGGGTCCTCCGAGGGGCCGGTGAGGGCGTAGCCGCACACCGCGACCCTCTCGACGGCCACCAGAACCCGCTGGCGGGCGTCCCGAGGCCGGGTCAGCGCCTCGTGCCAGGCGGCCGCGAGCGGCTCGGTCTGCAGCGCGCCCAGAACCTCCTCGGGGAGCACGCCGGCATACTGCCGTCGCCAAGCCGCCACCTGGACCGCGGCGATCTGCGCGGCGTCCTCGGCCCACCCGACCCGCACGGAGACGTCGGCGATCGGTCGGTGGTCGGCAGCCATGCCGCCATTGTGCCCTCCCCTCCGGCTCGACTCCTCCGAGCCGCTGGGGCGCGTCCGGGTGGCCGGGAAGTGCTGTACCGTGCTGCGGTGCAGCAGTACCTCGACCTCCTCCGCCGGGTCCTCGACGAGGGTGTCGAGAAGGGGGATCGCACCGGCACCGGCACCCGCAGCGTCTTCGGCCACCAGATGCGCTTCGACCTCGCGGCCGGCTTCCCGCTCGTGACCACCAAGCGCGTCCACACCCGCTCGGTCATCGCCGAGCTGCTGTGGTTCCTGCGCGGCGACACCAATGTCGGCTGGCTGCGCGAGCGCGGGGTGAGCATCTGGGACGAGTGGGCCGACGACGACGGCGACCTCGGCCCCGTCTACGGCGCCCAGTGGCGCTCCTGGCCGACCCCGGACGGCCGGCACGTCGACCAGATCACCGAGGTGCTGGCCGGCCTGCGCCGCGACCCCGACTCGCGCCGGCATGTGGTCTCGGCGTGGAACGTGGCGGACCTGCCGCGGATGGCGCTGTCGCCGTGTCACGCGCTGTTCCAGTTCTACGTCGCTCCCGGGCCCGCAGGCCGCGGCCGGCTGTCGTGCCAGCTCTACCAGCGCTCGGCCGACGTGTTCCTCGGCGTGCCGTTCAACATCGCCTCCTACGCCCTGCTCACCCATATGGCGGCCCAGGTCTGCGACCTCGACGTCGGCGACTTCGTCCACACTCTCGGCGACGCCCACCTCTACGCAAACCACCTCGACCAGGCGCGGCTGCAGCTGACCCGGGAGCCGCGAGCGCTGCCCGAGCTGTGGCTGGACCGGTCGGTGACCGACATCGACGGCTTTGACCTGCAGCACGTCGAGATCAAGGGCTACGGCCCCCATCCCGGCATCAAGGCACCGATCGCGGTCTGAGCGCGGGGGCTGGTCGATGACGCCGGGTGGCAAGCGGGTGGTGCTGGTCGCCGCCGTCGCGCGCAACGGCGTGATCGGGGTGGACGGCCGGCTGCCCTGGCATCTTCCCGGCGAGCTCGCGCACTTCCGCCGGGTCACCACCGGACACTGTCTGGTGATGGGCCGGCGCACCTTCGCGTCGATCGGCCGGCCGCTGCCGCGGCGTACGACCATCGTCGTGACCCGTCAGCCCGACTGGACCGCACAGGGCGTTCTCGTGGCGTCGAGCATCCGGGAGGCCCTGGTGCTGGCCGACTCCCGGCCCGGCGAGGTCCGTGTGGTCGGCGGCGCCGCGGTGTACGCCGAGGCGATGCCGCTGGCGGACGCGCAGGTGCTCACCGAGGTGCACCTCGAACCTGCCGGGGACGTGCGCTACCCCGAGATCGACCCGCGGGAATGGCGCGAGGTGCGGCGGGAGCCGCACGAGGGGTTCGACGTGGTCTGGTTCGACCGCGCCTGACACGTGCGAGGTCGACCTGTCTGGTCGACCTGTCTGGTCGACCCGTCTGGTCGACCCGTCTGGTTGCCGGGGCATCGGGTGGTGCCTCGGGCTAGCCTTCCCGCACGGACGCGACGAGGGCGAGGACTTTGATGGCAGCCGAAAACCCCAGGATCACCGTGCAACCCAACGGGCCCTACGTGGTGACCGGGTCGGTGCCCCTGGCGGTCCGACACCCGGTCCTCTCCGAGCACGAGGAGCGGTTGACCTGGCGCACCGGCGAGCGCCTCGAGGCCGACGAGACCTACGCGCTGTGCCGGTGCGGTGGCTCCTCGACCAAGCCGTTCTGCGATGGCACCCACGCCCGCGAGGGCTTCGACGGGACCGAGTCGGCTCCGACCGAGACCTACCGGGAGCGCCAGCGGACCTACGTCGGCACCGGCATCGAGGTGCACGACGACCGCGGCATCTGCGAGCACGCCGGGTTCTGCGGCAACAAGCGCTCGAACGTCTGGAAGATGACCCGAGAGGAGTCGGAGGACACCCAGGTCCGGGCCCAGGTGATGGCGATGGTGGAGCGGTGCCCCTCCGGCGCCCTGACCTACGAGGTGGAGGGTGAGCCGGTCGAGCCGGAGCTGCCGGTCGAGGTAGCCGTGGTCCCCGACGGGCCGCTGTGGGTCACCGGCGGTGTGCCGGTCCAGCGCGCCGACGGCGAGCCGTTGGAGACCCGCAACCGGATGACCCTGTGCCGGTGCGGCCACTCGGCCATCAAGCCGCTGTGCGACGGCTCCCACGCACGGGTCGGCTTCCAGGGCTGAGAGGCCGGCGGGGGATAGCCTGACCCGCATGACTGGCAGCGTTCCGCCCAGCGGGCCCTTCGGACGTGTGCTGACCGCCATGGTCACCGCGTTCCACGACGACGGGTCGCTCGACCTGGAGGCAACCGCGCGGGCAGCCGAGCACCTGGTGGACCGCGGCAACGACGGCCTCGTGGTCTCCGGCACCACCGGGGAGTCGCCGACCACCTCGACCGAGGAGGCCGGGCAGATCCTGCGCGCGGTGGTGGAGGCGGTGGGGGACCGGGCGACGGTCGTCGCCGGGGTCGGCACCAGCAACACCGCGCACTCCGTCGAGCTGGCCGAGCAGGCCGGCAAGCTGGGCGCGGACGGGATCCTGGTGGTCACGCCTTACTACAGCAAGCCGACGCAGGAGGGTGTGCTCGCGCACTTCCGGGCAGTCGCGGCCGCCGCGGAGCTGCCGGTGATGCTCTACGACATCCCGGGCCGGGCAGGCATCCGCATCGCCCCGGACACCTATCGGCGGCTGGCCGAGGACACCCGCTTCGCCGCGGTCAAGGACGCCGTCGGCGACCTGGAGCGGGGGGTCCGGATCATGGCCGACACCGGGCTGGCGTTCTACTCCGGTGACGACGCGCTGAACCTCGGCTGGCTCACCCACGGCGCCGCCGGGGTCGTCTCGGTCGTGGGGCACGTCGCCGCCCACGAGTACGCCGCGATGGCCGACGCCGTCACCCGGGGAGACCTGGTCTCGGCGCTGGCGACGTACCGTCACCTCACCGCGGTCGTCGAGGTGATGATGACCCGGGCGCAGGGTGCGATGACCGCCAAGGCCGCCCTGCAGCTCCTCGGTGTGCTGCCCAACCGCGCCATGAGGCTGCCGCTGGTGCCCGCCTCGGACGAGCTGGTCGCCGAGCTGCGCTCGGTCCTCGGGGCGGCCGGTCTCCTGGACGAGAGTGAGGGCCGATGAGCCATCCGCATCCCGAGCTGAGCGCTCCCGGGCCGTTGGCGGAGAACGGCCTGCGCGTGACCGCGCTCGGGGGGCTCGGCGAGATCGGTCGCAACATGACCGTCTTCGAGCACGACGGGCGGCTGCTCGTCGTCGACTGCGGCGTGCTGTTCCCCGAGGAGAACCACCCGGGGGTCGACCTGATCCTGCCCGACTTCGAGTCCATCCGCGACCGCCTCGACAGCATCGAGGCGCTGGTGCTCACGCACGGCCACGAGGACCACATCGGGGCCACTCCGTACCTCCTGCGCGAGCGGGCCGACATCCCGCTGGTCGGCTCCAAGCTGACGCTGGCGCTGCTGCGGCCCAAACTCCAGGAGCACCGGCTCAAGGAGACCGCCCAGCACCTCGTCGCCGAGGGTGACCGGGTTCGGTTCGGCCCCTTCGAGCTCGAGTTCATCGCGGTCAACCACTCGATCCCCGACGCGCTCGCGGTGGTGATCCGCACCGCCGCCGGTGTGGTGCTGCACACCGGCGACTTCAAGATGGACCAGCTGCCGCTGGACGGTCGGATCACCGACCTGCGCGCGTTCGCCCGGGTGGGTGAAGAGGGCGTCGACCTCTTCATGGTCGACTCCACCAACGCCGAGGTTCCCGGCTTCACCACCTCCGAGGGCGAGATCGGGCCGGTCATCGACCGAGTCTTCCATCGCTCGCAGGGCCGGCGCATCATCGTCGCCTGCTTCGCCTCGCACATCCACCGGGTGCAGCAGGTCCTCGACGCCGCCGTGGCCCACGACCGGAAGGTCGCCTACGTCGGGCGGTCGATGATCCGCAACATGAACATCGCCCGTGAGCTCGGCTATCTCACGGTGCCGGGGGACACGCTGGTAGAAAGCCGCGAGATCGGCAGCTATGCGCCCGAGCGGACGGTGCTGATCTCGACCGGCTCGCAGGGCGAGCCGCTCTCGGCGCTGAGCCGGATCGCGCAGCGCACGCACAACTTCGTGCACATCGAGGAGGGCGACACCGTCGTCCTTGCCTCCTCGCTGATCCCAGGCAACGAGAACGCCGTCTACCGCGTGGTCAACGGCCTCGTCCGCTGGGGCGCGACCGTGGTCCACAAGGGGAACGCGCTCGTGCACGTGTCCGGTCACGCCAGTGCCGGTGAGCTCTTGTCCTGCTACAACATCGTCCGGCCGCGCAACGTCCTCCCGGTGCACGGCGAGTACCGACACATGCATGCCAACGCGGCTCTCGCCCGGGCGACCGGGGTCCCGGCGGAACGGGTCGTCGTGGCCGAGGACGGTGTCGTGGTCGACTTGGTCGACGGCGTGGTCGAGGTGGCCGGGAAGGTGCCGTGCGGCTACGTGTTCGTCGACGGCCAGTCGGTCGGCGACATCACCGAGGCCGCGCTCAAGGACCGCCGGATCCTCGGCGAGGAGGGCTTCATCTCGGTCATCGTCGTGGTCGACATGGTGACCGGCAAGGTCTCGGGCGGCCCGGAGATCCATGCCCGCGGCTTCCTCGAGGACGACTCGGTCTTCGGCGAGATCACCGGCCCCGTCGTCGATGCCCTCAACGCGGCACTGGCCGACGGGACCGACGACTCCTACCAGCTGGAGCAGACGATCCGCCGCGTCGTCGGCCGCTGGGTGAACAACAAGCACCGCCGCCGGCCGATGATTATCCCCGTCGTCGTCGAGTCCTGACCCGGCCCGTCCGGCGCACACGATCGGTTATCAGACCGCGATGTGCGTGACCTCGGCCTCGATCCGACGGCGCCGCGGGACCGTCTCGACGACGAGCATCGCCGCGAGCACCATGGCGCCGCCGACCAGCATCCGGGCGGTGAACGACTCGCCGCCGAGCAGCACCGCGAACAGCGCGGCGAACACCGGCTCCATCGTCATGATGATCGCGGCCCGGGTCGGTGGCAGGTGAGCCTGCGCCCACGTCTGAGCCCACATCGCGAAGCCGGCCGCGACGACGGCCATGTAGAGCACGCTGGCCCAGTCCGAGGGACGATCCGGCAGGGTGATCCCGTCCGGCGCAGTGGCCACGAACGCCACCAGGCTCACCGCCGCGAGCTGGAGGACGGTCATCCCGATCGCGTCCTCGGCCCGGGCCCATGCCCCGAGGCCCACGATGTGCAGCGCATAGAGGCCCGCAGAGACCAGCACGAGAGCCTCGCCGTAGCCGACGCTGAACCCGCTCAGCGTGAGCACCCCGAGGCCCGCCATCGCCAGCAGCACCGCGCCCCACGTCCACGCCCCGATCCGCTGATGAAGCAGCGGGGCGGCCAGCAGCGGGGTGAGGATGACGTACATGCCGGTGATGAAGCCCGCCACACTCGCCGGGGTCAGGGCGAGGCCGGCGGTCTGCAGGATCTGGGCGAGCCCATAGACGACCCCGAGGACCGCGGCCTGCCGGCGGGCCCGTCGGCCGAGCCGGGCCACGGCCCGCGGGAACAGCAGCATCACCGTCACCGCGGCGATGGCGAAGCGCAGGGCCAGGAAGTCGAGCACCGGGAGCCGGTCGATCAAGTCCTTGATCAGGAAGAAGGTGCTGCCCCACGAGGCGGTAACCGCCAGCAGGGCGAGCGTCGCGAGCAGGGTGACCGGTCGGCCCCTCATCGTGTCCCCCCGTGCGGCTCGAGGTCGGGCCGGGCGGTCACACCACCGAGACGGTGACCACGTCACCGCGTGGGATCGAGGTGCCCTCGTCGGGGTCCTGCCGGACGACACGGTCCAGTCCGACATACAGGCTGGTGCGTTCCACGGCGATGCGCAGCCCGATCTCCTCGAGCCTGAGCGTGGCGTCCTCGATGCTCAGGGTTCGCAGCCCCGGGACGTCCACCATCACCGGGCCCAGCGAGACGACGACCTCGACCTGGTCGCCCCGGAACCCGGTGCCCGTGCTCGGGGTCTGGGCAACCACGCGGCCCTTGGGGACGACGTCGTCGTGACGCTCGGTGACCACGACCTCGAACCCGATGTCGCTCAGCCTGGTCTCGGCGCGGCCGCCTGGACGCCCCGAGAGGTCGGGGATCTTCAGCGGCTCGCGGCCGCGGCTCACCGTGACGTCGACCGTGTCGCCCCGACGCAGCTCGGTCCCGGCTCGCGGGCGGGCCGCGATAACCACGCCCTTGTCGACCTTGTCGTGCCAGACCCTCCGGACGTCACCGAGCTCGAGGTTGCGCTGGGCCAGCCGAGGCTCGGCGGCCTTGAAGCGCTTGCCCGCGAGCGCCGGAACCTCGTAGCGCTCCGGGCCCTTGGAGACGACGGCACGGACGGTGCCCCCGTCCAGGACCCGGTCGCCGGCGCCGGGTTCGGTGCGGATCACCGACCCGGCCGCGACGGTCTCGGAGAAGACCCGCTCGGACACCTCGACATCGAGCCCGGCCTGCTCAAGCTTGGTTGTGGCCGCGGGGAGAGGAAGGTTGATGATCCCCGGGGTGGAGGTGTAGCGGCCGATCCCGAACCACCACACGGTCGTGGCCAGCAGCGCCGTGGCCAGGACGGCGACCACAAGCAGCAGCGGTCCTCGTGGGGGACGCCGTCGCCGCGCCGGGCGCGCGGGACGGGCCCCGGTGCCCCCTGGTGGCGCCACCCCCGGTAGAGGTGGCGTCGGCGGGTTCGGCCGCACTCTGGGAGCCGAGGCCTGGGCACGCCGCGGAGCCTGCGTGTCGTCGGGTCGGGGCGGGTCCTCGGTGACGGTGCCGGCGGTGCCACTGGCGCTGCCGGGGAGAGTGTCGGTCCCCGGGGCTCCTGTCGCCGCGGCCCCCCTAGGACGGTCCACGACCGTGGACGCGAGCGAACCTCGCGGGCCGAGCACTTGGGTCGGCTCGTCGTCGTCGACCACGGGGTCGAGGGCGTCCTCGAGCGTCCCGGTTGCGCTGGCCATGCCGGTTCCCGTTCCCGCGGCTGCCGTCCAGGCCGCCGGGGCAGCCGGGACAGCCGGGACGGGGGGAGCGGTGCGCAGCAGGTCGGAGGTCAGGTCGGGGTCGTCGGTCTCCCCGGCCTCGATGGCCGCCCGCACGCGGCGTACGTGCCGCAGCAGCACCTGTGCGTCCGCCGGCCGGCGCTCTCGCTGGCGGGCCGTGGCGCACAGCACCAGGGCGTCGAGGTAC
Organism: uncultured Actinomycetota bacterium; assembly: GCA_963745245.1. Taxonomy (GTDB): domain Bacteria; phylum Actinomycetota; class Actinomycetes; order Propionibacteriales; family Nocardioidaceae; genus Marmoricola_A. The sequence continues at coordinate 111,619 of CAVUWU010000002.1, forward strand.
GCCGGGAGCGGCCGGTCGATCACCGAGGAGGGCGCCGGCACGTCCTCGTTGACGTGCTTGAAAGCGATCTGGATCGCGCCCTCGCCTTCGTGTGGCTTGCGACCGGTCAGCATCTCGAACAGCAGCACCCCCGCGGCGTATACGTCGGACCGGCCGTCGGCGCGGCCGTCCGCGATGAGCTCGGGGGCCAGGTAGGACACGGTGCCCATGAGCAGGCCGCCCGTCGTGGAGTGCTGGGTGTCGGCGTCGAAGGCCCGGGCCAGCCCGAAGTCGGTGACCTTGACCCGACCGTCGTCGGCGATCAGGACGTTCTCCGGTTTGACGTCGCGGTGCACGATGCCGCACCGGTGCGCCTCGGCCAACGCGCAGAGCGTGGGCTCGAGCAGCTCCAGGGCTCGTTCGGGATCCATGGGCGCCTCGTCGCGCAGGACGTCGCGCAGGGTTCCGCCCTCGACGAGCTCCATCACGAGGAACAGCGCGCCGTCGTCGTCGCCTTGGTCGGTGACCGCGACGACGTCGGGGTGCGAGAGCCGGGCCGCGGCGTGTGCCTCGCGCACGAAGCGGGCCGCGAAGGCGCGGGTCGCCGGGTCGTGGTCATCGAGGTCGGGGTGCATCACCTTGACCGCGCATGGCCGGTCCAGGCGCAGGTCTCGGGCGCGGAACACGGTCGCCGTCCCGCCACGGGCGATCCGGGCGTCGATGCGGTAGCGGCCGTCGAGAACCCGGCCGATCATCGCATCGGCACCTCTGCGCACGACGGCGTCCTCCAGGCGATCGACGACGCCGGACAGCGCCCGGCCGGAATCTCGATTCTAGGTCGGATCCGCACAAGCGCGTGCCTGGCCCGGCCGACGGCGTGGCGGCCCTGGTCGCCGGCGCACCCCCCGGGCACCGCGAGAGCGCCGCGCGAGCACCTTCAGCGCCGCCGCAGAACCCCCCGGCCGACGCTGCCTCCGACCCCCCACGAGGCGTGGCGGTCTCGGATGTCACAGTGGAGCCGTGCGCGAGACATCACCTCACCAGGACCTCGAGACCACGGGCCCCCGGTTGGACGTCTTGGTCTCAGAGTGGCTGGACTGGTCGGCCTGCGCAGCGGCCCTGGGCGTCACGGTCAGCCGGGTGCGGACGCTGGTCAAGGAGCACCACCTCGCCGCCGCCGTGCCCGCGCCCGGTGCCGGGCAGCGGATTCCGGCGGCCCTCGTCCTCGACGGCGTGATCGTCAAGGGCGTGCCGGGACTGCTGACGCTGCTGCATGACGGGGGGTATCACGACCGCGAGATCATCGCGTGGCTGTTCAGTGAGGACGACTCGCTGCCGGGGCGGCCGATCGACGCGCTGCGCGAGAACCGGGGGAGCGAGGTCAAGCGCCGCGCCCAGGCGATGGCGTTCTGAAACCGGCGCGAAGGGGCCGCGCGTGCCGTCGGTGCGCAGGTCTATTGTCGGGCCAGGAAACCACCAACGATGTGGAGGGCCAATGAGCGGACTTGCAGCACTGCTGGCGGGCCACACCCCGCCGGACGTCTACCAGTGGCACAACGCGGCGCCCGCCGCTGACGTGCAGCATGCGGTCGAGCACGCGGGATGGGTCTTCCGCTATCTCGACGGGTGGACGACCGAGGACCAGGAGTCGTTCCTGAAGTCCGTCGCGGCCTGCCTGGACGCCTCTGATGCCGGCAATGACGCCGATGCGCTCGCCGCCTGCCTCGAGCAGGTCGACGTGGGGCAGCAAGGCATGGTGCTGCTGTGGGACGGCTGGAGTCCGCTGGCGCGCAAGGACGGCACCGCCTTCGACGCCGCGCTGGAGGCCTTCCAGAAGCGGTCGGCGTCCACGCAGCACGGCAAGCTCGCGGTGATCCTGCGCGGCGAGGGCCCCGATCTGCATCTCGACGAGCTTCCGATCAAGCACTGAGCCGATCGAGCACCGAGCCGCTCGAGCAATCAGCCGCTCGAGCACCGAGCCGCTCGAGCACTGAGCCGCCTGGCACCGAGCCGCTCGAGCACTGAGCCGCCTGGCACCGGGCAGGTCGCCTGCCGCCTTCAGTCGACTTCCGGTGAGCGGCGAAGGTCTCATACGACCCGCTGGGTCGCCGCCGCCGCGAGTTGGCGCAGGGACTCCCGGGCGCCGGCGTCGAGGCCTGGATTCTCGAGGGCCGTGACCGCGCGGGCGGTCAGGTCGTTGATGTGGCTCTCGACCTGGTCCTCGGCGCCGCAGGCGCGGATCCGGCGCTGGAGCTCGGTGATCTCCTCGGGAGCCAGATCGCAGCCCAGACTCTTGTCCAGCATCGCCCGGTCCGCCTCGGACAGGGACCGCATCGCCAGCGCCACCAGCACCGTCCGCTTCCCCTCGGTCAGGTCGTCGCCGGCGGGCTTGCCGGTGACCCCGGGGTCGCCGAAGACGCCGAGCAGGTCGTCGCGCAGCTGAAAGGCCTCGCCGAGCGGCACGCCGTACGCCGAGAGCGCGGCCCGCTGCTCCTCGCGCCCGCCAGCCAGGACGCATCCTAGATGCAGGGGGCGCTCGATGGAGTACTTCGCCGACTTGTAGCGCACCACGCGCATGGACTGCTCGACGTCGGCGTCGCCCCGCGCCTGCACCGAGACGTCGAGGAACTGCCCGGTGACAACCTCGCTGCGGGTGGTGTCGAAGACTCGCAGCGCCTCCAGCACCGTCTGCTGGTCGAAGCCGGAGGTGCGCAGTTGCTCGTCGGACCAGACGAGCAGCAGGTCGCCCAACAGGATCGCCGCGGCCTCGCCGTACTGCTGAGCATCGCCGCGCCACCCGGCCTCGCGGTGACGGGCCTCGAAAGCACGATGCACCGATGGCTTGCCACGGCGGGTGTCGGAGGCGTCCATGACGTCGTCGTGGATCAGCGCCGAGCCGTGCAGCATCTCCACGGCCGCACACGCGCGCATCAGCCGCGCCTGCTCCCCGGGGTCGCCCGCCGGCCGGACGGCGTGGAACCCCCAGTGGCAGAACAGGGCGCGGAGCCGCTTCCCGCCGCTGACCGCCTCCCGGGCGGCGCCGACGAGGATCCGGGCGTCGGGGCCGAGCGGCTCTAGACGGCGCTGCTGCTCCTCGACGAACGTGTCGAGCTGAGCCTGCAGCCGTCGGCGGAAGTCGGGCGGGTCCCAGGCGGCAGGGGCAGTCACGCCAGCGAGCCTAACTGGCAGGGGACCTCGGTTCTGTACCCCGGGCAAGGCGTGGCGAGCCCACCGAGCGGACATCGATCAGGCGCCGTCGAGACACCCCTATCCTGGGGCGCATGTACCCCACGGCTCCTAGGCGCGGGGCAAGGGGCACGCCCACCGTTCGCGACCTGATCGCGGCCGAGGGACGGTCGTTCTCCTTCGAGTTCTTTCCGCCCAAGGACGAAGCGGGTGAGGCGCAGCTGTGGCGGGCGCTGCGCGAGCTGGAACCCCTGCACCCGACGTTCGTCTCGGTGACCTACGGCGCCGGAGGGAGCACTCGGGACCGGACGGTGGCGATCACGCACCGGATCGCGCACGAGACCACGATGGTGCCGATGGCGCACCTCACCTGCGTGGGACACACCCGTGACGAGCTGCGGTCGGTGATCGGGTCCTACGCCGACGCCGGCATCCGCAGCGTCCTGGTGCTTCGCGGTGACCCGCCGGGGGGACCCGGCACCCCGTGGACCCCGACACCCTGCGGGCTGACCTACGCCAGTGAGCTGGTCGCGCTGGTCCGTTCGCTCGGCGCGTTCAGTGTCGGGGTGGCGGCCTTCCCGCATGGGCACCGCGAAGCGCTCTCGCTCGCGGCTGACATCGGGGTGCTGCGGGCGAAGCAGGAGGCCGGGGCGCAGTTCGCGATCACCGAGATGTTCTTCCGCCCGGAGGAGTACTTCGGCCTCCTCGACCGGGCCCGCTCAGCAGGTGTCGACCTGCCGGTGCTGCCGGGGATCATGCCGATCACCAGCCTCGCCCAGGTGACGCGGATGGCCCAGCTGTCGGGCCGCGAGGTCCCGCCCGAGGTGGTGTCCCGGATCGCGCGCTTCGAGGGTGACCCCGAGTCGGTCCGCCGAGAGGGGATCGAGGTCGCCTCAGAGCTGTGCCGCGATCTTCTCGACGGCGACGCCCCAGGGCTGCACTTCTACACGCTCAACCGGTCGACGGCCACCCGGCAGATCTACGCCAACCTGCGCCTGCACGTCGACTGAGGCGCACGTTCTGCCCTCTCTTGCCCTGCACTCTTGTGACGGTCCGGTCGCCATGCCTCCCTCGTGGCGGCACGTCAGTGGTCGGTGCGGGCTCGGGGGCGCCTCAGGACGATCTCGTCGTCCGACATCTCCCCGGTCTCCACGAAGCCCAGGGAGTGGTACAGACTCAGGGCGCTCTGGTTGTTGGAGGCGACACACAGGGCCGCCTCCCGGTACGGCGCGCCGGTCAGGGAGGGCTCCTGCTGCTCCCACAGGTCCAACAGGGTCTCGACGGTTGCTCTTCCCAGGCCGTCGCCCTGTCGGTCGGCGTCGATGACGAGGCCGCCGATCCAGTGGCTATGGTCCGCGGGATCGACCGCCCACATGACATGGCCGACCGTGGTGCGGGTCTCGTCGAGCACGGCACATGAGCGCCACAGTCCGCCATAGGCCGACAGGCACAGGTAGTAGGCCACCTCGGCGACCCACTGGCGCTGATCGTCCGCCGCGTGGACTCGGGCAACCTCGCGCCAGTTGTCGGCAGTGACTGGTGCCAGCGAGACCATGGTTCTCCCCTCCGCCGATAGCCCCGCGCGCCGCGCCCGGGCATGTTCGGTCATCCGCCGCTCTGGAGGGTCACAGCCACATGGCCAGGTCGTCCATGCCGCCGTCGCCTCGGGGCGGGTCGAGGAGCACCGGAGGCGGGGGTCGCCAGCGCCGCAGGAGGGTGGCGGCGCGTCCGGTGACCCAGCCGAGAAGGTCGGTGCGGCCCGCGCGAAGCCTCACCAGCTCACGGGGCGCGGGTCCCGTCGGCATGCGGCGAGGGAGTCGCCAGGCGGCCACCAGCCAGGACGGCAGCCCGAGCAGGTGCAGGACCTGGCTCAGCCGCTCGGACTCGATCTCGTCGTCGGTGTCGAGCTCTTCGGCCAGGAGTTCGCCCAGCTCCTCGGCGGCCTGGAGCCGGTCGCAGAGTGCCGCGAGGGCGTCGGCCCCGTCGGTGCCCACCGGGTCCGGGAGCACGTCCGGCTCGGCGCCGGGCTCCGATGACGGGTCGCTGACGTAGCGGGCCACCTCCTCACCCGACTCCCAGCCGACCAGGACGAGCTGCTGGTCGTCCAGAACCCGGACGGCGATGGTCGGTGCGCCGGAAGCCTCGGCCAGCGCCTCGCCCACCCCCACGACGCCGCGCCGCCGTGCGGCCACTGCCCCCTCACCGGCCGGGAGGACCGATATCCAGCCGTCCTCGGGCGGCGCAATCCACCCGCTGAACCGGATCTCGCGGAGCGTGGCGAGGACCAGTTCTGGCGCGTCGGCTGGCTGCGTCGCCCGCACCAGGGCCGCGGAGTAGGTGTAGCCGGACGGTCCGTCGGGCTCGGTGCTGGCACCCATGGGCATCGTCATGGGTCGATCATGACGCGTCCGAGTTACGCGCCATGTCTCGCTTGAGGAGATACGGTCGATAGACTAGTCTATCGTTCGTGTCACCACCCGGGCCGAGCACAAGAGAGCGCGTCCTCAATGCGGCAGAGCGGCTGCACGCCGAGTGCGGCACGGCCTTCACGATGGAGCACCTGGAGGCCGGCTCGGAGGTCTCTCGCGCGACCATCTATCGCAAGGTCGGCGGCAAGGAGCAGGTCCTGGCCCTGCTGGCGGAGGAGCGCGGCATCGGCTTCGTGCCGAAGGCCGACACGCGACGGATGATCCTCGAGGCGGCAGGGCGGGTGCTCAGCGTGCGGGGGCCCTTCGCATCGACGATGGACGACGTCGCGACCGCGGCGGGTGTCGGCGTGGCGACCGTCTACCGGCACTTCGGCGACAAGGAGAGCCTCACCCGGGCTTTCCTCGAGGAGACGACGCCGCGGTCGCTCATTCGCGCAGCGGCCCTGCATCCCTCCGACGACGTCCAGGTCGATCTCGAGCGCATTGTCGGCGTCATGGTGGGCGCCTTCCTCGAGCATCGCGACCTGATCAGGCTGATGTACCTGACCGGGGATGACGATCGCGCCTACCTCAACACGCTGCGCGAGCCGGCCGACTCGACCCTGGTCCGCCTGGCCACGTTCTTCCAGGCGCACCTGGACGCGGGTCGCCTGGATACGCCGGCGGGCGCGGAGGAGCTGGCGTCGGTGCTGATGGGGATGGTGCTCTTCACGACGGTCGTCGGGCCCATGACCGTCCCGTCTGGTCCTTGTGGTCCGCCGGATCCCCGGCACCTCGCCGAGGTCGTCGTGGCGGTCTTCCTGCGCGACCTGCGTTCCGGCCGCGAAGCGTCGCGCTGACATGTGGCCGGTCCTCCTCGAGGCTCTGGTCCTGGCCGCGGCCGGGATCGCCGCGATCGGCTCGATCACGTTGGTCACCCTGCTGTTGACCTCGCAGAGTGGATGGACCAGCGGGCTCGGGTACGCCGTGGGGTACACCGGCGCCTACACCGTCATGGGTCTGGCCGTGATCCTGCTCGGCAACGACCCCGCGACGGGGTCCGGCGGTGGCCGGGGAACGCTCGGCTCGGTGGCGATCACGGTCCTCGGTGGCGTACTTCTTGTCGTAGCGGTGAGAAACGCGCGTCGCCCCGCCGCGGAGTCCGCACCTGCGAGTCCGCCTGGGCGGCTCTGGCGGATGGTCGACGGAGCGACCCCCTTCAGGTCCCTGGGAGTCGGCGTGCTGGTGTCGATCATCAACGTCAAGAACCTGGCGATCTTCCTCTCGGCGGTCTCCGTCCTGCACCTCAGCGACCTCACCCTGGCCGAGAAGCTCTTGGGCGTGGTCCTGGTGACGCTGGTGTTCTGCCTGTCCGTGCTCCTTCCGGTGCTGATCCGGGTCCTGTTCCCTCGGCGCTCACAGACCGCCTTGGCGTGGATCAGGCGAGTGTTGGAGGAGCATCGACGCACCATCGGCATCTGGGTGCCGCTGGTGTTCGGAGTCCTGTTCCTCTCGACCGGTATCGGAGGCCTGCTATGACACGAGACGACTGCCTGGTCCGCCTCCTCACGGAGACCCGGACGAGTGACCTGGCGCTGGTGGGCGGGAAGGGAGCGAGCCTGGGCGAGCTGACCCATGCCGGCTTCCCCGTCCCACCCGGGTTCTGCGTGACCACGGCCGCTTTCGAGAGCTTCCTCCAAGCCGCTCCCGATGCCGACCGGCTCTACGAGTCCCTGGCATCCCTCGACATCGGGAAGATGTCGGCGGTCCGCGAGGTGGGGGAGTCGGTACGCCGCACGCTCGCGGCCGTGGAGGTCCCGCCCAAGGTCGAGGCGAGCGTGCGGGGCGCATGGAGGGCGATGGGTCCCGACTCGGCGTACGCCCTGCGATCCAGCGCCACGGCCGAGGACCTGCCCGAGTCCTCGTTCGCCGGACAGCAGGACACGTTTCTCAACATCCACGGCGAACAGGCACTTCTCGCCGCCATCCGGAAGTGCTGGATCTCGCTGTTCACCGACCGCGCGATCGTCTATCGCGCGCGGTCGGGCTTCGACCACCGCGCCGTCCGGCTCGCAGTCGTGGTCCAGGAGATGGTCATGGCCGAGAGATCGGGCGTGGTCTTCACCGTCGACCCGCTGACCGGACATCGCCATACGCTCACCATCGACGCGAGCTTCGGCCTGGGGGAGGCCCTGGTCGGCGGATCGGTCAGCCCCGACGCCTATCGCGTCGACAAGCGCGATCGGCGGATCCTCGAGCGCGACATCGGCGACAAGGCGGTGATCATCGTGCCCGACGCCGATCACGGGACCCGCGAGGTCTCGTTGGACGCCGAGCGACGGCGAGCAACGGTCCTGGACGACGCGCAGGTGCTGGAGCTGGCCGACCTGGCGACCGGGATCGAGACCTACTTCGGCTGGCCCCAGGACATCGAGTGGGCGATCGCCGACGGTCGCCTGCACGTGCTGCAGTCCCGTCCCATCACCTCGCTGTACCCGATCGACGGCCTGCGCTCACCCGACTCGACGCTGCACGTCTTCATGAGCCTGGGACACCAACAGAGCATGACCCAAGCGATGAGCCCGCTCGGCCTCTCGACGCTGCGGACGATGCTGCCGGTCGGCCACGAGAACGGCCGCTTCGAGAACACCCTCGTCCGGGCCAGCGGCGGCCGCCTCTTCGCCGACCTGACGACTCTGCTGCGGCATCCGCTATGGCGTCGGCCCGTGCTGGGACTGCTCTCGCAGCTCGACGCGTTGGCACCCGAGGCGGTGCGGCGGGCGATGCGGCGTGAGGAGTTCTGGGGATCTCACGGTCTGCACGGGTCCCTCCCGACCCTCCTGCAGGCCCTCGCCATCCCTCGCCGCGTCGTCGCCGGCCTGCTGTGGCGCGACCTCACGGGATTCGTCGAGCGCACCAACGACCTGATGGACGACTACGTCGAGGAGCTCTCCCGTCGGTTCGCTCGAGCTCCGAAGGGAGCAGCGCAGATCACGGCGATCACGGACGCCTTGCCGACGGTGTTCCCCTTCTTCTGGCACTGGGTGCCCGAGGCGATGTCCGGCATCGCTGCCACCCGGCTGCTCACGAGGCTGTCTCGCGGCTTCCTCGATCCGGACGAGACCGAGGCCTTGACCTTGGGCATCGGAGGCAACGTCGTGAACGAGATGAACCTCGCCATCGACGACCTGGCCGTGCTGGCGGACGCTTCGCCCGAGCTGGTCGCATGGTTCCAGGAGCTGGGTGAGGACGCTCAGTCCTGGTTGGAGCACGTCGCACATCTCGCCGGCGCCGGCGACTTCCTCGCCGCGTGGGACCGCTTCATCGCCCTCTACGGCATGCGTGGTCCTGCCGAGATCGACATCGCCAGGCCGCGCTGGCACGAGGACCCGCTCCCGGTGCTCCGCGTCGTCGCCGCGCGACTGCAGCACGAGCCGGGCAGCCAGAGCAGGCGCCAGCACAGGCACGTCGAGGATCGGCGGGCGGCGATGACGACACTCCTCGACCGCGGTGGGCAGGGACCCCTGGGTCCGGCTCGGGCGCGGCTCCTGCAGCGGCTCTCCACCACGATGACCGAGGCCGGCGGGATGCGCGAGCATCACAAGTTCCTCGCCGTCCGCGTCCTCGGCGAGGTCAAGGAGGTGCTCGAGGACGTGGCCCACCAGCTGGTGGCCACCGGCATCCTCGGCGATTCCGATGACATCTGGTACCTCACGTGGGCGGAGCTGGCAGTGGTCTGGGACGGCGATGTCGACTACACCTCGCTCGCCCGACAGCGGCGCACTCACCAGCAGCGACTCCAGAAGCTGACCCCGCCGCTCGTCGTCACCAGTGACGGAGAGGCGCCGGTGGTGAACTACCAGCTGGCCGACGCGCCCGCGGGGGCGTTGCTGGGCAACCCGGTGTCGGCGGGGGTGGTCGAGGGACGGGCGCGGGTGCTTCGGGATCCCCAGAGCGAGTCGCTGACCTCCGGGGAGGTGCTGGTCGCCGAGTTCACCGACCCGGGATGGACACCGTTGTTCATCAACGCCGCGGCGCTCGTGCTCGAGGTCGGCGGAGCGCTCACCCATGGCGCCGTCGTGGCCCGGGAGTACGGCATCCCGGCGGTGGTCGGCGTCCGGGAGGCCACCAGCAGGCTCCGGACGGGTCAACGCCTGCGCGTGGACGGGAACCGCGGTGTGGTCGAGGTCATCGACGACGCCGACACCGACACCGCCGCCGACACCGACGACCAGGGCTCAAGCGCGGCCGTTGGCCCCCACCGCTAGCGGCCCTCGCCCACGTGCTCGGCGACCTGCGCCGCGCTCAGCCCGACGAACGGGAGCCAGGAGCCGCCGCCGGTGTGTGCTCCCGCGAGGAGGACTCCCGGCAGCGGCGTCAGGGTTCCCAGCCGGCGACGCACCGTGCCTCGGCCCTCCCACCGGACGCCGGCCGGAGACCCACCCAGGTGCTCGACGATCCTCGCAGGGGAGCGGTCCAGCCGAGTCTCGACGCGGTCGCGCACGTCGAGGCCGGCGCGCGCCAAGACCCGCAGGACGTCCTCCTCGGTCGACGGTGGTGGGCGACGCCGCCCGGGGGGCCGGGTTCGCTGGACGGTCCAGGCCTGCCGGCCGGTGTCCACGCTCACCCCAGGAGGGCCCGTCTGGCCGGGTGAGCGCACCCCGGTGTGGAGCACCAGCAGCGACCCGTCCGCACCGTGGATCACCACCTCCTGGGGGAGCCCGCCGACAGAGCTGCCGGAGAGGCCGAGATGGGTGACCTCCGCCGGGGCGGCCGGCGTGGTGCGGCGTACGAAGCGGGCGAGGGCCGGGAGCAGGCGCGGGTCGATGGCGACGACCACATGGTCGGCCGGCAGCGGGCCGTCGTCGGTGAGCACCGCGCGGGGCCCGTCCGCGCCCATCGCGATGTCCCGCGCAGCGGTGGAGGCCAGCAGTGTGACCCGCCGCTCCCTCAGTCGTCTGGCCAGCAGCGACGCCAGGGTGCCGAAGCCGCCGGCGAAGGTCCACGTGCCGAAGTTCTGCTCGACGTAGTCGAGGATCCCGAGCCAGGCGGGCGCCCGGCCCGGGTCGTGGCCGCCGCGGACCGTGTGGTGGGTGGCGACCCGCCGCAGTCGCGGGTCGTCCAGGTGGGCCACGGCCGCGGCGAGGCTCCGGCGGGTGTCGAGCAGTCGGCGGGTCTCCTCCGCGGCGAGCTCGGGTGCATAGGGCCGCTCGAGCCAGTCGCGTCGCAGCCGGTCCCACGGCTCGGCGAAGGCGCGGACGTGATCGACCCACGCCCGGCCCCGTCCGGTCCCCAGGGCGGCGTCGACGGCGGCGAGCTGGTCTGCGCGGCTGCCGGAGGGCAGGTCGAGGACGGTGCCGTCGGGGAAGCGGTGCTGCCGCATGGGCTGCACGGGCAGGAGCTCGGCCTCGCGGTCGAGCGGCCGTCCGGACTTGCGGAAGAGGTCGCGGAGGACGGCGGGCAGCGCGGTCGACGCGGGCCCGGCATCCCAGCGGAACCCGTCCTGCTCGAGGAGGCCCACGGCGCCGCCGACGTCCGGCAGCCGCTCGACCACGGTGACCTCGTGGCCCAGCTTGGCCAGGCGAACGGCGCTGGCCGCCCCGGCGAGTCCCGCGCCCAGGACCACCACCCGTGCCACCGGTCAGCCTCGCGCCTCAGGCCACGGCCAGCGCGGCCGCCCCGGTGATGGCCTGGAGCTCGGCGTAGGTGGTGCAGAACACCGCCGCCGGATGTCCGGCGGCGGCCCAGACCTCGGCGTAATGCCGCAGGGCGGTGTCGAGATAGGTCGGGACGGGCGCGGGGTGGTCGAGGGGGGAGACGCCGCCGATGGCCTGACCGGTGTGCTCCCGGACGAATGCCGGGTCGGCGCGACGGAGCCGCCGGCAGCCCAGCTCGGCGGCGACCTTCGAGGTGTCCACCCGGTGGGCGCCGCTGGTCAGGATCAGCACCGGGCGGCCGTCCCCGTCGAAGAGGAGGCTGTTGGCGATGGCGCCGACCTCGCACCCCAGCGCCTCGGCAGCGAGCGCGGCCGTGTGCACCGACTCGGGGAGGACGACCACGCGACCCGTGCCGCCGGCGCGTCGCCAAGCCGCGATGAACGAGGTGACGGAGGGGTGCTCGCGCGGTGCGTTGCGGCTCATCGGCATCGGCGTCCTCTCGGCCGGCAAGGGTGGACACGGGGTTGACGAGGCGGGTGGAGGGCCGAGTACTGTGAGGTTGTTCGAACATGTGTTCGAACAACCTCGGATCGACTTGGCGGGGACGACCTCGACCCCGTCCCCGCCAAGTCTGGCATCCGGGCACCGGGGACGACCGACGGAGGGTGCGATGCGGCGCTACGACGATCCCGTGGAGGTGCGCAGGGGGGTGGTCCGGATGGCCCTCGGGCCGGAGGGCTCGCCGGAGTGCCCGGTGGAGGGCCCGGAGCAGTTCCTGTGGCGCGGGCGACTGTGGAAGGTGTGCGCGATCGTCGCGCACTGGGTGGAGACCGGACCGTGGTGGCAGTCCTCGGAGGTGGCACCGGTCCTCGGGGTGGAGGGCGCCGAGGACCGGGGCGGCTCGACGGTGCACGACCTGCTCACCGAGCGGGAGGTCTGGCGTGTGGAGGCGGCGCGCGGACTGGCCGCGGCCGGTGCCGGGCGTGGTGTCTTCGACCTGGCCTTCGACTGGGGACAGGGCTGCTGGCGGCTGGCCCGATGCCTGGACTGACCGGGCGAGACGAGTGGAGGAGCAGCCGATGACCCCGTCCCTGGATGTGCCCGCGGCGACAGTCGCCTACCTGGAGTGGGCGGCGGCGTCCCTGCGGGATGCGATCACCACCACCGACATCGGCATGCGCTACTCCCATGCCCACGTGGCGGCGTTGCGGGCCACCGCGGCGCTGCTGGCCACCCGCGCCCAGCCGGTGGCCGCCGGGTCCCGGCGCGGCAGGCGGGGTCAGCGCAACGCCTGGGTGCTGCTGGCCGAGGTGGCTCCTGAGTTCGCCGAGTGGGCGAGGTTCTTCTCCGCCGGGGCGGCCAAGCGCGCTGCGGCAGAGGCAGGGTCGCGGCGCGCGGTGACCGAGCGCGAAGCCGACGACCTGGTGCGCGACGCGGACCGGTTCCTCGGGCTGGTCGAGGAGTCGCTCGGCCTGACCCGGCACCTGCCGGTCCCGGCCCGGCTCCCGGCGCTGCGGAGGGTCGGCTAGTGGCCGACCCCTTCGTGCATCTCCACGTCGCCTCCGGCTACTCGATGCGCTACGGCGCCACCCAGCCGAAGGCACTGGTGGAGCGCGCTGCGGAGCTGGAGATGGACACGATCGCGCTGACCGACCGGGACGGTGCCTACGGCGCGGTCCGCTTCGCCCAGGCCTGCCAGCAGACAGGGGTGCGCCCGGTCCTCGGGGTCGACCTCGCGATGGCCCCGACGGGTGTGCTGCCCGGCGCGCCCCGAGGAGGCGGCGAACGACGTCGATCGCCGATGCGGGGTGGGTCCTATCGGGACCCAGGCCTGCCCCGGGTCACCTTCCTGGCCGGCAGCAGGCAGGGCTGGGCGGCGGTGTGCCGCCTGGTCTCGGCCACCCACCTGGCGGGAGAGCGGGGTGAGCCGGTGTGCACTCTGGACCTGGTCGCCGAGCATGCGGCCGGCCAGGACGTCGTGGTGCTGCTGGGACCCGCCTCGGAGCTGGGGGTCGCGGTCGCGGCGCGTCGACTGGACCACGGCCGGGCCGTGCTCCGGCCCTGGCGGGAGCTGTTCGACCCCGCCGACCTGCTGGTGGAGGTGGTGCACCACCGGCTGCCCGGGCACCGCCCAGGCTCGGCCGGCCACGCCGCACAGCTGGCCCGGCTCGCGCAGGAGGCCCGGCTCGGCTCGGTCCTCAGCAACGCCGTGCGCTACGCCGACCGAGCCGACGCGGTCGTCGTCGACGTGCTCGACGCGGTCCGCCGGCTGGTGCCGCTGGACCGACGGCACGTCGAGCGCTACAACGCCGAGGGGTTCATGAAGTCCGGCAAGGAGATGGCCGACATCGCCGCGGAGGTCTGTGCCGGAGCGGGGTTGGGACCGCGGGCCGCCCGGGACCTGGTCGCCCGGACCAGGGTCGTCGCCGACCGGTGCGCGCTGGACCCTCGCACCGACCTGGGCCTGGGCGAGGTGCACTTCCCGGAGCTTGAGGTGACGACCGGGGGGGTCGCGGTCCAGGGCCAGGACGGGCGGACGGCGTCCGCCGACGAGGTGCTGCGTGCCCGGTGCGAGGCAGGCATCGGCCGCCGCTACGGCAACGCTCCCCGGCAGCGGATCTGGAAGCGACTCGACGACGAGCTCAGGCTGATCGCCGACCTCGGCTACGCCTCCTACTTCCTGACCGTGGCCGACGTCTGCGACATGATCCGGGAGAAGGGCATCCGGTCGGCTGCGCGGGGGTCCGGGGCCGGCAGCGTGGTCACTTACCTGCTCGGTGTCTCGGGAGTCGACCCGCTGCGACACGGATTGCTCATGGAGCGGTTCCTCTCTCCGCTGCGCCGGGCTCTGCCGGACATCGACATCGACGTGGAGTCAGCGCGACGGGAGGAGATCTACGAGGACATCCTGGACCGCTACGGCGGAGAGCGGTGCATCGCGGTGTCGATGATGGACACCTACCGGGTTCGGCACGCGATCCGGGACGTCGGTGCCGCGCTGGGAATGCCTCCCGGGGAGATCGACGCCATCGCGAAGGCGTTCCCGCACATCCGGGCCCGGGATGTCCGGATGGCGCTGCGCGAGCTGCCCGAGTTGCGCGCCTCCGGACTCGACGAGGGCCGGCTGGGGGTGCTGGTGGCGCTCGTCGAGCGGCTCGACGGGCTGCCCCGCCACATCGCCCTGCACCCCTGCGGGATCGTGCTCTCCGACGCCACGCTGCTGGACCGCACACCGGTGGAGGCCAGCTACGCCGGCTTCCCGATGAGCCAGTTCGACAAGGAGGACGTCGAGGATCTCGGGCTGCTCAAGCTCGACGTGCTCGGGATCCGCATGCAGTCGGCCATGGCGCACGCGGTGGCGGAGATCGAGCGGGTCGACGGGAAGCGGATCGACCTCGACGATGAGGTTCAGGTGCCCTTTGACGACACGCACACCTTCGAGATGATCAGCGACTCGCGCACCCTGGGCTGCTTCCAGATCGAGTCCCCGGGGCAGCGCGAGCTCGTCGGCAAGTCCGGGATCGAGTCGTTCGGCGACATCGTCACCGACATCTCGCTGTTCCGGCCGGGGCCGGTGAAGAGCGACATGATCACGCCCTACCTGGAGGCCAAGCAGGGATGGCGGATGCCGACCTACCTGCACGGCGACCTGCGCGCGATTCTGGGCGAGACCCGGGGAGTGGTGGTCTACCACGAGCAGGTCATGGAGATGATCGCGCTGTTCACCGGATGCACCTTGGCAGAGGCGGACGAGGCTCGGCGGGCCCTCGGCAGCCCCGAGGGGATGGCCGAGGTGCGGGCCTGGTTCCTGCCGACGGCGAAGCGCCGCGGGTACCCCCCGCACACGGTCGAGGAGATCTGGAGAGTGATCGGCTCCTTCGGCTCCTTCGGCTTCTGCAAGGCACACGCCGCGGCGTTCGCCCTGCCGACCTACCAGTCCGCGTGGCTGAAGGCCCACTATCCCGCCCACTTCCTGGCCGGGGTGCTCACGCACGATCCCGGCATGTACCCCAAGCGGTTGATCCTCGACGACGCCCGCCATTGCGGGGTCACGATCCTGGGGCTCGACGTGAACGCCAGCGCGCAGGACTACACCGTCGAGCGACTCGAGGACGGCCCCGGTGGGGCGCCTCGCTATGGCATCCGGGTCGCGCTCGCCGACGTCACCGGCATCTCCGACACCGAGGTGGGGCGGGTCCTGGCGGCCCGGCCCTATCACTCGCTCACCGACTTCTGGCACCGTGCCGGTGTGTCCCGGCCGGTCGCGGAGCGGCTGGTGCTGGCCGGCGGTTTCGACACCATCTACGGCGTCGGCGAGCCCGGAACGATCCACCGGCGAGGGGTCGTCACCCGTCGGGACCTCCTGCTGCAGATCGCTGACCTCGACCGCTACACCCGCGCGGTGCATCGGGCAGGACGAGCGACCGGGCAGAGACGCCGGGGCGGACAGCGCAGCGCAGCGGTCGGTCGAGGCGAGGAGCAGCCTCTGGCCCGGAGGGACGCGGTATGGGGCCGGGCCCGGGCGCAGGCCCAGACCCCTGCGCCACCCGAGGCAGTGTCTTCGGTGCAGCTCGCCCTCGACCTGGGGGACGGGCCGGCCGACGCCCTGCACACCGGGGAGGTGAGCGGCCTGCCGGAGATGGACGCCACCGACCGGGTCCATGCCGAGCTCGAGATTCTCGGCCTCGACGCCAGCCGGCACGTCATGGACTTCCACACCTCGTTCCTCGACGCACTCGGCGCGGTCAAGGCGCGACACCTGCTCGACCAGCGGAGCAAGGCCGAACTGCTGGTGGCCGGGGTGAAGGTCGCCACCCAGTCCCCGCCGATCCGCTCCGGGCGCCGGGTGGTCTTTCTGACCCTCGACGATGGCACCGGTCCGGTCGATGCCACCTTCTTCGAGGACGCGTTGGGACCCTATGCGACCACGGTGTTCCACTCCTGGCTGCTCGTGGTGCGCGGTGAGCTCCGGCGCACCGGGCGGCGGGGGGTTTCCCTCCGGGCGACCGGGTGCTGGGAGCTGCCGATGCTCCACGAGACGTGGCGCTCCCAGGGGATGGCCGCGGTCGAAGACCTGATGGGCCCGGCGCCGGCTGACCCAGCCGGAGCTCGCGCGGATCGGCCCGGCAGTCGTCGCGTCTTCGTGCACTCCACCGGGTTCGCGCTCTCGCCGTACGCCGACATCAAGCCACCCGGTGAGAGCGCCCCACGCAAGATCTGGCACTCGTCCCCAGGGAGCTCGGGGTGGTGAACCTGGCACTAGGGTTGGCGCCATGTCCGGTTCGGCGGGGGGCACCCCGAACGCCAGCCAGCGGCGTGGTGCCGTGCGCACCGTCGTGGTCTGGCAGGCGTTGCGTGCCGTCCTCGACGAGTTGGCCAGCGACCTGTTTGATGCCTCCGCCGGGCTCCGGGTGCTGGACATCGGCGGCGGCACGGGCGGTTTCGCGGTGCGGGTGGCCGAGCTCGGACACCGGGTCACGGTGGTCGACCCCAACCCGGACGCCTTGGCGATCCTCGGCCGCCGGTCGGAGGAGGCAGGGGTCGCCGACCGGGTCACCGCCCTCCAGGGCGAGCTGGCCACCGTGCCCGACCTGGTTGACGGCGACGGGTTCGACCTGGTGCTCTGCCACGGCGTCCTCGAGGTGGTCGACGACCCCCAGGCGGCCATGGTGGCTCTCCTCCGAGTGCTGCGACCGGGAGGGCGGCTCAGCCTCGTGGTCAGCCAACGGCATGCGGCGGTGGTGGCCCGCGCGATGGCCGGACACTTCCGCCAGGCCCGGGCTCTGCTCGACGGGGACGCCGCGTCGGGACGGCCGCACCGGTTCACCGTCGAGGAGGCGACCACGCTCCTGGGCCGGGCCGGGTTCAGCGACCTCGTGGTGCACGGGGTGCGGGTCTTCAGCGAACTGGTGCCAAGCGCCCTGGTCGACCTCGAGCCCGGCGCGGCAGCCGCGCTCGCCGAGCTGGAGCAGGCGGTGGCCGAGCTTCCGGACTACCTCCCGCTCGCTGCCCAGCTGCATCTGCTCGCCACCCGTCGCTGAGCCGGTCGCCCGGCCGGCTCGGGGGAGGGCTCCGTGAGCCGGTCCCACGGGTGCCCCCTCCTCCACGTCGACATGGACGCGTTCTACGCCTCCGTCATGGTTCGTGGGCGACCCGAGCTGAGGTCCGCACCGGTTGTCGTCGGCGGGGGTCACCGGGGGGTGGTCCTTTCGGCGAGCTACCGGGCTCGGGAGAGTGGGGTTCGGTCCGGGATGCCGATGACCCGGGCGCGCCGGGCATGCCCGGAGGCGGTGGTGCTGCCGCCGGACTTCACCGAGCTCGCCACGGTCTCCGCCTCGGTGATGGAGATCTTCCGGCGGGTCACCCCGCTGGTGGAGGCCGTCTCGATGGACGAGGCGTTCCTCGACGTCGGCGGAGCGGTGCGCCGCCTGGGGCCGCCGGCGCAGATCGCGGAGACGATCCGTGCGCGGGTCGCCGATGAGCAGGGGATCACCTGCTCGGTCGGGGTGGCCGGCTCGGTCGGGGTGGCGAAGCTGGCCAGCCGGGCCGCCAAGCCCGACGGGATCGTGGTGGTCTCCCCTGAGGAGACCACCGCCTTCCTCCACCCGTTGGCGGTGGACCGGCTGTGGGGGGTGGGGGAGAAGACCGCCGAGCAGCTGCGTCGACTGGGATTGGCCACGGTCGGAGACGTCGCGCACACACCGGTGTCGACCCTGCGCCGGGCGCTGGGCCCGGCGATGGGCAGTCAGCTGCACCGGCTGGCGTGGGGCGACGACCGTCGCACGCTGACGGCCCGCCAGAGCGTGGACGAGGCCCCGGACAAGAGCACCGGTGCCGAGGAGACCTTCTCCCGGGACACCGACGACCCTGACGTGGTGCGCCGTGAGCTGCTCCGGCTCGCGGCGAGGGTGGGTGCGCGGCTGCGGCTGGCCAGACTGGTGGGTCGCACCGTCACGGTGAAGCTCCGGTTCGCCGACTTCACCACGATCACCCGGTCCCGCACCCGTGCGGAGGCCACCGACGTCACCCAGGAGATCTACGAGACGGCTGTCGAGGTCTTCACCGGTCTGGGACTGCAGCGGGCGCGGATCCGTCTCGTCGGGGTGCGCGTCGAGGGCCTGATGCCGCGGGCGGATGCCTGTCGACAGATGCAACTCGGCGCCCGGGAAGCCGGATGGGCCGAGGCCGACCGGGCCGTCGACCGAGCGGTCGCACGGTTCGGAAGGGCAGCGGTGCAGCCCGCTACTCTTCTTGCGGGGGACACTCCGTTCGGCCTCTCGGCTTGATGCAGAGCGGGGTGAAGGGCCATTTTTCCGACGCCGCTACCGACCCTTGTGGGGGCGTGCCTAGACTCGTCCAAGGATCGATGGCCTGGAGGACACCGTGCCGCTCTCAGAAGAAGAGCTGCGTCTGCTGGAGCAGATGGAGCGTGCGCTTGTCGCGGAAGACCCAAAGCTCGCGTCCACGTTGCGCGGCACGCGCAGGCGCCGCCGCGCCCGACGCCACATGGCCCTCGGCATCGTCATCTTCGTGGTGGGCATCGGCCTGCTCATGTCCGGCGCCGTCCTCAAGATCATCCCGCTGGGCATCGTCGGTTTCGTCGTCATGCTCGGCTCGGCGTACTGGACCCTGACGGCGTGGCGCGGGCAGAGCCAGGCCACTGAGGTCGATCCTCAGCACCCCTCCACAGGCGGCACCGGCCTGCGTGTCGTCGAAGGGGGCAAGACCCGTCGGGCCCGGCCCGCCAAGTCGCCCAAGTCGAAGCAGCAGGGCTCGATGATGGAGAGGTTCGAGGAGCGCTGGCGTCGGCGCCGTGACCAGAACGGTGGTGGCGGCTACTAGGCTGCCTCCGTCTCGTCAGCCTGGTCGCAGGCTCTTCACACCGACACGCGGTCCGAGCGGCCCTTCTCCAAGGGCTCCCCGCCGTCTCCCCGCTGCCTGCGTGCCTCGGCCGACGTCCCGCGCCACAGCGACGGGCAGACCCAGTCGGCCTTGCGCCTGGCCCGCGTCCCCGCGGCTGCTCTCAGCGCGGTGGTGATCGCCCGCCCGTCCTCACCGATCCTCAGGGTCGTCCCGCCGCCCGTCCCGCCGCCCGCCCCATCGACCGTGCCGCCGGCCAGGCCGGCGCGTGAGTAGCGGGACCGCTCGAGCACCAGCACCAGCCTGTCCAGGGCCGCCGAGGCTCCCTGATCGCCGCCCAGCGCGGGTCGCAGGTCCGCGGCCCGTCGACGCAGAGTGGCCCCGTCCTCCCAGCGGACACCGAGATCGACCGCGGTGGCCCGCACCTCTCCCCACACCCCCTCCGCGAGCGCGTCCGCGGCCGAGGGGCGGAGGCGCCGATGCCTCAGCCAGCTGCGAGCCGCGCGCGGACCGGCGGCGGCGAGCACAGCGATCACGCAGGCCGCCAAGCCCCACAGCCAGGGCGAACGCCCGGCGTCGGCTCCGCTCGCGACCACCCCGTCGCCGGCGGTGGAGCGATCCTCGCCTGCGGAGTCCGGCGCGCCGGTCGTCGCGTCCGCGGAGGGCTCGGGGACTGCGGGTGTCTCGGGCAGGTCGGCCGTGGTGTACGCCGGCGCATCCTCGGTGCGGATCGGCGGCGTCGGCTCGAATCGCATCCACCCCGCTCCGTCGATGTAGATCTCGGGCCACGCGTGCAGGTCGTGGGAGCTGAAGACGACGCTCCCGTCGCCCAGGCGGCTGGGCGAGGGGCGGAGAAAGCCGACCGCCACCCGAGCGGGCACCCCGAGCGACCGCGCCATCAGCGCCATCGACGCCGCGAACTGCTCGCAGTAGCCGATCCGGGCTTCGTCGCCGGTGCCCAGGAAGCGCTCCAGGTCGTCGACACCATTGCCGGGAGCGCGGTCGAGCGAGTAGCGGAAGCCGCCGTCCTCGCGGAACCAGCGCTGGAGGAGCACCGCCTGCTGGAAGTCGCCGGTCGCCCCCTCGGTCACCTGCTCGGCAAGCTCCCTCACCCACGGGGGCACGGAGTCGGGCAGGCTGGTGTTGTCGAAGAGCAGCCCGCGTGGGGGGAGTCCGGAATTCACCAGTGCCTGCGGGTCCGGCTCGAGTTCGACGCCGACCGCGGCGTAGGCCAGTCCGGCGGCGTCCTCGCCGTCCGCGTTCACCACATCCAACGTGGCCGAGTCGTAGCGCCAGTCCCCCGCGACGTCCACGGCCGTGGCGGGATAGGGGAGGGGCAGCCACGTCGTGGCGAAGTCGTCGGTGACGCGCAGCCACCACGTGTGCGTCGTGCGTGGGGTCTGCCGGCCCAGCCCCGGGACGGGCGGCAGTTCGCCGTCGGCGTCGTTCGTGGCGGGGATCGAGCGTTCCGAGGGACTCCACCGCTCGCCGTCGTACTCGTCGAGCACGGTCAGCCGTAGGTAGCGGGGGTCAGGGTCGTCGGTGCGCACCTCGACGAGATCGAGGTCCTCTCCGCGGACCAGGTCACGACGGATGTCGACGAAGGGGTTCTCCAGCCGCACCCCCTCACCGCGGCCGAAGCCCGGACCCGAGGCCCCGCCCAGCAGGCCGTCGCCGGCAGGCAGCACCAGCGGCACCAGGACCCCCAGCGCGATGCCGGCCAGTCCGAGCCGAGCCGCAGGGGGCCACACCGTGCCCAGGCGCACGTGTTGCGGCCAGCTGTCGCGGACGCCGTCGCGGCCGGTTTCCCGCTGAGCGCCCGACAGGTTGTGCCCCCAGTCACCCAGCCGCGCGGTGTGGTCGGCCGCGAGCAGCATCACGAAGGCCGCCGCCGCCACCGCGAAGACGAGCCACGGGACGCCGTCGAGCAGGGTGACCGGCGCCGTGAACGCAGCGAGCAACGGAAGCCCGGACAAGGGCGCCCGCCTCGCCGTCGCGGCCAGCGCGTCGACGGCGAGAATGACGACCGCCCCGGTGAGGATCATCACGGGCGGGAAGACCGCCACGTCCGCGGGCACCGGCGCGGCGTACTGCCCGGTCGACTCCGCCGAGGCCCGCACCAGTTCGAGCACGGCAGCCACCGACGTCGGTGTGGGGACCCAGCCGCCGAACAGCGCGTCCGTGGCCCACATCCGATGCAGGACCAGGGCCACGGCCAGGACCTGCCCCACCGGGACGAAGGCCACCGGCAGCCGAGCCGCACGCAGCACGAGGCCGACCGTGGCCACGCCGAGGGCCATCCAGAACAGCGGCCCGAGGAACGCGCTGGCATCGGCGGACAGCCCCCGCCAGGAGACGAGAGTGAAGAAGGAGGCGGCCGCGGCGAAGCCGGCGACAGCCACCTCGGCCGGCGACGGGCGCTGGGCATCCATCACCGCGCACTCCCCGCCGTCGGCACCGCCATGCCGAGCTCGCGCCAGACTGCAGCGAGCGGTTGACCCGGCGCCGCCGTGACCGCCCGCCACCCTGTGGCGATGAGCAGAGCCGTGGCGCCTTCGTCGGGTGCGATCGCCATCGCGCCGGAAGCAGCGTGCCGGATGCGGCTCAGCACCCCCTGGTCCGCCGCCGACACCGCGCCCATCACTCCTACCAGGAGTCCCGTGCGGGGCGCGTCCGCGAGCCATCGGGCGTCCAGCTGAGTCTGTGGGGTGGCTCGCAGCACCGCCAGCGACTCCAGCAGGGGACCCGCCTCGCTCGCGGTCGCGCCGTGCTCGTGCCAGCCGTGGTCGGGTCCGGCTCCCGCCTCGCCGCCTTCGGCGGTGAGCAGGCGGACCCGGAAGCCCCGCCGGGCGAGGTGCATCGCCACCGACGCGGCCGCGGTCACGGCGTACTCCAGTGTCGAGGTGGTGCCCGACCCCTGGTGGACGTGCCGACGGTTGTCGATGAAGACCGTGGCCCGAGACTGCCAGGGCTGCTCCTCGCGACGCACCATCAGCTCCCCGGCATGCGCGCTGGAGCGCCAGTGGACCCGTCGCAGGTCGTCGCCGCGCCGGTACTCGCGCACCGTGACGTCCTCGGCGGAGCCACCGGCGAAGTCTCGAGGCCGGTTGTCGCCCGACCCGGTCCAGGTCCCGGTGAGCGGCACGGCGGGCAGCGGCAGCACGGGCGGCGTCACGACGAGGGCGGAGGTCGAGCGGAAGGTGTGGTCGACCTCGACCAGACCGAACGGGTCGCTCACCCGCACCTGGAGCGGACCGACCTGGAAGCGACCCCGGAGCTCGGAGACCACCGGATAGGTCACGGTACGCCGCCAGCGGGGGCCCATCCGGTCCACGATGAAGCGTGGTCGCGGGCCCAGGGCTGGCGGCACCTGCTCCTCCAGCAGCAGCAGGCCGGTGGGTGCCCGGCCCTCGTTGCCCACCGCGAGACGAGCGTGCGCGGGCTGGCTCACCGGAACCTGGGCGGTCGAGAGGCTGCGGGACAACGTGAGCTGGTGGCGTCCGCGGGTGACGGCGAGCGCCGACACGAGCGGGAGGGCCAGCAGCAGCCCGCCCACCCGGCCCAGGTCGTCGAGGCCGAGGAGCAACGCGCAGCCGATCGCGGTCAGCCCCGAGGAGACGAACGCCCGACCTCGCGTGGTGAGCGAGGCGATCGCGTCTCTCATCGGACGCCCGACCAGGCGGTCATCGGTTCGCCGGGACCGGGAGGGAGTCGATGAGCCCGGCCAGGGTCGCCGCAGCGGTCCGCCCGCCCATAGCGGCCTCCACCGTCGGCAGCAGCCGGTGGGTGAGCACGGGCACCGCCAACGCACGCAAGTCGTCAGGGACCACGTAGTCGCGACCATCCATCGCCGCGGTCGCCTTGGCGGCGCGCACCAGGTGGAGCGAGGCGCGTGGGGAGGCCCCGAGCAGGAGGTCGGGAGAACGCCGGGTGGCAGCGGTGAGCGCGACGGCGTAGCGCTGAACCGACGTCGCGACGTGCACCCGGGAGACGATCTCGACCAGCTTGGCCACCGTGGCGCTGTCGGTGACCGGCTCGAGGTCGTCCAGCGGGTTGGCGCTGCGGCTATGCGAGTCCAGCATCGCCAGCTCCGCGGCCTCGACCGGATACCCCATCGAGACGCGCGCCATGAAGCGGTCGCGCTGCGCCTCCGGGAGCGCGTAGGTGCCTTCCATCTCGATCGGGTTCTGGGTGGCGACGACCATGAAGGGCGCGTCGAGCAGGTAGGTCGTGCCGTCCACGGTGACCTGGCGCTCCTCCATGCACTCCAGCAGCGCCGACTGGGTCTTGGGTGAGGCGCGGTTGATCTCGTCCCCCACGACGATGTTGGCGAACACGCCGCCGGGGCGGAACTCGAAGCGGCGGGTGTCCTGGTTGAACACCGACACGCCGGTGACATCGCTGGGCAGCAGATCGGGCGTGAACTGGATGCGTCGCACGGTGCAGTCGATGGTGCGGGCCAGCGCCTTGCTCAGCATCGTCTTGCCCACGCCCGGGACGTCCTCGATGAGCAGGTGGCCCTCGGCGAGCAGGACGGTCACCGCGGTCTGGATGACATCGGGCTTGCCCTCGATGACCCGCTCGATGCCGGCCCGGATGGCGCCGGTGACCCGGGCGATCTCCTCCAGCTCGCTCGGGCCGGTGAACGAGCCGGTGGCCGCGCCCGCACCTGCTGGGCCCTGGCCGGTGTGTGTGCCTCGTCCCTCGACCGCCACGTCGTCCTCTTCTCGTCGGCCCGTACCGCACCCCGTCCCGTTCCCCGTCCAGTGAAGCGCACGGAGCGAAACCGGGCGAGAGGTGGACGCGGTGGGAGGCGATTCTCATTGACGGTGGGGGAGAGTGGAGTAAAGTGGGGGACAGTGGAGGATCAGGAGTCTCCAGGGCGGCAGCGGGGAGGGTCGATGTTCTTCGGCACCTACACCCCCAAGCTGGACGAGAAGGGGCGGCTGATCCTCCCGGCCAAGTTCCGGGAGCAGCTGGCGGGAGGGCTGATGGTCACACGCGGCCAGGAGCACTGCCTCTACGTCTGGCCGCAGGCCGAGATCGACCGCATCACCGAGCGGCTGCGTGACGCGCCGGTATCCAACAAGGCGACCCGGGACTACGTCCGGATGTTCTCCTCGGCGTCCTCCGACGACCGTCCGGACAAGCAGGGGCGGATCACGATCCCGTCGCCGCTGCGCGAGTGGGCCCACCTCACCAAGGACGTCGTGGTGATCGGGGCGATGAACCGTCTGGAGATCTGGGACGAGAGCTCCTGGGACTCCTACTCAGCCGAGCAGGAGGAGGCCTTCGCCGAGCTGTCGGAAGAGGTCTTCCCCGGCATCTGACCTGACCGCCCACAACTCAACAGCCGGTGCCGTAGGACGAGGTCTCGGACCCGCTCCACCGGCCGTCTGGCGCACCTTCCCCGGTGCCAGAAGGCCACCTTCCCCCGGAGCGGGACGGGACCTGGTCCGACGAACCGGCCCAGATGCGCCGAAAGGGTCGAGCCATGAGCGTTGCGGCATCCCGCACGACCGGGAGCACGGGTGAGGCCGTGCCCCGTCGGCGGGTCAGGCAGGAGGCCCGCGACGCGCTCGCCGTGGCGGCCGTCTCCGCTGCCGCCTCCACGCTGTTGGCGCTGGCGGTCATGCTCCTCGCCGCCTTCGCTGGACTGCCGCGATGACGTGGCGGAGATCGCGATGATGGCTACCGCTCATGTTCCCGTGCTCGTCGACCGGGTCGTCGACCTGCTGTCGCCGGCGCTCAGCCGTCCCGGAGCGGTGTTCATCGACGCCACCGTCGGGCTGGGCGGACACACCGAGGCGATCCTGCGGCACTGTCCGCACGCCCGCGTGATCGGCATCGACCGGGACCCGCACGCTCTCGAGCAGAGCCGCCGGAGGCTGGCAGCGCTCACGGACCGGGTCCGCCTCGTCCACGCCGTGTACGACGAGATCGGCACGGTCCTGGCCGCTGAGGGGGTGCGCGAGGTGCAGGGCGTGCTGTTCGACCTCGGCGTCTCCAGCATGCAGCTGGACCTGCGCGAGCGCGGCTTCTCCTACGCCGAGGACGCGCCGCTCGACATGCGGATGGACGACAGCCAAGGCCTCACGGCCGCCGACGTCCTCAACACCTACTCGGTGGCAGAGCTGACCCGGGTGCTGCGCGACTACGGCGAGGAGCGATTCGCACGCCGCATCGCTGAACGGGCGGTGCGGGCGCGGTCGACTGAGAGCTTCACTCGTTCCACGCGGCTCGTCGACCTGATCCGCGAGGCGATCCCGGCCGCCACCCGGCGCACGGGAGGAAACCCGGCCAAGCGGGCCTTCCAGGCCCTCCGGATCGAAGTCAACGACGAGCTCCGGGTGCTCGAACGCGCCCTGCCGGCGGCTGTCGACGCCCTCGCAGTCGAAGGCCGGGTCGTGGTGCTCTCCTACCAGTCCCTCGAGGACCGCCTCGCCAAGCGCACCCTCGCCGAGCGCAGTCGCTCCGCGGCCCCGCCTGACCTGCCGGTGGTGCCGGAGTGGCAGCGCCCCGAGTTGCGGCTGCTGACCCGTGGCTCGGAGCAGGCGACGGCCGAGGAGATCGCCGCCAATGCCCGGGCTCGCTCGGTCCGGTTGCGCGCGGCCGAGCGACTCCGGCCACCACCGGCGCCACGCCCCTCGAGCCGGCGTACGACCTCCCATCCTGCCCGAGACGAAGGGAACCACCGATGAGCGCATGGACCGGACCTGCCGGTGCTCGGGTGCCGCATCTTGGCGACGACGCCGTCGAGCGCGCCCGGCTCACGGTGGTCCCACGGCGGGGGCCCCGGGCGCCTCGGGTCCCGTTCGTGGTGCTGGTCTCGCTGGTGCTCCTCGGCGGCCTGGTGGGGCTTCTCGTGGTCAACACGCACATGCAGCAGCAGTCCTTCCGGGCCACCGCGCTGGAGGCGGACGCGGCCGAGCTGCACGCCACCGAGCAGTCGTTGCGCATGGAGCTCGACCAGCTGCGCGACCCCCAACGCGTGGCGCTCCAGGCACAAGGGCTCGGCATGGTGCCGATGGTCAATCCCGCCTTCCTGCGGCTCTCCGGCGGCGCGGAGCTCGGCCGGCCGATTCCCGCCGCCGCCGCGGACCGGCAGCGGCTCTCGCCGCTGCCGCCGCCCAAGCCGGTGACCAAACCGCTGGATGAACCGCTTGTCTCGGGTGTCGACGGCGTGCCCTCGGACACGCCGGGGGCCAGTCCCGGTACAACGGAGGCTGGCAGCACCGGCGAGTGACCACCGAGCTCTAGGAACGCGAGGGATCATGGCCCGACCCCGCAGCGGCCCGCTCGCCCAGCCGCGCCGTGCGCTGCTCCGGCTGCGAGTCGGCTTCGTGCTCATCGCGATCGTGGTGTCCGTCTTCGCCGCCAGGCTGCTGCAGCTACAGGGGATCGATGCGGAGACCTACGCCGCCCAGGCACGAGCCGTCGGGGCGGTGCAGGAGATCCTGCCCGCCACCCGCGGGTCCATCCTGGACCGGAACGGCAACCCGCTGGCCGAGTCCCTCGACGGGTCGATGATCGTCGCCGACCCTACCAAGACCGCGCCGGACGCCGCCGCGATCGCCTCGGTCCTCGAGCGCCGGCTGGGGGTGGACTACATCAAGACGGTCCGGAACCTCACCTGGCCCGACACGCGGTTCCGCTACATCGCCCGCTGGGTCCCGACCACAACGGCCGCCAAGGTCCTCGCCAGCCTCTCCGCGAAGAACTACCGCGGGCTCGACCTTCGACGTGACCCGGTCCGCAGCTACCCGGCCAACGACGTCGGCGCCAACCTGGTCGGCTACCTCAACGCCTTGGGGGATCCGGTCAGCGGCGCCGAGGCGGTCTTCGACGATCTGCTCAGCGGCGAGGACGGCTCGGCGACCTACGACGTCGGCGACGGCAACCGGGTGCCGCTGGGCGACAACAGCACCACGGCGCCGGTCGACGGCGAGGACCTGGCGCTGACCGTCGACCGGGACCTGCAGTGGTACGCCCAGCGTGTCCTGAGACAGACGGTGGAAGATGTTCGGGGCAGCTCGGGAGTCGCGGTCGTGATGGACAGCCGCACCGGCGAGCTGCTGGCCGTCGCCGACCATCCGACCTATGACCCCAACGAGCCCTACCAGCGCGACGAGGAGCTGACCGGGTCGCGGGCCTTCCGCTACAGCTTCGAGCCGGGATCGGTGCAGAAGGTGCTCACCGCCGCCGCCCTCATCGACGGCGGCTATGTCCACCCGCTGCAGCAGATGAGGGTGCCCGACGAGCTGCCCAGCTCCGACCGGGTGATCCATGACCACTTCACGCACTCCCCGCAGCGGTGGACCTTCGCTGGAGTGCTGGCGAAGTCGTCCAACGTCGGCACGGTGCTGGCGGCCCGCAAGATGCCGCGCCGCACCCTGTATCGCTACCTGCGCGACTTCGGCCTCGGAGAGGTGACCAGCAGCCTCGGCCGCGCCGGCTACGTCGAGCACCCGGGGATCTTGTCGAACTGGCGGTCATGGCTCGAGATCAACGCCGACAACATCGCCTTCGGCCAGGGCCTCGCGGTCAACGCAGTGCAGATGACGGCCGCAGTGAACACGATCGCCAACGCCGGGGTCTACGTGCAGCCCAGCCTCGTCAAGGGGTCGGCCATCGTCGGCGGCCAGCCGACGGGCTCGTTGGTGGCGGAGCGCCGCCGTGTCGTCAGCAAGGAGGCGGCCGGGCTGACCCGGGACATGATGGAGCTGGTCACCGACCCCGAGGTGGGCACGGCGCCGAAGGCCGCGATTGAGGGCTACCGGGTCGCGGGCAAGACCGGCACCGCGCAGAAGATCAACGATGAGTGCGGCTGCTATGACGGCACGCGGTTCGCCGTCTCGTTCGCCGGGTTCGCCCCGGCCGACGACCCCCGGTTCACCGTCTACGTCGTGGTGCAGGACCCGGCCGGCAACGCCGGTGGCGGCGGCACCGCCGGCCCAGCGTTCCGCAAAATCATGAGCTACCTCCTCCAGCACTACGTCGTGGTCCCGTCCGACAGCGAGCCGGCCGGCCTGCCGGTTCAGTGGACACCGGCCACGCCCCGGCGCCGCTGAGTCGCTGTAGGTTGCCTCGGTGATGCGCACGCGGCCCGAGCACCCTCCGCGGATCCCGCTCGCGCAGGTCGCCTCCTGGGCGGGGAGCGACCTGCGAGCCGGTGTCACCCCTCTCGCGGGGTCGCCCGAGGTGGTCGTCACCGGCGTCGCGCTGGGCAGCGCGTCGGTGGTTCCCGGGGACCTGTACGTCGCCGCGGCGGGATCTCGCACCCATGGCGCCCGGTACGCCGAGGACGCCGTCGCCGCCGGCGCCGTTGCCGTGCTCACCGACCCCGAGGGGGCCGGCCTCTGCAAGGTTTGCGACCTCTCCGTGCCGGTCCTCGTCGTGCCGCGACCGCGGGCCGTTCTGGGTGACCTCGCCGCCGCCGTCTACGGGCACCCGGCGCGGTCCCTGAGGCTGCTCGGGGTGACCGGAACCCAGGGAAAGACGACGACGACCCGGCTTGCCGAGGCGGCCCTGCAGCAGGTCGGCCGCGCCGCGGCGGTGGTGGGCACCGTGGGCACCCGGGTCGACGGGGAGGACCTCCCCTCCTCGCTCACCACTCCCGAGGCGCCGGCCCTGCACGCGCTCTTCGCCGTGATGCGCGAGCGCGCCGTCGAGGCCTGCGCGATGGAGGTCTCCAGCCACGCGCTGGTGATGGGCCGGGTGGACGGGGTGCAGTTCGACGTGGCGGCGTTCACCAACCTGGGTCGCGACCACCTCGACTTCCACCAGGACATGGATGACTACTTCGCGGCCAAGGCCTCGCTCTTCACCCCCGAGCGCAGCCGTCGCGGGCTGGTCAACGTCGACGACCCCTACGGGCGACGGCTGGTGCAGACCGCCGGCGTTCCGGTGCGGACCTTCTCCAGCGCCGGACGCGACGCCGACTGGCAGGCCGTGGACGTGGTCCCCAATGCGACCGGGTCTCGCTTCACCCTGCGAGGCCCAGAAGGCGAGCACGACACCGAGATCCTGCTGCCCGGCACCTTCAACGTGTCCAACGCGGTGTGCGCGGTGGCCGGGCTCGCCGAGGCTGGTCTGCCGGCGGGCGACGTGGTGGCCGGCCTGGCCCGCGTCCCCGGGGTGCCCGGGCGGCTGGAGCCGGTCGAGGCGGGCCAGGACTTCCTCGCCGTCGTCGACTACGCCCATAAGCCCGACGCCCTGGCAGCGGTGCTCGCCGGGCTGCGGGACCGGACCGAAGGCCGCATCGTGCTCGTGCTGGGGGCCGGCGGCGACCGGGACCGAGGCAAGCGCCCGCTGATGGGCGAGGTGGCGGCGCGGCTCGCCGACGTCGTGGTCGTCACCGACGACAACCCGCGCGGCGAGGACCCCGACCGGATCCGGGCCGAGGTACTCGAAGGAGCGCGGAGCGGCACCGCCGAGGTGCGCGAGGTCGGGGACCGGGGGGAGGCGATCCGCGCGGCCGTCGCGGCAGCGGGCGCGGGCGACGCGGTCGTCGTGGCGGGCAAGGGCCACGAGACTGGCCAGGAGGTGGCGGGCGTCGTGCATCCCTTCGACGACCGCGTCGAGCTGCGCGCCGCGCTGCTCGCGCGAGGAGAGCCCAGAGGAGCCCTGTGGTGATCGCGATGACCCTGGCCGAGATCGCCGCAGTGGTGGGTGGCCGCCTCCACGACGCCGAGGAGGCGCACGCCGGCGGTGCCCATGACCGCGACGCGCACCTGGTGACGGCTCCCGTGGTCATCGACAGCCGAGAGGTGGAGCCCGGCTGCCTCTTCGCGGCCTTCGTCGGCGAGCAGGCCGACGGCCACGACTACGCTGCGGCCGCGCTGGCCGCCGGCGCGGCGGGCGCGCTGGCGTCCCGGCCGGTCGGCGCCCCCAGCGTCGTGGTCCCCGACGTGCGGGTGGCGCTGGCCGACCTGGCGCGCCACGTGCTGGGGCGGCTTCCGCAGGTGCGGGTGGTGGCGCTCACCGGCTCGCAGGGAAAGACCTCGACCAAGGACCTGCTCGCTGCGGTGCTCGCCGAGTCCGCGCCCACCGTCGCGACGTTCGGGTCGTTCAACAACGAGCTGGGGCTGCCCCTCACCGTGCTTCGGGCGGCACCCGAGACTCGCTTCCTGGTGCTCGAGATGGGGGCTCGGGGCATCGGGCACATCCGCGACCTCTGCGCGGTGGCGCGACCGGACGTCGCGGTCGTGCTCAACGTCGGCAAGGCGCACTTGGGCGAGTTCGGCACCCAGCGCGACATCGCCACGGCCAAGGGCGAGATCGTCGAGGCTCTGGACCGCGACGGGGTCGCGGTGCTCAACGCCGACGACCCGCTGGTGGCCGCCATGGCCGCGCGGACCGTCGGCCGCGTCCTCACCGTCGGGCGCGCGGCCAGCGCCGACGTCCGGATCGGCGAGGTGGTGGTCGACGGCGGCGGCCGTCCTGGTTTCGCGCTGCACCACGGCCAGGAGACCGCCGAGGTCCACCTGAGGCTGGTCGGCGAGCATCAGGCGCTCAACGCGGCCGCGGCCGCGGCCGCGGCGCTCGCACTGGGCCTGAGGCTGGACGCCGCAGCCCCCGCCCTGTCCCGGGTCGCGACGCTGTCCCGGTGGCGGATGGAGGTCGCCGACCGAGACGACGGGGTCACCGTGGTCAACGACTCCTACAACGCCAACCCGGACTCGATGGCGGCGGCGCTCGGGGCGCTCGTCGCCCTCGCGGGGGACCCATCGAGAACCGGCGGCCGTCGGCGCACGCTGGCCGTGCTCGGCGAGATGCGCGAGCTGGGCGAGGACAGCCGGGCCGAGCACGAGGCGGTCGGAGACCTCGCGGCGCGGCTCGGGGTCGACTGGATCGTCGCGGTCGGCGAGCCGGCGGCCGGGATCGTCGCGGGCGCCGCGGCCCAGCGCCGCAACGACGACGGGCACCGAGGCGAGATTGTCAGCCTGGAGGACACCGACACGGCGACGGCCTGGCTCGAGCAGCACCTGCGGCCAGGAGACGTGGTGCTGCTCAAGGCCTCCCGCGGCGCACGGCTCGACCGAGTCGCCGACGCCCTGCTCAGCCAGCCGGCGACCCGGGCCTCGGGAGGTGCCCGGTGAGAGCCATCTTGCTCTCGGGCGGGCTGGGCCTGGTCTTCACGCTGCTCGGCACGGTGCTGGCGATCCGGCTGCTGGTCGCCAAGGGCTACGGACAGCTGATCCGCGACGACGGTCCGACGAGCCACCACACCAAGCGCGGCACCCCCACCATGGGCGGCGCGGTCATCATCGTCTCGGTCGTGCTGGCCTATCTCCTGGCCAGCCTCTTCACCTCGCGCACGCCGACGGCGTCGGGCCTGCT
The DNA here is from genome assembly GCA_963745245.1 of uncultured Actinomycetota bacterium. Taxonomy (GTDB): domain Bacteria; phylum Actinomycetota; class Actinomycetes; order Propionibacteriales; family Nocardioidaceae; genus Marmoricola_A. The sequence continues at coordinate 143,051 of CAVUWU010000002.1, forward strand.
GCTGCTCTTCCTCTTGGTCGGGCTCGGCGGGGTGGGCTTCGTCGACGACTACATCAAGATCGCCAAGCAGCGCAGCCTCGGCCTGCGCAGTCGCGCCAAGATGACCGGCCAGGTCTTCATCGCGGTGGCCTTCGGGGCCCTGGCCCTGCGCTTCCCCGACGAGCGCGGACAGACCCCGGCCTCCCGGTTCCTGTCCTTCACCCGCGACTGGGAGGCGTGGCAGATGCCCGCCGGGCTCGTGGTCCTACTGATCCTGCTGATGATCGCGGCGAGCTCCAACGCGGTGAACCTCACCGACGGCCTCGACGGCCTTGCTGCGGGCGCCTCGACGATGGTGTTCGGCGCCTACACGATCATGAACATCTGGCAGAACAACCAGTCCTGCGCGCTCACGCCCGGCAACACCTGCTACGAGGTCCGCGACCCGCTCGACCTTGCCGTGGTGGCCGCGGCGCTCACCGGCGCCTGCTTCGGCTTCCTGTGGTGGAACGCCTCACCGGCGAAGATCTTCATGGGGGACACCGGCTCGCTGGCCCTCGGCGGGGCCCTGGCTGGCCTGGCGATCATGACCCGCACCGAGCTCCTGCTGGTCGTCCTCGGCGGCCTGTTCGTGATGCAGACCCTGTCGGTGATGCTCCAGGTGGGCTACTTCAAGCTGACGAAGGGCAAGCGGATGTTCCGGATGGCGCCTCTGCACCACCACTTCGAGCTCGGGGGGTGGGACGAGATCACCGTGGTGATCCGCTTCTGGATCATCACCGGGCTCAGTGTCGCCGCCGGGCTGGGGATCTTCTACGCCGAGTGGGTGGCAGGGACATGACGCGACCCGACCTAGGGGCGCTCGGTCGCCAGGACTCCTGGACGGGGGTGCGTGCGGTCGTGGCCGGGATGGGGGTGTCCGGCTTCGCCGCCGCGGACACCTTGACGCACCTCGGGGCCCAGGTGACGGCTCTGGACGAGGCCAGCACCCCCGAGCGGGAGGAGAAGGCCACCCTGCTGGAGATCCTCGGCGCGACCGTGCGGCTCGGCCAGGGCAGCACCACCGCGCTGCCCGAGGACGTGGACCTGCTGGTGACCTCGCCGGGCTGGCGGCCCGACGCGCCGCTTCTCGCGCAGGCAGCGGCCCACGGAGTCCCGGTCTGGGGGGAGGTCGAGCTCGGCTGGCGGTTGCGCGACCCCGAGTGCCCCGCACCCTGGCTCGGGGTCACCGGCACCAACGGCAAGACGACCACGGTGCAGATGCTCGAGGCGATGCTGCGTGCTGGCGGGCTCCGCACGGTGGCCTGTGGCAACGTCGGGCTCCCGATCGTGGAGGCGGTCATGGACCCGAGCCCCTACGACGTGCTGGCGGTGGAGCTGTCGAGCTTCCAGCTCCACTACACCCGCTCGGTCGCCTGCGAGTCGGCCGCGGTGCTCAACGTCGCCGACGACCACCTGGACTGGTATGCACCGTCCGCCGCGGAGCCCGGGGGCGCCTTCGGGGCGTACGCCGCGGACAAGGGCCGCATCTACCAGGGCGTCGAGCGCGCCTGCGTCTACAACGTCGCCGACCCGCGCACCGAGGAGCTGGTCCGGGAGGCCGAGGTCGTGGAGGGCGCGCGGGGGATCGGGTTCACCCTTGGCATCCCCGGCGTCGGCATGGTGGGTGTGGTCGACGACGTGCTCGCCGACCGGGCCTTCATCGAGCAGCGCCAGACGACCGCCGCCGAGCTGGGCACCATCACCGACCTCGCCTCACCGGCGCCGCACTTCGTCGCCAACGCCTTGGCGGCAGCGGCCCTCGCCCGCAGCCACGGCGTTGCGCCGGCGGCGGTGCGCGCCGCGCTGCGGGCCTTCCGGCCCGACGGGCACCGGATCGCGGTCGTCGGTTCGGTGGGCGAGGTGACCTATGTCGACGACTCCAAGGCGACCAACCCGCACGCCGCACTGGCCTCGCTGCAGGGCTACGAGCCCGTGGTGTGGGTTGCCGGGGGGCTCGCGAAGGGCGCGCGGTTCGACGCGCTGGTGCGCGAGGTGCGGCAGCGGCTGCGCGGCGCCGTACTCCTGGGACGCGACCGGGATGTCGTGGCCGAGGCCCTGCGGCGACACGCGCCGGAGGTGCCGGTGATCGAGGTCGCCGAGCAGGACACTGCTGCCATGGACCGCGCGGTTCGGGCGGCCGCTGGGCTGGCCCACCCGGGCGACACGGTGCTCCTGGCCCCCGGCTGCGCGTCCATGGACATGTTCGAGAACTATGCAGCGCGCGGAGACGCCTTCGCCGAGTCGGTACGCCGGCTCGCGGGGCGCTGAGGGCCCCAGCGGGCACGCGCGGAGGGGTCACTGTGACGACGACGGCCGAGAAGCCACCGCCGACGACTGGTCAGCCCACGGGTCGGCGTCGCTCGGGCCGGTGGTTCTCGTCGCTGCGCCACTCCCTGGACCGGCCGCTGACCTCCTACTACCTCCTGGTCGGCGCCTCGGGGCTGCTGCTGGTGATCGGGCTGCTCATGGTGCTGAGCTCCTCCAGCGTCATGTCCTTCCGGACCACCGGCAACAGCTACGGGACGTTCCTGCGGCAGCTGGTCTGGGCGGTGCTGGCGGTGCCCTTCGTCCTGGTCGCCGTGCGGCTGCCGCACCGGGTGCTGCGCTGGCTGGCCTGGCCGGCCCTGGTCGTCTCGGTCGTGCTGCTGGCGCTGACCCAGACCTCATTGGGCGACGAGGTCAACGGCAACCAGAACTGGCTCGTCCTGGGACCGCTGCGGATCCAGCCGTCCGAGCTGGCCAAGCTGGCCGTCGTGCTGTGGTGCGCCCACGTCTACGCCACCAAGGAACGACTGCTCGGCGACTGGCAGCACACCCTGGTCCCGGTGGTCCCGGTGATGTCCGTGGTCGTCGGGTTGGTGGTCCTCGGCCACGACCTGGGCACCGCGCTGGTGCTGATGTCGATCGTGTTGGGGCTGCTGTGGGTGGTCGGGGCGCCGATTCGGCTGTTCGTCGGCTCGCTGCTGGTCGCCTCCGCGGCGGCGCTGGGACTGGCCGCCTCCTCGCCGGAGCGGATGGAGCGGCTGACCAGCTTCGCCGACCCCTTCGCGTCCTTCCAGGGAGCGGGCTGGCAGGCGGCCCACGGCATCTTCGCCATGTCCAGCGGCGGACTGTTCGGCAAGGGCATTGGGGCCGGGCAGCAGAAGTGGGGGGACCTGCCCGCCGCGCACACCGACTTCATCTTCGCGGTGCTCGGCGAGGAGCTCGGGCTGGTGGGCACGCTGCTGGTGCTCGGGCTCTTCCTGGCCATCGCCTACGCCGGGTTCCGGGTGGCGCAGCGGACCACCGACCCCTTCGCCCGCTATATGGCCGCCGGGATCACGGTCTGGCTAGCCGCGCAGATGATGATCAACGTGGGGATGGTGCTGGCCCTGCTGCCGGTGATCGGCATCCCGCTGCCACTGGTGTCCTACGGCGGGTCCGCCCTGGTGCCGTCGCTGGTGGCCCTCGGTCTGCTCGTCTCCTTCGCCCGGCACGAGCCGGGAGCGCAGGCGGCCCTGGCGGCGCGCCGTCGGCGGCGTCCGACGGCAGGCGTCACCGCCGGCGGGATCTCCCGGCGGGCCCGCGACGCGGCCGACGGCTGAGAGGGTGGAGGCGTGACCCCCAGGATCAGTGGGACGCGGGTACTGATGGCCGGCGGCGGCACGGCGGGCCACACCTCGCCGCTGCTGGCCACCGCGGACGCGCTGTGCCGACGTGACCCTGAGGCACAGGTGACCGCGCTCGGGACGGCTCGAGGGCTGGAGGTCCGCGTCGTGCCGGAGGCGGGCTACCCCCTCGAGCTCGTGCCTCCGGTGCCGCTGCCGCGCTCGCTGTCGAAGGACCTGCTCGGTGTCCCCTCGCGGCTGCGGGCCGCGGCCCGCGCCGCGCTCGAGGTCGTCGACCGGGTCCAGCCCGACGTCGTGGTGGGCTTCGGCGGCTACGTCTCGGTGCCGGCCTACCTCGCCGCCCGCCGGCGTCGCCTGCCGCTGGTGGTTCACGAGGGCAACGCCCTCCCCGGCCTGGCGAACCGGCTCGGGGCCAGGCTGACCCCGCACGTGGCCACCAGCTTCCCCGGGACAGAGCTACGGCATGGCCGCTACCTCGGGCTGCCGATCCGCCGCATGATCTCCACCCTCGACCGCGACGCCATGCGCGCCGAGGCCCGCGCGGCCTTCGGCCTCGACCCCGACACGCCCACGCTGTTGGTCACCGGCGGCTCGCAGGGCGCCCGGCGGCTCAACGAGACCGTGGCTGCGGTGCAGGCGGCCCTCGCCGCTGCCGGGGTGCAGGTGCTGCACGTGGTGGGACCCGCCGGGCTTGCGGACGTCCAGCCCGGCGCCGAGGACCCCGCGTACGTCGTGTGCCCGTATCTGGACCGGATGGACCTTGCCTACGCCGCCGCCGATCTCGTCGTGTGTCGGGCCGGCGCCAACACCGTCACCGAGGTGGCCGCCGTGGGGCTGCCGGCGGTGTTCGTCCCGCTCCCGATCGGCAACGGAGAGCAGGCCCGCAACGCCCGCGCCGTGGTGGAGGCGGGCGGGGCGCTCCTGGTGGACGACGCCGCGTTCACCGCCGCCTGGACGGAGCGGACGGTGCCGGCGCTGGCCACGGACTCTGCGCGGCTGCGCGCCATGGCCTCGGCCGCGTCGGGGCTGATCCCGCGCGACGCCGACGAACGGCTGGCAGACCTGGTCCTCGAGGCCGCGGGGGAGCGGCGGTGAGGCTCCCGGTGCCCTCCGACGTGCCCTCGGCCGAGCGGCTCGGCCGGGTGCACCTGGTCGGCATCGGCGGGGCAGGGCTGTCGGGGATCGCCCGGATTATGCTGGCGCGCGGCGTTCCCGTCAGCGGCAGCGACGCGCAGACCTCCGAGTCTCTGGAGGCACTCGGCGCCTTGGGCGCCCGGGTGCACGTCGGACACCGGGCCGACCAGGTGCACGGCGCGGACACGGTCGTGGTCTCCACCGCGGTGCGTGAGGACAACCCTGAGGTGGTCGAGGCCCGACGGCTGGGTCTGTTGCTGCTGCCCCGCTCGGCCGCGCTGGAGTCGGTGATGCAGGGGCGCCGTGTGGTCGCGGTGGCCGGCACCCACGGGAAGACGACCACCACCTCGCTGCTCACCGTCGCCCTGCAGCACTGCGGCGCCGACCCGTCCTTCGCCATCGGCGGCGAGGTCACGGCGTTGGGGGTGAACGCCCGCCACGGCTCGGGAGAGCTGTTCGTGGCCGAGGCCGACGAGAGCGACGGGGCCTTTCTCGTCTACACCCCGCACGCGGCGCTGGTCACCAACGTCGAGTCCGACCACCTCGACAACTACGGCACCGAGGAGGCCTACCGCGCAGCCTTCACGCAGTTCCTCGACCGAGTCGAGGACGACGGCTTCCTGGTCGCGTGCGTGGACGACCCGGGGGCCGCCGCGCTGGCCGACCAGGCCGAGGACCGGGGTCTGGAGGTGGTCCGGACCGGGGAGTCCCCGTCGGCGTCGCTGCGTGCGGCCGACCTGAGCTTTATGGGCAGCCGCTCCTCGTGCGACGTGCTGGCCGACGGCCGGCTGCTGGGCCGGCTGGAGCTGCGGATCCCGGGCCGGCACTACGTCCTCGACGCCCTTGTGGCGCTGGCGGCCGGCCTGCGGCTCGGCTTCGGCTTCGACGACCTCAGTCGCGGGCTGGAGGCCTTCACCGGCACCCGCCGGCGGATGGAGCGCAAGGGCGAGGCGGGCGGGGTGCGGGTCTACGACAGCTACGCCCACCACCCCAACGAGATCGCCGGCGACCTGCAGGCAGCGCGGTCGCTCGTCGGCGACGGCCGGGTCATCGTCGCCTTCCAGCCGCACCTCGTCTCGCGCACCCGCATGTTCGGTGCGGCCATGGGCCGGGCGTTGGGAGCCGCAGACGAGGTGGTGGTCATGGACGTCTACCTGGCCAGGGAGGATCCGGAGCCGGGCGTCGATGGCGGCCTGGTCGCCGCGAGCGTCCCGCTTCCCTCGGCCGCCGTGCGCTTCGAGCCCTCCTGGGACCGCACACCCGCGGTCCTGGCGGGTCTCGCCCGGCCGGGCGACCTCGTCCTGACCCTGGGCGCGGGGGATGTCACCCGGCTCGGCCCGCGCGTGCTCGCGCTGCTGGGAGACGCAGCCGCGCACCCAGGCGGAGGGCCCCGGGGGGAGGGGGCATGAGGGCGCGTGGCTCCAAGCTCGCGGAGCCCAGGGCAGGAGGGCCTGCCTCCAGCGTTGCGGGCGGGGCGTCGCCGGCCCGCCCGACGCCAGGCCGCCGGTTCCGCCGCCGGCAGCGGGCCCGGCGGCGGCTGGCCTGGCGGCGGGTCGCATTCGTCCTCGCCGTGGTCGCGCTGGTCGGCGGCGCCGTGTGGATGGTGTTCTTCTCCCCGGTGCTGGCGGTGGCCGGTGTCGAGGTGCGGGGCACCGAGGTGCTCAGCGACGAGCAGGTGGCCGACGCGGCGGATGTCCCGCTCGGCGAACCGCTGGCAACTGCCAACCTCACCAGCGTGCAGGCGCGCGTCGAGGCGCTGCCTCCGGTCGCGGCCGCGGCGGTCTCCCGGTCGTGGCCCGACCGGCTGCGTGTGCAGGTCACCGAACGGGAAGCCGTGGCCGTCGTGGCGTGGGACGGACGGTGGCGCGCCCTGGATCGCGAGGGTGTGCTCTTCCGCAGCTACCCCGATCGTCCCGAGGGGCTCGTCGAGGTGACCATGCGGTCCAGCACTCCGGGCGAGGCACTCGCCGAGGCGGGGGCCGTGGTCGGCGCCCTGCCCGCGGACCTGCACAAGCGGCTGGCCTCGGTGGCCGTGACGTCGATCGACGACATCACCCTGCGGCTGCGCAACGGGGCGAGCGTGACCTGGGGGAGCGCCGACCGTTCCGCCGAGAAGGTCGAGGTGCTCCGGGTGCTGCTGGAGCGCGAGGCCAGCGTGTACGACGTCACGGCGCCCGGCCGGCCGACCCTGCGTCCCTGAGCCGGACCGAACCGCCGAATCCCAGCACGATTTGTCGACACGCCTGCGTGTCGTCGCGGAGCGAGGCCCCTGGTGATCTACGTTCTTAGTCAGGCACGAGGTTGACATAACTATAACCCTCTACTTCAGGGTTAGGGTTTGGGACACACCGACGGCCTCTTCCCCACCGACCGCAGAGAAGCCGAGTCGCCACAAGGCGACGCGACACGAGAGGGACCTGCCGTGGCAGCACCGCAGAACTACCTGGCCGTCATCAAGGTCGTTGGGATCGGTGGCGGTGGTGTCAACGCCGTCAACCGGATGATCGAGGTCGGGCTCAAGGGCGTCGAGTTCATCGCGATCAACACCGACGCGCAGGCACTGCTGATGAGCGACGCCGACGTGAAGCTCGACATCGGCCGCGAGCTGACCCGGGGCCTCGGTGCCGGCGCCAACCCCGATGTGGGGGGCAAGGCGGCCGAGGACCACGCCGAGGAGATCGAGGAGGTGATCAAGGGCGCCGACATGGTCTTCGTCACCGCCGGCGAGGGCGGCGGCACGGGCACCGGAGGCGCGCCGGTGGTCGCCCGCATCGCCCGGTCGCTGGGGGCCCTGACCATCGGTGTCGTGACCCGGCCGTTCGCCTTCGAGGGGCGTCGTCGCGCCAACCAGGCCGAGGAGGGCATCGCCCAGCTCCGCGAGGAGGTCGACACCCTCATCGTCATCCCCAACGACCGGCTGCTCTCGATCAGCGACCGAAGCGTCTCGGTGCTCGACGCCTTCAAGCAGGCCGACCAGGTGCTCCTCCAGGGCGTCTCGGGCATCACCGACCTGATCACCACGCCGGGATTGATCAACCTCGACTTCGCCGACGTCAAGTCGGTCATGCAGAACGCCGGCTCGGCGCTGATGGGGATCGGCTCCGCGCGCGGTGACGACCGCGCCGTCGGTGCCGCCGAGATGGCGGTGTCGAGCCCGCTGCTGGAGGCCTCGATCGAGGGCGCACACGGGGTGCTGCTGTCCATCGCCGGTGGATCCGACCTCGGGTTGTTCGAGATCAACGAGGCCGCCGCGCTGGTGTCCCAGGCTGCGCACGCGGAGGCGAACATCATCTTCGGCGCGGTCATCGACGACGCGCTCGGTGACGAGGTGCGCGTGACGGTGATCGCCGCCGGCTTCGACGGGGGGATGCCCAAGCGCCGCAACGAGGTCCACCAGATCCGGCGTGAGCCGGTGCAGTCGCAGGCCGAGACCCGGCAGGCCGCAGCCTCGACGCGGCGGGAGGGCTTCAGCACGCCGGCGGGCCCCGCAGGCCGGCCGGCCTTCGGCGGTGGCCCGGCCCCCAGCCGTCCCGCGGAGCAGCCGCGCGTGCCCGCCACCGCGCAGCCCTACCACGCCTCGCCGGTCGGCTCCTCGCGGGCGGGCTCGGCCGACGACGACCTCGACGTGCCCGACTTCCTCAAGTAGGCGGACCGACGCTCCGTGCTCGCGTTCCGCGACAGCCGGGGGTCGGTGGAGATCGCCTTCACCGACCGCCTCGGCGGCGTCAGCACCGGCCCCTTCGCCGAACTCAACTTGACGATGCAAGACGGTGAGAGCCCCGCCGCCGTGCGGCGCAACACCGGTCGGGTCGCCGAGGCGATGGCCGGGCCGCACGCCGCGGTGCCCGACGTCCTCACGCTCCATCAGGTCCATGGGAACGAGGTGGTGGAGGTGGGGAACCCGATGGCGGAGCCGACGGAGGCCACCGAGCCGACCGCGGACGCGGTGGTCACGAGGACCCCGGGACGCCTGCTGGCCGCCCGGGCCGCCGACTGCGTGCCAGTGCTGCTGGCCGACCCCGACCGCGGCGTGGTCGGGGCCGCCCATGCCGGGCGGGCCGGCGTGGCGGCCGACGTCGTGGGTCGGGCGGTCGCAGCCCTGCGCCGGATGGGCGCCCGGGACCTCCTCGCCTGGCTGGGTCCTCGGGCCTGCGGTCGGTGCTACGAGGTGCCGGCCCTTCTCCGCGACGAGGTGGCAGCCGTGGTGCCCGAGACCTGGGGGGAGACGTCGTGGGGCACGCCGGCTCTCGACCTCGGGGCGGGGCTGCGGGCCCAGCTCGAGCGCGACGGCGCCGAGGTCGTCGACGTCGCGCGATGCACGATCGAGGATGCCTCATTCTTCTCCTACCGCCGGCAAGGGTCGCCGTGCGGACGACACGCGGGGCTCGTGTGGCTGCGGTCATGACGACTTCGCCGGGGCCCGGGAGGCCCGACCAGCGCGCCGTGTCCGAGGTGCCCGCACCGTCGGGGATGGCCGACTCGCCCGAGCGTCGACGCCGTGAGCTCAGAGCAGGCCTGCAGGCAGTGCGAGGCCGGATCGCCGCGGCGTGCGCGGAGGCCGATCGTCTCCCGGAGGAGGTCACCCTCGTGGTCGTGACCAAGTTCTTCCCGGCGGCCGACGTGCGGCTCCTGCACGAGATCGGCGTGCGTGCCGTCGGCGAGAGCCGTCACCAGGAAGGCGTGGCCAAGCGCGCTGAGCTCAGCGACCTGGACCTCACCTGGCACTTCGTCGGTCCGCTGCAGAGCAACAAGGCGGCCGCCGTGGGCGGCTGGGCCGACGTCGTCCACTCCCTGGACCGTGCCAAGCTCGTTGCCGGTCTCGCTCGTGGGGCCCAGGAACGCCAGGCGGACCTCGACGTGCTGGTCCAGGTCAGCCTGGACGGCCCCGGCCGGCAGGGCGGGAACCGCAGGGGGGTCCCCCCCGAGCAGGCCGCGGACTTGGCTGCGCACATCGCGGGGTCGCAGCGGCTCCGGCTGGCCGGCGTGATGGGGGTGGCGCCCCCCGACGCAGACCCCGCGGCCGCATTTGCACTGCTCGCCCGCACCTGGGCGCACGTGCGCGCGAGGACACCGTCTGCCGATTGGATGTCGGCGGGCATGAGCGGCGACCTGGAGCACGCGGTCGCCGCCGGGGCGACACACGTGCGTGTCGGGAGTGCGGTTCTCGGAAACCGCCCGGCGCGCCGGTAGCCTCATCGAGACAGTTGGGACGCAGGAGGCGAGAGTCATGAGTGGCGCGATGCGAAAGATGGGTGTCTACCTCGGACTTCTCGAGGACGCCGGTCGCTACGAGGACGACTACGACGACCTCGACCCCGACCGCGACCCCGAGCGCGAGGCCGAGCGGGACACCGGGCTCGGGCGTCCCGCGCCGGTGGCGCAGCTCGCGGAGCGGCGACGCCTGCCGTCGACGAACCCGGTCGTCGCCACGACCCAGGTCGCCGAGCTGTCGCGGATCACGACTCTGCACCCCACGACGTACAACGAGGCCCGCACCATCGGGGAGAACTTCCGCGACGGCATCCCGGTGATCATGAACCTGTCCGAGATGAGCGACACCGACGCCAAGCGGCTGGTCGACTTCGCGGCCGGCCTGGTCTTCGGCGTCCACGGGACCATCGAGCGCGTCACCAACAAGGTGTTCTTGCTCTCCCCGCCGAACGTCGCGGTGGCCGCGGAGGACAAGAAGCGCATCGCCGAGGACGGCTTCTTCAACCAGTCCTAGGTCCCGCGACCTAGACTCACCCCTCGTGCAGCTTGTCGGCGGACTCATCAACCTGATTCTCTCGATTTTTCTCTACCTGCTCTTCGCCAGGTTCGTGGTGGACTGGGTCCAGGTGTTCGCGCGCTCGTGGTCGCCTCGGGGCGTGCTCCTGGTCATCCTCGAAGCCATCTACAGCGTCACCGACCCGCCGATCATGTTCGTCCGGAGGTTCGTGCCCCCGCTCCGCCTGGGCAGCATCGCGCTCGACACGAGCTTCATCATCGTGCTGATCGCCTGCTACCTGCTGCTGACCGTCAACCGGATGATCTTCTTCTAGGAGACTGCTGAACAAGCCGCGTGCCGCACCACCGCTCCCGCGGGGCCTCGCGACCCGCGCCACCGCTGCCCCCAGCGCGGCTTCCTGCAACACTGCGAGTGCAAGACTCCGACACGTTTCGACCGATCTCACCGAGGTGGACCGATGCCGTTGACCCCCGAGGACGTCAGCAACAAGCGCTTCACCACCGTGCGGCTGCGCGAGGGCTACGACATGACGGAGGTGGACCAGTTCCTCGACGAGGTCGAGTCCGAGCTGGCCCGCCTGCTGCGGGAGAACGCCGAGCTCCGGGGCCGGCCCAGCGCCGAGGGTGGCGAGCAGCCGGCCGCCGACGCCCCGGAGACCTCCCCAGAAGCCGTCGCCGCGCCGACCCCGGCCGATGCTCACGACACCGGGGCCGAGCCCTCGGGGCGAACGATCGAGACCGAGACCCTGCGGGTGTCAACGACCGCCGAGGCCTCCGCGGCTGCCACTCGGCTGCTCGAGATGGCGGGGCGCAACGCCGACGAGCTCGTCGCAGAGGCGCGCCAGGAGGCCAACCAGATCGTGGGTGACGCCCGGTCCACCGCGGCGTCCCTGGAGGCGGAGGCCCGCGACCGCGCGTCGTCGCTGGACACCGAGACCACGCAGCGGCGGCACGCGGTGTTCGGGGACATCGACCAGCAGAAGCAGCGGCTGGACGCCGAGGTCGAGCGGCTGCGCGAGTTCGAGCGGGAGTACCGCTCGGAGCTGCGGACCTACTTCGAGGAGCAGCTCGCGGCCCTCGATGGTCAGGGCGTGGGCGGCGTGCTCGGGCACAGCGAGCCGGGCGCCGCGGACTCGCCCGGGCTTCAGGAGCTGCTCACCGACCCGAACGCAGAGGATCCCGCCGAGCCCGCCGAGCCCGCCGAGCCGAACGCCGAGGCCGGCGAGCCCGGCTCAGAGCGCTCGGACTGACACCCCTCTGGCCGGCGCCCGAGGCTGCGCTCAGACCCGGGCCACGCTGAAGGCCAGGCCCAGGTCGTCGTCCCGGCGTGGCGTGCCGTCCGGCTCCACCTCGGCCATCGAGGTGGCCAGCACCTCCTCCGCCACGGTGGCCTCATGCTCCCGCAGCGCCTCCGCGAGCTCGCCGTGCTCGTCATCGGCCCGCCACCGCAGGATGATCCGGTCCGACACCTCGAAGCCGCTGGACTTGCGCGCCTCCTGCACCAGGCGCACGACCTCCCGGGCCAGGCCGGCTCGCTTCAGCGCGGGGGTCAGCGTCAGGTCGAGCGCAATCGTCTCGCCTTGCTCGTTGATCACCGACCAGCCCTCGCGCGGCCGTTCGGACAGGATCACCTCGTCAGCGCCGACCCGCACCTCCTCACCGTCGACCACGACGACCGCGGCGCCCCGGGCCGCGAGGTCGGCGGCGAGGAGGGACGCGTCCGCCGCGGCGATCGCCTGGGCGACGTGGGGGGTCTGCCGTCCAAACCGCCTGCCCAGGGCGCGGAAGTTGCCCTTGGCGGCGTGGTCGACCAACGACCCGGCCGTCGAGAGCGGTTCGACCACGCCGACGTTGAGCTCGTCGGCGATCTCGGCGCGCAGCTGCTCGTCGAGCCGCGAGTACGCCGCGGTCGGCACGAGCGCGCGTCGCAGTGGCTGGCGCGTGCGCACCTTGGCTTCGGCGCGAGCCGCACGCCCGAGCTCGACCAGCCGCCGGGCCAGCGCCACCGCGTCGCCGAGAGCGTCGTCGACCGCCGCCGGCCCCGCTGCGGGCCACGGGGCAAGGTGCACCGACTCGGCCGCCGCCGGATCCACCGAGCGGACCACGTCCTGCCACACCCGCTCGGTCACGAACGGGGTGAGCGGTGCCATCAGCCGGGTCAGCGTGTCCAGGGTGTCGTGCAAGGTCTGGAGGGCCGCCGGGTCCGCGGACCAGAACCGGCGGCGGGACCGGCGGATGTACCAGTTCGACAGGTCGTCGACGAACCGCGAGATCTCCAGGCCGACCCGCTGGGTGTCGAAGTCCTCCAGCGCCTCGGTCACCACGGTGACCATCCGGGAGGTTTCGGCGGCCAGCCAGCGGTCGAGAACCGGGCGCTTGGCCACCGGCGGGGCCGGCACCGAGCCGGGGGTCCACCCGGCGGTGCGCGCGTAGAGGACGTGGAAGGCGACGGCGTTCCAGTAGGTCAGCAGCACCTTGCGCACGGTCTCCTGGATGGTGGCGTGACCTACCCGGCGGGCAACCCACGGCGATCCCGAGGCGGCCATGAACCAGCGCATGGCGTCTGCGCCGTGCTGGTCCATGAGCGGGATCGGCTCCAGGATGTTGCCCAGGTGCTTCGACATCTTCCGGCCGTCCTCGGCCAGGATGTGTCCCAGGCACACGACGTTCTCGTAGGCGTTGCGGTCGAAGACGAGCGTGTTGACGGCCATCAGCGTGTAGAACCAGCCACGGGTCTGGTCGATCGCCTCGCAGATGAAGTGGGCCGGGAAGGCCTGCTCGAAGCGCTCCCGCGAACCCTCGACATGCGGGTAGCCCCACTGTGCGAACGGCATCGAGCCGCTGTCGAACCACGCGTCGATGACGTCGAGCACTCGGCGTGACTCCGCGCCGCACGGCGCCGACGCGGATGAGGGGTGCGGGCACGCGAAGGTGACCTCGTCGACATAGGGGCGGTGCGGGTCGAGCCCGGACTGGTCGCTGCCGGTCAGCTCGCTGAGCTCGGCCAGCGACCCGACGCAGACCTCGTGTCCCTCCGGGCAGCGCCAGATCGGCAGCGGTGTGCCCCAGTAGCGGCGCCGGGACAGCGCCCAGTCGATGTTGTTGTGCAGCCAGTCGCCGTACCGACCCCACTTGACGGTGTCGGGATACCACGAGGTCCGCTCGTTCTCGCGCAGCAGCGCGTCCTTGCGCTGGGTCGTGCGGACGTACCAGGACGGCTGGGCGTAGTAGAGCAGCGCGGTGTGGCAGCGCCAGCAGTGCGGGTAGGAGTGCTCGAACGCCACGTGACGGTAGAGCAGGCCGCGTTCGGCCAGGTCGGCGACCAGGTCGGTGTCGGCATGCTTGAAGAACTGTCCGCCCACCAGCCCGACCTCGGGGGCGAAGTGGCCGTCGGCGCCGACCGGGTTGACCACCGGCAGACCGTAGGCCCGGCACACCTGCATGTCGTCCTCGCCGAAGGCGGGCGACTGGTGCACCAGGCCGGTCCCGTCCTCGGTGGTCACATAGGTGCCGAGCACCACGAAGTGGGCCCGCCCCCCGGGTTGGCCGGTTTCTGCAGCCGGGAAGTCGACCAGCTCGAACGGGCGCGCATACTCCCAGCGCTCCATCCCGGTGCCGGTGATCCGGTCGACGATCTCCCACCCCTCGCCGAGCACCTCATCGACCAGGGGCTCGGCCACCACCAGGGTCTCGCCTCCGGGGGTGCGGGTGTCGGTGGCTACGACGTACTCCACCTCGGGATGGGCGGCCACCGCGGTGTTGGACACCAGCGTCCAGGGGGTGGTCGTCCAGACGAGGAGCGCCGCGGTGCCGGCGTAGGGACCGCTGGTCAGCGGGAAGCGCACGTAGACGCTGGGGTCGGTCACCGTCTCGTAGCCCTGCGCCAGCTCGTGGTCCGACAGCCCGGTGCCGCAGCGCGGGCAGTACGGCGCCACCCGGTGGTCCTCCACGAGCAGCCCCTGACGGTGGATCTGCTGGAGCGCCCACCACACCGACTCGACGTAGGCGGAGGACATCGTGGTGTAGGGGTGGGCCATGTCCACCCAGTAGCCCATCCGCTCGGTCATCGCCTCGAACATGTCGACGTTGCGCAGCACCGACTCACGACAGCGGGCGTTGAACTCGGCCACGCCGTAGGCCTCGATGTCCTTCTTGCCGGAGAAGCCCATCTCCTTCTCGACGGCGAGCTCGACCGGAAGCCCGTGGCAGTCCCAGCCCGCCTTGCGCTCGACCATCCGTCCCTGCATCGTCCGGAACCGGGGGAACAGGTCCTTGAAGACCCGCGCCTCGACGTGGTGGGTGCCCGGGACTCCGTTGGCAGTCGGGGGGCCCTCGTAGAAAGTCCACCGTCGCGCACCCTCGTTGCGGGCCAGGGAGGCAGCGAACGTGTCGTGCTGCTTCCAGAAGGCGAGGATCTCGCGCTCCATGGCGGGCAGGTCGACCTGCGGGGGGACGGGGGGGTACTCGCTCACGATGGGTCCTTCGCCGGGGGCCTCGTCGAAGGCTCTAGGCCTCCTGGGGACGATGACGAAGGGACGAGGCCGCCGCTGTGCGCGGAGCCCCGCGGTACCACCCTCCTTGGCGCCGCCCGCCGTGGCGGGTGACACCCTCTCGTTGCTGCACCGCTGCCGGTTCTACCTGCCTCGCGCACTGCGGCCCGAGGCGCTCTTCCGGCGGCTGGGGGGTGATCTTCCCTCCGGACAACACCCCTGGGCTCGCACCAACCCCAGGTCGCTGTCGGCTGTGCTCGGAGGTACTCGTCCCGTCGACGCCGTGCGGTGCGCCCAGTGTGCCAGAGCGCTCCAGACGCGCGCGCACCCGACCGGCGTGTCGACGGCTCCCGGCACGCCGGGGTCGTTGGTTGCCGGGACGTGACCGGGCACATATCCTCGCCGCGGGTGCGGTCAGGACGCGCTCTGACCTCGCCGGGCTCCCGGGATCCCAGCGAAGTCCTTCTCGACGTGGACGGGGGCCTTTGCCCATGGCTCGAACCACCGCCGGCAAACTGGTCGGCAGGACTGCCGCGGCGGCCGCCAAGAAGGTGAGCGCGGTCGCCGCCAAGGCGGTGCCCTCCGCCAGGTCGGCGTCGTCCGCCGACCCGGCCGAGGCCGCGCCCGCGACCAGTGGTCCGCAGACCAGTGGTCCCCAGACCACGGGCCCCGAGACCACTGGGCAGCAGTCCCGGGAGAACTCGCCGGCCAAGCAGGCGCCGACGAAGCGGGCCCCGGCCACGAAGGCACCGGCCCGGAAGGCCCCGGCCAAGAAGGCCACCGCCAAGAAGGCCCCGGCCACGAAGGCCCCGGCCACGAAGGCCACCGCCAAGAAGGCCACCGCCACGAAGGCGCCCGGGAAGAAGGCCACGTCCCAGAAGACGACGACCCAGAAGCGCGCCAAGACCGGTGGCTCGGCCCGCCCCGCGGCGCCGGAGTCGTTGCGGGTGAAAGAGGACGAGCAGCCCTGGACCGCCGAGGAGCTCGAGGAGGTGCGCGCCGAACTTCGGGCCGACGTGGCGCGGTTGCGCCAAGAGCTCGACCTGGTCACCCGCGAGCTGGACGACCTGATGCGGGATGCCGGGGACGGAGCCGGCAACGACCAGGCAGACCTCGGGTCGGCGACGTTCGAGCGCGACCACGAGCTGAGCCTCGCCAACAACGCCCGGGTGATGCTCGAGCAGACCGAGCATGCGCTGGAGCGCATCGACAACGGCACCTACGGCGTGTGCGAGTCCTGCGGGCAGCCGATCGGCAAGAACCGCCTGATCGCTTTTCCCCGTGCGACACTGTGTTTGACATGCAAGCAGCGCGAGGAGCGTCGCTGAGCTCCAGCGACACGGCAGCCCCAGTCCGCCGTCGGAGGTCTCTGCTCCTGTTCGCCGCGGTCGCGGCCCTCGCCTATGTCCTCGACCTCGTCACCAAGGTGCTCGCCGTCGCCCGGCTCGAGGGACAGCCACCGGTGCCGGTGCTCGGTGACCTTCTCCGGCTCACGCTCGTGCGCAACCCGGGCGCGGCGTTCAGCACCGGCACCTCCTACACGGTGCTCCTCGCGGTGGTGGCGATCGTCGCGGTCCTCGTCCTCCTCGTGCTGGCCCGCCGGCTCGGCGACCGGCTCTGGGCGTTCGGCCTCGGGTGCCTGCTCGGCGGGGTGCTCGGCAACCTGACCGACCGGCTCTTCCGCGAGCCAGGGCCGCTGCGTGGCCACGTCGTGGACTTCCTCCAGCTGCCGAGATTCCCGGTGTTCAACATCGCCGACATCTGCATCAACGTGGCCGCCGGAGTCATCATCCTCCAGGCGCTGCGCGGGGTCTCCCTCTCCGGTCAGCGCCCGCGGGGCCAGATCCGGCCCGCCGGGCCACACGGGCCAGACGGGCCGGACGCGCCGGACGAGCCCGGCCGGTGACCGGTCATCCGACCGGCGCGGACCGGCGTACCGTCGCGGTGCCGGAGGGCCTGACGGGGGAGCGGGTGGACGCGGTGCTCTCGCGGATGTTCGGGCTCTCGCGAGGCCGGGCCGCCGAGCTGATCGGCGCGGGCCTGGTCCAGCTCGACGGCGCCGACGTCGCCAAGTCCGACCGGGTCTCCGGGGGCGCCGTGCTGGACATCGCGATCCCCGCGCCGGTCGACCCGGTGGCCGTGGTGCCCGAGACGGTGGAGGGCATCCAGATCGTCCACGATGACGACGCGCTCGTGGTGGTCGACAAGCCGGTGGGTGTGGCGGTGCACCCGAGTCCGGGATGGTCGGGTCCGACCGTCGTCGGGCACCTGGCGGCGGCGGGCTTCCGCATCGCCACCAGCGGCGCCCCCGAGCGGCAGGGCATCGTCCAGCGGCTCGACGCGGGCACCTCGGGGGTGATGGTGATCGCGAAGTCCGAGCACGGCTACTCGCGGCTCAAGAACGCCTTCCGGCGCCGTGCGGTGGAGAAGACCTACCACGCGCTGGTGCAGGGCCATCCCGACCCGCTGCGGGGGACCGTCGAGGCCCCGATCGGCAGGCACACCCGACACGACTTCAAATTCGGGGTGAAGGCCGACGGCAAGCACAGCGTCACCCACTACGAGACGCTGGAGGCGCACCGCTTCGCGAGTCTGCTGGAGGTGCAGTTGGAGACCGGTCGCACCCACCAGATCCGAGTGCACATGGCCGCGCTGCATCACCCGTGCGTGGGCGACCCGCTCTACGGCGGCGACCCGGTGCTCGCCCGCCGGCTGGGCCTGGACCGGCAGTGGCTGCACGCGGTGCGTCTGGGCTTCGAGCACCCCGAGAGCGGCGAGTTCGTGGAGTACTCCTCGGACTACCCGTCCGACCTCCAGCGCGCTCTGGACCTGATCCGCGACCTGCACTGACCGCGGGCCGCGAGTGTCGGTGCGGCGTGGCAGCGTGCCTGTCATAGGCTGAGGCCCTTCCCCAAGAGCAGTGGGTCGGTACGCCGGCCCCGGTTCAGCATGCGTTGGAGCAGACGAGAGGAGCACGGGGAGCCGATGGCGGGCGGGACGCGGGACGGCTTCGTGCACCTGCACGTGCACACCGAGTACTCCATGCTCGACGGCGCGGCTCGTCTCGACGACCTATTCGCCCGGACCGCCGAGCTCGGCATGGACGCGATCGCCATGACCGACCACGGCAACGTCTTCGGCGCCTTCGATTTCTGGTCCCAGGCAACCGCGCGCGGGATCAAGCCGATCATCGGCATCGAGGCCTACGTGACCCCGAACACCTCCCGCTTCGAGAAGCGGCGGGTGCGGTGGAACACCGGGGGGGACGACGACGTCTCCGGCTCAGGCGCCTACACCCACATGACCTTGCTCGCCGAGAGCACCGCCGGCATGCACAACCTGTTCCGGCTCTCCTCCCGGGCCAGCCTCGAGGGCCAGTTCTACAAGCCGCGGGCCGACCGAGAGCTGCTCGCCGAGCACGCCGCGGGCCTCATCGGCACCACCGGCTGCCCGTCGGGGGAGGTGCAGACCTGGCTGCGCATCGGCGACTACGACAAGGCCCGCCGGGCTGCAGGGGACTTCCGCGAGATCCTCGGTCCGGACAACTACTTCCTCGAGCTGATGGACCACGGGTTGGCCATCGAGACCCGGGTCCGCGACGGGCTGTTGCGGCTCGCCCAGGACCTGCAGCTGCCGATGGTGGCGACCAACGACTCCCACTACGTGCGCGCCGAGGACTCCACAGCGCACGAGCACCTGCTCTGCGTGTCCTCGGGAAGCACCATGTCCGATCCCAAGAGGTTCCGCTTCGACGGTGACAGCTACTACATCAAGTCGCCCGCCGAGATGCGTGAGCTGTGGGCCGAGCGCCATGGGCTGCCCGCCGCGTGCGATAACACCCTCGCGATCGCCGAGCGGTGCGAGGTCGCCTTCGACACCGACGCCAACTACATGCCTCGCTTCTCGGTCCCCGACGGCGAGACCGAGGACTCGTGGTTCGTCAAGGAGGTCGAGCGAGGGCTCCACTACCGCTACCCCGAGGGGATCCCCACCCGGGTGCGCGAGCAGGCCGAGTTCGAGATCGGCGTGATCACCCAGATGGGGTTCCCGGGCTACTTCCTCGTGGTCGCCGACTTCATCACCTGGGCCAAGGACCACGGCATCCGGGTCGGCCCCGGCCGTGGCTCGGGCGCCGGCTCGATCGCGGCGTACGCCCTGCGGATCACCGACCTCGACCCGCTCGAGCACGGCCTGATCTTCGAGCGCTTCCTCAACCCCGACCGCGTCTCGATGCCCGACTTCGACATCGACTTCGACGAGCGACGCCGTGGCGAGGTGATCCGCTATGTCACCGAGAAGTACGGCGACGACCGGGTCTCCATGATCGTCACCTACGGCACCATCAAGGCCAAGCAGGCGGTCAAGGACGCCTCCCGGATCCTGGGCTACCCCTTCGCCCTGGGGGACCGGATCACCAAGGCGATGCCGGCTGCGGTGATGGGCAAGGACGTCCCGCTCAAGCAGCTCTTCGACGCCGAGCACCCCCGCTACGGCGAAGCCGGGGAGTTCCGCGCGGTCTACGGGGCCGAGCCAGACGTGAAGACGGTGGTCGACACCGCGATCGGGCTGGAGGGGCTCAAGCGCCAGTGGGGGGTGCACGCGGCCGGCATCATCATGTCGAGCACGCCGCTGCTCGACATCATCCCGGTGATGCGCCGGGAGCAGGACGGGGCCGTGATCACGCAGTTCGACTACCCGACCTGCGAGCGGCTCGGCCTGATCAAGATGGACTTCCTGGGGCTGCGGAACCTCACGGTCCTCGACGACGCTGTCCGCAACATCGAGGGAAACCGCGGCGAGAAGGTGGTGCTCGAGGACCTCGCGCTGGACGATCCCGCCACCTACGCGCTGCTCCAGCGCGGCGACACCTTGGGGGTGTTCCAACTCGACGGCGGGCCGATGCGAGCCCTGCTGCGGAGCATGAAGCCCGACGCTTTCGAGGACATCTCCGCCGTGGGTGCGCTGTACCGTCCCGGTCCGATGGGGGCCGACTCGCACAACCGGTACGCACGGCGCAAGAACGGGCGCGAGCCGGTCGAGCCGATGCACCCCGAGCTGGCCGAGCCGCTCGCGGAGATCCTGGGCGAGACCTACGGGCTCATCGTCTATCAGGAGCAGGTGATGGCGATCGCCCAGCGGGTTGCCGGCTACTCGCTGGGCCAGGCCGACCTGCTCCGTCGGGCGATGGGCAAGAAGAAGAAGGCCGAGCTGGACAAGCAGTTCGAGGCGTTCTCGGCCGGAATGCGCGAGCGGGGCTACTCCTCGGCCGCCGTGCAGACCCTGTGGGACGTCCTGCTGCCGTTCTCCGACTACGCCTTCAACAAGGCGCACTCGGCGGCCTACGGCCTGGTGTCCTACTGGACGGCCTACCTCAAGGCGAACTACCGCTGCGAGTACATGGCCGCACTGCTGACCTCGGTCAAGGACGACAAGGACAAGTCCGCGATCTACCTCAACGAGTGCCGGCGCATGGGGATCAAGGTGCTGCCCCCTGACGTGAACGAGTCGCAGTCGACGTTCACCCCGGTGGGCTCCGACATCCGGTTCGGCCTCAACGCGGTCCGCAACGTCGGGGGCAACGTCGTGGAGGCGATCGTGTCCGCCCGGCGGGAGAAGGGCCGCTACGCCGACTTCGGCGACTTCCTGGCCAAGGTCGACGGCCTGGTGTGCAACAAACGGGTGATCGAGTCGCTGGTCAAGGCGGGGGCCTTCGACTCCCTGGCTCACAAGCGCCGGGCCCTGGTCGCGGTCCACGAGTCCGCGGTCGATCAGTACGTCGAGGTCAAGCGCAACGAGGCGATCGGTCAGGACTCGCTGTTCGGTGGCCTCGACGACGCCGCGGACCAGGGGTTCGCGGCCGGGTGGGGGGTCAGCGTCACGGTTCCCGACGTGGCGGAGTGGGACAAGCAGACGCTGCTCGCCCACGAGCGCGACATGCTCGGCCTCTATGTCTCCGACCACCCGCTGACCGGTGTCGAGCACGTGCTGGCCGGGTCCGCGGACTGCACGATCGGCCAGCTCCTCGCCGACGAGGAGCGTCCCGACGGCGCCGCGGTCACGGTGGCCGGGCTCGTCACCTCGGTGCAGCGCAAGATGACCAAGCGCGGCGACTCCTGGGCGATGGTGACGGTCGAGGACCTCGAAGGGGCGATCGACGTGCTGCTGTTTCCCAGCGCCTATCAGCTGGCCGCGCCGCTGCTGACCGAGGACACCATCCTGGCGGTCAAGGGCAAGCTCTCCCGCTCCAAGGACCAGCCTGAGCTGCACGGCCACGAGGTCACCGTGCCCGACCTGGCGGACGGGCCCACGGGCCCGGTGGTCCTCACCCTTCCCGCGACCCGGTGCACGCCCCCGGTCGTCGAGCAGCTCCGCGACGTCCTGGCCACCCACCCCGGCACCACCGAGGTGCGGCTACGGTTGCGCACCCGGTCCAGCACCACGGTGATGCGGCTCGAGGACCGGCTTCGAGTCGCCGTCTCCCCGGCCCTGTTCGCCGATCTCAAGGCGCTGCTGGGGCCGCACTGCCTGGGTCATGGCTGACTTGGCCGACGACGAGGCGCTGCGCCGGTCGATGTATGCCGACATCGCGGTGGTGCTGGCGCTGTTCCTCGGCGCCGGGCTCCTGGCCGGGGTCCTGTGGCCACAGCTGGTGGAACCGGTGACCGTGGTCCGCAGCGACCTGGGCAACGCCACCGACGAGGTCGGCCTGGCCGCCCGGATCAGCCGCGACGGGTGGTACTCCGCGCTCGCCGCCGTCGGCGGCCTCGGGTGCGGCCTGGTGGCGATGGCCTGGCGACGCACCCACGAAGTGGTCACGCTGTCGTCCGTCGTCGCCGGGTCCATGATGGCCGCGCTGGTCTCGGGCTGGCTGGGCCGCGCCCTGGGCCCGGACAACCCCGACGGCGTGCTCGCCGGCGCCTCGGTGGGCACTTCCGCGCCCGACGTCGTGCAGGTGTACGCCGACGCGGCGTACCTCGTGTGGCCGATCGCCGCCGTCCTCGGGGCCTTGGTGATGCTGGTGAGCGGGCCGGCAGGCGCGCTGTATCAGCGCCACGATCGCTGACTCCTCACCACCGGTCACGGATGATCGTGGTGAGATGACATGCCGCCCGGCGGTGGGCGGCTCGCAGGGTGAAGGGAAGCGCATGCCCAGCCAGACTCCAGGACCAGCTGAAGGCTTCGGGCACGAGGACGGCGACGCGTCCTCGCCCGTCGAGCGCCTCGAGACGTCGCCGGACGTGCGGGGCACGTCGCGGCGCGGCTGGCGCTGGGGGGTCGCCACCGCGGCGACCGTCGGCGTCCTGGGCGCCGCCGGCGTCGGAGCGTGGGCCGTGAGCGCCCTGGTGGGCGGAGGTCCTGGGCCCGCCGAAGCCGTCCCCGCGGACACGCTGGCCTACTTGGCCCTGGACCTCGACCCCGGCGCCGGCCAGAAGGTGGAGGCCTACCGCTTCCTCCGGGAGTTTCCGGCCCTCGACGACCGTCTCGGCGACGGGGACGACCTGCGCCGGGTCCTGGTGGAGGGGATCCTCTCCGACGCCTCGTGCGATCCGCTGACCTTCGACGACGACATCGACCCGTGGCTGGGCGACCGGCTCGCGGTGGCCCTGCGCCCCGGCGCGGGCGATCCCTCTCCGTTCGTGGCCGTCCAGGTGAGCGACGCGGAGGCGGCGCAGACCGGCATCGAGGCGATCGCGGCCTGCGGAGGCGAGCCTGCGCCCGGCACCGCCATCAGTGGCGACTACCTCATCGTCGCCGAGGACCGGGCCACCGCCGAGGGGGTGGCCGAGGACGCCGGTGCGGCGTCCCTCGCCGAGGACGACGGCTTCACCCGGTGGGTCGAGGAGGCCGGCGGTGGCGGGATCGTCACCGGCTACGTCTCGGCCGACGCCCCCACGGCGCTGAGCGAGGCGGTCGAGGACTCCGGAGCCGCCGGCGACCGTGGTGTTGACGCGGAGACCACCCGCGAGGCCCTGGAGGACTTCGAGGGTGGGGCGATGGTGGTCCGCTTCGACGGCGGAGGCATCGAGGTCGAGGTTGCGGCGAGTGCCACCGACGCCGCGGCCGCCATGGGCGCCGGCGGCGACAGCGGGCTGGCCGACCTGCCGTCGACCACGGCCCTCGCCGCCGGGTTCGGCGTCGGCGACGACGCCGTCGAGCAGGGTTGGGCGCAACTGGAGAGCGCGGTGGGGGAGCAGGACCTGGCCCGGCTGGTGGCCGACGCCGAGGCGACCACCGGCCTTTCTCTGCCCGAGGACCTGCAGAGCCTGCTGGGCGACGGAGTCTCGGTGGCCGTGGACTCGTCCTTCGACGCCAGCGGTCTGTGGGATCCCGCCGGTCTTCCCGCCGGCGTGCGGATCGCGGGAGACCCAGCGGTGATCGGTCCCCTGGTCGAGCGGGTCGTGGCCGCGGCCGGGGCGGAGGGCCAGGTCGTCGTCGAGCGCGGGACCGGCGCCATCGCCGTGGGCATGTCGCCGGACTATGTGCAGCGGCTCGCCGCTGGGGGAAACCTGGGCGACCAGGAGGCCTTCGCCGAGGCGCTGCCAGCGTTCGACGAGTCCACGGGCGGGGTGTTCGTGGACTTCGACGCCGGCGGCTGGCTGGACGAACTGGTCGGCCTCGGCGCCCCCGGGCCAGAGGTGGGCGCCAACGTGGAGCCCCTGAGCACCCTCGGCGTCAGCGGCTCTGTCGACGCAGGCGTGCTCCGGGCGACGATCCGGTTGGCGACCGACTGACGGCGCGCCGAGACGATCCACTCGCCGAGACCGGGGTCGTTCGATGGCTCAGTTCGGGTTCCAGGAGGACCGGGCGACCTCGGTGGCCGGCAGCGAGGGCAGGGCCCGCATCGCGAGCACTTCCTGGGCCAGCAGGTGGCGCAGCAGCCGGAGCCGGTCGGCCGACGTCGCCGCTTCCAATAGCTGCTGGCGCTGGGCCAAGGTTAGGGCGCAGCCGGCGGCCAGCGCGTAGGACAGCAGCTCGGGCTCTCGGGGCAGCTTGCCGACGACGAGCAGCTGGCCCTGGAGCCGGCCCAGGACGGTGCGGTACTCCTCGAACCCGCTCAGCGCCAGGGCGGCCTCGCGGGCCGTGTCGGGGTCGGGTGCCGCGTCGTGGGGGAGGTGCTCGACCTCCGCGCGCAGATAGGGCTCGCTGGTCTCGGTGGCCAGGACCCGCATCCGGTCCTGGGCGATGGCGGCGATGTCGAAGCGTCCATCGGGATGCTCCTCGACCCGCTCCAGGCCCATGACGCACCCGGTGCGGTACATCGACTGCGCCTCGTGGCTGCCGACCTCGTAGCCCTCACGGATCGCCACGATGCCGAAGCGCCGCTTGCTGCGGACCGGCTCGGCCAGCAGGCTCCTCACCATCGCCCGGTAGCGCTCCTCGAAGACGTGCAGGGGCAGGGCCATACCGGGGAAGACCACGGTGTTCAGCGGGAAGATGGGCAGCAGGTCGGCCACGCCGCCACGGTACCCGGCAGGTCCGAACCTGCCAGGAGCACGGGCTGGCCCCGGAGCGGGGGTGCCGACGCACCTACACTGGCGCCATGATCCGCCGCATCGACCTCCGCGAGGCCTCAGGGCGGGGTGAGGACCTCGATTACCGGTCCGTGGTGCCGCGCGCCGACACCGACGTCGCGTCCACCGTCGAGGCGGTCCGGCCCATCGTCGAGGCGGTCCGCGATCGCGGGCTTGAGGCGGTCACCGAGCTGTCCGCCCGCTTCGACGGGGTCGAGCAGCACGACATCCGGGTGCCCGCCGCCGCGCTGCAGCGTGCCCTCGACGAGCTCGACCCCGCGGTCCGGGCCGGGCTGGAGGAGTCGATCCGGCGGCTGCGGAGGACCTGCCAGGCCGAGCTCGAGTCCGGCGTCGCCACCGACGTCGTCGACGGCGGCCGGGTCACCCAGCGGGTCGTGCCGATCGCGCGGGTGGGGCTCTACGTCCCCGGTGGTCTGGCTCCGCTGGTTTCCAGCGTCGTGATGAACGTGGTCCCCGCCCAGGTGGCCGGGGTGCCCTCGCTGGCCTTGACCTCTGCCCCGCACGACGAGCACGACGGGCTGCCGCACCCGACGGTGCTCGCCGCCTGTGCGCTGCTCGGCGTCGACGAGGTGTACGCCGTCGGCGGGGCCCAGGCGATCGCGATGTTTGCCTACGGCGCCGGTCCGTGCCGACCGGTGGACCTGGTGACGGGGCCGGGCAACATCTACACCGTCACCGCCAAGCGGCTGGTCAAGGGCGTCGTGGGGATCGACTCGGAGGCAGGTCCCACCGAGATCGCCGTCCTGGCCGACGAGACCGCGGAGGCGGCGTTCGTCGCCGCGGACCTGCTCAGCCAGGCCGAGCACGACCCCCTGGCGGCGTCCGTGCTGGTCACCCCCGACGAGGCGCTGGCCGACGACGTGGTCGCCGAGCTCGAGAAGCAGGTGGCCGCGACCCGGCACAAGGGGCGGGTGCGCACCGCGCTCTCGGGACAGCAGTCCGCGGTCGTCCTCGTCGAGGACCTCGAGCAGGGGTTGGCGGTCGTCGACGCCTACGCCGCCGAGCACCTGGCGATCCAGACCCGCGAGGCGTCCGCGTGGGCGGCCCGGGTGCGCAACGCCGGGGCGATCTTCGTCGGCGGCTATGCCCCGGTGTCCCTGGGCGACTATGCCGCGGGGTCGAACCACGTGCTCCCGACCGGCGGCTGCGCCTGCCACTCCTCGGGCCTGTCGGTGCGCTCCTTCTGCAAGACCATGCACGTGGTCGAGTACTCAGCGGCCGCGCTGCGTGAGGTCGGGTCCCACGTGGTGGCGCTGGCGGAAGCCGAGGACCTGCCCGGGCACGCGGCCGCGGTGCGCGTCCGCACCGACGCCCCGTGACGGGGGCCGCGATGACGGCGACCTTCGAGCCGCCCCTGCGGGCCGAGCTGAGCGGGGTGGCGCCCTACGGTGCGCCGCAGCTCGACGTCCCGGTGCAGCTCAACGTCAACGAGAACCCCTACGGCCCCTCGGAGGCCTTGGTGGCCGCCGTCGCGGACGCGGTGGCCGAGGCCACCAGGTCGCTGAACCGCTATCCGGACCGGGAGTTCGCCGCGCTTCGGGCCGCGCTGGCCGGCTACCTCAACCGCGACGGCGGGCGCGACCTGGTCGCGGACCAGGTCTGGGCGGCGAACGGGTCCAACGAGGTGATGCTGCACCTGCTGCAGGCCTTCGGCGGTCCCGGCCGCACGGCGCTGTCCTTCGCCCCGACGTACTCCATGTATCCCGAGTACGCCCGCGACACCCTCACCGGCTGGGTCACCGGCGCCCGGGAGGACGACTTCAGCCTCGACCCGGAACGCGCGGTCGCGATGGCCGCCAACGTCCGGCCCGCGGTGGTGCTGCTGCCCTCGCCCAACAACCCCACCGGGACCGCGCTCCCTCCGGCGGTCGTCGAACGGCTCTGCGCGACGCTTCTCGACCAGCCGGTCCCCGGGGTCCTCGTCGTCGACGAGGCGTACGCCGAGTTCCGGCGATCCGGCACCCCCAGCGCACTGTCGCTCCTGCCGGCCTGGCCCAACCTCGTGGTGACCCGGACGATGAGCAAGGCCTTCGCCCTGGCGGGGGCGCGGGTCGGCTACCTGGCGGCCTCGCGGGCGATCTGCGAGGCGCTGCGGGTGGTCCGGTTGCCCTACCACCTCTCATCGGTGACCCAGGCCGTCGCCCTGGCTGCCCTGGTCCACGCCGAGGAGCTGCTCGCCCGGGTCGAGGAGCTGCGGGACGAGCGGGACCACACCGTGGACTGGCTGCGAGGCCAGGGGCTCCGGGTGGCCGTCAGCGATGCGAACTTCTGCCTGTTCGGCGTGCTGGAGGACCGGCACGCGGTGTGGCGCGGACTGGTCGAGCGGGGGGTGCTCGTGCGCGAGACCGGCCCCGAGGGATGGCTCCGGGTGTCCATCGGGACCCCGGAGGAGATGGCGGCCTTTCGCGCCGCCCTGGTGGAGGTCCGGGAGGACGGCCCATGAGTGAGAGCAACCCCACGAGCGGCGCACCGCGGCGGACGGCCCGGATCGAGCGGGCGACGAAGGAGTCGAAGGTCCTCATCGAGCTCGACGTCGATGGCTCCGGTCGCGCCGAGGTCGGCACCGGCGTCGGGTTCTACGACCACATGCTCACCTCGTTGGCCCGGCACGCGCTGCTCGACCTGGCCGTGCGGGTCGACGGGGACCTGCACATCGACGCCCACCACACCGTGGAGGACACCGCGATCGTCCTGGGTGACGCGCTGCGCGACGCGCTCGGCGACAGGCGGGGCATCCGCCGCTTCGGCGACGCCACCGTCCCTCTCGACGAGGCGCTGGTGCAGGCGGTCGTCGACGTCTCGGGCCGCCCCTACTGCGTGCACCTCGGTGAGCCCGAGGGGCAGCAGTTCGTGCTGATCGGCGGCACCGGCGTCCCCTACCTCGGCTCGCTGACCCGGCACGTGTTCGAGACGATCGCCCACCATGCCCGGATCGCCCTCCACGTCCGCGTGTTGTCCGGGCGCGATCCACATCACATCGTCGAGGCGCAGTTCAAGGCGGTTGCCCGCGCGCTGCGCGACGCCGTGGCGGTGGATCCCCGGGAGGCCGGGGTGCCCTCCACCAAGGGGACTCTGTGAGCCGCTCCGGCCCCTCCCCGCGGGTCGTGGTTCTCGACTACGGCTTCGGCAACGTGCGCTCGGCCGTCCGCGCCCTGGAGCGCGCCGGCGCCAGCGTGGAGCTGACCGCCGACCGGGCCGCCGCCCGGGAGGCCGACGGTCTGGTCGTGCCCGGTGTGGGTGCCTTCGCCGCCTGCGTCGAGGGCATCCGGGCGGTGCGTGGGCACGAGATCATCGGCCGGCGCCTGGCCGGTGGGCGTCCGGTGCTCGGCATCTGCGTCGGGCTGCAGGTGATGTTCGAGCACGGGGTCGAGCACGGGGTGGACAGCGAGGGGCTGGGGGAGTGGCCCGGGGTCGTGGAGCGGCTGCGCGCGGCGGTGGTGCCGCACATGGGCTGGAACACCGTCGAGGTGCCGCCCGGGTCCCGGCTGTTCACCGGGGTGGAGAAGGAGCGCTTCTACTTCGTTCACTCCTACGGGGTCCGGGACTGGGTGCTACGGACCCGCGGGCGGACCACCGCACCGGCGGTGACCTGGGCGGACTACGGCGGCGACCGGTTCGTGGCAGCGGTGGAGAACGGCCCGCTGACCGCCACCCAGTTCCACCCGGAGAAGTCCGGGGACGCCGGAGCCCGGCTGCTGCGCACCTGGGTGGACTCGATCTCGAGAGCATGACACCCGTCGAGCACCCGGTAGGTCGTGGATGAGTAAGGAGCGTGCTCGCCGCCGGGCCGCCCGCGAGCACGAGGCGGCGCTGCGCCGCGCCGCCCGGGCCACGGAGCTGGAGCGGCGCGAACGGGTCGCGGCGCGCCGGCGCAGGGTGCGGGCGGCGACGGTCGGCCGACTCGCACCCGCCCCCCGGGCCGGCCAGCAGCAAGGGTTGCTGGCCCGCCGGCGGCGCCGCCAGGACGCCGTGCTGGCGGCCGTCCTGGTGTGCCTCACCATCCTGGTCTGGGTCGTGCGCCCGGACTGGCCGGCGCGGCTCGGTGCCGCCGTGGTGATGGTGCTGGCCTTCCCGGTGCTTCGACTGCTGCTCTTCGACCGCCGCTGAGGTGGGCACCGGGCGGCGCCGGGAGGCCCTCGCACTACAGTTCCGGGCATGCCCGACCACCTCGAGCTGCTGCCCGCCGTCGACGTGCAGGGCGGCCGCGCCGTCCAGCTGGTGCAAGGGGTGGCCGGCTCGGAGAAGACCTTCGGCGACCCCGTCGAGGCGGCGCTGAACTGGCAGCGGCGCGGCGCCGCCTGGATCCACCTGGTCGACCTCGACGCCGCCTTCGGCCGGGGCGCCAACCGGGAGCTGCTGGCCGAGATCGTCGGCCGGGTCGACGTTGCGGTCGAGATGAGCGGCGGGATCCGTGACGACGAGTCGCTGGAGGCGGCACTGGCCACCGGCTGCCGCCGGGTGAACATCGGCACCGCCGCGCTGGAGCAGCCGCAGTGGTGCGCGGAGGCGATCGCCCGGCACGGGGACCGGGTGGCGGTCGGGCTCGACGTACGCGGCCGGAGGCTGTCGGCGCGCGGATGGACTCGCGAGACCGGGGACCTGTACGACGTGCTCGCCCGGCTCGACTCCGAGGGGTGCGCCCGCTACGTGGTCACCGACGTGCACAAGGACGGGATGCTGCAGGGGCCGAACCTCGAGCTTCTCCGCGACGTCTGCGCTGCAACCGACCGTCCGGTGGTGGCCTCGGGAGGGATCACCGAGCTCAGCGATCTCCAGGCGCTGATCGGGCTCGTCGACGGCGGTGTGGAGGGGGCCATCGTCGGGACGGCGCTCTACGAGGGCCGGTTCACCCTGGAGGACGCGCTCGCACTCACCCGCGGGGAGCGGCCGTGAGCCTCGCCGTCCGGGTCATCCCGTGTCTGGACGTGGACGCCGGGCGGGTGGTCAAGGGCATCAACTTCCAGCAGCTGCGGGACGCCGGCGACCCGGTCGAGCTGGCGACCGTCTACGACGCCGAGGGCGCCGACGAGCTGACCTTCCTCGACATCTCCGCCTCCCACGAGGGCCGGGCCACGACCTTGGCGATAGTCTCCCGCACCGCCGAGCAGGTGTTCATCCCGCTGACCGTCGGGGGAGGCGTCGGCTCGGTGCGTGACGTGGACGCCCTGCTGCGGGCCGGTGCAGACAAGGTGGCGGTGAACACCGCGGCGATCCGCCGTCCGGAGCTGGTGGCCGAGATCGCCGACCGGTTCGGCAGCCAGGTGCTCGTGTTGTCGGTCGACGCCCGGCGTGCGCCAGGCACCGACAGCGGCTTCGAGGTGACCACGCACGGTGGACGCCGTAGCGCCGGCCTCGATGCGGTGGCATGGGCCGCTCGCGGGGCGGCGTTGGGCGCCGGCGAGATCTTGCTGAATGCGATGGACGCCGACGGGACCCAGGAGGGGTTCGACGCGGAGCTGATCCGTGCGGTGCGTCGCGAGGTGAGCATCCCGGTCATCGCCAGCGGCGGTGCCGGGGCCCTGGAGCACTTCCCGCCGGCCGTCTCGGCCGGGGCCGACGCGGTGCTGGCCGCGACGGTGTTCCACTTCGGCACGCTGCGCATCCCCGAGGTCAAGCGCACGCTCGCCCAGGCCGGTCACGAGGTGCGGCTTCCGGGGTCCCCCAGGCACGACGCCGCCCATGAGGTCAGTGACTGACCTGAGGCCTGTGAACCGGTCGGCTGGTGGTCGGGAAGTCAGTGACTGACCTGAGGCCTGTGAGCCGGTCGGCTGGTGGTCGTGGGGTCAGTGACTGACCTGAGGCCTGTGAGCCGGTCGGCTGATCGTCGTGGGGTCAGTGACTGACCTGACGGGCGGTCTCGGAGCACCGCCTACACGCCGAGGGATGCGGCGGCGAGCTGGGCGACCGCGTCGTCGTCCCCGACCAGCTCCACCTCGGCGTGGTCCTGCCTGCCGAACAGGAAGAGCAGCAGCTCGGACGGAGCGCCACGGACCACAACCGAGGGGTCACCGCCGCGCAGCTTCAGGGAGCCACCCTGATGACCGGGGTCACTGCGCTGGAGCCGGACGCCCACCGGCGCCTTCGCGGCAAGCGCGCGGCCGCCCACCCGGAGCACCCGCCACAACGCGTCCTCGGTCGAGGCCGGAAGCGTGCGCGGCGACCATTCCGGCTGGGCCCGCCGGATGTCCTCGTGGTGCACGAAGTACTCCGCGGCGTTCATCGCGTTGCCCAGCACCGGGATAGCGAAGGGCGACAGCAGCGGCGGCCCATCCCGCAGGGCCTTCAGGAGCTCGGGGAAGTCGCGGCGCGCCTGGCGGGCGGTCGGGCGCTCGGCGAGACCGCGCAGCGGCGGCACCGCGCCGAGCAGCGAGAGCGGGCTGCCCTCCCGGACCACCATGTGGATGAGGAGGTCACGCACGTCCCAGCCCTCGCAAAGGGTCGGGGCCTCGGGCCCGAGCTCACCGGCGAGCGTGGCGAGGGCATGGCGTTCGGAGTCGGCGACTGAGGTCACGCCCTCGATTGTAGGGAGGCATACGCTGGGGCCGCCCCGTCCCAGTGCCCGAGCAGGAGAGAGCCGTGAGTGCAGTCGGTGCCCGCCGGGGCCGGGAGGGCAAGGAGGGCGGCACCACCCTGCGCGAGGGCTTCGCGGTGCTCGCGGTCGCGATCCGCCGCGAGCGCTGGCTCTTCGCCGTCTCGACCGTCGGCGCGGTGCTGTTCGGAGCGCTCACGGTGGCCGACGCCTGGGTCCTCGGCTGGGCCGCCGACAACGTCGTGCTCCCTGCCTTCGACAGCGGCGTCGCCCCGGTCGGCGCCCTGATCACCGCCTGTGCCCTCTTCGTCGCCGTGTCCATCCTGCGGGGGATGAGCATCGTGGCGCGCCGCTGGGGTGCCGGGGTGATGCAGTACCGCAACCAGGCGCACGACCGGCGGGCGGTGACCCGGCAGTACCTCCGGCTCCCGTTGGCGTGGCACCAGCAGCACCCCACTGGCGAGCTGCTGTCCAACGCCAACTCTGACGTGGAGGCGACGTGGGCGCCGATCGCCCCGCTGCCGATGGCCGTCGGCACCGTGGCGATGATGGTCATCGCGGTGGGACAGATGCTGCTGACCGACCTCGTGCTGGCCGGGGTCGGCCTGATGGTGTTCCCGCTGGTGATCCTGAGCAACCTGCTGTTCCAGCGGCTGCAGTCGCCGCTGGTCACCCGGCAGCAGGCGCTGCGCGCCGAGCTGAGCGAGATCGCCCACGAGTCCTTCGACGGAGCCCTCGTCGTCAAGTCCCTGGGGCGGGAGACCGAGGAGACCGCCCGGTTCGCCGCCAAGGCCCGCACGCTGCGCGACACCACGGCCCGCGCTGGAGCGGTCCGGGCGGTCTTCGACCCGGTCCTGGAGGCGTTGCCGAACCTGGGCGTCCTCCTGGTGCTTTTCGCCGGCGTCCTCCGGGTCCGCTCCGGTGCGGCCGACCCCGGCGACGTCGTGACCATCGCCTACCTACTCACGGTCGTGGCTTTCCCGATCCGGTCCCTGGGCTGGCTGCTGGGCGAGTTCCCGCGCAGCGTCGTCGGCTTCCGGCGGGTACGCCGCGTGCTCGCCGAGACCGGGGAGCTGGAGCACGGGGCCGAAGCCCTGGCCCACGCTCCCCAGGGGGCCCGGCTCGAGGTGCGCCGGCTCGGGTTCGCCTACGACGGCTCCGGCGCGGTGCTCGACGACGTGACATTCACCATCGAGCCCGGGCGGACGGTGGCCGTCGTCGGCGCCACCGCCTCGGGCAAGAGCACCCTGGTCACCCTCTTGTTCCGGCTGGTGGACCCCGACCGCGGAGCGGTGGTCCTCGACGGACGCGACCTGCGCGCGCTGGCCGCCGGAGAGCTCGCCCGGCACGCGTCGCTGGTGCCCCAGCACGCCTTCCTCTTCGACGACACGGTGCGCGGCAACGTGGCGCTGGGAGCCCCGCTGGAGGACGCCACGATCCGGGAGGCGCTGCGCGCGGCCCAGGCCGAGGCCTTCGTCGCCGCCCTCCCCGAGGGACTCGAGACCAAGCTCGGCGAGCGCGGCGCGTCGCTGTCGGGCGGGCAGCGACAGCGGCTGGCGCTGGCCCGGGCGCTGGTACGCCGGCCTCGGCTGCTGGTCCTCGACGACGCCACCTCCGCGGTGGACCCGGAGGTGGAGGCCCGGATCCTGGCCGCGCTGCGCGAGCAGGCCACCGACGCCACCGTGCTGGTCGTCGCCTACCGCAAGGCGACGATCGCGCTGGCCGACGAGGTGCTCTTCCTCGCCGACGGTCGGGTCGCCGACCACGGCAGTCACGAGGAGCTGCTCGCCCGCAACCCGGCGTACGCCGAGATCGTCACCGCCTACGAGCGGGCGCACGACGCCGACGAGGCCGAGGCGCTGCGGTGAGCACCGCTCTGCCACCGGCCGCGCAGGGTGCGGGCACCGCGGTCTCGACCGGCGAGGCGACCCGCGCCGGGGCGGTCCTTCGCCGGGGCCTCGCGCTGTCCCCGGAGCTGACCCAGGGGCTGGGGCTGACCACGCTGCTGGCGGTCATCGCCACCGCCGGGCGGGTACTGGTCCCGATCGCCGTCCAGCAGGTCGTCGACCGGGGGATCGGCGCACCCGAGGGCCCCGACGTCGGCTTCGTCGGCTGGAGCGTGGCGCTGGCCACCCTCGGGGTGATGCTCACCGGCGCCGCGTCCGCCCTGATGACCGTGCGGCTCTTCCGCACCGCCGAGGGCGGCCTGGCCACCTTGCGGATCAAGGCCTTCCGGCATGTTCACGACCTCCCCGTGCTCACCCAGAACACCGAGCGACGCGGGGCCCTCGTGGCGCGCGTGACCAGCGACGTCGACCAGGTCTCGCAGTTCCTGGTCTTCGGCGGCGTCATCGCGATCGTCAGCGTCGGTCAGATCCTCGTCGCGACCGTGGTCATGGTCGTCTACAGCTGGCAACTCACCGTGGTGGTGTGGCTCTGCTTCCTGCCACTGTTCTTGAGCCTGCGCTACTTCCAGCGCCGGCTGTCCGCGGCGTACGCCGTTGTCCGTCGCCAGGTCGGGGCGCTGCTCTCGGCGGTCTCCGAGCCGGTCGTCGGCGCCGCCGTCGTGCGCAGCTATGCGGTTGAGGAGCGCACCCAAGACCGGATCGACGATGCCGTGCAGCGGCACCTCGAGGCCAGCAGCCGGGCCCAGGCGCTCACCGCGTTCTCGTTCTCCCTCGGCGGCGTCTCGGCCGGGATGGCCAACGCCGGGGTGATCGCCCTGGGCGTGTGGCTCGGGGTGGACGGCCGGCTCAGCGCCGGGACGATCCTGGCCTTCGCGTTCCTGATCACGCTGTTCGTCGGCCCGGTGCAGATGGGCACGCAGGTGCTCACCGACGCCCAGAACGCCTTCGCCGGCTGGCGGAGGGTCATCGGCATCCTCGACACCCCCGCCGACGTGGCCGATCCCGCCGGTGACCCCGACGCGTCGGCGACCGGTGGGACCCCGCTGCCCGAAGGCCCGCTCGCCCTGCGGTTCGACCACGTGTCCTACGCCTACCCCGGCGGGCCGCCGGTCCTCGTGGACGTCGATCTGGCGCTTCCGGCCAGCCGCAGGGTCGCCGTCGTCGGCGAGACCGGGTCGGGCAAGACCACGCTCGCCAAGCTGCTCACCCGACTCATGGACCCCACCGAGGGTCGCGTCTTGGTGGGGGGCGTGGACCTGCGCGACGTGCCCTTCTCCTCGCTGCGCGAGCGCGTGGTCCTGGTGCCGCAGGAAGGCTTCCTCTTCGACGCCACCCTGCGCGCGAACCTCGCCTACGGCTCGATGGCCGCCGACGACGCGGCCATGCTGGCCGCCCTCGACGGCCTGGGCCTCACCGACTGGTTCGAGGGGCTCCCCGACGGGCTGGAAACCCGGGTCGGCCAGCGTGGCGAGTCGCTGTCGGCGGGGGAGCGGCAGCTCGTGGCGCTGGTTCGCGCCCAGCTGGCCGACCCCGACGTCCTCGTCCTCGACGAGGCGACCAGCGCGGTGGACCCGGCACTGGAGATCCGGCTGGCCCGCGCGCTGGAGCGGCTCACCGGGGGCCGCTCCTCGGTCACCATCGCGCACCGGATGTCCACCGCCGAGCGGGCCGACCTCGTGGTGGTCGTCGACGCCGGGCGCGTCGTACAGATCGGAACGCACCGCGGGCTCCTCGTCGAGGGCGGGGTCTACGGTCGGCTGCACGCCTCCTGGCGGGCCGAGCACCGTCGCGCCGATGCCGGCGTGGATGCGGGATGATCGCTCCCGTGAGCGCCTTGGACCCCGCTATCGCCGCCCGGCTCAAGCGTGACGACCGGGGGCTCGTGGCGGCCGTCGTGCAGCAGCACGACACCGGAGAGGTGCTCATGGTCGGCTGGATGGACGATGAGGCCCTGCACCGCACGCTCACCAGCGGCCGGACCACCTTCTGGAGCCGCTCGCGGGGGGAGTACTGGGTGAAGGGCGAGACGTCCGGCCATCGCCAGTGGGTGCGCGAGGTCCGGCTCGACTGCGACGGCGACACGCTGCTGGTGCGCGTGGACCAAGAGGGACCGGCCTGCCACACCGGGGCGCGCACCTGCTTCCAGGACGACCTGGGCGCGGTGGTGGCGCCGGTGGTGCCGGCGGATGCGGGGCCGCGTGGCTGAGGCGACCTCACCCCCCTCCGCTCCGCGTCGGCGGCGTACCTCCTTTGGGTCCACGGTATTGGTGGGCCTGATCTCCGCCGCCCTGGCGACCGCCGCCTCGACCCGGACGTGGGCCGAGGCCGAGACCCGGGACCCCGCGTTGCGCCTGGAGCAGGCGGCCGGCGTCGACGTGGCTCCGGTGGTCCTCCCGCTGGCCATGGTGGCCCTCGCCGCCTGGGGCACCGTCCTGGTGCTGCGCCGGTGGGGCCGCCGCGCCGTGGCCGTCGTGGGACTGCTGGCAGCGGCCGGGCTGGGGGTGAGCGCCCTCGTCTCGGCCTCAGGTGCGGCGGACGTGGCCCGGCGGATGCTTGGCGGGGGCGGGGAGGTGGCGCAGGCCTCGACTACCGGGTGGCCGTGGGTCGCGGCGGCAGCCGGGCTGGTCAGCGCCGCAGCCTTCGCCGTGGCGGTGATCTGGGCGCCGGCGTGGCCGGAGATGAGTGCGCGCTACGACGCTCCCGCCGACCCCGGGCGCGCGGACGGCGCGCCGGGGAAGGCCGGGTGGAGCCAGGCCGACATGTGGCGGTCCCTGGACGCGGGGGAGGACCCTACGGCCTGAGAGTCCCCTAGGATGGGACCACCGGCAGACCGAGCCAGTTGCAGCCCTCCGCAGCCGTCCGCAGCCTTCTGCAAGGAGCAGCCACCGATGAGCAGTGCGCACCACGGCAACACACCCGCCGCCTGGACCGCCACCGGCGTCGTCCTGCTGGGGTTCTTCATCGGCGGGCTTGGGCTGGTGCTCGGGTCGATGGCGATGTTCTTCGCTGGCCTGGTGATCGCCCCTCTCGGGGGCATCGTCGGCCTGGTGATGGCCAAGATGGGGCTTGGCGGCGAGCCGGTCGAGCGCTGACCGGGCCACTGCCATGACCGGGATCCTGGGCGCTCCAGCCGGTGGCCCCGCGGCCGCGGCCCGGCCTCCGAGCCGGCACCCGGACCGGGTCCGCAGGTCCCTCCCCGCCCTCGCGGTCGGCGGCACCGTGCTGGTCTCGGCGCTGGCCCTGCACCTGCGGGACCCGCACGTGCCGGGCAGCTGGGGGTTCTGTCCTTTCCTCGTGTTCACCGGGGCGTTCTGCCCGGTCTGCGGCGGCCTGCGGGCGGTCAACCTGCTCACCCACGGCGACGTCGCGGGGGCGGCTTCGAGCAACCTGCTGGTCCTCGCCGCGCTGCCGGTGGCTGTGCTGGTCTGGGGGCGCTGGCTCTTCCGAGACTGGACCGGCCGAGCGGTCCGGCCGCTGCCCTCCTTCCTGGTGACCACGGCGGCGTGGTTCACGCTGGTTGCCGGGCTGGTGTTCTGGGTGCTCCGCAACCTGCCGGCCGGCAGCTGGCTGGCCCCCTGAGCTCGAGCCCCGCGCCAGCCAGAGCCGTCCCGCGTGGACCCGCGTGAGAGGCTGGAACGACCCGCGGCACTGCACGGCGCCGGCCCCAGAGCGGCTCCGGTCGAGCGCGATTCACCAACAGCCCACCTCCCGAAAGGCAGCCGATGTCCGTCCTCGACGAGATCGTCGACGGGGTCCGGGCGGACCTCGCCGACCGGGAGGCCGCACGTCCCCTCGACGACCTGCGGTCCCTCGTGCGGCACGCACCCGCGACCCTCGACCCGCTTCCGGCGTTCCGGGCGCCGGGGGTGGCCGTCATCGCCGAGGTCAAGCGCCGGAGCCCGAGCAAGGGGGCACTTGCCGACATCGGCGACCCGGGCGCCCTCGCCGCGGCCTATCGCGCCGGCGGTGCCGCGGCGATCAGCGTGCTGACCGAGCGCCGGCGCTTCGGCGGCAGCCTCGACGATCTGCGCGCGGTGCGCACCGCGGTCCCGCTCCCGGTGCTGCGCAAGGACTTCGTGGTGACCCGCTACCAGCTCTGGGAGGCCCGGGCCTTCGGAGCCGACCTGGTGCTGCTGATCGTGGCCGCGCTCGAGCAGCCGCTGCTGGCCGCGCTGTGCGCCGAGGCTCGCGAGCTCGGGCTCACCCCGCTCGTCGAGGTGCACGATGAGGAGGAGGTGCACAGGGCGCTGGCCGCCGGGGCCGACCTGGTCGGGGTCAACGCGCGCGACCTGAGGACCCTCGAGGTGGATCGCAGCGCGTTCGCCCGCCTGGCCCGGCTGCTGCCCGCCGGGACGCTGGCAGTCGCCGAGTCCGGCATCCGCGGGCCCGACGACGTCCTCTCGGCCGCGGCCCAGGGGGCTGACGTGGTGCTGGTCGGCGAGACGCTGGTGCGCGACGGAGACCCCGAACAAGCCGTTGCCGCGCTGGTCGCCGCGGGCGCCTGGCCGGGGGCAGGATTCGGCGCCGCCCCCGCCGCCCCGGCCGACCCCGCCGCCCCCGCCGACCCCGCCGACTCGGACGTGGCCCGATGACCGCCCCGTCGGCGGCCACGGCCGGCCCGGACGGGCGCGGTCACTTCGGCACGTTCGGAGGGCGCTTCATGCCCGAGGCGCTGGTCGCCGCTCTGGACGAGCTCACCGAGGCCTGGCACGACGCGATGGCCGACCCGGCCTTCACCGCCGAGTTCGACCGCCTACTGCGCGAGTACGCCGGCACGCCGAGCATGCTCTTCGAGGCCCATCGACTCTCCGAGCTCGCGGGCGCCCGGATCCTCTTCAAGAGGGAGGACCTGAACCACACCGGGGCGCACAAGATCCGCAACGTGCTGGGTCAGGCGCTGCTGACCCGCCGGATGGGCAAAAGCCGCGTCATCGCGGAGACGGGCGCCGGCCAGCACGGTGTCGCCTCGGCCACCGCGGCGGCGTACCTGGGCCTGGACTGCGTGGTCTACATGGGCGAGGTGGACACCCAGCGGCAGGCGCTCAACGTCGCCCGGATGCGGCTGCTGGGGGCGGAGGTGGTCCCGGTGGTCAGCGGCTCGCGCACCCTCAAGGACGCCATCAACGAGGCGCTGCGCGACTGGGTGGCCACCGTCGACCACACCGCCTACCTCTTCGGCACCGCGGCCGGGCCGCACCCGTTCCCGAGCCTGGTGCGCTCGTTCGTGCGCGGCATCGGTGACGAGGCCCGGGCCCAGTGCCTGGAGCTGACCGGACGGCTGCCCGACGCCGTGACGGCCTGCGTGGGCGGGGGCTCCAACGCAATCGGGCTCTTCGCGGGCTTCCTCGACGACCCGTCGGTGCGCATCGTCGGCTACGAGGCCGGCGGCGAGGGCGTGGCCAGCGGGCGGCACGCGGCCACCATCGTCGCCGGCGAGGTCGGAGTGCTGCACGGTGCGCGCACCTACGTTCTCCAAGACGCCGACGGGCAGACCGTGGAGTCGCACTCGATCTCGGCCGGGCTGGACTATCCCGGCGTCGGGCCGGAGCACGCCCACCTCGCCGCGACCGGGCGCGCGGCCTACGAGCCGGTCACCGATGCCGAGGCGATGGAGGCGTTCGCCCTGCTGGCCCGCACGGAGGGGATCATCCCGGCTATCGAGTCCGCGCACGCGGTCGCCGGCACGCTGCGGCTGGCTCGGGACATGCCGGGGGCGACGATCCTGGTGAACCTCTCGGGTCGCGGCGACAAGGACATGGGCACGGCGATGGAGTGGTTCGGCCTGGGCGAGGACCGGGGCGAGGTGCTCGCCGAGGAGGCCACCGAGCCACCCCACGGGACTCCGGAGGACCTGCGGTGACCCGGGTCGCGGAGGCCTTCGGCCGAGCGCGCGGCGAGGGACGGGCGGCACTGGTCGGCTACCTTCCCGCGGGGTTCCCCAGCGTCCAGGGCTCGGTCGAGGCGCTGCGGATCATGGTCGAGGGCGGGTGCGACGTCATCGAGGTCGGGCTGCCCTACTCCGACCCGGTCATGGACGGGCCCACGATCCAGGCGGCCGCGCAGCGTGCCCTGGACCAGCACATCCGCACCGCCGACGTGCTGCACGTGGTGGAGCAGGTCGCGGACCTCGGAGTGGCCACCGTCGTGATGACCTACTGGAACCCGGTCGAGCGCTACGGGGTGGACCGGTTCGCCGCCGACCTGGCCGCCGCGGGGGGGTCGGGGCTGATCACCCCCGACCTGATCCCGGACGAGGCGGAGCCCTGGCTGGCCGCCTCGGACAAGCACGACCTGGACCGGATCTTCCTGGTGGCCCCGTCCTCGACCAAGGAGCGGATCGCCTACACGACGGCGCATTGCCGCGGTTTCGTCTACGCGACCGCGGTGATGGGGGTGACCGGGGCGCGGGAGAACACCAGTGACCTCGCCGGTCCGCTCGTGGCGCGCACCCGGGAGACGACCGACCTGCCGATCGGAGTGGGACTCGGGGTCTCCACCGGCGCCCAGGCCGCGCAGGTCGCGGCCTACGCCGACGGCGTCATCGTGGGCTCGGCCTTCGTG
This sequence comes from uncultured Actinomycetota bacterium, assembly GCA_963745245.1. GTDB lineage: Bacteria > Actinomycetota > Actinomycetes > Propionibacteriales > Nocardioidaceae > Marmoricola_A. The sequence continues at coordinate 182,561 of CAVUWU010000002.1, forward strand.
CGGCGCATCCTCGACGCCGACCGCGACCTGACCCAAGCCGGCCCCGCGCTCCGCGACCTGGCTCGGGACCTGGCCGCGGGGGTGCGGCGTGGCTCGTAGCCCGGGAGCGCCGGTGGCCCGGGCGCTGGCCGGGGTCCTCGCCGCCGGCGTGCTCCTCGCCGGCTGCGCGGCCGCCGGTGACGCCGGGGGCGACGTGGAGGACCGCACTGGCGGCGCGGCCGCCGGCGTGCGAGAGGTCGGAGGTGGCGACGGGCTGAACGGGGCGGTCCTCGACCGGCCCTACCGGCTCGCCCCGACCACGCTCACCGACTCCGGCGGAGACCAGGCTGACCTGAAACAGCGGCTGGCCGCCGGGCAGGCGTTGACCCTGCTCTTCTTCGGCTACACCCATTGCCCCGACATCTGCCAGGCCGTGATGGCCGACCTCGCCTCGACGATGGCCCGCCTGCCGGAGGAGGACGCGCAGCGGGTCCGGGTCTGGTTCGTCACCACCGACCCGGCGCGCGACGACGCCGAGACGCTGCGCGGCTACCTCGACCGCTTCGACGCCTCCTTCGAGGGGTTCACCGGCCGGCTGCCCGACATCGTCGAGGTCGCCCGCAGCGCCCACGTCCCGATCGAGAGGGGCGCCGAACTGCCCACCGGGGGATACGACATCACCCACGGGACCCCGATCCTGGGCGTGACCCCTCGGGCAGAGGTCTCGGTGGTGTGGACCGAGGGGACCTCCGCGGCCCGGCTGGCCGAGGACCTGACCGCGATGCTGGGCGAGGGCTGAGAGGTGCTGGCGCTGGCGATCCCCAGCCCCGACCAGGGGGTGTGGCACCTGGGACCGGTGCCGCTGCGGGCCTACGCCCTGTGCATCATCGCCGGCATCGTCGTCGCGGTGTGGCTGGGGGAGCGCCGCTGGGTCGCCCGGGGGGGCGTGCCAGGCCAGGTGAGCGACATCGCGCTGTGGGCGGTGCCGTTCGGGATCGTCGGCGGACGCCTCTACCACGTCCTCACCGACCCCGAGGCTTACTTCGGCCCCGGCGGCGATCCCGTGGCCGCCCTGAAGATCTGGCAGGGCGGGCTCGGCATCTTCGGCGCCGTCGTCCTGGGGGGCCTCGGAGCCTGGATCGGAGCCCGGCGCGCAGGGATGAAGATGCCTCCGCTGGCCGACGCGCTGGCGCCGGGCATCCTGCTGGCCCAGGCGATCGGCCGATGGGGCAACTGGTTCAACCAGGAGCTGTTCGGGCGTCCCACCACGGTGCCCTGGGCGCTGGAGATCGACCTGCAGCACCGGCCGGCCGGATACGAGGACTTCGCCACCTTCCACCCCACGTTCCTCTACGAGAGCCTGTGGAACCTCGCGGTCGTCGGTGTGCTGCTGTGGGCCGACCGCCGCTTCCGGCTGGGGCACGGCCGGGTCTTCGCGCTCTACCTGGCCGGTTACTGCGCAGGCCGGATCTGGATCGAGAACCTCCGCATCGACCCGGTCCAGGCCGACGATGTCCTCGGACTGCGGCTCAACGTGTGGACCGCCGTGGTGGTCGGTGTCCTCGCGGTGGTCTACTTCGTGTGGTCCGCACGGACGCGTCCCGGCCGTGAGGACGAGGTGATGCGCGAGGCCGCACACGACTCCGACCGCGCGGAGCGCTCGAAGCCATGAGATAAGATCCCATTCCGCTTGGGCCAACGTTGTCCCGCGCTGCCATTGCACCGTAGCTCTCCCGGCCCCGCGCAGGCCGGGCACGACGCGAAAGGCTCCGCATGGACGAGTTCCCGACCACCGGTCTGTCCGGATCTCCGGCAGCCCAGGGGCTCTACGACCCGACCCGCGAGCACGACGCGTGCGGCGTTGCGTTCGTCGCGACCCTCACCGGCGAACCCAGTCACGCGATCGTCGAGAGGGCGATCCAGGCGCTGCGCAACCTCGAGCACCGCGGCGCGGTGGGTGCCGAGCAGGAGACCGGCGACGGGGCCGGAGTGCTGATCCAGGTGCCCGACCGTTTCCTGCGCGAGGTCGTCGACTTCGCGCTCCCCGCTCGGTTTGGCTACGCCGTGGGCACCGGCTTCGTCCCCGGCACGCCCGAGGAGGTGGCCAAGATCCGCGCACGGGTGGAGGCGATGGCCGACGAGGAGGGCCTCGCCGTGCTCGGCTGGCGGGAAGTCCCGGTGGTCCCCGAGCTCCTCGGTGCCACCGCTCGACGGACCATGCCCACCTTCCTGCAGCTCTTCGTGGCCTCCCGGCAGCGCAGCCAGGGAGTCGCCCTGGACCGCCAGTCCTACTGCCTGCGCAAGCGGGCCGAGCGGGAGACCGGCGTCTACTTCCCGTCCCTGTCGTCGCGGACGATGGTCTACAAGGGGATGCTCACCACCGACCAGCTCGACCGGTTCTTCCCCGAGCTGACCGACGAGCGTGTCGAGTCGGCCATCGGCGTGGTCCACTCCCGGTTCTCGACGAACACCTTCCCGAGCTGGCCGCTGGCCCACCCGTTCCGGTTCATCGCCCACAACGGCGAGATCAACACCGTGATGGGCAACCGCAACTGGATGCGGGCCCGCGAGGCACTGCTGCGCAGTGACCTGCTCTCCGGACCGGGATTGAACGGCGAGCCCGGCGGACCCGCGGACCTGGAGCGGCTGTTCCCGATCTGCACCCCCGGCGCCAGCGACTCGGCCACCTTCGACGAGGTGCTCGAGCTGCTGCATATGGGCGGCCGCTCGCTGCCCCACGCGGTGCTGATGATGATCCCCGAGGCGTGGGAGAACCACCGCGAGATGGACGCCCGGCGGCGGGCGTTCTACGAGTTCCACTCCACCCTGATGGAGCCCTGGGACGGGCCCGCGTGCGTGGTGTTCACCGACGGCAGCCAGGTCGGCGCCGTCCTGGATCGCAACGGGCTGCGGCCGGGCCGCTACTGGGTGACCGAAGACGGGCTGGTCGTGCTCGCCTCCGAGGTGGGGGTGCTCGACATCGACCCCGCGACCGTGGTCCGCAAGGGCCGGCTGGCGCCCGGTCGGATGTTCCTGGTCGACACCCAGGAGCACCGGATCATCGAGGACGCCGAGATCAAGGAGCGGCTCGCGGCGGAGCACCCCTATGACGAGTGGCTGCACGCGGGGCTGATCCGGCTCGAAGACCTGCCGGACCGAGAGCACATCGTGCACACCCACGCCTCGGTCACCCGTCGCCAGCAGGTGTTCGGCTACACCGAGGAGGAGAAGCGCGTCCTCCTCGCGCCGATGGCTCGCACCCACGCCGAGCCGATCGGCTCGATGGGCACCGACACCCCCATCGCGGCCCTCTCCGAGCGGCCGCGCATGCTCTTCGACTACTTCAGCCAGCTCTTCGCCCAGGTCACGAACCCGCCGCTGGACGCCATCCGCGAGGAGCTGGTCACCTCGCTGAGCGGCAGCATCGGACCGGAGGGCAACCTCCTGGAGCCGACGCCGCATTCGTGCCGCCAGGTGGTGCTCCCCTTCCCGGTGATCGACAACGACGAGCTGGCCAAGATCCGGCACATCAACCGCGACGGCGACATGCCCGGCTTCGTCACCCACGTGGCGCGAGGCCTCTACGACGTGACCGGCGGCGGGGATGCCCTGCAGGCCCGCCTGGAGGCGCTGTGCGCCGAGGTCTCGGGCGCTATCGACGCGGGGGCGCGGATCATCGTGCTCTCCGACCGGCACTCGACGCGCGACCTGGCTCCGATCCCGTCGCTGCTGATGACTGCGGCCGTGCACCACCACCTGGTCCGGGAGAAGACCCGCACCAAGGTCGGCCTGGTCGTCGAGGCCGGCGACGTCCGCGAGGTGCACCACGTGGCACTGCTCATCGGGTACGGCGCGGCGGCGGTGAACCCCTACCTGGCCATGGAGTCGGTCGAGGATCTCGCCCGAGACGGTCACTTCGTGGACATCGCGGCCCAGACGGCGGTGAAGAACCTCGTCTCCGCGCTGGGCAAGGGCGTGCTCAAGGTGATGAGCAAGATGGGCGTCTCCACGGTCGCCAGCTACACCGGAGCCCAGATCTTCGAGGCCGTCGGGCTGTCCCAGGCCCTGGTCGATCGCTACTTCACCGGCACGGTCAGCAAGCTGGGCGGCATCGGACTCGATGTGCTCGCCGAGGAGGTCGCCCGCCGGCACGCGAAGGCATACCCCGGCGACGGCATCGCTCCGGCGCACCGGCGGCTGGACATCGGCGGGGAGTACCAGTGGCGCCGCGAGGGCGAGCCGCACCTCTTCGACCCCGAGACCGTCTTCCGCCTCCAGCACGCCACCCGCGCCGGTCGCTACGACGTCTTCAAGCAGTACACCTCCCGGGTCGACGAGCAGTCCGAGCGACTGATGACGCTGCGCGGGCTGTTCCGGCTCAAGGACGCCGCCGCGCTCGGCCGGGAGCCGGTGCCGATCGAGGAGGTCGAGCCGGTCTCCGAGATCGTCAAGCGGTTCCAGACCGGGGCGATGTCCTACGGGTCGATCAGCAAGGAAGCACACGAGACGCTCGCCATCGCGATGAACCGGCTGGGCGGCAAGTCCAACACCGGGGAGGGCGGCGAGGACCCGGACCGGCTCTACGACCCGCGGCGGCGCAGCGCCATCAAGCAGGTCGCCTCCGGCCGCTTCGGGGTGACCGCGGAGTACCTCACGAACTCCGACGACATCCAGATCAAGATGGCCCAGGGCGCCAAGCCGGGGGAGGGCGGGCAGCTGCCCGGTCACAAGGTCTACCCCTGGGTGGCCAAGACGCGGCACAGCACGCCGGGCGTGGGGCTGATCTCCCCGCCTCCGCACCACGACATCTACTCGATCGAGGACCTCGCCCAGCTGATCCACGACCTGAAGAACGCCAACCCCCGGGCCCGGGTCCATGTGAAGCTGGTGGCGGAGGTCGGGGTCGGCACGGTGGCAGCCGGTGTCTCCAAGGCGCACGCCGACGCGGTGCTCATCTCCGGCCACGACGGCGGCACCGGTGCCGCACCGCTGACCTCGCTCAAGCACGCCGGCGGGCCGTGGGAGCTGGGGTTGGCCGAGACCCAGCAGACCCTCCTGCTCAACGGGCTGCGCGATCGGATCGTCGTCCAGTGCGACGGGCAGCTCAAGACCGGTCGCGACGTCGTCGTGGCCGCGCTCCTCGGTGCGGAGGAGTTCGGCTTCGCGACCGCGCCGCTGGTCGTGTCCGGCTGCGTGATGATGCGCGTCTGTCACCTCGACACCTGCCCGGTCGGGATCGCCACCCAGAACCCGGTGCTGCGTGAGCGGTTCACCGGTCGGCCCGAGTTCGTCGTGACCTACTTCGAGTACATCGCGCACGAGGTCCGGGAGATGCTCGCCGAGATCGGCTTCCGGTCCCTCGGCGAGGCGATCGGACACGCCGAGGCCCTCGACATCGAGCCCGCGGTCGATCACTGGAAGGCCTTCGGGCTGGACCTCACGCCGATCCTGCACGTCCCGTCCCTGCCCGCCGGCGCGGCGCGGTGCAACACCACCGAGCAGTACCACGGCCTCGACCGGGCCCTGGACAACGAGCTGGTCGCGCTGTGCGCCGACGCCCTCGAGCGGGGTGAGCCGGTCCGGGCGCGGATGAGCATCCGCAACGTCAACCGCACCGTGGGCACGATCCTCGGTCACGAGGTCACCAAACGGTACCGCGGCGCCGGACTCCCGGACGGGACGATCGACCTGACCTTCGTCGGCTCGGCCGGTCAGTCGTTCGGGGCCTTCCTTCCCGCCGGCATCACCCTGCGCCTGGAGGGGGACGCCAACGACTACCTCGGCAAGGGCCTGTCCGGTGGGCGGGTGGTCGTGCGGCCGGACCAGGCGGCGGGCTTCGACGCCGCCGAGCAGATCATCGCCGGCAACGTCATCGGGTACGGCGCGACCGGCGGCGAGGTCTTCGTCCGTGGCCAGGTGGGGGAGCGGTTCTGTGTCCGCAACTCCGGGGCGACGGCGGTCGTCGAGGGCGTCGGCGACCACGCCTGCGAGTACATGACCGGCGGCCGGGTCGTCATCCTCGGGGCCACCGGTCGCAACGTCGCGGCGGGGATGTCCGGTGGCTACGCGTTCGTGCTCGACCTCGACACCGGCAGGGTCAACCCCGAGCTCGTCGAGCTCCGTCCGGTCCGAGGCGAGGCAGTGGAGGAGCTGCGCGGGCTCGTGCGCCGCCACCAGGAGGAGACCGGCTCGCCGCTGGCCGCCGCCCTGCTCGCCGACTGGGAATCCGCGGTGCACCGGTTCACCGAGGTGATGCCCAGCGACTACAAGCGTGTCCTCGAGGCCCGCGCCGAGGCGGTCGAGGAAGGGCTGACGGACGACGAGGCTGCGGCCCGGATCATGGAGGTGCTTCATGGCTGACCCACGCGGTTTCCTCAAGTACGGCCGCGAGGTGGCCTCCCGCCGCCCGGTCGAGGAGCGGGTCCACGACTGGCACGAGGTCTACCCAGGCACGCCGGGGCGCGCCCTGCTACCGATCATCGGCACCCAGGCTGGTCGCTGCATGGACTGCGGCATCCCCTTCTGCCACCAGGGATGCCCGCTGGGCAACCTGATCCCGGAGTGGAACGACCTGGTGTGGCGCGAGGACTGGGAGGAGGCCTCGGAGAGGCTGCACGCGACGAACAACTTCCCCGAGTTCACCGGTCGGCTGTGTCCGGCGCCGTGCGAGACCGCCTGCGTGCTGGGGATCAACCAGGACCCGGTGACGATCAAGAACGTCGAGGTCGCGATCGCCGACCAGGCGTGGGAGCGCGGCCTGGTCAGGCCCCAGGCTCCCGAGTGGCTGACCGGGAGGCGGGTCGCCGTGGTCGGCTCCGGACCGGCCGGGCTGGCCGCAGCTCAGCAGCTGACCCGCGCCGGCCACACGGTGGCGGTGCTGGAGCGGGCCGACCGACCCGGTGGGCTGCTGCGCTACGGCATACCGGAGTTCAAGATGGAGAAGGCGGTCCTGGACCGGCGGGTGCGCCAGATGGAGCGTGAGGGCACGGTGTTCCGCACCGGCGTCGACGTCGGCCGCGACGTGACCGGGCAGGAGCTGGTGCAGCGCTTCGACGCCGTCGTGCTGGCCGTCGGTGCCTGCCGCCCGCGGGAGCTGCCGGTGCCGGGCCGCGAGCTCGACGGCATCCACCAGGCGATGGACTACCTCCCCCAGGCCAACCGGGCCACGGTCGGCGAGCACGTCGAGGGCCAAGTCACTGCACAGGGCAAGCACGTGGTGATCATCGGCGGCGGGGACACCGGCGCGGACTGCCTCGGCACCGCGCTGCGGCAGGGGGCGGCCTCGGTGACGCAGTTGGAGATCATGCGGCGCCCGGCTGAGGACCGGCCCGAGCAGCAGCCCTGGCCGACGTACCCGATGGTGTTCCGCGTGTCCTCGGCGCACGAGGAGGGCGGGGAGCGGGTGTACTCCGCCTCGACCCAGGCCTTCCTCGGCGAAGGCGACTCCGTGCGGGCGCTGCGTCTGGTCGAGGTGGACTCCCAGTTCCGCGAGGTTCCCGGCAGCGAGCGAGACATCCTCGCCGACCTGGTGCTGCTGGCGATGGGGTTCGTGGGCCCCGAGCACGAGGGCTTGCTGGACCAGCTCGAGGTGGGCTTGGACGCGCGGGGGGCCGTGGCGCGAGACGAGCACTATGCCTCCACCGTGCCAGGGGTCTTCGTGGCCGGCGACGCCGGCCGGGGCCAGTCGCTGATCGTGTGGGCGATCGCGGAGGGGCGCGCCGCTGCGGCTGCCGTCGACCGCTACCTCACCGGCACTACGGCGCTGCCAGCGCCCATCCCGCCCACGGAGCGGCCGCTGGCTGTCTGACGGCCGCGAGGGCCCGGGCATACGTCGCACGCCGGACCTATTGGAACGATCCAGCGCGACGGGTACGGTCAGTGGGTGCGGAGAGCCAAGATCGTGTGCACGCTCGGTCCGGCCACGGCGACCCTGGAACGCGTGACCCAGTTGGTCGAGTCCGGGATGGACGTGGCCCGCATCAACCGCAGTCACGGCAGCCACGCCGAGCATGAGCAGGCCTACCGGCTGGTGCGACAGGCCGCGAACTCCTCCGGCCGGGGGGTCGGGGTTCTCGTCGATCTCCAGGGTCCCAAGATCCGGCTCGGGCGGATCGCCGCGGGCCGGGTCATGCTCGGGGCCGGCGAGGAGGTGACGATCACGACTCGCCAGGTGCCGGGGGACGCCCGCATCCTGCCCACGACCTACCAGGGGCTCCCTGGGGACGTCGCCCCTGGCGACCCGATCCTGATCGACGACGGGCGGGTCCGTGTGCGGGTCCTGTCCGTGGACGAGACCGACGTCCTCGCGCGCGTGGAGGTCGCGGGCCCGGTGAGTGACCACAAGGGGCTGAACCTCCCCGGCGTGGCCGTCTCAGTGCCGGCGATGACCGAGAAGGACAAGGACGACCTGCGCTGGGCCCTGCGGCTGGGCGCGGACATGGTCGCGCTCTCCTTCGTCCGGTCTGGATCCGACGTCGAGGACGTCCACGCCGTCATGGACGAGGTCGGCCGACGCCTGCCGGTGATCGCGAAGATCGAGAAGCCGCAGGCCATCGACAACATCGCCGAGATCATCGAAGCGTTCGACGCCATCATGGTGGCGCGAGGTGACCTGGGGGTGGAGTGTCCCCTGGAGGATGTGCCGTTCCTGCAGAAGCAGGTGATCGAGCTGGCCCGTCGGCACGCCAAGCCGGTCATCGTGGCGACGCAGATGCTGGAGTCGATGATCTCGGCCCCCGGACCCACCCGGGCCGAGGCCTCGGACGTGGCCAACGCCGTGCTCGACGGCGCGGACGCGGCGATGCTCTCCGGCGAGACCAGCGTCGGCCAGTACCCCGTGGAGGCGGTGCGCACGATGGCCCGGATCGTGGAGTCGACCGAGGACCACGGGCTGGCGATGATGGCGGCGATCGACTGGCAGCCCCGCACCCGCGGCGGGGTCATCGCAAAGGCGGCCGCTGAGGTGGCCGAGCGGGTGGGCGCGCGCTATCTGGTGGCCTTCACCCAGTCGGGAGACTCGGCGCGACGCCTGGTGCGCTATCGGAGCAACATCCCGGTCCTGGCGTTCACCCCGGTGCCGCTCGTGCGGTCCCAGCTCTCCGTCTCCTGGGGTGTGGAGACCTTCATCACCGAGCCCGTCGCCCACACCGACGAGATGGTCAAGCAGGTGGACGAGGCGTTGTTGCGGATCGGCCGCGTGCGCGAGGGCGATCTGGTCGTGATCATCGCCGGCGCCCCGCCCAGCATCCCGGGATCGACCAACGCGCTGCGCATCCACCGGATGGGCGACGCGGTCAACGAGGTGGTCCCCGCCTACCGGCGCTAGCTCGCGGTGGCGAGCCGCTGAGGTGCCTCGACGTGCCTCGACGTGCCTCGAGGTGCCTCGAGGTGCCTCGAGGTGCCTCGAGGTGCCTCGAGGTGCATGGTGCCGGGTGTGGGACTCGAACCCACACGCCCTTGCGGGCAGCGGCTTTTGAGACCGCCGCGTCTGCCATTCCGCCAACCCGGCCACTGCGGTCAACCAACCCGATCGACCCGATCGACCTTGGCGCCGTGGAGGCCCAGGCTACCGGCAGCCGGACTCCCAGCCCGGCCGACCCACGGTTCGCCGGGCGGCACCCGGCGACCTGGCCGACTGCTGGCTCGACGTAGCGTGGCCCTCGTGAACGACGCACCGACCCAGCCGCCGGCCTCCCCGCGCCGGCGGCGTGTGGTGATCGCCGAGGATGACGCGCTGATCCGCATGGATCTCGCCGAGATGCTGGTCGAGGAGGGGTACGCCGTCGTGGGGGAGGCCGGCGACGGAGAGACCGCCGTGGCGCTGGCCGAGGAGCACCGGCCGGATCTGGTCGTTCTGGACGTCAAGATGCCGCGGCTGGACGGGATCACCGCCGCGCAGCGGATCGCGGCCCTGCGGATCGCGCCGGTCGTGATCCTCACCGCCTTCAGCCAGCGCGAGCTGGTGGAACGGGCGCGGGACGCCGGCGCCATGGCCTACCTGGTCAAGCCGTTCAGCAAGGACGACCTGGTCCCGGCCGTGGAGATGGCGGTGAGCCGGTTCGCCGAGCTGCGGCAGGTGGAGGACGAGGTCGCGGACCTGGCCGACCAACTCGAGACGCGCAAGCGGGTCGACCGCGCGAAGGGGATCCTGCAGGAACGCCTCGGGCTCGGCGAACCAGAGGCTTTTCGCTGGATCCAGAAGACCGCGATGGACCTCCGGCTCTCGATGCGCGAGGTCGCTGAGGGAGTCATCGCGCATGGCCCGGGGATCGCTGCGGGCTGAGGTGTCGGCGGAGGTGTCGGCCTGGCCGGGTCGAGGGACCCGAATCACCCCTGTCGTCGGTCCCGGTTCCGACCGTCCCCGGGAGTCCCTCGATCACAACTTGACAACACCAGCGTCACCCGTCGACCGCGGGGAGAGTCCCGAAACCCAGCCGGTGTAAGGTTCCCGCGCATTGAGCAGCCGTCCGGGGTGGGCGGCTGGACGTACAGCTACCCACCGGAGGGTTCATGTTCCGCTCAACCCGCAGCTGGCGTGTCGCCGCAGCGGCCGTCGCCACCGGCCTGGCTCTGACCGCCTGCGGCACGACCGAGGACGCCGACAGCAACGCCGCCGCCAGCGGTGAGGACTGCTCCGTCACGGTGGCCTACCTGGGGCCCCTGACCGGCGACTACGCCAACCTCGGCATCAACATCGTCAACGGAGCTCGGCTCGCCCTCGACGAGTACGACGGCGACTGCGAGGTGACCCTGGAGGAGTTCGACTCCCAGGGTGACCCGGAGAAGGCCACCGGCCTGGTGACCGAGATCATCAACAACGACGACATCGTCGCCGTCGTGGGTCCGACGTTCTCGGGCGAGACCGAGGCGACCGGCCCGGCCTTCGCCGAGGCTGGCCTGGTCACGGTCTCCCCGTCGGCCACCAACCCAGCGCTGTCCACCAACGGGTGGGACACCTTCCACCGGGTGCTGGGCAACGACGACACGCAGGCACCCGGGGCCGCGGAGTACATCACCGGCACGGTGGGCGCCGAGGGCGTCTTCGTGATCGACGACGCATCGGAGTACGGCAAGGGCCTCGCCGACGGCGTGGCCGACGAGCTGGGTGACCTGGTGGTCGACACCGACACCGTCCAGCAGAAGCAGACGGACTTCGGGCCTACGGTGACCAAGGTGAAGGCCTCCGACGCCGACACGGTCTTCTACGGCGGCTACTACCCCGAGGCGGGCCTGTTGGCCAAGCAGCTGCGCTCGGGCGGCTGGGACGGCACCTTCGTCTCCGGTGACGGCTCGCTGGACCCCGGCTTCGTCGAGGCCGGTGGCGCCAAGGCGACCGACGGCGCGATCCTCACCTGCCCCTGCGCCCCGGCTCCCGACGAGTTCTCCGAGGCCTACCAGGCGCTCAACGACGCCGAGCCCGGCACCTACTCCGCCGAGGGCTACGACTCGATGAACGTCGTGCTCGACGGGATCGCCGAGGGCAACACCACCCGCGAGGACCTGCTGGCATGGGTCAACGACTACGACGCCGAGGGCATCACCAAGCAGATCCGCTTCGACGAGAGCGGCGAGGTCGCCGAGGTCGTCATCTACGCCTACCCCGTCGAGGGCGGCGAGATCGGGATGGGCGAGCCGATCGAGTGATCGCGTCGACCGACGAGGTCGGCTGACGACGGATGCACACGTGGATGCGGCCGGGGGCTGGGCCTCCGGCCGCATCCGTGCCCAGCCGGAGTCATCCCCACAGATAGGAATCGCGTGGAGTTCCTTCTCGACCACTTCTTCGAGCTGACCGTGACCGGACTGGCGCTCGGATCGGTCTACGCCCTGGTGGCGCTGGGCTACACGCTCGTCTACGGCGTCCTGCAGCTCATCAACTTCGCCCACTCCGAGGTGTTCATGTACGGCACCTTCGCGACCGTGTGGACGCTCTACTTCATGGGGGGTACGCCGCAGACATCCACGACGGCGGTGGTGGTCATGCTGCTCGGGGCGCTCGTCGTGGCCATGCTGGTCTCCGGCGGCATCGCCCTCCTCCTCGAGCGAGTGGCCTACCGGCCGCTGATCAAGCGCAAGGCCCCCCGGCTGGTGGCGTTGATCTCCGCAATCGGCGCCTCCTTCGTGCTCGCGGAGGCCATGGGGCTGCGCGACGAGATCGCCTCGGCGCTGGGCCTGCGCGAGGAGCTGGCCCGCTATGTGCGCCGGGCCCGGGACACCACCGGGATACCGGTCGAGATCGCCCGTCGGGAGCTGTTCACGATCGGCGACTACACCGTGACGCTCGTCGACGCGCTGGTCATCGTCTCGGCGCTGGTCATGATGGTCCTGCTCGACCAGTTCATCCGGCGCTCTCGGATGGGTCGCGGCATTCGGGCCGTGGCCCAGGATCCCGAGTCGGCCGCGCTCATGGGCGTCAACTCCACCCGGGTCGTCCAGGTGACCTTCCTGCTCGGCGGCCTGATGGCCGGGGCCGCGGCCACGCTCTACATGATCCGGATCGGGGCGACCCGGTTCGACGCCGGCTTCATCCTCGGTGTCAAGGCGTTCACCGCCGCGGTCCTGGGCGGCATCGGCAACCTGCGCGGGGCGCTGCTCGGCGGCTTGGTCCTGGGGGTCGCCGAGAACTACGGGTCGGCGATCATCGGCACGGCGTGGAAGGACGTCGTCGCCTTCGTCCTGCTGGTCCTGATCCTGCTCTTCCGGCCCAGTGGTCTGTTGGGCGAGTCCCTCGGGAAGGCCAGAGCATGAGCACCCCACCGACCTGCTCGCTTCGCTCACACGTCGCCGGGGGCCCCGCATGAGCACCGCGCAGAGCACTGCCCGCGGGCAGCGACCCCGCGCTCCCCGCGTGTCCTTCCGCGACCGCGTCGACGCGCTGCCCAAGCCGGCGAAGATCGCGGGCCTGATCCTGGCCGCGGTCTTCTTCTACGCGCTTCCCTTGCTCGACCCACCGCTGATCTCGACTCCCGACACCGACTTCGGCGGCGTCCTGTTCGTGGTGTCGGTCTACGTCCTGGTGGCGCTCGGACTCAATATCGTCATCGGCTACGCCGGGCTGCTCGACCTCGGCTATGTCGGCTTCTACGCCGTGGGCGCCTACACCATCGCGGTGCTGACCTCCCAGCACGCCCAGTGGCCCTACGTTCTCGCGGTGCCGTTCGCGGTCGTGACCGCGCTGATCTCCGGGCTGATCCTCGGAGCGCCCACGCTCCGGGTGCGCGGCGACTACCTCGCCATCGTGACCCTCGGCTTCGGCGAGATCATCCGGCTCACGGCCGTGAACTCCGAGTGGCTGGGCGGCGCCCGCGGCATCCCCCAGATCGACCGCCCCCCCAGCTTGGACCTGTTCGAGGTGCCCAAGATCGACTGGTCGACCGGGGCGCCGCTCGTCGACCTCAACAACACCACCACGGTGCTCCGGTTCGGGGTCATCGACCAGGTGCCCTACTACTGGCTGGCGCTCTCGGTCATCATCGTCGTCCTCTTCGCCGACAAGCTGATCAAGGACAGCCGCGTCGGGCGGGCCTGGGAGGCCACCCGCGAGGACGAGGACGCCGCAGAGCTGATGGGCGTGCCCACCTTCCGGTTCAAGCTCCTGGCCTTCGCCCTCGGCGCGTTCATCGGTGGCCTGGCCGGGGCCCTGTTCGCGGGTCGGCAGGGCTTCGTCAACCCGCAGTCGTTCGCGCTGCTGCTGTCGATCCTCTTCGTGGCCGCCGTGGTCGTGGGCGGCCAGGGCAACCGGTGGGGCGTCATGGTCGGCGCCGCCGTCGTCGCCTACCTGCCCGAACGGTTCCGTGGCTTCGAGGAATGGCGGGTGCTGGTCTTCGGCGCGGCGCTGATGCTGCTGGCGATCTACCGTCCGCAGGGGCTGCTGCCCCCGCGTCGGACCGTCCGCGCCCGCCGGGCAGGCGCCGACGACGACCTCGATGACACCCCCGACCTCGATGACACCCCCGAAGGGCCCGAGGATGGGCCCGACGACAGGGGGGAGGCTGCACGTGCCTGAGACCGTGCTCGAGGTCGACCGGGTCACCCTGCGCTTCGGCGGGCTGACCGCGCTCGACGACGTCAGCTTCGACATCCGGGAGGGTGAGATCCTCGGGCTCATCGGGCCCAACGGAGCGGGCAAGACAACCTGCTTCAACGTGATGACCGGCGTCTACCGGCCCACCGAGGGCGAGGTCCGCTTCCAGGACACGTCGCTGACCCGGCTGAAGCGGCATCGGATCACCCGGCTCGGCATCGCTCGCACCTTCCAGAACATCCGGCTGTTCAACGCGATGACCGCGTTGGAGAACGTCATGGTGGGCACCGACGCCAACCACGGCACCGGTGTGATCAACGCGCTGTTCCGGCTGCCCCGGCACCGGCGCGAGGAGCACGAGGGCCGCGAACGAGCCATGGAGCTGCTGGAGTTCATGGGCATCGCACGGCACGCCGACCAGCTCGCCTCCAACCTCTCCTACGGTGACCAGCGGCGCCTGGAGATCGCCCGCGCGATGGCCACCAACCCGGCGCTGCTGTGCCTGGACGAGCCGGCCGCAGGCTTCAATCCGCGAGAGAAGCACATCCTCATGGAGCTGATCCGCAAGGTCCGCGACCGCGGCAACACCGTGCTGCTCATCGAGCACGACATGCGCCTGGTGATGGGTGTGACCGACCGGATCGTGGTCCTGGAGTTCGGCAAGAAGATCGCCGAGGGCGCCCCCGCCGAGATCCGCGACGACCCCGCCGTGATCGCCGCCTACCTGGGGGTCGACGACGATGCTTCTTGAGGTCCAGGGGCTCAGCGTCAACTACGGGCACATCCAGGCCATCCGCGAGATCTCGTTCGGCGTCGAGGAGGGGGCCGTCGTCACGCTGATCGGGGCGAACGGCGCCGGCAAGAGCACCACGCTGAAGACCATCTCGGGGCTGCGGCCGGTGCGCGCCGGCCGGGTGATGTTCGACGGTGTCGACATCACCTCGCTGCCGTCGTACGAGCGGGTGAAGCGAGGCATCGGGCAGGCGCCGGAGGGACGCGGCGTCTTCCCCGGGATGACCGTGACCGAGAACCTCGACATGGGCGCCTATGTCCGCAAGGACCGCCGCACCCCTGCCTACCGGGAGGACCTCGACCGGGTGTTCACGCTGTTCCCGCGGCTTCGCGAGCGGTCGGGCCAGGTGGGGGGCACGCTGTCCGGGGGCGAGCAGCAGATGCTGGCGATCGGCAGGGCGCTCATGGCCCGGCCGCGGCTGCTGCTCCTCGACGAGCCGTCGATGGGACTGGCGCCGAAGCTGATCGCGCAGATCTTCTCCATCGTGACCGAGATCAACGAGCAGGGCACGACGATCCTGCTGGTGGAGCAGAACGCGGCGCAGGCCCTCAAGCGTGCGCACACCGCGCACATCCTCGAGACCGGCGAGATCGTCCGCTCCGGCACCGGTGCGGAGCTGGCCGGCGACGAGTCCGTCCGCGCCGCCTACCTCGGCGGCGACCTGTGATCTTCACGCCGATGCCTGGGCTGCGGGTCGGCAGCCGGGCCACCTGACGACGGCCGGGTCATCTGCACTCAGCGCAGTACGACGACCGCCTGGGTCAGCAGCGGCGCGAGGATCAGGGCGGGAAGCAGGTCGCCGACGGGAATCGGCCCCGCGGGGCGCAGCCGGAGCAGGCCGAGGGCGACACCGACCAGCAAGAGCGCACCCGTGGCGCTGAGCGCGGCGACGTGGGCGGCAGGGAGCACGTCGCCGAGCAGCACGCCCACCACCGTCAGGGAGCCCTGCACCGCCAGCACGGCGAGCGCGCTCGCCGCGACCCCCCACCCGAAGGAGGCGGCGAAGGCCAGCGCGGCGAAGCCGTCCAGCGCCGACTTCAAGAAGAGCTGGTCCGCGCCTCGGCCCAGACCATCGCTCAGCGAGCCGAGGATCGTCAGCGGCCCCACGCAGAAGAGCATCGAGCTGGCCACAAAGCCCTCCACGAACCGCTCCCGGTCGCGGGCGTCGCCCCCGCCGCGGAGCAGCATCCGGCGCAGCCGGGCGCCGAGCCGCTCCAGCGCAGCCTCCACGCCCAGAAGCGACCCGGCGAGGCCGCCCAGCACCAGCGACCCCAAGACGATGAGGATCGGGGCGCTCGAGCCCACCGCAGCCACCAGGTCGGGGTCGGCGACGGCGACGGCGGTGCCGGCGGCGATGAGCAGGGTGACCAGGCCCAGCGCGTCGGTGACCACGTCGCGGGTGCGGGTGGGCAGCCGGTGGCCGACGAGCACGCCCAGCGTCGCTCCCGTCAGGACCGCGGCCATGTTGACTAGGGTCCCGATCCCGGGGAACAATTCGCACCTCCTGTTGGGCGGGGGCCGGCAGGCAATCTCACCACGTCGCAGTCGTCGTCGATGACCGCGAGGGCCGGTGAGCCGCGCAACAGCGCCCGCAGGGGCGAAGACGGTTGGGAGGCCTGTCGTGACACGGACGCCGGTGCTGGTGCGGGACGCCACCGAGGAAGACCGATCGGCGCTGTGCCGGCTCTGGGCCGACCTGCTTCCCGAGACCCAGGGCTCGGGCCACTGCTCCGAGGAGGCGGCGGCGGCCGCCGTACGCCGCACGGCCCTGCACCGGTCCTCGAGAATCGTCCTGGCCGAGATCGACGGCGAGGTGGTCGGCTGCGTCTTCCTCAGGATCACGCTCGCCTCCCCGCTCGACCAGGAGGACGTCGTCTTCGTCAGCCACCTCCAGACCGACCCCGACGTTCGTGACGCGGTGCAGCAGGCGCTTCTCGAGGCGGCCGTGACCTGGGCCGAGCGGTGCGGCCTCGCGACGATAGCCACCGTCGCGGCCTCGGCGGACCGGGACACCAACCGCACCTGGGCCCGCCTCGGGCTGGCGCAGGTTGGCGTGATCCGCGGCGCCTCGGTGGAGGCCCTGCGAGCCCGCCTGCCGCAGACCGCCGGATCAGTGGGCCGTCCGGCCGCCGCGTCGCGTCGCTCCGTGGGACAGGTGGTCGCGGCGCGCCGCTCCCAGCGCCGGGCGCGCACGCGACAGCTGGTGCTCTGAGCCGCTGGCCACCGGGGGGCCGCCGCGTCAGGGCCGACGTGCGGGGACTGGCGGCGGACCGGGCCGTCGGCGCCCCGGACTACAGTCGCCCCGTGCCTCGCCTCCTCCTGCTCGACGGACACTCACTGGCATACCGGGCGTTCTTCGCGCTGCCGGCCGAGAACTTCTCCACTAGCACGGGGCAGACCACCAATGCCGTCTATGGCTTCACCTCGATGCTCATCAACGTGCTCCGCGACGAGGCCCCCACCCACGTCGCGGTGGCCTTCGACGTCTCGCGGCAGACGTTCCGCTCCGAGGAGTACGTCGACTACAAGGCCAACCGGGCGACCACACCCGAGCAGTTCGGCGGCCAGGTCTCGCTGATCAAGGAGGTGCTGGACGCGCTGCGGGTCCCGCATCTGGAGAAGCCCGGGTTCGAGGCGGACGACGTCATCGGGACGCTCACCACCCAGGCCGTGGCCCGGGGCTTCGAGGTGGTCATCTGCACCGGTGACCGCGACTCCTTCCAGCTCGTGAGCGACCAGACGACGGTGCTCTACCCGATGCGCGGCGTCTCGGAGATGAAGCGGATGACGCCCGTGGCCGTGGAGGAGCGGTACGCCGTGCCGCCGGAGCGCTACCCCGACCTGGCCGCGATCGTGGGCGAGACCTCCGACAACCTGCCCGGCGTTCCCGGCGTCGGCCCGGGGTTTGCGGCCAGGTGGCTCAACCTCTACGGCGACCTCGACGGCGTCGTGGCCAACGCAGACCGGATCACCGGGAAGAAAGGCGAGGCGCTGCGCGACCACCTCGCCGACGTGCTGCGCAACCGGCAGCTCAACGCGCTCGTGTGCGACCTGGACCTGCCGCTGGGCCCCGACGACCTCGCCGTGCGGCCCTGGGACCGCCAGGAGGTGCACACGGTCTTCGACTCCCTGGAGTTCCGGGTGCTGCGCGACCGGCTCTTCGCGACCCTGGAGTCCGAGGAGGTCGTGGACGCCGACGGCTTCGAGCTGCATGCCCAGCGACTGGTGCCGGGGGAGGTGGCCGCCTGGCTGGCCATGCCCGCCGTGGGCGCAGGGTGGGTCGGCGTGGAGGTCGAGGGCACCTGGCGGGCAGGCAGCGGGGATGTGCACGCGCTTGCGCTGGCCACCGAGCAGGGCGCGGCCTGGTTGGACGCGGCCACGCTCACGCCCGAGGACGACGAGGCACTGGCCCGCTGGTGCGCCGACGCCGGCGCCAGCAAGGTGCTCCACGATGCCAAGGGCCCCATGCTGGCGCTCTCGGCCCGGGGGTGGCCGCTGGCCGGGCTGGTCCGCGACACCGCGCTCTCGGCGTACCTCGCGCGTCCCGACCAGCGCTCCTACGACCTGGCCGACCTGACCCTGCGCTACCTGAAGCGGGAGCTGCGGACCGGCGGTGCCGACGACACCGGCCAGCTCAGCCTGGAGACCGTGGGGGATTCGGTGGTGGGTGAGACCTCGATGCTTCGCGCCCGGGCGGTGCTCGACCTGGCCCTGGCCCTGGACGACGAGCTCGCCGACCGGGGTGGCACCCGGCTGCTCACCGAGGTGGAGCTCCCCCTCGTGCACGTGCTGCGCGACATGGAGCAGGTCGGCATCGCCGTGGATGCCTCACAGCTGGAGCACCTGGAGGAGGAGTTCGCGGCGGCGGTGCGCCAGGCGGCCCACGAGGCCTTCGGCGTCATCGGCAAGGAGATCAACCTCGGCTCGCCCAAGCAGCTGCAAGTAGTGCTCTTCGACGAGCTCGGGATGCCGAAGACCAAGCGCACCAAGACCGGCTATACCACCGACGCCGATGCGCTGCAGAGCCTCTTCGAGAAGACCGAGCATCCCTTCCTCCTGCACCTGCTGCGGCACCGGGACGTCGCGCGGCTGCGGCAGACGGTGGAGGGGCTGCTGAAGACGGTGATGCCCGACGGGCGCATCCACACCACCTTCAACCAGCTGATCGCTGCGACCGGCAGGCTGTCCAGCACCGATCCGAACCTGCAGAACATCCCGATCCGCACCGAGGAGGGCCGCCGCATCCGTGAGGCGTTCGTCGTCGGGGCCGGCTACGAGTCGTTGCTCACGGCCGACTACAGCCAGATCGAGATGCGGATCATGGCGCACATGTCGGCCGATGCCGGTCTGGTGGAGGCGTTCCGCTCGGGGCGTGACTTCCATTCGGTGACCGCCGCCGGGGTCTTCGGCGTCCCTCCCGAGTCGGTCACCGGCGCGATGCGCGCCAAGATCAAGGCGATGAACTACGGCCTGGCCTATGGGCTGTCCGCCTACGGGTTGGGCCAACAGCTGCGGATCGACCCGGCCGACGCCCGGCATCTCATGGACGAGTACTTCCAGACCTTCGGTGGGGTTCGCGACTACCTGGCCGGGATCGTCGACGAGGCCCGACGCACCGGGTTCACCGAGACCATCCTCGGTCGGCGTCGCTACCTGCCCGACCTGACCAGCGACAACCGGCAGCGGCGCGAGATGGCCGAGCGGATGGCCCTGAACGCGCCCATCCAGGGCTCGGCCGCCGACATCATCAAGGTCGCGATGCTCCGGGTGGACGCCGCCCGCGCCGCCGCGCAGATGCGCTCGCGGATGCTGCTCCAGGTGCACGACGAGCTGGTGTTCGAGGTTGCTGCGGGGGAGGCCGCGCCCCTGGAAGAGCTGGTGCGCCAGGAGATGGCCGGCGCGGCCGACCTGGCCGTCCCGCTCGACGTCTCCGTGGGCACCGGGGCGAGCTGGCACGACGCCGCCCACTGACCGCCGAACCAGGGGGACCGGGTGTCGCCTCAGCGGGCCAGGGTGCCGCCGGCCGTGGACACCGGACCGTGGATCGGTGAGCGGCGGCGCCTTCCCAGCAGCACCAGCAGCACCGTCAGCAGGACGAGGTCGACGGCGGTCACCAGCAGCGCCAGTGAGGTCATCGACCAGGCCGCGGGTGCGGCCGCCAGCAGCAGGGCGAGCGCCGCCCACACCACCAGCACCGTGCGCTGGTCCTGCTGGGCGACGACGTCGTAGACGGTCAGCTGCAGGAGCGCGAGCACGGTTCCCAGCACCGAGAAGAGCCAGAGCACGGGGCCCACCTCGGCGTACTGCGCGCCGCCGACGAAGACCACCGCCAGGTCGGGCAGCAGCGCCACCGCCCCGGTGGTGAGCGCCCCGAGGGCCGCCACGAGCGCCAGGCCGCGGCGGTGCGCCCGACCCGCGGGCCGGGACCGGGCCATCGAGGGGAACGCCACCACGACGACGAACTGGGGCAGGAACAGCACCGCCTTGGTCAGGATCAGCCCGCCGGCATAGAGCCCGGCGTCGTGCTCGGTGAGCGTCAGCCGGGCCACGATCACGTCGGCGTTGGAGAGGGCGAAGAACGCCAACAGTGCGTGGGAGTTGTGCACGAGCTCGCTGGTGAGACCCGAGCCTGCTCCGCGAACCGAGCCGCGGCGTGCCGCCGACGGGCCGGTGGTGGTCGTGGGGTGGCGGCGCAGTGCGAGCCATCCCACGACCACCGGCACGCACGCGCCGACGGCCACGCCGCCCATCGCCCCGGTGGCGTCGGAGCGCACCAGGAGACCGGTGGCGCCCAGGACGATCCGGCCGGCCCCGGTGCCCAGGTAGACCAGGGCCAGCGGCAGCCACCGGCGCCCTCCTTGCAGGACGCCCGCCTGTCCACCCATGAGCGTCAGGGGCACCACGGTCACCGCGAGCAGGGCGGCGGGCACCCACGAGTCGAGCTGGAGCAGTCCGGCGAGCAGCGGGCTCGCGGCCAGCGATCCGGCGCCCAGCCCGAGCGCCCAACGCCGACTGGAGACGAGGATCTGCGCCTCGATGGCCTCGGCGTCCTCGGGAGCGGCGGCCACCCGACGCGCCGCGGTCGCCTGCAGGCCCAGCGAGGCCACGCTGACGACGAGGAGGACCCCCATCATCGCTGCGAACGCGCCGTAGTCGACCGGTCCGAGCAGCCTGGCGGCCAGGATCGTGAACCCATAGGTGCCGAGGTTCATCAGCCCCATCGCCAGGGCGATCGCGGTGCTTCCGACCAGCCATGCCGGCAGAGCACGGGGGCCTCTCCCGGACATGCGTCATCCACTCTCGCGTCGTCGTGCGTCTGGGCAAGGATAGGTTGCGCGCAGCGGCCGCAACCCGGCGGATGGAGGTCCAGCGCGTGGGACGAGCCTTGCCGCGCCTGCGCGAGGGCAGGGGTGGGGACCTGCTGCCGTGGGCGTGGTCGCTGATTCTGGGCCTGGTGGTGCTGGGCCCGGCGCTCGGCCCCGGCTTCGTCCTCAGCTACGACATGGTGTGGGTCCCCGACCTGGCCCTGCGGCCGAGCTTCTGGGGCCTGGGGTCCGGGCTTCCCCGCGCGGTGCCGTCGGACGCGGTGGTGGCGATCCTCGACGAGGTGATCCCGGGGGCGCTGCTTCAGGACGTGCTGCTGCTCGGCGCGCTGGTCGGCGCGGGCGCCGGGGCCGCGGGGCTGGTCGCGAGCGCGTCGATGGCCGGCCGGCTGGCCGCGGCCGCCGTCTACGTGTGGAACCCGTTCGTCGCCGAGCGGCTGGTGATCGGCCACTGGCCCGTGCTGCTCGGGTACGCCGTGCTCCCGTGGCTGGTCGTGGCGGGGCGCCGAGCCCGGCAGCAGGCCCGGGTGCCGCTGCGGATGGGGCTGCTCGTCCCGCTCGGGAGTCTGAGTGCGGGAGCCGGCCTGGTCACCGCGCTGGTGGTGGCGGCGTTCGCCCTCCCGCTGCGGCGGCGCAGCGCCCTGCTCCTGGGCGCGTTGGTCGCCGCCGCGAACGCGCCGTGGGTGGTCGCCGGGCTGGTGCACGCGCCAACCGCGGTGACCTCGGCTGCGGGAGCCCGGGTGTTCGCGCTCTCCGACGTCGGCGTCCTTCCCGGGCCGGTGGCTGCCCTGGGACTCGGGGGCATCTGGAACGCCGAGGTCGTCCTCCCGAGCCGGGAGACCTGGCTGGCGGTGGCCTGGGTCTGCGCTGTGGCGGTGCTGGCCCTGCTCGGCGCACCCAGGCTGCGGCGGGAGTGGCCCGGACGTGACGTCGTGGCGCTGGTCGGCTGCTGGTCGCTCGGCTGGGGGCTGGCGGTCCTCACCTGGGCTGCGCCGGGGCAGGTCGGCTGGCTCGTGGGGAGCCTTCCCGGCGCTGGCCTGCTCCGCGACGGGGCCCGCTTCCTGGCGCTGTGCGCCCCGCTGCTGGCGGCTCTGGTG
The DNA here is from genome assembly GCA_963745245.1 of uncultured Actinomycetota bacterium. Classification (GTDB taxonomy): domain Bacteria; phylum Actinomycetota; class Actinomycetes; order Propionibacteriales; family Nocardioidaceae; genus Marmoricola_A. The sequence goes on from CAVUWU010000002.1 coordinate 204,776, forward strand.
GGATCCGGGGTGGCCCGCGCGGCAGCCCTCGCTCCGGCCGGCGCGCCCCGGGTGGTGCTCTCCGCCGGACTGGTGCTGGTTCCGGTCGCGGCCCTACCTGACGCCGCGTTCGGCGCCTCGGGGCGGCTGGCCGAGGTGAGGTATCCCGATGAGTACGCCGAGGCCGCCCGCGCCGTCCAGGCCGGGCGAGACGCCGGGCAGCAGGGCGACGCGCTGCTGCTGCCGTTCGCCAGCTACCGCGCCCCGGCGTTCACCGGCGGGCGCAAGGTGCTCGACCCGATGGGGCGCTTCCTGCCGATCGACTACCTGGCCGACGACACGCTCGTGGTCTCCGGTACGACGGTCTTGGGCGAGGATCCCCGGGCCGCGGCGGTGGCCCGGCTGGTTGCGGACGCCGGGCCCGGGTCGAGCGCCACGGCGCCCGAGACACCCCTTGCGGAGCGTGACCTGGCCGCCCTCGGCATCGGGTTCGTCGTCCGCGACGACCGGCCTGGTGACGGTGCGGCGGCTGGACGATGTGCGCCCCCGCGCAGCGCCGACCTCCTGGGTGGCGGCTCTGACGCTGGCGTGGGCCGCCTTCTGGCTCGTGCCGGGCGTGGCTGCCGCCGGGCTCGTCCGCCGAAGAATCTGGAAGTGACACAGGTTTGACCCACCCGGAGGCCGGGGGCGGTCAGATGTCCATGTACGATCGCCAGCACAGACCCGGGAGGCGGATTCATGAACGTGGGCTCAATTGCTGGGGCGATCGCCAGCGTGATCATCGGGGCGGTCGTTGCGGCCGTCACGGTCATCGGACTGGTGAACTCACAGACCGGACCGAGCACGTCCACCTCCCCGGCCAACGTCAACCAGCCGATCGTGGAGTACGGCACCTCCGAGTGACCGCCGGTTCGTTGCTGGACCGCGAGTCGGGTGTCGGCGCGAGCCCAGCCCAGCGGCCTCTGCGCACGAACCTCGAGCTCTATGGTGCTGGCAGGGCCCGGCAGGCACCTCCTGTCGGCGCCCCGGGTCAGGTCGCCTCGACCGTGCGGTTCACGATCCAGGCGTGCTTGCCGACCTGGCGGACGCGGGAGAAGCCCAGGCTCTCGAACAGCTCGACGGTGGCGCTGAACAGGAACCGCCCCTGGGCAGCGCGGTCGGCGGTGACCTCGGAGATGGCCTCGACCAGCCCGCCGCCCCTCGCGGCGATCTGTCCAAGGGCCTCCTCGACGGCGAGCCTGGCGATCCCGAGACCGCGATGCCGGCGGTCGACGAAGACGCAGGTGATGCGCCAGTCGGGGCGCGGCGGCGGCTCCTGGTCGTAGGCCCGCCGGTGCTTGATGCCCGCCAACTCCTCCGGGTCGCCGTACTGGCACCACCCCTGAACCAGCCCCCCCTGGTCGAGGACGAGCGCGGCATGGGCACGGTCGGTGCGAACCCGCTGCTCCTTGGCCGCCCGGTTGTCGATCCCCCGGTCGCGGCTCTCCGGGTGGAATGCGATGCACCAGCAGCCGCCGTAGACCCCGTTGTTGCGCTCGACGAGCTCGGCGAAGCCGTCCCAGGTCGAAGGGTCGAGGGTGCCCACGGTGTAGGTCACGCGGCCTCCCCATCGAGCTCGCTGGCCAGCGTGTGCAGAACCGCGGCGAGGTCGGCGGGGCACGAGAGCATCGGCCAGTGTCCCGAGGCGAGGTCGACCATCGTGAGCCGGGTGGCGCGGGCGAGCTCGGGGATCTGGCCGGCCTCGATCGACTCCCGGGCCTCGTCGGGGGTGAACTCGGGACAGATCAAGGTCACCGGGACGTGGTACCGCCGCTCGTCGTAGAGCCTGACCGTGCCGCGGGTCACGGCCTCGGGCGCGGTCACCGCCTGCTCCTCGAAGCGGCGGCGCGCCCCGTCGTCCAGGTCGGCCAGAGCCCGGGGATCAGGATGAGGTCCATGGGTCGCCTTCCGGTAGCCGCGGAGTCTACGGATGTCAGCGTAGGTCGTGTTGCGGACGGTCTGCTTCCTCGATAATCGCCGTTGTGGCGACCTCCGAGCAGAGCCCCACCGCCCGGGTCTTGCGGTGCCTGGGCATGATCCAGGCCAGCCCCGGCGTCACCGCGGGCGAGCTGGCGGACCGGCTGGCGGTGAGCCCGCGCGCGGTCCGCCGTTACGTCGCGATTCTGCGGGAGGCCGAGATCCCGGTCGACTCGACGAGCGGCCCGGACGGGGGCTACCGCGTGGGCCGGGGAGTGCGGATGCCGCCGGTGCTGTTCTCCGAGGCCGAGGCGCTCGGCCTCACCATGGCGGTGCTCGATGACGTCGACGCGACCGGGTACGCCGAGGACCCGCTCGGTCGGGCCGTTGCCAAACTCATCGAGACCCTTCCGGGGCGGGTCGGCGAGCAGGCGGCGCTGATGTGGCGCCATGCCGTCCCGGCTCCGAACGCGTGGCACGGGCGCCCCGACCCGACCTTGGCCGGGCTGCTCGTCCGCGCCACGGCGATGGCCTCCCGAGCCCGGATCACCTACCGCAGCGCCGCGGGATCGTGGCTGGAGCGCACCGTCGACCCATGGGCCGTCGTCAGCCGACGCAGCTGGTGGTACCTGCTGTGCTGGGACCACGGCCCCGCCGAGCTCAGAACCTACCGGGTCGACCGGATCCAGGACGTCACGCTGCTCGAAGAGCACTTCGAGCCGCCGGCCGACCTCGAACCGGTCGGGCTGACCGAGCACCACCTGGGGGCAGGGCGGGAGTTCGCCACCCGGGTGGTCTTCGAGGCACCGCTAAGCACGGTCCGCCCGTTCGCCGGACCGGTCATGGGCCGCCTCGCGCCAGCGGACGACGAGCGCTGTGTGCTGGTAGGCACCACCGACAACCCGGCGATGTACGCCGGCGAGTGGCTCGCGGCCATTCCGATCCCGTTCCGTGTCGAGGGCGGCCCCGAGCTGCGGGCGGCCGTGGGCGAGGTGGCCGAGCGGCTTGGCGCCGCCGTAGGTCCGTGAAGCCACGGCCACCGGGCCCAAGCGGGAGGCCTGCGGACCTGTCGCCACGACCTCAGCCGACGTTCTCGAGATCGTCGTCGGCCTCGCGCACCGCTGCCGGATGTGCGGGACCCGACGCCTGCGCGGGCACACTCGGAGCCACTGCCGACCCGGGTGCCGCCTCGGGCCCGCCCGCCTGGGCGGGGACCGTCGGGATCTCTTCGGGGTCCTGGCCGGCGAGCCGGTGTCCGTGCAGCGCCGCGGCCATCACCAGCGCGAAGGACTGCTGGGCGTGCCCCCAGGTGAAGGCATGGCTCATCTGCAGGGCGCCGGCCGACAGACGCGCCCGCAGCACCGGCTCGGCGAGGACCCTCCGCAGCGCGGCCACGAAGTCCTCCTGGGCGTCCACCAGCAGCCCCGACCGGCCATCGGCGATCGACTCGCGGGTGCCTCCGGCAGCGCGGTAGGCGACCGCGGGCGTGCCGTGCATCCCGGCCTCGCCCACGACCAGGCCCCACCCCTCCTTGAGCGAGGGAAGGCCGAGCACCCAGCTGCGCTCGTAGATGCGGTTCTTCGCCTCGTCCTCGAGATGCCCGTGGAAGACCACCGTCTCCCCGGCGCCCCGGGCCTCGGCGAAGGCATGGAGCTCCGCGTCCCACCATCCGCCACCGACCACGTCCACGCTCAGCCCGGGGTACTCCTCGCGCAGGGAGACCGCCGCCTCGATCGCATGCTCAACCTGCTTGTGTGGCACCAGTCGTCCGACCACACACGCGGACGGGTGCGGGGTCTTGCCCAGGCCGGTCGGCACGGTCGGGTCGGTGCCGTTGTGCACGACCGCGATCCGCGTCCCGTCGACCCCGAGCGTCTGCAGCTCCTCGCGGGTGGCCTGCGAGACCGCGACGTACTGGCAGGACCGGTAGAGCCGCGGCGCCAACCGGTGCTCGATCCACCAGCCCACCCGGCCGACCAGGCCGGGGTAGACGACCGGCCACTGCTCGCGGTGCACGTGATGCACCAGCACCACCACGGGGCGCCGGGTCACCAACCGGGTGAAGAACGGCAGTCCGTTCTGCACGTCGACGACGACGTCGGGGCGGCCGAGACGGCGGGTGAGCAGGGCCAGCATCCCGTGGGAGTAGACCGAGAGCTTGCCGCCTCGGCGCACGTAGCGCACGCCCTCGACGACCTCGTCACGAGGCGCAGCGTCGTGGGCCGCGCAGAAGACGGTCACCTGGCACCCGCGCTCGACGAGCCCGGCGGTCATCTTCTCCAGGTAGCGCTCAGCGCCACCGCCCTCGGGGTTGCGAGTGTCCCGCCAACTGAGAAAGGCTACGTGGCGTCCCGCGAGGGTGACGGCGTCATGCACGGGCGTCACCGTACCTCGTCCTGGTTGTGAGTCGGAGTCGGGTATCGTGCCCGCGTGCTGCGCCGTCGACTCCGCTGGCCTGCGCCGCGGGGTCGAGGTCCGCGAGCCCGGTCCCGGGCGACCTGGTGCCGTGCGCGTCACCTGCTGGGGGAGTTCCGCCACGAACAGTCCGACCCCGAGCGCTTCTATCGCGCCCTCGCGGCCGACTCGGTGGACCAGCTGCGCGAGTACGCCGACCTGCGCGGCTCCGTGGTCCTCGATGTCGGTGGCGGCCCAGGCTACTTCCGTGACGCCTTCGCCGCCGCCGGTGCCACCTACTACGCCCTCGACGCTGATGTCGGCGAGCTGGCCGGCACCGGCCGGATCGCCTCCGGCACCGTCGTCGGCAGTGGCGTGGCGTTGCCGATCGCCGATCGCGCCGTGGACCTCTGCTACTCCTCCAACGTGCTCGAGCACGTTGCTGAGCCGTGGCGGATGGCCGAGGAGATGCTCCGGGTGACTCGGCCGGGTGGGCTGGTCTTCCTCAGCTACACCGCCTGGTTCGGTCCGTGGGGCGGCCACGAGACGGCACCCTGGCACTACTTCGGGGGTGCCCGGGCGCGCCGCCGATACCGGCGCCGGCACGGCCACGAGCCGAAGAACCGGTTCGGCGAGTCGCTGTTCGCGGTGACGGTCCACGACGGGCTGGCGTGGGCGTCGAGCCAGACCAGCGCCGATGTCGTGGCCGCCATCCCGCGCTACAACCCGTGGTGGAGCTACGGGACGATGCGAGTCCCGGTGCTTCGGGAGGCGGTGACATGGAACCTGGCGCTCGTGCTGCGCAAGCGGTGAGCGACCGGGCGTCCCTTGCCAGGTTCCGGCTTCGACTGGCGGCAGCCTGCGCACTCCTTCTCGGCCTGGCGATGACCCAGTCGGCCGGACTCCTGGTCGCCGACACCAAGCTCGACCTGGCGGTGGACCCGGGGGGCTTCCTGGGTCGCGCCCTGCATCTGTGGGATCCGCTCGGCGCCTTCGGCCAGGTGCAGAACCAGGCCTACGGCTACCTGTGGCCGATGGGGCCGTTCTTCTGGCTCGGCTCGTTGGTGGACCTCCCCGGCTGGGTCGTGCAGCGGCTGTGGGTGGCGCTGGTGCTCTGCGTGGCGATGGCCGGTGCGGCGTTGCTGGTCCGCGCGTTCGGGGCCCGCCACGACCTGGCCTGCCTGCTGGGCGGATTCGCCTACGCGTTCTCCCCACGGATCGTCAGCACCCTCGGCCCGATCTCCAGCGAGGCGTGGGCCGCCGCCCTGGCGCCATGGGTGCTGCTGCCGCTCGTGCTCGGTGCGCGGCAGGGCTCCGCCCGTCGGTACGCCGCGCTGGCCGGCCTGGCCGTCGCGATGGTCGGGGGCATCAACGCGGCCGCCTCCGCGGCGGTGCTGCCGTTGGGGTTGCTCTGGATCCTCACCCGGTCGCCGGGGCCACGGCGCCGGACGCTGCTGCTGTGGTGGCCGCTCTTCACGGCCCTGGGCACCCTGTGGTGGCTGGTGCCCCTGGGCGTGCTCGGCTCCAACAGCCCGCCCTTCTTGGATTTCATCGAGTCGGCTGCCACCACGACGTTCAGCACCACTCTGGTCGACTCGCTGCGCGGCACCTCGGACTGGGTGCCCTACCTCGACACCACCTGGCGCGCCGGCAACGACCTGATCCGCGACTTCTGGTACCCGGTCACCAGCGGCGTGCTGCTGTTCTTCGGTCTGGCCGGGATCCTGCGCCGGGACACCGGGCACCGGCTGTTCTTGAGCACCGGCCTGCTGCTGGGCCTGGTGCTGATCGGGTTCGGCCACACCGGGGCCGTCGAGGGCTGGGGCGCGCCGCAACAGCAGGCGCTGATGGATGGCGTGCTGGCGCCGCTGCGCAACATCCACAAGTTCGACCCCGTCGTGCGGATCCCCCTCGTGATCGGCCTCGCGCTGCTCGTCGACGGGTGGATGTCGCGGATCCGGTCCCCGCGCACCGGACGGCCGGCGGCCGCCGACCCCCTGAACCGGGTGACCAGCGGGGTGCTCGTCGCCACGTCGATCGCGGCGGTGCTCAGCGGTGCGCTTCCCGCGGCGGCTGGCCGGCTGGCACCCGCAGACGGCTTCCTCGACATCCCTGGCTACTGGCCCGATGCGGCAGCCTGGCTGGCTGAGCGCCAGGGCACCGGGGGGGCCGCCAACCACGGCACGGCCCTGCTCGTGCCGGGGTCGGCGTTCGGTCGATACGTGTGGGGCTTCCCCCGTGACGAGCCGATGCAGTGGCTGGCCGCCGAGCCCTGGGCAGTGCGCAACGCCGTGCCACTGGCGCCACCGGGCAACATCCGGATGCTGGACGCGGTGGAGGAGCGGTTGGCCCAGGGGCGGGGCTCACCGGGGCTGGCGGCGTACCTGCGCCGCGCGGGAGTCAGCCACGTCGTGGTGCGCAACGACCTGCAGCGGACCGCGTATCTGCCCGACCCGGTCCTGGTGCACCAGGCGCTGGAGGACAGTCCCGGGATCTCCCGGGTCGCCGCCTTCGGGCCGGAGGTCGGCGGCGAGGCCGTCCTGGACCGTCCGGACGGACGGGTCGTCGTGAACGGCGGTTGGCAGACGCGCTCCCCCGCGCTGGAGATCTACCACGTCTGGGGTCAGACCGGGGTGGCGGTCTCGACGACCGACGTCCCGGTGGTCGTCGGCGGCCCCGAGGACCTGCTCGACCTCGCCGACCTGGGGGTCCTGGCCCAGGAGCCCACGCAGCTCGCCGTCGATGTCGAGCAGACCCCCGCGCCCGCCCGCCGGCTGATCCTGACCGACGGGCTGCGGGCGGCCGAGCGCCAGTTCGGCCGGGTCCACGACGGGACGTCCGCGACGCGCACCCCCGGCGACATGCGGCGCCTGGCCAACCCGACCCGCGACTACCTGCTGGGCGAGGACGACCGATGGTCGACGAAAGCCACCCTCGAGGGGGCCTCGGCGCTGAGCGCCTCCTCCTCGATGTCCGACGCCGACGCTGCGGGCACGGTCCAGCGGGGGCAGCACCCCTTCGCCGCCGTGGACGGCCACCCCGAGACCGCGTGGGTGGCCAGCCCGGACGCCTCGGAGCCGCCGTGGTGGGAAGTGGACTTCGGTGGTCCCCGATCCGTGCGCGCGGTGTGGCTGCGGGCGGGTGCGGACGACGGCGCCCAGGTCGTGCGCCTGCGCACCCAGCACGTCCTCACCGACCCCGTCGAGCTCCCGGCCGGCGGGACCCGGAGGGTGCTCGTCGACGAGCAGAACACCGGCTGGCTCCGAGTGGAGGACGCTTCCGGGCGGGCCGGCCAGCGACTCGCGCTGGCGGAGGTGGAGGTGCCCGACCTGCGGGTGCGGCGCCCGCTGGTGCTCCCCGAGACGCCGTCAGCCTGGGGCAACCCCGCCGCCGTGGTGCTGCGCGCCCAGCGAGACGACCGGACCGGGTGCGCCGAGGTGGACCGGGCGGTGCGCTGCGTGGAGACCCGCGAGGTGGCCCCCGAGGAGCCGTTCGACCTGGGGCGGAGGTTCTCGATCGTCCAGGGCGAGGAGTTCGAGGCCGACCTGCGGGCGCAGCTGCGACCTGGGGAGGACGCCGATCGCCTCCTCACCGCCGGGCTGCCGATCGGGGTCACCGGGTCCTCCCGTGGGGCCCGTGACCCCCGGGCCGGGCCGCTCGCCGCGGTCGACGGTGACCCGTTCACCACCTGGATCGCGGCGGAGACCGACCTGCGCCCGACGCTCGAGGTCACCTGGCTGGAGAAGCGCCGGATCACCGGCCTGCGCATGGTCGTGGAGCGTGCCGCGCCGGCCCGGCTGCCGACCCGACTCCGGCTCTCCTGGCCCGGGGGCCGCCGCGGGGTTCGGCTCGACGATCAGGGTCGGGTGCGGTTCCCGCCGATTCGCACCGACCGGCTGGTGCTGGAGGTCGAGGGCGCCGAGCTCGCCGGCGGCCTCGGGTTCCAGCGTGAGCCGTCGCAGCTCCCCGTGGGCGTGGGGGAGCTGCGGATCCGGGGGCTGCCGCTGCTGCCCGTCGTGCTTCCCGACACCGCGCGCACCTACCGGTGCGGGAGCGGTCCCGTGGTCTGGGTCAACGGACGTCCGACGCAGACCACCGTCACCGCGAGTCCGCAGCACCTCGCCGCCGGACGCCCGGTCCGGGCCTCCCCGTGCAGCTCCGACCGGGTCGCCCTGCGGTCCGGGGCGAACCGGGTGCGGGTCGAGGCGTCGGACACGTTCGTTCCGCGGTCCCTCGTCTTCACCTCCGGTGCCGCCGGTGCCGCCGGTGTCGCCGGGGCCGACTCGGGGCCGGCGGTGGCCGCGGTCGGCTATCGCCCGGTCGAGCCCACCGAGGGCGTCCTGGACCCCACGGGCTCGGCGGGCTCGGCGGGCTCGGCCGGCTCGCTGACCGCCGGCGACGCCGTGGTCCTGCGCCGCAACGTCAACGACGGGTGGCGGGCCACCCAGCAGGACCAGGCGCTGGAGTCCTTCGTGGCCGACGGATGGCAGCAGGGCTGGCGACTCCGGGACGCTCAAGCACCGGTCTCCCTGGCCTTCACCCCGGACCTTCCCTACCGCCTCGGACTGGCGGGCGGCGGGGTCGCGTTCGCACTCCTGCTGCTCCTCCTCCAGCTGCCGGCCCGGCGGTGGCCCGGACGAGAGGACCCCGTCGTGGGCGAGGTGCTGGGGTCGCCGCCGGTGCTCCTGGTCCTCGCGCTGACCGGCGCCGGGGTGCTGGCTGGATGGGCTGGCCTCGCGGTGGCCGCCGTGGCCGTCGGCGGGGTCCTGGCCCTGAACCGCCAGCCGGCCGCCGCTCAGGAGGCGGGCCGCTGGCTGACCGCGGGACTGGTGCTCCCGGCGGCCGCGGCGTACGCCGTCCTCCCGTGGGGCGACCAGGACGGCTGGGCGGGTTCGCTGGCCTGGCCCCACTACCTGGTGGTGATCGCGGTCTCCGCGGTGCTCGGCTGGCTGGTGCTCGACCTGCCCGCAGGCCCCCGCGACCAGGGCGGGCGGAGGTTCTTCCACCGCATCGCCGGCTCCTCGACGAAGCGGTAGAGCAGCTCGGCGGCGAGCAGGCTCCCCAGGAGCGTGATCACCCAGATCGCTGCGGTGTGCCCCTCGAAGTAGGCGTAGCCGGTGACCGCCCAGGCGGCGTACAGGACCACGAGGTGGATGCAGAAGACGCTGTAGGAGATGTGTCCCAGCCGCCTCAGGGCGCGGAAGGACATCACCCGCTGATACCGGCCACCCTCGGTCGGGAAGACGCCGGTGAGGATCACCAGCCCCCCGATCAGGGCGTAGAGCACGTGCTTGGTCAGGCTCTCCGACGCGGCGGGCAGATAGAGCATCGTCGGCCCGGCCAGCGGAGTGGCCGCCACCAGCAGCAGCCCACCGGCCAGTGCCCAGCATGTCCCGGGCTGCCGCGCCAGCAGCAGGAGCGACCGGATCACCGGCGCCTCCCCCCTCCCGGCCTGGGCCTGCACGTGCAGCATCGCCAGCGCGATGCCCACGACGAACCACGACAGGTGCGCGGACAGCCAGTTGCCGGGCACTCCCGAGGTCACCCCGGTCAGGGCGTCGGACACGCCGAGGTGCCAGAGGATGCTCACCGCGACCAGCACAGACAGCACCGCCAGCACCCGGGCAGGGTTCAGGACCCGGCGTCGACCAACGGCCAGGGTCATCAGGAGCGGCAGCAGCGCATAGAACGCGACCTCGGCGGCCAGGCTCCACATCTGCGTGAGGCCCTGCGGGAGGCTCGCCTCGACGTAGACGTCGACCATGAGCAGGCTGCTGATCCAGGAGCGGACGCCCAAGCCGTCGTTCTCCGGCAGCACCGTCAGCGCCACCAGCACGGCGACGAGGTAGACGGGGTAGATCCGCACGAACCGCTTCCACAGGTAGCGACCGGCGCGGGGGGGAGCCAGGCCGGTGACGGCGCGGGCGAAGTGCGGGCGGGAGAGCAGGAAGCCCGACAGCACGAAGAACAGAGCGACTCCGACATCGAGCCTGGCCAGGAGCGTGCCCCAGGTGCCGTGTCCGTAGAAGGCTCCGGCCTGGAACGCGGTGTGCGTGGTGAGGACCGCCACGGCGCCCACGGCCCGCAGGGAGTCCAACACCGGGAACCGCGGCGCGAGCTCCACCGCCGACGGCACGGGTGTGCTCACAGTCGCCCTCCTGGCACGGCGGAGCCCACCTCCACCGCTTCGACGCACATCGTCGCACCGGGGCGCAGCCCCTCGAGGCGCACGCTGTCGACCGAGCCCCGGATGCGCACGAACAGCTCGTTCAGTCCCGGCAGGATGTCGGCGTCGACGGCGTCGCCGCCGGCGACGACGGTGACCGGCGACTCCTCCGCGGCGAGGTAGGCGATCCGGATCCACCACGACCACGGATAGAGGTCGCTGCCCAGCCGGATGGTGCGGCCGCCCTCCTCCACCAGCCACCCACACGGCCGCCCGCGCCGCTCGGCCACGCGCGCTGGCTTGATCACCGCCCGGCGCAGCGTCCCGTCGTCGGCCACCGTGGTCAGCCGCGAGGTCCAGTCCGGGAAGCGGGCCTCGCCGGACAGCAGCGGGACCAGGGCCCGCAGGGTGTTGTCCGGCGCGAAGAGGGCTGGGATGACGCCGGTGGGCAGGGCCCGGTTAGCCAGGTCGACCGCTCCCTGCGCCTGCAGCTCGCGGCGCAGGGTGGTGACGTAGAGGTCGCTGCGATTGCCCTGGTGCCAGGTCCGGACGTACGCCGCCGAGCTGAGCACGCCGGAGACGCAGACGGCGGCCACCAGCGCGATCCAGAGCGCCGGCGACAGCCGGAGCGCGAGCAGCGGCTCGACTCGGGCCCCACTGGCCTCCACCGATCCGCGCAGCGGCAGGAAGGCCAGGCTCGCGGTCAGGGCGAAGGCGCAGGCGGCGTCGGTGAGGTAGCGGTACTCCAGCCCGATGATCGGTCCGAACTGCGGTCCCCGGCTGAACATGAGCAGCAGCAGGAGACCGGCGAGGTAGAGCGCGAGCAGGCCCCAGGCCCGCAGCGTGCGCTCGCGTCGAAGGAAGCCGTAGAGAACCAGGAGGGTGAGCAGCACCCAGGACAGGTGCACCAACCACGACGGGGGGTCGGCCACCGAGCCCGGCAGCGCGAACGGCGACCAGCCCCACGGGCCGCCCAGGATGCCGGTCGGGAACGCGGTGCCCAGCATGTTCTCGGCAAGGTCGCCGGCCATCGCCCAGGAGGCCTCGCCGAAGCCGCGGCTGACCCGGGAGGCGGCGAGCACCAGGTAGCCGCCGACGAGCACCGCGCCCGCCGCCGCCGCCGGCCAGTAGCGCGCCGCCACCCACCGGAAGCGGGCGATCGGCGACCCGGTGGCGAAGTAGGCCAGCGCCAGGTAGCCAAGCACTCCCACCACGAGCAGCGTCTTGATGAAGAACAGCAGGCCGAATGCGACGGCGGCGACGGTCAGGGCCAGCCAGCGGTCGCCTCGGCTGCGGAGGTACTCCACCCAGGCTCCGACGGCGACGAAGAAGGAGATCTGAACCGGCGTCTGGTTGATGCTGGCGATCCACCACGTGGTCGCCGGCACCGTCACGGCCGTGGTCAGGTAGACCCCGAGGGGCGCCAGGACTGCCCAGCGGGCGCCGAACAGCCGGATCAGCATCCAGGCCGCCGCCGCGTCTGCGGCCACCTGAAGCGCGATCGTCAGGGTCGCGGCGACCGGCCAGCTCAGGCCTGGGGCGGCCACCACCCAGGCCAGCAGCCGGGTGCCCGGCAGCAGCCGGGTGTCGTGCGGTTGCAGCAGGTAGTCGAGCCCGAAGGGCTGGTCGTGCGCGGCGGTCAGCAGCGCGTAGTCGTCGCGGTAGAACCAACCGCCGGCGAGCGCCCAGATGTCGAACGCCGTCGCTGCGGCGATGAGCAGGGCGGCGGCGCCGATGACCAGCCGCCGCGAGTCGGCCTCGGCCGGGAGGTGGGACAATGCGTCCTCCGTCGTTGCGGGTGGCCGGGCACGGGAACTGTAACTGGCTCAAGGTCACGTTTCGGTCGCGCCTGGGCAAGGCACGGAGACGACCGAACTACCGATGAGTAGGGTCAGCCCTGTCGCCGGCGGTGGGGTCGGCGGCTTCCTGCTATGGTTCGGCGCCGCCATCGACGCCGGGAGGGTCCGCAATGCGCAAGGGAATCAGCTGGGTGCTCATCGTCGGCGGGGCGTTCCTCCTGGTGGCCGCAGGGTTCCTGAGGTTCTACGCCGCCGACGAGCTGAAGCGGACCCCGCTCAGCGTCGACTCGGTGACCCGGCTCGACGGGATCGCCGACAAGCTCAACCCGGGAACGGGCGAGGTCGAGACCCTCGACGTCAAGGTGGCCGTGGAGACGAAGTCCGACGACGAGGTGTCCGACGAGCAGGTCATCGCCTTCGTGACCAGCACCTGCGTGGTGGTCGACGAGGGCGACGTGCCCGACTGCGTCGCGGAGGACGATCCGCAGCAGCGGCTGGTGACCGCCTCGGTCGACGTCTTCGCCACCGACCGGGAGACCGCGCTCTCGGTGAACGACACCGACTACCTGCCGGCGAGCGCCGTGCCGCACGAGGGGCTGGTCAACAAGTGGCCCTTCGACGCCGAGAAGGACACCTACCCCTTCTGGGACGGCGTCCTGCGCCAGGCCGTCGACGCAGTGTACGACGGCACCGAGACCATCGACGGGCTGGAGACCTACGTCTACCGGGTGAGCGTGGACCGGGAGCCGGCCGAGGTCCTCAGCGGGGTCGACGGCGTCTACAGCCTGGAGAAGGTCATCAACGTCGACCCGGTCACCGGGTCCATCATCCGGCAGCAGCAGGTCGACACCCGCACGCAGGCCAATGGTGACCCGCTGATCACCCTCGACGTGGCCTACACCGACGACACCGTCTCGGCGAACGTCGAGGACGCCAACGACAGCGGCGGCCGGCTGAACCTGATCACGGTGGTGCTGCCGCTGGTGGCCGCCCTGCTCGGCCTGGTGTTGCTGGGCCTGGGCGTCTTCCTCCTCCTGCGCGCGCGGTCCGGCGACCACGCCTATGACGACGAGGCCTTCGACGGCGAGCACGCCCGGGTCTGACCCCGCAGGTCGGCGACGAACACCGCAGTGCCGGGGATCAGCCGCCCGCGACGGGCGCTCCACCCTCCCCAGGTCCGCTCCACGCCCTCGCGCCACGGCGGCTCGTGCAGGGCGCGCAGGCAGAACCCCGCCGCGTGCAGCAGCCCCACCCAGTCGCCCAGCGTGCGGTGGTGCTCGGCGTAGCGCAGCGCACCGAAGGTGTCCTCCTCGACGTACGGCGTCCGGTCCCAATAGCTGCTGACCACCGTGAGCCCCTCCGGTCCGGGGTCGTCGGGCATCGTCCAGCGGATCGGATGGGTCACGGAGAAGGCGAACGTGCCGCCGGCGACGAGCACCCGGGCGACCTCCTCGACCAGGGTGGACGCGTCCGCGACGAACTGCAGGGCCCCGAAGGAAGAGAAGACGACGTCGAAGGCCGCGTCGTCGAAGGGGAGCGCGGTGGCGGTCGCGCACACAGCGGGCACCGGGATCTCGGTGTGCTCGTCGAGTCGTCGGGCATGCTGGAGCTGGCGCTCGGAGACATCGAGCCCCACGGCCAGAGCGCCGTGTCGGCGCAGCCATCGCGCGCACTGGCCGGCGCCGCAGCCGAGTTCGAGGACTCGCTTCCCGCGCAGGTGCTCGGCGGGACCGAGGACCATCAGCTCGGACTCGTCGTACCCCTCGGGGCCCCACAGGAAGCCCACGTCGCCGAGGAACGCGCCGTGGGTCTCCTGGTATTCGTCGGCGTAGCCGTCCCACTCGCGTCGGTTGGCATGCAGCGAGTCGCGCTCCGAGACGGGGCGGCGGGCCGGATGACGGGCCGAGTGGTCGTCCTGGCTGTCGTGCTGGTCGTGCTGGATGTGCTGGTCGCGGCCGACGTCATCTGCGGCCCCGGGCGCGTGCGCCTCCGCGGCGGTGGCTTCGTTGGGCGTGCTGGTCACCCCCGCTGTCTACGCGCCCGCGGCCAGCCGGGCAAACCTGCTGGCCCCTGCGGGGCGACCAGACCAGTGAACCCGGCCTTGCTGGTCGCTGGTTGGACTCGCTCGGGAAGGGGTGCGTATCCTGTGGGGTGCGTGTGGAGTCTGCTGGGTCATGGACAGAGATGGCTCCCGCTCGCTACTGGTGAATGGCCTCGCATATGGCCCTGGCTCGTCGCCGCACGACGGGACCGGGTCGAGCAACCCGACGGTAGTGAAACGGACTTCGCGTGCGCCCGTACCCACTTCCACCCCCCCAAGGAATCCCACTCCTGATGACGAGCACTTCCACTCTTCCGGCCGCCCATGACATGCCGCAGGTAGCGGTCAACGACATCGGTTCGGAGGAGGACTTCCTCGCCGCTATCGACGAGACGATCAAGTACTTCAACGACGGTGACATCGTCGAGGGCACCATCGTGAAGGTCGACCGGGACGAGGTCCTGCTCGACATCGGCTACAAGACCGAGGGTGTGATCCCGAGCCGCGAGCTCTCGATCAAGCACGACGTCGACCCCTCCGAGGTCGTCTCGGTCGGCGACCACGTCGAGGCGCTGGTCCTGCAGAAGGAGGACAAGGAGGGTCGGCTGATCCTGTCCAAGAAGCGCGCTCAGTACGAGCGCGCCTGGGGCACGATCGAGCAGGTCAAGGAGGAGGACGGCGTCGTCACCGGCACCGTCATCGAGGTGGTCAAGGGCGGCCTGATCCTCGACATCGGGCTGCGCGGCTTCCTGCCGGCGTCGCTGGTGGAGATGCGCCGGGTGCGCGACCTGCAGCCCTACGTCGGGCGCGAGCTCGAGGCGAAGATCATCGAGCTCGACAAGAACCGCAACAACGTGGTGCTCTCGCGTCGCGCCTGGCTGGAGCAGACCCAGAGCGAGGTTCGGCAGAGCTTCCTCACCCAGCTTCAGCGGGGCCAGATCCGCAAGGGCGTGGTGTCCTCGATCGTCAACTTCGGCGCCTTCGTCGACCTCGGCGGCGTCGACGGCCTGGTGCACGTCTCCGAGCTCTCCTGGAAGCACATCGACCACCCCGGCGAGGTCGTCTCGGTCGGCGACGAGGTCACCGTGGAGGTGCTCGACGTCGACATGGACCGCGAGCGGGTCTCGCTATCGCTCAAGGCGACCCAGGAGGACCCCTGGCAGCACTTCGCCCGGACCCACCAGATCGGCCAGATCGTGCCCGGCAAGGTCACCAAGCTGGTGCCGTTCGGCTCGTTCGTGCGGGTCGAGGAGGGCATCGAGGGTCTCGTGCACATCTCCGAGCTCGCCGAGCGGCACGTGGAGATCCCCGAGCAGGTGGTCGGCGTCAACGACGACGTGATGGTCAAGATCATCGACATCGACCTGGAGCGCCGTCGCATCTCGCTCTCGCTCAAGCAGGCCAACGAGACCGCGGTGTCCACCGACATCGAGGAGTTCGACCCGACGCTCTACGGCATGACCGCCACCTACGACGACCAGGGCAACTACATCTACCCCGAGGGCTTCGACCCGGAGACGGGGGAGTGGCTCGAGGGCTACGACGAGCAGCGCGCCGAGTGGGAGCGCCAGTACGCCGAGGCGCACGCCCGCTGGGAGGCGCACGTCCGTCAGCAGCAGGAGGCCCGCAAGGCCGAGGTCGAGGCCGGCGAGGCCACGTCGTACTCCACCGAGCCGCCGCCGGCGGAGGAGGAGGGCTCCCTGGCCAGCGACGAGGCGTTGCAGGCGCTGCGGGAGAAGCTCACCGGCGGCAACTGACACCCGCCGACCCGAGCCTGAGCCCCGGGACCCCCGACGGTCCCGGGGCTCAGCCCTGTCCGGGCAGGGTCCGGGCAGGGTCTGGGTGACGTCGGCGCCCCGGGGGAGAGGCGGCGTCGCTACGAGCCGGCTGCCCCGGGCGCGAGTGCGTGGCGGCGCACCTTGCCTGACGCGGTGCGCGGCAGGCGGCCCAGGAACACGTAGTCCTTGGGGCGCTTGGCCGGGGCCAGGCGGGCCCGAGCCCGGGCGCGCAGGTCCTGCTCGGCGACGTCCCCGACGATCGCCGCGCACACGCGCTGCCCCCAGGCGGGGTCGGGCACGCCGAAGACGGCCACCTCGGCCACGCCGGGGAGGTCGGCGAGCACGCGCTCGACCTCCGCGGGATAGACGTTGACTCCGCCGGTGATCACCAGGTCCTCCCGACGCCCGTCGAGGAACAGGTAACCCCCGGAGTCCAGGCGACCGTGGTCACCGACGGTGAATGCGGGACCGTCGGCGGTCTGTCGCCAGGCCGCCGCGGTCTTCTCCGGCGCGCCGTAGTAGGCGAAGCGGGCGTGCTCGGGGACGGTGCACCACACGGTCCCGTCCGGGTCGAGGCTCAGCCGGCGTCCGGGGCGCGCTCGGCCCACCGTGCCGGGCCGGGAGGCCCACTCCTCGCCGCGGCAGACCGTGAACTGACCCTCGGTAGCCCCGTAGAACTCCCAGGTGGTGCCGGGCGGAAACCGGTCGAGCAGCCGGCGCTTGACCGGCTCGGGGCAGGGCGCACCCGCGTGGGCGAGGAGGCGGAAGCAGCCCAGGTCCGGCTGGCCGTGTGCGTCCCAGTGGTCGAAGAGCCGCTGCAGGTGCACCGGCACGCAGAAGGCGCTGCTCGGCCGGTGATCGATGATCGCCCGGGTGACCTGCGCGGGGTCGAAGCGCCCGGGCATCACCAGCCGGCCACCGGCGATCAGCGTGTGCATCGCGAAGCGGAGCGGCGCGGAGTGGTGCAGCGGGCTCAGCACCAGGTGCGCGTCGGCGGCGCGGAATCCCCAGAGGCGGTGCTCCTCGGCCTTCGCCGCCCGGGCCTGGGCCTCCGACAGCACCCCGGACCACACCCCCTTGGGGCTTCCGGTGGTGCCCGAGGTCAGGTGCATCGGCCGCGCCCGGGGCAGCGCGCCGGCAGGCGGGGGCAGCGCCGTGGCCCACGCCATGACCGCGGCCGGGTCGTCAAGGGTCGCCGCGGGCCGGAGGTCGGCCAGGATCTCGGTCCGTTCGCGGTCGGTCAGCGCCGGGTCGAGCGGGACGGGGACGACGCCGCGGGCGAGCAGACCCACCACGACCGCGACGTACTCCTGGGAGCCCGGCACCAGCAGCGCGACGCGCTCGCCGGGCGGGAGATCGGGGACGGTGAGGCTGCTCACGGGCTCACCGCAGCGTGTAGCGCAGATGCACGAAGGTGCCGCGCTCGGACGGCACCGCCTCGATCAACCGCATCGGCGTGGTCCGACGACGGGGGAGCAGCGGTTTGCCGCTGCCCAGGAGCACCGGCGTGAGGGCGAGCCACAGCTCGTCGAGCAGGTCGTGGTCGAGGAACTGCCCGACCACCTCACCGCCTCCCACCAGCCAGACGTTGCGGCCTGCCGCGGCCGCGACCATCGCCTCGTGGACCTCCGGGACCGGCGCCTGGGTCAGCCGGATCTCCCCGCCGCCCTGGACGATCGGGAGCTCGTGGTGGGTGAACACCCAGGTCGGCTGCTGGAAAGCCCACGGGCCCGGGTCGTGGTCCAGCACCCACGCATAGGTCGTGGCACCCATCGCCACCGCGCCCACGTCGGCAATGAACGACGCGTAGGGGTTGGCCGGATCGCCCGCCCCGTCGGAAGCCGCCCCCTCGTCGAAGGACAGCAGCCAGTCGAGGTCGTCGTCCTCGGTCGCGATGAAGCCGTCCAGGGAGGCGGCCACGAAGTACTGCGTGGCCGACCCGGGCCCAGGGCCTGCTGCGCTCACCCTGCGATACTCGCATCCCGCACCGACACAGAGAGGACCCGGCATGCGCGTGGGGCTCACCGGTGGCGTCGCCTCGGGCAAGAGCACGGTGTCGGCGATCCTTGCCGAGCTGGGGGCCGTGGTGATCGACGCCGACCAGATCGCTCGCGACGTCGTCGCCGGCGGGACGCCGGGCCTGGCAGCGGTGGTTGCCGCGTTCGGCCCCGGATTGCTGACCGAGGACGGCGACCTCGACCGGCCCGCTCTGGCCCGGCTGGTGTTCGACGACGAGCCAGCGCGGCGCCGCCTCGAGGCGATCGTCCACCCTCGCGTGTATGCCGAGATCGCCCGCATCGAGGGGGCGTCGCCGCCGGGGGCGCTGGTCGTGCACGACATCCCCCTGCTCGCCGAGTCCGGGCGCGCCGGCGACTTCGACGCGGTGGTCGTCGTCGACGCGTCGGAGGAGTCGCAGGTGCGCCGGATGGTGGATCAGCGCGGGTGGACCGAGGAGCAGGCGCGGGCCCGGATCGCCGCTCAAGCCGGACGCGAGGAGCGGCTCGGGCTGGCCACGCACGTCATCGACAACAGCGGCTCGCGCGATGAGCTGCGCCGCCAGGTCGAGGAGGTGTATGCGCGACTGGCCCCACCCGGAGCCGGGTGAGGCCAGTGCGG
The DNA here is from genome assembly GCA_963745245.1 of uncultured Actinomycetota bacterium. GTDB lineage: Bacteria > Actinomycetota > Actinomycetes > Propionibacteriales > Nocardioidaceae > Marmoricola_A. The sequence goes on from CAVUWU010000002.1 coordinate 223,505, forward strand.
CGTCGCCGGGTCGGCGGCCGGCCGTCAGGCAGCGATGTCGGGGTCGGCGAAGAGCCGCAGCTTCTGCAGCGCCTCGCGCTCGAGCTGGCGGACCCGCTCGGCGGAGATGCCGTGCTTGGCGCCGATGTCGGCGAGCTTGTGCACCCGCCCATCGACGAGCCCGTAGCGCGCGCGGATGATGTCCGCGGCCCGCTCGTCGAGCCGCTCGACCAGGTGGCTGAGCCGGTCGCGCGACTCCACGTCGATGAAGTTGTCGTCCGGTCCGGGAGCGGTGGCCTGGGCGATCAGGTCGCCCAGGGAGGTGTCGCCCTCGTCGTCGACGGGCGTGTCGAGGCTGACGTGCTCGCGAGCCCAGGTCATCAGGTCGATCACCCGGTCGATGTCCATGCCGAGCTCGATGGCGATGTCCTCGGGCTCGGGGTCGTGGCCGAGCTGACGCTCAAGCGTGCGCCGGGCAGCGTTGACCTGGTTGATCTCCTCCACGACGTGGACCGGGAGCCGCACGACGCGGGCTTGCTGGGCGATGCCGCGAGTGATCGCCTGCCGCACCCACCAGGTGGCGTAGGTGGAGAACTTGAACCCCTTGGTGTAGTCGAACTTCTCCACCGCCCGGATCAGCCCGGTGTTGCCCTCCTGGACCAGGTCCAGCATCGGCATCTGGCTGCGGCCGTACTTGCGGGCGATGGACACCACGAGCCGGAGGTTGGCGGTGACGAACTGCTGCACTGCCCGGCGGCCCTCCTCGGCCAGCCACTCCAGCTCCTCGCGGGTGGCCTGCTTGGGAGCGCCGCCCTTGCGACGGCCGATGCGGCCCTCGGCGAGGAGGTGCTCGGCCAGCAGCCCGGCCTCGATGGTCTTGGCCAGCTCAACCTCGGTGATGGCGTCGAGCAGCGGCGTGCGCGCGATCTCGTCCAGGTACAGCCCAACGCTGTCCCGACCCTCGATTTCGCGCTGCTGCGATGAGGTAGCTGCCACGTCATCCCCTTCCGTCTGCGTGATACCCCCCAGCCGTCCGTCTCACGCTGTGAAGGACAACGTCGAGGGGTGTTCCGGGATTCCCGATCCCGTCACTGGGTGATTCACTCCTCCGACGTCCGTGGATGGGTCGTTGTTGCAGGTACGCAGGGTTTTCAGGGAACTTTCAGCAAGCCGGAGGCCGGAGAGGCCGCCAGCCCCACCTGGTCCAGAACCCAGGCGAGACTGAAGGCACGGTCCCGCCAGGCGTTGTAACGTCCACTCACGCCGCCGTGGCCGGCAGCCATCTCGGTCTTGAGCAGCACCTCCCCGCCGTTGACCGCGGTCGCCCGCAGCCGCGCCACCCATTTGGCCGGCTCCACGTAATAGACCCGGGTGTCGTGCAGCGAGGTCTCGGCCAGCAGGGCGGGATAGCGTTGCGGACCGACGTTCTCATAGGGCGTGTAGGACTTCATGTAGGCGTAGACCTCCGGATCCTCCAGAGGGTTACCCCACTCCTCCCATTCCACGACGGTCAGCGGCAGGTCGGGGTCGAGGATCGTGGTCAGCGCATCCACGAACGGCACCTCGGCCAGGATGCCGGCGAAGGCCTCGGGCGCCATGTTCGCCGCCGCGCCCATCAGCAGACCCCCGGCGCTGCCGCCCTCGGCCACCAGCCGCTCGGGCGAGGTCCAGCCGGTCTCGGCCAGATGACGCGCGCAGGCGACGAAGTCGGTGAACGTGTTCCTCTTGTGCAGCAGCTTCCCGTCCTCATACCAGTGCCTGCCCAACTCCCCGCCGCCGCGCACATGCGCGATGGCGAAGCCCATGCCGCGGTCGAGCAGGGACAGCCGGGAGATCGTGAAGAAGGGGTCGATCGAGGTCTCGTAGGCCCCGTAGCCGTAGAGCAGCAACGGCACGCTGCCGTCCCGGGGCACCCCCGCGGGGACCACGACCGAGATCGGCACCGCCGTCCCGTCGTCCGCGGTGGCCCAGGTGCGGTGCTGCTCGTAGGCCGCCGGGTCGAACCCGCCCAGCACCGGCGTCTGCTTGAGCAGCCGGCGGTCCCCGGTGCGCAGGTCGAGATCGTAGACCGCCGGCGGCGTCGCCATCGTGGTGTACCCGAAGCGGAGCGTCGGCTGGGTGAACTCCGGGTTGCCCCCCAGGCCGACGGTGTAGAGCGGATGCTCCATCGGCAGCAGCTCATCGGAGGCGATCCCGGCCTCGTCCAGGCGCATCAGGCGCAGCTGGGTCAGGCCGTCGCTGCGCTGGCTCACCACCAGGTGGTCGGCGAAGGCGTCGACATCCTCCAGCCGGACGGCCGGGTCATGCGGCACAAGCCGCTCCCACAGGTCGTGGCTCGGCGCGTCGCCGCCCGCGGGGTCCAGCACGTCGGCCACCGAGACCCGCGCCAGCTCGAAGTTCTCTGCGCCGTCGTTGTGGAGGACCAGCAGGACATCCTCCCCGCCGATCACCGCGTGCTCCACGGCGTACTCCACGCCCTGCCGGCGCGGCGCGACCACCAGGAACTGGCCGGTGGGGTCCCCGGCGTCGAGGAGGCGATACTCGGTGGTCACCTTGCTGCCGGACCCGATCACGAGGAAGCGGTTGCTGCGGCTGCGGCCCACCGAGACCCAGAACCGCTCGTCGGTCTCGTGGTGCACGAGCACGTCGTCGGCCGGGTCGGTGCCCAGGCGGTGCCGCCAGACCTTGTCGGCGCGCCAGGCCTCGTCGACGGTCGTATAGAACAGCTGCGTCCCCGAGAGGTCCCAGGTGGCGCCGTACGTCGTGCCCAGGATCCGGTCCGGGAGCAGCTCTTGGCTGGTGAGGTCCTTGACCCTCAGCTCGAAGCGCTCGTCGCCGGTGGTGTCGGTGCTGAACGCGAGCAGTCGCCCGTCGGGGCTGACCGCGCTTGCCCCCAGCGCGAAGAAGTCGTGTCCCTCGGCCAGCGCGTTGGCGTCGATGAGGACCTGCTCGTGCTCGTCGCCCCCCTCGGCCTCCACCACTGGCGGGGTCCAGTCTTCGGGGTCGGTGGCCGGGCGCCGGCAGCTCAGGGCGTACTGCCGGCCCTCGACCGTGCGGCTGTAGTACCACCAGCCCCGGACCCGCACCGGGACCGACAGATCGGTCTCTTGGGTGCGGCTCCGGATCTCGCTGAAGATCTGCTCGCGCAGCGGTTCCAGGTGCGCGGTCCGCGCCGTTGTGTAGGCGTTCTCCGCCTCCAGGTAGGAGATCGTGTCCGGTGACTCCTTGTCCCGCAGCCACTCGTAGTCGTCGATGACCAGGTCGCCGTGGTGGACCCGCTGGTGCGGCATCCGGGGGGCCACCGGCGGCTGCGGCTGGGTCGCGGCGGGCTCGGGACCCCGCTCCGGTGGGCTTGCTGCTGCCATGAGGCAGACCCTACGGGTGCCAGAATCGAGGCATGCCAGTGCAGGGCGAACCGGGGCCACGGAACGCAGGGCGCCAGGAGCGCGTCGTGGACCTGAACGCGGATCTGGGCGAGGAGGTCACCGACGACGCGGCCTTGCTGGCCCTCGTGACCTCGGCCAACGTCGCCTGCGGCTATCACGCCGGGACCCTGGAGGTGATGCGCGCGGTGTGCGAGGGCGCGGCCGAGCACGGCGTGCGGGTCGGAGCTCAGGTCTCCTACCTGGACCGGATGGGCTTCGGCCGACGTGACGTCGACGTGGCCGCGGACGTGCTCTCCGAGCAGGTCGCCGACCAGGTGGGCACCCTGGCCACGATCGCGGCCCGCAGCGGTGTGGCGGTGACCTATGTGAAGCCGCACGGCGCCCTCTACAACCGCGCCGTCGACGACGAGGAGCACGCCGCAGCGGTGCTGGCGGGCTCCGCCGGGCTGCCCGTCCTCGGCCTGCCGGGAGGGCGGTTGCTTGCCCTGGCCCAGGCGCAGGGGCGAGGGGTGTTCCGCGAGGGGTTCCCCGACCGCTCCTACGCCGTCACCCCGGCCGGGCCCCGGCTGGCGCCGCGACACCAGCCCGGCGCGGTGCTGGAGGACCCCGAGCGGATCGCCCGGCGCGCGGTGGCGATGGCCGTTGAGGTGGACTCGGTCTGCGTGCACGGTGACGGTCCCACGGCGGTGGCCGCGGCAAGGTCGGTGCGCACGGCGCTGCTGGGCAGCGGCTTCGTGCTGCGGGCCTTCACATGAGCAGGACTGGCCCGTGAGCGGGGTCCTGCGGCTCCTGCCCGCCGGGCCGTGGGCGGTGCTGGTCGAGGTCTCGACGACGGCCGAGGCGATGGCGCTGTACGCCGAGGCACGCGCCGCCGGCCCGCGGACGATCGGTCAGGTGCGTGACCTCGTGCCGGCGGCGCGGACGGTGCTCTTCGACGGCGTGGCCGACCCCGCGCGGCTGCGCCGGTGGCTGGCGGGCGTGCGTCCGGCCGGCCTGGGACCGACCGGCCTGGGACCGGCCGGCCTGGGACCGGCGGGTGGCCGTCCGGTGGTGGAGGTGCCGACCGTCTACGACGGCGCCGACCTCGACGACGTCGCCCGCCGGTGGTCGATGACCCGCGCCGAGGCCGTCGCCACGCATGCGGCCGCGGACTACACGGTGGCCTTCTGCGGCTTCGCTCCGGGGTTCGCCTACTGCACCGGACTGCCGGGGCCGCTGGCGGTGCCGCGGCTGAGGACCCCTCGTTCCCGGGTGCCGGCGGGGTCGGTGGGCCTCGCCGACGCCTTCACCGGCGTCTACCCCTCCGCCTCGCCGGGTGGGTGGCGGCTGCTGGGCCGCACGGCGCTGCCGCTGTGGGACGCCGACGCGGACCCGCCGGCGAGGTTGGCGCCCGGCACCCGGGTCAGATTCGTGGCGGTCGGAGCGACCGAGCGGTGAGCGCGGCGGGGCGGTGCGTCCGGGTCTGGGATCCGGGCCCGCGCACCCTGGTGCAGGACGAGGGCCGTCCCGGGCTGGCTCACCTCGGCGTGCCGCGCTCGGGGTGGCTCGATGCCCCCGCCGCCCGCTTGGCCAACCGGCTGGTCGGCAACGACGAAGGGGCAGCCGTGCTCGAGTGCCTCCTCGGCGGTCTGGTGGCGACTGTGGGCTCGGCGATGGCGGTCGCGGTGACCGGACCCCCCTGCCCGGTGCGGGTGGAGGGCCGCGCCGCCGCCCACGGGGCACCGCTGGCGCTGCGCGCCGGCGCGGAGATCCGGCTGGGCCGGCCGGCCTGGGGAGCTCGGTGCTATGTCGCCTTCGCCGGCGGCCTCGACGTCTCGCCGGTCCTCGGGTCCCGGGCGACCGACACGCTGTCCGGCCTCGGTCCCGCCCCGGTGACCGCGGGGTCGGTGCTGCCGATCGCCGGAGCGATGCGGCCGCCGGCCCCGGTCGACCTCACCGCGCCTGCCCGCCGGCAGGGCCAGGATCGCGACCCGGATGCCGAGGGCCGGACGCTGCTGCGGGTCCACCTCGGTCCCCGGGCCGACTGGTTCGGGCCCGATGCCGCCCGGCGGCTGGCGGCGTCGGCGTACACCGTGGCCCCGGACTCCGACCGGGTCGGGCTGCGGCTCGCCGGGACCGCGCTGCCGCGGGGGGGCTCGACGGCCGCGGAGCTGCCCAGCGAAGGCCTGGTGCTGGGGGCGGTGCAGGTGCCGGCGGACGGGCGGCCGGTGGTGTTCCTCCACGACCACCCGACGACGGGGGGCTACCCGGTGATCGCGGTGGTCGACCCGGGCGATCTCGGCCGGTGCGCGCAGCTGCTGCCCGGCGACGCCGTGCTCCTGCGGATCATCCCTCCGCCGGCTCCCGCCAGGGGCTGAGGGCGGGGTCGTCGGCGCGGAAGGTCCGCACCGGGCCGGGGCCGGTGTGGGCGGTCTCGAAACGGACGGTCACCCGCCCGGCGCCCGCGCCCCAGACCCATCCGCGCCCATGCTCGCGGTGGGCCACGTCCATCCCCGGCACCCATCCGGATCGACCAGTCAGCCGGGTCAGCTCCTCGGTGAGCGACGCCGAGCGCGGTGACGCCGGATCGGCGGCTTCCCCGGCCTCCGGCGACGGGGCAGGCACCGCCGGGAACAGGTCCTCCTGCACCCAGTCGGCCAGGCCGCTCACCGCCACGCCGAGAAGCCGGACCCCGTCCCGCGTGTCGACCTCGGCCAGCAACGCGCGGGCGGTTCGCGCCACCGTGCGGGCGTCGTCGGTGGGTGCGGTGAGCGTGGTGGAGCGGGTGTGCGTGGTGAAGTCGTGCAGGCGGACCTTGATCCCGATCGTGCGCCCGGACAGCCGGGCGGCCCGCAACCGGTCGGCGACCTTGCTCGCCTGCCGTTCGAGCAGGCCTTCGAGAAGCCGGGGGTCGACCAGGTCGGTGTCGTAGGTGTCCTCGATGCTCACCGACTTCGTCTCGCGCTCCGTCAGGACCGGCCGGTCGTCGTCGGCGTGGGCGAGCCGGTGCAGGACTCGTCCGTGCGCCGTGCCGAGCAGCCGCGCCAGCTCCTCCGGTCCGCGCTCGGCGAGGTCACCCACGGTCCGAACGCCGACTTTCCGGAGTCGCTGCGCCGTGGCCGGGCCGACACCGGGGATCGTGGAGACCGGGAGCGGACGGAGCAGATCCTGCTCGGTGCCCGGGGCGACCAGGAGCATGCCGTCCGGCTTGCCGAGGTCGCTGGCGACCTTGGCCACCAGCTTGGAGGTCGCGACGCCGACCGACCCGGTGAGCCCACCGCTCGCCTCGTGGACGCTGGCCTTGAGCCGGCGGGCGACGTCGGTCACGGTGGCCAGGTCCGGTTCCGGCAGCCCGGATGCCGCCAGGTCCACGAACGCCTCGTCGAGGGAGAGCGGTTCCACCAGGGGGGAGAGGGCCCTCAGCTCGGCCATGACCCGGGCGCTGGTGGCGCGGTAGACGTGGTGGCGGCCCCCCAGGTACGCCGCGTGCGGGCAGCGGCTGCGCGCCTCCCGGGTGGACATCGCGGAGTGGACGCCGAAGGCCCGGGCCTCGTAGGACGCCGTCGCCACCACGCCGCGGCCGCCCAGACCCCCCACGATCACCGGCTTGCCGCGCAGCGAGGGCTTGTCCCGCTGCTCGACCGCGGCATAGAACGCGTCGAGGTCGAGGTGCAAGATGGTCGGCTCGGAGCGCACCGCCCCATCGTGACCCCCATCGTGACCCTGTGCGCGCCCGCCTGGTCGGCCAGGGCCGCCTGCTTCTCTCGGTGTGCGCCTGGGCCGCTGAGTCTCCCCAGCCGTCGGAGCCCTTCGTCCTTCCCCACCGTGGCGCCAGGCGGGTGCCTCGGCGCTCCGGGGACGGCAGGTTCGCGGACATGAGCCTTCACCCCACGCCGCCGTCCGCCGCTCGACCACTCCGCATCCGCACCGAGGCCGACGTGCTCGCGCTCGTCCCGGTGACCTTCGGCTTCCATCCCGAGGACTCCGTCGTGCTTCTCGCGATCGGAGCCGAGGGCCGTCCCTTCTTCGCCAGGGTGGACCTGCCCGACGAGGCGGCCGACCTCCCCGGCCTCGTCGATGCCGTGGTGGTGCCCGCCGTCCGCAACGGGGCGCGCCAGCTGATCGTCGTCTGCTACACCGACGACGCCTGCCTCGCCGAGGCGGCGAGCGGGGAGCTCGGCCGCGGCGCACGCGAGGCGGGACTGGCCCTGGTGACCGCGTTGCGGGCCGACGGTCAACGGTGGTACCCCCTGGGTCTCGAGCACCCCGACCCGGTCGCGGCCGACGGGGTGGCCTACGACCTTCGCACGCATGAGCTCACCACCCGGTCGGTGCTGGAGGGTCGCGTCACCTACGGAAGTCGCGACGAGCTGGCGGAGTCGCTGGCGGCCTCCGACTGGGAGCGCGTGGAGGCGGTGATGGCCGCACACGACCGGCTGCCGGGGCTCCCCGCGTCACCGGCTGAGCTGCGGGCCGAGGCGCGCTGGGCCCGCGACCGGGTGGCTGCCCACGGGCGTGGAGGGCAGCTGGAGACCGACGCGGTGGCCAGACTGCTGCGCGCCGTCGCCCACCCCGACCTGCGCGACGCGCTGTGGTGCGAGGTGACCCCGGACGACGCGCCGCACCACGTCCGGGTCTGGCGGGAGGTGGTGCGGAGCAGTCCCGAGGAGCTGGTGGCCCCGGCGGCCGGGCTGCTCGCCCTCTCCGCCTGGCTCTCCGGAGACGGTGCCCTCGCCTGGTGCGGGGTGGAACGCAGCCTGCGCGCCGATCCCGACCAGACCCTGGCCCGGCTGGTGGGTGACATCCTCGAGGCGGCGGCCCCACCCTCGGCGTGGCGCCCGATGGACGTGGCCTCGCTGTCCTTGTTCGGCGGGCCCGCGCCGGCCTCGCCCGCACCGGACGGAGGACCCGGATGAGCGGGTCCGCGCCGCGCCGGGTCTCACCCGGGGCTCGGTCTGCCCGCAACGCCCTGGTGATCTCTAGTGTTGAGCCATGGGTGAGGAAGTCGAGCAGCAGAAGTTCACGCGCGAGCAGCGCACGCACTACCGCGCGAAGGTCCGTCAGTGCCTCGACGTCCTCGAGCGGATGCTGTCGCAGTCCTACTTCGACGCCGAGGCTCCCGCGGTCGGCCTCGAGATCGAGCTCAACCTCGTCGACGGTGACGAGGAGCCGGCGCTGCGCAACGCCGAGGTCCTGGACGCGGTGGGCAACCCCGACTTCCAGACCGAGCTCGGCAAGTTCAACCTGGAGATCAACGTCGCCCCCCAACAGCTGCCGCAGGGCGGAGCGACCGCGTTCTCCGAGGACGTCCGCGCGAGCCTGAACGCCGCCGAGGCGGCGGCCGAGAAGATGGGCGTCCACCTGGTGATGATCGGCATCCTGCCGACCCTCACCGAGGAGCACCTCGACCGGCGGGTGTTGAGCGCCAACCCTCGCTACCAGCTGCTCAGCGACGAGATCCTGGGCGCGCGCGGCGAGGACATCCTGGTGGACATCGACGGCCCCGAGCGGCTGCGGGTCACCGCTGACTCGATCGCCCCGGAAGCGGCGTGCACGAGCACGCAGCTGCACGTTCAGGTCAGTCCAGACGAGTTCGCGGCCTACTGGAACGCCTCCCAGGCGATCAGCGCGCTTCAGCTCGCCGTCGGCGCCAACTCGCCGTACCTCCTGGGCAAGGAGCTGTGGCGGGAGACCCGGATCGCGCTGTTCGAGCAGGCCACCGACACCCGGGCCGAGGAGCTCAAGGCGCAGGGGGTCCGCCCACGGGTGTGGTTCGGCGACCGGTGGATCATCTCGATCTTCGACCTGTTCGAGGAGAACGTCCGATATTTCCCGGCCCTGCTCCCGGTGACCTCGGAGGAGAACCCCATGGAGGTCCTCGAGGCAGGCGGCACGCCGACGCTGGACGAGCTGCGGCTCCACAACGGCACCATCTACCGGTGGAACCGCCCGGTGTACGCCGTCTCGGGGGGAGTGCCGCACGTCCGGGTCGAGAACCGCGTCCTGCCGGCCGGTCCCACGGTCGTGGACACGACGGCCAACGCGGCCTTCTACTTCGGCCTGGTCAAGGCGCTCGCCGAGCAGGAGCGGCCGGTCTGGTCGCAGATGTCCTTCCCTGCCGCCGAGGAGAACTTCCACGCCACGGCTCGCGCCGGCATCGAGGGTCGGGTCTACTGGCCAGGCGTCGGCCAGGTCCCCGCGGCTGAGCTGGTCCTGCGTCGGATGCTGCCCCTGGCCGCCGAGGGTCTGGCCGCCTGGGGTGTCTCGGATGCGGAGTCGGGCCGGCTGCTCGACATCATCGAGCAGCGCTGCGTCACCGGCCGCAACGGCGCGTCCTGGTTCGTCTCCCAGGTACATGCCCGAGGGGCGGAGGGTGACCGCCATGAGGTGATCCGCAGGGTGCTGGGCGACTACCGCGAGCGGATGCACACCAACGAGCCGGTGCATACCTGGGAGTGAGCCAGCGGCCGGTCTCCGCCGCTCACAGCCGGAGCCGGGCCCACGTGCGCCGTTCGCCGGTGCGCAGGTCCACCCACCCGGCCTTCGTGACCACCCGGAAGCAGGTCAGCTCGACCGCATGGGCGCCGCCGGCCCAGCTCAGGGCGGCGTGCCAGCCGTGGTCCTGGTCGTGGGTGTCCTGCGCGCCGGGCCGGCTCATCCAGGCGCACCCTCGCTGCATGTGCTCGCAGACCCCTCCGGACCCCTCGACCTCGAGGTCGTCGAGCCACCCGGCGAGGAGCGTCGCCGCCAGGTCGCGCCGAAGCCCCTCGTCGTACTCTGCGGGCACCGGCCACGGGATCTCCAGGGTGCGCCTCGGCCCCGCGGGAAGGCCCACGTGCACCGCGAGGGGCGGCGTCCAGCGCGGGTACGCCGCCCGGAACAGCCCCACCTCGCGGCGCCACGCGGCGTCCGTGGCTTGTTCCCAGGCCGGGCGCGGGGGACGGGTCGGGTCGGGCACGCGAGCCAGTGTGCCGTGCTGAGCCGACCGTCCCGCGCGAGCCTCCACAGCATCGGGCCGTGCGATCAGGCTGGTGGACGCCCCCCGGGGAAGGACCCCCACCTGCCGGTCGAGCAGCTGGCGTGAGGGTCCTGGGGCGTGGACATCGGGCGGGCACCGGCCCCGCACCAGCTTCCGGGCCGGGGCTTGGGGCGAGGGTGGACCGTCACGCGATGATGGGCCCATGGCACTGCACCTCACCGGAGACCCAGCCAGCGACCGGGTGCTCGACGAACACGCCTTCGGGCTGCTGGCCGGCATGATGCTCGACCAGCAGGTCCCCATGGAGCGGGCGTTCGCCGGTCCCGCGGTCATCCTCGAGCGGTTCGGCACCCTGGACCCGCAGGCCATCGCAGAGGCTGACCCGGACGAGTTCGCGTCCCTGTGCGCCACACCGCCGGCCGTGCACCGCTACCCCACCTCCATGGCCGGGCGGCTGCAGGCCCTGGCCGGCCACGTCGTGGAGCACTACGGCGGGGATACGTCCAGGATCTGGACGGAGGCGATCGGCGGCGCCGAGCTGATCGGTCGGCTCACCGCCCTGCCGGGGTTCGGGAAGCAGAAGGCCCAGATCTTCCTCGCGCTGCTCGGCAAGCAGCTCGGAGTCCGCCTCGACGGCTGGCAGCAGGCGGCCGGCAAGTACGCCGATCCCGGCAGCCACCGCTCGGTCGCCGACGTCGTCGACAAGGACTCCCTGGAGCGCGTGCGTGCCTTCAAGCAGGAGCTGAAACGGGCGGCGAAGATGGCGGCCCGCCAGCAATGAACCGCAGGGTCCGCGCTTGGAATCGGGCTGCTCCGTGCCACAATGAACCAGCGGCACTTGACGACTACGGGTCCTGTCGCGCACCGCAACCGTTGGACGAGAGGTAGTTCGTGGCTTCGAGCACGTCCCGAAAGCTGTCGGCCGAAGCGCTCGCACACCCCGATGTGGTGGCGCTCGTCAATCTGGGCAAGGCGGTCGGTGAGGTCTCGGCGGAGGCGGTGCGGCAAACGACCGAGGCCGCCGGGATCCCCCCCGAGCAGTTGCGCGCGCTGATCCGGCTGCTCACCGAGCAAGGGGTGGCGGTGTCCGTCCCCGCCACCGACGCGGCCGGCTCCAGGGTCGCCGCCGCGACGTCGACGGCGAAGAAGGTGACCACCGCGAGCGCCACGTCCAACTCCAAGGCACCGGCCAAGAAGGCACCGGCGAAGAAGACGCCGGCCAAGAGGGCCGCCGCGGCGAAGGCCGCGAACAACGCCGACGGGGCGACCGACCCCGACCCGACCGGCGCCGAGACCGCCGCCGAGGCTGAAGAAGCCCCGCCTGCGACCAAGCCGCCGGCGAAGCGGGCCCGCAAGGCTCCGGCCAAGCGGACCGCCAAGACCGCGAAGACGGCCAAGACCGCCGCAGGCAGCTCAGCAGACTCCTCCCGCGCCGAGACCGAAACGGCCTCACCCGAAGCCGGGGCCGCTGCTGGCGCGCCGATGCTGGGTCCCGACGGCAAGAAGATCCTCCCCGACATCCCCGACGCGGAGTTCGAGAAGGACCTTGCCCAGGACCCGACCCTGAAGGAGGACGAGGACGAGTCCCGGGGGTTCGTCATCTCCGCCGCGGACGACACCGACGAGCCCATCCAGCAGGTGATGGTCGCCGGCGCGACGGCCGACCCGGTCAAGGACTACCTCAAGCAGATCGGCAAGGTCCCTCTGCTCAACGCCGAGATGGAGGTCGAGCTCGCCAAGCGCATCGAGGGTGGGCTGTTCTCGGAGGAGAAGCTGGCGAAGGACACCGACGTGCCCGACAAGCTCCGCGAGGAGCTGGAGTGGATCGCCGAGGACGGCCGCCGGGCGAAGAACCACCTGCTCGAGGCGAACCTCCGGCTCGTGGTCTCTCTCGCCAAGCGCTACACCGGCCGCGGGATGCTGTTTCTCGACCTGATCCAGGAGGGGAACCTCGGCCTGATCCGGGCCGTGGAGAAGTTCGACTACACCAAGGGCTACAAGTTCTCCACCTATGCGACCTGGTGGATCCGTCAGGCCATCACCCGGGCGATGGCCGACCAGGCGCGCACGATCCGCATCCCCGTCCACATGGTCGAGGTCATCAACAAGCTCGCCCGGGTCCAGCGGCAGATGCTCCAGGACCTGGGCCGCGAGCCCATGCCGGAGGAGCTGGCGAAGGAGCTCGACATGACACCGGAGAAGGTCGTCGAGGTCCAGAAGTACGGCCGCGAGCCGATCTCCCTGCACACCCCCCTCGGTGAGGACGGGGACAGCGAGTTTGGCGACCTGATCGAGGACTCCGAGGCCATCGTCCCGGCCGATGCGGTCTCCTTCACCCTGCTGCAGGAGCAGTTGCACGCCGTGCTGGACACGCTCTCGGAGCGGGAGGCCGGCGTGGTGTCGATGCGGTTCGGCCTCACCGACGGGCAGCCCAAGACCCTGGACGAGATCGGCAAGGTCTACGGGGTGACCCGCGAGCGGATCCGACAGATCGAGTCCAAGACGATGTCGAAGCTGCGACACCCCAGCCGCTCGCAGGTGCTGCGGGACTACCTCGACTGATCGCGGCTGCCGGCTCCACCCCGGCCGTCCGGGGCTCGCCTGCTGGGTTGCTGCCGGGCTTCCGCTTCGGCTAGGGCTGGGCCTGCTGCGGGTCCTTCTCTTGGGGGAGCCGATGCTCGCGGTACGCCGCAAGCGCTGCGCACGTGTCGCTGACGGCGGCCTCCAGGCGGGCCAGCGTCGGGCCGGCCGCCTGCGCCTGACCGGCGTCGCCCAGAGCCTCCAGCTCGGCGGCGACCTGGGCGACCAGACTGGCGCCCAGGTTGAGCGCGCTGCCCTTCAGCCGATGGGCGAGTTGACGCAGCAACGGCGAGTCGGCCTTCGCCACCGCCCCGCCGATCTCGTCGACGGCCTCGGGCAGCCCGGTGACGAAGTTCGACATCGCCCGCTCCACGACGGGAACGGCGCGCGGGCCCATCGCGAGCAGCTCCTCCAGACGCGCGGGATCCAGCGCCGGAGTCCCCGAGCTCGGCGCGGTCTCGGTCTGCTCGGGACCTGTCGGCGCGGCGTGGCGCACCTGCTCGCGGAGAAGGGCGGCGAGCTCATCGCCGTTGACCGGCTTGCTCAGAAAGCCGTCCATGCCGGCGGCGAGACAGCGATCGCGTTCACCGGTGACCGCAGAGGCGGTCATGGCGATGATCGGCGCCCGGCGGCCTCCGGACTCCGCGCGGCGTAGCTCCGCGGCCGCCGTGAAGCCGTCCATGCCGGGCATCTGCAGGTCCATCAGCACCGCGTCGAAGTGCTCCCGGCTGATCATCTGCACCGCCGCGGCCCCGCTGCCCGCGACCGCGCACGTATAGCCCAGGGCCTCGACCAGCCCCAGCGCGACCAGCTGGTTGATCTCGTTGTCCTCCACGACGAGCACCCGGCCGCGCGGTGGCGCTCCGGCTGACCTCCGGGCTGGTGAGTGGGGAGCGGCCCTCTCGGGGGCCGGCTGGGCCCGATCGAGGGTCGCGGTGAACCAGAACGTGGAGCCGGCTCCTGGACTGCTGGTCATGCCGATCTCACCTCCAAGGGCGTGGACGAGCTGCCGGGCGATCGCCAGTCCCAGACCCGTGCCCCCATGGGTTCGGGTCGTCGACGCGTCGGCCTGGCGGAAGGGCTCGAAGAGACGGTCGCGCTGCTCCTGGCTGATGCCGATGCCGGTGTCAGCGACCTCGAAACGCAGCGCGGTGTGGTCGGGTGCGCCGGCGAGCGTGGAGATCTGGAGGTCCACCGAGCCGGCTGCGGTGAACTTGACGGCGTTGGAGAGCAGGTTGGTCAAGACCTGGCTCAGCCTGGTCGGGTCACTGCGCACGGTGGTCGGGACGTCCTCGGACACCGCGACGCGGAGGTCGAGCCCCTTCTCGTCCGCCGTTGACCGCACGAGCGCGACGCTGTGCTCCACGACGCCGCGCAGGTCGAAGTCCACGCTCTCGAGCTCCAGCTCACCCGCCTCGATCTTGGAGGAGTCGAGGATGTCGTTGATGAGCTGGAGCAGCGTCCGGCCGGCCTGTTGCACCCCCCGCGCCAGTCTCTGTTGATCGGGCGCGAGCGAGGTCCTCAGCAGCAGCTCATTCAGCCCGATGACCCCGTTCATCGGCGTGCGGATCTCGTGGCTCATCGTTGCCAGGAAGCTCGACTTCAGCCGGGAGGCCTCCATGGCCTCGTCGCGAGCAGCAGCGAGCTCCTGCGCCACGCGCTCCCGGGTCGCGACCCGGGCCAGCTGGTCGGCGAGCTGCTCGACCATGGACTGCACCATCGGCCGGCGTCGGAACGGCGACGCCGTCGTGATGACCACGACCACGAGGGGCCCGCCGTCCAGAGTGATCGGGAAACCCACCGACGGGGCCTCCGGGCGGCTGTCCTCGTCGAACACCACCCGGCCGGCGCTGAGGGCCTCGCGGGCGAGGTGCCACTCCACCGCATTCGGCTCGAAGTCCGGCCCGCTGGCCAGATAGGGCACCAGGCGCGGGTCGCGCCCGTCCTCGGCGTCCCCGCACGCGCCGTCGACCTGGAACCCGACCGCCCTGGTCCAGTCCTCGTGGGTCAGCAGGTGCGTGCGCATGGTGCGCAGGGCGTCGGCGAGCGTCGTGGCCGCGTTGGCACTGGTGAGCAGGACGTGGAGCATCGCGTTGAGTCGCACGGCGTCGAGCAGGTCGGCCTCGGTGCGCTTGAGCTCGCTCAGGTCCTGCAGGGTCCCACCCAGCCTGGTCCGCTGCCCCTTCTCGTCCTCCGAGGCCCGCACGTGTCCGTGGTACCACCCTTCCGTCCCGTCGCTGAAGGTCACGCTGATGTCGAAGTCCTGGTCCTCACCGGTGTCCAGGGCGGCCTGGGTCGCACCGCGCACCGTCTCGGCCCCCTCGGGGGAGACATGGGCAGCGAACAGCTCGCGAATCGTGGCGCCGCCGGCGGGGTCGGCGTCGAAGAGCCGGAACATCTGGGCCGAGCAGTCGAGGTCCCCGCTGGCCAGGTCGAGCTCCCAGCTGCCGATCCGGCCCATCGCCTGCGCCTCGTGCAGGCGCTCGCGGCTGCGCCGCACCTGGCTGGTGAGCACGCGACGCTCCTCGTCGTCGGTCATCCGGTGCACGAGACCGACAAGGTCCCCGGACTCGTCGGTGAGTCCACCCTCGTTGAGGATCAGCGTGACGTAGCTGCCATCCGCGCGCACGTAGGTGCACTCGACTTCATGTCGCTCCGGTCCCGAGCACCGTGTCCGCTCCAGGTGGGCATCGAACTGAACACGTCCGCGCGGGTCGAGGACGTCGTAGACGGTCAGATCGGCCATCTCCTCCGGGCCACGCCCGAGGAGCTCGGCGGCCCGCCGGTTGGCGTGCAGGGTCCGCCCGTGGAGGTCCACGGCCCAGATCCCGTCCGGGGACGACTCGACGACTTGGCGAAAGAACGCCGCCGACTCCTCCACCTTCAGTCCTCCTCCGCAGCCTGGCTTCCAGACTAGGCACTTCCCGGGCGATTTGGGTGGAGTTGACCGTTGCCGTCCTCAGATCGGCCGGCCGATCAGCCCATCAGGCCATCAGGGCGCCGGTCAGCCAGACCCCGGCCGCAACCAGGCCGGCAGCCATCTCGATGGCGATGGACGCCGCGACCGCCTTGACGGCCGCGATCGTGGCGGGCCCGGCGGCTGCCCTGCCGACCCTGCCCAGCTCGGCGAGATAGACCCCGAGGACGAAGCCGAGGATGAGGCCCGCCACCGGGACCACGAAGAACCCGACGATGCCGAGGAGGCCACCGAGGGCAAGAGTGCGGGTCGGGACACCGGCGGTGCGCAGTCGTCGGCCCGGGACGGCGTACTTCACCACGGTTCCCAGCGCCAGCGCGACGACGGCGATCCCGGCGACGGCCCACGCCAGTGAGCCGCCGACGTACGCCGCCCACGCCACAATGGCGATCGCCACGAGGAGCGTCCCGGGCAGGATCGGGACGACGATGCCGGCCAGCCCCAGCGCGATGGCCGCTGCCGTCAGCCAGTCCTCGGTCTGCACGGTGCCCCCTTCGGCGGCCTCCTGGCGGCTCTACGGGCCGTCGGTCGGGCTTCGGACGCGACGAGGCCCCGGGTGTGCCGGGGCCTCGTCGGGAGCGTCAGGAGACGGAGGAGGGCTCAGGCCTCGTTGTCGGAGCCGACGGCAGGAGCCAGCAGCTTGCTGGTCTCATCGTGGACGTTGACCGCGATCGTGCGCAGCTTGTCCCCGTGCTCGCGAGCATGGTGGGCGCAGAACAGCAGCTGATGGCCGCTGGCGAGGTCCACGCGGAGGTAGGCCTGGGCACCGCAGCGATCGCAACGGTCGTTGGCGGTCAGGGGGCTCTTGGCAACTGCGGTGGTCACGGTGGCCTTCCTTCCTGTCGTCCTGAGCAACGGTCGGGGGAGCCTAGGGGTTCCCTCGACAGCCACCTTTGACACAACAATCAAACACGGTGGATGTTTCCGGCAGGTCACGAGTTCTCGTTTTGAGACCCGTGAACCGTCTCACAACCTTCATTCGGTTCCTCCCGGCGGGGGGATGGGCCCGCGTGGGGTTCTCCCAGTGTGACCTGTGCCCCTCGCGACGGTGAGCAAACGGGCCCACCCGGTGCATTTCCGCGCGGCGCGTGCATGCGCTGGTCAGCAGCGAGCGGCAGCGACGTCCTGTCCGTGCGGCAGCCACGTCCTGTCCGTGCCACCCAGTAGATTGCGCCACGAGCGACACCGAGTGGTCCGACGTACCCGGAGGCAACCATCGACACCACCTACAACGCGCACCATCTGCTGGTCCTCGAGGGGCTGGAGGCGGTGCGCAAGCGCCCCGGCATGTACATCGGCTCCACCGACACCCGGGGCCTGATGCACTGCCTGTGGGAGATCATCGACAACTCCGTCGATGAGGCGCTGGCGGGGTTCTGCAGTCGCGTCGACGTGACGTTGCACCCAGACGGCTCTGCTGAGGTCCACGACGACGGGCGGGGCATCCCGGTGGACACCGAGCCCAAGACCGGCCTGTCCGGGGTCGAGGTGGTCTTCACCAAGCTGCACGCCGGCGGGAAGTTCGGCGGCGGCTCCTACAACGCCACCGGTGGTCTGCACGGGGTGGGGTCCTCCGTCGTCAACGCACTCTCCGCCCGCCTCGACGTCGAGGTCGACCGGCCACCCGCGACCCGAGGGATGTCCTTCCAGCGCGGCGTCGCGGGGGTCTTCGACGGGGAGGGTCCCGAGGCGCCGTTCGTCGCCCTATCGGGGCTGCACAAGGGCCGGCGAGTGGCGCGGGGCGTCACCGGCACCCGCGTGCGCTTCTGGCCCGACCGGCAGACGTTCACCCGCGAGGCGGCCTTCGTCCTCGACGAGCTTCTCACCCGTGCCCGGCAGACCTCCTTCATCGTCCCCGGCCTCGAGCTGGTCATCTCGGACCTGCGCTCCGCCGAGCCGGTCGAGGAGCGCTTCAAGCATGACGGGGGCATCTCGGAGTACTGCGAATACCTCACCCATGGGCACCCGGTGACCGACGTGCTGCGACTCACCGGTCACGACCGGTTCACCGAGACGGTGCCGCTGCTGGACGAGCACGGCCACATGCGGCCGCAGGACGTGGACCGCGACGTTGCGGTCGACGTCGCGCTGCGATGGGCCGACGGATACGACACGGAGATCCGGTCCTATGTCAACGTGATCGCCACGCCCAAGGGCGGCACCCACGTGGGCGGGTTCGAGGTCGCGGTGGCGCGCACGTTCAACGAGGTCCTGCGCGACACCAAGACCCTGCGCGTCGCCGAGCCCGACGTCGTGAAGGACGACGTCCTCGAGGGGCTGACCGCGGTGGTGACGGTGCGCCTAGAGGAGCCCCAGTTCGAGGGGCAGACCAAGGAGGTGCTGGGAACGCCGGCGGTGCGGTGGATCGTCCGCAGGATCGTCTCCCGGGAGCTGCGAGGGTTCCTGACCTCCACCAAGCGCGCGGACAAGGCGCAGGCCAAGCTGGTCCTGGACAAGGTGGCCAATGCCTCCCGCGCCCGGATCGCGGCCCGTCAGCAGCGCGACAACCAGCGCCGGAAGAGCGCGCTGGAGTCCTCGGCGCTCCCGGCCAAGCTGGCCGACTGCCGCTCCGCGGACAACGAGCGCACCGAGTTGTTCATCGTCGAGGGCGACTCGGCGCTGGGCACCGCCAAGCTCGCGCGCAACTCGGAGTTCCAGGCGCTGCTCCCGATCCGGGGCAAGATCCTCAACGTCCAGAAGGCCTCGACCGGAGACATGCTGAAGAACGCGGAGTGCGCAGCGATCATCCAGGTGGTCGGCGCCGGCTCCGGCCGCACCTTCGACCTCGATCAGGTCCGGTACGGCCGCGTCGTGTTCATGGCCGACGCCGACTCCGACGGGGCCCACATCCGGTGCCTGCTCGCCACGCTCTTCTTCCGCTACATGCCCGATCTGATCACCCAGGGCCGGGTCTTCTCCGCAGTGCCCCCGCTGCACCGCATCGAGCTGATGAACCCCAAGAAGGGCGCCGACAAGTACCTCTACACCTACTCCGACGCCGACCTTCAACGTCGGCTCGCCGAGCTGACCAAGAAGGGCCGCCGTTGGCGCGAGCCGATCCAGCGCTACAAGGGCTTGGGGGAGATGGACGCCGACCAGCTGGCGGAGACGACCATGGACCCTCGGCACCGCACGTTGCGTCGGATCACCGTCGACGATGCCCACGCCGCGGCGTCGATCTTCGAGCTGCTGATGGGCAGTGAGGTGGCGCCGCGCAAGGAGTTCATCGTCGCCGGCGCCTACGAGATCGACTCGGACCTCATCGACGCCTGAGCCAGCGGCCCGGGGTCAGGCCTTGCGCTCCAAAAGCCCGGTGTCGACGTCGTAGATGAACCCGGCGACGGCAGCGCTGCTGGGGATCAGCGGGTGGGACGTCACGCGATGCACGTCCTCCTCCAGCGCAGCCATCTGGTCGCTCACCACGTGGAACCGCTGCCAGTGTGCGTCCACCCCAGCCGAGGCGGCCACGCGTTCGCGCAGTTCCTCCTCGGTGCTGGAGGCGACGGCGCACCGCGTGTGCGGGATCACCAGCACCCGGTTCACGTTGAGCAGGTGCGCCGCCAGCACCAGCGCCTCGAGGGCAGCATCGGTCACCCGGCCCCCCGGATTGCGGAAGATCTTCGCGTCTCCCGCGGACAGCCCGAGCATCCCGAGCGGGTCGATGCGCGAGTCCATGCAGGTCACGATCGCCACCCCGGCCCGGGCCACGCCGTCGAAGCCGGCCAGCGAGAAGGAGTCGGCGAACCGTTGGTTCGCCGCGAGCAGGTCGTCGAAGGAGTCGGTCACGGAGAAGACGCTAGCGAAGGCTTGGCTGACTCACCGATGCCGGCACGGCGGTGTGGTCCGCCGGGGTCGGCGTCCTGGCTGAGCACACCCCGGGCCATGGCGCCCTGCGGCTGGCCGGTCTCGGCGTCCTTCCCGGGCGCGCTGCGGCGCACCTCCACCGGCGCACTGGCGCTCGGTGGCCCCGAGCATCTGCGCTTCCTCGCCGATCACCTGTTCCGGACCAAGCGGGGACCCCACGAGGCGGCCGACCTTGGGACGCAGGATGCGAGGACACAGGTGGGCTAGAGCAGGGCTAGAGCGCGCCGACCTCGAGCGGGGACACGCGCACCGCGCGGGTGTCGGCATGGCGGAAGACGACCAGGGCAAGGATGCCGGCGACCACGCAGCAGAAGGCGGCGCCGAGGAAGATCGTCTGCAACTGCACGATCCCAGCATCCTGGAGGATCCGGGAGAACTCCGGGCAGCGGCTGGTGCCGCCCGGGCAGACATCCATCGGCGCCGGGACGTCGCCCTGCTCGGCGTAGTAGCGTCGCAGACCCAGGGTGGTGAGGGCGCTGATCCCGACGAGCATGCCGACCGTGCGCGCCACGACGAGCAGCGCGCTGGCGACTCCGTGCACGGCCACCTCGGTGGTGGCCAGCAGCGCTGCGTTGACCGGCGCGATCGCCAGGCCGAAGCCGAGCCCCGCCAGCACCAGCGGGACGCTCGCCCACGGGCTCTCGAGGGCCTCGAAGCCCCAGCGCGACATCTGCCAGAAGCCCGCGCCTCCCATCGCCATGCCGGCAGCGGTGATCACCCCCGCGGGAAGCCGCTGGCTCAGCCACCCGCCCACCACCGCCCCCACGGGCAGGGCGACCAGGAAGCGGATCAGGACCAGGGCGGCCAGCAGCTGGGAGTCGTTGTAGACGGTGAGCCGGGCGAAGACCGGGATGTCGACCAGTGCCGCGATCAGCGCAGCACCGATGAAGAAGCTGACGAGCAGCGCGCCCCAAGCGGGCGCCGCGGCCAGAGCCCCGGTGGGCACCAGTGGCCGGCGCGTCGATCGGCTGCGCAGCCAGAAGCCAACGGCAGCCACGAAGGCTGCGACGAGGAGCCAGGGCCCTGCGGGGGAGAACACCTGGACCTCGGGATCGGCGCTAGCGAAGGCGACAATGACGCAGCCGAGCGCGACGGCGAGCAGCACGGCGCCGAGCACGTCCACCCGACGAGCGACCCCGGCCCAGGAGCGCAGGTTCACCAGAGGCTCACCGGCGGTGAGAAGCCGGGCGAGGAAGGCGACGCTCAGCCCCACGGTGGCCAGCCCGAGCGGTGAGAGCCACCGGCTCTCGCCCGCCACCGGGACGAGCGTCGTGCCCAGCGTGACGTCGGTGGCCAGCGCCTCCGGCTCGACCATGACGACGCTCAGGCATGCCAGCGAGCCCAGCAGCAGCGCCAGCCCGGGCAGGTCCGCAAGCCAGCGTGGGCGAGGCCGGTCGCGAGCCGGGGTGACCGGACGGGCAGTGCCGCGGATCCAGGCGGCGAGCACCAGCCCGACCGCCAGGTTGACCAGGAAGATCGCCCGCCATCCGGACACGCTGAGCACGACGGCGCCGTACAGCGGCCCCAGGACGCTGCCGAGCTCCTGCACGGCGCCGACCACGCCGAGTGGCACCCCCCGTCGCTGCACGGGGTAGAGGTCGGCGACCAAGGCGAGGGTGGCAGGCACCAGCCCGCCGCCGCCGACCCCCTGGAAGAAGCGGCCCACCACCATGGACGGCAGGTCGTAGGCGGCCGCCGTCACCAGCGAGCCCAGCGCGAAGACCACCAGGCAGCCCACCAGCACCGGGAGTCGGCCGCGCAGGTCGGCGATCCGGCCGATCAGCGGGAGCACGGCGACGTAGCCGAGCAGGAACCCCGACACGATCGGCGCAGCCCTCTGGAGCTCCTCGGTCGAGAGCCCCGCCCCGGCCATCATCTCCGGCAGCGCGAGCACCACCACGTAGGTGTCCGCCGCGGCGAACATCACCGCCACCGCGGCCAGTCCCAGCAGCAGCCGGGAGTGCCCGGGCGCGGGATCGGTCACGGACGCTGGATGTCGGGCTCGAGGCCGTACTCGGTCAAGGAGATCGTGTAGTCGACGTCGCCGCCCTCGCCATAGAAGGGACCGGCCACGTCCACCGAGCCCAGGCGGTCGCCCTCGTCGACCAGGAAGGTGACCTCGAAGTCGGCGCTCTCGTCGGCGCTGGGGATGACCGCGGCCACCGCCGGCCCCGGCAGCATCCCCTCGTACGCCGTGAGCACGCGGCCACCGTCCCGCGTCTGACCACCCTCGGCGAGCTCCTCGGCGTCGGTGAGCCACTGGGAGATGCCCTCGGCAGGGTCCATGAGGGTGGCCGGGTCGGGGGCGCCGTACTCGCTCGGGTCGATCTCGGCGAACTCCTTGGTGAACGGGAGCTGGGCGAAGACGGTGCCGTCGAGGGCGACCACCGGCACCTCAACGGTGAGCTCGTTGAGCAGCACCGTGAGGTCACCCTCGAACGCCGGGTCGTGCGTCCCGACGCCCGTGGCCGCCAGCACGCCGTCCACACCCTCGGGCAGCTCGGCGGTGCTCAGCGCGAGCCGCACCCCGCTGGTCTCGTCGAACTGGCGCTTGGCCTCGGCCAGCACCTCCGCGGCGGTCCGATCCTGGGTCTCCTCCTCGCCGCTGCAGCCACCGGCCAGGACCAGCAGCGCGGCCAGGGCCAGGGCGGCGGCCGGCCGCCGAGCCCACCGGCGCAGGACGTCGGCCGCGGCGGCGACGAGGCGGGAGGCGGTCATGGCGCAAGCCTCTCAGACAGGGGTCCGGCGACAGCGGCCAGCGGCTGCGCGGGCGGCACCCCGGAGCCGTCCCGGCGGCCCTCGGCCCCGGGCAGCTCGACCGGGGCGCCGGAGCCGGCGGCGGCTCGAGGGGGACCGGTTCCGGCCCAGGCGAGCATCAGCCGGTCCTCGCCCTTGAGGAAGCGGTGGCAACGCACGCCCCCGGTGGCGCGCCCCTTGGCCGGGTAGTCGAGGAACGGCGTGACCTTGACCGAGCCGACCTCGGTGCCCGGCAGCGCCGCAGCGGACCCGGCCGCGGTGACGAGGACGGCATCCTGGCTCGGTCGGACGGCTCCGAAGAAGACCGCTTCGGCCCGGGGAGCCAGGCGGACCCCGGCGATCCCGCCACCCGTGCGCCCCTGGGGCCGGACCGACCCGGCGGGGAAGTGCAGGAGCTGGGCGTCGCTGGTGACGAACGTCAGCTCCTCCTCTCCGTCGACGAGCTCGGCGGCCCCGACCACCTCGTCGCCGTCACCCAGCCGCACGATCTCCCACGCCTCGCGGGCGAGGACCTCGGGGTGGACCCGCTTGACCGTCCCCCGACGGGTGCCCAGGACGATGCCGGGACCGTCCTCGGCCAGCCGGCACAGCGCCAAGGCACGCTCGCCACGCTCGAGGGCCAGGAACGTCTCCAGCGGTGCCCCGCCCTGGAGGGTGGGGGCCGCCGCGGTGCTCGGCAGCGCGGGCAGGTCGAGCACGTCGAGGCGCACCAGCCTGCCCTGGGTGGTCAGCACGCCCACCTGGCCTCGGGCCGTGGCCGGCGTCGCCGAGACCACCACGTCGTGCTGCGCGCGGCTCTCCCCGGCACCGGGTGCCTCGTCGCTCAGCGTGCGCGCCAGCAGCCCGGCTGAGGAGAGCAGCACGAAGCAGGGGTCGTCGGCGACCTCGAGCGGGACCGCGGTCGTCGGGGTCCCGGCAGACTCCAGCAGCACGGTGCGCCGCGGAGTCCCGTGGGCGCGGGACACCTCGGCGAGCTCGTCGGAGACGACCCGGCGCAGCCGCTGCTCGTCGGTGAGGATCGCGTCGAGCTCCTCGATCAGCGCGCGCAGCTCCCCGAGCTCCTTCTCCAGCTCCAGCCGGGAGAAGCGGGTCAGCCGGCGCAGCTGCATGTCGAGGATGTACGCCGCCTGCGGGTCGGTGAGGTCGAACACGGCCATCAGCCGCTCCTTGGCCTCTCCCGCGTTCTCGCTGGACCGGATCAGCTCGATCACCTCGTCGATGTCGACGATGGCGACCAGCAGCCCCTCGACCAGGTGCAGCCGTTCGGCGGCGCGTCGGCGACGGTGGGAGGAGCGACGCCTGACGACGTCGAAGCGGTGCTGGAGGTAGACCTCGAGCAGGGACTTCAGCCCCAGCGTCCGCGGCTGGCCGTCGACCAGCGCGACGTTGTTGATCCCGAAGGACTCCTCCATCGGGGTGAGCCGGTAGAGCTGCTGGAGCACCGCCTCGGGGTGGAAGCCGTTCTTGACCTCGATGACCAGCCGCAGCCCCTTCTCCAGGTCGGTCAGGTCCTTGACGTCGGCGATGCCGGTCAGCTTCTTGCCCTGCACCAGGGTCTTGATCCGCTCGATGACCTTCTCCGGTCCCGCGCCGTAGGGCAGCTCGGTGACGATCAGCCCCTTGCGTCGCGGCGTCACGCTCTCCACGCGCACCGCGGCCCGCATCTTGAAGGTGCCGCGGCCGGTCTCGTAGGCGCCCCGGATGCCGTCCAGGCCGACGATGGTGCCGCCGGTCGGCAGATCGGGGCCCGGGACGAACCGCATCAGGGCGTCGAGGTCGGCCTGCGGCTTGGCGACCAGGTGGCGCAGCGCCTGCACCACCTCGACCAGGTTGTGCGGCGGCATGTTCGTGGCCATCCCGACCGCGATCCCCGAGGCGCCGTTGACCAGCAGGTTCGGCACGGCGGCGGGGAGGACGGTGGGCTCGGTCTCGCGCGAGTCGTAGTTGGGGCGGAAGTCGACGGTGTCCTCGTCGAGGGAGGCGGTCATCGGCAGCGCGGCGGCGGCCATCCGGCACTCGGTGTAGCGCATCGCCGCCGGTCCGGCGTCGGGCGAGCCGAAGTTGCCGTGTCCGTCCACCATCGGCACCCGCAGCGACCACGGCTGGACCATGCGGACCAGGGCGTCGTAGATCGCGCTGTCGCCGTGCGGGTGCAGCCGGCCCATCACCTCGCCCACGACGCGGGCGGACTTGACGTGCCCCCGGTCGGGGCGCAGCCCCATCTCGGCCATCGTGTAGAGGATCCGGCGCTGCACCGGCTTGAGCCCGTCGCGCGCGTCGGGAAGCGCCCGGCTGTAGATCACCGAGTAGGCGTACTCCAGGAACGACGTGCGCATCTCGTCGCCGACATCGATGTCGACGATGTGTTCCTCGAAGTCGTCGGGGACCAGGGTCGGGGTGCTGCGTCGCGAGCGGGCCACCGGCGCATTGTCCCTGAGTCGTCCCCCCGGCGGCCGACCGGCCTGGCGGGCGGTCCGGCGCGTCGCCCGCCCGCGGCACGGTAGATTCGTGCCGTGAGTGAGGCCGGTGAGACCGTCGCACGGGCCGCCCAGGCGGCGTACCCGAAGCATTGGGAGGCCGACGTGCTGCTGCGCGACGGCGGCACGGCGCATCTGCGCCCGGTGGCGCCCAGCGACGCGGCACTGCTGCCGCCCTTCTACGAAGAGGTCTCGGCGCAGTCGAAGTACTACCGCTTCTTCGCCGCGATGCCGACCCTGAGCGAGACCGAGGTCCGCCGGTTCGTCGACGTGGACCACTGCGACCGGGTCGGGCTGGTCCTGACGGTCGCGGAGCGGCTGATCGCGATCGGCCAGTTCGAGCGGCTTCCGCACGACGACAGGTGGCCGGACATGGCCGAGGTCGCGTTCCTCGTGCAGGACCGCCACCAGCACCGCGGCATCGGGCAGCTGCTGCTGGAGCACCTGGCCCAGATCGGCCGGGAGCTGGGCGTGGAGAAGTTCATCGCCGAGGTGCTGCCGGACAACATCGGCATGCTGCAGGTCTTCCGGGAGGCCGGCTACCAGGTCACCGGCGGGTTCGACGAGGGGGTGATGCACATGGAGTTCAGCATCGACCCCACCGACACCTCGCTGGAGGTGATGCGCTCGCGGGAGCATCGCGCCGAGTCCGCCTCGGTGCAGCGGTTCTTCGCCGCGCGCAGCATCGCCGTGGTGGGGGCCAGCCGCCGTCGCGACACCGTCGGGCACCGCTTGGTGCGCAACCTGGTCCTGGGTGACTACCAGGGCCGGGTCTACGTGGTGAACCCCGCGGCGGACGCGGTGGCCGGGATGCCGGCCTACCCGAGCGTCTCGGCGATCCCCGACCCGGTCGACATCGCGGTCGTCGCGGTGCCGGCCGACGCGGTCCCCGACGTCGTCCTGGACTGCGCGAACAAGGGCGTCCACGGGCTGGTCGTGGTCTCCGCCGGCTTCGCCGAGACCGGTGCGGAGGGCCGGCGGCTGCAACGTCGGCTGCTGCGGCTGTGTCGCAGCTACGGGCTGCGGCTGATCGGCCCCAACGCGCTGGGCCTGATCAACACCTCCCAGGAGCTGCTGCTCAACGCCTCGCTGTCCCCGGTGATGCCCCCGCGCGGCCGGGCGGGCTTCTTCAGCCAGTCCGGCGCGCTCGGCACGGCGATCCTCGAGAACGTCTCCCGGCGCGGTCTCGGTCTGTCCACGTTCGTCTCTGCCGGCAACCGCGCGGACGTTTCGGGCAACGACCTGCTGCAGTACTGGGAGGAGGACGACGCGACCGAGGTCGTCCTGCTCTACCTGGAGTCGATCGGCAACCCGAGGAAGTTCAGCCGGATCGCCCGGCGGGTGTCGCGCCGCAAGCCGGTGATCGCGGTGAAGTCCGGGCGCACCACCCAGGGTGTGCCGATGGGGCATGCGGTCCGGGCCAGCGAGGTCGGTCACGCCGCGGTGGACGCGATGTTCGCCCAGGCGGGCGTGATCCAGGTCGACAGCATCGACGAGATGTTCGACGTCGCCCAGCTCCTTGCGCACCAGCCGCTGCCGAAGGGCCGCCGGGTCGCCGTGGTGGGCAACTCCGACGCCCTCGCGCTGCTGGCCGCCGACGCCGCCGCGGCGGCCGGCCTCGAGGCGCGCACGACCGGCGGACTGCCGCCGGGGGCGACGGGGGAGGACTTCGAGAAGGCTCTCGACCGGGCGATCGACGACGCCGAGGTCGACGCGGTTCTGGCCGTCTACCTGCCGCCGGTGGACACCACCGGTGTGGAGGTGGCCAACGTGCTGGCGATGGTGGGGGAGCAGTCGGACAAACCGGTGCTCTCCTCCTTCCTGGCAGCCGAGGGGCTGCCGGAGCTGCTCCGCGTGCCCGATGTCGCCGGCAGCACCGCAGGCCGGGGCTCGGTGCCCTCCTACGGCTCGCCCGATGCCGCCGTGCAGGCCCTGGCCAAGGCCGTGGAGTACGCCGCCTGGCTGGACCGCCCCGACGACGAGCCCAACGTGGTCACCCCGGAGGCCGACCTGCTCAGGGCACGGTCGATCATCGCTCGGGTGCTGCGTGAGGCTCCGGGCGGACGGGTGCTCTCCGACGAGGAGGTCGGCGAGTTGCTGGACACCTACCGGATCCCCTACTGGCGACGGGTGCCGGTGAGCACCGTGGAGGAGGCGCTCGCCGCGGGCGGCGACTTGGGCTGGGACGTGGTCCTCAAGGCCACGGCCGATCACGTTCGGCACCGACCTGACCTGGCGCACGTGTGGCGCAACATCGACACCGAAGCGGGGATGCGCGACGCGTGGAGCACGCTGCAGGACGTGGTGGACCCGCAGAGCGCGGGCTTCGTCGTCCAGAAGCGTGCCGACCCCGGCGTCCCGGTGGAGGTGCGCGTGGTCGAGGACCCGCTGTTCGGGCCGGTGGAGTCCTTCGGGGTCTCGGGGGCGCCGAGCGCGCTGCTGGGCGACCGGGCCTTCCGGATCCCGCCGATGCACGCCCAGGACGCTGCGGAGATGGTGCGGGAGATCCGAGCCGCCCCGCTGCTCTTCGGCTATCGCGGCAGCCAGCCGGTGGACACCGACGCGCTGGAGGAGCTCCTGCTCGGGGTGGCCCAGATGAAGAACGAGCTCCCCCAGGTGCGTTCGCTGAGCCTGAGCCTGGTCAGCGTGGGCGCCCACGGGGCGACCGTGCTCACCGCTGCGGCCCGCGTCGAGCCGGCCGTCGACGCGCGCACCGACTGGTTCGTCCGGCGCATGTCGGGTGCCCACCAGGAGACCTCCGGCGGCTGAGGTGGACCGGCGGAGTCGCGTGACACACTGAGGCGCATGCCCGACCGCACCCACGACCCCGCGCACGCCGTCCGCGACCGGTCCACACACCTGCGCTCGGCCATCGAGGCCTCCGGCTACTACCCTGAGGTCGTCTCCGACGCCGTCTTCGCCGCCGTGGCCGGCGAGCCGGTCGAGGCCCACCTGGTGCACCACGAGCCGACGATCGACGAGCGCGACGAGGTGCGCCGGCACGTGACGGTGCTGGTGCTCACCCCGACCCGGCTGATCCTGGCCCACACCGACGAGCACCCGCCCGACGAGGCACTGCCGGCGCCGTACACCTCCTCCACGACCGAGGCGGTCGACCTGGGCGCCATCAAGACCGTGGTGGTGAACCGGATGGTCGCCGACCCGGCCACGGCCCACCGGCGTGCCCGGCGTCGGCCGCTGACCAGCGAGGTGGTGCTGACCATCGGCTGGGGAGCGGTCAACCGGATCGACCTGGAGCCTGCGGGGTGCTCGGACCCCGGTTGCGAGGCCGACCACGGCTACACCGGGGTCGTGGGCGCCGACGACTTCTCCCTGAGGGTCAGCGCTGCCGCGGAGGGACCGGAGGCCGTGGCCGACGTTCTCGACTTCGCCCGGGCGCTGTCCGGCCGGACCGCGGCTGCGGCGGGCACCCGGCTCGCCCGGTGAGCGCGGTCGCCGCCGACCTCTCCGAGCCGGCGGGCTTCGTCAGCCCCGCCTATGGAGACCGATCCCTCGTCGACGTCCTCCCGGCCGCGGCGGCGGCGTTGGGCTACCCCGGAGTGCTCGGGTCGCCACCTCCCGGACTGGTGCTGCCGGAGGCCTCGAGCTATGTCGTGCTTCTCGTCGACGGCCTCGGGTTTGAGTCGCTGCGCGACCACGCGGACGCGGCCCCGTTCCTGCACGAGCACCTGTCAGGCACCACGCCGGTGACCGTCGGCGTGCCGTCCACGACCGCGAGCAGCCTCACCTCGCTGGGCACCGGTCTTACCTCGGGAACCCACGGGGTGGTGGGCTTCACCTCCCGGATCCCGGGCACCGACGATCTGCTGAACGCGCTGATGTGGCCCACGTCCGTCGACCCGCACCAGTGGCAGCCCCACCCCACCGCCTTCGCCCGGCTCGCCGCCGCCGGTGTCCACGCCGCGTCGGTCACCAAGCGCGAGTTCGCCGGTTCCGGGCTGACCGAGGCGAGCTCGCGCGGGGCGGAGTTCATGGGGGTGGACCGGCTGGGGGAGCGGCTCGTCGCGGTCCTGGAAGCCAGCAGCCGGCAGCCGTCGCTGACCTATGTCTACGACGGTGACCTCGACTGGACCGGGCACCGCTACGGCGTCGCGTCGGCGCAGTGGGACGCCCAGCTCACCGGCATCGACCTGATGGCCCAGCAGCTGCGCGCGCTGCTTCCGGGCTCGACGCGGATCCTGGTCGTCGCCGACCACGGCATGGTGGACTGTCCGGAGGAGAGCCGGCTCGACGTCGAGGACCACCCCGACCTCCGCGCAGGGGTGGCCCTCGTCGGCGGTGAGGCCCGCTTCCGCCACGTCTACAGCCATCCGGGCGCGGACCAGGACGTTGCTGCCGCGTGGCGGGATGTGCTCGGGGATCGCGCCGAGGTGCTGGTCCGCGAGGAGGCCGTGGCGCTCGGCTGGTTCGGCACCGTGGCCCGCGAGGTCCGGCCACGGATCGGCGACGTGGTGGCAGCCTGCACCGGCGACCACGCGATCCTGAGCACCGCGGGGTTCCCCTACGAGCCGCGGCTGGTCGGCATGCACGGCTCGCTCACCTCCGCGGAGATGCTCGTCCCCGCGCTCGTCCTCTGAGGCGACAGCCGCCCCGTGTCTCGAAGGACACGGCGATGGGCGGTTCCAGTCGGTGCCTCTACGATGCCTAGGAGCGCGACCGGATGCCGGGGAGACTGAGGGAGGGCCATGAACCTGGAGAAGGTGATCTTCGGCTTCTTCGTCCTGCTCGCGGCGACCCTCAACTTCGGCTTCTTCCTCGGCGACCTCGGCGACCCCGATGTCCACAACGTCAACGAGCTGTTCGCGGCGGTGGTCGTCAACCTGATCGCGATGGTGCTGAAGTTCGGTGACCGGACGCACACCGGGGCGGTGCAGCTGGCCACCAGCCTGGTCGCGAACCTCCAGCTGATCGCGGCGACCGTGGTGTACGTCTATGCGACGCAGGTGACCGGCGGGCTCACCGAGGAGAGCACCGCCAGTGTGGTCTCCCTGTCCGGCGGCGCGCTGCTGGCCAACGTCGTCTCGGTGATCCTGTTGGTCATCGAGACTGTCTCCTTCCAGCGCCGCTGAGCGGAGGGGGGATGCCGAACCCGGTGCTGTTCTGGACCAGGATCTTCGGACCGGACCGCCCTCGGCGGTCGAGACCACCTCTGCCCGAGGTGGGCCCCGAGCTCGCCACGGCCGGCATCATCGTCGTGATGCGCCGGATGCGCGCGCCGCTGATCACGCTGGTCGTGATCTTCGCGGTGAGCGTGCTCGGCCTGTCACTCGTCGAGGGGACCGACTCAGCGGGGCGGCCGGTGCACCTGTCGCTCTTCGAGTCCTTCTACTTCGTGAGCTTCACCGCGACCACCATCGGCTTCGGCGAGATCCCGCACGCGTTCACGCCTGAGCAGCGCATGTGGGTCACCTTCTCCATCTTCCTGTCCGTGGTCGGCTGGGCCTACGCAGTGGGGTCGATGCTCGCGCTGATGCAGGACCGCGCCTTCCGTCGCGCGCTGGGCCGCCGCCGCTTCGCGCGTGCGGTCCGCCGGATCGCGGACCCGTTCCTGCTGATCGTGGGCTACGACCAAGCCGCGAAGATGCTGGCCCGGTCCCTAGACGACATGGGCCGGCGGTTCGTCGTGATCGACGCCGAGGAGGAGCGGGTCTCGATGGTGGATCTCGACGAGTACCGCGCCGAGGTCCCAGTGCTCCACGGCAACGCGCGGCACACCGGGGAGATGGTGCTGGCGGGGCTCGGGCATGCCCACTGCGAGGGGGTGGTCGCGCTCACGGGTGACGACGAGACCAACCTCGACGTGACCATGACCACCGCCCTGATCCGCCCCGACCTGCCCGTGATCGCGCGGACGACGTCGCGCGAGGTCGGGTCGAGGATGCGAGCCTTCCATCCGGAGGTGATCAACCCGCTGGACCGCTTCGGGGACCATCTGCGGATCCTGATCCGTTCGCCCGCCGCCTACCAGCTGATGGTGTGGCTGACCAGCGCTCCCGGCACGCCGCTGCCCGCCCGGCGCTCCCCGGTGCCGCAGGGCCGCTGGGTGCTGTGCGGCTACACCACCTTCGGGCGCGAGCTGACCGACGACCTCCGCGCCGAGCGCATCGAGGTGAGCGTGGTGGAGGACCCGGCCGCGGACCCCTCCTGGATCGAGCCCGACGGTGAGGCTGTGGCCGCCGTCGTCGCGGCCACCGGGAGCGACACGACCAACCTCTGGCTGATCGAGCGGGCCCACCGGTTGCACCCGGCGGCCTACGTCGTCGCCTGGCAGAACCACGACTCGAACTCCTCGCTGTACTCCGCGGTCGGCGTCGACTTCGGCATGGTGCCCGCCGAGGTGACCGGCCACGAGGTGATGGCACGGATCGCGGACCCCGCTCTGATGCGCTTCCTTCCGCACGTGCCACACCAGGGGGCGGAGTGGGCCGCGCGCACGGTCGACCGGCTGGTCGAGCAGTGCGGCTTCGACGCTCCGCACCTGTGGAGCGTCGAGCTCACCGCGGAGGCCGCCCCCGCGATCGGGGAGTGGCTGGAGCACGGGGCGGTGACCGTCGGTGACCTGTTGCGTGACCCCAGGGACCGCGACCGGCCCTTGCCGGCCGTCGCGCTCGCCCGCCTCCGCGACGGTGAGGACATGCTGACCCCGGGCGATGACGAGGCGCTGCGGCCGGGCGACCAGATCCTGCTCGCGGGTCGGCCCGTCGCCCGCGACCTCCTCGATGGCACGCTGGGGGACCGGGCGTCCGCGACCTACGTCCTGGACGGGCGGACGGTGCCCTCCGGCTGGCTGTGGCGCACGATCACCGGCCAGTACGCCGGGCGGCGGACCTGACCGCAGACGAGCCGACCCGAGTCCGTGTGTGGCCCTCGCCACGGTCCCTGTCGCCGGCCACCGGCCCTCTGCGAGACTGGCGTCGAGGTGGCGTGCCGCCTCGGAGGCCGCGATGGACACCTGGACAGACACCTGGACGATGGACCGCACAGGGCTGCAGGCCCTGATCGACGTCCTGGCCTGGCGGGGGTTCGAGGTGCTCGGCCCAGTCGTCCGCGACGGCGCGGTCGGCTTCGGTCCGGTGCACGACATCGCCGACCTGCCCGCCGGCTGGCGTGACGAGCAGGACGCCGGACACTACCGGCTGCAGCACCTCGACGACCCGCTGCTCTTCGGCTACGCCTCCGGTGCGCAGTCGGCCAAGCCGGTGTTCTTTCCGACGCAGGAGCTGCTCTGGCGCGGCGAGCGAGCGGGCGAGGACGTGCAGGTCACCGCCCAGCCCACGGGGCCCGAGCGGGCGTACGCCGTGCTGGGTATCCGCTCCTGCGACCTCGCCGCGGTCGGCATCATGGACGAGGTGCTCCTTCGGCGTCGCTACGCGGACGCCGCCTATGCCCTGCGCCGGGAGGGCACGTTCATCGTCGCGGTCACGTGCAGTCACCCCGCAGGCACCTGCTTCTGCGTGTCGATGGGCACGGGGCCACGTCCGCAGCCGGGTCGCGGTGCGCCGTTCGACCTGGCGCTGACCGAAGTCCTCGACGAGCGAGGGCACCGGTTCGTGGTCGAGGTGGCGGGGGACCGCGGCGCGCAGGTCCTCGACGAGGTCGGCTCCCGGGTGCCGTCGCTGGTCGCAGCGGCCCCGGGGGACCTGGAAGCCGCCGACGAGGTCGCCGCCGGGGCCGAGACGCGGATGGGACGGCACCTGGACACCGCCGGGCTGAAGGAGCTGCTGTACGCCGCGGCGGACAGCCCGGTCTGGGACGACGTCGCCACGCGATGCCTCGCCTGCACCAACTGCACGCAGGTGTGCCCGACCTGCTTCTGCACCGACGTCCGCGACATCACCGACCTCGCAGCCGCGCACCTGGAACGCGAACGCGTCTGGGACTCCTGCTTCAATGCCGAGTACTCCTACATCCACGGCGGCTCAGTCCGCGCCTCGACCCGGTCCCGCTACCGGCAGTGGCTCACGCACAAGCTCGCCGCGTGGGTCGACCAGTTCGGCACCTCCGGGTGCGTCGGGTGCGGGCGCTGCATCACCTGGTGCCCGGCGGCGATCGACCTCACCGAGGAGGTCGCGGCGCTCAGGGGTGAGGGGTGAGCGGTGCAGACGATCAGCGACTACCTGCCGCACCACCCGTTCTTCGCCGGGCTGGACGACGACACCCTCGCGCTGGTCGCGGGCTGCGCGGCGCGCCAGCACTTCCGGGAGGGCGAGCATCTCTTCCACGAGGGTGAGCCCGCCGACACCTTCTACGTGCTGCGGACCGGGCGGGTGGCGCTCGAGACTCGGCTGCCCACGGGGTGCCGGGTCCTGGACACCGTCGAGGCGGACGAGGTGATCGGGTGGTCGTGGCTGGTGCCGCCGTACCTATGGACCTTCGACGCCCGCGCGGTCACCGGCACCAGCGCGGTCGCCTTCGACGGCGCCTGCCTGCGCGGCAAGTGCGCGGCGGACCCCGCGCTGGGCTACGCCCTGCTCCAGCGGGTGGTCCAGGTGATGTCGGTTCGGCTGCACTCGGCGCGTGTGCGCCTGCTCGACCTCTACGGGCGGCAGCCATGACCGCGGCAGCAGCGCCCCTCGCCCCCGCGACGGTGCCCCGCCGCTTCGCGGTCCGCGACTCCCGCCGCGACACCCACGACACGCTGACCCTGCTGCTCGACCCCTGCGACGGGGAGTCGTTCGCCTTCGCCGCCGGCCAGTTCACCATGCTCCAGGCGTTCGGGGTCGGCGAGGTGCCGATCTCGATCAGCGGCGACCCGGAGTCCCCGGAGGTGCTCCAGCACACCATCCGCGACGTCGGCACGGTCTCCCACGCACTGGCTCGGGCCGGGCCGGGCACGGTCCTCGGGGTTCGCGGCCCCTACGGAGCCGGCTGGGAGGTGGCCGACGGCCGGGGAGGCGACGTGGTCCTGGTGGCCGGCGGCATCGGGCTCGCCCCGCTGCGGCCGGCGCTGATGGAGATCTGCGCCGCCCGGTCGGCCTACGGACGTGTCTCACTCCTTTACGGCGCCCGCACGCCCTCCGACCTGCTCTTCGGCGAGGACCTGCGCCGCTGGGTGGCCGACCACCGCATCTGCGTGGAGGTCATCGTCGACCGGGGCGAGCCCGGCTGGACCGGGCGAATCGGCCTGGTCACCCAGCTGATCCAGCGGGTCGCCTTCGGCGCCGACCGGCGGCTGGCCCTGGTGTGCGGGCCGGAGGTGATGATGCGGCACTCGGCGGCCGCGCTGGAGGCCCGGGGCGTCCCCGCGTCCGCGATCCGGCTCTCGATGGAGCGGAACATGAAGTGCGGCGTCGGGCTCTGCGGCCACTGTCAGCTTCGGGAGCTGTTCCTCTGTCTCGACGGTCCGGTCCTCCCCTTCGACCGGCTCCGGTCTCTCATGTCCCGAGCGGAGCTGTGAGATGACCACCCGCCGGCCGAAGCTCGCCGTGTGGAAGTTCGCATCCTGCGACGGGTGCCAGCTGACCCTCCTCAACTGTGAGGACGAGCTCATCCCCCTGGCCGGCGAGGTGGAGATCGCCTACTTCCCCGAAGCGACCCGGGCCGTCGTGGAGGGGCCCTACGACCTCTCGCTGGTCGAGGGCTCGATCACCACCCCTGCGGACCTCGAGCGGATCCACCGGGTGCGGGGGGTGTCGCGCCGGCTGGTGACGATCGGTGCCTGCGCGACTAGCGGCGGCATCCAGGCGTTGCGCAACTTCGCCGACGTGGCCGAGTTCCGCTCGGTCGTCTACGCGCACCCGGAGTACCTCTCCACGCTCGACCGGTCCACGCCCGTGGCCGCGCACGTCACGGTGGACGTCGAGCTGCGAGGCTGCCCGGTCGACAAGCGCCAGCTGCTCGAGGTCCTGGCCGCGGAGCTGCACGGACGCCGGCCCCGCCTCCCGACGTACAGCGTCTGCGTCGAGTGCAAGCGACGCGGCACCGTCTGCGTGATGGTCGCCGACGGCACGCCGTGCCTCGGACCGGTCACCCAGGCCGGGTGCGGGGCGCTGTGCCCGGCCTTCTCCCGCGGCTGCTACGGGTGCTTCGGCCCGCAGGACACCCCGAACACCAGGTCGCAGGCGGACCGGCTGCGGGCACTCGGCATGGACGAGCGGGACGTGGTCCGCGTCTTCCGCACGTTCAACGCCGGCGCGGAGGCGTTCGGTCGGGAGAGCCGGCGTCACGAGGAGGCGACGTCGTGACCCATCGGCTGACCGACGGCGGTCGGGTGCTGCAGGTGGGGACCCTCGCCCGGGTCGAGGGGGAGGGCGCGATGCGCATCGCCTTCGAGGGCGGTCGGGTGGCCGACGTCCAGCTGCGCATCTACGAGCCGCCGCGCTTCTACGAGGCGTTCCTCCGTGGCCGGGCCCACACCGAGCCCCC
Source organism: uncultured Actinomycetota bacterium (assembly GCA_963745245.1). Lineage (GTDB taxonomy): Bacteria > Actinomycetota > Actinomycetes > Propionibacteriales > Nocardioidaceae > Marmoricola_A. Next base: position 258,869 of record CAVUWU010000002.1, read on the forward strand.
GGACATCACCGCTCGCATCTGCGGCATCTGCCCGGTGGCCTACCAGACCAGCGCGTGTTGGGCGGTCGAGGACGCCTGCGGCGTCGAGGTCACCGACCAGATCCGGCGGATGCGGCGGCTGCTGTACTGCGGGGAGTGGATCGAGAGCCACGCCCTGCACGTGTTCCTGCTGCATGCTCCGGACTTCCTCGGCTACGACGGGGCGATCGAGATGGCGGCCGACCACCCCGGCGTGGTGGAGCGCGGTCTGCGCCTGAAGAAGGCCGGCAACGCGCTGATGGAGATCGTCGGAGGGCGGTCGGTGCATCCGGTGAACGTCCGTGTCGGCGGCTTCTACCGTTTCCCGCCCGTCGCCGAGCTGCGCGGGCTGCGGCCGGTGCTGGAGGAGGCGCTCGGCGACGCGCTGGCCACGGTGCGCCTGGTCGCCGGGTTCGACGCTCCCGACTTCGAGCAGCCCTACGAGTACGTCGCACTGCGCCCTGCGCAGGGCTATCCGATCGAGACCGGCACCGTGGTGACGTCCACCGGCTCCTCGTTCCCGGTGCGTGAGTTCCCCCAGCGGATCCAGGAGCTGCACCTGGCGCACAGCAACGCCCTGCACGCCCACCTCACCTCCGGCCCGGATGCACCGTACGTCGTGGGTCCCCTCGCCCGGTACACCCTCAACTCCGACCGGCTCTCCCCGGTCGCCAGCGAGGCGGCGCGGGACGCCGGGCTCGGGGACACCTGCCGCAACCCGTTCCGCTCCATCGTGGTGCGCGCGGTGGAGATCGTGGAGGCCTGCCACGAGGCGCTGCGGATCCTCGACGGCTGGACCGACGGCGCCGCCCCGCACGTCCCGGTGCCTGCCCGCGAGGGCGAGGGGTACGGCGCCAGCGAGGCCCCTCGCGGCGTGCTGTTCCACCGCTACTCCCTCGACGGTGACGGGACCATCCGGGACGCCCAGATCGTGCCGCCCACCTCGCAGAACCAGGCGAGCGTGGAGAGCGACCTGCGGGCCATGGCCGCGACCTGGGCCGACCTGGACGACCATGCCCTGCAGCACCGGTGCGAGCAGGCGATCCGCAACTACGACCCGTGCATCTCCTGTGCCACCCACTTCCTCGACCTCACCGTGGAGCGGACGTGAACCAGCATCCTGGCCAGCACCGGCCCCTCCTCGTCGCGCTCGGCGATCCGGCCCGCGGGGATGACGGCGTCGCCGCGGCGGTCGCGCAGCAGGTGTCTGAGACCCTGCCCGGGGTGAGGGTGCTCAGGCTGCGCGACCCCACGGTCCTCATCGAAGCCTGGGCGGGCCACGAGCCGGTGGTCGTTGTCGATGCCGTCCGCTCGGGATCCCCCTCGGGCCGACTCCACCGGTTGGTGGTCGTCCCCGAGGGCCCGCCCTTGACCGCCGGGGGCTGGGCGGCCACCGCGCCAGCGGTGTCGAGAGGCGGCTCCCACGCCTTCGGTCTCGCCGGCACGATCGAGCTGGCCCGCGCGCTGCGCCGGCTTCCCACGCGGCTGGTCGTGGTCGGCGTCGAGGCCGACACGTTCGGGCACGGGGATCCGCTGTCGACGGCGGTGGCAGGCGCCGTCCCCGCCGCGGCCCGCCTGGTCCAGCACGAGCTGGTGGGCGAGCAGCTGTCCGGCACCCAGGTGGCTGGCCGTGTGTCTGGGTGAGCTCGGGCGGGTCGCTCGCGTGGAGGCCGCGGCCGCGGAAGTCCGGGTCGGCGCCCGCACCCTGCGGGTGTCCCTCCTGACGCTTCCCGAGCCGGTCACCCCGGGGGACTGGGTGCTCGTGCACTCCGGCTATGCCCTAGCCCGCCTGACCGCGCAGGAGGCGGCCGACGCGTCCGTGCTCCGGGGCGCTGTCGCCGACGCCGAAGAAGGGAGCAGGCCATGATGTCCGCGCGGAGGACCGGGATGCTGTTCGCCCTGGCCACCGCCGCGGTGAGCGGGGTGTCGGTCCTCGTCAACGCCACCGCGGTCCGGCAGTTCGCAGACGCGACCGCCTACACCACGGCGAAGAACGTGGTGGCGGCTACGGTCCTGTGCGCCGTGGTGTGCCTCGGCGCCGCGGGCGGTGCCCGGCTCACTCGGCCCACGGCTGTCCGGCAGTGGCTCGGCCTCCTCGCGGTCGGGCTGGTCGGAGGCAGCGTGCCCTTCGTGCTCTTCTTCGAGGGCCTGGCTCGGGCGAGCTCGACCCAGGCGGCCTTCCTGCACAAGACCCTCGTGCTCTGGGTGGCGGTCCTCGCCGTGGTGCTGCTGCGCGAGCGGCTCCAGTGGGGCCACTGGCTGGCGATCGGCGCGATCCTGGTCGGCCAGGCGGGGCTGGCGGGCGTCCCTGGTGCGTTCGGCGGCCCCGAGCTGCTGATCTTGGGTGCCACCCTGCTCTGGTCGGTGGAGGTGGTGGTGGCCAAGCGTCTGCTCCACTCCCTGACCCCGTGGACGGTGGGCCTGGCCCGGATGGGACTCGGGTCGGCGGCGCTGCTGGTCTGGCTGGCCGCGCGAGGCGGCCTCGGCGGCGTGGTGCCGACGACCGGCGAGCAGGTCGGCTGGGTGCTGGTCACCGGGCTGCTGCTCGCGACGTACGTCGGCACCTGGCTGGCTGCGCTGGCCCGCGCGCAGGCGGTCGACGTCACCGCGGTGCTGGTGCTCGCCGTCCCCGTCACGGCCGCTCTGGAGGCCGTGGTCGGCGGCGCCTCGCTCGCCCCCGAGGTCGGCTGGCTGCTGCTGGTCGCGACCGGAGGCGCTCTCGCGTGGTGGCTGGGGTCGCGTCACCCGTCGTCGGCGGTGCCGGCCCGTGGCTGAGCACCGCGCCGTCGATGGGCCGCTGCGGTTCGCTCGCTACGCCTACCCTCCCAACGTCCTGGGACACTGCGGCCCGGACGCCCCCAGCGTTCTGCTGGAGCACCTCAGCGCCGGCGTCGACGACCCGGACCTGCGGCGGAGGCTGCGGGGCTTCGAGGGGGCGTGGCCCTACCTCGAGCTGATCGCGGCGGCGAGCGGAATCGCGGACCCCCTCGACGGCAGGGTCGTGGAGGCGTACTGGGTCGGAAACCGGCTGCTGGACCGGGTCGGCGTCCGGTGGATGGGCGAGTCGCTGGAGAGCCGGTTCCGCCGCCGGGTCCCGCGCGCGTGGGGGCACCTGGCCGACACGGTGGTCGCCGGAGCGGTGCCGCACCACAGCTTCCATGTGCTCGGCGTCTATCCGTGGATGGGACTGCTTCGTGGAGGGCAGGTGGGCGACGAGCCGCTGCGGGTGATGGACCGGTGCCGGGTGCGCTGGGGTCGAGTCGTCGCCGTGCACGGCGCGACGGCCACGGTCCGGTCGCGCCCGCTGGTCTGGGATGGGCACCGGCTCGGCCTCGGCGCTCCCCGCGAGGAGATCGCGACCCTGCGGATCGGCGACCAGGGGCTCGCCGGCAGCCTCGACCCGGGCGACTGGTGCTCGCTGCACTGGGAATGGGTGTGCGAGCGCCTCCAGGACCGTCACGTCCAGGCGCTTCGCCGGCGGACCCTCGAGCAGATCTGTGTCGTCAACGCGGCGTCGGGGCCGGCATCCGATGCCCTGCTCGGTTGGGCCGGTCGAGGCGGCGGGGTGTCGTCCACTCCCGGTGCAGGTCGCCACCGCGAGGGAGTCGCCGGATGACGACGCAGAGCCGAGCGGCACTCACGGCGCCTGAGCTGCGGCATCGGATCATGGGGGGCTTCATCGGCAACGTCGTGGAGTGGTATGACTTCGCCCTTTACGGCTATCTCGCCGGTGTCATCGCGCCGGTCTTCTTCCCTGCCGACAACCCGACCGCTGCGCTGATCGCCACGTACGGCATCTTCGCGGCGGGTTTCCTGATGCGTCCGCTCGGGGCGGCGTTCTTCGGCTGGTTCGGCGACCGCCACGGCCGGGCACGGACGATGCAGATCTCGGTGACGATGATGGCGATCCCGACGCTGCTGCTCGGCGTGTTGCCGTCCTATGCAGCCGTCGGGCTGTTGGCGCCGGTCTTGCTGGTGATGGTCCGGCTGCTGCAGGGGCTCTCCGTGGGCGGCGAGTTCTCCTCCTCAGCGACGTACCTCGTGGAGACGGCGCCCGAAGGCAAGAGGGGGCTCACGGGAAGCTGGGCCAACATCGGGTCGATGACGGGGTCACTGCTGGGGGTCGGGGCAGCGGCGCTCGTCACCACCACGTTCGACGCCGAGACGCTGTCCGCCTGGGCGTGGCGTCTTCCCTTCTGGGGGGGCGCGGTCCTTGGCGTTGCTGCGGTCCTGATCCGGCGCGACCTGCACAACTCCGAGCACTTCGCCGCCCATCACGCCGGGCGCGATGCCACCTCGCCGCTGCTGCAGGCCTTCACCACCAATCGCCGCGAGACCCTTCTGGCGGTCGCCTTCGCCTCCGCCTACGGTGCGTGCTTCTATCTCGCGTTCGTCTACCTCCCCGAATGGCTGTCCGGGCAGGGGCTGATGAGCCGCGGCACAGCCTTGGCGATCAACACCGCGTTGATGGTCCTGGTGATCCCGGCGATGCCGCTGTTGGCAATCGTCGGCGACCGCTTCATGCCGAGACGCACCTGGATCGCGCTGTCGCTCCTTGCGCTCGCCCTCTCCGCGTGGCCGCTCTATGAGTGGATGGCGGCCTCGGGCGGTTCGCTGGCCTCGGTGGTCGCGACGCACGCGATCGCCTTCGCCCTGTTGTCGGTGCCGCTCGGCTCGGCACCGGCGCTCTTCGTCGAGATGTTCCCCCAAAGCGACCGGCTGTCCGGCTATTCGGTGGCCTTCAATGTCGGCCTCGGCGTCTTCGGCGGGATCACTCCCATGGTTGCCACCGGCTTGATCGCCGCCACCGGGCTCGTGACGCTCCCAGCGCTCTATATGGCCCTCGCCGGAGCCGTCGCCGTGCTCGCGCTGAGGCTCACGCCGGATCGCAGCCGTGGGCCGCTGCGCTGAGGATCCCCGGATCAGCCCTCGCCGCCCTCCTCGTTCGAGAACCACAGGCAGTCCGGACCAGGCTGGCACCACTCCCCGCCACGCTCTGGCGCCAGCGGTGCGAGCACCGGGATCGCGGCCCGTTCCATCACGGTGAGGCTCGGAAGCTCCCCATAGGGGAGGGGACAACTGGTTTGCACGAGCACAGGGTCCTCGAAGGTGACGCCGACCTCGGCGGGGACCGGCCACATCGCCGACTTCGCGACGGCGCAAGCCCGGACCAGGGACTCCTCCGCCCGGCTGGTGCGCACCTCCTCCCCGGTGTCGAGGGTGTACACGATCTCCGCGGCGGTCACCTGGATAGTGGCCACCGGATTGTCCTCGGCACCCGTCGACGCTTCCGGCGGGCCGGTCAGCGGCGTGTAGCTACCGATCGGGTCCCCGACCATCTTCTCGCCGACCGGAAGCTCGAGGCACTGCTCGTCGGCGGCGTCGCACTGGACGGTCGGACCCCGCTCTCGGGGGTCCCACGGCTTGACCTGGACCACCTCGGTGCTGTCGTAGCCGCCGGCGTACCAGATCACCGGGTCGCTGACCTGCAGGGAGTCCAGGACCAGCGGCTCCTCCCCCAGGGCCAGGGCCTGGGTCTCGGCCTTGAACGGGCCCGACCCCTCGCTGTCCTGGATGTCGCGGCGCTCCACCACGGTCCGGGTCGCGGCGGTCTCCCCGTCCAGCTCGAACGTCACCGCGCCGCCCTCGATTCGCACCACGACACGCTCCACGCCGTCAGCGCTGAGAGCCGCGAAGCCTCCCGGGATCTCCTCCGACCGCTCGTCGGCCCACTGCTCCGTCGTCGGGACCAGGGCGCCGTAGACGCCGTCGTCCACGGCGTGCAGATAGGGCGAGCAGCCGGCAGCCCCCGCCACCAGGAGCACCACGCCTGCCCCCCGGGTCACTCGTGCTCGCCCCACAACCTGCAACCCCACAACCAGCCCCTTCACTGCCGATCAGCAGCACGAGGGCCTGCCTCTCCCAGACCCGGGATGCCAGTGTGACCCCGTGTATACGTGACTCGAGGTGGCCCCCGTGCGCTCGCTAACGACCGTAGCAAGGCGTTCTCGGTCGACCAGTCGGCCTCCACCCCGGTCACGACCTCCGCGGGTGGCGGCCTGCGCGCGGTGCAGACGACTGCGCCGGGGTCCGCTTGCTGCGTCGTCGTCGGCACCCGACACCAGCCGGACGGTGTCATGGATCAGCGCGTCCGCTCCCGCACCGCCGAGTCGCCGCCGCGGCCGGGATACTCGGGCGCATGGGATCCCTGATCGAGCCCGAGGAGCTGCTCAGCACGGTGTCGGCAGGAGGTCGCCGGGACGACCCTGTGCTGCTCGACCGTGTGCTGCTGGACCCTGTGCTGCTCGACGTGCGCTGGCAGCTCGGCCGTTCCGACGGGCCGGCGCGCTACCGTGCCGGACACCTACCGGGGGCCGTCTACGTCGATCTCGAGACCGACCTCGCCGACCCGCCTGGTCACGGCGGTCGTCACCCGCTGCCCGATCCCGAGCGGTTCGGCGAGGCGATGCGTCGACGCGGGGTGCGGTCGACGGCCCCGGTCGTGGTCTACGACGAGGTGGGCGGGACCTCCGCAGCGCGTGCCTGGTGGCTGCTGCGCTATCACGGTCACCCCGACGTCCGGGTGCTCGACGGAGGGTGGCCGGCGTGGCGTCGGCTCGGTGGTCCGGCCGAGGCGGGGGTCGCGGCTGCGAGGTACGGCGACTTCCGCCCGCGACCCGGCCACCTGCCGGTCGTCGACGCCGACGGTGCGGCCCTCCTCGGCGCCGAGGGTGCGCTGGTGGACGCCCGCGCGCCGGAGCGCTACCGCGGCGACGTGGAGCCGGTCGACCCGGTCGCCGGGCGAGTGCCGGGGGCGGTGAACGTGCCGACCGCCCGCAACCTGGTCGCTGAGGGGGAGCGGGAGGGACGCTTCCGCACCCTTCCGGAACTGGCCCAGGAGTACGCCGCGGTGCTGCCGCCGCAGGGGGCGGCAGCGGTGTCGGAGCTGGCGAGCGGGACTGGGGCGCCGGGCGGGACTGGGGCGCCGGAGGGCACGGGGGCGCCTGAGGGGACGGGGGCGGCTGCCGCGTCAGGGCCGGTGGGCGTCTACTGCGGATCCGGCGTGACGGCCGCTCACGACGTGCTGGCCCTGGACCTGCTCGGTGTCTCGGCCGCGTTGTACCCCGGCTCGTGGAGCCACTGGGTGACCGACCCGCACCGACCCGTGGAGCGCGGCTAGGCCTGCCGCAGTTGGCCGCCGGCGATGCGGCTGGGATCTGTGCTCAGGCGGTCTCGCCCAGCCGGTGCAGCTGGGTCACCGTGAACGACCGGGCGTCCACACCGTGCACCTGGGCCTCGAGCGTCATCGCCATCGCCTCGGGGCCTGTCACCAGCGACCGGCCCAGGTCGTTCAGCTCCACGGGCACCGCCAGCTTGTGCGCGCTGGGCCGGCCACCGAGCTGAGCCGACCCCCGCCCCACGACGACGACCCGGCCTTCGAGGACGACGCTCGCGGTGACCTGGCAGCTCCGGATCGCCTCCGCGTCGAGCGAGCACAGCACCGGCAGGATCGTGGCGTTGCGCAGGTGGTGCGCCGCGCGCATCTCCAGCGCGGGTCCTGCGGCGGGTGCGCTGGGGACGGCGGCGATGACGGTCACGGGGGCTCCTGGGTGCGCGCGGGTCGCTGGACAGCGAGGGGATGAGCGGAGGGCGAGACCGGTCCCGCCATGTGTCTCATCGACCGCGCCGGGCCCCACCTTGAGGGTTGTCTGCCTCCGTGCTGCAGTGATTCCCAGAAGAGTCGACTACCAGTAGACGCCGCGAGTCAGCCGGGCGAGCATCATCTGCTGCTGGGTCGTGGGCTCCGGCTGCGCGGTGACCGGCCCGGTGGCGCTGCGGGCCGCGGCCGAGTCGGGGAAGACCCGGTAGGCGAGGTTGAGGATGCGGAACGAGGTGCGCGGGGCCAAGGTGTGCGCCAGCGCCCCGACGTTGCCGAGGGTGGTGTTGACCTCCCGCGGCTTGTCCACCAGCCCTCGCACCACCATGTCGGCCGCCTGCGCGGGGCTGATGGTCGGGAACCGGTCATAGAGCTTGGTCGGCGCGATCATCGGCGTCTTCACCAGCGGCATATGGACGGTGGTGAAGGTGATCCCGTCGCCGACCACCTCCGAGCTCACCACGTTGCTCCAGGCGTCGAGCGCGGCCTTGGAGGCGACGTAGGCGCTGAACCGCGGCGGGTGGGTCTGCACGCCGATCGAGCTGATGTTGACGACGTGGCCGTGCTTCTGCTCGCACATCGTCGGCAGCAGGCCCATGATCAGCCTGATCGCGCCGTAGTAGTTGAGCTGCATCGTGCGCTCGAAGTCGTGGAACCGGTCATAGCTGAAGCGGATCGACCGCCGGATCGACCGGCCGGCGTTGTTGACCAGGTAGTCCACCGACCCCAGCTCCGCGACCAGGCGCGCGGCGAGATCGTCGATCGCCTCCAGGTCGGTGAGGTCGCAGGGATAGACCAGCGCACTGCCGCCGCGCATCTCGATGGCTGTCCTGGTCGCCTCCAGCTTGTCCTTGCCCCGGGCGACGAGCACCGGGACGCCCCCCGCCTGGGCGACCTTGTGGGCGGTCGCGGCGCCGATGCCGGAGGAGGCCCCGGTGATCACGACCGTGCGGCCGTTGAGCGCCTCGAGGGTGGTGCGGTCCCGGGTGAGCGACTCGTCGAGCTGCTCCTCCCAGAACGCCCACACCCGGTCGGCGTACGACGCCAGGTCGGGCAGCGCCACCCCCGCACCGGCCAAGGCCTGCTCGGTGGTCCGCGAGCCGTAGCGGGTCGCCATGTCGACGTGCTCCACGACCTGGGGTGGCAGCCCGAGCCGTCCGACGGTCTGGCGCAGGGCCAGTTGGGCCGGGGGGGTGCGCAGCGCGGTCCGCACCAGCGCTGCGGGTCGCAGCACCTTGGGCAGCAGCCCGGTCGGCACCACGCCGGTGACCTCGCGGTCCACCGGAGTCGCCAGATGGGGCGCGCCCGCCGCGCCGGCGAACACGTTGACGACATCGACCGTGCGCTGCGGCTCGGGGTTGACCAGGTGGAAGGCCTCGCCGTCTCGTCCGGGCAGGTGAGCGAGGTGGTCGATGGCCGAGGCGACGTAGTCGACCGGCACCACGTTGGTGTCGCCGAGGTCGAGGCCGACCAGGGGCGTCCACGAGGGCAGGTAGTCGCGGAGCAGCTTGAGCAGGGGGAAGAAGTAGTAGGGCCCGTCGACCTTGTCGATCTCGCCGGTCTCGGAATGCCCGATCACCGCTGAGGGGCGGTAGACGCGCCACGGGCCCCCCGCCTCCTCGCGGACCACGCGCTCGGCTTCGAACTTCGTCCGGTGGTACGCCGAGGGCAGCCGCTGGCCGACGTCGAACATCGTCTCGTCCCAGAAGCCGTCGTAGTCGCCGGAGGCAGCCACCGAGGACACGTGGTGGAAGATCCCGGCGTCGAGGTCGGCGGCCAGCTCGAGGGCGTTGCGGGTGCCGCCGACGTTGAGGCGGTCGTTCTCCTCCTCGGGGGCGGTGAGGTCGTAGAGGGCGGCCAGGTGGAAGAAGTGGTCGATCGACCCGCGATGCTCGGCCACCCAGGCCGGGTCCACACCGAGAGCGGCCTCGGCCAGGTCTCCCTCGACCACACTCACCCGGTCCCCCCCGTCCCAGCGCCTGATCAGCCGCTGCGCCCGGGGCAGCGAGGAGGGGCGGACGAGCACGAAGACCGGCTCCTCGCGGTGGGCGAGCAGTTCCTCGACGAGAAAGCGTCCGATGAACCCGGTCGCACCGGTCACGAAGTACGCCATGCGGGCTCGATCTCCTCTTGGCTCGGCTGGCTGGGTTGCGCGGGCTGGCTGGTTGCGTGGGCTGGCTCGGGGGGGGAGCGCGACTGGCCTCAGGCGCGGTCAGGGGCAGGACCCGACGTGGTCTCGGACGGTCAGGGGGCTGGAGGCGTGGTCAGGAGCGGTCCTCACCGCGACTCGAGCCCAGCATGATCTCGTCCCAGCTCGGCACCGAGGCGCGCCCCTTCGACCTGCCTGACCGCCGTGGGCTGCGACCCGCCGCGGGGTCGGGCTGCGGGTCGGGCTGCGGGTCGGGCTGCGTCGGGTCCTGCCCGGCTTCGGGCGTCGGCTCCGAGGAGTCGGCCGCCGTCGACGCCTGGGCGGCCGCCGCTGCCTCGGCTGGGGTCGGGGCGGCCGGGGTCGATGCGGCTGCCGGTGTGGCCGGGGCGGCGGGCGGCTGTGTCGGGCGGTCCGTGGCCTGCGTGGCCATCCAGGGCCGCTCGGCCGGCGGTTCCGGCGCGGCCGGGCGGCGACCGGTGACCATCTCGATCGCGTCGTCGCCGAGGCTGAGCTGCTCGCTTGCCGGGGTCGCCGCAGTCGGGGCCGTTGGCGCGCTCGGGGAGCGGCGCTCTCCGACGAGCCGCCGCGCCTCCTCGTCGTCGGCGGTCACGTAGCGCCCGGCGAGGTCGTAGACGAAGTGAGCCTGCCGGCGGGACCCGGCCAGGGTGTAGTCGGCGACGATCAACCACCGTCCGTCGTCGCGCCGCCAGGAGTCCCACTCCACCTGCTCGGGGTCGACGTCGTCGGCGGTGAGCCGGTCGGCCGCGGCGGCGCCGAGGTGCCCCACCGGCCCATCCCCGACGCGGCGGCGTACCGAGGCACGCTGGGCCTGCTGGGCGATGTAGGCACGCTCGGCGAGGACGGGAGTCGCGTAGCCCATGATCTTCTCGACCGTGGTCTGGGCCGCCTCGGCGACCGCCTCGGGGCTCTGACCCGCGCGGATCCGAGCCTGGATGTCGCGGGGGCGCAGGACGCTCATCTGTGTCTCCAACCGGCCGGTGCGGGTGCGGTGCGGCGAGGATACCTCCGCCCACGGTGCCAGGCCCGGGTCACCGGGCCTGCGGGGCGAGAAGCGAGATCCCCCGGGGGGCCGCGCTGAAGGCCATCACGGTCCCCACCGTCCCCGCGGCGGCCGGGACCCAGAAAGACGCCGAGGCGCCCGCCGCATCCACGACCATGCCGACCAGGGCCGCACCGGGCGCCACCCCGGCCACCATCCCGGTGCTGAACAGCACCATGCCCTCGTTGAGCCGCTCGCGGGGCACGAGGGCCTCGATCCACGACACCGCCGCGATCATCGTGGGCGAGATCGCGAAGCCGCCGAGGAACAACAGCACGCCGAGCAGCAGGCGACCCTCGACGAACGGCAGCGGCATCATCACCAGCGCGAGGGCCAACACACCCATCCGGTAGCGGGTGGCCGCGCTGCGCCGGAACGTCAGTGCCCCCGACACGAGGCCGGCCATCAGGCTGCCGAGTGCCCAGACCGCCAGGAGCAGGCCGGCCGCGGCGGTGCCCCCGGTCTCGTCGGCGAAGGCGACGACCGCCACCTCGCAGCCGCCGAAGAGGACTCCGAGCATCAGGCCGCCGCTGAGCAGCGGGACCAAGCCGGCCCACGGCATCGGGCGGTGCGGTTCCGAGCGCAGGGACCGGTGATGGCGAGGCGGCTCGGTGCGCCGCTGGACGACCAGGGCCCAGGTGCCCCCCACCGCGGCCAGCCCGGCGGCGGCCAGCCCGGCCAGCGGATGCACCCAGGAGGCCAGCAGGGTGACGATCGTGGGACCGAGCATGAACACCAGCTCGTCGTTGACGGCCTCGACGGCGAAGGCGGTGTCGAGCAGCTTGCGGTCCTGGACCACGTGCGACCAGCGCTCGCGCACCGCCGCGCCCACGTTGGGCATCGTCAAACCCGCCAGCACCGCGAACAGGTGCGGCATGGGGGTGGGCCAGCCGCCCTCCACCGCCACCATCAGGAACGCCAGGGCGAGTGCCGAGAAGCTCGCCGCGGCTCCCAGCACCCGGCCCTGCCCGAGCCGGTCCACCAGCCGGGCCAGCGGGACCGCGCCGAGCGCCGTGGCCGCGACGTAGGCCGCTGAGACACCCCCGGCGACTGCGTACGACCCCGTGCGGGTCGACACCAGCAGCACGATGCCGAGACTCACCATCGACATCGGCATCCGGGCCAGCAGGCCGGTCGCACTGAAAGACGCCGCGCCGGGGATCGCCAGCACGCGACGGTAGGGGGACATCACTGACCCCAGTCTAAGGAGCCGGGCGCCTGGCCGGGCCCCGACCGGACTCCCGCGGGCCCCGACCGGTCTGCTGACCGGTCCGCTAGCCGGACTGCTGACCGGCCGATCGGCCCGGAGGGCTCTGGGTCCGGGTCCCTAGGATGACCGGCATGGCGCCCTCCCTGCCCCCGGCCTCGCCCGGCAGCCCCGACTCAGCGGTCCCGGGTTCCGTCGCCCCCGACGCATCGCCATACGACGCCTTCCTGCTGGTCTCCTTCGGCGGCCCCGAGCAGCCGGAGGACGTGGTGCCGTTCCTGGAGAACGTCACCCGGGGCAGGGGCATCCCGCGAGAACGGCTGGAGGAGGTGGGCGAGCACTACTTCAGGTTCGGTGGCCGCAGCCCGATCAACGACCTCAACCGGGACTTGCTGAAGGCGATCGTGGAGGACTTTCGCGGGGCGGGCCTTGCGCTCCCGGTCTACTGGGGCAACCGCAACTGGAACCCCTACCTGCACGAGACCATCGAGCAGATGAAGGCCGACGGGGTACGCCGGGCCGTGTGCATGTTCACCAGCGCCTACTCCAGCTACTCCGGGTGTCGGCAGTATCGGGAGAACCTGGCCGACGCGGTCGCCACTGTCGGCCCGGGCGCGCCATCGCTCGACCGGGTCCGGCACTACTTCAACCATCCGGGGTTCGTCGAGCCGATGGTCGACGCCACCCTCGCCGCCCTCGCCGAGCTGCCTGCCGGGATCCGCGCCGACGCGGGGATCCTCTACGTGACCCACTCCATCCCGGTGGCGATGAACGAGGCGAGCGGTCGCGGCGGCGCCTTCGCCCAGACCGGGTCAGACCGGGCCGGCGGCGCCTATGTGGGCCAACACGAGAGCCTGGTCGCCGAGATCACCGAGCGGGTCCGCCAGCAGACCGGCCATCGGTTCGCCGGGGAGCTCGTCTACTGCTCCCGGTCCGGCTCGCCCCACGTGCCGTGGCTCGAGCCGGACGTCGGCGAGAGGATCGTCGAGCTCGGCAAGGAGGGCGTGCCCGGGGTCGTCGTGGTGCCGATCGGCTTCACCTCCGACCACATGGAGGTGATCTACGACCTGGACACCGAGGCCAAGGAGGCCGCCCAGGGCGCGGGGGTCGCCTTCACCCGGGCGGCGACCGCGGGGGTGGACCCGCGCTTCGTGTCCATGGTCCGCGAGCTGGTCCTCGAGCGCAGCGCCGCGGAGCGAGCCCGAGCCGCCGGAGGCGGCGACACCGGAACGCGTCCGGCCGTGGGCTGGCTCCAGGCGTCCTGGGAGGTGTGCCCAGCCGGTTGCTGCGCGAACAGCCGGGGCATGCGGCCAGCGCTGTGCGGGTCGGACTGACGGCGGGGGTCTGCGATGTCGAGGCCTGAGGTGTCGGAGCCGAGGGAGGAGCCGCAGGCGCCCGCCGCCGACCTCGCCGCGTTGCGCATCACGGCCGAGACCGTGGCGGCGGAGGCGGCCTCGCTGGTGCGCCGACGACGGAGGGGTGAGGTCGAGGTGGCCGACCGCAAGAGCAGCGCGGTGGACGTGGTCACCGCCGTGGATCGGGAGTCCGAGGCGCTGCTTCGTCGCCTGCTGTCCGAGCTGCGGCCCGAGGACGGCTTCTACGGGGAGGAAGGCGGGCGGACCCAGCACTCCCGATCCGGCGTCACCTGGGTGGTCGACCCCATCGACGGCACGGTGAACTACCTCTACGACCTCCCGACGTACTGCGTCAGCGTGGCCGCCGTGGACGCTGACGAGCGCTCACTCGCCGGCGCCGTCGTCGAGGTCCCCTCCGGGGTCGTCTACAGCGCCGCGCTCGGGCACGGTGCCACCAGGGACGGCACCGCGCTGCGGGTGCGGCCCGAGGCCCCGATGGCCGAGCGGCTGGTGCACACCGGCTTCGCCTACCAGGAGGCCGTGCGCCGGGTGCAGGGTCCTGCCGTGGCCCGACTGCTCACCGAGGTGCGCGACATCAGGCGCCGCGGATCGGCCGCGCTCGACCTGTGCTCGGTGGCCGAGGGGAGCGCGGACGCCTACGTCGAGGAGGGTCCGTACCTGTGGGATATCGCCGCGGCCGGGTTGGTCGCCACCGAGGCGGGTGCCCGGCTGGAGGTGCTCGGGGGGGCGGCCGGCAACGACTGCGTGGTCTGCGCCCCCGAGGCGGGGTACGCCGAGATGCTCGCCGTCTTTCGGCGGTGTGGCTTCCTCGGGTGAGACCGGGCCGGGCGCTTCACGACCCGCCACGGGTGCCCCGAGGTGCGCCACGCGGACGCATGGTGCAGAATCCGCCTCGCGTCCGGGAATAGCCGGGCGGCGCCGCGGCTTGGAACACCCACCGAGACAGAGCGGCTGACCCTCGGGGGGCAGGAGAGGCACCCATGGCAACTGACTACGACGCGCCACGCAAGACCGACGAAGAGGCCAGCGAGGAGAGCATCGAGGAGCTCAAGGCTCGTCGCCACGACAAGAACTCAGGAAAGGTGGACGAGGACGAGGCCGAGGCCGCCGAGTCCTTCGAGCTGCCCGGCGCCGACCTCTCCCACGAGGAGCTGGCGGTGGAGGTCAAACCTCGCCAGGAGGACGAGTTCACCTGCATGAGCTGCTTCCTCGTCCACCACCGCAGCCAACTGGCCGACGCGGACCGGATGATCTGCCACGACTGCGTGTGACCCGGGGCGCACGTGTGGCCCGGCTGACCGGAGAACCGGCGGCTAGCCGCTCAGCGGGCAGTGATTCCCTGCTGGCGAGCGTTCTCATGCCGTTCCTTCGCCGCCAGCTTCCGGGCGAGGAGGATGCGCACCACGCCGATGGCTGCGCCGCTGAGGACCGCGAAGAGGATAGCCTCGCGGACGCGGATCTGCGGGTCCGTCGGGTCGGTGGGGGGGTTCTTGCCCTTCGAGCCGACCTTCCAGGTGGCCTCCAGGCCCTTCCTGACCACGGCCGTGGCGCCGATCGACCCGGCCGCCGCGACCATCTGCTGCGTCTTGCCCTCCATGCGACCTCTCCTTCGACCCGCCGCCCCGCAGGGCGATGACCAGCCGGTCGGCCGGTCGTTGCGGACGCGGCCAGTGTGCCCCACGAGGCGCCGGGTAATCGCCCCGGCCCCGCGGTCACCGCTCAGCGGCGCGCTCGCGCCACCGCGGAGGCCAGCACCTGCGCGAGCGTCTCGGGGTGCCGGGTCGAGACGAGCCAGTAGGGAGCCGGGTCGTCGGGGTCGGTAAGGGTCACCTGGACCGCCCTAGGGACGTAGGGGCGGAGGAGGAGGTAGGCGCGGGCGTCGGCGTCGACCCCGGCCGCCCGGCGCGTCCTCCCTGAGTCGAGGGGGAGGGGCTCGCGCAGCAGACTCACGGGGATCTCGGCGCGCCCGGCCCGGAACCGCCCGTCCAGCACGCTCACCGAGGCACTTCCATAGCTGGCGAACACCGCGGCGTTGAGGGCGCCGAGGCTCAGCGCGACCAGGAGCGCGACCCAGGTGGGGACCGCGACCAGGAAGGCGAGCAGCACGGAGGCCCAGAACATGGTCGCCACCGCCCACCACCGCAGCGGCACCCGCAAGTGCTCGACGTAGGACTCCCCGCCCGGACCCGCTGGCACCGCAGCACCGGGGGCGGGGTCTGCGGGCACGGAGGACACGGAAGGAATTGTGACACCTGCCGCGGCCGGCAGGCGGGTCGGGCGGCGCGGCGGCCCGGGCGGCGTGGGCCGCGCAGGCTGGGACAGCGGGCGCGCCGCTAGGGTGGTCGGCATGCGGGGAGAGAGGTCGGAGGGGCACGTGGAAGTGCAGGTCCGGCGCTTCGACCCCGAGGCCCCGATCCCGGCGTACGCCCATCCTGGGGACGCGGGGGCGGACCTCACGACCCGGGTGGACGTCCGGCTGGGACCCGGCGAGCGGTCTCTGGTGCCGACCGGAATCGGCATCGCCTTGCCGGAGGGGTATGTCGGACTCGTGCACCCTCGCTCCGGACTCGCCGCCCGACACGGGGTCTCGGTGGTCAACGCGCCGGGCACCGTGGACGCCGGCTACCGAGGCGAGATCCAGGTCGTGCTGGTCAACCTCGACCCGCGGCGGCCCGTGCACCTGAGCCGAGGGGACCGGATCGCGCAGCTGGTGGTGCAGCAGGTCGAGGCGGCTCGGTTCCGTGCGGTCACCGAGCTTCCCGACTCCGCGCGGGGAGTCGGCGGGCACGGCTCCACGGGCGGCTTCGGGGTCTTGCATCCCGAGAGCCCCGAGAGCCCCGGAATCTCCGACAGCTCCGACAGCTCCGACAGCTCCGACAGCCCTGCGGACCCCGGCAGGCCTGACCGCCCCGACGCCCGAGACCGATAGTCACCGAGGAGACCACCATGTGGAAGCGGCGCAGGTCGCGCGATGCCGAGCACAGCGGCGTCCCCGACCCGGCCACCGGTCGTGACCTAGGACGGCACAGCGGGCCGGAGGGGGACTCGGGCAGCGATTCCGACGCAGTTGGGGAGGCTCGGCGCGACCCGCGCGCGGAGGGTCCCTGGGACGTCTCGGAGATCGCGGTGGACGACGATGAGCCGGGCCGCGCGAACCTGGGTGCGCTCTCGATCCGCGGGGCCGAGGGACTGGAGCTGCGACTCCAGGTGGATGAGGAGTCGCAACAGGTGCTGGCGGTGCTTCTCGTCGCCTCCGACGGCGCCATGGAGCTGCGCGCCTTCGCCGCTCCTCGTCACGAGGACCTCTGGGAGGAGCTGCGGCCCACGATGCGAGACGAGGCCGTTCGGCGCGGTGGACGCGCTCGCGAGAGCGAGGGCCCCTACGGACCGGCGCTGCACATGGCGGTGCCCGCGGTGACGCCTCAGGGTGAGCAGGTGCTGCAGCCCTCCACCGTCCACGGCATCTCCGGGCCGCGCTGGCTGCTGCGGGTGATGATGTTCGGCCGACCGGCCACGGACTTCCGCCCCGACGGCCCCCTGGAGACCGCGCTGCGCAGCGTCGTGGTCCGACGCGGCTCCGAGCCGATGGCCCCCGGCGACCCGCTGCCGCTGGCGCTTCCCACGAACGCGCGTCGCCTCGGCCCGCCCGCGCGCGACTCTTCCCGGGACTCCGCCGGGAGCCCCACCGACCCGACCGGCTGATCCCAGGGGTCCTTCGGACTGCTGGGCCGCCCCTTCGGGCCGCTCCTGCGCGGGGGTGCCCAGGTACGCTTCCACGCATGCGACAGAGGTCGGGGAGGCTGCGGTCGAGCCTCAGCCGGTGGGCGAACATCGAGCAGCGCGACGCGCGCGAGTTGCGGCACACCAGCGTGCAGGCGGGGTGCTGTCCGATCGCCGAGGCCGATGACCGCCAGCGGGTGTCCCTCCAGGGGGTGCTCAAGACGGTGACACTGCGCCCTCGCGGCGGCGTCCCCGCCCTGGAGGCCGAGCTCTATGACGGCACCGACGTGATCACGGTGGTATGGCTGGGGCGGCGACGGATCGCCGGGATCGAGCCGGGGCGGTCCATCATGGTCGTGGGACGCATCGGTCGCCACAACGGCCACCGGGTGATCTTCAACCCCCGCTACGAGCTCCGCTACCGATGACGGCCCCCTCGCGCGACGGCGCGCACAACGACCGCGCCCAGCAGGAGAGCGCGCACCACCAGCCAGACAGCGCGCACGAAGACGGCTCGCACCTGGCCGGCGCACACCTGGCCGGCGCACACCTGGCCGGCGCACACCTGGCCGGCGCAGACAAGGTCGATGCACACCAGGGCGGAGAACACCACGTCGACGCCGGCACCGTGGAGGCCGTGGTCCGCGCCCAGCTCGCCCGAGCGCTCGGCGGCCGACGGGGGATGCTCGAGGCGGCCACCCCCACCATCACCTTCACCTTCACCTATGTCTTCACCAAGGACATCCGGCTCGCCATCACCTTGAGCGTCGCCTTCGCTCTCACGATGCTGCTGGTTCGCCTGGTGCAGCGGCAGACGCTGCGGTTCGTGCTCAACTCCCTGCTCGGGATCAGTGTGGGCTGCTTCTTCGTGTGGCTGGGCCGGCGCAGCGGCGCCGATCCGTCGCAGCAGGCGTTGGCCTACTTCTTCCCTGGCATCGCCTACAACGCGGTGTACGCCGTGGCGATGGTGCTCAGCATCATCGCCCGCTGGCCCGTCGTCGGCTTCCTCGTCGGCGCGGTGTCCGACGACCCTCTGGAGTGGCGCCACGATCCTCAGATCGTGCGGCTGTGCACGCACCTGACCTGGGTGCTGGTCCTGCCCTGCGTCCTCCGCGTGATCGTGCAGGCACCCCTCTACATCGCCGGTCGGACCGCGGAGAACGCCGACGTCTACGTCACCGCGCTCGGGCTGGCCAAGGTGGGGATGGGCTGGCCGCTCCAGGTCACCGCGCTCGCCTTCATGGTGTGGCTGCTGGCCCGTGACCGGACGCCGGTCTCGCGGCCCGAGGCTGCCTGAGCCACCGCCCTCCGCGCAGGTCGCAGGGTCAGTGCTCCGGGTTGAGCAGGTGCTCCAGCTCGGCCTCGGCCTCGGGGGCCGCCACGAACATCAGTTCGTCGCCGACCTCGATCGGCTGCTCGGCGTCGGGGGCATAGACCATGTCGTCACGCAGGATGGCCACCAGCCGGCAGTTCTCCGGCCAGGGGATGAGCCCGCAGGGCGTCCCGACGAACGGTGAGGTGCTCGGCAACGTCATCTCCACCAGGTTCGTGTCGCCCTGGCGGAGGGTGAACAGCCGGACGACGTCGCCGATCGTGACCGCCTCCTCCACCAGCGCCGACATGATCCGCGGGGTCGAGACGTTGACGTCCACCCCCCAGGCCTCGGTGAAGAGCCACTCGTTGTTGGGGTGGTTGACCCGGCCCACGGTGCGGGGGACGGCGAACTCGGTCTTGGCCAGCAGCGAGGTGACGAGGTTGACCTTGTCGTCGCCGGTGGCCGCGATCACGACGTCGCAGGTCTCCATCCTGGCCTCCTCGAGGGAGGACAGCTCGCAGGCGTCGGCGAGCAGCCACTCGGCATCCGGGACCCGCTCGGGGCGGATGGAGTCGGGCTCCTTGTCGATGAGCAGCACCTTGTGACCGTTGTGGATGAGCTCCCGGGCGATGGAGCGGCCGACCGCCCCGGCGCCGGCGATCGCGACGCGCATCAGTCCTCCTCCGGGCCTCGGTGGAAGACTTCGAAGACCTTCGCGGCGGTGTCCTCACGGAGCACGAGGTGCATGATGTCGCCCTCCTGAAGCACGGTCTCGCGGGTGGGCAGCATCCCCTCGCCGAGGCGGTCCACCCAGGCGATGCGGCTTCCGGTCTGTTCCTGCAGCGTCACCATCCGCTGGCCGGTCCACTGCTCGTTGACCGGCACCGTGTCGAGCCGGATGGTCCCGCTCGGGTCGCGGAAGTTGGGCTCCGCGCCGGCCGGCAGGATGCGGCGCAGCACCTGGTCCGCGGTCCACTTCACCGTGGCCACGGTGACGATGCCCAGCCGCTGGTAGACCTCGGCGCGTCCGGGGTCGTAGATCCGGGCGACGACGTTCTGGATCCCGAACGTCTCGCGGGCCACCCGAGCGGCGATGATGTTGGAGTTGTCGCCGCTGGAGACGGCTGTGAACGCGTCGGCCTTCTCGACGCCCGCCTGCTGGAGCACCCCCTGGTCGAAGCCGATGCCCAGCACCTTGCCGCCGGCGAAGGTCGGGCCGAGACGCCGAAAGGACTCGGGGTTGTTGTCGATGACCGAGACCGTGTGGTTGCGGTCCTCGAGACTGCGCGCGAGCGTGGCGCCGACCCGGCCGCAGCCCATGATGACGACGTGCACGTCCCGAACGCTACACCGCACCCGGGGCCGACAACCTGAGCCGGAGCCCCCCATGCCCTAGCCTTGCTGGGCGTGGGCCTCGCCGACGTGTCCAAGCGCATCCTGCTGGGCCGCAAGCTGCGGTCGTCGCAGCTGGGCCCGGCGCTGCTCCCCAAACGCGTCGCCCTGCCCGTCTTCGCCAGCGACGCCCTCTCCTCGGTGGCCTACGCCCCCGACGAGATCTTCATCATGCTGGCGATCGCCGGCGGGACGACCGCCTATCTCTACTCGTGGCCGGTCGCCCTCGCGGTCGCCGTGGTGATGCTGACCGTGGTGGCCGCCTACCGGCAGAACGTCCGTGCCTATCCCGGTGGCGGCGGCGACTACGAGGTGGCCACGGTGAACCTCAGCCGGCGGGCGGGCACCACCGTGGCCTCCGCGCTCCTGGTGGACTACGTGCTCACCCTCGCGGTGTCGGTCTCGGCCGCGGTCCAGAACGCCGGGGCCGCGGTGGACTGGGTCAACGACCACGAGGTGGTCACCGCGCTGATCCTCATCGCGCTGCTCGCCGCGGCGAACCTGCGCGGCTTCCAGGGGTCGCGGCTGTGGTTCTCGGTGCCGACCTACGGCTTCCTCGCCGCGATCCTGGGGATGGCCGCCTGGGGCCTGACCCGAGAGCTCGCCGGCACCCTGCCTCCCGTGGAGTCTGCCGACCTGACCGTGGCCCCGGCGCCCGGCTACGAGGGCACGATCACGACCGCGGCGCTGATCTTTGTCCTGGCGCGAGCCTTCTCCTCCGGCTGCGCGGCACTCACCGGCGTGGAGGCGATCTCCAACGGGGTGCCGGCCTTCCGCAAGCCCAAGAGCCGCAACGCGGCCACGACCCTGCTGATGGTCGGGACGCTGTCGATCACCATGGTGCTGAGCATCGTGGCGCTGGCGAGACAGATGGGTCTGAAGTACGTCGACCCCCACGAGCTCGACCGCCTGCTCGCCGCGGACGGCTCGCCCGTGCCGGCCGACTACGAGCAGCACACCGTCATCGCCCAGCTCGCCCGCGGCATCTTCGACAACCTCGACGTCGCCTTCGTCCTCGTGATCGTGATGACCGTGGTGATCCTGGTGCTCGCCGCCAACACCGCGTTCACCGGCTTCCCGGCGCTCGGCTCGATGCTGGCCCGCGACGGCTTCCTGCCCCGCCAGCTGGCCTCCCGCGGCGACCGGCTCGCCTACAGCAACGGCATCCTGATCCTGGCCGCCCTCGCCGGCCTGCTGATCTGGGTCTTCGACGCTCAGGTGACCCGGCTGATCCAGCTCTACATCGTGGGGGTCTTCGTCTCCTTCACCCTGGGGCAGTGGGGCATGGTCCGGCACTGGACACGGCTGATCGACATGAACACCGATGCCGCCCGGCGGCGCCGCATGCAGCGCTCGCGGGCGGTGAACGCCTTTGGGCTGCTCGTGACCGGCGTCGTGCTGGTGGTGGTGGTGGTCACCAAGTTCCTGGCCGGGGCATGGATCGCGGTGCTCGCGATCGCCTCCTTCTTCGCGATCATGCAGTCGATCCGGCGTCACTACGACTCGGTGAGCAGCGAGCTGACGGTCAAGGAGGACGATCAGGTGCTCCCCACGCGGGTGCATGCGATCGTGCTGGTCTCCAAGGTGCACAAGCCGACGATGCGCGCCCTGGCCTATGCCAAGGCGAGCCGGCCGAACGTGCTCGAGGCGGTCATGGTGGCCACCGATCCCAAGGAGCGCGACGCCATCCTCGACGAGTGGGACCGGCGAGGCATCGACGTGCCGCTGAAGATCCTGGACTCGCCCTACCGCGAGATCATCCGGCCGATCGTGGAGTACGCGAAGGCGATCCGCGAGTCGCAGCCGCGCGGTGTGGTCGCGGTCTTCATCCCCGAGTACGTCGTCGGCCGCTGGTGGGAGCAGTTGCTGCACAACCAGACGGCGCTGCGGCTCAAGACGCGGCTGCTGTTCGCCTCGGGCGTCATGATGATCTCGGTGCCCTACCAGCTGCGGTCCAGCCGGATTGGGGAGGAGCGGGCGATGCGCCAGGAGCAGCAGGTGCAGGCCGGACGTGCCCCCTACGGCGGCTGGGGGCGGGGGATCGACGAGGAACTCGAGTGACCCGGTCCCTGGTCGGGGAGGGCTGCGACCTCGAGGTCGGTCCGGTGGCGCACGGAGGGCATTGCGTCGCGCGCATCCCGGTCGAGGTCCCCGAGCTCGGTGGCACCGTGGTCTTCGTCCGGCACGCCCTGCCCGGGGAGCGGGTCGCGGTGCGGATCACCGAGGGCTCCGTGGGGGACCGGTTCCTGCGCGGCGACGCCGTGGTCGTGCACCAGCCGTCCGTGGACCGGGTCACGGCCCCCTGCCCGGTCGCCGGGCCCGGGCTGTGCGGCGGCTGCGACCTGCAGCACGTAGACCTGACCGCGCAGCGCCGCTGGAAGGCCGCGGTGGTGGCCGAGCAGCTGAGGAGGCTGGCCGGTCTCGACCGCGAGGTCGTGGTGGAGCCGGTGCCCGGCGACGTCGACGGGCTGCGGTGGCGGACCCGGATGCGTTTCCACCGGACGGCGGACGGGCGCCCGGGGTTGCGCCGGCATCGCTCGCACGAGGTGGTGCCGGTCGAGGACTGCCTCATCCAGGCGCCCGCAGCCGAGGTCAGCGTCCTGGCCCCCGAGTCGTCGCGGCGCCGGGCCCCGACGGTCGTCGAGCACGTCCTCGACCGGCTCTTCTCGGTGGCCGCCGACGGCTTCTGGCAGCCGCACCGCGGCGCCCCGGAGACCCTGGTGCGCGCGGTCCTGGGGATGGCCGAGGTGAGGGTGGCCGATGTCGTCGTGGACCTGTACGCCGGAGTGGGGCTTTTCAGCGCGTTCCTGGCTCCGCTGGTCCACGAGCAGGGGGCAGTGGTTGCCGTCGAGGGCGACCGACGAGCGGCCGGCCTGGCCGAGCGGAACCTCTCGGCGTACCCCTGGGCGCGGGTCGTGTGCGGGCCGGTCGACCGGGTGCTGCGCCGGCGAGGAGTGGACCGGGCGGATCTGGTGGTGCTCGATCCGCCGCGGACCGGTGCCCGACGCCTGGTGGTCGAGGCCGTGGCGTCGCTGGCTCCCCGAGCGGTCGTGTACGTCGCGTGCGACCCGGCCGCCTTCGCCCGGGATGTGCGGATCTTCGCCGACCAGGGGTACCGGCTCGACTCGCTGCGGGCCTTCGACCTGTTCCCGATGACGCATCACGTGGAGGTGGTCGGCTCGCTCATACCTTGATGTCGTGTATCTTGACGTCAAGATAAAGGAGGCGCCGCTGATCCCGTTGACGACGACGGCAAGATGGGTACGCGGCAACCGACGAGCGACGAGGAGACGGTCGATGGCGAGCTCACACAGCATGGACAGCTTCGGGGCCAAGAGCAGCCTGGATGTGGCCGGGACGGCCTATCAGATCTACCGGCTGGATGCGGTCGCCGGGGAGGGGATCCCCGACGGTGCCGTCGACTCCCTGCCTTACAGCCTCAAGGTGCTTCTGGAGAACCTCCTGCGCACCGAGGACGGCGCCAACATCACCGCCGAGGACATCCGTGCGCTGGCCCAGTGGGACGCCGAGGCCCAGCCGAGCACCGAGATCCAGTTCACTCCCGCCCGGGTGATCATGCAGGACTTCACCGGCGTGCCCTGCGTCGTCGACCTGGCCACGATGCGCGAGGCGATGGCCCAGCTCGGCGGCGACGCGACGAAGATCAACCCGCTGGCACCGGCCGAGATGGTCATCGACCACTCGGTGATCGCCGACGTCTTCGGCAACCCGGAGGCCTTCGAGCGCAACGTGGAGATCGAGTACCAGCGCAACCGCGAGCGCTACCAGTTCCTCCGCTGGGGGCAGGGCGCCTTCCGCGACTTCAAGGTGGTGCCGCCGGGCACCGGCATCGTCCACCAGGTCAACATCGAGCACCTGGCGCGGACCGTCTTCACCCGCGAGGTGGACGGGGCGGTCCAGGCCTACCCGGACACCTGCGTCGGCACCGACTCGCACACAACGATGGTCAACGGCATCGGTGTCGTCGGCTGGGGCGTCGGCGGCATCGAGGCGGAGGCGGCCATGCTCGGCCAGCCGGTCTCGATGCTGATCCCGCGGGTAGTCGGCTTCAAGCTCACCGGCGAGCTCCCGGAGGGGTCCACCGCGACCGACCTGGTGCTCACCATCACCGAGATGCTGCGCAAGCACGGCGTCGTCGGCAAGTTCGTCGAGTTCTACGGCGAGGGCGTCGGCGCGCTCCCGCTGGCGAACCGCGCCACGATCGGCAACATGTCCCCGGAGTTCGGCTCGACGATCGCGGTGTTCCCGATCGACGCGGAGACGATCACCTACCTGCGCCTGACCGGGCGCAGCGACGACCAGCTGGCGCTCGTCGAGGCCTATGCCAAGGAGCAGGGCCTCTGGCACGACCCGAGCGCGGAAGGGTACGTCGAACCGCGCTACTCCGAGCGCCTCGAGCTCGACCTCGCGACGGTCGTGCCGTCCCTGGCCGGCCCCAAGCGCCCCCAGGACCGGGTCCGGCTCACCGAGGCCAAGGACGCCTTCCGCTCGGCCCTGGCCGACTACGTCTCGGCCGAGGTGACCGGTGGCGAGGCGCGCAAACCCGGCGTCCCGGGCCAGGAGCGGCCCTACGGGCTGGTCTCCAAGGCCGACGAGGCATCCGCGGAGTCCTTCCCGGCCAGCGACGCACCGGCGTACTCCGGCGACCCCTCCGAGGGCGCTCCCGACGACTGGCACGGCCATGCCGCGGTGGCCGACGGGCGGCCGTCGAACCCGGCGCACGTCCGGTTGGCGGACGGCACGGAGTTCGACGTCGACCACGGTGCGGTGGCCATCGCCGCCATCACCTCGTGCACGAACACCTCCAACCCCTCGGTGATGATCGGCGCGGCCCTCGTGGCCAAGAAGGCGGTTGAGAAGGGGCTGCAGCGCAAGCCCTGGGTCAAGACCACCCTGGCGCCGGGCTCCAAGGTGGTCTCGGACTACTACGAGCGCGCCGGCCTCACGCCCTACCTCGACAAGCTCGGGTTCAACCTCGTCGGGTACGGCTGCACCACGTGCATCGGGAACTCCGGGCCGCTGATCCCCGAGGTGAGCCAGGCGGTCAACGACAACGACCTCGCGGTGGTCTCGGTGCTCTCGGGCAACCGGAACTTCGAGGGCCGGATCAACCCCGACGTGAAGATGAACTACCTGGCCTCCCCGCCTCTCGTCGTGGCCTACGCGCTGGCCGGGTCGATGGACCTCGACATCCTGAACGAGCCCCTGGGCACGGGGTCCGACGGCGAGCAGGTCTACCTGCGGGACCTCTGGCCCACCGCCTCGGAGGTCGAGCAGGTGATCGGTGAGGCGATCACCGCCGAGATGTTCACCAACGACTATGCCGACGTCTTCGCCGGCGACGAGCGCTGGCGGGCGCTGCCCACGCCCGAGGGTGACACCTTCGCCTGGGAGGACACCTCCACCTACGTCCGGCGGGCGCCCTACTTCGACGACATGCCGGCTGAGCCTGCGCCGGTCACCGACATCGCCGGAGCCCGGGTGCTGCTCAAGCTGGGGGACTCGGTCACCACCGACCACATCTCACCGGCAGGCGCCATCAAGAAGGACTCGCCGGCGGGGCAGTACCTGCGCGAGCACGGCGTGGAGCATCGCGACTTCAACTCCTACGGGTCGCGGCGGGGCAACCACGAGGTGATGATCCGCGGCACCTTCGCCAACATCCGGCTGCGCAACCAGCTCGCACCCGGCACTGAGGGCGGCTTCACCCGGGACTTCACTGCGGCCGAGGGCGACGACGCTCCGGTCACCTCGGTCTACGACGCGGCCATGCACTACGCCGAGTCCGGTACGCCGCTGGTCGTGCTGGCCGGCAAGGAGTACGGCTCGGGGTCCTCGCGGGACTGGGCCGCCAAGGGCACCGCGCTGCTCGGCGTCCGCGCCGTCATCGCCGAGTCCTACGAGCGGATCCACCGGTCCAACCTGATCGGGATGGGCGTCCTGCCGCTGCAGTTCCCCGAAGGCCAGGACGCCACCTCGCTCGGGCTCACCGGCGAGGAGACGTTCTCGATCGAGGGCGTGACCGCGCTCAACGACGGCAGCACGCCCAGCACGGTGCGGGTGCGGGCCGGTGAGTCCGAGTTCGACGCGGTGCTGCGCATCGATACGCCCGGGGAGGCCGACTACTACCGGCACGGCGGCATCATGCAGTTCGTGCTCCGCTCCCTGCTGGCCCGCTGACCGGCCGACCCCTCAGCGTGCCAGCGCCTCGAGCAGCTGGCGCGCGGGGGGCGTGTCCGGGTCCGGCACCGAGGCACCGGGCGGGACTCGGAGCACGGCGTCGGCGAGCTGGGCACGCACCTGCTCGGGCAGCTGGGCGGCGATCTGGAGGACCCGGGGCCGGGTCCAGCCGGGGAGGATCGCCAGCACCATGGCTACTGCGTCGTCGGCCTCGCCCGACTCCGCCGCGGCGGAGAGCATCGCCGCGACCCGCTCCTCCGGGAGCCGGTCCAGGGCCCGGCCGATCGCCTCGTGGTCCTCGGTGAAGAGCGCCACCCGGACCAGGTCGAGCGGCGTGGCCACCTGCACCAGCCGCAGCGTCGTGCCGACCGGGAACTGGGAGACGAACCGCCCCAGCGAGATGTACTCGCGCCGGGCGACGAGGAGCTCGCCGAGCTCGATGACCTGGTGGTCCGGGAGTCCGGCCACGATGCCGGTGACCTTCTCGGGGTCGAGGTTGGGCACCAGCCGGACCAGGTAGTCGGCGCCCAGGTGCTTGACCAGCCGCAGCGCCACCCGCGGCTCCATGACCGCCGCGCCGCGGGCCGCCAGCAGCGGCGGCAGGACCCGGCGGGCGCCGAGCCCGCCGAGGGTCGGCGGGACGTAGGCCGCGGCGCGGGCCATCCGGTGGAACCGGTGCTCGTGGCGGTCGAAGAGGGCGTGGCCGATCTGCCGACGCAGGACCGCGAGCCGGCTGGGCCCCAGGGGGGCCAGGAAGTCGAGCTCGCGCTCCGGCGCGCCGAGCTCGTGCGCCAGCTTCACGAGTTCGACGCGGACCAGGGGGTCCACCCACGGGGTCGGCACGGTCAGCGCTCGTCGGTGCCGAGGATCCGGCGTACCGGCCCGCGTAACGGCCTCGGCAGGAAGCCGAGCGCGTCGTTCATGGAGCGGTCGATGGCCAGGCTCTCCCGCTCCACGGCCGAGCGGACCAGCCCGTCGAGCCGAGTGAGCGCCCCGTCGTCCAGCGGGGTCAGGTCGCCCAGTCGGTCCGGGGTGGTCCGGAGCGTGGAGGCCAGCCGTTGCCGCTCGTTCATGGCCCCATTGTGCGACATCCGAGGATCGAACGCATGTTCGATCCTGCGTTACGATGTCGAGATGGCTGCCCTCGTCGTCCCCCCCGGATGGCCGCGCGCCGTGCGCCCTCCCGACGCGCCGGACTGGGAGCGCACCGCTATCTCGTGGCTGCTGGACATCTGTCCGCCTGACTTCCGGGCCTATCCGGTGCTCCGCCGGCACGCCGTCGTCCTGGCCCGGTTCGCCGCGCTGCACGTCGAGGGCTGCCAGACCGCGGTCCGGCGAGGCCTGAGCGAGGCGCGAGCGACGCTCCGGGAGGTGGCCGACCCGGACACCGTCGAGCGGGCGGTCAGCGTCTGGCAGGCTGAGGAGGTCCGGCTGCTGGCCGAGCGCCGAGCGGTGGGGCTGGTGGAGGAGGCCTTGCGGGGGCGTCGATTCGTGGCTCGGCTCTGAGCCGCTCGGTTCGAAGCCTCACCGGCGGCGGTCCCACGCCCCCTCGGATTGGTTCGGTCACCGTAGACTGGATGTCTGTCCGCACCGACACGGAAGGTCACCGCGCCCATGGGGTATCTCGACTCGATCACCGGGCCGCGTGACCTGCGCTCCCTGAACGGCGACGAGCTGGACCAGCTTGCCGTCGAGATCCGCGACCGGCTGGTGGAGACCTGCGCCCCCCGGGGCGGGCACCTCGGACCCAATCTCGGGCTGGTCGAGCTGACCCTGGCGCTGCATCGGGTCTTCGACTCGCCGGTCGACCGCATCGTGTTCGACACCGGTCACCAGGCCTACGTGCACAAGATGGTCACCGGTCGCGCCCAGGCCTTCGAGACGCTCCGCCAGGAGGGGGGGCTGTCCGGCTACCCGAGCCAGGCCGAGTCCGAGCACGACATCGTGGAGAACTCCCACGCCTCCACCTCGCTGTCCTACGCCGACGGTCTGGCCAAGGCCTATGCGCTGCGTGGTGAGGACCGCTACGTCGTTGCCCTCATCGGCGACGGAGCGCTGACCGGGGGGATGGCTTGGGAGGCGCTGAACAACATCGCCTCGGTCGACGGCTCGGCCGAGCATCGCAAGCTGATCATCGTCGTCAACGACAACGGACGCTCCTACACGCCCACGGTGGGCGGCCTGGCCACGCACCTGGCCTCGCTGCGCACCGATCCGCGCTACGAGCCGGTGCTCGACACGGTCAAGCGCCGGCTGCAGGGCTTGCCCGGCGTCGGCCCCGCGGTCTACGACACACTCCACGCCCTGAAGAAGGGGATGAAGGACGCGTTGGCGCCCCAGGGGCTCTTCGAGGACCTGGGCCTGAAGTACGTCGGCCCCGTGAACGGCCATGACCGCGACGCGGTCGAGCACGCGCTCCACCAGGCCAAGCGCTTCGGAGGACCGGTGCTCGTGCACGCGCTGACCACGAAGGGATACGGCTACGGTGCCGCCGAGCGGCACGAGGCCGACCAGTTCCACTCCCCGGGACCCTTCGACGTCGAGACCGGCCTGGAGGAGGCTCGCGGGCTGATCTGGACCGACGTGTTCGCCGACGAGATGCTCCGGATCGGCGACGAGCGTCCCGACGTGGTCGCGATCACCGCCGCGATGCTGCACCCCGTGGGGCTGCACCTGTTCGCCGACCGCTTCCCCGAGCGCACCTTCGACGTCGGGATCGCCGAGCAGCATGCGGTCACCTCGGCCGCCGGACTGGCGATGGGCGGCCTCCACCCGGTGGTCGCGATCTACGCCACCTTCCTCAACCGTGCCTTCGACCAGGTGCTCATGGACGTCGCGCTGCACAAGTGCGGCGTCACCTTCGTGCTGGACCGAGCCGGGATCACCGGCGACGACGGTGCCTCCCACAACGGCATGTGGGACATGTCGCTCCTCCAGGTCGTGCCCGGCCTGCGGATCGCTGCCCCCCGCGACGGCTCCCGGTTGCGCGAGCTGCTCCAGGAGTCGGTGCAGGTCTGTGATGCCCCCACGGTCGTGCGCTTCCCCAAGGGGCCGCCGAACCAGGACATCGCCGCGGTGGACACGATCGGCGGTACGGACGTCCTGGTCCGCACCGGCGCCCAGGACGTCCTGATCGTGGCCGTCGGCGCCATGGCGGCCCCGGCGATGGAGGTCTCCGAGCGGCTCGTCGCGCAGGGGATCGGGGTCACCGTCGTCGACCCCCGCTGGGTCAAGCCTGTGGCGCCCGCGCTGGTCGCGCTCGGCCGCCGACACCGGCTCGTGGTCACCGTCGAGGACAACGGCGTGGTCGGGGGCTGCGGCTCGGTGCTGCGGCAGACGCTGAGCGCCGCCGGCGTCGACACGCCGGTCCGCGTCCACGGCATCCCGCAGCGCTTCTTGCCGCATGCGAAGCGGCAGCGCCTCCTCGAGCAGGTGGGGCTGACGCCCCAGGCCCTGGCCCGCAGCATCGTGGAGGACGTCTCGGCACTCGACCGGGGCGCCTCGCTGGTGGACGTGGAGTGACCGAGTCGACCCGTCACGTCCACATCGTCGACGACGTCCCCGAGCTGGCGACGCCCGGCGGCAGTCCCGGTCCCGTCCTGGTGGTGGCCCTCGAGGGCTTCCTGGACGCCGGCAACGCCAGCCGGCTGGCGGTGAACCACCTGCTCGCCGCGGACGCCGGCCGGGTGGTCGCCAGCTTCGACATCGATGCGTTCTACGACTACCGGGCGCGCCGGCCGGCGATGTCCTTCGTCGAGGACCACTACGAGGGGTACGTCGCGCCGAGGCTGGTCGCCCGCCTGGTGCACGACGTCGGCGGGGCGCCGTACCTCCTGCTGCACGGCCCCGAGCCCGACACCCACTGGGAGGCCTTCGCCGGCTCCGTGCGCGCGGTGATCGAACACTTCGCGGTGCGTGCCACCGTCTCGCTCGGTTCGGTGCCGATGGCGGCCCCGCACACCCGGCCGGTGATGGTGACCAACCACGCCACCCGGGCCTCGCTGCTGCTCGGGGAGAACATCTGGCGAGGCCGGATCAGGATCCCGGCCAGCGCGATGGCGATGCTGGAACAGCGCCTGGGGGAGTGGGGGCACGACGCGCTGGGCTTCGTGGCCCACGTGCCGCACTACGTCGCCCAGGTCGACTACCCGGCCGCCGCGGTCAAGCTGGTGGAGTCCCTCGAGGTGGTCAGCGGCCTGCAGTGGGACATCGCCTCGCTGCAGCGCTCCGCCCACGCCCGGGAGGCGGAGATCGCCGAGCAGGTTGCGGAGTCCGCCGAGGTGGGTGAGGTCGTCGCTGGGCTGGAGCAGCAGTACGACGCGTTCGCCCGGGGAGCCGAGGACTCGACCCTCCCGTTGGCCGAGGAGCAGAACCTGCCGACCGCCGAGGAGCTCGGAGCCGAGTTCGAGTCCTTCCTCGCGCGTCTCGACGACGACGACTAGGGCCAGGGGACCTTCATGCCGAAGTCCGTCGCCGAGCTCGTCGACCTGCTCGACCTGGAGACGATCGACCTCGACCTGTTCCGGGGCCGCCAGCCGGACACCACGCTGCAGCGTGTGTTCGGCGGGCAGGTCGCCGGGCAGGCGCTGGTGGCCGCCGTGCGGACCGCTCCCGAGCGGATGGCCGTCCACTCGCTGCACAGCTACTTCCTGCGGCCCGGGGACACGACGGTGCCGATCATCTACGACGTCGACCGGGTCCGCGACGGCCGGTCCTTCGCCACCCGCCGCGTGCTGGGGCGCCAGCACGGCCGACCGATCTTCGCGCTCACCGCGAGCTTCCAGGTCGACGAGCCCGGTTTCGACCACCAGGACGTGATGCCGGACTGCCCCTCGCCGCAGGAGTCGGTGGACGTCGGCGCGGCGCTGATCGCGCCAGGGTCGAAACACCGCGAGCACTGGCTGCGCGAGTGGGCCTCGCTCGAGCTGCGGCACGCCGGCGGAATCCGCACCGACCGCGCGGCACCCCGGCTGAGCGAGCCCCCGCCGCCGCCGGCATGGATGCGCTACTGGGTCCGGGTCTCCGACCGGCTGCCCGACGACGTGCTGGTCCACCGCGCCGCGCTGACCTACCTGAGCGACATGACCCTGCTCGGCGTGACCGTGGCCCGCTACGGGCTGCGGCCGACCGATCCCGAGCTGCAGGCGGCCTCGCTGGACCACACGATCTGGTTCCACCGGCCCTTCCGGGCCGACGAGTGGCTGCTCTACGACCAGACCTCGCCCTCGGCCTCCGGCGCTCGGGGACTGGCGTTCGGAAGGCTCTTCGCCCAGGACGGCCGCCTGGTGGCCAGTGTGGCGCAGGAGGGGCTGGTCCGCCCGCGAGCCTGAGGCGACAACCCGCGAGCCCGGGCGACAGGATCCCGCCCGATGCGGAGCGGTCCACTGCTCGGCTCGGGCACGCTCCCCCCGCCGCGTCGGCTCAGCCTGCGGGCCGGACGGTCAGGGCCTGGCCCATCGTGCCGACGGGCCCGTCCTCGTCGTGGAGGACGCTGCTGGTGAGGCCGAGACCGCGGGCGCCGAAGGAGACGGAGGTGTCGAAGCCGACCCAGTCGCCGCGGGGCTCCTCGAAGAAGTGCGCGGTCAGGTCGACGTTCGGGAACGCGACCCGGCTGGGCGCGGCTCGCACGGTCATGCCGTTGGCGATGTCGAGGAGTCCGGCGAAGCGGGCGAGGTCGCTCACGGGCTCCTCCAGCAGGGCGGTCGTGGTGCGGACCCAGAAGCGCGCGCGGCCCGGCTGGTCCTCGTCGCGACGGACCTCGACGGAATCGATGAACCCTCCTGGCCACAGGGTCGTCGGGTCCCAGGGCCGCAGGTCGGCCGGCGGCTTCATCCGCGGGAGCGGGCTGGCCGCGAGGCGCTGGTTCTCTCCGCGCTGCACCAGCCAGGCGCGCAGCAGGACCACTTCGCGTCCACGGTGCCGCAGCGCCGCCTCGACGAGCTCGATGGTCCGGCCTGGCCGGATGACCGCAACGTCGACCTCGACGGCGTCGACGCGCACGGTGCCGAGGATGTCGTAGGAGAGCCGGCCGACCTCGAGCCGGTCGGTGCGTCGCCGGTCCCGATCCCGTTCGACCGCGTGCACCAGCAGCCCAAGAGCGGGTGCGATGTGCTGGTCGTCGACGCGCCAGGCCCCACTCACCCGGTCGGTGGCTCGGAACCCATGCTCGTCGAGGCGCTCGAAGTACGGCATCCGGGACCATGATGCTCCATGGCAGTGCCGCGCGGCACGTGAGCTACCCGAGCTCGCGGACGGTGTCGATCGTGTCGGCCTCGGCCGCGGTCTTGTCGTCCCGATAGCGCAGCACTCGGGCGAACCGCAGCGCCAACCCGGCGGGGTAGCGACTCGACCGCTGGACCCCGTCGAAGGCCACCTCGACGACCTGCTCGGGCACGACGTGGACGACGTGCTCCTCCCGACGCGTCTCCAGGCCGAGGAACCGCTCGGTCTGCCAGGCCAGCATCGCGTCGGTCATCCCCTTGAACGTCTTGCCGAGCATGACGAAGCCGCCCTCGCCGTCGGCCGCGCCGAGGTGGATGTTGGACAGCAGTCCCCGGCGCCGGCCGCTGCCCCACTCGACGGCCAGGACCACGAGGTCCAGGGTGTGCCGGGGCTTGACCTTGACCCACCCGGCACCGCGCCGGCCCGCCTCGTAGCGGCTGGCCAGCGACTTCACGACCACACCCTCGTGGCCGGCGGCCAGGGTGGCGTCGAAGAAGCGCTGAGCCTCCGCGGGGTCCCCGGTGACCACCGACGGCACGCGCAGCCCCTCCGGCACCGTCTCGCGGAGCACGGCCAGACGGGTCGCACCGGGGCTGTCGAGCAGGTCCTCCCCGTCGCGGTGCAGCACGTCGAAGAAGGCCGCGGTCAGCGGCGTACGCCGGCGCAGCTCGGCCACCGACTGACTGCTGCCGGTCCGCGAGGCGGTCTCCTGGAAGGGGCGCGGCCGGCCGTCCGCATCCAGGGCGATGACCTCCCCGTCGAGGACCAGCACCGCCGCGTCCAGGCCCAGCACGGCCTCGACGACCTCGGGCATCCGCTCGGTGACGTCGTCGAGGCTGCGGGTGTAGAGCCGCACCTGCGGGCCGACCCGGTGGGCCTGGATCCGGATGCCGTCGAGCTTCCGGTCCACCAGGCAGTCGCCCTCCGCGCGGTCCAGCGCCGTGGGCAGGTCGGGAGCCGACGCCGCGAGCATGGGACGCAGCGGCCGTCCCGGCGCGAGCCCGAAGCCGTCCAAAGCCTCCCGGCCACCGGTGAGTGCTGCGGTGGCCACCTCGCCCGAGGACGGGGTGAACATGGCCGCCCTGCGTACCGCGGTCACGGGGACCTCCGCGGCCCGCGCGATCCCGTCGAGCAGGATGGAGTCCTGGGCGCCCTGGCGCAGGTTCTCGAACACCAGCGCCCGGAGGAACCGCTGCTCCTCCTCGGTGGCCCGCCCGAAGAGCTGCTCGACGAGGGCAGCGCGGGTCGCCCGGGACCCCGAGCCGGCCACCGCGGCGATCTCCTCCAGCAGCCGGTCCACCTCGAGGACCGTGAGGGACGGCTCCAGGGCCGGCGCCGGCAGCGTCTCCAGCCCGCGCCAGCCCAGCCCGGTGCGTCGCTGCCGGGGAGCACCGGCGAGGTAGCTGGCCACCACGTCGATCTCCTCGGCCCTGGTTGCGCCGTCAGCCCCGTCTCCGTCAGCCCCGTCTCCGTCAGCCCCGTCTCCGTGAGCCGCGCCTGCCTCGTGTCCATCAGCGCCCTTGGCCGCGGCGGCCAGCGTCCGGGCGACCACCGCGCTCTTCGCGGTCCGGGACCGAGTGGCGGTCATCTCGGCCGAGGCGCGGACGAGGTCGGCGAGCAGCATCCCACCATGATGCCGGTGGGAGCCGACCCCGACCGAGGTCGGTGACTCAGCCGCGCGCCGGGCCGCGGGGCCGTTCCTCATCCCGGACGCCGAGGGTGACCGCTGTGTCCACAGAGCGCCGATCGGTGATGACCCTGGTCGGTGCGCCCTGCGGAGGATCCGGGATGCAGTCAGTCAGGGGTCCCGTGCGGGGCCGTCGGCGCGGAGCCTCGTGGGTGAGGGTGAGTCACGGGCTCCATCGCCCACTCGGGGATGCATCCGACCTCCCCGCATGGCAACTGGTGCTGCCGCCGAGCGGCCGGTTCACGCATCTGACCGCCCGGAGCCTCGGCTGGTGGCTGCCCCCGGACCTGCCGGTGCTGGCCGCGGCCGCACGGACTCAGTCACGTCCTCAGCGAGCCGGGTTGCGAGTCACCCGCCACCCGAGCCTCGAGCCCGCGGTCGAGGTCCGTGGTGTGCGGCTGGATCCGCCGGCCGAGATCCTCCTGGCCTGTGCCCGCGACCTGTCGCTGCTGGACCTGGTGGTCGTGGCGGACGCCGCGCCGCAAGCGGGTGGTGCACGATCGCGGAGATCCGGGCACGGGCCGGACCACCTGGATCGGCGCCGTCGGCGCTCGGATCTGAACAGGGCCGGAGGATCGGCAACCAGACCTGGGTCCGCCGGTGGCACGCCTGGCTGGCCGACTCGGCGTTCACGCCCAGCGGCCGGGAACGGCGGCGACGACGGCTCGCCACCTCAGTGAGGTCCCCGGTGGAACGTGGTGGCGAACGACACGAGAGACCGGCCTGAGGCTGTCGTTCGCCACCACTTCCGCGTGCCCGGCCGGGCCGTGGCAGGGGACCGTAGGGTGACCGGGTGTCCGCCGGCCCCGTTGAGCACCTCGAGCGCGGCTGGCGACCGGCCTGGCCCTGTCCTGTCGCTCGGGTGCTGCTCACCCTCCGGCGCGGCCCGGGCGATCCCACGTTCGTCCTCGACCCCGACGGCAGTGTGTGGAAGGGCTGGCGGACCCCCGAGGGACCCACCACGCTTGCCATCCGGCCCCTCTCGGCGGACGGCGAGGTCCGGGCCGTCGCCTGGGGACCGGGTGCTGACTGGGTGCTGGACGGGCTCCCGACGCTTCTCGGCGCCCACGACGACCCGCAGGGTTTCGCGCCGACGCACCCGGTGCTCGCCCGGGCGTGGAGGCGGCACCGGCACTGGCGAGTCCCGCGCACGCGCCTGGTCATGGACGCCCTGGTGCCGGCGATCCTGGAGCAGAAGGTGACCGGGTCAGAGGCGTTCGAGGCGCAGCGCCGGTTGGTACGCCGGTTCGGCGAGCCCGCCCCCGGCCCGGAGGCTCAGCGACGGGGGCTGATGCTGGCCCCCGACGCGGCCACCCTCCACGGCATCCCGTCCTGGACGTGGCTGCGGCTCGGCGTCGACCAGGGGCGGTCCGGCCCGGTGGTCCATGCCTGCTCGGTGGCTTCCTCGCTGGAGCGGCTTGACGGGGTGCCCCGCGCCGAGGCGGACCGAC
This sequence comes from uncultured Actinomycetota bacterium, assembly GCA_963745245.1. Classification (GTDB taxonomy): domain Bacteria; phylum Actinomycetota; class Actinomycetes; order Propionibacteriales; family Nocardioidaceae; genus Marmoricola_A. Next base: position 294,324 of record CAVUWU010000002.1, read on the forward strand.
GGCTGCGGACGCTGCCCGGGGTGGGAGTGTGGACATCGGCGGAGGTCCGCTCACGGGCGCTCGGCGACGCGGACGCGGTGAGCTTCGGCGACTATCACGTGGCCAAGGACATCGGGTGGGCGCTGACCGGGCAGCCGGTCGACGACGCGGGCCTGGAGGAGTTGCTGGAGCCCTACCGGCCGCACCGGTTGCGGGTGCAGATGCTGGTGTCGTTCGAGGGGCTGCACCCGCCCCGGCGGGCGCCGCGAATGGCCCCACCGAGGCATCTGCCCACCTGAAGACGAGCCGACGCCGACCCAGCGCCGACCCAGCGCCAACCCGGTGCCGAGACGGTGCCGACCCGGGCAACCCGGTGCCGAGACGGTCAGAGCAACGGCCGCAGGGGGGCGAGGAACAGCTCGGCGGCCTTCTTCTGCACCGGCCGCGAGGACCAGTCCCGACCGGTCAGCTGCACGCAGTGGGTCAGGTCGGTCCGGAACACCAGCTCCATCTGGTTGGCCACCTGCGGGTCGATGAACTCGACGTTGACCTCGTAGTTCCCGGTCATGGACAGCCGGTCGATGTTCGCGGTCCCTACGGTGCTCCAGGCGCCGTCGATGGTGGCCGTCTTGGCGTGCACCATGCCCTGGTAGCGGTGGATCTCGATACCGGCGGCGAGCATCTCGCCGTAGTAGCCGTGGGAGAGCCAGTCGGCCACGATGTGGTTCGACTTCTCCGGCACGAGCACCTTGACGTCGACGCCGCGGCGCGCCGCGGCGGTCAGGGACCCGACGAAGTCGTCGTCGGGGATGAAGTAGGCCTGGGTGAGCCAGATCCTGCGGCTCGCGCGGTTGATTGCCTCCAGGTACATCGACCGGATCGGGAACATCCACAGCCGCGGGATGTTGCGGTGCACCCGGATCCGCGGCTCCCAGTCTGGGGGGGTATCGACCTCGATCGGGAGTGGCTTCCGGCCGCGGTGCAGGTTCCAGAAGTCGGCGAAGGTCCGGGTCAGGTCGTAGACGGCCGGGCCGGTGACCCGGACGTGGGTGTCGCGCCACAGGGTGGCGTAGGCGGCGCCGATGTTGTAGCCGCCGACGAAGGCGACCTCGTCGTCGACGACCAGGATCTTGCGGTGGTCGCGGCCGTAGCGGCGCAGGTCGTAGAAGCGCAGCCCGGCGGCGTACACCGGGAACTTCAGCGCCCGGATCGGGGGCGGGAAGCGCTTGAACCGCGGGGAGACGACCAGGTTGGCGAAGCCGTCGAAGATCACGTGCACCTCGACACCGCGGCCGGCGGCCTCGTAGAGCGCCCTCTTGAACCGCTCGCCGACCGCGTCGCCCTTCCAGATGTAGGACTCGAGGAGGATCCGGTGCTCGGCGGCCTCGATGGCGGCGAGCATGTCGTCGTAGAGGTCGGCTCCGAACGTGTACGCCTTCACGGCGCTGACCGGCCCGTCGCCGATCGTCACCTCCTCGGGTTCGGAGACCGGGAAGGTCCGCGGCTTCTTGCCTCGGCGACGGTAGGAGTCGACCAGGGTCAGGGCCACCGCTAGCGCGAACTGGGCTCCCACGATGGCAAGCAGGCTTCGCCGCAGGGCCGCACTCACCCGGCCCGGCGGCGGCAGTCGGCGGGTCGGGCGGGTCACGAGGGCACCCTAGTCCGTCGCCTCGAGGGCCGGTCCGACCCGTCCAGGACTGTCCGAGCGCCCGACTACGCTCGAGGCCATGAGGCCCGTCACCGACCTGCAACGGCGCGTCGCGCCGTTCGAGGTCATCTCGGAGTTCCAGCCGTCGGGTGACCAGCCGACCGCGATCACCGACATCGAGCAGCGGATCAAGGCGGGGGAGCAGGACGTCGTGCTGCTCGGCGCGACGGGGACCGGCAAGACCGCGACGGTCGCGTGGGCCGTCGAGCGTCTGCAGCGACCGGCCCTGGTGATGCAGCCCAACAAGACACTCGCCGCGCAGTTCGCCAACGAGCTGCGCCACCTGCTGCCGAACAACGCGATCGAGTACTTCGTCTCCTACTACGACTACTACCAGCCCGAGGCCTACGTCCCGCAGACCGACACCTACATCGAGAAGGACTCCTCCATCAACGAGGAGGTCGAGCGGCTGCGCCACTCGGCGACCAACTCGCTGCTGACCCGCCGCGACGTGGTGGTCGTCTCCACCGTGTCCTGCATCTACGGCCTGGGGACGCCCCAGGAGTACGTCGACCGGATGGTCCGCCTCGAGGTCGGCGGCGAGATCGAGCGGGACCAGCTGCTGCGTCGGCTGGTGGAGATCCAGTACACGCGCAATGACCAGGCGTTCACCCGCGGCACCTTCCGGGTGCGCGGGGACACCCTGGAGATCTTCCCGGTCTACGAGGAGCACGCCGTCCGCATCGAGCTCTTCGGCGACGAGATCGAGCGGCTGATGACGCTGCACCCGGTCACCGGGGAGGTGGTGACCGAGGACAAGGAGCTCTACATCTTCCCCGCCACCCACTATGTCGCCGGCCCGGAGCGGATGGAGCGGGCGATCACCGGGATCGAGCTGGAGCTGGCCGACCGGCTCGCCGAGTTCGAGCGCCAGGGCAAGCTGCTGGAGGCACAGCGGCTGCGGATGCGCACGACCTACGACATCGAGATGATGCGCCAGGTCGGCAGCTGCTCGGGCATCGAGAACTACTCGATGCACATCGACGGGCGTGCTCGCGGCTCGGCTCCCAACTGCCTGCTCGACTACTTCCCCGAGGACTTCGTGCTGGTGGTCGACGAGTCGCATGTGAGCGTGCCCCAGATCGGCGGGATGTACGAAGGCGACATGTCGCGCAAACGCAACCTGGTCGACCACGGGTTCCGACTCCCTAGCGCCATGGACAACCGGCCGCTGCGCTGGGAGGAGTTCCTCGAGCGGATCGGTCAGACCATCTACCTCTCGGCGACGCCGGGCCCCTATGAGATGGACAAGGTCGGCGGCCTCGGCAACGTCGTCGAGCAGATCATCCGACCCACCGGCCTGGTCGACCCCGAGGTTCTGGTGCGCAGCACCAAGGGCCAGATCGACGACCTGATCCACCAGATTCGGGTGCGCGCCGAGCGCAGCGAGCGGGTGCTCGTGACCACGCTCACCAAGAAGATGGCCGAGGACCTCACCGACTACCTCCTCGAGGCCGGCATTCGGACCCGCTACCTGCACAGCGAGGTCGACACGTTGCGGCGGATCGAGCTGCTGCGCGAGCTGCGGCTGGGGGAGTACGACGTGCTGGTCGGGATCAACCTGCTGCGCGAGGGGCTGGACCTCCCCGAGGTGTCGCTGGTGGCGATCCTGGATGCCGACAAGGAGGGGTTCCTCCGCTCCGACAAGTCGCTGATCCAGACCATCGGCCGGGCCGCGCGCAACGTCTCCGGCCAGGTGGTGATGTACGCCGACAAGGTGACGCCGTCGATGGAGCTGGCGATCGACGAGACGAACCGTCGCCGTGCCAAGCAGGTGGCCTACAACCAGGACCGGGGCATCGACCCGCAGCCGCTGCGCAAGAAGATCGCCGACATCACCGAGATGCTGGCCCGCGAGGACGAGTCCACCGAGCAGCTGCTCCAGACGTGGCAGCACATGGACCCGCGGACCACGAAGGCGCCGGTGCCGGGGCTGTCGCGGATGAAGTCGGAGAACGCCGACGTCTCGGGGCTGCCGACCTCGGACCTTGCCGAGCTCGTCCAGCAGCTGACCGACCAGATGCACACCGCCGCCGCCGAGCTCCAGTTCGAGGTGGCCGCGCGGCTCCGTGACGAGATCTCGGACCTGAAGCGGGAGCTGCGCCAGATGGTGGAGGCCGGCGCCCGGTGACCGGAGGGACCCGCCGCCGGTCTGCTGGGGGGCTGAGGTCGTTCTGCCAGACTGGCGCGTGGTCCGCCCAGACAGCGAGCACCGTCCAGGCTCGTCTCGGAGGTAGTGCATGAACGTCCCCACCTGGCTGTGGTGGACCACCTTCGCGGTGACCATCGGGATCCTGGTCTTCGACGTGTTCATCGTCGGTCGCCGGCCGCACGAGCCGAGCCGCCGGGAGGTCTCGGTCGCGCTCTCGGTCTACATCTCGATGGCGATCGTCTTCGGCATCGGGGTGTGGGTCTTCTCCGGCTCCCGGTATGGCACCGAGTTCTTCGCCGGGTGGCTCACCGAGTACTCGCTGTCGGTGGACAACCTGTTCATCTTCATCATCATCATGAGCCGGTTCGGCGTGCCCCGGAAGTTTCAGCAGGAGGCGCTGCTCATCGGCATCGTGCTGGCGCTGGTCTTCCGGGGCATCTTCATCGCGCTCGGGGCCGCCGCCATCGAGCAGTTCACCTGGGTCTTCTACCTCTTCGGCGCCTTCCTCGTGTACACCGGCGCCAAGCTGGCCACCCAGGGGCCCGAGGACGAGGAGGAGTACCACGAGAGCCGGGTCGTCACCTGGGTCCGGACCGCGCTGCCGCACACCGACGACTACCGCGCCGGCAAGCTGTGGGTGCGCGAGCACGGCCGCTTGCTCTTCACCCCGATGTTCGCGGTGGCTGTCGCGCTGGGCACCACGGACCTGCTCTTCGCCCTCGACTCGATCCCGGCGATCTTCGGGCTCACCCGCGAGCCCTACCTGGTGTTCACCGCCAACGTGTTCGCGCTGATGGGGCTGCGGCAGCTCTACTTCCTGCTCGGCGACCTGCTGCGCCGGCTGGTCTACCTCACCTACGGGTTGGCCGTCCTGCTCGCCTTCATCGGCGTCAAGCTCGTGCTGCACGCGATGCACGAGAACGAGCTGCCGTTCATCAACGGCGGGGAGCACATCACCTGGGCGCCGGAGATCCCGATCCTGGTCTCCCTGGGGGTCATCGTCCTCACGCTCGTCGTCACTGCGGTGCTCAGCCTGTGGGCCTCGGGCCTGCGCAGCCGGCAGTCGGCGGACGACATGACCGGCCCGCGGCGGGAACCGTGAGGCCCCACGACGCCTGGCGGCGGGCGCCGGGTCCGGTCCAGACTGGGCGGGCCATCGCGGAATGCGGCAGCAGGAAGATCAGGAGGACAGGGTGAGCCAGGACCACGAGGCCGACATCCTCATCGTCGGCGCAGGACCGGTGGGGCTCTACGCCGCCTACTACAGCGGTTTCCGCGGGCTCTCGGTGGCCGTGGTGGACTCGCTCCCCGAGCTCGGCGGGCAGATCACCGCCATGTATCCGGAGAAGGACATCCTCGACGTGGCCGGGTTCCCGGTGGTCAAGGGCAAGGACCTCGTCACCGGACTGGTCGAGCAGGCGGCCACCTGGAACCCGACCTACCTCCTGGGGCGCACCGCACGCACCCTCGATTCCGACGAGGGGGCCGGGGAGGTATGGGTGGGCCTCGACGACGACACACGCGTGAGAGCCAAGGCGGTGATCATCACCGCGGGAATCGGCAAGTTCAGCCCGCGACCGCTGCCGGCCGCGGCCGACTGGCACGGCGACGAGGTGGCGTTCTTCGTCCCGTCCTTCGATCGCTACGTCGACAAGGACGTGGTGATCGTGGGCGGTGGCGACAGCGCCTTCGACTGGGCGCTCGCCTTGGAGCCGCTCGCCGCCTCGGTGACCCTGGTCCACCGCCGGGACGCCTTCCGGGCCCACCAGGCCACCGTGGCCAAGGTTCTCGGCAGCACAGTCACCGTCATGACCAGCGCCAACGTGACCCGGCTCATCGGCAACGGCTCGCTGGAGGCCGTCGAGATCGAGAGGGTCAAGGAGCGCTCGACCTCGCTGGTCAAGGCTCAGCAGGTGGTCGCCGCGCTCGGGTTCGTCGCCGACCTCGGCCCGATCCAGCAGTGGGGCCTGGAGACCGTCAAGAGGCACATCGTGGTCGACTCCGCGACCCAGACCAACATCCCCCGGGTCTTCGCCGCCGGCGACGTGACCGACTACCCGGGCAAGGTCCGGCTGATCGCCGTGGGCTTCGGGGAGGCAGCGACCGCGGTGAACAACGCTGCGGTCGCCATCAACCCCGAGGCGCACCTGTTCCCGGGCCACTCCTCGGAGGGGTGAGCGGGACCAGCAAGCTCGAATGAGGAACTGCGCACCGCGCCGAAGGAGCCACCGGTGAACTCCCAATGAGCGTCGACCTGGCCGTCTTCGGGCTGGTCCTGGCGGCGCGGCTGCTGCTGCCGCTGCTGATCTTCCGCTACCCGATCGTCGGCATCCTGATCTGCCTGGTCCTCGACGGCGTGGACCAGACGATCTTCCAGCTCTTCACGACCCTGGACCTGGCGGGCTACCAGTCCTACGACAAGGCGCTCGACGTCTACTACCTGGCGCTCGCCTACATCGCCACGATGCGCAACTGGGTGAGCCGGGACGCCTATCTGGTCTCCGGCGCGCTGTTCTACTACCGGCTGCTCGGCGTCGTCGTCTTCGAGCTGACCGGGGCGCAGTACCGCGCGCTCCTGATGCTCTTCCCGAACACTTTCGAGTACTTCTTCATCTTCTACGAGCTGGTCCGGTCGCGGTGGGACCCGCGGCGCGGCGACCTGCGGTTCTGGGTCCTCGCCGCGGGAGCGATCTGGCTCTTCGTCAAGCTGCCGCAGGAGTACTGGATCCACGTCGCGCAGCTCGACGCCACCGACACCATCCGCGCCTACCCGCTGGCTGCCCTGGTCGTGTTCGTGGTGGCCGCGGGTCTGCTCGCGCTCCTCGCGCGCCTGGCGCGGCCGCGGGTGCCCGCGCCGGACCATGCGCTTCAGCTCGTGGCCGGACCGCTGCCGCCGGGGATGGACCAACTCGAGGACCGGCTCGCCTACCGGATCCGGCGTCGGCGGATCCTCGACCTGCGGTTGGTGGAGAAGGTCGTGCTGGTCACCCTGGTCTCGATCATCTTCGCCGAGCTGCTTCCCGGGGTGGAGGCGACCGTGGCGCAGATCACCACCGCGGTGGGGCTCCTGGTCACCGTCAACGCCCTGCTCTACCTGTTCACCGCCCGACGCGGCTGGGGCATCGCCTCGGCACTCGGGTCGTTCGTGGCGCTGGCGGTCTTCAACGTGGGCTTCGTCGTCTTCGTGCAGGTCCTCCAGCCCGAACAGCGCGAGTACGACCTGTCGGCGGCGCTGTTCTTCATCTGCCTGCTGACACTGATCGTCTCGACCTACGACCGCTACCGCCCGGTCCTCGACGTCCGGTGGGAGCAGTCCGGGGACGTCGAGCGCGCCGGTGACGCGGCGGCCCAATGAGCGCGCTGACCCGGGTGCGCGCCACCCGCTACGTGGTGCCGCTGCGCGAGGGTGGCTCGTTGCCGGGACTGGTCGAGGCCGACGACCTGGGCACCTACGTGTGCAAGTTCTCAGGCGCCGGTCAGGGGCTGCGGGTGCTGGTCGCAGAGGTGGTCGTCGGCGAGCTCGCCCGGCGGCTCGGCATCGCCGTCCCCGAGCTGGTGGCCGTCGACCTGGACGCGGAGATCGCGCGCTTCGAGGCCGACGAGGAGGTCCAGGATCTGCTGACCGCCAGCGTCGGGCTCAACCTCGGCATCGACTTCCTGCCCGGAGCCTTCGGGTTCGACGCCGGCTGCCGGCCGGACCCCGAGCAGGCCGCGGCCGTCCTGTGGCTGGACGCCGCCACGGCCAACGTCGACCGGTCCTGGCGCAACCCCAACCTGCTGATGTGGCACGGCCGGCTGTGGGCGATCGACCACGGGGCCTGCCTGTACTTCCACCACGCGTGGCCGGCCGGGATCACCGACCCCGAGCGGTTCGCTGCCCAGTCCTACCGATTCGACGACCACGTGCTGGCCGACTATCTCCCCGGCGTCCCGGAGGTCGATGCGCGGCTGGCGCCGCTGGTGACGCCGGAGGTGCTGGAGTCGGTGGTCGGCTCGGTGCCGGTCGAGTGGCTGGAACCCGGTGCCGGGACAGACGTCGACGACCTGCGGGCGGCGTACGTCGCCTTCCTGGTGGCCCGCTTCCGTGGGGACCGGCCCTGGCTGCCGGGGGGTGCCCGGTGAGCGGGGCGAGGATGGCCTTCCAGTACGTCGTCCTGCGGTGCGTGCCGAGGGTGGACCGCGAGGAGTTCGTCAACGTGGGGGTGGTGCTGCACTGCCAGCAGGCCGACTTCCTGGGCTGTGTGGGAGCCGTCGACGAGCGCCGGCTCACCGCCCTCGACCCCGGCGCCGACCCGGCCGCCGTCCGGTCGGCCCTGGACGCGGCGATCGCGGTGTGCCGTGGCGAGGCGTCGGCGGGTGCCGCCGGCCGGTCGGCGCTCGGGGTTCGCTTCGGCTTCCTTAGCGCCCCGCGGAGCACCGTGGTGCAGCCCGGCCCGGTCCACGGGGGGCTGACCACCGACCCGGCGGCCGACCTGGGGCACCTGCTCGACACCCTGGTGCGCTGAGCGCCCACGTGGCCGGCCCTGGCAGCCACCGCGGCTACGCTTCGGCGCATGGAGGCGCGGATCGTGGAACGCGGGCGCACCGCCGCCGAGGGCGCGTGGGCCTCCGACGGCGGTGTCAGCGCGGCCTGATGCACACCGCCCAGGCCCCGGCCGCCGACCGGCCGAGCACCCGACGCACGCCGAGTGCCACCCTCATCGTGGCCCTCTGCGTCGCCTTCACGGTGGCGCTGCGGTTGCCCTTCCTCGGCCGGCCGCTCAACCCGGACGAGGCAGGCCTGCTGATCGTCGCGCACAACTGGTCGGAGGGGCCCTACCTCTACGGCGACTTCGTCGTCGGCCGCGGGGTGCTGGCGCTGGCGGTCTTCGCCGTGGCCGACCACCTCGGCGGGGCCCTCGCGCTGCGGCTCCTGGCCTGCGTGGTGGCCTCAGGCACGGTGGTCGCCGCCGGCTGGGCCGGCTTCCAGTTGCGGGGCCGGTCGGGGGCCGGGTGGGCCGGCGTCGTCGCGGCGTCGTACAGCTCGACGTACCTGTTCGGCTCCCAGGGCATGAACGAGCGCCTGTTGGCCGCCATGCTGGTGATGGCCGGCTGCGCGCTGGCACTGTGGGCGCGCGGGGATCGCCGCGCCTTCTCCCGCTCGGTCCTCGCCGGAGCCGTCGCGACGCTGCCGCTGTTGGTCGTGCAGAGCTATGCCGACGCCCTCGTCTTCGGGCTCGTGGTCCTCGCGGTCTCCGCGGTCCACGGCGTGTTGCCCTGGCGCGAAGCGGTCCGGGCAGCCGCCGGGGGACTGACCGGTGTTGCCGCGGTGCTCGGCGGGTTGCTGCTGATCATCGGGGTCACACCGATGGCGCTGGGCCAGCTGCGGTGGCAGATGGCCTACCGGGTCGAGGCCTCGCGGGTCGTGGCCGAAAACGAGCGCGCGGTGACGGAGCGGATGGAGGTCCTGCTGACCCTGGGGCTCTTCACCGGGGCCTTCCTGCTCGTCGCCAGCCTGGCAATGGGGGTCGCGGCGATCCGGGCGAGGCGCGACCTCCTGCCGGTCTGGGTGGCGGTGTGGGCGATGCTCGCGATCACCCTGGCCAGCATGGTGGCCGGCGGCGACTACTGGCCGGACTACCCCTTGCAGGCGATCCCCGCGCTGGCGCTGGCAGCCGCCCTGGTGGCCCCGTCGCCGCGGGGGCTCGGCGCCCCGATGCGGATCGGCGCGGTCATCGCGGCGGCGGCTGCCCTGGCGGCGGTCTACCTGGGCCTGGAACAGCCCACACTGGGCAGCGCCGCAGAGGAGGGCACGGTCGGGGCCTGGATCGAGGAGAACTCCTCGCCGGGGGAGACCGGCGTGGTCCTCTTCGGCAAGGCCAACGTCCTGCACAGCGCCGGCTTGGACACCCCCTACCCGTACCTGTGGAGCCTGCTGGTCCGCACTCTCGACCCCGACCTCGACCTGCTGGTGAGGACCCTGAGCGGCCCGGAGGCGCCGACCTGGGTGGTGCAGTGGTACCCGTTCGACGCCTGGGACCTGGATGCGCAGGGACGGCTCGCCGGCGTGCTCGAGCGGCGCTACGTCGAGGTTGCCGAGATCTGCGGCCGTCCGGTGTATCTGGAGCGAGGGGAGCAGGGTCGCGATCTGACGCCTCCGCTCGCCTGCCCGCACTTCGGCTGAGTCCCGACCGGCGAGTCCCCTGGCGGCTGGTGGCTGCGCTCGGCGCGCGGACGCCCCGGTCAGAGGTTGATCATGTGACCGGCGATGCCCTCGACGGCCTCCTTCATCGCCTCGGACAGGGTCGGGTGGGCGAAGACGTTGCGGGCGACCTCGTCGGCGGTGAGGTCCCACTTCTGCGCCAGGGTCAACGCCGGGAGCAGCTCGGTGACCTCCGGGCCGATCAGGTGCGCTCCGATCAGCTCGTTGTACTTCGCGTCGGCCACGATCTTGACGAAGCCGACCCCCTCGGCCATTCCCCGCGCCTTGCCGTTGGCGGAGAACGGGAACTGCGCCGTCTTCACGTCGTAGCCCTTCTCCTTCGCCTGGGCCTCGGAGTAGCCGAACGAGGCGATCTGTGGCTGGCAGAAGGTCGCCCGCGGGATCATGTCGAAGTCGATCTCGACGGTCTCCGCGCCGGCGATCGTCTCGGCGGCGACGACGCCCATCGCCTCCGCGGTATGAGCCAGCATCAGCTTGCCGGTGACGTCGCCGATGGCCCAGACGCCATCGACGTTGGTCCGGCCGCGGGCGTCGACCTCGATGGCACCCTTGTCGTTGAGCGCGACGCCGGTCTTGTCCAGCCCGAAGCCGTCGACCCGCGGGGCGAACCCGATCGCCTGCATCACCTTGTCGGCCTGGAGGACCTCTTCGCCCTTCGGGGAGGCCACGGTCACGGTCACCTGGTCCCCGGAGTCGTCGATCGACTCGACCTTGGTGGAGAGCATCACCGTGACGCCGAGCTTCTTGTACTGCTTGAGCAGCTCCTTGGACACGTCCTCGTCCTCGGTGGGCACCATCCGGTCGAGGAACTCCACGATCGTTACCTCGACGCCGAAGTTCTTCAGCACATAGGCGAACTCGACCCCGATCGCCCCGGACCCGGCGATGATGATCGAGCCGGGCAGCTGGTCGGTGAGGATCTGCTCCTCGTAGGTCACCACGCGCTCGGAGAGCTCGGTGCCCGGGATCAGCCGGGTGATCGCGCCGGTGGCGACGATGACGTGGTCGGCGGTGACCTCCTCGGTGCCGCCGTCGTTGAGCTCGACCGAGATCGTCTTGGCGTCGGTGAAGGTGCCCCAGCCGTCGATCTCGGTGATGTTGTTCTTCTTCATCAGGTAGTGGACGCCCTTGGCGCTGGCCGAGGCCACGGTACGGCTGCGCTTGTGGGTGGTCGCGAAGTCCATGGTGGCGTCGCCGCCGATGCCGAACGTCTTCTTCTCGGCGGTGATGATGTGGGCGATCTCGGCGTTGCGCAGCAGCGCCTTGCTCGGGATGCACCCCACGTTGAGGCAGACGCCGCCCCAGTACTGCTTCTCGATGACCGCGGCCTTGAGGCCGAGCTGTGCGGCGCGGATGGCGGCGACGTACCCACCCGGGCCGGCACCGAGGACGACGACATCGAAGCGCTGGGTCATGCGCGGAAGCCTAACCGCAACCCGGCGTGAGCGAGGATGGGGCGACTCGGCATCGTGGCGGGACGAGGGCGCGCCGACGCGGGGTGGGGTCGGCTGGGTGGGTCAGACGGGGACGAGCTCGACGGCCCCGACGAGATAGCGGGCCAGCACGGTCCGGGCCACCTCGCGGTCGGCCCCGAACGGCTCGGCCACGGCCACCGCGCCGGCCTCCTCGGCCAGCTCCGCCGCCCGGTCGTAGAGCAGCCCCGGAGCCAGGAACAGCGAGCCGACGGCGATGTGCCGTCGGCCCTGGGCGCGGAAGGCGCGCACCGCCTCACCGGTGGCCGGCGGTGCGGCCGACGCGAACGCCGCCTGCACCGGCAGCCGGTGCCGGGAACCCCAGAGCCGGGCCAGCCGGGTGATCGACTGGACGGCCAGGGCGTCGGAGGTCCCCGCGGCGGCGAGCACCAGAGCGTCGAGCTCGCGGACCCGGGCTCGGGTGAGCGCCTCGCGCAGTCGCTGGTCGAGGACGTCGAGGAAGGCCGGCTCGAGCCCGAGGACGTCGGTGACCCGGATCCGCACGCCCTCGTGCCTGGAGGTTGCATCGGCGGCGACTCCTGGCACGTCGACCCTGGCGTGGTAGGCCTCGGTGAGCAGCAGTGGCACCACGACGATCTCGTCGAAGCCGTCCGCGACCAGCGCGGCGACGACGTCGGCGAAACAGGGCTGGGCTCGCTCGAGGAAGGCGGCCTCGATGCGGAGGTCGGGCCGGAGCCGGCGGACCTCGTCGACGAGGGCCTGGACGGTCTCGGCGGAACGGTGGTCGCGGCTGCCATGGGCGAGCGCCACCAGGGCGGGAGCGGTCATCGTCGGTCAGCCTCCTGTCGTGCTGGTAGCGGATGCTTGGGGGTCGGGTCCGGAGGTGGCGGCGTGGATGCCGCACTCGTTCTTCGTCGTGCCGGCCCAGCGGCCGCTGCGCGGGTCCTCGCCCGCGGCGACCCGGCGCGTGCACGGGGCGCAGCCGATCGACGGGTAGCCCTCGCGGACCAAGGGGTTGACCAGCACGCCGTGCCGGGCGGCATAGCCGGCGACGTCCTCGTCGGTCCACCGCGCCAGCGGCGAGACCTTGACCGTGCCTCGTGCCGCGTCCCAGCCGATCACCGGGGCGACGACCCGGGCCCGCGTCTCGGCGCGGCGCAGCCCGGTCGCCCACGCGTCGTAGCCGGTGAGTACCCGCTCCAGCGGCTGCACCTTGCGCAGCATGCAGCACAGGTCCGGGTCGCGCTCGTGCAGCCGGGGTCCGTAGGCCACGTCCTGCTCGGCCACGCTCTGCGCCGGGCTGACCGTGCGGAGCGAGACCGGCAGGGTCTCCGCGACGGCGTCGCGGGTGCCGAGGGTCTCGGGGAAGTGGTAGCCGGTGTCGAGAAAGACCACGTCGATCCCGGGCGCCACCCGGGAGGCGAGGTGTACGAGCACGGTGTCGGCCATCGAGGAGGTCACGCAGAAGCGGTCGCCGAAGGTCGCCACCGCCCACTCGAGGATCACCTCGGCCGGCGCCACCTCCAGCTCGGCGCCGGCGTGCCGCACCAGATCGCGGAGCTCGGCGTCGCTGCGGCCCTCGGTGGTGCTGCCGCGGCGTTGGAAGGCGCGGGTGGCGGCGGCGGCGGTCATGACTCGCCCCCGGGGACCCCGGCGGAACCGGTGGGGCGCAGCAGGCCGAGGAAGCGCACCGAGAAGGCCCGGAGGCAGGCGTGGCACTCCCAGGACCCGTGGCCGCTCCCCTCCTCGGGCACGTGCGGGCGCAGGTCCTCCTCGCCGCAGTAGGGGCAGTGGAAGGGCGCCATGCGCTGGTTCATCGCATCCCCGTCCCGGGGGCCGCGGACTCGGCGAGCGCCCGGTGACCCTTGAGCGTCGCCTCGTCCGCGCGGGCCACCCAGGCGTTGAACGGCTCGCCCTCCCCGCGCTCGGCGAGGTAGGCCTGGACCAGCGCGCTGATGTAGTCGTCCAGCGCCTCGCTGGTCACCTTGTGCGCCCGCAGCTTGCGGCCGAACGGCGTGCTGGCCGTCTCGCCGCGCAGCCCGATCCCGCCGCCGAGGTGCACCTGGAAGCCCTCCACCTGACGGCCGGCGTCGTCGAGCACCAGCTGGCCCTTGAGCCCGATGTCGGCGACCTGGGTCCGGGCGCAGGCGTTGGGGCAGCCGTTGACGTTCACGGTGATCGGCGTGTCCAGGTCGGGGAAGCGCCGCTCCAGCTCCTCGACCAGCCGGGTCGCCCGGGTCTTGGTCTCGACGATCGCGAGCTTGCAGAACTCTATCCCGGTGCAGGCCATCGTCGAGCGCCGCCACGGTGAGGGCCGCGCGGAGAGGCCGATCCGGTCGAGGTCGGCGACCAGCGGCTCGACGAGCTCGGGACGTACGCCGAGCACGACGAGCTTCTGATAGGAGGTGAACCGGACCCCGGTCGCGGCGTACCGCTCCACGAGGTCGCCCAGGGCACAGAGCAGCGTCCCGGAGACCCGGCCGGCCACCGGCGCGGCTCCGACGTAGACGTCGCCGTCCTTCTGGGCGTGCACCCCCACGTGGTCGCCGACGACCGTCGGCGCGCCGGGGGAGGGGCCGTCGAGCAGGGGCCGGTGGAGATACTCCCGCTCCAGGACGTCGCGGAACTTCTGCGCTCCCCAGTCGGCGACGAGGAACTTCAGCCGGGCCCGGTTGCGCAGCCGGCGGTAGCCGTAGTCGCGGAAGATCCCCACCACGCCTTCCCAGACGTCGGGCACGTCCTCGAGCGGGACCCAGACGCCGAGCTTCTGGGCGAGCATCGGGTTGGTCGACAGCCCGCCGCCGACCCACAGGTCGAAGCCCGGGCCGTGCTCGGGGTGGACGGTGCCCACGAAGCTCACGTCGTTGACCTCGGGCGCGCCGTCGAGCGAGGGATGGCCGGAGACCGACGTCTTGAACTTGCGGGGGAGGTTGGCGTAGTCGGGGTTGCCGATGAAGCGGCGCTTGATCTCCTGCAACGCCGGGGTGCCGTCGATGATCTCCTCGCGGGCGACGCCGGCCACCGGGGAGCCGAGGAAGGGCCTGGGCGAGTCGCCGCAGGCCTCGGTGGTGCTGAGCCCGACGGCCTCCAGCCGCTTCCAGATGGCGGGGACGTCTTCGATCCGGACCCAGTGGTACTGGATGTTCTGCCGGTCGGTGACGTCGGCGGTGTCGCGGGCGTACGCCGTGGAGGTCTCCCCCAGTGCGCGCAGCTGGTCGGGACCCAGCAGCGCTCCGTCGGAGCGGACGCGCATCATGAAGAACTCGTCGTCGAGCTCGTGCGGGTCGAGGGTGGCGGTCTTGCCGCCGTCCAGGCCGGGCCGGCGCTGGGTGTAGAGCCCGAGCCACCGGAAGCGGCCGCGCAGGTCCTGGGGGTCGATGGAGGCGAAGCCGCGCCGAGCGTAGACGCGCTCGATCCGGCCACGCACGTTGAGCGGGTTGTCGTCCTTCTTGAGCTGCTCGTTGGCGTTGAGCGGCTCGCGGTAGCCCAGGGCCCACTGGCCCTCACCGCGCCGGGCTCGGGGTCCCCGGCCGGGCTTGTCGACCGGGCGCGCGCTCGCCCGGGTGGAGGGTCGCGACTGCGGACGGTTCGCCGGGGTGGTCCCTGCGCTGGTCGTCACGGCGGGTCCTTCGGGGTGGGAGGCGCACGAGCGCTGACGCATCTGGCGACACCGTTGTCGGATGCTGTCGGCGACCGCACGCCTGGCTGATGGACAGGGCGTGTGCCGCCGGGTGGCGGCGCGGTCAGGCCGACATACAGATCATGCTGCGGGTGCGCCCGAGGTCCACGTGGCGCCTGGCCACGAGCCTGGGAGCGTTCACCGCGGAGATCATGGCCGCAAGTCTCCGGTGACCGACCCCCGTCCGCCAACTAGGCGTCTCGTCATACGGGACGGACGTCCATGATCTGGACAGAAGAACCGGTTGGGTCGCCGAGGGACGGCTCACTAGGCTGCTTGTCATGAGCGACATCTCCGCGGACCGGTACGCCGACAGGGCCAGCGCGGCCTACAACGCCGCCCTGGAGGTGATCGCCTCGGTGGAGCCCCGGGTCGCCGAGGCCACCCGCGCCGAGCTCGCCGACCAGCGTGCCTCCCTCAAGCTCATCGCCAGCGAGAACTACGCCTCGCCGGCCGTGCTGCTCACCATGGGCACCTGGCTGTCGGACAAGTACGCCGAGGGCACGATCGGGCACCGCTTCTACGCCGGCTGCCAGAACGTCGACACCGTCGAGACGCTCGCCGCGGAGCACGCCCGCGAGCTGTTCGGGGCGGAGTACGCCTATGCCCAGCCGCACTCGGGGATCGACGCCAACCTGGTGGCGTTCTGGTCGATCCTCGCCCAGCGGGTGGAGTCGCCGGCGCTGGAGAAGCATGCCGTGCGCAACGTCAACGATCTCAGCGAGGCGGACTGGGAGGACCTGCGCCACGAGTTCGGCAACCAGCGGATGCTCGGGATGTCGCTCGACGCCGGCGGCCACCTGACCCACGGCTTCAGGCCCAACATCAGCGGCAAGATGTTCCACCAGCGCTCCTACGGCACCGACCCCGAGACCGGGCTGCTGGACTACGGCGCGGTCCGGGCCGCGGCTCGCGAGTTCCGTCCGCTGATCCTGGTCGCGGGCTACTCGGCGTACCCCCGGCGGGTGAACTTCGCGACGATGCGCGAGATCGCCGACGAGGTGGATGCCACGCTGCTGGTCGACATGGCACACTTCGCCGGTCTGGTCGCCGGCAAGGTGTTCACCGGGGACGAGGACCCCGTCCCGCACGCCCACGTCGTCACCACCACCACCCACAAGTCCCTGCGCGGTCCGCGCGGAGGCTTGGTGCTCGCCACCGGGGAGTTCGCCCCCTCCGTCGATCGCGGCTGCCCGATGGTGCTGGGCGGTCCGCTCTCCCACGTGATGGCGGCCAAGGCGGTGGCCCTGGCCGAGGCCCGGCAGCAGTCCTTCCGCGACTACGCCCAGCGGATCGCCGACAACGCCCAGTCGCTGGCCGAGGGATTCCTGCGTCGCGGCGCGCGCCTGGTGACCGGTGGCACCGACAACCACATCGTGCTGCTCGACGTGTCCTCCTTCGGCGTGACCGGCCGGCAGGCAGAGTCCGCCCTGCTGGACGCCGGCGTGGTCACCAACCGCAACGCGATCCCGTCCGACCCGCACGGGGCGTGGTACACCTCCGGCATCCGGTTCGGAACCCCTGCCCTGACCACGCGCGGCTTCGGGCCCGGCGAGTTCGACCGGGTCGCCGACCTGGTGGTGGACGTGCTGTCCGGCACCAGCCCGCGCCCGACCTCCTCCGGAGCGCCGTCCAAGGCCAACTACGCCCTCGCCGACGGCGTGGTCGAGCGCACCCGGGCAGCCGCCGCCGAGCTGCTGGACAAGCACCCCCTCTACCCCGGTCTCGAGCTGACCTGACCCACCGGGTCCCTCAGGCCACCGGCGTGGTCCGCTCGACCACGGGTCCAAACGCCAGCCCCGCCGGCAGGGTCCCGAACGTCCCGGCATACTCGCCACCGAGCCGGGAGGCGCAGAACGCGTCGGCCACCTCCGCGGGGGCGTGCCGGACCAGCAGCGAGCCCTGGAGGCACAGCGCCATCCGCACCGCGAGCCGCCGGGCACCGGCCTCGGCCCCCGCGGTGTCCGCCAGCGCCTCGAGCGTGGACCGCACCGCCCGGTCCAGCCTGGGGTCCGCGCCCTGGGCGGCCCCGACCTCGGTGATCCAGGCGTCGAGCACCTCGGGCTCGCGTCCCAGCGCCCGCAGGACGTCGAGCGCGTTGACGTTGCCCGACCCCTCCCAGATCGAGTTCAGCGGCGACTCCCGGAACAGCAGCGGCATCCCCGAGTCCTCGACGTAGCCGTTGCCGCCCAGGCACTCCAGCGCCTCGGCGACCATCGCCGGGGTCCGCTTGCACACCCAGTACTTCGCCAGCGGGAGCGCGATCCGCCGCAGCGCGCGCTCGTGCGGGTCGTCGCGGCGATCCACGGCGGCAGCGAGCCGGATCGCCAGCGCCGTCGCGGCCTCCGACTCCACGGCGAGGTCGGCGACGACGTTCTGCATCAGCGGCTTGTCGACCAGCAGCCCGCCGAACGCCGCGCGGTGCGCGACGTGCCAGGAGGCCTCGGCAACGGCCCGGCGCATCAGCGAGGCCGAGCCGAGCACGCAGTCGAGCCGGGTCGCGGCCACCATCTCGATGATCGTGCGCACTCCGCGGCCCTCGTCGCCGAGCCGGTGCGCCCAGGTGCGGTGGAACTCCAGCTCGGCCGACGCGTTCGAGCGGTTGCCGAGCTTGTCCTTGAGCCGCATCACGTCCAGGCGGTTGCGGGTCCCGTCGGGCAGCACCCGGGGCACCAGGAAGCAGGTGAGCCCGCCCGGCGCCTGCGCGAGCACCAAGAAGACGTCGTTCATCGGCGCGGAGGTGAACCACTTGTGACCGTGCAGGGTGTATTCGCCGTGCACCGCGGTGGGTCGGGCCTCGGTGGCATTGGTCCGCACGTCGGAGCCGCCCTGCTTCTCGGTCATGCCCATGCCCGCCAGCGCCCCCGCCTTGTCGCGGGCCGGCCGCAGGCCGAAGTCGTACGTCGTCGAGGCGAGCAGCGGGGTCCACTCCTTGGCCAGCGCGTCGTCGGCCCGAAGGGCGGGGACCGCGGCATAGGTCATGGAGACCGGACACCCGTGCCCCGGCTCGGTCTGGGACCAGGCGAGGAACCCTGCGGCCCGCCGGACGTGGGCGTGCGGGTCCTGAGAGGTCCACGGTGTCGCGCCCAGCCCGAAGCCCACGGCACGCTCCATGAGCCAGTGCCAGGACGGGTGGAAGCGGACCTCGTCGACCCGGTTGCCATAGCGGTCGAACGTCTCCAGCTCGGGCTCGTGCCGGTTGGCCAGCCACCCGTGCTCGCGGGCCTGCGCGGAGCCGGCCAGCCGGCCGAGCGGCTCCAGGTCCGCGGCGACGCCAGGGGACCCGTGCCGGGACACGGCCTCGAGGAGTGCCCGGTCGGAGCCGACCACGTCATGGTCGGCCAGGAGCGGAGGTTGGTTGGTGGCTGCACGAAGGTCGGCGGGCATGTCGATACCGTAGACACATGGCGGCCGACACCTCTCCCGAGGCCGCCGGCCAGGATCGCAGGGGTTGGCGGCGCGTGCTGTGGGCGCTGTGGCGGGTCGTCGTCTCCACGGTGGGAGGCTGCTTGCGGCACCGGGTCACCGGGCTGGCGGCCGAGGCGGCCTTCTTCGCCCTGCTCTCGCTGCCGCCGCTGATCTTCGGCCTGGCTGGGTCGGTCGGGTACGTCGTGCGCAGCCTCACCGACCAGAGGATCGATGAGTTCAAGGCGAACGTCGTCGACCTCGCCCAGCAGGCCTTCACCGCGGACATCGTCGACACCATCATCGTGCCGACCCTGGACGACGTCCTGCGGGGACCGCGCTACGACGTCATCTCGATCGGGTTCATCCTGGCTCTGTGGTCGGGGTCGCGGGCGCTCAACGTCTTCGTCGACACGGTCACGATCCTCTACGGGCTGGGCGGAGAGCGGGGGATCGTAGCCACCCGGATGCTGTCCTTCGGGCTCTACGTCCTGGGGCTGCTGACGGGCATGGTGGTCGTCCCGCTGATCGTGGCCGGGCCGACCCTGGTCGACGCGCTCCTGCCGTCGCGGCTCGACTGGCTCAACCAGCTGTACTGGCCCACGGTGGTCGTGCTGTGCATCGTCTTCAGCGCGACCTTTTACCACGTCTCGATCCCGGCGCGGACCTCCTGGCGCTACAACCTGCCGGGTGCCGCGTTCACGCTGGTCGTGTGGATCGTGGGCTCGGCGGTGCTGCGCTGGTTCCTCACCGCCTCGGCCGGCGAGTCGACCTCGATCTACGGGCCGCTGGCAACGCCCATCGCGGTGCTGATCTGGCTCTACCTGCTCGCCATCGCGGTGCTCATCGGAGCCGCCCTGAATGCCGCCGTCGACGAGGTGTGGCCCGAGAGCGAACCCGCCCGGGCGCGCCTGGAGTTGATCCGGCGGCTGCAGACGCGTGCACGCGAACGGCTGACCCTGACGCGTCAGGCGGGGGGCGGCGGCTGACGTCCATTACATTCGGAGCGTGTCCGATGCTGAGACGCCCGCCACGCTGGCGAGCATCGCGTTCCCCGAGGTGGTCCGCTCGCCGTGGTCGGCGCTCGGGCGGCGGATCCTGATCTCGGTGGCGGTCCTGTCGCTGACGGTGCTGCTGGTCTACCTCGACCGCGGCGGCTACCGCGACAACGCGGACCCGACCGGTGAGGTGAGCCTGCGAGATGCGATCTATTACACGACCGTGACGCTGAGCACCACCGGCTACGGCGACATCGCTCCGGTGACGCCGCAGGCCCGGATGGTGAACGCGTTCGTGATCACGCCGCTGCGGATCGCCTTCCTGGTGCTCCTCATCGGCACCACGCTCGAGGTGCTGGCCAGCCAGGGGCGCGAGATGTTCCGGGTGGCCCGATGGAGGAGGCGCATGGACCGGCACGTGGTGGTGGTGGGCTACGGCACCAAGGGACGCAGCGCGGTGGGCACGCTGGTGAACAACGGGCATTCGCGGGAGGGGATCGTCGTCGTCGACCCGGACCCCTCCGCGGTGCAGGAGGCGAACAACGACGGGTTGACCGTGGTGATCGGGGACGCCACGCGGCGCGACGTTCTGCGCCGCGCCGGTGTGGCCCAGTCCAGCCAGGTCATCATCACCACCGATCGCGACGACTCCACGGTGCTGTCGGTGCTCAACGCCCGACAGCTCTCGGCGTCGGCGTACATCGTCGCCGCGGTCCGGGAAGGCGAGAACGTGTCCCTGGTGCGGCAGAGCGGGGCCAACGCGGTGGTGACCTCCTCCGATGCCGTGGGACGGCTCCTCGGGCTCTCGGCGGTGAGCCCGGCGCTGGGGTCGGTGATCGAGGATCTGCTGACCTACGGCGAGGGCCTGGAGGTCGCCGAGCGTGACCTGCTCGTGCCCGAGGTGGGCAAGCAGCCGCAGCAGTTGCCCGACCAGGTGATCGCGGTGGTCCGCGACGACACGGTGCACCGCTACTTCGAGCCGGTGGTCACCCAACTGGCGCGCGGCGACAAGCTGATCGTGGTCAGGCCGGCCCATGAACTCCCCTGGGCGCCGCGGCCAGGCACCCACGGCGAGGAGACGGCCGAGGACGCCTGAGCCGTGTCGCCGCCGGGGAGGCCTCTTGGGCGTCTGTGGACCTTTGTCCCGCTCTTCACCAGGCTCTACGTGTGACATACGACTCCCTCCCGCGCGGTCGGATCGGCGCGAGAATCAAGGGGAGGACCGCCTCGATCGACGCCACGCAGAGTGAGGAGGGCATCATGATCGCCAAGGTCGGCGACCGCCTCGTGGTGCGCAGTCAGCATATTGAGGGACACGTGCGCGAGGGCGAGATCATCGAGGTCAAGCACGACGACGGGAGCCCGCCGTACGTCGTGCGGTGGGCTGACGACAGCCACGAGGCGCTGGTGTTCCCGGGGCCGGACGCCTACATCGAGCAGGCCGACGCGTCATCGGGCCGGGCACCCGGCCAGGCATCCGACGGCTCATGAGCGGCAGCCCTCCAGCCGGCAGGCCGGAGGGGGAGAAGCAGATGCGGGCCTGGGCCGTCACCGGCAGACCGGGCGGCCGGGGCCGACTGGCCCTGACCGACAAGCCCGTCCCTGGCCCGGGGCCCGACGAGGTCCTGGTGCGGGTCTCGGTGTGCGGGGTGTGCCGCACCGATCTGCACCTCGCCGACGGTGACCTGGCGCCGCGCGGCCCGGCGATGGTCCCGGGCCATGAGGTCGTCGGCGCCGTGGTCGCGACGGGGGAGGACGCGGCGCGCTTCACGGCGGGGGACCGGATCGGCATCGCCTGGCTGCGGCGTACCTGCGGGCGCTGCCGGGCCTGCCGCACCGGCCGCGAGAACCTCTGCCGCGCCTCGCAGTACACCGGCTGGGACGCCGACGGCGGATTCGCGGAGTACGCCGTGGTCCCCGAGTCGTTCGGCTACCGGCTGCCTGAGGGCTTCCCCGACGAGGCCGCGGCGCCGCTGCTGTGCTCGGGGATCATCGGCTACCGCGCGCTGACCCGCGCCCAACTGCCGCCGGGCGGGAGGCTCGGGATCTACGGGTTCGGGGCCAGCGCCCATCTGACCGCCCAGATCGCCCTGGCGCAGGGGGCCGAACTGCACGTGTTGACCCGCGAGGAGTCGGCCCGGCGGCTGGCCCTGGAGCTGGGCGCCACGTCGGCCCGAGGTGCCTACGACGAGCCCCCGGTGCCCCTGGACGCGGCGATCCTCTTCGCGCCGGTCGGCGACCTGGTGCCGGTCGCGCTTGCGGCGCTGGACCAGGGCGGCACGCTGGCCATCGCCGGCATCCATCTCAGCGACATCCCGGTGCTGGACTACCAACGGCACCTCTTCCGCGAGCGGACCGTCACCAGCGTGACCGCCAACACCCGCTCCGACGGCGAGGAGCTGCTGCGGATCGCCGCGGCCTTGGACCTGCGACCGACGGTCACCGGCTACCCCTTCGGGCGCACCGACCAGGCCCTCGACGACCTCGCGTGCGGGAGGGTCACCGGCGCCGCGGTGGTGCGCCTCGACGACGCCGGACCGTCGTGACCGCCTCGACCGGCTCCGATGCGAAGCACAGCCCGACGCTGGCCTTCCTGGGCGCGGCCGGAACCGTGACCGGCAGCCGCTTCCTGGTGGAGACGGCCCGGACCCGCACCCTCGTCGACGCCGGGCTCTACCAGGGTCTCCGTGAGCTGCGGCGCCGCAACTGGGAGCCCTTCCCCACCGACCCCGCGGCCCTGTCCGCGGTCACGGTCACCCACGCCCATCTCGACCATTGCGGATACCTTCCGCGGCTGGTCCGAGACGGCTTCGCGGGTCCGGTGCTGTGCACCCCGGCCACCGCGGACCTGGTGGAGATCGTGCTCCGCGACAGCGCGCACCTGCAGGAGGAGGACGCGGCCTACGCCAACCGAGCCGGGTTCTCCAAGCACCGGCCGGCGCTGCCGCTCTACGGGGCCGCGGACGTCGAGAGGACCCTGCCGCTGGTCGAGCGAGTCGGACTGCACAGCCCCCGACAGGTCGGCGCGGATGTCACGGTGAGCCTGCGGTCCGCGGGTCACATCCTCGGCGCCGCCACGGTCCTGGTCGAGGCGAGCGGGACGCGCACGCTGTTCAGCGGCGACCTCGGCCGCCGGACGCACCCGATCGCCTCACCCCGCGAGTCGCCGCCGGCGGCGGACACGGTGGTGCTGGAGTCGACGTACGGGGACCGCCGGCACACCGACGACGTCGAGGGGAAGGTGCTCGCCGACGCGGTGCGCCGCACGATAGGCCGCGGGGGCAGTGTCCTGATCCCCGCCTTCGCGCTGGACCGCACCGAACTGGTGCTGCTGCGGCTGGGGCGGCTCATCAAGGAGGGCCGGGTGCCCGACGTTCCGGTCTACGTGGACAGCCCGATGGCGTTGGCGGCGCTCGAGGTCTACCGGAGCGCGCCCGAGGCGGCGCACATCCCGCACTCCTTCGGCGTACCCCACCTGCGCACGGTGGAGTCCGCGACCGAGTCCGAGCGGCTGAACCGTCCCACCCGACCCTGCATCGTGGTCTCGGCTTCGGGCATGGCCAGCGGCGGCCGCGTCGTCCACCATCTGGCCGCCCAACTGCCGAACCCGAGGAACACGGTGGTCCTCACCGGCTACCAGGCCGAGGGGACGCGGGGCCGGGCGCTGCTGCAGGGAGCCCGCCAGCTCAAGATGCACGGTCGCTACGTCCCGGTTCGCGCCGAGGTCGTCCAGGACTCCTCCTTCTCCGTCCACGCCGACGCCGAGGAGCTGGTGGCCTGGCTGGCCGAGCTGCCCGAGCCGCCTCGCACCGTCTACGTCGTGCACGGGGAGGCGCCCGCGGCGCACGGGCTGGCCGACCGGATCGCCGACGAGCTCGGGTGGTGCGCGGTCGTGCCGCGGTACGCCGAGAAGGTGCGGCTCGACTGACCATCTCCACGAGCGGGCACCGGTGCCTGCAACCGGGTCAGACCTCGGCTGGCAGCACGGACGGCTGCGGCACCTGCTGGCTTGCGCGGTGCTTGGTGACCAGGGCGTCGTTGTAGGCGTAGGCGATCGTCAGGGCGACGTAGGGCAGCGCGAACGCGAAGGTGGCACCGGCCACCATGTTGACGACAAGGAACGGGGCGTCCGCGATAAGGAGCAGCGCGGTGCCGAGGACCGGGCCCAGCGCCGAAGCCAGGACGAGGGAGATCGCGAGCAGCCCGGCGACCTTGACGGCCTCGTGGCGCACCAGCGCCGCGCTGCGCCGCAGCGCGGCGACCCCTCCCAGATCCTCGAACACGATGACCGGCACGTACAGCGCAAACGCCAGGATGAGCCCGATCGCGACTGGTGAGAGGAGCACCGTCACGGTGAACATCCCCACCAGAGCCGAGGCGACGAGGAACGCCGTGATCAGCGGACGCAGGCGGCCCAGCGAGCCCGCATAGGCACGGCGGACGCCGGGAACCCCTCCTGCGTCGATCTCTCCCAGCGCCACGGTGCAGGCGGCCAGGACGAAGTCGATCGCGATCCCCAGGGCCAGGAAGCCGATCGCGGCCGCGAGGGCGACCCGGAACCCGCCGTCCTCGCCGTACTGGGAGACCCCTCCCACCTCGGGGGCGTTCACGAGCAGCGTCTGGAGCGCGGAGACCGCCAAGAACACCGGGATGAGGATGACCCCGATCCCGAGGAACAGCCGCCAGTGGCCACCGTAGATGCGCGTGGCAGCGACGAGGATCTGTCCGGCGGCCCGGCTTCGCCGCAGGCGCAGCGGCGCCGAGGGACGCCAGGTGGTGCGGCGGACCAGCCAGATCGCCAGCAGCGCGACGAGCGCCACGACGAGCAGCAGCGGCCCCGGGCTGTCAACCAGCACCCGCACGAAGCTCGAGCCCGCGGCGACGCCTTCGCAGAAGAAGTCCGTGGTCCTCGTCCCGAGCAGACCTCCAACCGGCACCGCGAAGCTGCGGTCCCTGCCCTCGGTCTGCTGGAACGTGACCGGCTCGGCCCACTGCGCCTTGGCATTGGGTCCGGTGGGCCCGTTGTAGAAGGCCGTTGCCCGCTGGCCCCACTGGCCCTCGTAGGCGATCCACCCGAACGCATCCCGGGCGGCGTCGGGGTCGCTCGGGATCACCACGAGTTGCGGCCGCATGGAGTCGGTGGGGGTCCGGGTGTCGTCGCAGCCGAACCCCTGCTCGCCGGAGGTGCCCAGGAAGAGGGCCGGGTCGTAGAAGTTCGCATGCGAGCCGGCCGCGACGTGCACCACGGGATGAGTGCCCCCGACGATCTCCAGCTTCGGGTCGTCCCAGTCGGCGACCTCGGCACCCTCGTGCTGGCTGTAGGCGACCTGCACCGGGTCCTGGTTCAGCGCAGCGGACACCTCGCCGGTGTCGAAGAGCAGCTGGATCATCTCCCAGTCGCCCTCGTGCTTGTTGTTGTAGTCGTTGAAGAGGTAATAGAACCAGTACTGCACGGCCAGTCGGTTGTCTCGACCGTCCTGGGTCACGACGTGCGCGTACATCGTCGGTGCTGTCCCCGCGGTGATCCGCTGGGCCCAGGTCTCATAGTCGCAGCCCGGCGAGAGCGGGTTGCCCGGGAAGTCGAGGGCGTAGCCGGTCAGCCCACGCGCCAGGTCGCGCTCGTCCGGGCCCACCTGGATCAAGTCGCCATCTAGCCAGGGGCCGCGGAGAGCCACCTCGGGACTCGGCAGGATCACGTCCACATCCGTCGGCTGATAGGGCTCGCCCGGTCCGCACGGTTCAAGCTGGCTCACGAGCTTGAGCACGGGGGCGAAGCGCTTGGCCAGTGCCTGCTCGTCGGCGCCCGCCGCCGACGTCTTGAGGGCGGCGTGGGCAGGGCCGACACCAATGGCGGGGGAAGCCCCCGCGAGCCCGATGCCGACCGCCGCACTGACCGCTGCCAGGAGGCGGGTCGTCCGGCGGATGCAGGCGCCCATCGCCAGCCCTCCCATCGATAGGCAGCGTGTCCGACAGGATTCGCGGTCCGTCGGATCGAACAGCCACCACGCTAGCGGTCGGCCACCGCGTGTCGCTTCGACGTGACGATCAGCGGGAGACGACCAGCGTCACCTTCGCGTCGGCCGCCAGGTCGGTGTTCGGAGCCGGAGAGATGCCCAGCGCGTGCCCAGGGGCGACGCCGCCACCGTCTCGGTAGCGGACCACGGCGGTCAGTTCGGCGGCCTTGATGCGCGCGAGCGCCTGGTCCTCAGGCAGACCGACGACGTGCGGGACCTTCACCCGCAGTCGTGCTCGATCGACGTTGCAGTAGGCGATGAGGTCGTGGTCGTAGACCTTGGCGATGCTCGCTGAGCCGCTGGTGTAGTACGCGGGAGCCATGAAGTGCAGGGCGACAACGGGTGTCCCGGCCGCGAGCCTGCCCGCGTTGCCGGCATAGCGGAACGTGCGCCCGGCGACGCGGACCTGGGCGCCGGCGGGGCCGACGAAGATCACGCCGGGCCGGCCGGTGGCGTCGCGGCGCACCTCGGCGTCGCCGCAGGTGTTCACAGCGTGATGATGCCGCGGGTGAGCGCTGTGGTGACGGCGGATGTGCGGTCGTCGACCCCGAGTTTGGCGTAGATGTGGATCAGGTGGGTCTTCACGGTGGCGGTGCTGATGTGGAGGGCGCCGCCGATCTGCTGGTTGGTGTTGCCGCGCGCGACGAGGTCGAGGACCTCGACCTCGCGGGCGCTGAGCTCGTCTTCGGCTGGGTTCCGCATCCGCCCCATCAGCCGGGTCGCGACCGCCGGCGCGAGGACCGATTCGCCGGACGCCACCACGCGGACGGCGCGATACAGCTCCTCGCGCGGGGTGTCCTTGAGCAGATATCCGGCGGCTC
Source organism: uncultured Actinomycetota bacterium (assembly GCA_963745245.1). Classification (GTDB taxonomy): domain Bacteria; phylum Actinomycetota; class Actinomycetes; order Propionibacteriales; family Nocardioidaceae; genus Marmoricola_A. The sequence goes on from CAVUWU010000002.1 coordinate 320,715, forward strand.
CGGCTCCGATGGCGCGGTCGACGTCCTTGTCGGTGTCGTAGGTGGTCAGCACCAGGATCCTGGCCGCGGGCTGGCGGGCGCGGATCTGGGTGATGGCACTCAGGCCGTCGAGGACCGGCATCTGCAGGTCCATCAAGGTGACGTCGGGCGCACAGGACTGATGCAGTTGAACAGCAGCGCGCCCGTCGTCCGCCTCCGCCACGACCTCGAGGTCGTCCTGGCTGGCGAGCATCCCCACGATTCCCGCCCGCACCACCGGGTGGTCGTCACAGACCAGGATCCGAATGATCCCGTCGCTCATGATGGGTGCGACCCCGATGCTGGGAGCGTCACCGCCACTGTGGTCCCCTCACCGTTCGCGGTCTCCACCTCGACCGCACCCCCGTGTGTCGTCACGCGTTCACGCATGGCGGTCAGACCGAAGCCGCCTGACAACGGAGAGCGCGCGGATTCGTTGAGCCCCATGCCGTCGTCATGCACGTCGAGGACCACCACGTCGTCGATGTAAGACATCGTCACCTGGACCTGGGTGGCCGACGCGTGGCGGCGTACGTTGCTCAGGGCCTCTTGCGCAGCCCGGAGAAGCGTCACCTCTACGTCCTCGGACAGCGGGAGGGGAGCGCCGGTGGTCTCAACGGTGACGTCGATGCCATTCTCATCACCCCACCGTAGGGCCCACGCCGCGACGGCCTCGTGGACCGGTTGCTGCTCGAGCTGCGGTGGACGCAGGTCCTGTACGACGCGACGCGCCTGATCGAGATTCTCGCGGGCTGTGGTCTGAGCCTGTTCGAGGTGCCGGCGCGCGGTCTCGGGGTTACCTGGTCCTGCCTCCTCGAACGCCTCGAGGTGGAGCACGATGCTGACGAAACCCTGCGCCAAGGTGTCGTGGATCTCGCGCGCCAGCCGGCCGCGTTCCTCCAGGACTCCGGCCCGCCGCTCGGCCTCGGCGAGCATCTCCTGAGCCGCCTGCAACTGGGCGATCAGCTCGCGACGGCGTGTGCTCTGCTCGATCAACGCCCCAATCCAGGCCCCGAGCGCGATGGCGGCACCCGCCAGAAGAACCGCCAGCCACAGCGTCGTGTCCGTTGCTCCAAGCCGTCCAGAGCCGCCGACCTGCTCCACAACGACGGCGGCAGTGGTGAACCCCGCCGCCACGGCGGCCTGACGCACCGGCAGCTGACGGAAGATCTGCAGCACCAGCCCGAACAGGGCCAGGTAGAAGGCCAGCGACAGGCTCACCAGGACGTACCAGAGTCCGATGTCGCCCACCACGACGGCCAGACGCGCGTTCGCCCGCGTGAGCCAGGTATCGGGGTCACCCGAAACCAGCCGGAGTCCGACGGTGTGCCAGGCCAGCAGGAGGAGGCTGAGCGCGACGACCCAGACAGACCCCGCTCGCCGCTCATCGAGGAACGCGAGCGCCAGCGAGGCGAGCACCGTGCCGTAAAACACGGCCGTCCACACCCATGCCCACGCCTCCCAGACGTCCTGGTCGCTGTCCGGCGGCATGGGCTCAGTGTGCGCCATCAGCGCCGCGCCGGAGCGCCACCCCAGCCGCTATCCCGGCGCACATCAGCGCCAGCAGCGCGGGTGTCTACCGGTCGGTGGCGGCCAGCACTTCGAAGAAGGTCTCGACGCCCTCCCCCCAGTTGACGGTGGCATGGAACAGGAGCACTGGGAGGAGAGATCCGCTGCAGCAACGAGATGAGCAGACCCGCATGCAGGCTCATCAGGGCGGTGGCCACCGTGCGCGGCGTGAGCTCCACCGAGGGCAGCGCACCCGCGACAGCCGCCGCGACGACGTACGACACCAACGGCGGCAGACCGGCGGCGACGTACCACGCCCAGCCGATCCGCCAGCGGGTCAGGCGACTCACCAGCTGCCGATGGCCGGCTCGGGCCGCCGTGCCTGCGATCATGACCACGCCGGCGAGGGAGAGGGCGAAGTCGCCTGACCGGGTGAGCAGGTAGAGCACCCAGGGGGCGACGGCGGCGTCCTCCACTCCCAGGCTTCCCGACTCGGCGCCAGACCAGATTTCGGATCTCCAGTACGTTCGATGCTCCCGAGAGCCAGCCCACCGCCGCGAATGCAGACCAGGCGATCCCGGCAGCCACAACGAAGAAGCTCACCAGCGGCAGATGGAGCGTCGCAGTGCGCGGCGTTGCGTGGGTGGAGGTGGTCATTGCCGGACCCTGTCGAGCTAGAGGGCAACCGGGGCGCCCGAGTCTGCCGGGGTCTCCGAGTCCCGGGACCCCTCGAAGCGACGGCGCAACGCCCGTGCCGCGGCGACCCCGAGGGCCGCACCGAGTGTGCTGCCCAGCCCCGGGGTGTCGAGGGCGTACCCGATACCGAAGCCCATCCCCACGCCCAAGGCCGCCATCGCGACGAGAGGACGCTGGTGCAACTGCCACGCGTCGAACCCGGTGTCTTGCTCAGCGTCACCCCGTCGACGCGACGCGAGCCACAGCAGCAGTGCAAGGAGAAGCGGGTCCATCAGGTTGCCGACGTTCTGGATCGTGTTCCCGGCCGCGTGGTTGCCGGTGGACCACACGTCGATCAGATGCACCGCGGTGGCGCCGAAACCGATCACCGCGACCGCGAGCACCGTGGCGATGCGGAAGCCGTCGCGACGGTTGGCCGCCGCCAGACCCATCACCCCAAGCGCCAGGTTGGCGAAGCCCATTTCCAACTGGAAGGGGCTGCCCGTCTCCCAACCCACTGACTGCGCCACCACATCGGGCATCACCAGGTGGCCGAAGGCTCCGCCCAGCCCGGCAGCTCCGACGCTGACACCGAGCACATACATGGTGAACAGTTCCACCCGACGGGCTGGGGCACGGGCGGCCGGCTCGGCCAGCAGGTGAACGCCCACCAGCAGCAGCGGCAGCAGCGAGTACGCCCACGTCCGTGCCCAGAACAACTCCTCCACGGCGCTCACCCCCGCCGAGCCCGCCCGAGGCGTAGCAGCATCGGCACCGCGATCGCGTAGGAGAGCAGGTGCATGGTCGAGAGAGTGATGACCGTGGGCAGCCCAGCCGCCGGCACCGCCTCGGATCCATCACCGAGACCGGCGGAGACGGGCAGCATCAGCGACAACACCACGCCGATGGAGGCCAGCATTGTGAACCAGCGCGCAGGGTTGCTGGTGATTCTGACCAGAACTAGCAGCAGCGCTGCACCCATCGAGAGGTACGCCGCGTTCGCTCCAACGATCTGCGCCGGCCCCGCTCCCAACCAGGCGGTCACGTCCGGGTCGAGCACGCCGGCCACCTCGTAGAGCGCCACATCCGCCATGCTCGCCGTCAGCGCGGTCACCGGCAGAACCCAGGCCAGCCTCTTGAGGGCCCCCACGGACAGTGCCCCATCGGCCTCAGCCCGGTCCAGCTCGACTCGGCTCCTGGGCCCCTCCTGCAGCTGCGTGTCCATGTCCAATCTCCTTCAACTCGGTTGCCCACGACGCTAGGCCGCGGAAATCGCGGTGGCATCGCCCAGTCGACCTGATCGCGGTCGCTCCATTTGCCTCCGTCGCGGTCCACCACCCAGCCGCCGGGCATCACCCCATCGGTTGACCGGCGAAGAGGTGAGGCCATGCGCCTGCCGAGCAAATCGGATGCGCCCGGCGGCCGCACGCTCCGGGTGCGCCGCCGCTGGTTGAGGAGGAAGGGTCACTGATGACCGAAGCATGGGCGGGCATGAGCCCATTCCACGCTGAGGCGCTGCTCGAGCACCCGTCGCCGGCTGAGTCCGCGGTCGGAAGCCGCGAGGCTCCCGATCCCGGGGATGTGCTGGACGGCGGAGCCGCTCGTCTGCCGGAGCCGTCAGGGCGTCGGCTGAGGAGCTTGCGATCGCCCGTGAGGATCACCGATCTGCGCGAGCTCCGCGCTGGTCAGGGCGGTCAGATCGTCGGTGTCGGTGACGGCGCCGGGGCCTCCTGAGGGGCAATGGCTGGTCGTTCCCACTCCAGCGAGCCTGCCGCGAAGGCAGGTCTCGGTTCGTAGGTCTGCGGGTGTCGAGCAGGGGCCGTTGGCACGCCGTTCACCCTGATCCGCTAGGAACAGTGCATGGCGCAGCAGATGAACCTCCGCGAGTACATCGACCACCTCCGGGTGGAGGGCTACACCGTCCACGGCAGCAAGGGCGAGGACCCGATGCTGATCGCTCCCGACGGGAGCGCGGTGGAGACATGGCGGGAGGACTACCCCTACGACGAGCTGATCGACCGGGAGGCATACGAGGAGGAGAAGTACCGCCTCCAGGTGGAGCTGCTGAAGTTCCAGTACTGGTCGGAGGACAGCGGGGCCAAGCACGTGATTGTCTTCGAGGGCCGCGACGCAGCAGGCAAGGGAGGCACCATCAAGCGCTTCATCGAGCACCTCAACCCGCGCGGCGCCCGCGTGGTGGCGCTGACCAAGCCCTCCGGCAGCGAGCAGGGGCAGTGGTACTTCCAACGCTATGTCCAGCACCTGCCCACCGCCGGCGAGATTGTGCTCTTCGACCGCTCCTGGTACAACCGCGCCGGCGTCGAGCGGGTGATGGGCTTCTGCACCGACGAGCAGTACGACACGTTCATGACCCAGGCGCCGATGTTCGAGCGGATGCTGGTGGACTCCGGGACGACGGTGACCAAGCTCTGGTTCTCGGTGACGCGCAGCGAGCAGCGGACCCGCTTCGCGATCCGCCAGATCGACCCGGTCCGTCGGTGGAAGCTGTCACCGATGGACCTCGAGAGCCTCGACCGCTGGGAGGACTACACCGCGGCCAAGGAGGCGATGATCACCAACACCGACAAGAAGCGCGCGCCGTGGATGCAGGTGAAGAGCAACGACAAGAAGCGAGCCCGGATCAACGCCATGCGCGCCTTCCTGCACCAGTTCGACTACGAGGGCAAAGACCACGACGTGATCTACCCGCCCGACCCGAGGGTCGTGAAGCGCGCGAAGTACTCCGAGGGCGACTGATCGGCTCTGGGCCGGATCAGCGCTCCAGCGTGTCGCCGCCGGCCGCCCGGAACCGGCTCAACTGCTCGGTGGGCAGGCCGAACCGGCCCCATCAAGGCCGGGCTCGTTGAGGACGGTGCGGTTGAGCTCGCCGGTCGCGGCTGCAGCGACGCCACGGCCCGCGTCGGTAGCACGGCCCGGGATCACTCTCCCGTCGCCCTCGGAGCGCTGCCGCTCGCCGTACCGGGTGACCAGCCGCTCGACGGCGCTGGTAGTACGATGAGGCGCACCGCCCGGCCACCGCTTGCGTCGTGGACACCCACCGCACAGCGAGCGGTCGAGAAGGCAGCAGCCGGTACGCCGAGTCTCTCGGCCTGACGCCCACCGTTTCGATCGGCTGATCTGGCACCGAATGCCTCCGTGGTCGTCCTGCCCAGACGGCGGCCTGAGCCTTCTCGGAGCAGCGACCCGAGCGGCCGGACCGGACTCCGATTCCGCATCGGCGGGTGTCCGCGCGACGATCCGCTACTGGGCCGACACCACGCTCCTCCACTTCGCACGGGCACGTTCCGCGGCACCGGGGCATCCCGCTGCATAGGCAAGCATCCAGGGCGGTGAGCCGAACGGCAACCACCTCAACCCGTCGACGCTCTACGGCCGCAAGACGAGAGGTCGGCGGCGCGGCTACGGCTTCTACGAAGCGCGCTCGATTGCCGGCCCCGAGGGCCTGCGGTGGCACGAACTCCGCCCTACGGGCGCGGTCCTGGCCGCCGCGACCGGCGCCACGCTCGCGGAGCTCATGGCGCGGCTCGGTCACTCCACTCCGGGGGCAGCGATGCGCTACCAGCATGCGGCTGAGGGGCGCGATCTGGAGATCGCCCGTAAGTTGTCCGCGCTGGCCGCCGGACTCGGCGACGCGCCGCTGGGGACGGTGTAGGGAGGGCGCCATGTCGGACCAGGCTGGGACAGTATGGAGGCGTCGGGGATTGCACGGAGTCTCACCGCGCTGCAGGGCGGCGTGAGGATCGCTGCAGATGGAAACTATGGAGGAGGGGCGATGACGGTACGTGTGCCAGCCGCGCCGTCCGTCCTGTCCTGGGCACTGGGCGTCCAGCGCTGATCCCGAGAACTTGAGGCACGGCTTCTCCGTGGACAAGTGGATTGATCGCAGTAGCCTTCCCACGCTGAAGCAGCTGGAGGGCTTCGCGAGGACGACCGGGGTTCCGTTCGGGTACTTCCTTCTCGATGAGCCTCCGGCGTGGAAACTGCCAGTGCCAGACTTCCGCGAGGGGTTCGGGACTCCCCCCACGCCCAGCGCGGACCTGATCGCGGTTCTCGGGCTCGCACAGCGTCGTCAGGTCTGGTACCGCGAGTACGCGCTCGGACATGGCGCCGAGCCCCTTCCGTTCGTCGGCTCCGCAGCCGACGCCGACCCGGCGACTGCGGCGGACTCTATCCGTGCTGTTCTCGACTTCGATGTCCCGTCTCGCACGGGAACTTGGAGTGACAGCCGCAGAGCTCTTCTCAAGGCCTTCGAAGACGTTGGTGGCCTCACCGTCGCCACGTCCATGGTCGGCAACAACACGCATCGTCTCCTGGACGAGGACGAGTTCCGCGGGTTTGCCCTGGTCGATGACATCGCCCCACTCGTGTTCGTGAACACTCAGCAGACGCTGAACGGTCAGTTGTTCACCCTCGCCCACGAGTTCGCCCATGTATGGCGAGGCCGGTCTGGGATCGGAAACGAGAACCCGCGTTGTCAGGGGCAGTCCGAGATCGAGCAGTGGTGCAACGCCGTAGCGTCCGAAGTCCTCGTGCCGAGCGCCGAGCTGCGCGAGCGATACCAACCGCAGGCAAACCTCGAGACGACGCAGTTGCTCGATGGGCTGGCTCGGGACTTCAAGTGCGGGACCTTGGTGATCCTCCAGGCTCTTCGACGTACTGGCGCGCGGGAGTTCGCCGACTTCGACGGGACCTACGACGCCGAGGTGCAGCGCCTGCACGGACTCGCAGCCGCGCAACCAGGGAGCGGAGGAGACCACTACAACAACCAGCGTTCCGCATCGGGGAATGCCTTTCTCGTGCCTTGATCGCCGACGCACTGGAGGGGCGGACCAGCCTCACCGAAGCGCTCGACCTGATGTCCATGACGAAGATGAGCACCTTCAACGAGTACGCGCGCAGGCTTGGTGTTGCCTGATGTATCTGCTCGACGCCAACGCCTTCATGGAGGCGTCCTGGCTCTACTACGCCTTCGACCTGGCCCCTGGGTTCTGGACTTGGCTCGAGAATCCCCTATTGGGTGAACAGGTCGCCTCTGTCGAGGCCATCAAGGTGGAGATCACCGCCGGCAACGGCGATCTCGTCGACTGGGCGAATGCGCTGCGCTCTGACTTCTGGTGGCAGGACAACGCCGATACCGTCGACGCCATGATGCGGCTCGCCAGATGGGCCACCGGCTCGTGCGACCGTTGTGCGGCCTTTGGCGTTGCCGTCGTCGACCCGTTCAGCGCCTACCGGGCATTGGGGCTGCGGCTCGCCGCCTGAGACTTCACCACCTGGCGTTCGGGATCCGGCGGGACGCCCACTACGGCACCTTCGCGACGCCGCGGCAAGTCCGGTGGCAGGGTCTTCTTGGCACGTCCCCCGAGCGTTACTTGCAGGCTTGTCGAGGCCCGAGGGAATCACCACAAAGCCACACCTGCCAGGGCACGGGACCGGTCGTGTACTGCTGGCCGTCGCTCTCGTACAGCACCTCCCAAGACTTCACGAGTCCGCCCTCGCGGTTGGTGTTGAAAGTCAGCACGAGGTTCGCGGAGTCCTGCGGCTTCTCGCACGTTCCGTCGACCGTGACCGGGTCCTTGAGGCTCTCGTACGTGTAAGGCGCGTCCCTGTCCGCGGGGGCTGCGTAGGACTCCTGGAACGAGGGGGCACGGCCTTGCGCCGAGAGGAACAACAGGTCCCCTTCGGCGTCAGAGTCGCGTTCAGCAATGAGCGCCTCGAAGTTCTCGACGACACCTTCGGTCTTGAGCACGTTCACGCCGACGATCTTCAGGTCGGCGTCGCCGGGGTCACTGCACAGCGGCAGGCCGGAGAACGAACCAGACCACTCTGCGTCCTCTCCGTGCGGTGGGAAGATCCCGACGCCTCCGTCCCCGGTCGGGCTCTCCAACGGCCCGTCCTCCTGAACCGATCTCGACGACCGGTCGGGGCCGGGGGGCTCCTCCCCCTCGGAGCACCCCACTAGGGTTGATCCAAGGGAGGAGGATGAGGGTGCCTGCGGCTGCGAGTCGACGCAATGTCAACTCTTGCGCTCACGGACCTTCGAGGCCCTTGACGGGCCGTGGCCGTTGCCGCACGCACGGCGACGGCGATCGTTGACGTAGTAGAGGCGAGCACCATTGGAGTACGCGCGGCGGGTGGTCAAGTCCACCCCGATGGCGTCCTTGAACTTCACCCCGTACGACAGCGAGTAGTCCCGGCCGCGGGTGCTACCCCGGAACCATGGGCCCTTCGCGATCGGTGCGCATGTCTTGAAATGGCTCGGCGCTGCGTCCAATTTGTGGGCCCGCGTAACCCGGTCTCCCGCTGCGGAATCCGACGTGACATCTCACCGCCATTGGCGGGAGCACCTGCGCAGGCGGTACTTCACCTGAACACGGAAGGACCGGTTGATGTTCTGCTGGCGAAGTTCTGGCCCCAGTCGTCGCCGAGGGTCCGGGTACTGGATGACTTGAAAGAGCCACCGTACAGGCTCACTGCTGTGCCGAATGAGGAGGACGTGGATGAGGTGTAGGTGAGCCAACTCTTCGACCCCTTCAGCGGGTGCGAGGTACCGATCGTGGCCCACCGCTTCTTCCACTTGTCTAGGTATTCGCACTTCGGTACGCCGCCGATCGGTTCTCGCGCGAGCGTGCGCGTCCCGAACTGGAAGCCGGCGACCGGCGCGACCGGAGCGTCGATGTCCTCGACCTTCAGGCGTCCGCTCGGCGCGGAGGGTGTCAGCAGCGCTTGGGCGGTGGTTGAAGCGGGGAGCCCTGCGGCCTCGGCGATCTCGCTCTTGGCTACGGCGGGTAACAGCGGGTTCGGCGCCTTCTGCAGCGACGGGAGATCGGCTTGCGGGTCGGCGTAGTCGACGTGGACCGTGACGAGCCCGCCGGCATCCACGTATCGTTTCGGCACCTACGCTGGATCCAATTCGAGTGTTAGGTCGCTGCCGCTCATGCTGTACGAGGTGCCGGGCAGCGCCCAGTTGTCCACTACTTTGCTGGTGCGCAAAATCCGCGACGAAGGGAGCAGCGAGGCGTGCGCAGTGCCGCTCTCCCGTCCTTGTGCGGGTATCGCGACCGCGACATCACCGGGCCGGGGGCCACGGCACTATCTTCTCCCTGCACTGGACCGGATGTCGTCACCCACATGCCCGCGGTGACGAGCCCTACGGCTCTTCCCGTGACAGGCCACTTCGTAACGGGTTTCTGCAACCGTTCCAAGACCTTCCGGACGACCACTGTGGTTCTCCGGCTGCGTAGGCTGGCGGGTCCCGCCCGCCGTACCGAGGAGACCGCCGATGCCGTCGTGGACCGACCACGCGATGTGGTGGCATGTCTACCCACTCGGAGCCGTCGGCGCCCCGATTCGGCCCGCCTCCGGCGACTCGCCGCTCGGCGGCCCCGACGAGCCGGTCGTGCACCGGCTGGGCCGGCTCGAGGCCTGGCTCGACCACGTTCTCGATTTGGGGCTCAACGGCTTGCTGCTGGGGCCGGTCTTCGCCTCGGCTACGCACGGGTACGACACGGTCGACCACCGTCGCATCGACCCCCGCCTCGGCGACACCGCCGACCTCGACCGGCTGGTCGCGGCGGCCCACGAGCGTGGTCTGCGGGTGCTCCTCGACGGCGTCTTCAACCATGTCGGGCGGACCCACCCGGCCTTCCAGCAGGTCGAGGCCGAGGGCCCGGACGCCGCGACCGCGTCGCTGTTCCGCATCGACTGGAGCGGCTGGAGCCCGGGAGACCCGGTGCGCGCCGACGTCTTCGAGGGCCACGAGGCCCTGGTCGCCCTCGACCACGACTCCCCGGCGGTCGTCGAGTGGGTCGCTGACGTTATGGACCACTGGCTGGCCCGGGGTACCGACGGCTGGCGCCTCGACGCGGCGTACGCCGTCCCGCCGGCCTTCTGGGCGCAGGTGCTGCCGCGGGTGCGCGAGCAGCACCCCGACGCCTGGTTTCTCGGCGAGGTGATCCACGGCGACGCCGCGCAGTTCGTGCGCGACTCTACGATCGACTCGCTGACCGCCTACGAGCTGTGGCAGGGGATCTGGCACGGGATCGCCGACCGCAACCTCTTCGAGCTCGCCCACGCGGTCGAGCGTCATTCGGCGCTGCTCGAGACCTCGGTGCCGGCCACCTTCGTCGGCAACCACGACGTCACCCGGATCGCCTCCGCGGTAGGCGCCGAACTGGTTCCGCACGCGGTCGCGGTCCTCCTCGCCGTCGGTGGCGTGCCGAGCGTGTACGCCGGCGACGAGGACGGCGCGACCGGCGTCAAGGAGGAGCGACTCGGCGGCGACGACGCCGTACGGCCCGAGCTCGCGCCCACCCCGCCCCGCGAGGACGAGCTCGACGAGACCGCCCGCCGCACCCGCCAGGTGCACCAGCAGTTGATCGGCCTGCGCCGTCGCGAGCCGTGGCTGGCCTCCGTCCGCGCCGACGTCGTGCACACCGCGAACGAGCAGCTCGTGCTGCGCTCGGGTCGTGACGACGCGGCCGTCGTGGTCGCGCTCAACCTCGCCCACGAGGAGGTCACGCTGCCCTGCGCCGACGCCACCGAAGTGGTCGCCGGCGCCGGCCAGATCGACCCGGCCGCGCAGCAGGTCCGGCTGGAGCCGCGCGGGTGGGCCGTGCTGCACCGTTGAGTCCCGCGGTGGGCCCGCCGGTCAACCCGGTCGCAGTGCTATGAGGGTGTCGACAACTCACACTGCCGATCGGCTACTGAGCATGCTCCGGTCGTCAGCTACTCGCTACTCGGCCTACCACGCCGTCAATCGCTTCGCGGAGGAAACCTGCGTGGCCGGCGTGACGGGCGGTCTCCTCGATAGTGTGCAGCAGCACCCAGCGGAGCGAGAATCGCTGTCCATCGCGCAGCTGCCTGACCGAGAGTCGCTCCAAGTCGGCTGCCTGCGACACGACATGCCGGCTCCGCTCACACGCTTCGCGACAGCGATTCCGCAACTGATCCGGTTCAAGGCTGACTGCAGTGCGGAACTCCCAGTCTGGGTCGGCGTCCCAGTCGACGGCAGCCCACGGCTCGCGGTCCGGCTGCCCGGTGCGTCGGCTCCCCCACCTCGTGCAGCAACTGCCGTTGGCTGACGAGTTGCCTGAGGACTCGGTCGTGAGGTGGGGTCGCTTGTGGGATGCCGGCCGGGCGGGAGGCCAGCCGGACCTGGTGGTTGGTCCTCACGGGGTACGCGCTCGACGCTGCCGGGCCAGGTCGAGGAACTGGTCCAGGGCCGCCGGGTCGTCGACCACCCGGGGGTTGACGGTCTCCTCCAGCGCTGCGCCTTGCAGCAGCCTCTTGACCGGGACCTCCATCCGTTTGCCGGTCATGGTGTGCGGCAGCGACTTTGTGAAGATGACCTCGTCGGGCACGTGCCGTGGTGAGACCTGGGTGCGGATGAGCCGTTTGAGCTCGGCCGCGAGCTCAGGCACGGCGTCGTGGTCGTCGGTGAGCACTAGGAAGAGCGGCATCCAGTAGCCGCCGTCCGGCTGCTCGACTCCCACGATCAGGCTGTCGCGGACTCCTGCCACGTGGTCGACGACCTCGTAGATCTCGGCGCTGCCCGTGCGCACGCCGAGCCGGTTCATCGTGGCGTCGGAGCGGCCGTGTATCACGACGTTCCCGCCCGGGCTGATGGTCACCCAGTCGCCGTGGCGCCAGACGCCGGGATAGGTGGAGAAGTAGGCGTCGAGGTAGCGCTGGTCGCCCGGGTCGTTCCAGAAGTCCAGCGGCATCGACGGCATGGGGCGGGTCACCACCAGCTCGCCGACCTCGTCGACCACGGGATGGCCGTTGGCATCCCAGGCGGCCATGGCGACGCCCAGCAGCGGGGCTTGCATCTGACCGGCTCGAGACGGCTCGGTCGGCACAGCACCGGCGAGTGCCGAGGGATGAACCGAAGGGACCAACTCCCGGGCAAGTCGGCGCACAGCTCAGCTACCTGCCCGGCGTACCGGCGTGCTCCTCCTCGCCGCGGTCACCGCCGCGGTCGCGGGCTGACGCCGTCATCACTGGACGAGACCGAGACGTGGTCAGGCCGGGTCGGCATCTTGGCCCGAGGCCGGCTGGGGGAGCCGGACACACCGGGCACCCTCATCAAGCGGCATGCCGGTCCGGCGACTATCACCACGACCGGACCTCCGCCCGTGGACGATCTGCGCGCTGGAACGACTTCGCATCATGACCGTACGCACGCAATCAGCCAGCCCCATAGCCGCGCCCTCCTCCGGTTCAGGGCATGGCTCGACTGGAGAACTTGGCCGCCGTCACCGGAGTGCTGGCCGGTGTCGGCGGCCTGGTCCACGGTGTCGGCGAGCTGCTGCAGGGCAACACGTCCCTCAGCAGCCTCGGCTTGGAGTCCTGGACCCAAGGCCGCATCGCCAGCAACCTTGGTGGGGAGCCGGCAGTCTCTGTGGTCCCTAACCTGCTGCTCAGCGGTGCACTCACCATCGTGGCCTCGCTCGCCCTGGCGGTCTGGGCCGCGCGATTCCTGGACCGTGGGCACAGCGGACGAGTGTTCGCCGCACTCGCGATCCTGCTGCTGCTCGTTGGCGGCGGGATCGGACCCCCTGCTCGCCGCGCGGCCGGCGGCGCCCACCGGGTCCGCACCCCCGACTGGGCCTCGGCGCGCAGCGGACGGATGCTCGCACCCGCCTGGCCGGTCCTGTTCTGGGTCAGCGTTGCTGATGCAGCGTTCCTGGTGCTCGGCTCGCTGGCCATCGGCCTCGTGCTCGATCTCGACGTCTCCTCGACTTTCGTCTCCGCCTTCTTCCTGGCCATCGTGACCATGCCGCTCGCCACCCTCGCCGGGATGACGCACGCGTCCAGACACCTGCCCCGGGAGGAGGCCCCCGCAGCGCAACGAGACACATCGGTCGAAGGGAGGAGTCGCCACTACCGCCTGACTGCCGCGATCGGGGTCGTCCTCGTCGCCGCGCTGGTGATCCGGGTAGCAATGCTGCTGCTGTCTCTGCGCACCTACGACTTCGACAACTCCCGAAGCCGCCTCAACGGCCACCTGATGACACACACCGTCACCGTGGAGGCCGACCCCGACTACGTGTTCGACTTCATCACCGACCGGATGGTGGAGCACAACCTGTCGATCGCCAAGGCCCACGAGAGGTTCCAGATCGTCGACGGCGGTGGGCTCACCCGCGGCTCGCGGTTCATCGCCGAGGAGTGGGACGACAACGAGGGCGTCCTCAACGAGTACGTCGTGCGCGAGGTGGTCCCGGACCGTCTGACCCCCATGGCTTCGAAGCCCAGCCGCATCCTGGAGAGGGACGAGAACGGAAAGGTCGAACAGGTAGGGACCGCCAACGCGTTGGTCTACTTCGACCTGGAGCCGGCCTCCGGCGCGACACAGCTGACCCAGACCGTCGTGATCGAGATGCCCAACTTCCTCACCAAGTTCCTCATCGACGTGATCGTTCTCTTCGAGGAGGAGAACGCCTGGCAGGAGCACCTGGTCGAGGAGCTCGAGGGCCTGCAAGCTGCGATCGACGATGCACACGCAGCCCGTTAGCGCCGCTCCTCGGCGGCGGCATCGGCACCTGGGAGGTGACGGCGATGAACACGCTGACCGGCGTCCTGCCCCTGGCCCTGGTCCTCGTGGTCGTGGCGGGCCTCCTGTGGTGGCTGCTGGACCAGGGAAGCGGCGCGGCGGCCTGGCTGGTCGCGGCGGTCCTCTTCGCTCACGGCTGGGTCCATCTCGTGTTCCTCCTCCCCACCCAGCATGGCGGCGCCGAAGACAACCTGCTCGACATGAGTGCGTCATGGCTGGTCGGGCAGGGCACGTCGGTGGAGCTCGTACGGAGCGTAGGCGCAGTCCTCGCCGCTGCGGCGCTTCTCACCTTCCTGGCTGCGGCACTGGCCACCCTGGGCTGGCTCGTGCGACGGCCTGGTGGGCAGGCTGCGTGGTTGCCGGGCGTGGTCGGGTCGACGTTACTGCTCGGCGTCGTCTTCGCCCCCATGCTGCTGCTGGGTTTCCTGATCAACGCCGTCTGGTGCTGCTGGTGGCACGCTGGCCATCGCACGCCACGCCGCCATCGTCGGGCTCGTCCGCGACCAGCTCCGGCCGACTACCGAACCACCGGCCGTACCACCCGACGCGGCCCGCAGCCGGGCCGAGCTACACGCCGGCATCGTCCAGCAGCCTGAACGACGCGGCGAGTGTCCTGGCCGCGCAGGCATCTGACGGCCACCCCACTAACACATGGAGGGAGCTGACATGGTCACATCGAAACTCGACCGCACACCGCACGTATACCTCGGTCTGCCTGATGCAGCGGAGTACCTCGGGCTGTCGGTAAAGACCCTCCGCCGCCGGATTTCGGCCGGGGCCCTGCCGGCCTACCGGTTCGGCCCACGGAGCATCCGCTGTCGCCTCTCGGACCTGGAAGCGTCGGGACATCGCGTCCCTAGTGCGGCCCCGTGACAGAGGTATGAACGGCCGCGCTGACGCTCCGAAGGCGACCCCACCTGGCGATGACCAGCCGGTGGGGTCGTTCATTTCGCCCGTTGGCGGGCAAGAGCGATTGCCAGATCAGGAGGCGCTCGCGAGTCCGGTCGATGCGCATCTACCGTATGTCGTCACGCACCGCTCATAGCGCCCCGAGGCCAAGCACCGATTGCCTACGTATTGCCTACGAACCAAAATCGGAAGCGGCCCCTGATCCGAGTTTCCGCTGGTCAGAGGCCCTTCTCCTACTGGTGGGCGATACTGGGTTTGAACCAGTGACCTCTTCCGTGTCAAGGAAGCGCGCTACCACTGCGCCAATCGCCCCTGTGCTGCGAGGTGGAGACGGGATTTGAACCCGTGTAGACGGATTTGCAGTCCGTTGCCTCGCCTCTCGGCCACTCCACCAAGGAGGGGTCCGCCTCGACGGATCTGCGACCCTACTCCGAGCGGACGACGAGGCTCGAACTCGCGACCTCAACCTTGGCAAGGTTGCGCTCTACCAACTGAGCTACGTCCGCCAGCAAAACCCGGGCGGGCACCGTCCGGGCGTGCGGAGAAACTCTAGCCCACGACCCGCCGAGGGCCAATTCCGGGGGCTGCGGCGAGCGCCGTAGCGTCTGCCCATGCATGCCTGGGTGAACGGCCGCCTCCTGAACGACCCGGACGCGCGGGTGCTGCCTGTGACCGAGCACGGCTTCACCGTCGGCGACGGGGTCTTCGAGACAATGAAGGTGGTCAACGGCCGGCCCTTCGCCATGAGCCGGCACCTGGAGAGGCTGGCACGCTCCGCGAGCGGTCTTGGCCTGCCCGAGCCCGACCCGGACGAACTGCG
Source organism: uncultured Actinomycetota bacterium (assembly GCA_963745245.1). Lineage (GTDB taxonomy): Bacteria > Actinomycetota > Actinomycetes > Propionibacteriales > Nocardioidaceae > Marmoricola_A. The sequence goes on from CAVUWU010000002.1 coordinate 336,224, forward strand.
GACCGCCGTCGAGGCTGTGCTCGGCGGGGAGCACCTGGGCTGGGGGCGACTGCGGATCACCTACACCGCAGGCCCGGGACCGCTCGGCTCTGGGCGCGGCGAGACGACTCCGACGCTGGTCGTCGTGGCCGTCCCGGGCATGCCGACCACGGGGCCGGCGAGCGTGGTCACCGTGCCGTGGGCACGCAACGAGCGAGGGGCTCTCACCGGGCTCAAGACCACGTCGTACGCCGAGAACGTGGTCGCCCTGGCGTACGCCGCGAAGCGGGGAGCCTCCGAGGCGATCTTCGCCAACACCACCGGCGCCCTGTGCGAGGGGACCGGCTCCAACGTCTTCTACGTCGCCGACGGTGAGCTGCGCACGCCCACGGTCGCGTCCGGCTGCCTGGCCGGAGTGACCCGCGCGCTTCTGCTCGCCTGGTGTGACGTCGTCGAGGTGGACGAACCGCTCGCGGTGCTCGGCGACGCCGACGAGGTGTTCGTGGCCTCGACGACCCGCGACGTGCAACCGGTGCGGTCCTGTGACGGGCGCCTTCTCCCAGCGCCAGGGCCGGTCACCACCCGGGTTGCCGCGACCTGGCGAGAGCGCGAAGCCGCCGACGGCGACCCGTGATCTCAATATCGCCAGCAGCTCAAGAAAGATCCCGGGCGTTCGGTGACTCAGGCGGTCTCGGCGGCGAAGATCGCCGCAATGGCGGCGTCGACGTCGATGTGGGAGCCCTCGTCGCCCGCGGCGACCAGGGCCGTCATCCGCTGCACGAACCGGGTGACGTCCGCGGTTCGGGCCTGCACGAGGGCCTCGCCGTCGGGCGAGCACAGCTCGATGATCACGACCGGGCGTGCGTGGTTGTCCAAGCAGGGCCACACGTGCACGTCACCGTCGCCGGTGGGCTCGTTCAGACCGCCGAGAAGCAGCTCCCGGCCGAAGGTCCACCTCACCTGACCGGCGATGGTGTGGAAGGTCGCGGACACTGCGAACGGGTCTCGCGCGTCGTAGGTCAGCTCGGTCTCGAGGGGGGTGGCGCCGCCAGCGGCGTCGATCAGCTCGAGCGTGACCATCTGCCGGACCACCGCAGTGGTGGATGGCTTGATCGTGAAGTCCATCGTGTTGCCTCTCCCTTGGCACTTGCGTTGGAGACGGCCTCCCAGTGCCTCCATGACGCGATTTCGTCGGACTTCCTCGGGACGTTGTTCCCGGGACGTCTGCCCGTATCGTGCCGGAATTTCCGAACCAGCGGGTGCGTATGGACCAAACAACCGCGCACCTGATCACCATGCACTAGTCCATAGGCCGTTCGCCGTGGCGTGTGGCCACGGCGAACGCGCGGGGGTGGGCGATACTGGGTTCGAACCAGTGACCTCTTCGGTGTGAACGAAGCGCGCTACCACTGCGCCAATCGCCCAGACGACAGCATCCGACCGGTGCCGGCGCGTCGGTGACCAGACTAGCGCATCTGGTGTGCCTGCTCATCTCCGCTCCGGCCGCGCCCGCGCGAGGGTGGGCTCCTCGTGCGTGTGTCGCGTGTCACCGCTTGCGTAGCGGTGGGTGTTTGGGGGAAGGGTGGATTCCAGGGTGATTCGGCCCTGGGGGCGCGGCGATGCGGGGTCCGGGGTGGCACCGCCTACCGTGCTTTCTCCCACCCAGGGCCCACCTAGGGTCCCGGACTCGCCCGCCTCCCATTTCTGGGTGAGTCCGGGCCCGCCGGACCGAGGCACACCATCTCCGCCTGCGGGAGTCGGCGGGCCCAGTCGGCTCGCTACGATCGGCGGGGCCGTCGTCTGGCGGCGCCCCTCAGCAACACGCGGCAGGAGTCCAGGTGTCGGAGATCACGGTGACCGTCGTCGAGGCAGGCGCCCATGCCCAGCGTTCGGTGCCCACCGGCGCCCGGGCCTGGGAGGTCCTCGGCGACCGTCCGGACGTGATCGCGGCCCGGGTCGACGACTCACTGCGTGACCTGGCTCACGAGCTGCGCGAGGGCGAGCGGCTCGAGGGCGTCGTGATCGACGAGCCCGACGGCCGCGCCATCCTGCGGCACTCCACCGCCCACGTGCTGGCCCAGGCCGTGCAGGAGCTCTTCCCCGACGCCAAGCTCGGCATCGGCCCCCCCATCGAGGACGGCTTCTACTACGACTTCGACGTCCCGACCCCCTTCACCGCCGACGACCTGGGACGCATCGAGACCCGGATGAGGCGGATCGTCAAGGAGGGCCAGAAGTTCTCCCGGCGCGTGGTCACCGACGAGGAGGCGCGCACCGAGCTGGCCGACGAGCCCTACAAGCTCGAGCTCATCGGCCTCAAGGGCGGAGCCGACACCGAGATGGAGCAGGCCGCCGACGGGGCCGCGGTCGAGGTCGGTGGGGGCGAGCTCACCATCTACGACAACCTCCGCCGCAACGGTGACCTGGCCTGGAAGGACCTGTGCCGCGGCCCGCACCTGCCCACGACCAAGCGCATCCCCGCCTTCAAGCTGATGCGCAACGCCGCGGCGTACTGGCGGGGGAGCGAGCAGAACCCCCAGCTCCAGCGCATCTACGGCACCGCCTGGGAGTCCAAGGACGCGCTGGCGGCGCACCTGCACCGGCTCGAGGAGGCCGAGCGCCGTGACCACCGGCGGCTGGGCCGCGAGCTGGACCTCTTCAGCTTCCCCGACGAGCTCGGCTCCGGGCTGCCCGTCTTCCACCCCAAGGGCGGTGTCCTCAAGCGTGAGATGGAGGACTACGTCCGGCGCCGGCACATCGAGGAGGGCTTCGAGTACGTCGGCACCCCGCACATCACCAAGCAGGGACTGTTCGAGACCTCGGGGCACCTGCCGTACTACGCCGACACGATGTTCCCGCCGATGCACATGGAGGGCAGTGACTACTACCTCAAGGCGATGAACTGCCCCATGCACAACCTGATCTATCGGTCCCGCGGGCGGTCCTACCGGGAGCTGCCGCTGCGGCTGTTCGAGTTCGGCTCGGTCTACCGCTTCGAGAAGTCCGGCGTCGTGCACGGCCTGACCCGGGTCCGCGGCCTGACGATGGACGACTCGCACTCCTACTGCACCCCGGAGCAGGCGCCGGCGGAGATCCGGCACCTCTTGGACTTCATTCTCGGCCTGCTGCAGGACTTCGGGCTCGACGACTTCTACCTCGAGCTGTCCACGCGCGACGAGGCCTCCGACAAGTTCATCGGCACCGACGAGGAGTGGGAGGTTGCCACCAGGATCCTGGCCGACGTCGGCACCGACTCCGGACTCGACCTGGTGCCCGACCCGGGCGGTGCGGCGTTCTACGGACCCAAGATCTCCGTCCAGGCCCGGGACGCGATCGGCCGTACCTGGCAGATGTCGACCATCCAGTACGACTTCAATCAGCCCGCACGCTTCGGCCTCGAGTACGTCGCCGCCGACGGCTCGCGCCAGCAGCCGGTGATGATCCACTCGGCCAAGTTCGGGTCCATCGAGCGCTTCCTCGGCGTCCTCGTCGAGCACTACGCCGGTGCCTTCCCGCCGTGGCTGGCGCCGGTGCAGGCGGTGGGCATCCCGGTCGCCGAGCGCCACGACGACTACCTCGGCGATCTGGCCGCCCGGCTCCGACGCTCCGGCGTGCGGGTCGAGGTCGACACCAGCGACGAGCGGATGCAGAAGAAGATCCGCACCGCACAGCTGCAGAAGGTGCCGTTCATGCTCCTGGCGGGGGACCGGGACATGGAGGCGGGCACGGTGTCGTTCCGGTTCCGCAGCGGAGAGCAGGAGAACGGCGTGCCGCTCGACGACGCCGTCTCCCGGATCGAGGACGCGATCGTCCGCCGGGTCCAGGTGTGAGCGCGCCGTCGGAGCCGGGCACGGGCGCTCACCCAGACGCGCAGCCCGAGGCACACCGTCAGGACGGCGTCGGGGAGCCGGACGGCCTCGAGCGGCTCTGGACCCCGCACCGGATGGCCTACATCGCCGGCGAGAACAAGCCCACCAGCGCCTCGTCGGGGGAGTGCCCGTTCTGCCGGATCCCGCGACTGCCGGACGACGAGGGGCTGGTCGTCCACCGCGGCCGGCAGTGCTTCGTGGTGCTCAACCTCTACCCCTACAGCCCCGGCCACCTGATGGTCTGCCCCTTCCGGCACGTCGCGGACTATCCCGAGCTCACCGAGGAGGAGACCGAGGAGCTCGCCCGGCTGACCCAGCACGCGATGCGGGTGGTCCGGCGGGTCAGTGGCGCACACGGCTTCAACATCGGCATGAACCAGGGTGCGATCGCCGGCGCCGGGATTGCCGCACACCTCCACCAGCACGTCGTGCCCCGCTGGTCCGGCGACCAGAACTTCATGCCGATCATCGGGCGGACCAAGACGCTGCCCCAGCTGATGGCCGACACCCGACGCCTGCTCGTGGAGTCGTGGGACGGAGAGCACGGGCTGGGCCGGTAGCGTACGGACCGCCATGCTCGACCGCTTCCGCGCCTTCTGGACCCGGGTGTTCACCCCCGTGGTCGACCTTCTGCTCCGCATGGGCGTCAGCCCGGATGCGGTCACGCTCGTCGGCACCCTGGGCGTCGTGGTGGGCGCGGTGGCGTTCTTCCCCCGCGGGGACCTGCTCGTGGGCGTGCTCGTGATCACCGCGTTCGTCTTCTCCGACCTCATCGACGGGACCATGGCCCGCCGCTCGGGACGGGTGAGCCCGTTCGGTGCCTTTCTCGACTCCACGCTGGACCGGATCGGTGACGCCGCCATCTTCGGTGGCCTCGCGATGTACTACGTCGGCCCCGGCGAGAGCGACGGCCTGGCCGCGCTGGCGATCTACTGCCTGACGATGGGCGCGGTCACCTCCTACGCCCGGGCCCGCGCCGAGTCACTGGGCATGCAAGCCAAGGTGGGGATCGCCGAGCGGGCCGACCGCCTGGTCGCGGTGCTGGCCGTCACCGGCGCCGCCGACCTCGCCAACCGGCTGGGCGCGGGCGAGGACGCTCTGCTCGCGATCCCGGTCGTCCTCGGGCTGCTGGCGGTGGCCAGCACGGTGACCGTCGTCCAGCGCATCCTGGTGGTCCGGCGCCAGGCGCAGGCGCTGGGGAGCACACCCACGCAGCAGGCGGGGTGAGCCGGTGACGCAGGGCGCGCAGGCAAAGGTGGCCACGCTCGCACGGCTTCGTCGCGGCGTGGACCGGACCGCCTCGGCGACTGCGGAGCAGGCCGTTGCCTCGGGGTACGTCGCGGCGTGGCGCCTCGTCCGCTCGCTCCCCGAGCCCGCCTCCCGCCTGCTCTTCGACGCCGCCGCGGACCGGCTGCATCGCGCGGACGGCCCCGGTGTGCGGCGGCTGCGCACCAACCTGAGCCGGGTCTGCCCCGACCTGGACGACGCAGAGCTGGACGCGCTGACCCGCCGGGCCCTGCGCTCCTACCACCGCTACTGGGCCGAGGTGTTCCGGCTGCCGTCCCGCCCCCTCAGCGACCTGGTCGCCCACACCCGCACGGTCCGTGAGCACCTGCTGCGCGAGGCGTACGCCGAGGGACGCGGCGTCGTCGTGGTGCTGCCGCATCAGGCGAACTGGGACTGGGCGGGGGCCTGGGCGTGCGCCACCGGGATGCCGCTGACCACGGTCGCGGAGCGGGTGCGACCCGAGCGGCTGTTCGAGGAGTTCGTGGCCTTCCGGCAGTCCCTGGGGATGACGGTCCTTCCCCTCACCGGCGGGGCTGCACCGCTCACCGCGCTGGCCGCCGAACTGCGCCGCGGTGGGCTGGTCTGCCTGCTGGCCGACCGCGACCTGAGCCGGACCGGAGTCCCGGTCACCCTCTGCGGGCACCCGGCCAGGATGCCGGGAGGCGCCGCGGTGCTGGCCCGGGAGACCGGGGCGGCGCTGGTCCCGGCCACACTCGGCTACGCCGGGGCGGACCTCGAGATCACCTTGCACGAGCGGGTCCCGGTCCCCCCCGGCCCGGCCGGCACCGCCGCGGCCCTCCAGCAGGTCGCCGACGACTTCACCGCGGGGCTGCGGGCCCACCCCGAGGACTGGCACATGATGCAGCGCGTCTTCACCGAGCGGGGGCCCTGATGCGCGTCGGGATCGTCTGCCCCTACTCCCTCGACGTCCACGGGGGGGTCCAGAACCACGTGCAGGGGCTGGCCGCGGCCCTGCACCGGCTCGGCCACCAGGCGGCCGTGCTCGCCCCCGGCGAGCCCGGCGACCACCTCCCCGCCTACGTGACGGCCACCGGCCGGGCGCTGGCCGTCCCCTACAACGGCTCGGTGGCCCGGGTGTCCTTGGGGCCGCTGGCCGGGCGCCGAGCCCGGCGCTGGGCCCTGGACGGCCACTTCGACATCCTCCATGTCCACGAGCCCGCCGTTCCCAGCATGTCGGCGATGGCCCTGTGGACCGCCGGCGTGCCCGTGGTCGCGACCTACCACACCTCCCAGGACCGCTCCCGCGTGCTCGGTCTGTCCGCGGCGACCGTGCTGCGTCCGTTGCTGGCGAAGGTCGACGCCCACATCGCGGTGTCACCGACGGCGGCGGCCACCGCCGCCCGCTATCTCGACGAAGGGCCCCTGATCATCCCGAACGGCGTGACGACGGCTTTGTTCCGCGGCTCCGCTGCCGGGCTGCGCCACGGTGCGGGCCGCGTGGCCAGGACCGGAGCCACGACCGGGGCCGGGAGGTCCGCGGGGCCGCGCGTGGTGTTCGTCGGACGGGTCGGGGAGCCACGCAAGGGTTTCCGCGTCCTGCTCGACGCCCTGCCGGCGCTGCTCGACCGCCACCCCGATGCCCGCCTCGTCGTCGTGGGGGAGGGCGGAGCGGAGGCTCTGGAGGGCGCCGCGGGTCGCCTGCGTGAGCACGTCGACCTGCGCGGGGCCGTCACCGATGCCGAGAAGACCCGGATCCTGGCTGGCGCCGATGTCGTCGTCGCCTCCAACACCCACGCCGAGAGCTTCGGCATCGTCCTGGTCGAGGCGATGGCCGCGGGCCGGGTGGTGGTCGCCAGCGACCTCCCGGCCTTCCGGCAGGTGCTCGGCGGCGGGCGCTTCGGCGTCCTCGTCCGGCCCGGCGACTCCGCCGACCTCGCCCGAACCATCGACGCCGTGCTGACCGACCCCGCGCGCTGCCGCCGCCTCGGCGTCGCGGCGCGGAAGGCCGCCGACCGCTACGACTGGGCCGAGGTGGCCCCGCGCATCGTCGAGGTCTATGCCTCGGTCCTCGAGGAGGCCGATTCGGCCGCCGCCGGCTGAGTCGGCCGGTGGCGCGACGGCGTACCCTGGAAGAGATCCGACCGACGCACCGGGACCCCGCTCCGGGGATCCCGGCCCCAGGTGTGAAGAGAAGCTCCCGTGACTGACGCAACGACTGAGGCGACCACCGCCCCGCACGACAACGCTCCCGCGCGCCCCGGCCCGAAGACAGGCACCGACGGCGTGAAGCGCGGCATGGCCGAGATGCTCAAGGGCGGGGTGATCATGGACGTCGTCACCCCCGACCAGGCCAAGATCGCCGAGGACGCCGGCGCCGTCGCCGTGATGGCGCTCGAGCGGGTGCCGGCCGACATCCGAGCGCAGGGCGGCGTCTCCCGGATGAGCGATCCCGACATGATCGAGGGCATCATCGCCGCCGTCTCCATCCCGGTGATGGCCAAGGCCCGGATCGGCCACTTCGTCGAGGCCCAGGTGCTGCAGAGCCTCGGAGTCGACTACGTCGACGAGTCAGAGGTGCTCACCCCGGCCGACTACGCCCACCACATCGACAAGTGGGCCTTCACCGTGCCCTTCGTGTGCGGTGCCACCAATCTCGGTGAGGCGTTGCGCCGCATCACCGAGGGCGCAGCGATGATCCGGTCCAAGGGTGAGGCCGGCACCGGGGACGTGTCGAACGCCGTGACCCACATGCGCACCATCCGGGCCGAGCTCCGGCGGCTGCAGTCCCTGCCCCAGGACGAGCTGTTCCTGGCCGCCAAGGAGCTGCAGGCGCCGTACCCGCTGGTCGCCGAGGTGGCGCGCGCCGGGAAGCTGCCGGTGGTGCTCTTCACCGCAGGCGGGATCGCGACTCCCGCGGACGCCGCGATGATGATGCAGCTCGGCGCCGAGGGCGTCTTCGTCGGCTCGGGCATCTTCAAGTCCGGCGACCCGGCCGGGCGCGCCGAGGCGATCGTCAAGGCGACCACCTTCTACGACGACCCCGACGTCATCGGCAAGGTCTCGCGCGGGCTCGGCGAGGCGATGGTGGGCATCAATGTCGAGGACGTGCCGCAGCCGCACCGGCTCGCCGAGCGCGGCTGGTGACCTCGGACCGTCCGCTGCGCGCTGACCGCCCGCTCGTCGGCGTGCTCGCGCTGCAGGGGGACGTGCGCGAGCACCTCGCCATGCTGCGCGCCTGCGGCGCCGACGCCTTCGCCGTACGCCGACCCGCCGAGCTCGACCAGGTGCACGGGCTGGTGCTCCCCGGCGGCGAGTCCACGACGATGTCGAAGCTAGCCCGGACCTTCGACCTGATCGACCCCCTCCGGCAGGCCGCCAAGACCGGGCTGCCGATGTTCGGCACCTGCGCTGGGATGATCCTGCTGGCGGACCGGATCGAGGACGGCGTGCCCGGCCAGGAGACCGTCGGCGGGCTGGACGTCGTCGTCCGCCGCAACGCCTTCGGCCGGCAGGTGGACTCCTTCGAGGCCGACCTCCGGGTCGGGCATCTCACCGAGCCCTTCCACGCGCTCTTCATCCGAGCCCCGTGGGTCGAGCAGGTCGGCCCCGACGTGGAGCCGGTCGCCACGGTCGCCACCGGGCCCCGCGCGGGTAGGATCGTCGCGGTCCGACAGCGACACCTCCTGGCGACGTCGTTCCATCCCGAGGTCACCGGAGACGCGCGAATCCACGAGATCTTCGTGGGCATCGTGCGCCAGGCCACGCGGCCCTCCTGACCACCGACCCCGAAGGAAGCAGAAGGCATGTCCGGGCACTCCAAGTGGGCCACCACCAAGCACAAGAAGGCCGTCGTCGACGCTCGCCGTGGCAAGCTCTTCGCCAAGCTGATCAAGAACATCGAGGTCGCGGCCCGCATGGGCGGCGGGGATCCGACCGGGAACCCCACGCTCTACGACGCCATCCAGAAGGCGAAGAAGTCCTCGGTCCCCAACGACAACATCGACCGCGCGGTCAAGCGGGGGTCGGGCGCCGAGGCCGGGGGCGCGGAGTACCAGACGATCATGTACGAGGGCTACGGCCCCGGCGGCGTGGCGCTGCTCATCGAGTGCCTCACCGACAACCGCAACCGGGCGGCGATGGAGGTCCGCACGGCGACGACGCGCAACGGCGGCTCGCTGGCCGACCCCGGATCGGTGGCCTACCTCTTCCACCGCAAGGGGGTCGTGGTGCTGCCCAAGCAGCAGGGCGACCGCGAGATCGAGGAGGACGACATCCTCGAGGCCACCCTCGACGCCGGCGCGGAGGACGTCGGTGACCTCGACGACTCCTTCGAGGTCATCTGCGCTGCGGCAGACCTGATCGCCGTCCGCACTGCGCTCCAGAGCGCCGGTGTCGACTACGACTCCGCGGAGGCGCAGTTCGTGCCGTCCATGGAGGTGACGGTCGACGCCGAGGGCGCCGGCCGGGTCCTGCGTCTCGTGGAGGCCTTGGAGGACCTCGACGACGTCCAGAACGTCTACGGCAACTTCGACATCCCCACCGAGGTGCTGGAGTCCCTGGACGCCTGAGCCGACGGCGTGTCGCGGGCTGAGCGCGGCCTGGCCCGCATAGGTTGCTCCGAACGTGTGTTCGTACGAAAGGCAGCCTGTGCGCGTCCTTGGCATCGACCCCGGGCTCACCCGGTGCGGGCTCGGCGTGGTTGAGGGTGCCGTGGGACGGCCCCTGAGGATGGTGGAGGCCGGCGTGGTGCGCACCGGCCCGCAGCTCGACCTCGCCGAGCGGCTGCGCCTGGTCGACGCGGGCATCGAGGCGTGGCTGGACCGCCACCGGCCGGACCTGGTCGCCGTCGAGCGGGTCTTCAGCCAGCAGAACGTGCGGACCGTGATGGGCACCGCGCAGGTCAGTGGGGTCGCGCTGGCCGCCGCCGCCCGCTGCGGCGTACCGGTGGCGCTGCACACCCCCAGCGAAGTCAAGGCCGCCGTGACCGGCAGCGGACGCGCGGACAAGGCGCAGGTGGCCGCCATGGTCAGCCGGCTGCTCCGGCTGCCCGAGCGGCCCAGGCCCGCCGACGCCGCGGACGCCCTCGCGCTGGCCATCTGCCAGATCTGGCGTGGAGCCGCCCAACAGCGGCTGGCAACGGCCCCGGCCACTGCAACGGGCCCCGCCACTGAAACGAGCACCGGAACGGCCACGGTCCGAGGCCGGTCATGATCGCCTCCGTTCGGGGGGCCGTGACCCGCGTCGGCCTGGCCTCCGCCGTGGTCGACGTCGGCGGCGTCGGGCTCGAGCTGCAGTGCACGCCGGGCACCCTCGCCACGCTGCGGCCAGGAGATGACGCCGCGCTGGCCACCGCGCTCGTCGTCCGGGAGGACTCGCTGACCCTCTTCGGCTTCGCCGAGGAGGACGAGCGCACGGTGTTCGCGCTGCTGCTCGGCGCCAGTGGCGTCGGGCCGAAGCTGGCCCAGGCCATGCTGGCGGTGCATGATCCCGATGCGCTGCGCCGGGCGATCGCCGACGGGGACGTCACCGCGCTGACCCGGGTCCCCGGGATCGGTCAGAAGGGCGCGCAGCGGATCATCTTGGAGCTCAAGGACCGGATCGGCCCACCCGCCGGTCGACCCGCCCCCGCGAGCGGCCCCGGCACCGAGCAGCCGTGGCGGCGCCAGGTCCGCGAGGGGCTCGTCGGGCTCGGGTGGTCGGCGAAGGAGGCCGACCGGGCCATCGACACCGTCACCACCGTCACCACCGTCACCACCGACGACACCGACGACACCGACGACGCCCGATCCGTCGGCCCGGCCGCTGATCGGACCAGCACCCCAACAGGCATCCAGACCGGCACCCCAGCCGGGACTCAGGCTGGGGCAGTGGACGTGGCCGCCGTGCTGCGGGCCGCCCTGCGGACGTTGAGCAAGACATGACCGGACCGAGAGATCTCCACGGGGATGCCCCGACGGGGTCACCGGGGGCGGAGGGTGCCGTCAGCGCCGACGAGTTGGCCTACCTCCAGAGCCGCGCGGTGCTCGACGCCGGCGCCGACCCTGACGAGCGCGCGGTCGAGGCGGCGCTGCGGCCCCGCACGTTGGAAGAGGTGGTCGGGCAGGAACGGGTGCGCGAGCAACTCTCGCTCATGCTCGAGGCGGCTCGCTCGCGCGGCCGCACCCCTGACCATGTGCTGCTCAGCGGCCCCCCGGGACTCGGCAAGACGACGCTGGCGATGATCATCGCCGCGGAGATGGCCGTCCCGCTCCGGGTCACCAGCGGGCCCGCGATCACCCACGCCGGGGACCTTGCCGCGATCCTCTCCGGGCTGAACGAGGGCGACGTGCTCTTCGTCGACGAGATCCACCGGATGGCTCGGCCTGCCGAGGAGATGCTCTACATGGCCATGGAGGACTTCCGGGTCGATGTGATCGTCGGGAAGGGGCCAGGCGCGACCTCGATCCCTCTCGAGCTTCCTCCCTTCACCATGGTCGGTGCCACGACCCGGGCGGGCCTGCTGCCCGGCCCGCTGCGGGACCGGTTCGGGTTCACTGCGCACCTGGAGTTCTACGACCCCGCGGACCTCGATCTGATCGTGCGCCGCAGCGCTCGGCTCCTGGACGCGCAGGTGACCGACGACGGCGCGACTCAGATCGCCTCGCGAAGCCGAGGCACCCCCCGGATCGCCAACCGGCTGCTGCGGCGGGTGCGTGACTACGCCCAGGTGCGCGGCTCGGGCGTCTGCGACGACGAGGCGGCCCGCAAGGCCTTGGACCTCTACGAGGTCGACCGGTCAGGTCTCGACCGGCTGGACCGGTCGGTCCTGGAGGCGCTGTGCCGGACCTTCGGCGGGGGTCCGGTGGGGGTGAGCACGTTGGCGATTGCGGTCGGGGAGGAGCGCGAAACCGTCGAGGAGGTGGCCGAGCCGTTCCTGGTCAGGCTCGGCCTGCTCGCGCGCACCCCGCGTGGGCGGGTCGCGACGCCTGCCGCGTGGGAGCACCTGGGGTTGACCCCGCCACGGCACGCCGAGGCGACGCTGTTCGACTGGGACTCCGCGCCCGACGAGACCGAGGGTTGACCCGTTCGTCCTCAGCGGCACCGGAGGGCCGTTAGACTCGCCCGGTCGCCCATGGCTGCCCCTGCGGCGTCCCCCGATCGAGGAGGAGTTGTTCGTGACCGGTCTGGAAGGGCTCCTTCCCATCATCCTGATCGGGGTCCTGTTCTGGTTCCTGCTGATCCGACCGCAGCGTCGGCGGCAGATCGACCTCGTGAACACCCAGCGGAGCGTGGGCGTCGGCGATCAGGTGATGCTCGGAGCGGGCATCCTCGGCACCGTGACCGACGCCGACCCGGACTTCGTCGACCTCGAGGTCAGCCCTGGGGTTCGCATCCGGGTGGCTCGGGGAGCGGTGGCGCGGATCCTGACCCCCGGTCCGGAGGCGGACGACGACCTGAACGACCTGGACGATCTGGACGAGCCCGGCCCCGACACCCCGCCGCGCCGCGACACCTGAGTCGCCTTCCGCGGCCGGGCCGGCCGTTGGTCGCGGGAGGCTCGCAGCGACGGACGGGCGAGCCCACGCCCCCGGCCCACAGACAACGAGGAGCACGATGGCGAGGAACGCGTCCCGATCCGGGCGCACCCTGATCGCATTCGTCCTGGTCGTGCTGGCCATGTACGGAGGGCTGGCGCTCAACGGGGAGTGGGTCCCCAAGCTCGGACTCGACCTCCAGGGCGGCACGCGGATCACGCTGGAAGCCTCCACCAGCACCGGTGAGGCGATCACCCCGGAGAAGCTCGATGAGGCCGCTGCGATCATCGACAACCGGGTGAACGCCTACGGCGTCGCCGAGTCGGAGGTGTCCACCCAGGGCAGCAACAACATCGTCGTCGAGATCCCCGGCGAGGAGCGCAAGGAGATCGTCGACGCGGTCAAGCAGACCGCGCAGCTGCGCTTTCGGCTGGTGGCCGGCGCCGCCCCCGGCACCCCTGCCGCGCAGGAGCCGCCGGCCGACGTCCAGCCGGGCGACGGCGGCCAGGACTCCGGCAACAGCAACAACAGCAACAACAGCAACAACAGCATGGGCAGCCTGGACGGGTCCGACCGGGCGGCCCGGCCGAGCCGGAGCGGGTCGACCGACCAGCCCGCCCCCGACCAGCCCGCCCCCGACCAGCCCGCCCCCGACCAGCCGGCAGGCGGCGGCCCAGGCTCGCAGGCGCCTCAGCCGGCGACCGTGCCCACCGACGAGTCCTCGATCGAGGAGATCCTGGCCTGGACCCGCAATCCGAACGCAGCCTGGCTGAACCGCTTCGCCGACTTCACCTGCGAGAACGCCGACGAGCAGCGGGACAACCCGGCGCGGCCGCTGCTGGCCTGCGACGAGAACGACACGAAGTACCTCCTCTCCCCGGCTGTCATCGAAGGGACTCAGCTCACCGACGCCAACTTCGGCATCCCGCAGAACGACGTGCAGTACGCCGTCACCTTGAGCTTCAACGGCGCGGCCACCGACCGGTTCGCCGACGTGACTCGCGCCATCGTGGGGACCAACGAGCAGTTCGCGATCGTGCTGGACAAGGAGGTGCTCTCCGCCCCCGTCGTCACCGCGGCGATCACCAACGGCAATCCGCAGATCACCGGTGACTTCACCGCCGCGGAGGCGGAGTCGCTGGCCAACAGCCTCCGCTACGGCGCACTGCCGCTCACCTTCGAGGCCCCGGTCGTCAGCGAGGAGGGCCCCAGGCTCGCGGCCGGTCAACTGCAGGCGGGACTGATTGCAGGCGGCATCGGCCTGGGCATCGTGCTGGTCTACTGCATGCTCTACTATCGCGGCCTCGGCGTGGTGGTCGTCGCCTCGCTGGTGGCCTTCGCGCTGCTGATCTACGCGGTGATCCTGTTCCTCAGCGAGAACGCCGGCTTCACCCTGACCCTGCCCGGCATCGCGGGCCTCATCGTCGGCGTCGGCATCACCGCCGACTCGTTCATCGTGTTCTTCGAGCGAATACGCGATGAGATGCGGGAGGGCAAGTCGGTCCGCGTGGCAGTGGAGTCCGGGTGGGATCGCGCCAAGATGACGTGTGTCATCGCCGACGCGGTCTCCCTGCTCGCCGCTGCCGTGCTGTTCACCTTCGCAATCGGCGTGGTCAAGGGCTTCGCCTTCGCCCTGGGCATGAGCACCGTCATCGACCTGGTGGTGTTCTTCTGGCTCACCAAGCCGATGGTGACCTGGCTGGCGCGCTTCACGTTCTTCTCCTCGGGCCACCGGCTCTCGGGGCTCTCGGCCGAGCAGGCGGGGATCGACCGCATCGGTGTGCCCCGGGCCGCCGCTGCCGGAGGGATGGTCCGATGAGCAACCTGTCCAAGCTGGGGTACTCCCTCTACGACGGCACCGTCTCCATCGACTTCGTCGGTCGGCGGCGGATCTGGTATGCCATCTCCGCGGTCATCGTCGCCGTCGCGGCGTACGGCGTGTTCGTCCAGAAGCTCAACTGGGGCATCGAGTTCGAGGGTGGCGTGGAATACCGCGTCGCCATGGCCCCTGGCCAGACCACGGATGCCAAAGCGGGCGAGATCGGCGACGTGGTCGCGGGCACGGGCATCGAGAACGCCTCGTCGCCGATCACGAACACCTCGGGCAACGACACCATCCGGGTGCAGACCGAGCCGCTGACGACCTCTGAGGCTGCGCAGATCTCCGGCCTGATCCAGGACGTCCCCGGGGTCGAGGACATCAGCCAGGACGTCATCGGCCCGTCCTGGGGCCAGCAGGTGGCCGACCGCGCCCTGCTGGGGCTCAGCGTGTTCCTGGTGCTGGTGGTGCTTCTGATCTGGAGCTACTTCCGGGAGTGGAAGATGTCGGTGGCCGCCCTCGTGGCGCTCGCCCACGACGTGCTGGTCACCGTCGGCGTCTATGCGCTCTCCGGCTTCGAGGTCACGCCGGCCACGGCCACCGGCGTGCTCACGATCCTCGGCTTCTCGCTCTACGACACCGTCGTCGTCTTCGACAAGGTCCGCGAGAACGTCCGACAGACGCCGAAGACCCACAAGACGTACGCCGAGGCGGCCAACCTCGCGGTGAACCAGACGCTGGTCCGCTCGATCAACACCTCGATCGTCGCGCTGCTGCCGGTGGGCTCGCTGCTCGTCGTCGGCGTCTACCTGCTGGGTTCGGGCGCGCTGAAGGACCTCGCGCTCTCGCTCTTCGTCGGCATGGCCGCCGGGGCCTACTCCTCGATCTTCATCGCCACCCCATTGCTGGTGCAGCTCAAGGAGCTCGAGCCCGGCGTCAAGTCCGGCGACGCACGGGCGTTGAGGCACAAGAGCCGGCGGCCGGTCGACCGGTTCGCCGAGGTTCCGGTCTACACCGACGACATGCCCATCCACTCCGACCCCGGCGCCGCCACGGATCGCGGTCGCGGCCAGCCGACCGACCAGCGGCGCACCGGAGCGACACCGGGTCCCCCGGCAGGGGACGCAGGGGATTCCGGGGATGCCGAGTCAGGCCGACCCGCGCCGGCGGGAACGCCGCGCCGCACGACCGCGGGCGAGCGTCCCCCCTCGGCTCGACCTGTCAGTGACAGCTCCGCCGCCCACCGGCCCCAGCCCACCCGCAAGCCGCGGTCGCAGCGAGGAAAGCGCCCGTGACCACCGGGGACCTCGAGGAGATCTTCGACCGGTTGATCCGTGACATCCCCGACTTCCCGAAGCCCGGGATCGTCTTCAAGGACATCTCCCCGCTGCTTGCCGACCACGAGGGGCTCAAGGCAGTCGTCGGCGGCCTGGTCGCCGCCGGCCAGGACCACGACGGGCGGACGACGGTCGACAAGGTGGTGGGGATCGAGGCGCGCGGCTTCATCCTCGCCGCGCCGGTCGCCCTCGCGTTGCAGGCGGGCTTCGTCCCGGTCCGCAAGGCGGGCAAGCTGCCGGGCCCCACCCATCAGGTCTCCTACGACCTGGAGTACGGCGAGGCCGTACTCGAGGTGCACCAGGATGCGCTCCGAGCCGGCGAGCGGGTGCTCATCGTCGACGACGTGCTCGCCACCGGCGGCACGATCGCGGCCACTCGGCGGCTCGTCGAGTCCTGCGGCGCCTCGGTGGGGGCCGTCGCGGTCCTGATGGAGCTCACCTTCCTGCCTGGACGCGAGACGCTGGCCGGCGTGCCGCTGACGGTGCTGCACTCCGTCTGACCAGAGGCCCGCTGCGCATGGCCGGGCGCCACCCTGGGGACACCGACATAGACTGGGCTGTCCGGCGAAGGGAGGTGGCGTGAGCGACGAGCAAACCGGCGCGGTCGCGGCTCCCGCTGGGTCCCAGCGCAGAGCTCCCGAGCCTCCCGCGATCCCCGCGCCGGCGAGCCCGCGAGAAGAGGAGCAGCCGCCGACCTCGGTGTCGGGCTCCTCCGGGGCTCGCATGCGTGCCCGGCTGGCCCGCATCGGCGCCCGCGGCCAGTCCACGAGCCCGGTGATGGAGCCGCTGTTCCGGGGTGTGCGCGCCAACCACCCCAAGGCGGACCTCGCGCTGCTCGAGCGCGCCTACCGGACCGCCGAGCGCATGCACCAGGGTCAGAAGCGCAAGAGCGGCGAGCCCTACATCACCCACCCGCTGGCGGTCACCACCATCCTCGCCGAGCTGGGGATGACCGAGCCGACGCTGGTGGCCGCCCTCCTCCACGACACCGTCGAGGACACGGCGTACACCCTCGACGACGTGCGCCGGGAGTTCGGCGACGAGGTGGCGCTGCTCGTCGACGGCGTCACCAAGCTCGACAAGGTGAAGTACGGCGAGAACGCCGAGGCCGAGACGATCCGCAAGATGATCGTGGCGATGAGCCGGGACATCCGCGTCCTGGTCATCAAGCTGGCCGACCGGCTGCACAACATGCGCACGCTGCGCTATCTCCGGCAGGCGACCCAGGAGCGCAAGGCGAAGGAGACGCTGGAGATCTTCGCCCCGCTCGCCCACCGGCTCGGCATGAACACCATCAAGTGGGAGCTGGAGGACCTCGCCTTCGCCACCCTGCACCCCAAGATGTACGACGAGATCGTCCGGCTGGTCGCCGAGCGCGCGCCTTCGCGCGACACCTACCTGCGCAGCGTCATCGAGCAGGTCGAGCAGGACCTGCGGTCCTCACGGATCAAGGCGGTCGTCACCGGCCGGCCCAAGCACTACTACTCGATCTACCAGAAGATGATCTTGCGCGGGCGGGAGCTCTCCGACATCTACGACCTGGTCGGGATCCGCATCCTGGTCGAGAACGACCGCGACTGCTACGGGGCCCTCGGTGTCATCCATGGCCGGTGGAACCCGGTCCCGGGCCGGTTCAAGGACTTCGTCGCGATGCCGAAGTTCAACATGTACCAGTCGCTGCACACCACCGTGATCGGCCCGCAGGGCAAGCCGGTCGAGCTGCAGATCCGGACCTTCGCCATGCACCGGCGCGCGGAGTACGGCATCGCCGCCCACTGGAAGTACAAGGAGAACGTCAGCGTCGGCGCGGACACCGACCGGCGGATCATCGATGCCGGCGCCGGCGACATGTCCTGGGTGCGCCAGCTGCTCGACTGGCAACAGGACACCGAGGACCCCGGCGAGTTCCTGGAGTCGCTGCGGTTCGAGATCAACGCCGCCGAGGTCTACGTCTTCACTCCTCGCGGCGACGTGATCGGGCTGCCCACCGGGTCCACACCGGTCGACTTCGCCTACGCCATCCACACCGAGGTGGGCCACCGGACCATCGGGGCGCGGGTGAACGGCCGACTGGTGCCGTTGGAGTCCACGCTCGACAACGGCGACGTGGTGGAGGTCTTCACCTCCAAGGCGCAGAGCGCCGGACCGAGCCGCGACTGGCAGACCTTCGTGCGCTCGCCGCGGGCGCGCAGCAAGATCCGGCAGTGGTTCACCAAGGAGCGGCGCGAGGAGGCGATCGAGCGGGGCAAGGAGCAGATCGCCCGGCTGATGCGCAAGGAGGGAATGCCGCTCAAGCGGGTGCTGACCCACGAGACCCTCAGCACCGTCGCGGCCGAGCTGAAGGTGGCCGACGTGTCCGCGCTGTACGCCGCGGTCGGCGAGGGCAATGTCGGCGCTCAGACGGTGGTGCGCCGGGTAGTGGGCCTGTTCGGCGGCCCCGACGGCGCCGACGAGGACCTATCCGAGGGCGTGCAGATCACCGGCCGCAGGTCACGAAGCAAGCCCTCGGCCGGCGACTCCGGAGTCATCGTCAAGGGGCTGACCGACGTCTGGGTCAAGCTGGCGAAGTGCTGCACCCCCGTGCCCGGCGACGACATCCTCGGCTTCGTCACCCGCGGCGAGGGGGTCTCGGTGCACCGTCCGGATTGCCCCAACGCCAAGCAGCTCACCCAGCAGCCCGAGCGGCTGGTCGAAGTCGAATGGGCACCGACGGACCAGTCGATGTTCCTGGTCAACATCCAGGTGGAGGCGCTGGACCGGACCCGGTTGCTCTCCGACATCACCAAGGCGCTGTCCGACATGCACGTGAACATCCTGGCCGCCACGCTGAGCACCGGCCACGACCGGGTCTCCAAGAGCAGGTTCACCTTCGAGATGGCCGACCCGACGCACCTGGGCCACGTGCTGCGCACGGTGCGTCAGGTCGAGGGCGTCTTCGACGCCTACCGCGTCACCGGCTGACCCATCCCGCCACCGCCGAGGATGCGGCGGCTCGGGATTAGCCGGAGAACTCGTCGAGCGCCTTGCGAGCCTGCTCGAGCCACGACCGGCGGGCCTCGAGGGCCTGGGTGTGCTCGGCGACGCGGCGCTCGTCACCGGCGGCGACGGCGGCTTCACGCTTGGCCTCGAGGTCGTGGATCAGGCCTTCCAGCTGGTCGACCGTCCCCGCGGCCCGGGCTCGCGCCTCTGGGTTGGAGCGGCGCCACGACTCCTCCTCGACGTCACGGATCGCGTGCTCCACGGTGCGCATCCGCCCCTCGAGCTCCTTGATCCGCTCACGGGGCACCTTCCCGGCAGAGTCCCACCGCTCGGCGATCGAGCGGAACGCGCTCTTGGCCGAAGCCAGGTCGGTGACCGGCAGCAGGGCCTCGGCCTCGACCAGCAGCTGTTCCTTCACAGTGGCATTGGCGGCGTACTCCGCATCGGTGGCGGCGTTCATGGCGTCCCGCGCGCCGAAGAACGTGTCCTGCGCGGTCCGGAACCGCTTCCACAGCTGGTCGTCGACGTGCTTGGGCGCTGGACCCACATCCCGCCAGCGACGCATCAGCTCCCGGTAGGCAGCTGCCGTGGGGCCCCACTCGGTCGAGGACGCCAGGGCCTCGGCCTCCTTGACCAGCCGTTCCTTGATGGCACGGGCGCCTTCGCGCTTCTCGTTCACCTCGGCGAAGTGTGCTTTGCGTCGCCGCGTGTAGCTCGTGCGCGCGGTGGAGAAGCGGCGCCAGAGAGCGTCGTCGGTGGCCCGCTCGAGCCGCGGCAGGGCCTTCCACTCCTCCAGCAGGACCCGCAACCGGTCGGCGCCGGCACGCCAGTCGTCACTGGTCGCGAGCCGTTCAGCTTCGGCCGCGATGCGCTCCTTCACCTCTCGGGCCTCCGCGAGCCGGCGGGCGCGCTCGGCCCGGCGACGCTCCCGCTGCTCGCCCACCAGGGTGTGGAGGGCGTCGAGCCGGGCGCCCAGCGCGCCGAGGTCCCCCACGACCAGGGCCTCGTTCACCGTGCCCCGCATCTGCTTCACCGCCTGCGCCGCGTCGTCCGGGGCGAGCGAGCCGGCCCGCACGCGGTGCTCGAGCAGCCCGAGCTCGAAGGCCAGCGCGTCGTACTTGCGCGCGAACAGGTTCAGCGCCTCCTCGGGGTCACCGTCCGGCCACTGGCCCACGGCACGCTCGCCCGCGGCGGTGCGAACGTAGACCGTCCCGTCCTCCGCGACCCGGCCGTGGCGCTTGGCCTGAGTCAGCCGGGTTGCCTCGGGCACCGGCTCCTCCTCCGCCGACGGCCGGCCGGGTTCGGTGGCCGACCGCGACGCCGCGACGGGCGCGTGGTCGGTCGCAGCCGCCGGGCGAGGCGGTCGCGGTCGAGCGAGCATGGCCGGCGTCACCGGGGCGGCCGGGGCCGGGGGCGAAGAGGGCTCGGGCGGGGCTGGGGGCGATGACACGGGCTCGGGCGAGGACACGGGCTCGGGCGAGGACACGGGCTCGGGTGAGGACACAGGCTCGGGGACGGAGGCGTTCGGGTCGGAGGAGTCGGTCAACGGTCCACCTCGGGTCAGCCGACGCGGACGCCGGCGTGGAAGGTCACGGTTGCGTCGCGCGCACGCACGCGATGCCGATGCATCGTAGTCAATCGGTCCGTGGCACCGGCGGCCCCGGGAGGACGAAGAGGTCGCGACGGTAGGCTTCCGGAGTTGCCCGGTGGCCGGCCGGGAGCGCCGACGACCGATCTGAGCAGGAGTGCACTGTGTTCATCGCCGGATTCCCCGCGGGGCCGTGGGGGACCAACTGCTACGTCGCCGCGACGGCCCCGGGCACCGAATGCGTCGTGGTGGATCCCGGCAAGGACGCCTCCGCAGGTGTGGCCGAGGTGGCCCGTGAGCACCGGCTCAAGCCCGTCGCGGTCCTGGTGACCCACGGTCACATCGACCACATGTGGTGCGTCGCCCCGGTCGCCGGCAGCTACGACGCCACCGCCTACGTGCACCCCGCGGACCGACGCCTGCTCGCCGACCCGATGGCTGGCATCTCACCGGACATGGCGGCCATGCTTCTCGGCGGACGCTTCGAGTTCGCCGAGCCCGAGCAGGTCGTCGAGGTCGACGACGGCGCCACGCTCGACCTGGCCGGGCTGCAGATCGCCGTCGACCACGCGCCTGGGCACACCCCCGGCTCGATCACCTTCCGCACGCCGTACGGCCAGCAGGGCGTCAGCGAGGTCATGTTCTCCGGGGACCTGCTGTTCGCCGGCTCGATCGGCCGGACCGACCTTCCCGGAGGCGACCACGACGAGATGATGCGCAGCCTCGCGGGCAAGGTCCTGCCCCTGCCCGACGACGTCGTGGTGCTGCCCGGGCACGGCGAGCAGACGAGCATCGGCCAGGAGCGTGCCACCAACCCCTTCCTGCTCCAGCTGCTCCGGCAGACGGCGCCGGGGCCCGCCCCGCGCCGAGGGCTCTGAGGGACCCCGGAGGACCCCCGCATGGCCAAGCCCACCCCGCTCAGCGGGTTCCCTGAGCTGCTGCCCGCGCAACGATTCGTCGAGGCCGAGGTGGTGGCGACGCTGCAGCGCGTCTTCGAGCTGCACGGGTTCGCGCCGCTGGAGACTCGTGCGGTCGAGCCTCTCGACCAGCTGCTCCGCAAGGGCGAGACCTCCAAGGAGGTCTATGTGCTCCGCCGCCTGCAGGCCGGCGAGGAGGGCGGCGACGCCCGGCTGGGGCTGCACTTCGACCTGACGATCCCGTTCGCCCGCTACGTGCTCGAGCACGCCGGCCGGCTGGAGTTCCCCTTCCGGCGCTATCAGTCGCAACGCGTGTGGCGAGGCGAGCGGCCCCAGGAGGGCCGCTTCCGGGAGTTCACGCAGGTCGATATCGACATCGTCGGCCGCGACGTGCTGCCCTTCCACCACGATGTCGAGGTGGCCCGGGTGATGGCGGACGCGCTGAGCCGGCTGGACTTCCTGCCGCCGCTGACCCTGCAGGTGAACAACCGCAAGCTCGTCGAGGGCTTCTACACCGGCCTGGGCATCGCCGACCCCGACGAGGCCATGCGCGTCGTGGACAAGCTGGACAAGCTCCCCGAGGACGAGGTGCGCCGGCTGCTCGTCGAGGAGGCCGGGCTCACCGAGACCCAGGCTGAGCGGTGCCTCCAGCTGGCGTACATCCGTGCCGCGGACGAGTCCTTCGTCTACCGGGTGCGGGCGCTCGGTGTGGAGCACGCGCTGCTCGACCAAGGCCTCGCCGAGCTGACCGCCGTCCTGCGCGGGTGCGCCGAGCTAACCACGTCTCGGGTCCGGATCGTGGCGGACCTCAAGATCGCCCGCGGCCTGGACTACTACACCGGCACCGTGTTCGAGACCCGGCTCGAGGGGCACGAGTGGCTGGGGTCGATCTGCTCGGGAGGCAGGTACGACGCCCTCGCCACCGACGGCCGCACGACGTACCCAGGGGTCGGCATCTCGCTGGGGCTCAGCCGGCTGTTGGTGCCGTTGTTCCAGCGCGGGGTGCTCACCGCGGACCGCGCGGTGCCCAGCGTGGTGCTCATCGCCCTGCCGCGCGAAGAGGGCCGCAGCGCCTGCGACCGGGTCGCGCAGCGGCTGCGAGCCCGTGGGATCGCGACCGAGGTGGCCGCCTCACCGCAGCGCTTCGGCAAGCAGATCCGGTACGCCGAGCGCCGTGGCATCCCCTTCGTCTGGTTCCCGGCCGCCCACGACGACCCGACCGCGGTGCACGAGGTCAAGGACATCCGCAGCGGCGAGCAGCACGAAGCCGATCCGGACGCGTGGACCCCGTCCGCCGAGGACCTGCGGCCCCGGATCGTCGCCGCCCCCGCCACCGAACGCTGACCCAAGGAGTCCTGTTGATCCGCACCCAAGGCGCCGGCGCCCTGCGCGTCGAGCACGTCGGGCAGACCGTGACCCTCGCCGGATGGGTTGCCCGGCGCCGGGACCACGGTGGCGTCGCCTTCCTGGACCTGCGTGAGGCCAGCGGTGTCGTGCAGGTGGTGGTGCGCGACGAGGAGGTCGCCCACGCGCTGCGTGCCGAGGCCTGCGTGCGGGTGGTGGGGGAGGTCGCCCAACGCCCGGAGGGCAACCAGAACCCGAACCTCCCGACCGGCGAGGTCGAGGTGATCGCCACCGACGTCGAGGTGCTCAGCCCGGCGGCACCGTTGCCGTTCCCGATCGACGACCACGTGGAGGTGGGGGAGGAGATCCGGCTCCAGCACCGCTACCTCGACCTGCGGCGCAGCGGCCCAGCCCGGGCGATCCGGTTGCGCAGTGAGGTCAACCGCGCCGCCCGGGAGGTGCTCTTGGGCCGCGACTTCGTCGAGGTGGAGACGCCGACCCTGACCAGGTCGACTCCAGAGGGCGCCCGGGACTTCCTGGTGCCGGCGCGGCTTCGGCCGGGGTCCTGGTATGCGTTGCCGCAGAGCCCCCAGCTCTTCAAGCAGCTGTTGATGGTCGGCGGGCTGGAGCGGTACTTCCAGATCGCCCGCTGCTACCGCGACGAGGACTTCCGCGCCGACCGGCAGCCGGAGTTCACCCAGCTCGACATCGAGATGTCCTTCGTCGACCAGGACGACCTCATCGAGCTGTCCGAGGCGCTGCTGGTCGCCTTGTGGCGGCTGATCGGCCATGAGATAGCGACTCCGATTCCACAGATCACCTACGCCGAGGCGATGGCCCGCTACGGCACCGACAAGCCGGACCTGCGCACCGACCTGGAGCTCGTCGACTGCACCGGCTTCTTCGCCGGCACCGGGTTCCGGGTGTTCCAGGCGCCCTATGTGGGGGCCGTGGTGATGCCGGGCGGCGCCGGTCAGCCCCGTAAGCAGCTCGACGCGTGGCAGGAGTTCGCCAAACAGCGCGGCGCCCGGGGGCTCGCCTACCTGCTCGTCGGTGAGGACGGCGACCTGCGCGGTCCGGTCGCCAAGAACATCTCCGCCGACGAGCGGTCAGGGATCGCCGCACACGTGGGCGCGCATCCGGGCGATGCGATCTTCTTCGCCGCCGGGCCGGCCAAGGCGTCGCGCGCGCTGCTCGGCGCCGTGCGCATGGAGGTGGCCCGCCGCGGCGGGCTGATCGACGAGGACCGCTGGAGCTTCGTCTGGGTCATCGACGCGCCGCTATTCGAGCCCGCCGACGAGGCCACGGCCGCCGGTGAGGTGGCGGTGGGCAGCGGCGCCTGGACCGCGGTGCACCATGCCTTCACCTCGCCCAAGGCCGAGTGCCTCGACACCTTCGACTCCGACCCGGGCAGCGCGCTCGCCTACGCCTACGACATCGTCTGCAACGGCAACGAGATCGGAGGAGGCTCGATCCGCATCCACCGCGGCGACGTGCAGCGCCGGGTCTTCGAGGTGATGGGGATCAGTGATGAGCAGGCGGAGGAGAAGTTCGGCTTCCTGCTCCAGGCCTTCCGCTACGGCGCTCCGCCGCATGGTGGCATCGCGTTCGGCTGGGACCGGATCTGCGCGCTGCTGAGCCACAGCGACTCGATCCGGGACGTGATCGCCTTCCCCAAGACCGGCGGCGGCTACGACCCGCTCACCGGGGCACCGGCCCCGGTCACGGCCGCCCAGCGGAAGGAGGCCGGGGTCGACGCGGCGCCGCCGGGGAGCCCAGGGCCGAGCCCGGGATGAGCGTGTGAGCGGCGAGGGCTTGTTCGAGTACGCCGAGACTCCGGGCGGCAACCCGTCGGGGTCGGGCGCTCTGAGGGGCGGTGAGCATCACGGCGCTCCGCTCGCGGTGCGGATGCGCCCTCGCACTCTCGACGAGCTGGTCGGCCAGCGTCCGCTGCTGGCCCCCGGGTCGCCGCTGCGCCGGCTGGTGGAGGGGGACCAGCCGATGTCCCTGGTGCTGTGGGGGCCGCCCGGCACCGGCAAGACCACGGTCGCGGCCATCGTGAGCCGGCAGACCGACCGGCACTTCGTGGAGGTCTCTGCCGTCTCCGCGGGCGTGAAGGAGGTCCGTGCGGCCATCGACGGCGCCCGCCGCCGGCTGGCCACCACCGGCCGGGAGACGGTGCTCTTCGTCGACGAGGTGCACCGCTTCTCCAAGGCACAGCAGGACGCTCTCCTGCCCGGCGTGGAGAACCGCTGGGTGACCCTGGTGGCTGCCACCACCGAGAACCCGTTCTTCAGCGTCATCTCGCCGCTGCTCTCGCGCTCGTTGCTGCTCACCCTCGAACCCCTGACCGACGAGGACGTCTCGGCGGTGGTGGACCGGGCGGTCGACAGCGAGCGCGGGCTGGGCGGTCGGGTCAGGCTCGACGAGGACGCACGGGCTCACCTGGTCCGGCTCGCCGGCGGAGACGCGCGGCGGGCGCTGACCTATCTGGAGGCGGCGGCGGGCGCCGCCCTGGCGCTGGCGCAGGCGACGGACCCCGAGGCGACCAGCGAGCCAGGCGCCGAGGCTGCCAGCCCCGTGCGGGTGGACCTCGCCGGCGCCGAGACCGCCGTGGACCGGGCGGCGGTGCGCTACGACCGGCAGGGCGACCAGCACTACGACGTGATCAGCGCGTTCATCAAGTCGATCCGCGGGTCCGACGCCGACGCCGCGCTGCACTACCTGGCCCGGATGCTGGAGGCCGGCGAAGACCCCCGCTTCGTGGCTCGGAGGCTGGTGATCCTGGCGAGTGAGGACGTCGGGCTCGCCGACCCGACCGCACTCGTGACAGCAGTCGCCGCGGCGCAGGCCGTCCAGCTGATCGGGCTGCCCGAGGCGCGGCTGGCGCTGGCCCAGGCGGTGATCGCGCTGGCCGTGGCACCGAAGTCGAACGCCGTCATCCAGGCCCTCGACGCCGCCACCGCCGACGTGCGCGCGGGCCGGGTCGGGCCGGTCCCTCCGCACCTGCGCGACGCCCACTACCCGGGCGCCCGAGCCCTGGGCCACGGGTCGACGTACCGCTACGCCCACGACGCTCCCTTCGGGGTCGTCGCGCAGCAGTACGCCCCCGACGAGGTCGCCGACGCGGACTACTACCGCCCGACCGCGCACGGGGCCGAGGCGGCCGTCCGGGAGCGCTGGGAGCGGTTGCGAGACATCGTGCGCGGGCGCGTCGCCGACCCTGGGGACGGCAGGTAGGGTCACCTCCCATGACAGCCGCCGTGCCACCGGGCCTCTCCGGGGTCGTGCAGGGCGTGCCGCTCATCGTGGGAGTCGGCGCCGGGGCGGCCGCAGTGCTGCTGTGCGCCGGGCTCGGGATCTGGATGCTCGCCAGGTCTCGTCGCGCCGCACGACAGCGTGAGGAGCGGCTCGCCGCGGAGCAGGCACGGTCGCAGGCCGAGCTCGCCGCGCTGCGGCGCCGACTGGAGGAGCTGTCCGACGAGGTTCGGCTTTCCGACAGGATGGTGCGGGAGTCTCGGCCGCACCCGGAGTACCTGATCACCTCGCTGGCTCCGGCAGGCGAGCTGCCGGGACCCGGCGTCGGTGTGGCCGACCGGCGCCGCGCCGGCAACTCCGAGCTGGGCGCGGCGGTGGAGCAACGGCTGGTCGGGGCGCTCGCCCGGCGTGATGGTGCCGGGAGCGGCCGGGTGGTGAGCCTCGTCCTGCGCACCGTGGCGCTGGGTCACGGCGTACGCCGCGCGCTGTCGCCCGACGTCCTCGACCGAGCGGCGGCCGAGGCGCACGTCGCCCGCCGCCGGTCCCGGCGCAACCGACGCCGAGAGATGCGGGAGGCGCGCCGTCTGGTCCGCGACGTGCGCAGGAACGCCGCATGAGGGCCGCGGGCACCAGCGCCTGCCACACGAGTCGTCCTCGGGTGCCGCCGGCATGAGCGGCTCACGCGGGGTGTGGTTCGTCGCGGGGACGGCGGCCGGTGTCTACCTGACCGGCCGGATGCGCCGGGCAGCCGAGGCGCTCACCGTGGACGGCGTCCACGATCGGCTCTCGGGGTGGTTCGCCGGCGCACGCGTGGTGCGCGAGGAACTGCACCTGGCCGCGAACCACAAGGAGACCCAGCTGCGATCCCGGCTTGCGGCGGTGGCCTCGGCAACCGAGAGCATCGACCGCGCGGACCCCATCGACGCCACCGACCCCACCGACGCCACCGACGCCACCGACGCCACCGACCCAGAGCTTGAGGCCCGGCACCGCCTCGAGCTCGAGCGGCCGCACGCCGGCGGCGCGGACCGTGGCACCGCCACCACGAGGGGCAACGACAACGGAAGGGATCACTGATGGAGACCGCGGAGATCCGCCGACGGTTCATCGCGCACTTCGAGAACCATGGGCACACCCCCGTGCCGTCGGCCTCCCTGCTCCTCGACGACCCCAACCTGCTGTTCGTCAACGCCGGCATGGTGCCGTTCAAGCCCTACTTCCTCGGTCAGGAGACCCCGCCGTATTCCCGCGCGGTGAGCGTCCAGAAGTGCGTGCGCACCCTCGACATCGAGGAAGTCGGCAAGACCACGCGGCACGGCACGTTCTTCCAGATGAACGGCAACTTCTCCTTCGGCGACTACTTCAAGGCGGGCGCGATCGAGCTCGCCTGGGAGCTGGTCACCGGCTCGCAGTCCGACGGCTTCTACGGCTTCGACCCCGAGCGGGTCTGGGTCACCGTCCTGCACGACGACGAGGAGTCCTTCGAGCTGTGGCGCACGGTGGCCGGGCTGCCCGAGGGCCGCATCCAGCGCCGCGGCTTCGGTGACAACTACTGGCACATGGGCGTGCCGGGACCGGGCGGTCCGTGCAGCGAGATCTACGTCGACCGGGGCGCGGAGTACGGCCCGGACGGTGGGCCGGTGGTCGATGAGGACCGGTTCCTGGAGATCTGGAACCTCGTCTTCATGCAGGAGGAGCTGCGGGAGGTGCGCAGCAAGGAGGACTTCGATGTCAAGGGCCCGCTGCCGCACAAGAACATCGACACCGGCATGGGCCTGGAGCGGGTGGCCTACCTCCTGCAGGGCAAGCAGAACATGTTCGAGATCGACCAGATCTTCCCCGTGATCGACCGGGCCAGCCATATGAGCGGTCGGGCCTACGGAGCCCGGGGTGAGGATGACGTGCGATTCCGCGTCGTCGCCGACCATGTGCGCAGCTCCCTGATGCTGATCGCCGACGGGATCACCCCCGGCAACGAGGGCCGCGGCTATGTCCTGCGGCGGCTGCTGCGCCGGGCGGTGCGGTCTATGCGGCTGCTGGGCGTGGAGGACCGGACGCTGCCCGAGCTGCTCCCGGTCAGCCGCGAGCGGATGAAGGCCTCCTACCCCCAGGTTGAGCTGGAGTGGGAGCGGATCTCCACCGTCGCCTACGCCGAGGAGGACGCCTTCCGGCAGACGCTGCGCGCCGGGACCCAGATCTTCGACCTCGCGGTCGGCGAGACGCGGCGGGCGGGGGCCTCGGCGCTCAGTGGCGAGCGCGCCTTCGCGCTGCACGACACCTACGGCTTCCCCATCGACCTCACTCTCGAGATGGCCGCTGAGCAGGATCTCGCCGTCGACGAGGAGGGCTTCCGCCGGCTGATGGGCCAGCAGCGCGACCGGGCCAAGGCCGACGCCAAGGCCAAGAAGGCCAAGCACGGCGAGACCCACCACTACCGGGCGCTCGCCGACGAGCTCGGCCGGCCCGTCGCGTTCACCGGCTACGACGAGGTGGTGAGCGAGGCGACCGTGAGGGGCATCCTCTCGGGCGCGGGCACGACGCGGGTCGCCGAGGCCGGGCAGGAGGTGGAGCTGGTCCTGGACCGCACGCCGTTCTACGCCGAGGGCGGCGGCCAGCTGGCAGACCAGGGGATCATCGAGCTCGACAACGGCGCGCGGGTGGAGGTGCTCGACGTCCAGTCTCCGATCACGGGGCTGATCGTGCACCAGGCCACGGTGCTCTCCGGGGAGGTCACCCTGGGACTGTCTGCCCACGCGTTGGTCGACGTCGAGCGGCGCCGCTCGATCAGCAGGGCGCACACCGCCACGCATATGGTGCACAAAGCGTTCCGCGAGGCGCTCGGGGAGACCGCGACCCAGGCTGGCTCGGAGAACGCGCCGGGACGCTTCCGCTTCGACTTCTCCGCAAGTGGCCCGGTGCCCGAGTCGGTGCTCGGAGACGTGGAGGCGCGGGTCAACGACCTCGTCCTCGTCGATCTGCCGGTGCACGCGGAGCTGATGAGCCAGGACGAGGCGGTCCGCTCCGGGGCGATGGCGCTGTTCGGGGAGAAGTACGGCGACCAGGTGCGGGTGGTCTCGGTCGGCGAGTGGGCCCGTGAGCTGTGCGGAGGCACGCACACCGGCCGGTCGGCGCAGCTGGGGGTGGTCAAGCTGCTCGGGGAGTCGTCGATCGGCTCCGGCGTACGCCGCGTCGAGGCGCTCGTGGGGTCGGACGCGTATCGCTTCCTGGCTCGCGAGCACGTGCTCGTGGCGCAGCTCAGCGAAGCCCTCAAGGCGCGGCCCGAGGAGCTCCCCGAACGGGTCGCCGACCTGGTCGAACGGCTGCGGACCGCGGAGAAGGAGATCGAGCGCGTCCGGGTGGGTCAGTTGCTGGCGTCGGCGGGCCAGCTCGCGGCGACCGCGGAGGACGTCGCGGGCGCGGCGTTCGTCGCCCACCGGGTGGAGGGCGCCGGGGCCTCGGACGTGCGCACGCTGGCGCTCGACATCCGCGGACGGGTGCCGGGTGACCGACCCGCGGTGGTGGCGATCATCGGCTCCGTCGGCGGCAAGCCCTCGGTGGTCGTCGCCGTCAACGACGCGGCCCGCTCTCGGGGCGTCTCGGCGAACGCGCTGGTCAAGTCGGCCGCCTCGGCGCTGGGCGGACGAGGTGGCGGCAAGGACGACCTCGCGCAGGGCGGCGGCGCGGACGCCGGCAACGCCGACCAGGCGTTGGCCGACGTGCGCCAGAGGCTGGTGCGGACCCTGGCCTCCCGATGAGCCCGGTGTGGTGACCCAGGGGTGAGGCACGGGGTGCGGCTGGGGATCGACGTGGGCGAGGTCCGCGTCGGCGTTGCCGCCTGCGATCCGTCCGGTCTGATCGCGACGCCGGTGGAGACCCTCGTCCGGGGGCCCAAGGACCTCGACCGGCTCCGCGCGCTGGTCCGAGATCACGCCGCCGTGGAGGCCGTCGTCGGGCTGCCCCGCTCGCTGTCCGGGGGCGAGGGTCCGGCCGCGGTCAAGGCGCGGGCCTTCGCCGCCACGCTGGCTGACACCCTCGACGCCGAAGGGGTCACCGTGCGGCTCGTCGACGAGCGGCTGAGCACCGTCTCCGCCGAGGCGACGCTGCGCGGACGGGGTCGAACAGGTCGCCGGCGACGCGCCGTGGTGGACCAGGCGGCGGCCGTGGTGATCCTGCAGAATGCACTGGACACCGAGCGGGCCACCGGTCTTCCCGCGGGGGAGGAGGTCACGCCTGCGACTGCGAGCACCCCCCGGGACCGGCCGGATGGTCCGGCCATCGGCGACAGGAGCGGAGACCGGTGAGCGAGCCACCCGAGGACGAGCGGATCGACCCCGGCGAGGAGGAACCGCCGGCCAGCGGCGGCGAGACGCTGGTCGACGCCGAGGACGACGAACCCAGGCGGCGGGCCGGGCGCGGGGCCCTCGGCTGCCTGATGCTGCTCGTGGTCGTGGGCCTGCTGGGCGCCGGAGCGGCCTTCCTGGTCTCCAGGGGGGTGGACCAGCTGCGCGGGGCCTTCGGCGGCCCCGAGGACTATGACGGGCAGGGCAGCGGCTCGGTCCTGGTCCAGGTGCGGCAGGGCGAAACCGCGCCCGACATCGGCCGTTCGCTGGAGCGGTCCGGGGTGGTGGCCAGCGTCGACGCCTTCGTCGAGGCTGCGCGCAAGGACGACGACCGGGCCCGTGGCATCCAGGCCGGCTACTACCAGATGCGCAAGGAGATGTCGGCTCGGGCCGCGCTGGACATCCTCGTCGACCCGAACAACCTGGTGCAGACGCAGGTCACGGTGCCCGAGGGGCTCCGTGTGGAGGACACGGTCGCCCTCCTGGCGAAGGAGACCGAGGCGACGGTCAAGGAGCTGGAGGCGGCGCTGGAGCGGCCCCGCAAGCTCGGCCTGCCCGACTACGCCGACGGCCGGGCGGAGGGGTATCTCTTCCCCGCCACCTACACCATCGGGCCCGACGACAACGCCACCCGCATCCTGGCCAGGATGGTGGACCGGTGGCGGCAGGCCGCCAAGGAGGCCAACCTGGAGCAACGGGCGCGTGCCTTGGGCTACACGCCCCACGAGGTGATGACCGTGGCCAGCCTGGTGGAGTCCGAGGCCAGCCGCGACCGGGACCGGGGCAAGGTGGCCCGGGTGATCTACAACCGGCTGGAGAGCGACGTGACCGACGGGCTCCTCCAGATCGACGCCACCGTCAACTACGCGCTGGGGCGGGACCTCGGGCTCGCGCTCAGCGAGGACGACCTGCAGGTGGACTCGCCGTACAACACCCGGCGCTACCCCGGCCTGCCGCCCGGGCCGATCGAGTCGCCGGGGGACAAGGCGATCGAGGCTGCCGCCAATCCGCCGGAGGGGGACTGGGTCTACTACGTGACGGTCAACCTCGACACCGGGGAGACCAAGTTCACCGACGACTACGACCAGTTCCTCCGCTGGAAGAACGTCGAGCTCGCGAAGTTCTGCGCGGGCTCGGACCGCTGCTGAGTGCCGTGGCCAGGCCGCAGACCGCAGCGCGCGTCCAGCCCGGCGGCTCACCCCCCCGGCGGTGCGCGGTCCTCGGCAGCCCCATCGCGCACTCGCTGTCCCCGGTGCTGCATCGAGCGGCGTACGCCGAGCTGGGGCTGGACTGGTCCTACGAGGCGGTCGAGGTCACCGACGGCCGGCTGGCGGCGTTCCTGGATGGGCTGGACGAGACCTGGCGTGGATTGTCGCTGACGATGCCGCTCAAGCGAGCCGTGGTGCCGCTGCTCGAGGAGACGACCGATCGCGCGTGGCAGGCCGGTGCGGTGAACACCGTCCTGCTCGACGATGGCCGTCGCCGGGGGGACAACACCGACGTGCCGGGGGCGGCCGCCGCAGTGCGTGAGCGCTGGTCCGGTCCGTGCACGGAGGCGCTGGTGCTCGGTGGCGGAGCGACGGCCGCCTCGACCCTGCTCGCGCTGGCCGACCTGGGGTGTTCGGCCGCGACGGTGGCGGTGCGGTCCCCGGAGCGCGCCTGGGAGACGCTGGAGGCGGTGCGGAGACATCCGAGGCCGCCGGACCTCGCCGTGATCGCCCTGGGAGCAGGCCCGGTCCCGCGCTGCGACATCGTGGTCTCGACCATCCCGGCGCGAGCCCAGGACGCGTGGGTGTGCGAGGCGGGCGCGGCGACGCCGGTGGTGTTCGAGGTGCTCTACGACCCGTGGCCGACGCCGCTGGCCGCCGCGGCGACCGCCGCAGGACGCGTCCTGGTCGGCGGCCTCGACCTGCTGGTTCACCAGGCGGTGCTGCAGGTGGAGCTGATGGCGGGCACCCGCCCCTCGCTTGGGGCGATGAGGGCCGCCGGTCAGGGTGCGCTGGCCGCCCGCACCCGCAGCTAGGCGCACCCGGGGCCGGGATTGGTCGCACCGGCGCCGTGCCGGGGGCACGCGGCGTTCCACAGTCGGCCCAGGCGGCCCTGCGCCTGCGGCTGCACGGCTCTAGGCTCGCCGGTCATGACCTGGTCGCTGACGGCGGGCGCCGTGCTGGCGGTGGTCGGCCTTGCCGGGGGGGCCGGCGTCCCCGCCCTGGTGGCCCGGATCCCGGAGCCGGACCCGGCGCCGGACGCAGACCGGGAGGCAGCCGCGGAGACAGCGCCGGAGGCAGCCGCGGAGACCGAGCCGGAGGTCGTCCCGAAGGAGCCCTATGCCGCCATCGCCGCGTTGCCGGGGCTGCGGTGGAAGGCGGCCCTCGCCGCGGCGGTCACCGCCGGTCTGCTGGGGGCCCGGCTGGGCTGGGGCCCGGAGTTGCTCCTCGTGGCCTACCTGGTGCCCGTCGGCGTGGCCCTGGCGGTCGTGGACTGGCGCACCCGGCTGCTGCCCACCCGGGTGGTCGCGCCGTCGTACGTCGTGGTCGCCGTGCTGTGCGTGCTCGCCGCGGCTCCGGGTGACTGGGCGGACCTGGTGCGCGCAGGCTGGGGGTGGCTCGTCGCCGGCGGCACCTTCTGGCTGCTGTGGCTCCTCTACCCCCGCGGCATGGGCTACGGCGACGTCCGGCTCGCCGGCGTCCTGGGCATGGCGCTCGGCTTTCTGGGCTGGGGACCGCTGCTGGTGGGCGTCTACGCGGGCTTCCTGCTCGGCGGCATCGGGGGCGGTGTGCTGACCCTGGTGCGGGTCGTGGATCGCCGGGCCTATCCGTTCGGTCCTTTCATGCTGCTCGGGGCCGTCGTCGGCGTGCTCGTCGGCGACTGGCTCGCCCGTCTCTACACCGGGCCATGACGGGGCCGTGACAGGCTGGACCGGTCGGCCCGAGGCCGCCGGATGACCGATCCGGACGGTCGACGGCGACGCTGCGGCCCGTGACAGACTTCGCGCATGCTGCGTTGGCTCACCGCCGGGGAGTCCCACGGCCCGGCCCTGGTCGCGATCCTCGAGGGGATGCCGGCCCATGTCCGGGCCACACCCACCTCGATCTCCGAGGCGCTGGCCCGGCGCCGGCTTGGCTATGGGCGCGGTGCGCGGATGTCGTTCGAGCGTGACGAGGTCGAGGTGATCGGCGGGATCCGGCACGGCGAGACCCAGGGGGGACCGGTCGCCGTGCGCATCGCCAACAGCGAGTGGCCCAAGTGGCAGACGGTGATGGCCGCCGACCCCGTCGACCCCGACGAGCTGGCCGGACTGGCCCGCAACGCGCCGCTGACCCGGCCGCGTCCTGGCCACGCCGACCTGGTCGGGATGCAGAAGTACGACTTCGACGAGGCCCGGCCGGTGCTCGAGCGAGCCTCGGCGCGGGAGACCGCCGCCCGGGTCGCGCTCGGCTCGGTGGCCTCGGCGTTCCTCGAGCAGGCGACCGGCGCCCGGGTGGTCAGCCACGTCGTGCGGATCGGCTCAGCCACCGCGCCGCCCGGGTCGATCCCCGAGTTCGACGACCGAGAAGCGCTCGACGCGGACCCGGTGCGCTGCCTGGACCCCGAGGCCAGCGGTGCGATGGTGGCCGAGATCGACCAGGCACACAAAGACGGCGACACGCTGGGCGGGATCGTGGAGGTCGTCGTCCACGGGCTTCCGCCCGGGTTGGGGTCCCACGTTCACTGGGATCGGCGGCTGGACGCGAAGCTCGCGGGAGCGCTCATGGGGATCCAGGCGATCAAGGGCGTCGAGGTGGGTGACGGCTTCGCGCTCGCCGGTGGCCCCGGCTCCCTGGCCCACGACGAGATCGAGGACACCGGGACGGGCCTGCGGCGAACCTCCGGTCGTTCCGGGGGGACGGAGGGGGGGATGTCCACCGGGGAGGTCCTGCGCGTGCGCGCGGCGATGAAGCCGATCGCGACCATCCCCCGGGCCCTGCGGACCGTGGACGTCGCCACCGGGGAGCCCTCCGTCGCCCACCACCAGCGCTCAGACGTCTGCGCGGTGCCCGCCGCGGGGATCGTGGCCGAGGCGATGGTGGCGCTGGTGCTCGCCGACGCCGGGCTGGAGAAGTTCGGTGGCGACTCGGTGCAGGAGACCCGGCGCAACGTCGAGGGCTACCTGAACGCACTGAGGTTCCGGTGAGCGGACCCAGGGTCGTCCTGGTCGGCGCGATGGGCGCGGGGAAGACGACGGTGGGCAAGGTCCTGGCCTCGCGCTGGGGGGTGTCGCTGCGCGATACCGACCAGGACGTGGAGGCGGTGGAGGGACGCAGCGTCAGCGACCTCTTCGTGGCGGAGGGGGAGGCGTACTTCCGGGCCCGGGAGCACGAGGCGGTCCGCGCCGCTCTCGCCGACCACCACGGCGTGCTCGCGCTCGGCGGCGGGGCGGTCCTCGACCCCCGCACCCGTGCGGCGCTGCGCGACCATGTCGTGGTGTTCCTGCGGGTCGGCTTCGCCGACGCGGTCAGGAGGGTCGGACTCGGCAGCGGTCGTCCGCTGCTCCTGGGCAACGTCCGGTCCCGGGTCAAGGCGCTGCTCGAGGAGCGGCTTCCGGTCTACCTGGAGGTCGCCGACCACGTCGTCAGCACCGACGACCGCACCCCCGAGGAGGTCGCGACCGAGGTGGAGCGCGTGATCTCGGACCCGACGGGGGAGGACGGGCGGTGAGCGAGGATCCGACCACTCTCCGTCTCGGCGGGCCGGACAGCGGCGCCGAAGGCTATGGCGTCGTGATCGGCAACGGCATCGTCGACCGGCTGCCCGGACTTCTCGGCGCGGGTGTCCAGCGGGTCGCGGTGATCCATCCGCGGATGCTTCGGCCGATGGGGGAGTGGGTCCGGGACTACCTCGCCGGGCTTGGCCTCGAGGCGCACGCCGTGGAGACACCGGACGGCGAAGCCGCGAAGGAGGTCTCCGTCCTCGCGTTCTGCTGGGAGGTTCTCGGGCAGTCCGGGTTCACCCGCTCCGACGCGATCGTCGCGGTCGGGGGCGGCGCCACCACGGACCTGGGTGGCTTCGTCGCGGCCACGTGGCTGCGTGGCGTGCGTGTGGTGCACCTGCCCACCACGCTGCTCGCGATGGTGGACGCCGCCGTGGGCGGCAAGACCGGCATCGACACCGCCGAGGGCAAGAACCTCGTGGGCGCGTTCCACGCGCCCGCCGGGGTGCTCTGCGACCTGGCCGTGCTCGGGTCGCTGCCCCGGGCGGAGCTGGTCAGCGGGATGGCGGAGGTGATCAAGTGCGGCTTCATCGCCGACCCCGCCATCCTCGACATCGTCGAGAGCTCCCCGGAGACCGCCTTGGCGCCCGGCTCCCCGCAGATGCGCGAGCTCATCGAGCGCGCCGTCCAGGTCAAGATCGACGTGGTCTCGGCCGACTTCCGGGAGACCGGCGGCAGCGGGGGGCACCCGGGTCGCGAGGCGCTCAACTACGGCCACACCCTGGCGCATGCGATCGAGCGGGCGGAGGGCTACCGGTTCCGGCACGGGGACGCCGTGGCGATCGGGATGGTGTTCGTGGCCGAGGTGGCTCGCCTGGCCGGCCGGCTCGACGAAGAGACAGCGGCCCGGCATCGCTCCGTCCTGTCCTCGCTCGGGCTCCCCACGTCGTACGCCGGGGCGCGGTTCGACGACCTGCTCGCCACCATGCGCATCGACAAGAAGTCCCGGGGGGACCTGCTCCGGTTCGTCGTCCTGGAAGGCCTGGGCCGGCCCGCCGTCCTCCAGGGCCCCGAGCCCGACCTGCTGGAGCGAGCCTTCGAGGGGGTGCGGTCGTGACCGGCGAGCCCGAGCGTTCGACCTCCTCTGAAGCCGATCAGATCGCTCGTGAGACGGCGGCGGTGGTCCTGACCGGCATCGCCAAGGCCCTGGTCAGCGCCGGCATCGCCGTGGCGGTGCTGACGTGGATCTCGACGTGGGACGACGTCGACTGGGTGGGAACCGCCGCGTTCCTGTTCTGGCCCGCGCTCGTCGCGGCGATCACGCTGGCCATGGTGGCCGACCGGCTCCGGCCCCACGAGAGCCCCCCGGCGAGCCCCGATGCCGGCGCCCGCCCCGACTAGCCCTCGACTAGCCCCGTTCCTGCCAGGTGCACAGGCACACCTTGTTGCCCTCGGGGTCGGCCAGCACCCAGAAGCTCGGCGCGTCCGCATCGCTGACCAGCGTGCCGCCGGCGGCCACGGCGGCATCGATCCGCGGCTGCACCTGGGCCGGGTCGACCCAGATGTCCAGGTGCCAGCGCTGCCGCGGCTCCTCGGCGCCCGACTGCTGGAACCACACGGTCGGCAGCACCCCCGCG
The DNA here is from genome assembly GCA_963745245.1 of uncultured Actinomycetota bacterium. Lineage (GTDB taxonomy): Bacteria > Actinomycetota > Actinomycetes > Propionibacteriales > Nocardioidaceae > Marmoricola_A. The sequence goes on from CAVUWU010000002.1 coordinate 372,743, forward strand.
GTGTCCCGGACCTCGTCGTCGGCACCGGGGGTCTGGGACAACGCGAGGACCGCTGCCCAGAACGGCAGCACTGTGGGGTAGTCGGGGCTGTCCAGGGCCAGCTCCATCCGGGAGACGTCGGAGCAGTCCACCTCCACCCCGGCCTCGGCCGCGATGGCCGAGATCCTGCCGGCCAGCCGGAGGTCCCTTCGGGTCACCCCGCCGGCGTCGTGGCTGGTGAGGCGGACGTCGAGGTGGGTGTATCGAAGGTCGAGGTCGGGATGGTGGTTCATCTCCTCGGCGGCGGCTCCGATCGCCTCGAGGATCACCAGACCGGACGCGAATCGTCCGGTTCGCAGCCGTGTGTGCAGCGATCCGCCCAGGTGCGCCCAGCCTGTGAGTCCGGCCTGTGCGATCTCGCTGCTGGCGAGCTTCCCCTGTGCGGAGTCGTGGCCGCCTCGCTCGTCGGTGCTCATGGCGGCATCGTCGCGCATGCGCATAGCCGAGGTCACGGGTTAGGCATCACGTCTTGGTTTCCTCACACGAGGTCGTGGACGAATGCGGCGAGCTGCTCGAGGTTGCGACACTCGACCATCGGCAGCACCGCGGCGTACGCGGAGGCGGCCGAGTCCCCGGTGTCCCATTGCTGCCGGTGCTCGGGGTTGAGCCACCAGGCGTGGCGGGCGGCCTCGACCAACTCCCGGAGCACCGGCAGCGCCGGGTCGGTGTAGTTGCTGCGCGCGTCCCCGAGGACGAGCAGGCTGGTCTTCGGGCCCACCGCGTCGGCGTACCGCTCAGCGAAGGCGCGGAACGCGGCGCCATAGTCGGTGCGTCCCCAGCGCGAGGCGTGGCGTGCGCTGTCGGCGAGCCGGGCCAGCGTCTCCTCCGGGTCTGCACCGGGGCGGAAGTCTGCGGTCACCTCATGCACCTCGTCGACGACGGTGAAGGCTCGGACCTTGGTGAACTGCTCGCGCAGCGCATAGACGAGCAGCAGGGTGAAGGAGGCGAAGTTCGCGACCGAGCCGCTCACGTCGCAGAGCACGACCAGCTCGGTGCGATGCGGGCGTCTGGGCCGGTGGTGGGTGTCCAGCGGGACGCCCCCGGTGGAGATCGAGGCTCGGACGGTGCGCCGGAAGTCCAGCGGCCCGCGCCGGCGGGCGTGCTGCTCCTGGGCGAGCCGGGTGGCCAACCGGCGGGCGAGCGGGTAGACCTGCCGACGCATCTCGTCGATCTCCGCCTTGCGGGCGCTGGTGAAGGCGAGCCGCTCGATGCTCGGCCGCAGCGTGGTGCGGGCCACGTGGTCGGTCGACTTCTCCTCGGCGATCCGTCGGCGGACCTCGGACTCGACGCGACGACGGAACCCGTCCACACGGTGCCGAGCCGTGAGCCGGGCGAGCTCTTCGGAGCGCGGCCCGGCTTCGGTTGCGTCCATCAGGGCCCGCGTCAGACGGCGAACCAGGTCCTCGAGGTCGATGCGCTGGAGCGTGTTGTAGGACGACCATGAGGACATGCCGCGGGGGCGCGCCTGCATCGCGCCGAACCTGCTGACCGCCTCCACGGCCAGCGCCTGCGCGGTGTCCCCGTCTGGCTCGGCCAGCGCCTCCGCGACCCGGTCGCGGACCTCGCGCACCTGCTCCGGCAGGGGACCGCGGCCCTCGGTCCGCGCGGGCTGTGCGGGGGCATCGACTCCGCCGCCGAGCAGCGCCGGGTAGTAGAGGTCGAAGAGGTCGTTGAAGGTCGGGCGGTGGCTCTGCCGCTTGACGAGGGTGGCGGCCAGTCCTTCGCGGAGCAGGAGGCGGTCGCTGAGGCCCAGGCGGTCGAGGACCGCGACGGAGTCGAGGTCCTCGGTGAGCGAGACCGGCATCCCCGCTCGCCGGAGTGCAACGACGAAAGCGATGTGGCGCTCGAGCAGGGCCACGACTACCGCCGGGCGTGCGACCGCAGCGCGTGCAGCGCCTTGTCGTGGTCCGAGGCGTGCTTGAGCACGACGCCGAGCGTGGCCAGGACCGCCTCCTCGTCCAGGTCACCGACCTCGAGGGCGATCAGCGTGCGCGCCCAGTCCACGGACTCGGCGATCGAGGGCGCCTTCTTCAGCTCCAGCTCCCGGAGCCGGGAGACCGTCGCGACCAGCTGGTGGGCGAGTGCATGGTCGATGCCGGGCACCTGCGACACGACGATGTCCTTCTCCCGCTCCGCGTCGGGGTAGTCGAGGTGGAGGAACAGGCAACGCCTCTTCACTGCCTCGGACAGCTCGCGGGTCGCGTTGGAGGTGAGCACGACGAAGGGCCGGCGCGCGGCCACCACGGTCCCCAGCTCGGGGATCGTGACCTGGAAGTCCGACAACACCTCCAGCAGCAGCCCCTCGACCTCCACGTCGGTCTTGTCCACCTCGTCGACAAGCAACACCGTCGGCTGCTCGCGCCGGATGGCGGTGAGCAGTGGACGAGTGAGCAGGAACTCGTCGGTGAAGATGTCGTCGTGGGTCTCCTCCCACGCCTGGTCGGGGCTGGCTGCCTGGATCCGGAGGAGCTGTTTCTTGTAGTTCCACTCGTAAAGAGCGCGTGCTTCGTCGAGCCCCTCGTAGCACTGGAGTCTGATCAGCTCGGCACCGGTGGCCCGGGCCACGGCCTTGGCCAGCTCGGTCTTGCCCACTCCCGCCGGGCCCTCGACGAGCAGCGGCTTCTCCAAGGCCCCGGCGAGGTACGCCGTGGTCGCGGTGGCTGGAGCCGCGAGGTAGCCGGCGGCCCGTAGCCGGGCGGCCGCGTCGGCGGGGGAGTCGAACCACGCTGTCACTGCGGCAGCCTAGTGCGTGCCGGCTGGCTGACCCGGGAGCCGGGTGCCTGGCACAATGGCCGCATGGATCGCATGCGCCTCGCCGTGCTCGGGACCGGGATCATGGGGTCGGCGATGGCGCGGTCGCTAGCCCGTGCAGGCCACGATGTCGAGGTGTGGAACCGCACCCGCACTCGCGCTGCGGCACTCGAAGGAGAACGGCTGCGCGTGGCCGGGTCGGTGTCCGACGCCGTAGCCGGAGCCGATGCCGTGGTCTCCATGCTCTTCGACGCCGACAGCGTCCTCGGGGTGGCCGCCGACGTCGTCGGAGCACTGCGTGCGGACGCCGTGTGGGTGCAGAGCAGCACCGTCGGGCCCGAGGGGATGCGCCGGATCGCCGAGGCTTCCGAGCCGGTCGAGGACCGGCTCCTCGACGCTCCCGTCCTCGGCACCCGCAAGCCCGCCGAGGAGGGTGCCCTCGTGGTCCTGGTCTCCGGCGCACAGAGCGCCCGCTGTGCCGCCCAGCCGGTCTTCGACGCCGTCGCATCCCGGACCGTCACCGTGGGCGACGACCTCGGCGCGGCGAGTGCGCTGAAGCTGGCCTGCAACGCCTGGGTCGCCACCGTCAACGCGGGGGTCGCCCAGTCGCTGGCGCTCGCTGCCACCCTCGGCGTCGCTCCGGAGCTGTTCCTCGAAGCCATCGCGGGGGGCCCGGTGGACGTGCCCTATGCCCACCTCAAGGGGGCGATGATGCTCTCGCGCGAGTGGGAGACGCCGTCGTTCGCCGTTGCGGGGGTGCGCAAGGACATCGGCCTGATGGTGGAGGCCGCGCGGGCGACGGGCCTGCCGGAGGACCTGCTGACGGCAGTGCTCGGCCTCTACGACCGTGCGGTGGATCGCGGCCATGCGGAGTCGGACATGGCCGCCGTGCGAAGCGCCTTCGACCACTGAGCCCGGCATCAGCACGGGTCCCCGCGGTTCGGCGATTGGTTGCGCATCCGCACCTGCGTGGTGACGCGATTCACCGTCCACCGGTTCGCGCCTAACACCCCGGGGGGTATACAACGGAGGGGACCCAAGTCCCGAACCCCCCGGAGTGCTCTCGCCGATGCGTCCCACCCCTGCCCAGCCCGCCCGCTCCCGTGTTGCCGGTCCCCGGGGCCCTGTGCGGCGGGTCGTCGTCGTCGGGGGAGTCGCCGGTGGCATGTCCGCCGCGACGCGCCTGCGGCGCCTGGACGAGCATCTGGAGATCGTCGTGCTCGAGCGCAGCGGACATGTCTCCTTCGCGAACTGCGGCCTGCCCTACCACGTCGGCGGGGTGATCCCGGAGCGAGACGCCCTGCTGCTGCAGACGCCCGAGTCGCTGGGCGCGCGCTTCGCACTCGACGTGCGGGTTCGGCACGAGGTCACCGCCATCGACCGCGAACGGCGGTTGGTGATGGTCCGCGACCTCGACGCCGAGGGGGAGGAGCCCGTCGAGCACCCGGTGCACTACGACGCCCTGGTCCTGTCCCCCGGGGCGCGTCCGGTGGTCCCGCCGGTCCCGGGCATCGACCGCGGCGTGACGCTGCGCGACATCGAGGACACCGACCGGCTCACCGCCGCCGTGCACGGCGCCTCGTCCGCCGTGGTCATCGGAGGCGGCTTCGTCGGCCTCGAGGTCGCCGAGAACCTCGTCCACCGCGGCCTGGACGTCGCAGTCGTCGAGGCGTCCGCACAGGTGATGGCTCCGCTCGACCCGGAGATGGTCGCGCCGGTGCACGACCGGATCCGCGAGTGCGGCGTCCGCCTCTTCTTGAGCAACCCGGTCGCGGGGGTCGGACCCCGGGAGGTGACGCTGGCCGACGGACGCAGCCTGGCGGCCGACGTCGTGGTGGTCGCGGTCGGTGTCCGCCCCGAGAGCCGGCTCGCTGCGGAGGCCGACCTCGAGGTCGGCCCGTGCGGCGGCATCGCCGTCGATGAGTCGTTCCGCACCAGCGACCCCGACATCTACGCGGTGGGTGATGCCGTGGAGAAGCGGGACGCCGTCGATGGCGTCGGGGTCCTGGTGCCGCTGGCCAACACCGCCAACCGGCAGGGACGGCTGGTGGCCGACGCGATCGCCGGCCGCCCCGCCGCCGACCGCCCGGTCCTGGGCACCGCCATCGTCGGGGTCTTCGGCCTCCAGGTCGCGACCACCGGCTGGAGCGAGAAGCGGCTGCGCGCCGCCGGCCGCCGGCACCACGCGATCCACACCCACCCCTTCTCGCACGCCACCTACTACCCCGGTGCCGACACGATGGCGCTGAAGCTTCTGGTCGACCCCGAGACCGATGCCATTCTGGGTGCCCAGGGCGTGGGGGGAGCCGGAGTCGACAAGCGCATCGACGTCCTGGCCACCGCGATCGCCGGCGGGCTGCCCGCCTCGGCCCTGACCGATCTCGAGCTTGCCTACGCCCCCGCCTTCGGGTCGGCCAAGGACCCGGTCAACATGCTGGGATACGTCGCCATGGACCGCGCCGACGGTCTGGGGCCTGCCATCCAATGGCACGAGATCAGGGACGGCGTGTCGCCGCGGACCACGCTCGTCGACGTGCGGACGGAGGCCGAACACCGTGCGGGCGCGATCCCCGGGTCCCTCCACATCCCGGTGGACGAGCTTCGCAAGCGGGTCGAGGAACTCCCCCTCGGGCCACTGCTCGTCTACTGCCAGGTGGGGATCCGCGGCCACGTCGCCACCCGCGTCCTGGCCCAGCACGGCCACGAGGTGGCCAACCTCGACGGCGGCTACCGCACCTGGCTGGCCGGCAGCTCCGCGGGAGGGGCCGCAGCGCTGCGCTGAGGTCCTGGTCGACCGGTAGACTCCGCCGCTGGCCCCACGGGCGGGACCCGCCCGCTGCAACGAGGAACAGACGAGGAAACATCGACGCATGGCGACCACGAACGACCTGAAAAACGGCATGGTGCTCAACCTGGACGGACAGCTGTGGCAGGTCCTGTGGTTCCAGCACCACAAGCCCGGCAAGGGCGGCGCCGTGGTGCGCACCAAGCTGAGGAACATCGAGTCGGGCAAGACCGTGGACAAGACGTTCAACGCCGACGTCAAGGTCGAGGTGGCGACCGTCGACAAGCGCACGATGCAGTACCTCTACAACGACGGCACCCACTACGTCTTCATGGACACCAGCAGCTTCGACCAGATCGAGGTGGAGCCGGCCACCGTGGGGGAGGCCAGCAACTTCCTCCTCGAGCAGCAGGAGGCGATCGTGGCCACCAACGAGGGCCGGGTGCTCTACGTCGACCTACCCGCCTCGGTCGAGCTGACGGTGGAGTACACCGAGCCCGGGCTGCAGGGCGATCGGTCCACCGGGGGCACCAAGCCGGCCCGGCTCGAGACCGGCCACGAGATCCAGGTCCCGTTGTTCATCACCACCGGCGAGAAGGTCAAGGTCGACACCCGGGACAGCAGCTACCTCGGCCGCGTCAGCAGCTGACCGGTGTCCGCCCGAGGCAAGGCGCGCCGACGAGCCCTCGACGTGCTGTTCGAGAGCGAGGTCCGCGGGCTGGCGCTGGACGGCATGCTCGCCGAGCGCCTCGAGCCCGCCTCCAAGCGGCCGCCGTTGAGTGACTACGCCGTCGAACTGGTCCGCGCGGTGACCGGCCACCAGGAGAGAATCGACGCCGTGCTCGCGGCGTACTCCGAAGGATGGACCCTGGCGCGGATGCCGGCGGTCGACCGCAACGTGCTGCGGATCGGCGTCTACGAGATCCTGTACGCCGCGGACGTGCCGGACGCCGTCGCGATCAGCGAGGCGCTCGCGCTGGTCCGGGAGCTGTCCACCGACGAGTCCCCTGCGTTCGTCAACGGCGTCCTGGCCGCCGTCGCCCGGGACAAGGAGACGATCGCCGGCTGAGCGCGGCCGCGCTCGACGGCTGGGCCCCGTTGCCGGGTGCCCTGGCCTCTCCCGGTCGACCTGGCAGGGTGGGCTGCATGAGTGATGAGCGGAGTCCGGCCGACGGGACTGAGAGCACCGACACGGCTGGCGCGGTCGAGACCGTTGACGTGGTGGTTGTCGGTCTGGGGCCCGGTGGTGAGGCGGCCGCCACGGAACTGGCCGCCGCGGGCTTGGAGGTGCTCGCGGTGGACCGGCACCTGGTCGGGGGTGAGTGTCCGTACTACGGCTGCGTGCCCACCAAGATGATGATCCGTGCCGCGCACGCGCTCGCCGAGGCGCGCCGCGTGCCACAGCTCGCCGGGGAGTGCAGCGTCGCACCATCCTGGCGGCCCGTCGCCGACCGGATCCGCGAGGAGGCCACGTCCGACTGGGACGACGCCGTGGCCGTCGAACGGTTGGAGGGAGCCGGAGTCACCTTCGTGCGCGGGCACGGCCGGATCGCCGGTCCGCGGCGCGTGGAGGTGGAGGGGCGCATCATCGAGGCACGCCGCGCGGTGCTGCTCAATCCCGGCACCGCGCCGGCGGTCCCGCCGGTCGAGGGCTTGGCCGAGACCCCCTTCTGGACCAACCGGGACGCCGTGGCCCTCACCGAGCTCCCGGGCTCGCTGGCGGTGCTGGGTGGCGGGGCGATCGGCTGCGAGCTGGCGCAGGTCTTCGCCCGGTTCGGTGTGCGCGTGACCCTGGTCGAGGCGGCCCCGAGGATCATGGCGGGGGAGGAGCCGGAGGTCTCCTCGGTGGTCACCGAGGTCTTCGAGCGGGAGGGGGTCCGGGTTCTCGTCGGCGCCGCCCTGGAGGCGGTGCGGCATGAGGACGGGTCGTTCCGACTCGACCTGGGTCATGGGTCGGTGGAGGTCGAGAAGCTCCTGGTGGCTACCGGCAGGGTGCCCCAGCTGGCCGACGTGGGCCTGGACACCGTGGGCCTGGATCCCTCCGCCGGGTGGCTCGAGACCGACGACCAGATGCAGGTGCTGCACGAGGGTGAGCCGCTCGGGTGGCTCTACGCCATCGGGGACGTGACCGGCAAGGGCGCCTACACGCACACCTCCGTGTACGGCGCCCTGGCCGTCGTGCGCGACGTGCTGGGCCAGGCCGCCCCGGAGGCCGACTTCGCCGCGGTGCCCCGGGTCACGTTCACCGATCCTGAGGTGGGCTCGGTGGGGATGACCGAGGAGCAGGCACGCGAGGCCGGGCTCGCCGTCCGCACCGCCCTCGCCCAGGTGCCGGAGAGCGCGCGCGGCTGGATCCATAAGGTCGGCAACGAGGGCCTGGTGAAGCTGGTGTGCGCCGACGACGTCCTCGTCGGCGCCACCGCGGTGGCGCCGACCGGCGGGGAGGTGCTGTCGATGCTCACCCTGGCGGCGCATGCCCGGGTTCCGCTGCCGGTGCTGCGCTCGATGATCTACGCCTACCCCACCTTCCACCGGGCCGTCAGCGACGCCTTGGACAGGCTGGCCGACGACGGCTGATCCGGTGCACGGGTTCCAGCCGGAAGGAGGCGGTGTCCACCAGCGCGCCGCGATGGTGTCCCGGTCGCAGCCACGTCGCCAGCCCGCCCGCGGACTCGACCTCCACGCGGACGCGGGCGGGCCGCCATCGGCCGCTTCCCCGCAGCCGGCTGACGCCCGCGGCTGCCTCGGGCAGCTGCTGGAGGATCCGCCCCCGGGCGAACACCGGCAGTCGCGGGCCCCGCGCCGTGGGCGTGACCCGGACCCGCCAGCGGATCCCCGAGTCCGCTGTCCCCGTCAGCGCCATCCGATCGCCGACCGAGCCCTCGAAGGAGCCGGGCGCCTTGGGCAGCGCCCAGTTGACCCGCCCCGCGACCAGGCTGGGCGCGGAGTCCACCGCGATGAACGCCACCGTGGCCCGGAGGCCCGGCCCTGCGCGCGTCACGATCGCGCCCAGCACCTCGTCATAGCGACCCACCGGCGTCTCCCGATAGCGCAGCGCCGCGCCGACCACGAGCAGGGGACGGCGGCCGCGCAGCACCGGCGGCAGCGCCTCCCGGGCGGCGCTGCTCGCTCGATGCACCCAGACCACCGCCTCGCACGCCGCGTTCCAGGGGGCGGGCACCGCGAGATCCGGAAGGGAGGCCAGGAGCGCATCGTCGAGGCGAGTCTCCGGGACGCCCCAGATTTTGCCGAGATGCACCTCTCTATGCTGCCAGCAGACTCATGACCACTCGTGAGGAGTCCTCCGTGTCCACTCGTGTGCTCCCGCCCCTGCTCCTGGGCCCACTCCTCGCGGGCACCCTGCTGCTCTCCTCGTGCACCGGCGACGAGGAGGCCGCAGGCCCAGCGCCGACCATCAGCGCGAGCCAGCCCGAGGACACGCCTGTCGAGCGGGACGTCCGCACCGTTCTGGAGGGGGTCGGCGTCACCGCCATCGGGGCCGTGAAGACGCCGCGGAGGGGAGAGGCGTTCATGTACGGCCAGATCGGCGACAACCGCAGCATGGTGGTGCACAGCGTGCGCGAGGGAGGGCTGGCACCCGGCGAGGAGACCGACCGGATCGAGATGGGGCCGGTCGTCGTCCGCGTCGTCGACACCGAGCAGTTCGGGGTGGTCGCGCGGTTCCCGTGCGGAGACTCCACGGTCGATGTGTGGGTGCGGCGGGGCAACCAGGGGCTGTCCAGGGACGGAGACTGGGCGTTGCGTCAGGCCCGTGCCTACATGCGCGAGGCCGGCTGTCTCGAGAACTGATCGGGCGCTGCTAGGGTGAGCGCGATCGACGTCCTTTAACGAGCCGTCCCGTGAGGCGGAGAAGGAGGTCCGGCACCCGCATGCCTGTGCCCGACACGACCGGCCCCGACACCGCCGGCACCCGTGGCTCCACCGTTCTCGATGCCCGTGACATCACCCGGGCCCTGACCCGCATCGCCCACGAGATCCTCGAACGCAACAAGGGCGCCGCCGACCTGGTCGTGCTGGGTATCCCCACCGGGGGCGTTCCCCTGGCCCGGCGGATCGCCGAGCGGATCGCCGCGGTCGAAGGCTCGCCCGTCCCAGTCGGCTCCCTCGACGTGACCATGTATCGCGACGACCTCCGGATGCGGCCGGCGCGGGCCCTGCTGCCCACCGAGATCCCCTCGACCGGCATCGAGGACAAGACCGTGGTCCTCGTCGACGACGTGCTGTTCTCCGGGCGCACGATCCGCGCGGCACTCGACGCCATGAACGACGTCGGCCGGCCCCGTGCGGTCCGGCTCGCGGTGCTCGTGGACCGGGGCCACCGCCAGCTGCCGATCCGCGCCGACTTCGTCGGCAAGAACCTCCCCACCGCGGTGGCGGAGACGGTGACCGTCGACCTGGAGGAGATCGACGGTGTCGACGCGGTGCGGATCACCGGGCGCACCGCCGCCGAGGGGGTGGGTGCGTGAGGCGCCACCTGCTCAGCGCCGCGGACCTGACCCGCGACGACGCCGAGCTGATCCTCAGCACCGCCGAGGAGCTGCGCAGCCTCGCCGACCGGCCGATCAAGAAGCTCCCGGCGCTGCGCGGCCGCACGGTGGTCAACCTCTTCTTCGAGGACAGCACCCGCACCCGGATCTCGTTCGAGGCGGCCGGCAAGCGGCTCTCGGCCGACGTCATCAACTTCTCCGCCAAGGGCTCGAGTCTCAGCAAGGGTGAGTCCCTCAAGGACACCGCCCTCACTCTCGAGGCGATGGGGGCCGACGCGATCGTGATCCGGCACGCGGCGAGCGGCGCGCCGCATCGGCTGGCTCATGCGGGGTGGACGCGCTCGAGCGTGATCAACGCCGGCGACGGCACCCACGAGCACCCGACCCAGGCGCTGCTCGACGCCTTCACCATCTCGCGCCACCTCGGACGGCTGGACGGCCGTCGGGTCGCGATCGTCGGCGACGTCCTGCACAGCCGGGTGGCCCGCTCCAACGCAATACTGCTGCGCACCCTCGGGGCCGAGGTCACGCTGGTCGCACCGCCGACCCTGCTCCCGGTCGGCGTCGACCGGTGGGACGTCGAGGCGGCCTACGACCTCGACAGCGTGCTGGCCAAGGCCGACGCGGTGATGATGCTCCGGGTCCAGCAGGAGCGGATGAACGCCTCGTTCTTCCCCACGGTGCGCGAGTACTCCCGGCGCTACGGCCTCGACGCCCGACGGATGGGAATGCTCCGGGACCATGTGCTGGTGATGCACCCCGGGCCGATGATCCGCGGCATGGAGATCAGCGCCGACGTCGCCGATTCGGCCCGCTCGGTGATCGTCGAGCAGGTCACGAACGGGGTCGCGGTGCGGATGGCGGTGCTTTACCTGCTCCTCGGCGGCGCCCAACCCCAGGAGAGCCAGCCGGAGGAGCGCCAGCCCGAGGAGGGCCAGCCCGCAGCGCCCCGGCCCGACACCGATGTTCCTGCGACGGACGGAACCAGCCCGTGACCGCCTTCCTGATCACCCGGGCCCGGCCGTACGGCGAGGATCCGGTCGACCTGCTCCTGCGGGAGGGTGTCATCGCCGAGATCGCCCCCCCGGGCCGGACCACCGCCGGCGGTTCACCGGGCCCCGACCCGGGCCCCGACCCGGACACCCATCCGGTCATCGAGGTGGTCGACGCCGCCGGGGCCGTGCTGCTCCCGGGGTTGGTCGACCTGCACACCCACCTGCGTGAGCCGGGCCGGGAGGACGCGGAGACCGTGGCCAGCGGCACCCGCGCGGCGGCTCTGGGCGGGTTCACCGCAGTGCACGCGATGGCGAACACCGACCCGGTGGCCGACACCGCCGGCGTCGTGGAGCAGGTCTGGCGGCTGGGTCGCGAGGCCGGCCACTGCGACGTCCACCCGGTGGGGGCGGTGACCGCCGGGTTGGCTGGTCGTCAGCTCGCCGAGCTCGGTGCGATGGCCGACTCGACGGCTCGGGTCCGGGTCTTCTCCGATGACGGGAAGTGCGTCTCGGACGCGGTGCTGATGCGCCGGGCGCTGGAGTACGTCAAGGCGTTCGGCGGCGTCGTCGCTCAGCACGCCCAGGAGCCGCGGCTCACCGAGGACGCCCAGATGAACGAGGGGGAGCTCTCGGGACGGCTGGGGCTGCGTGGCTGGCCCGCGGTGGCCGAGGAGGCGGTGATCGCCCGGGACTGCCTGCTGGCCGCGCACGTGGGCAGCCGACTGCACGTCTGCCACCTGTCCACCGCCGGATCGGTGGAGATCGTGCGCTGGGCCAAGAGCAAGGGCTGGGACGTGACCGCCGAGGTCACCCCGCACCACCTGCTCCTCACCGACGAGCTCGCCGCGACCTACGACCCGGTCTACAAGGTGAACCCCCCGCTGCGGACCCAGACCGACGTCTACGCGGTGCGCGCCGGGCTCGCGGACGGCACCATCGATGCCGTCGCCACCGACCACGCGCCGCACCCCCACGAGGACAAGGACTGCGAGTGGGCGGTGGCCGCGTTCGGGATGCTGGGCCTGGAGACCGCCCTGTCGGTGGTTCAGCATGCGATGGTCGACAGCGGTCTCCTGGGCTGGCGGGAGGTGGCGGACCGGACCTCCACCCAGCCCGCGCGGATCGGCCGGCTCGCCGAGCAGGGACGCCCGCTGGCCGTCGGGGAGCCGGCCAACCTGGTGATCTACGACCCCACCGTGCGGGCGGTGGTCGACCCAGGGCGCAGTGCCAGCCTGTCGCGGAACACCCCCTACGCCGGGCGCGAGCTGCCCGGCCGGGTGATCGCGACGTTCCTGCGCGGTCGGCCCACGGTTCTCCACGGCCGGTTGACCGCTCCGGCCGACAGTCGGGACGTCGCGACCTCGGGGGTGCCGGCATGAGGCCTGCGCTGCTGGTGCTCGAGGACGGCCGCACATTCCACGGCGAGTCCTATGGGGCCTCGGGCGAGACCGTGGGTGAGGCGGTGTTCTCGACCGGCATGACCGGCTACCAGGAGACCCTGACCGACCCCTCCTACCACCGGCAGGTGGTGGTGATGACCGCCCCGCACGTCGGCAACACCGGGATGAACGACGAGGACCCCGAGTCCAGCCGGATCTGGGTGGCGGGATACGTCGTGCGCGACCCGGCCCGCGTCCCGAGCAGCTGGCGCTCCCGGCGCAGTCTGGACGAGGCGCTGCAGGCTCAGGGCGTCGTCGGCATCCAGGGCGTGGACACCCGGGCCCTCACCCGGCACCTCCGCGAGCGAGGAGCGATGCGCGCCGGCATCTCCACGACCGAGTCCGACCCCGCGGCGCTGTTGGCGCGTGTCCGCGCCGCGGAGCAGATGACCGGGCTGGAGCTCGCCGACGAGGTCACGACCCGCGAGCCCTACGTCGTTCCCGCCGAGGGCGAGCGGCGCTTCACCGTCGCCGCGGTGGACCTCGGCATCAAGGCGAACACGCCGCGGATGCTGGCGCAGCGGGGGGTCGAGGTGCACGTCCTGCCGGCCACGGCCTCGATCGAGGACGTGCTCGCGGTGCAGCCCGACGGGCTGTTCTTCTCCAACGGCCCCGGCGACCCCGCCGCCACCGTCCGCCAGGTCGACCTGCTGAGGGCGGCGCTGGAACGCCGCATCCCCTACTTCGGCATCTGCTTCGGCAACCAGCTGTTCGGCCGCGCCCTAGGACTGGGCACCTACAAGCTCAAGTACGGTCATCGCGGCATCAACCAGCCGGTGATGGACCGGTCGACAGGCTCGGTCGAGGTGACCGCGCACAACCACGGCTTCGCGGTCCGATGGCCCGACGGGGAGCCGCTGGACCACCCGGTGGCCACGCCGTACGGCGAGGTCGCCGTCGGCCACGTCTGCCTCAACGACGACGTGGTGGAGGGTCTCGAGCTGCGCGACGACGCGGGTCGGCTCTCGGCCTTCTCCGTGCAGTACCACCCCGAGGCGGCGGCCGGTCCGCACGACGCGGCCTACCTCTTCGACCGGTTCTGCGACCTCATGGGAGGGGAGCGCTGATGCCTCGGCGCACCGACATCACCAGCGTGCTCGTCATCGGCTCCGGGCCGATCGTGATCGGGCAGGCGGCCGAGTTCGACTACTCCGGGACCCAGGCCTGCCGCGTGCTCAAGGAGGAGGAGGTGCGCGTGATCCTGGTGAACTCCAACCCGGCGACGATCATGACCGACCCCGAGTTCGCCGACGCCACCTACGTCGAGCCGATCACGCCGGACTACGTCGAGCAGGTCATCGCCCGCGAGCGGCCCGACGCGCTGCTGGCCACCCTGGGCGGCCAGACCGCCCTGAACGCGGCCATGCAGCTGGCCGAGCGCGGGGTGCTGGAGAAGTACGGCGTGGAGCTGATCGGGGCCAGCATCGAGGCGATCGACCGGGGGGAGAACCGCGAGTCCTTCAAGAAGATCGTCGAAGAGCTCGGTGGGGAGGTGGCTCGCAGCGTGATCTGCCACACCCTCGAGGACTGCCTGGCGGCCGCGGAGGACCTCGGCTACCCGATGGTCCTGCGGCCCAGCTTCACCATGGGCGGAGCCGGCTCGGGGATGGCCCACGACGAGGCCGACCTGCGCCGGATCGCCGGGGCCGGACTCGCCGCCAGCCCGACGGCCGAGGTGCTCCTGGAGGAGTCGATCCTCGGCTGGAAGGAGTACGAGCTGGAAGTGATGCGCGACCGCGCGGACAACGTGGTCATCGTCTGCTCGATCGAGAACCTCGACCCGATGGGGGTGCACACCGGCGACTCGATCACCGTGGCGCCGGCGATGACGCTCACCGACCGCGAGTACCAGCATCTGCGCGACCTGTCGATCGGCATCATCCGGTCGGTCGGCGTCGACACCGGCGGGTGCAACATCCAGTTCGCCGTGGACCCCCGAGACGGCCGCGTGGTGGTGATCGAGATGAACCCCCGGGTCTCCCGCTCCAGTGCGCTGGCCAGCAAGGCGACCGGCTTCCCGATCGCCAAGATCGCCGCCAAGGTCGCGATCGGCTACACCCTCGACGAGATCCCCAACGACATCACCGCGCAAGGGGACTACTGGACCCCGGCGAGCTTCGAACCGACTCTGGACTACGTCGTGGTCAAGGTGCCGCGCTTCGCCTTCGAGAAGTTCCCGGCCGCCGATCCGAGGCTCACCACGCACATGAAGTCGGTGGGCGAGGCGATGGCGATCGGCCGGAACTTCACCGAGGCGCTGCAGAAGGCGCTGCGCAGCTTGGAGAGCGGCAGCGCGCCCTTCGACTTCGTCCGGCCGCTGCCCCCGCTGGAGACGCTGCTCGAGCGGGTGCGGGTCCCCCATGACGGCCGGCTGGCCGAGGTCATGGACTCGCTCCGGGCCGGCGCCAGCCCGGAGTCGCTGCACGAGGCCACCCACATCGACCCGTGGTTCCTCGACCAGCTGGTGCTGATCCACGAGGTGGCCCGGCAGGTCGCCGACGCCGAGCAGCTCGACGCGGCGACGCTGCGGCGGGCCAAGCGGCACGGCTTCTCCGATGCGCAGGTGGCCTCCCTGCGTGGCTGGCGTGAGGACGTGGTCCGCGGGCTGCGCTGGGCGCTCGGGGTCCGCCCGGTCTACAAGACGGTGGACACCTGCGCTGCCGAGTTCGCCGCGACCACGCCGTACCACTACTCCTCCTACGACGAGGAGACCGAGGTGCGCCCGCGCGACACCCCGGCGGTGATCATCCTGGGCAGCGGCCCGAACCGGATCGGACAGGGCATCGAGTTCGACTACTCCTGTGTGCACGCCAGCCTTGCGCTCGGCGGTGGCGACGGGGCTCGGGGCGGGGTCGGCTACGAGACGGTCATGGTCAACTGCAACCCCGAGACGGTCTCGACCGACTACGACACCAGCGACCGGCTCTACTTCGAGCCGCTCACCCTGGAGGACGTCCTCGAGGTCTACGACGCCGAGTGCCAGGCCGGGCCGGTCGCCGGGGTGATCTGCCAGCTGGGCGGCCAGACGCCGCTGTCGCTGGCGCGCGGGCTGCAGGCTGCGGGCCTGCCGGTGGTCGGCACCTCGCCGGAGGCGATCCACCTCGCCGAGGAGCGCGGCGCGTTCGGGCACGTGCTCCGCGGGGCCGGGCTCCCCTCGCCCAAGCACGGCACCGCGGCGTCCTTCGACGAGGCCCAGGCGATCGCACACGAGATCGGCTATCCGGTCCTGGTGCGGCCCTCCTACGTCCTGGGCGGCCGGGGCATGGAGATCGTCTACGACGACGGGGCCCTGGGCCGCTACCTCGAGCAGGCCGCTCCGGGGCTGATCAGCCCGGAGCGGCCGGTCCTCATCGACCGCTTCCTCGACGACGCGGTGGAGATCGACGTGGATGCCCTCTTCGACGGCGAAGAGCTGTTCCTCGGCGGCGTGATGGAGCACATCGAGGAGGCCGGCATCCACTCCGGCGACTCCTCGTGCGCGCTGCCGCCGATCACCCTCGGCCGGGAGACGGTCGAGAGGATCCGGCGCTCCACCGAAGCCATCGCCCGAGGTGTCGGGGTCCAGGGGCTCCTCAACGTGCAGTACGCCATGAGCTCGGACGTGCTGTACGTGCTCGAGGCCAACCCCCGGGCCTCGCGGACGGTGCCGTTCGTGTCCAAGGCGACCGCGACGCCGCTGGCCAAGGCCGCAGCGCGGATCATGATGGGCGCCACGATCGCTGACCTCCGCGGAGAGGGGCTGCTCCCCGCCGCCGGAGACGGCGGCGCGCTGCCCCCCGACGCGCCGATCGCGGTCAAGGAGGCGGTCATGCCGTGGAATCGGTTCCGCACTGCGGAGGGGCGCTCCGTGGACGCCGTCCTGGGCCCGGAGATGCGGTCGACCGGCGAGGTGATGGGCTTCGACGCCTTCTTCGGCAAGGCGTTCGCGAAGTCGCAGACTGCGGCCTACGGCTCGCTGCCGACGCAGGGCACCGTGTTCGTCTCGATCGCCAACGTCGACAAGCGGCACATGGTGTTCCCGGTGAAGCGGCTGGCCGACCTGGGGTTCGAGATCCTCGCCACCGGGGGGACCGCGGAGGTGCTGCGCCGCAACGGCGTGGCTGCCACAGTCGTGCGCAAGAACAGCGACGGTCCCGGACCGGACGGGGAGCCGACGATCGTCGGGCGCATCCTGGCCGGGGAGGTCGACCTGGTGGTGAACACTCCGCACGGGGCGACGAAGGGGAGCGCGATCCGGTTGGACGGCTATGAGATCCGCACTGCCGCGGTCGCCGTCAACATCCCCTGCATCACCACCGTGCCGGGGTTGGCCGCTGCCGTGCAGGGCATCGAGGCGATGCGGGCGCACACGATCGGGGTGCGATCTCTGCAGGAGTGGGCCCGGCTGGTGACCGGAGCACCTTCCGAGTCCAGCCCCGGTCCCGGCCCAAACCCTCGACTAGTCCCCGGCACGCTGGGTGACCCGGCGTGAGGGGAGCCTATGAGTCCTTCTTCGACCGGGTGCTCACCAGAACCGACGCCGAGGCGGCCCACCGGGCCGCCTTCGCCGCGATCCGGGGCGGACGGGTCGCGCTGGCCCAGCACGGTCGCCGCATGCGCTCCGCGTGCAGCCCCGTTCACGCCCTGGGACTGACCTTCGCCGGCCCGCTCGGCCTGGCAGCCGGCTTCGATAAGGACGCACGCGGGGTCGACGCCCTCGCGGCCTTCGGCTTCTCCTGCGTCGAGGTGGGCACCGTCACCGGGGAGCCGCAACCGGGAAACTCCCGCCCCCGGTTGTTTCGGCTTCCCGCCGACCGGGCGGTGGTGAACCGCATGGGCTTCAACAACGACGGGGCGGAGGCAGTGGCGGCGCGGCTCGCGCGGCGCATGCGCCGCGCGCACGAGGCAGACGTCGTACTCGGCGTCAACATCGGCAAGACCAAGGTGGTGGCCGAGGAGGATGCGGCGCTGGACTACGCGAAGAGCGCCCGGCTGCTCGCCCCCCTGGCCGACTACCTGGTCGTGAACGTCTCCTCGCCGAACACCCCAGGGCTGCGCGACCTCCAGGCGGTGGAACGGCTCGAGCCGATTCTCGCCGCGGTGCGCCATGCCGCGGACGCCGCGGTCAGCAGGCTCGGTGACAGCCGGGACCGTCCCGTGCCGTTGCTGGTCAAGATCGCCCCCGACCTCGCCGACGCCGACGTGCTGGCCGTCGCCGAGTTGGCGCTGGCCAGGGGGCTCGACGGGATCGTGGCCACGAACACGACGACCAGTCGGGCCGGGCTGCGCAGCAGCCCGGCGGAGGTGGCGGCGGCGGGCGCTGGCGGGTTGAGCGGGCCCCCGGTGCGTGAGCGGGCCGACCAGGTGATGCGGCTGCTGCGCCGGCGGGTCGGCCCCAACCTCACCCTGGTCGGCGTCGGCGGGCTGGAGACCGAGCGGGACGCGCGCGCCAGGCTCGACGCCGGCGCCACGCTGCTCCAGGCCTACACCGGCTTCATCTACGGCGGGCCGCTGTGGCCGGCCCGGATGCAGCGGGCCCTGGCCCGGCGCCAACCCCTCGCAGCGTGCCGAGCGTCCCGGGACCGTCCGGACCTGTCTCCGTGACCCCGTTCGGGGCGCGGCTGCGCGCGGCGGTGGACCGCCGAGGACCCCTGTGCGTCGGCATCGACCCGCACCCCTCCTTGCTGCTCGCCTGGGGACTCGGTGACGACGTCGCCGGGCTCGAGAGCTTCGCGCTGACGGCGGTGGAGGCACTGGCCGGCGAGATGGCCGTGGTCAAGCCGCAGTCGGCCTTCTTCGAGCGGCACGGATCGGCCGGGATCGCCGTCCTCGAGCGGACGGTGGCCGCGGCGCGGGAGCGGGGCGCGTTGGTGCTCCTGGACGTGAAGCGTGGCGACATCGGGTCGACGGCCCAGGCGTACGCCGATGCCTACCTCGACCCCTCCTCGCCGCTGGCCGTCGACGCGATCACGGCGAGCCCGTTCCTGGGGATGGGCTCACTCGAGCCGATGTTCACCACCGCCCGGTCCCACGGGGCAGGGCTCTTCGTGCTTGCGATGACCTCGAACCCCGAGGGAAAGCAGGTGCAAGGCGCCCGGGCCTCTTCGGGGCGCTCGGTGGCCGGGGAGGTGCTCCACGCCCTGACGGCAGCTAACGCCGGCGCGGTGCCGTTGGGCTCGTTTGGCGCGGTCGTCGGTGCCACGATCGGTGCCACCACCGAGGACCTGCAGGTCAACGGCCCGCTCCTGGTGCCTGGCATCGGAGCACAGGGCGGGACCGTCGCAGTCGTGCGCCGGAGCTTCGGGCCGGCGCTGCGCAACGCCCTGCCCTCCAGCAGCCGGGCGATCCTCCAGGCGGGTCCCGACCCGGAGAGCATGCGGGCGGTCGCGCGGCGCACGCGGGACGACTTCTGGGATTCGGTCCCGAGGCCGGGCGCCGAAGGACTGTGACTGCACACCGCCGCCGTGCGTTGCGGCGACTTCGGATCGATGACTAGATTGCTCCCGTCCTGTCCGCATCTGACGATGTGAGGTTCCCGTGGCATTGCCGAGGTTGACTCCAGAACAGCGACAGGCAAACCTCGACAAGGCAGCGGCGTCCCGGCGAGAGCGGGCCGAGGTCAAGAACCGGCTCAAGCACTCGGGCGCGTCCATCGTCGAGGTCCTCGACCAGGGCCAGCACAACGAGGTCATCGGCAAGATGCGGGTGCTGGACCTGCTCCAGGCCATGCCCGGGCTGGGCAAGGTCCGGGCTCGCCAGATGATGGAACGGCTCGGGATCTCCGAGAGCCGACGGGTCCGGGGCCTCGGGGTCAACCAGGTGGCGGCCCTGCAGCGCGAGTTCAGCGCCCGGGCTGCCGGCTCCACCCGGGAGTGACCGGGGGGGAGCCACGCCCCGACACGCCTCCGTGGTCCCGGCTCACGGTGCTGGCCGGGCCCACCGCAGCTGGGAAGGGCACTATCGCCGCCTATGTCCGCAAGCATCACCCCGAGATCTGGATCTCGGTCTCCGCGACCACTCGCTCGCCGCGGCCCGGTGAGGTGCACGGTCGGCACTACTGGTTCGTCGACGAGGCGGAGTTCGACCGCATGGTCGCCGCGGGTGAGCTCCTGGAGTGGGCCGTGGTGCACGGCAGCGCCCGCTACGGCACGCCGCGCCGCCCGGTGGAGCGGGTGCTGGGCGCGGGGAGGCCGGCGCTGCTGGAGATCGACCTGCAAGGTGCCCGCCAGGTGCGGCGATCGATGCCGGAGGCGCTGTTCGTCTTTCTCAGGCCGCCGTCCTGGGATGATCTCGTGGGCCGCCTGGTCAGCCGTGGGACCGAGTCGCCGCAGGAGCGGGAGCGTCGACTGGACACCGCGGTGGCCGAGCTTGCCGCCGAGTCCGAGTTCGACGTGACCGTCGTCAACGACGACGTTCGGCGTGCGGGCGAGGAGTTGGTAACCTTGATGCTGGACGGGACCGTCTGACGGGCGTCCATCTCCATACTCCGCATCCGCACTCCACCCTGCTGTGAGGCCACCTACGTGTCTGGCACCCCTGTCGTCCCCGAAGGCATTACGAACCCGCCCATCGACGAGCTCCTGACGAAGACCGACTCGAAGTACCGCCTGGTCCTGTTCGCCGCCAAGCGTGCGCGGCAGATCAACGCCTACTACTCCCAGCTCGGCGAGGGGCTGCTCGAGTACGTCGGGCCGCTCGTGGACACCCACGTCCAGGAGAAGCCGCTGTCGATCTCGCTTCGCGAGATCAACGAGGACCTGCTGCTGTGCGAGGAGGGCGAGCCTGAGACGCCGGGCCGGCCGGTCGCCGCCGAGGCCCCAGCCGCGTCGTCCGAGGTCGACCCCTTGGCCACCCCCGGGTCGGAGCTCTGAGCCTCGGCGTCGGTCCCATCGACCCGACCGCCGCATCCGAGGACGGGTCGGCCGACGGGCATGCGCGAGCGCCCAGGATCGTCCTCGGCGTGAGCGGCGGGATCGCCGCCTACAAGGCGTGCGAGCTGCTGCGGCGGCTCACCGAGTCCGGCCACGATGTCACCGTCGTGCCCACGGCCGCGGCTCTGGAGTTCGTCGGTGCGCCGACGTGGGCCGCGCTGTCTGGCAAGCCTGTGGCCGCAGACGTCTGGACCGACGTGCACACCGTCCCGCACGTGCGGATCGGCCAGCAGGCAGAGTTGGTCCTGGTCGCCCCGGCCACCGCCGACCTCATGGCCAAGGCGGCGCACGGCCTGGCTGACGACCTGCTCAGCAACACGCTGCTGACGGCGCGCTGCCCTGTCGTGCTCGCGCCGGCCATGCACACCGAGATGTGGGAGCACCCGGCCACGCGGGACAACGTGGACACCCTCAGGCGCCGAGGCGTGGTCGTTCTCGAGCCCGCAGAGGGCCGGTTGACCGGAGCCGACACCGGCAAGGGACGGCTCCCCGACCCGTGGGAGATCTTCGAGAACGCCCGCGACGTGCTCGAGCGGGACCGCAGGAACGCCGACGCCACGAGCACCGACCTCGCCGGGCGAGCGGTGGTGGTCTCCGCCGGCGGCACGCGGGAGTACCTCGACCCGGTGCGCTTCCTCGGCAACCGCTCCTCGGGTCTGCAGGGCATCGCCCTGGCCCGGACCGCCGCGGCCCGCGGGGCCGCGGTCACCCTGGTAGCCGCCAACGTCGCCGGGCCCGTGCCCACCGGCGTCGCGGTCGTCTCGGTGGAGACGACCGCGCAACTGCGCGACGCGGTGATCGCCGCGGCCAAGTCCGCTGACGCCGTCGTCATGGCCGCCGCCCCGGCCGACTTCCGGCCCGACCGGACCAGCGAAGCCAAGATCAAGAAGAGTGAGGGCGGGGACGCACCCTCGCTCGGGCTGGTGCAGACCCCGGACATCCTCGCAGAGATCTCGCACGACCGGCCCCGGGCGGGGCAGGTCGTCGTCGGCTTCGCCGCCGAGACGGGCGACGAGCACGGCTCCGTCCTGGCACACGCCACGGCCAAGCTCGCGCGCAAGGGCTGCGACCTGCTCGTGGTCAACGACGTGAGCGGTGGAAGCGTGTTCGGCAGCCCGCACAACGAGGCGGTCATCCTCGACGCCGACGGCACCGCGCACACCGTCCGCCGCGGCTCCAAGGGCGCTCTGGCCCACGTCGTCTGGGACCGCGTCGCGGCGCGCTGGCAGGCTGGCTGACTCGACTGGTGAACCCTGCCCGGCGGCGGCTGGTCTGGCGGCTAGGGTGGCGCGGAGCAAGCAGGCTGCACGACCGGGGCGCGACCAGCCCGACCAGCGCCCGACCTGCGCCCGACAGGGCGGGTCCGGCAAGGCATCGACACAGGCAGGGGACCGTGGCAGGACGACTTTTCACCTCCGAGTCCGTGACCGAGGGTCACCCGGACAAGATCGCCGACCAGATCAGCGACACGATCCTCGACGCGCTCCTGACCGACGACCCGCACAGCCGGGTCGCGGTGGAGACCTTGGTGACGACCGGACTGGTCGTGGTGGCCGGGGAGGTCACCACGCAGACCTACGCCCCCATCCCGCAGCTGGCTCGGCAGACGATCCTCGACATCGGCTACGACAGCAGCGACAAGGGCTTCGACGGGCTCTCCTGTGGGGTGACGGTCGCGATCGGCGCGCAGTCGCCCGACATCGCCCAGGGTGTCGACGACGCCTACGAGGAGCGGCACGACCACTCCATTGACCCGCTGGACCGGCAGGGTGCCGGCGACCAGGGCCTGATGTTCGGCTATGCGTGCGACGACACCGCGACCCTGATGCCCGTCCCCATCTCGATTGCGCACCGGTTGGCCGAGCGGCTGTCCCAGGTGCGCAGGAACGGGACGCTGCCCTACCTGCGTCCCGACGGGAAGACCCAGGTCACGGTGGAGTACGACGAGGACGACCGGCCGGTGCGGGTCGACACCGTCGTGGTCTCCACCCAGCACGCCCGGCACATCGACCTGGACAACCTGCTGACCCCCGACGTCCAGCGGCATGTCGTGGACCCGGTGCTGGCGGAGTTCGAGGTGCCCTCGGAGGGCTACCGGCTGCTGGTGAACCCCACCGGGCGGTTCGAGATCGGCGGCCCGATGGGCGACGCCGGCCTGACCGGCCGCAAGGTCATCATCGACACCTACGGTGGGATGGCTCGGCACGGGGGCGGTGCCTTCTCCGGTAAGGACCCCTCCAAGGTGGACCGCTCCGCGGCGTACGCCATGCGCTGGGTGGCCAAGACCGTGGTGGCGGCCGAGCTTGCGCGCCGGTGCGAGGTGCAGGTGGCCTACGCGATCGGCAAGGCGCACCCGGTGGGCCTGTTCGTGGACTGCTTCGGCACCGAGGCGGTGCCGGTGGACACGATCCAGAAGGCGGTCCTCGAGGTGTTCGACCTCCGCCCGGCGGCGATCATCCGCGACCTCGACCTGCTCCGCCCGATCTACGCCCGGACCGCCGCCTACGGTCACTTCGGCCGGGAGCTGCCGGAGTTCACCTGGGAGCGTACCGACCGCGTCGAGCCACTGCGGTCGGCTGCGGGCATCTGAGAGCAGCGGGATCTGCCACCGGCGGATCTGTCACAGGTGGGTGTGCCACCGGCGTGTCCGGCCGGCGGGGTCACGGGAGGGGCGTCGGGTGCGGCGCTGTCGGTGCCTGTTGGTTGACTGCACGGTGTGGTGGACGAAGGGGCTCGGGGCGGAAGGCCGGTGGACCCGGTCGGCACACCCGGCGACCAGCTCGAGCTGATCCCGGCCCTGGCCCGCGCCCGCCGGGTGGCGGCGGAGGCGACGGCGCGCACCCAGAGCCGCGACCGGGCCGCCCCGGGGGTCGAGCCGGCCGCCGAGGCTCCGGTGGCCCAGGTCCTCCTCGACGTGCCGCTGGCCCACCTCGACAGACCCTTCGACTATCTCGTCCCGGCCTCGATGCACGAGTCGGCCGTGGTGGGGTCCCGAGTGCGCGTCCGGTTCGCCGGCCAGGACATCGAAGGCTTCGTGCTCGACCGGACGGAGGCCAGCGACCATCCCGGCCGGCTGGCCGCACTTCGACGCTCGGTCAGCCCGGAGGTGGTCCTGACTCGGGACGTGGCCCGGCTGTGCGATGCGGTGGCCGCGCGGTACGCCGGGACCCGGGCCGACGTGCTCCGGCTGGCCGTTCCACCGCGACACGCGACCGCTGAGCGCGCCGCAAGCCCACCCGCTCCTGCAGGCGCCCCCGACCCGGGCCCGGCGCGCGCCTGGTGGGGTCGCTACGGCGCCGACGGGATGATCGACGCCTTCGTGCGTGGCGAGGCCCCCCGCGCGGTGTGGACAGCCCTGCCCGGGGAGCGCTGGGCCACGGGACTGGCGCTGGCTGCCGGGGCCGCGCTGGCGGCGGGCCGTGGGTCGGTGCTGTGCGTGCCCGACCACCGCGACCTGGATCGTCTCGACGCAGCGCTCACCGCCGTGCTCGGCCCCGGGCGGCACGTCGCCTTGAGCGCGGACCTGGGTCCCGCCGCGCGCTACCGCGCCTTCCTCGCCGTGGCCCGCGGCGCGGTCCGGGTGGTCGCCGGCACCCGAGCGGCGGCCTTCGCGCCGGTCGACCGGCTGGGCCTGGTGGCGATGTGGGACGACGGCGACGATCTGTACGCCGAGCCCCGGTCCCCCTACCCGCATGCCCGCGAGGTGCTGCTGCTGCGCGCCGGGTCGGCCGGATGCGCGGTCCTGCTCGGTGCCACGGCCCGCAGCGTCGAGGCGGCCGTGCTGGTCGGCACCAGCTGGGCGACCGATGTCGCCGCGCCGCGCGACGTGGTGCGCGACGCGGCGCCCCGGGTGAGCGTCACCGGCAGCACCGAGCGCGAGCTGGAGCACGACCGGGCCGCGCGCACCGCCCGTCTGCCCAGCAGCGCACATGTCGCGATCCGGCATGCTCTCCGGCGCGGCCCGGTGCTCGTCCAGACCCCGCGAGCCGGCTACGTCGCGGCCCTGGTGTGCGAGGCCTGCCGCGAGCCGGCTCGCTGCCCAGCATGCGGCGGCCCTCTCGCGCTGTCGCGTCCGCACGCGCCGCCGGCCTGTCGCTGGTGCGGGAGCGAGTCCCCAGCCTGGCGCTGCCCGCAGTGCGGCTCGGGAGCATTGCGCGCGCCGGTGATCGGTCACCGGCGCACCGCCGAGGAGCTCGGACGGGCTTTCCCCCGGGTGCCCGTTCGGCGGTCGGCGGGAGACGGAGTCCTGGAGACTGTCGAGGACCACCCCCAGATCGTGATCGCGACCCCGGGGGCCGAGCCCGCGGCAGACCACGGCTACGCCGCCGTCGTGCTGCTCGACACCTGGCTCGTGCTTGCCCGTCCCGACCTCCGCAGCGGCGAGGAGGCGGCTCGCCGGTGGTTCAACGCCGCGACGCTGGCCCGACCCGCATCCGCCCACGGCCGCGTGGTCGCGGTGGGGGAGTCCCGGCACCCGGCGCTGCAGGCTCTGGTTCGGTGGGACCCGGCTGGATTCGCCGAGCGCGAGGCAACCGAACGCAGCACGGCCCACCTCCCGCCCGCCTCCCGCATCGCCGTCCTCTCCGGCCGGGAGGCCGACGTGGCGGAGGTCGTGGCCGGGTTGCGGCTGCCACCCGGCGCCGAGTTGCTCGGGCCGGCTCCCGAGCAGGTCGTGGCGTCCCTGGGCCCAGAGGGGGAGCAGGCGACCGACCGGGTCCGGATGGTCGTGCGGGTCCCCCGACGCGAGGGCACCTCGCTGTCCCAGGCGCTGCGGGAGGCACAGGGAGTCCGGGCGGCTCGCAAGCAGCCCGCGGTGCGCGTACAGGTCGACCCCTACACCCTGGGCTGACCCGATCGCGCCAGGCCATCCGTAGACTGTGCCCCGCCCAGACCAGCCCGCCCAGACCAGCCCGCCCAGACCAGCCCGCCCAGACCAGCCCGCCCAGACCAGCCCGCCCAGACCAGCCCGCCTCCGACTGGGCCGCCCCCAGCGTCTTGCCCGATTCCCGCGCCGCGAAAGGACGCCCCCACGTGAGTCTCCAGCCGATCCGACTGTTCGGCGATCCCGTGCTGCGCACCCCGGCCGAGCCCGTGGTCGACTTCGACGTCGAGTTGCGGAAGCTGGTGCGCGACCTCACCGACACGATGCTCGACGCCCCCGGCGCGGGGCTGGCGGCGCCGCAGATCGGTGTGAGCCTGCGCGTCTTCACCTGGCATGTCGACGGCGAGCTGGGGCACCTCGTCAACCCCGACCTCACCCTCTCGGAGGAGCAGCAGGACGGCGAGGAGGGATGCCTGTCCCTCCCGGACATCTTCTTCGACTGCAAGCGCGCGATGCGGGTCGTCGCCCGGGGCTTCACCATGCACGGCGAGCCGGTCGCGGTGGAGGGATCCGACCTGCTCGCGCGAGCGATCCAACACGAGACCGACCACCTCGACGGCATTCTGTTCGTGGAGCGCCTGGACGCCGAGACCCGCAAGCTGGCGATGCGCGCGATCCGGGAGTCGGAGTGGTTCGGCGCCCCGCCCAGGATCAAGGTCAGCCCGCACCCGACGCGGGGTCTGGGGCTCTGATGCGCGTCGTCTTCGCCGGCACCCCCGAGGTGGCGCTGCCCTCGCTCCGGGCCATCGCCGAGAGCCACCACGACCTGGCCGCCGTCTGCACGCGCCCCGACGCCCCCGCGGGTCGCGGTCGCCGGCTGGTGGCCTCGCCCGTCGCTGCGCTGGCCAAGGAGCTCGGGGTGCCCGTGCTCAAGCCGCAGCACCCCCGGGACTCCGACTTCCAGGCCGAGCTGCGGGCGCTGCGGCCGGACTGCTGCCCGGTAGTGGCCTACGGGGCACTGCTGCCCCAGCCGGTGCTCGACATCCCCGTCCATGGATGGGTCAACCTGCACTTCTCCCTGTTGCCGCAGTGGCGGGGCGCCGCTCCCGTGCAGCGCTCGGTGTGGGCGGGGGACGAGGTCACCGGGGCGACCACGTTCCGGATCGTCAAGGCGCTCGATGCGGGTCCCACCTACGGCGTCGTCACCGAGCGGATCCGCCCCGAGGACACCGCGGGATCGCTGCTCCACCGGCTGGCCGACGCCGGAGCGCCACTCCTGGTGGCCACCCTCGACGGCATCGAGGACGGGTCCCTCGTGGCGCGGGCCCAGCCCGAGGACGCTGTGACGATCGCCCCCAAGGTGCAGGCAGACGATGCGGAGGTCCGCTGGGGTGACCCTGCGCAGGCGATCGGCCGCCAGGTTCGTGCCTGCACTCCGGCGCCCGGCGCCTGGACCCT
This sequence comes from uncultured Actinomycetota bacterium, assembly GCA_963745245.1. GTDB lineage: Bacteria > Actinomycetota > Actinomycetes > Propionibacteriales > Nocardioidaceae > Marmoricola_A. The sequence continues at coordinate 399,450 of CAVUWU010000002.1, forward strand.
CTTCGAGGGGAAGCGCTTCAAGGTGGGCCCGGTGCGGCCCGACCCCGAGGGGCCCGCACTGGCGCCGGGGGCGCTCGCGGCCGGCAAGCGTGCCGTGCACGTCGGCACCGGGACCGACCCGGTCGTGCTCGGCATGGTCAGGCCGTTCGGCCGCACAGAGATGCCGGCCGCCGACTGGGCCCGCGGCGTCCGACTCGCGGGCGACGCCCGGTTCGCCACCTCGGGCGGCTGATGCCCGACCACCGTCCTCCGCGCGGCCACCGAGCGCGCGGTGCAGGGAACACGTCCCGGGCTGCCACCGCCACGCGCCGGGTCGATCCCGCTCGGCTGGCCGCCTGGGAGGTCCTGCGGGCGGTGGAGCAGGACGATGCCTATGCCAACCTGGTGCTGCCGGCCAGGCTCACGGCCCGCGGGCTGACCGGCCGCGACGCCGCGTTCGCCACCGAGCTCGCCGCGGGCACCCTGCGGCGCCAGGGGACCTACGACGCCATCATCGCCGCGAGCGCCAGCCGGCCCCTGGCCCGGGTGCAGCCTCCGGTGCTCGACGTCCTCCGGTTGGGGGCCCACCAGATCCTCGGCATGCGGGTCCCGGTGCACGCCGCCGTGTCCAGCTCGGTCGACCTCGTCCGGAGCACGGTCGGCCCCGGCGCCACCGGCTTCGTGAATGCCGTGCTGCGCCGTCTGGCCCGCGGCACGTGGGACTCGTGGGTGCTCGACCTCGCGCCGGCCCCCGAGGACGATCCCCGGGGCCACGCGGCTCTCGCGCACGCCCATCCGCGGTGGGTGGTCGAGGCCCTCACCGACGCGCTCGGCGACCGCGGGGACGAGCTCGACGGGGCGTTGGCCGCGGACAACGAGACCCCCCGGGTGACGGTCTCCGCTCGGCCCGGGCTCTGCGACCGTCAGGAGCTGCTGCGCGACGGCGCCGAGCCGGCGGCATACTCACCCCTCGCCGCGGTGGTCCCCGGCGGTGACCCCGGGAGGCTGAAGGCGGTTCGGGACGGACGAGCAGCCATCCAGGACGAGGGATCGCAACTGGTCGCGCTCGCGCTGCTCCGCGCCCCGGTCACCGGGCGCGACGCGTGGTGGCTCGACCTCTGCGCGGGCCCGGGCGGCAAGGCCGGTCTGCTCGGTGCCGAGGCGGCGGTCCGCGGAGCGCGCCTGCTGGCGGTCGAGCGGCAGCCGCGTCGTGCCGCACTCGTCGCGCGGGCGGTGCGCCGACTCGCGCCGGGGACGGTCGCGGTGATAGCGGCGGACGGCACGGTGCCGGCCTGGTTGCCTGGAGCCTTCGACCGGGCGCTGGTCGACGCCCCCTGCACCGGGCTGGGGGCGCTGCGGCGCCGCCCGGAGGCACGATGGCGTCGGTCGCCCGACGACCTCGTCACCCTGGTGCCGCTGCAGCGAGCCCTGCTGGAGGCGGCGCTGGACGCGGTCCGGCCGGGCGGCCTGGTCGGCTATGTCACCTGCTCCCCGGTGCTGGAGGAGACCGCCGGTGTGGTCGAGGCGGTGCTGCATGGTCGCGACGACGTGCTCCTCGAGGACGCCACCGCCACCCTGCCCGAGGTGCGCGACGCCGACGGACCGCTCCCTGGCACAGTGCAGCTCTGGCCGCACCGCCATCACACCGACGCGATGTTCCTGGCGCTGCTCCGCCGTCGCTGAGCGTCGGTCCGCCTCGTGGGTCGTCACCCGGGGCGGGACGGGCATGGAAGGGTCGGGGGAGGGTCTGGGATCCTCGTCGGCATGGCCATGCAGATCGCCCCCAGCATCCTGACCGCGGACTTCGCTCGGTTGGCCGAGGAGGTGCACCGCATCGAGACCGCCGACTGGCTGCACGTCGATGTCATGGACAACCACTTCGTTCCCAACCTGACCATCGGCCCGCCCGTGGTGGAGTCCCTGGGGAAGGCCACCCAGACCCCGCTGGACCTCCACCTGATGATCGAGGACCCGGACCGCTGGGCGCCGGCGTACGTCGAGGCGGGGGCCGGCTCGGTCACGTTCCACGTCGAGGCGGCCACGGCGCCGGTCCGGCTGGCCCGCGAGCTGCGGGCGCTGGGAGCACGAGCGGGGATGGCGCTGCGCCCGGCGACCCCGGTCGAGCCCTACGAGGACCTGCTCCCCGAGCTGGACATGCTGCTGGTGATGACGGTGGAGCCAGGTTTCGGCGGCCAGGAATTCCTCGACATGTGCCTACCCAAGGTCCGCCGGGCTCGCGAGCTGCTCGACCGCCGAGGGCTGGATCTGTGGCTCCAGGTCGACGGCGGGGTCTCGATGGAGACGATCGAGCGGTGCGCCGAGGCGGGAGCCGACATGTTCGTCGCCGGGTCCGCGGTCTTCAACGCCTCCGACCCCGGCGCCATGGTCAACCGGCTGCGCGAGACCGCGGGCCGCGCGTCGGGCGGCGTGTGACACACTGAGACCGACGAGCAACGAGCTCGCGTGTTCTGGGGTCGGTGCAACTCCGAGCCGGCGGTGAGAGTCCGCGACCCGTCCACCGGTGCAGCCGGGGGCGGTTGACCAGGTGGAACTCCTGGACCGACGGTCACAGTCCGGATGGGAAGCACACGCGGTGGCTCGGGTCGGTGTCGCCTTGCCGAGCCGCGCCTGCCATGCCGCCCACGCCTCCCCCCGGGGCAACGCGGGCGCAGAGCGGGTGAGGAGTGGTCGGCGATGGATCCGGAGCAGCAGTCCGCGGCCGGGATCACCCCGGCAGAGCTTCGGGCGATGCGCCGCGCTCTGGAGATTGCCCGCACCCCCGGCGTACCCCTGGGCCCGAACCCGCGCGTGGGGTGCGTGCTCCTCGACGACGGCGGCTCCGAGGTCGCGGAGGGCTTCCATCGCGGTGCCGGGCACCCGCACGCCGAGATCGAGGCACTGCGGGCTCTGGACGCTCCAGCACCGGGGCTGACCGCTGTGGTCACCCTGGAGCCCTGCGACCACACCGGCCGCACCGGGCCCTGCTCCCAGGCCCTCGCCGACGCCGGTGTCCGCCGCGTGGTCTACGCCCAGCCCGACGCCAACCCGGTCGCGGCCGGGGGAGCCGAGACCCTGCGGCGCGCCGGCGTCGACGTGGCCGGTGGACTGCTGGCCGACCAGGCGCGCGCGGTGAACCGTGCCTGGACCTTCGCCGTCGACCACGGCCGCCCCTTCGTCACCTGGAAGTTCGCCACCACCCTGGACGGGCGGAGCGCGGCCGCGGACGGCACCAGCCGCTGGGTCAGCAACGAGGCCGCCCGGCGCGACACCCACCGGCTCCGCGGCGAGTGCGACGTCGTGCTGGCCGGCACCGGCACCGTGCTGGTCGACGACCCGCAGCTCACCGTCCGCGACGAGACCGACACCCCGCTGCCCCGGGACCAGCAGCCGCTGCGGGCGGTCATGGGAGTGCGCGGCATCCCGGCAGGCAGCCGGGTGCTGGACGACCGCGCCGAGACTCTGCACCTGGCCACCCGCGACCCCAGGGAGGCGCTTGCCCGGCTGTTCGCGCGCGACCGCCAGCACGTGTTCCTCGAGGGCGGTCCGCACCTGGCGGCAGCGTTCCTCGAGGCCGGACTGGTCGACGAGGCGGTTGCCTACGTCGCGCCGATGCTGCTGGGTGCCGGCACCCATGCCGTGGAGGGCCTCGGCGTATCGACGATCTCCGAAGCCCTGTGCTGGGCCGTGACCGACGTGGAGGTGCTCGGGCTGGGTGCCGGCCGCAACGTGCGGATGACCCTGGTGCCGGCGGCAGCGGACGAGGTCTGAGCCTGTGTTCACCGGCATCGTGGAGGAGTTGGGGACGGTCGAGGACGTCGCCGACCGGGGCGACGCGGTGCGGCTCACTGTGCGCGGGCCGATCGTCGTCGCGGACGCCGCCCGAGGTGACTCGATCGCGGTCGACGGCTGCTGTCTCACCGTCGCCGACCTGGCGCCGGAGGCATTCACCGCCGACGTGATGCGCGAGACCCTGCTGCGGACCGGCCTGGGGTCGCTGACCCCCGGGTCCAGGGTGAACCTGGAGCGGCCGGTGACCGCGCAGACGCGCCTGGGCGGCCACATCGTCCAGGGCCACGTCGACGGCACCGGCACGATCCTCGACCGCACGCCGAGCGAGCACTGGGTGCTCGTGGAGGTCGCTCATCCAGCGCGGCTGGCCCGCTACCTGGTGGAGAAGGGGTCGGTCACCGTGGACGGAGTGTCGCTCACGGTGGTCGAGGTCCGTGACGACCGGGGCAGCTTCACAGTCTCGCTGATCCCCGAGACGCTGGCGCGCACCACGCTGGGGACCAAGGAGGTCGGCGACCCGGTCAACCTCGAGGTGGACGTCCTGGCCAAGTACGTCGAGCGGATGCTGGCCTTCGGGAGGGACGCATGAGCCAGGGCAGCCAGGCCGAGGTCGCAGACTGCGGCCAGCCGATGCGGCTCGACACCGTCGAGGAGGCGCTCGGGGACATCGCCGCCGGGCGGCCCGTCGTGGTGGTCGACGACGAGGACCGCGAGAACGAGGGCGACATCATCTTCGCCGCGGCGAAGGCGACGCCGGACCTGATGGCCTTCACGGTCCGCTACAGCAGCGGCGTCATCTGCGCGCCGATGCCTGCGGCGATGCTCGACCGGCTGGAGATCCCCTTGATGACCCCCCACAACCGCGACCGGATGCGCACGGCGTACACCGTCTCGGTCGACGCGCGGGACGGGGTCAGCACGGGGATCAGCGCCGCGGACCGATCCCAGACGGTGCGCGTGCTGGCCGACTCCGCGACCGAGCCGTGGGAGCTCACCCGGCCCGGACACGTCTTCCCGCTGCGCTACCGGGAAGGCGGCGTCCTGTCCCGACGCGGGCACACGGAGGCCGCGGTGGACCTGGCGCGGATGGCGGGGCTCACCCCGGTCGGTGTGCTGGTCGAGGTGGTGAACGACGACGGGACGATGAAGCGCGGCCAGCAGCTGCGCGACTTCGCCGACGAGCACGGGCTGCGGTTGATCTCGATCGAGCAGATGGTCCACTACCGGCGCCGCACCGAGACCCACGTGCAGCGCGTCGCCGAGACCCGGCTGCCGACCCGCTACGGCGACTTCACCGCCGTCGGCTACCGGATCGCGATCGACGCCTCCGAGCATGTCGCGCTCGTGTACGGCGACCTCGAGGCGCTCGACAGCGTCGAGCCCGTGCTCACCCGCGTGCACTCGGAGTGCCTCACCGGGGACGTCTTCGGCAGCAGCCGCTGCGATTGCGGGCCCCAGCTCGAGGAGGCCATGGAGCGGATCGTCGAGGAAGGCCGCGGAGTGGTCATCTATCTCCGCGGCCACGAGGGGCGCGGGATCGGGCTGCTGGCGAAGCTGCAGGCCTACCAGCTCCAGGACGGCGGGCGAGACACCGTGGACGCGAACCTCGACCTCGGGCTGCCCGCCGATGCGCGGCACTACGGGGCGGCCAGCCAGATCCTCAAGGACCTGCGGGTGCAGAGCGTGCGGCTGCTCACCAACAACCCGGCGAAGACCGACGGCCTCGAGGCCTACGGCGTGCCCGTTGCCGAGCGGGTGCCGCTCACCCCGCACCCGAACGACCACAACCTGGCCTACCTGCGCACCAAGCGGGACCGGATGGGACACGAGCTGCCTGACCTCGCCCTGGCGCCGACTCCGGACCTGGCACCCAAAGAGGCCCCATGAGCGGCGAAGGCTCGCCGACCCGGCACTACCACGCCCGCCCGATCGACTGCCACGACGTGCGCGTGGCGATCCTGGCCGCGAGCTGGCACGAGGAGATCATGGATGGCCTGCTCCGCGGTGCCGAGCGTGCGCTGGATGACTTCCAGGTGGAGATGCCGGTCGTAGTCCGGGTGCCGGGGTCCTTCGAGCTGCCGGTCGTGGCCGCTGCCCTGGCGGCGAACGGCTACGAGGCCGTGGTCGCGCTCGGGGTGGTCATCCGGGGCGGGACGCCCCATTTCGAGTACGTCTGCTCCGCGGCGACCGAAGGGCTTTCCCGGGTGGCACTGGACCACGGTGTGGCTCTCGGCTTCGGGGTGCTGACCTGCGACACCGAGGAGCAGGCCCGGGACCGGGCCGGCCTGGCCGGGTCGGGCGAGGACAAGGGATACGAGGCGGCGGCCGCGGCACTGGTGACCGCGACGACGCTGCGCCGGGTACGGCGACGCTACGAGACCGAGTGACCAGCTGACTGGGCCGGCCCGTAGGCTGGGCCGGTCCGGGACTCAGGCAGGAAGCGCGCAATGAAGACGTTCGACGAGCTTTGGGGCGAGCTCAGTGAGAAGGCGGTCTCCCGACCCGAGGGCTCGGGCACCGTGCGAGCCCTCGACGCGGGCGTGCACGCCATCGGGAAGAAGCTCGTCGAGGAGGCCGCGGAGTCCTGGATGGCTGCGGAGCACGAAGGGCGGGACCGGACCGCCGAGGAGCTGAGCCAGCTGCTCTACCACGCGCAGGTGCTGATGCTGGCCACCGGCCTGACGCTCGACGACGTCTACGCCCATCTCTGAGGAGACCATGACCCTCACCTCCCGTGACGACGCAACGCTGCGTGTGGCGGTGCCCAACAAGGGCTCGCTGAGCCAGGCGGCCTCCGACATGCTTCGCGAGGCCGGCTATGTCCAGCGCTCCGACGCCAAGCAGCTGGCCCTGAGCGACCCCGAGAACGGGGTCGAGTTCTTCTACCTCCGGCCGCGGGACATCGCGTTGTACGTCGAGGAGGGGACCCTGGACGTGGGCATCACCGGGAGGGACCTGCTGCTGGACTCCGGCGCCAAGGCTGAGGAGACGCTGCGGCTCGGATTCGGACGCTCGACGTTTCGCTTCGCCGCCCGTCCCGGGCACGTGTCGGTCACCGCGGACCTGACCGGTACGCGGATCGCGACCTCCTACCCCGGGGTGGTGCGCAGGTTTCTGCAGGCCCAGGGGGTCGAGGCGACCGTGATCCGGCTCGACGGGGCCGTCGAGACCAGCGTGCAGCTGGGGGTCGCGGACGTCATCGCCGACGTCGTGGAGACCGGGAGCACGCTTCGCCAGGCCGGACTGGAGCTGGTGGGGCCGGTGATCATGGAGTCCGAGGCGGTGCTCGCCAGCCGGATGGCCGCCGAGGAGAAGCCGACGCTGGAGATCTTCCTCCGGCGGCTCCAAGGCGTGCTGGTGGCGCGCAGCTACGTGATGATGGACTACGACGTCCCCGAGGACCGGGCGGAGGCGGCGGTGGCGCTCACCCCCGGCATGGAGGGCCCCACCGTGTCGCCGCTGCGTCGGGACGGCTGGCTCGCGGTGCGGTCCATGGTGCCGCGGGCGGAGGCGCAGCGGATCATGGATGCGCTGTACGAGATCGGCGCGCGCGCCATCCTCACCACCGACATCCACGCCTGTCGGCTCTGAGCGGGCGTCTGACGTGACCTCCGCATCCGACCAGCCAGCCGAGCCGGACCTGCCGGCTCGGTTCTGGCCGCTCGGGGTGCGGGTCGCTTCGGTGGCCTTCGGCACCGTGCTCGTCGTGACCGTCGTCGCGGTGTGGCTCACCCTGCCCCCGCGGGTCCAGGACGGATTCACGTTTCTCCAGCGGCTCACCGTCGCCTTGATGATGCTGGGCGCCGCGGTGATGGCTCACGCCATCTCCCGCAGCCGCGTCGACGCCACCCAGGACGGGCTCACCGTCGTCAACGGCTACCGGACCCGCAGGCTGGCGTGGGGCCAGGTCGTCGGCGTGACGCTGCGGCCGGGGAACCCGTGGGCCTATCTCGACCTCAGCGACGGCACCACGATCGCCGCGATGGGGATCCAGGGCTCGGACGGGGGGCGGGCACTGCGCCAGGCTAGGGCGCTGCGGGCCCTGGTCGCGGCCCGGGCCGGTACGGAGCCGCCGCGGCATCCTCCCGGCCCGTCCTGACCCGGTCGGCGGGGATCGTGGGCGGCGACGGCTCCCCACGGAGCAGCGCCCCGGTCACACTGTCCACCACGACGTGGGCACGCAGCCGGGTGCGTTCCTCGGCGTGGAGGCGACGCTCGTCGGCCATCCAGCGGTCCCAGTGCTGCGCCTGCGCCGCTCCGTCGCGGTCCAGCCCTCGGGCGAGGCGTACGTCGGGGGGTGCCTCCACCCACACCAGCGCACCGATCAGGGCAGCGAAGCCCGCGTGCCCGGCTCCCACTCCCTCCACGACCACGACATCGGTCACTGGGACGGTCCGCGTCTCGGCGTAGGCGCCCCGGTGCCAGTCGTAGCGCCGGTAGTGGCCAGGCTCGCCGGCCGCCAGGGGCTCGATGGCGCCCCGGGCCAGGTCCCGGCCGACGGTCCACAGGCCGGTCCATCCGTCGTACAGGTCGTCCATATGCACCAGGGCGCAGGCGAGGCCTCGACCCTCGAGAGCCTGGACGAGCCGCTCGGCCAACGAGGTCTTCCCCGCGCCGGCGGGCCCGTCGACGCAGACCAGGCGGGTGCCCGACGGCATCGCGCCGGCACTGAGCACGTGGTGCAGGAGGGTCGGGAGGGACGCCGCGAATGCGTCTCTCACGTGATCCCGCGGCGGCGGAGGATCTCCTCGATCTCGGCCATGTCGTCCTTCATCCCGGCACTCGCCGACGGCGCCGGGGTGTCCTTCCCCGACGACCCGCTCTTGGCGGAGGCACCCGGCCGCACGCCGGAGCCCACGGAGCCGGCCGGTGCGCGGTCCGTGCCGCTCGCCACGGACGTGCCCGGCGAGCTCGCTCCTGTCTGGCCACGGCTCTGCGCGCTCCCGCCGGGCAGGCTCCGACGGCCCTCGCGACGGCGCGCCATGCCGGTCACCACGAAGAGGACGAGGGAGACCGCGGCGACCACGATGCCGAGCCAGACCACGGGGCTGAAGACGAGCCGGGCGGCCCAGGAGACCACGGAGTCGGTGATCTCCCATCCGAGGCGAAGCACGCCGGTGAGACCAGCGGCAAGGGGCAGCAGGCTCCACGCCACCCCCCGCAATCCGCTGATCGCACCTCGACGCGTCCAGAGGACCGCCGAGGCCCCGAGCCCAAGGAGAGTGAGGAGGAGGCCGAGGGCCTGCCAGGTGGCGCTGTCGATGCCGGGCATACATCGAGTGTAGATCGGGTCTGGGGGTGTTTCCTCGGGCATCGTCCCGAGGGGGACCCTGACGGATCGGCACCTGCCGGATGGTTCGATGGCGTCATGCGCGCCTCTGACCGGTCAGTGCGGGCCCCCGGCTTTCCCGATGACGACGGCTCCGTGCCCCCCGACGTCGCGGCCGCGCTCGCGGCGTACGACCAAGACCCCGGTGGCCTACACACCGCGATCCTCGCAGCGCTCCAGCACGCCCGGCTTCTGGTCCCCGTGGTCGCCGTCCCCGGCGACCGGGAGCGGGACCACCAAGGCCGCGAGGTGGAGAAGAGCTCCGAGATGGCGACCGTCCTCATGCGTGGCCGGGACGGCAGGGTGGCCCTCCTGGCCTTCACCGGCACTGAACCGCTGCGGCGGTGGGACCCGGCTGCCCGGCCGGTCCCGGTCCCGGCGGCGGACGCCGCACGGGCCGCAGTGCAGGACGGGGCGGAAGCCCTGGTCATCGACGTCGCGGGCCCGGTCACGGTGGCCCTGGAAGGGGAGGACCTCCGCGCGCTGGCCGACGGGTTCCGGATCACCGATCTGGCCGGACGCGCGGCCTGGGTCCGTCGGGCTCCTCCCCCCCACGACTGAGCGTGAGGCGTCCCCTGCCGGTCTTTGCTACCCTAGGGGAGACCGGTTCGCCGTTTCTGTTGTGTCGTGCATGCCCTGCCACCGGCAGGTTGTGACCTCGGCACCGTGGTGCGGTGGATCCGACAAGCGGAGTCCGTCTCCCACCCGCACCGGCCGCACCAGGTCGTCGGGTCCGGTCGAGGGGCGCGAGCCCCTCCGCGACCGCTGCCGAGGCAGCGGGTGGCCTAGCCCCCGCAGTCCCGGCGCGGTCGGGCTGGCTCCTGCTGTCGTCGACGCGGGAGCCTTTGTGCCGTACGAGGCTCCGCATCGGGGAAACACTGATCCACAGAACCCCAGGAGGACTCATCAGCACCGACCTGCGCATCAACGACCGGATCCGCGTCCCCGAGGTCCGGCTCGTCGGTCCCGACGGGGAGACCGTCGGCATCGTCCGGATCGAGGACGCCCTGCGGCTCGCTCAAGAGGCGGACCTCGACCTCGTCGAGGTCGCGCCGATGGCTCGACCGCCGGTCTGCAAGCTCATGGACTACGGGAAGTTCAAGTACGAGAACGCCCAGAAGGCTCGTGAGGCGCGCCGGAACCAGACCAACGTGGTCATCAAGGAGATGAAGCTCCGGCCGAAGATCGATGCCCACGACTACGAGACCAAGAAGGGTCACGTGGTCCGCTTCCTCAAGCAGGGCGACAAGGTCAAGATCACGATCATGTTCCGGGGCCGCGAGCAGCATCGCCCCGAGCTCGGCCTGCGGCTCCTCGAGCGGCTGGCCACCGACGTGGCCGAACTGGGGTTCGTCGAGTCCGCGCCAAAGCAAGACGGCCGCAACATGATCATGGTCCTCGGCCCGCACAAGAAGAAGGCCGAGGCCAAGGCCGAGGCGCGAGCGGCCAAGGTCGAGCGCGCGGCCGAGCGCCAGGCCGTCGCCGACGCCGAGCGGGCCGAGCAGCGTGAGCGCGCCGCCGCCGCCCCGACGAAGCCCGACCGGGTCCGGCGTCGGTCGGAGAACCTCGACGCTGACATGTGACCCCGACGCGCGGCGCCGAGGAGCGACGCCGAGCGACTCGAGACACCGGGCTCCCCGGCCAGGCCGGAGTAGCCTCCGGACCGCTCGCCCAGAGCGGTCGCCCAGCACCGAACGAAGGACGATCGAGATGCCGAAGAACAAGACGCACTCCGGGGCGAGCAAGCGCTTCCGGGTGACCGGCTCGGGCAAGCTCCGCCGCCAGAAGGCGGGCCTGCGACACAACCTGGAGAAGAAGCCCTCGCGGATGACCCGCCGGATGGCTGGGACTACGGACGTCGCCAAGAGCGACCGCAAGACCGCCCGCAAGCTGCTGGGTCGCTGAGCCCCGGCTCGTGACACCGACAGTCGCCCGAGCAGACCAGTCAGCTCGAGCACCCCACGCATCAAGCACAAGGAGAATCACGTGGCACGCGTGAAGCGGGCGGTCAACGCCCAGAAGAAGCGCAGAGTGACCCTCGAGCGCGCGTCCGGCTACCGAGGGCAGCGCTCGCGGCTCTACCGCAAGGCCAAGGAGCAGGTCACCCACTCCTTGGTCTACAGCTACCGGGACCGCAAGGCCCGCAAGGGAGACTTCCGCCGGTTGTGGATCCAGCGCATCAACGCCGCAGCCCGCTCGCACGGCATGACCTACAACCGGTTCATCCAGGGGCTGAAGATCGCCGGCGTCGAGGTCGACCGCAAGATGCTCGCGGAGATGGCGGTCAATGACGCCCCGGCCTTCGCCACCCTGGTCGACGTGGCTCGCGCCAGCCTCCCCGAGGACGTCAACGCGCCGGCTGAGCCGGGCGCCTGACCCGGTCTCGGATCAGCAGGTGTCCCGGGCGGGCTTCCCCGCCGACACCCCGGTTCTCTCCGCGCGGAGCACACGGGTGCGGTCGGCGCGGAAGCTCGCCCGGCGTGCTGCTCGGGCCGACCAGGGTCTGTTTCTCGTCGAGGGCCCGCAGGCCGTCCGCGAGGCCCTCGACGTCCCCGGCCGGGTCCGCGAGGTCTTCGCGGTCCCGGGGCAGCATGAGGGGCTCCGGGCAGCCGCCGGGGTCGTGCCATGGCACCACGCGGACGCCGAAGCGGTCGCCGCTCTCTGCGAGACGATCCGTCCGCAGGGCGTGGTCGCCGTCTGCGCGGTGGTGGACGTGCCACTCGAGCAGCTTCTTGGCCAAGAGTCGGGTCCGGCAGCGGGCCCCCGGCCGGCCGGCCCCGAACTGCTGGCGATGGGCGCCGACATCCGCGATCCGGGCAACGCCGGGGTCCTGATCCGCTGCGCGGACGCTGCGGGTGGCGACGGCGTCGTGCTGGCCGGCGACAGCGTGGACCCGCACAACGGCAAGGCGGTCCGCGCTTCGGCCGGGTCGCTGTTCCACCTCCCGGTCGTGGTCGACCGCGACGCGGCGGCGGTGGTACGCCGAGTCCGAGCGACCGGGTTGGTCGTGCTGGCCGCGGACGGTCGGGGGGAGGTCGACCTGGATGAGGCCAGCGATGCTGGGCTTCTCGCCCGACCGACGGCCTGGCTGTTCGGGAATGAGGCGCACGGGCTGTCCCCGGACCTGGCCTCCCAGGCCGATCACCGGGTCCGCATCCCGATCCACGGCCGCGCGGAGAGCCTCAACCTGGCTACCGCGGCCGCCGTGTGCCTCTACGCGAGCGCCCGAGCCCGCCGTCGTCCTAGGATGCCGGGAGTCGGCTGAAGGGGCGTATCCGATGAGCTCGAAGCGAGCCGCCGACGGAGTTGCACCGACTCCACGCACCGCCGGCGCAACCGACCCGGTGCTCACCGTCGATCGACTCACGCGCCGCTTCGGCGACCTGACAGCGGTCGACGAGGTGTCGTTCCACGTGCAGCCGGGTGAGACCTACGGGCTCCTCGGCCCTAACGGCGCCGGCAAGACGACGACGATCTCGGTGGTGACCGGTCTGCTCCCGGCGGACAGCGGAGCAGTCACGGTCGCGGGCCTGCCGATGAACCCCTCCGCGATCGAGGCGAAGCGGCACATCGGGCTGGTCCCGCAAGACCTCGCAATCTACCCCGAGCTCACCGCCCGCGAGAACCTCGAGTTCTTCGGGCGCCTGCAGGGGATGCGGGGGGCGCCCCTGAAACGCCGGGTCGACGAGGTCGTCGCGCTGATCGGGCTGGAGGACCGCGCCAGGGACGCGGCGAAGGAGTATTCCGGCGGTATGAAGCGCCGCCTCAACATCGGCATCGGCCTGCTGCACCGTCCGACGCTGCTCATCCTCGACGAGCCGACGGTGGGTGTGGACCCGCAATCACGCAACGCGATCCTCGAGTCGGTCGAGGCGCTGTCCGACGAGGGGCTGGCGGTGCTCTACACGACCCACTACATGGAGGAGGCCGAGCGGCTCTGCGACCGGATCGGCATCGTCGACGACGGACGCCTGCAGGCGGAGGGCACCCGTGAGGAGTTGGTGAGGCTGACCGGCGGGATCGACCAGATCAGGCTGTCCGGAGCGGGCGAGGTCGTCGCGGCGGCCGAAGCGCTGCGCAGCCTGCCTGCGGTCGACCGGGTCGAGGCGGACCGTCGCAGTCTGCAGCTCACCGTTCGCGACGCGTCGACGCGCGTGGCCACGGTCGTGACCACCGCGACAGAGTCCGGGATGACGCTCACCGACGTGCAGATCTCGAGGCCAGACCTCGAGTCGGTGTTCCTGCACCTCACCGGCAAGGGCCTGCGGGACTGAGAGGGTCAGGGAACGCCATGCTCCGCCAACTGGGAACGATGGTCGCCTCGGACCTTCGGCAGCGGGTCCGCGACCGCTCGGTGCTGATCATCGGCGTCGTCGTGCCGCTGGTGCTCATGTACGTGTTCAACCTGGTCTTCGCTGACACCAACGACCTCGAGCTCGAGCCGCTGACGGTGGCCGTGGCCGCGCCCGAGAACGACGAGCTGGCGGCCCGGGTGCCCCAGGTCCTGGGCGAGGCCGACCTCGGGGAGCTCGTCGTCACGGTGCGCCCCGAACCGGGACCGGAGCAGGTCAGGGACGAGGTGGAGGCAGGAGCAGCCGGGCTCGGCCTCATCCTTCCCACGGGCTTCGGGGATGCGTTGCGGTCCGGCGACCCCACGCAGGTTCGAGCGATCCGGGGCGCGGGGCAGGAGCTGGAGTCGTCGATCGCCCTGTCGGTGGTGGACGGGACCCTCGAGCAGCTCGCCGCGGGGGCGCAGGCGGCCGCCGCCGCCGCCCGCGCCGGCCTCCCTCCCGAGGACCTCGCCGCGGTCGCAAGACAGGCGACGACCCAGGCGCCGCCGCTGCGTCTGGTGCAGGGCACCGCGGCCCAGGAGCAGCTTGGCGCGGCGGCCGCGCTGGTCGCCGGCCAGACCGGGCTCTTCCTGCTCTTCACCGTCGGCTTCGGCGTCCTGGGGCTGGTCCAGGAACGCGAGAGCGGCACGCTCGCCCGGCTGCAGTCGATGCCGATGCGCCCGGGGCTGGTCGTGGCGGCCAAGGCGGCGGTGAGTGCCATCCTCGGGATCGTGGCGACGACCATCCTGCTCACTGCGGGCGGCTTGCTCTTCGGCGTGGGGTTCGGCCCCGTGCCGCTCGTGGCCGTGCTCGTCGTGGCGGTCGTGGCGGCGACGACCTCGCTGATGTTCGTGATCGTCCGGGTGGCCCGCACCAGCGAGCAGGCGGGGATCGCTCAGTCCATCACCGCACTGGTGCTCGGCATCGCGGGGGGAGCCTTCTTCCCGGTGGCCGCTCCCGGGTGGCTCGGCGGGCTGCTGGACCTGAACCCGGTCGCCGCGTTCATCCGCGGCCTGGGCATCACCGCCGGTGGCGGTGGGGTGGGCGACCTCGTGGCCCCGCTCGTCACTCTGGCGGCGTTCGCGGTCGCGATGGTGCTGGTGTCGCGGCTGCTCCCGGATCGGGGCCTGGCCACGTGAGCGTCTTCGTGATCGCCGGCGTCGAGCTTCGGCGCTTCCTGAGAGACCGGTCGAACATCTTCTTCGTCTTCATCTTTCCGCTGGTGCTCGTCCTGCTCATCGGTGCTCAGTTCGGTGCGGAGGGTGTCCAGGGCCGCGCGGTCGTGGCCGGTCCCGACACCCCCCTCAGCGGCTCGCTGGTGCGCGCGCTGACCCGGCAGGGGCTGGACACCCGGCGGGCCGAGGAGGGCGAGGCGCTCGAGAGCGTGGCGCGGTCTCGAGCCGACGTCGCTCTCGTCGTCGACCGCGCCGACGACACGGCGTACGCCGCGGGACGGCCGGTGTCGGTGGATGTGGTCTCCAGCGCCCAGGTCGGCGCACAGAGCGCGGTCCAACAGGTGCAGGTCGCGCTGCGAAGCCTCGAGGCCGAGCGCGGTCAGCAGGTCGCGCTCACCGCACGCGGCGTGGCTCCCGACGACGTCAACGAAGCGCTCACCTGGGCGCGCGGTGCGGTTCGCGTGCCCACCCTGACCGTGGAGCGGCTGGATCGGCTCGACGAGGAGTTCGCCGGGATGGGCAGGTTCGACTTCGGGGCGTCGGGACAGCTCCTCCTCTTCGTGTTCATCTCCTCGCTCACCGGAGCCGTCACCCTCATCCAGGCCCGCAAGCTGGGCGTGGTGGCACGCACGATGTCCGCGCCCCTCAGCACGATTCATGTCATCGCCGGAGAGGCCGCGGGTCGCTTCGTCATCGCGATCTTCCAGGGCGGGTACATCATGGCCGCGACCGCCCTGCTCTTCGATGTCTCCTGGGGGAGTCTGCCGGTGTCGATGCTGGTGCTGGCACTGTTCAGCCTGGTCGCCGCGGGCAGCGCCATGGTCATCGGCGCGACGTTCGACAACGAGGGGGCCGCGACCGGCGTCGGGATCGGCCTGGGGCTGGTGCTCGCCGCCCTGGGCGGTTCCATGCTGCCGCTGGAGCTGTTCCCCGAAAGCATGGCTCGCGTTGCCCACGTGACTCCGCACGCCTGGGCCTACGAGGCCTTCGCGGAGATTCAGCGGAGAGGTGGTGGCGTGCTCGACGTCGCGCCCCAGCTGGCGGTCCTCGCCGCGATGGCGGTGGGGCTCCTCGTCCTCGGCTCGTGGGCGCTGCGTCGCAGCCTCGCCCGCGCCCTGTGACACGCTTGCCGTTGTGACTCGGGACGCGATGCTGCTCGACGCGCTGCCTGACGGCGTGGTAATCGCAGACGCCACCGGCACCGTGACGCACGCGAACGAGACCGCCCGCCGACTCCTGGGGCAGGACCGGTTGGTAGGCCGGCCGCTGGGGGAGGCGCTGTCCCTGCGGGACCTGGGGGGCCACGACTGGTTCACCGCGACCGCGCCGTACACCGGCCTGAGCATCCGCCGGCTCGTGGCCGAGCATTCCTGCTGCACCCGCGACGGCACCGAGCTCCTCGTCACCGCACGCATCGTCCGTCGCTCGCCGGGCGATCCGGTGGACTGCGTCGCGGTGGCCATGCGCTCGGCGCGGGCCCGTCGCGCGCTCGACCGCGAACGCTCCGACCTGGTGGCCACGGTCGCCCACGAGCTCCGCTCGCCGCTGACCGGCGTCCGGGGGTTCACCGGAACCCTGCTGGCCCGCTGGGACAAGTTCACCGACGACCAGAAACGGCTGATCATGGAGTCGGTGCACGCCGACGCCGACCGCCTCACCCGGCTGATCGCCGAGCTCCTCGACGTCGCGCGCATCGACACCGGCCGGCTCTCCCTCCACCCCCGCCCGCTGGAGGTCGCCACCGCGGTCAGCCAGGTCACCAGCTCGGTCCGCGCCGGCACCGGTCGGGAGATTCGGGTTCAGGCAGACCCCGACCTGCCGCAGATCCTCGCCGACCCCGACCGCTTCGCCCAGGTGCTGACGAACATCGTGGACAACGCGGTCCAGCACGGCGCCGGACGCGTGCAGGTGACGGCAACGCAGGAAGCGACCTCGCGGCTGCAGGGCTCGGGCGAGCCACCGGTGCGGGTGGTCGTGGAGGACGAGGGCGGTGGGATCCCCGCGGAGATCCGCGGCCGGGTGTTCACCAAGTTCTGGAAGCACGGCAAGACCGGCGGCACTGGACTGGGCATGTACATCGCCCACGGGCTGGTCACCGCCCACGGCGGCCGGATCGCAATCGACGACGCGGAGAGCGGCGGCGGCAGGGTCGAGACGTGGTGGCCCGCCTGGCAGCCGGACTGACCCGCCTGGCCGGACGTCGGGGGCCGGACGCTTGTGGCCGAACGCGGGGCTGGGCCCTGGGACCGGGACTCGGACCTACACTGTCGCTGCACCCGCTGCCGTGGAGAAAGGCTCCGATGTCCGGCCCGAACACCGACTACGACCCTGTCGAGGTCACCGCGCTCCAGGCCGGCGAGGTGGAGGCGAGGACAGCGGCGGCCCTGGACGCGATCGCCGCGGCCGACTCTCTAGATGAGCTCAAGCGGGCCCGCATCGACCACGCCGGCGATCGGTCACCGCTGGCGCTGGCCAACCGGGAGATCGGCGCGCTGCCTCCGCAGGCACGCAAGGCGGCGGGTCAGCGGGTCGGCAAGGCCCGTGCTGCCGTTGCCCGTGCGCTTGCTGAGCGGCAGCAGGCGCTGGAGGAGCAGCGCGAGGCGCGGATGCTCGTCGAGGAGGCCGTGGACGTCACGTTGCCGTGGGACCGCCGACCCTCGGGAGCCCGGCATCCGGTCACGACGATGGCTGAGCGGATCGCCGACGTCTTCGTCGCGATGGGCTGGGAGGTCGCCGAGGGCCCCGCCGTCGAGGCGGAGTGGCTGAACTTCGATGCACTCAACCTCGGCCCCGACCACCCGGCGCGCACCATGCAGGACACGTTCTGGATGGATCCTCCGGAGAGCGCGATGGTGCTGCGCACGCACACCTCGCCCGTGCAGGCCCGCACCATGCTCAGCCACACTCCGCCGATCTACGTCGTGTGCCCGGGCCGGGTCTTCCGGACCGACGAGTACGACGCGACCCATAGTCCGGTCTTCCATCAGGTCGAGGGGCTCGTGGTCGACGAGGGCATCACGATGGCGCATCTCAAGGGGAGCCTGGACCACTTCGCGACGGCCATGTTCGGCGAGGGCATCACCACCCGGTTCCGTCCCTCCTACTTCCCCTTCACCGAGCCGAGCGCCGAGGTCGACCTCGCCTGCTTCGTCTGCCGCGGGGTCGACACGGCGGCGTGCCGCACCTGCAAGGGGGAGGGCTGGATCGAGTGGGGCGGCTGTGGCGTGGTCAACCCGCGGGTGCTGGTCGCTTGCGGGGTCGACTCCGAGCGCTACACCGGCTTCGCCTTCGGGATGGGCATCGACCGCACCCTCATGTTCCGCCACGGGGTCGAGGATCTCCGCGACCTGTTCGAGGGCGACGTGCGGTTCGTCGGCGGCTTCGGGACGGAGATCTGATGCGCGCGCCCCTGTCGTGGATCCGCGACTATGTCGACCTGCCGGAGGAGGTCACTGGCGAGCGGCTCGCCGCCCGGCTCACTGCTCTGGGCCTCAAGCTTGAGGCCCTGGAGACCGCGGCCGGTGACCTCCGCGGGCCGCTCGTGCTCGGTCGGGTGGTCGCCTTCGAGGAGGAGGAGCACACGAACGGCAAGGTCGTCCGCTGGTGTCAGGTCGACGTCGGCTCGGCCAACGGCAGCGGCGAGCCGCAGGGGATCCTGTGCGGCGCACGGAACTTCGCCGTCGGAGACCTCGTCGTCGTGGTGCTGCCCGGCGGCGCCCTCCCCGGGGGCTTCGAGATCTCGGCGCGCACGACATACGGCCATGTCTCGGCCGGGATGGTCTGCTCCGCGCGGGAGCTGGGACTCGGGGAGGACCACGACGGGATCATGGTGCTTCCCGCCGGCGCGGGGATGCCCGGCGAGGACGCGTTCGACGTGCTGGGGCTGCGCGACGAGGTCATCGAGATGGAGATCAACCCCGACCGCTCCTACGCCCTCTCCCTGCGCGGCGTCGCCCGGGAGGCCGGGCTGGGGTTCGATGCGCCGTTCCGCGACCCGGCCCGGCGCGAGCTGCCGACTCCCAACGACCGCGGCTACCCCGTCGTGGTCGCCGCCTCGGACGGGTGCCCGGTCTTCGTTACCCGGACGGTGACCGGCGTCGACCCGACGGCTCCGACACCCGCCTGGCTGGCGCAGCGGATCCGGCTAGCGGGGATGCGGCCGATCTCCCTGGCGGTCGACGTCACCAACTACGTCATGCTCGAGTTGGGACAGCCCATCCACGGCTATGACGGGGATCTGCTCTCCGGTCCGATCCGGGTCCGCCGGGCCATGCCGGGGGAGCGGCTCACCACCCTCGACGGTGTCGAGCGCGACCTCTCGCCGGAGGACCTGCTGATCACCGATGACTCCGGGCCGATCGGACTCGCCGGGGTCATGGGTGGGGAGACCACCGAGCTGTCCGGGGCGACCACGCGCATCGTCATCGAGGCCGCCCACTTCGACCCGGTGTCCATCTTCCGGACCCAACGGCGACACAAGCTGCCCAGCGAGGCCTCCAAGCGCTTCGAGCGCGGCGTCGACCCGACGCTGCCCGAGGCTGCGGCCGACCGGGTGGCGGAGTTGCTCGTGGCCCATGGCGGGGGGACGATCACCGACGGCGTGACCAAGGCGGGCACGGCCCCCGCGCCGCGTTCGGTCACCATCGCCGTCGATCTTCCGGCCCGGGTGACGGGCATGCCGGTGGCGGCGGAGACGACGGTGGCGGACCTCGAGGCGGTCGGCTGCGAGGTCAGCGTCGTCGAAGGAGGGCTCACTGCGGTGGTTCCGCCGTGGCGGCCCGACCTCGCCGACCCCTTCGACCTGGTCGAGGAGGTGGCCCGCGTCGTCGGTTACGACCGGATTCCTTCGGTGCTGCCCCCGGCGCCGGCCGGACGTGGCCTGAGCGTTCCGCAGACGCTGCGCCGACGGGTGGGCCGGGCACTGGCCGGCGCCGGGTTCGTCGAGGTGATCACCTTCCCGTTCGTGGGCGAACCGGCCTTCGACGCCCTGGGCCTGCCCCCCGACGACGAGCGGCGGACCGCCGCCCGGATCGCCAACCCGCTCAGCGCCGAGCAGCCGTTCATGACCACGACACTGCTGCCCGGCCTTCTCGAGACCGTGGCCCGCAACGCCAGCCGGGGGCAGCCCGACGTCGCGCTCTTCGAGGTCGCCACGGTCACGCTGCCGCGCGGCGACCTGCGGGCGCCGATCCTGCCGGTGGACCGGCGGCCCAGCGAGGGCGAGTGCGACGACCTGCAGAAGGCGCTCCCCGACCAGCCGCTGCATCTGGGCGTCGTGCTCGCAGGCGACCGCGAGCGGTCCGGATGGTGGGGCGGGGGCCGGCGGGCCACCTGGAGCGACGCCATCGAGGCGGTCCGCGGCGTCGCCGACGTCCTCGGCGTCCCGGTGACCGTCCGCGCCGCCAGCCGCGCGCCCTGGCATCCCGGGCGGTGCGCGGAGGTGCTGATCGGTGAGCGCACCGTCGGCTTCGCCGGGGAGTTGCATCCGAAGGTGTGCGCCGAGGCCGGAATCCCGCCGCGTGCGGCGGCCGCCGAGGTCGACCTCGACGTGATGATGCAGCACGCCACCTCCCCGGTCGCTCCGCGGGTGTCCTCCTACCCGGTGGTCAAGCAGGACGTGGCGCTGGTCGTCGACGCCGACGTCCCGGCCGCCAGCCTCGAGGCCACCCTGCGGGAGGGTGCTGGGTCGCTGCTGGAGTCGCTGCGGCTCTTCGACGTCTACACCGGGGAGCAGGTCGGCGCGGGGCGCACATCGCTGGCGTTCTCCCTGCGGTTCCGGGCCCCCGACCGGACCCTCACAGACGACGAGGTCGCCGAGGCCCGTGGTCGTGCGGTCGCTCTGGCCGCCGAGCGCCACGGCGCGGTGCTGCGCTCCTGAGTTGCGCCAGCTGTGCCCTGCTGACTCGCCGGCGACGGTGATAGGGCTGGGTTGGTGGCCCGCAGGAGTCCCGGCCCGGCGCAGGACCTGTGAGCTCTCCTCGGAGAGCGGCGAGGTGCGCCTCCCCGCCGGAAGCAGCCTCACGGTCGCCCGTGGCTGGGAGCTGTTCCTCAACCGGGGCACCGGCAGGGCCAACCTCAACGGTGGCGGCATGAACGTCGACCGAGCCTGGAACTGGGGAGTGATCGACGTCGCGGCCGGGCTCGGCATCACCCGGACCTTGTTCAACAAGGGCGCGATCCGGGTCAGCCACGACAGCAGCGTGTCGGGCACCGTCATCGGTCGTCAGCCGATCCAGGTCCCGCACGACGCGGCGCCGAGCGTGATCTGGACGTATCCGAGTGACGGAGCCGCCGATGTTCGCCGGGGCGCGACTGTCGTCGTCGCCTTCTCCGAGCCGACCACCGCGATCCGCAGCTGGTACCTCGTCTACTGGCACGTGCCGGGCGAGGGCAGCGTCCACCGCATCGCTGCTCGGGCCTACCGGATCTCTCCGACGAAGTACGCCATCGACCCGGTGGGCCCGCTGCCCGCAGGCAGGGAAATCACCGTGCGGCTGTACCCGGACCTCGTCCTGGATAAGGACCGCGTCGACCCACCGAGCAGCATGACGAACTACGACTTCGCCGTGCGCTTCACCACGGCCCCGTGAGGCGCCCATGCGCGTCGACGCGCTGATGTCAGCCTAGGCGCTCGACGAATGCGTCGGGGTCCTCGAGGCTGATCGAGAGCAGGCGCAGCCTGACCGGCACGCCCACGACGCGGGCCCGGGCGGCCGGGTTGGTCTTCACGGCCACGATCCCGGCGGCGGCCCGTTGACCAGCCAGTGTCCGGCCCAGCCGTGCACCCCGATGCCCCAGTAGGCGTTGGGCGCCCGTCGTACGGCGGTGATGGCGCTGCGCTCGATGGTGGCTCGAAACGCCCAGCCCATCCGGACCTCGAGAGTGTGCTCGTCGAGGCGGACCCAGGAGAACCGGGGACCGGTTCCGAGCGCGCTGAGCAACCATCGAGGCACGCCGTACCGGAAGTCGTAGACGTGGCCGTCCTTGGTCTCAGCACCAGCCACGGGGGCTTGGCCCAGGATCGTGTTGAGCCGCATCAGGGAGTCAGGCATGGCTCGCCCTGACACGTGGTCCGCCAGCTGGGCCGCCCGAAGGCCGGCGACTTACAGAGCAATGTATAGTCATGCACATGACGATCAAGGTCGCCGTGGCGGGAGCGAGCGGGTACGCCGGAGGCGAGCTGCTGCGTCTGCTCCTCGGCCATCCCGAGGTCGAGATCGGAGCCCTGATGGCGGGCGCCAACGCCGGAGAGCGTCTGGGATCCCTCCAGCCCCACCTTGTCCCGCTGGCCGACCGGACCCTGATCGACACCGGCGCTGAGCAGCTGAACATGCACGACGTCGCCTTCCTGGCGCTGCCGCACGGCCAGTCGGCAGCCCTTGCTGCCGAGCTCGGTGAGGACGTGCTGGTGATCGACTGCGGCGCCGACTTCCGGCTCACCGACGCCGGGCAGTGGCACCGCTTCTACGGCGGTGAGCACGCCGGGTGGTGGCCCTACGGGCTCCCCGAGCTGGGCGACGCCCGCGCGGTCCTGCGCCGCGCACGTCGGGTGGCGGTGCCCGGCTGCTACCCCACTGTGTCCACGCTGGCCCTCGCCCCGGCGGTCTCGGAAGGGCTTGTCGACGTGACCGACCTCGTGGTGGTCGCGGCCAGCGGCACCAGCGGGGCCGGCAAGGGGGCGAAGCCGCACCTGATGGGCAGCGAGGTGATGGGCAGCGCGAGCGCCTACGGAGTTGGCGGCGTGCACCGGCACACGCCCGAGATCGTCCAGAACCTCACCGCCGTGGCGCGGCCGGGGGATCAGGTGCGGGTGAGCTTCACCCCGCTGCTCGTCCCGATGTCCCGCGGCATCCTGGCCACCTGCACGGCCCGCACGGAGGCCTCGGTCGCCGACCTGCGCGCCGCCTACGCCGCGTCCCTCGCCCCTGAGCCGTTCGTGCACCTACTGCCCGAGGGGGTGTGGCCGCAGACGCAGGCGGTGCTGGGGTCCAACGCCGTGCACGTCCAGGTGACCTTCGACGAGGCTGCGGGGCGGATGGTCGCCGTGGCCGCGGTCGACAACCTCACCAAGGGCACGGCAGGGGCGGCGGTCCAGTGCATGAACCTCGCCCTCGGCCTGCCGGAGACCACCGGCCTGACGACCGTCGGGACTGCCCCGTGACCGGCCCCTCGACCGGCGACTCGAACGGAACCTCGGCCGGTGACTCGACCGGCCCCACAGCGGTCCCGCACCGGCTGCGGCAACACGCGGAGGACTTGGCCGTCGTCCGGCTGGGGCCCGGCGCGGACCTGCCGGAGTGGGCCAGGGGCGGCACCCTGGTCTCGGTCACCGCGACCGCAGCCGAGACCTCCGTGGTGTGCGCCCACGCGGGTGTCCCGCGCAAGGCTCGTCCCCAGGGCCCGTTCCGTGCCTTCGAGGTCGAGGGACCGCTCGACTTCGCGCTCACCGGCGTCCTGGCCGGCCTGCTGGAGCCGCTCGCCCAAGCGGGGATCTCGGTGTTCACGCTGTCCACCTACGACACAGACTGGCTTCTGGTCCCTGCCGAGCGGGCGGCGGATGCCGCCGGGGCGTGGCGTTCCCGAGGTCACGCGGTGGTCACAGGCTTCTCCTCGGAGGGACAACTATGAGTGTCACTCACCCCCGGGGCTTTCGGGCCTCCGGGGTCACGGCCGGGCTCAAGGCCTCGGGCGGCAAGGACGTGGCGCTGGTCGTCAACGACGGTCCCCGCTTCGACTCGGCCAGCGTCTTCACCAGCAACCGCTGCCAGGCCAACCCCGTCCTCTGGAGCCGGCAGGTCGTCGAGGACGGGGTGGTCCGCGCGGTCGCCCTGAACTCCGGCGGCGCCAACTGCTACACCGGTGCCGAGGGGTTCCAGACCACGCACGCGGTGGCCGAGCGCGTCGCCGGCCACCTCGGATGCGGCGCCATCGACATCGTGGTCTGCTCCACGGGCCTGATCGGCCTGCTCAACCCCCGCGAGGATGTCCTGGTGGGCATGGATGCCGCGGCCGGGTCTCTGTCACCGGAGGGAGGCGAGGACGCGGCCGAGGCCATCATGACCACCGACACCGTGCCGAAGCAGGTGATCCTCGAGGGCGCCGGCTGGTCGGTCGCCGGGATGGCCAAAGGCGCCGGGATGCTGGCTCCCCAGCTGGCGACGATGCTGGTCGTGCTGACCACCGACGCGGTGGTGCCGGCCGCTGTCGCCGACAGCACCCTGCGCGCAGCCACCCGGGTCTCCTTCGACCGGCTCGACTCCGACGGGTGCATGTCCACCAACGACACCGTGACCCTGCTGGCCAGCGGCGCGAGCGGAGTCGAGCCTGACCCCGACGTGTTCGCCGACGTGCTCACCGTTGCCTGCACGGACCTGGCCCGGCAGCTGCTAGCCGACGCCGAGGGCGCCGACCACGAGATCGCGATCACCGTGCTCGGTGCGGCCGCCGAGGACGAGGCGGTCGAGGTCGGCCGCTCCGTCGCCCGCAGCAACCTGCTCAAGGCGGCGGTCTTCGGCAGGGACCCGAACTGGGGCCGGGTGCTGGCCAGCATCGGCACCACGCAGGCCGAGTTCGACCCCGCCGACCTCGACGTGGCTATGAACGGCGTGTGGGTCTGTCGGCATTCGACCCCGGCCGAGCCCGCGGACCTCGTCGATCTGAGCGCCCGGGAGGCCACCATCACCATCGACCTGAAGGCCGGCTCCGCGACCGCCACCGTCTGGACCAACGACCTGACCCACGCCTACGTGCACGAGAACTCGGCGTACTCCAGCTAGGCCGCACCCAGGAGACCAGCCCATGAACCAGAGCCCATGCCAGAGCCCATGAACGAGAAGTGGAAGCTGGCCACGGACAAGGCGGCGACGCTGGCTGAGGCGCTGCCGTGGCTCAAGCGCTACCACGGCAGGACGATCGTGGTCAAGTACGGCGGCAACGCGATGACCGACGACGGGCTCAAGCGCGCCTTCGCCAGCGACATCGCCTTCCTGCGGTACGCGGGGTTCCGGCCGGTCGTCGTGCATGGCGGCGGCCCGCAGATCTCGCAGATGCTCGAGCGGCTCGGGATCCGATCGGAGTTCCGGGGCGGCCTGCGGGTGACCACCGAGGAGGCCATGGACGTCGTGCGGATGGTCCTGGTCGGGCAGGTCCAGCGCGAGCTCGTCGGGCTGGTCAACGAGCACGGTCCGCTGGCCGTCGGGCTGTCGGGAGAGGACGCCGGGCTGTTCGTGGCGACCCGCACCAACACCGTGGTCGACGGCGAGGAGGTGGACCTCGGGCTGGTCGGCGAGGTGGCCCGGGTCCGCCCCGAGGCGGTCCTCGACCTCGTCGAGGCCGGTCGGGTTCCGGTGATCTCCTCGATCGCCCCGGACCTCGACGGGGTGGTGCACAACGTGAACGCCGACACCGCGGCGGCGGCGCTGGCCGTCGCCCTGGGCGCGGAGAAGCTGCTGGTGCTCACCGACGTCGAGGGGCTCTACCGTGACTGGCCGGACTCCGACGACGTGATCGGCGAGATCAGCCCCGAGGCGCTGGCAGAGCTGATGCCGTCGCTGTCCTCGGGGATGGTGCCCAAGATGCAGGCCTGCCTCACCGCCGTGACCCAGGGCGTCGCCCGCGCGACTGTCGTGGACGGCCGCGAGCCGCACGCGGTGCTGCTGGAGATCTTCACCGACGAGGGCGTCGGCACTCAGGTGCTGCCCGGCGTGCCGACGAAGATCCGCACCGCGCTCTACCGCACGAGCCGCAAGGAGGACGCATGATCGACGCGCCTGCGGGCATCGGGTCCGTCACCGACTCCACGGCCGGTCCCCAGCCAGGGACCCACGCGGGGCTCGGCATCCGAGGGCGCTACCCCGCCGCCGTGATGAACACCTTCGGGCCGCCTCGGCTCGCCCTCGTCCGCGGCGAGGGCTGCTGGGTCTGGGACGACAGCGGCGCCCGCTACCTCGACCTGCTCGGCGGCATCGCAGTCAATGCGCTCGGGCACGCCCACCCCGCCCTCGTGGACGCGGTGACCACCCAGCTGCGCACTATCGGACACGTGTCGAACTTCTTCGCCACCGAGCCGCAGGTCGCGCTGGCCGAACGGCTGCTGGGGCTGGTCGGTCGGCCGGGCCGCGTGTTCTTCACCAACTCCGGGACCGAGGCCACCGAGGCCGCGTTCAAGCTCACCCGTCGGACCGGCCGCACGCACCTGGTGGCCGCCGAGGGCTCGTTCCACGGGCGGACGATGGGGGCCCTCGCTCTGACCCACAAGGAGGCCTACCGGCACCCCTTCGAACCCCTGCCCGGCGAGGTGGACTTTGTCCCCTTCGGCGACGTCGCCGCCCTGGAGGCTGCCGTGTCCGAGCGCACCGCCGCCCTGGTGCTGGAGCCCATCCAGGGCGAGGCAGGCGTGGTGGTCCCGCCGCCCGGCTACCTGCGGGAGGCGCGGCGGATCGCCAACGAGCGAGGCGCGCTGCTGTGGCTCGACGAGGTGCAGACCGGCATGGGCCGCACCGGCAGCTGGTTCGCCCACGCCGAGAGCGGGGTGCAGGCGGACGTGGTGACCCTGGCGAAGGGCCTGGGCGGCGGAATCCCGGTGGGGGCCTGCGTCGGCATCGGGGAGGCGGGCGAGTTGCTCGGTCCCGGCAACCACGGCACCACCTTCGGCGGAAACCCGGTGGCGACCGCGGCGGCGCTCGCGGTCATCGACACGATCGAGCGAGATGGGCTGCTCGAGCACGCTGCCCAGGTGGGCGGGCTGCTGCGGGACGGGCTCGTCCACCCCCACGTCGGCGAGGTCCGCGGGAGAGGGCTGCTCATCGGCCTCGACCTCGACGCCCCGGTCGCGGCGGCCGTGGCGCGGTGCGCGCAGGCCAGGGGCTTCATCGTGAACGACTGCACTGGGTCGCGGATCCGGCTGGCACCCCCTCTGGTGCTCACCGCCGAGCAGGCCCGAGGGTTCCTCGACGCCTGGCCGGCGATCCTCCAGGACGCCTACGGGGAGGCCACATGAGCAGCCGGTCGGCGCGGACCGCGGCCGTTCCGGCCACCAAGGGCGCCCGCCAGCAGCGCATCGTCGATCTGCTCGCCCGGCACCCGGTCCGCTCGCAGACCGAGCTCGGCGAGCTGCTGGCGCGCGACGGGCTGCACGTCACCCAGGCCACGCTGTCGCGGGACCTCGAGGAGCTCGAGGCGGTGAAGGTCCGCTCCGCCGAGGGCGCGCTCGTCTACGCCGTACCCGCCGAGGGCGGTGACCGGACCCCTCGTCCGGCGCCACCGCACGCCGCGGCCGAGCTGCGGCTGGCTCGGATGTTGGCCGAGCTGATGGTCTCAGCCGACTCCTCGGCCAACCTCGTGGTGCTGAGGACGCCGCCCGGTGCGGCGCAGTTCCTCGGGTCGGCCGTGGACCGCACCGAGCTGCCGCAGGTTCTCGGCACCATCGCCGGTGACGACACCGTCGTGCTCATCACCCGACAGCCGGAAGGGGGCCACGCCGTCGCCGCGCGCCTGCTGGAGCTCGCCGAGCACGGCACCACCCAAGATTCTCAATAACATCACAAGAACTCGACTACTCGAGAGGAACCCATGAGCAAGGTCCTCAACTCCCTGCCAGCCGGTGAGCGCGTCGGCATCGCCTTCTCCGGCGGGCTGGACACCTCCGTCGCCGTGGCCTGGATGCGCGAGAAGGGAGCGGTGCCGTGCACCTACACCGCCGATCTCGGGCAGTACGACGAGCCCGACATCGCCAGCGTGCCGGACCGCGCCGTCGACTATGGGGCGGAGATCTCCCGCGCCGTCGACTGCCGGGCCCAGCTCGTCGAGGAGGGGCTGGCCGCGATCGCCTGCGGGGCGTTCCACCTGCGGACCGCCGGTCGCGCCTATCTGAACACCACGCCGCTGGGCCGTGCGGTCACCGGCACGATGCTGGTGCGGGCGATGCATGACGATGGGGTCGACATCTGGGGGGACGGATCCACCTTCAAGGGCAACGACATCGAGCGCTTCTACCGCTACGGGCTCTTGGCCAACCCCGCCCTGCGGATCTACAAGCCCTGGCTCGACGGCACGTTCGTCGCCGAGCTCGGCGGTCGCGTGGAGATGAGCCAGTGGCTGCTGGAGCGGGGCTTGCCGTACAAGGCCAGCACGGAGAAGGCCTACTCCACCGACGCCAACATCTGGGGAGCCACCCACGAGGCCAAGACCCTGGAGCACCTCGACGTGCCCTTGGAGGTCGTGGAGCCGATCATGGGGGTCCGATTCTGGGACCCCTCGGTGCTGATCGGGCCCGAGGACGTGACGGTGCGGTTCGAGAAGGGCCGTCCGGTCGCCATCAACGGCACTCGCTACGACGACCCAGTGACCCTGGTCTACGAGGCGAACGCGGTCGGCGGCCGGCACGGGCTCGGCATGTCCGACCAGATCGAGAACCGCGTCATCGAGGCGAAGTCGCGCGGCATCTACGAGGCGCCAGGGATGACGCTGCTCTGGATCGCCTACGAGCGGCTTCTCAACGCCATTCACAACGAGGACACGATCGAGAGCTACCACGTCAACGGCCGACGCCTGGGTCGGCTGCTCTACGAGGGGCGGTGGCTGGACCCCCAGTCCCTCATGGTCCGTGAGTCGATCCAGAAGTGGATCGCCTCGCTGGTCACCGGCGAGGTGACGCTGCGGCTGAGACGCGGTGAGGACTACACGATCCTGCGCACCGAGGGTGCGGCGTTCTCCTACCACCCGGACCGCCTCTCCATGGAGCGCACCGAGCACGCCGCGTTCGGCCCTGTCGACCGGATCGGCCAGCTCACCATGCGCAACCTGGACATCGCCGACTCCCGCACGAAGCTCGAGATGTACGCCCAGCAGGGCGGTGTCCTGGACAGCGAGCTGGTCGGCGAGCCGGAGCCCGGAGGGGCCGACCTGATCGCCGAGAACCCCCAGGTCAAGGGCGAGGGAGACGACCTGGCGCTGGACAACGCCGCGATGGAGTTCGGCGTCGACTGAGGTGTTCTGGCACAGTAGCGCCGGGTGGGGAGCGCGGCCTTAGACGTCGCGTGCGAGGACGCAGCGCACTCCCGCCGAGCCACCGACCCGGCCCCCGGGCCGGCCGAGCGACGAGGACCACGTGGACCAGGACGTCAGCGCAGGAAGCACGAGCACGGGCCGGCTGTGGGGAGGCCGCTTCGCCGGCGGCCCGAGCCCGGAGCTCGAGGCCCTCTCCCGGTCCACGCACTTCGACTGGAGGCTGGCGACCTACGACCTGGCCGGGTCCCGCGCTCACGCGCGCGTGCTGCACCGGGCAGGTCTGCTCACCGACGAGGAACTCGCCGAGATGCTCGTGGGGATCGCCGATCTCGACCGGCGGGTGCTGAGCGGGGAGTTCGCGGCCCAGCCTCGGGACGAGGACGTGCATGGCGCGCTGGAGCGAGGGCTCGTGGAGACCCTGGGGGCCGAGCTCGGCGGGCGGCTTCGTGCCGGGCGCAGCCGCAACGACCAGGTGGCCACCCTGTTCCGGCTCTATCTGCGCGATCACGCCAGGGTGATCGCCGGACTGGTCCTCGATCTGGTCGACGCGCTCGCGGACCAGGCCGAGCGGCACCTGGGCGACGTCATGCCCGGACGGACCCATCTGCAGCACGCGCAGCCGGTGCTGCTCTCGCACCACCTGCTCGCTCATGCGTGGCCGCTGCTGCGCGATGTGCAGCGGATCCGCGACTGGGACGACCGGGTGGCCACCGACTCCCCCTACGGCTCCGGTGCGCTGGCCGGGTCGAGCCTCGGCCTCGACCCCGAGGTGGTGGCCCGCGACCTGGGCTTCACGGGCTCGAGCGCCAACTCCATCGATGGGACCGCCAGCCGTGACTTCGTCGCCGAGCTGGCGTTCGTGCTCGCCCAGATCGCCGTGGACGTCTCCCGGCAGGCCGAGGAGGTCATCGTGTGGGCGACGCGGGAGTTCGGCTTCGTCGCGCTCCACGACGGCTACTCCACCGGATCGAGCATCATGCCGCAGAAGAAGAACCCCGACATCGCCGAGCTGGCCCGCGCGAAGGCCGGACGGCTGATCGGCAACCTCACTGGTCTCCTGGCCACCCTCAAGGCGCTGCCGTTGGCCTACAACCGCGACCTCCAGGAGGACAAGGAGCCCGTCTTCGACTCGGTGGACACCCTCGAGGTGCTGCTGCCCGCCTTCACCGGCCAGATGGCGACGCTCGCCTTCGACACCGCTCGAATGGCCGCCCTCGCCCCCCAGGGCTTCTCCCTGGCCACCGACGTCGCCGAGTGGCTGGTCCGCCAGCGGGTCCCCTTCCGGGTCGCGCACGAGCTCGCCGGGGCCTGCGTCCGGGTCTGCGAGGAGCGCGGCATCGACCTCGACGGGCTCTCCGATGACGACTTCGCCGAGATCGACCCGCGGCTGACCCCCGGAGTGCGCGACGTGCTCACCGTGGAGGGGTCGGTGGCGAGCCGGGATGGTCGTGGTGGCACGGCTCCCGCGCGGGTAGCCGAGCAGCTCACCGAGCTTCGCGGGCAGGTGGCCGCCCACCGTGGCCGGCTGGGCTGACCTTGAGCCGCTGCGCGGACCAGCGCCGCAGGTGGCGCCGCGGCTGCTCGGGGCGCTGCTGCGGCACCGGAGCGAGGCAGGCACCGTCGCCGTGCGGATGACCGAGGTGGAGGCGTACGGCGGGTCCGACGACCCGGGATCGCACGGCCACCGGGGGCCGACGGCACGAACGGCGGTGATGTTCGGCCCCCCGGGTCGGCTCTACGTCTACTTTACCTACGGCCTTCACCACTGCTGCAACGTCGTGGTGGGCGAGGAAGGGAGCGCCGCGGCCGTGCTGCTACGCGCCGGAGAGGTGGTCGAGGGGAGGGAGCTCGCTCGGTCACGGCGCGGACCCGTGGCGGACCGGGATCTGGCCCGGGGGCCCGCCCGGCTCTGCCAGGCCCTGGGCATCGACCTGTCGCACAACGGTGCACACCTTGCGGCGTCCTCCCTCACCCTGGAACCGGCCAGCCCGGTGCACGGGGGTCTGATTCGGACGGGTCCGCGCGTGGGTCTCCGCCACGCCGCGGACCGCCCCTGGCGGTTCTGGCTCCCCGACGAGTCCACCGTCTCGGCGTACCGCGCGGCGACGCCGCGGCGCGTTCGCGACCGGGCTCGGCGATCCTGATCACCCCTGGAGGGGCTGGAGCGTCGGCTGCCGGCCGTGGCCCGGCGTGACCCGCGGTGGCCAGTCGTGAGCGGGCTGGAGCCGACGCGCGCGCGAGTGGCTCGCTTCTGGGCGGCGCCCTGGACGGCTCTGTGGCTGGGGCCTCGGGCGGGGATGCGGCAGGCTGGGGCGGGCACACTGGCTTGACGAGAGCACGACGAAGGAAGGGGCACGGTGACGGGCAGCACAGGCGGCGCGGGTGGCACGGGGGTCGTCGAGGATCTGCGGTGGCGCGGGCTCATCGCCCAGGCAACGGACCTGGGAGCGCTGAGCGAGGAGATGGGACAGGGCCCGATGCGCTTCTACGTCGGGTTCGACCCGACGGCGCCGAGCCTGCACATGGGCAATCTGCTGCAGATTCTCACCGCGCGTCGGCTCCAGGACGCCGGACACGTGCCGTTCCTGCTTGTGGGCGGCGCAACCGGGCTGATCGGGGACCCGCGCGAGTCGGGGGAGCGGTCGATGAACCCTGCCGAGGACGTGCGGGCGTGGGTCGAGCGGGTCCGCGGACAGATCGAGCCCTTCTTGGCGTTCGAGGGAGGGAACGCGGCGACCATGGTCGACAACTACGACTGGACCGCGCAGCTCTCGGCCCTGGACTTCCTGCGCGACATCGGCAAGCACTTCCCGGTCAACCGGATGCTCGCCCGCGACGTCGTGCGCACGCGCTTGGAGACCGGGATCAGCTACACGGAGTTCAGCTACGTGCTCTTGCAGTCTCTCGACTTCCTCGAGCTCTACCGGACGCACGGAGTGCGGTTGCAGTTCGGCGGCAGTGATCAGTGGGGCAACCTCACCGGTGGTGTGGAGCTGATCCGCAGGGCCACCGGGGGCCGTGCCCACGCGTTCGCGACTCCGCTGGTGACGAAGGCGGACGGCACCAAGTTCGGCAAGACCGAGGGCGGCGCGCTGTGGCTGGACCCGCAGATGTTCTCGCCGTACGCCTTCTACCAGTTCTGGCTCAACGTGGAGGACGTGAAGGTCGGTGAGCTGCTGAGGCTGTTCACGTTCCTGCCGCTCGAGCGGATCATCGAGCTGGAGTCGCTCACGCGAGACAGGCCCTTCCTGCGGGCCGGGCAGCGGGCGCTCGCCGAGGAGGTGACGACACTCGTCCACGGCGCTGTCGAGACTGAGCGGATCATGGCCGCCTCCGCCGCGCTCTTCGGCGCGGGCGGGCTCGAGGCGCTGGACACGGGCACCCTGGGAGCGGCCCTGACCGAGGCCGGGGCCGTCGACATCCCGAGGGCACCCGAGCTCCCGACCGTCGTGGATCTGCTCGTCTCCACGGGCTTGGTCGAGAGCCGGGGCGCGGCGCGCCGCACCGTCTCCGAGGGTGGCGCCTACCTGAACAACGCCCGGGTCGTCGACCCCGACCACCGCCCTGCCGCGGCGGACCTGTTGGGCGGCCAGTGGCTGGTGTTGCGCCGCGGGAAGAAGAGGTTCGCCGGTGCCCGGGTCGGCTGAGAGGGGCTCATCGGGGGGGCACGGAGAGCCGGCGACGGCCACGGCCGGCCTGGCCGACTACGTGGCGGAGGCCGAGGTGTCGGCTCGCGGCCGGCTGCCCGAGGAGGTCTTCGGCTATTTCGCCCAGGGTGCGGCCGACGGTGTCACCGCTGCGGAGGCGGTGGCGGCCTGGGACCGGTTTCGCTTCCTCCCTCGGGTTCTGGTCGACGTGACCCATGTGGATGCCGGGACGACGGTCCTGGGCACCGAGGTCGACACGCCGTACCTCGTGGCGCCCATGACCCTGCAGCGGGCCGCGCACCCCGATGGCGAGCTGGCCACGGCCCGTGCAGCGGCCGCGATGGGTTCGCTGATGGTGGTCTCCAGCAACGCCGGAACGCCGTTCTCGGCGATCGGGGAGACCGGGGTCCCGTGGTGGCTGCAGATGTACGTGACCGCCGACCGGGCCAGGACGGTGCCCGTCGTCGAGCGAGCCATCGCCGCGGGGGCCCGGGCCCTGGTGCTTACCGCGGACACCCCGATCGTGGCCACCAAGCGCGCCGGCAGACGCCCGGTGGCCGGAGTTGTCGACCCGGCGTGGCTGAGGGTGAACTTCGGCGACCAGGCCGGTGACGCCGAGGTCGTGGAGAAGGCGGCCGACCTCGGCCCGCAGGACGTCGCGTGGCTGGCCGACCAGTTCGGCCTGCCGGTGGTCGTCAAGGGCGTGCTCGACCCCGTCGACGCCCGTCGCTGCACCGACGCGGGGGCCGCCGCCGTGTGGGTGTCCAACCACGGCGGGCGACAGCTCGACCGTGCCGTCGCCACCGCCGATGCGTTGCCGGACATCGTGGACGCCGTGGGAGAGGGAGTCGAGGTGTACGTCGACGGGGGTCTGCGTCGCGGGGCCCACGCCCTGGCCGCGGCTGCGCTGGGAGCCCGTGCGGTCTTCCTGGGACGACCGGTGCTGTGGGCACTGGCGGACGCCGGAGAGCCGGGCGTCGCGCGGCTGCTTCGTGAGCTGCACTCGGAGCTCCACGAGACCCTCCGGCTGAGCGGGCAGCCGGCGCTGACGGCGGTCGGACGCGACCTCCTGCGCCGGCCGTAGGCCCGGGGGAATGTGAGTGGGACCACTTCGGTCCATGTTGCATCGAGACGGCGCCCCGCGTAGTGTCCTCCCTGTCGCCGGGAGCGGCGGGACGCAAGGCTGAGCGCCGGGCGGCCGGCGTCCGACGATCACCCCCCAATCAACCAGAGCTTGGCGCCAGTGGTCTGCGCGGAAGCGCGCCCACGCGGAGTCGCGGGTTAGGGTCCGGAGTCGCGGATCACGGTCGTGGGCGGGTGCTCGGATGCAGACGCCGGGTTTGGCCCGGCGAATCGGATCCGGTAGTGTTTGTCGGGTTGCCCCGTGGGCTGGCTTGGTGGCTGGTGTGTGGGTGTGCTTGATCCTTGAGAACTCAACAGTGTGCTAAAAGTCGACGAATTAGTTTGTAACGCCCCGTCGGCAGGCTGCGAGATCTGGCTCGTTTGTGGGTTGGTTTCTTGGTGTCTGTTTGACGGTTCCTTTGGTGGAAGGGTCCATCGTTTGGTGGGCTTTTTTTGCCGGGATGCTCCAGTGGATTGTCGATGGGCCCCGTGTGGGGTGTTGTCGGTAGGTTTTCAATGGAGAGTTTGATCCTGGCTCAGGACGAACGCTGGCGGCGTGCTTAACACATGCAAGTCGAGCGGTAAGGCCCCTTCGGGGGTACACGAGCGGCGAACGGGTGAGTAACACGTGAGCAATCTGCCCATCACTTCGGGATAACTCCGGGAAACCGGTGCTAATACCGAATACGACCACTTCAGGCATCTGATGGTGGTGGAAAGTTCCGGCGGTGATGGATGAGCTCGCGGCCTATCAGCTTGTTGGTGGGGTAGTGGCCTACCAAGGCTTCGACGGGTAGCCG
Organism: uncultured Actinomycetota bacterium; assembly: GCA_963745245.1. Taxonomy (GTDB): domain Bacteria; phylum Actinomycetota; class Actinomycetes; order Propionibacteriales; family Nocardioidaceae; genus Marmoricola_A. The sequence continues at coordinate 433,629 of CAVUWU010000002.1, forward strand.
GCCTGAGAGGGTGACCGGCCACACTGGGACTGAGACACGGCCCAGACTCCTACGGGAGGCAGCAGTGGGGAATATTGGACAATGGGCGAAAGCCTGATCCAGCAACGCCGCGTGAGGGATGACGGCCTTCGGGTTGTAAACCTCTTTCACCCACGACGAAGCGAGAGTGACGGTAGTGGGAGAAGAAGCACCGGCCAACTACGTGCCAGCAGCCGCGGTAATACGTAGGGTGCGAGCGTTGTCCGGAATTATTGGGCGTAAAGGGCTCGTAGGCGGTTTGTCGCGTCGGGAGTGAAAACTCAGGGCTTAACTCTGAGCCTGCTCCCGATACGGGCAGACTGGAGGTATGCAGGGGAGAATGGAATTCCTGGTGTAGCGGTGAAATGCGCAGATATCAGGAGGAACACCGGTGGCGAAGGCGGTTCTCTGGGCATTACCTGACGCTGAGGAGCGAAAGTGTGGGGAGCGAACAGGATTAGATACCCTGGTAGTCCACACCGTAAACGTTGGGCGCTAGGTGTGGGACTCATTCCACGAGTTCCGTGCCGCAGCTAACGCATTAAGCGCCCCGCCTGGGGAGTACGGCCGCAAGGCTAAAACTCAAAGGAATTGACGGGGGCCCGCACAAGCGGCGGAGCATGCGGATTAATTCGATGCAACGCGAAGAACCTTACCTGGGTTTGACATATAGGGAAAACTGGCAGAGATGTCAGGTCCGCAAGGGCCCTATACAGGTGGTGCATGGCTGTCGTCAGCTCGTGTCGTGAGATGTTGGGTTAAGTCCCGCAACGAGCGCAACCCTCGTCTTATGTTGCCAGCACGTTATGGTGGGGACTCATAAGAGACTGCCGGGGTCAACTCGGAGGAAGGTGGGGATGACGTCAAGTCATCATGCCCCTTATGTCCAGGGCTTCACGCATGCTACAATGGCCGGTACAAAGGGCTGCGATATCGCAAGATGGAGCGAATCCCAAAAAGCCGGTCTCAGTTCGGATTGGGGTCTGCAACTCGACCCCATGAAGTCGGAGTCGCTAGTAATCGCAGATCAGCAACGCTGCGGTGAATACGTTCCCGGGCCTTGTACACACCGCCCGTCACGTCACGAAAGTCGGCAACACCCGAAGCCGGTGGCCCAACCCTTGTGGAGGGAGCCGTCGAAGGTGGGGCTGGCGATTGGGACGAAGTCGTAACAAGGTAGCCGTACCGGAAGGTGCGGCTGGATCACCTCCTTTCTAAGGAGCACTGCTGGCGGCCGGGTCGTTGACTCGTGCCGTCCAGAGCCGTCTGTTTCGTGGGCGCATGTCCTGCGGCAGCGGATGCTCGTTGGTGGAACGTCGACTATTTGGCCGGGTGCGTGAGCTCTCGTCAGTACAGCCGGATGGCCTTCCCGTGTGGGGGGTCGTGCGGAGTGGAACCTCGAGGGTGGGCGTGGCCGGTCAGGCACACTGTTGGGTCCTGAGGGATCGAGTGTTCGATTCTTCTCGCGGGCCGTGGGTGCTTCGTGCGTTGGGTGCGGGGTGCCGGTGGTGTCGCCCGTTTCTTGAGAACTACACAGTGGACGCGAGCATCTTTGTAGTAAATGACAAGCTACTAAGGGCACATGGTGGATGCCTTGGCACCAAGAGCCGATGAAGGACGTAGGAGCCTGCGATAAGCCCCGGGGAGTCGGCAACCAGACTGCGATCCGGGGGTTTCCGAATGGGGAAACCCAGCTGGAGTCATGTCCAGTTACCCCTGTCTGAACACATAGGGCAGTGGGAGGGAACGTGGGGAAGTGAAACATCTCAGTACCCACAGGAAAAGAAAACAAGAGTGATTCCGAGAGTAGTGGCGAGCGAAATCGGAAGAGGCCAAACCGTGCACGTGCGATAGCCGGCAGGCGTTGCGTGCATGGGGTTGTGGGGCCGTCGGGCTGGTTCTGCCGGACCAGCACAGAGTAAGAAACCGTTGTTGAAGTCGAAGTGGACTGGAAAGTCCCGGCGTAGAGGGTGATACCCCCGTACACGTAAGGCAACGGCTCTGAGACGTCACCCCAAGTAACACGGAACCCCTGAAATTCCGTGTGAATCTGGCGGGACCACCCGCTAAGCCTAAATACTCCTTGGTGACCGATAGCGGACAAGTACCGTGAGGGAAAGGTGAAAAGTACCCCTGGCGGGGAGTGAAATAGTACCTGAAACCATGTGCCTACAATCCGTCGGAGCCTCTTCCGAGGGGTGACGGCGTGCCTTTTGAAGAATGAGCCTGCGAGTTTGCGTTGCGTGGCGAGGTTAACCCGTGTGGGGCAGCCGTAGCGAAAGCGAGTCCTAAGAGGGCGTGTGAGTCGCGTGATCAAGACCCGAAGCGGAGTGATCTATCCATGGGCAGGTTGAAGCGCGGGTAAGACCGCGTGGAGGACCGAACCCACCAGGGTTGAAAACCTGGGGGATGACCTGTGGATAGGGGTGAAAGGCCAATCAAACTCCGTGATAGCTGGTTCTCCCCGAAATGCATTTAGGTGCAGCGTTGCATGTTTCTTGCCGGAGGTAGAGCACTGGATGGCTAATGGGCCCTACAAGGTTACTGACGTCAGCCAAACTCCGAATGCCGGTAAGTGAGAGTGCAGCAGTGAGACTGCGGGGGATAAGCTCCGTGGTCGAGAGGGAAACAGCCCAGACCATCAGCTAAGGCCCCTAAGCGGTGACTAAGTGGAAAAGGATGTGGAGTCGCACAGACAACCAGGAGGTTGGCTTAGAAGCAGCCACCCTTGAAAGAGTGCGTAATAGCTCACTGGTCAAGTGATTCCGCGCCGACAATTTAGCGGGGCTCAAGTCATCCGCCGAAGCTATGGCATTCACGCGTGTATCTCGGCCCTTGTGGTCCAGGAGCGTGGATGGGTAGGGGAGCGTCGTGTGGCGAGTGAAGCGGCGGAGTGATCCAGCCGTGGACGCTACACGAGTGAGAATGCAGGCATGAGTAGCGAATGAAGAGTGAGAAACTCTTCCGCCGAATGATCAAGGGTTCCAGGGTCAAGCTAATCTGCCCTGGGTAAGTCGGGACCTAAGGCGAGGCCGACAGGCGTAGTCGATGGACAACGGGTTGATATTCCCGTACCGGCGAAATAGCGTCCCTGACGAACCTGATGATGCTAAGTGTCCGAAGCTGTCCGGTGCCTTCGGGTGCCGGCTGGTGGAGCACACGACCCGAATCAGTAGTAGTCAAGCGATGGGGTGACGCAGGAAGGCAGCCCAACCGTGGCGATGGTTGTCCACGGGCAAGTGCGTAGGGTGAGACGTAGGCAAATCCGCGTCTCGTAGGCCTGAGACACGATGCGGAGCCCGTAGGGCGAAGTGGGTGATCCTATGCTGTCGAGAAAAACCTCTAGCGAGCTATGAGCCGCCCGTACCCCAAACCGACTCAGGTGATCAGGTAGAGAATACCAAGGCGATCGAGTGAACCATGGTTAAGGAACTCGGCAAAATGCCCCCGTAACTTCGGGAGAAGGGGGGCCGGATCCGTGAGAGGGCACGCTCCTCAAAGCGGTGATGGCCGCAGAGACCAGGCCCAAGCGACTGTTTACTAAAAACACAGGTCCGTGCGAAGTCGCAAGACGATGTATACGGACTGACTCCTGCCCGGTGCTGGAAGGTTAAGGGGACGGGTTAGTGCTTCGGTGCGAAGCCCAGAACTTAAGCCCCAGTAAACGGCGGTGGTAACTATAACCATCCTAAGGTAGCGAAATTCCTTGTCGGGTAAGTTCCGACCTGCACGAATGGAGTAACGACTTGGGCGCTGTCTCAACCATGGACTCGGCGAAATTGCACTACGAGTAAAGATGCTCGTTACGCGCGGCAGGACGGAAAGACCCCGGGACCTTCACTATAGCTTGGTATTGGTGTTTGGTTCGGCTTGTGTAGGATAGGTGGGAGGCTGTGAAGCATGGACGCCAGTTCGTGTGGAGCCATCGTTGAAATACCACTCTGGTCGTACTAGATGTCTAACCTAGGTCCGTGATCCGGATCAGGGACAGTGCCTGGTGGGTAGTTTAACTGGGGCGGTTGCCTCCTAAAATGTAACGGAGGCGCTCAAAGGTTCCCTCAGCCTGGTTGGCAATCAGGTGGCGAGTGTAAGTGCACAAGGGAGCTTGACTGTGAGAGTGACAGCTCGAGCAGGGACGAAAGTCGGAACTAGTGATCCGGCGCTGGCATGTGGAAGCGGCGTCGCTCAACGGATAAAAGGTACCCCGGGGATAACAGGCTGATCTTCCCCAAGAGTCCATATCGACGGGATGGTTTGGCACCTCGATGTCGGCTCGTCGCATCCTGGGGCTGGAGTAGGTCCCAAGGGTTGGGCTGTTCGCCCATTAAAGCGGCACGCGAGCTGGGTTTAGAACGTCGTGAGACAGTTCGGTCCCTATCCGCCGCGCGCGCAGGAAACTTGAGAAAGGCTGTCCCTAGTACGAGAGGACCGGGATGGACGAACCTCTGGTGTGCCAGTTGTTCTGCCAAGAGCACGGCTGGTTAGCTACGTTCGGAAGTGATAACCGCTGAAAGCATCTAAGCGGGAAGCACGTTTCAAGATGAGGTTTCCCACCGGGTCAACCGGGTAAGGCCCCCAGCAGACGACTGGGTTGATAGGCCGGAGGTCGAAGGTAGTGATACACGGAGCCGACCGGTACTAATAGGCCGAGGGCTTGTCTTTACTTCAAACTTGTTGTCACGCGTCCACTGTGTAGTTCCTGAGGAACGGTCACACCCCCGGACCACCGGGGCCCGGCCACAACTCAACAGCGTTTCGGCGGCCATAGCGAAAGGGAAACACCCGGCCCCATTCCGAACCCGGAAGTTAAGCCTTTCAGCGCCGATGGTACTGCAACCGAGAGGGTGTGGGAGAGTAGGACGTCGCCGGACAACCATTCACAGGAGGCCACCCCACCCCGGGGTGGCCTCCTGTGGCATCGTCACCCGGGCGTTCCGGAGGTCCGGGCTGGATCGGGCGGCGCGATTGGCGGCGAAGTGGCCGCTGCGATGGGGAGGAAGCATGGCGGAGACGGGGCGCGGGCCAACTCCGCGTCGAGGACCGGACGGGGGGCCCGGTGGATCTCGTGACGGCTGGGGGGCGGGCAAGCCGAGTCGCGCCGGCGACGGGACGGCGCGGAGGGGGCCGGGAGGTCGGGGGAGGATCGAACGGTCCCCCGAGCGCAGTCGCCAGGGTCCTGTCGGGCGCGGTGCGGATCGGTCTGACCGGCGCCGGTCCGAGGATCAGCGCCGGACGGAGGACCAACGCCGCTACGACGGCCCGGAACTCCCCGAGGGCATCACCGGTCGTGAGCTCGACCGCGCGGTGTGGGCGCAGTTGTCGAGTCTCCCGGAGAAGCTGGCGCTGCGCGTCGCCCGGCATCTCGTGGCGGCCGGACGGCTGCTCGACACCGACCAGGAGGCGGCGTACGAGCACGCCATGGCGGCGCGCGCGCGAGCCGCGCGGGTCGCGGTCGTCCGCGAGGCCGCGGGGGAGGCCGCCTACGCCGCGGGGCGCTATGCGGAGGCACTCGCGGAGCTCCGAACGGCGCGGCGGATGAACGGGGCTATCGACTACCTCCCGGTGATCGCGGACTGCGAGCGAGCGCTCGGGCGCCCTGAGCGTGCCCTTGAGCTGGCCAAGAGCCCAGCTGCGCGCCGCCTGTCGCGGGATCTGCGCGTCGAGCTGACGATCGTCGAGGCTGGGGCGCGCGGAGACGTCGGCGAGCTGGACGGCGCGCTGCGGATCCTCGAGAGCGCCCCGCTGACGACGAACTCCCGCGAGGACTGGGCCGTGCGACTGCGCTACGCCTACGCCGACACCCTGCTGCGTGCCGGCCGCCGCGAGGACGCCCGCGTCTGGTTCCATCGAACCGCAGCCATCGACGGCGAAGAGATCACCGACGCCCAGGCCCGCGCAGCGGACCTCGAGGAGGGGTCACCGGACGACCGATCGCGTTGACGGTGACAGTCGGATCCGGTAGTGTTTGTCGGGTTGCCCCGTGGGCTGGCTTGGTGGCTGGTGTGTGGGTGTGCTTGATCCTTGAGAACTCAACAGTGTGCTAAAAGTCGACGAATTAGTTTGTAACGCCCCGTCGGCAGGCTGCGAGATCTGGCTCGTTTGTGGGTTGGTTTCTTGGTGTCTGTTTGACGGTTCCTTTGGTGGAAGGGTCCATCGTTTGGTGGGCTTTTTTTGCCGGGATGCTCCAGTGGATTGTCGATGGGCCCCGTGTGGGGTGTTGTCGGTAGGTTTTCAATGGAGAGTTTGATCCTGGCTCAGGACGAACGCTGGCGGCGTGCTTAACACATGCAAGTCGAGCGGTAAGGCCCCTTCGGGGGTACACGAGCGGCGAACGGGTGAGTAACACGTGAGCAATCTGCCCATCACTTCGGGATAACTCCGGGAAACCGGTGCTAATACCGAATACGACCACTTCAGGCATCTGATGGTGGTGGAAAGTTCCGGCGGTGATGGATGAGCTCGCGGCCTATCAGCTTGTTGGTGGGGTAGTGGCCTACCAAGGCTTCGACGGGTAGCCGGCCTGAGAGGGTGACCGGCCACACTGGGACTGAGACACGGCCCAGACTCCTACGGGAGGCAGCAGTGGGGAATATTGGACAATGGGCGAAAGCCTGATCCAGCAACGCCGCGTGAGGGATGACGGCCTTCGGGTTGTAAACCTCTTTCACCCACGACGAAGCGAGAGTGACGGTAGTGGGAGAAGAAGCACCGGCCAACTACGTGCCAGCAGCCGCGGTAATACGTAGGGTGCGAGCGTTGTCCGGAATTATTGGGCGTAAAGGGCTCGTAGGCGGTTTGTCGCGTCGGGAGTGAAAACTCAGGGCTTAACTCTGAGCCTGCTCCCGATACGGGCAGACTGGAGGTATGCAGGGGAGAATGGAATTCCTGGTGTAGCGGTGAAATGCGCAGATATCAGGAGGAACACCGGTGGCGAAGGCGGTTCTCTGGGCATTACCTGACGCTGAGGAGCGAAAGTGTGGGGAGCGAACAGGATTAGATACCCTGGTAGTCCACACCGTAAACGTTGGGCGCTAGGTGTGGGACTCATTCCACGAGTTCCGTGCCGCAGCTAACGCATTAAGCGCCCCGCCTGGGGAGTACGGCCGCAAGGCTAAAACTCAAAGGAATTGACGGGGGCCCGCACAAGCGGCGGAGCATGCGGATTAATTCGATGCAACGCGAAGAACCTTACCTGGGTTTGACATATAGGGAAAACTGGCAGAGATGTCAGGTCCGCAAGGGCCCTATACAGGTGGTGCATGGCTGTCGTCAGCTCGTGTCGTGAGATGTTGGGTTAAGTCCCGCAACGAGCGCAACCCTCGTCTTATGTTGCCAGCACGTTATGGTGGGGACTCATAAGAGACTGCCGGGGTCAACTCGGAGGAAGGTGGGGATGACGTCAAGTCATCATGCCCCTTATGTCCAGGGCTTCACGCATGCTACAATGGCCGGTACAAAGGGCTGCGATATCGCAAGATGGAGCGAATCCCAAAAAGCCGGTCTCAGTTCGGATTGGGGTCTGCAACTCGACCCCATGAAGTCGGAGTCGCTAGTAATCGCAGATCAGCAACGCTGCGGTGAATACGTTCCCGGGCCTTGTACACACCGCCCGTCACGTCACGAAAGTCGGCAACACCCGAAGCCGGTGGCCCAACCCTTGTGGAGGGAGCCGTCGAAGGTGGGGCTGGCGATTGGGACGAAGTCGTAACAAGGTAGCCGTACCGGAAGGTGCGGCTGGATCACCTCCTTTCTAAGGAGCACTGCTGGCGGCCGGGTCGTTGACTCGTGCCGTCCAGAGCCGTCTGTTTCGTGGGCGCATGTCCTGCGGCAGCGGATGCTCGTTGGTGGAACGTCGACTATTTGGCCGGGTGCGTGAGCTCTCGTCAGTACAGCCGGATGGCCTTCCCGTGTGGGGGGTCGTGCGGAGTGGAACCTCGAGGGTGGGCGTGGCCGGTCAGGCACACTGTTGGGTCCTGAGGGATCGAGTGTTCGATTCTTCTCGCGGGCCGTGGGTGCTTCGTGCGTTGGGTGCGGGGTGCCGGTGGTGTCGCCCGTTTCTTGAGAACTACACAGTGGACGCGAGCATCTTTGTAGTAAATGACAAGCTACTAAGGGCACATGGTGGATGCCTTGGCACCAAGAGCCGATGAAGGACGTAGGAGCCTGCGATAAGCCCCGGGGAGTCGGCAACCAGACTGCGATCCGGGGGTTTCCGAATGGGGAAACCCAGCTGGAGTCATGTCCAGTTACCCCTGTCTGAACACATAGGGCAGTGGGAGGGAACGTGGGGAAGTGAAACATCTCAGTACCCACAGGAAAAGAAAACAAGAGTGATTCCGAGAGTAGTGGCGAGCGAAATCGGAAGAGGCCAAACCGTGCACGTGCGATAGCCGGCAGGCGTTGCGTGCATGGGGTTGTGGGGCCGTCGGGCTGGTTCTGCCGGACCAGCACAGAGTAAGAAACCGTTGTTGAAGTCGAAGTGGACTGGAAAGTCCCGGCGTAGAGGGTGATACCCCCGTACACGTAAGGCAACGGCTCTGAGACGTCACCCCAAGTAACACGGAACCCCTGAAATTCCGTGTGAATCTGGCGGGACCACCCGCTAAGCCTAAATACTCCTTGGTGACCGATAGCGGACAAGTACCGTGAGGGAAAGGTGAAAAGTACCCCTGGCGGGGAGTGAAATAGTACCTGAAACCATGTGCCTACAATCCGTCGGAGCCTCTTCCGAGGGGTGACGGCGTGCCTTTTGAAGAATGAGCCTGCGAGTTTGCGTTGCGTGGCGAGGTTAACCCGTGTGGGGCAGCCGTAGCGAAAGCGAGTCCTAAGAGGGCGTGTGAGTCGCGTGATCAAGACCCGAAGCGGAGTGATCTATCCATGGGCAGGTTGAAGCGCGGGTAAGACCGCGTGGAGGACCGAACCCACCAGGGTTGAAAACCTGGGGGATGACCTGTGGATAGGGGTGAAAGGCCAATCAAACTCCGTGATAGCTGGTTCTCCCCGAAATGCATTTAGGTGCAGCGTTGCATGTTTCTTGCCGGAGGTAGAGCACTGGATGGCTAATGGGCCCTACAAGGTTACTGACGTCAGCCAAACTCCGAATGCCGGTAAGTGAGAGTGCAGCAGTGAGACTGCGGGGGATAAGCTCCGTGGTCGAGAGGGAAACAGCCCAGACCATCAGCTAAGGCCCCTAAGCGGTGACTAAGTGGAAAAGGATGTGGAGTCGCACAGACAACCAGGAGGTTGGCTTAGAAGCAGCCACCCTTGAAAGAGTGCGTAATAGCTCACTGGTCAAGTGATTCCGCGCCGACAATTTAGCGGGGCTCAAGTCATCCGCCGAAGCTATGGCATTCACGCGTGTATCTCGGCCCTTGTGGTCCAGGAGCGTGGATGGGTAGGGGAGCGTCGTGTGGCGAGTGAAGCGGCGGAGTGATCCAGCCGTGGACGCTACACGAGTGAGAATGCAGGCATGAGTAGCGAATGAAGAGTGAGAAACTCTTCCGCCGAATGATCAAGGGTTCCAGGGTCAAGCTAATCTGCCCTGGGTAAGTCGGGACCTAAGGCGAGGCCGACAGGCGTAGTCGATGGACAACGGGTTGATATTCCCGTACCGGCGAAATAGCGTCCCTGACGAACCTGATGATGCTAAGTGTCCGAAGCTGTCCGGTGCCTTCGGGTGCCGGCTGGTGGAGCACACGACCCGAATCAGTAGTAGTCAAGCGATGGGGTGACGCAGGAAGGCAGCCCAACCGTGGCGATGGTTGTCCACGGGCAAGTGCGTAGGGTGAGACGTAGGCAAATCCGCGTCTCGTAGGCCTGAGACACGATGCGGAGCCCGTAGGGCGAAGTGGGTGATCCTATGCTGTCGAGAAAAACCTCTAGCGAGCTATGAGCCGCCCGTACCCCAAACCGACTCAGGTGATCAGGTAGAGAATACCAAGGCGATCGAGTGAACCATGGTTAAGGAACTCGGCAAAATGCCCCCGTAACTTCGGGAGAAGGGGGGCCGGATCCGTGAGAGGGCACGCTCCTCAAAGCGGTGATGGCCGCAGAGACCAGGCCCAAGCGACTGTTTACTAAAAACACAGGTCCGTGCGAAGTCGCAAGACGATGTATACGGACTGACTCCTGCCCGGTGCTGGAAGGTTAAGGGGACGGGTTAGTGCTTCGGTGCGAAGCCCAGAACTTAAGCCCCAGTAAACGGCGGTGGTAACTATAACCATCCTAAGGTAGCGAAATTCCTTGTCGGGTAAGTTCCGACCTGCACGAATGGAGTAACGACTTGGGCGCTGTCTCAACCATGGACTCGGCGAAATTGCACTACGAGTAAAGATGCTCGTTACGCGCGGCAGGACGGAAAGACCCCGGGACCTTCACTATAGCTTGGTATTGGTGTTTGGTTCGGCTTGTGTAGGATAGGTGGGAGGCTGTGAAGCATGGACGCCAGTTCGTGTGGAGCCATCGTTGAAATACCACTCTGGTCGTACTAGATGTCTAACCTAGGTCCGTGATCCGGATCAGGGACAGTGCCTGGTGGGTAGTTTAACTGGGGCGGTTGCCTCCTAAAATGTAACGGAGGCGCTCAAAGGTTCCCTCAGCCTGGTTGGCAATCAGGTGGCGAGTGTAAGTGCACAAGGGAGCTTGACTGTGAGAGTGACAGCTCGAGCAGGGACGAAAGTCGGAACTAGTGATCCGGCGCTGGCATGTGGAAGCGGCGTCGCTCAACGGATAAAAGGTACCCCGGGGATAACAGGCTGATCTTCCCCAAGAGTCCATATCGACGGGATGGTTTGGCACCTCGATGTCGGCTCGTCGCATCCTGGGGCTGGAGTAGGTCCCAAGGGTTGGGCTGTTCGCCCATTAAAGCGGCACGCGAGCTGGGTTTAGAACGTCGTGAGACAGTTCGGTCCCTATCCGCCGCGCGCGCAGGAAACTTGAGAAAGGCTGTCCCTAGTACGAGAGGACCGGGATGGACGAACCTCTGGTGTGCCAGTTGTTCTGCCAAGAGCACGGCTGGTTAGCTACGTTCGGAAGTGATAACCGCTGAAAGCATCTAAGCGGGAAGCACGTTTCAAGATGAGGTTTCCCACCGGGTCAACCGGGTAAGGCCCCCAGCAGACGACTGGGTTGATAGGCCGGAGGTCGAAGGTAGTGATACACGGAGCCGACCGGTACTAATAGGCCGAGGGCTTGTCTTTACTTCAAACTTGTTGTCACGCGTCCACTGTGTAGTTCCTGAGGAACGGTCACACCCCCGGACCACCGGGGCCCGGCCACAACTCAACAGCGTTTCGGCGGCCATAGCGAAAGGGAAACACCCGGCCCCATTCCGAACCCGGAAGTTAAGCCTTTCAGCGCCGATGGTACTGCAACCGAGAGGGTGTGGGAGAGTAGGACGTCGCCGGACAACCATTCACAGGAGGCCACCCCACCCCGGGGTGGCCTCCTGTGCGTCCGCTGCGCGGTCGGCACGCCGCAGTGACTCCCGCAGGGCAAGGGCGCCGGCATGCTGCGCAAGCAGTGTCGTGAGCCGGGCGGCGGTCGCGGGTCCAGACCCCACCATGGCGGCGGCGGGCGGCTGCCCAGGCTATGGTCGATCCGGTCTGATCGACACCGTCATGAGGAGGAGCGAGCCTGGTGGACGAGGTCACCCGAGGGCCGGACAACGCCGCCGCTGCGGAGGGCGCGCTCGGGCTGTCCGCGTGCGAGACGCCGCTCTGGGCGGCGTACGACCTGGCGATGCTGGATCTCGACGGGGTGGTGTACATCGGCGCCGAGGCCGTTCCCGGTGTTGCCGAGCACCTCGCAGCAGCGGCTAACGCGGGGTTGACCCCGGCCTTCGTCACGAACAATGCCTCCCGGACGCCCAGGGCGATCGCCGAGCATCTGAGGCGATTGGGCGTCGCGGCCCGGGTGGAGGACGTCGTGACGTCGGCCCAGGCCGCCGCCCGCCTGGTGGCCGAGCGGGTCGCACCGGGTTCGCTCGTCTTCGTCATCGGTGGCGAGGGGCTCATGGTCGCGCTGCACGAGGCCGGGCTCGCACCCACGCAAGCGGCGGACGACGAGCCGGTCGCGGTGGCGTCCGGCTACGGTCCTGACCTCCGCTGGTCGACCGTGGTCGACGGGGCGATCCTGGTCCGCTCGGGGTTGCCCTGGATCGCCTCGAACACGGACATGACCATCCCGACCGCCCATGGCCACGGGCCGGGCAACGGAGTCCTGGTGCGAGCCGTGGCCGACTATGCGGGGGTCACGCCGGTCGTCGCCGGCAAGCCGGAGTCGCCGCTCTTCCACGAGACCGTGCGACGCGTCGGCGGCAGCCGACCACTGGTGGTGGGGGACCGCCTGGACACCGACATCGAGGGCGCGACGCGCGCCGGCTACGCCAGCCTCCTGGTCATGACCGGGGTCACTGGGCTGCCCGAGCTGCTCGCTGCGCCGCCCGAGCAACGACCCTCCTACGTCGCCGCGACGCTCGCGGCGCTCGGAAGACCGCATGCAGTGCCCGAGCATCGGGATGGCACGTGGACACAAGGAGGGTGGCGAGTGCGCCTGGACGGCGGGTCGCTCGCCATCGAGGGCGAGGGGGAGACGGACGACTGGCTCCGGTGCGTGGCCGCCGCCGGCTGGGACCTGCTCGACCGGGAGGGCCGGGTCGTCGACGTCGACAGGCTCGCCGCGCCGGAAGGTCTCCGCGCCGACGCGTGAGTTACCGTGTGGGCTGTCCACGTTTGCACCTCCCCGGGCAGCCCATGGGAGAAGGAGGCGATGCCGTGTCCGACACCCAGTGCACGGGACACCCGCCCGTCGACGCCGTCCTGATGGCCGTTCATGGCTGCGCCGACCGTCCGGCCCACGAGCAGGTCGCCATCCTCGACGCGGCTCAGCGCGATCTGGAGACCGCGCTCGGCGGCGACCGCGACCTTGCCGAGTCCTGACTGGCAAGGCCGTCGACCACCGTTCTCGTGCCCCCGCGCCGCCACCGCCTCGACGCCGAACTGGTCCGCCGTGGGGTCGCCCGGTCGCGGGATCACGCCGCCCAGCTGATCGCCGAGCGGCTGGTTCTCGTGGCCGGAGTGCCAGCCACCAAGGCGGCCACGGGCGTGGGGACCGACGCGGCGATCATTGTCCGCGACGCCGGGCGCCCCGACTACGTCTCCCGAGGGGGCCACAAGCTCGCCGGCGCGCTCGCGGCGTTCACACCCGAGGGCCTGCAGATAGCCGGCCGCCGCTGCCTCGACGCGGGGGCGTCCACCGGCGGCTTCACCGACGTGCTCCTGCGAGCCGGCGCCACGGAGGTGGTGGCGGTCGACGTCGGCTACGGCCAGCTGGCCTGGCGTCTGCGTCGGGACGCGCGCGTCACCGTCCATGACCGGACCAACGTGCGCTCGCTCAGCCTGGCCACCGTGGGCCCCCCCGTCGAGGTCGTGGTCGCCGACCTCAGCTTCATTTCGTTGACCGTCGTTCTGGACGCCTTGTTCGACCTCTGCACGCCCGGGGCCGACCTGGCGCTCATGGTCAAGCCACAGTTCGAGGTCGGCCGCGAGCGACTCGGCAAGGGGGGAGTGGTCCGCGACCCGGTTCTTCGGGCCGGAGCTGTCCGCGCGGTCGCAGCGGCGGCGCAGGCGCGCGGCTGGGGCGCCCGTGGGGTCGCCACGAGCCCGCTGCCCGGCCCGGCCGGGAATGTGGAGTACTTCCTGTGGCTGCGGCGCGGGGAGGCCACCGTGACCGAGGAGGACGTCGACGCGGAAGTGGCGCGGTCCCCGGGGTCGGGGGCGGGCGATGAGAAGGTGGAGCCGTGAGCGAGGCGGCGTCGGTGCGCAGGGTGTTCCTGCTCGTGAACACACACCGCGAGCAGTCCAGGGTGGTGGCGCGGCAGTTCATCGATGACCTGTCCGTGCATGGGATCGTCGTGCGGCTCCTCGACGAGGACGCGTGCGTGCTCGTGGACCTCGTGGGACTAGGCGACCCGGACCCAGCCGTCGAGGTCGTCGGCGTCTCTCCCCGGGCGACGGCCGGCTGCGAGATCGTGGTGGTCGTCGGTGGCGACGGCACCATCCTGCGCGCCGCCGAGCTTGCGCGCGAGTCCGCCACCCCGGTGCTGGGGATCAACCTGGGCCACATCGGGTTCCTCGCCGAGGCCGAGCATGAGGACGTGGAGCGCACGATCGAGGCGATCATCGCCCGCGACTATCGAGCCGAGGAGCGGTTGACCATCGAGGTCGATGTCTACCGCGACAATCGCAAGATCGCCTCCACGTGGGCGCTCAACGAGGCCAGCGTCGAGAAGGCCGCGCGGCAGCGCATGCTCGAGGTCGTCGTCGAGGTGGACGGGAGGCCGTTGTCGCGGTGGGGATGCGACGGCGTGGTCTGCTCGACGCCTACCGGGTCCACGGCGTACAACTTCTCCGCTGGCGGACCCATCGTCTGGCCCGAGGTGCAGGCGCTGCTGATCGTGCCGATCTCCGCGCACGCGCTCTTCGCCCGACCGATGGTCGTGTCCCCGACCTCGGTGCTCGCGGTCGAGGTGATCGCCGACACCGCGGGTGCGGGGGTGCTGTGGTGCGACGGACGACGGACTGTCGACCTGCCGCCGGGGGCCCGCGTCGAGGTACGCCGGGGCCACGCGCCCGTGGTGCTGGCGCGGCTGCACTGGAGGCCGTTCACCGACCGCTTGGTGGCCAAGTTCGAGCTGCCGGTCGCCGGGTGGCGCGGCGCCGCGGCGCGCCGTCGACGTGCCGCCGCCGCGACGGACCCTCTGCCGCCCCGCCTCGCGCCATGATCGAGGAGCTGCGGATCCGGGCTCTCGGCGTCATCGACGAGTCCGTGCTGGAGCTGGGGGCGGGGTTCACCGCGATCACGGGGGAGACGGGTGCGGGGAAGACGATGCTGGTCAGTGCCCTCGGGCTGCTGATGGGTGGCCGCGCCGACTCCGGCGCTGTCCGTCGCGGGTCCGGACGTGCCCAGGTGGAGGGGCTGCTGAGCCTCGAGCGCCTCCCGTCCGTGTCCGACCTGGTGCTCGAGGCCGGTGGCGTGGTGGAGGAGGACCGGCTTCTCCTCGTGCGGCAGGTGTCGGCCGAGGGCCGTTCGCGGGCCTTCGCCGGCGGCGCCGGGGTCCCGGCGGCGACCCTGGCGCAGCTCGCGGACGCCCTGGTGGCCGTCCACGGTCAGTCCGACCAGCACCGACTGCTGCGCGCCGACGCGCAGCGCGATGCGCTCGACCGGTTCGCCGGCGACGAGGCCGCCTCGCTGCGCTCCCGGTTCGCCGCCGACTACGAGGAGCTGAGAATCACCGAGGCGACGCTCGCCGAGGTGCGCGCCTCCACGCGAGAACGTGCCCGGGAGGCCGACGTCCTGCGCTTCGGCATGGAGGAGGTCGAGCGAGTCGCACCCCGCGCAGGCGAAGAGGACGAGCTCGCGGCCGAGGAGGGCCGGCTCGGTTTCGCCGACACCCTCCGGACCGCCGCGGAACAGGCCCGTGAGGCGCTGTCGGCGGAGGAAGGCGGCCCCGATGCGCTGGGGGCCGTGGCCGCGGCCCGAGGCGTGCTCGCGTCCGTGCGCTCCCACGATGCGCAGGCTGGTGACCTGGCCGACCGGCTTGCCGAGCTCGGCTACCTGCTCGCCGACCTCGCTGCCGACGTGTCGTCCTACGCCGCCGGGCTCGAGACGGATCCCCAGCGGCTTGCGGCGGTGAGCGAGCGGCGCGCGGCCCTGACCGCCCTGACCCGCAAGTACGGCGAGACCATCGAGGAGGTGCTCGCCTGGTCTGCGCACGCCGCCGAGCGGCTCCTCCTGCTCGAGGACACCGACGGCCTGGTCGACCGGCTCGCGCAGCGCCGCGAGGAGGTGCTGGCGAGGCTGTCGGACTCCGGTGCCCGCCTCACCCGGATCCGGGTCGAGGCCGCGGGCGCGCTCGGCGAGGCGGTGACCCGCGAGCTGCACGCGCTGGCGATGCCGCAGGCCCTCCTGACGGTGGCCGTAGCGCAGACCGAGGCGCCGGAGGGCAGCAGTGGGGTCGAGGTCGCGGGCCGGAGGGTGCGGATGAGCTCCTCCGGCCTCGACGACGTCGAGTT
The DNA here is from genome assembly GCA_963745245.1 of uncultured Actinomycetota bacterium. Taxonomy (GTDB): domain Bacteria; phylum Actinomycetota; class Actinomycetes; order Propionibacteriales; family Nocardioidaceae; genus Marmoricola_A. Next base: position 449,720 of record CAVUWU010000002.1, read on the forward strand.
CCTACTCGCCGCCAACCCCGGGGCCACGCCGCGACCCCTCGGCCGCGGTGCCTCCGGCGGCGAGCTGTCCCGCGTCATGCTGGCGCTGGAGGTCGTGCTGGCCGGCACCGCGTCCGTGCCGACCCTGGTCTTCGACGAGGTGGATGCGGGCGTGGGGGGCGCGGCCGCAGTCGAGGTCGGACGCCGGCTGGCCGCGCTGGCCCGCGGTGCCCAGGTCGTGGCCGTGACCCATCTCCCGCAGGTGGCCGCGTTCGCGGACCGGCACGTCGTGGTCACCAAGGCAGCCGACGGGCGGGTTACCACCGCGGGTCTCACCCTCCTCGACGAGGAGGGCCGGGTGCGCGAACTGTCGCGGATGCTCGCCGGGCTGGAGGACTCCCAGACCGCTCGCGCCCACGCGCGGGAGTTGCTTACCACGGCACGCGCGGGTGTCGCCGCCAAGGATCGGGCCGCCTCCGTGCCACGATGACACGGTTATGAGGTTCGGGACGCGCCACCACACGATGGCTCCCTCCGGCGTGGTCGGCCCGCTGCGGCTCGACCGGCGCCTGCCCGCCGTGCTCCGGCGCAGCGGTCCCGGTGACATCGTCGTGATCGACCAGATCGACCTCGACCGCTCGCAGGCCGAGGCGCTGGTGCGGAAGGGCGTCTCGGCGGTGGTCAACGCCGCGCCGTCGATCTCCGGACGCTACCCCAACCTGGGACCCGAGGCGATCGTCGAGGCCGGATTGGTCCTGGTCGACCTCACCGACGCGGTGGAGGCCGACGTCTTCACGGCGGTGCGGGAGGGAGCCACCGGTCGCCTCGTCGAGGGAGGGCTGTTCGTCGGCGACCAGCGGGTGGCCGGCGGCACCGAGCTCACCGCCGAGGAGGTCCGAGACCGGATGGACCTGGCCCGGGCGGGTCTCTCCGTGCAGTTGCAGAGCCTCACCCACAACGTCACCGAGTACCTTCGCCGCGAGCAGGACCTGCTTCTTCACGGCCGGGGGCTTCCCACCCTGCGCACCCCGATGGCCGGTCGTCCGGTCGTGGTCGTCGTCCGGGCCTTCGACCACGCGGCGGACCTCCGCCGGCTGCAGTCGTTCATCCGCGAGCAGAAGCCCGTGCTCGTCGGTGTCGACGGGGGTGCGGACGCCCTGCTCGCCACCCGGCTCACCCCCGACGTACTGGTCGTCGGCAGCACCGGCCTGGCCGGGGGACGCGGCGCCGACGAGGCTCCGGTCTCCGACCGCGCGCTGCGTGCGGCCCGTGAGGTCGTGCTCCACGAGGACACCGCCGATCCGGTGCGCGGTGCCGACCGGCTGGATCGCCAGGGGATCCCGCACGCCCGGCTGAGCGCCGCCGGCACCACCGAGGACATCGCGTTGCTGCTCGCGGACGCGCACGAGGCCGCGCTCGTGGTCACCGTGGGCACCCACGCCACCCTGGACGAGTTCCTCGACCGCCGTCGCGACGGGATGGCCTCCACATTCCTGACTCGGCTCCGGCTGGGTCCCCGGCTGGTCGACGCGCGGAGCGTGCCGGTGCTCTACGCCGGACGGTTGAAGCCGTGGCACCTGCTTCTCGTGCTCCTCGTCGGAGTCCTCGCGCTGCTCACCGCCCTGACCATCACGCCGCAGGGGGAGCAGTGGCGAGCGGCGGTGGGCGCGGAGGCCGGTCCCGTCCTCACCGGACTCCTGGACGGCATCCGCGATGTCTGGCCGGACAATCTGGGAGGCATCGACTCGTGATCTCGTTCCGCTACCACGTCGTCTCGCTGACCGCGGTCCTGCTGGCTCTCGCCGTCGGCGTCGTGCTCGGTGCCGGCCCGCTGCAGCGTCCGGTCGCCGCGGACCAGGGTGAGGACCGGGAGACGCTCGCCGCCGCGGAGCAACGAGTTGGCGCGCTCGAACGCGAGCTGGCGTACGCCGAGAGCTACGCCGCCTCCTCCGCCCCCCGGCTGTTGCGCGCGGTGCTCGCAGAGCGTGCCGTCACCCTGGTCGTCCTCCCCGGTGCCGACGACCGCGCGGTGGCCGGAGTCGAGCGGGCCGTGGAGCAGGCGGACGGTTCGGTCGCCGCGCGCCTCCGGCTGACCGCCAAGCTCCTCGACGTCGCCAACCGCCAGCTCGTCGCGACCCTGGCCGCCCAGATGCGGGACTCGGCGGGGAAGAATGCCCGGGCACCGGCCGACGCCGGCGGCTACGAACAGGTGGGCGCCCTGCTCGCGCACGCCGTCGCCAGCCGACGCCCCGCAGGTCGGCCGGTGGACGAGTCCGGTGACAGCATCCTCGCCGGACTGACCACGGCCGGGCTCGTGCGTGCCGAGCCGCAGGTGCGGCGCCGCGGCAGCCTCGTGGTGATGGTGACGGGGGACACGCCGACGAACGCCGACGGCGCCGACACTGTCGCCGCCACGCTCGCCGCCGCGCTGGACGCCGGCAGCGACGGAGCCGTGGTGGCGGGCCCCCCCGGCGCCGGCCGGGCCGACGGCACCGACGGCACCGACGGGGCACTCGGCGCGGTGAGCACCATCCGCGCCGACCCGGACCTCGGCCAGGAGGTCTCGACCGTCGATGTCGTCGACCGAGCGGGGGGTGCCGCCGCCACCGCCCTCGCCCTGGCTGCGCAGGCGCGGGGCACCACCGGTCACTACGGCACCAGCGCCGCGCCGGACGGCCCGCTGCCTGCGATGCCCGGCGCGCGGTGAGGGGTTGCCCCGCCGAGCCGTGGCCTTGCTAGCCTAGAACCCCGTGGACGGGCGAGACCCTCGCCGCACCTTCCATCTCCACGGGAGACCCTCCTTGGCCGCAGCCCTGGGCACGACTGCCTCGAACCACACCCTGGCCACCAAGCACGTCTTCGTGACCGGGGGCGTGGCCTCCTCGCTCGGCAAGGGGCTGACCGCATCGTCGCTCGGCCAACTGCTCAAGGCGCGTGGGCTGAGGGTCACGATGCAGAAGCTCGACCCCTACCTCAACGTCGACCCCGGGACGATGAACCCGTTCCAGCACGGCGAGGTCTTCGTCACCGACGACGGCGCCGAAACCGATCTCGACGTCGGGCACTACGAGCGGTTCCTGGACACCGACCTGTCGGGCATCGCCAACGTGACGACCGGGCAGGTCTACTCCACCGTCATCGCCAAGGAGCGCCGCGGGGACTACCTGGGCGACACGGTGCAGGTGATCCCGCACATCACCAACGAGATCAAGGACCGGATCCGGGCGATGGCCGTGGACGGGGACGGGCAGCCGGTCGACGTGGTGATCACCGAGGTGGGAGGCACCGTCGGGGACATCGAGTCCCTGCCGTTCCTCGAGGCGGCGCGGCAGGTGCGCCACGACGTCGGCCGGGACAACTGCTTCTTCCTGCATGTCTCCCTGGTGCCCTACATCGGTCCGTCGGGGGAGTTGAAGACCAAGCCGACCCAGCACTCGGTGGCTGCGCTGCGCTCCATCGGCATCCAGCCCGACGCCATCGTGATCCGCGCCGACCGGCAGGTGCCCGACAACCTCAAACGCAAGATCTCGCTGATGTGCGACGTGGACGCCGAGGCCGTGGTGGCCGCGGTGGACGCGCCGTCGATCTACGACATCCCCAAGGTGCTGCACGCCGAGGGGCTGGACGCCTACGTCGTCCGCCGCCTCAACCTTGCCTTCCGGGACGTGGACTGGACCCTGTGGGACGACCTGCTGCGCCGGGTGCACCACCCCGTGGAGGAGGTCACCGTCGCGCTGGTCGGCAAGTACGTCGACCTGCCCGACGCCTACCTGTCGGTCGTCGAGGCACTGCGCGCCGGCGGCTTCGCCCACCAGGCACGCGTCCGGATCCGCTGGGTGCCCTCCGACGAATGCCAGACGCCCGAGGGCGCCGCGCGACACCTAACCGAGGTGGACGCCATGCTGGTGCCCGGCGGATTCGGGATCCGAGGGATCGACGGCAAGATCGGGGCGCTCCGCTTCGCCCGCAGCCACGGCATCCCGACTCTCGGACTGTGCTTGGGGCTGCAGTGCATGGTCATCGAATACGCCCGGACCGTCGTCGGCCTCGAGAAGGCCGGGTCCACCGAGTTCGACCCAGACTGCCCCGAGCCGGTGATCGCCACGATGGCCGAGCAGCAGGCCTATGTCGGAGGCGCCGGGGACCTGGGCGGCACGATGCGGCTCGGGCTCTACCCGGCGGACCTGGCAGCAGGCAGCGTGGTGGCTAACGCCTACGGCACGACGACGGTGCAGGAGAGGCACCGGCACCGCTACGAGGTCAACAACGCCTACCGGGACCAGTTCGAGCAGGCTGGGCTGGTCTTCTCAGGGGTCGGTCCCGACAACGGACTGGTCGAGTTCGTCGAGCTGCCCCGGGAGACCCATCCCTACTACGTCGGCACCCAGGCGCACCCCGAGCTGCGCTCCCGGCCCACTCGACCGCACCCGCTCTTCGTCGGACTGGTCGGCGCGGCCGTGGCGCGTCAGAAGGAGCTGGAGATCCCTGTCGGTGACCTCGCCCCGCGGCGCACAGAGGACGACACCGCGCACGCATGACCGCGACCGCACCGGGCATGGTGCAGCGGTGGAGACGACTCCCGAGGGTGCTGGGCCGCCCCGCGACCCGGGCGCCCGCCTCGCTGACCGCCCGCAACGGTGGCCCGTGCTGAGGTCTCAGGACGTTCTTCGTGGTCAGGGCCCGTTCGCCGTACGCCGTGACCTGGTGGACGTGCCGGGTCAGGGCACCACCGCCTCTCGGATCGTGGTCGAGCACCCGGGCGCCGTCGTGGTGCTTGCCGTCGATGACCAGGAGCGGGCCCTGGTGGTGCACCAGTACCGACATGCGGCCGGCGTCCGGTTCGTCGAGCTCCCCGCTGGCCTCCTCGACGAGCCTGGCGAGGACCCACTCGGCGCGGCCCGCCGGGAGCTGCGGGAAGAGGTCGGAGTCGAGGCGTGGGACTGGTCCCCGCTGCTGCGCTTCTACACCTCGCCGGGCTACAGCGACGAGCGGATCGTCGTCTTCCTCGCCCGCGACCTCACGCCCCTGCCGGAGCGTGGCGGGTTCCAGCCCGAGCACGAGGAGGCCGACATGACGGTGCACCGGGTGCCCGTGGCCGACCTCGTGGCCGGAGTCCTCGACGGTGAGCTGGCCGACGGGCCGCTGGCGACCGCTGTGCTGACGTATGCGCTGCTCCGGGGTGTCGCGTCGACCGGTGCGGGCCCCGACCGGGTCTAGACTGCGGCGCAGCCGTCCCGGCGGTGTGGCGGCTGTCACAGAGAAGGGGTTGTGATCCATGCGCGTCGGCGTGCCGCACGAGGTCAAGAACAACGAGTACCGGGTGGCGATGACGCCCGCCGGCGTCAACGAACTCGTGGGGCACGGTCACGAGGTGGTGGTCGAGGCCGGCGCGGGGCTGGGCTCCAACATCCCCGACGAGCAGTACGCCGAGGCCGGAGCGACGCTCCTCGACACCGCCGACGAGGTGTGGGGCACCTCCGAGATGGTGCTCAAGGTCAAGGAGCCGGTGCAGGAGGAGTACGACCGGATGCAGAAGGGCCAGGTGCTGTTCACCTACCTGCACCTGGCCGCCGACCGTCACCTGACTCGCGAGCTGATGGACCGCGGGGTGACCGCGATCGCCTACGAGACGGTCCAGACCCCCGACCGGGCGTTGCCGCTGCTGGCACCGATGTCCGAGGTGGCCGGCCGGTTGGCGCCCCAGGTGGGCGCGCACACGCTGATGCGGGCGCAGGGCGGCCGAGGGATCCTGATGGGCGGGGTGTCGGGTGTCTACGCCGCCAAGGTCGTGGTCATCGGCGCCGGCGTCTCCGGGATGAACGCCGCGGCGATCGCCTTGGGCATGCAGGCCGAGGTGCTGCTCCTGGACAGGGACATCAACAAGCTGCGGCAGGCCGACCGGATCTACCAGGGCCACATGCAGACGGTGGCGTCGAACCGCTACGAGGTCGAGCGGGCGGTCATCGACGCCGACATGGTCATCGGCGCCGTGCTGGTGCCGGGTGCGAAGGCGCCGACGCTGGTCTCCAACGACCTGGTCTCGCAGATGAAGTCGGGAGCCGTCCTGGTGGACATCTCGATCGACCAGGGCGGCTGCTTCGAGGACTCCCGGCCGACCACGCACGCCGAGCCGACCTACCCCGTGCACGACACGGTGTTCTACTGCGTGGCCAACATGCCTGGGGCGGTGCCGCACACCTCGACGTACGCCTTGACGAACGTGACGCTGCCCTACGCCCTGGCCCTAGCCGACCACGGCTGGCAGGAGGCGTGCCGGGCCGACCCGTCGCTGGCCCTCGGGCTCAACACGCACGACGGGGCGCTGACGAACGCCCCGGTGGCGCACGCGCACGGCCTCGAGTCGGTCTCGCTCGAGGAGGTCGTGGGCTGAGCGCCGCCGCCACCGCCGAGAACCGGTCACCAGGCCGGTCTTCCGCGCCCGAGCGAGCAGAATCGGTCGAAGACCGGTCGCCTGACCGGTCTTCGCCCCCGCCGGCGCTGACTCGCGCCGTGCGGACCTACCTCGACCACCTGATCGTCGAGCGCGGCTTGGCCGACAACACCCTGGCCAGCTATCGGCGGGACCTGGTGCGCTACGTGACGTTCCTCGGCAGCCGCGGCGTGGGGACGCTCGCCGACGTGGACGAGGCGGCGGTCACCGAGTTCCTGACTCACCTGCGGGAGGGCGACGGGCGCCATCCGCCGCTGTCGGCCAGCAGCGCCGGTCGCACGGTGGTCGCGGTCCGCGGTTTCCACCGGTTCGCCGTCCGCGACGGGCTCGCGCCCGCCGACCCCGCGGCCGGGGTCCGCCCGCCGACGGCCGCCAAACGGCTGCCCAAGGCGCTGCCGGTCGGCGACATCGAGCGGATCATCCTCGCCGCCGGCGCGCCGGGGACGGCCCTGGCGCTCCGCGACCGGGCGCTGCTCGAGCTGCTCTACGGCTGCGGTGCCCGGATCTCCGAGGCGGTCGGGCTCGACGTGGACGACCTCGACGTGGACGGTGAGTCGGTGCTGCTGCGCGGCAAGGGCGGCAAGGAGCGGGTGGTCCCGTTCGGCTCGATGGCTCGCGCCGCGCTCGCGGCGTACCTGGTCCGCGGGCGACCCGCCCTGACGGCCACGGGCTCCGGCTCCCCGGCGCTGTTCCTCAACGCCCGCGGCGGACGGCTGTCCCGGCAGAGCGCCTGGACGGTGCTGGCGCGTGCCGCCGACCGGGCCGGGGTCACTGCTGAGGTGTCCCCGCACACCCTGCGTCACTCCTTCGCCACGCACCTGCTCGAGGGGGGTGCCGACGTCCGGGTGGTCCAGGAGCTGCTCGGGCACGCGTCGGTGACGACCACCCAGGTGTACACGCTGGTCACCGTGGACAGCCTGCGCGAGGTGTACGCCAGCTCCCACCCCCGGGCTCTCGATCCCCGCTGACGATCCGGCCCCGGTCTGCGGGAGATCGCGTGAATGTCGATATATGGACGGCGCGCCTCCGTTGCCTCGCGCGACGCCGGTGGTCACATGGAACGGTCCGACCGGCACGACGAGAGCGAGCAGACGTGAACGAATTCGGCTCCGGCCACTACGGATCCACCGCTTCGGAGATGCCGCCCCTGGTCCGACCGCCGCTGCCGTCGCCTGCACAGGCGCCGACCGGCTCGATCGCGAGCGCGCCCGCGGAGCCGATCCCGTTCCCCCTCGCGCCTGCGCCGGAGCGTGTCCCCGAGCCGGCGGCACCCGTCGCTCCTGCGGTGGAGCCGGACCCGGCGCTGGGTCTCGAGACCGCACCGCAACCGCCGGCCGAGCCCGCGGTGGTGCTGGGGCCGACCGGGCGGCCGTGGCCGGACCTGCCCGAGCCGCGGCCGATCGGGATCCACGGCAACGCCCGGATCATCTCGATGTGCAATCAGAAGGGAGGGGTGGGCAAGACCACGACGACGATCAACCTCGGTGCGGCCCTGGCCGAGCACGGCCGCAAGGTGCTCCTCGTCGACTTCGACCCGCAGGGCTCCCTCTCGGTGGGGCTGGGCATGAGCCCGCATGAGCGCACGCTCACCGTCTACAACCTGCTGATGGAGCGGGACGTGGACATCCACGACGTCATCGTGCCGACCGACGTCTCGGGGATGGACCTGCTCCCGTCCAACATCGACCTGGCGGCCGCCGAGGTGCAACTGGTCCACGAGGTCGCCCGCGAGCAGACTCTGGCCCGGGTGCTGCAGGACGCGGTCAACGAGTACGACGTGATCCTGGTCGACTGCCAGCCGTCGCTGGGGCTGCTCACGGTGAACGCGCTCACCGCCTCGCACGGCGTCGTCGTGCCGTTGGAGTGCGAGTACTTCGCCTTGCGCGGCGTGGCGTTGCTCAAGACCACGATCGACAAGGTGCGCGAACGGCTGAACCCGCGGCTCCAGATCGACGGGGTGCTCGGGACGATGTACGACGGCCGGACGCTGCACGGCCGCGAGGTGCTGGACCGGCTGGTGCATGCGTGGGGCGACGCGGTGTTCCACACCGTGATTCGCAGGACGGTGAAGTTCTCCGACTCGACCGTCGCCGGTGAGCCGATCACGACGTACGCCAGCGGTTCGGTCGGTGCCGATGCCTATCGCACCCTGGCCAAGGAGGTGCTGGCCCGGTGCCTCGACGGGTGAGGGTGCCGGCCACCGACGACCTCTTCCGTCCCACCGCGGTCCCTGCCCCCGAGGGACCCGCCGACCCGGGGCCGGCCGGGGCTGGGGGTGCTGCGGTCGCTGGCAGCGCGGTGGTGGAGCTGTCGCCCACGCAGCAAGGTCAGCCCGGCGGTCGACAGCGCACCCAGCCGGGCAGCCAGCCGACGGCGCGGAGCAGATCGCGCGGCGACCGGTTCGCGAGCGGTCGGGTGCGTCACGACGAGAAGATGACCGTCTACGTCACCTCCGAGGAGCTCTTGGAGATCGAGCACGCGCGCCTGGAGCTGCGCCGCCTGCACGGCGTCGCGGTGGACCGCGGCCGGTTGGTGCGGGCCGCGGTGGCGATGTCGCTGGCCGACCTGGACGCGCACGGCGCGGACAGCGGGCTGGTGCGCCGGCTTCACGAGGACTGAGGACGCCTCGCAGATGACGGCCACGCAGACCGAGGTCGAGTCAGCTCCGTTCTTCCTTCACCTCGACAATTTCGAGGGTCCCTTCGACCTGCTGCTGAGTCTGATCACGAAGCACAAGCTGGACGTCACCGAGGTGGCACTGGCTCGCGTGACCGAGGAGTTCATGGCCCACGTGCGGGCCGGGGGAGCGGGGTCGGACCTCGAGCGGACGTCGTCCTTCCTGGTGGTCGCGGCCACCCTCCTTGACCTCAAGGCGGCCCGGCTGCTTCCCCAGGCCGAGGTGGAGGACGAGGAGGACCTGGCCCTGCTTGAGGCACGCGACCTGCTCTTTGCGCGGCTGCTGCAGTATCGCGCCTTCAAGCAGGTGGCCGCCGTGCTGGAGCGGCGGCTGGAGGAGGAGGCGCGACGCTTCCCCCGGGCGGTGGGCCTCGAGGAGCGGTACGCCGCGCTGCTGCCCGAGGTCCTCATCGGCCTCGGCCTGCAGGACTTCGCGGGCCTGGCGGCCCGGGCCCTCGAGCCCCGCCCGGCGCCGCAGGTGTCCTTCACCCACCTGCACGCCCCGATGGTGAGTGTGCGGGAGCAGGCCGCGCTCGTGGTGGACCGGCTCCGCCGGCACGGGGCGATGACCTTCCGGGCGCTGTCCGGCGACGCCCCCGACCGGCTCACCCGAGTGGCGCGCTTCCTTGCCCTGTTGGAGCTGTTCGGTGAGGGTGCGGTGTCCTTCGACCAGGCCGCGCCACTGACCGAGCTGACGGTGCGCTGGACCGGCGCCGAGGAGGGCGAGGTCGCGATCCACGACGAGTTCGACACGGCGCCGGACGAGGCGGAGGCGCTGGACACGACCGGCCCGACGCCGGCTCGGACTGGACCCGACACGATCAGGCAGGTGAGCGAGCGTGACTGAGGCGGGTGCTGCGACTCAGACCGGCGCAGGGAATAGCGCCGTGCCGCTGCGACCGGCCCTGGAGGCGATCCTCATGGTGGCCGACCAGCCGCTGGACCACCTCAGGCTCGCCGCCGCGGTGGGTCACCCCCCCGAGGCGGTGCGGTCGGCGCTGGCAGCCCTGGCCGGTGAGTACGCCGAGCAGGGGCGCGGGTTCGAGCTGCGCAACGTCGCGGGTGGCTGGCGGTACTCCACCCACGACGAGCTGGCCCCCGTGGTCGAAGGCTTCGTGCTCGAGGGTCAGCAGGCGCGGCTCACCCAGGCTGCACTGGAGACCCTGGCCGTGGTGGCCTACAAGCAGCCGGTCAGCCGAGCCCGGGTCTCGGCGGTCCGTGGAGTCAACGTCGACGGGGTGATGCGGACGCTGGTCGCGCGGGGACTCGTGGAGGACGCCGGGCGCGACGCTGAGACCAGTGCCGTGCTCTACCGCACGACCAGCTACTTCCTGGAACGGATCGGCGTGTCCTCCCTCGACGAGCTCCCCGCGCTGGCACCACTGCTTCCCGAAGGGCACGACCTCGACGAGCTCGGCGACATCGGCGATGCCGTCGTGACCGCGTGACCAGTCCTGGCGACGACCTGGTGCGGCTGCAGAAGCTGCTCGCCCAGTCCGGCGTAGCCAGCCGGCGCCACTGCGAGGAGCTGATGCTGGCCGGGGAGGTCGAGGTCGACGGCGAGGCGGTGACCCGGCTCGGCACGAAGGTCGACCCGCGCACCGCGGTGATCCGCGTCTCCGGGCGACGGCTGCCGCCGAGGAGCCCCTACCTCTACCTCGCCGCCCACAAGCCGCGAGGCGTGGTGTCCGCGATGGGTGACCCACACGGACGTCCGTCGTTGTCCGACCTGGTGGCGGACCGGCCCGAGCGACTCTTCCACGTGGGACGTCTCGACACCGACACCGAGGGGCTGATCCTGCTGACGAACGACGGGGCTTTCGCGCAACGGGTCGCGCATCCGTCGTACGAGCTGACCAAGACCTATGTCGCCGAGGTCACCGGCGTCGTCGACCGCGCGGTGCTACGACGGCTGCGGTCCGGAGTGGAACTGGATGACGGGCCGGTCCAGGTCCACTCCTGCCGGGTCGTGTCGACCGCAAGCGGGCGGTCTATCGTCGAGCTGGTGATCCACGAGGGGCGCAACCGGATCGTCCGCCGGCTGCTCGACGAGGTCGGCCACCCCGTGCGCCGCCTGACCCGGACCGCGGTCGGGCCGGTCCTCCTTCGCGGCCTGAGGTCGGGGGCGGTGCGTGAGCTGACTCGGGATGAGTTGGGCGCGCTGCTGGACGTCGCCGAGCTCTGAGACTGCGGCCGAGCTCGGAGAGCGGGGCCCCGCGCTCTAAGACCACAGGGGTGGCCGGCGCGAGCGTTCGGCCGGCGGCCGGGTGGTCCTGGATCGGCGCGTAGGGTGAGCGCGTTGTGGCGGAGGGAGATCAGGTGCAATCGGTCCTGTCCGGACTGGCCTTGTCCGGGCCGGTGCTGGTCCTCGGCACCGGTCTGTTGGGGACGTCGGTGGGGCTGGCGCTGAGCGACCGCGGCATACCCGTGCTGCTCGCCGACCGGGTCGAGGAGCACGTCCGGACGGCCAGCGGGCTGGGCGCGGGGGTGCCCGACGACGGCTCGGCTGTGCAGCTCGTTGTCGTGGCAGTCCCGCCGGACCACCTGGCGCCGGTCATCGTCGAGGCCCTCGCCCGCGACCAGGCCGTCGTGACCGACGTCGGCAGTGTGAAGACCGCCCCGCTGCGAGCGGTCGCCGACCGGGTCTCGGACCGGGCACTGGAGCGGTACGTCGGGGGCCATCCGATGGCCGGCAGCGAACGGTCCGGGCCCCTGGCGGCCTCCGCGTCCCTGTTCGACGGGCGCCCGTGGGCGATCACCCCGCACGCCACCTCGGGCGCGGCGGCGGTGACCACCGTGACCGCCCTGGCGGCCGCCTGCGGGGCCACGCCGTGCACCTTCACGCCCGACGAGCATGACGAGGCGGTGGCGCGGACCTCCCACCTTCCGCACCTAGCGGCCGCCCTTGTGGCGGGCAGCCTCGCCGACGCCCCGGCCGGGCACCTGTCGCTGTCCGGCCAAGGGGTGCGCGACGTCACCCGGATTGCCGCCGGTGATCCCGGACTGTGGGAGCAGATCCTCAGCGCCAACAGCCCCGCGGTGACCGGTCTGTTGCGCACGATGCGCGCCGACCTCGACCGGCTGCTCGGGGCCCTCGAAGGCGGGTCCCGTCCGGCGCTGCACGAGATCCTCACCCAGGGTCTCGCCGGCACCCAAGTGCTGCCCGGCAAGCACGGACGGCCAGCCGTGCAGGAGACGGCCGTGTTCGTCGTCGTCCCCGACCACCCCGGGGAGCTGGCCCGGCTGTTCGCCGACGTCGGCGAGATCGGGGTGAACATCGAGGACCTGCGCATCGACCACGACCCGGGCCGTCCCGTGGGCGTCGTCGAGCTGACGGTGGCCGCCGACCGCGCCGACCATTTGCTCGGCGCACTCGAGGGTCGAGGGTGGACGGCGTACCGGTAGCACACCGGTAGACTCGGCCACCGCCCGGATCGGGCCCGGGGAGAGGAATGCGGTTGAGCAGCAGGGTGGTCGTCGCTGTCGACGGCACGTCGGGGTCCGGCAAGTCGAGCACCTGTCGTGGGGTCGCGTCCCGGCTGGGTCTGCGCTACCTCGACACCGGCGCGCAGTATCGCGCGATGACCTGGTTCATGCTGGAGCACGGGGTCGACGTGCACGACGCCTCGGCGGTGGCCGCTCGGTGCGGCGAGCCCACGATCACCTCGGGGACCGACCCGGAGGCCCCCACGATCGAGGTGGACGGCGCCGACGCCGGTGCGCCCATCCGCTCCGCCGCGGTCACGGCGGCGGTGAGCCCGGTGAGCACGGTGCCAGAGGTCCGCGCCCGGCTGTTGGACCTGCAGCGGGCGATCATCGGCAATGGCGGGATCGTCGTGGAGGGCCGCGACATCGGCTCCGTCGTGTGGCCCCAGGCTGAGGTCAAGGTGTTCCTCTCCGCCGATCCGGCGGCCCGGGCCCAGCGCCGGATCGCCGAGCATGCCCATCTCGGCGACGCCCGGAGCGCCGAGGCCGGACTGCGCGAGCGCGACCGCATCGACTCCTCGCGCACCACCGCCCCGCTGACGATGGCCGACGGGGCGGTCCACATCGACACCACCGGCCATTCGCTGGACGAGGTCATCGGCCTGGTCCTCACCCTCGTGGAGGAGCAGTCATGACCCTCACCGGCCCCGAGGGCGCCGACGGCTCCGGCGTGGACGCGGCCGGTCCCGGCGTACCCGTGCTGGCCGTCGTCGGGCGGCCCAACGTCGGCAAGTCGACGCTCGTGAACCGGATCATCGGCCGGCGCGGAGCAGTCGTGCAGGACGTGCCCGGCGTGACCCGGGACCGGGTCTCCTACGACGCGCACTGGAACGGTCGTGCCTTCACCGTCGTCGATACCGGGGGGTGGGACCCCGACGCCCGCGGAGTGGCCCAGCGGATCGCCGGCCAGGCCGAGATCGCCGCGTCCATCGCCGACGCTGTGCTCTTCGTCGTGGACGCCACCGTGGGCATCACCGACGCCGACGAGGCCGTCGTGCGGACCCTGCGCAGGTCCGGGAAGCCGGTCGTGCTCGCCGCCAACAAGGTCGACGACCAGCGCCTCGAGCTCGAGGCGGCGGCGCTGTGGAACCTCGGCCTCGGCGAGCCTCATCCGGTGTCGGCCCTGCACGGCCGAGGGTCCGGAGACCTGCTCGACGCGGTGCTGTCCGCGCTGCCCGAGGCGCCACCGGTGGACGACCGCGCCGCCCGCGGCCCGCGGCGGGTGGCGATCGTCGGCAAGCCGAACGTCGGCAAGTCCTCGCTGCTCAACAAGCTTGCCCGCAGCGACCGTGTCGTGGTCGACTCGGTGGCCGGCACGACGGTCGACCCCGTCGACGAGCTCGTGGAGCTGGGTGGGCGGACCTGGCGGTTCATCGACACCGCGGGCATCCGGCGGCGGGTGAAGGAGGCCTCGGGGCACGAGTACTACGCCTCCCTGCGCACCAACGCCGCCATCGAAAGGGCCGAGGTGTGCGTCGTCGTCGTCGACGCCTCCGAACCGCTCTCCGAGCAGGACCAGCGGATCATCGCTGCCGTCTCCGAGGCCGGCCGGGCGCTGCTCGTCGCCTTCAACAAGTGGGACCTCGTGGACGAGGAGCGGCGCCGCTACCTCGACCGCGAGGTGGACCGCGACCTGGCCCGGGTGCAGTGGGCCCCGCGGGTGAACGTCACCGCGCGCACCGGCTGGCACGTGGACCGGTTGGTCCCCGCGCTGGATGCGGCCCTGGAGGGCTGGGAGACCCGGATCTCCACCGGGCAGCTCAACGCCTTCCTCGGCCGGATCGTCGCCGAGCACCCCCACCCGGTCCGCAGCGGCAAGCAGCCTCGGATCCTCTTCGCCACCCAGGCCGGCTCCGCCCCGCCGACCTTCGTGCTGTTCACGACCGGCTCGCTGGACGCCGGCTATGTCCGGTTCATCGAGCGGCGGCTGCGGGAGGACTTCGGTTTCGTCGGCTCGCCGATCCACCTCCAGATCCGTCCGCGCAAGCGCAACGAGCGGCGCACCTGAGGCCTCACCGGTGGCGCTGCCGAGTGCTTGTCAACTCCGCAAGGCTCGTGGACGCTCCGCCAGGTTCCGAGACCCGCTGAGGCGTCCACCGGCCTCGGGGAGTGGGCCGTCGTCCGACGGCTGGGCCACCTCGTGGCCGGTGCGGCCGCCTCGGCGTACCTGCGGTAAGGTGCCCTCGTTTGCACCGTCCACCTCGGCGGCGACGACAACGGGCTGTGGCGCAGTTTGGTAGCGCACTTGACTGGGGGTCAAGGGGTCGCAGGTTCAAATCCTGTCAGCCCGACTCATCTTCGCAGGTCAGGGGCCTAAATGGCCGTCTTCCAAGGGCGGACCAGATCGGTCCGCCAGGGCGAAACAGGGCGGAAAGCTCTGGAACCTGTGAGGAGCATGGCCACATGGCATGGGTCGAGAAGCGCGTCAACGGCTACGTGGGTCGCTACAAGCACCCTGAGACCGAGAAGAACCACACTGCGGGCCGGTCCCCGAGCAAGCGCGAGGCGCTGCGACTGGCCCAGGAGCAGGAGGCCAAGATCCGCCGGGGGACGTGGGTGAACCCCAGCGGCCCGATGACGTTCGGCGAGTACTTCGAGCACCACTGGATGCCCCATCGGGTCATGGAGCAGAACACCCGGCGGACCTACTGGTCGCACTACCACACCGCGCTCAAGCCGGAGTTCGGAGACGTCCCCCTGGTCCGCATCCGCTACGAGCACGTGCAGGGCTGGGTTGCCCGGATGCAGCGCGAGGGCGTCAGCCCGGCCACGGTCAACGCCCGTTGCAAGGCGCTCCAGACGGTGCTGTCGGCGCCGCGCGGCGGGATGTCGGCGATGCGGTCCCGGCTGATCGCGAACGACCCCTGCCACGGCATCGACCTGCCCACGGTGCCCCAGCGCGAGGTCACGATCTACGAGCCCGAGGAGGTCGACCGCATCCTGGCGGTGATGGACCCCTACTGGGCCCTGGTCCCCCTGCTGGCCTCCGAGCTGGGCCTGCGCTGGGGCGAGCTGCTGGGGCTGCGCGTGGAGGACTTCTCCGTGGGCATGCGCCAGGTGACGGTGCGCCGCACGATCGTGGAGACCCGCAGGACCGAGACCGGCAACGGCACCCGCTTCGCCCGCAAGGACTACCCCAAGAGCAAGCGCCCCCGGGTGCTGCCCCTGGCGCCGGAGGTCGGCCAGGCGGTGGCCCGCCAGATCGCGCTGCGCGAGCTGGGTCCGGGCGACCGGCTGCTGTCGATGCCCGCGGAGCTGCCCCCCGGGCGCTTCGCGCGCGGGGCCAACTACGACGCGACCCCGTTCGTCGCGACCTACACCCCGCGGCGCACCGTGGTCTGGCCCGAGGGCGAGCCCATAGGGCGCACCTTCTGCCGTACCGGCGTGTGGCTGCCCACGCTGGCCAAGATCCAGCAGGAGGACCCCGCCTTCCCGGTGCGCCGCATCCACGACCTGCGCGCCTCGGCGATCTCCTGGCTGCTCTACGCCGGTACGCCGACGGGCCGGACATGCTGCCGATCGGTCCCAGGGCGGGCTGGACGTGCCCGGCAACTTGATCACGATCGGATGGCTGCCGGGACACGACTGTCACCTGCCGGTGGCCCACGGACCGCAGGCGCGGATGTGGCGCCCGGTGTTTGCTGCGATCGCCGAGCGGCCGGGGATCACTGCGCTGCAGTGGCGACGCTGGCACGGCGGTGCGTCGTGATGATCATCGTCACCACCACCGGTCGAACATCTCATCGAAGGTGCACGCCGTGGCCGCGGCGCCGATGCCGAGCCAGCCCTTGCTGCGCAGCCTCCAGTAGCCCGGCTCGCTGTCGTCGGGCTTCTTCCAGACCTTGTAGACGTAGTAGGCGAACACCGCCTTGCCGCCGCACCCCAGGGCCACCTTGGTGGTGTTCCGGGAGTAGCGGCGGAACTTGCGGGCGCTCTTGACGGCGTCCTTCCAGCACCGGTGCTCGGCCGGCTGGCTCCACAGCCGCTTCTGGAACACGCAGGCGGCGTCGCGCAGGGGATCGTTCCACCAGTCCGAGACGCCACGGGCCGCGACGTACTTACGGTTGAGCTTGCGGCGGATCTTCTTGGGCACCCGCACGGTGGCGGCGTTGCCGTACCTCCCCTTCTTGAACTTCTAGGCCGCCTTCTTGGCGGTGACCGGAGCGCAGTTGTCCGAGGCGGTATTGCCGCACAGCACGTAGGCGTCGGCGCGGTTCACCAGGGCTTGGATGCCGGCGAGCACGAGGCTCAGCAGCACGAAGGCGATCAGGGTGCCGATGACCACATTGGCTGTCGAGGGGTCCGACTCGCGCTTGCGCAGCTTCACTGCTCCTCCTGCACGATCAGGTCGAGCCCGTTGTCGATCTCGTTGGCGGTCAGCCCGACCACGCTACCGCGTCCACACCAACGTCGGCGGCGACATCGAGCTGCAGACCCTCGCCGAGCAGAAGTTCTACATCACCGCGCGGGACAAGTACCGCGCCGAGAACACCTTCGACGCCGCCAGCGACCTGCGGGCCCTGGACCGGCTGCTGCTGCTGGAGACCCAGATGCACCGCTGGCAGTGGCAGTTGGCCGCCGGCTCGGCCGCCCCGGTCGCCGGCGGCCTGCGCGGGATCGCCACCTTCGGCAAGGCGGCGCTGGCCGCGGTCGGCCCGATGGGCCTGGCCGTCGGCGGGCTGCTGGCCGTCGGCGAGCTGAGCAACGCCGCCACCCAGCTGCGCGACGCGATGGAGGCCGGGGTCACCTCGCTGACCGGGGAGGACTGGACCCAGCCGCGCGATGCCGCGGACTACCGCACGCTGGCCGACGAGGCCAAGGCCCGGGGTACCGCGAACCGCGAGGCCGGCGCCGTCTTCGAGGATCGCCCAGACCGCCTCGGTCCACTGCCGGTTGTCCCCACCACGACGCCAGTAGACCTGCTCGGACAGGCGCAGGTCCCCGGCGTCGACCTTGGTCCAAGCCGGGGACCAGGCGATGAGGTACTGGCGCGGGTGGAAGGCGGTCTCCAGGCCGGCGGCCCGGAACATCTCACGCACCGGCTTGCTGCTCGCCTCCTGGACCAGGAACAGACCTACCTCGTCGGCGAGCAGCGCACGCAGGATCGGCTCCAGCTCCTCAACGGGCGTTGCGTGGTGGACGTTCCAGGTGGCCGCCTTGAACTGGTCGGTCGGCAGGGTGGTCATGGAGAGGTTCTTCGACCGCCCGACCCGGCTGGGCCGCAGGACAGGCCTGGCGGGCCACCACGACCGCGTAGCGGACCAGCTCCCGGGCGACCCGGCAGGCCGGGCAGTGATCGACCACGACCGAGCCTCTCAGGGGACGCGGCCGGTGACGATCCACATCGCCAGCAGGTGGGCGGTGACGGTCGAGCACCCCGGGAACAGGTGGGCCACCAGCTCCAGGGCCCGTGCGCGTCGCCGCTGGGCGTCGGTCAGGAAGGTGGTGGAGGGAGTCTCGCTCACAGGCTCACCACCCGGGCGACCGGGACGGTGAGCCAGAACCCGTCGTCGAGCATGACGTCGACGTAGGGCCATCCCTCGATGGTGCGCAGGCCCCGCACGGTGCCGCGCTCCTGGGCGAACAGCGTGCGCGCCAGAACCCGCTGCCCGACGCGCAGGGTGCGCTCGGGCAGCTCGAAGAGCCCCTCCTCACACGACGCCACGGCCGCCGGCTGGTGACCGGGCTGCGTCAGGTCCCCGCCCCTAAGCCCACCCACGGTCGGCGCCGCCGCATCGACGACTTCCGCGTCCGCGGCCTCGACATCGGGCCCGGCTACGTCCGCTTCGGCGGCGGGGACCACAAGGTGCACGTGCGCACCTTCACCTGGCACGACGGTGGCTGCACGGCGGGATGTCCGGTGCACTGCGAGCGGTCGAAGTAGTGGCCATGAACGAGGCCGCCCGTACCTCGCTGCGCGCCTTCGCCGAGCTGTTCGGCGAGGCGGCGGCGACCACCCGCGCCCTGACCGACGTGCTCGCCGAGCTGTCAACGGCCGTTGAGGGTCTCCTCGCCGCGCTCGACGAGCCGGAGGAGACCGCCCCGCCGGAGGAGCCTACCGAGCCGCCGACCGTTCCGCCCGTCGAGCCGCCCGAGCCGCCCGTCGAGCCCGAGCCGCCCGAGGAGCCGGTGGCGCCCCAGCAGCCGCCGGTACTGCTGGGGATGGCCTACAAGGCCGGGGAGGAGCCGCACGAGGTCGAGCAGCGCGTAGGCGCCCCGGTCCAGCTGCGGCGGTTCTTCGTGCCCAGCGCCAAGATCGCCGGCGCGACCCGGGCGGTGGCTGCCGACATCCATGCCGGGCGGGCCGCGACCCAGGTCTCCTTCAAGCTCGGGTCCTGGTCGGCCGGCTGGGACTGGGACGCCGAGCTGGCCGAGCTGGCCGAGGTCACCCCGACGGGACTCCTTGGCGGCAGCCAGCTCCTCGGCGTCGATGAGCGTGTACGTGCTGCCGCGGCCGATAAGAGGCGCGGGCGCCCGACCCTCCCGCGCGGGTAACGGGGAGGGTCGGGCGCGGACTCACCCGCGCGGCCGTCCGAGTGCGAGCAACGTCGCGGCGTACGCGCGGCGCGCCGCGTCCGCGCGGTCCCGGGCGCTCATGCGCGGACCTCTCGCGCGGGCACGGGCGCAGTGGGGCCGGTACTGCCTACGCGCGATGCGCGGCGTGGCGGCGTGGCTTTGAACGACCGGACCATGCCCGTGGCGTCGGATCGGTCGGTCATGGGTGCGGGCGCGGTGTGGCCGATCCCCACGCGCGCCACGTCGTATGGTTCGCGCGGCGCGCGTGCGGTGACCGTGGTGCGTTCAGCCTCAGTGAGCGCGCGGTGGGGAAGCGACACCAGGTTGGCAACGGGGATGACCCGGTCGCACAGCGAGCGCAGCGCGTCAGCCATCGACGCGCTGCCGATCTGAATCCCGTAGACCCGAGCGTCAGCACGGGACCGTGCATCGGCGAAGGTTGCGACGAAGTCGGTCGACACGCGGCACTCGTCGTCGGTGATGAACACGATGTCGGGGCGGTCGCGTCCTTCGGCGAGATGCTTCTCGACCAGGTCCAGCGCCATCGTCAACGGGCGTTCATAGTGCGTGCCGCCGGCGAAGAAGTGCTCGGCCAGGTCGAGGACCTTCTCGATCGGCGTCTTGCCGCCGGGGAAGTCGAGCTGCCACTGCTGGTCGGCATTGGAGAAGCCGATGTAGGCGAAGTCGCGGTCGCTGCGGCGGGCCTGGTCGGCCAGCGCCAAGGCCAGCGCCTTGGACCACGCCTCGCGCGTGTTGCCCTCGCTGTCGGCGTTGACCGACATCGAGTAGGACTCGTCGCAGACCACGATCACCGGCCCCTGCCCCAGCTTCTTGGGGCCCTGGAGCCGGCCCCGGCGTGGCCGCCCTCAACGTGTGGGCCCCGGCCGAGGCTGTCACCGACGAGCACCCCACCCTCAACCGCTACCCCCAGGCCTCGGTGACCATCATCGACAACGAGCGTTACCGCGAGTTCTCCTGGGGCGGCAACTGGGAGTACGCCCTACCCCTGGAGACGCCCGTCAGCGAGGTGGCCGAGGCAGTCATCGACACCCTGCCCGACGAGGTCGCCCGCGTCCTGGGCCAGGAGCAGTAAATGTACGCCTCACCAGAATGTCGGGAGGAAGTGGGCAGTCTCTCTCCGCTGCGATCTCGATCCAGGGCGAGGACAGGGCGAACGGAGCGAAACTGACGACATTCGAGCGTCATTGACCCACGCTCAGATGCACAGTATTCTGCCATTCCGACTGCCATTGTTGGCCGCTGGGGGTCAAGGGGTCGCAGGTTCAAATCCTGTCAGCCCGACCGGAAAACCGCTTCTGACCTGCGGGAAGGTGCAGCGGCCAGCACCCGGGATCCGACGCATCAGGGCTTGTTCGACGGGTGTTCGACGGAAACCGTTTAGGTCCAGTGCGAGGGTGGGTCCGCTAGGGGTCCTCACCGAGCAACTGAAGCACGCTGCTGAGGTCAGCCGCGCCGGCGACCGCCGGCTTGGCGATGTGACTCCTTCGTGATCTGGCTCGAGGAGTGTCCGAGCCGGCGCGAGGCTCTCTTCCGAGGCGGCCGACTCGGAGATGTGGGTGGCGACCGTCTTGCGGAAGGTGTGCGGGGTGACCCACTCGTATCCGGTCTGGCGACGGATGGTGCGCCAGCGCCGCTCGATGTTGCCTATCGGATCTGCGGAGGTCGCTCGGCGCCCACCCGACCACCGAGGAGCCGTACCTGCCTGCCTCACGGAGCGTACCTGTTCCAGCCGTCGATCTCGGCTCTGCGCCGGCTATCACGTCGTGCGCCGACCGCACGTCGCCGCTATCGCCGGGGCCGCGCGGCCCCTCGCTTCGCCACAGAGCGGGGTGGACCCTAGCCAGGATCGCTCCCAGCCAGAGTGCTGCCCGGAGCCACGCCGAGGCGGGGCCGAGCGAATCGGCCGCGGCCCCAGCGGGGTGCTTATCCCCGTCCGGTCGAGCGCCCAGCCGATCGCAGCGAGCCCGGTGAGCGTGGCCAGAGCGACGCGCAGGGAAGGGTAGACCCTGATGCTGGCCAGGATGACCAGCGGTGGAAGTACGAGGGCCACAACCGCGAAGCTGCATGATCTCGACGCCGAGATTGAACCCGAACAGGCCGAGGGCCAACCGTGCACCCGTGAAGTCGAGCGCAGAGAGGGTGGCGGAGAACGCCAGGCCGTGAACGAGCCCGAATAGCCCGGCCACGAGCGCCTCCTTCCCGCAGAAGATCGGTCGACGGCATGGACTGCTGCTATGAGAATGCTTCGGGCCGAGTCGGGAGAGCCCGTGCCGAGTACTTCGGGATCGAATCCGTCCCGATCTCGGACCTCGCCGACGGCGGGCTCCGGGGCCCTGGGGCAACGGCCTAGGTGGCGCTTGGGAATCGCGCGTGGGGACCGGTGATTGGCTTGCCGCTGCGGGCCATATGACCCTTCCTTCGACTGTTCGCCAGTGAAAGGCTGGTCGTGGAAGGAGTTCGCGATGACGGTATACCGAGTGCGCCGGGCAGTGGTCGCGGCCCTGGCGGTCCTAGCCACAGGAATGTTCGCAGGGGTCGGAGGGACGGCACCCGCGCAGGCCGGGACGTCGTACCGAATCGATAGTGTGGCCGGTTGTCAGGCGTTCCTGCACACCTTTGTCGGCCCGCCACCGGCCGGAACCGTATCGCCGGGCCGCTGCGTCGTCGCCGGCTCCGAGAGCGGACCAGGAGAGGTCCGACTTCCGGTGGGCGACCGACTCACGATCGGAGCCGGATGGGAGCTCTTCTTCGACTCTGTGCTCCTTTTTAACGAAGGCACAATTGTCAACCACGGGTCGTTGCGGTCGCGCGACGACGTAGTCAACAACGTCGACGGCGGAGTGCTTGTCAACAAGGGCACGATCACGATCGTCCGTGGGTCCGCTCTCAACGTGATCGGGGACGCCGTGGTCCACAACCGAGGCAGGATCGTGCTCGCGTGCGGCGGTTCCAGCGGTCCGGTCCTGGGCGGTCAGCCGATCAGCATTCCCATGTGCGATGAGCCCCCCTGGGTCACCTCGACCAACCCCGCAGCCGGTGCCCGCGGCGTGCCCGTCACCGCTCGAGTGAAGGTGCGCTTCTCCGAGCGGGTGACCTGGATGCGCGGGTGGTACGACCTTCGGTGCTCGGTGTCGGGTGGGCACTGGTCGGCCACCAGGCGTGGCGGCGGCACCTCACTGGTGCTCCAACCAGCGCGGAGGTTCGCGTCCGGCGAATGGTGCACGGTGAGAATCCATGCCGATCGGGTCCGCGATGGTGGCGTGGACCTGCCGGACACGATGGCGAGGGACCACTACTTCAGCTTCCGCACCGCGCGCAGGGGCTAGACGTACTGGTCCGGGACGGAATTCCTGCGACCATCGTCATAGGTCGTGATGCGCTTCGGCGGGGACTCCTCCGGCGGCCAGTCCACCCGCTCGGCGTGGTGTCACCGGGGCCCGACGACGCGATGTCGGGTCCCGTCGGCGAAGACGTCCGCAGCGGCGGTCGCGCTGCTCGGCTCCACCTTGGAAATGGCGCTGCGTGACGGACTCATGGTCAGGGCCGACAACGGGCTGATCCGGGAAGGCTGAAGGCGTCCGCGCGGTTGGGAGACTTGGGCCTGTGGGCAAGCTTCTCCAGTTGTCGACAGCGGCACTGGCGTATGGTGAGCCAAGAACGTCCCGCGACACCGTCCTGGGACTTGACGCGTTCGACGCTTATGGGGCGTAAACCCTCGCAGAAGTCTCCTCAAGACGGCCCCGGCAGGCAGTTCATCGGCAAGGCGGATAGCGGTGTTTCCGCAGGTCAGCGCCCGTGTCAACGTCCTGAGGCATGCTGAAGCGGAGTGCCGACCGGTCTTCAAGGGGTCGCAGGTTCAACTCCTGTCAGCCCGACTAAAAATTGCCTCTCACCTGCGCGAACTTGGATCGGCCGGTAGTTGTCAAGTCAAATGAGACGCGTCCAGCCTAGTTTTTGGACGGTGGTTCACCTCCGCGTTTGGCGGGGTCGTTGATGGTGACGCGCTCGGGCAGCTTGGGCGCGAGCGGGCGTCGGTGGAACCGCTCGGGATGGGCAGCGTAGGCCTGGTCGAGGGTCTGTTGCCGCTGGTGCTGGATCTTCTCGGCGTGGCCGTAGTGCACGTTGGCTGGGGTGTGCAGCCCGATCCCGGAGTGACGGTGCTCGTGGTTGTACCAGCTGGTGAACGCCGCCATCCAGGCCCGTGCTTCGCCAATCGAGGCGAACCGGTCGGGATAGTCGGGCATGTACTTCATCGTCTTGAACTGCGCCTCGGAGTAGGGGTTGTCGTTGCTGGTCCGCGGCCGGTTGTGGGTGCGGCGGATGTCGAGGTCGACCAGGAAGGAGGCCAACGGCTTGGAGGTCATCGCCGGCCCGCCGTCGGCGTGCAGGTAGCCCGGTGGGCGTCCCTGCTCGGCGACGATGTCGTCGACCAGCTCCTTGGCGAGCTGTCCGTCCTCCACGTGCTCGATGCGCCAGCCCAGCAGGTAGCGGGAGAAGATGTCGAGCACGACGTAGGCGTGGTACCAGATCCCCTTGAGGGGTCCTCGCATCTTCGTGATGTCCCACGACCACACCTTCAGCGGTGCGGTCGCGACCAGCTCGGGGATCACCCGCGGCGGATGGCTCGCCTGACGACGACGCTCGCCCGTCATCTCGGCCGCGGCGAGGACGCGGTACATCGTCCTGGCCGAGCACCAGTAGCGGCGCTCGTCCAACTCACGGGCCCAGACCTGGTTCACGCTCATATCCGCGTAGGTCTCGCCGGCGAACAGCGAGATGACCCCTCCCCGCTCGGTCGCGGTCAGCTCGGCGGGATGGGTCGCTTTGCGGCGTGGCCCGTGGGCCCGTGGTCGGGGGTTGGCATGGCGGTGGTGGGTGGCACGAGACCGGCCCACCAGTCGACAGGCGTCCACGACCCCGACCAGTGGGGTGAGCTCGTTGACGCTCTCCGTCTGCCAGGCCACCACGGTGGCCCGGTTCACCGCGCGTTCCTCGACGACAGAGCTTCCAAGAACGCGACACCTTTTCCCAGCACCTCCAAGGCGTCGTCCTTGGTGGCCAGGGCCTGCTCGGTCTTCTCGAGCTCGGCCCGCAACTTCGTGTTCTCCCGTTCCAGCTCGACGATCCGGTCCTGCTCCGGCGACCGTGTCGTCTTCGAGCCCTTGGGTCGACCTCGCTTGGGCGGGGCATCCAGCGTGCCAGCGGCGATCGCGGCGCGCCACTCGGTGATATGGGAGTCGTACAACCGCTCCCGACGCAGCATCGCGCCCTTCTGGCCCCGCGGCGTCGCGTCGTACTGCGCAACCAGCCGCCGCTTGTCGTCCGCGCTGAAGGTGCGCCGCACCGGACGGCCCGCACGCGGACCCACCGCCCCCTCGGTCCGCACGACCTCGGCTACCGGCACACCCTCTTCAGCGGTGCCGCTGGAGGAGTCGAAGTGCTCCATGATCCTCGCTCTCCTGTCCTCCGCCCCAGCCTATTTCTCAGACTGGCTTCCCCGTCTCACAGGAGTCTGTCGGATAGGGGGCCGCCACCGCGGATTCGACGCATCAGGGCCTTGTTCGACACCTATTCGGCGGAATCGCTGCGCGGCTGTGTCGCCGGATGCCGAGAAGGCGAGCCGCCAGGGGCTTGCCGCGGGGGTCGTGCCGGCGGTTGTCCAGGAGCGGACGCGCAGACAGTCGCGCGAACTTTAGACGGCTTACCCGTCTGGCTCGTTCGCCGGCGCTAGTGGCGCGGATTTGAAGTTCCCCTACTGGGGACCGGTAGGTCGTGCCCTGTCAAGGGACAGTAGGAACTGCCCAGTGGCGGACATGAAACCTGCCCGGTGGTGGCCACGGGATCTGCCCGGGAGGGGCTGCGGCCACCACCGACCAGGTCTGTCAGCTCAAGGGGCTCACCCCCTGGCCGGCGAGTGCCTGGGTGAGCCGGACGCTGTCGCCGCTGGTCTGGCAGACGTGGGCGTGGTGGAGCAGCCTGTCGACGGTGGCTGTGGCCAGCGTCTTGGGCATCAGTTCGTCGAAGCCGGAGGGGTGCAGGTTCGAGCTGATCGCGATCGAGCGCTTCTCATAGGCGGCGTCGACGAGTCGGTAGAGCCCCTCGGCTGCATCGGCGGCGACGGCCAAGAGCCCGATGTCATCGACGATGACCAGGTCGGCCCGCAGGACGCGGGCGATGGCCTTGGTGACGGTGTCGTCGGCACGGTGGCGGCGCAGCAGCACCCCGAGGTCTTCGAGGGTGAACCACGCGACCTTGAGGCCGGTCTCGACGGCTTGTTGGCCGAGGGCTTCGAGCAGGAACGTCTTCCCGGTCCCCGACGGGCCGCAGACCACGAGGTTCTCCCGCCGGTGGACCCACTCCAAGGTCCGCAGCGCCTGCTGGGTCGGGGCCGGGATCGAGGAGATCTCCGGCTGCCAGGCGTCGAAGGTCTTCCCGGTCGGGAACCCCGCGGCCGCCCTCCTGGTGGCCAGGGCGGAGCGTTCCCTTCCGGCGACTTCCTCGGCGAACAGCGCCTTGAGGACCTCGACCGGTTCCCAGCGTTGGGCTTTCGCGGTCGCGACGACCTCGGGTGCGTGGCGCCGGATGTGCGGCAACCGCAGCTTGCGCAGCAGGTCCTCCAACTCGATCGGCAGCGGTGGCGCGGACGTCGATGCTGTTCTCGTCGTCATCGGACCACCTCGTCCTCGTCACGCTGGCCGACCTGCTGGCCGAGTCGTGCCCAGGCGGCGGTGCCCTGGGTCAGCGAGGAATCCTCACTCGCTCGATGCTGACCGGTCTTCGGTGCTCGGGCGTGGTGGTCCAGGATCGAGGACAGGTCGGCCTCGGCGAACCGGCCGTGGACGGCGGCATGCCCGAGTGCCCAGTCGACCTCGACGGGGTCGAACAACTTCGCCAACGCCAGCGCCTCGCTCATCTTGACCCGCATCCGTGGGGTGCCGGCGGCAGCGGCCTCGACCAACCACAGCCGGGCACCTTCGCCCAGGTCGAGGAACTCGGCTTCGGTGGCGTTCTTCGCCCGCGGCCGACGGTCCAACGGCCCCTCGGGCTGGGGCGGGAAATGGGCGTCGTCGATCTGCGGCGTGCCGGGTGTGGCCCGGTGGTGACGGGCGACTTCGAGGGGCCCGTCGTCGCCGACGTGGACGATCACCACCTCCTCACCGGCGCCGACACCGTGGGTGCGGGCCCACACGGTCTGACCGAGCAGCGTGTGTGGGACCGAGTACTGGCCGGACTCGAAGGTCACCATCGGCGTGTTGGCCGGCACGACCCGGGTGGTGCCGAACGCGACCGTGTGCGGCCTCAGCGCGACCGGGTGCAGCCGGGCACGTTCCTCGGCGAGCATCTCGGCCGGCGGCCGCTTGGTGAGCCGGTGCGCACGGGTGTTGACCTTCTGACAGAACGCCTCGCAGGCGGCCTCGAGCTCGGCGAACGAGCCGTAGGCCTCGAGCAGGTTGGTGTCTTTCGGGACGAGATCGGCCTTGCTGATCTTCACCGACGACTCGGTCCCACCCTTCGATGCAGGGTCAGCCGGGACGCAGGTGTGGACGGTCACCGAGTAGTGCTCGGCGAACGCCACCAGCTGCGGGTTGCGGACCGGGATCCCGGCGATGTGCTCGACCGTGACGGTCTTCTCGTTGTCGGTCAACACATAGGTCGGCACCCCACCGAGTCGCCTAAACGTCACATCGAGCGCGGCGAACACGCTCGGCATCGTCTTGTCCCGCAACGGCAGGACGACCCGGAACCGTGACCAGGCCAACCAGGCCACGAACAGCACGGTCTTGACGCCGTCGACGACCGGACCATCGCCGTAGTCGTACTGCAGCCACATCCCCGGCTCGGTGATCCACGGCCGGTGCACGCGCACATGTCCCGCGCGGTAG
This sequence comes from uncultured Actinomycetota bacterium, assembly GCA_963745245.1. Taxonomy (GTDB): domain Bacteria; phylum Actinomycetota; class Actinomycetes; order Propionibacteriales; family Nocardioidaceae; genus Marmoricola_A. The sequence continues at coordinate 476,732 of CAVUWU010000002.1, forward strand.
GACTGCTTGACCTTCGCGACCGCGCGGCGGGTGGTGCGCTCCGAGCCGGTGTAGCCCAACGCCAGGAGCTTGTCGTGGGCCACGTCGGCGCGGACCTTTCCCTTGGACCGCTCCACCCACTCCTCGACCTTGGGCAGGTACTCATCGACCAGCTGCGGCCGAGCGGCCGCCTGGTCCAGTTCACCACCGGCTGACCGTCGCTCGACGTAGTGCTTGACCGTGTGGTGGGAACAGCCGGCCAGCTCGCCGGCATCGCGAAACGACCCGGTCAGGTCGTAGGCATTCAGGATTTCCATGATCTCCTCGGCAGACTTCAACTCATCCCTTCCTCGGGAGCGATAGGGCGCTTCAGCACCGCTCATCGCACCCGAGGAAGGGGCCCCAACCGCGCAACGCGGCGAGGCAGACGACGTCGTGTCGGGCAGATCCCATGACCGTCAGCGGGCAGTTCTCATGTCCGCCAGCGGGCAGCTTCGTGGCCGTCTCCGGGCAGTTTCTCGTGGCCGCCGACAGTGCCCCGTGGAGACCGGCCCGTGAAGATCACCGCTGAGGTCCCCTCTACGGCGTGATCTGTCGGATCGCGACCTCGCATCGGCGTTGGCCGGTCACGGCGCCTGCTGCTGCCTTCGGCGGGCTCCGCCAGGGCACGCCCGGCAGGCGCACCTTGCCAGCGCCAATAGTCGATGTTCGGCATACATGCAACTCGCGGCGCGCATCCTCAACAAGCATGATCGGGCGGATCCGCGCGGCGTACGGGGCAAAGCGCCCCTTGGTAGTCGGGCTGTTGGCGCCAGCGGGGGAGGGGTCGACCATAGGTGGGTACCCGGATGTCGTTGCGCGGTCGCTCCGTCGCATGGTGTTGCACACTCCCTAAGCAACTGTGGCGAGCGATTCGTACCCCTGCCGCTCCAAGCATGAGTCTGCACGCTGCCCATGTTCGGCCCAGGGTGGTTCCGGCTGGACGGCCCGGGACAGGGGAGTGGGGCTGCCGCCGTTGAAGTGCCGCCTGCTTGGCCGTGACTTCTTGACAGTCATACGCGGAGCGTCGCACTACCTGAGGCGCCCCGATCGCGGCTATGAGCGCACACTTGTCTAACGCCCGCCGTTCCTTTCAGGGGAGTCTGCGACCAGTGCCCGGAGCAACTCCGCCATGTCTTCGGCTGCGGTGCGGTCGTCGGGGATGACAGGTGCCGAACTCGGCGGTCGGGTCGCGGTGCCCGACTCAGCTAGCGATTCGGTGAGGAGGCCCCGGAAGAATGGGGATTCCAGGAGCGGGCTGTTCTCGAGGTAGGCGAGAAGCTGGGTGACCTCGTCCTTCTTGTCTGCGTGGTGCATCATTCGGACGAGCTCGATGGCGGCGACACCGACCCCTTGCATGTTGCCGGTGTCGAGAAGGTCTTCGACGTGATTGAGGAGTAGCGCGTAGGCCTCCTGGGTGTCGCCGCGTCGGAATGCCACGCGCGCCGAGACGGCCGTGCTGGGCGTGTGAGTACGCGCCGGTACCTCGATCTGGGCTGCTTGCTCAAACAGGTGGTCGGCGCGGTCGTGGTCGCCTTGGAATGCGGCGCCGTAGCCGTTGAGCATCAAGGTCCAGTTGAGGAGAGTGGGCGGGCCGTGGGTGCGGTATCGCTCAGTCAGCAAGGGCGCTAGCTGCTCGAGCTCGGAGAAGCGGCCGAGGTTGAGGTATGCAGCCAGGATGTCGGTCTCCATAAGCTCGGCGAGGAACGGTTGCCCGCGGCGGCGGCGTTCGGCTATCGCCTCGGGAACGAGGTGCAGCAGTGCTTCCCAGTCCTCGTGGGCGAAGGCCCTTCCGTGTCGCACGAGCGGGTTGTCAGGCTCCGGGTGCTCCTGGACAAGCCGGTCGTAGGCGTCGGGACTCTGCGCAAGTGCATGGCGGTGGGCGGCCCACACCAACCCGAACACGGTCAGCTCCCCATCGCCGTCGCAGGCCTCGAGAACGCGTTCGGCCCAGTCACCGATCTCCTGCCGGCTGCGGAGCAGCACCTCCCCGGCGAGTGGTTCGACGAGGTCGACCACCTCACCGAGCTGACCCGAGAGGAGGGCTCGCTCGACCGCGGTCCGCAACTCGGGCCAGAGTGTTTCCAGCCGGTCGACGCCGGCGACCTCCTGTGGCCCAGTGAGCAGCCGGTGGACCTGCCGGACCTCGCGCATGCACCAGTCCGCGTGGCAACGCTGTGCCTCCTCCGCCTCGCCGGACTGGGTGAGGGTCTCGGCGGCGTACTGGCGGATGGTTTCCAGCATCCGGTAGCGCCGCTCGGCGAGGTGTCCGGTCTCCACGGTGAGCAGTGACCGGTCCACGAGACGGCCCACGAGGTCGTCGACGTCGGCCGCGTCGAGGTCGCCGCCTGCAGCGACGCGCTCGGCGGCGTCGAGATCGAATGGGCCGCTGAACGTGGAGAGGCGGCTGAACACGGCTTGCTCGGCAGGGCTGAGAAGGTCGTAGGACCAGTCCAAGGTCGCTCGAAGCGTGCGGTGCCGTTCCAGTCGGTCCCGTCGGCCACCGACCAGGAGCCGGAGCCGGTCCTGGAGCCGGTCGAGCAGCTGCGGCGGGGCAATTGTGCGGGAGCGTGCGGCGGCGAGCTCGATGGCTAGCGGCACACCGTCGAGGCGACGGCAGATCTCCGTCACGTCTTCCCGCCAGTCGGCCAGCTCGAAGTCCGGGTCGAGCGTGAGGGCACGTCGCGCGAACAGCTCGGTGCCGGCTCCTGCGGGGTCCAGCGGCGGCAGCGGGACGAGCTGCTCGGCGCCGATCGCCAGCGGCTCCCGTGAGGTGGTCAACACCTGGACACCCGGGCATTGGTCGATGAGAGCCTGACAGGTCGCGGCGGCGCTCTCGACGACGTGCTCGCAGTTGTCGAGGACCAGGAGGGTCCGACGCCACCGCAGCGCCCCTGTGATGGTCTCCACGGGTTGCTGGCCGGGTGCCTCCGGGAGAGCGAGTGCCTCCAGCACCCCCCGGGAGACGTCGTCGTGGCCCGCTCGGTCTGAGAGGTCCACTAGGTAGACCCCGTCTCGGTAGGACCTCTGGGCCCGGGTCGCGACGGTCAGGGCGAGGTGGGTTTTCCCGATGCCACCGGGCCCGGTCACCGTGACCACTCGCGACGCCTCCAGGTGTCGTTCCACCTCGGCCAGCTCCCGGCGTCGGCCGAGGAGCGGTGCCACTCTCGTGGGTAGCCTGCTTGACGGATTCGCGTCTGGTGCAGCGTCGGCGGCGGGGGCAGCAGGGACCGGTCGCAGGCCCTCGTCGTGGGTGAGGATCATCGTTTCGACCTGCCGCAGTCGCGGGCCGGGCTCGACGCCGAGTTCCTCCACGAGCCGCTCTCGGGCCGTGCGGTATGCCGCCAGCGCCTCGGCCTGCCGGCCGGCCCGGTAGAGGGCTGTCATCAGCAGCGCCCACAGCTCCTCGCGGAACGGGTACTCGGCGGTGAGCCGGCTCAGGACCGCGATCGCGTCCCGCGGGGCGTTCTCCACCAGCCTCGCCATCCGGGCCTCGGTCGCCTCCACCCACCGCTCGGTCAGCCGGGCCGCCTGCGGCGCGAGTCCCGGCGCGTCGAGTCCGGCGAGCGGAGGCCCGGTCCACTCCATGAGCGCAGCGTCGACGTCACCGGAGGCCAGGTGGTCCTCGAAGCGCGTCGCGTCGACGCAGCCGGGCCCCAAGGCGAGGCGGTACCCGGCGCCGGAACGTTCTATGGCGGTGGATCCGAGCGCCGCGCGGAGCTGCAGCACGTAGGTCTGCAGCGTCTTCTCCGCCGTCCGGGGCGGGTCCTCTGCCCAGACCAGGTCGACCAGGCGGGAGACCGGGACGGTCTCGCCGCAGACCAATGCGAGCGCCGCCAGCAGCGTTCGGCTCTTCGGCGGGCCAAGCTCGACTGTCTCGCCGGCCGCGGTGGCCGCGACTCCTCCCAGCAGCCGGAGGTCGATCGGGCCGGGGGTCCGCTGCTCGGTACCGGCCACCTTGCCGCGCCCTCCCGCTCTGGAGACCGAGCACGGTCTCCACCGAGGCTCGACCCGATCTGGACCGCGTCTCGACCGGATCCCGGGAACGTCGAGCCATGAACACACTCACAACAACCTCGAATCCCGTCAACAACGTGCCCACGACGTCGCGGCGCTGGTCACCGCGCGCGGTCGCCCGGACCGCCGGCGTCTTCTACCTGGTCATCTTCACCTGCGGGCTCTTCAGCGAGCTCTACGTCCGCGGGACACTAGTGGACCCGGCCAGTGCCGCCGCGACCGCAGCGAACATCACCGGCTCCGAGGGCCTGTTCCGCGTCGGCTTCGTCGCCGACACCCTGATGGTGCTCAGCGACGTCGCTGTGGCGGTTCTGCTCTACGTGCTGCTGCGCCCGGTCAGCAGGACGCTGTCCACGATGGCGGCGGCGTTCCGGCTCACCCAGGCCGCGGTGTTGGGCTCCATCCTGCTCGCCCAGTTCGCCGCGCTGCTCGTGCTCGACCCCGCCGGCCCCGGCGCCCGGTTGTCGACCGACGACCGTGACGCGCTGGTGGGGCTCACGATGGAGGCGCACTCCTATGGCTACCTGATCGGCCTGATCTTCTTCGCCGCCCACCTGCTCGTGCTGGCCTACCTGCTCATCAAGTCCTCCTGGTTCCCCAGCTGGCTGGGCGCCATCCTGGGCGTCGCCGGCGTCGGGTATGCCGCCGACAGCTTCGGCTTCTTCCTGCTCTCCGGCTACGACGGCACCCTGTCGCCGGTGCTGCTGGCACCAGCCGTCATCGCGGAGTTCTCAATGATCGCCTGGCTCCTTCTCAAGGGCGTGAGGCTCGATGCCTGGCACCGCGACCTCGACGGCGTCGACTCCCAGACGGCGGTGACGGCATGAGGGCCGTCGTCCAGGAGCGCTACGGCGCCCCGCAGGAGGTGCTGCGCGTCCGAAACGTGCCCCGCCCCACGCCCACCGGAGACCAGGTGCTGGTCCGCGTCGAGGCCGCCGCCGTCGCCGGCGACGACTGGCACCTGATGGCCGGCTGGCCCTACGTCGCCCGCCCCGCCACCGGCCTGCTCCGCCCCCGCCACCGGACTCCCGGCCGCGAGATCGCCGGCGTCGTGGAGGCCACCGGCCCCGAAGTCCGCGACCTCGTGCCCGGCGACGAGGTCTTCGGCTGGTGCGACAGCGGGCTCGCCGAGTTCGCCGCGGTCCCCGAGCATCAGCTGGTCCTCAAGCCCCCCACGCTGTCGTCGGTGGAGGCGGCAGTCGTCCCAATCTCCGGATTCACCGCGCTCCAGGCGCTCCGGGACGCCGGCGGGCTCCGCCCCGGACAGCACGTCCTCATCGTGGGCGGCTCCGGCGGCGTCGGCACCTTCGCCATCCAGATCGCCAAGGCGCTCGGCGCCGAGGTCACGGCCCTGCAGGGCCCCGCCGCTGGCGACCTAGTCCGCGAGCTGGGCGCCGACCACGTCCTGGACCACACCCGCGACGACGTCGCCGCAGAACCGCCGCGGTTCGACGTGGTCGTCGACCTGGTCGGCGCCCGCCCGATAGCCGAGTACCGGCGTGCGCTGCGACCCAACGGCACCCTGGCGCTGGTCGGCGGCAGCGGCGGTCGCTGGTTCAAGGGAACCGGACGCTTCCTCCAAGCCGCCGCGCTGAACCCGCTGGTCCGCCAACGGCTCCGCGTGCTGGTGCACCGCGACGAGACCGAGGACCTCCGCACCCTCTCCCAGTTCGTGCAAGACGGCCTGCTGCGGCCCGTTGTCTCCGCGGTCTACCCGCTGGAGAACGTGGCGGCCGCCGTCACCCACTTCCACGGTGGACACGGCCGCGGCAAGGTCGCGGTCGCGGTCACCGACACCACCTGGCGGGAGGTGCAGCGTCATGCCTGAACCCACCACACCGACCGCAGCGGGCCCGACGCGGCTGCGACGCTGGGCGACCCGCGCCGGGTTGACCGCCCTCGGGGTCGTGGTGTTCCTCGCCTGGGCGGTGGCGATGGGCCTCGGCATGGTCCGCGTCGGAGCCGAACAGTCCACCCTCGACCCGGCCTCCGTGCCGTACGCCGAGCCCGGGCTCCACCCGGTCGGGCTCCGCGACCTCACCGTGCCCGGCGACCACCCCCTGCCTGCCACCGTCTGGTACCCCGCAACCACCAGCGCAGCCGAGCGCGCGACCTACCGGTACGCCGTCGGCATGCTCTCCGGGACGAACCCGGTCGCGCTGGCGACCTACCCAGGGCAGGCTCGTCGCGGCGCGCCGACCGACGTGACCGCAGGACCGTACCCGCTGGTCGTGCTCTCGCCCGGCTTTGCGCTCGGACCCGGAGCCTACGGATGGCTCGCCGAGCACCTGGCCTCCCGGGGCTTCGTGGTCGTCTCCCCCGACCACCAAGAGCCCCTCGACCCCTCGAAGCTGTGGCAGTCCACGGTCGACCGGCCGCGCGCTCTGCGGGCGGTCATCGACCACCTGACCACAGGTGGCGCCGCCCTCTCGGCGGTGGTCGACACCGACCGGATCGCCCTCGCCGGGCACTCCTACGGCGGCTACGCCGCCCAGGTCATGGGCGGGGCACGCCTGCACACGGAGTCGTTCCGGGCGGCGTGTGCCGATGCGCGGCGTGCCGACGACGCCGGTGTCTTTCTGTGCGATGCCCTCGAGCCCCACCTGGGCGACATGGCCGCAAGAGCCGGCCTGGGAACGGTGCCCGAGGGGCTGTGGCCGGACTGGTCGGACGACCGGGTCGATGCGGTTGTCTCCATGGCCGGTGACGCCGTGATGTTCGGACCCGCAGGGCTCCGGTCCTTGAATGTGCCGGTCGCCGCCCTGGGAGGCACCGCCGACCGTGACACCCCCTACGACACCGGGGCAAGGCTGACCTACCGCCACGCCGACTCGCCGCGAGCTGTCCAGGTGGGTCTGCTCGGTGCCGAGCACTTCGCGTTCACCGGCCCCTGCGCATCGATGCGGCGCGTGATGACGGTGGTTTCGTTCGGGTTCTGTGACGACCCCACCTGGAACCGGGCCACAGCCCGCGACGTGACCGCCCACCACGTCACGGCCTTCCTGGCGGCCGAGCTGGCCGGCGACACCGCCGCCGCTGCGTTGCTGGCGACCCACCCGGACGCTGGAGGAAACGTCCGCTACCAAGTCCGCGGCTACGGCAAGTGACCCCCGTTGGCCGGCCGCGTATCACCGGACCCGCCCCAGCATCCTTGGCCGCCGAGTCGCCCAGGGTAGCCGAGTTGAGGCTTCGGCCGAGATGCCTGCCCCGTGACGAAGGTCTCGACAACGAAACCGCTCATCTGACCCCTGCGGGGGTCGCCGCGGACCCACGCCCACCGTGGCGGTGGGCCGACACTAGGCAGATCACCGATTCGACGCACCCAGCGGGCCACTCGACTGCACCTTGGCGCTGGTCGCCATCACGTCCGGCCCGTACCGCAAGACGGATCCGCCACTGGAGGGACGAGCCTGGTGACACCTCTCGATCCCGTCGGCTCTGGTGGATCGCCAACGCGTGCATCGCAGATGGGAAGCGTCCGTCGACCTCCCGTGTTGACGATGCATGGCCGACAACGACGCGAAGGGCAGAGTCCGCCAGCTGCGCCTGGTAGTGCACGCGGCGGACTTCGAGACCGCGGTGCGGTTCTACCGAGACACTCTCGGCATGCCGGAGGAAGAGTCCTATTCCGGCGAGGGCGGTGCTGAGGTCGTGATTCTGGCCGCGGGACGCGCAACGCTTGAGCTTTCCAACACTCCGCAAGTCGAGATGATCGACGAGGTCGAGGTTGGCCGGCGTGTGGCGCCACACTTCCGGGTCGCACTCGAGGTGGACGACGCAGCGGCCACCACGGAGGCGGCGATCGATGGCGGCGCCGGGCTCATCGCCAAGCCGACACTGACGCCGTGGAACTCACTCAACTCGCGCCTCGACGCCCCGGCGGACGTGCAACTGACGCTCTTTGAAGAGCTCGGCAGCTGACTGCCCGGAGCTTGGAATCGGGGTTGCCGGCTGCCTCACGCCCCCGGCAGCAGGCTTGGTCCAGCAGCTCCTTGGTCGCTGAGTAGGCGACTGGCTGGAAAGGCGGCGGCCGCACCGGCTGATGCCTGCGGCCATGGTCACCGGGGACGATAGCGGCGAAGTGAGACAGTTTGGGCCACGCTGCGCCTGTCAAGTCAGTGCGGGGTTCTCTGGGTCATCGGCTGAGCGTGGTCGATGGTGGGAGCGGGCGTCATGAGGAGGCATCCATCGCCAGCCGGGTGAAGGCAGGCGGCGGGTCGCGCCAGAGCTGTTGGTCGTCTCGGGCGGCTGCTTCGATGGCCCGCCAGACCCTCTCCGGGGTGCAGGGCATGTCGATGTGTCGCACGCCGAGGTGGCGCAGCGCGTCGACCACGGCGTTCTGGACGGCGGGTGTCGCGCCGAGGGTGGCCGACTCCCCGATGCCCTTGGCGCCGAGCGCGTTCAGCGGCGTGGGGGTCTGGGTGGTGGAGACCTCAAGCGCGATGGTGTCGGCACTGGTCGGGATCGCGTAGTCCGCGAAGGTGGAGGTCAAGGGGTTGCCCTCCGCGTCGTACACGACCTGTTCCCACAACGCCTGGGACATGCCCTGGACCGCGCCGCCGTGCTGCTGCCCGGGGACCACCAACGGATTGAGGACTCGGCCGCAGTCGTCGACCGCGACATGGCGTAGCGGGGTGACCAGTCCGGTCTCGGTGTCGACCTCGACGATGGAGACGTGCGCGCCGAAGGGGAAGGTGAAGCCGTCCTGGGTGAAGTCGGTGTCGGAGCCCAGGCCTCCGTCGTGCGCATGCGCCCACGCCGCCAGCTCTGCCCAGCCGATCCCGCCCCCGGGCACGCCGCGGACACCGCAGATCCCGTCCCCGAGGGCGATGTCGGACACCGACACCTTGAGCATCCGGGCCGCCACCTCCCGAGCCTTCTCGCGCACCCCCTCGGCTGCCCTCGGCGGGTCGGGGCGTGCCGGGACTGCGGGAGGTCCGGCCGATCCCGGCAATCGCGACCAGTGGGGCGTCGGCGCTACTGATGGTCGACTTCTTCCACCCTCGCTTGCTTCTGTGGCTGACCATCGACGCGGCCATCGTCGCCATGGCCGTCGCACAGCCGGTCTGGGTCCAGACCCCTAGGTGCCGGCTGACTCCGCTCATGCGGGTGCCGACCCCGTGCCGACGGGGACGAAGTCGCCGAACCAGCCACCGACTCGTTCCGGCTGACAGCCCCCACGACCATGGTCGCCCAACACTTCCAACGGCCTGATCCCCACACCGGCGACTCCGTGCTCAACGGCCACCGATTGACATCCGGGCCGGTCGACTCGCGGAATGCCACGGCCGCGGGCGCTCCTTGCGGTGTCGGGGCCCACCCCGGTCGAGAAGGGGGCGCGAACAGCACGCCGGCGGCACCATCGACCACCACGACCAGTTGTTGTTTGCTCAACTGTTGCGTGGCGCGGACTCCGTGGGTTGGTGTCGCTGGTGCAGGCGCCGCCCGGTCCGCGAGGCCACGACGAAGGCCGCCAGACCGACCAGAAGGGCCACCAGGGCGCTCATCAAAGTCGGCAGGGGACCGCGGTCGACATCGCCTGCCTCGCGGACGCTGAGATCGGCCAACGGCGCCGCCGCCAATTGAAGGCGACCGACCCCGTAATTCGAGGTCCCCTCGATGCGCATGAGTTCGCGAGTCATCCCACCCCCCAGCGAGACAGCGACAACCCGCGCCCGGTCCATCTCCGTCGCATCGAGGAGCGCCACCTCACGGTCCGCGGTCCAGCCAAGCACGGCGTGGCTCGACGGATCCGGAATTGGCACCCGTGCCGGCCTCGAAGCAGGCGCCGCGGCCACGTCGATGACCCAGATCCCAGACTTCCGATAGACGATGAGCAGCCGTCCGTCAGGAGACCACGCGTTGGGGCCGGTGAGTCTGCCCCCGTGCGGCAGGGCGCGAACGGCTCCCGTGCTCAGACGCACGATCGCGACTCCCGCCTCACGGCTGCCGCGTCTTTGGACGGCCAGGAGCGACCCGTTCGGAGAGTAGGCGGCGGCGGTGGCCCGACTGCCCCCAGGCACCTCACGGACGCTTCCGCTGCCGACATCGAGGACGAACAGAGTTCCGACCAGGGGTGCGCCCAAGTAGGGATTAGTCGGCTTGTCATCGGCCAGGTAGGCAAGCCGGGTTCCATCGGGCGACCAGGCCACGGGCCGGACGCTGCGCGCGTCGGGGACCGGGCGAACAGAGACCCCTCCCGTATCCAGGTCGACGAGCTCGAGGTTCGGTGAGGTCGTGTCGTTCTCACCCACCGCCACCCACCGGCCGTCGGGGGAGAGGAGCATGGGGGCTGGGTCTCCCTGGTCCATGGCTCCGGATCGGTCCTCGGCAACGTCCAGGCGGCGGTAGACGTCGTCGTCGGCGGCCAGCACCACGGCTTGGGGGAAGTCCATGAATTCGACGCCGAAACCGTGCTGATACAAGGCGACGGCCCGCCCCGGCGGCGCGTCGGAAACCTCTCCCGTCAGGGTAGGAGTAGCCAGCCAGCCGGTCAGGGAGCGTCACGGCCGAACTGGCTGACCGCGTTCCCCCGCCGGCCGTGAGCACGACGAACACAGCCACAGCAGACGCCGCCCCCACGAGCAAAGAGATCCCCCGACCGTGCATCACCCGCCGACGATAAACCAGCCAGACCCCGTGGCGATCCCCACCCGCTGCCGAACCTGCCCCCCAGCCGCCCCGCGGCTTGGCAACCACCCAGGCTGGGGTGCTTGCGCTCAGATACCTGGCGCTCCAGGGCGCTCACGCCGCGAGCGCGTCTCGAAGAGACGCAGGCCCCGTAGCGGTCGTTCTCCATCGTGGCCGCGATCCGCGCGGGGATTGGCGGTCATCGCCTGGACGCTCGGGCGGGACCGTGCGGCAGCATGGCGGGGTGAAGATGTCCGCCTCGGACGCGCTGGCGCTGCGTATGCGCAGCCTGCTGCTGGCCGGGGCATCGTCGACGACGCCCGATTCGGTCGCCGCAGTCGTCACCTGGTTCGGGGCGATGCAGGCGCAGGACTACGGCAGCGGCCTGTGGTCGCTGGGGGCTCGCTTGGCTGCGATGACCCGGACCGAGGTCGAGGCCGCTCTTGAGCGACGCGAGGCCGTGCGAACCTGGCCGATGCGGGGCACGATCCATCTCGTCCCGGCGGCTGACGCCCGCTGGATGGTCGAGGTGCTAGGAGCGCGAGCCCTGGTCGGGGCGGCCCGCCGTCGGGCTCACCTGGGGCTGGAGGAGGCCACCGCCGAGCGGGCTGTTGATGTGCTCGGTACCGCGCTGGCTGGCGGCGGCCGCCTGACCCGGGCAGAGTGCCTGGCCGCGCTGAGCGAGGCGGGGATCCCCGCGGACGGCCAGCGCGGCTACCACCTGCTCAGGTTCGCCAGCCAGCGGGGAGTGACCTGCATCGCCCCGAACCGGGGGACCGAGCAGATCTTTGTCCTGCTGGACGAGTGGGTCGGCTGCTCGAACCGGCCGAGCCGGGACGAGGCACTGGCCACGATCGCCAGCCGCTATGTGCGCAGCCACGGTCCGGTGCCACGCAGCGACCTTGCCGGCTGGACGGGCCTGACCGTGGCCGACACGGCCGCTGCCGTGGCCGCGGCCGGAGATGCCCTGACGACGGTCGAGGTCGACGGCGTGGCCATGCTCGTAGCGTCCGAGGCGCTCGCCGACGACCCGCCGCCGCTGCCGGACTCGGTGCTGGCCCTCCCGGGGTTCGACGAGTACCTGCTCGGCTACAAGAACCGGACGCTCATGGTCGACCCCGCGCACGCGCAGGCGATCATCCCGGGGGGCAATGGGGTCTTCCAGGCCACCATCGTTCGCGCGGGGCGCGTCATCGGGACCTGGACCCGGTCCAGCAGCACGGCCCGGACAGTCGTCGCTGTCGTCGCGCTCAAGCCGCTGCGCCCGCGCGACCGCCGTGAGGTAGAGGCCGCGTTCGAGCGCTACGCACACTTCGTCGACACCCCGGTCGAGGTGCGTTGGCGCTAGGCAACCTCCGGTTCGACGCCGCCAGCCGACATCCTTCCCCCGCGTCTTCACTGCAAGGAGGGGGGTACGGGCACGACGTCCCAACGCCAGAGTGGTCGACTTGGATAGCGCGGTGCCGGGACCTTTGGTCGGGCCTCGCCCTCGTATCACTACGCAGTGTGCTCGCTTCTTCTTGGAGCAGGGCCACACAGTGGGAGGGCGACATGGCTTCGACACCGACGGGTGGCGGCGGCTCCGGGCGGCGGGAGTCGCTCGCGATCTTCGTGGCGATGCTCGGCATCCTCGGCAGCGTCGCGACGCTGATCATCAGCGACGTCATGGACGACTCGCGCCGGGCCCGCCAGGAGGAGGAGGCGGCCCTGGTCCAGCTCGACCGGGCGATCATCGGCTGGGAGAAGCGTGCCGTCGACCCCACCCTGCGGGCCATCGCCGACCAGTGGCAGCTCGGAGACCGCGCCCGGAAGCTCGACGACACGGAGCGCGAGCAGCTCGCTGCCGGTGATTGGAGGCACGGCTGGGACAGCATCGTGTCGCAGATGTCCACCGCCGAAGAGCAGTTCGAGAACGTCCGCGAGGCACACGACGCCGCCCTGCGTGAGACCGAGGGCGGCAACTACGACGCGGTCAAGACCTACTACGAGTCCGCGCTGGTGCGGTTGCAGGCGATCTTCTACGCGAGGAACCTCGTGCCAGACCGGGTCGCCGGCCGGCCCACGACGGCCGAGGCCCGAGCCATCAAGCACTTCCGGGACGAGCTGAACATCCGCTACCGCTTCTCGATCTACAACGACGTGACGAAACTGACCTGCCCGGAGCACGGGACGCCCCTGAACCAGCTCGAGCCGGCGCCGTACGCGAAGGCCATGAGCCATTCGATCGACTGTCTCGAGGCCTCGCACTTCTGGTTCGCCGACGCCATCCGCTCGACCGTCCAGGAGTGAGCTCCACCGGTCGTGCTCGCTAGGAGCCGCTGGAATAGGGGAAAGTCCCAATTCGTCACTCCGCCAGGCAGGGCAGGGCCACGACATCGCCACTGCGACGACGTAGCCCCATCTGGGCGCGGTGTGGAGTCCAGCCGGGTGTTCATGGTCAGAGACGACATCCACACCGAGGTCCTCGGCGCACAGCGTGCGGGCTGAGCGGGTGCTCGTCCGCGCTGGCAAGTTCTCCGCGCACGGTCTTCGGGGTGGCGTGTCCCCCGACGCGGTCCTCGACTCAGTGGCGGCCTTGCCCGGTGAGGGGCCGGGCCCTGAGCTGGCCTGGGCCTTGCTGCGGCCGGCGTCGGCCGCCGGAGCCGTCCTGGAGGCGAGGCGCTCGGCGCTCAGGGCTGCAGGCACGCAGGTGTCGAGTCCGAGGGCCCCTCGGGAATGAGCGTCGTGCCCTCGGGGTCATGGATCTTCACCCAGTCGACACTGCTGAACTGATGCAGCGTGGGGATGATCTCCCCGGCGATCGTCTCCGTGGAGCCGCCCTGGAGCAGCAGCCGCAGCCACCGCTTCCACTCCCCCGGCAGCACGCCCGCGAACAGCCGGTCCATGGTGCCGGTGGCCGGCGCTCTGCGCGGCACCGGCCGCAGCCTGGGCGTGTAGAACGGCTCGCGGCTCTCGAGATAGCGCTTGAGGTTGAAGAAGCAGACCTGGCGCTGAACGGTCGGGAAGGCCGCGCGGACGTCGACGACGACGCGGTCAGGATCGGTCAGGGTGAACACGGTGAAGCGGCGAGAGCGCTTCGCCAGTCCGATGCCGTAGGTCGTCACGGCCGTCCGGGCTGGAATCGTCAACCAGACTAGGCAATTCAGCGAACCGGTCGACTCACGGTCTCTACCTCAGGAGCCCTGGGCCCAGCGATCCTGGATCGTCGGAGAAGAGCTCATCATGCTTGGCAAGCTCCACGCGGGTACGTCGGTGTGCAGGGCCAGTGGGCTGGACGCCGCCTCGACGTTTTGCTCGCTGATGGCGTGGATCAGGGGCCGGTGCTCGGCGCCAGTGATCCAGGACCGGCTCTGGCCAGCCAGTCGGGCGAACGCGCGCCGGCAGTGCCTGCGCGGTGTCCCACAGCCGCTCGACGTCCTTGGTGTCCTCGATCTGCTCCTGGAGCGAGATCATCCTGGCGAGGTGGCTCCCGGTCAATCGGGATAGGCTGCCTTCAAGGAAAAGCGGCTCGATCCGCTCACGCGTTTCCGCAGGTCAACCCGCCAATTCGAGCCCTCGGCCCGCCAATCAGCTGCGGAACCCGGGCGAGACCCTGCCGGCCTCGCGGAGTACGACGTGGTGCTTGACGTGTGGTGCGAGCAGCCGGCCCGTCGCCGGCGCATTGATACGACCTCCTCAGGTGGGAGAAGCACACGATGTCCATGATCTCGTGGCGGTTTCAAGGTGTGCCATCCTCGGAGGAGGGGCATGTCAGCGACGCCAAGCGCAGCCGAGGAAGGGGCCTCAACCGGGGAACGCGAACCGGCCCTGGAGACGACGCCCTTCTCGTGGGATCGGTGAACATCACGGCCGATCCCGCGACTGTCAGCTCTCTGCCCCGGTCACGGGGGAGGGCGAGGGCGAGGGCGAGGGCGAGGGCGAGGGCTGGCGGGTGTGCCACCAGGCGGTGGCCAGCCCGAGCGTGATCATGGTGGCAGCGGCAAGCCAGCCGAACTCGCCGAGCAGGGCGTCGCTGCCGGCGAACGCGGGCACCCGGTCGGTTCCTTCGATGGCGGCGAAATTGGTGGCGACCAGCCCGTTCCAGGCTCCGTGGGCGACGACGCTGGGCCACAGCGACCGAGACCGGTCGGTGAGCACGCCGACGAACAGGGTGAACCCGGCAATGGCCACGGTGAACGCCGGCAGCCCGGCGAGGTTGCCGTACCAGCCGAGCAGGATCAGGGGGACGTGGTAGACCCACCAGACGAGCCCGACGATCAGGCTGACCCGCCAGAACCCTGACTGGGAGCGCAGCGTCGGCCACAGGAACCCCCGCCACCCGATCTCTTCACCGACCGCGGAGGCCGCCGCCGCCGCGATCGCCAGTGGTGCGCCGACCAGCGCGACGCGCAGCACGTCGGGGTTCTCCGTGTCCAAGCCCAAGGCGGATCCCAGCACGTAGGCGCCCAGCACCGCCAGGGCTGGCAGAAGTCCGGCGAGCAGCCACCAGCTGGGGCGTCCCCACTGGATGCGGCCGCTCGCGATGAACCGGGCCAGCAGCGCCCCGACGGTGGGCGCGGACATGAGGACCAAGAAGACCGCATCGGGCGGCTGCTCACCCTGCGGCGGCCAGAACACGGCCAAGCCGATCGCGTAGACCACGAGCAGGCCGCCGCAGTACCAGGCCAACTGGCGGCGAAGGCGCGGCTGCGCCGCGACGTCGGTCGTGGCGCTCATGAGGTGACCCTCTGCGCCGTGGTGTCCATCGAGTCCTCCGTCCGGGGGGCGCGCCCGCACCGTGGCGACGGACTCCGCGGCGACCGTCCTATGGCGGGCACCTCGATGACGACAACTATCGCACTCGCTACGGTCTCCGGAGCGATGGGACCCGCCCCCAGCACGATGGTCACTCAGAGCGGCACGGCCGCTTCGCGTACGGACTCGGTCGCAGCAGCGCTGGACGTCACGTCCCTTCCGGGATGGGCGGGCCGACGACCTCAAGACCGAACCGGGGGCCCACCTCGTTCCAGCGCCGAATCTCGACGTCGATCGGTAGGCCGTCCTCGCCCGGCAACCGGCGTTCGGCTGCTGGAACGCCGACGTCTTGGTAGAGGTCGAAGATGCCGCCCGGGTCTGCGAAGCCGACGAACCGCACCGGTGTCGTTCCTGTGACCCGAAAGCCGTGCGGAATGCCGAGCGGGAGGTAGATGAAGTCGCCCGGGCCGAGGTGGAACACCTCCGCGCCCGCGCGGTAGGTCATCGTCCCGTCGAGGAGCAAGAACGCCTCTGCCTCGTGGGTGTGCCGGTGCAAGGGAGTTGCAATACCTGGCGGCTGGGTCACGACGGCAACGTCGAGGCCCGCGGTCTCGTGGCGGGTCGCCAGCCGCTCGAACAGCGAGCCCATGGCCCAGATGGCGGGGGCGGTGCCGGCGGGTCGGTGGATGACACTCTGCGGGGTCTGGAGTGTCGGTGACTGAGTTGCTAGGACGGCATCCACCGCGACTCCCTTATTGATCCGAAAGAAGTTCGGACGAATATCTGTAAGATAGGCCTCGTGTCGGGGCCTGTCAACCGTCGCCGCTACCACAGCCCACGCCGGGCCGCTGCGGCCGAGCGCACCCGGGCGGCGATCATCGAGTCGGCCCGCGAACTCCTCCTCCGTGACGGATATGACCGGACCTCGGTGTCGGCCATCGCCGAGCGGGCAAGGGTCTCGGTAGACACGATCTACGCGGCCGTTGGCGGCAAGCCACTGCTGGTGCGTGCTGTCGTCGATGACGTGCTCGGCGAAGGACGAGGAGAGGTGCCGGCCGAGCGTCGGGGCTATGTCGAGGCGGTCCGTGGGGCGCAGAGCGCTCGCGACAAGCTGGCGGTCTACGCCCAGGCGCTGGGACGCCTGCAGCCGCACCTCTCCCCGCTCATCGAGGCACTGCGTCAGGCCGGCCTGCGCGACGACGGCTGTCGCGAAGCTTGGTCCAGCCTTGGGGAGCGCAGGGCTCGCAACATGCGGGCGCTCGCCGCCGACCTCCGTGCGACCGGCGAGCTGCGAGCCGATCTCGACGACGACGCCGTCGGCGACATCATCTGGGCGACCAACTCACCCGAGTACTACCTGCTCCTCGCATCCCGCGGCTGGTCGCCACAACGGTACGCCGCACACCTCGAGGACTTGTGGGCGTGCCTCCTCCTCACCGCGGCCACCGAAGAGGGCCCCGGGCCGCGCTGTTGACCTCGTCCCCGCGGCAGCGGCGGTGCCAGAGGTGGACGCCGTCGGTGGCGGCGCGTCAGTCGGAGGCCACGCAGCGGCGACTCGAATACGACGGCTTGCTCGACCAAGCGCCGTTGCAATGCCCCGGCTTCGCGAACACGGCGCGTTGCACTGTCCTGCTCGTTCGTGGCCGGTGACCCAACCGTCGCCCATCCGCTCGATCGCTGGGAACGATGGCCCGGCCGTCTCGGCCGTCGCCCGCAGCTGACGCATCAGGTCAGGCGACGCGTCGGAAAGGCCGCCGCCACCGCGCACCACCACGATCGGGGACACAACGTGACCTGCATCCGCACCCGCGGCAGTACGATGGAAGAGCATCCCCCGCGGAGGGTGGTCTCATGTGGTGGTTGGTCTGGCTGGTAGCAGCGGTTTGCCTCGGCGTGGCTGAGTTCTTGACGCTGACCCTGGTGTTCGGCCTCCTTGCGGGCGCGGCCCTGGTCGCCGGAGTCGCCGCGGGCCTCGGGGCATCGGTCCCCGTCCAGTTTCTCGGCTTCGCCGTCGCCGGCGGTGTCGGCCTCGTGGCGGTCCGCCCGATTGCGAAGCGTCACCTGGCGCTCCCACCGGTGTCCCGCGAAGGCAGCGACGCCTTGGTCGGCCGGTCGGCGTTGGTCACCCGCGAGGTGAGCGCGACCGGAGGGTTGGTGCACCTCTCCGGCGAGGACTGGTCCGCACGACCGTACGACGAGGACCTGGTGATCCCGGCGGGTGTGCGAGTCGACGTGTTCGAGATCGACGGCGCGACCGCGCTGGTGCACCCGCGTGAGCCGTTGCCGGACCCCCAACCTGAAGGAGGGTGAGAGCGATGGACTTGTTGGTGCCCTTCGCCATCCTCGCCGGCCTGGTCGCCTTCATGGTGGCCTCGGCGATCCGGATCGTGCCGCAGGCGAGGCGCTACAACATCGAGAGATTCGGTCGCTACCAGAGGACGCTGCAGCCCGGGTTGAACCTGATCATCCCGCTGGTGGACCGGGTGAACACCAAGCTCGACGTCCGCGAGCAGGTCTACTCGTCGGACCCCAGACCGGTGATCACCGAGGACAACCTGGTGGTCAGCATCGACACCGTCCTCTACTACCAGATCACCGAGCCGCGCGCGGCGGCGTACGAGGTGGCCAACTACTTGCAGGCGATCGACCAGCTCACCGTCACCACCCTGCGGAACCTGATCGGGTCAATGGACCTTGAGAGGACGCTGACCTCCCGCGAGACCATCAATACCCGGCTGCGCGAGGTGCTCGACGAAGCCACCGGGAAGTGGGGGATCCGCGTGAATCGGGTAGAGATCAAGGCGATCGACCCGCCGAACACCATCAAGGAGGCGATGGAGAAGCAGATGCGGGCCGAGCGAGACAAGCGTGCGGTGATCCTTCACGCCGAAGGCGAGCGGCAGTCGCTGATCCTCACCGCGGAGGGAACCCGGAACAAACTGATCCTCGAAGCGGAGGGCCGCCAACAGGCGGTCATCCTGGAAGCCGACGGCGAGGCGAAGGCGCTGGAGCGGGTGTTCCAGGCGATCCACGCCAATGACGCCGACCCGAAGGTACTGGCCTACAAGTACTTGGAGATGCTCCCTCGCCTCGCCGAGCACGGGAACGGGTACTTCGTGATCCCCGGGGAGCTGACCGAAGCAGTGAAGACCGTGACATCGGCCTTTGCCGCCGAGCACGGTGGAAACGGTACGGCGGGAGCGTCCGCGACAATCCCCAGGCAAAAGGTCGGACCGGTGGCGCGTCCACAGGCGATCGAGGCCGAGGCGGCGCACGCCGCCGAAAACGCCAGGGCCGCGGCGGACGAGGCGAAGGTCGCGGCCGAGCAGGCCCAGCGACACATTGCCGGTTGACGCAGTTTGTGACCGATGGGCTTGGAGCGGGGACCCGCTGGTTAGGCGGTCACGATGTCGGCGCTCAGGGAATTCCCCAGGGTGAGGCGCTTGTCGCTTCAGGCAATTCCTCGGGGGCGCGCTCAGGCGATCCGGCAGCGAGGCGCTGGGCGGCCTGGTCCAGCGCCCACGCGGCGTTCACCAGGCCGATGTGGCTGAACGCCTGAGGGAAGTTGCCGAGCAGTTCGCCGGTGGCCGAGTCGACCTCTTCGGCAAGCAGGCCCACATCGTTGACGTAGCCGGCAGCACGTTCGAACACGTCGGCGCCCTCCGCGACGCGGCCGGTCACGGCCAGCGCGTGGGCGAGCCAGAAGGTGCACAGCAGAAAGGTGCCCTCCTGCCCGTCGAGCCCGTCCACGCCAGAGCGGGGGTGATAGCGGAGCACGAGTCCGCGAGCGTCGATGAGCTGGTCACGGACGGCATCGATCGAAGACAGCACCCGTGGGTCATCGGGCGGCAGGAAGCCGACGACAGGCAGGAGCAGGACGGTGGCGTCGAGGTCGGTGCTGCCGAAGGACTGCGTGAATGATCGCTGGACCTCGTCCCACCCGTCGGTCTCCACAGCGGCCCGGATCTCCTCGGCGCTGCGCTCCCACGCCTCGACCCGGTCGTGGGCCTCGAGCGCGCTCGCCAAGGAGATGGCACGGTCGAGCGCGACCCAGCACATCACCTTGGAGTGGACGAAATGGCGGGGCTCTCCGCGGATCTCCCAGATGCCGTTGTCTGGCTGGCGCCAGAGCGCGGCGGCCGAGTCGGCGAGGCCGACCAGGAAGTCACGGGTCGGACCGCTGAGGACACCCGGCTGGTCGCGGAGCTGGGCGGCCGCGTCGAGCAGTTCGCCGTACACATCGAGCTGGGGTTGGACCCACGCGCCGTTCCCGACGCGGACCGGCGCGCTGTCCCGCCAGCCTGAGAGGTGGGGGAGGGTGCGTTCGGAGAGGTCGCGCTCGCCACCGATCCCGAACATGATCTGCAGCGGCCGCTGGCACGCGGAGCCGGCCGCGCCGGCCATGAAGTCGAAGAACTCGAAGGCCTCGTCGGGGCAGGCGGCGACCCACAGTGCCTGCATGGTCATGCTCGCGTCGCGGACCCAGGAGTAGCGGTAGTCCCAGTTCCGCTCGCCACCGACCTCCTCCGGCAGCGACGTCGTGGGTGCGGCGACGATGGCGCCGGTGGGCTGATAGCTGAGCGCTTGCAGCACACGTCCCGACAGCTGCACGAGATCGCGCCGCGGGCCCTCGTAGTGCTGATGGAGCGCCGACCACTCCTGCCAACCGCTCACGGTCGCCTCGATGGCCGAGGCGATCTCGGTCTCGGCGTGGGTCTGCGTTGGGTCCGCGGCGAGGCTGGCGTGCTCCAGGGCGAAGCAGGCACGCTCGCCGGACCCGAGCTCGAAGCGGGCGCGGGCCTCCTCCCCCTCCACGTCGAGAGGGACGGCGCTCGACAAGGTGAGGCGGTCCTCACCTCCGGTGACGAGAAGCCCCCCGTCCAGAGGGGCGATGACCGGTGCGACCAGGCTGTACGCCGGACGCGCGCGAAACGACAGGGTCACCCGCACGTGCCCTCGGCTGCAGGTCACGGTCCGGGCCAGCAGGCCAGGGGCATGCTCACCGAGGGCATGGGGGTCGTGGGTGTCTCCGAGGACCAGGGCGTCGCGCAGCTCGAGCGTTCCCGTGGGAGTGTGGAATGTCGTGACCAGCACCATGCTGCCGGCGACGTACTCGCGCTCGGCTCCGAAGGCGGCGTCCGGGTGGATCGACCAGTGTCCCGCCTCGTCGTCGAGGATGGCGGCGAAGATCGACGCGCTGTCGAAGCGAGGCATGCACAGCCAGTCGATGGAACCGCCGGAGGACACCAGCGCCGCCGAGTGGCGGTCCGAGAGCAGGGCGTAGTCGCCGATGGGCAGCGAGCTCATGACCGAAGCCCGGCCGCTCCGTTCATCGGGAACTCCCGCCGGAATGCCGGCCCCTGGGTCACGACGACTCCCTTCCTGGCGCGGCGATGCCGCGCCGAGGGCTACCAGTAGACATCGGGCCTCCCCGACGTGGTGCGTCGGGGAGGGCGCCCACCGCGCGCAGGGGGTGTGGCCCCTTGGAGAGACGCCTCCGACCCCCTGCAGAACGCGCGCAGGTCAGCAGACCACGCTGGTGGGCGTGACGATGTACTTGTTGAGGTAGACGACCTCGCCGTTCTCGCAGTCGTTGTACTCCCCGTCGTCGGTGGAGTTGTCGAAGCCCTCATAGCCGTCGAGGGTGTCGGTGCCCGAGCCGCCGTCGAGGTAGTCCAGCCCCTCGCCGCCCTCGATCTCATCGTCGCCGGCGTCGCCGTAGAGCCAGTCGCCACCGGCGCCGCCCTTGACGGTGTCGTCGGCTCCGCCGCCGTGGATGCAGTCGGCACCGGCGCCGCCCTTGAGGAGGTCGTCCCCGGCGCCGCCTCGCAGCTCGTCGTCGCCACCCCTGCCGATCAGCACGTCGTTGCCTCCGAAGCCGATCAGCAGGTCGGTGCCGGGGGTGCCGACGAGCACGTCGGGACCCGGTGTCCCGAAGCGGACGACGCCGGTCAGGTCACCGATGGCCTCGCCGCAGTTGTCGCCGATGGCCCAGGCGGGGACCGCGGTCGTGGTCAGCGTCGTCGCCAGAGCCGTGGTCAGGGCGACGGTCGCGGCGGCCCCCAGCGCGGCGGCCCGGCTCCTGCTGTTCATGAACATGTGCTTCTCCTCGGTAGTCTCCGGACACCCCGGCGGATGTCTCTGGTGAGGAGCGTGGGCGAGGCCTGTCAGTACAGCGTCACAACGAGGACGTGCCGGGCCGGCCAGGACGGCCGACCCGGCACCCCAGGGAGGTCAGCAGTTGAGCGCGACCTCCACGGTGCAGGAGTCGTTGCCGCCGCCGCCCCAGGCGCGGTCGAAGCCAGCGTTCCCACGGAGCGCGTCGGCAGCGGCCCCGCCGTACAGCCAGTCGCCCTGGGTGCCGCCGTAGACGACGTCGCGCCCGCCGTTGCCGGACAAGCGGTCGCGCCCCGCCCCGCCGAACAGCCGGTCGCGGCCGGCGTCGCCGTACATGACGTCGCGCCCGCCGTCGCCGGACAGCCGGTCTCGCCCAGCGTCGCCGTGCACCAGGTCGGCCCCATCGCCGGCCTTGACCTCGTCGTTGCCGGCGGAACCGTGCACCTTGTCGTCGCCGGCTCCAGCATCGATGACGTCGTCACAGGCGCCGCCGGTCACCTGGTCGTCGCCGGCTCCGGCGTAGATCGTGTCGGAGCCGCCGCGTCCGCGGATGATGTCGTTGCCTCCGCGTCCGTAGATGACGTCGTTGTCGGGCGTCCCGACCAGGACGTTGTTTCCGGAGTCACCGATGATGGTGACTCCGGGATTCGTGCAGCCTGCTGCGAGCGCGTCCCCTGAGTGCGCGCTGGCCGGTCCCAGCGAGACGGTGAGGAATCCGGCGCCGAGCAAGGCCGCCAGACCGATTCGACTCTTCATGGTGGTGCTCCTTCGTGGTCCCCGGGTCGGCGGGTGCCGACCGCGCTTGGACCTGCAGGAGACCGCGAGCGCCTCATCGTGGCGTCAGAGCTGTGTCACAAGCGCCCTCCCCGGCAGGATGGCGGCGTCTGGAGGAGTGGCGCCGACCTCCACGGTGGCGCGGGTCCAACGGTCGAAGGCGCGGCGCGCCTCGCCGTGACGTCGGGTGCGCACCAGCACCGAGACCAGCAGGCGGTGCGCCGGCTCGTCGTAGGGGTCGACGGCCAGGAGCCGCACCAGCAGCGTCGCCGCGTCGTCGATGTCACCGGCGCGACCCGCCAGCCGGGCGGCGGTCCGCAGGCTCTGGATGCGCACCGCGCGCACGTGGTCTCGGACCTCCGTGGCCCAGATGTCATACGGGTCGTCCTCGAACGCCTCGCCGGCATGCTCGGCCAGCACCTCCGCCAGCAGCCGGCGGGCATCCTGCTCCTCGCCGGTGCTGGTGAGCCGGCCGGCCTCCTCGGCGTCGGCCAGGAAGTCCTGCAGGTCCACCGACACGTGAGCCGCGCAGATGCGCACACCGTGCCGGTCGCCGCCGATGAAATGGTCGGCCGGCCACCGCCGTTCGGGGTCCAGGGCGGTTCTCAGGCTCGAGAGCAGCACCGAGAGACGGTGACCGGTCTTGTTCGGGTCGTCGCCGGGCCACAGGTTCTCGCAGATCTCCTCCCGCGGCACCGGCCGCTCGCCGCGCGCCACCAGCAGCTTGAGCAGGGTGCGCGCCTGGCGAGAGCGCCACGCGCACGGCGGCACGACCACCCCGTCGATTGCGACCTCGAACCCGCCGAGCACCCGCACCTCGGCGTGTCCCGCGGTCCTGGCCCTACCCGGGTGCAGGGCTACGTCGGCGGCGGCGGTACGCCGGAGCCGCCGGGCCGCCGCGCGGCCGGCCGAGCTGTTCTCGCGAGTGGCCAGCGGGGACCGAGCGCACGCAACCCGCACCCTGTCGGCCAGGAGCGCCGAGCCCGCCCGCTCGTGAGCCTCCACCGCCGCGTGCAGCAGGGTGAGCGCCCGGCGCGGGTCGTGGGTGGCAGTGGCCTGGAGCTCCAGCGCCTCACCGAGGGCCCGGCGCACCTGTCCCGCCCGGGCAGACTCGACGGCCTCGGCCGCCCGAGCGGCAGTGTCCCGCTCAGCACCGGCCACGGCCACCCAGCCCCGGGCGACCAACGCCGCCGGACGCTGGTCCGGCGCGGCCTCGGCGACCGCCTCGTCGGCCAGGCGGCGCGCGCGGTCCACTGCGCCGTCGCCCTCGATCGTGACCAGCAGCGTCGCCAAACGGCCCAATGCGGGAACCAACGTCTCCGAGTCGCCGGTCTCCCGAGCCAGTTCGACGGCCTCCTCGAAGCCCGTCTGGGCGTCGTCGACCAGCCCGGACTGGTAGTCGACCTCGGCAAGGCCACCCAGCGCCGCTGGCGTGCGCGAGATCCCGTTGCGCCGGGCGAGGTCGCGACAGCGAAGGAACCGTACCCTGGCCTCGGCGAGGCGACCCAGCCCCAACAGCGCCTCGCCGCCGTTGTGCAGGGCGACCGTGAAGCAGCCGACCGGTCCCGTCTGGTCGACGAGGTCGACCGCCCGCTGGGAGACCTCGAGGGCGGCGCCGTACTCTGCGGCGACCAGATGGGCGTCGGCGATGTTGACCAGCGCCCGCTGGGTGAGAAACAGGTCGCCGGCGTGCTGCGCGCAGTCCAGGGCCTCGGCCAGCAGGTTCTGCCGGCGAGCGCCGGAGAGCAGCACTGCGCGGGTGATCAGGGCCAGGGAGCGTGCGTCCTCCGGGACCGAGGAGTCACAGGTTGCGGCGACCGCCTCGACGGCCGCGGTCTCGGCGGCCTCGGTCCGACCGGCAGCGCGCAGGGCGGCCGAGAGGCAGGCGAGGCGCCGGACCCGGTCGGCGGGGGGCTCGGGCTCCGACAGGGGGACCACCTCGCCCCGGCAGCAGGCCGCCGCCGCGGTGTGGCCGCCGCGGCCGTAGGAGACCAAGCCGAGTCGCCAGGCCAGGTCCGGTGGGGGCGGCTCGCCGGTCTCGGTGGTGTCGGCCAGCACGCCCTCCAGGATCCGCCTGGCCTGCTGCGACCTGCCGCGGACTCGGGCAGCGTGGCCCCACTGCAGCCTGGTCCTCAGCGTGCAGAGCCCTGAAGGCAGCAGTGGTGCCGCGCGAAGGATCTCCTCGCCCCAGCCGGTAGACGTGATTTCGTCGCCGTGGGCGTCGATGAGCTCGCCGCACCGCCGAAGGTCTCCGGCGCGCCGCGCGGCGCGCAGGGCGGGACCGGCGTGGCCGGCGGCGGCGTACCAGTCGGCGGCACGTCGCAGCCACCTCGCCGCGTCGCCCTCGGTCCCCGGCGTCTGGGCGCAGGCGGCGACGAGCGGGACCACGCGCGGCTGGGCCCGCGCGTCGGGGACCACGACCCGGGTGGCCACCAAGGCGTCGTACGCTGCGGGTCCGGGGTCTCCCAGCGACTCCACGAGTGCGCGCGGCGCCGGGTGGAGGTCAGCGAGGCGGTGCAGCAGCTGCCGCGAGTCGTCGGGCAACGCTGGGAGCAGTGTCTCCTGCACCCAGCCCCAGACGGGGCCGTCAGGCCTGGCGAGCACGTCGACAGGGTCGTCGACGGCCTCCCATGGCTCGGGGCCGTCCTCGAGCGCACAGCGGATCAAGGCCTCCCACCCGTCGGTGAGACCGAGGAGCGCCTCGACGATGCGCTGCAGCGCCCCGGCGTCGGTGGGGGCCACGGTGTCTCGGACGAGCTTCTCGACCCGATCGCGGCCGAGTGCCGTCCGCTGAACGGCGGGCACGAGGGTGAAGAGGCTCCAGTCGGCCGTCCGATACGGCCTCTCGAGATCTCGAGCACCCGAGCCGGCGGCCAGGGTTTCTCCACCGCCACCCCGTCCGCGTCGGTCCCGGCGGGGACCTGCTCCTCCACGTCGTCCACGACCAGGATCGGGTCCTCGACCGCCGCGGCCGGAGCGACCGCGTCGGCCAGCAGCAGCGGCCGGACACCCGCCCAGCACAGCACCCGAGTTCTGACCATGGGCGGCTCCTCCAGGCTGGGCCGGCGGCCGACGAGTGAGTGGCATGGTTGCACCGGACCTTCGCCCCGGTCTGTGCGCCGGTGCGATCTCGGCGCCTCTCGGCAGCGATGTCACGGCGCCAGCCGTGCTCGAGGTTCCGGTTGCGTAGGGTGCGGTGATGCAGATTCAGAAGCGATCGTGGTCCGACCTGTCACCGGCTCAGCAGACGACTGTGGGCCTAGGGGCCGTGGTGGAGCTGGTCCTGACCACCATTGCCGCGCAGGACCTGGTGCGCCGACCCGCCGGACAGGTCCGCGGTCCCAAGGCGCTGTGGGCAGCGGCGCTCGTCGTCCAGCCGATGGGGCCGATCGCATACCTGGTCCTCGGCCGTCGATAGAGGACCCCTGGTGCGCGCGGACCTGCTGGTCGTCGGGGGCGGTACGGCCGGGCTGGTCACCGCTCAGACGGCTGCGATGCTCGGCGCGGACGTCGTGCTCGTGGAGCGGGACCGCACTGGCGGTGACTGCCTGTGGACGGGGTGCGTGCCTTCCAAGGCGCTGCTGACCGTCGGCCGGGTGGCTGCCGAGGCCCGCGGCGGGGGGCGGCTGGGCGTGCACAGCGAGGTCACGGTGGACTTCGCCGCGGTGATGCGGCACGTGCACGCCGTCATCGCCGCCATCGAGCCCGACGACTCCCCCGAGACCCTGGCCGCGGCGGGGGTGCGCGTGCTCCATGGCCACCTCAGGTTCACGGGGTCCACCTCGGCCGACATCGACGGTCGTGCCGTGGCCTTCGGTCAGGCGGTGGTGTGCACCGGCTCCGAGCCGTCCCTGCCGGCGCTGGAAGGACTCGCGGCGGTAGGCCCCTTGACCAGCGACACGGTGTGGGACCTCGATGCCCTGCCCCCCAGACTGTGCGTGCTCGGCGGCGGGACGATCGGCTCGGAGCTGGCGCAGGGATTCGCGAGGCTCGGCTCCTCGGTGACTCTCGTCGAGAGCGCACGGAGGATCCTGGGTCGCGAGGACCCGGAGGCCTCGGCGGCGCTCGCCCGGGCGCTGGACCGCGACGGGGTGAGCGTGCGGACCGGCGCTCGCCCGCTCCGGGTCAGCGGCGACCGGACCGGGGGGGTCGTGCACCTCGACGACGGCGCCGGTGTGGCCTTCGACCGGCTGCTGGTGTGCACCGGGCGGGCGCCGCGCTCCGCCGGTCTCGGGCTCGACGTCGCCGGGGTCGAGGTGGACGAGATGGGCCACGTCCGTGTGGACGCGCGGTTGCGCACGACCAACCCCGCGATCTGGGCGGCCGGAGACGTGACCCCCCACCCGAAGTACACCCACACCGCGGGTGTCAACGGCAGTGTGGTGGCCCTCAACGCGATCCTCGGTCTGCGCCGCACGGTGGAGTCCCGAGCCGTCCCGCGCGTGACGTTCACGAGCCCCGAGGTCGGCTCCGTCGGCATCGGCACCGGCACCGACGTGCCTGCGACGAGGCGGAGGTCCGCGGTCGCGAGAACCGTCGTCCAGCGCCACGTGCACGTCGACCGCGCCGTCGCCGAGTCCGAGACCGACGGGTTCACCAAGCTCGCGCTGGACCGCCGCGGCCGGATTCTCGGAGCTACGGTCGTGGGCCCGCGAGCGGGGGAGACGCTGGGCGAGCTCAGCGTGGCGGTGCGCCACCGGATGAGCGTTGCGCAGCTGACCGGCACCACCCACGCGTATCCGACGTTCAGCGACGCGGCGTGGAGTGCCAGCATCGATCTCTATCGCTCGTCGCTGCAGTCGCCGGGGATGCGCACGGCCCTCGCCGCGCTGAGGACGGGTCGCAGTGCCTGGGTCGAGGCCCGCGGCCGACGGGCCTCGCGTCGCCACCGCTCACCCGGCTAGCACCGGGTCCCGGACCCGTGCGCTGGGCCCGCGTGCTGACCCTGTGTGCTAGCCCCGTGTACTGCCCGGCGTGCTGCCCCCGCGTGCTGGCGCCTGTGCGCGGACGGTGCGGCCAGGTGCGGCCGGTGCGGCGAACCCGTGCGGTGCCCGAGTCAGGGCACCGCACGGACGCGCGCGCCTCAGCGGTACTTGCGGTGCTTGTTCTCCTTCGGGGCGTCGGCCGACTGCCACGACGAGATCCACGGCCCGGTGCCCTCCGAGGGGTCCAGCACGCCGTCCTCGAGCCAGGCGAGATCCCCGTCGAGCACGCGCGCGGACAGGGTCCGGTCGCTGGCATCGGTGTTGTTCCAGAGGCCGTCGAAGAGCCGCTCCACGCGGATCCTGGCCTGGCCGCAGAAGGCGTCGGCCAGCATGTAGGCCTCGGCGCCCCGCGCCGGGTCCTCACGGCGCAGCATGTCGGCGCGCGAGCACGCGGCGGCCATGGCGAAGAGTTCGGCGCCGATGTCGACGATCCTCCCGAGGAACGCCTGATGGAACTCCATCTTCGCCTGCCAGCGGCTCATCCCGTAGAACGTCTGCCGGGCCAGCTTGCGGGCCGAGCGCTCGACGAAGCGCAGGTGCTTGGCGAGCGGACCGAACTCGTCGTACGACGTGGGCACGTTCCCGCTGCCGACCAGGAGGTTGGGCAGCCAGGTGGCGTAGTATCCACTGGCCTTGACCGCTGCCTTCGCCTTGTCCGATCCCGAAGCGCTCTTCGACGCGAGGTCGCCGGCCACGGCCAGGTGGGCGTCGAGCGCCTCCCGGGCGATAGCCAGCCGCATGATCTCCGAGGAGCCCTCGAAGATGCGGTTGATCCGCAGGTCGCGCAGGAGCTGCTCGGCGGGCACTGCCCGCTCGCCGCGTGCCGCCAGCGACTCGGCGGTCTCATAGCCTCGTCCGCCGCGGACCTGCACCAGCTCGTCGGCGACGATGCATGCCATCTCGCTGGCCCAGAGCTTCGCGAGAGCGGCCTCGATCCGGATGTCCTTGCTGCCCGCGTCGGCCAGCTCCGAGGACAGCTCGAACACCGCCTCAAGCGCGAAGGTCGTGGCGGCCATGAAGGCCAGCTTCGTGCCGACGGCCTCGTGCTTGCCGACCGGCTTGCCCCACTGGACCCGCTCGGCCGACCACTCTCGGGCGATCTTCAGCGCCCACTTGGACGAGCCCGCGCACATCGCCGGGATCGACAGTCGGCCGGTGTTCAGGGTCGTGAGCGCGATCCGCAGCCCGTCGCCCTCGCGGCCCAACCGGTTCTCCGCCGGGACTCGAACCTGGTTCAGCCGGGTCACGCCGTTCTCGATGCCGCGCAGTCCCATGAACGCGTTGCGGTGCTCCACGGTGATGCCGGGGGAGTCGGCTTCGACGACGAACGCGCTGATGCCGCCGCGGCCCCCGGCGTGCTTGGGCACGCTCGCCATGACGACTAGCAACTCGGCGATCACGCCGTTGGTCGTCCACAGCTTGACGCCGTCGAGGAGGTACGCCGAGCCGTCCTCGGTCGGCGTCGCGGTGGAGCCCATCCGCGCGGGGTCGGAGCCCACGTCGGGCTCGGTGAGCAGGAACGCCGTGATCGCCCCCTGCGCGCAGCGAGGGAGGTAGGCCTGCTTCTGCTCGTCGGTGCCGAACATCTTGACCGGCTCCGGAACGCCGATGGACTGGTGTGCGCTCAGCAGGGCCCCGAGGCTCGGGTGCACGGAGGCGACCAGCATCATCGCCCGCCCGTAGTGGAGCATCGACAGCCCCAGGCCGCCGTACTTCTTCGGGATCTTCATGCCGAAGACGCCGAGGTCGGACAAGCCCTTGATGTAGTGGTCGGGGATCAACGCCTCGCGCTCGATCACGGCCCCGTCGAGGGTGCGGCAGTACTCCTCGAGGCGGGCCAGGAACGCCTCGCCCTCGGCTACGCCGGCCGCGTCTCCCCGTGGATGAGGGTGGATCAGCGGCAGCTCGAAGTTGCCCAGATACAGCTCCTTGGCGAAGCTCGGCCTCGTCCACGCTGTCTCTCGGGCGGCCTCGGCCACCTCTCGTGCTTCGTCCTCGGTGACCTTGACCGGCTCAGTTTCTGTGCTCACGGCGACCTCCCTGTGATGTCGGTGACCCTAGGCTACTCACCAGTAGGCACGGAGGGAACCCGAGGGCCTGCCCTCCCTCGACTCGCCAAGGGCTGCTCAGTCGTCGGGCTCACCGAGCGGCGTGGTCCCGGCGGTGCGAGCGGCCTGCGCAGAGACGGTCGTGAACCCGACCAGCTCCTCGCGACCACCGCCGCCGCAGACGCCCAGGGTGAGGATCGGGCCGACGTCGGTGGGCACAGGGACTCACCGTTGTCCTTGGCTTTTCCCGCGTAGTGCTCCTGGTGGTAGGCCATGTCCGCCTCTGGTTCCGCAGGCATGACGACACCCGCCAGGGCGCCGTCCACGCCGGCCTCAAAGGAGCCAGCGCGCGAGGTGACCTCGCTGGCCGGAGACGCGGTCGCCAGATAGTGGTGCTCTCGGCGGCCGCTCAGGCCCCGGCCGTAGGCGCTCGCAGCGGAGCGAGAGCCTCGGTCCAGGCCACGACCTGATCCAGCATCGCCTCGAGTGCTGAGAGGTGATGGTCCCCGGGCTGGAACACGCTGAACTTCTCGAAGTCGGTGAACAGCGACAGCGCCACCTGCTGGCGCACATCGGCCATCTGGAGCTCAGCGGAGACCAGGCGCAAGTGCTCCACCGCGCGGATGCCGCCGGCGCTGCCGTAGGAGACGAAGCCGACCGCCTTGTTGTTCCACTCGGCGTAGACGAAGTCCAGCGCGTTCTTCAGAACCCCGGACGTGCCGTGGTTGTACTCGGGGGTAACGATGACGAACCCGTCGAAGGAGGCCACCGTGGCCGCCCATGCCCGGGTGTGCTCCTTCTGGTACTGCCCCTGCGAGGGGGGGACCGGCTCGTCGAGATGGGGAAGCGGATGGTCCGCCAGGTCGACGAGCTCGAAGTCCGCGTCCTCGCGGCGCGTCGCGGCCTCCAGCACCCACCTGGCGACCTGCTCGCCATTGCGGCCGGGGCGCGTGCTGCCCAGGATGATGCCGATCCGGGTCATGGTCGTGGCCTCCTCGTGCCAGGGCGGTGCCGTCCCGGCAAAACTACGCACGCAGGAACGGACTCACCAGACGCAGCCGGTCATGGCGCCGCGGCGTACCACCGCTCCAGCGCGGCGAGCCCCGCGTCGAGGCTGACCCGGGGCTCCCAGCGCAGCACCTCCTGGGTCCGGCGCTGGTCGAACCAGTGCGCGGTGGTGAGCTGCTCGGCCAGGAAGCGCGTGATCGGCGGGGTGTCGCTGCGTCCAGTCAACGACCACGCGGCGTCCACCGCCGTGCCAGCGAGCCATCCGACCCAGGCGGGCACCCGGCGTTCGGGCGGCGGCACGCCGGCGGCGCGGCAGAGCCCGGCGACGATGTCGGCGACCGGACGTGGCTCGCCGTTGGTCACCACCAGGGGCTCGCCATGGGCGGTCCCGCAGGCGTCGAGGGCTGCCACCAGCGCGTCGGCGGCGTTGTCGATGTAGAGGGTGTCGATGAGCGCGGCGCCGGACCCCAGCGTTGCCAGTCGACCCGTGCGTGCCCGGTGCACGATCCTGGCCACCAACTGGGTGTCGCCGGGTCCCCAGACCAGGTGCGGGCGGACCGCGAGCACGGACAGGCTCGAAGCGTCGGCACCCAGCGCGAGCCTCTCGGCCATCGCCTTGGACCGGGAGTAGGGCCCGCGAGCCTGGTCGGCGTCGGCGGGGTCGGCGCCGACCCCCACCAGGGCGCGGCCGGCGTGGGCCACCGAGGGCGAGGAGACGTGGACCAGCCGGCCCACGTCGGCGGCGCGGCAGGCCGCCACCACGGTCCGGGTGCCCTCGACATTGACCCGGGCGTAGTCGGCCCACCGGCCGACCACGTCCACCTTCGCGGCCAGGTGCAGCACGGCGTCCTGGCCCGCCGCCGCGCCGTGGACGACGCCGGGGTCGGTGATGTCGCCCAGCACCTCCCGGCATTCCAGCCCGGCTGGCCGCCGCTGAAGGACGCTGACGTCGTCGCCGCGGGCTAGGAGCGCCTCGACCGTCCGGCGACCCAGCAGCCCCCTGGCACCGGTCACGAGCACTCGCATCGACTCAGCGGCGTCCCGCCAGCACCCGGTCGGCACGAGCGCTGACGGCGGCGCGATCCACCTTCGAGGCGTGCCTGATGTCCACCGGCAGCCGGTTCGTGTTCAGCACCGCCGCCACCGGAGTCCCCGCCGCGGCTCGGACGTCTGCGGTGAGGTCGGCGTCTGCGAGCCGAGTCCGGGCCAGGGGGCGCCGGCGCGACCGGGTGCCGCTCGCCACGACGACGACCGCGACGACTTCCGAGCCGCGGGGGCCGACGCCCACCGCTGCGGCAGCGTCGACTCCAGCCAGCCGCTCCACCGCCTGCTCGATGCCCACGGGCGTCACCGGACCCCCCGCGGTGTGGATGACGTGGCCAAGACGACCCTCCACCCAGAGTCGGTGCTCGTCGTCGAGGTGCCCCACGTCGCCGGTCCGGTGCCACCCGGGGGGACGAGAGCTCTCCCGCTGCGTCATCCACAGGTTGTCGTAGCGATCCTTGACGTGCGGAGACCGGACGCAGATCTCGCCGGTCCGGCCCGGGAAGTCCTCGAGCGCCGACCCATCCCCGTCCAGCGGGCTGATCCGCACCTCCACCCCAGCCACCGGTCGTCCCACGCAGACCCCGTTGCCGGGCCCGGCCGCGACGATCTCCTCCAGCGAGACGTCGGTGACCGGCAGCGCTTCCGTCATGCCGTACGGCGTGTGCAGCTCCGCGGCCGGAAGGACCGGCTCCAGGGACTGCAGGAGACCGATCGGCACCGGGGCGCCGGCCGACATGAGGAGCCGGACCCCCCGCAAAGCGGTGCGGTCCCCCGGCGTCAGCCTGTCGGTGGTCGCCAGCACATTGCGCAGCGCCGCGGGTGAGGCGAAGACGATGGTGGCCTCCGCAGCCTTCACCGCCTCCGCCAGCGCCGCCGCTGTCAGCGTCCCGGGCGCGGTGACATCGACGTCGGGGATCGCCGAGGCGATGCCCAGGGCCGGGCCCAACAGCGCGAAGGGCGCGAAGGCGGCCACGAACCGGTCGGCCGGGGAGATCTTGTTCGTCTCCGTGACCAGCTCGATCTGGGACAACACCTGCGCGTGCCGGTAGACGACCCCCTTCGCGGGGCCCGTCGCGCCGGAGGTGAAGACCACCGCGCAGTCCCGGTCCAGCGCGGGAGTGGCCGGCGCGGGGGAGTGCCGACCCAGGGCGGCGAGCTCGTCGAGGTCGTGGGCCGCACCGAGCGCGCGGCGGGTGCGGTCGCGCAGGCCCCCCACGGCGATCCGGCTGCCGGTGAGTCCCATCGCCCGCGCGGCGGCCAGGCCCGCGGCGCTGCCGACGATGTGGTCAGGAGCCGCTCCGCGCAACGCCCGGCGCATTCCGGTGAACCCGAGCCCCTTGTCGGCGACCACCACGACCGCGCCGGCCCGCCAGACCGCGTAGAGGACGGCCATCAGCTCGGCAGACGGCTCGACGAGGAGCGCCACGCGCTGACCGGGGCGTACGCCGGCGGCGGCCATCCCGGCCGCCAGGGTGCGGACGCGATCGGCCATGCTCGCCCAGGACACGCTCGCCCCGCCGACCTCGACGACGGCGGGGCCGGGGTCCTGCGCTCGCTCCTCCAGCGCCGACCAGAGCATCCGGCCCGGCCCTGGCTCGCGGCCCGGGGACGTCGAAAGGACCTCCGTCGGGGCCGTCGAGGGCGTCGCGAGGCCCGCGTCGCGGGGCGGCGTCGTCCCGGCGAGGCCGGGTTCCACGGCGTCGGCCAGCCAGGTGGCCACGGCCTCGGCGTACCGCGGGGCGTCCTCGGTCACCAGGTGCGAGGCGCCTTCGAATCGGTGCAGCTGGGCGTGGGGCAGGCGGCTGCGCAGATCGTCGAGGTACTTCTCCCCGAAGACCGGGTCACGCGGTCCCCACAGCAGGAGCGCGGGGACGTCGAGCGAGCGGACCTGGGCTGCGACCGTCTCGAGATACGGCAGCGTCGGGTGCCCGGGCTCGAACGGAATGTCGGCAACGAAGTCCCCGACGCTGCGGCGGCGTTGCGAGGATCGATAGGGCATCGCCAGGGCTCGGCGGACGTCCGGGGGCAGCGCCGGGCGGGACAGCGCGGTCGTCGATCGGACGAAGACGGGGGTCCGCACGCAGGCCGCCTCGCGGAAGACACGGCTGTGCGCCAGCCGGATCAGAGCGGGGCCACGGTCACCGGGCGGCTGGGCGACTGCGGTGTTTCCCAAGACGACGCCGCGCACCTGGTCGCGATGGGCGACGGCCCAGCCGAGCGAGATGGCTCCGCCCCAGTCGTGGCCGACGGTGACCACCGGTCCGGAGACGTCCAAAGCGTTGGTGAGCGCGGAGAGATCCTCGACGCGCTGCTCGAGCCGGCGCGGTGCGTCGAGGCGCTGGGAGAAGCCCATGCCGAGGTGGTCGGGAGCGAGGACCCGCCATCCCGGCGGGGCTCCGGCCAGGAGGCGCCGCCACAGGTAGGACCAGGTGGGGTTGCCGTGCACACAGAGCACGGTGCCCTTGGTGGGCTCCGCCCCGTTGTCGAGCATATGCCAGGACCAGGTCCGTCCGGACTGATCGGTGGTGGTGACCCGCCGAGACCACGCA
Organism: uncultured Actinomycetota bacterium; assembly: GCA_963745245.1. Taxonomy (GTDB): domain Bacteria; phylum Actinomycetota; class Actinomycetes; order Propionibacteriales; family Nocardioidaceae; genus Marmoricola_A. The sequence continues at coordinate 510,659 of CAVUWU010000002.1, forward strand.
GGGTCCAGCCCGGGGACGAACCCCGGGCTGGTCGCGGGCGAAACCTCGAGGCGAGCCCGGCTCACCACTGGATCTCGACGACGGAGGCGTTGAGGCCGGATCCGATGCCCATGAGCAGCACCCGGTCGCCCCCATCGAGGCTGTCGACCTCGCCAGCCAAGGTGAAGGGCACTGAGACGGGCCCGATGTTGCCGTAGACGGGGAACGACCGGGGCACGAGGTCGGGGTCGATGCCCAGCCGCGTGCACATCGCGTTGGTGTGGACCTGGGAGACCTGGTGCACCACGTAGCGCGCGATGCCCTGGTCCCAGCCCTTCTGGGTGGCCGCCTCGGCCCAGAGCTCCTCGGAGAGCTGAAGGCCCGCGTCGAGCAGCCCGCGCAGGTCGGTGCTCATCGCATCGTTGTCGCCCAGGCACAGCTCGTGGTGCGCGGTGCCCGCGCGGCTCACGGTGGTCACCACCCGGTGTCCCTCCGGGTGCCGGTCCGCGGGCCCGAGAAGCATTGCCGAGGCCCCCGAGCCGAGCGTGAGCGTCGCGAACTGCGCGACCACGTCGTCCTTCGTCGTCGCCGGCGAGCCCGCGAGCCGGCGCACCGTGGCCTCCTGCACGGTCTGGGAGTCCTCGGCGTTGACGACCAGCGCATAGTCGACGGCCCCGACATCGATCATCGCCCCGGCGATCTGGATGCCGTTCACGAAGCCGAGACAGGCGTTGGTCACGTCGAAGTTCTGGCACGAGCTGGGGAGGCCGATCGCGTCGTGAACCGCGACGGCCGTGGAAGGCTCGAGGTGACGACGGCTCACTGAGGTGTTGACCATCAGCCCGACGGCGTCCGGCTCGATGCCAGCCTCGCTCAGGGCCTTGGTCGCGACGGTCGCGGCGCCGTCGATGAACGTCGTGCCTTCGGGCCACCAGCGCCGCTCGCGGATGCCCGCGAGCTTCTCCACCATGCCTGCCCGGAGCCCGACCCGCTGATAGGTCGGCTTGAGCAGCTCGTCGAGGTCGTCGGAGGTGACCACGCGGGAAGCGATCTCACGGCTGACGTTGAGGATGGTGGTGTTGCGGAAGTCCTGGCTGCTGTTGCCCATCACGTGGTCTTTCCTGCCGAGTCGAAAACGAACAAAAAGGAACCCCACGGCGAGAGACCGGTTCGGGCGCTGACAGCATACGTCGGGCGTGGCAAGAGCGGCCCGGCCCACGGTCCGCGCACGTCGTCTGGGCCTCATGCCCGCCGACTCCCGGCGCGGGCCGCTCCAAGAGTGCTCCAAGATCCGGCGGTCATGCTGGCCGGAACCCGGCGCCTCTCTGGCGCCCGTCGAGATTGAGGAGGACCTGTTGCCTGAGTCCGTGTTCGGTCTGCCGCTGCATCCGCTGGTCGTGCACGCCACGGTGGTGATCGTCCCTGCCGCCGCGGCGGTGCTCGCGGCCTCACTGCTCTCGTCGCGGTTCCGGCGCTGGGCCGGCCTGCTGCCGATGGTGATGGCGGCGATGTCGGTGATCCTGGCCCCGCTGTCGACCAGCACCGGCGAGAGTCTCGAAGGCGCAGTCGGAGAGACGACCCTCGTTGATCGACACGCTCGTCTGGGGGAGATGCTCGTCTGGTGGTGCGTGGCGATGCTGGTGGTCGCGACCGCGTCGTACCTGATGCGCCGTCGCCGTGGGCAGGCGGGCCGGCGCATGACCGGCGTCCTGCTCGCTGCGGGGCTGGTCGCCGCAGGGGGAACGCTGGTGCAGGTGGCTCTGGTCGGCCACTCGGGTGCGGAGGCGGTGTGGAGCAACCAGGTGGCCCCCGCTGCTTCGGGCTCCTCCTCCAGCACGGGCGGATGAGGCTCCCCCGCGGTGGCTTCCTATCCTGACGTGGTGGACGCGGTCGACCGGGAGCAGTCCCCGCGTGTGCTGGTGGCCGAGGACGACGCCTCACTGGCGGCCATGCTGGCCGACCTGCTGACCTCGGAGGGGTACGTCGTCGACGTCGTCGCGGACGGTCAGCGGGCCTTGCACCTGGGTCTGACCCGGGAGTACGACGTCATGGTGCTCGACCGGGGACTGCCGGCCGTCGAGGGTCTGGACCTGATCGGGCGGCTCCGGGCGAAGGCGGTGGCCACTCCGGTGCTCGTCCTCTCGGCGCTGGCACTGCCGCGGGATCGCGTGGACGGCCTTGATGCGGGCGCTGAGGACTACCTGGGCAAGCCCTTCGACGTCGAGGAGCTCCTGGCCCGGCTCCGGGCGCTGCTGCGGCGCCGAGCGGATTCGGCAGCGCTGGAGTCGGTGCCGGTGCCGGGGGGCTGGCTGGAGGTCCAACAGCGCTGCGTCACCCGCCCCGGGGGGACCGCGGTGGACCTGTCGGCGCGGGAGAGCGCGCTGCTCGAGGTCCTCGCGCGGCGGCCGCGCCGCGTCTTCGGTCGCGCTGAGCTGCTGAGCGCGGCGTTCGCGGGAGTGGACGACCCGGGGGTGGTCGACACCTATGTGCACTACGTGCGCCGAAAGCTGGGCCGGGGTGTGGTCGAGACGGTGCACGGCCTGGGCTACCGGCTCGGGCGCGGATGAGCGACGTCCGACGCGCGGCCCGCCGGCTGGGTCTCCAGACGGTCGGCGTGCTGGCCACGGTGCTCGCAGTCGTCGCCATGGTGACCTTCGTGGCCTATGAGCGGGTCGAGCACGCCGACGCCGAGGCGACTCTCCACCAGGCCTCGGAGCGCTCCGACATCAGCCGCCTTCGCCCGGGGCTCTGGGGGGTCGAGGTGAGGGGCGGCCGCCGCGCCGCCTCCGGACCGTCACCTGCCGGGCTGCCCCTCGAGGAGGATCTCGACCGGGTGCTCGACGACGGCCGGCCGAGGCAGCGAGAGATCGACGTGGCCTCCGGCGCCTGGTTCGTCCGAACGTCGCCCCGGGGCGACGGCGTGGTCCAGGTCGCTCTCGACCGGACGTTCGCCGAGGAGTCGAGCGGCCGGGTGGTGAAGGCGCTCCTCCTCTCCAGCGTCGTGGGACTGCTTCTTGCCGGGGCGGGCGCCGTCCTCCTGGCGCGCCGGGCGATGCGGCCGCTGGAGGAGGCGTTGAGCCTCCAGAGGCGGTTCGTTGCCGACGCCAGCCATGAGCTGAGGACGCCGCTGACGCTGTTGAGCACGCGGGTGCAGCTTCTGTCGCGCCGAATGGCCCGATTGCCCCAGGCACCCGCCGACGCCGCTGTGGCCTCTCTCCGCGGTGATGTCGACGGGCTCAAAGCGGACGCGGCGGCGTTGACCGACGTCCTCGACGAGCTGCTGCTCGCCGCCGACCCAGGCGCCGCGGACCAGCGCATCCCCTGCGAGGTGTCCGCCCTCGTGGCCGCCTGCGTCGCCGCGGCGCAGCCGTCGGCCGGGTCGCGAGGGCTGTCGGTGGCGGTCGGCTCGGCCGTCCCGGTGGTGGCGTCGGTCTCGGAGGTGGCGCTGCGTCGGGCCGTGACCTCGATGATCGACAACGGGCTCGACCATGCCCGCTCCAGCGTGCGGCTGCAGGTCCGACCCCGAGGACGTGTCGTCGAGATCCTGGTCAGCGACGACGGGCCCGGTGTGCCGGAGCGGGACCGGCAACGGGTCTTCGAGCGCTTCGCCTCCTCGCGCCCACGGACTGCGCAGGAGGATCCCGCGCAGCGTCGCCACTACGGGATCGGGCTGTCGCTGGTGGCCGACGTGGCCCGGGCGCACGGCGGCTCGGTGGTGGTCCGGCAACGCGAGGACGGCTCACCGGGGGCCGAGTTCGTCCTCACCCTGCCGGCCTGACCCGCTCGGCGGTGACCAGCCGACGTGGCCGCCGACCGTCGAGGTGCAAGGCGTAGAGGCCGCCGCGAGGCAGCGGAGGCGGGATGCCCTGGCTCCGCCCCGTTGTCGACAGCCTCCGGGACAGCCAGCGCAGCGCATCGTGCTCGGCGCAGACTGCCGTAGGAATGCCCTCGTGGACCAGGGCTGCCAGCTCCTCGGCCGCGCGGCGGGAGGGCCGGCCGCGCTCTCGCATTGGGAGGAGGGCCGGCGGAGCGGCATCCTGGTCCCGGGTGTAGGGGATCATCGTCTCGATGCACCGCGTGAGGTCCGCGGTCGCGGTTCGTCGCACGTCGAAGGCGGACAGCAGCTGCGCCAGCGCGGCCGCCTGGCGGTGTCCTCGCTTCCCCAGTGGTCGCTGGCTCTCGTCCCCGGTCCACCGCGAGGTCGCGCTCCCGGGGCGGACGAGCAACAGAGGTCGGGAGAGGTCGGCCCGGAGGCTCCAGAACCGGTCGATCACGGGCCGGTCCCGGCGGCGTACCAGGCGCCAGGCCGCATCCGGCGGCAGCCAGACCAGGTCGTCGATCTCCCGGCCTGCCACGAACTTGCCCGTGGTGGCGCTGAGCGCCCAGTAGCGCACCCGTTTGGGCGTCCCCGCCTGGCGATACCGCAGTGCTCCCAGCGGAGAGCCGACCCTGGCGTCGTGTCCGGTCTCCTCCCGGACCTCCCGGAGGGCGCCCAGCAGCGGGTGCTCGTGTGCCACGAGCTTGCCCTTCGGCAGGGACCAGTCGGCGCGGCGAGGTCGGTGGACGAGCGCGACCTCCACGCCGAGCCTGCTGTCGACCTGACGCCACAGCACGCCGCCGGCAGCCTCGATCGTGCTCACCCTCCGCATTGTGCGGACGCCTCGGGACCGGGCAAAGCCGACGCGCAGGAACGTTCGGTGAACACCGGCCGAGGCGCAAGGCTCGCGCCGCGCCGGGGCGGCGGACATGATGGAGCCCCGTCACGCGTCGAAGGAGAACCGGTGTCGCCGAAGAAGAAGAAGAAGAAGGCCAAATCCCTGGAGAAGGGGCTGGAGAAGGAGCTGAAGGCGGCCATCCGCCTGCTCCAGTCCGAGCTCGACAAGGCCGAGGCCCGCGCGCAGCGCTGGAAGAAGAAGGCCCGCGACCTGGACAGGGCCCGAGCCGACCTGACCTCCACGCTCACCAAGCGGACCAAGCAACGCGACAAGGCACGCCGTGAGCGCGACCAGATCTCCGCGCAGCTGGACTCGCCCGGGTCCTCTCCCGAGGCCGAGGCTCACGAGCCGGCCACGAGTGCCGAGGACTCCGCGCCGACGGGTGCCCGGCGTCCGACGCCGGACGAGAGCTGGACGGTGGTCCAGCTGCGAGCCGAGGCGCGCGAGCGTGGCCTGACCGGGCTCTCGGGCAAGACGAAGGCCCAGCTTCTCGACGCGCTGCGGTGAGCCTCCGCCGCCGACGGCGGCGTGGACCAGCGCTCAGCCGACCGCCGGGAGCTTGGCCAGCGCGGCGGTGACCGCATCGCGGATGTCGTCGTCGTCGAACCCGTGGTCGACGACGTGGCCGGACAGGAAGGCGTCGTACGCCGCGAGATCCAGGTGACCGTGGCCGCACAGCGCGGTCAGGATGACCTTCTCCTCGCCGGTCTCCTTGCACCGCAGCGCCTCCTCGATCGCAGCCGCGACGGCGTGCGTCGGCTCCGGCGCGGGCACGATGCCCTCGGTGCGGGCAAAGAGGACGCCGGCGGCGAAGCACTCGGTCTGGGGCTTGGCGACCGCCTCGATCTCCTTGCTCTCGTAGAGATGGGAGATCAGCGGGCTCATGCCGTGGTAGCGCAGCCCCCCGGCGTGGATCGGATCGGGGATGAAGTCGTGGCCCAGCGTGTGCATCTTCATCAGCGGGGTCATCCCGATCGTGTCGCCGAAGTCGTAGGCGTAGGTGCCCTGGGTCAGCGACGGGCATGCGGCCGGCTCGACGGCCCGCACCGCGGGGGCCATCCGGCCAGCCCACTTCTCGCGCAGGAATGGGAAGGCCAGGCCGCCGAAGTTCGACCCGCCGCCCGTGCAGCCGACGAGCAGGTCGGGCACCTCGCCGATCGTGGCCAGTTGGACGAGGGCCTCCTCGCCGATGATGGTCTGGTGCAGCAGGACGTGGTTGAGCACGCTGCCCAGGGCGTAGTTCGTCGACGGGTCCTGGGCCGCCACCTCGACGGCCTCGCTGATCGCGATGCCGAGCGATCCGGTGGACTCAGGGTCCCGCGCGAGGATCGAGCGGCCGGCCTCGGTGAGCTCCGAGGGACTCGGATGCACGGTGCCGCCGAACACCTCCATCATGATCTTCCGGTAGGGCTTCTGGTCGTAGGACGCCCGCACCTGCCAGATCTCGCAGTCCATGCCGAACTGGGCGCAGGCGAAGGCCAGGGAGGTGCCCCACTGGCCGGCTCCGGTCTCGGTGGTCAGCCGCAGGATCCCGGCCTTGGCGTTGTAGAACGCCTGCGGCACCGAGGTGTTCGGCTTGTGCGACCCGGCGGGGGACACCCCCTCGTACTTGTAGTAGATGCGCGCCGGAGTGCCTAGCGCTGCCTCGAGACTGTGGGCGCGGTAGAGCGGGCTGGGGCGCCAGAGCCGATAGACGTCCAGCACCTGGGGCGGGATCTCGATGAACCGCTCGGTCGAGACCTCTTGCACGATCAGGTCCATCGGGAACAGCGGTGCCAGGTCCTCGGGGCCGACCGGCTGGCCCGTGCCCGGGTGGAGCACCGAGGGAGGAGGGGTCGGCAGGTCGGGGAGGATGTTGTACCAACGCGTCGGCATGTCCCGCTCGTCCAGCAGGATCTTGCGTTGCCTGACCTCTCCCATGACTCCCCTCTCCTCCGAACCCCGATGGTGGGCACCCTAGCCGGTGCTCAGCGAGCGAACTGGTCGGTATCTCCGAGGGCGGTCGCGGGTCTTTCTTAGCGACAAGGCGCACCACAGGACCGAGCGCAAGGGAGAGGGCGATGGACTACGAGTACTACGCCACGCACGACTACGACGACAACTGACCGCGGGTCGAGTGCGATGTATCAGGGCGGCGGGATGGGGACTCCTCTGTTGGTGAACGTGCGATCGTGGTCGTGTCCGCACGACCTTCCGGACGGAAGGACCCCCATGGACCCGTCGAGCTCGGTGGGTGACCTGCTGAGAGCCGCACGCACCGGCGATCAGTCCGCCTGGAACGACCTGGTGGACCGATTCCTTCCGCTGGTGACCGGGGTGATAGCCCGCCACCGGCTCTACGGCGCGGACGCCGAGGACGTGAACCAGACCGTCTGGCTGCGCCTGGTGGAGAATCTCGACACGATCCGGGAGCCGAACGCGCTGCCGGGGTGGATCGCCACCACGGTCCGCCACGAGTGTCTCGGCCTGCTGCGACGGCGCGGTCGCGCGACGCCGGTCGACCCCTCGGCCACCGGGTGCTTCGACAGGCTGCTGGCCGAGGAGGACCCTGACGAGGAGCTGATCCGGGACGAGCGCCACGAGGCTCTGCGGCGGGGCCTCGGAGAGCTCTCCGAGCAACGGCGCGAGCTTCTCCTGCTGCTCCTGGAGGATCCGCCGCCGTCGTACGCCGAGATCAATCGAAGGCTGGGCATCCCGATCGGGGGCATCGGACCCACGCGAGCGCGGGCGATCGACGAGCTGCGCAAGACCGCGGCCCTCAGCGCCCTGCTCACCATGGCCGATGGGCCCGACCTGAGGAGATGACAGTGATGCCGAACTGGAGCGACGACAAGCAGCTGATGCGAGACCTCAAGGAGGCTCTCGAGGCGGGTGCGGCGGTCACGAAGCAGTCGCGGGAAGCCGCTCATGCGGCCTTCACGTGGCGGACGGTGGACAGCGAGCTCGAGGAGCTGCTGGCCCTGGCCCACGACTCCCAGCTCGCCGACGCAGTGGCCCTGCGCTCCGCAACGGCGACCGAGCCGCGGGTGCTGTCCTTCGACGGCAGCGCGTTCGGCCTCGAGGTCGAGGTGACGGGGGAGGACGTCATGGGGCAAGTGGTCCCGGGCCGAGCCGGCCGGATCACCCTGCGCTCGGCCGCGGGACCATCGGTCACCGCCGAGGCCGACGACGGGGGGTTCTTCACCCTGTCCGGCGCGCCGCAGGGGAGCGTGCGCTTCGAGGTGGACCTCGACGGCACCCGGCATGCGACGCAGTGGCTGCTGCTCTGAGGCGTCCCGGGGGCCGCCGGACACCTCCACAGGTGGTCGTCCTCGCAGCGGTGCGAGCGGTCAGGCCTCGCGCTCGGCGGCGCGCAGTCCCTCAGGCGTGGTCGCGATGAAGTTGCGCAGGGTGTCGGCGAAGCGGTCCGGGTCGTCGAGGTGCGGGAAGTGGCCGGCGCCCTCGAAGAGCTCGATGTGGCAGCCGGGAATCGAGCGCTGCCCGCTGAGCGCGTGCCAGGCCGGGATCATCCGGTCCCGGGATCCCCAGATGATGAGAGTCGGGATCGGCAGCGTGTCCGGAAGGTAGTCGTGTGCGCTGACGCTCTGGCCGCCAGGGTCGATGACGGCGCGGGTCGTGCTCAGGAAGGCGCGCCGGCTCTCCTGGTCGGCCAGCGAGGTGAACCCGCCCCAGATGGCGGTGAGATCCGGGCCCGGCTTCCACCCGGCTTTCGAGGCCACCCTCCCGGCGGCCTCGGCGCGGGACCGCACCCAGCCCGAGGCGACCACCTGGAGGACCAGTTCAGCCCCCGGCAGGGTCACCGAGCGCAGGATCGGGTTCACTTCCCGGCCCAACCCTCCGCTGGCCACCAGGACCAGGCGCTCAACGCGCTCGGGGAACAGGTAGTAGAACTGCATCGCGATGCCGCCGCCCAGCGAGTGCCCGACGAGGGTGACCTTGTCGATGTCGAGCCGGTCCAGCAGATCGCGGAGCGTGGCCGCATGGGCACCGAGCGAGTAGTCGCCCATGGGCTTGCCCGAGTCCCCGTGGCCGAACAGGTCTGGGACGATCACCCGCTCGTTGTCGTCGAGACGGTCGATCAGGTGGGACCAGATCCGCTGTGAGCCCAGGATCCCGTGGATGAAGAGCACCACCGGTCCCGTGCCGGCATCCACGAACGACAGTTCGTGACCATGGACAGTCATCGTCCGTGGCGTCATGCGCTCCGTGCCCATCATCCAAGGCCCATCAGTCACGCTGCAGGATCTAACTCTGCCCAACCTACCGGAGTCTGGGGCACCGGCGCTCGATGCGGCAGTGGTGATGCACACAACGGCGCCGAGCTTGAGACGGTGGGGCTGCCTGTGCCGGTGAGCTGTCAGGCGAGGCAGTGCAGCGGGTGTCCGCCGTTGTAGGTGACCATGTCAGCCAGAGCGGCCATGACGTCGATCGGGGCGCCGGCCGCGGTTCCGTCCAGTTCGGCGTAGGCCCGGTGCAGGTTGCCGACGATTCGCTCGGCGTCGGCCCAGTCCGCGAAGCGGCCGAGATCGGTGTCGCGTGCGGCTTGCAGGGGGGAGGCGCCGGCGTCCCGGCCCCGCTGGGCGAGATCGAGAACGAAGCGCAGATAGTCCAGCGTCGCCTTGACCGGAGCCTGGTCGTGGAAGACCGGTCCGTGACCGGGCACCGTGGTGGCCGCGTCGAGCGGGGCGACGACGTGCTCCAGAACGTCGATGGCTCCGCTGACCGAGCCCATGAGCAGGAACGGCGTACCGCCGTTGAATACCAGATCGCCGCAGAACAGCGTCGAACGCTCGGGGAACCACACGATCGAGTCGTTGGTGGTGTGCGCCGCCATGCCGACGTGGCGGACCTCGGCGAGCAGGTCGCCGAGGTGCAGCGCGACGCTGTGGGTGAAGGTGAGGAACGGCGGGTCCAGCGGTAGCGAGCCCCAGTCGCGGTTGTCCCAGAAGGGCAGGTCGCGCGGCGGCCCGAAAGCGAGCATCTCCTCGCGGGCCCGTTCGTGAGCGACGATCGTCGCGGTGTCGAACAGAGCATTGCCCCACGTATGGTCCCCGTGGTGGTGGGTATTGACCAGCGTGCGGACCGGCGCCTCGGTCACCGACCGCAGAGCCTGGATGAAGGCCCGGGTGCGTCGCTCGGTGGCGCAGGAGTCGATGGCGACCACGCCCTGCGGACCGGCAGCGAAGCCGGTGTTGTTGATCCACCAGGTGCCATCGGGTTGGACGTAGGCCCAGATGCCGTCGGAGACCTCCTCCAGCGTCGGTGGCCCGGGGGTGGTGATGTCGTGGGACAGCGAGCTCATGGGGACTCCGGGGGGGTGGGCTGGGTGGTGTCACGCAGCGGGCGGACCGGCACGCCGTCGACGACCGGCGCGTCGATGGCGCCGAGCCCATCGACCTCGAGCCGAACCCGATCGCCAGGCACCAGCCAACCGAAGGCCGTGGCGCCGTGCACGCGGGAGAGCTCGAGGATGCACCCGGTGCCGACCGTGCCGCTGCCGATCAGGTCGCCCGGCACGACCGAGGTCCCTCGGGAGGCGTAGGCGATCATCTCGCCGAAGCTCCAGTAGAGGGCATCGAGCCGGCCGGTGCTGTAGGGCTTGCCGTTGACCCAGGCGGCCATCGCCGCGGTCGGGTCCAGCTCGTCGGCGGTGAGCATCCACGGTCCGCAGCTCGATGCCGAGTCCTTGCCCTTCGCCGGGCCGAGGTTGAGCTTCATCTCCTCGCCCTGCAGGTCGCGCGCACTCCAGTCGCAGAACAACAGGTACCCGGCGATGTGGTCGACCGCTTCCTCGGGGCTGAGGTCGGCGCCCTCGCGGCCGATGACCGCCGCGACCTCGAGCTCGTAGTCGAAGGCCTGACTGCCGGGGGCGACCGCCACCGGGTCGCGCGGACCGCGCAGGGAGGCGGGGTTGCTGAAGTAGAAGACCGGCTGGGTGTACCACAGCGGGTCCACCCTCAGCCCGATGGCTGCGCTCGCAGTGACCACGTGCTCTTCGAAGGCCATGAAGTCACGCACCGACGGCGGCCGGGGCACCGGCGCCAGCAGGTGGACCGCCGCCGGGTCGACCGCCGGTCCCTGTCGCGCGCGCTCGGCGGCCTCGCGCAGCCGCGTTCCGTCATCGCCGAGCAGGTCCACCATCCGGACCGGCTCCGGAACCGGATGCAGCCGGTCCGCCTGCCACACCGCGGCTCGCTCGACGCCGTCCTCGCCGACGTAGGTGCTCCAGCGCATGGGTGCCTCCTGTCCCCTCACGAATCGGTACGCCGACCCCGCACTGCGCAGCCTCGGGGTCGCGGACTTCCCGCAAGCCAACCCGGCACTCGTGGCGGGCCACAAGTCGCCGGGCCGCCCCGGTCGGGGTGCGGAGGGCGCTAGGCATTCCACTGCCGGAACACCGTGAGTCCCAGAGCATTGGCCGCTATCGCAATCAGGAAGGCGGCGCTCAGACCCGGGTGGCCGGCAGCCCCGAGCGCGAGAGCCGACAGCACGAAGATGCCAAGCTCCAGCGGGACCCGAAACGCGGTGGGCAGCCGGCGCGGGGACCGAGGCGCCGCGAACAGCCCCCAGATCACCACCGCCGCCGTGGGCGCCGCGACCGCCAGGACGACTGCGGGGACCGAGCTCGCCGCTTGCCAGCCCCACACCGCGAGGCTCGCGAACGCCGCCAGTTCGAGGAGGAACTTCACCGCCAGGTTCACCGTGCGCACGAGGAGATCTTCGCTCCGCGGACCAGCCTGAGCCCACAGGGAGGCGGCGATGCGACCCGGCCGCGTCGACCGGGGCGGGACTCGGCTCGCCGCGGCGAGGTGCCGGGCGGTCGACCTGGGAGCCTCGATGACCCGTGGCGAGCGAGGGGTCAGCCCCGGGACCGGGATGACCGGGATGACCGGGATGGACAAGGAAGCAGCCGGAGGGGAGAGAATCGCTGTCATGGGCATGCGCACTGCGGTGGTGACCGGCGCCAGCAGCGGGATCGGTGCCGCGACCGTCCGCCACCTGACCGACGCCGGCTTCCATGTGATCTGCGCCGCACGGCGCCGAGCCCGTGTCGAGGCGCTGGCCGGCGAGGTCGGCGGCACCGCGGTCGTGTGCGACGTGACCTCGCCGGCACAGGTCGACACGCTCGCAGAGGTGGTCGGGCCGCGGCTCGACGTGCTGGTCAACAACGCGGGCGGCGCGTTCGGGTCCGACCCGGTGGCCACGGCGGTGAGCGAGGAGTGGCGGGCGATGTATGAGGTCAACGTGATCGGGCTGATGCACGTGACCCGCGCCCTGTTGCCGGCACTCATCGCGAGCGGGTCGGGGGTGATCTGCAACGTCGGGTCCACCGCGGGCCGGGTCGCCTACGAGGGTGGTGCGGGGTACACCGCGGCCAAGCACGGCACCCAGGTCGTGACCGAGACGCTGCGCCTCGAGCTCTACGACCAACCGGTCCGCGTCTGTGAGATCGCGCCAGGAATGGTGCGGACCGAGGAGTTCGCGGTCAACCGGTTCCACGGGGACCAGGCCAGGGCCGACGCCGTCTACGAGGGCGTGGCCGAGCCGCTCACCGCCGCCGACGTCGCCGAGGCGATCACCTGGATGGTCACCCGACCCGCACACGTCAACATCGACGAGCTCGTGATCCGCCCCCGCGCGCAGGCGGCCCAGCACAAGGTGCACCGCACCACCGGTAGCGGTGCTTGACACGAGGCGACGACGCCGAGACTCGCCCACCGGGTGACACGCTCGGTGGTGGGCCCCACGGCGCAGGGTCATCCGGGAGATGATGGTGGTCATGAGCGAGGAGACCTCGGGGAGTGAGAACGCGCCTCCTGCTGACGGTGGCCCATCCGAGCACGACGCCGAAGAGCTCGTGCGGAGGCTGCGGTCCGCACCCGCTGAGATGATCATCAGGGAGCTGTTCTCGACGCTGCTGAGCACTGCACAGGTCAAGCTAGGTCGGCGGGATGCGCGGCTCTTCATCGACCTTTGCTCCCAGACGTTGGAGTACGCCGGCCCCCACATGCCCGACGATCTTGTCCACCAGGTCGAGGGGGCGCTGGGACAGCTCCGTCTGGCTCAAGTCACTGCGGAGAACGAGCTAGCCGAGAAGGGCGAACCCGAGCCCAACGACCTGAGTCGGAGCCCGGCGCCACCCACGGCGGGCAGTGAGGCAACAACCGAGTCCCGCCATCAGCAGGCGGCGCCGCCCTCGAGGCTCTGGGTGCCGGGGCGCTGAGGACTGGGAGCCGCGAAGCGTCGGCGCAGTCCTAGGCGTGGTCGCCGGGTCGCAGGATCGGGCCGATTCCCGGCTCCGCCTGATCCCGGGCCCGGTCCATGAGCCAGTCTGCGCAGTCGCGGGCGCTGAGACCGGTGCTGCTCATCCGGGCGGCGATGAGCCCGGCCACCAGGGGCGTGGAGAAGGACGTGCCGCTCCACCGAGCCCGGCCCTCGAAGTCCCGGACATCGCCGGTGTTGGGCGGCTCCTTGCAGACGAACCGCCCCCGTGGGAAGGCGTTCACGTGGTCCACGCCGAGCGCGTAGACGTCCACCCAGCTGCCGTAGTTGCTGAAGGTGGCCCGCTGCTCGGCTGCGTCCAGGGCACCCACGGACAGCGTCCAGGGGAAGGCCGCCGGCCAGAAGGGGACCCGGCGCCCGTCGTTGCCTGCGGCGGCCACGAGAACGGTGCCCTTGAGCTGGCTGAGATGCCGCTGCCAGAACACCTCGAAGCTCAGCAGCGGCCGCTCCTTGCGGGTCGTGGCGCCCGCCGAGAGGCTGATCACGTCGGGTCCGCTCTGGAGCGCCTCGACCAGTTGGACGACGATCTTGGACTCGAACACGGCGCCGCCGGTCGGAAGGAAGCCCTCGACGCGCACCTGCGTGGCGGGAGCGAGGCAGCGAACGATGCCGGCGATGAACGTGCCGTGCCCGGCGTAGTGGTGGATGTCGTGGGGGTCGATCACCTCGGGGTCGCCGCTGACTCCCCGCAGCCACTCGGCCCAGTGGATCGCGGCGCCGTGCCACCCGGTGTCCACCACGCTCACGTAGACGCCGCTCCCGAGGGCCGGGCGCGCGCCATCGAGCCGCGGCACCGGGTCCGCGCCGGCGGCTGCCACCTCCGGCTCGGTGTGCGGGCAGCATCCACCGATCACCTTGGTGATGTGCAGGACCGTGTCGGGCGTGCCGACGCCGACCCCGACCTGCTCGTCGAGCAGGTCAAGCGCCTCCGGGCAGTCCAGCCCGCGCGGCAGGCGGAAGGAGGTGACGCCGTCCACGAGGCCCTCCTCGGCCTCACCGCCGTCGAGGGCGCGCTGAACCCTCTCGACGTCCTGGTCGCGGACCAGGATGCGGCCGCGGCCGTAGAGGTAGAGGAAGTCGGCGGGGTCGTCGCTGTCATTCTCCCCGACCCACCCGACGACGTCTGGGCCCCCGAGGGAGTCCACGATGTGCCGGACCTGACCGCGGACGCGCTCGCGCCGCTGCTCTTCGGAGAGTTCGGGGAAGACCCGCTTGCCGTCCGGATCCGCCCCGTCTTGTCCGGGTCGCTGCTCGATCGTCATGACCAGTCCCCGCTCGACGAGTGTGACGCACCTCACGAGTAATCTAGATCCGGGGGAACATGCCCGTAAAGCACATCAACCCGGGGGTGGTGTTGCGTGAGCCGACCCCGGCCACCGGATGCACCGGTGGGCGACGATCTCCTCGCGCTGGCCCTGTCGCGGCCCAGCGAGGCGCTGAGCCGCGCGACCGAGCTCGTCGAGGGATCCTCGGATCTGGTCCAGCTGTCCTACGCCCATCAGGCCGCCGGGATCGTGGTGCGCGACCGCGGCGACGTGCGCGCGGCCATCGATCACCTGCGCGCGGCTCTCCGGCTCGCCGAGAAGGGGGCACGCCCTGACCGCGCCGCCGACATCCGGGCGACCCTGGGCGCCGCCCTGGTCATGGCTGGCCGGACGCGCCCCGGCCTCGCGGAGCTCGACGCGGCCGCCGCGGCGGCCGAGGGGTCAGTGCTGCCGCGCGTGCTGATGCGACGGGCCTATGTGTTCACTCTGCTGGGACGGCATGCCGAGGCGCTGGACGCCCTCCGCCGGGCGCTGCCCGGGATTCGCCGCTCCGGTGACCTGGTCTGGCAGGCCCGGGCGCTCAACAACCGCGCCGACATCCACATCGCCCTCGGCGCGATCACGCGCGCCGAGCAGGACCTCGAGGCGGCGCAGGGGCTCTTCCGGGAGGCCGGGCAGGAGCTCGAGGAGGTGCACGCGCTGCACAACCGGGGGCTGCTGGAGTTCCGCCGGGGGGACCTCCCGGCCACCCTGGCGCTTCTGGACGAGGCCGCGCACCGCTATGCCCGGCTCGACGTCGACCCGCCCGAGCTCGCGATCGACCGGTGCGCAGCGCTGATCGCGGCGGGCTTGGGGGACGACGCCCGACGTGTTGTCCGGTCCGCCCTGGAGCACGGCTGTCAGCCCACCCAGCGTGCCGAGCTGCAGCTCGTGCTCGCCCAGGCGTCGCTGGCCAACGACGAACCCGGCGATGCCTTGCGCAGCGCTCGGGAGGCGCTGCGCACCTTTCGCGGGCAGCGCCGGCCGTGGTGGGAGCTGCAGGCCGAACTGGTTGCACTGCGGGCGCTGGAGGCCGTGTCACCGGGGCGTGCCCGGCTCGACACGGCCGCCTCGGTGGGGTGGCGGCTGACGGAGGCCGGATCCGACGAGGCGCCGCTGGGTCTGATCCTGGCCGGTCGCATCGCCGCGCGCCAAGGAAGGCTCGACGAGTGCCACGAGCTTCTCGCCGTCGCTGCCCGCTACCGACGTCGCGACGCTGCGCTGCACCGGGTCACCGGCTGGCTCGCCCAGGCGCTGAGCTGCGAGATCACCGGCAACCAGCGTGGGGCCATGGTCGCCTGCTCCCGCGGCATGGAGGCCCTGGACGAGCACCAGACCTCCCTGGGCAGCTCGGAGCTCCGCGCGCTGGCCACCGCCCACGGGCGCGAGCTCGCCTCGATCGCCCTGCGAGCCGCCAGCCGACGTGGAGCGCGACCGCTGCTGGCCTGGAGCGAGCGGTGGCGTGCCACGGCGCTGGCGCTGCCACCGGTGCGGCCGCCGCGCGAGGCTGAGTTGGCCGCGGACCTGACGGCGCTGCGCGACACCGAACGTCGCCTCGAGTCGGCGCGCCGCTCTGGCGAGCAGACCTCGTCCCTCGAACGCGAACGAGACCGGCTCGAGCGCTCCGTGCGCAGCCGGAGCCTCCATGCGCCCGGTGGCCCGGATCGCCCTCACCGTTTCGAGACAGGGCACCTGCTCGACGCGCTCGGCGACACCACGCTCCTCGAGTTGGTGGCGGTCGACGGTGTCATCCAGGCTCTCGTGGTCGCTGACGGCCGCGTCCGTCGGTTCAGGGTGGGCACCGCCGAGGAGGCCGGGCGTGCGGTCGAGCTTGCCCGCTTCTCCCTGCGGCAGGCCGCGCGCGGGCGCCGAACCGACCTGGGTGCCGTCGGCCCGCGCCTGCAGCAGTCGCTGCTCGGGCCGGCGGCTTCGGCACTGGCATCGCTGCCCGCGGGGCCCGTCGTGGTCTGTCCGCCCGGGAGTCTGTCGGCGACGCCATGGGCACTCCTGCCCGCGCTCACCGACCGGCCGGTCAGCGTGACGCCGTCAGCCGCGACCTGGCTCCGGGCCCGGCGGCCCGAGCCTGCCGGCGCGGCCGGCTCACGACGCTTCGTCGTGGTCGGAGGACCCGGGCTCCCGGCGAGCGGCCGGGAGATCGTGGACCTGACGAGCCGCCGTCCCGATGCCGTCGTGTTGAGCGACGGGACCGCCACGGTGGAGCGGACCCTGAACGCGATCAGCGGCGCCGGCCTCGTCCACATCGTCGCTCACGGCCGCTTCCGACGCGACAACCCGATGTTCTCCTGCCTCGTCCTCGACGACGGGCCGCTGACGGTGCACGACCTCGAGCGTCTGGCCGCACCGCCGCGGCGGCTCGTTCTCTCCGCCTGCGAGTCCGGGGTGCTGGCCCCGGTCGGCACCGAGGAGCTGATCGGACTGACCTCGGCGCTGCTGGCGCTCGGCGCGACGGGCGTGGTCTCGAGCCTGGTGGAGGTCAACGACGAGGCGACGCGCGTGTTCATGGGCGAGCTGCACGCCGCGTTGCGCGACACCGACACCGTCGCCCGAGCGGTCCTCACTGCCCGGCGCGCGGTCGGCACCGACCCGGTCACCGCAGCAACGGCGGCGTCGTTCGTCGCCTTCGGAGCCTGAGCGCTATGCGGGCAGGGCCAGGGGGGCGGGTGCGCCGGTTGTGGGCCAGCCGAACGCCCCCGCGGAGGGGCGGGGCACCGACCTGGTCCGCGCCCCGCGGCCGCGGTGCGTCTCGACCGCGGCGAGCCGATCCGGGAGCACCTCGAGCAGGCTCGGCGCGGCGGCGGCTCCCACATGGCCGACCCCGGGCAACGCGAGGTTGTGCACCCCCGGGCGCCGGAGCACCGCCGACCGGGCCGGGACGACGGCGTCGTCGGGGGAGTAGTAGTTGAGGTACGTCGGAGCGCCCGCGCCGTTCCTGCCGACAACCGGCTCGGTGACGGTCGCCGTACGCGGCTGGAGCCACCAGCGGTTCGGGCCCGGGGCCAGCCGGGACCAGCGGCTCCCGCGGTGCGGGGTCGCCACCGTGACCAGCCCGCCTACGTACGGCCACAGCCCGTAGCACTCCGCCGAAGCCCGGACGAGCAGGCCACCGAGGCTGTGGCCGACCAGGTGGACGTAGTCATGGCCCTCCTCGCGACACAGCACCCTGGTGGCGCTGCTGAGAGCTCGCGCGGCGGCGCGCAGATCACAGGTCAGGGCGTTGTAGGAGAACGAGTGCACCTCGGTGAAGCCGGCTGCGCTCAGCCGCTGGGCGAGTGGTCGCCAGCAGCCGGCGGACGAGGCGAAGCCGTGCACGCAGATCACCGGTCGGTGCGCGGCCGAGCCCACCGCCGTCGCGCTCTGCCCGGCATCGGTGGCCAGCGGCGTCAGCGCGTGGCCGCGCACCCGCAGCGCCACCGGGAGCTGGCCCGCCAGCGAGCCTGCCGCGACCAGAGCCCCGGCGAAGCGCACTGTGGCAACCGACCCCATGGTGGCTCCTCCGATCCTGTCTGACCGGAAGAGGCCGGGGTGGGCACCCCAGATACGTCGTGGGGCCGCGCGCTCAGCGCAGCAATGCGTCGAGCGCTCAGCGCAGCGCCGCGTCGATGTCGAGAGCGACACCCGTCTCGCGCTCGGAGACCTCCCACAGGACGTCGATGGCATGCTGCAGCCCTACTCGCCGCGCAACGGGACGGCGTACGGGCGGGCCGGCGTTGACGAAGCGCGGCGCGTACATCTGCCCGCCGCGCGCAGCCGGGTCGGTGGCCGCGCGCAGCTGGGGCAGCGCCCCGTGCTCGGCGGACATGCCGGTCCGCGCAGCCAGCCAGGCGAAGAAGGGTCCGGCGCCACCGGCCCCGCCTTGCTCGACGGCGTTGACCTGGAGGTGGGTGTTGGAGAGTCCGGGGTGGGCCATCAGGCTCTGGGCGGCCAGCCGCCGGCGCGCGAGCTGACGGTGGAGCCCGAGGGCGAAGTGGTAGTTGGCCAGCTTCGACTGCCCGTAGGCCCGCCACGGTGCGTAGCGCCCCTCCAGATGTGGGTTGGTGGCGTCCACGGCCCGGCCGTAGTGGTGCGCCGTGCTGGTCACCGACACCACCCGCGCCGCCGGCGCCCGCAGGAGGGAGGGAAGCAGGTGCGCCGTCAGCGCCCAGTGCCCCAGGTGGTTGACGCCGAACTGGGTCTCGAACCCGTCCTCGGTGCGCCCCTCCGGCATCGCCATGACTCCGGCGTTATTGACCAGGATGTCGATGCGGTCGTGGGCCGCCTGGATCTGCTCGGCGGCGGACCTGACGGAGGCGAGGGAGGCGAGGTCGAGCGCCACGACATCGACGCGTGCCTCGTCATACGCACCGCGGATGTCGTCGCGGACGGCGGCGGCCCGGGACGCGTTCCGGGCCGCCACCCACACGTGAGCACCCGCTCCGGCCAGCTCCCTGGCCGTCACGAGCCCGAGTCCGCTCGTGGCTCCGGTGACGACGGCCGTCTTCCCGTTCTGCGGGGGGATGTCGGCCAGGGTCCATGTCATCAGCAGCCTCGTCTCTGCTCGCCGGACCCCCGTCGTACCACGATCGTCCCGCGGAGGGGAGGCCTTGGCTCACGGTCCGGGACCGCCGCGACGCTCAGGTTCCGCGGCCCGGCTCGTCGGTTGCCCCGCCCCCGAAGCCGCCCCCGAGTCCGCCCGGGAGGTCTTCAGTGGGGCCCTGGTCGGTGCCCTCCGGTCCGGTCCCTGCGAACCCGTGGCCACCGGGCCGGTGGTGGAACCCGCGGCCCTCGCCGGGGCTGCGGTCGACCGCGGCGGTGATCCGCTCGGTGAGCCCGTCCCGGATCAGGTCAGCCCGCTCCTCGGTCAGGACCCCGTCCTCGACCCGCTGGTCCAATGCGGCGCCGGCCGCCCTCACCAGCCGGGAGATCAGGTCGTCGCGGGCGATCCCCTGCTCCTCGGCGACCTGAGCGAGCGACTGCCCGTCGCGGTGGGCGGCGACGAGGTCCTCGGTGGAGATGCCGAGGGCATCGGCGACGGTCTGCGGACCAAGCACGCCCAGGCGGTCCCCGCGCCCAGGCCCCAAGGCCGGCCCGGCCTCGTCCAGAGTCTCGGCCACCGCCTTGGCCTGGGTCTGGGTGATGGTGCCGTCGCTCACCAGGCCGTCCAGGGCGTCCTGGATCGCTGCGACGCGGTGGCTCATCGCCCCCGTCGCGGCATCGGCGAGCGCGGGATTGGCGGCGGCGGTGCCGGCGGTGACGCCGAGCAGTCCGGCGGTGAGCGCCAGCCCGACGGTGGTTCTGCGCATCGTGCTCTCCTTCTCGTCAGGGTGCCGGTCCCCGACCGGCTCATGGGACCAGGGTCGTCCCCGGGGCTGGGCCGCACCTGCGAGCCACCTGGGCGTGACCTGTGAGTGGCGGTGGACGCGGGGTCACCGACCGTAGGGTGTCAGCAGCTGGTCCACCGGCGCGTGCGCGTCGGTGAGCACCTGGCCCTGGGCGCTCCAGGCCTCCAGCGCGGCTCCCGAGATCACCTCCCAGTCGCTGTGCCGCCCGGCGATCCGAGCGCGCCACGAGGTCGCGGGCAGGCTCCGCCCGGTGGCGATCACGACGACATTGCCGCCCCCCTCGCCCGCGAGCGTCTCGGGGGCGGCCGCGATCGAGGTGTGCTCGAAGGTCTCGGCGATGGTGGCGACCGCGGAGCGGGCGAACGCGAGCCGCCCATGGTCGATGAGGTTGACGGCGTACACACCTCGCGCGTTCAGCACCCGGCGGATGTCGGCGACCGCCTCGCGCGTGGTCAGGTGCCAGGGCACGCTGACACCTCCGAAGGCGTCGCCCATGACGAGGTCCTGGCTGTTCGTGGCGAGCCGTCGCAGTCCCAGCCTGCCGTCCTCGACCCGGATCTCCAGGCCGTCGGCCTCGAGATCCTCAGCGCTCCGGCCGAGCAGGTCCATGCTCAGCTCGACGACGCCGGGGTCGATCTCGGAGACGACGCTCGTCGTGCCCGGGCGCACCTCGTCCAGGAAACGGGGAAGCGTCAGCGCGCCCCCACCGAGGTGGAAGGCAGTGATCGGCTCCCCGGGGCCGAACGCCACGTCGGTGGCGGCCGCGACCGCGCGAAGGTAGTCGAAGTCCAGGTGCCGGGGATCGCCGAGGTCGATGTAGGAGTGCCGGAGCCCGTCGAGCACGAGCGTGCGCCCGCCGTCCCGGCCGGGGTCGGGCGTGACCACCGCGCAGTGGTAGCGCGTCTCTTGGTCGCAGCCGCCGGGCGCGACAGCGGCGCCGAGCGCCCCGAGCAGGACCATGACGGCCGGAGCGGACGCGGTCCGCCATCCGCGCACCCGCGCCTCCACGACCGCCGAGGCCAGCACGAGGCCGAGCCCGAGCGAGACCAGGATGCCGCTGACCGGCACCCACGAGACCAGGACGAAGCCGGTGAGCACGGTGCCGGCGATCGCCCCGGCGGTGGCGATGCCGGAGAGCCGGCCGACCACGGTCCCGGTCTCGGCCAGCGTCGAGAGCCGCAGCTTGGTCACCATCGGGGTCACCGCGGACAGCAGCGCGCCCGGCACGAAGATCGCCAGGATGCCGGTTGCGAGCACCAGGCTGCGGTCGGCCGCCGAACCGGCCGTCCGCACCAGCACAGGAGTTGCGGCGACGGCGACTCCGGAGACCGCCAGCAAGGGTCCCAGCGCGCGGCGGGGCGGGAAGGCGTCCGCGGCGCGGCCACCCCACCAGGCGCCGATCGCGATCGCCGTGAGCGCGACGCCGATGACCAGCGTCGTGGTCTCCAGTGTGAGTCCGAGGTACGGCGCGAGCAGCCGCAGCGCGACCAGCTCGACGATGAGCACCGCCGCTGAGGCCCCGAAGACGAGCACGGAGGCGGCGATCGGACCGAGGTCGGCCGGATGCTGTCCGGTGGCCGAGGCCCCGGGCCGGCTGGAGGTGGACATCTCACGATCATGGCAAAGCCGCCGCCCTGGGCGACGTTCGGCGGTGAGGGCGGGCCGGGAGCGCCCGTGCGCGCTCGTGGGCCCGCGTCAGGCTCCGACGCCCCAAAGGGGGGCCTCGCCCGAGGAGACGTCCGGCAGGGATCCCGGAGGAGCGGCTCTGGCGGCCGCGCGCAACTCGGCGTGGCGCTCGAGCCATGGCAGCACCTCGGGCTCCGGCATCGGGCGGGCCAGGCCGTAGCCCTGGACGAGGTCGACGCCCAGGTCACGCACCACTCGGCGGGCGAGTGCGCTCTCGACGCCCTCAGCGACCACGCGCATCCCCAGGTCGTGGGCCAGGGTGACCGTGGCGCTCACGATGGTGGAGTCGGCCGCTCCTCGCTCGAGTCGGAACACGAAGCTCTGGTCGATCTTGACCTCCTTCACCGGCAGCCGGTCGAGGTAGGCCAGCGAGGAGTAGCCGGTGCCGAAGTCGTCGATGGAGACCGTGACGCCGAGGTCGGAGAGCGCGGCCAGGATGTCGAGGCAGCGCTCGGGGTCCTTCATCGCGTCGCTCTCGGTGATCTCCAGGATCAACGCCTCCGCCGGGGTCTGGGAGCGGGCCAGCTCGTCCTCGACCCGGCCCACCAGCGCCGGGTCGGCGACGTCGACGGGCGTGACGTTGACCGAGACCGCCAAGTCGTGTCCGGCGGCCCGCCACCGCTGACCCGCGTCGAGCGCCTGCCGAAGCAGGCTGTCGGTCAGTCGGCGGCTCCAGCCGGTGCGGTGCGCCACCGCGATGATCTCGGGGGGCGGCACCATCCCGAAGGCCTGGTGGTCCCAGCGCACGAGTGCCTCGAAACCGGTGACGATGCCGGTGCTCGCCTCGGCCTGGGGCTGGTACCAGAACTGGATCTGGCCACTCTCGAGCGCTTCGGGGAGGTCGGCGGCAAGAGCCAGCCGCCGGGCGGTGGAGTCGCCTATCTCGGCTCGGTACGCCGCGACGCCGGACCGGTCCGCCTTGGCGGTGTACATCGCCACGTCGGCCTGGGACATGAGCTCGTCGGCGGACGCAGGGAAGGAGGTGAACGAGGCCAGGCCGATGCTGGCCGACACGGCGAGGTTGACGTCGTCAAGAGGCACCGGCTGCGACAGGGCCTCGCGCAGGACGGTGGCATGGGCCAGTCCCTGCTCGACGGTGTGGCCGGGCAGGAGGACCGCGAACTCGTCGCCGCCCAGCCGGGCGACCAGGCCGGCAGCGTGCGCGCGCAGCCGGTCACCGCTCACTGAGATCAGCCGGTCTCCGGCGCTGTGGCCGAGGGTGTCGTTGACGTCCTTGAAGTCGTCGAGGTCCAGGACCAGCAGGACGCCACCGCCGCGGGCGGCGGTGGCCGGGTCCTCCAGCAACCGGGTCAGGGCCTCGTTGAACGCTCTCCGGTTGGGCAAGCCGGACAGCGGGTCGTGGAGAGCGTCGTAGGCGCGCTCTTCGGCCAGGCGACGCAGCCGGTCCACGGTGGACGCGCGCTCCAGCGCGACCGCTGCGTGCGTCGAGAGCGCCTCGAAGACCTGGAGGTCCTCCGGTCCGAAGGTCTCCTCCTCGAAGGAGCGGTTGCAGGCCAACAGCACGGCCAGGATCCGGCCCCCGGCTCGCAGGGGCGAGGCGACGCCGTCACGGGGCTGCCAGCACGCCAGCCCCCAGTCCGGCTCCCGGGCGCTGACGGGGCGCTTGTCCGCCGACTCCCCGCGCTGCGGCTTGTGGGCCAGCAGCACCGGGGCGCCCTGTGCTGCGGCCCGCCACCACGGCGCGGTGCCCGGCGGAGGGCGGGCATCGGTGGTCACGACCTGGCCGTCGATGAGCGAGTGGCTGCGCAACAGCGTCGTCGGGTCCTCCGGCGACAGCTCGATCAGCTGAGTGGTCTCGGCCGACATCAGCTCGGCGGCTTCACGGAGCGTGATCCGCACGACGTCGTCGATCACCTGAGCCGAGGACGTCCGGTCGACGAAGCCGTAGAGCATCTTGGTCCGGGTGTGGCCGCGGGCCAGGCCGATGTAGACGCGGTAGCCGAGGACGAGGAGGACGAGGATGACGCCGAGGAGCACGAGGGCGACGGGCTTGAGCACGACCAGGGTCGCGAAGAGCAGAGCGACGCAGGTGTTGAGGCACGCGGCCGGCACTCCCCAGCGCAGGGCCTCGCGGAGCACCCCGTCGTCGTAGGAGCCTTCGGTGGCGCTGATCGCCGCGGTCACCGCGGCCGCCGAGATCAGGTCGGTGAGGAGCACGGCGGCCAGCGCGGCCAGCCAGCCGATCGGTTCGGTGGCCTCGCCGGTGCCCAGCACGGCGTGGTAGGTCACCGCGCCCAGCGCCGCCTCGAAGGCGAACAGGGAGGTGTTGAAGGCGAGCTTGACCCCACGCATCCGCACCCAGAAGACCAGGGCGGCCACGGCGCCGATGACGTAGACCACGACGTAGGCCTGCGGGTCCAGCAGGCTCAGCCCGACCACGGCCGGGACCTCGCGCAGCGAGTGCGCGTGGGAGTTGCGCAGGGTGGGCAGGTGGATGACGACGACCTCGGCCAGCGCGAACAGCGGCAGGAGCAGGATGCCGGCCAGGGGTGGGATCGCGGAGGCGGGGGAGGCCAGGAAGCCCGGGAGCGCCAGGGCGGTCGCGACGAGGCCCAGAAAGGCGGTCAACAGCCAAACGAGCCGCGGGCGTCGCCGATCGGCGCGCTGCGGCTCGTCGTCCTGGTGAACCACCGGGTGCATCCGTCAACGGTACGGGCACCCGGGCGGCTTCGTCCCCGAGTTCGGGGAAGTGTGGGCGTCAGCGCCAGCTGCGGGCGCTCAGGGTCATGGTGCCGGGCTGCTCCGGCGTCGACCCTGCCTGAGCCGGAGTAGCCAGCATGACGGTGGAGGCGATGGCCACCAGGGCGGTCGCGGCGATGGAGGTGCGGGCGTTCTTGGAGATCATGAGCCTGTCCCTAAGTATTGAAGACTTTCGACTCTTGACTTTTCGTCCACTTTGTGGCGCAACTTGAGTTTTGTGATGATCTGTCAGGTTTTTTCTGTGCTGGGCCCGCCCCGTGTGGCTTCGCAGCGTTCCCGTCCGTATCACCGCCGCCCACCGCGGCCTCTCCCTTCTGGGTCGACCATCGCCGAGTCGACCATCCCAACGACATCGGAAGGGCAGGCCTGAGATGAACGACGAGCAGTTCTTCGACACCTTCTCCCAGCATCTCCCCGAGGAGCTGACCGCACTCGACCGAGTCCGCGCCGCGGCCGAGGATGAGCTCCTCGGCCGCGGCCACGTGGTCGGCGTCGGGTTCGGCTACAAGGTGAGCGGCGGTGAGCAGTCCGAGACGCCCAGCCTGATGGTCCTCGTGGACTACAAGGTGCCCGAGAACCTCCTGGGCTCGAACGATCTGGTGCCGTCCACCGTCGGTGACCACCCCACCGACGTCGTGGAGGTCGGCACCCTCTTCGCCGGTCGCGAGCTGCCGGAGAGCGAGGCCGTGGACGCCCAGACCCTGGCCGCCCGCAGCCGCCCGGTGCGGCCCGGCTACAGCGTCGGCCACCCGAAGGTCACTGCGGGCACGATCGGCGCCGGCTGCTATGACATCAGGTCCGCGCCGGGCATCCCGCCGCGCTACTACATCCTCAGCAACAACCACGTGCTGGCGAACTCCAACAACGCAGGCGTCGGTGACCCGGTCCTCCAGCCGGGCGCCTACGACGGCGGCACGAGCCCCGACGACGTGGTGGGCCGGCTCGCCCGCTTCGTGCCGATCACCTTCGACGGACGCTGCAACCTCGTCGACGCCGCGATCGCCGAGGTTCCCTTCCACGTGCTCGACCGCGACATCTACTGGAACGGCTACCCAGCCTCGGTCGGCGTGGCCGCGTCTCCGGGGCAGCTGCTCAAGAAGACCGGGCGGACGACGAACTTCACCACCGGCCGCGTGACCGCGGTCGGCGCCACCGTCAACGTCAACTACGGCGGCGGGAAGATCGCGAAGTTCTGCAACCAGATCATCACCAGCGAGATGTCGGCCGGCGGCGACTCCGGCAGCCTGGTCCTCGACCTCGAGAACAACCCGGTCGGACTGCTGTTCGCGGGGTCCAACGTCGCGACGATCCTCAACCCGATCGCGGCGGTTCAGCTTGCCCTCGGCGTCCGGCTCTGGCCGTAGGCCGAGCGCCGCGCCCCTTCGCTGCCCGGGCTCAGCCCCCGGCGGCGAAGGGGCCGCTGACCGTCACGACCACCGGCAGTCCCTCGCACTCTGGCGGCAGCGCCCGCGCGGCGTCCGAGGACGGGTCGGTGACGTAGACCATCACCGCCGGGACGTCGTCGTCGGTGCGGCCCAGACCGACGCCCGAGACCCCCTCGCCCACCCACTGCTCGGCGGTCAGCAGGGCTCGGCGCTCGCGGTCGTCGGGCTGCGACCCGGCCGCCAACCGGGTGATGTCGTCGCCGTCCATGGCCGACCTCCTCCAGCGGGCAGGCATCTCCCGCCCTCGCTCAACGTCTCCCGGACTACCACGCCAGACCCGGGAGGGCTAGGCGCGCCTGTGGCTGACGCCAGGCGCTAGATTTCGCGCCAGAGGTCCAGCGCAGAGCCGAGTGGGGAGGGTCATGAACGACGACAACGCCGTGGAGCTGAGGATCGGCCACGAAGAGCTCGTCATCCGCAACCGCTACGAGGCGCTCAGCATCGGCAACGACGTACTCATCGCCGTGTGGTTTCTCGCGGGGAGCATCCTCTTCTTCTGGGAGTCGACCATGACCGCCGGGACCTGGTGCTTCGTCCTGGGCAGCGCCCAGTTCCTGCTCCGGCCGGCGATCCGGCTCGCGCGACTGATGCACCTGCGGCGGATCGGCAGCAGCCCGGTGGGGCCCTCCGGGGACTTCTAGGGTGAGCGCACCTGCACGGAGGCCGCACGAGGGCTCGGAGGGAGCGCGGTGACGCTGATCAGGACCGACGGCCTGACCAAGCGTTTCGGGTCGGTGACCGCGGTGGAGGGGCTGACCCTGGACGTCCAGCCAGGCGTGACGGGGCTGGTCGGGGCCAACGGGGCCGGGAAGTCCACGTTGCTCAAGATCCTGCTGGGCCTGCTCCCCGCCACCGAGGGAACGGCCGCCGTGCTCGGCCTCGACGTGGCCACCCAGGGCGCGGCGATCCGTGAGCGCCTCGGCTACATGCCGGAGTACGACTGCGCGCCGCCCGACGTGTCCGCCACCGAGTTCGTGGTGCACATGGGCCGGATGTCCGGGCTGCCGACGACGGCGGCGCGCGAGCGGGCCGCCGACACGCTGCGACACGTGGGGCTCTACGAGGAGCGCTATCGCCCGATGGGCGGCTACTCCACGGGCATGCGACAACGAGTCAAGCTGGCGCAGGCGCTCGTCCACGACCCCGCGCTGGTGCTGCTCGACGAACCCACGAACGGGCTCGACCCGGCAGGTCGCGACGACATGCTCGGGTTGATCGGGCGCATCGGCGCCGAGTTCGGGATGTCGGTGATCGTGACCTCGCACCTGCTGGGGGAGCTCGAGCGCGTCTGCGAGGGGATCGTCATCATCGACGGCGGCCGGCTGCTGCGGCACTCGAGCACCGCCGCGGTGACCGCGACCACCCCGGTGGTCACGGTCGAGGTCGAGGGCGATCTCGCCCCGCTGCGGCGGCGGCTGAGCGAGGCCGGGGTCCGGGTGCGCGGCGCCGGCACCCTGTTGCACATCGAGCTCGGCGATCCGGGGGTCTACGACCTCGTGCGGGACGCGGTCGCCGAGCAGGGACTGGGGCTGGTCCGGATGGAGCGCCAGCGGCACCGGATGACCGAGATCTTCACCGGACCCGCCGACGCCGCCGACCCGGGCGCCGCCGGCGAGCAGGGGGCCAGGCGTGACTGAGGAGGCCCCGCCCGCCGGGTCTGGTGTCATCCACGACATCGGCTACCGTCACTACGAAGGGCCGCGCCTGGGCACGGCGTACATCCGGCGCGCGCTGTTTGTGGAGACGCTGCGCGGCGCCTACGGCCTCGGCCGGTCGGCGCGCTCGAAGGTGATGCCGTTCCTGCTGTTGGGGGTGATGGTGCTGCCCGCGGTGGTGATGGGCATCGTGACCGGCTACTTCCGGGCGCCGTCTCTGCCCATCCGCTACACCGAGTACGTCACGCTGCTGCAGATCGCCGTCACGGTCTTCCTCGGCGCCCAGTGCCCGGCGGTCATGTCGCGCGACCTGCGCTACCGGGTCGCCTCGCTGTACTTCTCCCGCCCGCTCAGCCGGCGGCAGTACGTCCAGGCCCGGTACGCCGGGATGGCCCTCGCCCTGTTCCTGCTCATGGGCCTGCCGATCACCCTGCTGCTCGGCGGGGCGCTGCTGGCCGAGCTCCCGGTGGGTGACCAGGTGCCCGACTACCTGCGGGCGATGGCCGGTGCCGCGATCTATGCCGTCGTGCTGGCCGCGGTCGGTCTCGTCGTGGCCGCGCTGACCCCGCGCCGGGGGCTCGGCGTGGCCGCGGTGGTCGGTGTGCTCCTGGTGCTGTCCGGCCTGCAGGCGGCGCTGAGCGAGATGGCGTTGAACCTCGGCGGGGACTCCCTGCTCGGCTACACGGGCCTGCTCTCGCCGTACACCCTGGTCGACGGCGTGGTCACCGGTGTGCTCGGCGCCGAGTCCTCGGCCATAGCGGGCCCCCCGGGCACGGTCGGCGTCGCCGTCTTCGTCGCGGTGACGGTGCTGCTGGTCGGGGGCTGCTACGCCGCCCTGGTCGCGCGCTACCGGAAGGCCGCCTCATGAGCGGTGCGAGCCGCGTCGAGCTGACCCAGGTCTCTCGTTGGTTCGGCAACGTGGTCGCGGTCAACGACGTCACGATGCGACTTGGCCCGGGGGTCACCGGACTGCTCGGGCCGAACGGTGCGGGCAAGTCCACGGTGATCCACATGATGGCCGGCTTCCTCGCCCCGTCCGCGGGCACGGTCACCCTGGACGGGCGGCCGCTGTGGCGGGACCCGGAGGTCTACCGCGACGTGGGCCTGGTGCCGGAGCGGGAGGAGATGTACGACGCGGTCAGCGGCTGGGGCTTCGTGCTGGCCAACGCCAGGCTGCACAAGCTCCCCGACCCCGAGTCGGCCGCCCGACGGGCGATCGCCATCGTGGAGATGGCCTCGGCGCAGGACCGGGACATCGGCACCTATTCGAAGGGGATGAAGCAGCGGATCAAGATGGCCACCGCGATCGTGCACGATCCGGCTGTGCTGCTGCTCGATGAGCCCTTCAACGGCATGGACCCTCGTCAGCGGCTGCACCTGATGGACCTGCTGCACCGGCTCGGCGAGGACGGCCGGACGATCCTGTTCAGCTCGCACATCCTGGAGGAGGTCGAGCAGATCGCCGGCCGGATCGAGGTGCTGGTCGCCGGACGGCATGCCGCGTCGGGCGACTTTCGCCAGATCCGGCGGCTGATGACCCAGCGGCCCCACCAGTACACGATCCGCTCCAGCGACGACCGGGCACTGGCCTCGGCGGTGATCGCCGATCCGAGCACCTCCGGAGTCGAGCTCGTCACCGGCGCGGGCGGCGACAGCGTCGTGCAGGTGCAGGCCACCGACTTCTCCTCGTTCGTCCACGCACTCCCACGGATCGCCTCGCAGCACGGGATCCGGCTGCTCGAGGTGCACCCGGCCGACGAGTCGTTGGAGAGCGTGTTCTCCTACCTGGTGGCCCGATGAACGCGACCGTCGCGAGCCTGACCCGGCGCAGTCTGCTCGGCCGCACCCGCACGCTGGTGCTGCTCCTGCTGCCCACGGTGCTGGTGGCGCTATGCGTGCTGGCGCGCGTCCTGGCCGCCGTCGACCCCGAGTTCGAGCGCGAGCTCGACGGCTCGCTGGCGCCCGATCTGCTCGGCGCCTTCGGCATCGCGGTCCTGATGCCGTTGCTCAGCCTGATCGCGGGCACCGGGTCGATCGGTCCCGAGATCGACGAGGGGTCGATCGTCTACCTGCTGGCCAAGCCGATCAGCCGGCACACCATCGTGCACACCAAGCTGGCGGTCGCCATGGCCGTGGTCGTGGTCTTCGGTGTCCTGCCGATCGCCGTCGCGGGCGTGGTGCTCACCGGCGAGGTCGGCGCGGTGACGGTGGCATACGCCGTCGGCGCACTGGCCTCGGGCGTCACCTATGCGTCGCTGTTCCTGCTGCTGGCCGTCGTCAGCCGCAACGCTGTCGTCATCGGGCTGATCTACGCCCTCATCTGGGAGTCCCTGGTCGGCGGAGTGGTCCCGGGGGCACAGGCCCTGAGCGTGCAGCAGTGGTCGCTCGCGGTGGTGCAACGCGTGCTGGGGGACTCCGCGGCGCTGGTCGGCCTCGACGCGGCGGTCGGGTTCGGCACCGGGGTGGTGCTCCTTGTCGCTCTCGCCGTCGTCGCGTCGTGGTATGCCGGCCGTCGCCTCCAGACCCTTCGGCTCACCGAGGAGGCGTGAGATCTGGGTGTCCACGCGGCAGACTCCGTGCGCATGATCGAACGGGTGACCGCGGCCGCCGATGCGCAGGCGTGCGCGGAGGCGGCCCGGCTGTTGCATGACTTCAACACCGAGTACGACGAGCCGGCGCCGCCGGTGGGCGAGCTGGCCGGCCGCCTGGCCGAGCTCGTGGGCGGCGGCCACCTCACGACCCTGCTCGCCCGCGAGCCGCAGACCGGCGCGCCCGTCGGCGTCGCGGTGATCCGCGTGCAGCCGTCGGTGTGGGGCCCAGGGCAGGAGGTCTACCTAGCCGAGCTCTATGTGGCACCGCCTCAGCGGGGCCAGGGGTTCGGCCGCGAGCTGGTCACCGAGGCCCTCCAGGTGGGGCGCGAGCGGGGAGCGGACTACGCGCTCGTGATCACCAGTGAGGAGGACCGCCAGGCCCAGCGCCTCTACGAGGCGGCCGGGTTCCGTCGGACCGAGGGGGCGGGCGGTCCCGTGATGCTGGCCTACGAGCGCAACCTCTAGGCCCGGCGGGCTGGCCGACCTCGAGACCCCGGGTCAGAACGGCATGGCCAGGAACGGCGAGGAGTAGTCGCCGTCTCGGGCGAGCACCTCCTCGCCCGTCCCCGATCGGGATCCGGTTGCGTTCGGCCTCCAGCAGCATGCCGAGCAGCCGCACGTCGGCGGCGGTGGGGATGCACGTCACCTCCTCGTGCGCCAGCACCCAGGACACGGCTGCGGTGATGCGCTCCTGGTCGTCGTACGGCTCGTACCAGGTGGCGTACCGCTGGCCGTCGCCGTCCGGCGAGTTCCGGCGCGAGGCCGTCGTGATCGTCATCAGCCCCGCATCCTGGCCGCGGACCTCGGCGACGAGCGCCTGGTAGTCCGCACGGTAGGAGTCGTCGCGCCACAGCACGGGGTTGAGCGGGGTGATCACCGTCGCGAAGGGATACCGCCGCAGGGCCTCCAGGTGCGTGGCGGGTGCGGAGTGCCCGTGCCCGGTGATGCCGACCGCGCCGACCAAGCCCTCCTCGTGCGCTCGCACGGCCGCCTCCAGAGCGCCGCCGGGTGCCGTGGCCTTGTCCAGCTCGTCGAGATCGCCGATGGTGTGCAGCTGAAGCAGGTCGACCCGGTCGGTCTGGAGCCGGGCCAGCGAGGCGTTGATCTGTGCCCAGGCCGCATCCCGCTCGCGCAGACCGGTCTTGGTCGCCAGGAAGACCCGGTCGCGGATCTGGGGGATCCACGGCCCCAGCCGCAGCTCGGCATCCCCGGTAGCCGGCCGCCACGTCCAGGTGGTTGATCCCCCCGTCGAGAGCCTCCTGGATCGAGCGGTCCGCCACGTCCTGCGACACCTCGGCCAGCGCCGCGGCGCCGTAGATCAGCACCGAGCTCTGGTGTTCGAGTCGTCCGAGTCTGCGTGTCTCCATGGGCGGCGCCATTGTCCCGCGGCGCATGTGCCTGGTCGACTCACCGACGCCGACCGGGGCGACTCCTCCGCCTGGCTGTCCGCCGCTGACGGCTCGGTGTCGAACGCCGAGGCGCGGGGCGCTGCACCCGGTGCTCCTCGAGGTCCAGCTCTCGCAACAGCCGTTTGGCGGTGCTCAGCAGCGCCGCCAGCAACTCGGCGCACACCGGAGAGGAGTCGGTGGCGAGAAGCTCGTCCAGCCGGTCCCGGGCCTCGCCCAGGTCCCGCAACGCGCGGGCGACCTCCTCTGCCTGGGCGTCGGCGTGTCCACCGAGGGGCTCCGCGGTCGCACGGACCAGCTCGCCGTACGCCGTGATCGCCGCTGCCATCTGCCGGAACACCCGCTCCAGGACGGCGACCATCTCGGCGGCGGCCTCGTCGCTCGGCCAGGCGGGGTCGTGCACCGCATCGTGGACGGTGCGGAACATGCTGCGCACCGAGACCGCGGAGTGCTCGATCGCCTCCAGTCCCTGGCGCAGAGCCGGACTCGGATCGGGACGCCGGACCGCCCGCAGATTGAGGCGTCGGGACTCCTCAGCACGCAGCAGCGCCATCCCTACGGGAGGGATCTGGTGGGTCGTGCGCCGCCCGTCGTCCAGCCAGCCCTGAGTGCGCCCGGCCACGGCGTCGGCGTCGCCGGCGTCGAGGTCAGCGATCTCGTCCGCGGCGCGCTCGAGGTCGCCGGCGAGACCGCGGGCGAGGTCGCCAATGGCGTCCCCCGCGCTCTGGTTGGGCACCTTGGGCGGGAACAGCAGGTTGGCCGCGACGCCCACGCCCGCGCCGACCAGCGTCTCCGAGGCCCGCTGCCGGGCCGCCGACTCGGCGAAGAAGCTGCCGACGCCGACGACCAGCATGGCGCTGATCGGCACCTCGAGCAGGTTGTTCCCCAGCCGCAGAACCTGACCCACCAGCAGCGAGGCGGCGATCAGCAGGGCGAGGGTCCACCAGGTCAGCGGCGCCACCTCCGCGAACGCGACGGCCATGAGCACGCCGGCCACGACGCTGAGCACCCGGTCGAATCCGCTGGCCAGGAGCGAGACGGGCGTGAGCTGGACGATCAGCAGGGCCGTGAGCGGGGCAAGCAGGGGTGGGGGGCCGGCGGGGAGCAGCCAGGTGGCCACGAGGTAGCTCGCCGTCGCCGCAGCAGTGAGCCGCAGCGGCCAGGTGAGCGAGGACCAGCCGGGCCAATGCACGCGGCGGGGCAGCCGAGGGGGCAGCCGGCGGGACACCATCTCAGTCCTCCCGCGGCTCCATGTCGCGCTCCCACCCGGTCGCTGCTCCTGCTCCCTCGACGGTCACCGTCGATGCTAGGGGCCAGGGCCGGGTACCGTCGTTTTGTCGCCGGACGCCGGTGGCCGCGACCGCACAGGGAAGGGACGTCGTGACCCTCACGCCCACGACCTCGCAGGCCGCGCTGCGCGCCGACATCCGGCTGGTGACCTCGATCCTCGGTGACACCTTGGCCCGCGCCGAGGGCCCGGACCTGCTCGCGCTGGTGGAGAAGGTCCGGTCGCTGGCCAAGTCCGGCAGCCTGGAGGAGATCCCGCCGCTGGACCTGGCCACCGCGACGAGGCTGACTCGCGCGTTCACCGCGTACTTCCACCTCGCCAACGTCACCGAGCAGGTGCACCGGGGTCGTGCCTTGCTGGACGCTCGGCACACCCACGGGAGCTGGCTGGAGCAGGCCGTGCAGGCCATCCGCGACGCCGGCCTGGACCAGACGACGATGACCGAGATCCTCGGGCGGGTGGGTGCCCGGCCGGTGTTCACCGCGCACCCCACCGAGGCGGCGCGGCGCTCCACGATAGACAAGCTCCGCCATGTCGCCGCGCTGCTGGAGCAGCAGCCTTCCCCGCGCCGGACCCGGCGGCTGGAGGAGGCGGTGCAGCTGCTGTGGCACACCGACGAGATCCGCCCCGAGCCACCGGAGCCGGTCGACGAGGCGCGCAACGGCATCTACTACTTCGAAGGGCTGGTGTCGGCCGCGCTCGCCGATGTCGTGGAGGACCTGCGCGAAGCCGTGGCGGAGCTCGGTGTGCCGCTGGGGCTGACCAGCCGGCCGTTGCAGTTCGGCAGCTGGATCGGTGGTGACCGCGACGGTAACCCGCACGTGCGCCCCGAGACGACGCGGACCGTCCTGGAGCTCCAGGCGGTGCACGGCATCCGGGCGTTCTGCGCGATGGTGGACCGGCTGCGCCGCGACCTGTCGGTCAGCGAGCGGGTGGCGCCGGTGTCCCCGGAGATCCACGAGCGCATCGAGGCGATGCTCCCCGAGCTCCCAGAGGTCGAGGGGCGCTATCGGCGGCTCAACGTCGAGGAGCCCTACCGGCTGTACCTCACGTGTGTCCACGTCCGGCTGCGGCTCACCGAGCATCGGATCAGCGCCGGCGAGCCGCACCGGCCGGGCCGCGACTACCGCGATGAGGCCGATCTCCTCGATGACCTGCTGCTCCTGCACCGCGGCGTCTGGGAGCGTGAGGGACCGGTGGTCGCCGGCGGGGCGCTGGAGCGGCTGGTGCGGACGGTGTCGGCCGTCGGCCTCACGCTGGCCACCTTGGACATCCGGGAGCACTCCAGCAAGCACCACGCTGTCGTCGGCCGGCTCCTCGACCGGCTGGGCGAGCTGGACGTGCCCTACGCCGAGCTGGCGCAGGCCGACCGGCTCGCGGTGCTGAGCCGCGAGCTGCGGGGGCGCCGCCCGCTGGCGCCGCAGCCGCTGCCGCTCGAGGGCGACGAGGCGACCACCGCCGAGGTCTTCCACACCATCCGCTGGGCGCTGGACACCCTGGGCCCGCGGGCCGTCGAGAGCTACATCGTCTCGATGACCCACGACGCCGACGACATCCTCGCCGCCGTGGTGCTGGCCCGGGAGGCCGGGCTGGTCGACCTCGACGCGGGCGTGGCACGGATCGGCTTCGTGCCCCTGCTGGAGACCGTCGAGGAGCTCGCCGAGGTCGAGTCGGTGCTGGGATCGCTGTTCGAGGACGCGTCCTACCGTCGGCTCGTGGCGCTGCGGGGAGACGCGCAGGAGCTGATGCTCGGCTACAGCGACTCCAACAAGGCCGGCGGCATCGTCGCTTCGCAGTGGCAGATCCAGCGCGCCCAGCGCTCGGCCCGCGACGTGGCCCGGCGCCACGGGGTGAGGCTGCGGTTCTTCCACGGCCGGGGCGGGTCGGTCGGACGCGGTGGCGGCCCGACGTACGACGCCATCCAGGGGCTGCCGTGGGGGACGGTGGACGGCGAGGTCAAGGTGACCGAGCAGGGTGAGGTGATCAGCGACAAGTACGCCCTGCCGGTGCTCGCCCGGCAGAACCTCGAGCTCACCCTAGCCGCCACCGTGGAGGCCAGCCTCGCCCACCGCACCGACCGCAGGTCCGCGGCCCAGGCCGACCGGTGGGACGAGGTCATGGACACCGTTGCCCACCGCGCCCACGCGCGCTACCGGGCGCTGGTCGAGCAGCCGGGGCTGCCTGAGTACTTCCTGACCTCGACCCCGGTCGACCAGCTCGCCGGGATGCACATCGGCTCCCGGCCGGCCCGGCGCACCGACGCCGCCGACGGCATCGAGGACCTCCGCGCGATCCCCTGGGTGTTCGGCTGGACCCAGTCGCGGCAGATCGTCCCCGGCTGGTTCGGCGTCGGCTCCGGCCTCGCCGTGGCCGCGGACCGGCGCGCGGACCTGCGGGAGATGTACGAACGCTGGCGGTTCTTCCGGACCTTCATCGACAACGTCTCGATGACGCTGGTCAAGACCGACCTCGACATCGCCGCGCGGTACGTGGAGTCCGCGGTGCGCCCGGAGCTGCGCTTCCTGCTCGAGGAGATCCGCGAGGAGTTCGAGCTCACCGTGCGCGAGGTCCTGCAGGTCACCGGAGACGAGGCCCTGCTCGACCGCGAGCCCCGGCTGCGCACCACGCTGGAGGTGCGGGAGAACTACCTGGTTCCGCTGCACTACCTCCAGATCGAGCTGCTCGGTCGCTACCGACGTGGAGAGCGCGGGCCGGACCTCGAGCGCGCGCTGCTGCTCACGATCAATGGGATCGCGGCCGGGATGCGCAACACCGGCTGAGGCCCGGCGCGGCGGCGAGGACTACGGTGCCGATATGGCGAGCATCGTGCTGCGGGTCCGGCTCATCGGTGGCGAGCACACGGATGTGACCTACGAGGCCCCGGACCGGGCCAAAGAGGAGCTGGCCGACCATGTGATCGACCTGCTCAGCCATGAGGACGGCGTCCTCCGGTGCAGCCACGGCGGCCGACTGATCGTGCTGTTCGCCCGGGGGGTCGCCAGCCTCGAGGTGGCGCCGCGCGGCGCGATCCTCTAGAGGCGCCACCGTCGGCGCGCACCGGTCGGCGCGGGGGCACGCGAGGGGTCCTAGGGTCGACGCATGGACTTCGAGCCCTCGCCGCGCGCCGCGGACCTCGCCGCCCGCGTGCGAACGTTTATCGACACCCACATCGCTCCCGTGGAGGACGACTACCACCACCAGCTCGCTCAGCTCCGGCGTACCGGGGGCGACCCCTGGAAGCCGCTGCCGGTCCTCGACGCCTTGCGCGCCGAGGCACGGCTGCGCGGGCTGTGGAACCTCTTCCTGCCCGCCGGGCACGAGGGGCCGTACGCCGAGCGCTATGGCACCGACGGGGGAGTGGGGCTGAGCAACGTCGACTACGCCGCGGTGGCCGAGCAGACCGGCAGGTCCTTCCTCGCTCCGATGATCCTGAACTGCAACGCGCCCGACACCGGCAACATGGAGGTGCTGCTCCGCTACGGCACGCCCGAGCAGCGCGACCGCTGGCTCGACCCCCTGCTCGAGGGGCGGATCCGGTCCGGGTTCGCGATGACCGAGCCGGACGTCGCGTCCTCCGACGCCACCAACATGGCCGCGACCGCGGTGGTGGACGGCGACGAGGTCGTGATCAACGGCCGCAAGTGGTGGACCAGCGGGGCGGGCCACCCCGACTGCGCGGTGTTCGTTGTCATGGGCCGCTCGGAGACCCTCGATGCCGACCGGCATCACCAGCACACGATGGTGCTCGTCCCGCGTGACACCCCGGGGGTCGAGATCGTCCGGATGCTCCCGGCGATGGGTCACTTCGACGAGCCGATCGGCCACGGAGAGGTACTGTTCCGCGACGCCCGCGTCCCGGCGGCCAACATCCTGCTCGGCGAGGGACGCGCCTTCGAGATCGCTCAGGGTCGGCTCGGCCCGGGCCGGGTCCACCACTGCATGCGGCTCATCGGGCTCGCCGAGCGGGCCCTGGAGCTGGCCTGCCAGCGAGGCCAGGAGCGGATCGCCTTCGGCCAGCCGCTGGTCGACCTCGGGGGCAACCGGGAGCGGATCGCCCGGGCCCGGATCGCCATCGACTCCACCCGGCTGCTCGTGCTCCACGCGGCCTGGAAGCTCGACACCCACGGGCCGCGGGGCGCGGTGAGCGAGGTCAGCCAGATCAAGGTCGCCGCGCCGCGCATGGCCCAGGAGGTCATCGACTTCGCCATCCAGATGCACGGAGGCGGCGGCATGAGCGACGACTTCCCCTTGGCCGCGGCCTGGGCGCAGGCCCGCTCCCTGCGCCTGGCCGACGGCCCCGACGAGGTGCACCTCGGCGTGGTCGCCAAGCGGGAGCTCCGTGCCCAGGAGGTGCTGCGGTGAGCGCCCGGACGGTCCTCGTCACCGGCGCCAGCTCCGGGCTCGGTGAGGAGATGGCCCGCCAGTTCGCCGAGCTCGGCTACGACCTCGCGCTGTGCGCCCGGCGCACTGACCGGCTCCACCGGCTCCGTGACGAGATCCTCGCGCGGCACCCCGAGCGGCGGGTCGAGGTGCGGGCGCTCGACGTCACCGACGACGCGGCGGTGTTCGCGGTCTTCGACGCCTTCGCCTCCGCCATGGGGCGGATCGACCGAGTCGTCGTCAACGCCGGGCTGGGCAAGGGGGCGCCGCTGGGCACCGGCCGCTACGAGGCGAACCGGGAGACCGCGATGGTCAACTTCGTCGGGGCACTGGCCCAGATGGAGGCCGCCCTGCAGATCTTCCGCGCCCAGCGGCAGGGACATCTCGTCGTCGTCTCGTCGGTGACCGCCTTCCGGGGCATGCGCACGTCGATGACGACCTACGCCGCCACCAAGGCCGGCGTTGCCGCCTTGGCCGAGGGGGTGGCCTCGGAACGGATTCCCGGCGTGGACGTCTCGATCCTCTACCCCGGCTACATCCGCTCGGAGATGAACGACCACGTCGGCGACAAAGCCCGGTTCATGGTCGACACCGAGACCGGGGTGCGGGCGATGGTGGAGGCGATCGAGAAGCGCCGCCCCCACGCGTCCGTGCCGCCGTGGCCGTGGAAGCCCGTCGGTGTCGCGATGCGGGTGCTGCCGCTCTCTGTCGTACGCCGGATGGTCTGACCGCTTGGTGTGCCGGCCTGGTGTGCCGGGCCGCATCCTGGGCACGGCTGACTGAACTGACCCGCAGCGAGAGGAAGCCGCGATGAGCGTCTCGGTTCAGAACACGCCTGAAAAGGGCCGCTACGAGGTGTACGACGGCGACCGGCTCGCCGGGATCGTCACCTACCACCTCGATCCCGGCCGGATCACTTTCGACCATGCGGAGGTGAACTCCGACTCCGGCGGCAAGGGGATGGGCAAGCGTCTGGTGCGGGGCGCCCTCGACGACGCGCGCCGACAGGGCCTGGCCGTGCTGCCGGCCTGCCCCTATGTGCGCAAGGTGATCAGCAAGCATCCCGACGACTACCTCGACCTGGTGCCCGAGGAGGACCGCGAGCGCTTCGACCTGCCCCGCTGACGATGCGACGACTCGGGCCTCGAGGTCAGGAGAAGGCGGCGGTGTCCTCGGCCCGGTGCCAGAGCGCGGCGACCTCCTGGGTGATCACGCGCCACTCCTCGAGGAAGAAGTGGTCGGCCCGCGGGAACTCCAGCAGGCGGCCGCCGAGCCGCTCGGCGAGTCTCCGCGAGACGGCGGTGAAGCCCGCGTCCCACCCTCCGCAGACCACCAGCACCGGGATCCCGGCAACGGCGATCGCGTCCAGGTCGAGGTCGACCAGCCACGGGATCTCCTCGCGCATCGCGGCGGCGGCGCGGCCTTCGGGGAGCAGGTCGGGTGGCACGGGGTGGCGGTGCCCGAACGTGCCGGTCATGAAGCGGCGCCAATAGGACCGCGGCCCCTCCTTCCAGACCTCGCCGGTGGCCCGCAGGATCCGGTCCCGGGTCTCCACCGCGTCGGGGTCGTCGATGGCGACCTGGAAGGCCGGTGGCTCGAGCAGGGTGAGGGAGCGCACGACGTCGGGGCGGCGGACGGCGGCCAGCAGCGCGACGACGCCGCCATAGGAGTAGCCCAGCAGGTGGGCGCCAGCCCCGAGCAGCCCGGTCACCTCCGCAGCGTCCGCGGCCAGTGGCACCACGTCGGGCGGCCCGAACCGCGCGGCGCTAGTCGCGACCGCCTCCGGCCGCCGGCCCGGACCATAGTTCGTCCGGTCCGGCGCCAGCAGCCGATAGCCCGGCACCCGGCACAGTCTCAGCATGTCGGCGCCGCTGAGCCCCGAGGCGTGGACGAGCACGCCGACCTCGGCGTCCTCGGGACCGGCGGTGTGCAGGGTCAATGGCACCGGGCAAGGCTGGCATCCTCACCCGGCGCCGGTGCGGCCGGGGCCGGCGCCGCGCGGTGTGGGCACGAACGAAGGGGCCCGGCGGCGCGCCTGGGCGCGGTCGGCATGATGGCCGCCATGCCCACCCCTGACACGTGCGCCGGTGACCGCCTGGCCGCCGCCCCCGCTCCCGAGGCTCGCGACCAGCCCGTACACGCCTTCGCCGACGACGCGCTCGGCGAGCACGACGCCACCACCCTCGCCGACCTCGTGCGCGCCGGACGGCTCGAGGCCCGGGATCTGGCCGAGGCAGCCGAGGCCCGGGCCGTGCGGATGCAGCCGCTGCTCAACGCCGTTCATCAGTTCGACGACTCCTGGCGCGACGAGGAGTCCGCGGTCGCATCGACGGGCCGCCGCGAGGGCTGGCTGGCCGGCGTCCCGACGTACATCAAGGACAACGTCGACGTCGCCGGCCTGCCCACCAGCCATGGCAGCGAGGCGTTCACCCCCCGGCTGGCACGGCACGACAGCCCGTTCGTCACCCAGTACCGCTCGCTGGGCGTCACCATCCTGGGCAAGAGCCGACTGCCCGAGTTCGGCTTCAGCGCCTCCACCGAGTTCCTCCGCGGTGACCCGGTCCGCAACCCCTGGCATCGGGGCCACTCCGCGGGAGCCAGCAGCGGCGGGGCCGCGGCGCTGGTGGCCAGCGGCGTGGTCCCGATCGCCCACGCAAACGACGGAGGCGGCTCGATCCGGATCCCGGCTGCGGCCTGCGGACTGGTGGGCCTGAAACCGACTCGCGGGCGGTTCCTCGCCGACCCGGTGGAGCGAGCGCTGCCGGTGAAGGTGGTCAGCCAGGGCGTCCTCACCCGGACCGTCCGCGACACCGCCCGGTTCTTCGCCGGGGCCGAGGCCGTCCGCCGCGCGCCCGGGCTCCCGCCGGTGCGGTACGTCGAGGGGCCCGGCCGGACGCGGCTGCGGGTGGGCCTCCTCCTCGACGCGGTCACCGGTGCCCGGACCGACGCGGAGACCGGCGCCGCCGTCTGGGAGACGGCGGCGCTGCTGGAGGGCTTGGGGCATTGGGTCGAGGAGACCACCGCCCCCGTGGGACCTCGCTTCGCCGAGGACTTCGCGCGCTACTGGTCGCTGCTGGGTCTGGGAGTCACGACCGGCGGCCGGGCGCTTGGACGCGACTTCGATGCCACCAAGACCGACACCCTGACCCGCGGACTGGCGGCCCGGAGCCGTCGGGACCTGCCGAGACTCCCCGGCGCCATCCGGCGACTGCGCCACTCGACCGCCCGCTACCGGGCCGCGTTCGCCGACGTCGACGTGCTGCTCTCACCCGTGGTCACCCACACCACCCCCCGGCTCGGCTACCTTTCGCCCACGCTGGACTTCGAGGAGCTGTTCGCGCGGCTTCAGTCCTACGTCGGGTTCACCCCGCTGGCCAACGCGGCCGGTGCTCCGGCGATCAGCCTGCCGCTGGGCCGCACTGCGACCGGGCTCCCGCTCGGCGTGCATCTGGCAGCCGACGTCGGTGACGAGCGCACCCTGCTCGAGGTCGCCTACGCCCTGGAGGAGGCGCGGCCGTTCCCGCGGATCCAGGACGGCCCGCGGGCTCAGCCGGCGAACGAGCCCGCCCCGCTCATCGCTCGCGTCGGTCGATGAGCTCGGCCAGCACCGCCGGCTCGTCGCTGATCACCCCGGTCACACCCCACGCCCGCACCTGCTCCAGAGCCTCGTGGTCGTTGACCGGCCACGTCATCACGAGCTCGACACGCCGGTGCAACGCGGCCACGACGGTCGCGTCGAGCAGCGAGCGATGCACCGAGACCCCGTGCGGTGGCCGGCCAGAACCGTCGAGCATGAACAACGTGCGGTGCTCGTCGGCGTCGAGCAGTTCCTGCAGTCCGAGCCGGGCGGCCGAGGCGGGGACGCGTTCCCAGCGGTCCCACAGGAACGGCAACGGACCGGCCGACTTCAGGTGGCGCACCTCGAGACGGCCTCGGTGCCGGTGGACGTCGCACTCGATGACGTCCACGCCGAGTTCGACGGCCCCGTGCAGCCCGATGTCCGCCCGCCGGGCGCGACCCCGGTCGCGGCGCTGACGATGGCGATCCCGACCAGCAGGTCCCAGCCCGCAGGCAGGCTCGGCATCGCGGCGTACTGGTTGACCAGGGCCGGCGGCTCCAGCAGGCGGTACGCCGAGGAGTGCTCGGTCACGGTGTCCACCAGGCCGGCGTCGACCATCCGGGGCGGCGCCACCGGACAGGTGGCGAAGATGACCATCCCGACGGCCCCCGAGATCATCATCGCGTCCCGCAACCGGTGGAAGAGCCCGCGGTGGCGCCAGGCGAGTCAGATCATCGTCGCGACGATCACCGGCCAGTGGCCCCAGATGTAGATCCAGCTGGCCGCGGTGACCGCGAAGGGCACGGCCAGGAAGGGTGCCTGCAGCTGCGCTTCGAGGTGGAGGCCGAGCCGTTCCTCGAGGGCCATCCACAGCATGTCGGACCTGGTCACCACCGGATGCCGCGACACCCTGCCCCCTCGACGGACTCCCGTCCCGCGATGCTGCCTCCATCCTGGCACTCTCAGCCGGGGCGCGACGCAGCGCGGCAGAGCGGCTAGACCTCCCTCCTCAGGCGAGCACGCGGGAGGCGAGGTGCCAGCGGGGACAGCGTGTGACCGGTCGCGGCGACGGCGCCGCAGAGCAGCCCGGCGATCGTCAGCTGATAGAGGGCAGAGAGCAGGAGCCCGTAGCCGAGGCGTCGTGGGGGCGGGAGCGGGCGCGTGG
Organism: uncultured Actinomycetota bacterium; assembly: GCA_963745245.1. Classification (GTDB taxonomy): domain Bacteria; phylum Actinomycetota; class Actinomycetes; order Propionibacteriales; family Nocardioidaceae; genus Marmoricola_A. The sequence goes on from CAVUWU010000002.1 coordinate 552,175, forward strand.
GGAGCCACTCGGGGCGCACCCGGCGGACGACCAGCACCGTGGCCAGCACGAGCACGCCGACGCCGAGCGCGACCACCAGCATCTGGGTCGGCAGTGCGCTGCCGGCGAAGCTGACGAACACCGCCAGGCCGATGGCGCCGACGAAGCGGTCCAGGCCCACGTGGCCACGGCGTCCCCGTCGCCGCAGCCCCACCGCGGTCAGCCGGTGCATCCGCCACACGTCGGCCCCGACGTGGCCTGGCGTCAGCAGGCCGACAAGCTCGGACTCGGCGTAGGCGCGCACATGCCACCCGCGGGCGAGCCCCGCATCGGTCAGTGCGCGCCAGCGCAGCGGGCACAGGAGGTACTTGCCGACGACCCAGGGGATCAGGGCGAGCAGCACCGGCCACAGCGAGACCGAGGACAGCCGCGGCATGGTGAGCAGCGGGACCGCGAGACTCAGCAGCACGGCCACGACCAGGGTGACGCGGGAGTGGGCGGCGGCGCGGAACGCCGCGCGAAGACGCATGGGACTCCGGGGGTGGTGCGAGAGCTCGGCGGATGTGCGCGGCGTACCTACCCACCCGGACCGAGGACCAACCTCAGGAAGGGAGCGACGCCAGACCGCGACCGCACCCCCGCCGGCGCGGCAGAGGAGGAGTTCAGGTGGACCAGCCGCGGGCCAAGGACTCCTCGGCGACCTGCCGGCCCAGGTCGATGCTAGCGGTGAAGTACGCCTCGTCGAAGAACAGGTAGCTCAGCAGCTCGCGGCGGCCGACCCGGTCGCCGGCGCCTCGCAGAGCCTGGCCCATCAGCCAGTTGTCCAGCTCCGCGAACCGCCGCAGCCCTCGCGTGCGCTCCTCGAAGACCCGCGCCGCCAGCGCGCCCATTGCTCCCGGTGGTGGGGACACCACCAGTGCCGGGATCTCTCGATAGGGCTCACCGTCGCCGCGCAGGATCGGCCGGGCGCCGCTGCCAGCCAGGTGCGAGACCCATCGGTTGGTACGCCGCAGCGTGCGGAGGTCCTCGGTGGTCCGGTCCGCCATCACCGCGTTCAGCACCTGGGCGGCGGCGTCGGCCACATCGGGCACCGGCCCGGCCGAGAGGAGCGGCGTCAGCGGGGAGTACTGCGTCGAGGTCGCCGAGATGACCACGATCCGGTCCGCGCCGAGCCCTACCGCGGGGTGCAGCGGCGTGTTCAGGCGGACCCCGCCGTCGAGGTACCAGCCGGTCGCCTCGGCGGGCAGGTCGACCTCGATGGGGAGGAAGGCCGCCGGGATGGCGGAGGAGGCCAGCACGTGCTCGCGCCGCACCGGACCACGGACGACATCCAGTGCGCGCCTGGGGTCGCCGTCGTAGCCGGAGCGGCGGTGTTCGTCGAGGAAGACCACGCTGCGTCCGCTGCCCGTGCCCGGTCGGGCGGAGTCCGCCTCGGACGGCATCCGGGTGGCGACCACGCCGACGGCGTCGACGACCCCGCGGGCGAGGTTGTCGGCCAACCGCTCCACGGGGAGCAGCCTGCGCGCCGTGCTTCGCAGCCGCGAGGTGTCCAGAAGGCTGGTGGTCCCCGGACCGATCCCGAGGAGCGCCCCACCGGCGAACTGCAGCCCGATCCGCGGGAGGGTCAGCGGCAGCGGGAGATAGACGTCGTCGTCGCTGGTCTGCCGCCAGACCTCGAGCAACCGTTCTGCGGCGGGCAGGGCGCCCTCGTCGGCGTAGGCGCACCAGAGCGTGGCGTTGACCGCGCCTCCGCTGGTGCCGAGCCAGACCCGCGGCACCAGCCCGTCCTCGGCGAGCGCAGGCAGGAGGGCGGCGAGGGCTCCGGCCTGGAAGGCGCCGCGGGCGCCCACCCCGGACAGCACGACCGCCACGCGCGGGGGCCGGGACACCTGCTCAGGCACCTGCTCAGACCCCGGCGGCATGGGTGGCGCCGGCGCGGGAGCCGGCCCCGTCGAGGGCGTCGTGAAGCGCCTCGAGGAGGAACTCGATATCGGACTCGGTGGCCACCAGGGGTGGCGCGAGCCGGATCGTCTGCCCGTGGGTGTCCTTGGCCAGCACGTGCCGGCGGGCCAGGGCCTCGCACAGCTCGCGGCCGGTCAGCAACGAGGGGTCGACGTCGATGCCCGCCCAGAGGCCGCGGGTCCGGACCGCGGCCAGCCCGCTGCCCACCAGCGACCGGAGCCCGTCGGCCAGCATGCCGCCGAGCTCGCGGGCACGCTCCTGCATCTGGCCGGTCTCCAGCAGGGCCACGACCTCTCGTCCGATCGCGGCGGCCAGCGGGTTGCCGCCGAAGGTGGAGCCGTGCGAGCCGGGGACGACGACGCTGAGCACGTCGTGGCTGCCGGCGACCGCGGAGACCGGGTAGATGCCGCCGCCGAGCGCCTTGCCTAGCACGATCAGGTCGGGGGCGACGTCCTCGTGGTCGCAGGCCAGCGTCTCGCCGGTGCGGCCAAGGCCCGACTGCACCTCGTCGGCCACCATGAGCACCCGCTCGGCCGAGCACAGCGCACGAACCTCGCGCAGGTAGCCGTCCGGCGGGATGATCACGCCGGACTCCCCCTGGATGGGCTCGAGCAGCACCGCCACCGTCGTCTCGTCGACGGTGGCCGCGAGCGCGCCGATGTCGCCGAAGGGCACCATCCGGAACCCCGGGGTGTAGGGGCCGTAGTGCCTGTGGGCCTCGGGATCGTCGGAGAAGCTGACGATGGTCGTGGTGCGGCCGTGGAAGTTGCGCTGCATCACCACGATCGTCGCGCTGTCGTCGGGCACTCCCTTGATCTCGTAGCCCCAGCGTCGGCTCACCTTGATCGCCGTTTCCACGGCCTCGGACCCGGTGTTCATCGGCAGCACCACGTCGGTGCCCGTGAGGCGGGCCAGGTCGCGGGCGAACAGGCCGAGCTGGTCGTTGTAGAAGGCGCGACTGGTCAGAGTCAGCCGGTCGAGCTGCTCATGCGCGACGGCCACCAGGCGCGGATGCCGGTGTCCGAAGTTCAGCGCCGAGTAGCCGGCGAGGCAGTCGAGGTAGCGGTGGCCGTCCGCGTCGTTGACCCAGCAGCCGAGCGCCTCGCTGACCACGACGGGCAGCGGCGAATAGTTGTGCGCCGCCCAGCGCTCGGTCAGCGCGATGTGGTCCGCGTTGTGAAGCTGGGGGTGGGCGGTGCGGGTCATGGGGCCATCGTGGCACGGCCCGCACGATCCGCCGGGGCGAGCCTCAGTGGAAGTGCGTCGCCCGGAAGCCGAACTGGCCGTGGTGGTGGCAGCAGGCGAGGTCGCCAGTCTCGACGAGGTCCCACAGCGTGGCGACGACGTCGCTGCGGGCGGCCCGGAACTCGCTGGTCACGGTGGCGGTAACGTCGGCGGGCGTCCACGCGCCGTCGGCCACGGCGGCGAGAACGCGCTCGGTGAGCTGGGCCGGGGGGGCCTGGGTGGTCATCTACTCCTCCTGAGCGGAGAGGTGGTGTGTCTGCTCTCCGCCAACTGCATCGGTACAGCGGCTACGAGACTAAAGGGTTTCCCCGGGCCTGCTGGTGGGATGGTGACCAACGTGACAGCGGGTCAGTCCGGATTCGTGGTCGAGCCTCCGTACCGCGTGGGCGGGTTCGCGGTGCCCGAGTCCCTGCACCTGCTGCGCGGGCTGCTCGAGCGGGCAGCCGGGGACCACCCCGACGTCGAAGGCGAGGACTTCATGGACTTCGAGATCGCGGTCTTGGAGGTGGCCGGGAACGTCGTGCGGCACGGCCGTCCCCCGGGTGAGGTTCGCTACTCCTTCGCTCTCCAGATCCACGACGACCGGCTGGTGGGGCTGCTCGCCGACACCGGGCAGGAGGCGCCCTTCGACGCCCGGGACACGCCGGGCATGCCCGACCCCACCGAGGAGTCCGGCCGGGGGCTGCCGATGGCCATCGCCGTGCTCGACGACCTGGCCTACGAGCGACGCGCTGGCCACAACCAGTGGCTGATGACCCGCTGCCGACGCCACCCCCGGTCGTAATTGGGCCGGTGGGACACTGGCCGCCATGAACACCCCTGGACGGGCGTTGCGCGGTCAGCGGACCCGGACCGAGCGGCTCGACGACCTGCCCTTCTCGGCCGAGCATCGCCGGCTAGTCGTCGGCTCCGGCCTCGGCTGGGCGCTGGATGCGATGGACGTCGGGCTGATCAGCTTCGTGATGGCCGCCTTGGCCCAGCACTGGGGCCTGGAGCCCTTCGTGCTGTCCTGGATCGGCGCCATCGGCTTCGTGGGCATGGCGCTGGGAGCCGGCGCCGGAGGGTGGCTGGCCGACCGGATCGGTCGCCGTCAGGTCTTCGCCCTGACCCTGCTGGTCTACGGCCTGGCCACCGGGGCGGCTGCCCTCTCGTGGTCGGTCGCATCCCTGCTCGTCTTCCGGTTCCTCATCGGCATCGGCCTGGGCGCGGAGCTGCCGGTGGCCTCCACGCTGGTCAGTGAATACGCCCCCGCCCGGATCCGCGGGCGGGTGGTCGTCGCGCTCGAGGCCTTCTGGGCGGTGGGCTGGTTGTTCGCGGCACTGATCGGCTACTTCGTCGTCCCGCTGTCCGACAACGGTTGGCGGTGGGCGCTGGCGATCGGGGCGCTGCCGGCGGCGTACTCGGTGGTGGTCCGGCTCGGTCTGCCCGAGTCGGTGCGCTTCCTCGAGCGACAGGGCAGGTTCGTCGAGGCCGAGGCGGCCGTGCGCCGCTTCGAGCAGTCCGCGGGCGTGGTGTCCCCCCACGAGCCGGCTCCCGAGCTGGCGCACTCCGCGACCGAGCCCGCCCCCAGCCCGGCCGCGCTCTGGCGACCCGGCCGTCGCCGGCACACGGCGAGCCTGTGGACGGTCTGGTTCGGGGTCAACTTCTCCTACTACGGGGCCTTCATCTGGATTCCTACGCTCCTCGTGGCCTCCGGCATGGACCTGGTGCGGTCCTTCGGCTTCACGCTGATCATCACGCTGGCCCAGCTCCCGGGGTACGCCGCCGCCGCGGTGCTCGTCGAGGTCTGGGGACGGCGGCCGACGCTGTCCACCTTCCTGCTCGGCTCGGCGGTCTCTGCGATCCTCTTCGGCAGCGCCGACTCCGAGGCTGCCATCATCGCCGCCGGCATGGCGCTGTCGTTCTTCAACCTCGGCGCCTGGGGCTCCCTCTACGCGATCTCTCCGGAGGTCTATCCGACCGCGCTGCGCGGAACGGGAACGGGGTGGGCCGCCGGCTTCGGCCGGATCGCGTCGATCATCGCCCCGCTGTCGGTGCCGTTCGTGCTGGACCGCGGGGGAAGCAATCTGGTGCTTTTCAGCATCTTTGCGGTCTTCTTTGCCCTGGCTGCGGCGGCTACCTGGGGATTGCCGGAGCGACGGGGCAAGCCGCTCGTTGACGTGGCGTCCCCGGGCATGGAGGGATGAGCCCAGAGAGGAGGGGAGGCATCGTGGTGGTCGCGCTCCCTGCGTCCCCCGGGGAGGGTCGCTGATGCGACCAGCCCGGATGTCGAGGAGCAACCTGCCGGCCGAACTGTCCAGCTTCGTCGGCAGGCGGAACGAGCTGGCCCGGCTCCGTGCCTTGATCGCCCAGAACCGGCTCGTGACGCTCTTCGGGCCGGGCGGCGTGGGCAAGACCCGGCTGGCGCTGCGAGCGGCGGCGGAGCTGAGCTCGGAGTACGCCGAAGGCGCCTGGATCGTGGAGCTGGCCCACGTCACCGACCCCACCCTGGTCCCCGACATCCTCGGTGCGGCTCTGGGGATTCGTGAGGAGGACGCCGAGGGGCCCACCCTGGTCCGGCTGGTAGCGCATCTGCGAGACCGGGAGATGCTGATCGTCCTCGACAACTGCGAGCACGTGGACGCGGCGGCCGCCCAGCTGGCGGCCGGACTGCTGAGGGGCTGCCCGCGCCTGCGGATCCTGGCCACCAGCCGCCACCGCCTCGTGGTCGAGGGTGAGTGCTTGCTGCCCGTGGCGCCCCTGACCGTGCCGGACAGCGAACGCAACGGCGGCTCCGTCGCCGGGCTGATGCACTACGACGCAGTCCGCCTCTTCGTCGACCGGGCCCAGGCGAGCTGGGAGCCGTTCCGCATGGACGCGGCCAACCAGCAAGCCGTCTCCGAGCTGGTCCGTCGCCTGGACGGTGTCCCGCTGGCGATCGAGCTCGCCTCGGCGCGGGTGCGGTCTCTCTCGGTGCAGCAGATCCTCGACCGGCTCAGCGACCGCTTCGGGCTGCTGACCACAGGATCTGCGACCGCGGTGCCGCGGCAGCGGAGCCTGCGCGCCCTCATCGACTGGAGCCACGACCTCCTCGACGAGCAGGAACAGCTGCTGTGGAGCCGCAGCTCGGTCTTCGGCGGCAGCTTCGACCTGGAAGCGCTGCGCGCCGTGGTCTGCGACGAGCGGCTGCCGGCGTCGGTCCTCGACGAACGGGTCGCGGGGCTGGTCGCCAAGTCGGTCCTGGTGCCGCGGCCTACGGCCGAAGGCGCGCCGGCCCGCTTCTCGATGCTGGAGTCCCTGCGGGAGTACGGCGAGAGCAGGCTCGGCGGCCCGGAGCGCGATGGCTTCGCCCAGCGGCACCTGGAGCACTATCTGGACCTCGCCGGGCGAGCAGCCCGGGAGATGTGGGGTCCCTCGGAGGTCGCCTGGTTCCAGCGGCTGCGGGCCGACCACGACAACCTCGGGCTGGCCTTGGAGCGATGCGCCACGGACCCGGACCGCGCCGTCGACGGGATGCGGATCATGGCCCGGCTGCTCCACTACTGGGTCATGGTCGGGCGGTTCTGCGAGGGCCGGCGCTGGCTGACCCGGTTGCTGGACTATCCCGGCGACCCCGGGCTCGAGCGCACCGCGGGCATGGTCGTCGCCGGCCGGCTCGCCGTGCTCCAAGGTGACCTCGGCAATGCTCGCCCGCTGCTGGAGGAGGCCCTGGTCCGAGCCACCGAGACTCAGAGCAGGACGTGGCGGGCCCATGCACTGCACGGGCTGGCGATCGCGACGGCCTTCTGGGGCGAGCCGCAGCAGGCGGTCGCGCTGCTGGACGAGGCACGCGCCCTCCACGAGTCCGGTGAGGACCCCTTCGGCGTACCCCTGGCGCTGGTGCAGCTGGCCACGGTGCACGCCAGCCTGGAGGACCTGGACACGTCGCTCGGCTTCGCCGAGGAGTGCATCCGACGCTGCGAGGCCGCCGAGGAGGTCTACTGCGCGGCGATGGCGCGGTGGACCCAGGCGTGGGTGGCGTGGCGCCAAGGCCGGCCCGAGCGCGCGGCCGCCGAAGCCCGCCGGGTGCTGGCCCTCAAGGAGCCGTTCGGGGACCGGCTGGGGATGGCCATGTCGATGGAGCTGGTGGCCTGGGTGCTCGCCGAGCAGGGCCGGCACGGTGACTCCGCGCGGCTGCTGGGCGCCGTCGAGGCAGCGCTCGGATCCGTCGGCGGTCGCCTGTTCCGCAACCTGCACGGGGGCCACGAAGCCTGCGTGGACCGGCTGCGCGTGGCGATGGGCCAGCCGGCCCTCGAGGAGGCCTGGTCTGCCGGGGCGCTGATGGCCTTCGAGGACGCGGTCGCCTTCGCCTCGGACGCCCCGGGTGCCGGGCGCCCCGGCGCGAGGGCGGGGTTGACCCCCCGCGAGGTGGAGGTCGTGCGGCTCGTCGCGGAGGGACTGTCCGACCGGGAGGTGTCCGACCGGCTGGTCATCTCCCGGCGCACCGCGGAGGGACATGTCGCGCGAGCCCTGGGAAAGCTGGGTCTCGGCTCGCGAGGAGAGCTTGTCCCGTGGGTCGCCGAGCACCTGCCGCCGAACTGAGACCGCTCTCCCTGGACGGCTCGGCCAAGTCGGAGGAAACTGGCCACATCCGGACAACCCGTCCTCGACCCTGGGGGAACCGTGATCCGTCTTCGGCCGACCCGGCCGCGACACCCGCGCAGGGATGCGACTGCGCGCCGCCGGGGCGCGGTCGCCGCGGTCCTGGCTCTCACCGGTGCCCTGTTCCTCGCCCCGCTCGCCCCCGCGCCCGCAGCCGCCCGCGAGACGACCTACGTCCCCTGGGCCGAACAGCTTCCCGGCTGGACGGTCGAGTTCATCCCCAGCAGTGAGAACGACTGCGTGGCGGGCCGTCCCTCCTGCCTGGACGCCACCCTGGCCGAGCTCGCGCGGGTGCTGAAGAAGAACGGGCGGCGCTGCCACCACCATGCGGTGTTCGCTCTGTCCTACCTGCGGATGACCCAGACCTACGGATGGTCGCGCGACATCCCCGGCTACTACGAGGACGTGCCCTTCGCGAACCACCAGGACGCGGTGTTCGCCCGCTACTACACCGAGGCCTACTACGCCTGGCGTGACGGCGAGCGGGCCCAGGTCCCCAGGGCCTGGCGGCTGGCGTTCCGAGCGGCTGATCGGCGGTGGGCGACGGCCGCCGGGGACCTCCTGCTGGCCATGAACGCACACATCAACCGCGACCTGGCCTTCACCGTGGCCGCGGTCGGGCTGGTCGCACCCGACGGGTCGTCGCGCAAGCCCGACTTCTCCCGCGTGGACGAGTTCCTGAGCCTGGCGATGGAGCCGATGCTCGCCGAGGCGGCAGCGAGGTTCGAACCTAGCCTGGACGACGCCGCGAATCCGGCCGGGCTCACCGACACGGCGCTCTTCCAGATCGTCAGCCTCTGGCGCGAGAACGCCTGGCGCAACGCCGAGGCGCTGGTGAGCGCTCCCACCCCGTTCGCGCGGCGGCTGGTCGAGGCCAAGATCGAGACCGACGCTGTGAACGACGCGCGCGTCATCCTCGCCAGCACCGCCTATCAGGCTTCGGACACAGCCGTCGAGGAGCGCGCGGCGTACTGCAAGGCGAACCACAAGGCGCCAGCGCCTCTGGCGTATCCCTTCGGGCAGCCACGTCCCTACTCGCCCAAACCACGCAAGGCCCGGTAGCGGTGTGGGAGCACGCCCTGGCGCCTCCCCGTGGCGACGATGGCCCCCGGGGGTGGACGGGGGCCATCGTGACGGTCCTGCGCGGCGCCCGGTGCCGACCGGTCCTCCGCTTCGTGGGCGTGGACCGATGCGTCCCCCGACGCCGTCCCCCGACAGCTGACCGCACGGACCGCCGACCTCACGTTCTCGTGCCTGGCCCGGAGCGGGGACGGGCAGATGGCCCAGACCGCTACGTGTCTTTACCGTTCGGGCCCGGACCGGCGCCGTGATCGGCAGACGACGCGAGCTGTCTGAGCTGCGCGGGCTGCTCGGCGGGGGAGGGCGGCTGGTCTCCGTGACCGGCCCCGGGGGCATCGGCAAGACGGCGCTCGCCACCGCCGTGCTTCCCGAGGTCACGCGGTTCTTCCCGGACGGGACGGCCCTCGTGGACCTCACGCAGGTGAGCGGTGCCACCGTGCTCGTCCCCGCGGTGGCCCGCGCCTCCGGCGCCCACCTCACCGAGGCCGAAGACGCCGCGCGCCTGGTCGCCGCCCTGGCCGACCGGCGGATCCTCCTGGTTCTCGACGGCTGCGATCGCCTTCCCGGCGAGCTCGCCGGGGTCGTGGACCGGGTGCTGGCCGGTTGCCCCGGCGTCAGCGCCCTGGTCACCGCACGCCAGCCGCTCGGCCTCACCGGCGAAGCCGTGCTCCGGCTCGGGCCGCTGGACTGTCCTGGAGACCGGGGACACGACGGCTCCGACCCGGCAGCGCTCGCCTCGTTCGAGGCAGTCCGGCTCTTCGTCGAGCGGGCCACGAGCCGGCGGCCCTCCTTTCGACTCACCCCCGACAACGCCGAGGCCGTGGCCGGCATCTGCGTGGCGGTCGGCGGCGTGCCGCTGGCTCTGGAGCTGGCCGCCGGGCGCGTCACCGTGCTGTCCCCGCAGGGCATCCTCGACCGGATGCACGACCGGTTCCGGCTGCTCGGCAAGGGAGATCCCGATGCGCCGCCGCAATTGCGGTCGCTGCGCGCCTCCATCGACCTCAGCGACGAGGTGTGCACCCGGCAGGAGCGTGAGCTGTGGTCTCGGATCACCGTGTTCGCCGGCGGCGCCGACCTCGAGGCGGTGGAGGAGGTCTGCACCGGCGACGGCATCGAGGCCCCCGACGTCCTTGACCTCGTCGACGGGCTGCTGGCCAAGTCCGTGCTGGTCCGGGCCGACTCCGATCCGGTGCGGGCCCGCTACCGGCTGCCGACGAGTCTGTGGCAGTACGCCGTGGAGCGGCGGCCCGACGCCGCTCGCCGGATCTGGCAGGACCGCCACCTGGCCTGGTGCGCGGGGCTCGTGGAGGACACCTCCGCGCAGTGGTTCGGTGATCGGCAACCCTCGCTGCTGCACCGGGCACGCCTGGAGCATGCGAACCTGGCGGAGGCGCTCGCGCACGCGGTGCAGACCGGCCAGGAGCGAGTGGCGCTGCGGATGGCCGCCGGGCTGCGTTTCTCCTGGCTCGGCACCGGGCGGGTCGGGGAGGGTCGCGCCTGGCTGGACCGGGCCTTGGCGTTGCCTGGGGAGGCCACCCAGGAGCGGCTCGAGGCCCGGGTGCTGGCTGCCTGGCTTTCCCTGGCGCAGGGGGACGACACGGACGCCGGGAGGCACCTGGACTCCGCGCACCGCCTGGCCGGGGAGACCGGGGTGGCGCTGCCGCCGACGGGAGTGCTCGCCGCCGGCGCGCTGACGGCGATCCGAGGCGATCCGGCCGGCGGTGTGCCGGCCGTCGACCGCGCGATTGAGCGGGCCCGCCGCGACGGTGACGATCTGACGCGTGCCGCCGGCTATGTGGTGCGCGGCATGTGTCGGTGGACGATCGGCGACCGCGACGAGGCCGACGCGGCGCTGCGCGCGGCCATCGCAGTCAGTGAGGCCGCAGGCGAATGGTCGCTCCGCGCCTACGCCTGCGGGTTGCTGGGGGTGCTGGCACTCGGCCGAGGCGACCTCGGCGTCGCCGAGCAGATCGTGCGCCCGGCTCTGCGGCCCGCCACCGAGCTCGGGGACCGATTCGCAGTGGCGCTCGTCCTGGACGTGCTCGCCGGCGTGGCGGCAGCCCGAGACGACCCGAACCGTGCCGCGACTCTTCAGGGGGCCGGTGCCGTCCGGTGGCGCGTGCTCGGCCTGGATCCCGGCCACGTCCCGTTCCTGGCCGCCACGCTGGCGCCGATGCGCCGAGTGGGCGTGAACCGGGCCCAGGCGACGCTGGCCCGAGGCGACTACGAGGACCGGTGGCGGACCGGCGCTGGGCTCGCCGCCGACCAGGTCATCGGCTTCGCCCTCTACGGGGTGCTGGAGACGCGCCCGTCGGGACCGGTGGAGACCTCGCCGCTCACCACCCGTGAGGAGGAGGTGGCGCGACTGGTGGCGGAGGGGCTGACGAACCGCGACGTCGCCGCTCGGCTCGGGATCTCGCCACGCACCGCCCAGGGTCACGTGGAGAACATCCTGCGCAAGCTAGGGTTCCGCTCACGCACGCAGGTAGCCGGGTGGGTGGCCCAGCTGCAGACGGACGGGGGTGGAAGGGGGACGCGTCGTGGATGACCGCGCCGCCGACGGCGATCGCGGGAGACCGAAGCCCGGCTCGTCGAGGAGGAGACCGCCCCAGCGAGCCCGAGGGCTTCTCGGTGCCCTGGGGGTCACCGTGCTCGCCGTCGTTGTCCCGGGAGCGGGCCTGCTGTGGGCGCGGCGCAGGCTGCCCGGTGCGCTGCTCATGGCCACCGCGCTCGTCCTCGGTGCGCTGGCCGGCTGGGTCCTCCTCGAGCCCGACCACGTCGTCAACGTGGCCTTCGACGCCGACGGGCTCCGCATCGCCGCGATCGCCGGGATCGCCCTGGTGGTGGTGTGGGCGATCGGCGTCGTCGCGACGTACGTCGTGGTCCGACCGCGGCCCTTGACCTGGTGGAAGGAGGGGCTGGGCGCGACGGTCGTGCTGGGCGTCTGCCTGGCGCTCGCCGCGCCGGTCGTCGTCCTCACTCGCTACTCCACCGTCCAAGCCGACCTGGTCACGGAGGTGTTCGAGAACAACCGCACGGCGACCGCGCCGCGGGAGGTGAGCGTGGCAGACCCCTGGGGCGGCCAAGAGCGGGTCAACGTGCTGCTGCTCGGCGGCGACGGCTCGGTGACGCGTCCCGGCATCCGCACCGACTCGGTCATCCTGGTCAGCCTCGACACCGGCACCGGCGACACCGCCATGTTCAGTCTGCCCCGGAACCTCATGGACGTCCCCTTCCCGGCCGACAGCCCGCTGCATGCGCTCTACCCCGACGGCTTCCAGGGGCCTGGGGACCCGGGCTTCTGGCTGCTCAACGCCGTCTACGGACAGGTTCCTCTGCTCCACCCCGGGCTCATGGGCACCTCGGAGAACGAAGGGGCGGACGCCATCAAACAGGCGGTGTCGGGCGCGCTGGGAATCCCGGTCGACTACTACGTGCTGGTGAACCTCGGCGGCTTCCAGCAGATCGTCGATGCCATCGGCGGCGTGACCGTCAACATCAACGAGGCGGTGGCGATCCACGGCAACACCGACCTGGGCATCCCCCCGGTGGGCTACCTCGAGCCGGGACCGGCGCAGCGGCTCAACGGCTATCAGGCGCTGTGGTTCGCCCGCGGACGCTGGGGCTCCGACGACTACCAACGGATGTTGCGCCAACGGTGCCTCGTGCGAGCGCTGATCGACGAGGCGCAGCCCCTGACGCTGCTGCGCCGCTACGAGGACCTGGTCGAGGCGGGGAAGGGGATCGTGCGCACCGACGTACCCGCCGACCTCCTGCCGGCGTTCGTCGAGCTCGCGCTCGCGGCCAAGGACGCCTCGATCCGGTCGGTGGCCTTCGTGCCCTCGGATCGGTTCGCCCCCGCAAACCCGGACTACGTCTGGGTGCAGAACACCGTGCGCCGCACCCTGGCGAGGGCGGCGCAGGCGACGACCCCGGCCACGCCGCTCGCCACCCCTCGCCCCATCCCCAGCCCGACAACCAGCCCGACCCCGATCCCGACGACCGGCCCGACCCCGATCCCGACGACGGGGACGCAGGTCGCTGACCCGGGCGATGCGGTGTCGGTCGCGGACTCGTGCGTCTACGCCCCGGACGGCTCGTGAGCCGGACCAGACCGGCTGGGTCACGCTGAGCCGCCGTTGAGCCCACGTTGAGCCGCCGGGTGCAGGGTCGGTCGGCACAGGGTCGTTCAGCACCGTCGAAAGGGACACCATGGCGCCCGGCATCCCCACCTACGTCCATGCGACCGACCCGATCTCGCTGGCCGGCGTGCGCGGCCAGCTCGCCGGGCGCACCGAGATCCGGCTCGTAGGGGAGATGGCGGTCGACGAGGCCGTGGTCGCCGTCGTGTCCGTGGAGGACTTCGACGAGGAGGCGGTGCGGATCGTGCGTGCCCTATGCCGGGGTGACCGGCCGAGGATCGTGCTCGTCGCCACCGCGATCGACGAGTCCACGCTGGTGGCCGCGGCGGAGGCGGGCGTCGGGGGCCTGGTGCGTCGGGCGGAGGCGACACAGGACGCGCTGATCCGCACGGTGCAGAAGGTGGCCGCCGGCGAGGGCGAGGTGCCCGCCGACCTCCTCGGCAGACTGCTGCAACACGTCGGTCGGCTGCAGCGCCAGGTCCTCACGCCTCGCGGGCTGACCTTTGCGGGTCTGTCACCTCGTGAGACTGAGGTCCTGCGCCTGGTGGCTGACGGTCAGGACACCTCCGAGATCGCGGTGCGAATGTGCTACAGCGAGCGGACGGTGAAGAACATCCTGCACGACCTCACCACGAGGCTGCAGTTGCGCAACCGCACGCATGCGGTCGCCTATGCGATGCGCGAGGGGCTGATCTGACCCCTGTCATGCACGGGGGGCCACTCAGGACTCGGGCGGGACGTCGAGGGAGGCGAGAATCCCCTCGACGCTACGGGCTGCGGCGCGCGCCGCGACCTGCATCGTCCGGCTCGAGAGGGGATGACGCTCGACGCCTTGCCAGGTGCGCAACGCGGAGAGGGCGGCGACCCGCACCTCCTCCGGTGGAGTGTCCTCGGGGAGGCCGAGGCGGACCGCGGAACGATGTCCGGAGCCCCCCATGAGCCGGTCGAGGTCGAAGGCTCGATCCTCTTTCAGGTCCAGAGCTCCGGACCGGAGGTCGGTCAGCACCCGAACCTCCTCGAACTCGTGCGCGCTCGCCGTCGCCTCCTCCAGCTCGGCCAGCAGCGCTGTGTGCTCCCGACTTCGCGACGTCTCAAGCAGGCCCTGGAGTGCGGCGACGGCAGAGCGTGCCTTGAGAACCCGCGCCCGGGACTCGAACTGCACCCGCACCACGTCGCGCAGCCGTTCGAGGCCGCTGACCGCGGAGAGACTGTGTGCGAGGTCCGTGGAGGTGCGGACCGCCCCGCCGCGGATCAGCTCTACAGCCAGGCGGACGCCGAAGAGCCCCATGCGGTCGAGCAGGGCCGCGCGCCGGTCCGCGGGCACGGGGGTCGATGCACCGCCTGCGACCCACCGGTCGACGGTCAGGAGCACGTCCTCCACCTCCCCAGGCGGGGCAGCTGCGACCGCGCGCAGGTCGGCGTACTCCGACTCGCGAAGAGTCGCTGCGGCGTGGCCGAGCAGCCCGGTCACCGGCACCACCACCGGGCACAGCCGGTGCAGACGCGGGTCGGACTCGTAGCGGCGGGCGACCCGCTCAGCAAGCTGCATCGCCTCGATCCGGGAGCAGCCGATCTCGTCGGCGCGCGCGAGGACGCCGACGGTGTTGACCGGCGTCCCGTGCGCGACCTCGTCGTCGTGGAAGGCCTCCAGGAAATGGATGTCAGCGGTGTGCATATGACGCAGCAGGTAGAGCACCGCGTCGGCGACCGGCGACCGACCCGACTCCGAGGACAGCGCCCGGTGGGTCCGCTCGGAGACCTCTGCCGACACCGAGGCGATGCCCGGGGTGTCGATGAGGACCAGGTCGTCCAGGCGACGGGTCGGCCAGCCGATCTCCAGATGGTCGACCTGGTCGGCGTCGAAGTCGCCCAGATCCACCTCGAGGGCGCCCCCATGACGGGTGTAGGGCCGCTCCACCGGCTGGCCGTGACGAGGGTGGAGCACCGCCGCGGGACGGTCGGCATAGTGGTACCAGGTGAGGATCCGGGTGCATTCGCCAGCGTCGGTGGGCGCGAGCTCCTCGCCGATGAGTGCGTTGAGCAGGGTCGACTTGCCCGCCTTCACCTTCCCGGCGATGGCGAGCCGGATCGGCCCCGCGAGCCGGTCGGCGACCTGGGTGAAGGCTGCGGTTGCTTCGGGGCTGGTGGCCGAGTCCGCGGCGGCGAGGGCGATCGCCGCGATGCGCCTGGTGAGGTCCTCAGCCAACGGTGACCCCCACCGGGGAGACCCCCCGCAGGTCGCTGCGGACCTCGCCGAGCCGCCCGGTCTCCACCTCGACCTCCCGAGTGCGGCGTCGCCGGTCCTCCGGTGCCAGCGCACGGACCCTGGTCGCCGCCTCCAGCGCCCCTGCCGCGGAGGCCTGCGCCATCCGGGCCCGGGCCTGGAACTCGTCGCGCAGCAGCCGCTGGGTCCGGCGCAGCGCGTCGCGGGTCTCCTTGTTCATCTCGAAGGCGGCCTCCTCGACGAACTTCGAGACCGCCACCTTCGCCTGCTGGCGGCGATAGTCCCGGTGCCGCCGTCCCTCGTCGCGGAACAGCTTCGCCCCGATCGCGGTGGTGGCCAGGAAGGCCCCGCCGGCGAGGAGGAAGACCGGCAGACCCACCGGGACCAACGACACCGCCAGCATTGGGACCAGGGCGCTGGTGCGCGCGGTGACGATGAGCGAGGCGAGCCTGCCCCCGGGCATCCCGAGCGCCGAGACCGGTGGCAGCTCGCGTCGCTCCGAGGAGCGGGCCACGAGCTCGAGCGGCACCCCGACCGTCTCGTCGGCGGCTGCGTCGAACGCGGTGGCGACCGAGGAGGTCAGCTCGGTGGCCCGGCGCACCAGCAGGTCTCGGTTGGCCACTCCTGCCGTGGCCACCTGTCGGCCTAGCCACGCGCCGGTGTCGGTCCAGGTGTCCCGCGGGTCGGACTGGTCGATGAGGTCCCTGGCCTGAGCGACCACCGTGCGCAGCCGTGCCTGAAGGTCGTGCTCGACGTCGGCCACCAGATCCTGGATGCCGTCACTGAGCAGCTGTTGCCACCCGGCGGAGGTGGCCGCGAGCGCGTGGGCGCGACCGTGCGCGGCCTCGAGACGCCGGACCACCTGAGGCTCCTCGTCGGGGCGGGCCAGGACCGCGCGCTCAACGTCGGTGCGTTGGGCGAGCTGGCCTGCGAGGAGGTCCACGTCGTGCGCCGCCTCCGTCGCGGCCCGGGCCGTGGCCGGTCGGACGATCTCGGTGGCGAGGAACTCCACCAGGGCGGCGAAGCCGCTCTCCTCGGTCAGATCGGGGCGCCCACGGGCAAGCAGCCGCAACTGCGACGAGACCGGGAGCACGGGGACCTCCAGCCCGGCGCGCGCGAGATGCTCACGGTCGAGGTCGACGATGCGTCGCCAGTGTTGGTGCAGGTCGATCTTGGTCACCACCAGCGCGGCCCGAGGACACCGCTCGAGTGCCGTGCCGAGGAACTCCATCTCGGGCGCGGTGAGCTCCTGCGACGCGTCGGTGACGAGGAGTTGCCCGTCGGCTCCGCTCAGGGCCCCGAGGGTGAGCTGACCATGCGCCGACTGCAGTCCGCCGACGCCAGGGGTGTCCAGCAGCCGAAGACCGGTGCGCAGGATGCGGTGTGGGACCCGCACCTCCACCGAGTGCGTCAACACCGACCGGTCGCCGCTGCCCTCGCCGACGACCCTCGCGATCTGATCGGGGGAGACGGACCGGGGAAGGGGCTCGTCCTGCCCTTCCTGGGTCTGATACGCCGTGACCGCGACCTGTTCGCCGTACCGCACCAGCGTCGGCACCGCGGTGACGACGTCGACGTCCGCGGGGCATACGGGCCGTTGGATCACGGCGTTGACCAGCGTGCTCTTCCCCCGCTTGAACTCACCGACCACGGCCACCGTGACGGCGCCCTCCCGCAGCCGTCGGCCGACGGCGTCCAGTCGCTCGACCAGGTCCGGACGGCCCTGGCGCTCGGCGATCGCCCGGGTCCGACCGATGGCGTCGCGCATCGCGGCGAGTGGGTCGGGGGTGGCGGGGTCGCGGTGGCTTCGGCGTCGGCTCGCCGGTCGGTCCCGGCGTCGCTCCCGGCGGGGGGGTGGCCCGGGGCTTGAGTGCGTTCTCGTGCCCAGGGCCGGCGGGGGATGGCTTCGGCGGGGCCGGGGCGGGGCTTTCCCAGGCCAGGTAGGCGTGGCAGTTGGCGCAGAAGGCGGCGTCGTCGTCGTTGGCATGGTCACAGGTGTCGCACCGTCTGGTCATGGTCGTCACCGTCCGCTCGTCGCCCCGCAGCGGAGCCTCCCCTTCGGGCCAGGCTAGCGAGACAATCGGCGCACAGGCACCGCCCGGAGGCCTCCGGGTGCCGTACGTCGAGGCGAGGACACGATGGCGACCCAGGCGCAGTGCACCGCGTGCGGCGAGAACAACCCGGCGGACTCGGCCTTCTGCCTTGCCTGCGGCTCCTACCTGGGGTGGGACACCGCGCCGCCGCGCTCCGACGCCGATGCCGGCGTGCCGGGTCCTGCGAACACCGGCGCCGGGGCCGCCCCGGAGTCGGCGTCGGGCCCCGTCCCCCCAGCAGCACCCCGGGCGGCCCCCCAGTCTGAACCCCCGACGGGCCCCCCCTCTGCACCCGCGGCTGGACCTCCCTCAGGCTCACCTCCCGCCCGGGTGGGCTCCCCGACGGGCCGGGCATCGGAAGGAGACGGGTTCGCGTGCCCTGCCTGCGGCCGCCCGGTGGAGCCCGGGCGCCGGTTCTGCGGACGGTGCGGTGAGCCGTTGGTGGCCGCCGCGCCGGTGCTGCCCCGGCCAGCGGACCCCGCCACCTCCCCGAGTGCCCGGGGATCCGGGGGCGCCCAGGCCAGGGCTGCCCGGCGCGCCTATCGGCGGAGCCTGCCGGCCTGGTACCGGTGGCGTCGGGTCGTGATCGCGGTGCTGGTGGCCGCCGCTGCCGTAGCCGCCGCAGCCCTGGTGGCCGGCGGCGACCCGCTGAGGCCGGTCCGCGACGCGTGGCGGCAGCGGACAGTGGACCTGGTCGACCTCCCTGGCGCCGTCATCGCGACCCCGGAGCCGGCGGGCTCGGTCGCCCCCACCTACGCCGCGCGCAGTGTGGTGGACGGCGACCCGGTGACCGCCTGGGCCACCGTGTGGCCAGACGGGACCCGCGCCGGCGACGGCTGCGGTGGAGCCCCTGGCATCGGCTCGCTGGTGCTCACCTGGGAGACACCGGTGCGGCTCGAGGCCGTCGTCATCCGAGCCGGGCTCTCGCCCCAGGTCCCCAGCCAGGACAACGTCGCCCAACCGAGCCGGATCGACCTCGTGGTGGGCGACGCCTGCGTCGAGGTGTCCCTGGACCGCGAGGACGGCGCGCAGCGACGGTGGCTCGACCTCGAGGAGGAGGTCTCCTCCGTTGCCGTCCGGATCGCTGAGGTCTATCCGCCGCGGGCGACGCCGGAAGGCCTGGTCGCGGTCAGCGAGATCCGGTTGCGGACGGCACGGGACTGAGCCGGTGGTCTGCCGGCCCTGCCCGCTCCGGCGCGTTCTCCCCCGTCAGGAGGCACCGGACCCGGCGGGGGTAGTGGGGCCGGTCGAGCCCGGTGCCGCCGAGCGGGGCGCCGCCAGGGCGCAGTCGATGCCGGGGACGGCCGCGGCATCCGCAGATGCCTGGATCTGGGCGCAGCGGCCGGTGAGGTCCCCGGGGGTCTCGGCGTCGACGTAGAGCAGCCAGCCGTCGGCGGCGAACGGAGGAGTCAGCGTCACGGTGCTGGTGTGCAGGAGCTTGGCGGGAACGCCGGCGGCGACCAGGGCGGCGAGGTCGGCCTCGGCGGCAGCTGGTGGGGCTGCGGGCGGAGCAACGTAGAACTTCAGGCCCGAGACGAAGGGCAGCGGCGCGTCCGTGGGCTCTCCAGGAGAAGCGGGCGAGGACTGGGGCTCGGCCGCGCCGCCGCTTGCCGGGGGGACCGGCGCTTCGCCGCCTTGCGGCGGCAGCTGTTCGACCACTGTCGGCGACGGGGACGGGGTGGCCTCCGGGGCCAGGGTGGTGGTCGTGCACGCCTCGGGGGTGGAAGGACGCGACTCGCCACCGCTCTCCCGCACCGCCTGGAGCTGGTAGCAGTACTCCTCCGCGGTCTCCACCTTGAGCCGGACCAGGAACGTCTCCGGGTCCGCCGGGTCGACCAGCGCGGTGATGTCCTGCTCGACGAGCGTGGGTCGCGTCTGCAGCACTCGGTAGGAGTCCGCTCCCTGCGCCGCATCCCAGGTGAGCAGCACGGTGCCGGCGGACGGCGCGGCCGCCGTGACCCCCGTGGGAGCGTCGAGGACCACCCCGGACTGCTCCTCGGGCTCGGTCTCCCCGCCGCGCAGCAACCACACCAGCAGCGCCACCAGACCTGCGAGGAGGAGCACGCCGGCGAGCACCACCCACCGGCTGAGGATCGGCTTCTGCACGAAGGCGCCGTCGGCGACCGGACGGTCCGGCGTCGACACGACCGGAGTGGGGCCGGCCGTCGGCTCGGCGCCCTCGCGCTCGCCGGCCACCTGGAACGGGAGCCGGGTCTGGGACCCGCGCAGGAACGGGTGACGGGTGCGCACCTGGACGCGGGCGTAGCCCTGGCCCCCGAAGGGGACCTCGAGCAGCGCCGGTGTGACGAGGAAACCCAGGGCCTGGTCGGGATCGGTCGCCTCGACCCGAAGCCGCACCGAGGCGTTGCCCGCGTTCTCCACCGTCAGGGTGTGGCGTGCCCGCCAGCGACCCGACGAAGTCGCGGGGGTGAGGGTGGCCCGCAGACCTGCGACTGCACCGACATCCAGGTCTCCCTCGGCGACTGCGGTCCGCTCGGTGTCGACCTGGGAGCGGATCCGGACCCCGAAGGGATAGGTGCCGCCCGCGGTCTGTGGCCCCGGCGGGGGGGCGAAGGTGACGGTGGCGGACTCCTCCTGCTGTGGGTAGACCGACAGCGTCGTCGGGGCTGCCGTGGCCCAGGGCATCGGCACGGCGGAGACCACATCCACCGCGTAGCCCTCGACGACGGTGCCGGGGTTGAACACGGTGACCCGGACGGTGGCCTGTCCGCCCGGCTCGACGGTGACCCGCGCGGTGTCCAGCGTGACGACCGGCTCGGCCACCGTGAACCTCCTGGGACGGGCGAGGCCCCTGCGCGCCCGACCTGCCCCAGGCTAGGGTCCCCGGCTCTGCGGTGCGAGCCCGCCTCGGGCCGTCGGGACCGGGCGTTTACCTGGCTGCCCGAAGGGGCAGCGGCGCCTGCACCTGATCCGGCACCCCGTCGGGTTCCAGCGGAGCGGGCCCGGCACGAGACTGCGGGGGTGATCCACGAGGTGGACTCAGCGCTGGCGGCCCTGGTCGCCCGGGAGGCCGAGGGCACCCGGGGGGTGGAGGTGGTCTTCGACGCCCCGACCAAGGAGTGGGCGGGGCGTCGCAACGCCCCCACGGTGGACGTGTATCTCTACGACATCCGCGAGGATCTGCGGCGTCGCGCGCGCGGCCTGCTCAACGAGTACGACGACGACAACCACATCACCGCGCGACACCTGCCCCCGCGCCACTTCAAGCTGTCCTATCTGGTCACGGCGTGGACCCAGCGTCCCGAGGACGAGCACCGGCTGCTGGCGTCCCTGCTGGGGTGCTTCCTGCGGCACGAGGCGCTGCCGGGGGACCTGCTGACCGGGTCGCTGGCCGAGCTGGGGCTGCCGGTGCCGGTGACCGTCGCGCTGCCGCCCCCCGAGGACCGTTCCTTCGCCGACGTGTGGTCCGCCCTCGGTGGGGAGCTCAAGCCGTCCTTGGACGTGGTCGTGTCCGCCCCGACCTGGACGGGCCGCGTATACGACGCCGCAGCGCCGGTCACCGAGCCACCACGGGTGTCCACCGGCGGCATCGACGGCTGGCCGCCGCGCGAGACGGCCACCGCGGGGGCGGGTCATCGTGCTGAGACCTCCGCCCCCGACCCAGCTCCCGCCGAACCAGCGCCCCCCGACCCAGCCCCCGCGCGACGATCCCGGCGGCGGAGCCGGTGAGGTCCAATGCGGCCGCCGACGAGGCCGGGGAGCTGGTGGATTGGCTGCGCTATGTCGAGTCCCGGATCGCCCAGGCCGTCGAGCACCGGCGGGTCGGCGACCCCGCCCCCGACGACCCGTTTCGGGGCCTCTACGTCAGCGAGGATGCCGTCGACCGGCTGCTGGCCGGCGCTCCGGGACCCTCCCCCCCGAGGCTGCCCCTGCCCCGGGTCGCCGAGCGCGGCCCGCTCGGTCGTCTGGCCGGCGCCGTCCCGCTGGCCCCGCTCGACGTCCTGCTGCTGACGGTGGCGATGGTCCCTGACCTCGACGGACGCTTCGAGCGGCTCTACGGCTATCTCAACGACGACGTCACCCGGCGCCGGGCCACGGTGGGGCTGGCCCTCGACCTGGCCGGTGTCTCGGCCGTCTCGGCCGGCGCTCGCCAGGCGCTGTCGCCGGCGGGCGCCCTGGTCACCCATGCGCTGGTGCTGGTGGAGGATGGCGAGCGGCCCTTCCTGACTCGCGGGCTGCGAGTGCCCGATCGGGTCACCGCGCACCTGCTCGGCGACACTGCTCCAGACCCGAGCCTCGCCTGGATGCTTCGCCATGTCGAGGGGTATCCCGCGCCGCTCGCCGATCGGCTGGCGGCGGCGTTGGGCACCGGTGTGCGGTTCGTCTACGTCAGGGAGCGCCAGAGCGGGACGGGCACCGCGACGGCCGTGGCCGCACTCCGCGCGGCAGGCCGATCCGCTGTCGTCGCCGACCTCACGGCGGCGGCGCGAGAGGCTGCTCCCGAGACCGTGGTCAGGGTCCTGGCCCGTGAGGCGCTGCTGCAGGGTGGAGGCTTGGTCGCCGGTCCGGTCGAGCCACTCGCCGAGGCGTGCCCCGCTGCCCTCGAACGACTCGCCGGACAGCCGTTCCCGGTCCTCCTCGTGGGTGCGGCCACCTGGGACCCGGCCTGGACGGAAGCTCCACCGCTGCCCGTCGAGTCGGGGCTGATGCTCGCCGGCGAGCGCGTCGACCTGCTGCGCCGTCAGCTCGCCTCGGTCGGAGCGGGGGACGAGGCGGGTCCGCTCGCTGCTTCGGTCGCCGCTCACGTCGCTCTGGGTCCCCCCCAGCTCCAGCGCGCCGTGCGCGCCGCCGAGCAGGTGGCCCGGCTCGACGGCGGTGTGGTCGGAGAGGAGTCGCTGCGGGTCGGGATCCGCGGCCAGAACGCGGCCGGCCTCGAGCGGCTGGCCCGCAGGTTGCAGCCCGAGGTCTCCTGGGACGACCTCGTGCTGTCTCCCGTCGTACGCCGGGGCCTGGAGCAGCTGACGGCGCGGGCACGTCATCGGGACCGGGTGCTGGTCGACTGGCGGATGCGGCGTGGGGGCGGGCGGGGTCGCGGAGTCACGGCGCTGTTCGCCGGCGACTCCGGCACCGGCAAGACGATGTCGGCCGAGGTCATCGCCGGCGACCTGGGCCTCGACCTCTATACGGTGAACCTCGCCTCGGTGGTCGACAAGTACGTCGGTGAGACCGAGAAGAACCTCGAGCGCATCTTCACCGAGGCAGGCGGGGTGAATGCGGTGCTCTTCTTCGACGAGGCGGACGCGATCTTCGGCAAGCGCAGCGAGGTTCGCGACGCGCACGACCGCTACGCCAACGTGGAGAGCGCCTACCTGCTCCAGCGGCTGGAGACCTTCGACGGGCTCGCCGTGCTGGCGACCAACCTGCGGTCCAACATCGACGACGCCTTCACCCGGCGCCTGGACTCGATCGTCGACTTCCCCGCGCCGACCCCCGACCTGCGCGAGGAGCTGTGGCGACGGTGCCTGGCCCCGCCGGTCCCGGTGGCCGAGGACGTCGACGTCGCCTTCTGCGGCCAAGCCTTCGAGATGGCCGGCGGGAACATCCGCTCCGCGGCCACGACCGCGGCGTACCTGGCTGCTGCGCACGACACGTCGGTGACCATGCGGCACGTCATCGCAGCCGTGGAGCAGGAGTACCGCAAGCTGGGGCGGCTGGTCCTCGAGCGCGAGTTCGGGCAGTACCTGTCCCTGCTGGCGCCCTGAGCCGCGCCACCTCTCGTGCTGCGTCATGCTGCTGGGTGCCCCTCCGGGCAGGCCTGACTGCACCAGCGGCGACCCACCGGGGCTGGTGCCCGACGATGTCGCGGTTGCAGTCTGGTTCTTCCAGACCTGAGAGGACTGCGCCATGCGTGAGCACAGCTTCGACGCCGAGGAGTCGGCGCTCCGCCCCAAGGCCGCTCGCCTCGAGGAGCCGGTCCCCGAGCACGCGGCCCGGGCAGCCCATGCCGGACGCCATGACGTGCTCGGTCCCGAGGCCGTGCTGGGGCTGCAGCGGGCGGTCGGCAACGGCGGCGTGACCTCGATGGTGGAGTCGGCGGGAGAGGACCAGCGCTCTCCGGTGCACGAGGTGGTCGGCTCGGGTGGCCGGCCTCTCGACGCCGGCGTCCGGGAGGACATGGAGGCAAGGCTCGGCCACGACTTCGGCGACGTGCGGATCCACGACGACGCGGCGGCTCACGACTCTGCGCGGACGGTCAACGCCCACGCCTACACCGTCGGCTCGGACATCGTCTTCCAGCGCGACACCTATGACCCCGGGTCCGACGCCGGCCGCGTCACCCTCGCCCACGAGCTGACCCACGTGGTGCAGCAGCGCGGCGGGCCTGTCGATGGCACACCGGCTCCGGGCGGCATCAACGTCAGCGACCCCGGTGACCGGTTCGAGCGTGAAGCCGCAGCCACGGCGGAGCAGGCCATCTCCGGGCCGCCTCCGGCGCCCGCCCCCGCGACGGCCGCGCCGACGGTCTCGCCGGCGGCGGTGCAGCGCGACGTCGAGGGACCCCAGGCCGGTCAGACCGAGGACATGGTGCAACGGCAGGAGGCCGCCGAGGAGGAGCAGGAGGAGGAGCCCACGGTTCAGGGGTCCTTCGTGCAGCGAGAAGAGACCCCGACTGAGGAGGAGGAAGAGGAGCAGGCACCCTGATCCGGGGCACGTAGACCTCCGGCGAGAGGGCGGTCATGGGCGACGCGCACCTCCCCAGCGAGCCATCGCGGACCGGGGCTCGCGACGCGCTCGTCGACGCGCGCCGCCGCACCGCCGCGGTCGCTAGGCCGGGCGAGCGTGGCCCTGCGGGCGGCGGGGCGGGAATGCTCGCGCTGCAGCGCCGAGCGGGCAACGCCGCCGTCAACGCCCTGCTCTCGGCTCGCTCGCGTGACCCCGAGCCCGCCGCCAGCGAGGCGATCGACGCCGGGCTGCGAGAGCTCCGTGGCGATGATCCGCAGATCGACGCCGTCGAGCGCGGTCTCGTGGCGGCGAAGAATGCCGGGGTGCCGGTGGACCTGGAGGGCCCCAAGCCGCCTCCGTCCGCGCTCGAGGTTCGCACCACTGGCTTCGGGCCCGAGTCGGTGCCCCAGAAGAAGGCCGCGCCGCCCCAGAAGGCGGTGCCGAAGAAGAGCGCCCTCGGCAAGGCGGCCGGAGCCCGAGGCGCAGCCTCGGCGAAGGGTCGGCACGCAGCGACGAGCCGAGCGCCCGAGGGGGCCGGTGCAGGTCCGGGCGGCGGTATGGCTCTCGGCGACGGGGGCGCCCCGGGCCCGTTGGGCGCCGGCCCTCTGCCCGCCGACCAACTGCTTCAGCCGCCGACCCCGCCCCCCGGCGTACGACCCGAGCAGGACCCGGCGTTCACCGCGGTCACCACGGGCGTGCGCGCCGTGGGCGCGGCGAAGCAGGCCCACCCGCCGGCCACCGCCAAGGCGGCCGAGGCGCAGGGGGCGGCCGAGCCGCCTGGCAACGACCGCGAGGCACAGGCCAAGGCCGCCAAGGCCGACACCATGGATGCCCAGCAGCCGGGTGAATTCGACAAGAAGGCCTTCATCGCCGCAGTGAAGACGGCCATCGAGGCGAAGTCTCCGCGGACTCTGAAGGAGGCAGACAACTACAAGGAGTCGGGCCAGGCCGGTGAGGTGAAAGGCGAGGTCAAGGGGCTCGTCACCGAGGGGAAGGAAGGGCAGGCCAAGGACATCGAAACAGCCACCGAAGCGCCCCCCGACGAGTCGAAGGCGGTCCCGAAGCAGGTCGCCCCCATGCATCCCGAGCCGCCCGGTGCCGTCCCGAAGGTCGCTGCGGAAGGCGCCGTCCCCAAGCCGGCGCCGGCCGAGCAGGTGAACCTAGAGGCGGGCAAGCAGCAGGCCAACCAGGAGCTGGCCGCCGCCGACGTGACCGAGCAGCAGCTGCAGCAGTCAGGCGAACCAGACTTCCAGCAGGCCGTGGCGGGCAAGAAGGCCGCGGCGGAGCACGCCGACACAGCGCCGGGCCAGTTCCGGAAGCACGAGCAGCAGGTCATCGAGCAGCAGAGGGCCGAGGCCGCGGGCGAGACCCAGGCCGGCCTGGTCGGCATGCACAGCACCAAGGCGACCGCTCTGGCCGGGCTCGTCGGAGACAAGGCCACGACGAAGTCGAAGGACGAGGCCAGGCGGGCCGAGGTCACCGCCAAGGTCCAGGGCATCTTCGCCTCCACCGAGGCGGACGTGAAGAAGATCCTCGACGAGATCGACCCGAAGGTCGAGTCGGCTTTCGAGAAGGGAGAGGCCGGCGCACGCGCCCAGTTCGAGGACTACGTCGACGCGAAGATGACGGCGTACAAGAAGGACCGGTACGGCGGCTGGCTCGGTGGGCTGCGCTGGGCCAAGGACAAGCTTCTGGGGATGCCGTCGAAGGTCGACGAGTTCTACAAGGCTGGGCGGGAGCTCTACCTCAAGCGGATGGACTTGGTGATCTCCCAGGTCGCTGACATCGTTGGGCACGACCTCACCGCGGCGAAGAAGCGGATTGCCGCTGGCCGTGCCGAGATCGCCAGCTACGTGAGGAGCCTTCCGAAGGAACTCCAGAAGGTCGGGTCGGAGGCCTCGAAGGAGATCGGCGCGAGATTCTCCCAGCTCGAGAGCGACGTGCAGGCGAAGCAAGAGACGGTGGTCGACACGTTGGCCACGAAGTACGTCGACGCGCGGAAGGGGCTCGACGAGCGGATCGAGGCTCTCCAGGCTGAGAACCGCGGCCTGGTCGACAAGGTGGTCGGCGCGATCAAGGCCGTCGTCAACACCATCCGTGAACTGGCCGCGATGCTGCGCAACGTGCTCGCCCGAGCCGCCGGTGTGGTCGGCCAGATCATCAAGAACCCCTCGGGCTTCCTCGACAACCTCATCGCCGGCATCAAGGGCGGGATCCTGAGGTTCAAGGACAACTTCGTCGAGCACCTGCGCAAGGGCTTGCTGAGCTGGCTCTTCGGAGCGCTGGCCTCGGGGGGCGTGGAGCTCCCCGAGACGTTCGACGTCAAGGGCGTCATCAAGCTGCTGGCCTCGATCTTCGGTCTCACCTGGCGCACCGTCCGCACCCGGATCGTGCGGCAGGTGGGCGAGCGGGCGATGGGCGCGATCGAGTCCGGGGTCTCGCTGTTCCAGAAGCTCGCGGCGCAGGGCGTCGGCGGGCTGTGGGAGCTGCTGCTGGAGAAGCTCGGTGACGTCAAGGAGATGATCCTCGAGCAGGTCAAGGACTTCGTCCTCACCAAGATCATCACCGCGGGCATCACCTGGCTGATCAGCCTGCTCAACCCGGCCGCGGCGTTCATCAAGGCCTGCAAGCTGATCTACGACGTGGTGATGTTCTTCGTGCACAACGCCAGCCGGATCGCGCGGTTCGTCACCACGGTGCTGGACTCGGTCGCCGACGTGGTGCGCGGCAACGTGGGCGGCGTGATGGCGAAGATCGAGGACGTGCTCGGCCAGATGGTGCCGATCATCATCGGCTTCCTGGCCAGCCTCGTGGGCCTCGGCGGCATCGGCCAGAAGGTGCGCAAGATCGTCACGACGCTGCGCAAGCCGTTCACCAGGGCCGTCGACGCGGTCGTCAAGACCGGCCTCAAGCTCGCCGGGCCGCTGATCCGCGGGCTGAAGGGGATCGGATCGCGGGTCAAGGCGAAGGTCGCCGCCGGGAAGGCCTACGTGAAGGGGAAGGTGGAGGCCGGGAAGCAGTGGGCGAAACGCAAAGTGTACGGGGGCGACGACTCGCCGGAGGGCAAGCGCACGCGCTTGACCCGTGGTCTCAGCGCCGGAGTCGCCGCGCTCGACCGCTACCGAGGGCGCCGAGTGGCCGAGGCGTTGATCCGCCCCGTCCTGGCGGGAGTCAGGATGCGCTTCGGGATGGCGGCGCTCGAACCAGTGCGGCGTGGCGACCGCTGGGCCGTGCGTGGCGTCGTCAACCCGGAAGACACAAAGGAGACCGAGGCCGGCGCGGTCGATGAGCTGAGCGAGGTGCTGAAGGCGAAGCGCGCCGCCCTCACGACTCCGGAGGCGATCCAGCAGTTCGACTTCATGCGCGGCCGAACGAAGGACATGGCGCGGTTCGAGACGGCGATCCTGAACAAGGAGGGGGGTGGGTCACGGGCAAGGCCACCTCGGTCCCTGGACGATCTGCTCGCCGCCGACTTCGCCAAGAGGACCGCGGCTGCGACGCCGCCTAGCGAGGAGCTTGTCGCTGCCATCGACGAAGTCCTGCGTGAGATCCTTGCCGTGGAGGCGCGGGCAACGGGACTACCGAGCAAGCGAACTCACGCGTGGTCGGCGTGGACCGCTGGCTCAAGGCACTCGCGAGTGAGAGAACGCCCCTTGAGAAGGAGAAGTCCGGCTCAGCGACCACCTCCGAGGGGCGGATCAAGCAGCACGCCCAGGGAGTCCGAGGAGTTGACGGCGAGATCGAACTCGCCGGGCTATCCCGTGACGTCGTGGAAGTGGCGATGCCGGTCTCGGGTGGGGGAGCGAAGTCCGACGTGGACGTCGTCGCCGACGGCGGGCGGACTTGGAAGGACGCGAAGGACTACGAGCTCTTCGGCCTCGGGTCCTACAGCTGGACCCACCACCTGAGGCGCCAGGCGCAGCAGCAGCTCGCCATTGCCGGAGACCCGGCCTACACCGCCAACGGGAAGCCCCGACTCGTGTACTGGTTCCGGCGCGGGGTCACGATTCAGGTCGCCGAGGCCTTGGAGCAGATGGGCGTCTCGGTGGAAGGTGAGCGCGTGGAGGCGCCGACCGCGGTCACGCCCGGCGTCGGCGAGCCGAGCGTCGAAGGATCGGAGGATGAGCGTGGGTGACCGGCGGCTCTTCTCCGCGTTCTTCCTCGGCCTCTCGGAACGACCGGCAGCCGGGGACGTGGCTGGCTTCGCGGCTGCTGCCGGTGTCGAAAGCCTGCGCGATCCCGGCTGGTGCCCCCCTGAGAACCCCTGTCTCGTGGGGCAGTGGGCCGACTTGGACTGTGAGGCATCGCTGCTTCCGTTGGTCGTCTACGACGTTCTCCTGGTGACCTACCGTGAGCAGGACTTCCGGTCGATGTGGGATCCCAAAGACGAGGAACGGCCTGTCGCGGCGGAGGCTGCTCTGGACGCCTTCGCCCACGGCTGCGACGCCCTGTCGCCCGTCGCAGCACTCGCGGCCTCCTACGCGTGGACGGACCCCGGGGCCTATCTCGCCGAGGTGGAGCAAAGCGTGCTGGGGGGTTTCGTGGGCAGTCTCCTGCGCGAGCACGTCTGGCTGCTTTTCCTCGCGCACGCCGACCTCGAGACCGCCCGGTCGATCGCCCCGCTGATGGAAGTGCGTGACGTGGCTGGCGGTGCGGTGCTGGAGCTGCCGATGGATCGCAGCTGCTGGTGAAGCCGGCCAAGGTGGTCATGGCGTCGGTCTTCCTCCGGTGGGTGGACAGATGGTGAAGGGCCGCGATCAACTGCACAGCGGCGCGTGCGCAGCCATCTACATGGACCGATCGTGGGGGTCGACGGACCCAGAAGTGTCGGTGGCTGCCCGTAGCGTCCTTCCATGGCAGCAAGCACGGCGTTCCTGTTCGCACCCGGTCCGGTGGACGACCCGGGTCTGGCGGAGGAGGACGTGCTGGCCCGCGACGCCGATGGCACGCTCGCGTTCGTGGTCGAGCAGCGTCGTCGGGCCGACCAGGCGGCCGCCCAGGAGTTGCGGGCGGTGACGCACTGGTGCGACCTGCACCGGGCCGTCGGGGTCGTGGGTGCGGTGGCCGAGGACCTGCACCACGAGCATGTGCACCAGCCGCTCCTGGGCCGCGAAGGTGAGTTGCGGCTGGCGGGCGAAGGGGCCTTCGCCGTGGAGGAGTACGCCGTCTCCGAGTTGGCGGCTGGTCTGGGGATGTCGGAGCCAGCAGCGCGGGCCTACGTGGGGCAGGCGCTGGAGCTCCGGGACAGGTTGCCCCGGCTCTGGGCCAAGGTCCAGGCGGGTGTCCTGCCCGCGTGGCGTGCTCGTCAGGTCGCGGCCGACACCATCCCCCTTACCGCCGCGGCCGCGGACTACGTCGACCGGCACCTGGCGCCGTTCGCCGCGAGGGTCTCGCTGGGCCGGATCCGTCGGGCGGTGCGGGCGGCGATCCTGCGCCACGACCCCGAGACGGCGCGTGAGCACGCTCAGGAGGCACTGGACGGCCGAGGGATGTGGGTCGGACCGGAGCTCGACGGAGTCACGACGATCACGGCGGTGGCCAGCGTCCCGGACGCCGTCGCCTTCGAGACGGCGGTCGACGGGGTCGCCACGGCGCTGGCGGCTTTGGGCGACACCGACCGCGCGCAGGTGCGCCGGTCCAAGGCGCTCGGCGTCCTGGCCGACCCCCAGTACGCGCTCGACGTGCGAGCGACCGTGGACGCCGACCGCCCTTCGCCGGTGGCTCACCCACGACACCCGGTGAGCCCGGGGTGCCCCGGTCGATCGACCTCCCCCACGAGCAGCAGCGGCTCGGCTCCGGTCCTGAGGCTGCACGTGCACGCCGACGCCGTCGCCGGGTCGCTGCCCGGCGGCGGAGGGGCGGTGGCCAGAGTCGGCAGGTTCGGCCCACACTCGCTGGAGACCGTGCAGGCGTGGCTACGCGAGCTCGCGCCCGATGCACGGATCCAGGTGCTGCCCGTCGTCGACCTCGGCGAGCGGATCAGCGTCGACGCCTATGAGGCTCCGGAGCGGTTGCGTGCTCAGATCGAAGAGCGTGACACCGGGTGCATGTTCCCGTGGTGTGGCCGACAGGGACGCTTCGACCTCGACCACGCCGAGGAGTTCCTCCCGCCCGAGCACGGCGGCCCTCCTGGTCAGACGAGCACCGACAACCTCACCAGGCTCTGCCGCTTCCACCACCGCGCCAAGACCCACGCCGGTCGCCACGGTCGGTGGCGATATCGGCGGAATCCTGCCGGGACCCTGATCTGGATCTCCCCGTTGGGCCGCCGGTACGCCGTGGACGAGACCGGCACCGCGCCGTTGGACTGAGGAGCACCCGCACCCCCGGGCAGGCGGGCCGTTCCCGTTCAGGCAACGGGGACTGCCCTCTGCGACGCCCGCGCGACCGTTTCGAGCCATGTCGCTCCGGGAGCACGCTGGGCCCCTCAGACCAGTGCGAGGAGGCCAGGCATGCCGACGTACCTGTCACCCGGTGTGTACGTGGAAGAGGTCGAGTCGGGCGCTCGCCCACTGGAGGGGGTGGGCACAGCGGTCGCCGCCTTCGTCGGGCTGGCCGAGAAGGGCCCGGTCAACCAGCCCACCCTCGTCAGCAGCTGGACGGCGTTCTCCGACACCTTCGGAGGCTTCCTGCCAGGCTCCTACCTCGCCCGCTCCGTCTACGGCTACTTCATGAACGGTGGCGGCAACTGCTACGTCGTGCGGATCGGGGCGAACGGCTCCTCCGACGGAGGCCGCCAGCCCACGGAGCTCACCACCGGGCCGTACGCCGAGGTGGGGCGGCTGCGCCTCACCGCGCTCGACCCCGGGGCGTCGGCGGGGGAGTACTCGGTGGAGATCGCCGACGCCGGCGGGGAGTCGCCGTCGGAGGACATGTTCAAGATCGTCGTGAAGCGGCGCGGTGAGCCCGTGGAGGAGTACGACCGGGTGACCCTCGGCCGTGGCAAGACCAACGTGGCCACCGTGGTCAACGCCGCCTCGACGACCATCCGCATCGAGGAGGCCTCGTCCGGGTCGAGCTCGAAGCCGGCCACCGGGGAGGTGGCGTTGGCCGAGGTCCCCACACCCCCGGCACCAGCGCCCCAGCTGGCGGCCGACGACTACGTCGGTGACGTCGCCGACCGCACCGGTTTCGGCAGCCTGGAGACCGTGGACGAGGTCACCATGCTCTGCGTCCCCGACCTGATGAGCGCCTACCAGCATGGGGTCATCGACCTGGAAGCCGTGCAGGCGGTCCAGCTGGCGATGATCGCCCACTGCGAGCTGATGGGCGACCGGATGGCGATCCTCGACGTGCCCCCGGGGCTCAACGCGCAGCAGGTCAAGGAGTGGCGGGTCGACAAGGCGGGCTACGACTCGGCCTTCGCCGCGCTCTACGCACCGTGGATCAAGACCGCCGACCCCAGCACCGGGGACATCAGCTTCATGCCGCCCAGCGGCCACGTCGCGGGCATCTGGGGTCGCAACGACGACACCCGTGGCGTGCACAAGGCGCCGGCCAACGAGGTGGTCCGCGGCGCAGTCAGCCTGGAGCTCCAGGTCACCAAGAACGAGCATGACCTGCTCAACCCCGTTGGGATCAACGTGATCCGATCGTTCCCCGGTCGCGGAACGCGAGTCTGGGGAGCCCGCACGATGTCGTCCGATCCTGCCTGGCGGTACCTCAACGTCCGCCGGCTGTTCAACTACCTCGAGGAGTCGATCCTGGTCGGCACCAACTGGGTCGTCTTCGAGCCCAACGACGAGGCCCTGTGGGCGCGCATCCGGCGCACCATCGCAGCCTTTTTGGTCAATGAGTGGAGAAAGGGCGCGCTGTTCGGCCGCACGCCCGACGAGGCCTTCTACGTCAAGTGTGACGGCGAGACGAACCCCAGCGAGGGGATCGACGCCGGCCAGGTGGTCTGCGAGGTGGGCGTCGCCCCGGTGAAGCCGGCGGAGTTCGTGATCTTCCGGCTGGCGCAGTTCTCCGGCGGCACCAGCCTGGTCAGCGAGTAGCGCAGGTCAGCCGAGCGGGTCAGACAGCGATCAGAGAACCCTGAGAGGAGCGGACAGTGGCACTGGCACCGGACGGCGACAAGGGCGTCGGCCATTCCTTCGGCCTTGAGGTCGACGGAGTGCAGATCAAGAGCATCACCGAGGTGAGCGGTCTGAAGATGGAGCAGGACGTCATCGAGCTCAAGGAGAACGGTCCCGACGGGAAGTACGTCATCCGGAAGCTGCCCGGCCGGTGGAAGGCACCCGAGATCACCCTCACCCGGGGCCTGTCCAACGACACCAGCTTCGACACATGGATCAAGGACTCCCAGTTCGGGAAGATGGGCGACGTCCGCAAGGGCGGCGCGATCATCGTCTACGACTACGAGGGCAACGCGGTCAAGCGCTACAAGCTCACCAACGCCTGGCCGAAGAGCCTGGAGATCGGGGCCCTGAAGGCCGGCGACACCTCCGTGCTCACCGAGAAGCTCGTCGTCACCTGTGAGCGGCTCGAGGTGGAGTGATGCGCCGCTCGGCCCTCGTCGAGGCCCTCACCGAGCACCAGCGGGC
This sequence comes from uncultured Actinomycetota bacterium, assembly GCA_963745245.1. GTDB lineage: Bacteria > Actinomycetota > Actinomycetes > Propionibacteriales > Nocardioidaceae > Marmoricola_A. Next base: position 584,747 of record CAVUWU010000002.1, read on the forward strand.
CGATCCCGACCCGCCAGCCGCCTCGGTCGGCCCCGACGCGCCACGCGGCCACGCGGTTGCCGACACCGCTGGCGAACACCGTCGCGACGCCCTGGTCACGGAGTTTCCGTTCGTGCTGCCGCGTGGGTACGTCGACGCCTCGGGGACCCTCCACCGCGAGGGTGTCATGCGGCTGGCGACCGCGCGCGACGAGCTCGTCCCCCTTCGCGACGACCGGGTGCGCGAGAACCCGGCGTACCTCACCGTCGTTCTGCTCGGCCGCGTCGTCACCCGACTCGGCACGGTCACCGACGTGCACGCCGGGGTGATCGAGAACCTGTTCGCCGCCGACCTCGCCTTCCTGCAGGAGCTCTACCGGCGGGTGAACCAGGAGGGACACACGCGGGTGGGCATGACCTGCCCCGAGTGCGGACACGGCTTCGCCGTCGATCTCGCTGGTGGGCGCCTGGGGGAATCGTGACCTTCCCGGCCGAGGCGATCTTCGAGGAGGTGGCGTACGTCGCCTACCACTTCGGCTGGTCGCGTGCGGAGATCCTCGACCTCGAGCACGCCGAGCGGCAGCGCTACGTGCGACTCATCGGTCGGTTCGACACCCGCGCGCGGAGCTGAGCCATGTGGTGGCCGGGGAAGAGGCGTGACCCAGGACGTCGCAGTGGGCCGGTCGAGACAGCACGGGCCGACGACACCGGCCCGGTCCTCAGGCCCCAGGCGCCTCCGCCGGAGCCGGGCTGGTCGGCCCTGCCACCGCTGCAGCGGGTCGCCACCCGGCAGTCCACGCTCAGCGGGCAGGACACCTTCCCCGCCACCCTGTGCACGCATCAGGACCCGCGGTTCCTGGAGCCCTTGGGGCACCACGTCGTGGCCACGGCTCCGTCGGGCCGCGTCGACGGTCTGGCCACCTCGGTGCAGCGGTCCTTCATCGCGCCCCCCGAGATCGGGCTTGCCATCGGCCCCGCCGTTGACCCCAACGTCGGCCCCGTCGTCGGTCCCCCCGGCGGTCACATCGGGGGCCACGTGCCGCCGGTGGCCGCCGCTGCGTCCATCCAGCCGAACGCGGAGGCTGGGGCCGGCCCGCACAAGGAGCCAGCGGCGTCGGCGTCGATCGAGAGACATCCCGGCCCGGTCGCGCAGCGCACGGACCAGTCCCGGGCCGCACCGTTGCCGGCACCGCAGGTCCGCGAGGTTCCGGTGGTGGAGCCGGCGGCGGCGTCGGTCGGCGAGCGGTCCCCCCAGTCGCCAGGCGGCGCGCTCGCGGGCCCGGCGCACGCGACGACGCGCCCCCTGGTGTCGGACTCCGCGGTGCTCGAGGTCGCGAGTGCGGCCGCCTCGACACCCGAGCCGGGGCCGGGCGGCGCGGCACCCGCCTCGGCGCGGGCTCCCGCGTCCGACGCCGGCCAACTGGCGGCCGGCGTCGCCGTGCAGCGCTCGGCCGCTGTCTTCGACCCGTTGCCCGACCCCGCACCGAACCCGGCTTCCGACTCCGGGCCCCACGCGCTGGACCACCCCGACCCGGTGACCGGCCGCCCTCCGGCCGTGAGGTCCGAGCAGGACCCCGCGGCGTCGGCTGAGGCGATGACAACTCGTCCGACGTTGGGCGGCGGGTTCGGTGAGGTCGGTCCGCGAGCGCGCGTCCAGGCCGGCCGAGCGGGCCCCGCCCCGATCCCGGCAGCCTCCGCCACACCGGCCATCGCAGCGACCAGGGCGGAGGCAACGACCACGCCCGGCCCGGCGTCCGGCACCGCGTCCGGCCTGGCGTCCGAAGGCGTGACCCGGTCCGGACGTGACCCCGGAGACAGCCCTCTCCAGCGCCTCGCGGAGGGGCTGCACCACACAGGAGGAGCCGACGTACGGCCCCTGGAGATGCCCCCAGGTCCGGGTCCAGCCCCGCCCGACGTCGCCCGCTCCGCAGTCCCAGCTTCGGGTCCCGACCCGACCGCTGTGCTGGGGGCTTCGGCACCGGCTGTCACCGGGGTGTCGGCTCCTGCACCAGCAGCCGCTCCGGTGCCGACCGCCGAGGGTCCAGAGCCGACCCAGGGCCCGGGCGAGGAACCGGGCGACGGGATGCCTCCGGGAGTCCTGCCGGATCCGGTGCTGCTCTGGCCCGATGCCGGGATGGGTGCGCCCGGGGTGCAGAGAGCGTCGGAGGTGCGACCCCTGCTCGGTGCCTCGGCCGCGCTCGGCGACCTTCCCCGCGGGAGTGACGGCGGATCGGTCCCCGCTGGCGCGCCGAACGCCCAGCATGCGGCTCCGAGTGTCCAACGCGCCGGTGCCGGTCCAGGATCCGAACCCGCCATGGCGACCTCCGCCGTCCCCTTCGAGGGCGGCCATGTGTGGGAAGCGTCCGGTGGGGACGTCATGACCAGGGACACCCGGGACAACTGGGACATCGGCGCCTCCCCGTCCCTGGTGGGCTGGGCCAATCCGGCCAATCCGGCCCAGCGACCTCACTCGGCCCGGTCGATCCTCGGCGGCGCCAGCTCGGAACCGGCGACACCCGCAGGTGTCACCGGACTGAGGGTGCAGCGCCTCACCGACACACCGGCGCCGCTGGCCCTGCCCGTGGTCGAGTCGGACCCGCTGCCGCCGGAGGCGCCGCTCTACCAAAGGAACGCCCGGATGAACGCAATGGGCCTCAAGACAGCCGGTTCCGGACCCTCCCGGGATGGGTCCGGTGCGCCGAGCGGGCCGGCTGCCGGCGTCGTGCAGCGGCGGGAGTCGCTCCCGGCGGCCGATCACCCCGGCTTCACCGAGGTGCGCGTGCAACCCCCCACTACCTCGACCGTGCCCAGCCCGACCGTGCCCAGCCCGACCGTGCCCAGCCCGACCGTGCCCAGCCCGACCGTGCCCAACTCGACCGTGCCCAGCTCGACGGTGCCCAGCTCGACCGTTCCGATCGCGGCCGCGCGCCAGGACGCTGTGCCGCGCGCCCGCCCAGACCTGACCGTCTCCCGCCAAGCGGATGCCGAGGGTGCTTCCGAGGCCCTGGCTGAGCCCTCGGCTGGCGCGGAGGAAACCGGCGTCGCGCCGCCGGTCGCCACAGGGACCGCAACGGCGGCCACCACGGCGCCGGGCGGGGTGGAGCCGCCGAACCTCGACGAGTTGGCTCGCCGTCTCTACGAACCCCTCTCGGCCCGGCTCCGGGCCGAGCTGTGGCTCGACCGTGAACGGACCGGAAGGAGCCTGGTGCGATGACGTCCGCCCCCCCGGAGCCCGCCGTCAGCGTCTGCTTTGCCGTCACCATCGACAACCTGTCCCTGGGCACCTTCAACAGCTGCGAGGGACTCGGCGTGGAGGTGGTGCTCGAGCAGCGCGAGGAGGGCGGCAACAACGGGTTCGTCTGGCAGCTCCCCACCCGGCTGAAGTACTCCAACGTCAAGCTGTCCCGGCCCCTGTGCGCCGACACCGACGAGGTGATGGCCTGGCTGAGCAGCATGACGACCGGCGTCAAGCCCAAGACGGCGAACATCTCCGCGATGACCGCCGACCGCACCGTCGTCGCCTCCTGGGGGCTCCTCGGGGTGGTGCCGGTGCGCTGGACCGGCCCGTCGCTCAACCTGGACTCGCCGAAGGTGGCGACCGAGACCCTGGAACTGGCCCACCACGGGTTCACGACCGCGAAGGCGGTGGGCTGACCGTGTCCGCCGTGGTCCTGCAGAGCCCTACCGGAGGCGGACCGGTCTCCGCCCCGTCCCCCTCGGGCGACACCAGCCGGTCGCAGATGGACAAGGCGGTGCTCCGGCTCTACGACCCGACCCCCGAAGGCCCCCCGGGAGCGGAGCGGGGCAGCATCGACTTCCAGTTCAACCCCAAGGAGGTCACCGTCCAGAAGGCGGCCAAGTGGGAGCGCAAGACTGCCAAGGGGTCGAAGAAGGCGGGTCCGCCGGAGTTCACCGGTCCTGAGCCCTGCAAGATGACATTGGAGCTGTTCTTCGACGCCTCCGGCTCCCAGGACACCAGTGTCGTGGCGGCGGTCGAGAAGCTGTTCGGCTGCACTGTCCCCACCGAGGAGAGCGCCGGACAGAAGAAGCCGAGCCCGCCGCTCGTCGTCCTTCAGTGGGGTGCGATCTCCAGTTTCCCGGCGTTCGTAACGTCGGTCAGCGCCAAGTACACGCTCTTCACGACCGGCGGACTGCCGATCCGGGCGCTGTGCACGGTCTCGCTGGAGGAGATGCCCAACGAGAAGGGCCGGCAGAATCCGACCTCCGGCAGCGACGCGGTGCGCCGCTCGCACACCCTCGTGGAGGGCGACACGCTGGCCTCCGTGGCCTATGCCGAGTACGGCGACCCCGCCGCCTGGCGGGCCGTCGCACGCTTCAACGACGTCGACGACCCGCTCCGCTGCCGGCCGGGCACCCGGCTGCTGCTGCCCCCGCCCGAGGAGCTCTGAGATGTCGTTCACCAACACCTTCCTCGTCGAGATCGACCAGACCTCGCTCCCCGAGGACGTCGCCGCCCTGCTGACCGCGGCGTACGTCGACGACAGCCAGCGCTTCCCCGACATGTTCGAGCTGCGCTTTCGCGACCCGTCCCACTTGGTCCTGCCCAAGACCGGGGCCCGGATCGGCTCCACCGTCACGATCTCCCTGGCGGTGACCACCAGCCCCGGCCCGGTGGAGCTGATGCGGGGCGAGGTCACCGCGCTGGAGACCGAGTACGACTCAGTCGGCACCTTCACCGTGCTCCGGGGGTACGACGAGGCGCACCGGCTGTTCCGCGGACGCCGCACCGAGGCCTACACCCAGATGACCGCCTCGGACATCGCCGAGCAGGTGGCACGTCGAGCCGGCCTGGCCATCGGCGAGGTGACCACCACCTCGACGGTGTTCGAGCACGTCTCCCAGGCCGGGTGCAGCGACTGGGACTTCCTGCGCCGCCTGGCGGCGGACACCGGCTTCGACATCACCGTCCGCGACAAGAAGTTCGGCTTCGGTCCTCCCGCGGCCGCGAGCGAGGCGCCCGCGGCGGGCGGGGTGGACAACCCCGACCCGCTGGTGCTCAGGCTCGGTGCGGACCTGCTGCGCTTCCGTGCGGTGGTGACCTCGGCCGAGCAGGTCTCCGAGGTGGAGGTGCGTGGCTGGGACACCGCCACCAAGCAGCCGCTGACGGCCTCCGAGACGGCGGCGACCCGGACGGCGGACCTCGGCGAGGTCGACCCGGTGAGCCTGGCCGAGACGTTCGGCGGATCCCGCTTCGTGACCGGGGACGTGCCGCACCGCACCCAGGCGGAGGTGGACGTCGCGGCCAAGGCGCTCTCCGAAGCCGTGGCGGGAGCCTTCGCGGAGTTCGAGGGTGTCGTCCGCGGGAACCCCGAGGTGCGCGCCGGGCGTGCGGTGACGGTGGACAACCTGGGCGCGCCGTTCGACGGCAAGTACACCGTCACCACCTCGCGGCACCGGTTGGACCCGGCCACCGGCTACACGACGGCCTTCTCCGTCACCGGGGTGCAGGACCGCACCCTGCTCGGGCTGGCCGGCGGGACCGGTGTCGGGGCCACGGCCCCGTACGGCGTCGTCGTGGCGATCGTGGACGACGTCAGCGACCCGGAGAAGGCGGGTCGGGTGCGGCTGCAGTTCCCCTGGCTCGCCGAGGAGTACGTCAGCGGCTGGGCGCGGACCGTCCACGCCGGAGCCGGAGCCGAGCGCGGCGCCCTGGTCCTCCCGGAGGTGGGCGACGAGGTGCTCGTCGCCTTCGAGCAGGCCGACATCCGCCGCCCCTACGTTCTCGGCGGGCTCTACAACGGGGTCGACCAGCCCGCCGGGCACGACGTCCCGGTCGTGGACGACGGCTCGGGAGCCGTCAACCGGCGGTCGATCGTGTCCCGCCGAGGTCATCGCATCGACCTCCTCGACCAGGACGGCAGCGCCGAGGGCATCACCCTGACCAGCCAGGACGAGAAGGTGAGCCTGTGCCTGGACGCGACCGAGACGAAGGTCACCGTGCACGCCGACGGCACAGTCCTGGTGGAGGGCAGCCGCGGAGTGGTCATCGACGCGGCCTCGGCGAAGCTCGAGTTGAAGGGCGGCCAGGTGTCGATCGAGGGGACGCAGGGGGTGACTGTGGACGGGGGAGGCGGCCCCGTCAAGGTCTCCAGCAGCTCCTCGCTCGACCTCAAGGGCGGCGCGATGGCCTCGCTGTCGGCCGGCCTGGTGAAGATCAACTGAGGCGACCGAAGGAGAGGAGCCAGGCATGCCCCCCGCAGCACGGGTCGGAGACCCCACCGGCCACCCGGGCGTCATCGGACCCCCGGGAGTCCCCACGGTGCTCATCGCCGGCCAGCCGGCCGCCACCGCCGGCACGCCGCACATCTGCTCCTTCCCGCCGCCGGCGGTGCACCCGCCGTCGACGATCGTGCCGCCGTGCTCGACGACGGTGCTGATCGGCGGCATGCCGGCCGCCCGGATGGGCGACATGGCCGCGTGTGGGGCGCCGATCGTGATGGGCGCGCCGACCGTGGTGATCGGAGGATGAGATGACCGTCGACTTCGTTGGGGCCGGCTGGGCCTTCCCGGTGACCACGGACCCGACCGGGGGGGTCGCGCTGGTGACCCGCGAGCGGGAGATCGCGCAGGCGATCCGGATCGTCCTGGGCACGGCGCGGGGCGAGCGGCCGATGCGCCCGGAGTTCGGCTGCCGGATCCACGACCACGTCTTCGGCCCGGCCAATGCCACCACCGCGGGGCAGATCTCCTACGACGTGCGCGAGGCACTGGAGCGCTGGGAGCCCAGGATCACGGTGCAGGAGGTCGATGTGGTCTTCGACGACGCCGCCGAGGGCAGGGTCTACATCGACGTCCGCTACCTGATCGACGACGCCAACGACCCGAGGAACCTGGTGTTCCCGTTCTACGTCATCCCCGACCGGGCGCCGGCTCTTCGCACGGCCGCCCCGGCGGGGGCGCTCCCCGGAACGGAGGAGTGAGGTGCTGCCTGCGCCCAACCTCGACGACCGGACGTTCCAGGGCCTCGTAGACGAGGCCAAGCGGCTGGTCCAGCAACGGTGCCCCGAGTGGAGCGACCACAATGTGAGCGACCCCGGGGTGACGCTCATCGAGGCCTACGCCCAAATGGTCGACCAGCTGGTCTACCGGCTCAACCGGGTCCCCGACCTGCACTACGTGAAGTTCCTGGAGCTGATCGGGGTGGAGCTGCGGCCACCCTCGCCCGCCCGGGGCCGGGCGACCTTCTGGCTCTCGGCGCCCCAACCCCAGCCGGTCGTCGTCCGGGCCGGCACTCAGGTGGCTACCCCGCGCACCGACGTGCACGACCCCGTGGTGTTCTCGACCGCCCGCGAGCTGTCGATCGTCCCGTGTCGCCTCGCTCACGTGGGCACGGCGCTGGCCGGCTCCGAGCCGGCCGACCACACCCCGGCCCTGATCGGCGGCCGGGGCTTCCAGGCCTTCTCTCCACGCCCGCAGGCCGGCGACGCGTTGCTGGTGGGGCTCAGCAACGCCGTCCCCTCGTGCGCGGTGACGCTCCGGATGCGGTGCAGGGTCTCCGGGGTTGGCGTCGACCCCCGGCGCCCGCCGCTGGCCTGGGAGGCGTGGACTGGGTCCGGCTGGACCCGCTGCGAGATCGACCACGACGGGACCGGCGGGCTCAACAAGGACGGCGACGTTGTGCTGCACGTGCCCGAGGAGCACCAGACCTCCATCCTGGCCAAGGAGCGCGCGGGGTGGCTGCGCTGCCGGCTCGTCGAGCCGCTGCCCGGCCAGCCGACGTACCAGGAGCCGCCGCTGATCCTCGAGGTCACCGCGTTCACCAGCGGTGGCACGGCGCCGATCATCCATGCCGAGAGCCACACCCGAGAGGTGCTGGGCACCGCCGACGGCACCCCCGGCCAGCGGTTCCCCCTGCTGCGCAGCCCGGTGCTGGCGCCGGAGACCCCGGGGACCTTGGAGGTGAACACCGAGGACGGTGTCGAGGCGTGGACCGAGGTGTCGCATTTCGCGCAGTCGGGTCCTCTCGACCGGCACTACCGGGTGGACGCCTTCGCCGGCCAGGTGCAGCTCGGTCCTGCGGTGCGGCTCGTCGACGGCACGCTTCAGCACTTCGGCGCGGTGCCGCCCCAAGGGGCCCGCCTGGTGCTGCGCGGCTACCGCACCGGCGGCGGCCGCCGGGGCAACGTGGCCCGCGGCCAGATCCGGGTGCTGAAGACCAGCGTCCCCTATGTGGCCCGGGTGGAGAACCGCGCTGCGGCGGTCGGCGGGTCCGAAGCGGAGACCATGGAGGAGGCCAAGGTCCGCGGACCGATCCTGCTCCGCTCCCGCGGTCGGGCCGTCACCGGCGCGGACTTCGTGGAGCTGACCCGCGAGGTGGCGCCGGAGCTGGCCCGGGCGCACTGCGTCCCGGTGGGCGAGGGTGGCGACATGGTGCGTGTCCTCGTCGTCCCGCACGTCCTGGCCGACGCCGTGGGCCGGATCCGGCGGGCCGACCTGGTGCCCCATGAGGCCACCCTGCGCCGGGTCGCCGCCCGGCTGGACGAGCGGCGGCTGGTGGGGACGCGGGTGCACGTAGGGCAGCCGGCGTACGCGGGCCTCACCGTGGTGGTCGACGTCCACGCCCGCGAGGGGCACGACGCGGATGCGCTCCACGACGAGGTGCTGCGCGCGGTGTACCGGCTTCTGGACCCGCTGCACGGTGGGCCCGACGGAACCGGATGGCCCTTCGGCCGGCCTGTGCGCGGTCACGAGGTGCAGTCCGCCCTGGCCCGAGTGCCCGGGGTGGACATGTCCGAGGAGGTGACGGTGGCACTCTTCCCGGCCGACCCCGAGACCGGCCGCCGCCAGCAGCCCGTGGAGCGGCTTGACCTGCCGGACCACGGCTTGGTCTTCTCCTACGAGCACCAGGTGAGGGTCCGCTGATGCGTGCCGGGATCGCCACCGTGCCCACGCCTCACCCGGTGCTGCCCACGCTGCCGGGGATCTACCAGGAGCCCCCGGCGGAGGTCGTGGCGCTCGAGGGACCGCCGTTCCTCGCCCGCTTCTGCGGGGCACTCGACGAGGTCCTCGTGCCGGTGGTCAGCACGATGGACAACTTCGCGGCCTACCTCGATGTCGACACCGCGCCCACCGACTTCCTGCCCTGGCTGGCGTACTGGCTGGGGATGCCGGTGGGGGCTGGCCCCTCGCTCGCGGCCCAGCGCCGGGGGCTGCACGCCGCCGGCAGCGAGCAGGCATGGCAGGGCACGGCGCGGGGGATCGCGCTGGTGGTCGAGGCCGTCACCGGCTCGGCGGCCACCGTCGAGGAGCCCGGCGGTGTCACCTGGTCCCAGGGCCCCGATCTGCCGCAAACCGAGACCTCCACCCAGGGCCAGACGCAGGCCCGGTCACTGGTCGTGTGGGTGCGGGCCTCGGCGGAGTCGGCCCTCGACCGCGACCGGTTGGACTCGCTGGTGGCCTCTCTCAAGCCGGCGCACGTCCCGCACCGGGTGGAGATCCGGCAGGAGTGACCGACCGCGCGCGGTCGGCCAGTGCGCGGGTCGCCACCCCGTGCGCCCGTCGGGTTGCGGCGGCGGCGCTCTGGTCGCCCATCCGGGCCTGCACCAGGCTCAGCAGCTGCCATGCCGAGTCGCGCAGCGGGTCCAGGTCGACGGCCCGGTACGCCGCCGCGAGCGCTTCAGGTGGTGACTCCAGACGCAGGGCCAACTCCGCCGCGGTGTACGCCGCCGAGGCGGCCGCCACCCGCAGCCGCTGCCGCTCCTCGACCACCCACTCCTCCGGGCCCGCCTCGGGCAGCAGGTCGCCCCGGTAGAGCTCACAGGCCACGCGAGCCTGCGCGAGGGCACGTTCCGGGTCGCCGGCGGTCATGCTGCGGCCAACCTCGCGCACCGCCGCATCGAGGTCGGCGACGTCGAAGGAGGCCTCGTGCGCGACCAGCCGGTACGAGGCGCCTCGGCGTTGGAGTTCCGCGCCGGGGACCCGGGCCTCCGCCAGCCGACGCCGGGCGGCGGAGGCAGCGGCATGCAAGCGATGTGCGGCGACCTCGACCGACGCCTCCGGCCACAGCCAGGCCATGATCTGCTCCCGGTGCACCTCCTGGCCCCCGTGCATGGCCAGGAGCATCAGGAGAGCGCGGGGAAGGGGACGCAGTCGGGGAAGGTCGACGGGTCGACCCGCCACCTCGACGGCGAAGGACCCCAGGCAGCGCAGCCGGACTGCGCCCGGGAGCGCTTCGGCCGCGGACTCCGCCGTGGACGAGAGATTCGCTTCGTGGCGGGCCAGCACGGCGCGGACGACCCGCTCGGCGTCCACGAGGCCGCAGCCGCGGGCCGCGGCCCTGGCCCGCTGCAGGTGCTCGGGTGCCTCGACCTCCCCGCGGCCCTCGGCCGCGACGGCGCGGAGCACCAGCATCCAGGCTGCCACGACCGGCGCATGGAGCGGGGACGCCATCACGGCCGCCCGGGCCAGCCAGGCGTCCGCCTGCGGGTGGTCCCGGACCGTCAGGGACGCCGCCAGGGAACCGGCCAGCAGCAGCGCACCCCACGCGTCCCCGTCCCGCCCGCAGTCCTCGACCAGGGAGACGCACGAGCAGAGCCGCCACTCCTCGGGCTCCCGCAGCAGCAGTGCCGAGCCCTGGAGTCCGCGGGCCACGCGCGCCAGCCACGGCTGGTCGACGAGGTCGGCGGCCAGGACCACCTGCTCGAGACGTCCGAGGGCCACGGCGATCCGATCGGGGGCCGGCTCGGCGTCGTCGCCGGGGCCGAGGGCGTCGACCACGACGCCGGCCAGGTCGGCGAGCAGTCCCTCGACCGGCGTGCGGCGGGGTGCCTGGCCCAGGGCAAGACGTGCCGTGCCGAGGTCGCCGGCGAGCAGCGTCCTCAGGGCACGGCCCACCGCCCCCTCCCCGGGGACCGGATCGCCGATCCGGGCCAGGGCCCGGCGCAGCGTCTGGTCGACACCCCCGCGCCGTCCGAGCGGCAAGAGACGCGAGGCGCCGTCGGGCAGCCACAGCGCGGCGGCGCTGCGCTCCGCGGCGCATCGCGCCCGGAGCTCGGCGTCGTCGATCAGCTCCTCGGCCCGGCGGTAGGTCTCCACCGCCGGCTCCACGGCACCTCGGCGCCATAGTCTCCGGGCGCGCGCCAGCAGCAGCCAGGGGTCCTCCGAAGGTCGGGTCTGCGGCCCCCATGCGTCCGGCGCCACCCCGGGCTCCGCCCGCTGGACGATCCTGGCCACCGAGGCCTGGTCCTCGGCCAGGACGTAGGCGCGGGCCGCGTCGCTGAGCAGGCCGCAGTCCTCCAGGAGCCGGGCGCTGAGAGCGTAGACCTCCCGCGCCGCCTGTCCGCCGTACTCGTCCACGAGCAGCCCCTCGAGCAGGGTCTGCATCACCTGGTGGTAGCGGTAGGAGCGCCCGTCCTCGGCGGCGGAGGTGAAGAACTGACGCGACGCGAGATCCTCGAGGAGCATGGCACTGCCCGACCGGCCTAGGAGAGCGTCGCACAGCGGGCCGGTCAGGGTGCCCAGCGTGCTGGTCACCAGCAGGAACCGCCGCGTGCCGGCGTCGAGCTCGTCGAGAACGGTGCGCGTCAGGTAGGAGCGCAGCAGCCGGGATCGACCACCGAGCTCGACCACGGCGCGCTCGCGCAGCGGTTGTGGCTTGCCCGCGGTGGCCAGGTGGAAGAGCATCAGCCCGGCTGCCCACCCCCCGGTCCGTCGGGCGAGCGCGGCGGCTGCCTCCGGCGAGAGCGGCTCGTGGTAGATCGAGCGGAACAGCTCCTCGACCTCCCAGGTCCGAAAGCGCAGGTCTTCGGCGTCGAGCTCCGCAAGGTCTCCCGAGACCAGCAGCCGGGAGGTGTTCAGGGACAGCGGCCGCCGCGTGCCCACCGCGATGCGGAGGCCGACGGGACGCCACCGCAGCAGCGCGGCGAGCGCCTCCTCGGCCGGACCGCCGGTCAGCTCGTGGGCGTCGTCGACCACCAGGAGCGTCGAGGCTGCGCCGCCGCTGGCGGGGCCCTCCCACGCCTCCACCAGCTCCATGACGCTCCGGGGCCGGCCGAGGTCTCGGCCAGCCGCAGCGTCGAGTGCCCCGGTGAGGTGGTCGAGAAAGACGTGGCCCGAGCGGTCTTCGGGTCCGGCCGTGCACCAGGCGCTGGCCGAGACCCCGCCGGAGGCGAGCGCGAGCAGCGTGGTCTTGCCCGAGCCGGGCGGGGCGATGACGACGACTATGCCGGGCGCAGGCGCCGGTGGAGCCTGGGACGAGCGCGCCTGCTCCACGGACCGCAGCGGCGCAGACAACCGGGGTCGCTCCAAGCCGACGGGCGCGGGACGGCGCACCTTCGCTGCCATGATGCGCGATGGTGTTGCCATCGGCCGCCCCTCGCCTTGTGCCATCGTGCTAACCGGTCGGCTAGTCGAGCCCCCCCATGTCGTCGAGCAGACCGACCGGCTGCACCGCCTGCCCCGTCGGGTCGTCGTCGGCGGGGACTCCCCACCCGTCGATGGGGTTCCCCGGTATGAGCGGGTCCGTGCCGAAGCCCACCTCGGCCTGGTCGGAGATTCCGTCGTGGTCGGAGTCGAGCGCGGTCGGGTCGGTGCCGAGGGCGATCTCGGTGCTGTCGCTCAGCCCGTCGGCGTCCGTGTCGGCCGACCGGGCGTCGAGGAGGTGGCGCACCTCGTAGCGGTTGCTCAGCCCGTCAGCATCCTCGTCCCCGGCCGCGTCCAGCCCTTGCTCGGCGAGCGCCGCGGTGAGCTCCTGGCCGGTGAGCTCCCGCGGTCCGCCGAGCTGCTCCTCGGCATCGCTGATCCCGTCGCTGTCGGTGTCGGAGGACATCGGGTCCAGCCCGACGAGTCGCTCGAAGGCATCGGAGAGCCCGTCGTTGTCGGCGTCGGGGTCCAGGGCCAGCGCCGGGTCCGCGGCACCCAGCGAAGCGCCGACCTCCCCGCCGAAGGTCGCGAGGACGTCTGCCGAGGCGGTCCCGGACATCTGCGGGATCATCCCCGCGAAGTTGAAGCGTTCGCCGGGGTCCCCGCCGTCAAAGGTGTTCACCCCGTACGACGACCCGCGGGCCTCGATCGTGCGCCCGTCGCCCAGGCTGATCGCCACGTGCGCCGCCCCTGGACGCGAGCCGCCCGGCGTCGGCTCGTCGGAGAAGTAGAAGAGCAGCGCACCCGGGGTGCGCAGGGCCTCCTCGACCGTCATCAGCTGTCCCTGACCCTTCAGGTCGAGGTACTGGTACATCGCGCCGTCGGGGATCGTGACTCCGACCTGGTCGGCCGCCCACTGGGTGAGCTCGGAGCAGTCGAAGCTCCCGGGGTCCGGGTCGTCGAGGGACGCCTCGGCGCCGAAGACGTAGGTGTCGCCGCGCTGTTCCAGGGCGCGCTCGACGAAGAGCCCGGCAAGGGACGCCCCGCCGTTGGTCCCCGGGAGCTGGGCCGACTCTGTGGCCGCGGCCGGGCCGGCCACCGGCTGCGGCAGTGGGTCGGGCTCCGGCACGGTGCCGGACTCCGCCAGCAGGGGATCGGTGCCGAAGCGCACCTCGACCCCGTCCGAGGCGCCGTCGTTGTCGGTGTCCCATGTCCCCCCGTCGGTGCCGAGCGCGACTTCGGTGGAGTCGGTGAGGGCGTCGGAGTCGGAGTCGGCGAGGACCGTGCTGGTGCCGCTGACCACGGTCTCGTAGGCGTCCCCGAGTCCGTCGGCGTCGCTGTCGGCCAGGTCGGCCCGGCTGCCGATCATCCGCTCGAAGGCGTCGGTGAGCCCGTCGGCGTCGGAGTCCACCTCGGATCCGGGATCGGTGAGCAGGTCCACCGCCTCGCCGGTGGCTGGTTCTGGGGGAGCGGTGCCGATCGTCTGAGCCGCGAGTGCCGGGTCAGTGGGTTGGGCTGGACCCGAGGGCGGCAGCGGAGGGGGCAGCGCGGCGCCGTACCCGTCCACGCCCCGGGGGTCGCCGGCGTACCCGGTGGCGGCCGAGACGTCGTGGAGGTAGCTGCGGTAGTCGTGCGCGCCGCCCGCGTTCGAGGCGTGGGTGACCGTCCACGGGCGCATGTCGGTGCCCTGCCGGGAGATGTCGTACGCCGCCCGGGCGTTGGCGACCGGGTCGGTGAGGTCGCCCCAGCGGTTGGCGTGCGCCCCGAGGTTGATCTGCCACAGGCCCACGGAGTGCTCGCCCTGGTCGTTGAGGGCACCGGTCTCCCCGCCCGACTCCGCCAGGGCGATCGCGGTCCAGGTCGTGGCCTGGTCAGGCGTGAACCCTGCGGCCCTCGCCGCGTCGTAGATCTGCTGGATGCCGATCCTCATGGGTTCGCCTGCGCCGTCTCCTGTCCCCCTGCCTGCGCGGGCGTCACCGAGGCGTCCGCGAAGTCGCCTTGGGGAGCGCCCTCACCGCGAGTGTAGGTACCGCCGGGCGGGCGGCGGTAGGGTCCGTCAATGGCCTACCGGCTCGGCGTGGACCTCGGGACGACGTTCACCGCCGCCGCAGTCGCGGAGGGTTCGACGGCCACAATGGTCGGTCTCGGCGACCGCGCGCTGCAGGTCCCCTCGGTCCTGGCGCTGCAGGAGGACGGCACGTTCCTCTGTGGTGAGGCGGCCGAGCGACGAGCCCGGGTGGAGCCCGACCGCGCGGTGCGCGAGTTCAAGCGGAGGATCGGCGACACCGTCCCGATCCTGGTCGCGGGGCAGCCGTTCTCACCACAGGCGCTGAGCGCAAGGCTGCTGTCCTGGGTTGTGGGGCGGACCACCGAACGGATGGGTCGAGCCCCCGACGAGGTGGTCCTCACCCACCCGGCGAACTGGGGTGGCTTCAAGCGGGAGCTCTTCACTCAGGTCGCTCAGCTGGCCGACCTCTCGAATGCGTTGACCTGCTCCGAGCCCGAAGCGGCCGCCACCCAGTACGCCGCCCGCGCCGAGCTGTCGTCCGGCGACCGGCTTGCGGTCTACGACCTCGGTGGCGGCACCTTCGACGTGTGCGTCCTGGAGAAGGGCGAGCGGGGCTTCACCATCCTCGGCACCCCCCAGGGGGTCGAGCACCTCGGCGGCATGGACTTCGACGAGGCGGTGTTCCGGCACGTCCTGCAGCAACTCGGCGACGCCGTCGCCGACCTCGACCCGGACGACCCGCTGGTGGCCGGTGGCCTTGCCGTGTTGCGCCGCGAGTGTGTGGAGGCAAAGGAGGCGCTCTCGAGCGACGTCGAGGCGCGGGTGCCGATCGGCATGCCAGGTCTGCCGGCGAGCATCCGCGTCACTCGGCGCGAGGTCGAGGAGCTGATCCGTCCCGCGCTGACCGAGACCCTGGCGGCGACGAGGAGAGCGTTGCGATCCTCGGAGACCGAGCCGTCCGACCTGGCGGCGGTCGTCCTCGTCGGCGGCAGCTCGCGCATTCCGCTGGTGAGCGAGATGGTGCAGAGCGACCTCGGCGCGCCGATCGCCATGGACACCCACCCCAAGCACGACGTCGCGCTGGGGGCGGCGAGGTTCCTGGGCCAGCCCACGGACTCCACGAGCCCCGGGCGACCCGCGAGCCCAAGCGTCTCGCCCCAGCCCGTTCCCCCGCCCGGTGCGCCCCCGCCCGCCGGGCCGCCGCCCGGTGCGCTGCCCGGTGCGCCGCCGCCTGCCGGGCCGCCGTCCGTTGGGCCGCCTGCGGCCCAGCGCCGCGCCGTCGCCGTCGCCGTCGCCGAGCGAGCCCGCTCGCGAGTCGACGGACCGGCGCCGCAGGCTCGCGGTCGCGGCGGGGGCCGCGGTGGTTCTGGTCGCGGTCGCCGGCGGCGTCGTGCTGGCGACCACGGGCGGCGACCCCACCGATGACACGCCCTCCGACGACGCCGCGACCTCCGCCTCCCAGGAGCCGGCCACGTCCTCGCCGTCTCCGTCGTCCTCGGCCTGGCTGGACCGACACGTGGTGGTGGTCACCGGGCGCAACGAGGACAGTCGGCTGCTCCTCGCGCCGGCCGACGCACCCGACGACGCCGACGCCGTGGAGGTGCTCTACGACCCGGACGGCGAGGCGGTCGACCTGCCCGCCGTCGGCCCGGATCGGAGCTTCCTGACCTTCCAGCGCATCCCCGAGGGCGGGGGCCGTTCCGACGGCGACATCGCGGTCCTGTCCGAGCCGGGTGGGGCTCCCTCGCCCTTCCTGGATCCGGCTCCCACCGAGGACCTGAACTGTCGGGGCCGGCCAGCGTGGCTTCCCGAAGGGCGGATGGCGCTGCTGTGCCAGCGCAACGAGGGGAGCCCGGATCAGTCCCGCCTCGTCCTCACCGCCCCCGTGGACGCTGGGCCCCCGCTGGACGGCACGGCGCTGGAGCCGGTGCCGGGGCTCGAGGCCCTCTCCCTGCGGGACCTGTCCGCGACCTCGTCGGGGGGGCTGGTCATCAAGGAGGGAGACCCCGGCCGCGAGGGGATCCACTTCTATCCGGACCTCCAGGGCGTCGCGGAGAACGACGTTCGGCTGACCTCGGCGGCACAGGACCTGACTGCCGTCGCGAACCCGCGGGAGGACCTGGTCGCCTTCGAGCGCGACGGCGAGATCTACCTGGTCGCTCCCGAGGGAGGCGCCCTGCCGGAGGGCTGCGTCCCGGTGGGCCGCGACCCGGGGGCGGACCGCGAGCTGTGCCGGATCACCGACCCCGCCGACCCCTGGACGGACGACAAGCCGGCCTGGTCGGCGGACGGCAGGAGGCTCACCCTGCTGCGTTCGGCCGACCCCGACGTGGACGGCGTGCCGCACGTGCTGGACCTCGCGGACCCCGCCGACGTGGCGCCCCTCCAGCCGGGTCTGGGGGCGGCCAGCGCCTCGGTGGCCTGGGCGCCCCGCTGACCCCGGAGCCGCTCGGCGCGGTGTTCCACCGCGGACCAGGGCCTAGGCTGTGCCGGTGGTGACCCTGCGGATCCTCACCCGCCAGCCCAACCCCGACCTCGTGGCACTGCCGTGGGAGGTGCCGTTGGAGGAGTGGGACGACAGGCACGTGATCGCGCTGCCCCGTGGGCTCTCCCGGCACGTCGTGCGCTTCGTGCGCGTCGGTGAGCACACCTGCGCGGTCAAGGAGACCGACGAGCTGATCGCCCGCCGGGAGTACCACCTCCTGCGAGACCTGAACAAGCGCAACCTCCCCGTGGTCGTCCCCCAGGCCGTGATCACCGGACGGAAGAACCGGGACGGGGAGTGGCTGCCTTGCGCCCTGGTGACCCGGCACCTGCGCTACTCGCTCCCCTACCGATCGCTGTTCGCCAGCGGGATGCGCGCCGAGAGCCTGCCCACCCTGATCGACGCGCTCGTCGTCCTTCTCGTCAGGCTGCATCTGGCCGGCTTCTACTGGGGGGACGTCTCGCTGTCCAACGTGCTGTTCCGACGCAGCGCAGGCGAGTTCTCCGCCTACCTCGTCGATGCGGAGACCGGGGAGCTCAAGCCGCGACTGTCGGACCAGCAGCGCGAGTACGACGTCACGGTGGCCCGGGAGAACGTCTTCGGCGAGCTCCTCGACCTGCAGGCGGGCGACCTGCTGGAGCACCACTTCGACCCGATCGATGTGGTGGACCTGCTCTGCAGCCGCTACCAGGCGCTCTGGCGCACGCTCACCAACGCCGAGGAGTTCCCCGCCGACGAGATGTGGCGCATCGACCAGTGGGTGCAGTCGCTGAACGAGCTGGGCTTCGACGTCGACGAGATGGACATCGTGCGCGAGCCGGAGGGGGACCGGGTGCGCATCCACCCGCGCGTGGTGGAGGCCGGTCACCACCAGCGGGAGCTGCTGGCCCTGACCGGGATCGACGCGGAGGAGGCGCAGGCGCGTGCGCTGCTCAACGACATCGCCCGCTACCTGGCCCACGCCGACCTGGTCGAGGAGAAGCGCGAGGTGGCGGCCCACCGCTGGCTGACCACGGTCTACCGGCCACTCATCGCCATGGTGCCCCGTGAGCTGCGGGGGCGCCTTGAGGCGCCCGAGCTGTTCCACGAGATCCTGGTGCACCGGTGGTACCTCTCCGAGCGGGCCGACAAAGCGGTGGACACCATCGCCGCGGCCCGCGACTACATCGACAGCGTCCTCACCGCGAAGCCGACCGAGGCGATATCCCTCGGCGCCGGGCCGGGTGCGCACGCCGACGACGACCCCGAGGAGCCGATGCACGAGCCGAGACTGCACGACCACGACGAGCCGACGGAGGCCGACCAGTCGATGGCGAGGGACGCGAGGGACGCGGTGGACGAGCTGGACAAGAGGGAGGCCAAGGGCGCGGTGTAGCCACGCCCGCCGATGAGGCATCATCGATGAGGTGCCGCCCCCGCCCCCGTCTCCGCACCCCGCGACCTCCGGAGTGATCGGAGCCGCGGGCCGATATCCCCTGCACGAGCGGCCCGCCCTGCCGCTGGTCCTGGCCGGCGCCGAGGTGCTCCCGGTGGGGCCGCTGCGGATGTACACCTGCGGGATCACGCCGTACGACGTCGCGCACGTCGGGCATGCCTCGGCCTTCGTCTGGGCCGACGTCGTCGCCTCGCTGGCGCATGCCACGGGGAGCGAGCCCCTGGTGGCCCGCAACGTCACCGATGTCGACGACGTGCTGACCAAGGCGGCGCGCACCCGCGGCTGGGACTACGACGAGCTGGCGCTGACCCAGGAGTACCTCCTCGAGCGGGACATGAAGGCGCTCGCCGTGGCGCCGCCGACGATCACCCCGCACGCCCGCGCCCACGTGGCCACCACCATCCGCCTGGCCTCGGCCCTGCTCCGCCGAAACGCGGCCTACGAGAGCGCCGGGCACATCTATTTCCGCGGCGCTCGCCTGCCCGCTCAGGCAGGCCTGGACGAGGCGACGGCTCTCGCGCTCTTGCAGGAGTACGGCGATCAAGCCGACGCCCCGGATCGCGAGGGACCCTTCGACGTTCCCGTGTGGCGCCCCTCCACGGAGGACCACCCGGCGTGGCCCAGTCCGTGGGGGTGGGGGCGCCCCGGATGGCACGCCGAGTGCGCGGCCATGGCTCTGTGCTCGCTGGGACCCTCGGTGGACGTGCTGCTCGGGGGAGTGGACCTCACCTTCCCGCACCACGCCTACCAGGCCGCCATGGTCGCGGAGGCGACCGGAGTGCAGCCGTTCAGCCGGGCGGTCATCCACGTGGGGGAGGTGCGCCGCGAGGGCGGGAAGATGGCCAAGTCCACCGGCAACCTCGTGCTCATCTCCGACTTGCTGAGCCGGCACGCCGGCGAGACCGTGCGACTCGGGCTTCTGCACCGGCCCTGGCGGGAGCCCTGGGACTGCCAGGAGTCGGTGTTCGACGCGGCCGGGGAGACCCTGGGACAGCTGCGATCGGCGGCGGGGCCGGCCGCGGACTTGCATCCGCGCCCCGTGCACCGCGGTGTCCTGGAGGCGCTGGCCAACGACCTGGACGTGCCGGCGGCCGTCCGGGTCGCCTTGGACCAGGGCGGCGTGGCGGCCGCCTCCCTGCTGGCGCTGTTGAAGCTCGGCTGACCAGCGGCCGGGGCGCCGGGGGATCAGTCGCGGAGCAGATCGATGACCGCTCGGTCCAGCGCGTCGCGGGTCTCGTCGGGCTGCTCGGACTCGGCCAGGTCGTCGGGCAGGCGCGCCAGGGTCGGGGCGATCGTGACGTCCTCCTCGTAGAGGTCGACGACGCGTGGGTTCACATAGGAGGAGCGACACACCGCCGGGGTGTTGCCGACCAGGTCCGAGGCGCCCGCGATCGCCTGTCGCACTGCCCGCGCGCGAGCGGTGCGGGAGGCCGGCGGACGTCCGGTGGGAGTGCGTCCCAGCGCGGCGGAGCCGAGCTCGGTGGCCACGTGCACGGTGGCGTGCCAGGTGCGGAAGTCCTTGGCGGTCACCTCCAGCCCGAAGACCTCGCGGATGTAGTCGTTGATGTCGAGAGGCTGGAGCGGAACCCAGCGACCGTCCTCCCGGGAGCCGAGCAGCCGCTCATCGGGCCCTCGGCCCCGGGTGAGGCGCCCGATCACGTCACACAGCTGCGGGTCGGTGAGCCGGATGTCGTGCTCGACCCCGGCCTTGCCGACGAAGGCGAACAGGCAGGCACCGTTGCGCCGCCGGACATGTCGGCGCTCGAGAGTGGTGAGGCCGTAGCTCCCATGCTGCTCGGTGTAGGTGTCGGAGCCGAGCCGGAAGCAGCCGAGATCAACGAGCCGGACCGCGGCGGCGAGCGCGGCGTCGCGGTCGACACCGGCGCGGTCGACTCCCGCGAGGTCCGTGCGGAGCCGACGCCGCACATCGGGCAGCCGCTCGGCCATCGCCAGCACCCGGTCGAACTTGGCGGCGTCCCGCTTGGCTCTCCATGCCGGGTGGTAGAGGTACTGCCGGCGTCCCGCAGCGTCGGTGCCGACCGCCTGGAGGTGGGCGTTCGGGTACGGCGAGATCCACACGTCCCGCCAGGCCGGCGGGATCGCCAGAGCCTTGACGCGCGTCACCTCCGGCCGTCCGAGCGGGGACCCGTCGACGTCGAGGTAGCGAAAGCCGCGTCCGTGCCGGACACGTCTCCAGCCCGGGTCCCGGGTGGAGACCCTGCGCAGGCGGGGCATGGTTGTCTCCTCGGTGTGGACAAGCGGAGGGGCCCAGTCCTGCGCCCGGGTCCCTCCGCGCGACGCCTCCTCGGCGTGGCCGGCCCGTCAGGTGAAGATGCTGACCCCGCCCGGGCCGACCAGCAGTCCGACGACGATCAGCACGATGCCGGGCAGCACACCGCCGCGGAGCAGCTGCACGATGCCCGCGATGACCAGGACCACCGCGATGATCCACAGGATGAATGCCATGTCATGTCCCTCCGTTGGTGACCCGGGCTCTCAGCGCTCCGGGCGCTCGTGACGACTCTCCGGATCGGCGCCGAACCGCTGGACGTCCCCGGAGACCTCCTGCGACCGGTTCCGGTCGCGGAGCCAGACGACCAGGAAGGCTCCCACCATGATGAGTGCCAGGATCCCCACCACGACGCCCATCGCAAGTGCGTTGTTCATTGCCGCTCCTTCGTGTCGTCCAGTGTCGTACCCATCGCTGAGACGACGTAGTCGGCCGGGTCGAACTGCGCGGTCCGGGCACGATACTCACGCACCTGCCCTGGCCAGTTCGTCGTCACCCGCCCGTCGTCATCGCGATACCAGTTCGAGCATCCTGCCGACCAGACCGTGTCCCGCAGCCGCCGCTGCAAGGCGCCGTCGTAGCGGTCGGCCACATCTCGGCGCACCTCGAGACTACGGGCGGTGCCACTGGCCAGCAGGTCCGCCGCCTGGCCCAGGTAGTGGGTCTGGCACTCGATCATGGACAGGATGGAGCTGCCGCCCAGGTTGGTGTTCGGTCCGTAAAGCAGGAACAGGTTCGGGAACCCGGGGACGGTCATGCCGAGGTAGGCGTGGGCGCCGTCGACCCATTCCGCGGCAAGGGTCTGCCCCGCCCGGCCGGTGAGGCGGATCGGCTCCAGGAAGTCGGTGGCCCAGAAGCCGGTGGCGTAGACGAGCACGTCGGCCTCGTGCAGGACGCCGTCGGCGGTGCGCACGCCCTCGGGCGTGACCTCGGCGATCGCCTCGGTGCAGACCTCGACATTGGGCCGGGTCAGGGCCGGGTACCAGTCGTTGCTGAACAGCAGCCGTTTGCAGCCCAGCGGGTAGTCCGGTTGCAGCTTCGCCCGGAGCGCCGGGTCGCGGACCTGGCGGCGCAGGTGCAGCCGCCATGCCGCCTTCAGCAGGGTGCCCATCGCGGTCTGGCCGGCGAAGGTGCGGTTGAGCTGCTCGCTGAGGATGCGGGTGAGTTCGCGACCGAAGAGCTGAGTGGGCGGCGCGGTGGCGTACAGCCGATGTCGGAGGCGACCGTAGGACCGGTCCGGCTTGGGGACGACGTAGGGCGCGGAGCGCTGCAGCACCACCACCCGGTGCGCGACTCGCTGCAGGTGCGGGACGAACTGGACGGCGCTTGCGCCGGTGCCGATGACGGCCACCCGGCGCCCGGCCAGGTCGACGCGGTGGTCCCAGGCCGCGGAGTGGAACGCCGGGTTGACGAAGGAGTCCGCGCCGGGCAACTTTGGGACGTGCGGCCGGGAGAGCTGGCCCACCGCGGAGACCACCAGGTCGGCCTCGTAGCCGCGCCTCTCGCCGGCGGCAGCGCGCGTCTCCACCCGCCATCTGCCGCCGGGCTCGTCGTAGTGGGCGGCGACCACCTCCTCGCCGTACCGGACCAGGGGCAGCAGGTCGTCCCGGCGGGCCACGGACTCGAGGTAGCCGAGGATCTCCGCCTGCTCGGCGTAGCGCCGGCGCCAGCGAGGGTTGCGGGCGAAGGAGAAGCTGTAGAGCGAGGAGGGCACGTCGCAGGCGGCCCCGGGGTAGGTGTTGTCGCGCCAGACCCCGCCGATGCGGTCGGCCCGCTCGAGCACGGTGATCCGGCGCATTCCCCGTCCTCGCAGCTCGCGGGCAGCGGCCAGCCCGGCGAACCCGGCACCGACGATCACGGCCGAGACATCGCGGCGCTCACCCACACCACCGACGCTACGCGGGTCGACTGCCCCCCGACCGGGTGATCCCGAGTAGTCCCAAGGGGTCATGCTCGGGCATACCGCCACCTTGGGTCCGAAGTCCTGCTTCCATGGGACCTGTTCGGTGATCTGCGCGAGCGGGTCGTCGGCAGCATGACGCCCAGGAACCCCCCGTCCTGGTCGAGATCGCCGCAGTGGCCATCCCCCCGACGGTCGGCGGCGACACTGAGCGGCCGCGCTTCCCCCAAGGGCGCGGCCTCTCTGCTTTTCGGCCCCGGAGGCTCCGCCCGGTTCGCTGCGGGTCCTGCTCCTGGCGGGCTTGGGAGCCCGCTCCCGGCTCGTCCCTTCGCGATCCGCACTAGGGTGGCGCCGAGGTCCGAGATGTGGTTGTGGGGCCGGAAGGAGTCAGGTGGGCGCGCGAGACGAGGCCGGTACGCCGAGCCGCGTGCTGACCGTGCCGAACGCGCTGAGCCTGTTGCGCCTGTTGCTCCTGCCGCTCTTCCTGTGGCTGTTGCTGGTCCCCGAGCGCGACGGGCTGGCCGTCCTGGTCCTCGTCGTCATCGGGGTCAGCGACTACCTGGACGGCTACCTCGCCCGACTTCTGAACCAGACCTCGACGCTGGGTGCCCTGCTGGATCCCATCGCCGACCGGCTCTACATCCTCTCGGCCGTCGTCGGGCTCGGCGTGCGCGAGATCATCCCGCTCTGGTTGGTGCTGGTCCTGCCCGCTCGCGACGTCTTCTTGTGGTTGCTGGTGCCGTTCCTGCGCAGCCGCGGGTACAGCGCTCTGCCGGTGCACTTCCTCGGCAAGGCCGCTACGGCAGCGCTCATCTACGCCTTCCCCCTGCTGCTGTGGGGAGAGGGCGATGGTGGCCTCGCGGCGATCGCGTGGGTCTTCGGCTGGGCGTTCGCCCTGTGGGGGGTCGGCATGTACTGGTGGGCAGGCGTTCTCTACGCCTGGCAGGTGCACCGGCTGCTGCGGACCCATGACGCGCGGGTGGCGGTGGGGGATGGCTGACCAGCCGCGCCCTGGATCCGCGGCCGAGACCCGGCCGCTGCCGTTGGCCGCGACCATGGGGCTGCTCAACTACATCACCGCCCACTCGATGGACGAGGACTACGCCCTCGCGTCGCACCGGCGCCAGGAGTCCCGGGCCGAGGCGGGCGAGCCGGCCAAGGGCCGACGGGCAGGGCGTGCGAGCCGTGCCGGCGGGCCCTCACTCGTCGTCCTGCTCGTCTTCGGCCTGCTGGTGACGACCGCCGCTGCCGAGACCGCGAGGAACGAGCCAGCGCAGCGCACGTCCCAGGAGTCGCTGGTCGCTCAGATCGAGGACCGGCGCGAGCAACTCGCCCGAGCCCGCGAGCAGATCGGGGTTCTGGAGGACGAGGTCGCGCTGGCCCAGGAGAGCACGCTGGAGAACTCGAGTGCCGGCCGCGCACTCGGAGACCGCCTGGACACCCTGGCACTGCTCTCGGGCGCCGCGGCGGCGACCGGTCCCGGGGTGCAGATCCGTGTCGACGACGCACCGGGTGGTGACGAGCGTCAGGTGGTGCTCGACACCGACCTCCAGATCCTCGCCAACGGGCTGTGGGCCGCTGGCGCCGAGGCGATGTCGATCAACGGCCAGCGGCTGACCGCATTGACGGCCATCCGGGTGGCAGGGGAGGCGATCACGGTGAACCTACGGTCCCTCTCGCGTCCCTACATCGTCACCGCCCTCGGTGATCCCGATCAGCTCGCGGCGCGCTTCCTGGACTCGTCGGCCGGGAGCTGGTGGTTGAATCTGAGGTCCCTCTACGACCTTGAGTTCGCGATGACGACGGAGGACTCCCTGACTGTGCCGGCTGCCTCGGATCTCGACCTGCGCCACGCCCAGCGGCTGCGGGGCGAGTCGTGATCGGCGCGCTGGGTCTCCTGCTCGGAGTCGTGCTCGGGCTCGTACTGCAGCCCGACGTCCCCTTCTGGCTCGTGCCCTACCTCCCCATAGCCGTCGTCGCGGCCCTCGACGCGGTCTTCGGCGCGTTGCGCGCCTTCCTGGAGGGCATCTTCGACGACAAGGTGTTCGTGATCTCGTTCGTAAGCAACGTCCTCATCGCCGCACTCATCGTCTACCTGGGGGACCAGCTCGGTGTGGGCGGGCAGCTGTCGACCGGCGTCATCGTCGTCCTGGGTATCAGGATCTTCTCCAACGTGGCGGCCATCCGCCGCCACCTGTTCCACGCCTGAGCGGCCATGACCGAGCCACCTGCCCAGCAGCGACCCGAATCCGTCGATGACCCGGGGAGCGGTCCGCTCACCGACCCGGGGCCGGACCTCACCTCCGACCCCACGCCGGACCTCACCCCCGACCGACCCCTGCCTGCCGACGACGACCGGCAGCCAGGAGCCGGGCCCACACGAGAGCCGGGCGCGCAGACGCAGGCCGGCACCCCGGGACGCGACCGGCTGCTGGAGGCGCTGCGCCGACCCTGGTCGCCCAGCCAGACCCTGGTCGGAGTCCTGCTGGCCGCGCTCGGCTTCGCAGCTGTCGCGCAGGTGCAGGCCAACGACGAGACCCAGTTCGTCGGCGCGCGTCAGTCCGACCTGATCGCCCTCATCAACACTCTGTCGCTGGCCACCGATCGCGCGCAGGCAGAGATCACCGACCTGCGCCGCACCCGCAACGCGTTGGCCGACGACGCCGAGGCGACGCAGACCGCGCTCGCGGTGGCCCGCCGCCGCGCGGAGACCCTCGGCATCCTGGCCGGCACGGTCCCGGCGACCGGGCCCGGCCTGAGGGTGACCGTCGAGGCGCCCCCCGGGTCGGTGGGCACCGATCAGCTGCTCAACGGGATCCAGGAGCTGCGCAATGCCGGCGCGGAGGCGATGGAGTTCAACGACACCGCACGGGTCGTGGCTCAGACGGCGATCACCGACGAGCCCACCGGCGGGCTCGAGGTGGACGGCCAGCTGCTCCGGCCTCCCTACGTCCTCGACGTCATCGGCGATCCCTTCACCCTCGCCGCGGCCCTGCAGTTCGAAGGCGGCTTCACCGACGACGTCGAGCAGGTGGGCGGCACGGTGCGCATCCAGGAGCTCGACGAGGTCGAGGTCACCGCCACCCGGCCACCGCAGGAGCCGGAGTTCGCCGAGCCGGTCGAGGAGGAGTAGCCTCCGGCCCGTCCCGGTGCGCGTGCGGCGTGAGCCGCCGGCTGCACCCAGAAGGCACGCTGATAGCCAGCCGGCCAGCCGAGCGAGGAGACGCGGTGTACCCCGAGGAGCTGAGATACACATCGGAGCACGAGTGGGTGCGCGGGACCGACACCGAGGGGGGACCCCTTCGCGTGGGGATCACCGACTACGCCCAGGAGGCTCTCGGTGACATCGTGTTCGCCTCCCTGCCCGAGGTCGGCGACGAGGTCGAGGCCGGCGGCCCGGTGGGCGAGCTGGAGTCCACCAAGTCGGTGAGCGACATCTACGCGCCGGTCAGCGGCCGCATCGTGGCCCGCAACGACGTCCTCGACGCCACCCCCGAGCTGGTGAACACCGACCCCTACGGCGAGGGCTGGCTCTTCGACATCGAGCCGTCGGACCCAGCTGCCCTCTCCGGGCTGATGAGCGCCTCGGACTACCAGGCGTCGCTGGACTGAACCCAGCCGGACCGACCCCCAGGCCGAGCCGAGCGTCGACGCCGCGGCTTGGAGCGGCGCAGGCGCGCTGATAGGTTTCGACAGCCATCAACCTCGACTTGCGCTTGAAGGTTCCGGGTGCCTGGGGCCCGGTCCCGACAGCCCGATGCGGGGCGTGGGGCAGCAGGTCGTCAGGTCCGATCCGAGGGAGGCAGGTCCCATGCCCTTCTGCACCGCGTGCGGGCGCCGCAACCCCGAAGACGCCCGGTTCTGCTCCCAGTGCGGGACGCGGCTCGTCACCGAGCCCCCCGAGCCTCCCGAACCCCGCCCGGAGGACTCCAGCGCGACGATGTCGTTCCGAGGACCGCTGAAGACCGAGCCCGCCGAGGAGCGGCCACTGAACGACGAGGACGCCGCGGCGGTCGACGCCTTGCCAGCCGGCAGCGTGCTCCTGGTGGTCCAGCGCGGCCCCGGCGCGGGCAGCCGCTTCCTGCTCGACACCGACGTGGTGACGGCTGGACGCCACCCCGACAGCGACATCTTCCTCGACGACGTCACGGTCTCGCGTCGGCACGCGGAGTTCCGGCGCGGGCCCGAGGGATTCGCGGTGCGCGACGTCGGCAGCCTGAACGGCACTTACGTGAACCGGGACCGCATCGACGAGGTGCTGCTCCAGGGAGGCGACGAGGTGCAGATCGGCAAGTACCGCCTGGTCTTCTTCGCCAGCCAGGCGGGTCCCACGCCGTGACCGCCCGAGGACGGCGATGCCGAGAACGGCTCGGCTGAGAGGAGCCGAGCCGACATGAGCTGGGCCGACATGAGCTGGGCTGGGATGGGCCGGGCTGGGATGGGCCGGGCAGCGGCGTGGGACGAGCTGGGTCGCGCGCGGGGTTGGGGCGTGGTGCGATGAGTGAGGCGCCCTCCACGCGGGCGAGGATGAACATCGGCGAAGTCCACGCGCGGCTGCGTGAGGACTTCCCCTCGCTGGAGCTGAGCAAGCTGCGCTACTTCGAGTCCATGGACCTGGTGCGCCCGACCCGGACGCCGGCGGGGTACCGGAAGTACTCCGCAGCCGACGTTGCCCGGCTGCACTACGCGCTCACCCTCCAGCGCGACCACCACCTGCCGCTGAAGGTGATCCGGGAACACCTCGACGCCCTCGACCGTGGCCTGGAGCCGCCGCCACTGGCCCAGGGCCCGCAGGTGCCCCGCCTGGTGCTGGCCGCCGACGGCTTCCCGCCTGCGGGGAGCTTCGAGCCCGAGCCGTCACGGCTGCGGCTCACCCGGCGTGAGCTGCTCGCAGCCGCCGAGGTGGGCGACGAGCTGTTGAGGAGGCTGGAGGACTTCGGCCTCGTGACCGCGCGCACCGGCTCCGCCCCGTACGACGGTGACGCCGTCGCCATCGCCCGTGCGGCGGCCGAGCTCGCCGAGTTCGGCCTCGAGCCGCGCCACCTGCGCGCCTTCAAGACCGCCGCCGACCGCGAGGTGGGACTGGTCGAGCAGGTGACCGCGCCGATCAAGCGCAGTCGCGAGGAGGGCGCCGAGGGCCGTGCCCAGGAGGTGACCGAGCAGCTCGCGGCGCTCTCGGTACGGCTTCATGCGCTCCTGGTCCGCGCCGGTCTGCGTCGGTCCCGCTGAGCACAGGCGTCCTTGGCGCTGCCGCCGGGTTGCGGCGCACCCGGATCGCGAGCCCGCTCTCGCCGGCCCTGGCCGGTGCGCCGCCCGGGAGTAGGCTGACCGAGTGCGCGAAGTGGATGTGGTGGGTGTCCGGGTCGAGATGCCGTCGAACCAGCCGATCGTGCTGCTGCGCGAGGTGGCGGGAGCCCGCTACCTGCCCATCTGGATCGGCGCCGTGGAGGCCACCGCGATCGCATTCGCCCAGCAGGGCGTCGTCCCGCCCCGCCCGCTGACCCACGACCTGCTCAAAGACGTTCTCGGTGCCACCGGCAACGACCTGTCCGAGGTGCGGATCACCGAGATGCGCGATGGTGTCTTCTACGCCGTCCTGGTGCTCTCCTCCGGCGCCGAGGTGAGCGCCCGGCCCTCCGACTCCATCGCCCTGGCGCTGCGCACCGGGACCAAGATCGTCTGCGCGGACGCGGTCCTCGAGGAGGCCGGGCTCGAGGTGCCCGAGGCCGAGGAGGACGAGGTCGAGAAGTTCCGGGAGTTCCTCGACTCCGTCACTCCCGAGGACTTCGAGAAGCCCTGAGCCCGGACAGGCAAGCGCGGGATGCGGGCGGTCCCGCGCGACACGCACAAATGGGGCGGTGCCTCCGTCTTTGACCGCCTCAAGCCAGGGGAATACCGTGAACTGTCTTCGTTGTAGTTCCAGCGCTGTCGCCCGACCGGGCGCTCGGCTTCCCCGGGGCTGCAGGCGCACGAAGGGAACCTGGTGGAGGTCACCGTGACGGGTAAAGGCGATGAGACGGTCCGGCAGGGCGCCTCGGCCACATCTCTCGACGCCGAGGCGGCCGCCGGAGAGCAGGGGCTGCTGTTCAGCGACGACGTGTCGCCGCTGCCAGCCGACGTCGGCTACCGCGGTCCCACCGCATGCAACGCCGCCGGCATCACCTACCGACAGCTCGACTACTGGGCGCGGACCGGCCTGGTCGATCCGACCGTGCGCGGGGCGACCGGTTCGGGCACCCAGCGGCTGTACTCCTTCCGGGACATCTTGCTGCTCAAGGTGATCAAGAGGCTGCTGGACGCCGGGATCTCGCTGCAGCAGATCCGGTCCGCGGTCCAGCACCTGCGCGAGCGAGGCACCGACGACCTGACCCGGGTCACCCTGATGAGCGACGGGGCGAGCGTGTACGAGTGCACCTCGAACGACGAGGTCATCGACCTGCTCTCGGGCGGCCAGGGTGTCTTCGGCATCGCCATCGGCGGCGTGTGGCGCGAGATCGAGGGGTCGCTTGCGGAGCTGCCCAGCGAGCGGGCGGGCAGGCCCGAGGAGGTGCACGACGACGAGCTGGCGGCGCGTCGTCGCGCCCGGCTGACCGGCTGACCGGCTGACGCGTTGGGCGCCGGCCGGGCGGTAGCCTGGCGGCGTCGAAGACTCGTCCGGAGGCGACCCGCTCGTCACCGACGATGGGAGCCTCCGTGACCTCAGACCCCACCGATCGTCCCGCCTCCTCCTCAGGCAGCCCCGCTGGCAGGGCAGCC
Organism: uncultured Actinomycetota bacterium; assembly: GCA_963745245.1. GTDB lineage: Bacteria > Actinomycetota > Actinomycetes > Propionibacteriales > Nocardioidaceae > Marmoricola_A. The sequence continues at coordinate 613,920 of CAVUWU010000002.1, forward strand.
GGCGGGGTGGTCCCCTTTGCGCGTCGGCACATCGGCTCCGACCCCGACCAACAACGGCAGATGCTCGCGGCCCTCGGCTTCGCCTCGCTCGAGGAGCTCATGGTCGCGGCGCTGCCCAAGGCGATCCTCACCGGCGGGGGACTCGCCCTGCCGGATCCGGTGGGCGAGCAGGAGGCCGTCGCCGAGCTTCGCGCGTACGCCGAGGCGAACCACCCGCTCGAGCCGATGATCGGGTTGGGATACGCCGGGACGGTCACTCCGCCGGTGATCCGGCGCAACGTGCTCGAGGACCCCTCCTGGTACACCGCCTACACGCCGTATCAGCCCGAGATCTCCCAGGGCCGGCTCGAGGCGCTGCTCACCTTCCAGACGATGGTGGGCGACCTCACCGGGCTGCCGACCGCCAACGCCTCGCTTCTCGACGAGAGCACTGCGGCCGCCGAGGCGATGACCCTGGCCCGCCGCGCCAACCGGCGGGCTGTCGGCCCCTTCGTCGTCGACGCCGATGCGCTGCCGCAGACGCTGGCGGTGGTTCGCACGCGTGCGCTGGCGATGGGGATCGACGTCGCGGTCGCCGAACTCGCGGAGGACGGGCTCCCCGACGGCCCCGCCTGCGGGGTCCTCGTGCAGTATCCCGGGGCGTCGGGTCGGCTGTGGGACCCTCGCCCGGTGATCGAGGCGGTCCACGATCGGGGGGGTCTGGCCGTCGTGGCGGCGGACCCGTTGGCGCTCGCCCTCGTCGAGTCGCCCGGCGACCTGGGCGCCGACGTCGCCGTCGGGTCCACGCAGCGCTTCGGGGTGCCCCTGTTCTTCGGCGGCCCGCACGCCGGCTTCATGGCGGTGCGCCCCGGCCTCGAGCGGCACCTGCCGGGGCGCCTGGTCGGCGTCTCGGTCGACGCCGAGGGCCGGCCGGCGTACCGCCTGGCCCTGCAGACCCGCGAGCAGCACATCCGCCGCGACAAGGCGACCAGCAACATCTGCACCGCCCAGGTGCTCCTGGCCGTCGTCGCCGCGATGTACGCCGTCTATCACGGCCCCGACGGGATCCGGGCGATCGCCGAGCGCACCCACCGCCAAGCCGTCCGGCTCGCCACGGCGCTGCGTGCGGCGGGGGTGGAGGTGGTGCACCCGGCCTTCTTCGACACGATCACCGTGCGGGTGCCGGACCGGGCCGCCGAGGTCGTCGCCGCAGCCCGGGCCGGCGGGGTCCACCTTCGCCAGGTCGACGCCGACCACGTCGGGGTGGCCACCGCGGAGACCACCGGGAGCGCGCACCTGGAGGCGGTGCTGACCGCCGTCGGAGTCGGGGCCGGCGTCCTCGCCTCCGAGGATCCCGACGCGCCGGACAGGGCAGACGGGTACGACGGGCATGACGGGGCGCCGCTGCCCGGTGCACTCCGTCGGACCAGCGCCTATCTCACCCACGAGGTCTTCGCCGCGCACCACTCCGAGACCGCGATGCTCCGCTTCCTGAGCCGGCTCGCCCGGCGCGACTACGCCCTGGATCGCGGCATGATCCCGCTGGGCTCGTGCACGATGAAACTCAACGCGACCAGCGAGATGGAGCCGATCGGACTGCCCGGCTTCGCGGACCTGCACCCGTTCGCGCCGGCCGAGGACGCGCGCGGGTACACCGCGTTGGTGGCCCAGCTGGAGGGATGGCTCGCCGAGGTCACCGGATACGACCGGGTCTCGGTGCAGCCGAACGCCGGGTCGCAGGGCGAGCTGGCGGGGCTGCTGGCGATCCGCGGCTACCACCACGCCCGCGGGGAGCCCGGGCGGGACGTGTGTCTCATCCCCTCCTCGGCGCACGGCACGAACGCGGCCTCGGCGGTGATGGCAGGGATGCGCGTCGTCGTCGTCCGGGCGGCCGCGGACGGGTCGGTGGACATCGAGGACCTCCGCGCACGCTGCGACCAGCACCGCGAAGACCTGGCCGCGATCATGGTGACCTACCCCTCCACGCACGGCGCCTACGAGGAGACCATCACCGAGCTGTGCGAGATCGTCCACGAGCACGGCGGCCAGGTGTACCTCGACGGCGCCAACCTCAACGCCCTGCTGGGCTTCGCCAAGCCGGGTGAGTTCGGCGGCGACGTCTCGCATCTGAACCTGCACAAGACCTTCTGCATCCCGCACGGCGGCGGCGGTCCCGGCGTGGGCCCGGTGGCGGTCCGCGAGCACCTGGCCCGCCACCTGCCCACTCACCCCGCACACCCCGACCCCGACCGGCGGGAGGGGATCGGCCCGGTCAGCGCCGCCCCGCACGGCTCGGCCGGGATCCTGCCGATCTCGTGGGCCTACGTGCGGATGATGGGCGGGGCCGGGCTCGCCCAGGCGACCGCGGTGGCGGTGCTGCACGCCAACTACGTCGCACACCGGCTGGTCGACCACTACCCGGTGCTCTACACCGGGCCGGGCGGGCTGGTCGCGCACGAGTGCATCCTCGATCTTCGTGAGCTCACCAAACGCTCCGGGGTCACCGTCGACGACGTGGCCAAGCGGCTGGTCGACTACGGGTTTCACGCCCCGACGATGAGCTTCCCGGTGGCGGGCACGTTGATGGTGGAGCCCACGGAGTCCGAGGACCTCGGCGAGATCGACCGCTTCGTGGAGGCGATGGTGGCGATCCGAGCCGAGATCGCCCGGGTGGAGCGCGGGGAGTGGCGGGTGGAGGAGTCCCCGCTGCGCCACGCCCCGCACACCGCGGCAGCCCTGGCCGGCGACACGTGGGACCGGCCCTATCCCCGGGCCGTGGGAGCGTTCCCGACCGGTCCCGACCCCGACAAGTACTGGCCCCCGGTGGCCCGCATCGACCAGGCCTACGGAGACCGGAACCTCGTCTGCGCCTGCCCGCCCCCCGAGGCCTTCGCGGCGGCCCAGTGGCCAGGCGCATCCGCCACGCCCGACGCTCACGGCTGAGGCGACCGTGGACGTCGCCGACCTGACCGCCCGCCGCTTGGCCGCCTTGCTCGCCCGGACGCAGCGCGAGGGCCGCGTCCCCTCGCTCGCCGCCGCGCTGGTCCGGGACGGCTCGGTGGTATGGCTGGGCTCCCGAGGGCGGGCCACCGGCCGGGCGCAGGCGCCTCCGGCCGTCGTGCACTACCGCATCGGGTCGATCACGAAGACGATGACCGCGGCGCTGGTCCTCCAGCTGCGCGACGAGGGTCGGCTGTCGCTGGGGGACCCGGTCTCGGCGTACCTGCCGGAGGTGACGTGGCCGGTGTCCCTGCGCGCCCTGCTCGCGCACGCCGGGGGGATCGTCGCCGAGCCGCCGGGGGAGTGGTGGGAGCGCGCCGGGCGCGGGCCGTTCGCGGCGCTGGCGGCCAGCCTGTCGGGGATCACGGCGCCGCACGAGCCGGGCGCCACCCACCACTACAGCAACCTGGGCTACGCCCTGCTGGGCGAGGTCGTCGCCCGGCTCCGTGGCCGGTCCTGGGAGGAGTGCCTGAGCCAGCGGCTGCTCGGACCGCTGGGCATGCGCCGCACCGGCTGGTCGCCCGCCGAGCCGTATGCGCGCGGCTACTCGGTTGCCCCCTACGCCCCGACGCTCACTCCGGAGCCGGCCACCGACACCGGGTCGATGGCCCCCGCGGGCCAGCTGTGGAGCACCGTGACAGACCTGGCGGCCTTCACCGCCCTCCTCCTGGGTGACCGGCCGGACGTGCTCGAGCCCTCGTCGGTCGAGGAGATGTGCGTGCCGCAGGCGGGCACGGCCGTTGCCGGCCTGGCCAGCGGCTACGGACTGGGGATCCGGCTGGTGCCTGGCGGCTCGGGCACGCTGGCGGGCCACACTGGCTCGATGCCCGGCTTCCAGGCGTCGATGTTCGTCGATCGTAAGCGGCGCACGGGGGCGGTCGTGCTGGCGAACGCGACCGCCGGGCTGCCCACCGACCGGGTCGCCCCCGCGCTGTTGGCACTGCTCGAGGACTGCGAGCCGACGCCGCCGCCGACCTGGACGCCGGTGCCGGAGGTGGCCGCGGAGGTCGCCGAGGTGCTGGGCGTCTGGCACTGGGGCAACACCGCGCACGTCGCCATCTGGGACGGTGCGGAACTGCACCTGGCCCACGCAACGACCGGTGAGCGGGCCGCCGCCTTCCGGCTGTCCGAGGGTGTCCTCGTCGGCGTTGCCGGCTACCACCACGGTGAGCCGCTGGAGGTGGTGCGCGGCCCGGACGGCCGGGTCAGCCATCTGGTCGCCTCGACGTTCGTGCTGACCAGGACTCCCTACGACCCTGATGCCCCTATCCCCGGCGGTGCCCCGCCTCCCCGCTGAGCGCCGGGGCGCGCCGCCTCCCCCTGACCGCCGAGGCGCGTCCTCCTCGCGCATCCCGGCCCGCTCGTCGCATCCTCGTCTCAAGTGCCACACTGGGCGGTCCATGGACACTGACCAGGACGACGAGTTCCACCTGCGGCTGGGCGAGCCACCGCCGGGTGGGCTCGACCCGTCCCCGGAGACCCGGCCACTGCGCGACGTGCTGGGGCGCTTCGCCACCGGCGTCACTATCGTGACCTCTCTGGCCGACGGGCACCCGGTCGGGATGACCTGCCAGTCCTTCGCCTCGGTGTCCCTCGAGCCACCGCTGGTGCTGTTCTGCGTGGCGCGGGCCTCCCGGTCCTGGCCGCTCATCCGCAGCGCGGGCTTCTTCTGCTTCAACCTGCTCGCGGAGGGCCAGGCACCGCTCGCGGAGGTGATGGCCACCCGGGGTGCGGACAAGTTCGCGGGACTCTCCTGGGGCGTCGCCAAGACCGGCGCGCCGTTGCTCGAAGGCGCGATCGGCTATGTCGACTGCACGGTGGAGTCCACCCATGATGCCGGCGACCACGTCGTGGTCGTCGGCCGCGTCGAGGCGTTCGGGGCCGGCACCGGCGTGGTGCCGCTGATCCGCTACCGCAGCAACTATCACGGCGTCGGCGGGCCGCTCCCCGGGACCTGAGCCTCGACGCGGGGCCGGCCAGCGCGCCCCGAGCATCGCGACGAGCCGCCGCCACGCCGACGGGCAGTCCCCGCGGCCGTGACTCAGGCGTTGTCCGCTTCGAGCTCCTCGATGGCCTCGTGCATCGCCAGCACTCGCCGGGCGGACTCCACGTGCAGGTTCTCGACCATCCGCCCGTTGTAGGTGACCACCCCGGAGCCGCGGCCGTCCTCCCACGCCTGAAGGATGCCCCGGGCGTCTTCCACGGCCTGGGCGCTCGGCGCAAAGGCCTCGTTGGCGCCGGCCACCTGACCTGGATGGATCAGGGTCTTCCCGTCGAAGCCCATCTCCCGTCCCTGACGGCATTCGGCGATGAACCCGTCGGCGTCCTTGACGTTGTTGTAGACCCCGTCGATGATCGCGGTGCCCGTGGCGCGGGCGGCGAGCAGCGCCAGACCCAGGCCAGTCAGGAGCGGCTGCCGACCGGGCACGTGCTCGGCGTAGAGCTCCTTGGCCAGGTCGTTGGTGCCCATCACGAAGACCGCGAGCCGCTCGGAGGCGGCCCCGATCTCCACGGCGCGCAGCATCGCCAGCGGCGTCTCGACCATCGCCCACAGCTTCGTGTGCTCGGGGGCTCGGTGCGACTCCATGGTGGCCACCAGCTCACGGACCTCCTGGCCCGAGCTGACCTTCGGGACCACGATCGCGTCGGGGCCCGCAGCACACGCGGCCGCCATGTCGTCGGCGTGCCAGCGGGTGTCCCTGGCGTTGACCCGGATCGTGACCTCCCGGCGGCCGTAGTCACCCGAGGAGGCCGCGGCGCAGGCCTGCGTGCGCGCCGTCTCCTTCGCGTCGGGCGCGACGGCGTCCTCGAGGTCGAGGATCAGTCCGTCCACGGGCAGGCTCTTGGCCTTCTCCAACGCCCGCTCGTTGGAGGAGGGCATGTAGAGAACTGAGCGGCGGGGCCGGAACTGCGCAGGTGCGTCGGTCATGTCAGCCCTCCGTGCCGTCGGAGCCGGTCCCGTCGATGGCGGCGTACTCCCGGGCCAGGTCGGTGTCCACCCTCGCCAGCTGCTCAGCAAGCTCCACCATCACCAGGCACTGCTTGAGCGAGGCGTCGTCCTCCATCTTCCCCTCGAGCATCACCGCGCCGGTGCCGTCACCCATGGCCGCGACGACGCGGCGCGCGTGCCGGACATCGTCGGCCGAGGGGGCGAAGACGCGGTTGGCAATCGCGATCTGCTTGGGGTGCAGGGTCCAGGTGCCGACGCAGCCGAGCAGGAAGGCGTTGCGGAACTGGTCCTCGCACGCCACGACGTCGGCGATGTCGCCGAAGGGGCCGTAATAGGGGTAGATGCCGTGCGTCGCGCAGGCGTCGACCATCCGGGCGATCGTGTAGTGCCACAGGTCCTGCTGGTACGTCGTCCGCGCTCCGGTGATGTCGCCGTCCACGGGGTCCTGACGCACCAGGTAGCCAGGGTGGCCGCCGCCGACCCGGGTCGTCTTCATCCGGCGGTCGGCGGCCAGGTCGGCCGGGCCCAGGGACAGGCCCTGCATGCGGGGGCTGGCGCCGCAGATCTCCTCGACGTTCGCCACGCCGCGAGCCGTCTCCAGAATCGCGTGCACCAGGATCGGGCGCTCAAGCCCGGCCTTGGCCTCCAGCTGGGCGAGGATGCGGTCCACGTAGTGGATGTCCTCCGCGCCCTGGACCTTCGGGATCATCATCACGTCGAGTCGGTCGCCGATGGCCGGGACCAGGGTGGTGACGTCGTCGAGGAACCATGGGGAGTCCAGGGCGTTGACTCGCGTCCACAGTTGGGTGGGCGCGAAGTCGGTCCCGTGCGCGATCCGCACGAGCCCTTCCCGGGCCGCCACCTTGTTGTCGGCCTTGACCGCGTCCTCGAGGTTGCCGAGCAGCACGTCGACGCCGCCGACCATCCCCGGGATCTTCGCGGCCATCTTCTCGTTGGAAGGGTCGAAGAAGTGGATGGCACGGCTCGGGCGGGCGGGAATCTCGCGCAGGGGCTCGGGCGCCCCGACCGCGAGCGGGCGGAAGAAGTCCTTGGCACTGCGCATGGCCGGACGCTAGCAGCGGCCTTCACGGCCGCTCCACAGGCCTGGATGTGGCGTCCCCCACGGCCCGCGGGCCGGTGCCGGACGCGGCGGCCTCAGGTGTGCAGAGGGATCCGGAGCTTCCAGCCCACCTCGATGTGGTCGGGGTCGGTGATCCGCGGGTTGGCCGCCACGATCTGCCGCACGCTGCTGCGGACATAGGGACGGACGGAGCGGACGATGCCGGTCAAGGTGTCTCCGCGCTCGACCCGGTGGAGCAGCCATCCGGCGAGGTCGGGGAACATGATGACCGGGACCTGGCGCAGGTTGAACCCCGGGTCGGGTCCCTCGTCGGGGAGTCCCGGGTTGTCCCCGAAGACCTGGAGGGTCATCCGGGTTCCGGCGCGCGGTGGCCGAGGGACCTCCAGGGTGGTGGAGTACTCCCCGATGCCGACCATCCCGCCGACCGACTGGGCCGACCCGCTCGCCCGGACCCGGCCGCGGCCGTCGAGCAGCCGCATCCCGATGGTGCCCTCGAAGCCGTTGCCGTAGCCGGCGACGAGGAACTCCCTGCCGACCAGCGCGTCTCGGGCCGGCTGTCGCACGATGACCTGAGTGATGAGCCCCATGGGGTGCCTCCTCGCGGTCGGAGAGTCGCCTCCGCCAGCATATGTTCCCTTCTACCACTCCCAGCCGGTCGCCGCACCCAGTCGCCGCACCCAGTCGCCGCACCGGAGCCGAGCCCGGAGAAAATGGGTTGGGCGCCACGAGCCCGGACCTCACGCTGGGATCCATGCGGATCACCCCCCTCGAGCTCTCCGACGTCCCGGCCGTGGGCGCCTTGACGAGCATGGTCAACGCCGCGGGCGCCGTGGACACCTCGTTCGACCCCCCGCTCACCACGAGCCAGGTGCACGGTGCCCTGGCCTACGGCCACGACCTGGAGCCGCCCACGAGCTTCGTGGGCCACGTCGAGGGCCGAGCACGAGCGGCGCGCCCCGTGGTCTTCGGGGCGCTCTCCGTCTTCGAGTGGGACAACCCACAGCTGGCCTGGCTGGAGCTCGTCGTCGATCCCGATCAGCGGAACCGGGGGTTCGGCTCGGCGATGCTCGCGCACCTGGAGAAGGCCGCCACCGACCGGGGACGCACGCTGCTGGGCACCGATGCTTGGGAGGGCACTGACGGTATGGCCTTCGCCGAGCGGCACGGCTTCAGCGCCAGGTCGCGGGCGGTGAAGCGACGCCAGCACCGGCTGGACCTCCCCGAGCCGGAGGTCCAGGTGATGCACCGCGAGGCCGGGGAGTACGCCGCTGACTACGAGCTGCTGCGACTCGCGGGGCCGGTCCCCGAGGAGCTGGTGGAGCCCCTGGTGCGGGTGGCAGCGTCCATCAACGACGCTCCGGTGGACGACCTCGAGCTCGAGGACGATCACTTTGAGCCCGCGCGGGTGCGCGACTACGAGGCCGCCGCCCGGCTGCGCGACCGGACGCTCTACCGGGTGCTGGCGCGGCACGGGGCCAGCGGCGAGCTGGCGGGACATACGACGTTGCAGGTCGAGCGCGAGGTTCCCAGCCAGGCCTACCAGCACGACACGGCGGTGGCGCCCGGGCATCGAGGGCACCGTCTGGGCCTGTTGCTCAAGGCGGACATGCTGCTGTGGCTGGCCGACGTCGAGCCACAGGTCGAGACGATCGACACCTGGAACACCGAGACCAACGACCCGATGATCCGGGTCAACGAACGGCTCGGCTACCGCTGGGTCGCCCGGCAGTGGCAATACCAGAAGTAGCGGTGGCGCCCAGAGCCAGGCGGCGCGAGCTCGGCGGACCAGCGGCTCCGCAAGCGGCGACGAGACGACCCTCCACGTAGTCTCGGAGCGTGCCGCTCGACGTTGACCGGCTGGACGGCTTCCAGCGCAGACACTCCGTGGTGGGCTTCCCGCTGGCCGTCATCTACAAGTACGTCGACGACCAGGGTCCCTACCTGGCCGCGATCCTCACCTACTACGCGTTCGTCGCGATCTTCCCGCTGCTGCTGATCGCCTCCTCGGTTCTGGGCTTCCTGCTGCAGGCCAACCAGGAGATGCAGGCGGCGCTGCTGGACTCGGCGCTGCGGCAGTTCCCCATCGTCGGCACCCAGCTCGGACGCCCGGAGGGACTCCAGGGCAGCGCCTCCGCGGTGCTGATCGGTGCCGCCGCAGCGCTCTATGGGCTGCTCGGGCTCGGCCAGGCGGCCCAGAACGCGCTCAACGTCGCCTGGGGGGTGCCGCGCAACAGCCGGTTCAACCCGGTGGTGGGCCGCGTCCGAGGCTTCGCCTCCCTTGTCCTGGCCTCGATCACGGTCATCGTCATCACGGCGATGTCGTCCTTCGTCAGCAACCTCGGGTCGTTCGGGCTGAACATCGCCGGCCCGTTGCGATGGGCCGGTGCCTTGTTCACGATGTCGCTGACCACCGTCGTCCTGGCCCTCATGATGCGCTTCACCACCGCGCGTCGTCCCTCCCTGCGCGCCTCGCTCCCGGGCGCTGTGGTGATCGCCTTCGGCTGGTTCCTGCTGCAGATGCTCGGTGGTGAGTACGTGCGCAGGATCATCGGGGCGGCGAGTGAGATGAACGGCGTCTTCGCCCTGGTGCTGGGCCTGATCGCGATGCTGTTCCTCGCCTCGTCGATGGCAGTCGTCGGGGTCGAGGTCAACGCCGTGCTCAACCGTCGCCTCTACCCGCGGGCCCTCCTGACACCGTTCACCGACGCGGTGGAGCTCACCGAGGCGGATCGTCGAGCGTACGCCTCCTACGCCGCGGCGCAGAGGCTGAAGGGCTTCCAGCATGTGGAGGTGAGCTTCGACGGCCACCGGCCCAGGCGCGACACCGACGAGACGCCGCAGGAGGTCACCCCCGAGACGTCAGGACGAGCGGCCCGTCGTCGGTGATCGCCACCGTGTGCTCCATGTGGGCACCGCGGGATCCGTCGACGCTGCGCAGCGTCCACCCGTCGGGGTCCGTGCGGATCTGGTCGGTCCCGGCGAGCAACCAGGGCTCGATGGCGATCACCAGCCCTGGCCGCAGCGGGTAGCCGCGCCCGGCCCGGCCGTCGTTGGGAACGTGCGGGTCGCCGTGCATGGTCCGGCCGACGCCGTGGCCGCCGAACTGAGTGTTCACCGCGTATCCGTCCGCCCTCGCCACGGCCGCGATCGCCGCCGAGATGTCGCCGATCCGACCGCCGGGTTGGGCCGCCCCGATCCCTGCCTCCAGCGCGCGGGTGGTGGTCGCGATCATCGCCAGGTCCTCGGGCCGTGGGGTGCCGACCACGAACGACAGCGCCGAGTCGGCGACCCAGCCGTCGAGGGCGCAGGCGAAGTCAAGGCTGAGCAGGTCACCGTCCCGGAGGGTGTAGTCGTGCGGGAGCCCGTGCAGCACGGCGTCGTTGACCGAGGTGCACAGGACCTTGCCGAAAGGGCTGGCGCCGAAGGAGGGGTGGTAGTCGATGTAGCAGGAGTCGCCGCCGCGCTCCTTGATCATCGCGTGTGCTCGCGCGTCGAGGTCGAGCAGGTTGACGCCGACGTCGGCAGCCTCGTGCAAGCCGGTCAGGACCTCGGCGACGAACCGGCCGGCTGGCCGCATCTGCTCGATCTCGGTGGGTGTCCTCAACTCGATCATGAGGTGGTCAGGCTACCGCCAGGGCCGCGAGCGCCCCGGTCGCCGTCCACCCGGGCACCGTCCACCGTCTCGGGCGGGTCCGCCGGCAGGATGCTCTGCGGGCCGTGGAAGGGTGGTCCCATGACCCATCCCGACCCGAACGCCGACTTCGTGGAGCAGGTGCTGGACGCCGCCCGGGACCTGGCGGCCGGCGGTGGCCGCGTCACCGACCTGGCGATCCTGGAGGCCACCGATCTGCATCTGCCGACCATCCGAGCGATCCTGGACATGGAGAACGGCAAGGCGGTGACGCTGCGCCGCCTCGCGGGCCAGGACGCGTGGGAGGTTGACCTGCGCGAGGGGTGACCCATGCGGCACCCGCCCGGCGGCCCGGTGACGTGAGGGTGTGTCAGGCGGTGTGCACCGCGACGGCCCCGGCACGCCGGGGGTCGCCGGAGGCGACCAGCCCCAGCCCGGGGGTCCACAGCGCCGCGTTGACGCCGCCGAAGTACATCGAGTGCGGGGGCATGCTGCGGGTCGGCAGTCCGACGTCGCTCGAGACCGCCAGGTCCTCCTCGTGGTCGAGCAGGACCGCAGGCTGCTCGTGGGGTCGGACCCGGACGTGCATCCGGGGATGCGCGATCGCGGTGTGCAGGTCGAGGCCGCCGGTGACGAAGAGCGCGAGGACCTGGGCGACGGCGGTCGGGATCCGGTCCGAGCCAGGGGAGCCGAGGGCCAGCACCGCGCCGTCGCTGCCACGTCGCCCTGCGGTCGGCGCCATGTTGGAGCTGAGCCGGGTGCCGGGGGCGAGGCTGTGCGGACCCGCGGACAGCAGCTCCTGCTCGCCCAGGCAGTTGTTGAGCGCCAGGCCCGTGCCGGGAACGGTGACCCCGGAGCCGTATCCGGACGACACCGTGATCGCGCAGGCGCCGCCGGTCGCGTCGACGGCCGCCACCGTCGCCGTGCTCGGCGAGGTCAGCGCCTGCCGGTCCTCCGCGATCCGGCTCAGCAGGTCCTGGGCGACCGCGGTGCGCTCGTCCTCGCTGTCAGGGTCGGCGAGCCCGGCGCCGAGCACGTATGCCTGGGCCCGAGCCAGGTGCCGCAGCTCCTCGGCCGACCAGGTCGAGCCCTCGGGATGTCCGTCGAGCAGCGCGAGCATGGCCGCCACGGCGACCCCGCCGGCAGCTGGCGGCGGGTTGGTGGCGAGTCGCCAGCCGCCGGTGTCGACGATCAGCGGTGGTCGTACCACGGCGCGGTAGGCGGCCAGGTCGGCCCGGGTGAGGATGCCTCCGGCGGCGGTGAGATGGTCGGCGACCGCCCGAGCCAGGTCGCCGACGTACAGCGCGTCGGCTCCCTGCTCGGCCACCTGACGCAGCGTGTCGGTCAGGTGCGGGACGACCACCTGTCCGCCCACCGGGATGATGCGGCCGTCCGGTCCATGCACCACGGCACGGCTCTCCGGGTGCCAGCCGAAGATCGGCTCGCCGACGTAGGACAGGTAGTAATAGGAGGCGCTGCCGTGCGGGAAGCCCCGGGAGGCCTCGAGCGCCGGCTCGACGAGCCGCGGCCACGGGAGCGAGCCGTGCCGCCGCCAGACGAGGTCGAGAGCCTTGAGCGCGCCCGGCGTGGCCACGGAGCCGGGCCCGATGGTCATCCGGGTGCCCCCGGCGTAGGGCGTGTCGACCTGCCACAACGCCTGATGGAAACGCTCGTGGGTCAGCCCGCGGCCGGGCATCTCCACCCACCCGTCCACCGTCTCGGGGTCGCCGTCGGCCGGTTGAACGGCGACGAAGCCGCCGGCACTCAGCGACACCAGGCCCAGCTCGGTGACCATGGTCGCGAGCGCGGAGGCCACGGCGGCGTCGACCGCGTTCCCGCCGTCGTTGGCGACGCCGACCCCGGCCTGGGCGGCCAGGTCGTTGGGGGCGGCGACGGCGATCCCGTCGCTGCCGGCCGGTGCTCCAGGCTCCGTCATGTCCGCCAACCCTAGACCGGTGACCCGGGCCGAGCCGCGCCGTGGTGGGTCACCCGCGCAGCCACGATCCGGCTCGCTCCCACGGTCGCCCGGACGGCCCGGAGACCGACCGACCGGTGGCGAGCGCCGACCCGAGGGTGAAGAGGGCCGCGAGCGCGAGGGCGGGCAGCGTCGCGTCGTAGGCCCGACCGGCGATCCAGGCGCAGACGCCTTCGCGGTCGCCCCACGCCTCCGCCGGCGCCAGCACGGACCCGCAGGCGCTGCTCGCGGAGTGCAGCGGCAGCAGCCAGAGGAGGAGCACCATGGCCCCCAGCCCGGCGGCTGCGGACTCCGCAGCGCGCGCCGGCCACGGGTCGGAACGCCGCAGGCGGAAGGCCGCCGTCGCGAGACCGGCGGTGAGGGCGGCGACGAGGGCCCGCCCGGTCACCGGCAGCCCGGCCAGGTGGCCGAGTCCGAGCACGGCAACGCCGAGCAGCCCGACGCAGGCCCCGATCACCGCGCCCACCCGCATGACTGCCCCTTCCCGGCAACGCCGCATCCCAGGGCAAAACTCGCATGAGGCGGACATTCGGGGCTAGGGACGCTCGTCCCGAGCCCCGTTGCTGGCTACGGTCGCTGCGTGCGCGCGATCAGCTACCGCCAGACCGGTGACCCCGACGTGCTGACCCTGGAGGACCGCCCGGTTCCCGAGCCCGGCCCGGGGGAGGTGCGGGTCCGGGTGCATCGGTCCGGAGTCAACCCCACCGACTGGAAGAGCCGTCGCGGGAGCGGTGGAGGGGCCGCGGTCGACCCGCCCCAGGTCCCGCACCACGACGGCGCCGGAGTCGTCGAGGCGCTCGGTGCGCCAGCCGCAGGCGTTCCGGCGCCGCAGGTCGGCACCCGGGTGTGGCTGTGGGAGGCCGCTCACCGCTCACCGGAGCGCCCGGCCGCGGACGGCACCGCCCAGGAGCTGACGGTGGTCCCCGCACAGCAGGCCGTGCCGCTCCCCGAGCACGCCTCGATGGATCTCGGCGCGGCGCTGGGCATCCCGTTCCTCACCGCGCACCGCTGCCTGACGGTGGCCGAGGGCGGTCCGACCCGGCTCGGGCCCGGCGCCCTGGCCGGTCGCAGCGTGCTCGTCTCGGGGGGAGCCGGAGCGGTCGGCAACGCCGCGGTCCAGCTGGCCCGGTGGGCTGGGGCCACCGTCGTGACCACGGTGAGCAGCCCGGAGAAGGCGCGGTTGGCCACCGCCGCGGGAGCCGACGTGGTGGTCGACTACACCCGCCAGGACGTCTCCTCGGAGGTCCTCCGGGTGGCGCCGGACGGCGTGGACGCGATCGTCGAGGTGGCCGCCGCGGCCAACGCAGATCTCGATGTCCAGGTGCTGCATCGCCACGGCTGCGTCGCGGTGTACGCCGACGACGGGGGAGCGCCGCTCTCGGTGCCGATCCGTCCGCTGATGGTGCCGAACGCGCGTCTGCAGTTCGTGCTCGTCTACACCGCCCCCGAAACCTGGCGGGACGGGGCGATCGCCGATGTCGCCGCGGCGGTCGACGACGGGGCGATCCGCGTCGGCGAGGATGCCGGCCTGCCGCTGCACCACTACCCGTTGGAGCAGGCCGCCGAGGCCCACGCAGCGGTGGAGCGGCACGTCGTCGGCAAGGTCCTCCTCGACATCACCGACTAGGGCAGCGCCGCCCGGCGGGTGCTCTGCCGGGTCCGGTCACCAGCCTCGCTCGCGCCACTCGTCGAGGTGAGGACGCTGGGCGCCCAGGGTGGAGTCGTCGCCGTGGCCGGGATAGAACCACGTCTCGTCCGGGAGCCGGTCGAAGATCTTGGTCTGCACGTCGTGGACGAGGCTGGCGAACGCCTGCTCGCTGCCGAAGGTGTTGCCCACCCCGCCGGGGAAGAGCGAGTCGCCGGTGAACAGGTGCGGGGTGCCGGCCGGGTCGTCGTAGAGCAGCGCGATCGACCCTTGGGTGTGCCCGACCAGGCCGATGACCTCCAGCCGCGCTTCGCCCACCGTGATCACGTCGCCGTCCTTGACGGCGTGGTCGGTCGGCACCGGGATGCCCTCGACGTCGTCGGCGCCGGCACAGGTCCGGGCGCCGGTGCTCGAGCACACCTCGGCCAGCGCCTGCCAGTGGTCGCCGTGTCGATGCGTGGTGACCACCGTGGCCAGCCCGGAGTCCCCCACCAGCTGCAGGAGCCGGTCCGGCTCCGCCGCCGCGTCGATGAGCAGCTGCTGGTCGGTTCTGCGGCAGCGCAGCAGGTAGGTGTTGTTGTCGAAGTCGCCGACCGACATCTTCGTGATGATGAGCTCGGCGAGCTCACGGACGTCCGGCGGCCCGCCCTGGCTCACCCTGCCGCGGTAGGTCATCGTCTCTCCTTCCCATGTCCGGCGGCCCGATGTCCGGCGGCCCGATGTCCGGCAGCCTCGGGTCCGGGAGCCTCAGACCCAGCGTCCCAGGTCCGGCAGCTGGCCGTCCGAGCTGCTGACGCCCTCACCGCTGCCGCGTCCGAGCAGCCACCACACCACATCCGCCGTGGTGCCGGAGATCACGGGTCCGCCGACCCCCACCAGCATCACGTCGTCGCGGTCGGCGAGCTCCAGCTGGAGCGCGATCCCGGCGGACTCCAGCTCGCGCTTGCGGCGCTTGAGGAGGTGGTCGACGAAGTCGGCGGGCCATTCGGCGGCGGTGTACCACAGCCCCAGGTCGGCGTGATGGACCTCGATCTCGGTGCGCCGCATCGCCCCGACCCGGCGTACCGGCCACTGCTCGGCGCCGGGCACCCGGCACACCGGGTTCTCCAGGTTGGCCGAGTGCAGCTCGTTGGCGGCCTCTTTGAACCGGCCCGCGGAGGCGACGGCGTCCTCGCGCAGCTCGGCGGCGCTGAGCCGCGCCCCGGCCTCGACGTCGGCGTCGCGCTGCTCCTGGGAGTCGTACATCCAGCCCACCTCGCCGGCCTGCGCCGCGTGCAGGACCTGGGTGAGGGAGTCGGCGTTGCGCGCGAGATGGGTGATCACGTGCGCGCGCGTCCATCCCGGGAGCAGCGAGGGCGCATGCACGTCCTCGTCGCTCAGATCTGTCAGAGCCTCCAGGTAGCGTGCCGTGGCGACCACCGTCTCGTCGAGGTGAGGGAAGTCGGTGTCCATGGGAACCATCCAAGCGGTCCCGGCGTGGTTGTGCCAGGACGCTAAGATCACGAACGTCTGTTCGAACCTGCCCCCGACCCTTCGAGGCTAGGAGTCCCGTGGCCGACCAGCTCGTGATCCGCGGGGCGCGGGAGCACAACCTCAAGGACATCTCGCTCGACCTGCCTCGAGATGCCCTCATCGTCTTCACCGGGCTGTCCGGGTCGGGCAAGTCCAGCCTCGCCTTCGACACCATCTTCGCCGAGGGGCAGCGCCGCTACGTCGAGTCGCTCTCGGCGTACGCCCGCCAGTTCCTCGGCCAGATGGACAAGCCGGACGTGGACTTCATCGAGGGCCTCTCCCCGGCGGTCTCGATCGACCAGAAGTCGACGTCGAAGAACCCGCGCTCGACCGTCGGCACGATCACCGAGGTCTACGACTACCTGCGGCTCCTCTTCGCCCGCGCCGGCCGACCGCACTGCCCGACCTGCGGCGAGCCGATCTCCCGGCAGACGCCCCAGCAGATCGTGGACCGGATCCTGCAGCTCGAGGAGGGCACCCGCTTCCAGGTCCTCGCTCCCGTCGTGCGTGGGCGCAAGGGCGAGTACGTCGACCTCTTCCGGCAGCTGCAGTCGCAAGGCTTCTCGCGGGTCCGGGCGGACGGCGAGACCCACCTGCTGACCGACCCCCCGACCCTGGAGAAGCAGCGCAAGCACACCATCGAGGTGGTGGTCGACCGGCTTGCGGCGAAGCCGAACGCGAAGCGGCGGCTCACCGACTCGGTCGAGACCGCCCTGGGTCTGGCCGGCGGCCTGGTCGTGCTCGACCTCGTCGACCTCCCGGCCGGGGACGCGCACCGCGATCAGCGCTTCTCCGAGAAGATGGCCTGCCCCAACGACCACCCGATCGACACCGACGAGCTCGAGCCTCGGTCGTTCTCGTTCAACTCGCCCTTCGGCGCCTGCCCGGAGTGCCACGGATTGGGCACCCGGATGGAGGTCGACGCGGACCTGGTCGTCGGCGACCCGTCGGCGACCCTGGCGCAGGGCGCGGTGAGCGCGTGGTCCGGGGCCCACGTCGCGGACTTCTTCCAGCGGCTCATGGGGGCCCTGGGCGAGGAGCTGGGCTTCGACCTGGACACCCCCTGGGAGCGGCTGCCGGCCCGCGCCCGACGCTCGATCCTCGAGGGCCACCCGACGAAGGTGCATGTCCGGCACCGCAACCGCTACGGCCGCGAGCGCTCCTACTACACCGCCTTCGAGGGGGTGCGGCCCTACATCGAGCGGCGGCACCGCGAGGCGGAGTCCGACACCAGCCGGGAGCGCTTCGAGGGCTTCATGCGCGAAGTGCCGTGTCCGGTGTGCGAAGGCAGCCGGCTCAAGCCGGTGTCGATGGCAGTGACCGTCGGCGGCCGGAACATCGCCGAGCTCTGCGCGCTCCCGATCGACGAGATCTCCGGCTTCCTTCACGAGGTGGAGCTGGGCGCACGGGAGCGGCAGATCGCCGCCCGGGTGCTCAAGGAGATCCAGGACCGGCTCCAGTTCCTCCTCGACGTCGGTCTGGACTACCTGTCCCTCGACCGGCCTGCCGGCTCGCTGTCCGGCGGCGAGGCGCAGCGGATCCGGCTGGCCACCCAGATCGGGGCCGGGCTGGTGGGGGTCCTGTACGTCCTCGACGAGCCCAGCATCGGCCTGCACCAGCGGGACAACCACCGGCTCATGGAGACGCTGCTGCGGCTGCGCGACCTCGGCAACACGCTGATCGTCGTCGAGCACGACGAGGACACGATCCGGGTCGCGGACTGGGCGGTGGACATCGGGCCGGGAGCCGGGGAGCACGGCGGCCAGGTCGTGCACTCGGGTCCGGTGGAGGGGCTGCTGACCCATCCCGACTCCGAGACCGGCCGCTACCTCTCCGGGCGCCGGGCGATCCCGCTGCCCGAAGTGCGCCGTCCCCCCGCCCCAGGACGCCAGCTGCGAGTGATCGGGGCACGCGAGCACAACCTGCGTGACATCGACGTGGCCTTCCCCTTGGGGATGTTCGTCGCGGTCACCGGCGTCAGCGGCTCGGGGAAGTCGACGCTGGTCAACGACATCCTCTACACCGCCCTCGCCAAGCAGATCTACAACGCCCGGACCGTCCCGGGCAGGCATCGCCGGATCGAGGGGCTCGAGTACGTCGACAAGGTCATCCACGTGGACCAGTCGCCGATCGGCCGGACACCGCGCTCCAACCCGGCCACCTACACCGGCGTCTTCGACCACGTCCGCAAGCTGTTCGCCGCCACCCCGGAGGCCAAGGTGCGGGGCTACCTGCAGGGCAGGTTCTCCTTCAACGTCAAGGGCGGGCGCTGCGAGGCCTGCTCGGGCGACGGGACGCTCAAGATCGAGATGAACTTCCTTCCCGACGTCTACGTCCCCTGCGAGGTCTGCCACGGCGCCCGCTACAACCGCGAGACGCTCGAGGTGCACTACAAGGGCAGGACGATCGCCGAGGTCCTCGACATGCCGATCGAGGAGGCGGTGGAGTTCTTCGCGGCGGTGCCGGTGATCCGCCGCCACCTCGCGACCCTGCTCGAGGTCGGCCTGGGGTACGTGCGGCTGGGCCAGCCGGCGACGACGCTCTCCGGCGGCGAGGCGCAGCGCGTCAAGCTCTCCACCGAGCTTCAGAAGCGCTCCACGGGGCGGACCGTGTACGTCCTGGACGAGCCGACCACCGGCCTGCACTTCGAGGACATCCGCAAGCTGCTGGTCGTCCTGGGCCGGCTGGTCGACCAGGGCAACACCGTCCTGGTGATCGAGCACAACCTCGACGTGATCAAGACCGCCGACTGGGTGGTGGACATGGGTCCCGAGGGCGGCAACCGCGGCGGCCTGGTGGTCGCCGAGGGCACGCCCGAGCAGGTCGCCAACGATCCCGACAGCCACACCGGGCAGTTCCTCCGGCCGCTTCTGGAGGGCCGGGCCCGCACCGTCCCGGCAAACCGGGAGCGTGGCCGCCCGGGCCCGGCCAAGCGTCGCGCGGTCAGTGGCCCTCGCCAGCGGTGAGCTCGGCGCGCGTCGTGGGCAGGGGAACCGGCGAGCCTCTAGGCTTCAGGTGGAACCTTCAACCGTCTTAGGAGTCGCGATGACGAACTTCGACCTCACCCGCCGGGCCTTCGGCAGCGCCGCCGTGGGATCCGCCGCGGTCGCGCTCGCGGCCTGCGGCTCCGACGTGGGCGAGCCTGGGGCAGCCGCGGGGGACGGGAGCCCGACGCCGTCCGAGAGCTCCGGCGGGGCCCCCGGCGACGCCCTGGTCGCCGCCGACCAGGTCCCCGTGGGCGGCGGCGTGATCCTTAAGGACTCCGAGGTGGTGGTCGTGCAGCCCGCGGAAGGCGACTTCAAGGGCTTCAGCGCGATCTGCACCCACCAGGGATGCCTGGTCGGCGAGGTGGCCGACAACCAGATCTCCTGCCCGTGCCACGGCAGCGTGTTCTCCGCCGAGGACGGCAGTGTGCTGCAAGGCCCGGCCGGCTCGCCTCTGCCCGACGTCGAGGTGGAGGTCGTGGCCGGCGAGGTCACCCGCGCCTGAGCCGCCGGGCAGGACCGTAGGGTTGATCGACGTGGCCGACCCTGCGACCTACCGACCGGCGACGGGGTCCATTCCGACCTCGCCGGGTGTCTACCGGTTCGTCGACGACCGGGGGCGGGTCATCTACGTCGGCAAGGCGAAGAACCTCCGCGCCCGGCTCTCGTCGTACTTCCAGGACCTGGCCAACCTGCACCCGCGCACGGCCAGCATGGTCACCACGGCCGCCGGTGTCTCGTGGACCGTCGTCGGCACCGAGGTCGAGGCACTGCAACTGGAGTACTCCTGGATCAAGGAGTTCGACCCGCGCTTCAACGTCAAGTACCGCGACGACAAGTCCTACCCGTGGCTGGCGGTCACCGTCGGCGAGGAGTTCCCGCGGGTCATGGTCGGCCGCGGGGCGAAGAAGAAGGGCGTGCGCTACTTCGGGCCCTACTCGCACGCATGGGCGATCCGCGACACCGTCGACCAGCTGCTGCGCGTCTTCCCGATGCGCTCCTGCTCAGCCGGCGTCTTCAAGCGGTCCGCCCAGGTCGGCCGGCCCTGCCTGCTGGGCTACATCGAGAAGTGCTCGGCTCCCTGTGTCGGCCAGGTCACCGCCGAGGAGCACCGGGCGATCGTCGAGGACTTCTGCGAGTTCATGGCCGGCCGCACCGCGGCGTTTCTCCGGCGGATCGAGACGGAGATGTACGCCGCCAGCGCCGCGCAGGACTTCGAGCGGGCGGCGCGGCTCCGCGACGACCGCGGGGCGCTGCACCGCGCGCTGGAGAAGCAGGCCGTGGTCCTGGGCGACGGCACCGACGCCGACGTGATCGCGTTCGAGGAGGACCCGCTCGAGGTCGCGGTGCAGGTCTTCCACGTCCGCGGAGGCCGGGTCCGCGGTCAGCGCGGGTGGGTCGCGGAGAAGACCGAGGACACCGACCTCGGCGGCCTGGTCGAGAGGTTCCTGCTGCAGCTGTATGCCGGCGAGTCCCATAACGCGGTTCCGCGCCAGATCCTGGTCCCCGCGCTGCCGGAGCCGGAGGACGCCGAGGCGCTCGAGCAGCTTCTGGCCGAGCTCCGCGGCGGACGGGTGCGGCTGCGGGTGCCCCAACGGGGCGACAAGCGCGCGCTCATGGACACCGTGCAACGCAATGCGAAGCACTCGCTCGGCCTGCACAAGACCAAGCGCGCCTCGGACCTGACCAGCCGCAACCAGGCCCTGGAGGACATCGAGAAGGCGCTCTGCCTGCCTGCGGCGCCGTTGCGCATCGAGTGCTACGACGTCTCCAACCTGCAGGGCACCGAGGTGGTCGCGGCCATGGTGGTCTTCGAGGACGGTCTTGCCCGCAAGTCGGAGTACCGCCGCTTCGTGATCCGCTCCGTGGCCGGTCAGAACGACGTGGCGGCCATGCACGAGGTCATCACCCGGCGGTTCCGGCGACTCCTCGACGAGCGGGTCCAGCACCCCGACCTCGAGGCGGACGACGCCACCGGCGGGACAGGCCCGGGCTCCGGGCCGCTGCTGGTCGACCCGGACACCGGCAGGGCCCGCAAGTTCTCCTACACCCCCGGCCTGGTCGTGGTCGACGGCGGCCCTGCGCAGGTCGCGGCCGCGCAACGGGCCCTCGACGAGCTCGGCATCGACGACGTGCCCGTGTGCGGACTGGCCAAGCGGCTGGAGGAGATCTGGCTGCCCGGGCTGGAGGACCCGGTCGTGTTGCCGCGCACCAGCGAGGCGCTGTTCCTGCTCCAGCGCGTGCGCGACGAGGCGCACCGCTTCGCCATCACCCATCACCGCTCGCGTCGGTCGCGGTCGATGGTGGAGAGCGTGCTCGACGACGTGCCTGGCCTAGGGGAGGTACGCCGCAAGGCGCTGCTGTCCCGCTTCGGGTCGCTGCGCAAGATCCGCGCCGCCTCGGTCGAGGACATCGCGGCGGTGCCCGGCATCGGATCCCGAACCGCGGAGGCAATCGTGGCAGCCTTGGCGATCGACGGTCGTGAGGCGACCGCCGGAATCAACATGACCACGGGGGAGATCGAGGAGTGAGCATGACGGGAGCGGCCGAGCAGGAGCCCGGGCAGCTGGTCGTCGTCACCGGGATGACCGGTGCCGGGCGCAGCACGGCGGCCAAGGAGCTGGAGGATCTCGGCTACTTCGTCGTCGACAACCTTCCGCCGGCGCTGGTCGAGGACGTCGTGCGGATGGTGGACGAGTCGCACGGTGCCGGCCAGTCGATCGCCGTCGTGGTCGACGTCCGGTCCGGGTCCTTCTTCGACTCGCTGCGCGAGGTGGTGGCCCAGGGTGTCACGGGGCGGCGGACCACCCTGCTCTACCTCGAGGCGAACGACGACACCCTCGTCCGGCGGCAGGAGGCGGCGCGGCGGCCGCACCCACTCCAGGCCGGCGGCCGGCTCCTGGACGGCCTGGCCCAAGAGCGCCGGGTCATGGCCGACCTCCGCGGCGACGCCGACCTGGTCATCGACACCAGCGACCTCAACGTGCACCAGCTGACCGCCCAGATCGGGCGGTCCTTCGGCAGCGAGGAGCAGCTGGCGCTCAAGGTCACCGTGGTCAGCTTCGGCTTCAAGTACGGCATCCCCGTCGACGCCGACTACGTCGCTGACATGCGCTTCCTGCCCAACCCGCACTGGATCCCCGAGCTGCGTCACAAGACCGGCCGCGAACGAGGGGTTGCGGACTATGTGCAGTCCCAGCCGGGAGCCGCGCAGTTCCTGAAGAGGTTCGTCCCGTTGGTGGCCGATGTCGGCACCGGGTACCTCCGCGAGGGCAAGCGGTTCATGACCATCGCCATCGGGTGCACCGGAGGCAAGCACCGCAGCGTCGCGATGGCGGAGGAGATCACACGTCGGCTGATCGGGCACGGCGTCGATGCCAGGGCCGCGCACCGCGACCTCGGCCGGGAGTGAGCCGGCGATGGCACCAGGGCCCAGCGTCGTTGCCCTCGGTGGCGGCCACGGGCTCGCCGCCACGCTCGGGGCGATGCGACGCCTGACGGGCCGGCTGACCGCGGTCGTGACCGTCGCTGACAACGGCGGATCGTCGGGTCGGCTGCGCGAGGAGTTCGGGTGCCTGCCGCCGGGCGACCTCCGCCAGGCGCTGGCCGCGCTGTGCGGGGACGACGCCTGGGGGTCGACCTGGGCCGACGTGCTGCAGCATCGCTTCTCCAGCAGCGGTGGCATGGACCAGCACGCGGTCGGGAACCTGCTGATCGTGGCGTTGTGGCAGCGGCTCGGCGACCACGTCGACGGTCTCGACCTGGTGGCGCGGCTGCTCGGCGCCGGGGGCCGGGTGCTCCCGATGGCGACCGTGCCGATCGACATCGCCGCCAGCGTGCTCGGCGCCGACCCGGCTCGGCCGAGCGAGCGGTCCTCGGTGCGCGGTCAGGTGGAGGTGGCCACGACCACCGGGCGGGTCCTCGAGGTGATGCTCGACCCGGCCGCGCCGCCGGCCTGCTCCGAGGCGGTCGCGGCGGTGTCCGATGCCGACTGGGTGGTTCTGGGGCCGGGGTCGTGGTTCACCAGCGTGATCCCGCACCTGCTGGTCCCCGAGCTGCGCCAGGCACTGGAGACCAGCCGCGCCCGCACGCTCGTGGTGCTCAACCTCGCCGCCCAGTCGGGGGAGACCGAAGGCTTCACCCCCCAGGCACACCTCGACGTGCTGGCCGACCATGCTCCGCACCTGCAGGTCGACGTGGTGCTCGCCGACCGGGGTTCGGTCCCCGACGAGCAGAGCCTGCGGCGTACGACCGCGGCCCGCGGCGCGCGACTGGAGCTGGCGGATGTGGCGCGGGGAGACGGAACTGCCCGCCATGACCTCGCGAAGCTCGCTTCCGCCTTTTCGACCGTTATGCGTCGGACATAGGGTGATCGAACCCTGCCCGGGGGACGAGCAGCGGATGGCGGGAGGCAGCACGATGACAGGATCCGGCTCATGGCGATGACAGCTCAGGTAAAGGCCGAGCTGGCGAGCATCGCGGTCACGCGGACATGCTGCCGCAAGGCAGAGGTCGCCTCGATGCTGCGCTTCGCCGGTGGCCTGCACATCGTGAGCGGCCAGATCGTGGTCGAGGCGGAGCTGGACACCGGGGCTGCTGCGCGCCGACTGCGCCGAGACATCGCCGAGGTCTACGGACACTCCTCGGATATCGCGGTCGTGTCGAGCAACGGCCTGCGCCGCGGCAATCGCTATGTCGTCCGGGTCGTCAAGGACGGCGAGACACTGGCCCGCCAGACCGGTCTCCTGGACGGTCGGGGTCGGCCGGTGCGCGGGCTGCCGCCGCAGGTCGTCTCGGGGGGCATCTGCGACGCCGTGGCGGCGTGGCGCGGCGCGTTCCTGGCGCACGGGTCGCTCACCGAGCCGGGACGGACGTCCTCGCTCGAGGTGACCTGCCCCGGTCCGGAGGCCGCGCTGGCCCTGGTCGGCGCCGCGCGGCGCCTCGGGATCTCCGCGAAGGCTCGGGAGGTGCGCGGGGTCGATCGCGTGGTGATCCGCGATGGTGACGCGATCGGTGAGCTCCTCACCAGGTTGGGCACGCACGAGACGGTGATGGCCTGGGAGGAGCGCCGGATGCGCCGGGAGGTGCGAGCCACCGCCAACCGGCTGGCCAACTTCGACGACGCCAACCTGCGGCGCTCCGCGCGCGCGGCGGTCGCGGCCGGCGCCCGGGTCGAGCGGGCCCTGGAGATCCTGGGCGACGAGGTCCCCGACCATCTGCGCCAGGCGGGCTCGCTGCGGCTGGAGCACAAGCAGGCGTCACTGGAGGAGCTCGGGCAGCTCCACGACCCGGTGCTCACCAAGGACGCCATCGCGGGGAGGGTCCGCCGGCTGCTCGCGATGGCCGACAAGCGGGCTCGCGAGCTGAACATCCCCGACACCGAGTCCACCCTGACCCCGGAGATGCTCGCCGACGAGTGAGGCGGGGCCGGAGGCAGGTCTCCGGGCCCGAAATCCGATGGTCGGATGGGTTTCGGCAGCCCGGGAGCGGTTCACGATAGGCTCCAACGGCAGCCTCGGTGCGACCGACTCGGTACGACCGGGGAGAGACCCACAAGTCCAAGGGAGTGCTTGTCTTGACCGTGCGAGTTGGCATCAACGGGTTTGGCCGGATCGGCCGCAACTTTTTCCGGGCCATGGTGGCCAGTGGCGCTGACGTGGAAGTCGTCGCCGTCAACGACCTCACCGACAACAACACCCTCGCCACCCTCCTGAAGTACGACTCGATCCTGGGCCGGCTGGAGGGCGACGTGTCGTCCAACGAGGAGGAGATCACCGCCGCCGGGCAGACCTTCAAGGTCTTCGCCGAGCGGGACCCGAGTGCCCTGAAGTGGGGCGACCTCGGCGCCGACATCGTCATCGAGTCCACCGGTCTGTTCACCGACGCCACCAAGGCGCGCGTGCACCTCGACGGCGGCGCCAAGAAGGTGATCATCTCCGCGCCCGCCAAGAACGAGGACGTCACCATCGTGATGGGCGTCAACGAGGGTGACTACGACGCCGCGAACCACCACGTGATCTCGATGGCCTCCTGCACGACGAACTGCCTGGCCCCGATGGCCAAGGCACTGCAGGACGAGTTCGGTATCGAGCGCGGCCTGATGACCACGATCCACGCCTACACCGGCGACCAGAACATCCTCGACGCGCCGCACAAGGACCTGCGCCGCGCCCGCGCCGCCGCCCTCAACATCGTCCCCACCTCCACCGGTGCCGCCAAGGCGATCGGGCTGGTCATGCCGGAGCTCAAGGGCAAGCTCGACGGCTACGCCCTGCGCGTGCCGACCCCGACCGGCTCCGCCACCGACCTGACCGTCGAGGTCGGCCGGGAGACCACCGTGGACGAGGTCAACGCCGCGGTGAAGGCCGTCGCCGACGGCACAGTGCTCCGCTACAGCGAGGACCCGATCGTCTCCACCGACATCACCACCGACCCGGCCTCCTGCATCTTCGACGCACCGTTGACCAAGGTCATCGGGAGCACGGTCAAGGTGGTCGGCTGGTACGACAACGAGTGGGGCTACTCCAACCGGCTCCTCGACGCCGTCGAGCTGGTCGGGGGCTCGGCCTGAGCCCTGCCGCCCAGACCTGACCTGCACCCAGAGGAGATGGTTCCGTGACGACGATCGACGACCTCGGCGACCTGAGAGGCAAGCGTGTCCTGGTCCGCTCGGACCTCAACGTTCCGCTGGACGGTGAGACCATCACCGACGACGGACGGATCCGAGCGAGCCTGCCGACTATCCGCGCGCTGCTGGACAAGGGCGCCGAGGTCGTGGTCGTCGCCCACCTGGGTCGGCCCAAGGGCTCGCCCGACCCGAAGTACTCCCTGGCGCCCGTCGCCCGGCGGCTCGGAGAGCTGCTGGGCGACCAGGTCGCCTTCGCGACCGACACGGTCGGGGACAGCGCCCGGGAGACCGTCGGGCGTCTGAGCGAGGGCCAGGTGGCCGTGCTGGAGAACGTCCGCTTCAACGCGGGGGAGACCAGCAAGGACGAGGCCGAGCGGCGTGCCTTCGCAGAGCAGCTCGCGGCGCTGGCCGACGTCTTCGTGTCCGACGGCTTCGGCGTGGTGCACCGCAAGCAGGCCAGCGTCTACGACGTGGCGTCGCTGCTTCCGCACGCGATGGGTGGCCTGGTGGCGCGCGAGGTCGAGGTGCTGCACCGGCTCACCGAGTCGCCCGAGCGCCCGTATGCCGTCGTGCTCGGCGGGTCCAAGGTCTCCGACAAGCTGGGTGTGATCGACAACCTGCTCGGCAAGGCCGACCGGCTGCTGATCGGCGGCGGGATGGTGTTCACCTTTCTCAAGGCCCAAGGCCATGAGGTGGGCAAGAGCCTTCTCGAGCCTGACCAGGTCGACACCGTCCGCGGCTACCTGCGCCGCGGCGAGGAGTCGGGGGTGCAGATCCTCCTGCCGACCGACGTGGTGGTCGCCCCGGAGGTCAGCGCCGAGGCGTCGGCGACCGTCGTCCCGGCCGACGCGATGCCCGCCGACCAGATCGGCCTGGACATCGGTCCCGAGTCCGGCAAGGCCTTCGCGGCCGCGCTCTCGGACGCCAGGACGGTCTTCTGGAACGGACCCATGGGCGTCTTCGAGATCGACGCGTTCGCCGGCGGCACCCGCGCGGTGGCCCAGGCCCTGACCGAGGCCGACGGGCTCTCGGTCGTCGGCGGGGGCGACTCCGCCGCGGCGGTGCGCAGGCTCGGGTTCGCGGAGTCGTCGTTCGGCCACATCTCCACCGGAGGCGGCGCCAGCCTGGAGTACCTCGAGGGCAAGACGCTTCCCGGCATCGAGATCCTGCGCGACGCCTGAGTCAGCTCCTCGCCCCGTCTCGATCCCCGTCCCTTGGCGAACCGACCGAGGGCGAACCGCTCTACGACGCACAGGTTCCCAACGAACCGCTTCACGATCACACAGACTTCAGGAGAGACACCCATGGCGCAGCCCGCCCGCGTTCCGCTGATGGCCGGCAACTGGAAGATGAACCTCAACCACGCCGAGGCCGTGGTGCTCGTGCAGAAGCTGGCAGCGGCCCTATCGGATGCCCAGCACGACCACGGCGCCGTCGAGGTCGCGGTGCTCCCGCCCTACACCGACCTGCGCAGCGTGCAGACCTGCGTGGACGGGGACCGGCTCGCGATCCGGTACGGAGCCCAGGACGTGTCCGCACACGATGGCGGGGCCTACACCGGGGAGATCTCGGCGGGGATGCTGACCAAGCTCGGCTGCTCCTACGTGGTGGTCGGCCACTCCGAGCGTCGGCAGTACCACCACGAGAGCGACGAGCTGGTCAACGCCAAGGCCACTCAGGCGCTCGGCGCGGGCATGACTCCGATCGTGTGCGTCGGTGAGGGACTGGAGGTTCGCAAGGCAGGCCGCCACGTCGAGCACACGGTGAGCCAGGTGGACGGCTCGCTGGCCGGCTTCTCCGCCGACCAGGTCGCGGGTCTGGTGATCGCCTACGAGCCGGTCTGGGCGATCGGAACCGGGGAGGTTGCCACGCCGGAGGACGCCCAGGAGGTGTGCGCCGCGATCCGGTCCCGAGTCTCGGAGGTCTGGGGCGACGAGGCAGCAGCCTCGGTCCGGATCCTGTACGGCGGGTCGATGAAGTCCTCGAACGCGGCCGGCATCATGGCGCAGACCGACGTCGACGGGGGTCTGGTCGGGGGCGCGAGCCTGGACTACGAGGAGTTCGCGGGCGTCTGCGGCTTCTCCCAGCAGCACTCCTGACCGGCGTACCGTTCCCGAGCCTGTGCTGGGTTAGGCTGTCCCACCGTGATCATTACCCTCACCATCCTGCTCGTGTTGACCAGCCTGCTGTTGATCCTGCTCATCCTGCTCCACAAGGGCCGGGGCGGCGGACTGTCGGACATGTTCGGTGGGGGCATGTCCTCGGGCCTCGGGGGCTCCTCGGTGGCCGAGCGCAACCTGGACCGCATCACGGTCGGGGCGGGGCTGATCTGGTTCGCCTGCGTGGTCGGCCTCGGGTTGTTGCTCAAGGGGAAGTACGGCGCATAGCAGCCGTCGGGCCGCTTCCTGAGGCGGGTCCGCGGCATCGACGTCGCAACGACGTCGCAACGACAAGGAGACTCAGCGTGGCAGGTGTCGGAGGGAGCGCGATCCGCGGAAGCCGGGTCGGCGCAGGGCCCATGGGGGAGGCTGAGCGAGGCGAGGCAGCGCCACGGCAGTGGGTGACCTACCACTGTGCGCAGCGTCACGAGTCCGAGATCGCGTTCGCCCGCGACGCCGTGGTCCCCGACTGCTGGGACTGCCCCCGATGCGGACTGCCGGCCAGCCAGGATGCCGAGAACCCACCGCCGCCCCCGCGAATCGAGCCCTACAAGACGCACCTGGCCTATGTGAAGGAACGGCGCAGCGACGCCGAAGCCGCCGAGATCCTCGACGAGGCGCTCCAGCACCTGCGCGACCGCCGGGAGCGGGGCGACGTCGTCTTCTGACGGCGACCTGACCCTTGCCGCTGGAGGCGTCGGGCACCGGCGTCACCGGCCCCCGACGCGGCGAACGTTCGGTTCTTGTCAGGGTGAGCGCAGCAGGTCCGCCTGGTCTCGACGCCTCCCATCGGGGTGCGGGAAGGCGCCGTTGACGGCCCGCGCGGTCAGTGACAGCATCGCCAGCGTTGCCCGCTGGGGGCTCTGGCGTGATCCGTGAGAGGGTGCCATGAGAAGTCGACGCATGCTGACGGTTGGGGCTCTCGTCCCCCTGATGGCGCTCGGGATGTCCGCCCAGGCCCACCCCCGGGGCGGGTTCCAGACCGACGAATCCCTCTACCTCACCCTGTCAGCGGACGCCTCGGCGACGCCGATCATCTCCTCCGGGGACACGGTCGGCGACTTCGTGTTCGAGGGACTTCCGGACGGCATCGGCCTAGCGCCCGCCAGGCACGGAAAGGTGCGGGTCCTCGTCGGCCACGAGCAGTCGCACGTGCCGTTCGGGGGACTCGCCGACTTCGAGGACTCCTCGCTCTCCGAGCTCGTCGTGGACCGAAAGGCTCGCGTGCGCGAGGCCGAGGTCGCCCTTCCCGCCTCGGCCGGGTTCATCCGGTTCTGCTCGGCGTTCATGGCCGGCCCGAAGCACGGCTTCCGTCGCTACACGCTCCTGCTGAACGAGGAAAGCAACGACGTCGTCGACGTGCCCGACGGCGCGCCGTACGGCCCCGACCCCTCGATCGCGCCGCGGCGCCAGGCGGGGTACACCGTCGCCTACGACGTCGCCTCGGGCCGGTACACCGAGGTTGCGGGCATGGGCCGGCTGAACCATGAGAACAGTGTGGTGGTGCCGGGACGATGGAAGCGCAAGCCCATCTGGACGACCGACGACACCTTCAGCGCCGGAACCTCGCAGCTCTACGCCTACCTCGCGCGCGGCCTGAAGGACGTCGTCCGCGATCGCGGCAGCCTCTGGGCCTTCCAGGTGACCCGCACCGACGAGGGCTGGGTCGACCCGACCGACCCGTTCAACGGCGCGAACGACTACCTCGACATCCAGCCCGGCGACGACTGGCAGGGCCGCTTCATCCGGGTGCCGAAGCGCATCGCCCGCGGTGAGACCGACCTCCCGCCGCAGGACGCGCTGGAGCAGTGGTCCAACGACCACAACGTCTTCCAGTTCATCCGTCTCGAGGACGTCGCGACCGACGTCGGTCACCCACGGACGGTGTACGTCGCAGATACCGGCTCGAGCCGGATCGTTCCCGACCCCGAGACCGGCCGCACGATGCGTGGCCCGGACGGCACCATCGGATCGGCTGACAACGGCAGGGTCTTCAAGTTCGTCGTGTCGAAGAAGAACCCCCGCTGGGTGAGCAGCTTCTCAGTGCTCGCCGATGGCGACGTGCCGGCCACTGACCCGACGTACGTGGACATGACCTCGCCGGACAACCTGGGGACGAGCGCCAAGAGCCTCATGGTTGAGGAGGACACCACCGACGCCCGCATCCTGCGGCTCGACCTGGACTCCGGTGACTGGTCGACCGTAGCGACGGTCGCGAACAGCGACGGCGAGGCCAGCGGCATCGTCGATGCCTCACGCTGGTTCGGCGCCGGCGCCTGGCTGACCAGCGTGCAGATCCACGACCCGGCGCAGTGGGTCGTCTCCGAGGAGGTCGACGAGGCCCTGACGCTCAAGCGTGAGGCGGGACAGTTGATCCTCCTGCGCGTCCCGGGGTCCTGACCGTCCCGGGGGTCCCGAGCGCCCTGGTGAGCCGGCGGTGCGGCGCTCGCCGGTGGCGGAGTCGACGTGGCCGCCGTTCAGAGGTCGGTGGCGGCCTCGTCATCGACATACCAGGTCGTGGTGTCAACCCCACGCGGACCCGCAGCCGGGGCCGCCACGACGTCCGCACCCCGCACGGATGCGGCGACTGCCTCCGCCTTCTCCGCGCCGGTGGCCACGAACATCACGTGACGTCCGCGGCGCAGCACCGGCAATGTGAGCGTGACCCGGGTGGGCGGTGGCTTGGGGGAGTCGAGAACGGGCAGGACGTCCTCGGTGGACCGCACTTCCCTGCGTCCGGGAAAGAGCGAGGCGCAGTGCCCGTCGGGACCGATGCCGAGCATGAGCACGTCGAACCAGCACTCGCCGGCGCCGCGGTCGGTGGCGCCGCGGTTGTCGAGGAACCGGTCGTCGGTGAAGCGGCGCAGGTCGTGGGCATAGGCTGCGGCCGCCGCCGCAGGGTCTCCACGACCCCCCGGCTCGGTGTCTGAGGCTGGGATCTCGTGCACCCGGCCGGAGTCGACCGGCACCCGCCCGAGCAGGTCCTCCCAGGCCTGGGTGGCGTTGCGGTCGGGGTGCCCGGTGGCCAGGAAGCGCTCGTCTCCCCACCAGAAATCCACCCGCGTCCAGTCGGGCGGGTCGGGAGCCACCGCGATGGCGGCGTGGATGTCGCGGGCGATCGTGCCTCCCGTCAGCACCAGCGACGGGACCCGGCCCTCGGCTTGGACCGCTCGGAGCCGAGAGACCACGTCCTCGGCCACGCTGGCGGCCAAGGCGTCCGACCCGGCGAACCTGCGGACCTGCTCGGTCGTCACGACGAGGCCTTCTTGGTCTTCTTCTTGTTCGTCGTGCGCTTTCGTGTTGTGTCGCCGCCGTTGGACTGGATGGCGCTGAGCTTGCGCACGGTGGCCGCGTAGATGTCGTCGGGGTCGAGCCGGCGGAGTTCCTCGGCGAGAAGCTCGGGGATCGTCCTGCGACGCAGCGCCACCGGCTGCTCCGGCCGGGTCGGGATGCACAGGATCGCCGACCGCTCGTCGAGCCGCTTGACGCGGACGTCGCCCTGGCGGGTGGACAGCACCACCTCGTTGATGCCAGGGCCTTCCGAGCGCTTGCGCGTCACCTCGACCTCGAGCCGGTCCGCCAGCCACGCCCCGAGCAGGTCGGCGCTGGGGCTGATCCGCTCGGCGGCAAGGCGGGCTGCGGTCACCGGCGCCTCGACCTGGTCCAGAGCCGAGGCGAGCAGGGCGCGCCACGGGGTGATCCGGGTCCAGGCCAGGTCGGTGTTGCCGGGCTCGTAGGACTCACACTGGGTCAGCATCGCCCGGGCCCGCCGTACGGGCACCTGGGCGGCATCGGTGATCCGACGGGTCCCGAGCGCGCCCAGCGGGTCATGTGCGGGGTCGTCGGGCGCATGGGTCGGCCACCAGACGACGACGGGGGAGTCGGGCAGGAGCAAGGGGAGCACCACCGAGGCCGGATGGCGCGTGACCTCGCCCGAGAGCCGAATCAGAGCGTCCTCGCCGGCAACCCCCGAGCCGGCCCGGATCTCGGCGTCGATGCGGGAGCGGCCGCGCGCCGCGCCGATGATGACCCCGAGTCGGCGGGAGGGATGCTCCCTCGAGGCTTCCGCCGCCGCCGCGAGCGCGGCGTCGGCGCTGTCCTGGGGCACCACGACGACCAGCGTCATGACCATCCCCATCGCGGGGCTTCCGGCTGCGCTGCGGGCATCCACCAGCGCCCCGGCGATCCGGCCGGCGTCGGTGTCCTCCAGCAGGGTGCTCATGGTCGCCTCCATACGCGTGCGTCGCGGGCGAGCAGGGCATCGGCCGACGTCGGTCCCCACGACCCGCTGGGATAGGCCTCCGGCTGGCCGTGGTCGGCCCAGTGCTCGATCACCGGATCGAGGATCCGCCAGGAGGCCTCGACCTCGTCGGGCCGAGGGAAGAGCGGCGGTTCGCCGAGCAGCACGTCGAGGATCAGCCGCTCATACGCTTCGGGCGATGCCTCGGTGAAGGTGCCGCCATAGGCGAAATCCATCGTCACGTCACGGATCTCCATCTGAGTTCCCGGCACCTTGGAGCCGAACCGCAGGGTGACCCCCTCGTCGGGCTGGACGCGGATCACCAGCGCGTTGGTGCTCAGCATTTCCGTGGCGTAGGGCCCGAAGGGCAGGTGCGGGGCGCGCTTGAACTGGATGGCGACCTCGGTGACCCGGCGGCCGAGGCGCTTGCCGGCGCGGAGGTAGAAGGGCACCCCCGACCAGCGGCGGCTGGCGACGTCGAGGCGCAGGGCGGCATAGGTCTCGGTGCGCGAGTCGTCGGGGATGTCCGGCTCGTCGAGATATCCGGAGACCTTGACGCCGCCGGCCCAGCCGGGGGCGTACTGCCCGCGGGCGGTGCCCTCGTCGAGACTGCGGGGGAGGACCACCGACTCGAGCACCTTGAGCTTCTCCAGGTGCAGGTGCCGGGCGTCGAAGGACGTCGGCTCCTCCATGGCGATCAGCGCCAGGAGTTGGAGCAGGTGGTTCTGGATGACATCGCGGGCCGCGCCGATGCCGTCGTAGTATCCGGCCCGGCCGCCGATGCCGATGTCCTCGGCCATCGTGATCTGCACATGGTCGACGAAGTTGCTGTTCCAGATCGGCTCGAAGAGCATGTTGGCGAAGCGCAGGGCCAGGATGTTCTGGACCGTTTCCTTGCCGAGGTAGTGGTCGATGCGAAACACGCTCTCGGGCGGGAACACGTCGTGCACCACGGCATCGAGTTCCTGCGCGCTGCGCAGATCGGAGCCGAAGGGCTTCTCGACGACCACCCTGCGCCAGGCGCGAGAGGCGTCCTCGGCCATCCCATGCTCCTTGAGCTGGCCGATGACGTCACCGAAGAAGCGTGGCGGGATCGAGAGGTAGAACGCGTGGTTCCCGCCGGTGCCCCGGAGCCGGTCGAGCTCCTCGATGGTCTGCCGCAGCCGTTCGAACGCCGCGTCGTCGTTGAAGTTTCCGGGGACGAACCGGAACCCCTCGGCCAGCTGTTCCCAGACCTCCTCGTGAAAGGGCGTCCGGGCGTGCTCCTTGACGGCGTCGTGCACGACCTCGGCGAAGTCCTGGTCCGCCCAGTCGCGACGGGCGAACCCGACCAGGGAGAAGCCGGGCGGGAGCAGCCCCCGGTTCGCCAGGTCGTACACCGCCGGCATCAGCTTCTTGCGGGCCAGGTCCCCGGTGACACCGAAGATCACCAGGCCGCACGGACCCGCGACCTTCGGCAGTCGCCGGTCCCGGGGGTCGCGCAGCGGGTTCGGCCTCACGAGCCGGGCTGCGCGGCCGCGGCGGATCGCAGCGCCTCGAGTCCGGAGGCGTCGTCGAGATGAACGCGCAAGACCGGCCGGCCGTGGTCGGCCAGCACCTGGGCGTCTCCGGCCGCCTGGGCCGCCACCAGCGTGGCGAAGCCGAACTCACGGTCCGGGATCGCCAGGTCGGCATGCGGCTGGTCGGTGACCTGAAGGTAGACGCCGACCGGGGGCCCGCCCTTGTGGAACTGCCCGGTCGAGTGCAGGAACCGGGGGCCCCAGCCGAACGTCACCGGCCGGGACGTGCGCCGGGCCAGGGCCCCGCGGACGTCGTCCTCCAGATCCGCGTGCACCAGCCGGTCGAGGTAGGCCATCACCGCGACGTAGCCACGCTCCGGGTCGAGTTGGTCCAGCAGGCGCTGCAGGGCGTCGGGGAGCGTCGAGGCGCCCTGCAGCCACGCACCGCCGAGGGCGTCCAGGGTCACCGAGCCGTCCTGCTGACCGGCCTCGCCGCCTTCCGGCGGTGACTCGAGCACGGCGCGTGCGGCCGTCTTGGCGCTCTCCACGTCGGGCTGGTCGAAGGGGTTGATGCCCAGCAGCCGCCCGGCGACCGCGGTCGCGGCCTCCCATAGCAGCATCTGCGCGCCCAGCGGCCCGGCGACCTCCACCGCGGACGCATGCGAGTGGCCGGGCGAGGCGTCGCGGTCGAGAGCCACCAGGTGAGCGACGGTCGCGTCGGCCTGGGGCGAGTGCACCTCCGGCGCCTGGCGGTCCGGAACGACCACCGGGAGCACGCCGGTGCCGTCCTTCCCGGTGCTCTCGGCGATGAGCTGCTCGGCCCAGGCCGGGAGGCCGCGGATCCCCGAGCCGTGGTCCACCAGGACGAGCTTGTCTCGCAGCGGGTCGGTGCCGGCCATCGCAGCCCCCAGCCGCAACGCGGGGTTGTCCTCGTCGTCGGTCGCCAGCAGGTCGAGCACCTCTTCGGCTTCGTCCAGCAGGCGGGCGATGTCGGCCCCGGCGAGGGCGCTCGGCACCAGGCCGAACGCGGTGAGCGCCGAGTAGCGGCCGCCCACGTTCGGGTCGGCGTTCACGACCCGGAAGCCGTTCGACCGCGAGGAGGTGTCCATCGGGCTCCCGGGATCGGTGACCACGACGACCCGCTCGGTGGGGTCGATGCCCGCCTCGGTGAAGGCCGCCTCGAAGGCCCTCCGCTGCGAGTCGGTCTCCACCGTCGAACCGGACTTCGAGGACACCACGACGACGGTCCGCTCGATCCCCTCCTCGAGTGCCGCCCGGACCTGGTCGGGGTGGCTGGAGTCCAGCACCACCAGGGGCACGCCGGTGGTGGCGCAGATGACTTCGGGAGCGAGCGAGGACCCCCCCATGCCGCACAGGACGACGCGGTCCAGCCCGGCTGCTGAGACGTCCTCCTGGAGCGCCGCAACCTGCTCCAGCAACGACCGTGAGGAGCGTGGAAGGCCCACCCAGGACAGTCGGACGGAGGCCTCCGGCTCGGCGTCCGGCCCCCACAGCGTCGCGTCCTGGGCGAAGAGCCGGCTGGCGAAGCGATCCTCGACGAGGGTCGGCACATGCCGCTGCACAGCGTCGGCGGCGGCACCGTGGGCGATCACCTTCACCTCGCGGTGCTCCGTGCTCATGAGCGAGCCTCGCGGCTGGCCTGCATCTGGCCCTCCACGGTGGCCACGAGCTCCTGCCAGGAGGCCACGAACTTGTCCACGCCCTCCTGCTCGAGCGTGTCGATCACGTCGTCGTAGTCGATGCCCACTGCGGCGAGATCGTCCATCACCTGCTGTGCCTCGCGGTATCTGCCGCGGACCGTGTCGCCACTCACCTCGCCGTGATCGGCGAAGGCCTGCATCGTCTTCTCCGGCATCGTGTTCACGATCCCGGAGGTCACCAGCTCGGCGACGTAGAGGGTGTCGGAGTAGCCGGGGTTCTTGACCCCGGTGGAGGCCCACAGCGGTCGCTGCGGGTGCGCGCCGGACTCTTGCAAGGCGGTGAAGCGGTCGCCACCCAAGACCCCTTCGTACCGTTCGAAGGCCAGCCTGGCGTTGGCGACCGCGGCCTTCCCCCGCAACGCCAGCGCCGCGTCGCTGCCGATGCTCTCGAGCCGCGAGTCGATCTCGGCGTCCACCCGCGAGACGAAGAACGAGGCCACCGAGCGGATCGTCGACAGGTCGCAGCCACCGTTGTGGGCCTGCTCCAGACCGGTCAGGTAGGCGTCCATGACCTGCTCGTATCGAGTAAGCCCGAAGATCAGCGTCACGTTGACGCTGATGCCCTGGCCGATGCTCGCCACGATCGCCGGCAGGCCTTGAGGTGTGCCGGGGATCTTGACGAGCAGGTTGGGACGCTCGACCTTGCGCCACAGCGACGTGGCCGCCTCGATGGTCCCCTCGGTGTCGAAGGCCAGTCCTGGCGGGACCTCGATGGACACGCGGCCGTCCTCGCCATCCGAGGCCTCGTAGGCATCCATGAGGGCGTCGCAGGCGTTGCGCACGTCGTCGGTGGTGAGCTCGGTGATCACGTCCTCGACGGCCGCGCCGCCCCGGGTGAGGTAGGCCACCTGGTCGTCGTAGCGGGTGCCCTGCTGAAGCGCGGCGGCGAAGATGGTCGGGTTGGTGGTCACGCCCACGACGTGCTGGTCGGCCACGAGCTGGGCCAGGTTTCCGGACTCGATGCGCTCCCGCGACAGGTCGTCGAGCCAGATCGAGACCCCCGCCGCGGCGAGCGCGGCAAGCCGGTCCTCGCCGTGGTCCTCGGTGCGATCGGTGGGCTGGGTGGATGGGCTGGTGGTCATCGTTCCTCCAGGGTGCCGATGTTCGTCTCTGTCGTGCTCGCCGGATTGCCGGCTCAACCGCGCGCGGCGCGGATCGACTCCTCCGCGGCGCTCACGACGGCCGCGGCGGTGAAGCCGAACTTCTCGTAGAGCTCGGTGTACTGCGCGCTGGCTCCGAAGTGCTCGAGGCTGACGCTCCGGCCGGCGTCGCCGACCACCTCGCGCCACCCCTGGGCCACGCCGGCCTCGACACTGACCCGGGCGCGCACCCCGGGGGGCAGCACGCTGTCGCGGTAGCTCTGCTCCTGGGCGTCGAACCACTCCCGGCACGGCATCGAGACCACCCGGGCCGCCACGCCGCGCTCGGCGAGGACGTCGCGGGCCTCGACCGCGAGCTGGACCTCCGACCCGGTGCCGACCAGGACCACGTCTGGAGTCTCGCCCAGACCCTCGGGAGAGTCTTGCAGCACGTAGCCGCCGCGGGCCACGTTCTCCGCGTCGCCCCAGCTCCCGTCCTCGCCGTCGTCCCCGCGCGGGAAGGTGGGCACGTTCTGCCGGGTCAGGCACAGGGCCGCGGGGCCGGTGGGCCGCTCGAGGACCGCCTTCCACGCGGCCACGGTCTCGTTGGCGTCGGCCGGCCGCACCACAGACAGCCCGGGGATCGCCCTCAGGGCCGCCAGGTGCTCGACCGGCTGGTGGGTGGGGCCGTCCTCGCCGAGCCCGATGGAGTCGTGGGTCCACACGTAGATCACGGGAAGCTGCATCAGAGCTGCCAGCCGGACAGCGGGTCGCATGTAGTCGGAGAACACCAGGAAGGTGCCGCCGTAGACCCGGGTCCCGCCGTGCAGCACGATGCCGTTCATCAGCGAGCCCATCGCGTGCTCGCGGATCCCGAAGTGCAGGGTCCGGCCGTACTCGTTGCCGGGGAACTCCTTGGTGGCGTGCTCGGCGGGCACGAAGGAGGGCTCGCCGGCGGCCGTGGTGTTGTTGGACTCGGCGAGGTCCGCGGAGCCGCCCCAGAGCTCGGGCAGCGCCGGAGCGATCGCTCCGAGCACCCCGCCGGACGCCTTCCTGGTGGCGACCCCCTTCGGGTCGGGTTCGAAGGAGGGCAGGGCATCGGCCCAGCCCTCGGGCAGGGTCCGGGTGCGCATCCGGTCCAGGAGCGCCTTGCGGTCCTGGTGAGCCTCGGCCCAGGCGTCGAATTCGCTCTGCCAGGCGGCGTGCGCCGCGCGACCGCGCTCCACCAGCCCCCGGGTGTGGGCCAGGACGTCGTCGGCGACCTCGAACGTCTGCTCGGGGTCGAAGCCGAGGAGCTCCTTCGCCGCCGCCACCTCGTCCTCGCCGAGGGCCGAGCCGTGGGCCTTGCCGGTGTTGCGTGCGTGGGGGGCCGGCCAGGCAATGATCGTGCTCAGCCGGATGAAGCTGGGCCGGTCGGTGACGCTGCGTGCCTCGTGGATGGCCTCCCACAACGCCTCGACGTCCTCGGCGTACTCCTCGCCGTTGCCGCCCCGCGTCCAGTCGACGTGCTGGACGTGCCAGCCGTAGGCCTCGTAGCGCCTGCCCACGTCCTCGCTGAAGGCGATCCGCGTGTCGTCCTCGATGGAGATCCGGTTGTCGTCGTAGATCACCACCAGGTTGCCCAGCTTCTGGTGGCCGGCCAGCGACGACGCCTCACCGCTGACGCCCTCCTGCATGTCGCCGTCGCTGCACACGACGTAGACGTGGTGGTCGAAGACGCTCTCGCGCGGTGGGGCGTCGGGGTCGAGGAGCCCGCGCTCGCGGCGGGCCGCCATCGCCATCCCGACCGCGTTCGCCACGCCCTGACCCAGCGGGCCGGTCGTGGTCTCGACGCCGGCGGTGTGCCCGTGCTCGGGATGGCCGGGGGTCCTGCTACCCCAGACGCGCAGTGCCTTGAGATCCTCCAGAGCCAGCCCGAAGCCGCCGAGGTAGAGCTGGTTGTAGAGGGTGAGGCTGGAGTGCCCGCAGGACAGCACGAACCGGTCGCGGGCGACCCAGTCCGGATCCGATGGATCGTGGCGCATCACCTTCTGGAAGAGGAGGTACGCCGCAGGCGCCAGGCTCATCGCCGTGCCCGGATGACCGTTCCCCACCCTCTGCACAGCGTCCATCGCCAGCACGCGGACGGTGTCGACGGCCCGGCGGTCCAGATCTGTCCACTCCAACGGGGTGTTCACGGTGGCGGTGCCCTTCCGTTGTGTCGGTTCGGTCCCGGGCAGCCTAGTCACACACCGTGACCTGGCGCACACGACGAGGACGGGGGACCCTCGCCGACTCCGAGCGCCTGGCGGGGGCGCGCGGGCGCCGCCCCGGGAGACGGAGCGGGGTCGCGGCACTAGACTCGGCGCGGTCGACCCCCTCCGCGCGACCTTCGTGCGGCTCTCCACCCAGCGTGAGGACCCCGTGACCGCTGTCGAACACCAGGCGTCCCTCGGCGCGCCCGCGTCCGGCCGACCGCGGACCAGAGACGTCGTGGCGGCCTACGTCGGGCTCACCAAGCCGCGGATCATCGAGCTGCTGCTGCTCACCACCGTCCCGGTGATGTTCCTCGCCGCCCGCGGGGTCCCCGATCTGCGCCTGGTGCTGGCCACCGTGCTGGGCGGCACCCTCTCGGCGGGCAGCGCGAACGCTCTCAATTGCGTCTACGACCGCGACATCGACGAGCGGATGCGCCGGACCCGGCGCCGCGCGCTGCCCCGGCACGCCGTGACGCCCCGCGCCGCGCTGGTGTTCGGGGTGGTGCTGGGCGTGTTCGCCACGGTCGTGCTGGGCTGGTTCGTCAACTGGCTCTCCGCCGGGCTGGCCCTGGGCGCCAGCGTCTTCTACGTCGTGGGCTACACGATGCTGCTCAAGCGGCGCACCAGCCAGAACATCGTCTGGGGGGGAGCGGCCGGATGCTTCCCGGCGCTGATCGGCTGGACCGCGGTGACCGGCTCGCTCTCCTGGGCGCCGGTCGTCCTGTTCCTCGTGGTCTTCTTCTGGACCCCACCGCACTTCTGGGCCCTCGGTCTGCGCTACCGCGAGGACTACACCGCCGCAGGAGTGCCGATGCTGCCGTCGGTGGCCCCAGCCACCACGGTGGGCCGCCAGGTCGTGGCCTACTCCTGGGTCACCGTCCTGACCTCCCTCGCGCTGTGGCCGGTGGCCGGCACCGGGTGGCTCTACCCGGCAGCCGCGGTGATCCTCGGCGCGGTGTTCCTCACCGAGGCGCACCTGCTCCAGCGACGCACCACGAGGACCGACAACGTCGTAGAGATGCGGCCGATGCGGCTGTTCCACTGGTCGAACATGTATCTCTCGCTGCTGTTCCTCGCGGTCGCCCTCGACCCGCTGCTTACCGGCTGACGAGGGCCTCGCTGGGCAGATCGAGGGGCAGGCGGCGCCGCGTCCCCAGCAGCAGCCAGGTCATCGCCGCCGCGGTCAAGGCAGCCCCGAGCAGGTGCAGGCCGACGAGGACCACCGGCAAGCCGGTGAAGTACTGCACGAAGCCGACTCCGCCCTGCGCGAGTTCGACGACCAGCAGCGCCAGCGCCGCGTCGCGGGCCCGCGGCGGCGCGTCCACGGCCCGCATCACGAACACGACCGCGATCGTGAGCCCGAGCATCAAGAACACCGCGTCGACGTGCAGTTGGCTGACCGCCCGCGGGTCGAGCCCGTTGCGCTGCGCGTCCGCGTCCCCGGCATGCGGGCCCGAGCCGGTGACCACGGTGCCCAGGTAGAGCACGGCCCAGCCCACCACGAAGACGAGGACGACCAGGCGACGGACCGCGACGGGCACCGCGAGCAGGGTCGGGCCGTCGCCTTCACCGACTCGCTGGAGCAGCACCACGGCCGTACAGATCATGGCCATCGACACCACCAGGTGCAGGGCGACGGTCCACGGGTTCAGGTCGGTCAGCACCGCGATGCCACCGAGCACCGCCTGAGCCGGCACCCCCAGGGCGAGCACTAGCGCGAGCCGGGTGAGCGCCGGGCGGCCTGCCCGCCACGCTGCGAGGACGGTGGCGATCGCTACGGCGGCGATCAGGAACGTGATCAGCCGGTTGCCGAACTCGACCGCCGCGTGGATGTTCAGTGCCCCGCGCGGCACGAAGGAGTCCGCGGTGCAGCGTGGCCAGGTCGGGCAGCCCAGGCCGCTCCCGGTCAGACGCACCACGCCTCCGGACACCACGATCAGGATGTTCACCGCCAGTGACGCCACCGCGAGGGGTCGCAGCCATCGTTGGGCCGGTGAGCCGGAACCGGCGGGCGGCGCGGTTGCGCGGGGTGCCGCATCGGTGCCGGGCCCCCCGGTGCAGGCCCCGTCGCTGCCCATCGTGGGCTGATCTCGGGCTGATCTCGGGCTCATCGCGTGCTCATCCTGGCTCACTCCCACGTGAAGGTCCGTGCGGTGATCAGCGTGCCCAGCGCCGCCCAACCGAGCAGCACGAGGGCGGCGCCGAAGGGGAAGGTCCCGACCAGCAGCGACTCGCGCAGCCCGGAGCCCAGCGCGCCCGAGGGCAGCCAGACGACCAGGTCTCCGAAGCGCCCGTACGACGAGGCCGGCAAGACTGTGCCACCCCCCGCGGCCAGCAGGATGTAGATCAGATTGGCCAGCGCCAGCGTGGCCTCGGCTCGCAGGGCTCCGGCCAGGGCGAGTCCGAGCGCGGCGAACGCGGCGGTGCCCAGCGCCGCGGTCAGCAGGGCACCGATCACCCCCCGTGCCGTGAGCTCGGGTGCCCAGCCCAGCGCGAGGGCGACGCCGCCGATGACGAGGGTCTGGAGCATCTGCACCACGAGAAGTGCACCGATCTTGCCCCCGAGCAGCCCGTGCCGGGGGAGGGGGGAGGCGCCCAGACGCTTGAGCACCCCGTAGCGCCGTTCGAAGCCGGTGGCGATCGCCAGGGAGGTGAAGCTCGTCGACATCACTGCCAGGGCGAGCACTCCTGGGGTGAGCTCGTCGACGGGGGTGTGGGTCAAGGACAGGTCCAGTTGCTCGACGGCCAGCACCCCGCCCAGCAGCACGAGCACCGGGATGACGACCGCCAGCAGCAGCTGCTCGCCGTTGCGCAGCAGCAGGCGGGTCTCCATCGCGGCGTGGGCGGTGACCATCCGCGGGAGGGGGGCGGCACCGGGTTCGGGAGCGAAGGTGCCCTGCCCGGGTCCGCCGGCTGGTCGGCGTCCGTCGGTGCCCCCGGGGTCGTCGTGGTGGCGACTCACGGCGCGAACCCCCGACCGGTGAGCTCCAAGAACACGTCCTCGAGGCTGCGCTGCCCCAGGGTCAGCGACTCCGGCAGCACGTCGAGCTCCTCGCACCAGGCTGAGACCTTGCCGAGCGTGGTGGCGTCGGCGGGGCCGGTGACGATCATGCTGACGGCGCTGACCTGGCGGACCTCCGCCTGGGGGCCCAGCACTGCGCGCAGGGACGCGGGGGCGTGCTCGGGAAAGGGACGGGCCACCACCAGCCGGATCGTGGCCACGCCCAGCGTGCCTCGGGTCAGCTCGAAGGGTGAGCCGGAGGCGATCACCCGGCCGTGGTCGATGATGTGCACCCGGTCCGACAGCCGCTCGGCCTCGTCGAGGTGATGGGTGGTGAGCACGATCGTCACGCCGTCACCGCGCATCTCCTCAAGAAGCTCCCAGGTGTCCCGCCGGCCCTGCGGATCCATGCCCGCGGTCGGCTCGTCGGCGAACAGCAGCTCCGGGCGACCGACGAGGGCCATGGCCAGTGAGAGCCGCTGCTGCTGCCCCCCGGAGAGGCGTCGGTACGGCGTACGCCCGCAGTCGTCGAGTCCGAGCCGGTCGACCAGGAGCCGGACCGGCAGGGGGTGGGCGTGCAGCGAGGCGACGTAGCCGAGCATCTCCACGGCCCGGACCCCGCTCCAGGCGCCACCGGACTGCAGCATCACCCCGATCCGCGGCACCAGGGCGCGGCGCTGCCCCTGGGGGTCCAGGCCCAAGACCCGCACCGACCCCTGCTGCGGGCGGCGGTAGCCCTCGCAGGTCTCCAGTGTCGTGGTCTTGCCGGCGCCGTTCGGGCCCAGCACGGCCGTCACGGACCCGCGCTCCACGAGGAGGTCGAGGTCGTCCACGGCCACCTTCGCGCCATAGGCCATGCGCAGCCCACGTACCTCGACGGCAGGAGAACTGGGCACGCCGCTCAGTCTAGGAGCCGCCCTCGGTGCCGAGCCGCCGCGCCGTGGCAGGAGGGTGCGCCAGCCCAATTCACCCCTCCAACCCCCAACCCACCACTCGTGCATCCGGGCCTGCGGGTCGGCCGCCGGTCCGCTCGAGGTTAGGGGAGCCTTATTTGAAGGGGCGGGGTCAATAACGCCACAATGGTGTTGTGGAAATCGCGACGGTGACCGAGCACGGGGCGGACGCCCCGACAAGGGAGCGTGTCGCCCGCACGATCTTGGAGCTCGGGCCCAGCACGGCCACCGACCTCGCCGAGCGGCTCGACCTCACCCCGGCAGCCGTCCGCCGGCATCTCGACCACATGCTCGCCAGCGGCACCGTCGAGGCACGCGACCAGCGACCTCGGGGAGGCCGAGGCCGGGGCAGGCCGGCGAAGGCCTTCGCACTCACCGAGTCGGGCCGGGACCAGTTCGAGCAGCACTACGACGACCTCGCGGTGCAGGCCCTGCGCTTCCTCGCCGAGACCGGCGGTGAGGAGGCCGTGGGGCGGTTCGCCGCGGCCCGGCTCACCAGCATGGAGCAGCGGGTCGCCGCCCTCTGCGCCGCACACCCGGACCTGACCCCGACCGAGGCGCTCGCCCGCGCGATGCGCGACGCCGGGTTCGCCGCCGCGGTCCACGAGGGGCCGGTCGGCGAGCAGTTGTGCCAGCAGCACTGCCCGGTAGCGCACGTCGCCCACGAGTTCCCCCAGCTCTGCGAGGCGGAGACGGCGATGATCTCGCGGGTCGTGGGCCGTCACGTCCAGCGGCTGGCGACGATCGCGCACGGCGACGGCGTCTGCACCACCAGCATCCCGGCGCCGCTGGACATCCGTCCAGCGCCCCATCCGAGCAACGAGAGGGAGTCCTGATGACCTCCACCACCGACGCACCCAACGCGATCGAGGCCATGAACCCCGAGCTCGCCGGGCTGGGGCGCTACGAGTATGGCTGGCATGACACCGATGCGGCCGGCGCCTCCGCGCAGCGTGGTCTCAACGAGCTCGTGGTGCGTGACATCTCTGCCCGCAAGGACGAGCCGGCCTGGATGCTGGACCTGCGGCTCAAGGGCCTCAAGCTCTTCGGCCGCAAGCCGATGCCGACGTGGGGCGCCGAGCTCGGCGAGATCGACTTCGACAACATCAAGTACTTCGTGCGCTCCACCGAGCAGCAGGCCACGACCTGGGACGAGCTGCCCGAGGACATCAAGAACACCTACGACAAGCTCGGCATCCCCGAGGCGGAGAAGCAGCGGCTGATCGCCGGGGTGGCCGCGCAGTACGAGTCCGAGGTCGTCTATCACAAGATCCGCGAGGACCTGGAGGAGCAGGGGGTCCTCTTCCTCGACACCGACACCGCGCTGCGGGAGCACGAGGACCTGTTCAAGGAGTACTTCGGCACCGTGATCCCGGTCGGCGACAACAAGTTCGCCGCGCTCAACACCTCGGTGTGGTCCGGGGGGTCGTTCATCTACGTCCCCAAGGGCGTCCACGTCGAGATCCCGCTCCAGGCCT
Source organism: uncultured Actinomycetota bacterium (assembly GCA_963745245.1). Classification (GTDB taxonomy): domain Bacteria; phylum Actinomycetota; class Actinomycetes; order Propionibacteriales; family Nocardioidaceae; genus Marmoricola_A. The sequence goes on from CAVUWU010000002.1 coordinate 657,672, forward strand.
ACTTCCGGATCAACACCGAGAACATGGGGCAGTTCGAGCGGACCCTGATCATCGTCGACGAGGACGCCTACGTGCACTACGTCGAGGGCTGCACCGCGCCGATCTACAAGACCGACTCGCTGCACTCCGCGGTGGTCGAGATCGTGGTGAAGAAGGGCGCCCGCTGTCGCTACACCACCATCCAGAACTGGTCGAACAACGTCTACAACCTGGTCACCAAGCGGGCGACCTGCGAGGCCGGCGCCACCATGGAGTGGGTCGACGGCAACATCGGCTCGAAGGTGACGATGAAGTACCCGGCGGTCTACCTGATGGGAGAGCACGCCCGTGGCGAGACGCTCTCCATTGCCTTCGCCGGGGAGGGGCAGCACCAGGACGCCGGGGCCAAGATGGTGCACGCCGCGCCGCACACCTCCAGCAGCATCATCAGCAAGTCGGTGGCCCGGGGCGGCGGCCGGACGTCGTACCGCGGCCTGGTTCAGGTCAACGAGGGCGCCCACCACTCCCGCTCCAACGTGCTATGCGACGCGCTGCTGGTGGACCAGGTCAGCCGCTCCGACACCTACCCCTACGTCGACGTCCGCGAGGACGACGTCTCGATGGGGCACGAGGCGACGGTCTCCAAGGTCTCCGACGACCAGCTGTTCTACCTGATGAGCCGCGGCATGGCGGAGGACGAGGCGATGGCCATGATCGTCCGCGGCTTCGTGGAGCCGATCGCCAAGGAGCTCCCGATGGAGTATGCCCTGGAGCTCAACCGGTTGATCGAGCTGCAGATGGAAGGCGCTGTGGGCTGAGGCTTCGGTGCGGGCCGCGCACCGCTTCACCGCTTCCCGCGCTGAACCTCCCCTTTCTCGAACGACGACAACGAAAGCGATCCTGCACGTGACTGTGACTGAGAGCCCGAACGTGGCTGGCGCGGTGGAGACGCAGCCCGCAGGAGCGGGGCTGGTGGCCTCGCACCTGCACCCGGCCGGATCCTTCGACGTGGCCGACCACCCGGTGCCGACCGGCCGCGAGGAGATGTGGCGCTTCACCCCGGTCAAGCGGCTTCGCGGGCTGCACGGCGACGCTGAGTTCGTGCCCGGCGGGACGGTGTTCGGCTGGAACGAGCCCGAAGGCATGCGGGTTGCCCTGGTCGAGGGTGTGGAGAGCCGCGCCCTGCGCGGGATCTCCGGGCTGGTGCCCAACACCCGGTTCGCCGCGCGGGTCCTGGCCGAGAGCCCCTCGACGCTGCTGGTCGATGTGCCCGCGGACACCGAGGTCTCGGCCCCGGTGCTGATCGACGTGACCGGGCAGGTCTCCGAGACCGCCGAGTCCAGCCACGTCGTGATCCGGGTGGGCACGCATGGTCGGGCGGTCGTGGTGCTCCACCACACCGGCACCGCATCCCTCGCCCAGGTGGTCGAGGTGCATGCGGCCGACGGCGCCGACGTGTCGCTGGTCTCCTTGCAGGACTGGGACGACGACGCGGTGCACCTCACCCATCATCAGGCCAGCGTGGGGCGCGACGCGACGTACAAACATGTCGCGATCAGCTTCGGCGGCGATGTCGTGCGGATGGACAGCAACGTGTCCTACCGGGCTCCCGGTGGCGCTGCCGACCTCTACGGCCTCTACTTCGCCGATGCCGGGCAGCATCTGGAGCACCGGCTGTTCGTGGACCACACCGCGCCGCACACCCGCAGCAACGCCGTCTACAAGGGGGCGCTGCAGGGCCACGGAGCACACACGGTGTGGGTCGGCAACGTGCTGATCCGCACGATCGCCGAGGGGATCGAGACCTATGAGCAGAACCGCAACCTCGTTCTGACCGACGGCTGCCGGGCCGACTCCGTGCCGAACCTGGAGATCGAGACCGGCGAGATCCAGGGCGCCGGCCACGCCTCGACCACCGGGCGCTTCGACGACGAGCAGCTGTTCTACCTCCAGTCTCGCGGCGTGCCCGAGGACGAGGCGCGCCGGCTGGTGGTGCGTGGGTTCTTCAACGACATCATCCGCAAGATCGGCGTCGACGGGCTCGAGGAGAAGCTGATGGACGCCGTCGAGGCCGAGCTGGCCAAGAACGTCACCGCGAAGGAGGGCTGGTGATGGCCTTCGCCCGCGCCTGCGCGGTGAGCGACATAGAGCCGGGAAAGCCGCATCCCGCACACGTGGACGGCGTCGACGTGGCGCTGGTCCTCGACGAGGGCGACTACTACGCCATCCACGACGAGTGCTCGCACGCGGCAGTGCCGCTGTCGGAGGGCGACGTCGAGGGCTGCCTCATCGAGTGCTGGCTGCACGGCTCGACCTTCGACCTGCGAACCGGCGAGCCCACGACCCTGCCCGCCTTCGAACCGGTGCCGGTCTACCCCGTGCAGGTCGACGGCGACGACGTGCTCGTCGACGTGACCGCCCCGCTCAACGACGTCCACCCGCACTGAACCGAGAGAGAGACATGAGCACCCTGGAGATCCGCGACCTGCAGGTCAGCGTCGCCACCGAGGACGGCCCCAAGGAGATCCTCAAGGGCGTCACCTTGACGATCAACGCGGGCGAGACCCACGCGATCATGGGCCCCAACGGGTCCGGCAAGTCGACCCTGGCCTATTCCATCGCCGGTCACCCACGCTACGAGGTGACCGGCGGCACGGTGCTCCTTGACGGCGCGGACGTGCTGGCGATGTCGGTCGACGAGCGCGCGCGCGCCGGGCTCTTCCTGGCCATGCAGTACCCGGTCGAGGTCCCGGGCGTCTCCGTCTCGAACTTCCTGCGCACCGCCAAGACCGCCGTCGCCGGCGAGGCGCCGAAGCTGCGGACCTGGATCAAGGACGTCAACACGGCGATGGACCGGATGCGCATGGACAGCAGCTTTGCCCAGCGCAACGTCAACGAGGGCTTCTCGGGAGGGGAGAAGAAGCGGCACGAGATCCTGCAGCTCGAACTCCTCGACCCGGCGGTGGCGATCCTCGACGAGACCGACTCCGGTTTGGACATCGACGCCCTGCGCGTCGTCTCCGACGGCGTGAACCGGTTCTCCGAGCAGGGAGACAAGGGCGTGCTGCTGATCACCCACTACACGCGGATCCTGCGCTATATCAAGCCTGACTACGTCCATGTCTTCGTCGATGGTCACATCGCCGAGGAGGGCGGCCCCGAGCTGGCCGACCAGCTCGAGGCCGAGGGCTACGCGGCGTACGCCGTCGGGGCCGCCACCAGCGAGGCCTGAGATGTCCGGCGTGAGCCCCGCTGACTCCTCCGGTTTCGGGGGGCGGCCTGGGCTCCTGGACGGGCTGGACCTGATCCGCAAGGACTTCCCGATCCTGGAGCGCCGGCTCGCGGACGGCCATCCGCTGGTGTACCTCGACAGCGCAAACACCGCGCAGAAGCCACAGGTGGTCATCGACGCGATGGTGGACCACTTGGAGCGGCACAACGCGAACGTGGCGCGGGCGGTGCACCAGCTGGGGACCGAGGCCTCCGAGGCCTACGAGGGCGCTCGGGACCTGGTGGCGGCCTTCATCAGTGCGCCCTCGCGTGAGGAGGTCATCTTCACCAAGAACGCCACCGAGGCGCTCAACCTGGTGGCGAACACATTCGCGTGGGCCCGCGGCGACCTGGCCGTCGGCCCGGGGGACGAGGTGCTCATCACCGAGATGGAGCACCACTCCAACATCGTGCCCTGGCAGCTGCTGACCGAGCGCACCGGTGCCACCTTGCGGTGGATCGGTCTCACCGACGACGGACGACTCGACCTGTCCCGGTTGGGCGAGCAGCTCACCGACCGCACGAAGGTCGTGTCGCTCACCTGGGTCTCCAACATGCTCGGCACGATCAACCCGGTGCGCGAGATCGCCGACCGGGCGCACGATGTCGGTGCACTCGTCGTCCTCGACGCCTCGCAGGCGGTGCCCCAGATGCCGGTGGACGTCGCGGCCTCCGGCGCGGATTTCCTCGCGTTCACCGGCCACAAGGCCGTCGGGCCGACCGGGATCGGCGTGCTGTGGGGTCGCCGCGCGGTGCTCGAGCAGCTGCCACCGTTCCTCGGCGGTGGAGAGATGATCCGCACCGTCACGATGGAGCGTTCGACGTACGCCGGCATCCCGAGCCGCTTCGAGGCCGGGACGCCGCCGATCGTCGAGGCCGTCGGTCTGGGCGCGGCGGTCGACTACCTCGGGCACGTCGGCATGGACCGGGTGCGTGCCCACGAGGAGGCGATCACCCGATACCTCCTGGAGGGGCTGGGGTCGGTCCGGGGGGTCACGGTGCTCGGACCGGCGCAGGCAGCGGGGCGGGGAGGTGCGGTGAGTTTCGAGCTCGACCAGGTGCACCCCCACGACGTGGCGCAGCTTCTCGACAGCCGCGGCATCGCGGTGCGGGCCGGCCACCACTGCGCCAAGCCGGCGCACGCCCGCTTCGGGGTGCAGTCCAGCGCGCGGGCCTCGTCGTACCTCTACACCACCCCGGGGGAGATCGACGCTCTGATCGAGGGGCTGGAATACACCAAGAGGTACTTCCGTGTCTGACCTGGATGCGATGTACCAGGAGATCATCCTGGACCACTACAAGAACCCCCACCACGCGGGGCTGCGCGAGCCCTTCGACGCCGAGGTGCACCATGTGAACCCGACCTGCGGCGACGAGCTGACCCTGCGCGTCCGACTGGCCGGGGAGGGCGCGGACGCCAGGATCGAGGACGTCTCCTACGACGCCCTGGGGTGCTCGATCTCGCAGGCCTCGGTCAGCGTGCTCGGCGATCTGCTCATCGGTCGCAGCGTCTCGGAGGCGCTCGGCGTGCACGAGGAGTTCCTGCGGCTGATGCAGGGTCGCGGGACGGTGCAGCCGGACGAGGACCTGCTCGAGGACGGCATCGCGTTCGCCGGGGTGGCGAAGTTCCCCGCGCGGATCAAGTGCGCTCTGTTGGGCTGGATGGCGTGGAAGGACGCGACGGCGCAGGTCACCGGGGCGGAGCTGGACGAGACGACGAGATCGACACACGGAGGCACCCGATGACCGAGCTGACCGCCGACGACGTGACCGAGGCGATGAAGGACGTGGTCGACCCCGAGCTCGGCATCAACGTCGTCGACCTGGGCCTGCTCTACGGCGTCACCATCGACGAGGACACCACGGTCACCCTGGACATGACCCTCACGTCGGCGGCCTGCCCCCTGACCGACGTCATCGAGGACCAGACCAACCAGGCGCTGGAGGGGCTGGCCTCGGGCGTGGCGATCAACTGGGTGTGGATGCCGCCGTGGGGTCCGGACAAGATCACCGACGACGGCCGGGAGATGCTGCGGGCGCTGGGCTTCAACGTCTGAGGCCGTGGGGCCCCCGACGCGGACCCTGCTGATCCCCGCGAGCCGGCTCGGCCGGTGGTTCGCCGGGTTCGAGGGCCGACACGGGGCCACCCACTACGCCGTGCTCGACGGCGCGCTGCTCGCCTCGGCAGCCGACGGCGCGAGCGTCCAGGCACGACTCCCGTTCGGTGCCACGTACGCCGGGCCACCCTCGGCCGACCCCTTCGCCGCGGCCGTCGCGGCGCCGCCGTGCTGGGGGCTGCTGCTCGTCCGCCGGGGCGGGTTCGCGGTGGCCCGCCTCGAGGACGCCCGGATCGTCCAGCACAAGATCGGCCAGCGGCACGTCCAGGGTCGCACCAAGGCCGGCGGCCAGAGCCAGCAGCGCTTCGCCCGGCGCCGGGACAACCAGGCCCGGGCGGCCTTCCAGGCGGCGGCCGACCACGCCGCCCGGGTGCTGGGTGACGATGTGGGGGTCCTCGTCACCGGAGGCGACCGGACCGCGGTGGCGGCCGTGCTGCGCGACCCGCGGTTGGCGAGACTGGCGCGGCGATGCGACGCGCGCTGGCTCGACGTCCCCGACCCCCGGCGCACGGTCCTGGACGGAGCCGTGGACAGCGCCGTGGCCGTCGAGATGCGCATCTGGGACCCGTGAGCCGGTCCGGAAGCCTGGCAGCAGCTGCGGAACGGTCGGCGGCCCGCCGTAGGGTGCGTGGACATGAGGGGAGCACCCGGCGACGGCCTCGCCGTCACCCGCGAGCAGGTGCTGGCCTTCCGTGTGCGGGCCCACCAACTGGATCGATCGTCCGGCACGGTGGCGGACACCGCGGTGCTCGACCTCGGCGTGCAGGACAGCGGTGCCGACGGCGCCGGCTGGGCGCTGGCGAACCGGGGGGTGACCGACCCGCCGGCGGACGCGCTGGTGATGCTCTGGACACTGCGTGGGGCGCCGACGGTCTACCGCCGCGCCGACCTCGCCGACGTCGCCGCCGCCGTGGCTCCGTTCTCGGAGGCCGACGCCGCGAAGCGGGTGTTCGACGCGGCGCGCCCGCTGCGCGCCGCCGGCATCCCCGTGCTCGATGCGCTCGATGCGGTCGCCGCGGCCATGCGCTCACTCGTCAGCGAGCCGATGGTCAAGGGCGAGGTGTCCGGCCGGCTGGCGCAGACGATGGACGACCCCTACCTGCGGTTCTGTCGCTCGTGCGACTCCGTCCATCTGTACGAGCAGCCCTTCCGGCTGGCCGCGGTCCGCGCGGGCCTGGAGCTGCAGCCGGGAACCTCGCCACCGGTCCTGGCTCCGATCCCCGGTTTCGCCGCGGCCGAGGTGCCCGCGGAGCGCTTCGACGTCATCCGGGCCGCCCTGCGGCTGCTCGGACCGGCCACGCCGCAACACGTCGCAGTCTTCCTTGACGCGCCGGTGCGCGAGGTGAAGGCGCGGTGGCCCGCGGACGCGGAGGCCCTCAGCGTCGCCGGGAAGCCCCGATGGCTGCTGGCCGAGGACGTCGAGGCGCTGCGGCAGGCAGGTCCCGTGGCCGGCACCCGGCTGTTGGGGCCCTTCGACCTGTTCCTGCAGGCCCGGGACCGCGACCTGCTCGTGCCCGACCCGGCTCGCGCGAAGGCGCTCTGGCCGGTGCTCGGCCGGCCCGGCGCCCTCCTGCACGACGGCGACCTCGCCGGGCTGTGGAGGCCGCGCGCGTCCGGAGGCCGGCTCAGCGTGGAGGTGGAAGCGTGGCAGCGGGTCGCCGAGGAGCATGTCGCCGAGCAGGCCGAGCGGCTGGCAGCGCACCGGGGGCTGCGGTTGCAGGCGCTGCGGTTCGCCTGACGGGTCGCTGGTGCCACGTCCACGGCACGGGACGCAGCCGGAGGGACGGGCGGCGCGGGTGCGTGGGGGGCGGATAGCCGGTTCGGGTCATTGGCCGGGTTGAACGTGCCGCGGCCTGTGTGGCACCTTCCCGACCGTCGGGGCCGGCGGTAGCGTCCGGGGAACCGATGGGGGAGGTCGTCATCAGCAGGCATCCGCAGCGGCGCTGTGCCTCGTGCTCGCGTCGGCGACGGTGGGTGTCTCGGCGTTCACCACCGGGGGTGTCGCGCATGAGTCGCGTCCGGAGGTGGCGGTGGTCGGGACGCTGTCTGGTGCCGGTACGTCGGGCACGCTCGCGGGCTCTGCCAGCGTCCTGCCCGCTGTCTCCAAGCGCGGCAGTCTGCGAGGCGGCGGTCGCATCGTGGCCAGCCACGTGACCGGTCGAGGGCTGGCCACGTTCGTCGTGGGCTTCGCCGGCGAGGACGGTCGGGTCGCCCACCACGTCGTGACGGTGCGGCGGGTGGGAGCGGGTGCGGGGGCGCGATGGGTCGATCCTCTGGCGGCCGAGGCCGCCGCGGCGGCTTCGGGTCATCGGACGGGTTCGTTGCCGGCGGCGCCGGCGCAGATCGTGAGACTTGTTCAGGTGCCGCGTCTGGACGCGGCGAGCCGACGCGAGATCGTGGCGCGGCACGGCGCGCAGTGCGTCTGGGCGCAGTCGGAGGACCGCTGGGCGACGGTGGGGACCAGCTACCCCGTGGGGAAGACGTCGCGCTCGTGGTTGGAGTACGGCAGCGCCAGCGCTAGCACGTTCGGCGCAGCGGTCAGCTATGGCGACGGATGGTCAGCGAGCGGGTCAGCGACACTTTCGGATGCGTGGGGTCAGGGCTTCGCGAAGTCGCGTCATCCCCGCTCCTACCGCGTGGATGTCAGGTACCGCAAGCAGCACTGTTACCTCTCCTCCGGCGTCTACGGCCACTCGCACTGGATCCCGCGCTACGAAACCGGCGGCACACAGACCTACCGGTTGAGCAAACGCCCCAAGTGGAGAACGTGTAGGCCGATCTGGCGTGGCCCCTGGTGGCGCGGAAAGACGCGTGGGTCGGACCACAAACTCTCCACGGGGGTGAAGTTCGCCGGGGTCATCGGCATCGACCTGCGAACGCAGCGGGCCTACTCGACTGATTCGCGGCTCTACTACGACAAACCCAAGAAGCGCCGCCTCTGCGGGAATACGCAGGTGCCTGCAAAGGCGTCGAAGCTCCGAGAGCGGAAGGCAGCGTGAGGAGCGTCGGGGGTGTCGCGGGCCTTCTGCTGGCTCTTGGCGGCCTGGGCGCTGCGGCCGGATGCAGTGGGGGGGTATCCCTCGTCGGCGCCGCGGAGGGCCCCCTGTCGGCGATGGACGTCGCAGGCGGCAACTCCGTTCTTGAGCCGAAGCCACGGACGTATCCGTGGCGCGCGTCGTTTGGCATCGACACGCTGCGAGAATGGCGCCGCGGTGCACCTCGAGCGGGTGAGGGTGCCAGGAGATCCCGATCCGGTGGACACGCGGGTCTTCGTGCATGCGAAACGCCCCGGCGCGACCCGGGCGCCGTACGATTTCTACTCTGCCAAAGGCAGTCCCCCGGACTGGTCTGAGTCCTACGCTGACGTTCCTCGGAAGCGGATCCGACAGGCCAACCGATTCCTGCCAGTGGCGGGCAGCGTCATCAGTCAGCCTTGCCCAGGGGGATTACTTAGCGAGGGCTACCGGGGGCTGGTCATCGTCTTGGAGGCCGACGAGCGTGGCGCCGACGTGCCGCAGGTCTTCGTGGACTACCGCGTCGGTGAGGACGAGTACACGCTGACCATCGACTGGCAGATCATCTTGTGTGGCACCCAGGTGCGCGAGCACTGCGAAGGCGACCCGCGGGTGCGCGACAGCCGGCCGCCGGAGGCTGAGCGGTCGCTGACGCGGTAGCCGAGCGCTCGCCCTCCCGGGCCACAACGCAGGTGAGGCAGAGGGGTTCGTAGACTGAGCGATTCCATGATCACTGTCCACGACCTCGAGGTCCGCGCCGGCGCGCGCCTGCTGATGGAGCACGTCAGCTTCCGGGTAGGACCCGGCGACACGATCGGCCTGGTCGGCCGCAACGGCGCCGGGAAGACGACGCTGACCCGGATCATGGCAGGGGAGGCCCTGCCCGCGGCTGGGACGGTGCAACGGACGGGGACGGTGGGCTACCTGCCGCAGGACCCTCGACACAGCGACCTCCACGTCCGGGCCCTGCACCGGATCCTGTCGGCTCGCGGTCTTGACCGAGCGGTGGTCGCGCTGCGCGAGGCCGAGGCCGAGATGGGCGCGGAGGACCCGGGGCACCGGGACCGGGCGATGCGCAAGTACGACCGCGCCGACGCGGCGCTGCACGCGGGAGGCGGGTACGCGGCGGAGGCCGAGGCCCGGCAGATCGCGGCCAGCCTGAACATCGAGGACCGGGTGCTCGACCAGCCGCTGCGCACACTGTCCGGCGGACAGCGGCGCCGCGTCGAGCTCGCCCGGATCCTGTTCTCCGGCGCGGACACGCTGCTCCTCGACGAGCCCACCAACCACCTCGATGCGGACTCGATCGTGTGGCTGCGCGACTTCCTGCGCACCTTCAAGGGCGGTCTGATCGTGATCAGCCACGACGTGGCCCTGCTCGAGGCCTGCGTCACCAAGGTGCTCCACCTCGACGCGACGCGGGCCGAGGTCGACGTCTACTCGATGGGGTGGGCGGCGTACCTGGCGCAGCGGGAGACCGACGAGCGGCGCCGCAAGCGGGAGCGCGCCAACGCCGAGCGCAAGGCCTCGAGCCTCATGGAGCAGGCCACCAAGATGCGCGCCAAGGCGACCAAGGCTCAGGCGGCCCAGTCGATGATGCGCCGCGCGGAGCGGTTGCTGGCCGGGGTGGAGTCCGAGCGTCAGGTCGACCGGGTGGCCCGGATCAGCTTCCCCAAGCCGGCGCCGTGCGGGCGGACGCCGCTGACCGCCGCCGAGCTGTCGAAGTCCTACGGCTCGCTGGAGGTGTTCACCGACGTCGACCTGGCCGTGGACCGCGGCAGCCGCGTCGTGGTCCTCGGCCTCAACGGTGCCGGGAAGACGACGCTGCTGCGCATCCTCGGCGGCGTCGACCCCCCCGACACCGGCCGCGTGGAGCCCGGGCACGGACTGCGCATCGGCTACTACGCCCAGGAGCACGAGACCCTCGACAACTCCCGCACTGTGCTGGAGAACCTGCGCTCGGCCGCCCCGCAGCTCACCGACGCCGAGGTCCGCAGCGTGCTGGGTTCCTTCCTGTTCACCGGGGACGACGCGATGAAGCCGGCCGCGGTGCTCTCCGGTGGGGAGAAGACCCGGTTGGCGCTGGCCACGCTGGTGGTCTCGAGCGCCAACGTGCTGCTGCTCGACGAGCCGACCAACAACCTCGACCCCGCCTCGCGGGCCGAGGTCCTCACGGCGATCCGCTCCTACGAGGGTGCCATCGTGCTGGTCACCCACGACGAGGGTGCTGTCGTCGCCCTCGAGCCTGACCGGGTGCTCATCCTCCCCGACGGGGTCGAGGACCTCTGGAGCGAGGAGTACGCCGAGCTCGTCGCGCTCGCCTGAGCTCACCGGGTCCGGCCCCCGGTCGGGCCAGGGGAACAAAGGGTTGGACGGCCGTGGTTGGGTCGAAACGGACGTCACAAGTCAGTCACGAAGAGGCAAGAAGGGGGCCGGCATGGCCATGGGGATGGGCATGGGGCCGGTGTGGCGGCATATGCGCACCGACCGGTCCGTCGCCGGGGCACGCCTGCGGCGCGACACGCTGCGCCGGGTGCTCGCGTTCGCGGGCCCGCATCGGCGCGCGATCGCCTTCTTCCTGGTGCTCACCGTCATCGACGCCGGCCTCGTCGTGGTCTCGCCGCTGCTCGTCCAGCGGATCGTGGATAACGGCATAGCCGAGGGCGACGTGCGGCTGGTGGCCATCCTCGCCGGCCTGATGGCGCTGGTGGCGCTGCTCGACGCCGGTCTGGGGATGGTGTCGGGCTACCTGTCCTCGCGCATCGGCGAGGGCCTGATCGTCGACCTGCGGACCGCGGTCTTCGGCCATGTTCAGCGGCTCGGGCTCGCGTTCTTCACCCGCACTCAGACCGGCGCCCTGGTCAGCCGGCTCAACAACGACGTCATCGGAGCCCAGCGGGCCTTCACGTCCACGCTGTCGAGCACGGTGTCCAACTCGATCGCCGTCGTCGTCGTCGGAGCCGCGATGCTGGCCCTGAGCTGGCAGGTGACCCTGCTCTGCCTGCTGCTGTTCCCGCTCCTGGTGGGAGTCTCGCGCTGGGTCGGCGGGCGGCTCTCCAGCCTCACCCGCCAGCAGATGGACGGCAACGCGGCCATGGGCAACGCCATGACCGAGCGGTTCAACGTCGGCGGCGCGATGCTGCTCAAGCTCTTCGGACGCCGCGACGAGGAGGATCGACAGTTCGCCCACACGGCCACGGTGGTCCGCGACCTCGGCGTCCGCATCTCCGTCATCACCAGTGTCTTTCGGACCACGCTGATGCTGATCCCGGCCCTGGCCACGGCGCTGGTGTACGGCGTGGGCGGCTACCTGGTCATCCAGGGCGAGCTCACCATCGGCACGTTGTTGGCCCTGGCCACGCTGCTGCTGCGGCTGCTGGGCCCCCTCCAGGGCCTCTCGAACGTGCGCGTCGACGTGATGACCGCCCTGGTCAGCTTCGAGCGCGTCTTCGAGGTGCTCGACCTGCCCACCACGGTCCCGGAGCGGCCGGGCGCGGTGACGCTTCCCTCCGGGGCGGCGACCATCGACGTCGACCACGTCCGGTTCCACTACCCGCGGGCCGACGAGGTGTCACTGGCGAGCCTGGAGGCGGTGGCGCGCACCGATGCCGTGGACACCGGCGAGGTGCTCCAGGAGGTCACCTTCGCGGCAGCGCCGGGTGAGATGGTGGCGCTGGTCGGTCCGTCGGGGGCGGGCAAGACGACGGTCACCCACCTGGTGGCCCGGCTCTACGACGTCACCGGCGGCGCCGTGCGCATCGGCGGCGTCGACGTCCGTGACCTCACCCTGCAGTCCTTGGAGGACGCGGTCGGCTACGTCACCCAGGACGCCCACATGTTCCACGACACGATCCGGGCCAACCTGCTCTACGCCCGTCCCGACGCCACCGATCGGGAGCTGTGGGAGGCCCTCGAGGCCGCGCAGGTCAAGGATCTGGTCGCCGCGCTTCCGGACGGTCTGGACACGGTCGTGGGCGACCGCGGCTATCGGCTCTCCGGCGGTGAGCGGCAGCGACTGGCGATCGCTCGGCTGCTGCTCAAGGCGCCGCCGATCGTGGTGCTCGACGAGGCGACGGCCCATCTGGACTCCGAGTCGGAGCAGGCCGTCCAGCGGGCCCTGGAGACGGCCCTGCTCGGCCGCACCTCGCTGGTGATCGCCCACCGGCTCTCGACGGTGCGCAACGCCGACCGGATCCTGGTCCTCGACCGTGGCCGGATCGTCCAGGCCGGGACGCACGCCGAGCTGATCGCCCGGGGCGGCCTCTATGCAGTGCTCTATCGCACCCAGTTCACCGACGCGCCGGAGCGGACACCGGCGGCGGTCGTCACTGGCGAGCCGGCCGCGCATCCGGTGCCCGGCGGTCACCCGGTGGTCGTGGCCGCCGGCGAGGAGGCATGAGCCGCGGGCAACCGGGATAACGTGGCAGGGTGACCGCGCTGCAGAAGAAGCCTGCCCACCAGGCCGGGAGCCTGACCCCTGACGACATCGAGGCGCTTGGCCGAGAGCTCGACGAGATCCGACAGTCCGTGATCGACACCCGCGGTGAGCGCGACGCCGCCTACATCCGTCGGGTGATCCGGGTCCACCACCAGCTCGAGCTGGCCGGACGAGTGCTCCTCATCCTCGGTGCCCGTAACCGCCCCACCTGGGCGTTGGGCACCGCCTGCCTGACGGTCGCGAAGGTGCTCGACAACATGGAGATCGGGCACAACGTGCTGCACGGCCAGTGGGACTGGATGCGCGACCCCAAGATCCACTCCACGACCTGGGACTGGGACCACGCCTCCCCCCCGGAGCAGTGGAAGCGGGCACACAACGAGACGCACCACGCCTACACCAACATCCTCGGCAAGGACAACGACCTCGGCTACGGGATCATGCGCGTCGACGAGGACCAGCCCTGGCGGCCCCGGTTCGTGCTCCAACCCGTGTGGAACTTCGTCAACGCGGTGTTCTTCGAGTACGGCATCGCGATGTACGACATCGACCTCGGCGAGCACCTGCGGCGGGGCAAGGGCTTCACCCCCGAGCTGCGGGCCCGGATCCGGCAGACGCTGGCGAAGGTGCGCCAGCAGGTGACGAAGGACTACGTCCTGCACCCGCTGCTGTCTGGTCCGGGCTGGCGGCAGACGCTGGCGGCCAACGCGACCGCCAACATGCTGCGCAATGTGTGGAGCCACTCGGTGATCATGTGTGGCCATTTTCCCGAAGGCGTCGAGACGTTCGAGCAGCCGGCGCTGAACGAGGGCGAGACCCGCGGCGAGTGGTACCTGCGCCAGATGCTCGGCTCCGCGAACGTCTCCGGCAGCCGCGCGATGCACCTGATGACCGGCAACCTGTCCCACCAGATCGAGCACCACCTCTTCCCGGACCTGCCCAGCAACCGGTACGCCGAGATCGCCCCGCGGGTCCGTGCGCTGTTCGAGAAGCACGGGCTGAGGTACCACGCGGCGCCGCTGCACCGGCAGGTGCTCAGCGCCTGGCACAAGGTGGTTCGCCTCTCCTTTCCCAACGGGTGGCTGGAGGAGACCAGGGTGGCTAACGTGCCGCGTCAGATCGCCAGGCTGTTCCGGCCCGAGGAGCCAGGCCGGGAGGCGTCCGCCTTGGCCACGATCCCGCGGCCGGCGCTGCCCTCACTGGCCGTGGCCTAGCAGCCGGTCCACCGCTGCGCGGCGGCTCCCACCCCCTGCGGTTCCCTGCGCTGGCGGTGGAGCATCGACAGCGGGCGTCGGACCCGGGCTCAGGAGTCGTCGCGCCGAGCCCGGCCCCAGCCGTGATAGCGGTCGATCTCCATCCAGCCGCTCACCCGGGGGCTCTCCCGGTCCGGGTAGGGGCGGCCCGTGTAGTGGGTGGCGAGCCGGTCGATGTCGTGGAGGTCCTCGTCGTCGACCAGCTCGGTGACCCGCCCCAGCAGGCTGACGTGGGTGTACCAGCTGCTCTCGTCGAGAACGGTGAGCGAGACCCTCGGATCGCGGCGCAGGTGCCCGAGCCGGGTCCGGGTGGCGTCCATGTTGACCTGGATCCTATCGCCGTCGAGGAGGTACCACGTCGCGACGGTCACCGGGTGCCCGTCCTTCCGCAGCGTCGCGATCACCGAGGGGTTGGGCTTGGAGAGCAGCGCGCGCAGGGTGTCTGGCAGGGGAGGGATAGGCATGGCTCGGTCCTCACGATCGGCGGACGGGTTGGGGCTCGGCCGGAGTGGTCGGGGCGGGACGATTCTGGCGCCGCCGCTCGTCCCAGGCCAGGTACCCGAAACCGAACACGGCGAGCGCGCCGAAGAACCACCACTGCAGCCCGTAGAAGAAGTGCGGCCCTTCGCCGAGATCGGGAAGCTCCGCTCGGACCACCTCGTCCGCGGGTGCCGGCGTCTCGGCCTCGGCGTCGAGGAAGCCGCCGTAGACCGGGTAGTCCACGGTGGCTCCGATCCGGGCGCTCGAGACGGCTCGGGTGGAACCGTTCTCCACGTCGATCCCGCGGCCTGTGGCGTCCGCGCGGACGAAGCCCACCACCCTCACCGGGCCCGGCGGTGGGGCGGGGAGATCGTCGGGGACAGAGGCATTGTTGTCGGTGCGGACCCAGCCGCGGTCGACCAGCACCGCCGTTCCGCCCGGTGTCACCAGGGGGGTGACCAGGTCGATCCCCGCGGCGCCGTCCCGCGTCTGATAGCGGACCACGATCGACGCAGACTCGTCGTACACGCCTCGGGCGACGACTCGCCGCCATGCCTCGTCCGGCGCCACGCTCCCCCCGACCGAGAGCACGTCCTCGACCGGGACGGGGTCGGCGGCAAGGTTGGCCTCGGTCCACGCGTTGCGCTGCTCGCGAGCCTCCAGACGGTCGAACTGCCATTGGCCCAGCCGCACGAAGAGGACGGCGAGCAGCGCGACGGCGAGCGCGAACAACACCCATCGCCGGCTCAGGAGGAAGCGCACATCTCGAATCTAGGCGATCGTCCTCGCCGCCCGATCGGCGCAGCCTCGCGAGCGCGGCGCCGGCAGCCACGTGGGCTGCCGGCACCGTGTTGCCTGCACAGTGCTGCCTGCTCTGCGTCGCATACGCCGCGTCGACTACACCGCATTGCCTACACCGCATTGCCTACACTGCCCAGGTGACCGCGTACCTCGGTGCGGGAGGGGGGCCTCCCGCCGATCCCGTTTCTGCCGCCGACGGCCGCCTCGTCGACCGCTTCGGCCGGGTGGCGACCGACCTGCGGGTGTCGTTGACCGACCGCTGCAACCTGCGCTGCACCTACTGCATGCCCGCCGAGGGGCTGGACTGGCTGCCGGACGACAACGTGCTGACCGACGAGGAGGTCGTGCGTCTGGTGCGCGTGGCGGTCACCATGCTGGGCGTCACCGAGGTCCGGTTCACCGGCGGCGAGCCGCTGGTCCGCCGCGGGCTCGTCGACATCGTCAGGCGAACGGCCGAGCTCAGCCCCCGCCCCGAGCTCTCACTGACCACGAACGGTCTCGGGCTCACCCGCACGGCGCCGGCGCTCGCGGCCGCCGGGCTCGACCGGGTCAACGTCAGCCTCGACACGGTGCGCCCCGACACGTTCCGGCAGCTCACGCTGCGCGACCGGCTCACGGACGTGGTGGCCGGGATGGCCGCCGCAGCCGAGGCCGGCCTGCGTCCAGTGAAGGTCAACGCGGTGCTCATGCGCGGGGTCAACGACGCGGAGGCGCCCGAGCTGCTCCGGTGGTGCCTGGACCGCGGCTATGCCCTGCGGTTCATCGAGCAGATGCCGCTCGACGCCCAGCACGGCTGGCGGCGCGACCAGATGGTCACCGCCGAGGAGATCCTCGACCGGCTGTCCGCGGCGTTCGAGCTCAGCCCGGCCGTCGAGCCGCGCGGCAGCGCGCCTGCCGAGCTCTTCGCCGTCGATGGGGGTCCCGCCACCGTCGGCGTCATCGCCTCGGTGACTCGCCCCTTCTGCGGCGACTGCGACCGGGTCCGGCTCACCGCCGACGGTCAGGTCCGCAACTGCCTGTTCGCCCGCGAGGAGAGCGACCTGAGGACGACCGTGCGAGCCGGAGCCACGGACGAGGAGATCGCCGAACGCTGGCGGGCGGCGGTGGCGCCGAAGCGGCCGGGCCACGGCATCGACGACGTTTCCTTCCTGCAGCCGACCCGGCCGATGTCGGCGATCGGCGGCTGAGCTACCGGCAGCCGTCCCGAGCCGGCCGGTGTCGGCACGACCCGCTCGGCGGTCACAGCTCCCGAGGCCGGGTGCCCTCCAGGGCCCGCAGGTCACGGTTGTACTGGAACTCCGGACCGCCGGGGTCAGGGGTCACGGTGTTGGCCAGCACGACGGCCACGTAGGGCAGGAAGACCGCACCGACCAGAAAAAGCCACATCACCCAGTAGCCCATGAAGACGACGGCGAGCAGGAAGCAGGCCACGCGCACGCCCATGGAGACCAGGTAGCGGCGCTCCCGGCCACGGATGTCCTCGCTGCGCGGGCGCGCCGCGGAGGTGATCCGGATGGCGTCGTCCGCCTGCTTGCGGCCCATGCCTTCACGGTACGTCGCCACGCCTAGCGCCACACCGCGCCGGATGGGTCTAGCATCCGGTGGGACCGCACGGCCGGGCACGACGCACCACGACCCACCACGACACCGCCGCGGCCGCCGATCCAAGAGGAGCAGCAGATGAGCAATCGCACCTACCGGCTCAGTGAGATCGTCGGCACCTCGCCCGACGGCATCGACCAGGCCATCCGCAACGCCATTGAGCGGGCCTCGAGCACGCTGCGGCACATCGACTGGTTCGAGGTCACCGAGGTCCGCGGCCAGATCAAGGACGGTGAGGTGGAGCACTTTCAGGTCGGGCTGAAGATCGGCTTCCGACTCGAGGACGAGTGACGCCTGAGCAGCAGGGTCCGTGGTCCGCCGGTTTCGGGTACCAGGCGGTAGCCCCTAGCGTCGGTGCCCGGGGCGCCGGCCTGGCGATGCCCGGAGCCGAGGGAAGGGGCCTGCGGTGTCACGATCTGTCCTGGTGACCGGCGGCAACAGAGGCATCGGCCGCGCCATCGCCGAGGCTTTCGCGGCTCAGGGCGACGCCGTCGCGGTCACCTACCGCAGTGGGGAGCCGCCTGCTGGCTTCCTGGCGGTCCCGTGCGACGTCACCGATCCCGCCACCATCGACAGTGCCTTCGCGGAGGTCGAGAAGGAGCAGGGTCCCGTCGAGGTGCTGGTTGCCAACGCCGGGGTCACCCGCGACACCCTGCTGCTGCGGATGTCCGAGGACGATTGGGCGAGCGTGATCGACACCAACCTCAGTGGGTCCTTCCGGGTGGCCAAGCGCGCGGCCCGCGGCATGCTGCGGATGCGCCGGGGACGGATCGTGCTGATCTCGTCCGTGGTCGGCCTGCTCGGATCGGCGGGACAGGTCAACTACGCGGCGAGCAAGGCCGGGCTAGTCGGGATGGCGCGGTCGATGGCCCGCGAGCTCGGCAGCCGGTCCATCACCGCGAACGTCGTGGCTCCCGGCTTCGTGGAGACCGAGATGACCGCGGTGCTCGACGAGGACACGGCGGCGGGCTACCTCGCCCAGATCCCACTGGGCCGCTTCGCACGGGTGGACGAGGTGGCCGCGGCGGTCACCTGGCTGGCCTCCGACCAGGCCGGCTACGTCACCGGAGCAGTGATCCCGGTCGACGGCGGTCTCGGCATGGGCCACTGAGACCCCCAGACCACCGACCGCCCGTTCACCCACCGCCCGTCCATCCACCGTCCGACAAGCGATCACAAGGGAGAACCTGATGGGCATCCTCGAGGGCAAGCGGATCCTGGTCGCCGGGGTCACCATGGAGGCCTCCATCGGCTATGCGGTGGCCCGGTTCGCGCAGGAGCAGGGCGCCACCGTGGTGGTCTCCAACTTCGGCCGGGCGCTGGGGATCACCCGGCGAATCGTCGCCCGGCTGCCGCAGACGCCGCCGGTGCTGGAGCTCGACGTCACCGACCAGTCGCACCTGGACCGGCTCCCCGACCAGCTGCGTGAGCACGTCGACGGCCTCGACGGCGTGGTGCACTCGATCGCCTACGGCAACCCGGACACCCTCCTCGGTGGCAAGTTCCTCGAAGGCCCCTGGCAGGACGTCGCCCAGGCCCTCCAGGTCTCGGCGTACTCCCTGGCGTCGCTGTCCAGGGCATGCCTGCCGCTGATGGACCGGGGCGGGTCGGTGGTCGCGATGACCTTCGACGCCACGGTGGCGTGGCCGGCCTATGACTGGATGGGCGTGGCGAAAGCGGGGCTGGAGGCCTGTTCGCGCTACCTCGCCCGTGACCTCGGACCGCGCGGCATCCGAGTCAACCTCGTGTCCGCGGGGCCACTGAAGACCCTCGCCGCCAAGGCGATCCCCGGCTTCGAGGGCTTGGAGAGCGCCTGGCACGACCAAGCGCCGCTGGGCTGGGACGAGACCGACCAGGAGCCGACCGCCAAGGCGGTGGTGGCGCTGCTCAGCGACCTCTTCCCGGCGACCACCGGGGAGATCGTGCACGTCGATGGGGGATTCCACGCGGTGGGGCTGTGAGCCGCCGCCTGGCGAGGGGCAGGATGTGCCGGTGACGACACGCACACTCATCGTGATGAGGCATGCCAAGGCCCAGCAGCACGGCGAGACCGATCGGGCCCGGCCCCTGGCCGACCGGGGTCGCGACGACGCCGCCGCGGCCGGGCGGCACCTGCGCGATCACGACCTGCTCCCCGCTTTCGCGCACGTCTCGGCTGCCCGTCGAGCCCAGGAGACCTGGCGTGCCGTGAGCGATGCCGCGGGGGCAGACGCGGTCGAGGAGGTGAACGACAGTCTCTACCTCGCGTCGCCGGCCTCGGTGCTGGAGAGTCTCCGGCTCACCCCGGAGGATGCCGTGGTCGCGGCGTACGTCGGCCACAACCCCACCGCCGAGGAGCTCGTGCACCTGTTGGACGACCGCGAGGGGGACCCCGAGGTGGTCTCCGCTCTCGCCGCCGGGTTCCCGACCGCAGCGCTGGCGGTGTTCCACCTGCCGGGCCAGTGGTCGGAGCTCGACGCCGCCTCGGCGCGGCTGGTGGGCGTGCACGTCGCGCGCGCCGAAACCAGCTAGGTCCGGCCGAGGTCAGTGCGGGGCAGCGCCGGTGCCGAGCTCGGCGTCGGCGGCCTCGACCTCTTCGCGGCTGATTCCCAGCAGATAGAGGATCGTGTCGAGGAACGGCACGTTGACCGCGGTGTCCGCCGCCCTCTGCACCATCGGCTTGGCGTTGAAGGCGATCCCCAGCCCGGCGGCGTTGAGCATGTCGAGGTCGTTCGCCCCGTCGCCGACCGCGATCGTGGCCGCCGGAGACACCCTGGCCAGGGCGGCGAACCGGCGCAGCGCCTCGGCCTTGCCCGCGCGGTCGACCACCGGGCCGACGATCCTGCCGGTGAGCACACCCCCGGAGACCTCCAGCTCGTTCGCGGCCGCGAAGTCGATCCCCAGCTCTGCGGCCAGCCGGTCGGTGACCTGGCTGAACCCGCCGGAGACGATCGCGAACCGGTAGCCCAGCCGCTTGAGCGTGCGCACCAGCGTGCGGGCTCCGGGGGTCAGCACCAGCCCGTCGTACACCGCGTCGAGGCACTGCGCCGGCAGGCCGGCGAGCAGCGCAACGCGCTCGCGGAGGGACTCCTCGAAGTCCAGCTCACCGCGCATCGCCGCGTCGGTCACCGCCGCCACCTCCGCCTGGCGGCCGGCGTGCCCGGCCAGCATCTCGATCACCTCGCCCTGGATGAGCGTCGAGTCGACATCCATGACGATGAGCCGGACGCCGTGGCGCAGCAGGTCGGCTGGCTGGACGGCGACATCGACTTGCTGGCGGGCCGCCTCGGGCGCCAGGACGGTGCGCAGCCGGCCGGTGGGCGCCCCGGACACGTGCAGGTCGATGGCGGTCACGGGATAGCGGGCCATCCGCTCGATCCGGTCGATGTTGGCCCCCACGTCGGCGATCCGCCCGGCGATCGCCGAGATCGCCCCGGCGCGCAACGGGGCGGCGAGCACCGTCACGTGGCTGCGCCCGGCCGCACGGCCCCGGCTGTCGCCCTGCCCCGTCTCGACCGATACCTCCAGGCCCAGATCTGCGGCGACCCGCTCGACGGCCTCGCGCACCTCCCTCGAGCGCCGCGGAGCGGCGATCAGCACGCCCAGCACCAGGCGACCACGGATCAGGATCTGCTCGATGTCGAGCACCTCGACGTGGAAGGGCGCCAGCGTGTCGAAGACGGCCGCGGTCAGGCCGGGGCGGTCGTTGCCGGTGAGCGTGATGAGCAGCGTGCGGGGAGGCTCCATGACGGGCTCGAGGCTAGCGGTCGAAGGGCCGCTCGCAGGCGGCGACCATGGCGCCGCGCGCGGCCCGGTCCAACGGCAGCAGGGCAGCCCGGCGGGCGTCGGCCTCGCCGGCGGTGATCGCCCCACCCTGGTCCTCGAGAGCGAGCGCGACGATGCTCCGGCAGCGGGCCGCCAGGGCGAGCATGCGCTGGGCCCGGGCACTGGTGCCGTCGGGCACCGCCATCGGCTGGGTGCGGCGCAGCGCCATCAGCTCGTCGGCCACCTCCGGCCGCCAGCGTGCCACGTCCAGGGCGGCCAACGCGTCGGCCGTCGCGGGAAGGGCTCCCCGCAGGGACGTATCGGCCTCGGCAAGGTCGGGCAGCAAGCGTCGCGACACCGCCGGCAGGCATCGCCAGACCACGCCGGCGCCGGCCCGCACCGGCACCAGCCCGAGGTCCGCACCCCGAAGCACCACGGCCTCGCCGGCCTCCAGCGCCTCGGCGTTGAAGGCGGGAGGACCGCCCAGACCCAGCGGTTCACCCGCCCGGGGCAGGGCCAGCCCCGCGCCGTCGGCCCCCTCGACCCGCAACCCGCCCAGGGCCAGGATCAGCGGGACGGTCTCGCTCCGCCCGGGCATCCCCGCGACGTCGTGCGCGGCGTCGGGTCCCACGACCGCGTCCCGCACCGTGTCCAGGCTGGCCCTGCCCGAGCACCATGCCGAGAACCAGATCGCCAGCCTGGCCGCTACGGGGAGCGCCACAACGGCACGCCGTTCGTCACCGCCGGGTGCGGCTGGGCCTGGGGCGGCCCGCAGGGGGTCCTCGTCCACGTCGGGAGACTACGTGGGTCGCACCGGGGACGGAGTCTCGCGGTGTCGTAGGTTGGGCGCCGAGCCGGTCCTCCGGCTCTCCCACGCCGAGTCGGGAGGGGAGTCCCGCGCTGATGGATCCGGTCCTGCAGTTCGCCGGCGTGACCATACGCCGTGGCGCGGCGACTCTCCTCGAGGACGTCGACTGGACGGTCGAGGAGGACGAGCGCTGGGTCATCCTCGGCCCCAACGGCGCGGGGAAGACGACACTCGTGCAGGTGGCCTCCACCCAGCTGCACCCCTCCGACGGGGTGGCCGGGATCCTCGGTGAGGTCCTGGGTGCCGTGGACGTCTTCGACCTCCGCCCGCGCATCGGGCTGACCAGCGCCGCGCTCGCCGAGCGGATCCCGCGCTCCGAGCGCGTCCGTGACGTGGTGATGTCGGCCTCCTACAGCGTGATCGGCCGCTGGCGTGAGGAGTACGGCGACCTCGACGTGCGGCGCGCGGACGAGCTGATGGCCGAGCTCGGGGTGGGGCGGCTGGGGGACCGCACGTTCGGCACGCTGAGCGAGGGTGAGCGCAAACGTGTGCAGATCGCTCGTGCTCTGATGACCGACCCCGAGCTGCTGATCCTCGACGAGCCTGCGGCCGGGCTCGACCTGGGGGGCCGCGAGGACCTCGTCTCGACGCTCGCGGTTCTGGCGATGGACCCCGACGCGCCGGCGATCGTGCTGGTCTCGCACCACGTCGAGGAGATCCCACCAGGCTTCACCCACGTCCTGATGCTCCGCGAGGGTCGGGTCACCGCCAGCGGGCCGATCGAGAGGGTCCTCACCGAGGAGGCGCTGTCGGCGACCTTCGGGATGCCGCTGGTGCTTCGTCAGGAGGCCGGCCGATGGTCGGCTCGGCGCCGGGTGCGCCGGAGCAGGGCGGCCGAGGCCCCGCGATAGCGGGCTCTGGGACCGGACAGCCGACGCTCACCGACGGCCCAGCCAGGCTCGGCGACTCTGACTGGAACCGCCTGACTAGAGTCGAGTCATGGACTGGGACTGGCTGCGGGAGAACGCCTGGGGGGTATGGCTGGGGGCGGCCATGCTGCTGGGCGGCGCCGAGATGTTCAGCCTCGACCTGGTCCTGCTGATGCTCGCGGTCGGCGCGGTCGTCGGGATGGGAGCCGCGCTGGCGGGCCTCGCCGTCTGGGTGCAGATCCTGGCTGCCGCCGGCGCCTCGGTCGCGATGCTGGCGCTGGTGCGCCCCGAAGCGGTCAAGCGGCTGCACCGTGGCCCCGACCTCAAGCACGGCCCGGCCGCCCTGGTCGGCCAGGAGGGCTTCGCGGTCGCCGAGGTCACTCCGAAGGCGGGAATGATCAAGATCGCCGGGGAGGTCTGGACGGCCCGTCCCTACGACGAGACCTCCGTGATCTCACCCGGCGCCAAGGTCCAGGTGCTCGAGATCCGGGGGGCCACCGCCTACGTCTTCGAGGTCCCCGAGCTCGGGGCCTGACCCCCGCCTTGGTCAGTAAACTCATCACACAACTTCATCAACACAACTTCATCAACACAGCATTTATCAACACAGCATTTATCAATGCGGCGCCACCAGCACGGCGCCATCACTACGAGAGAAGGTGGTCACCGGTGCCAGTCATCGGCGTGCTGCTCATCCTGCTGCTCCTGCTGGTCGTCGTCGCGCTCGCCAAGACGGTGCGGATCGTGCCCCAGGCACGCGCCGGCATCGTCGAGCGCTTCGGGAAGTACAAGTCGACGCTCCCCGCCGGGCTCAACGTCGTGGTGCCCTTCGTGGACCGGGTCCGCTACATGATCGACCTGCGCGAGCAGGTGGTCTCGTTCCCCCCCCAGCCGGTGATCACCGAGGACAACCTGGTCGTCTCCATCGACACCGTCATCTACTTCCAGGTGACCGATGCGGTGCACGCGACGTACGAGATCGCCAACTACATCCAGGCCGTCGAGCAGCTCACCATGACGACGCTGCGCAACATCGTCGGCGGCATGGACCTCGAACAGACACTGACCAGCCGCGAGGACATCAACGGTGGCCTGCGCACGGTCCTCGACGAGGCCACCGGCAAGTGGGGGATCCGGGTCAACCGTGTGGAGATCAAGGGCATCGACCCGCCGCCGTCGATCAAGGACGCGATGGAGAAGCAGATGCGCGCCGACCGCGACAAGCGCGCCGTGGTGCTCTCGGCCGAAGGCCAGCGGCAGTCGGCCATCCTCACCGCCGAGGGAAGCAAGCAGTCCGCGATCCTCACCGCCGAAGGGCAGCGGGAGGCGCGGATCCTTGCCGCCGAGGCGGACCGACAGGCACGGATCCTGCGGGCGCAGGGCGAGGGCCAGGCCATCACGACGGTCTTCCAGGCCATTCACGACGGCAGGCCCGACCAGTCCCTGCTGTCCTACCAGTACCTCCAGATGCTGCCGAAGATCGCCGAGGGCGACGCCAACAAGGTGTGGATCGTGCCCTCGGAGATCGGGCGGGCGCTGGAGGGCCTGGGCTCGTCCATCGGAGCCATCCCCGGCATCCCCAAGGAGACCAGCGGGGTGAAGCACCGCGTCGACATGGGCGAGCCGGTGGACCCGGGAAGTGTCGATCGAGGGCACCGCGAGACCGACGCCGCCGTGCAGGAGGCGATCGCCTCGGCTGCCTCCGCCGAGCGCGGCGGCTCGGCTGGGAGGAAGGGCGACAACGCCTAGCGGCGGCCTGGGCTGACCGGGTCAGGACGAGCGGGCGCGGGTGAGCGGCTGGGAACTGGTCGCCATCGGGGTGGCCGGGATCGCGGCAGGCTTCATCAACGCCGTGGCAGGGTCGGGAACGCTGGTGACGTTCCCGACCCTGCTGGCGTTCGGTGTGCCGCCGGTGACCGCCAACGTCTCCAACACCGTCGGGCTGGTCCCCGGCGCGGTCAGCGGCGCCATCGGCTGGCGACGCGAGCTGCGCGGTCAGCGCGCACGCACCGTCCGGCTCGCCTCGGCCTCCCTGCTCGGCGGCATCCTCGGGGCGATCCTGCTGTTGGTGCTCCCCGCGGCGGCTTTCGGCGCGATCGTGCCGGCGCTCGTGGGCCTCGGCATCGTGCTCGTCATCCTCCAGCCGTGGATCGCCCAGCGGGTGCGAGTCGCGGCGGGAGACTCCCCGCCGCGGGACCGTTGGTGGCTGTGGCCCACGACCGCCGCGACCGGGGTGTACGGAGGCTACTTCGGCGCCGCCCAGGGCATCCTGCTCATCGCCGTCCTCGGCCTCGGCACCCATGACAGCCTGCACCGCTCCAACGCGCTCAAGAACGTGCTTGCGGGCATCGTCAACGGCATCGCCGCCGTGATCTTCGCGGTCGTGGCCGAGGTCGACTGGACGATCGCCGCGGTGATCGCTCTCGGCTCGGTCCTCGGTGCCCAGGTCGGCGCCCGCACCGGCCGCCGGATGCCGGCAGCGCTGTTGCGCGCGGCGATCGTGGTCGTCGGGGTTACGGCCCTGGCGGTGTTCCTGATGGGCTGAACGCCGCCCCGGGCTCGGTGGTCCGGGCCGTCTCCCGGCCGGTCTCCGGGTCGCTGCGTCGCGGGAGTCCTTCGTCGTGGCCACGGTCGACGAAGCCGTCCAGCCAGCGGCTCAGCTCCTCGAACACGCGGGCACGGGCCGGCTGCCTCGACAGCATGACGTCGTGCAGCGCACCGGGCACCTGCACCAGGGTGACGTGCGAGGAGATCTTGTGCACCCACTGCGCGATCAGCTCGACGTCGAGGACGATGTCGCAGCGGTCGACGTCCGGCTCCCACGTGTGTGGCCGGACGCTGCGGTCCGAGCTGAGCACCAACGTGGGGGTGGTCAGCCGCAGCCCCGCGTGTACCCGGTCGTGGCCGCGGACCACGGCGCGCAGCCAGCCGGCGTAGACCGGCCAGCTCTCCAGCGGCTTCCACGCGAGGTCGAAGTCCCACTCCCCGCCGTGGTCGCGGTGCAGGCTCGCGCCGTAGAGCCCCGAGACCGTGCGTGGGATCTCCTGGTGGGGACGGAGCCGGCCGAGCATCTCCATGGCGTGGCTCCCGACGGTGCGCACCCAGAGGGAGCCGTTGAGGTCCAGCCACGGGGAGTTGAGCACCAGCCCCTCCACGCCGCCAACCCTGTCGACCCCACGCCGATCGAGCCCGTCAGGCCGGTCCCGCCCGTCCGGCCCATCAGGCATGCCGGACACGCCGTGGCCGCGGTCGCCGAGCCAGAGCGAGGTGACCAGGGCGCCAGTGGAGTGGCCACTGAGGACCACCCGGTCGTGCCCGTCGCGCTCGGTGATGATGCGGTACGCCGCGTCCAGGTCGGGGAAGTACTCCGCCAGGTCGAGGACCATGTTGGGTGTCTGGTGTGGCAGCAGGGACCGGCCGTGCTTGCGCAGGTCGAGCGCGTAGAAGTCGTAGCCTCGTGCGCTCCAGAAGTCTGCGACCACCGTGTGGAAGAAGTAGTCGCAGAAGCCGTGCACATGCAGCACGGCCCGCCGGCGCCCGGCACGGCGGCTGACCAGCGTGGCCACCACCGCGCCCTCGGCGTCCGACGGCAGGTCAATCGTCTCGGCGCGGTAGGGCTCCCCCAGGAGGTCCACGCTGTCGGCCATGGCGCGATTGTGTCCCTAGTGCTGGTAGGTCCCCTGCAGGATCGCCCTCGCCGCGGTCTTGAAGGCGAGATTGAAGGAGACCACCGCCGGGCTGGCGTCGGAGTCGACTCCGAGCTTCTCCTCGCGCACGGCGTGCACCACGAAGAAGTAGCGATGCGCCATGTCTCCCTGCGGGGGAGCCGCGCCAGTGAACGCCTTCGAGCCGCCGTCGTTGCGGCACATGAACGCGCCCTCCGGGAGGTGAGCTCCGCCCTCTGCCCCTGAGCCCGTCTCGAGCGAGGTCACGCTCACCGGGATGTCGCACAGCACCCAGTGCCAGAAGCCCGACGGCGTGGGGGCGTCGGGGTCGAAGCAGGTGACCACGAAGCTCCTGGTGTCTTCGGGGAAGCCGGACCAGCTCAGCTGCGGCGAGGTGTTCCCGTGCGCCGCGACCTGGGCATCGTGGAGCGGCTGGCCGTCGGTCACGTCGGCGCTGGTGACCTGGAAGCCCGGGACGGCGGGCAGCAGGTCGTACGGGTTCGGGGCGACCGGTCGGTCCAGGGTCATGGCTCTCCTCACTCTTGCAGGGACGGTCGGTCGGCCCGTCAGGTGACAGGCACCGGCCCAGACCCTATTCCGGAGGATGGTCGCCTGCCAGGGCCGAGGGTCCGGGGCCGGAGAATGACGCCGTGACCGATGCCCCGCCGTACCCCTCCGCCCTGCGGCTGGCCAACAAGCGCGTCGTGGTCGTCGGCGGCGGGCATGTGGCGCAGCGGCGGGTGCCGGGACTGATCGCGGCGGGGGCGGACGTGCTGGTGGTGTCCCCCCGCGTGACCCCGGCGATCGAGGGGATGGCGATCGCCGGAGAGGTGGCCTGGGAGGAGCGCGGCTTCCGCGCCACCGACCTCGACGAGGCGTGGTACACCCTGGCGGCCACCGACGTCCGCGCCGTCAACGAGGAGGTCAGCCGGGCGGCGGAGGAGCGCCGGGTCTTCTGCGTGCGCGCCGACGATGCCCGGGAGGCCACCGCCTGGACCCCCGCGGTGGGCCGACACGCGGGTCTCACGGTCGCGGTGGTCGCCAACCGCGAGCCCCGCCGGTCGGCGGCGATCCGCGACCAGATCGTCGACGGGCTCCGAGACGGGGCGCTGCCGCTGCACCCGCACGACCGGACGCCGGGCGTGGTGCTGGTCGGGGGCGGTCCGGGGGACCCGGGCCTGGTGACGGTGGCGGCTCGCCGCGCCTTGAGCGAGGCGGACGTGGTGGTCGCCGACCGGCTGGCGCCGCGCGAGCTGCTCAGCGAGCTCTCGCCGGACGTGGAGCTGGTCGACGTGGCCAAGCTGCCGCGCGGTCGGGCGGCCGTGCAGGAGGAGATCAACCGGCTCCTGCTGGACCGAGCCCGCGCCGGGAAGCGCGTGGTCCGCTTCAAGGGGGGCGACAGCTTCGTCTACGGACGGGGCTACGAAGAGCTGCTCGCCTGCGCGGAGGCGAAGGTGCCGTGCACGGTGATTCCCGGGGTCACCAGCGCCCTGGCCGTGCCGGCCCTCGCCGGCATCCCGGTGACCCACCGCGGGGTGGCGCACGACTTCTCGGTGGTGTCGGGCCACCTGCCCCCCGACCACCCCGACTCGCTGGTGGACTGGGACGGGCTGGCCCGGTTGCGCGGGACCGTCGTCCTCCTGATGGCGGTGCAGAACCTGGCGGCGATCGCGGAGCGGCTGTTGACCGCGGGTCGGCCGCAGTCGACGCCGGTGGCGGTCCTGGTCGAGGGCAGCATGCCGACCGAGCGCACCGTCCTCTCCACGCTCGGCGCCGTGGCCGCCGACGCGCGGCGCGAAGAGGTGCGCGCTCCGGCCGTTGTCGTGGTCGGTGACGTGGTCGCCGTCGCCTACCCGGACAGGTATGCCTGATGGCGCAGGTGGTCGATGTCGACGACCCCGGAGACCCCCGGCTCGCCGACTACCGCGATCTCCGCGATGTGCAGTTGCGCCTGCACCGGGAGGCGCGGGAGGGGCTGTTCATCGCCGAGGGCGAGAAGGTTGTGCGACGGGCAGTGGAGGCCGGCTATGTCCCTCGCTCGTTCCTGATGGCGCCACGGTGGCGGGACGCGCTCGGCCCCGTCCTCGATGCCACCGACGCGCCCTGCTACCTGGTCTCCGAGGAGCTGGCCGAGCAGGTCACTGGCTTCCACGTGCACCGCGGCGCGCTCGCTGCCCTGCACCGGCGGCCACTCCCGTCGGTCGAGTCGCTCGTGAGTGCGGCCCGCACCGTCGTGGTGCTGGAGGACGTCGTCGACCACACCAACGTCGGCGCGGCGTTCCGCAGCGCGGCGGCGCTCGACGTGGACGCGGTGCTGCTGTCGCCACGCTGCGCCGACCCGCTCTACCGGCGCAGCGTCAAGGTGGCGATGGGCGCGGTGCTCAGTCTGCCGTGGACCCGGCTCGAGGGTTGGTTCGACGCGGTCCCGGCCCTGTCCAACGCCGGGTTCACGACCGTCGCTCTGACCCCTGCCGCCGACGCGGTCGACATCGAGACGGCAGTGGCGGGCCGGGAGCGGCTGGCGCTGCTGGTGGGCGGGGAGGGGCACGGGCTCTCGCCGCGGTGGATGCGAGCCGCGGATGTGCGCGCGGTGATCCCGATGTCAGCCGGCATCGACTCGCTCAACGTTGCCGCCGCCACCGCCGTCGCCTGCCATGTCGCCCGGCGGCGAGCCGCGTCACCCGGTTGGGGGTTGCCTGGGTAGGGCACTGGATACGGTGTGCCCGTGCCGCAGACTGAGCCGGGGAACCCCACTCGCGAGCGGGTCATCGGTCGGGGCTTGTCCTGGCTGGCGACCTGGAGCCTGCGCTGGTTGCTCATCGCTGCCGGCGCCGTCCTGCTGGGGCTGGTCGTCCGCGAGACCTGGGTGATCATCCTCCCAGTGCTCCTCGCGCTGATCCTGACCTCGGTGTTGGAGCCGCTGGCTCGGATGTTCGAGAGCCGTCTGAGGTTCCCCTCCTCCTTGGCTGCCGGCGTCGCTCTGCTGACCGGCATCGCGGTGGTCGTGAGCGTCGGCTTCGCCATCGCACCGTCGGTCCGCGACCAGGCCGACGACATCGCCAACGACGCCACCAGTGGCCTCCAGGAACTGCAGGACTGGGTGCAACGAGGCAACTTCGTCACCGAGGAGCAGATCGACACCGGGATCCAGGCCCTCCAGGACCGGTTGACCTCCAGCGCTAGCAGCATCGCCTCAGGCGTCGTGGTGGGAGTCGGCGCGGTCGGGTCGGCTGTGATCACGGTGGTGCTGGCCCTGATCCTGACCTTCTTCTTCCTCAAGGACGGCCGCAGGTTCACGCCCTGGCTGCGGTCGATCGCGGGGGACCACGCCGGTGGTCATGTCGTCGCGGTGTCCCGCCAAGCGTGGGGGACCCTGGGGGGTTTCATCCGGACCCAGGCCGTCGTCAGCCTCTTCGACGCCGTCCTGATCGGCGTGGGGCTGCTCATCGTCGGGGTGCCGTTGGCGATCCCGCTGGCGATCCTGACGTTCTTCGGCGGGTTCGTGCCGATCGTCGGAGCGTTCGTGGTCGGTGGCGTCGCGGTGCTCGTCGCCCTGGTCTCGGTGGGGCTGACGGGGGCGCTGATCGTGCTGGGCATCATCATCGGGGTCCAGCAACTCGAGGGGAACGTGCTGCAGCCGTGGCTCCAGTCACGGACCATGGACCTGCACGCGGGAGTGGTGCTGTTGTCGGTCGCCCTCGGGTCGACCGCCTTCGGGGTGATCGGTGCGTTCCTGGCGGTGCCGGTCGTCGCCGTCGCGGCGGTGTTCCTGCGCTACCTCAACGAGCAGGTGACCGTGACGGTCACCGGCGCGCCCGCGGCCGACCCCGACGACTCCTCCACGCCGGCCCGCGAGCCTGAGGAAGTTGAGGCGGACGAGACCAGCAACGACACCGGCAACGAGTCGGGGGGCACGACTGGGGACGAGCGCGACGCGGCCCGCGGGCCGGCCTCATGACTCAGTCCCCGTCGGCCGTCGTCGTGCAGCCTTGCCGCGTCGATGGGGACCAGCGCGGTGGCCAAGCCGCCGCCTCTCGTCACCGTGAGGTCAGACCGCTCGCGGGCCACCCCTCGGGGAAGTCCTCGACGGATCCCAACATCTGCTTCTGCAGCTTCTTGAAGGCCCGCCGGGGGAGCCGGTCGCCGAAGACGGTCCCGTGGCAGTGGTCAGTCTCGTGCTGCAGGCACCTCGCCACCAGCCCGGTCCCGGCGTACTCGACGGACGAGCCGTCCAGGGCCTGGCCGCGCACCTCGGCGTAGTCCGAACGCGGGCAGGACACGAACGCGCCGGGATAGGAGAGGCAGCCTTCGTCGCCGGTGTCCAGGGCCCGGTCCTTGCCCTCGGGCACGGTCACGACCGGGTTGCAGACGACCCCGCGGACCGGTGCACCGGACTCGTCGGGGCAGTCGAACACGAAGACCTGCCGATCCACCCCGATCTGACAGGCGGCCAGGCCGACCCCGTCCGCGGCGTACATCGTGGCGACCATATCGGCCACCAGCGCTCGGAGCTCCTCGTCGAACTCGGTGACCGGCTCCTGGGCCCGGTGCATGACCGGCTCGCCCCAGCGGGTGATCGGTCGGACGCGGCCGCCGGTGGGCAGGCGGGGCGCCTCGGAAGCCTCGGGGCTGGACATGCGCCTCATCGTAGGGACGCAGGCGGCGACTCGCGGCCGGAGGTACGCCGGGGGGCGCCAGGCGCCATGGCTCCTCGTGACCCGTTCGTCCAGGTGCCACCGCGGCCGGGATCATCGCCTCCGGAGCCTGACGACGGCAGCGGGCTCCCCGCACCGGCCGGCTACGAACTCCGGTGGCCGCAGCCCGGCAGAGGCGTAGGCCGACTCCACGGCGTCGCGAACCGCCTCCCCCCCTCCCGGTGGGACCAGGGCGATCGCCGAACCGCCGAAGCCGCCGCCGGTCATCCGCGCCCCCGAGGCTCCCGCCTCCAGGGCCGCCTCGACCGCGACGTCGAGCTCGGTGCACGAGACCTCGTAGTCGTCGCGCAGCGACTCGTGCGAGGCGCTCATCAGCCGCCCGACCTCCGGCCAGTCACCGCGTTCCATCGCCGCCACGGCCGCCGCGACCCGCTGTGTCTCGGTCACCACGTGACGGGCCCGCCGTCGCTGCACGGGGTCCGAGAGCCGGTCCAGGTCGGCCGGTCGCGCCGCGCTCAGGTGGGGTACGCCGAGAGTGGCCGCCGCGTCCTCGCAGGCCGCCCGGCGCTCGGCGTACTCACCGCCGATCAGGGCGTGCGCGGCGCGCGTGTCCACGACGAGGAGCTCTCCCGGGGGCTGCCAGGGCACCGGCCGGAGCTCTCCGCTCGCGAAGTCAATGAGCAGGGCGTGGCCGGGCCGCGACCGCAGGGCCACGGTCTGGTCCATGGAGCCGGTGTTGGCCCCGACGTAGTCGTTCTCGGCGCGGACACAAGCGGCGACCAGGTCCTCCAGCGAGGCGCTCCCGCCGGCCAGGTTGTCCAGCGCCACCGCGACCGCGCACTCCAGGGCCGCCGAGCTGGACAGGCCCGCACCGAGTGGCACCCGGCCGTCGACGAGGATGTCGTAGCCGTCGGCCCCGGCATCCAGAGCCCAGACCACCCCGGCCACGTAGCCCGCCCAGCCGCCGACGCCGGCGTCCAGGGCGTCCACCTCGACGGTGACCGGCTCGTCCTGCTGCACGCTGCGCATCACCAGGCGGCCGTCGTCGCGGGGAGCGAGGGCGGCATACGTCCGCGCGGTGAGCGGCAGCGGCAGCGACGAGCCGCCGTTGTAGTCCAGGTGCTCGCCGATCAGGTTCACCCGGCCCGGCGCCGAGCCGACGGCGTCCGGGTCCCGGCCCACCCGCATCGAGAAGTCGGCGGCGACGTCGTGGCTGGCCAGGTCGATGGCAGCGTCGGCCGGCTCATCGGGGCGGTGGGGGGCGTTGTCCGCTGCGGCATCCACGGCGGCCACGCTAGCCCGAACACGCCTACCCTTGCCCGGTGCAGTTCCTTCACCCCGACCGGCTCCCGCCCCAGGACCTGACCTACGACGACGTGTTCATGGTCCCGCGGCGCTCGGCGGTCGCCTCCCGCGACGACGTGGACCTGACCACCTCAGACGGCAGCGGCGCGACCATCCCGTTGGTGGTGGCGAACATGACGGCGGTGTCGGGCCGACGGATGGCCGAGACCGTCGCCCGCCGCGGTGGCCTCGCGGTGATCCCGCAGGACATCCCCGCGCGCGTGGTGCGGGAGGTCGTCGACTGGGTGAAGAGCCGGCATGTCGTCTTCGACACCCCGATCACGCTGGACCCCCAGCACACCGTGGCCGAGGCGCTCGCGCTGATCCCCAAGCGTGCCCACCGGGCGGCCTTCGTGGTTCACGACAGGTGCCCGATCGGGGTGGTCACCGAGGACGACTGCCGCGACGTCGACCGGTTCACCCAGGTGCACGCGGTGATGAGCAGCCAGGTGTCCTCGCTCCGCGACGACGTCAGCCCTCACGAGGCCTTCGACCGGCTCGGTGAGGTTCGCCGGCGCCTGGCTCCGGTCGTGGACGCGGACGGGCGGCTGGTCGGCGTGCTCACCCGGACCGCGGCCCTGCGCGCCACGCTGTACACGCCGGCGCTCGACAACCAGGGTCGGCTGCGGCTCGGCGCCGCGGTCGGCGTGGGCGGTGACGTGGTGTCCCGGGCCGCATCCGTGCTGGAGGCCGGGGTGGACTGCCTGGTCCTCGACACCGCGCACGGCCACCAGGAGCGGATGCTCGAGGCACTGCGGGGGGTCCGGGCGCTCGACCCCGCGGTGCCGATCGTCGCCGGCAACGTGGTCAGCGCCGAGGGTGTGCGCGACCTCGTCGCAGCGGGGGCGGACGTGGTCAAGGTCGGCGTCGGGCCCGGTGCGATGTGCACCACCCGGATGATGACCGGCGTGGGTCGACCGCAGTTCTCCGCGGTCCTGGACTGCGCCCGTCAGGCCGCCGACCTCGGCGCGCATGTGTGGGCCGACGGTGGGATTCGGCACCCCCGGGACGTCGCCCTGGCCCTGGCGGCCGGAGCGAGCGCGGTGATGGTGGGCTCCTGGTTCGCCGGCACCCACGAGTCCCCCGGAGACATTCACCAGGACGCGGACGGACGCCGCTACAAGGGCAGCTATGGGATGGCCTCCGCGCGGGCCGTCCAGAGCCGCACCTCCGCCGACTCCGCCTTCGACCGGGCCCGCAAGGGGCTCTACGAGGAGGGCATCTCCACCAGCCGGATGTACCTCGATCTCCTTCGCCCCGGCGTCGAGGACCTCATCGACCAGATCTGTGCCGGCGTGAGGTCCGCCTGCACCTACGCCGGAGCCGCGGACCTGAGGGAGTTCGCCGAGCGGGCGATGGTCGGGGTGCAGTCGGCGACCGGCTTCCACGAGGGGCGCCCGCTCCCCGCGGGCTGGTAGGCCGAGGCCGGCTGGCTAGCGTCCGCCCCGGCGCTCCCGCCGGGTGGGCTGCGGGGCGGCGCCGCGGGAGCTGTTCGGCGTCCGACCCCGGACGATGCCGACGAAGTCCTCGATCCGGGGGTCCTCGTCGCCGGCCCGCCAGGCCAGCCCCACCTGCGTCTCCTCGACCCCGTCGACCGGCACCGCGACGACGTCGCGCCGGCGCAGCTGGCGGGCCACCGACATCGGCAGCACGACGACGCCGGTGCCGGCCGCGGCAGCGGCGACCGCCTCCTTCGCGGTCACCTCGGCGAGGTCCCAATGATGCTCGTCAACGAGGTCGTGGACGTGGATGCGCTCGAACGCCGCCACGACGTGCTCCGCCCCGACGACTACCACCGGCGTCTCGGCGTACAGCGGGATGAGGTGGAGCCCCTCGCGGTCCACCGGCAGCCGGACGAAGCTCATCGCGGCGCGGTGCTCGAAGAGCACCGAGGTCTGGTGCCGCTCGTCGACAGCCACCACCTCGATCGCCCGATCGGGGTGACGCTCCTGCCAGCGGCGTACCCACGTCTTCGGGGTGACCCCGGGCACGACGGCTACGCGGAACGGCTCGCTCATCGCACCATCCTGGCAGCCAGCGACCCGTTCCGGCCCTCACCGGCGTTCCGGCAGGATGGCCGCAGACGACCGCCGACCCAGGAGCAATCCATGACATCGCTGTGGCTGGACCGCCCGCACCCCCAGGTGGAGGACGCCTTCCCCGCCGACGACGCCTTCCAGGACGTCGTCGTCGGCGCCGGCATCACCGGGCTGACCACCGCGCTGCTGCTCGCCCGGGCGGGGCGCCGGGTCGCGGTGCTCGAGGCCCGCCACTACGGCGCGGTCACCACCGGCCGAACCACCGCGAAGGCCTCGGTGTTGCAGGCCACCAAGCTGTCGCGGATGCTGAAGGCCCAGCCCCGCGCGAAGGCCGCGGCCTACCTCGAGGCGAACCTGGAGGGTCTCGCGTGGCTGCGGCGCTTCTGCGGCGAGCACGGAGTCCAGACGCAGACCCGCACCGCGGGCACGTTCGCGGCCACTGCCAGCGAGCGCTCGGCGGCCCGGGGGGAGTACGACGCGGCCAGCGCGCTCGGCCTCGACGTCCACTGGACCGACGACCTCGACCTCCCCTTCCCGACCCATGGCGCCGTGCTTCTCGACGGGCAGCTCCAGTTCGACCCGATGGCGCTGCTCGACGCGATGGTGGAGCAGGTGCGCGCGCATGGCGGGACGCTCCACGAGGGCCAGCGGGTGCGCAGTGTCTCCAAGACCGGCGTGCCCAGCCTGCAGCTGGACACCGGCCGGACCGTCTCCGCGGAGAGCATGGTGCTCGCTACCGGCGTGCCGATCCTCGATCGTGCCTTCACCTTCGCCAAGGTCGAGCCCAAGCGGTCCTACTTGGTCGCCTACACCCACCCCGATGCCCCGGAGGGCATGTACCTCTCCGCGGGGTCCTCCAACCGTTCCTACCGCGACGTGCCAGCCACCGACGGCGGACCGGGCTTCCTCGCCGGCGGGTCTGGGCACACGGTCGGGCGAGCGCGGTCGGAGGCCCGACACCTCGACGAGCTGCGCTCGTGGGCGACCGGCCATTTCCCCGGAGCCGTCGAGACCCACGCCTGGTCGGCCCAGGACTACTCCTCCTACGACGGGCTCCCGCTGGTCGGCCGCCTCCCGCTCGGCAGGGACCGGATCTTCTATGCCACCGGCTACGACAAGTGGGGCATGACCAACGCGGTGGCCGCCTCGCTGCAATTGGCGGCCGAGATCCTCGGTGGCGAGGCGCCGGCCTGGGCCAGGGAGCTGGGCGATCGGTCGCCGCGCCCTCAGATCGCTCTGAACCTCGGCGGGATGAACGCCAAGGTGGGCCTCGCGGAGGCGGTTGCCACGGTCGCTGCGGAGCGTGCCGCGGCGCCCGACTCCGTGCCCGAGGGGACCGGTGTCGTGGGCCGTGACAACCTCGTCCCGACCGGCGTGTCGACGGTGGACGGGAAGACCTGCCGGGTCACCGCGATCTGTACGCACGTGGGCGGCACGCTGAAGTGGAACGACGCCGAGAAGTCGTGGGACTGCCCGCTGCACGGCTCCCGCTTCGCGCCCGACGGCCAGGTGCTCGAGGGGCCGGCGACGCGGCCGCTCCAGCGTCGCGACTCCGGGGAGCCGGGGCCGGTCCGGGAGTAGGGCGAGGAATGGAGCGGGTGGATCGAGGGTTCTAGGACCATGACCACCATCGGACTCATCGGAAGCGGCAAGATCGGCAGCACCGTGGCGCGGTTGGCGGTGGAGGCCGGCTACGACGTCGTGTTGAGCAACAGCCGAGGTCCGCAGACCCTCACGGACCTGGTGGCCGACCTGGGCGGCAGCGCTCGGGCGGCCACCGCCGAGGAGGCAGCCCGGGAGGGCGACATCGTCGTCGTGACCATCCCGCTGAAGAGCTACCGCGAGGTGCCCGCCGAGCCCCTGCGCGACAAGGTCGTCATCGACACGAACAACTACTACCCGCAGCGGGACGGGCACATCGCCGCTCTCGACGACGAGTCCACGACGACCTCGGAGCTGCTGCAGGACCACCTGCGCCAGTCGCGCGTGGTCAAGGCCTTCAACAACATTTACTTCCACTTCCTGGGCACGCTGGCGCGGCCCACGGGCGACCCGGAGCGCAGCGTGCTGGCGATCGCCGGGGACGATGCCGAGGCGAAGGCGACCGTGACGGGGTTCCTCGACGACCTCGGCTACGACGCCTACGACGTGGGCCCGCTCGCGGAGGGATGGCGCTTTCAGCGTGACACCGCGGCGTACGCCGGTCTCTACGTCCAGGGACAAGCGGCGACATGGCCGCCACAGGAGTCCCGCCAGGTGGATGCCGACCTGATGCGCCAGAAGCTCGCCGAGGCGAAGCGCTACCGCGACATGTGAGCCGACCGGCAACGCCCGGGCAGAGGGCGGGCCGGAGTCGCACCCGAACGCGGACGCGCTCGAGGGTCAGCGCCGCTGGCGCGAGCCGGTGAGCCGAGCACGATCCCGATCCCGCCACCGAAAGCTGCCCCGAGGGGGACACCTGCCGCACTGGCCACGAGCAGCCGCCGGCGTGTTCAAGCGCCACGGGCACCCACACCTCCACCGGGCTGCCCCGCTGTGACCCGGGGCAGCGCGCAATGTCTCGGAGATCACGTCCCACGGGCCCTCCCTGGCCACATCCCTGAGGAGCACCATGGGAGGTGGAGACGTTTGGAGGCGATGGATCATGAGCGCGTCTACCTACCCCGTGCATGTCGATGCACGGCTCGAATCTGACCTCAGCCGCTGGCAGTGGCTCGTGAAGTGGCTGTTGGTGATCCCGCACTACGTCGTGCTGGCCTTCCTGTGGGCGGCCTTCGTCGTGCTCAGCATCGCCGCGTTCGTGGCGATTCTGGTCACCGGGCGCTACCCGAGAGCCATCTTCGAGTTCAACGTCGGGGTCATGCGGTGGTCCTGGCGCGTGGCGTACTACGCCTACAGCGCGCTGGGCACCGACCACTACCCGCCGTTCACGCTCCACGAGCGCCCGGACTACCCGACCCACCTTGAGGTGGAATACCCCGAGCACCTCTCCCGCGGGCTCGTCCTGGTCAAGTGGTGGCTGCTGGCCCTGCCGCACTACCTCATCGTGGCGCTGCTGACCGGCGGCATCGGCTGGACCTTCCAGTCGATCGCGGGCTCGGATGTCGACCTCAGCCTCAACGTCGGGCTGATCAGCGCGCTCGTCGTGGTGGCCGCCGTCGTGCTGCTGGTCACCGGCCGCTACCCGCAGTCGGTGTTCGATCTCGTGCTCGGCCTCAATCGGTGGGTCCTTCGAGTCGCCGGCTACGCAGCACTGATGACCGACCAGTACCCGCCCTTCCGGCTGGACCAGGGCGGGGACGACCCACGGGCCACGATGTCCGAGCCGCGTCCGGCGCCGCCGGGGCCGGGCGTGCCGCCCACGACCCAGGAGCAGAGCCGCCGCTGGACCGCCGGCCGGATCGTCTCGGTCGTCGCCGGCAGCGCGTTGATCCTGATGTCCCTCGGCGTGGGGGCGGCCGCCGGCGCTCTAACCTTCGCCGACAACCAGTTGCGTGATGACGGCGGATTCCTGATGAGCGATGAGGTCACCGTGGCATCGGGCGGCTCGGCGATCGTCTCGTCGAACATGGAGATCCACGCGGCCGGCGCGGTCGACTTCCTGCCCGAGGCGTTCTTCGGCGACGCGAAGATGACCGCCACGAGCGCCGACGGCACTGCGCTGTTCGTAGGCCTGGCGCCGACTGCCGACGTGGAGGACTATCTGGCAGACGTCGCACACTCGACGGTGGTGGACTTCGCGGGCGAACCGAACTATGAGAACGTCGCGGGCGCGGCGACCGCACAGCCTCCCGGCGAACTGCCGATCTGGGTTGCGCAATCCTCCGGCTCCGGTGTCCAGGAGGCGACCTGGACGGTCGAGACGGGGGACTGGACCGCCGTGGTGATGAACGCCGACGGGAGCGCGGGAGTCGAGGCCGATGTGACCGTCGGCGCCGAGATCCCGGCAGTGGGCACGATCGTGTGGGTCCTCGTGGGTCTGGCGGTGGCCGGGCTGGTGATCGGCCTGGTCCTGGTCGTGGTGCCGCTGAGCCTGGCGTCCCGCCAGTGAGCAGTTCGTGAGCAGGGCAGTGAGCAGGGCGGTGAGCAGGGCAGCGAGCCTGCCATGACCGGAACGCTGGAGCGGCGCGCCGAGAACCGGCCGGGGGACCGGGGCTCGGCCCACACCGGCGTCGTCACGCTGCTCTGCGGGCTGCTCGCCGTGCTCGCGGTGGCGGGCTCGGTGGCCGGAATGCTGGTCGCCGGCGGACCGGGCAGGGAGGTCGTCGAGACGGCCCGCGGGGCGTCGGTCACTCTCTACGGCGAGGGCCTGTACGCCGCCGACACGGTGCTGGTCGGGGCCGGCAACCGTGGCCAGGACATGGCGATCCTCCTCGTCGAGGTGCCCGTCTTGATCCTCGCGGTGCTGTGGTTCCGCCGCCGCGGCGGCCCGCTGCCGACCGCGGTGCTGGCCGGCGTCCTCTCCTTCTTCGCCTATTTCTACGCCTCGATGGTGTTCGCGACCGCGCAGAACAGGCTCTTCCCGCTCTACGTCGGCGCTGCCGCGTCGGCCGCCTTCGCGCTGGTCGTGGTGGCCAGGCGCGCCGACGTGGCGATGGCCTCCGCGGCGCTCCCCGACCGGCCCGGGCATAGGGCGCTGGGCGTCTACCTGGCCTCGGTGGCGGCCGCGCTTACGGCGGCGTGGCTGCCGCAGATGACGACGACGGCGGTGCGTGGTGACGTCGCCGCTGTGGTCGGCCCCTACACCAGTGCGGTCACCGAGGCCCTCGATCTGGGAGTCGTCGTCCCGGTCGTCGTGCTGGCAGCGGTGCTCGTGTTCCGCGGCCACCCCGGCGGCCGCGGGCTCGCGCTCGTGCTCCTGGTGCTCAACGTGTGCATCGGGGTCGTGCTGATCGGGCAGGGAGCCTCTCAGCTGCTCCTGGACGTCCCGCTCACGACCGGCGAGATCCTCGGCAAGATGCTCAGCTTCGCGCTGCTCACGCTGGTTGCCGGCGGACTTCTGATGCGGATGGCGGTCGCCGCCCGGAGCCCGGTGGATACCGCACCCGACCCAGAGGAGGCAACAGACCTCAGCCGGCCGCCTCCGAGCGCCCCCGCGGGGCGATGAGGGCGACGGATCGTCGACCACGGACCGCGGTCGATATCGCCGCGCGGTGTCAGGCGTCGATCTCGAGGGCGACCGCGCGGACCGGTGCGCCGTCCGCGCCCTCGAGCAGCAGGGGCAGGGCGACGAAGAACGGCTCGTCCCAGTCGATGAGCGCGAGGTTGCGCAGGTTCTCGGCGACGACGCCCCCGGCGCTCGCGACGAGTCGGTGCGTCACCAACGACGGGGCTGGTCCCTCGCCCCCGCCGGTCGGGTCGATGCCGGTCGGGTCGATGCTGGGCGCGTCGATGCCGAAGGTGCGCACGCCGGCCGCGAGCATCCGACGACATGCGTCCGGTTCGAGGTAGGGATGCTCGAAGTACGCCGGCTCGCCGTACCGCGCGGACCAGTCGGTGCGAAGCAGCACGACGACACCCGGCCCGAGGAGATCGGCGACCGGCGACACCTCCCGCCAGGTGATCGGACCGCGCCCGGCGACCAGTGAGGCGTCGACGACGACAGCCGGCCCCAAGAACAGCCCGAGCGGCAGCTCGCTAACCCGGGTGCCCGCGGCGTCCACGTGGTAGGGCGCGTCGACGTGCGTGCCGGTCTGCGACCCCATCGCGACGACGAGCAGGTTGAAGCCCTCCCTCTCGAGCGTGCTGTGGACCGACAGGACCGGCTGCGGGTCCCCGGGGTAGACGACGGTGCCGGGCCCGACCGGGACCGACAGGTCGAGGACCCTGCTCACCCGCATGCCGGTCACTCTCGCACGCGGAGCTCTGTTCCGGGACATGCGCCCGGAGCCGGCGGTCAGCGTCAGCCGCGCTGTCGTGCCGCTCGGGCCATCTCGCGGGCCACCCGGCGCCCGGTCAGGCCGACGCACTTGGTCAACTCGGGCCGGTCGCCGGTGGCCGGCCTAGCACGCCGTTGCCGTCAACACCGGGCGTTGTTTGCGGTGTGTGGCCACCCGCGTCGGGGGCCGGTGGCAGGCGGAGGGCGGTGCTAACGTCGACGGTGAGGGTCAGGAGCCGGGATGCATACGACCGATGCTGCCGCGGGTGGCCTCGCCGAGGTCGCCGCCGCCGGTCTGCCCGCCGCGCTGCTGACCCGGTTGCCGGCCGCGGTCGCCTTCCTGGCCGGTCCCGACCTCGTCTTCTCGCTGATCAACGAGGCCTACCAACGGTTGATCGGCGACCGGGACGTCCTTGGCAAGCCGTTCCGCGAGGCACTGCCCGAAGTCGTGGGCCAGGGGTACCTCGCGGTGATGGAAGGGGTCTACGCCTCGGGAGAGGCCGCCCACGGCCAGGGGTCCCCGGTCTTCCTGCGGGGCGCGGACGGCGCTCTGAGCGAGGCATTCGTGGACTACGTGTGTCAGCCCGTCCTCGGCGGGGGCGGTGAGACCACGGGCATCCTCGTCCATGCCGTCGACGTGACCGATCACGTCGTCGGCCGGCGGCGACTCGAGGACCTCGCGGCCGAGCTGCGGGACACCGAAGAGCGGCATCGGGCGCTGTTCCAGACGATGCTCCACGGCGTCGTCTTCCACGGTCCCGACGGCGCGATCCTGGTGGCCAACCCCGCCGCCGGAGAGATC
Source organism: uncultured Actinomycetota bacterium (assembly GCA_963745245.1). Lineage (GTDB taxonomy): Bacteria > Actinomycetota > Actinomycetes > Propionibacteriales > Nocardioidaceae > Marmoricola_A. Next base: position 698,490 of record CAVUWU010000002.1, read on the forward strand.
CTCGGGGTCGACCCTGCGGACCTCGTGGGCCTGCATCCCGATGGTCCGAACTGGAATGCGGTGCGCGAGGACGGCACTGGCTTTCCCGGGAGCGAACACCCCGCCATGCAGGCGCTGCGCACCGGCGAGGTGGTCTCCGATGTCCTGATGGGGGTCAGCCACGGTCGCACCGGGGAGCGGCGGTGGCTGGGCGTCACGGCCGTCCCGATCTCGCCCGACGAGCACGGGCGGCCTCGGCGTGTCTACACGATGTTCCGTGACCTCACCCAGCAGCGGCGCACCGCGGCCGCCTTGCAGGATCGCGACGCCCTGCTGGGCCGCCTGCGTGACGGCAACGTGCTCGGCGTCACGACGTCGGACGAGACCGGCGTGTTTGATGCCAACGATGCTTTCCTGGGCATGCTCGGCCTCGGACGCGAGGAGTTCGCCGCCCGCGGGGTGGACTGGCAGACGGTGACGGCGCCGGAGGGGCGGGCCCGGGACCGCGAGGCGGTGGCGGCGATGCGAAGCTCCGGCGTCTGCCGGCCCTTCGAGACCGTGCTCGTCGCCCTCGACGGGCGCCGGGTGCCGGTCCTCGTCGGCTCGGCGGTGGTGGAGCGGGCGCCGCTGCGCTGGGTGAGCTTCGTGGCCGACCTGTCCGAGCGCGAGCGCGCCGAACAGGAGCGCGCCCGGCTGGTCGCCGAGGCCGAGGCGGCCAGGATCAGCACCGCGCGGGCCGAGGAGCAGCTTGAGCTGCTACTGCGGGCCGGGGCGATGGCTGCCGCGACCCACGACCCGGGCGAGCTGTTGTTGCACGCCAACCGGCTTGTGGTCCCCACGCTGGCCGACTTCGCCGCCGTGCTGCTACCCGATCCGGCCGGAGCCCTGCGAGTCGCCGACGCGGTGCACACCGATCCGGGCCGCAGTCAACCGCTCCACGGCCTCCGGGTCCCGAGCGAGGCGTTCGCCAGGCTGGTGCCTGAGGGCGGCGCGGGTCCGGCGACCGGGAAGGCCCGGCTGGTCCTGCCGGAGCGATCCTCGCCCCGGGATGCTTCGCAGTGGAGGCTGGGGCCGGGGCTGGACCGCGTGCTCCAGGATCTGGACGCGACCAGCGCCGTCACCGTGCCGCTTTCCATCGGTGACCGGCGGTTCGGGCTCGGGCTGCTGGGGCGGTGTGATGGGCGAGCGGCATTCACCCGGGCCGACCTGGGACTGGTCGAGGAACTCACGCGGCGGATCACCGCGGGGCTCACCAACGCGGACACCTTCGCTCGCGACCACAGCCTGGCCGTAGCCCTGCAGCGCGCTGTCCTGCCCGACGCGCTGCCCGACGTCGACGGACTGGATCTGGAGGTGCGGTACCTGCCGGCCACCGTGGGGGCCGAGGTCGGCGGGGACTGGTACGACGCTTTCGAGGTGTCCCCAGGGCGGGTGTTCGTCGTCCTGGGAGACGTGACCGGGCACAACCTCGCCTCCGCGGCAGCCATGGCCCAGATCCGCAACGCCATCCGCACCGCGGCGGTGCTCGATCCCGACCCGGCGACGGTGCTGAGCCGCACCAACGAGGTGATGGTGCGGCTGATGCCGGACGTCCTGGCCACCGCGGTGGTGGCGGTGCTCGACGTGGCGAGGGGGGAGCTGGTCTACGCCAACGCCGGTCACCCGCCGCCGGTGCTGTCGACCCCCGACGGGCCCACATATCTCGATCAGCCGAGCGGGTTGATCCTCGGGGTCCAGCGCGACGTGGGATACGCCCGCGGCCGGGTGAGCATCGACCCCCCGGGCGTGCTCCTGCTCTTCAGCGACGGTCTGGTCGAGGACCGTGCCCGGTCCCTCGACCAGGGCTTCGCGGCCCTGGCAGCGGCGCTGTCGGATCCCCCGCCGGCCAGTGCCGCGGAGGCGTGCACGCGGGCCACCGAGGCGCTCTTCGGGGCAGGGCCCCGTGCCGACGACGTCTGCCTGCTCGCGGTGCACGTCACCGGTTGACGGCGGTTGGGGTCAGGCGCCGTGGGGGTAGACCTCTCCCATGTGGTTCGACGCCTGGTCCGGCATCGCCCGGGTGGCCCTGGTGGGCGGGGCGGCCTACGTCACGCTGATCCTGGTGCTCCGGGTCGCCGGCAAGCGCACGCTCGCCAAGCTCAACGCCTATGACCTCGTGGTCACCGTCGCGCTCGGCTCGACCCTGGCGACGATCCTGCTGAGCAGCGAGGTCACGTGGGCCGAAGGGGCCACGGCGCTGGGGCTGCTGGCCCTGCTGCAGTACGTCGCGGCCTCGGTCAGCCGCCGGTGGCCGCGGGCCAGGACCGTGCTGACCGCGGAGCCCACCTACCTCCTGCGCGACGGCGCGCTGCTCGAGGACGCCATGCGGCAGCAGCGGGTGGCGGTGGCCGAGGTCCGCCAGGCGGTGCGCAACAGCGGCGGCGGCGCTCTGGAGGACGTGGCGGCGGTGGTGCTGGAGACCGACGGCACGCTGAGTGTCATCTCGGCCGGCAAGCGCGGCACCGGCTCGGCGCTTCGCGACGTGCGTGGCCCTGACGCCTAGCCTAGCGATCGCCCGTCGCCGTGCCGGGCAGGGGAAGCCCCACGTCGGTCCGCTCGGAGATGGTGCAGCGGCCCTCGAGGTCGCACAAGATGGTCACGAAGCCGGTCTGGAGACCGGTCTCGGCGTGGAAGTACTGCAACCGCCAGGCAACCGGCTTGAGCGGAACCGACACCGGGGTGCTGAACCGGTTGAAAGTGGAGTGCTCCTCCACGCCGCCGCTCGTGCCCAGCTGGTCCACGACCGTCCAGGTGACCTCGTCGCCGTCAGTGTTCCACAGCACCCAGGGGCCTTCCAGGTCATGCAGATGGCCGATGCTCACCGTCCCCGGGGGGACGTCGGGAACGCCGTCGTCGACGGGGCGCGTGAGGCTGCCGTCGAGCTCCCGCACCCGACGCAGCGAGTCGAGGCCGAGGTAGCCTGCGACCGCGTCCGGCTGGTGCAGCAGCACGATGCCGGGTCGTCCGGGGTCGACCTCATCGCGGAGCCGGGCTCCGAGCTCCTGCTCGGAGATCCCCGAGTCGTTGCCGACCAGCTGCCCGAAGAGCGCCTTGTGCTCCACGTCGTTCGCCCCGGAGATGCGCAGCCCGGCCACCTCCTCGGTGCTGAGGTCGGGCACGACCATCCCGTGCTCACGCATCTGTGCCCAGGTGGCCTCGGAGTCGTGGTCGCCGGCGACGGCCGCCGTGGACAACCACGGGGCGGTCTTCGCCTCGCGGGCGACGAAGTCGTCCTCGGCGATGGTTCCGTTGGAGGTGATGTCTCCGGAGATCGTGCGCAGCACCGGGGCGTCGGAGCCCAGGCGGTCGCGCAGCGCAGCGTGCAGTGCCTCGCGCACGCGCGTGCCGACGTACGCGCCCTGCGGGTCGGCCTCGGCGGAGACCAGCACTTCACCCGCGCGCGGGCGCAGCGCATCGCCTCGGCGTCGCAGCTGCTGCCCGAAGGTGGCTTCGGCCGTCGCCTCGTAGACCCGGGCCCGCGACTCGAGCCGCGACCTGTTCTTCTCAATGAAGGGGCGGACCTGGAGGGCGATCTCGCGGGTCTGCGGGCTGCTGAAGGTGAGGGTCGGCAGGTCGGGCAGCGCGTACGCCGGGTCGGGCTCACCATTGCACTCCCACCGGTCGAACAACGCCAGGGCGCCGGCGGCGGACAAGGTCACCGCACCGGTCAGCAGGACGCCGACGACGACCTGCCGACGGCGAGAGCCGCCGAGCAGGCTGGCGTTGCGGGCGACGAGCACGATCACCAGCCCACCGAGCGCCCCCGCGCCCGCTGTGCCCCACACGACGCGGTCGACCAACCTAGAGCGGAACTCGGCGGCATAGGCGGCCACCGCGCCGTCGGGGTCCTCGAGCAGCTCCACGTTGGCGCGGATGAAGTCGCGGTCGACATAGGAGGCCAGGGTGCCGCCGGCGGCCGGAGGACCCGTCACCCGCGCGCGGACGCCGAAGCCGGCCGCCCCGGTCTCGGCCCAGTGGATGTCCCCGAGCACCCCGGTCTCCAGCGTCGAGCGGCCCTCGCGGCACAGCGACATCTCCACCGGCAGGGTGCCGACCGAGTCCTCGAACGACACCCGCTCGACGGCCTGCTCCACCACCACGGGCAGCGCGATCAGGGCGGCGGCCGCTGACGCCCCCAGGTAGCGACCGGCCGGTCGTAGGAGCCACCGGGCCCGGGCCCGGGCGGTGCTCGGCACGAGGCTCCTCTCCGGATGGCGGACCGATCTTTCCGGTTGGCGGGCGGATCGACCGCGCCTGTGCGGGCAACCCTATGTCGGCCTGCCTCGAGGACCGGCTCAGGTGGCGGCAACGAAGTCGGCGACGACCCTGGCCAGGTCCGGACCCACGTCTTCCTGCAGGAAGTGCCCCCCGCCGGCCATGGTCACGTGCGGCTGGCCGGCCGCGCCGGGCACGAGCTTGTGGAACACCCGCTCGCCCCCGTTGGTGATCGGGTCGCCGTCGGAGAAGGCGGTGAGAAGCGGCCTGTCCCACCCCATCAGGACCCGCCAGGCGGCGCGGTTGTCCTCCGAGGCGGGGTCGTCCGGCGCGGTGGGAACCAGGGCGGGAAAGGCGCGGGCTCCGGCCTTGAAGCGGTCGTCGGGGAAGGGTGCGTCGTAGGCGGCGGCGACGGCGGGGTCCAGACCCCTCACGGTGCCCCGTGCGACCAGGTTGCCCACGGGGAAGTCGGGGCTCTCCTGGGAGTAGCGCTGCCAGGCGAGGAAGGCGTCCGGCATCTGCTGGTCACCGGTGGGCATGCCGGTGTTGGCGACCACGATGCGGGAGAACCGGTCCGGTGCCTCGGCGACCAGCCGCAGGCCGATGAGGCCTCCCCAGTCCTGGCCGACGAGGGTGATCCGGTCCAGCGTGAGCTCCTCCAGCAGCGCCTCGCGCATCCAGGACACGTGCCGAGCGTAGGTGTAGGACCCCCGGTCCACCGGCTTGTCCGAACGCCCGAAGCCGACGAGGTCGGGGGCCACGACCCGCAGACCGGCGTCGGCCAGCACCGGCATCATCGACCGGTAGAGAAAGGACCACGAGGGCTCACCGTGCATCAGCAGCACCGGGTCGGCGTCGGGGGGCCCGGTCTCGACATAGGCCACCCGGAGGCGCCCGCCCTCGCCGTCGTCCACCTGCACGGAGCGTGGCTCGTAGGGGAAGTCGGGAAGGTCGGCAAAGCGGTCGTCGGGCGTTCGCAGGATCTCCATGCGCGCTGACCCTAGCCCGGCCCACTGAGGACATGGGTCGTGGAGAGACCCGCGGGTCCGGGTCCGCGGGTCCGGCATGGCCGTCAGATGGTGACAATGCGACAGCGGATACGCTGTGATATGCGTCCAACCAGCGCGCCCCTCATGGTTCCGCTGATTACTGACGGGTAACTTTGCTTCATGGCGACCGAGCTGCGTTTGAGCGACGGGACCAGGGCAATCACCTGGCCCCTGCTCCCCGAGGACCGGGAGGGCTTGGCCGAGGCCTACCTCCATCTGGATCCCGAGTCGCAGTACCACCGATTCCTCAGCGCCGTGCCCCGGCTCACCGAGTCCATGCTCGAGCACCTCGTGGACGACGTGGATGGGATCAACCACGTCGCCCTGGTGCTGTTCGTGTTCGAGGACGACGACACGGCGACCGGTGCGGCGATCGGCCGGATGATCCGCTACGAGGACGACCCCGCTACCGCGGATGTCGCGGTCACCGTGCACGAGCGCTTCCGGGGACGCGGTGCCGCCTCCGCGCTCCTGCGGGAACTGCTGCGCCAGCGGCCGCCGGGGGTCACGCGGGTGCTGACCGAGGTGGCCGCGGACAACCCCGCCTCGCTGGCCATGCTGCGCCACCTCGGCCCGATGACCGTGACTCCCGTCGGCGGCAACGTCCTCGATGTCGCCATCGATCTGCCGCCCGAGTCGGCGGCGCGCTCCGACGAGTGGGGGCGGCCAGTCGAGCGGTGGAAGCGGGGCCGACTGGGCCCTGAGGAGGGGCCAGGCAGACTGGCCGGGTGATCAGCCTGGACCTCGCCCGCCGCCTGCAAGCCGCCGGTCTCGTGTGGACGCCTGCCTCCGGTGACCGTTTCGTCGTGCCCGACCGGGACATGGACGAGGAGGTCTTCGTCGTCAGCAACATGGTCGTCGACGTGCACGAGCTGCCGACGGGCACCCTGCTGGGCTTCAACGGCACCACGGAGTGGGCCCTGGACAGCATTCTCGAGCGGGAGGTGGTCTGGCTGCCCCGCGAGGACCAGCTCCGCGACCTGCTGGGGCAGTCCTTCCGGGGCTTGGCCTCGACGCCCGGCGGCTTCAGCGTGACCGTGACCGACCACGTCGGGGTCGAGGAGCGGCACGGGGACATCGATGCCGAGTGCGCCTACGCGCGGGCCGCGCTGGCGGTGCTGCGGTGGCGCACGGTGTGAGGTTGCGCGGCTGCGGTCGCTGCGGGCCACAGACCCCTGGTCGCGCTCGGGATCGGCGAGGCAGGCTGGGGGGATGAGCGAGGCGCGGAGCGAGGGCACGGCCCCGCGGACGGTGCTGGTCGGTGTGACGGGCGTCGGGGAGAACGCCGCGGCTCTCCGGTACGCCGCGGACGACGCCGCTCGGCGACGGTGGGGTATCGCGGTCGTCCACGCGGTCCACCAGGTCATGCCGCCCCCGCCCCCCGCGATGCTCCTGACCTACGAGTCGCTGGAGGCCGTCGGTGAGGAGATCGTCACCGAGGTTCGCGAGCACCTGTCCGAGCTCGCCGGAAGCACGCTGCCGATCGCCACGCACGTCATCATGGGGCACCCGGTGAACGTGCTGGTCGATCTGAGCCGTGGGGCGGGCCGGGTGGTCGTGCAGCGTCGCGCCCTGTCTCCCCTACGTCGGCTGGTGACGGCATCCACGGTCATCGGCTGCGCCGCTCACGCGCACTGCCCCGTCGTCGCGGTTCCCGCCGAATGGACCCCGTCGACGACGAAGCCACGGGTGGCAGTCGGCGTCCATGAGGACGGGCACCCGGATCAGGTCCTCCGCGTGGCCTTCGACGAGGCCCATGCGCGCGGTGCCGACCTGATGGTCTTCCATGCCTGGCACCTCGAGCCCGCCTATGACGGCTTCGTCCTCGACGACCGCGAGCGAAGCCAATGGAGCCAAGAGGCGGAGTCGGCGATCGCCGCTTCCGTGCAGCCGTTCCGGGACGCCCATCCCGACGTGTCCGTCAAGGTCGAGGTCCGCCGGCAGCCTCCGGCCGATGCGCTGGCGGACGTGAGCCGAGGCGTGGACCTGCTCGTCCTCGGCCGCCACGGCAGCTTCGCGCCCTGGATGCAGCGCATCGGGTCCCTCGTGCGCGGCGCGGTGGGGCACGCCGAGTGTCCGGTCATGGTCGTGCCCGTCGAGCGGCACGCCGACGCCGCGTCGGACCTGCCGCGGGCCGACCCTCGGCTCACGCCGAGGCGCTGAGCGTCTCCAGGGCGTTGCGGTTCTCGGGCCGGTTGACGACGGCGCGGGTCACCCTGTCGGTCTCCCGCACGATGTCGGCCACGTGGGCGCCGGACATGTAGTCGTCGCCCATGACGCGTTGCTCGTCCTCCCCGGGGCGGAACACGATGACCCGGGTGCCCTCGTTGCGGATCGCGGCCGCCTCTCGGTCGAGCCGCCGGCCAGCGTGCCATCGAGAGGCCTCATAGACGTTCTTCAATGCGCCACCCCCCGGACCTGCCATCGGGGCCACGATGATAACCAGGTCAAGCCCGAGGTCGCGGACCACCGCGGCGTTCGTAGGGGAGTGTGCGCCGCCGTCGACGTAGCGGTGCTCCCCGATGCGCACCGGCGCGAAGTAGCCGGGGATCGAACACGAGGATGCGACCGCCAGGTTGAGAGGCACGGCGGGCGTGCCGGGCCGGCCGAACACGAAGCGACGTCCGTCGCTGCGGCGGACCGAGCAGATCCACAAGGGCTCCTCGGGCCAGGGCACACCCTGCAGCTCCCGGATCAGCGGCACCTGGTCGCCGATATTGGTGGCGCCGGGCGCCATCAGGGCCAGGGCCGCCGCTAACGGCCGGAAGTGCCAGGGCCGGACCGCCGCGCGGCGGACCATGTGTCGGGTCGGGAGCGAGGGGCGGCCCTGGACCAGGTCGCTGGCCCGCAACGGCTCGAACTCGACGGGGTCGCTGCCGAAGTAACGCTCCAGCACCTCACCCTCGGCCGACAGAGGCGCCTTGAGTGCCCACGCAGCCAGGTCGCGAGCAGGGACACCGGTGCGCACCAGCGTGGCGGAGATCGACCCGGCCGAGGTCCCGACGATCACCTCCGCCGTGCGTGGATCCCATCCGACCTCGTCGGCGAGAGCGGCGAGCACCCCTGCGTGGTAGACCTGACCGACGACTCCGCCCGCGCCCAGCACCAGTCCGACCCGCTTCATGACTCCACGGTAACCACATCTGACCGAGAAGGCACGTGGGGGACGTGGGACGCACGTGGCGGAGGAGGAGTCGGCAATGGCCGGCTACCGCACCGGGACGGCGGTGACCACGACGTTCTGGTCGTAGCCCTTGGCGGGATCGAAGCCACCTCCGCAGGTGATGATCCGCAGCACCGACGGGCCTCCGCGGGCGAAGAGCGCGGCCGGGAGGCGCTGACGGTCGAAACGCTGGACGGCCTTGACCGTGAAGCGACGGCGGTCGCCGGCCCGGTCCGTCACAACGACGGTCGAACCCACCTGCACCTCGCGCAGCCGCACCAGAGGCCCGATGCCGAAACGCAGGGAGTCGAGATGGCCGGCGATGACGGCGGAGCCGCGGGGTTCTCCGGGGACGGGGCCATGGCGGTACCACCCCACCGTCGTGGGATCGGCTGGCAGTGCCATCTGCCCGTCGCGGCCGACGCCCGTCGGTCTCACCGGGAGATCGAGGCGGACTGAGCCGAGTCGGACTCGGGCGGGGGCCGGCGAACGGTCCCGCGCCGCGCGGCGAGCAGCGGCACTGCTCTTGTTGAGTGCCGCGCTCCTGGACCGGACCTCGGGAGTGGCGGACTTGGCCCGCTTTCCGGTGCGGCCCTGCTTGCTCTCGTCGCCCCCGCCCCTGGTGGTCTTGTCGGCGCGGCCGTTCTGGGCCTTGCCCGGGCGGTCCTGCGTGGCCCTGCCCGCGCGGCCCGGGGCCCCTCTGTCGCCTCCGCGGGCGGTCCGATCCCCCTCCACTGCGGGACCGGACGCGGCGTACGCCGTGGAGTCGGCTGCGCCGTAGGAGGAGAGCTGGGGCCGGCTCTCGGCCCAGCCCAGGAGTGCGATCGTGCTGACAAGGAGGCCGGCGAGGCTCGCCGCTGCGACAAGCCCCGCCGTCCTCCGTGCCATGGTCATGCCTTTCTCAGGGTGTAGGCCTCAGCCCTGGTTGCGCGCGCGAGCAAGTCGCGGAGCGCCCACGGCCGCGAGGCCGATCAGCGATGCCGCGCCGAGCCCCAGCGCCCACAGCGGGATGGAACCGCCCTCGGCGGCCAGTCCGGCCTCGCCACCGGGGACCCCGCCCGGCGCGGAGTGCAGTCCGTCGATGGTCTGCACGGCCAGGTCGAGGTTGCCGTCCGCGGCGCTGCCCCACGCGTAGACGATGGTGTTGGTGCCCTCGGCGAGCTGGACGTCGGCCGGGCCGATCGCCACGTCTTCGGTGCCGGCGAGGACCACATCGGCAGAGTAGCTGCCGGCCGGGACGTCGGCGACGGCCTCGTTGCCGTTCGCCAGGCTCTCCACCAGGACCGAGCCGTCCGCTCGCACGTCCACCTCGGGGGCCGCGGCGGCGTGCCGTACGGTCAGGCGCGCCTCGCCGGCCGCGGTCTGCGAGGTGTCGTTGGCGAACAGGCTGAGCGTCGGGTTGCCGTCGGCGTCCAGGTGTGCCACCACTGTCGCGTTGGCGCCGCCGGGAACTTCGACGCCGTTGGCCTCGATGGCCGGCGAGCCGTTGCCAGGACCCTCGCCGTCGGCGTAGACCGCCAGGTCATAGGTGCCGGCCGGAAGCTCCAGCGGGTCGGTGAGGGTGCCGGGCGTGAAGTCGGGGATCAGCTCGTCACCGTTGGCGTAGACGTCCACGGTCAGGCCGGGCACTCCGTGCAGCACGGACACCGTGGCCACGTCGTCGTTGGCCATCGCGGGAGCCATCGGGGCGGCGATGAGGGCGGCGGCTCCGAAGATGCCGGCGGAAGCGGTCGTGCGTCGCATGGGATCGATCCTTTCGATCGGGGACTTTCCCGTGTTTCGGGGCTCGGGCGGCTCCGGATGTGTCGGATCGGAAGAAATTTTGAAGAAAACTTCTGCACCGCGCAGAGGGCTCCTCCTACGGCGGGTCCATACGCTGGGACCGGGCGCGCACAATGGGAACATGATGCTGCTGTTCCAGGCGGCCGTTGTCGTCGCGTTGCTGGGCCTGCTGGCCTACGGGGCGATCATGGTGCTTACCCGCGCTCCGGCCGAGAGGCCGCCCGAGATCGGGCCCGTGACCTGGGCCGTCGCCCACTACGACGCGGACCGGTCCACCCGGATCGTGGTGCGGAAGGTGTCGGCGGGCGGGACGCACGTGCTGGACGAGCATCTCGTCGCGACCGTCCCGGTGGATGATCCGGACTACGACGAGAAGTTCCTCCAGGCGATGACGACCGCGCGGCAGCGGCGCGCGCTCTTCGAGACCGAGGCGGAACCCGACTAGCCACCGATGGCTCTGATGGGGGGACAGATGCGTGATCGCGTGACCGGGGTCGTGGGTGGCGGCATCGTCGGACTGGCGGTCGGCCGCGAGCTCACGCGGCGGTTCCCCGACCGCCGAGTCGTGCTCTACGAGGCCGAGGACCGGCTCGGGTCTCAGCAGACCGGCCACAACTCCGGTGTCGTGCACGCCGGGATCTACTACCCGCCGGGAAGCCTCAAGGCCACGCTCTGCACCCGTGGCCGGGCGCTGCTGCGGGACTACTGCGCCCAGCGGGGGCTGCCCTACCTCGAGTGCGGCAAGCTGGTGGTCGCCATCGAGCCGTCCGAACTGGGGCGGCTCGAGGGCCTCCATGACACCGCATCGCGCAACGGCGTGCCGGGCCTGCGCCGCCTCGACGCCGCCGGGATCCGGGAGATCGAGCCCCACGCGGTGGGGCTCGCCGGCCTGCACTCGCCGGCCACCGCCATCACCGACTACGCGGCGGTCGCCGCGGCGTTCGGCGAGGACATCACCGCCGCCGGTGGCACCGTGCGGCTGGGCACCGAGGTCACCGCCATCCGGCGCCGGCCAGGCGGCATCGAGATCGGCTATTCGCATCACCGCGCGCGAGGCGACCAGGTCGACGAGGTCGACGAGGTCGACGAGGTGGTGGTGTGCGCGGGCTTGCAGGCCGACCGGGTCTCGAGGCTCGGCGACGGCCTCGACGGTCCGCGGATCGTGCCCTTCCGCGGTGAGTACCTGACCGTCGCCTACGGCAAGCGCCACCTCGTGCGGGGCATGATCTATCCCGTGCCGGACCCGCGCTACCCCTTCCTCGGTGTGCACCTGACCCGTCGCATCTCCGGTGATCTGGAGATCGGCCCCAACGCCGTCCTGGCGCTGGCCCGGAACGGCTACCGGCGTCAGGACATCAGCCCGCGCGACGTCCGCGACCTCCTCGGCTGGCCGGGCTTCTGGCGGATGGCCCGCCGGCACTGGCGCACCGGGGTGAAGGAGCTGCGCGGCAGCGCGTCGGTCGTGGCCTACCTGGAGGCGGTGAGCCGCTACGTCCCGGAGATCGGACCCGCCGACGTACGCCGAGCCGGAGCGGGGCTCCGCGCCCAAGCAGTGGACCGGGACGGCACTCTTGTCGACGACTTCCGGATCTCGCACCAGGACGGGATCACCACCGTCCGCAACGCGCCCTCCCCGGCCGCCACGTCCAGCCTGGCGATCGCCGAGCACGTGGTGGACCGCATGCGGCCCTGACCACCACTCGTCCCGGATCGAGGGCCGGTCCGGCGGGCGATCACCGGTTCCTGCATCGCTCCCGCACACCGGCGTATGTTCTCCCCGTGGTACGCGTGCTCGCGCAGGAGGACCGCCGACGGGCTGCCCGGCCCGGGACCGTGCGGCGCACGGAGGAGCTGGCAGCTTGGCCACCCGGTCGCCTCTCCGCGCCGTCGGCGGTCCTGGCACTTCAGGGCCGGGCCGGGAACCGTGCCACGTCCGTGATGCTGGAGAGCCGCGTCACCGCCTCACCCACGCCGCCAGCCGTGGGACTCCAACGGGTCAAGCAGGCCCGCACGGCGAAGACCGCCGCGAACCGCCGGTTCGGCGTCAACGCCATGGGCATGGGCATCCGGCGACGCCGGGCCCCGCAGCGGTTCGCGCCCGCGCTGTCGGGGCGTGTGCGGATCGTCTCCTTCAAGGTCGGGGTGGGACGAGCGGCACGGAGCATGCGGGGGTTGCATCCCGGCGCCACGTACCTCCGCCGGGTGCAGATCACCTACCAGGGCAGCCGGAGCGCCGACTTCCGCGAGAGCAACCGGGTCGCGGGACTGGCCGGCACGCCGCGGGGCTATGTATGGCACCACTTCCACAACTACAACGCTGTGACGAATCAGGGAACGATGTATCTCATGCCCGTGGGTGCGCACGCCCGGTACCACGTCGGAGGGGTGGCGCAGTACGAGGCAGCCAAGCGCGTGCGCTACGGAGCCTGAGCCGAGGCGCGGCGCGCGCATGCGCGGCGAGCGATCGGCCAGCGACCCGCTGGTGCTCAGCACCAGCTCAGTGCTCGGCGGGACCCGCGACGACGCCGGCGTCGTGCAACCGCCCGATCTCGGCCTCGCCCATGCCCAGCAGCTCGGCGAGCACCTCGTCGGTGTGCTCGCCGAGGATCGGGGCGCGCTGGGGTGGGAGGCGTTGCGACATCGAGAACGCCGCCGGCGAGCCGGGCATGAGGTAGGTGCCGATGCCCGGTTGCTCCACCTCGGCGAACATGGGGTTGGCCGGAGAGCACCGCGGGTCGTCCTCCACGAGCTGGCTGAAGGTCTGGTAGGGCGCCCAGGAGACGCCCGCCTCGTCGAACACCGTCCGCAGCTCGTCCAGGGTGCGAGCCAGCACCCACGGCTTGAGGGTGGCGCCGATGAGCTCCCGCGCTGCGTACCGGCCACCCTCCTCGTCGAGGTCCACGCCCATCACCGTGCCGATGGAGGCGAACGCCTCGCCGAGACCGGTCACCGTCACCAGGCTCTCCCACTGACGCTGGGTCAGCGCCACGATCATGACGCGATGCCCGTCGGCGGTGGCGAAGTCCCGGCCGAAGGCTCCGTAGAGGTAGTTGCCGTCCTTCACCCGCTGGTGCTTGTTGACCTGCACCTCGGCGATCTTGCCCAGGTTGCCGACCATCCAGAACGCCACGTCGGACAGCGCGATCCTCACGAACTGTCCCTCTCCGGATCGCGCCCGGTGCCGCTCGGCGGCCAGCAGCGCGGTGGTGGCGAGCATGCCGGTGATCGCGTCCCAGGCCGGCAGCAGGTGGTTGAACGGTACGCCGAGGTTGCGCGGGCCGGTCGCCCAGGCGAAACCCGTGGCCGGGTTGACCGTGTAGTCGACCGCGGAGCTGCCGTCGTGGTTGCCGACGATATTGACGTAGACGAGGTCCCCCCGCCGGGCCCGCAGGGCGCCGTCGTCGAGGAAGCCGCGCGCGGGGAAGTTGCTGAGGAACATGCCCCTGTCCAGTCCCGGTGCGGTGACCAGCGAGGCGATGAGCTCGCGACCCTCGGGCGAGGAGATGTCCACCTGGATCGAGCGCTTGCCCTTGTTGAGCCCAGCCCAGAACAGGCTGCGGCCTTCGCCGGTCACCGGCCAGCGGCCGTGGTCGAGCCCTCCGCCGATGGGGTCGAAGCGCACGACATCTGCGCCGAGCTGCGCTAGGGCCATCCCACCCAGCGGGGCGGCCACGAAGGCCGAGCCCTCGACCACGCGCATCCCGTCCAGGACACCAGTCATGACACCCTCCTCCTCGATCTCAGGCCATGAGGGCCATCAGCCGCCAGTCGAGCACCGCCTCGCTGGACTCGGGGTCGTAGGCGGGGGCCCTTACCGCGGTGACCAGCACGCGCAGGGACACCAGCGCCCCGTCCAAGAGTGGGGACACGTCCTCGACGACGACGCGGGTGCGGAGCACGTCGCCCTCGAATACCGGGCCGAGGTGGTCGCAGCCGTCCCAGGCGACGATCGTGGCGATGGCCGGCAATGCCCGGGTCAGATGCGCCGCGGCAACGGCGATGGTGTGGCCGCCGTAGACCAGCGCCCTGCCGTCGGCGGTCGACGAGGGGTCGGTGTGCGCCATCGCCAGGTTGAGGGTCAGTCGAGCCAGCTCCGGCGCGGCGCTGACGGTCTCGCTGCCCTCGAGCACGAACTCGTCGCCGGGGCGCACGGTCTCGGCGTACGGCGGAGCAGTCGCTGATCGCAACGGCTCGAGCCGCCATGGGGGGACGGCCGCACGGACCGCCGAGGCGTCCAGCTGTCGGGGGATGCTGGAGAAGTCGTCGGCGTGACCGGTCTGGGCGTCGGGGTCGCGCAGCGGGATCATCGGGCATCGCCAGAAGTCGAGCACGGTATGACCGGCCTCGTTGGTCGTGTGGATGCGCAGCGCGACCAGTCCGGTGGCGGGGGCGCCCTCGCGTTGCCGGTTCTGCTTGAGCCCGACCACCTCGGTGCGGGTGCGGAGGGTCTCGCCGAGGAACACCGGGCGGGCGAGCACGAGACCGCGGTAGAAGAGGTTTGCGCGCACCCGGTGGGAGGCCCAGGTCGACTGCCCGATGGCCACGTCGCAGACCAGGTTGGGGTGTGCCAGCTGGACGGGTGAGCCGGTGACCGCCTCGCTCAGCGCGGCATCGAGCGCGAGCCGCAACCGGTCGCCGACGACGGCTTGGTGGACGGCGGCGTGGCCGGCGGTGAGGGTGAGCCCGGGGGCGTCGGCGAACACGTCGCCGACCTCGAAGTCCTCGAACCAGGGTCCTCCGACGAGGCGGGGGCCGTCGGCGGCGGCCGGGCCGCTCACGACGCACCCCGGCTCGCGTCGCCCATGCCGGCTGCCTCTCCACGAGCCACGACCGAGACGGCGAGCCGGCGGCTGGCTTCGTCGATCATCGCCCCGTCGAGCTCGACCGCACCCTGCCCCGACTCCTCGGCGTCGGCCATGGCCGAGAGGACCGCCTGAGCGCGACCGAACTCCTCCTCGCCGGGGGTGAAGACGCCGTCGATGACCGGCACCTGGGCGGGGTGGACGGCCCACTTGCCGTCGTAGCCCAAGGACCGCGCGTGCTCGGCGCGATGGCGCAGGCCGCCCTCGTCGCGGATGGCGAGGTAGGGCCCGTCGATGGCCAGGAGGCCACCGGTTCGCGCTGCGGCGAGCATCGTCTCCTGGGCGTGCACCCAGCGCTCCGGCGGGTCCTCGACTCCGGTCGTGCGACCCAGCGAGGCTGACAGGTCGGCGTAGCCGAGGATCAGCGCGTCGAGCCGGTCCGAGGCGGTGGCGATCTCGCGGGCCCAGGCAAGGCCGGCGGCGGACTCGATGAGCGCCTGGAGGCGGACCCCGGACGCGGCCGGTCCGAGGGCGCCGAGCAACCGGTCGACCCAGGCGACGTCGGCTGGACTCTCGACCTTGGGCAGGACGAGCGACCCGAGGCTGCCCAGCGGCTCTCCCGCAAGGACCGTCACGTCGCGCCAGCACCACGGGGTGTCCACGGCGTTGACCCGCACCGCGACCACGCGCCCGCCCAAGTCTCCCGCGGCGAGGGTGTCGGCGACCCGGGCGCGGGCTTCGTCCTTCGCCGCCGGTGCAACGGCGTCCTCGAGATCGAGCACCAGCTCGTCGGCAGCCAGCGCCACGGCCTTGCCGAGCATCTTGTCCGACGAACCGGGAACGGACAGACAGGAGCGCCGAGCCACCATGGCGGCAACTCTAGGACCGGACCGGTCCCGAACGACAGGTGCATGAGACTTCGGCTCGTGCCTGCCCTAGCTCGGCGACCCTCGGATTGCGTTGAGACGAAGGACGAACAGCAGGTGAGGCTCAGGTACGGCGGTCAGAGAGCGATCCAGTGGTGAGGGGTCTGCTTGCGCGCTCATGATGCCGAGGTGCGCTCATCACGCCGAGGTTGTCGGCAACGACGCGCCCCCGAAACGGGGCCGAAAGGGTCGACTTGAAGCCAGACAGCAGGGCATCTTCTCCGAGGGCCTGGGCGGCGACGCGGTTGACAGTCTCAAGATCGATTCCGAGCGAGGCGAGAGCCTCCTCGTTCACTCCACTGCTGCTGCCTCCATGGTCTCTCAACCGACGCTTCCAGAGACCGGGCACAAGGCCAGCCTCCCGGACCGCGCCTCTCGACCCACCATCTGTCGACCACCCCAGCGCGCGTGGCTCAAACCGCCTCCCACGCACCGCAGCCGAGGCCATCCTGGCGCATCCTCGGTGCAGCGTTCGCACACCACAAGCGCCTGTTGTCTCTCACTGCCGCCGGCGATGCTTCTGCTAGACCGCATGCCCGCTCACCGGAAGTGCGATGTCAACCTCCTGCCACAACTGAGCCCAGCTCGCGGGCAAGTTCGACCTGCAGGACTGCCCCCCGCTCCGACGCCGTCCAGGAGGTCGGCGCCGACCCAGTCCAGCAGCGCCACGATCTCCAGCCGCTCGGCCACGTCGCCCAGGACGCGCACAGCACGGACCCGATGTCGGCGAATCTCGTGTCGTCAACACCGGCTGGCGCGCAGCCTTCGTCAACAACGTTGACAACCGCCCCGGACGCCGAGGGCGGCCAGGTCCAGCTGCCGATCCCACACGGGGCGGGTGGGAACTCCGCGCTTGCGACCTTCCGGAGGCACCGACGGCAGGTTGTGATCGACGATGGCCGAGCCAGCAGCGGCCGGCGCGGGGCTCAGGTGGGGTGGGCGAGGAAAGTCGACGTGCGCTGCAACGCGATGCGAGAGGCTGCCGGGTCGTGCTCGGGCTGGGTCGACTCCGCGAACCAGTGCTGGGTGCCCGGGTAGTCGAAGGCGGTGTAGCGAAGCCCGCTGCGGCGGATCGCTCGCTCCATGGTCCGGCGCGCGGCCGTGGTCACGAACTCGTCGCGATCTGCGAAGTGAGCAAGCACCGGCACGCTCGTCCGGGAGAAGTCGCCGCCTCGGGCGGCGTAGTAGAGCACAGCGGCCGAGACCGGGGGATCCGGGTGTTGCGCCAGCCATACGGCCCAGTGCCCGCCCATGGAGAACCCCACCACTGCGGGAACCGCACCAGCGCAGCGGTCGAGGGCCATCAACGCCTCGAGACTGCGCCGGAGCACCCGGTAGGCGGGCTCCCTGAGTCGCCGTCGCCGCAGCCGACGCGCGTCCTCCTCGGTGCGGGCGATGTCACCGCGACAGAGGTCGACGCACCCGACGACGAACCCGCATCCGGCGAGTTCGTCGGCGTACGCGGTGAACGACCAGGTCAGACCCCACCAGGAGTGGATGAGGAGAACGGGTTGACCCCGGCCCGCAGACGGCGAGGCCAGGTAGGGCAAGTCGATCGTGCCCACTCCCAGCTCCTCTCGACGTCGAGATGCCAAGAGTGTAGGTGACACACCACGTCGCGCGGGTTGCGCGACTGGTCCTCGATCGCGGCGACGAGGCGCGGGTCTTCCGTGGCGTCGGGGTCGATCGCGTCGAGCGCCGACCAGGTCTGGCAAGCTCCTCGTCCGCAGCACGGAGCAACTCCGTCTTGGTGGTCGGCCGTGGCATGCGAGCAAGGGTCCGCACTGCGGGACGGTTCGACCAGGCGAGCGAGACCCGCTGCACCTGGCCGCCCATGGATGGCCACACTGTCGGCCCTGGCGTGGCGTGACTTAGGTGAGCCTTACCTATCTATGGGTTATCCTGACGTGGTGACTTCGCTCGCAGCGCGCTTCGCGAACCGCCGGTTCGCCGCTGCCGAGGCATCGGCCGCCGCGGCGATCGATCAAGGGTTCTCGCTGACCCAGCTCCGGCTGAAGCAGACCGCGCACATCACCGGGTACTGTCCGGACCTTCCGGCGAGTCACAGCCGACGGCTGTACGACCTCGGGTTCGCCCCGGGGGCCGTGGTGCGTGTTGTCCGTCGTGCCCCCGCTCTGGACCCGTGGATCTACCGGGTGGCCGGCACCGAGATCGCACTGCGCCGCTCGGTGGCCGCCGGGATCCTGGTGGCGTGCCCATGAGTCATCACGCCCGGGGTTCGGTTGCCATGACTCTGGGGACGCGTCGCTTCGCGCTCGTCGGCAGCCCCAACTCCGGCAAGACCACGCTCTTCAACGCCCTGACCGGTCTGCGCGCCAAGACCGGCAACTACCCGGGCGTCACCGTTGCCCGGTATGAGGGTCACACCACGGCCGGTGACGAGCGGGTTCTCATCGAGGATCTCCCCGGGACCTACAGCCTTGATCCGATCAGTCCCGACGAGGTCATCGTCACCGAGGTCATCGACGCCCAGCACGAGGACGAAGGCATGGCGACGCCCGACGGTCTCATCGTGCTCATGGACGCGACAGCTCTGGTGCGCTCGCTCGGCCTGCTCGGGCACGTGATGCACGCCGAACTGCCCACGATGGTGGTGCTCACCTTCGGAGACGACCTGGCTCGCCGCGGTGGCGCTATCGACACCGCCGCGTTGAGCACCGCGCTGGGAGTGCGGGTGATCCCGATCGTGTCGGGCCACAAGGCGGGTGTCGCGGCACTGCGGGAGGCGCTTGCCGATGTTGATGACTGGCCGGCGCCGGAGGTGCTGCCGCCTACCGAGCCGAGTGAGTCGACCGGGTGGGTCCAGTCCGTGCTGACCCGTGCCAGCTACCGGATGCCCCAGCTCGACCCGCGCACCCAGCGGATCGACGCCGTGCTCCTGCACCCGGTCTTGGGGACGATCATCTTCTTCGCGACGATGTTCTTGTTCTTCCAGACGATCTTCACCTTCGCCGCCCCCCTGCAGGGCTACGTCGAGGACTTCTTCGGCTGGCTGGGAGGTGTGGCCGACGAGCACATCAGCAATCCCTGGCTGGGGAGCTTCGTCTCCGACGCGTTGTTCGGTGGGGTGGGCGGGGTGCTGGTCTTCCTCCCCCAGATCGCGCTGCTGTTCATCTTGATCGCGGTGCTCGAAGGTGTCGGCTACATGTCCCGAGCCGCGTTCCTGATGGACCGCCCGATGGGCAGCGCTGGACTCGAGGGCCGCGCATTCGTCTCCCTGCTCTCCTCGGTGGCCTGTGCCATCCCGGGGATCATGGCCACCCGCTCTCTGCCATCGGCGCGCGACCGGATCGCGACCATGATGGCGGCACCGTTGATGACCTGCTCCGCCCGGCTGCCGGTCTACGTGCTCCTCATCGGGATGCTCGTGCCCGCCGAGAACAAGGTCGGCCCCTTCGCCGCGCAAGGAACGCTGATGTTCGGCCTCTACCTGCTCGGGGCGGTCTCGGCGATGCTCGCGGGTGGGGTCTTCTCCAAGATCGGTGGCGGCAAGTCGGGCGCCGTTCCCTTCTACATGGAGATGCCGACCTACCGGCTACCCCGATTGAAGACGGTCGCCGTCGCTGTATGGGGGGCCTGCTTCGCCTTTGTCAAGAAGGTCGGCACGATCATCCTGGTCACCACCATCCTGCTGTGGGCCCTGCTCAACCTGCCGGCTCGCAGCGACGCCGATCTCGCAAGCGCAGGGGTCAACCCCGCCAACGATGCCGCAGCCAGCGCCTACGTCATCGACCATTCCTACGCCGCCGGCATCGGGCGCGCGATCGGCCCGGTCTTCGAGCCGCTCGGCTTCGACTGGCGCATCAACATCGGCGTGCTGTCCTCGCTGGCCGCCCGCGAGGTATTCGTCGCAACGCTCGGCCAGGTCGCTGCGGCCGAAGACCCCGATGATCCGGGAACGGCGCTGGAGGCGATGACCGTTGACTCGGGTCCGCGTCAGGGGGAACTGCTGTTCACCCCGGCGGTGATCGTCTCCCTGCTGGTGTTCTTCGTGTACGCGCTGCAGTGCATGTCGACCATTGGTGTGATGCGGCGCGAGACGGGCACGTGGAAGTGGCCGGCAATCGCGTTCGGCTACATGTTCGCACTGGCCTGGGTGATGTCGTTCATCGCGCATACCGTCGTCCGTCACGTAGGGGGCCTCTCGTGACCACGGAAGTTGCTCTGCACGCCGAACCCATTGCCGGCCCGTCGACGGGGATGCGCTGGGTGCTGCCAGAAGTGCGGTTACCCGTGGGTCTTCTACTCCGGGCCCCGAAGGCGCTCGGTGAACTCATCGCCAGCGGCACGATCCGAGATCCCTGGTGCGAGCCGCACGCCCTTCGACTCCGACTTCGCCCGGACCTGTCCTGGCGTGAGTACGGCGCTCCCGTTCGCACCGCGATCCGCGAAGCCGTCACCGATCTGGACCGCTGGGAGACCGACGACGACCGCGCTCCGGTGCTCAGAGCCATCGTCGAGGAGGTGCTGGCCGGACCGGTCGGGGACTACATCGCCTCTCACGGCGGCGTCGTCGAGGTCAAGGATGTCTCCGAAGACACCGTGAGGGTCGCCTTCGGAGGAGCCTGCGGTCACTGCCCGGCTTCCGGTCAGACCCTCCAGCAGCAGGTCGAGGCCGCCGTGCGCCAGCGATATCCGGACCTGCGGCACATCGTCGACGCACAGTGCGTCGACCGGCGTCGGCCGAACCCCCTGTTCTGGCCGCGTAGCCGAGCCCGTCGACCGGTGAAGCAGCCACAGCGTCAACAATGACAACGGGCAGAATCCCCGCCGAACGGCCGTCACCTCCCGCCCTGCCTACTTCGAAGCAGCGTTCTGCCTATCGGCGCGAACGCGACACCGGCAAGATCATCTCTCAGGAGCGAGACGACCGACTCCAGCTGTCCAGATCAGGGTGCACGGCGACGGTCCAACGCAGGAGTGTTGCGGGCACGCCTCGACCACCGTGGGTCGACAAGTGACCGCTCACCGTGCCAACCGGAGGGCCGGGAACGCCGGCGTCCGGCCGGTCAATCATGTCGACGCGCCCGGAACTTCCACAGCAGCACGGCACCTGCGGCGGACGTCCAGGCAGTCAACGGCCAGAACGCCAAGCGCTCCAAGGCGCCGGCGCCAAGACCGGCTCCGGCTCCGGCTCCGGCTCCGGCGAAGTAGAGCACGGTGGCGATGGTGCCGATGGCGCCGACTGCGAGGGTCGCCGTTGACAGCTGGCGGTGTCGTTTCCACAGGGCCATCGCCAGCAACAGCGGGGCGATCGAACCGGGAACCTGGAGCAGGGCACCGATCGCGTGCGCCCGTAGGTGGTGGTCCGCGGGAGCCAGCCCGACGACGACCGCGCCGATCCCGGTGGCGACCAGGAACGCGATCGCGACCGTCGTGGCGCGGCCGCGAGGCCAGCACGGGCGGGTTAGCAGCGCCCCGCCCGCGGTCAGCAACCCGGTCACGACGAACGCTGCGTTCATCCAGGCGTGGCGAGGCGAACACACGTAGCCCACGGTGGGCAGGTCGTCGCAGACGGTGACCCCCAGTGCGCTGATCGTGAACCTCGACCAGTCGTAGGGCACCGGCCACGCGGCCGCCGCCGCAGGCTCGACCGCGAAGTAAGCGCCGGTGGCCAGCCAGCAGAATGCCCCGATCCACGCCCATCGAGAGGCTGGTCGGCGCTGGGCGGAAGCCGCACCAGCCTCGCCCGCGTGCACGGAGGTCATCGCGCACCGTCCTGGTGGCCGAGGCGCCCGATGCCCAGTCCCCCTCGCGCAGAACCGCCCGGAGTCCCTCGCGCCAACCTCGCTCGTGGACCTCCAGCGCGCGTCGGACGGCGTCGTCGCGGCGTGCGCGCAGGTCGAGTTCGGCAGTGACCATGAGCAGCTCGGGGCGTGTGGTCAACAAGGTCCGCAGCGCGCCGAGATGCGCCCGCAACATCTCGCGCGGAGCGACGCCGCCTGGCGCAGTGTCGTGGAACTGGGCCGTGGTGTACGCCACGACCGCCTCGACCAACGTCTGCTTGGTCGGCGAAGTAGTGGTGCAGCGTCGAGTGATCGATGCCGGCGTCCTCCGCGACTTGTCGCAGACGCAGGCCCTCGAAGCCCACCGTGGCAACGCGCTCGAATGCCGCCTCCACCAGTGCTGCGCGCCTGGACTCGCCTCCGGCAGTGTCTCCACCAACCACTTGGTTGACGCTAGTGCACGGTCCGCCCTGACCGGCCCCCCCGTGGTGGTGATCGGCCCGGCACCAGGGTTGACGGGTGGACGTGCCTGACCAATAGTTGATCATATGATCATACGTAGAAGTGGCGGCTGTGGCTGAGGTCGTTGGCCTTGACGGATGCACGGTCACCTGTGTGCATCCGGAGAAGGTCGCGATGGTGTGGTCCCAAGCCCCGCGGGAGGACGACCTGAGTGAGGTCGCAAGGGTGTTCAAGATCTTGGGTGACCCGACCAGAGCGACGTTGCTGTATGCCTTGCTGGAGGCCGGTGAGTTGTGTGTGTGTGATCTCGCCGCGGCTACCGGGATCAGTGAGGTGACCGTGTCCCAATCGCTGCGACTGCTGCGCGCGTCTCGGGTCGTGACCGGTCGACGTGCGGGACGCAACGTGTTCTACCGGCTCTTGGACGCGCACGTGCGGATGCTGCTGGACGTTGCCCGCGAACACGTGGTCCACGACACCGGCGGCCGCTCAGCCAACTCCGACGAGAACATCCCTTGATATGTCCACGTGCAACTCCATGGACCAAACGGACCCGCGTCCACCAGGGGGGGCCATCATGAAGCACCGGAAGCTCTGGTTGGCAGCGGTCGCTGCCGCGATCGTCGGCTACCCGGCGCGCCGCTCACCTCAGGCCAGCATCCTCGATGCCGAAGCTGTCCGACGCCTGTACGACCGTCTTGCGCCCGCCTACGACGTCTCGGCATGGATCTTCCGGCCATTGGGTGCACGCCGGTTGCAGCGTCGGGCAGTCGATCTGCTCGACCTCCGTCCGGGAGACACCGTCGTCGACCTCGGTTGCGGAACAGGAATCAACGTGCCGGTCCTAGCTCACGCAGTGGGCGAACAGGGTCGGGTAGTCGGTGTCGATCTCTCCTCAGGCATGCTCGACCAGGCCCGTCGCCGGGCCGAGCGCCACCGTCTCTCCCAGGTCACTCTCGTCCAAGAAGACGTCCGCTCTGTTCGACTGCCCCCAGGGACGCGCGCGGTCCTGGCGACCGCCTCCCTGGAAATGATTCCTGAGCAGGACGACTTGATGACCAATCTCGCGGCACAGCTGGCGCCCGCCCAGGGGCGACTTGCCGTCGGAGGGTTTCGACGGCCACCGGGCTGGCCCGAGTGGGCCATCGTCCTCGGTCGCACCGCTCTTGCCCTGTTCGGCGTCAACCGCGCCTACGAGGACATCCAGCCGTGGCGGTCGGTGCGCGAGTACATGGACGAGGTCGCCTTCGACTCAGCCGCAGGCGGAGCGCTCTACCTGATCGTTGCCCAGACCCGACCCATCCCGAATGCGGTTGCCAAGAAGCCATCAGCACCAGCATGAGCGACTTCTTGATCGTTCTCGCCTTCGCCGCACTACCCGCCGCAGGGAACATCGCAGGTGGCCTCGCCGCCGAGCTATTCGAGATCTCCGACCGAGTGCTCAGCCTGGCTCTTCATCTGGCTGCTGGCATTGTCCTGGCCGTTGTCGGCCTCGAGCTGGTTCCCCGAGCACTCGATGGCAACCCACCGTGGATACCCGTCGCATCATTCGTCGCCGGCGGGGCGGTCTTCATGGGAATAGAGCGCCTCATCGACGCCATCAAGGACCGCTTGGACACCGGAGAGCAGGCGACCGGGCCGCTGGCCATCTTCACCGGAGTCTCCCTGGACCTTTTCAGCGACGGCGTCATGATCGGCACCGGAAGCGTGGTCAACCCGGCCCTTGGGTTGCTCCTGGCCGCCGGACAGGTGCCAGCCGACATCCCCGAGGGTTTCGCCGCGACAGCCACCCTCAAAGTTGCAGGATTCGCGCTCCGCACGCGTGTGATCATGGCCGTCAGCTTCGCTGTCCCCGTGCTCCTCGGAGCAACCCTGGGCTACTTGGCCTTGCGACGGGCCCCGGACATCCTCACTCTCTCGGTCTTGGCCGCCACAGGTGGAGTCTTGATGAGTGTCGTTGTCGAAGAGGTCGTGACCCAGGCCCACCAGGGCCCCACGAGCGCGTACGGACCACTGCTACTCACCGCAGGCTTCGGACTGTTCGCCCTGATCTCCGTCTACGTCAGCATCTAGCTCAACAGCCCGATCGGCTACCGGTGACTCTGGAAGACGTGCCCTTTTCGTCATACGATAACCGCGTGGTGACTGAGGAGCAGATCCAACGCTGGACAGACGGGGCTGAGGCCGGCTACGACGTCGACGAGCTGAAGCAACGCGGACGCGGTCGTCCGGGGCGCGGAGCGGAGCCGATGCAGGTAGTTGCGGTCCGGCTCACCGCCGAAGAGCTGGAAGCTCTGGATGCAGCTGCAGCCAAGAACGACATGAGTAGGTCAGAGGCCATCCGCGCCGCATTGGCCCGTCTCGGGGCGTGAAGGTTCACCCGAGCGCGCACAAGCATGGAGTCTCGACCGAGGATGCCATTCAGGCGGCTGAGTGGTCACTCTGGATCGAGCCGATCGACGATGGCGGCCCGCCAGACCGGGACCT
Source organism: uncultured Actinomycetota bacterium (assembly GCA_963745245.1). Classification (GTDB taxonomy): domain Bacteria; phylum Actinomycetota; class Actinomycetes; order Propionibacteriales; family Nocardioidaceae; genus Marmoricola_A. The sequence continues at coordinate 723,141 of CAVUWU010000002.1, forward strand.
GTGCTGCGATCGGCTCGAAGTAGTCCGTGAAGGGCTGGGTGCCGTCTCTGACGTATGGGTTGTGTTGGAGGTGGACCGCGGCGGCATCGAGCTCGATGCCCTGGTCGGTCTGTCGGTGACTGACTGCTGGCCATGGACTGGCCATGGAAATGGAGGATGTGAGCATGAGACCATCCACCCGCCTCGCCGAACGGGCGGGGCTCGTGTGGCACATCGCCGGCTCGCTGAAGGACTTCTGGTCCTCCGACCTCAACCGCGCCACCGTCGAGCTGGTCGACCCACGGCCGGGCGAGGTCGTCGTCGATCTTGGCGCTGGCTTGGGTCCGGCGAGCGTCGAGGCCGTCGGGCTCGTCGGGCCGACGGGCCGCGTGATCGCCGTGGACCCGTCCCGGACGATGCGCGCGGTGCTCCGGCTGCGCCGCCTCGCCCGTCGCGGCCTCGGTGCGGTTGAGGTGCGCGAGGGGGCTGCCGAGTCGCTACCGGTCGAGGTCGGCTTGGTGGACGCGTTGTGGGCGGTCAACGCCACCCACCACTTCACGGACCTGGGCCGCTTCGCCGGTGAGGTGGCCCGTGTGCTGCGCCCTGGCGGTCGAGTAGTCCTGGTGGAAGAGGACCTGAACCACCCCCGCCACCCCTTCGCACAGGTTGCCGGTCCGGGTCACCACGGCCCGCACGCCATCGACGTCGAGGGGCTTCTCGGGCTGTTCTCCGGTGCCGGCCTCGCCGAGGCCGGGTCGACGTACCGCACCGTGGCCGGCGCCCCCGCCACCGTCATCACCACGACCAAGCCGGCATGAAGGACCGCACCCACCGTCTCTGGGACGGCCACAACCAGCACCCCGGAGACCGCCACCGCCTGTTCGTCGCCGTCGCCGACGCCTTCGGCATCTCGACCGCCCTCTACCCAGGGTGCTACGTCGACATCGCTCCGTCGTTCGTCCTCGACTCGGTCACCTACATCGACGTCGATCGCCGGGCGGCGCAGTTCTTCGCCGACACCTCGGGCGTCGACGAGATCATTCGCAGTCACCGCAACGACGGCGGGTCCGCGGAGTGGAGTTTCCAGCGGAACGACTACACGTCGGTGCTCCCACTGCCCGAGGAGCACTTCGACCTGCTCATCTCGCTCTACGCCGGGTTCGTCTCGGAGCACTGCACTCGCCACCTGCGACCCGGGGGCCTGCTGCTGGTCAACCCAAGCCATGGGGACGCCGCGATGGCCGGCCTCGACCCTCGCTATCGGCTGGTCGCCGCGGTCACCTCCCGCGACGGGAAGTACGCCGTGCGGCACGATGACCTCGACACGTACCTGATCCCGAAACGAGACACCGAGATCACCCGTGAGAGCCTGCATGCCACCAACCGGGGCATCGCCTACACCAAGCCGGCGTTCGCCTACGTGTTTGAACTGGGCTGACCGGCCGCCTGCACGCCTCGCCTCAACGGGGCTCTTCACGATCGCCCCAGCCGAGACCGTGGCGGGATTGCGGAACGGGACGGGAGGGCTCGCCGCCGGTGACCGGCTGCATCGACACCTCGAGGGTCGGCATGTCGTGCTGGAGTGGCCCCAAGATGCAACCGCCGAGCTGCGCGGGCTGGCGTCCGGGGTTCCACGATCCCGATCGCTGGTCGATGAACGGCTCGCGGACGCGACGGTCCTCGACGCGTCGCGGTGCTGGCGCTGGTCCACGACCGAGCCTGGCGACGACTTGGTGACGACGGCACTGGGCTCTGCTGTGCTCGGCGCGGCCATCTGGCTGAAGCCATCGGAGAGCTCGTTGACCTGGCGTCGACGTCTCGCGTGCTCGCGAGCTACTGCGCGCTGCCGGCGTGACCCTCGAACCGGTGCTGGAGGCCGACGCTGAACTGGGGGAGCCATGCGGGCGCTCGACGGGGGCGCGAGTCTCTCCCTGGGGGACAGGTGCTGCCTCGCCGTGGCGGTGCGCCAGTGGAGGTTCTCACCGCCGGTAGAGCCTGGGCCGACCTACTCCCCGGATCGCGATGAGCCATAGGCCACCCCGAGCCTGAGCGCGGCCCAGAGCACGCCGGTCACGGCGGTGGCGATGAGTGCCACACCGAGGTCGGGGTGGAACAGCCTGATGTTGCCCAGCGGTGAGCCAAACAGGTTCGGCACCAAATGTAGGATGACCCACGCTGCGGCAAGGGTGGTGAGCAGCGGGAACCACAGGCTGAACAGGCCGAAGACGCCCGATTTGGCGCGTATCTCGGCGCGGTGCCGCCAAGCCCAGATCATGCTGAGCAAATAGACGAACGGCAGAAGCACCAGAGAGATGAACAGGGCCTTTTGGGAGAGGCGCGACCCCTCGCCGTCGTAGTCCAAGCCCAACGCCCTGGCGGTGATGCCGTTGCGGAGTTGGGCCGTCTCACCGAACCCTATTCCGCTGCTCCCGTTGACCAGCACGACAACTCCCTTGTTCTCGGAGGGGACCATCGTCGCGAGCGATTCATACCCGGGACTCATCCCCGAGTGCCAGACAGTCCCGTTGCCCGAGTCCACGAACCAGCCCAGGCCGTAGAAGGGAGATGCTGCGCTGGCGGGGCGCATCATCAGGGACTTGCCTCCTGCGCTCAGCACATCGTCCCGGCCATTCATCATCGTCTGCAGGTAGCGCGCCAGATCGCGGGCGCTCGAGACAATCCCCCCCTGCGGAGCCGTACCACGATCGGTGCTGTTCTCGGGAAGCGGCTGCTTCGTGCCGAACCATGGCCGGTGCCCGGTCGCCATGGCCTCGTGGACCTCACCGTCGGCGACGAAGCTGTGCTCCATGCCGACCGGCTCGAGGATGTTCTCTGCAACGTAGGCCTGGTACTCCTGCCCGCTAGCGACTTCGACGACGCGGCCAAGGATCTCGTAGTTCGTGTTCGAGTACTCCCAGGTCTCGTCGGGTGCGTGGGCTGGAGTGACCTCTGCAAGCTGATCGACGCGCCGCGCAAGCTCGTCCTTCCCACCCGTGATGTCCGTGTGTGAGGCGTTTCCTTGCAGTGTGGAGAAGCCGCTCGTGTGGCTGAGGAGTTGACGGACCGTGATATCGCCGGCGGGGCGACCCGAGAAACCGACCAGATACTGCGACACCTCAGCACCCAAGGCGATCGTGCCCGCCTCGACCAGTTGCATCACAGCCAGCGCCGCAAAGCTCTTGGAAATCGAGCCCGTCACGAAGGCGGTGTCTGGCGTGACTCGCCGCTCGCCGCCGATCTTGACAACGCCGTGAGCACCAACCGATGTGATTTCGCCATCGGCCACGACGGCATAGGCCAGACCCGGCACGCCGGAAGCAGGCATCTCGCTGGCGATGAAATCCTCTATCGATCCTTCAGGTGCGCTAGCATGCATGACTGCGCTCAGGCCAAGTGCGAGAATAGCCAGAAATGGCTGCACGGTATCATCCTCCCCGGGTCATATGCGCGCAGATTGATAGTTGATTCTATCCCGGGCATTCGGACCCGAGCCGCCGCCAGGAGAGGTTTCAGACCCCAGAGGGCTCCAGCCGAGCCAAGCTGAGGGTGAGTGCCCGGTCGCAATACGGGTGCAGGATGGCCAGCAAACGATGGAAGTGCAGGTCGTTCGGTCGCGACCGACTGACTGCAAATCCGTCGAGCGTATGCCTACGCAGATTCGAATCCTGCCTGCCACCCCGTGGGAACACCCTGTGACCGAGAGTTCGTCGGCCGCAGGCTCTTCGCCGTGGCCCGGCGAGTGTCCGCTGGGTCCGGCGCATTGGGAAAGGCCCGGTGGTGGAGAGTCGACTGGTTGTCCGTCAGCAACGACGGATCTGGCTGACGGGGTCCTGATCCGGCCCTCGCCAAAGCGGACGTATGGTGGTCGATCGTCGAGACCCGGGGAGGCTCTCGACGATCAGTGTCGCCTCGTTGTCGTTGCCGACCAGAGCGAGTTCCTCTGGGATCGATACGGGTCGCGGCTCCGAGGAGCAGGGCGGGAATGCCGAGCGCGCACAGCCACCGCGGGACGCCGGAGGCATATCAGCACGGCAGATCATTTCGGCGCCTCCGCACCATCGGCCTGTTCCCAACTCACGGTCGTCGGTGCTGCGGCCGGCTCCCGCTGCGGGATTCGCTGCAGGCGCGGAAGCTCAGTGGCCCCAAGACCCTGACGGTCACCGGCGACGGCGGTGACCGTGTCGGCGGAGTCGCCGTACACGCGGACGGCTGCGGCGTCCAGCAGCGTCAGCTCGACCTCCACGGCGGCTCGTCGGCTCGGGGGTACGGAGGCGTGCACGTTCTCGAGGAGCGCCCGCAGCCGGCGCATCACCTGGACCGACCCTTCGCCGAACTGGCGGGTCTCGTCGATGGCCAGGCTGAGGTAGTCCTGCCAGGTCGGTGCTTCGTACCGGAAGCGGATCGCGCCGGTGTCGTCGCGGACGGTCCCGGGAGTGAGGCGGCGGCCTCCGACCGCGCACAGCAGCAGCTCGATCTGGTCGAGTGCCTGGGTCGAGGTGGTCGGGTCGTTCACGCCGGGGGAGAGGGCTTTGGCAGAGATGTCGGCGAACAGCCGGAAGGCGAAGGCCGGGTCCTGGCGCATCGTCCGCTCGTCACCGGTGGCGACGGTGCCACGCAACCACTCATCGTCGAGCCGGCTCTGCTCGTCGTAGACAGTGAAGAGAGCAGAGCCGTCGGCGACCAGCTCGCCGAAACGAGGTCGCAGCTCGATCACGGCGCCGCACTGCTGGGCGCGGCGCACGAGGCCCTTGACGTCGATGCTCTGAATGACACTGGGCTCGCCGCGGTAGGGCACCGTGCGGGCGGAGCCCGTCGGGCGGGCGTCGGGCTCGGGCTCGTCCGTCTCGGCCGGCTCGGGATAGACGGTGTCCACGAGGCGGCGGGCGTCTTTACCGAGATCGCTGAGCACAGCGGCCACCCGGAGCCCCTGAGTGGTCCGGCTGATCAGCCTCAGGAACATGAGCATGCTGAGCAGGAGCAGCAGGATCGCGACCGTGATTGCGTTGTCCGGTACGAAGTTCGCGTCGTCGCCGGTGCCTACGACTCGGAGCACAGCGAAGGCGTAGATGAAGGTGGCCATGAACATGCCCAGCGCGATCTTGGTGGTCGGGTCGCGAAGGAAGCGGCGCAGCAGGCGAGGCGAGAACTGGCTGGAGCCGAACTGGACGGCAAGGAGCAGGATCGAGAAGACGAAACCGGTGAAGGTGATCATGCCGCTGGCGATTGATCCCAGCACGGCGCGGGCTGCGTCCTCTCCGAAGGAGATCCCGATCGTGGCGCTCGTCCGTTCGTCGACCGAGGTCAGGGCCAGGGCCATCGCGGTGGCCACGGCGACCAGGATCAGCGGCACGATCCACAGGCTGTTGCGCACGTACTCGTAGATGCGCCAACGCATGCGCCAAGAGATTGCCACGACGACCTCCAACAGCGGACGGAGACTGACGGAGCGAGTGTCGACGGTGCCGGGGGTGCACACCTCCCCCACGGCGGGTGAGAAGCGAGTACCGGACCGGGCCTCATCCGGGGCGCAGGATTCGCGCCGGCGGCGACGGGTGACGCGGGACCGTGAGTGAGCGAGCAGTTCATAGGCCTCCAGGTGACCCCACTGCCGGCGGCGAGTGATCGCCGTCGTCGGCGCGTTGCGTCGCGCGCTGTTCTGCGCGCTCGTCCCGGGTTCCTCCTCCTGCTGATGTGACGTGGCGTTCACCGCGCGTTGCTGCCCGTGGCCCAAGGGCACATCGTCTGCTACGGGTGAGGCCGCGCCGAGCGCCATAGCGGAGGGTGGCAGCCACGCGTGCCCCGCCAGGCGGACGATGACGATCCGGTCATCCGCTTTCCCGACCGCGGTGGTGCTCGCCCGGGCCCCAGGTTTCGGACTCGGCCGGCGTGGGCCTCGTCCCCTCCGGCAGTAGGAGCGCGGCTCCGAGGAAGAAGGCCAGCGCACCCCCGCTGGTGGCGGTGTTCACGTCGGTGGCGTTGACAACGTCGCCCGTGGTCGGCAGGACATAGCTGGCCACGGCAGCGATCCCGAACGCAACGCACCCGAAGAGGTTCACCGACACGACGCCGGCCTCGACCGTCCTGGGGGGACGCTCGGTCGGGCCGCCGGTCACCTCGACGTGCGTCAGGTATCCGGACACGAGGAAACAGACCGAACCGAAGGCGTCCGGCCCCCAGACGACCTGGTTATACGACTGCTCCACCAGTCGATCCTGCTCGGCTCCCGCGAGACGAACCGCGGCGACCAGAACTGTGAGGTCCGGGATCCGCGAAGAACACCAGTCCGTCGGTTCGGGCACCGACCTCCGCGAGGAAGGCTGGGAGCGGCGCCACCACGAAGCACGCCGAACCGATCATGAACAGGGCCGCGATCCACCACGACGCCCGATGGGGGGCCAACCACGCATGTTCGCGGGCATCCCGATCCCGTGACAGCCCCGACGCCTACTTGCGGTGCCGACGCGACGATCGGTCGAGACGGCGGCCATCGGGGTGCTCGTAGGTGACCGCTGTGGTGGGGCGGCATGGTGTACTCCGGCACCAGCCATCCCCGTTCGCGTAGCTTGCGGGACACGTCGTAGGCGGAGCTCCCAGTGGTCGACGTGCCGACCGGCTCGGCGAGCTGAGGCGCATGCCACAGGTGGGCGAGCATCCGCAAGCACCGCGCCTCGATCTCCGCCGTCTGGGGGTACTCGTCCTTGTCGATCATGTTCTTGTCGAACCTGGCGGCGCAGGGCAGCATCTCCCGTTCCGGGATCCGGCCCTTCGGCACCGTCAGCATTCCAGCCCGGGTGAACCTCGGGACGACGGTCAGTTCCTCCGCCTGCGCACCGTTCGACTTGTGGATGGCCATGGGTTCCGCCAGTGATTCCTCCGTTCCCACTTGGCGGGCCGGCAGCCCCGAACCTCGCCGCTGGCGTCGGACTCGCCGTCGCCACGCGGGGTCGTCGCCACGTCGCGGTCCACGGTGATGGTTGGGACAGGCGTGGCGCTTTCATCGGCGCAGGCGGTTGCTCAGCGTGGCCAGCTCGTGCCCGTGGCGGTTCGCGAGGCTCAGGGTCTCTTGATCTCCGCCACCGTCAGCGGACGGGCGAGGCAATGAGCGGCTTGAACGGCCGGAGATCCTCGCTGCCGCCCCGAATCGTCAGGCAACTGGCCTCCGGCACCTCTCGCCAGGCGCCGCGCAGGTCACCCAACGGCTCGGAGACGACCAGGCGCGCGTCGTCGGAGAGGTGATGGAGCTGCGGGACCTCCGGATGCTGAACCCGCAACACCGCGAGGTCCGTGCTGTGGAACAAGGAACGTGACCTCCCTTGGCTGGAGTAGCGGAAGGCCCACGTCGTGGCGCCGTCGGTGGTCGCGATGGTGCCCTGGAATGGGGAGCCGACGCCGTGGCGGCGGGCGCTCTCCTCGACGAGGCCCACCGCCCTGGCAACAGCAGTCGGCGGATCCTCCTCCAGACCGAAGGTCAGGGCCAGAAACAGCAGCATCTCGGAATCGGTCGTTCCCTCGATGTCGGCGAAGCGGTCGGGCTGGACCTGCAGCGCGAGGTCACGCTTCATCGCGTGGAACCCGTCGATGAACCCGTTGTGCATCCACAGCCAGCGCCCGTGGCGGAACGGGTGGCAGTTCGTCTGCTGGACAGGGGAGCCGATGGCTGCGCGGATGTGGGCGAACACGCGCGGCGAGGTGACATGGGCGCACAAGTCGTGAAGGTTGCGGTCGTTCCACGCGGGTTCGATGCTGCGGAAGACGCCAGGCGTGTGACGGTCGCCGTACCACCCGACGCCGAAGCCGTCGCCGTTGGTCTCTTCCGCGCCCAGCGTGGAGTGCATGCTCTGCACGATCAGCGAGTGCTCGGGTTTGTAGAGCAGGTCCGCCAGGAGCACTGGAGAACCTGAGTACGCCAGCCAACGACACATGAGGACGCTCCCATCGGGTCCCCGCCATTGCACCCCGGCAGTGCCCGCTCCGAATCACTCACGCAGGATGAGCACGGCCGCCTCGCCGCGCAGGGTGTCTCGCGGCGTACCGATCATTGCCGGGCCATCGCGATCCGGAGCCGCTCCTCGGGTTCGATGTAGTGGTCGTGGTCGTCGCGTCCCGTGTCGAGCTGCACCCAGTGGATGCGGCCGGTGAAGCGACTGGTGCGGGCGTCGTACTCCGAGGAAACCGTCGTGCCCGACTCGTAGCCGATATCCGTGGTCTCGTCGGCGGAGAAGACCATCGGGTGGGTGGCGTCAACCCGTCCGGCACCCAGCTGCTCCCCGTCGCAGAACAGGGTGACGCCGCCGCCCTTGCCGAGACCGCCGCCGTCGTAGGCGAACTCCATTCGCAGCTGGTGAGTCCCGGTGGGGACCTCTTGCTCGGCGCTGGTGAGGTACTCGTGGATGCCGAGCACGTTGTAGACGAACGTGAGTCGACCGTCCTTGGCGTACAGGGACCATCCTCCGAATCCGCCGCCCTGAGCGATGATCACGCCCTTGGCCCCCCCGGATGGGACCTCGACCTCAGCTGTGACGGAGAACGACTTGTTCTTGATGCTCAGGACGCTGTTCTCCGAGAGCCGCCCCATGCCGGCGAAGAACAGCTGCGAGCTTCCGCGCACCAGCGTGGGGCGGCCGGCGAGGTCAGGGTTGAGCCGCTCGCCCGTGCGGTCGTCGATGGGCAGCACGTTGTACTTCGTGGCCTCGATCAGCCATAGCCGCTGCAGCTTGTGGAGCACCTCCTGGTGCTCAGCCGCCAGATCGTGTGCCTGGCTGTAGTCGGCGGCGCCGTCGTAGAGCTCCCACACGTCGTCGTCGAACGCCGGGACATGGCCACCGACCATCACCCACGGAGTCCGGTGCTTGGTGACCGCGCTCCAGCCCTTGTGGTAGATCCCGCGGTTGCCGAACATCTCGAAGTACTGCAGGTCGTGGCGTTCGGGGTCATCGGCGGAGCCGAAAGTGTAGGCCATGCTGGTGCCCTCGATCGGGGACTGCTGCACGCCGTTGACCATCATCGGCTCCGGGATGCCCGTGACCTCGAGGATCGTCGGCGCGATGTCGATGACATGGGTGAACTGCGAGCGCAGGCCGCCCCGCTCCTCGATCCCGCGGGGCCAGTGCACGACCGTGCCGTTGCGTGTCCCTCCCCAGTGCGACGCCACCTGCTTGGTCCACTGGAAGGGCGTGTCCATCGCCCAGGCCCACCCGACCGAGTAGTGATTGTAGGAGGTGGGTGACCCGAACTCGTCCACCTTCGATCGCATGAACTCCGGCGTCTCCAGGCCGGCCATGCCGTTGAAGTTGGCCATCTCGTTGAAGGCGCCGTTCATCGTGCCCTCCGCCGACGCGCCGTTGTCGCCGACGATGTAGTAGACGAGGGTGTCGTCGAGAACACCAAGGTCCTCGAGAGTGTCGACCAGACGGCCGACCTGGTGGTCGGTGTGCTCGAGGAAGCCAGCGTAGACCTCCATCTCGCGCGCCAGCACGGGCTTGAGGTCCTCCGGCATGTCGTCCCAGGCGGTGATTTCATCGTGCCTCGCGGTGAGCTCGGCGTCCGCGGGGATCACACCCATCTCCTTCTGGCGGGCGAACGTGCGCTCACGCTGCACGTCCCACCCGTCGTCGAACGTGCCGGCGTACCTGTCCGCCCACTCCTTGGGCACATGGTGGGGGGCGTGCGTGGCCCCTGGGGCGAAGTAGACGAAGAACGGACGGTCGGGCATGAGCGCCTTCTGCTGGCGCATCCAGGCCACCGCATGGTCGGCGAGGTCCTCGGTGAGGTGGTAGCCCTCCTCGGGCGTCGCCGGGGGCTCGACCGCCGTCGTGCCGTCGTAGAGGGCCGGGTCCCACTGATTGTTCTCACCACCGATAAAGCCGTAGAACTTCTCGAACCCGCCTCCGGCAGAGGGCCATGCGTCGAATGGTCCCAAGGGCGAGGCCTGCCATACCGGTACCTCATGGCACTTCCCGAATTGCGCGGTCGAGTAGCCGTTGAGCTTGAGGGTCATCGCCAGTGGCGCCTTGGTGTTCGGACGCACAGAACTGTTGCCGGGCGCGGACGTCGCCGTCTCCGTGATGCTTCCCATCCCCACCGAGTGGTGGTTGCGGCCTGTCAGGAGAGCCTGCCTGGTGGGCGCACATAGTGCGGTGGTGTGGAAGCGGTTGTAGCGCAGACCGCTGGAGGCCAGCCGTTCTGCGGTCGGTGTCTGGCAGGGACCGCCGAAGACGCTCCCGGCACCGAAGCCGACGTCGTCGAGGAGCACGACGAGCACGTTCGGCGCACCCCTCGGCGGCAGCAGCGGGTCGATCGGAGGGTACGAGGTCTCCGGGTCTTTGGCGTCGTAGGTGGTCAGTCCGGGCTGTGCCCTATCTGGGATGGGCAGCATCGTCCGGGCATGGGCATCGGCTGACTTCGTCATCGGATCCTCCTCGGGAGCTGGGCTCGTCCCGAGATGATTCGTCGAGCCGCTCCCCCTGCCATCACCCGGGGAGGATGAGCGGGAGACTCGGTCCACCCGTGGCTGGCGCGACCTGACTCGGGGTGCGGCCGAGTCGGGGTTTGGGGGTCGTGACTCTGACGGATTGCGCGACATCGCCGGATTCATGGTGCACATGGCTCATCAAGCCTGGGTCGTGGCCGAAAAGGCACCTGCCGGGAGCCTCACGCTGCCCGGTCCCCAACAGACGCCTGGCGACGCCCGGCTCCACGCACAGAAAGGCCGACACATGCACTGGTTCGCCGACCGAAGCATCCGTTCGCGGATCTTCGCGCTCGTGGTGGTGATGGGGTTGGGCACCGCACTGGTGGCAGGCACCGCCGTTCGCCAGGGTGCCCAGGTGGAGAAGAACAACGCGGCCCTCGAGCAGGCCGTGGACGCCCAGGACACGGTCGAGCGCGCGCGCTACGACCTGACCTGGGCCACCAACTGGCAGAACGTCGCGGCGTGGAGGGCTCGTGCCGAAGGTCCGCAGGCGGCCGCTCCAGACAGCGAGTACATGGAGAACTACACGGAGAACGCCGCCAACTTCGAGCGGCTCTTCGACATCGACCGTGGTGCGCTCAGCGCGGAGGCGGCCAAGCAGCTCGCGGTGGTAGAGGAGCAGTGGGAGGACCTCCGCGCGTACAACGACCAGATCCACGGGCTGTGGGCGCAGGGCAAGCTCGACCGCGGTGACGCCGTCTCCTTCGGGCCGAAGTGGGACATCTACTACGTCATCTCCGAGGCACTCGATGCGCTGTCGGCTTCCGCCGACGAGCGCGTGGTGGAGATGCAGGACAGGACCGACGAGGCCATGGGCCAGATGCGTCGGCTGACCCTTCTGGTCACCGCGTTGGTCATCGTGCTCGGCTGCGGGCTCGCGTTGGCCCTGTCGCGGTCGATCACCCGGCCGCTCGCCCGGATGACGGGTGGGCTGGAGCGGGTCGCTGCCGGAGACCTCTCCACCGAGGTCGACGTGGCGTCCCAGGACGAAGTCGGCCGGATGGCCCAGTCGCTGTCGAAGGCGCTCGCCGCTCTCCGCGGGCTCGTCGGTTCGGTCGCTGACTCTGCCAACACCGTCGCGTCCGCAGCCGAGGAGCTCAGCGCCACGTCCGGGTCGATCGAGCACTCCGCCCAGGAGACCTCGGAGAGCTCGCGAGTCGTCGCCGGCGCCGCCGAGGAGGTCTCACAGAACGTGGGCACCGTCGCCGCGGGCGCCGAGCAGATGGGCGCCTCCATCCGCGAGATCGCGGAGAACGCCCACAAGGCAGCCGAGGTCGCCACCCAGGCGGTGAGCGTCGCCGCCAGTGCCAACGACACCGTCACCCAGCTGGGCTCCTCGAGCGAGGAGATCGGCAAGATCGTCAACGTGATCACCACCATCGCCGAGCAGACCAATCTCCTGGCCCTCAACGCCACCATCGAGGCAGCCCGGGCGGGCGACGCCGGGAAGGGGTTCGCAGTCGTGGCGGGCGAGGTCAAGGACCTGGCACAGGAGACCGCGAAGGCCACCGAGAGCATCATTGCCCAGATCGACGCCATCCAGGGTGACACGAGTGCCGCCGTCGCGGCCATCGGGGAGATCTCCAGCACCGTGAGCGCGATCAGCGACTACCAGACGACGATCGCCTCCGCAGTGGAGGAGCAGACCGCGACGACGAACGAGATGAGCCGGTCGGTCGCCGACGCGGCCGCCAGCTCGACGCAGATCGCCACGACCATCAGCGGCGTGTCGACGAGCAGCGCCGTGACGACCGAGGCCGTCAACCAGACGAGCAGCGCAATCGGCGAGCTCGCCGCCATGGCCGAGGAGCTTCGCTCGCAGGTACGCCGCTTCACCTACTGAGAGCCCTCTCTCCAGCAGCCTCGTGGGTGAGCGCTCAACCCATATGTTGCTCGTGTCCATGCCTTGAATCTGTCACCCGAAAGCAGGCTGACCCCACTCGATGAGAGAAGCACTACGGCCGGGTTTGCGGCGCCGAACCGGGACTGTGACCTGGGGAACTGCCGTCGGCCACGCCGGAGGCGCAAGATGGAGGGGCCGAGATGAGACCGACCAGAGAGGGAGATGGTCTTGATGGCGGTCCTGCACCGCACATCTGTCCCCAGCACCACCCGCCGTTCCCTGTCAGCACGTCCTCGGTGGGTCGCTGCCTGGCTTGGCCTGTCTGTCCTGGCGATCGCCAACGGCGTCGCGCGCGAGGGCCTCTACGGCGAGGCCGTGGGTGACCAGGCGGCCCACCAGATCTCCACGGTGACGCTGATCATGATGATCGTCGGCTACTCGTGGTTGCTGCAGCGGTTGTGGCCGCTGGCCAGCAGCCGGGCCGCCTGGCAGGTCGGCGCCGCGTGGGTGGCTTTGACGATCGCGTTCGAGTTCGGTTTCGGGCACTACGCCACCGGCGACTCCTGGAGCGCGCTTCTCGCGGACTACAACATCCTCGAGGGCCGGCTGTGGCTGCTCGTCCCGCTGGCGATCCTGATGGCACCCGAGCTGGCGCGGCGCACGAGGGCGCGATCTCATGGCTGACGGCGGCAGCAACGCTGGCGCGGCCGGCAGCGGCGCCCTGTACGGACTGGGCATGTTCGGCGCCTGGGTGTTCTTCTGGCAGCAGGCCGACGGCTTCTGGGAGCACGCCTATGCGATCTTTCAGGGCATCTTCTGGCCGGCGTACATGGTGTTCGAGGCATTCAGCGCCCTGGCCGGCTGAACCCCCATTCACCGACACGGGCCTACGGTGCCTCCGTTCCAAGCTGGTGGATCCGCTCGACACTGGACTCCACGAGGAACGAGCCGTCCCGAGTTGATCGCTGCTGCCATCGCGGGATGCGTACGACGAACCGGCGCGACTTTCAGTGGCACACCACCGTGGCTACGCACTCATCGGGCCTCCGGGATGGGTGTGAATGAATCGCCCCTGGTCTGATGGAGGCTCTCAGCCCATGGAGGATGAGAGTGATGGCAGCACCAAGGAAGTACGGCGACGAGCTGCGTGAGCGGGCGACTCGGATGGCCGTTGAGGCGAGACAGGATCCGGTGACCAGGCCTTGGTGTTGGCGATCACCGTGGTCAACGCCGTGCTAACCGTTGCGGTTCTCGAGGTCTGGCTCCGGCGACGGGCCAAGAAGGCGTGACCTGACCCGCGGCCAACCACGGCCGCAACGCGCGGCCATCCGCTTCCGCGTGTCTGGCGAATGGTTCGACCGCGGAGGGTCATGGCGTGGGCTGGCCGAGGGACTGATGCCTCTGGTGGGCTTGCCGGCTCGGCGGCTTGCCTGATCGGAGATGCGGTGGAGGTGGCACCGATGGGACAGCAGACGCAGGGAGACGTGGTTGTTGTTGGGGCCGGAACTGGGGGGCTGACCACGGCGGCCTACCTGGCGGCGGTCGGGCGTCGTGTGACGGTCCTGGACCGGGGCTACGTGCCAGGGGGGCACGGCTCGGTGTCCACCCGTGAAGGCTACGAGTTCGACATCGGCCTGCACTACCTGGGCAGCACCCGGGATGGAACGCCGGCGACGCAGCCGCTGCTGGACCCGCTTGGGTATCGAGGTTAGGTACCTGCCACTGAACCCCACCGACACGGTCGTGCTTGCTGACGGTGAACGGTTCGAGGTGCCGCGTGGACTCGACGCCTTCCGGGCCTCATTGCTTGCTGCACTGCCCGGTGAGCGCCGCGCGCTTGAGGAGTACGTGGCCACGATCGACGCCATCGAGGCGCTGGTGGCACAGATGACTCAGCGACCGTCGTTGGGGGAGGTTTCCGCGATGCTCCGGCGGTCCGGGGTTACGCTGCGGCGCTCCCGGGACACCGTCCAGGGGTACTGGGCAGCTCTTGATGCGGCACGAAGTCACCCGGATCACGGTCGACCATGGACGGGTCACCGGTGTTGTCGCCACCGACCCCCAGGGCGCGACGTTGCCCGTGTCCGCGCCGATCGTGGTCGCGGCTGGAGACATCAAGCGCACTTTCCTCGACCTGCTGGACCCGGCTGATGTGCCGCGGAGGCTGCAGCGCAAGGTGCGGGGCTACCAGATGGCTCTGCCGCTGGCCGTCCTGAATCTCGTCATCGACCGAGACCTAGCTGCCGAAGGGCTGCGCCGCACGAACTACGTCGTCTACCCCCATGACGACCTGGAGGGTGAGTTCGCCCGCGCTCGGCGCGGGGAGTTCTCCGACGAGCCGGCCGTCTTCGTCTCCTCGGCCAGTCTGAAGGACCGAGACAACCCGCGACTCTGCCCGCAGGGTCACACCAATCTTCAACTGTTGACGGTCGCTCCGCCGCAACCCTCCTCCTGGGGCCCAGAGATGGGCAAGGAGCGCGGCGAGGCCTACCGAGCTAAGAAGGACGGCTTGTCCCGGCGCATGCTCAAGACCGCCGATCGAGCAGTGCCAGGGCTCAGTGACAGCCTCGTCTACGCCGACCTGTCCACGCCCTACACTGACCTCCGCTACATGGGTGTCACCGACGGGACCTCCTACGGAATCGCCGCCACCCCTGATCAGGTCCTGTGGAATCGCCCAGGACCGGCCACCCCGTAGCCGGGCTGTATCTCGCTGGCGCGAGCACCCGTTCCAGCCACGGCATCTCTCGAACCATTCACGGCGGTGTCCAAGCCGCCTCTGCGATCCTCGGCCGATCCGCTGTCAAGGCCGTGAGTGGGGCCAAGTAGCACAATTCCACCGAACCACGGAACCCCCCGCCCAGTCATGACCTTGCCGCGGCGCTGGTGCGCGCTCCGGGCCCTGTTGAGTTATGAAGGTGATGATGGCGGGCCCGACCTGCGCTTCCTGCCCCCTGACCGCCTTCAGTCTTCACCTGCGGGGCCGGCGGTTGGCCCGTCGCCGCGGGTCGATGAAGCCCCGAGCGTGGCGCTGAGGAGGGCGACGGTCAGAGTCGCCACCCCCATCCGGCGCTCCAGCGGATGCGGAGCGCTGAAGTTGGCCACGGTGTTGATCGTCATGAACGCCGCGATCGCCCACGCCGCACGCCGCAGGCCGCTGTCGGTGAGAACCGGGAGCCGCATGACGCCCCCGCGGCCGAGCAGCAGCACAGCCATCGCCAGGAGCAGCCCGGCTTGACCGAGCGCCGCCCAGCGATAGGGGCCGGTGAGGACGCCGCCGACCGTTGCGGCGCGGCCACCGAGGACGGCGTCGCCGTACGGCGCGCCCCGCCAGAGCGTGACCTGGAAGGCTGCCACGCAAGCCAGGGGCATTGAGGCGAGAAGCCCCACCCGGCGCATGCTCCGAGGCGACAGGGACCTGCGGGCCACCCGGATCACCACCTCATCAACTCGAGACCGGCCTGGACGAACCAGACGACGAGACCGAGCCCGAACACGGTCGCCGCAGCCTCGGCGGCCGCGGGCACCACGGTCAGCAGCCCGGCGGTCCCGATGGCCAGCCCAACGGCGGCGAGCCCTCGGCTGAACGTGCGCGTGCGCAGGGCGGCTGCCGACACCAGCAGCAGCCACGTCGCGCCGACCAGCTCGATGCCGCCTCCGAGCGCGTCCTGGACGACGGATAGGGCGACCCAGGTGCTTTCGGCGTGCTCCCGCCCGCTCTCGGCAAGCTCGACGACAGCGCGCTGGCCCAGCAGGGCCACCATCCCGCTGGCGAGGAGGTGTCCGGCCCAGACGAGGCCAAAGCCGGCGGTGACCCGGGAGAGCGACGGCTGAGACCGGGTGATGCGGTCGTGGACGCCGAGCACGAGCACGACCAGCGCAGCGCCGCCGACGAGGTAGAGGACGAGGTACCACACGTAGAGCAGCGCCTGGTAGTCGAGCAGGAAGTCCAGCGACGCAGCCGGGTCGCTGACGGCATCGCTGAAGCCGGCGGGGACGAGGTGCACGCCCATGACGGCGAACCCGACGACGTACGTCGCCGCGACCACCAGCGAGGCGAGCCCGCCCCAGCGCTGCGGCGCGGGCCACTCGACCGGCCCTCGTGCTTCCGTGTGGGGAGTCGTCGAGGTCATGGCTGCTCCTTCGGTTCGTCGGATCGGCGGTCGATCCCGCTGCTCCACTCTCTGACCGGGTCCCGGACGCGGCCAGGACGGATCATGGACGATTTCAGCCAGCTGCCGGAGCGGCGGTGCCTGACGTCCAAGGCTCAGGGCTGCGACGCGAAACGGCGTCGGTACTCCGTGGGGCTGATGCCGACAACACGTCGAAAAGCTCGGATGGCTTCGAGCGAGCTGGTCGGCCAACGCCCAGTGGGTGGTGGCGCGCCGGCCGTCCAGCACGCCGGTCGCTGCCAGGAGGATGGCGCCGCTGCAGATGGACCCCACCTCGCCGCTCCGCCGCGCCAGGGTGCGCAACGACGCGACGAAGGCGGTGTCGGCCGCCCACCGCTGCGCCGACAACCCGCCGGCCACCAGCAGGACGTCGGGGCGCAGCGTGCAGTCGCCCAGCGCACGGTCGGCCACGATGGGCGGTCCGGCGGCGGTGGCCACCGGTCCTGCAGTGGGAGCCACCACGAGGAGCTCGTACGGGACGTCCGCCTCGCCACTCCGCGCGGCGTGATAGTTGGCGAAGTAGAACACGTCGGCCGGGCCGAACACGTCGAGCCCCTGAACGCCGTCAAACACGACGAGCGCCACGGTCCGGGATCGCACGGGTCGACGCTACCGCTGTGCTACCGCTCTCGCGGCCGACGGATGGGTCACCTCGGGCGGTCGAGCGGGGAGCGGGCAGCGGTCGTGGCTGCCGCAGGCTCCAGCGGGTCCGCCGGAACTGCGCGGCGACCCGCGGCCACTAGGACCAGCCAGACCGCGAAGCTCATCTCGCCCAGCACCGAGGGCAGCGCCACGACAGCGAGGAAGAGGTCGGCGGAGGCTTCGTAGTCGGACAGGACGAGGTGGGCGACGGTGTCGAGGATGTAGGCGGTGCCGGCGGCGAGCAGTAGCCAGGCGATCCACCGCGGGCCGCGGGCCTTGAGAAGCAGCACGCCGAGCACGATCAAGTGGGCGCCGAAGGCGGCCAGGCCGGCGACCCAGGTGAAGTCGAAGGTCTGCAGGGCCAGCAGGACGGCGTGGTCGTGGGACTCCCCGAAGGCGCCGGGGGTGCCGGCCAACCAGAGGGCGGCGTAGAGGAAGCCGAGCGCTGCTCCCAGGACGACGGTGTAGGTCAGTCGGAACCAGGCGGAGAGCAGCGACAGGTCGCGGTGGACCGGGCGGAAGAGCACCCACAGCGCCCAGGCGAGGACGACGTCGATCACGAAGATGCCGAGGAAGGCCACGGCGCCGAAGCGAAAGGAGGTCTCGGACTCCTGTAGTGCGGCCGCGGTGCCCGCCGCGTCACCGGGCTGGATGACCGGGCTCAGCGCCAGGAAGTTGGCGAAGATCGCCAGGACGAAGATGGCGAGGTAGCCCCCTGCCGCCCAGCCGGCGGCGGTTCGAGGAGCGGTGGTCGTGGCGGTCATGACGGGACTCCTGTTCGTGCGTCTGTTCGTGCCTCGGATGTCGTGGGTGGGGTTCACAAGGTCAACGCGACCTTGCCGCGGGCGTGGCCCGCTGCGACGTGGTCGATCGCCTTGGCCGCTTCGTCGAGGGGAAAGGTGCGCTCAAGCGCCGGTCGCACGCGACCCTGCTCGACCAGCTGAGCGAGGGCACTGAGGTCGTCGGCGGACTCCTTGCTCAGCAGGGCGGTGAGCCGCTGGCGCACGAAGGGCGAAAGGGCCGGTGACCGGGGCCGGCACCTCTGCCAGGGTCAGCTGCTCGCTGCCGCCGTACCGCTGCTGGTCGATGGCGCGCATGGTCGCTCCTTTACGTACGCTGTATGTCATCGCGACCCACCGTAAAAGTACGATGTATGTTTTGTCAACGGCGGTGCGGACCGATGAAGGGAGACGCCGATGGCAGGCAGGCCACCCTCCGGCGCCGAACGGCTCACCCGTGCGGGCATCGTCGCGGCGGCCGTGGAGCTGGCTGACGCTCAAGGGCTCGCGGCGCTGTCGATGCGCTCGGTAGCACAGCGGCTCGGCGTCACGCCGATGTCGCTGTACAACCACGTCGCCCACAAGGAGGAACTGCTCGACGACATGGTCGAGGCGGTGTTCGCCGAGTTCTACGCCCCCGTGCCCGGAGCTGAGTGGCGCAGCGAGCTGCGGCGACGCGCGCTGACCGCTCGCGAAGCGCTCAAGCGGCACCCCTGGGCGATCGGGCTGATGGACTCCCGCCGCAACGCCGGCTACGAGACCCTGGTCCACCACGACGCCGTGATCGGCTGCCTGCGCGAGGCAGGCTTCTCACTGGCCCTGACCGGGCACGCCTTCGCGGTCCTCGACGCACACCTGTACGGCTTTCTGGTCCAGGAGCTGAGCATGCCGTTCCAACCAGGACAAGACCTCGCCGACCTCGGGCACCAGATCATGGCCGCACTGCCGGCAGGTCGGCTGCCGTACTTCCGCGAGTTCACCCTCAAGCACGCGCTCCGGCCCGGCTACGACTTCGGCGAGGAGTTCGAGGTCGGCCTCGACCTCGTCCTCGACGGCCTCGCCGAACGGCTCGCCGCGCAACGCCATGGCTCGAGATCCTGACCGGAGGTGCCCCGCCGGGACCCGCTGCCTCGTGTCGAAACCCGCCTGCGAAGATCAACGCGCACCGTGACCATCGCGTGGGGTGCACCGTCGTCAACCGCGAGGGGCACAGCGGCTGGCATCGGATCAACGCGTCGCCGGCCATCCGGTAGTGGCTCACCCAACGCCTTCCCATCGAGCGGCGCACGACTGCGCCGCCGAAGCCGTCTAGTGCCGAATGCGACGAGACGCCGAGCCTGCCACGCATCCCCAGGATCGTCGCCGCGTCGGCGTACACGCTTGCTGTCGGGGCCGGCCGGGTACGGCTGGGTGTGCATTGGCCCAGTCACGTCCTGGGCGGGATCCTCACCGCGGTTCTCTGGCGACACCTCACCCGCAACTGGAGCGGTCTCGTCCGGCGCCAACCACTCCTAGCGTCTACCCCCGGCGCGAACGCGCTAGCTCTCAGATCAGTGCCGCTGCGGCGGCGTAGCCGCCGGCACAGGCACCTAGGCCGACCGTCAGGCTGGCGACGCAGTTGGCCACCGCGGTGAGGACCGAGCCCTCCTCGAGCAGCCTCACGGTCTCGAACCCGAAGGTGGAGAACGTCGTGAGAGCCCCACAGAACCCGGTGCCGATCAGGGCAAGCGCCCAGGCCGGTGGTCCGACGTCGATGACCACGGCAGCGGTGATGCCCAGGACCAGTGAGCCGAGGACGTTGACGCTGAAGGTGCCCCAGGGGAAGACGCTGTCGTGCCTGGACTGGACGTACAGGTCGGTCAGGTAGCGCATCGGCGCCCCGATGGCTCCGCCTAGGAGGACCATCGCCACCGTCACGGGTGATCCTGCCCCGTGCCGGGCTCGGAGCGTCCTGCGTACCGGATGACCTCGACTGGCTCCAGGATCACCAGTCCTTCGATCTCCAACTCCTCCAGCTCGGGGAGGAATCCGCGGATCCTCTCGTCGGTGTCGACGATGATGACCGCGACCGGGAGGTCCTCGCTCAGTGACAGGAGCCGGGTGGTGTGGATGTGGTGGGACTTCCCGAACCCTTCGATGCCGCGGAAGACGCTGGCGCCGGCGAGGCCGGCCCGGTGCGCCCGGTGCACGAGCTCGGTGTAGATGGGGTGGTGGTGTGTCTGGTCGGACTCCCCGACCATGATCGTCAGCCTGGTCGCGGGGCCTTGCAGCGTCATGGGGTGCTCTTTCGATCGGGTCGTGGGTTCGTTGGTCTCGCTGCTTCTCGGGGCCGTTGTCGATGCTGTGCCACACGCACGGCGGCGCGGGCGGAGAAGATCCCGAGCCACACCGCGGTCAGCCCGGCTACCAGAGAGCTGGCCAGGTATATGAACGCGGTGGCCGCCTGGTCACCGACGAGGAGGTCACGCGACTCGAGCATGTACGTCGAGAAGGTGGTGTAGCCGCCGAGCAGCCCGACGCCCAGGAACGGGCGGAGGTAGCGATGGGGCGGCCACACGTCGAGCAGGAACACCATCAGCATCCCGAGGGCGAAGCCACCGGTGATGTTCTCGACGAACGTCGCCCACGGGAACGCGTCGCCCGACCACGGCAGCAGCTCGCCGACGCCCCATCGGGCTAGGCTTCCCAGTGCGCCTCCCGCGCCGATGACCAGCAGCACGTCCCAGCGCGACCGGAGTACGGTGAAGCGTCTTCTCATCTGGCGCTGTTGGGTGTCGGGCACGTCGGGCACGTCGGAGTCGACGAGAAGCCTGCTATCCCTGGGGGCCACGATGGCTTCGTCTTCGGACACACGAACTCCTACCTCGTCAGGTAGGGACTGTTGGTGGCTGGGTGCCACGGTTGTCGGCGAGCCCCACCGCCATCGTGTGGGCTCATGCTAGCCAGTCGTGTGTCCATGGTCGGACCCACACTGGTGTCGAGTCTTGTCAGAATGAGTGCAGGGCCTCCTCGGGGGCGGCGTCGGCGATCTCCAGGATGCGGTTGTACTTCGCCACCCACTCTCCCCTTGCAGGAGCTCCAGACCTCAGCTCTCCGCATCCCGATCCGACGGCGAGATCGGCGATGAACGAGTCCTCGGTCTCACCTGACCGGTGCGAGATCATCGCCGCATAGCCCGCCTCCCCCGGCACACCGCCGGCGCCTCCAGGGCCTCTGTGACGGTGCCGATCTGGTTCACCTTGATCAGCGCGGCGTTTCCGCCGCTGCGGCTGATCGCATCGCGGATGATGGCCGGGTTGGTGACGAAGATGTTTTTCCCCCAGCTGCACCGTGTCGCCCAGCCGGTCAGCCAGGTCGATCCAGCCGTCCCAGTCATCTTCGGCGAGACCGTCCTCGATGCTCTAGATCGGGAACCGCTCCACCAGCTCGGCGTAGTAGTCCACCATCTCAGCGGTGCTCAACGCCTCGTCCGCGGCGCGGTAGGCACCGTCGCGGAGCGGCGCGGGTCACGCGGAAGTGGTGAAGTCCGGGGCATGCACCTCCAATACCAGGGGCTCCGGATGCGCAGCCGCGTGCGCAGCGGGGGCGCACGTTCGGGCCGATCGCGCTCACGGTGAGTGCATACAACCACCCATCGGTGCCGGCCAGCATGGGTATCCGGACCGATGCGAGGCGGTCCGCCGCGCTCCTAGGTTGGCGACGAGCGCGAAGGAGTCAGCCATGACCAACGAACACATCGAGACTCTGATCATCGGTGCCGGCCAGGCCGGGCTGGCGACCGGCTATGAGCTTCAACGGCGCGGCCGCGCCGTCCTGATCGTCGACGGCGTCGACCGGATCGGGGACAGTTGGCGTCGGCACTGGGAGTCGCTGCGGCTCTTCACGCCCGGACGGTACAACGGCCTTCCGGGGCTGCCCTTCCCCGGCGAGACCTGGCACTTCCCGGGCAAGGATGAGGTTGCCGCCTACCTGGAGAAATACGCTGTGGTGCACGATCTGCCGGTCCGGCTCCGCGCCCAGGTAGAGACGATCCAGGCCGGCCGGGGTGGCGGGTTCACCGCCCACTTGGGCTCCGAGACGATCACCTGCGAGAACGTCGTGGTGGCTACCGGAGGCAACGGCCGAGTGCCGAGGATTCCCGACTTCGCCGGGCAGCTCCATCCGGCGACCCGGCAGCTCCACTCGAGCGACTACAAGCGGCCCGACCAACTCCCGACTGGTCACACCTTGGTGGTTGGAGCGGCGAACTCCGGCTGCGAGATCGCCTTCGAACTGGCCGCCGACCGCCCGGTGACGCTCTGCGGCCGCGACCCCGGCCACGAGCCGTTCCGGCCCGGATCCCGGGCGGACAGGGCGTTCGTACCGGTCTTCGTCTTCCTCGCTCGTCACCTGCTGACCCGGCGCACCCCGGTCGGCCGTCGGATGCAGCGCCACTTCCGTCGGCACGGCATCCCGGTCGGGAGGATCCGGCCGAAAGACCTAGCACGCCGCGGGGTCACCCGGCTCCAGGCCCGCGCCGCGGGGGTTCAGGACGGCCGGCCGATGCTTGCCGACGACACGGTCCTCGACGTGGCGGCCGTGGTGTGGTGCACCGGCAGTGCGCCCGACTTCGGCTGGATCGACCTGCCGATCCTCGGGCAGGACGGGTGGCCCCGGGAACATCGCGGCGTCGTCGAAGAGGTCCCCGGCCTCTACTTCTGCGGCCTGCTGTTCCAGTATGCCGTCGCCTCGTCGGTGCTGCCCGGCGTGGGGCGGGACGCGGCTTACGTCGCCAAGCAGATCGCCGCCCGAGCCCGGACCGAAAGCCCCATCGCAGTCGGAGCGGAAGCTCCATGACCGCCCTCACGCGCGATGTGCAGCAGGCAACCACGTTCGTCCCTCGTCCCTCTGCATCGAAGCTGGCAACCGCCCGAGTGAATGCAGAGCCACTCACGTGTCCGAGAAGCTGACCGCGACCTGAGTCGTAGCCGCGCTAGATTTCGGGCGACCGCAAGGCCCTCCCGGGAGGAACCCATGAATAGGGGCGGGGCTGAGGCTGAGGCAGATCCGGAGAAGCCACCCTAGGCGAGTCCGAGGCGTTCGAGTCGGTCCAGACGCGCCGCGCCGAAGCCCCGCGTCGCCCATCGGACGAGCCCTTCGACGATCTCCTCGAGGCTGCCGAACGCCGGGCGGAAAGACACCTGCCGGACCGTCGGCGCTTCCAGGGCAAGGTGAGCCAGGTCGCTCTCGCGGATGCGCGCGACCCGGAAGCCCGCGGCAAGCAGTTCGCCGGTCTTGCGCTCGTCGGCCTCGAGCTCGCCTGCATCTCGCACGCGCACGTTCTGCGGCGCCGGGGGCCAACTCGATGCGTAGCCATGCATCCACAGCGGTGAGCCGAACGTGCGCTCGTGCCGCGGTGAGTACGGCATAGAGCACGCGGGTGCGCCGGTCCGCGGCCTGCGACGCGAGCCCGGCGAGGTAGTCGACCGCCGCGGTCCTCCCCGCCAGCAGTTCGTACGGCAGCGGGCCCGGTTCCAGCCGCTCGGGCACCTGGTCGGTCGGCGGCAGCAGCTTGTCCACGGGCAGCGCTGGAGGCGCTCGGGTGAGGCGACCAGGACGCCGTGGTGCGGGCCGAGGAACTTGTACGGCGAGCACGCGTAGAAGTCCGCGCCGAGCTCGCTCACGTCGACCGGCGTGTGCGGGGTGAGGTGGACGCCGTCGACCGTCAGCTCCGCGGTCTCGGCGTCGAAGCCGACCCACCGAAGGCTGCGGCACGGTGAGTGTCACCCGGCCCGTCGAAGTACGCCGTCTCATCGGCCAGAGCAGGGGAGTCACCGCGGCCGCGGTCGATGTCGAGCCGCTTTGGTAGGTGCACTTTGGTGCAGAAGACCGGTCACTCACGCGAGACGCCGGCAGGAGCAACCCGCTCGCGGCGGCCCGCCAGCGCGAGGGTCGCGATGTAGGCGACGACCACGCCGACGATCACGAGCGGAGCGAGGGCCGCCTCACCCTCGGCGATCAGCAGAGCCAGGACGATGGCGGACAGGGGCAGCCGGAGCACCGAGACGACCGCGGCCCCGATGAGGGCCCCGACCGCTGGGGACTCGGCGAACCCCGGCAGGTGCGTGCAGAGCAGTCCCATCACGAGACCGACGAAGATGCCAGGGAAGGTCGGGCCCCCTCGCGCGGCGCCCATCGACACACCCCAAGCCACGGCCTTGCACACCAGGAGCAACGTGAGGACCCCGACCGACGTCGAGTCGGCCTGCTTCAGCACCCCGGACATCGCGTCCTGCCCCGAGAAGAGCACCGCGTCGACGGGCTGGCCGCTGGTCTCGGCGAAAACGATGGCCACGACGCCGACGACCAAACAGGCGGCAGGTATCAGCACGAGCGGCCGCCGGGCGACCAGGTCACGCACGGCCCCGGCCAACCGCATCACCAGGAACACGACGAGTGCGGTCACGACCGCGAGCCCGACCACCCACACGAAGTCAGCCACCCGCGCCGTCGGATACGCGGGCAGCGAAAGCGGCGGCAGAGCGTAGTCCTCCGAGCTCAGACCCGTGAAGGATCCGAGGCCGACGAACACCAGCGATCCGATGCCACTGGCGAGGAGGCCCGGCAGCAGGATCATGGGAAGCGTGGGGCCGCCGAGCCCGGCGGCCTCGATGATGATCACGGCACCGATGACCGGCGAGCCGAAGATCGTCGCAAGGGCGGCGAAGGCGGCAGCCGCAGCGATCACTGCGCGCCCCTGGTCCGACACGGGACGTCGGGCTTGGTCCAGCACGAACATCGCCAGCCCGCTCCCGAGGGCGATGAGGGGTGCCTCCGGCCCGAGCACCATGCCGAGCGCGATCGTCGCCGTGGCCGCGAGGAGCACGCCGGGCAGCTCGACCGCCGTGGTCGGAGCTCCGGTGTGGAGGCCCTCGGACGGTTCGTGACCGCCGTTGCCGGGCAGCCGGGTCACCGCGAGAGCGATCAGCACGCCGGCGAGCGCGAGGACCGGCAGGGGCCACCACCACGGTGACGACTCGAAGCCGAGCGCCCCCGGCAGATCGGTGTAGACCCCGACCTGCAGCGCGTGCACCAGCTCGAGGAACCCCCAGCTGGCGAACGAGACCAACACCCCGATGAGGGAGGAGACGAGGAGCAGGCGCCGGTACTGCCGGCTGCGCATCAGCTGCGCCGGGTCGGGAGGTGCGACGTCGACCGAGCCCTCGGAGCCCTCTCGTCCTGCAGTCGACACGGCAGACCTCCTCCGGCCGGGTACGCCAACGACGTCCTGTGGCGAGACTCGATCCTTCCAAGCCGCGCGAGGCGCGTTCCTCATCCTTCGCGGGTGATGTCGGGACCGGGGGCCGGCGGTTGCGATGGGTGCCTGGGGTCCGGCCACCGACACGGACGGGCCGGAGAGGAGCGTCGTGCGCGTGCGACCGGTGCGGCTCAACGCGGCGGTCGCGCGGCTCTTCATCGTCGGGTCGGCGTGCTTCGCCCTCGGGTCGATCCCCGCGTTCGTGACCGCGGTCGGGGGCTGGCTGGACGGAGTGACGTACTTCGTCGGCTCCCTGTTCTTCACCACCGCGTCGGCCGGCCAGCTGCTCCAGTCGCAGACTCCGACGATGACGAACGTCGACGCGGAGAGCCAGCACGTGCCGGCCACGGTGAGGTGGTGGGCCTGGCTGCCGCACAACCGCAACTGGTGGGCGGCGCTCACGCAGTTCCCGGGCACGGTGCTGTTCAACGTGAGCACGTTCGCGGCGCTCGCAAACAATGCGACGACGGCGGAGGCGAACCGGCACGTCTGGCGGCCGGACGTATACGGGTCGACGCTCTTCCTCGTCGCCAGCACCGTCGGCGTCCTGGCGGTCCTCGGTTCACGGTCGCTGCCGTGGCGCATCGCGTGGCTCAACATGGCCGGCTCGATCCTCTTCATGGCTTCGGCGCTCGCCAGCTACGTCCTGCCCTCGGGCGACCTCGTCAGCACGCGGGTCAGCGTCGCGGGGACCTTCCTGGGCGCCTTGTGCTTCCTCGTCGGCGCTGCGCTGATCCTCCCCGCTTGGCGCCACGCCCTCCGACCCGCAGCAGCACCTGCCGGCGGCCCTGCCGTCGGCGCCGCAGACCACCGCCGTGAGGCACCAGTGAAGGAGACACCATGACGACGTACGAGACCACGGATGCCGCTGCACGCATGTTCGGCAACCGCTTCGTGACGCAGGAGGTCCCGTCCAAGGAGTTCCCCGACGACGGCATGCCGGCCGTGGACGCGATGCGACTGGTGGCGGAGGACCTCGCGCTGGAGGGCATCCCGGTGCGCAACCTCGCCACCTTCGTCACCACGTGGATGGAACCCGAGGCGCAGCGCATCGTCGCGGACAACCTGCACCGCAACTTCATCGACCACGCGGAGTACCCGCGCACGGCCGAGATCGAGCAGCGCTGCATCCGGATGCTGGCCGACCTGTTCCACGCCCCCGGCGAGACGACCGGCGCGCGCACGCAAGGGTCGTCGGAGGCGATCATGCTCGGCGCCCTGTCGCTGAAGTGGAACTGGCGCAAGCGACAGCAGGCGGCCGGTCGACCATCCACCAGCCCGAACCTCGTCTTCGGCGGCGACGTCCACGTGGTCTGGGAGAAGTTCTGCCGCTACTTCGACGTCGAGCCGCGCATCGTGCCGCTGCAGCCGGGGAAGTACACCATCGGACCCGACGACGTGCACCAGCACATCGACGAGAACACCATCGGCGTCGCCGCTGTGCTGGGCACCACCTTCACCGGCCACAAGGACGACATCGTCGGCATCAACGACTTGCTCGTGCGGCTCAAGGGAGAGCGCGGGCTCGACATCCCGCTGCACGTCGACGCGGCCAGCGGAGGATTCGTCTGGCCCTTCCTCTACCCCGACTCCGCATGGGACTTCCGCCTCGAGCAGGTCCGGTCGATCAACGTCTCCGGACACAAGTTCGGTCTGGTCTACCCAGGCATCGGCTGGCTCGTCTTCCGCGAGAAGTCCGACCTGGCGCCGGAGCTGGTCTTCGAGGAGAACTACCTCGGCAAGACCGACTCGACCTTCACGCTGAACTTCTCCACCGGGTCGGCGATGGTGCTGGCGCAGTACTACAACTTCGTCCGCTACGGCCGCCCCGGCTACACCTACATCATGCAAGCCATGCAGGAGAACGCCCGGGCCCTGGCCGAGAAGCTGCGGGAGTTCGGCCACTTCGAGCTCATCGGCGACGGCGAGGAACAGTTGCCACTCGTAGCGTTCCGGCTCGCCGAGGACGAGGGATACGACGAGTTCGACATCGCCTGGCAGCTGTCGGCCGAGCGCGGATGGATGGTGCCGGCCTACACGCTTCCCCCGAATGCGCAGGACGTCACCATCATGCGCGCTCTGGTGAAGCAGACCATGAGCCGTGAGCATGTGGACACGCTCGCCCGTGACCTCGCGGAGGCGTGCGACACCCTCGCCAAGAAGGGCGGCGCGCACGAGGCGGAGCGGCAGCTGATGGTCTCCGGGCCCGGGCACTGAGCGGGAAGGAGGACTCGCGATGGGTTGCCTGCTCGCCCTGCTCGCCGGATTCGCACCCCGGCTCGTCCTGGTGCTGCTGTGGGTCTTCTCCACCCTGGTGGACCGCGCCTTCACAGGCTTCCTGGTGCCGCTGCTCGGCCTGATCCTGTTCCCCTACGCGACGCTCTTCTACGTCATCGCCTACAACCCGGTCACCGAGGTGAGCGGTGTGGGATGGGCGTTCGTGGTCCTCGGCTTCATCTTCGACATCGCCCACTGGGCCGGCGGCGGAGCGACGGGCCGCGATCGGTACGCGCGCGCGTAGGGGGCTGACCTGCTGCTGCGCCTGTCCGGGCCTGGGCCGCTCCCGCAACAGCGCTGAGGGACGAAGGGTTGCTCGTGCATCCGCGGTCTCACGTGGGCCGCTTCAGCACCGGCGGAGGAACTCCTGGCGCGTTCCGCTCTATGCCGCGGATAGCGTTCCGCTCCGCGGCCATCCGAGAGCCGCTGTCGCGTGTAGACGGATCTATCTACACCCCACTACCATGATGTTGTGGCCGAGACGACGACGATCCGCATCAGTCGAGACACGCATGCGCGAGTGACTCGATTGGCGGCCGAACGCCGCGAGACGATCGACGAGACGGTGAGCAAGGCGCTCCGAGCGCTCCGTCAGGACTCTATGGCGCGAGACCTTGCGGCGGAGCTCACCGACGACGAGACGGCGTGGCTCGATGCTGACGCCGGGTGACGTCGTCGAACTGGACCTCGGGATGCCCGCCGGAAGCGAGGCCGGACTACGTCGACCGGCCATCGTCGTGACAGCGCAACGAATCCTGAGGGGTGGGCCGAACGTCGTCCAGGTCGTGCCGTTGACTCGGGCGATTCGCCAGAGCAGCACCGAGGTGATCATCGGCCCCGACGAGGGCAACGGTCTGGGGGCATCTTCGTCCGCGCAGTGCCAACATGTGCGCTCGGTGGCCACGACACGCACTTGCGAGCGCACAGGAAACGTCGGCCCGGTCGTCCTCGGCGAGGTGCGCGAGACGCTCGCGCTGCTGCTGGACATTTAGCCCAAGGTGCACGACTGTCCCACTGCAGGCAGAGCCCGCTCACCAGCGATGAGGGAGTGCGGGCCTCTGCCGGAAGGACGAGTCAAGGGACCGCGGGCTCGTCCGCGACCTGGTTGCTCGGGCTTTCCCGAGTGCGCCGACCCCGATCTGAGGGCCACGAACGATTGCGGTTCCTCGCGTGCGCTCTTCCGGCTTGGGACTGACATGTTGGTGCTGTCGGCGACGGCCACGGCAACCAGGTGGGGGGCGAGCATCGTCAAGGAGCCTCATGGCTGCCGTCCGTGTCCTCCTGCGTGAGAGTGGACGTGCCGGCGGTCATCCACGCTGGGAAGCCAGACCTGGACTACCCGGAACGCCGGGCGATCACGATCTGGCTACGCGGCACGCGCCGTTCACCTTCGCGCTCGGTCTCCACGGGCGACCGTACCGACTCACTTGCCCAGGATCTCGCGCAGTTCCTGACCGAGCTGCGAGGGATGGACCTCCCCGGACGGGCCAGAAACGACGAGTCGCTGTCTTGGTACCGGGGACTGCCGCTCGCCGCACTCGACGACGACGTCCGCGAGGCAGCCGCCGAGTGCCGGATCTTCGCAATCGGCCCCGACGTCGATCAAGCCCTTCGCGTGTGGGATGAGGCCACGGACGCCTCGGGCGCCGTCGAGCCGGCCGACAGTTGGTGCCACGGCGACCCCCTGGTCGAGAATCTGCTGCTGGAAGACTCGGACGGCTTGGCAGCGGTGATCGACGTCGGACTGGAGGTTGGCAAGCCGACCGTCGACCTGGTGGTCGCGTGGGAGGCGCTGGACGAGGGCGCGCGTCGAACTCTGCGACGGGCGCTCGACATCGATGACGCCACCTGGACGGTCCCACGCGGCTGGGCGCTGCTCGTCGCCATGGTCACGTTCCCCTACCACGGGGCGTCGATGCCCGCGCTGCGCTGACCGACTGGCGATGGCGGAAGCGGCGACCCTGGGCGCGTTGTGACACCTCCCTCGTCGCCAGTGCGCCGCCTCGACGCGAGCCGATCCCGTAGTGGTCACGCTGTGACGATCCCGCACCGGCACGCTCCGCGTGACCATCCCGAATCGACACCGAGTTGCCTGTGGCTGGGGGGTAGTGGCGCGCGGGCACGACTGCTCCTCCGGCGATCGGCCCGACCACGCAGGAGAAGGACCACGGGCACTGACCGGTGCAGGCGGGACCACCTAGCGCTAGCGTCGAGCAGGGCGACGGCGTGGCCGAAGTTCCGGTTGAGGCTGATCGCTCCTCAGTGGACGGAGGCAGCCATGGCCGATGTTGACGAGGCGACCGTGCGGGGGGACGCACGGCAGTGGCGCGGGCTCCTCATCACCGGGGCGTGGTGCGCCTTCGCGAGTGTCGTGATGATCGTGGTGCAGATCCCCCTCTACGTCGTCTGGCCGCCGCCTGAGTCGACGGCGGGGTTCTTCGAGCTGCTGCTGGACAACCCGGTGCTGGGGCTGGTCGCGCTGGACGTGTTGTACGTCGTCTCGAACGCCCTGATGTACCTGGTCTATCTCGCGCTGGCCGCCGTGCTGTGGAGGGTCAGCCAGTCGGCCGTCGTGATCGCGCTCGCGTTCTGCGTCGTCGGGATAGCCGCCTACATGAGCAGCCCGCGCCCGGTCGAGATGCTTTCCCTCGCCCATGCCTACGCCGAGGCCGACGCCGAGACCCGCACCGCCTTGCTGGCGACCGGAGACGGCATGCTCGCGACGTGGACGGGCACGGGCTACGACATCTACTACTACTTCACCTTCGCGGCCCTGGCGGTCCTGGCCGTTCTCATGCTGCGATCCTCGATCTTCAGCCGAGCCACGGCGGTATGGGGCCTGGTGAGCGCCGCCCTCATGACCGTCCCCACCAACTTCGGAACGGTCGGCATGGTCTTCGCGATCGCGTCGTTGGTGCCGTTCTCGGTGTTCGCCGTCCTAAGCGGGAAACGCCTGCTGGAGCTCGCAAGCCCGGCGACGCCCACGGCGGCCACAGAAGGTTCGCCAGAGCGAGGAGCGGACAGGGTGAGCCGAGAACCCCGACCGTGACCCACGACTTGCTGCGGAGAGGAGTCCCAGTCATGGAACCGCTACCGGCCCGACGCCGCACCCCTCCCGCTCGCACAACGCGTTCTTCAGCGAGGCGGCCAACGCGATGCATAGCCACACATCCACGGCGGTGAGCCGAACGCGCGCTAGCCGCGGGTAGCGTTCCGCTGGCCCGCGGCCATCCGGCACGTGCCGCGCCGCGCGCAGAACGTGTTTCTATGCCGCACAACCCGAGGCCATCCGAAGCCGCGATTGGTGCACAGGAGACCGACACAGCTGGTGGGAGGCTGACACCGTGCGGAAGCTGATCTACTCGATGAACGCGACCCTGGACGGCTACATCGCCGCGCGCGGCGACGACATCGGCTGGAGCCTGCCCAGCGCCGAGCTGCACCAGTGGTTCAACGACCGGGCCCGCGGGATCGGTGTCTCGCTGTACGGCCGCAAGTTGTGGGAAGTGATGAGCGCGCACTGGCCGAGCGCCGACCAGCAGCCGGACGCGACGCCCGTGGAGGTCGAGTTCGCCCGCGTCTGGCAGAAGACCCCGAAGGTGGTGTTCTCCGCGACCCTAGGCGCGGTCAGCGGGAACGCGCGCTTGGTCACCGGCGACGCCGTGGCCGAGATCACCCGGCTGAAGACCGAGGACGGCGCCCCGATGGAGATCGGGGGCGCCGTCCTCGCGGGCGCGGCGATGCGCGCCGGCCTGATCGACGAGTACCAGGTGGTCACCCACCCGGTGCTGGTCGGCGGCGGCACGCCGTTCTTCAGCGTGCTGGACACCTGGGTGGACCTGCGCCTCGTGGAGACGAAAACCTTCCCGGGCGGCGTGATCCTGTCCCACTATGAGTCCAAGCGCTGACCTGCGGCGGTGGCTGAGGTTGTCCCGAGTTCCGTGGGGCTTCGGTGGCGGCCCCGTGAGCATCAGGCTGCGCTCACGTCGTGAGCGTGGCAGTCGGTTCCGACGCCTTCGGCGGCGAGATGCCGTTCCAGGGCCGTCTGCAGCGCAGGCAGGTGTAGGTGGCCGTTCACGCGGTGGAACTCTCCGCTGGCCTCGACCATGCCCTCGGCGCACCAGTGCAACGCCATCTGCCCGTCGCGCCAGCGCTTGACGTTCGGAGAATGCCGAGGATGTTGCGCAGCTTCTTGGCGTGCTCGCGGCAGATCTCGACTACCGACTCGATCGCGTTGGTGCTGCGCGACGTCCTTGCCAGTGGACCATCGGTGGAACTCGCATGCGCGGGGTCGTGGCGGAGAGATGCGAGGTGGAAGCGTCGGCGAGGTCGTTCATGCCCAGAGATCGCTGGCGCCAGAGATCGCTGGCGCGGGACTCAGGAATGCGCGCCGCAGCGGCGGGCGGCGAGCAGGGCGAGTGCGCGGGTCGTGCCGACGCCGGTCGACGACCTCGCCCAGGCTTCGCGAGATCTTCGGTCCCGACGCCGATCCCGCGGATTCGTACGGCTTCTTCTTCTCAGCGGTCAACCTGTCGCTCGTGTTCGACCAGCCCGCTGGACGCCTCCAGGCGGAGATCAACCCGGGCCCGAGAGCGCGCTCGCCCCACTCCCACGGTGCGCTCAACCCAGGTGGGGGTAAAGACCGTGTCCGAGGGGGGACTTGAACCCCCACCCCCTTTCGGGGACTAGCACCTCAAGCTAGCGCGTCTGCCTATTCCGCCACCCGGACCGGTGACATCCCGACGCCGATCGGACGGCGACGAGTGCGGCGGCAACTGTAGCAATCGCTACTGCGCGGCCGCCATCCGACCGCCATCCGACCGCTGGTCGCCTGGGGTCGTCACCTGGCAGTCCCGGCGGGCTCGGCCGGTCCAGCAGTCCCCCGGTGGCACGATGGGGGAGTGAGCGATGCCTACGACCCCGCTGCCGAGGTGGTCGACGTCTGCCGCGACCTAATCCGCATCGACACGACCAACGACGGCTCCGACGACGGGCCGGGGGAGCGGCAGGCGGCCGAGTACGTCGCCACTCGGCTCGCGGAGGTCGGCATCGAACCGATCCTCCACGAGGCGCTTCCGGGGCGCACCAGCGTGCTGGCCCGCTGGGGCGGCGACGAGGGGGAGTCGGTGCTGCTTCACGGGCACCTCGACGTGGTGCCGGCCGATGCTCGGGACTGGAAGGTCGACCCCTTCTCCGCGGAGATCCAGGATGGCTGCGTGTGGGGCCGCGGCGCAGTCGACATGAAGGACTTCGACGCGATGCTCCTCAGCGTGGTCCGCGCCCGCACCCGCGCCGGGCGGGTGCCCCGGCGCCCGGTGGTGCTGGCTTTCACCGCCGACGAGGAGGCGGGCGGGCACAAGGGCGCCGAGCACCTGGTCCGCGACCACCGCGACCTGCTCGCCGACTGCACGCTCGCGGTCGGCGAGGTGGGCGGCTTCAGCGTCACGGTCCGGGACCGGCGGGTCTATCTCATTCAGGCAGCCGAGAAGGGGATGGCCTGGATGCGGCTCACCGCGCGGGGCACGGCGGGGCACGGGTCGATGCGCAACCCTGACAACCCGGTCACCCGGCTGGCGGCCGCGGTGGCCCGCGTGGGCGGCCACGAGTGGCCGATCCGGCTGACGCCGGCGATGGAGGTGCTGCTGGCCGCGGTGGCCGAGCTGGCCGGCACTGAGGCCACGCCGGACAACGCCGAGCAGCTGATCGAGGAGTTCGGGCCGGCGGCCCGGATGTTGGGCGCCGTCATCCGCAACACCGCCAACCCGACCCGGTTCGAGGCCGGCTACAAGGTCAACGTGGTGCCCGGCAGCGCCCAGGCGCAGGTCGACGGTCGGTTCCTGCCAGGCTACGAGGACGAGTTCTTCGCCACGATGGCCGACCTGCTGGGGGAGGGGATCGAGGTGGACTACCTATCCAACCAGCGACCGGTGCAGGCGGCGTACGACGGGGACGTGGCGACGGCGATCCGGCGTGCCGTGCTCGCCGAGGACCCCGACGCCCTGGTCGCGCCGTACCTCATGTCCGGGGGCACTGACGGCAAGCACTGGGCCAAGCTCGGCATCCGGTGCTTCGGCTTCACTCCGCTGCGTCTTCCCGCCGACCTCGACTTCACCGGCCTGTTCCACGGCGTGGATGAGCGGGTTCCCGTCGACGCACTCGACTTCGGAGCCCGCGTGTTCGACCGCTTCCTTCACGAGCTCGACGCACCCGACGGCGGATGAGCTCCGACCTTGTGGTGACCCGGACGCTCAGCATCCCGGCGGCCGAGCTGTCCGAGCGGTTCTCTCGCGCCTCCGGACCCGGCGGCCAGGGGGTCAACACCACCGACAGCCGGGTCGAGCTGTCCTTCGACCTGCTCCGATCGCCGTCTGTCCCCGAGCACCTGCGGCAGCGGATGGTGCCCCGGCTGCGCCACCGGCTCACCGACGGCGTGCTTACTGTCGCGGCCGCCAACCATCGTCAGCAGCGCGCCAACCGGCAGGCAGCCCGAGAGCGGTTGGCGCGGCTGCTGCGCGAGGCGGCAGCCCCACCTCCGCCGAAGCGACGGCCCACGCGTCCCACGAGAGGCTCCCAGGAGCGCCGGCTGGCGCAGAAGCGGCGCCGTGCGCACGTCAAGGAAGGCCGGCGCAGTCGCGGCGACTGACACCGTCCTGACCGGGCGTTCCTCTCGTGGCAGCATGGGCGCCATGTCTCGCGCGCCGCTGCACACGACCGCCCGACGCGGGGGTTCCCGGAGTGCAGCGGAATACGAGTTTCAGCGGCTCACCCTTCCCCGAGACTTCTCCCGCAACTACGTCACCCGGCTGTTGGTCGAGCGCGCCGAGCACGGCGGCTGGGAACTCGACAGGGTGCGGATCCTGCACGACGGCACCCGCAAGGTCACCCTGCGGCGTCGGATCATCCGCCAGCCCCGGCCCGTCTACGCCGGATAGCGAGCGCCCGACAGTCAGGACGACACGTCGTCGAGGGCGGCCCGGATCTCCGCCGGCAGCACGCACTCCTCGACCCTCAGCGACCCGCGCAGCTGTGCGGCGGTCCGGGCGCCGACGATCGCCGAGGCCACGCCGGGCCGGTCCGCCACCCAGGCGAGCGCGACCTCCAGCGGCGACCAGCCCAGCCCGTCGGCGGCCCGGGCCACTGCCTCGACGATCTGCGTGTAGCGCGGCTCGAGGTAGGCGCCGACGTACTCGCCGAAGTGCGGGGATGCGGCGCGGGAGTCGGCGGGCGTGCCGTGACGGTACTTCCCGCTGAGCACTCCGCGACCCAACGGTGCCCACGCGAGCAGGCCCATCCCGAGGGCGCGGGCGGCCGGCACGAGCTCGGCCTCGCACGAGCGGTTCAGCAGGGAGTACTCCACCTGGTCCGAGGCCAGGACGGCGCGGCCGGGCACGGCGCGCTGCCAGGTCGCGGCCTGCGCGGCCTGCCAGCCGGAGTAGTTCGACACCCCGACATAGGCGGCCCGGCCGGTGGTCACCGCGTAGTCCAGGGTCGACAGTGTCTCCTCCCACGGGGTCTGGTCGCTCCAGGTGTGCACCTGCCATAGGTCGACGTGATCGGTGCGGAGCCTCCCCAACGATTCCTCGAGGGTCCGCAGGAGGGTCCCCCGCGATACGTCGACCTCGCGGCCGCGTCCCGGACCCGAGCCGCGGCTGCGGCGTACCCCCGCCTTCGTGGCCACCACGACGTCCTCGCGCGACACCACGTCACGCAGCAGTGAGCCGATCAGCTCCTCGGAGGCGCCGTCGCCGTAGCCGGCTGCGGTGTCCAGGAAGGTGCCGCCGGCTGCCACGAACGCGGTCAGCTGGTCCCGAGCCTCGTGCTCGTCGGTGTCGCGACCCCAGGTGAGCGTGCCGAGCCCCAGGCGGGACACCTTAAGCCCGGTGCGGCCCAGGAAACGCTGCTGCATGGGGTCAAGGTAACCAGCGCCGACCCCGGCGCGCTGCCGCCCCACCGGTCCCGGGTCCGGCCACGGCGGCACCGACGCGGCTGCGTAGTCTGTCCTGGCCGTGCCGGAACGCCGTGGTGAGGTCCGGGGCGCGCGCCGACGCCCCGACTGCCCGACCAGGAGAACCGGTGCTCGATCTCTTCAAGGCCGTGGTGCTCGGCATCCTCCAGGGGCTGACGGAGTTCCTGCCGATCTCCAGCAGTGCCCACCTGCGGATCTTCCCTGACCTGTTGGGGTGGGGCGACCCGGGTGCGGCCTTCACCGCGGTGATCCAGATCGGCACCGAGGTCGCGGTGCTGCTCTACTTCCGCAAGGACATCTGGCGGATCGCCAGCGCCTGGATCCGGGCGGTCTATGACCCGGCGTGGCGCGGCCACCAGGACACGCGGCTCGGGTGGTACGTCATCATCGGCTCGTTGCCGATCGTGATCCTCGGGATTCTCCTCAAGGACACCATCGAGGAGGACTTTCGCAGCCTGTGGATCATCGGCACCACCCTGATCGTGCTCGGCGTGGTCCTAGGAGTCGCCGATCGGATCGGCAGCACCGATCGCACGCTGGGGCAGATGACCGTCCAGCACGCCGTCGCGCTCGGCTTCGCCCAGGCGATGGCGCTGATCCCCGGAGTCTCCCGCTCCGGCGCGACGATCAGCATGGGCCGGCTGCTCGGCTACGACCGCGCGGCAGCGACCCGCTTCGCGTTCCTCTTGGCGATCCCCGCGGTCGTGGGTGCCGGACTGTTCGAGCTGCCCCAGATCCCGGGTGGGGACAATGCATATGGCCCGGTCCCCACCGTGGTCGCCACCGTGGTGTCGTTCCTCGTGGGGTACGCCGCGATCGCCTGGCTGCTGCGCTACGTCACCACCCACTCCTACCTGCCGTTCGTGATCTACCGGATCGCCCTGGGCTCGCTCACGCTCGTCCTCGTCGGGCAGGGGGTGCTGGCGGCAGGCGGGTGACTGACCTGCCCAGGTCCGGTCAGCTCACAACCAGCCCGACCGCTTGAAGACCTTGTAGAGCACCACCGAGGACACCACCATCAGGCCGAGCGCCCACGCGTAGCCGAACCGCCAGTGCAGCTCCGGGATCCGGTCGAAGTTCATCCCGTAGACGCCGGCGACCAGCGTGCCGACCGCCGCGATCGCGACCCACGCGGAGATCTTGCGCATGTCCTCGTTCTGCTGGAGCTGGATGCGGGTGTTGTGGGCCTCGAAGACGGTCGAGAGCAGGACGTCGAGTCCGTCGACGGCCTCCGACACCCGGGTCACGTGGTCCTCGATGTCGCGGAAGAAGGGGGCGGAGTCGTCGTGGATCAGGGCATGCGCGGTGGCGGCGAAGCGACGCATCGGCTCCCGAAGCGGATGCACCGCTCGGCGAACCTCGCCCAGCTCACGCTTGAGGACGTAGATCCGCTCGGCGTCCCGCGTCCGCTCGGCGGAGAAGACGCTCTGCTCCACCTCGTCGACATCGACCTCGAGCTCGGCCACCACCGCCTCGTATCCGTCGACGACGACATCGCAGACTGAGTAGACCACCGCGGTCGGGCCGTGATCGAGTAGGTGCGGGCGGCTCTCCAGGTCTTTGCGCACGCCGGCCAGCTCGACCCCGGACCCCTGGCGGACGGTCACCGCGAAGTCCCGGCCGAGGAAGATCGCCACCTGACCGGTCTCCACCTCGTCCCGGGCCTCGACGTACCACAGCGTCTTGAGGACGACGAACAGGTGGTCGCCGTAGGGCTCCACCTTGGGGCGCTGTCGCGGCGTCAGCGAGTCCTCCACCGCCAGGGGGTGGAGACCGAAGACCGTGGCGACGTGTGCCATCTCCGCCGCGTCCGGCTCGTGCAACCCCAGCCAGACGAAGTCGCCCTCGGCCTCGCTGGCCCGCACACCGTCCAGCAGGTCAGGCGTGAGCTCCACCGGGTGCCGGGTGCCTGCCCGGTACAGGGCGCTGTCGACGATCACGGGAGCACCCTAGGCGTCGGCACCCTCGGGTGGGCGTCCCTACAGTGTTGGTCATGGCGACGGTCCTTCTGGTGCGGCACGGTCGCACCTCTGCGAACACCGCCGGGGTGCTGGCCGGGCGCAGCCCCGGGACGAAGCTCGACGAGACCGGGAGCGCCCAGGTCGCCGCGACCGCGGACCGGCTGGCGGGAGTCCGGCTGTCGGCGGTGGTCACCAGCCCGCTCGAACGCTGCCGGGCGACCGCCGCGGCGATCGCGGCCCGCCAGCCGGCGCCGCCGGAGGTGTCCCGGGAGAAGGGCCTGGTGGAGGTGGAGTACGGCGAGTGGACCGGCCAGGGCCTCAAGACCCTGGCCAAGGAGCCGCTGTGGAAGGTGGTGCAGGGGCACCCGTCGGCCGCGGTGTTCCCCGGCGGCGAGTCCCTGGCGGCCATGGCCGCCCGAGCCGTGCAGGCGGTGCGCCGATGGGACGCCGCCGTCGAGGCCGAGCACGGCGCGGAGGCGGTGTGGGCGGCAGTCAGCCACGGCGACGTCATCAAGGCGGTGCTCGCCGACGCCCTCGGGATGCATCTGGACGCCTTCCAGCGGATCGTCGTGGACCCGGCCGCGGTGTCGGTCGTGCGCTACACCTCGACCCGGCCCTTCGTGATGATGAGCAACACCGTCGCCGGTGACCTGTCCTTCCTCACCCCACCGCGCCGTCGGCGTGGCCGGGCCGGACGTCGTGCTGGCGGCACCGCTGGCGCGGCCGCTGACGCGGCGGTCGGGGGCGGTGCCGGGCCGTCCGTGTCGGCTCCCGGCCAGGGTTAGGGTCGGAGCATGCCCGTCGTCCACCGCTACGACCCGCCCGAGCGCTTCGTCGCGGGCACCGTCGGCCCACCCGGACAGCGGACCTTCTTCCTCCAGGCACGCACCGGCACCCGGCTGACCAGCGTGGCCCTGGAGAAGCAGCAGGTGGCGGTCCTCTCCGAGCGCATCGACGCGCTGCTCGACGAGGTCATGCGCGCCGAAGGTGGGACCGGCAGCGTGCCCGCCGTGGCGCCCTCGACGCTGGAGGACCCGGCGCCGCTGGAGCAGCCGATCGAGGAGGAGTTCCGGGCCGGGACGATGACGCTGGCCTGGGACGACGAGAACGACCGGGTGGTCGTGGAGGTCTTCGCGATGGACGGGGCCGCCGAGGAGGAGATCCCCGACCCCGGTGCCGCGCTCGGGGGCGAGGTCGGCGAGATGGGGCTCGACGTCGACCTCGGCGGTGAGCCAGAGGAGGAGTTCACGGCGTCCGAGGTGCTCGTGGTCAGCCTGCCGCCGGGGGTCGCACGGGCCTTCTGCCAGCGGGCTCAGGCGGTGTTGGCCGCGGGTCGGCCGCCCTGCCAGTTCTGCGGCAACCCGCTGGATGCGTCGGGGCACCTGTGCCCGCGGGCCAACGGCTTCCGCCGCCGGTGACGTGAGCGCCGCGGAGTCCGACGCCCAGCGGTGCGCGATCACGGCCGGGGACCTGGAGATCAGCGGACGGATCATGCCGGCCTCCAACGCCACCTACTACGCCGAGGCGGTGCACCCGGGGGATCGGGAGATGCGCGTGTCCTGCGTCTACAAGCCGGTGTCGGGGGAGCGGCCGCTGTGGGACTTCCCTACCGGCACCCTCGCGGCCCGCGAGGTCGCGGCGTACCTGCTCTCCGAGGCGTTGGGATGGGACGTCGTCCCCCTCACGGTGCTTCGCGAAGGGCCGGCGGGTCTGGGCATGGTCCAGCGCTGGCAGGAGCCGGCGCCCGACACCGAGGCCGTCGACCTGCGGCCGCTGGGGGAGGTGCCGACCGGCTGGCGCCGCGTGCTGGATGCCATGGACGGCGGGGGTCACCCGGTGTCGCTGGTGCACGAGGATACCCCGGCGCTGCGGCGGATCGCGGTCTTCGACGTGCTGGTCAACAACGCCGACCGCAAGGGCGGCCACGTGCTGCCGATGGCAGACGGGCACCGCTACGGAGTCGACCACGGGGTGTGCTTCCACGTCGAGAACAAGTTGCGCACGGTGCTGTGGGGCTGGGCGCGAGAGCGCCTGGGGCCCACCGAGCGGGAGGACGTCGAAGCGCTCGAGTCCCGGCTGGCCCCCGGTGCCGATGTGCACGCACAGCTGGTCGAGACACTCACCGAGGAGGAGGTCTGGGCGGTCCGGCAGCGTGCGCGGCGGCTCCTGGACCGCGACCGGCTGCCGGGGCCCTCGGGGGGCTGGCCTGCCATCCCCTGGCCGGCGTTCTGAGCCCGTCCCAGGCGTGCCCAAGGCTGCTTCCGTCGGCCGGGCGGTGCACGGTGGCTGGATAGGCTGCGCCCATGCGTGCGTGGCGAGGCGTCTCGGTGCCGTCCCTGAAGCGTCTCGGCCGAGCCCCCGCGGTGCGCATCCACGACACGGCCACCGGTCGTCTGGTCACCTCCGCCCCGTCCCAGGGTGAGGCGGTCCGTCTCTACGTCTGCGGGATCACGCCGTACGACGCCACGCACATCGGCCACGCCGCGACGTACCTCGCCTTCGACCTGCTCAACCGCGCCTGGCGCGACGCGGGGCACCCGGTGCGCTATGTGCAGAACGTCACCGACGTCGACGACCCGCTGCTGGAGCGCGCCGCCCGCGACGGCGAGGACTGGCGCGAGCTCGCCGACCGGGAGATCGAGCGCTTCCGCGGCGACTGCGAGGCGCTGCGGATCCTGCCGCCGGACGACTACGTCGGGGTCGTGGAGGCTCTCGACACCGTGATCGCGATGGTGCAGACCCTGGACGACCTGGGCCACACCTACGACGTCGAGGGTGATCGATACTTCAGCGCCCGTGCCGACCCGGCATTCGGGTCGGTGGCCCACCTCTCCCACGACGACATGGTGCGGCTGTCCGCCTCCCGGGGCGGGGATCCCGACCGGCCAGGGAAGAAGGACCCGGTCGACTCGATGCTCTGGCGCGCCGAGCGGCCCGGGGAGCCCGCCTGGGAGTCACCGTTCGGCCGCGGCCGCCCCGGCTGGCACGTCGAGTGCAGTGCCATCGCCGTCCGCGCCCTCGGGCCGGGCATCGACGTCCAGGGCGGCGGGAACGACCTGGTCTTCCCCCACCACGAGATGAGCGCGTCCCAGGCGCAGGCGGCGACGCCGGGGACGACGTTCGCCCGTGCCTACATGCACGCCGGGATGGTGGCCTACCACGGTGAGAAGATGTCGAAGTCGCTGGGCAACCTGGTCTTCGTCTCGCGGCTGCGCTCCGCTGGAGTCGATCCCGCGGCCATCC
The DNA here is from genome assembly GCA_963745245.1 of uncultured Actinomycetota bacterium. Lineage (GTDB taxonomy): Bacteria > Actinomycetota > Actinomycetes > Propionibacteriales > Nocardioidaceae > Marmoricola_A. The sequence continues at coordinate 763,771 of CAVUWU010000002.1, forward strand.
GGCTGGCGATCATCTCCCACCACTACCGGGCGAACTGGGAGTGGACCGACGACTCGGTCGCGGCGGCCCAGTCCCGGCTCGAGGCGTGGCGTCGGGCAGCGGCTGGAGCATCCACGGCGGCGGCGGAGTCCCTGGTCGGCGAGGTGCGAGCCGCGCTGGCCGACGACCTCGACACCCCCCGGGCGCTCGCCGCACTCGACGGCATGGCGGCGACTGCTCACCCTGACGGGCCCGCCGACGGGCGCAGAGACGGGCACGCCGACGGGGAGGGCTCGGGGGCACGGGTCGTCCGGGACCTCGTCGACGCCCGGCTCGGCATCCTGCTCTGAGCGCGCCGGGTCCTCAGTCGTCGGGGTCGTCGCGGCGCTTGAGATAGCGCTCGAACTCCCGCGCGATCGCCTCCCCGGTGGCCTCGGGCAGTTCCGCGGTGTCGCGGGTCTCCTCCAGCGCGCGGACGTAGTCGCCGATCTCCTCGTCCTCCTCGGCGAGCTCGTCGACCCCGCGCTCCCACGCCCGGGCGTCCTCGAGGAGATCGCCCAGCGGGATGCTCACCTCGAGCAGGTCCTCGAGCTGACCGAGCAGCGCCAGCGTCGCCTTCGGGCAGGGCGGTTGGGCGACGTAGTGCGGGACCGCGGCCCAGAAGGACACCGCCGGGGTGCCGGTGCGCACGCAGGCGTCCTGGAACACCCCCACGATCCCCGTGGGGCCCTCATAGGTGGACTCCTCGAGCTTGAGCCGCTCCACCAGCCTCGGCTCGCTCGTCGTCCCCGAGACCGGGACCGGCCGGGTGTGCGGGGTGTCGGCGAGCAAGGCGCCCAGCGTCACCACGGTCTGCGCGCCCAGGTCTTCGGCGGTGGTCAGCAACTCGACGCAGAACTTGCGCCATCGCATGTTCGGCTCGATGCCGCGCAGCAGGATCACGTCACGGCTCGACCCCGGGGGGGAGGCCACCGAGATCTGCGAGGACGGCCAGGTGATCCGGCGGCCCCCCTGCTCGTCGGTGCTCACGACCGGCCGGTTCATCTGGAAGTCGTAGAACTCCTCGGGGTCGATCACCGACACCAGCCGCGCGTCCCAGACCTTGAGCAGGTGGTCCACGACTCCGGACGCGGCGTCCGCGGCATCGTTCCACCCCTCGAACGCCGCGACCAGCACCGGGGACCGCAGCGGCCCGACCTGCTCGATCTCGATCACCCGCCAACCCTATGCCGCGCTGCTGGCCGGCTCCCGGCTCGGCATACGGTACGCCGCGAGCGGGCGTCGCGGGGTGCCTAGAGTGGGATGTCCATGCCCCGGGTCCCAGACCCCGCACCGCTTCTCGCCCGAAGGCCCCGCTGTGATCGACCCACGCCAGAATCCGCCCGCACCACGGCCCGACGTCACCGAGACGCTGGCCGCAGCGATGCGATCCCGGATTCTGGTGCTCGACGGGGCGACGGGGACGCTCGTCCAGAGGGCCGGGCTCACCGAGGAGGACTACCGCGGCGACCGGTTCGCGGACCCCGCCACCCGGGCCGGGGACCTGCGTGGGAACTCCGACGTGCTGGTGCTGACCCGCCCCGACGTGGTGCGCGACATCCATCGCACCTACCTCGAGGCCGGGGCCGACATCGTCGAGACCGACACGTTCAGCGCCCAGCGGATCTCGCAGGCCGACTACGGCCTGCAGCAGCACGCCTACGAGATGAACCTCGAGGCCGCCCGCCTGGCCCGGGCCGCGTGCGACGCGATGACGGCGCGGACTCCCGACCGCCCTCGCTTCGTCGCCGGCGCGCTGGGCCCGACCAACACCACTGCGTCGATCTCGCCGGACGTCGAGGACCCGGCCGCCCGGAACGTCACTTACCAGGAGCTCGTGGAGGCCTACCACGAGCAGGCCGGCGGCTTGGTCGACGGTGGCGCGGATCTGCTGCTGGTGGAGACGATCTTCGACACGCTCAACGCCAAGGCGGCGATCTTCGCCCTCGAGACGCTGTTCGAGGAGCGCGGGCGCCGGTGGCCGGTCATCGTCTCGGGCACCATCACCGACGCGTCGGGGCGGACCCTGTCCGGCCAGACGACCGAGGCCTTCTGGCACTCGGTGCGTCACGTGCGACCGCTGGCGGTGGGCCTGAACTGCGCGCTCGGCGCCGCCGAGATGCGCCCCTACCTCGCCGAGCTCTCGCGGATCGCCGACTGCTTCGTCTCGGCCTACCCGAACGCGGGGCTGCCCAACGCGTTCGGGGAGTACGACGAGGCGGCCGGGGAGACCGCCCGGGTGGTGGGGGGGTTCGCGGCCGAGGGACTGGTCAACCTGGTCGGCGGGTGCTGCGGGACGACCCCCGAGCACATCACCGCAATCGCCCGGGCCGTCGGCCGGCACCGTCCGCGAGCGGTCCCCGCCGTGCCCCCCGCCTGCCGGCTCGCTGGGCTCGAGCCGCTGACCATCACCGGCGACTCGCTGTTCGTCAACGTCGGTGAGCGGACCAACATCACCGGGTCCGCACGGTTCCGGGCCCTGATCAAGGCCGGTGACTACCCCGCGGCGCTGTCGGTGGCGCGCCAGCAGGTCGAGTCCGGCGCCCAGGTGATCGACGTCAACATGGACGAGGGCATGATCGACGGCGTCGCCGCGATGGACCGGTTCACCCGGCTGATCGCCGGTGAGCCCGACATCTCCCGGGTGCCGGTGATGGTCGACTCCTCGAAGTGGAAGGTCATCGAGGCCGGGCTGCGCAACATCCAGGGCAAGCCCGTGGTCAACTCCATCTCGCTCAAGGAGGGCGAGGAGCCGTTCGTCGCCCAGGCGCGGCTGTGCCGCAAGTACGGCGCCGCGGTGGTGGTGATGGCCTTCGACGAGCAGGGCCAGGCCGACACGCTCGACCGGCGCGTCGCGGTCTGCTCCCGCGCCTACCGGATCCTCACCGAGACCGTCGGCATGGAGCCGAGCGACATCGTCTTCGACCCCAACGTCTTCGCGGTCGCCACCGGCATCGAGGAGCACGCCCGCTACGGCCTGGACTTCCTCGAGGCCACGAGGTGGATCAAGGAGCACCTCCCGGGAGCCCTGGTCTCCGGCGGCATCTCTAACGTGTCCTTCTCCTTCCGGGGCAACAACCGGGTCCGGGAGGCCATCCACGCCGTGTTCCTCTTCCACGCCATCCGGGCCGGACTGGACCTCGGAATCGTCAACGCCGGGGCGCTGGCTGTCTATGACGAGGTTGAACCCGAGCTCCGCGAGCGCGTCGAGGACGTGGTGCTGGCGCGCCGCGCCGATGCGACCGAGCGCTTGCTGGAGGTCGCCGAACGCTTCCGGGGCGGCGACGGTGCGAGCGCCCCGGTCGCCGACCGGCAGTGGCGCTCGCTGCCGGTCGAGGAGCGGATCACCCACGCCCTGGTGCACGGCATCGACGAGCACGCGGAGGAGGACGCCGAGGAGTTGCGGGCTGCCATCGAGGAGCGCGGGGGCCGCACCCTGGAGGTCATCGAGGGCCCGTTGATGGCCGGGATGAACGTGGTCGGCGACCTCTTCGGCGCCGGGAAGATGTTCCTGCCCCAGGTGGTGAAGTCGGCGCGGGTGATGAAGAAGGCGGTCGCCTACCTGATCCCCTACATCGAGGCCGAGCAGGGACAGCACGGCCCGGTGCGCGCCAAGGGCACAATCGTGATGGCCACCGTCAAGGGCGACGTCCACGACATCGGCAAGAACATCGTCGGCGTCGTGCTGCAGTGCAACAACTACACCGTCCTCGACCTCGGCGTCATGGTGCCGGCCCAGCGGATCATCGACACCGCGAAGGCCGAGGGCGCCGACCTGGTCGGGCTCTCGGGGCTGATCACGCCCTCGCTGGATGAGATGGTCACCGTCGCCTCGGAGATGGAGCGGCAGGGGCTCGACATACCCCTCCTGCTGGGCGGCGCGACCACGAGTCGGGCGCACACCGCGGTCAAGGTCGACCCGGCGTACTCCGGTCCGGTCGTGTGGGTCAAGGACGCCTCCCGGTCGGTGCCGGTGGCCGCCGGGCTGCTCTCGGAGGACCAGCGACCCGCCCTGCTGGGGCAGGTGCGCGAGGACTTCGACGGGCTCCGTCGTCGGCATGCCGAGCGGCATACCGCCCGCCCGGTCACCCCTCTGGATCGCGCCCGGGTCAACGCCACCGCGCTGGACTGGGAGGACTACCAGCCGCCGCCGGCCAAGACGCTGGGCGTTCAGGTCTTCGACCGCTACGACCTGGCCGAGCTCCGCGGCTACATCGACTGGCAGCCGTTCTTCCATGCCTGGGAGCTGCGCGGCCGGTTCCCCGACCTGCTGCACGCCCCGGCGACGGGGGAGACGGCGCGCCGGTTGTTCGACGATGCGCGGCAGATGCTCGACCGGGTCGTCGCGGAGGGGTGGCTGGGCGCGCGCGGTGTGGTCGGGATCTTCCCGGCGAACCGAGTGAACGGCGAGGACGTGGCGGTCTACGCCGACGAGTCCCGCGAGGAGATGCTCGCGACACTGCACCACCTGCGCCAGCAGGGCGAGCAGAGACACGGGCTCCCGCACCGGTCGCTGGCCGACTTCGTGGCGCCCCGGGAGAGTGGGCTGGCCGACCACGTCGGCGCGTTCGCGGTCACCGCCGGGCTCGGTTCCGCAGAGCGGGCCGCGGCCTTCAGGGAGGCGCACGACGACTACAGCGCCATCCTGCTCGAGGCTCTGGCCGACCGCCTGGCCGAGGCCTTCGCCGAGCGGCTGCACGAGAGGGTGCGGACCGAGATCTGGGGTTACGCACCCGACGAGCACCTCGACGCCGAGGGCTTGCTCAAGGAGCGGTACGCCGGAATCCGGCCTGCGCCGGGCTACCCCGCCTGCCCGGACCACACCGAGAAGGAGACCCTGTGGCGGCTCCTGGACGCTGAGGCGCACACCGGCATCCGGCTGACCGAGAGCATGGCGATGTGGCCCGGGGCCTCGGTGAGCGGAGTCTACTTCTCCCACCCGCAGGCTCAGTACTTCACGCTGGGCCGGATCGGGCGTGACCAGGTGGCCGACTACGCCCGCCGCAAGGGGTGGAGTCTAGCCGAGGCCGAGCGCTGGCTGGCCCCGAACCTCGCCTACGAGCCGGAGGACTAGCTCGGGCGTCGCGTTCTCGGCGAATCGTTGCGCGATCGCGACCTTCCGCGAGGGGTGGCCGCATCCCGTGGTCGGCGCGGCACGATGTAGGTTGCGGCAGCGAACGCTTCGACCACGGGGGTCGGAGCCCGACCGATGGGGTGTGGTTGTGAACCGCAGACGAAGGCTGGTGTCGCTGCTCGGCACCGGTGTCCTGCTGGCTTCGCTCGCGGCGTGCGGGGGCGACGACGCCGACAGCGAGAACGGCGGCAGCGGCGGCGAGGCCCAGGGCAACGGCGAGTCGTGGATCCTCGGCACGACGGAGTCGATCACTGCGATGGACCCGGCGGGCTCCTACGACATCGCCTCGTGGAACATGCAGTACTCCATCTTCGAGCAGCTGATGCGGACGCCGGCCGGGGAGTCCGAGCCGGTGGGCGACGCCGCGGAGTCCTGTGCCTATGACGACCCGCAGACGATCACCTGCACGCTGCGCGAGGGCCTGACGTTCTCCAACGGCAACGAGCTGACTTCCTCCGACGTGCGCTACTCCTTCGAGCGCAACATCGCGATCGCCGACGCCAACGGCGCGTCGGGTTTGCTCTACCAGCTCACCGACCCCGACGCGGAGTCGGCGACGATGCGCGAGGACGCGATCGAGACCCCCGACGACCAGACGGTGGTCTTCAACCTCAACGCCCCCGACACCACCTTCCTCAAGCTGCTGTCGACAGCGGTGACCTCCATCGTGGACGAGGAGACCTTCCCGGCCGACGAACTGCTGGCTGACGGCGACGTGGTGGGTTCCGGCCCGTTCGTGCTGTCGCAGTACCGCGCCGGCGAGCAGGCTGTCCTCGAGGCCAACGAGAGCTACTCCGGCGACCGCACGCCGGGGGCTCCGCAGGTCTTCGTGCAGTACTTCAACTCCGCCCAGCCTCTGAAGGAAGCGGTGGACACCGGCCAGGTCAACGTCGCCTGGCGCACGCTGAGCCCGACCGACCTCAACGACCTCTCGAGCAGCGACTCCGTCGAGGTCATCGAGGGCGAGGGCTCGGAGTTCCGCTACTGGGTCTTCCAGTTTGCCAACAACACGGTGAAGGACGTCGCGGTCCGCCAGGCGATCGCGCAGCTGATCGACAGGGACACGATCGCCCAGGACGCCTACGACGGCACCGTGACCCCGGCGTACTCCATCGTCCCGCCCGGTTTCACCGGCCACACGCAGTCCTTCGCCGAGCGGTACGGCACCGAGCCCGACGTCGACACGGCCGCCCAGATCCTGGACGAGGCCGGCGTGAAGACGCCGGTGAAGCTCACGCTGGGCTACACCCCGACCCACTACGGGCCCAATGCGGTGGACGAGGCCAACGAGCTGGCGGCCCAGCTGGAGAACAGCGACCTGTTCACCGTGAACATCGAGCAGGCGGAGTGGGAGCAGTACCAGACGCTCTACAAGGAGAACGCCTACGACCTGTTCATGCTGGGCTGGTACCCCGACATTCTCGATGCCGACAACTACCTGAGCCCGTTCATCCGCGACGGCGGGTTCTACGCCAACAACTACTCCAGCGACGAGGTCAACACCTTGCTGGACGAGGAGCTGGCCGAGACCGACCCGGACGCCCGGGCCGCAATGATCGAAGAGCTGCAGGACATCGTCGCCGAGGACGTGCCGCTCGTGCCGTCGTGGTTCGGAAAGAACACCGCGGTTGCCGGTGACGGGATGAGCGGGGTGGAGGAGACTCTCGACCCGACGTACATCTTCCGGCTCTGGGAGATCAGCCGCGCGGGCTGAGCCGAGCGTGAGCTGAGCGAGGGGTCCCGGGGCGAGCCCGCCCCGGACCCCTCTCCCTCGCCAGGGCTCGCCGGACCGGGGGTGGCACGGCAGGAAGGGATCCGATGGCGTCGGCTCCAGGGTCGTTGCCCCAGTACATCGTGCAGCGGCTGTTGCTCGTCGTGCCGATGATCTGGGTGGTCGTCACGGTGGTCTTCCTGCTGCTGCGGGTGGCGCCAGGCGACCCGGTGAGCGCCTCGGTGGGAGGACGGCTGAGCGAAGCCGAGCTCGATCGCCGGCGCGCCGCAGTCGGGCTGGACCGGCCGCTGTACGAGCAGTACCTGGAGTATTTGGGCGATGTCGCGCGCTTCCGCTTCGGCGAGACGCTGTCGGACAACCGCCCGATCACCCAGATCATCGTCGACAACGGCGGAGCGACGCTCACCCTGACCCTGGGTGCCTTCCTGTTCGCGCTGGCGATCGGCATCCCGCTGGGCCTGCTGGCCGGGCGTAGGCGTGACACCGTCGGTGACGTGGCGGTCCGGCTGTTCGGCATCGTCAGCTACGCCGTGCCGATCTTCGTGATCGGGCTGGTCTTCGTGCTGCTCGTGGGTGGCACCGGCTGGCCGACATACGACATCGCCTCGCCGATCACGAAGTTCGAAGTGCCGCCGGTGACGCACATCCTGCTCGTCGACTCCGCGATCTCCGGCGACCCCGGGGCCTTCCTCGACGTGCTGCAACACCACGTCCTTCCGTGCCTGACGTTGGGGCTGCTGCTCTCGGGGGTCTTCATCCGGCTGGTGCGGGTGAATCTGCTGATGACCCTCAAGGGCGACTACGTCGAGGCGGCACGGGCGCGTGGCATCCCGGAGCGCTTCGTCGTGCGCCGTCACGCCTTTCGCAATGCGTTGGTCCCGCTGGTCACCGTCCTCGGGCTCCAGGTCGCGCTCACCCTGTCCGGGGCGATCCTGACCGAGCGCACCTTCAACTGGCCCGGGCTCGGCACCCAGCTGGTGACCTACCTCAACGCGCGCGACTACCCGGCGGTGCAGGGACTGGTCACGTTCTTCGCCCTGGTCGTGGTGGTCAGCAGCGTGATCGTCGACATCGTCAACGCGCTGATCGACCCGAGGGTGAGGTACTGATGGCCTCGCGACTGCTGGCACCCTTCCGGACGACGACGGGCACGGCGCGATGGCTGCTGATCGTCGGCCTGGCGATCACGGTGTTGTTCGTCGTGCTGGCGCTGTTCGCGCCATGGATCGCGCCCACCGACTTCAACCAGCGCACCGTGGACGGCGTCAAGCTGCCCAAGCTCGCTCCGCCCTCGACGCAGTACTGGTTCGGCACCAACGACCAGTTCTTCAACATCCTGTCCCGGGTGGTGTGGGGCGCCCGCACCGCGTTGGTGGTGGTGATCCTCTCCGTGCTGTTCTCCGTGGTCGTCGGGGTCCCGCTCGGGCTGGTCTCCGGCTATGTCGGCGGGTGGGTCGACCGGGTCCTGGTCTTCATCACCGACGCCCTCTACGCCTTCCCCACTCTGTTGCTCGCGATCGTCTTCTCCTTCGTGCTCAGCAACGCTCTCGGCGGTGGCATCGTGGCCGCGGCGCTGTCGCTCACGGTGATCTACATCCCGCAGTACTTCCGCGTGGTGCGCAACACCACGGTCTCGGCTCGGGAGGGGACCTACGTCGAGGCGGCTCGGGCGATCGGTGCCCGGGACAGCACGATCATGACCCGCTACCTCTTCGGCAACGTGGTGCAGTCGGTGCCGGTGATCGGCACCCTCAACGCCGCCGATGCGCTGGGGACCCTCGCAGGGCTGGGCTTCCTCGGCTTCGGCATCCAGCCCAACGAGGCCGCCGAGTGGGGCTACGACATCCAGCGGGCGCTGGACGACGCTGCTGCTGGGGTGTGGTGGCCGGTCATCTTCCCGGGGGTCGCCATCGCGCTGCTCATCATCGGCCTCACGCTGATCGGCGAGGGGCTGAACGAGACCATCAACCCGGCCCTGCGCCGGCGCCGGCTTCGGGAGGTCATCCTGCCGGCGCGCGGGCTCGCCCGGCGGGGAACGGAGGAGGAGCGATGAGCCGGGTTGCGTCGACGGCGTCCGACCAACCGGTGGTCCGCGCACAGGACGTGCGGATCTGGTATGGCACCGATCGGGGGCCGGTGCGCGCCGTCGACGGTGTCTCCTTCGAGTTGAGGCGAGGCGAGATCCTCGGGCTGGTGGGGGAGTCGGGGTGCGGCAAGTCCACACTGGGCCGAGGCCTGCTGGGACTGCTCCCGGACGGCGCGAAGATGGACGGCATCTTGGAGTTCCGCGGCGAGAACCTGCTCGCGCTGTCCCGACGGGAGCTGGTCAAGCGCCGCGGCGCGGACCTGGGGATGATCTTCCAGGAGCCGCTGACCCGGCTCAATCCGCTGATGCGGATCAGCGAGCACTTCCGCGAGACGCTGCGCACCCACGAGCCGGAGCTGTCCAAGCAGGAGATCGATCGGCGCGCCCTCGAGGTGCTTCGCCGGATGGGCATCCCGCCGACCCGCTATCGCTCCTACCCCCACGAGTTCTCCGGGGGGATGCGGCAGCGGCTGATGATCGCCCTCGCCCTGGTCCTGCGCCCGGCCTTCGTGGTCGCCGACGAGCCGACCACAGCCCTCGACGTGCTCGTCGAGGCCCAGATCATCCGGATCCTGCATGACCTGCGGACGGAGTTCGACACCGCCCTCTTGCTGATCACCCACAACCTCGGGATCATCGCCGAGGCCTGCGACCGGGTCGCGGTGATGTACGCCGGAGAGGTCGTCGAGCTGGGGGACGCGCGGCAGGTCTTCTCCGCGCCCCAGCACCCGTATACCCGTGAGCTGCTGCGCTCGACGATCTCGCTGACCACCACGGGGCTGAACTACATCCCCGGGGCGCCGCCCGACCTCGTCGAACCGCCGCCTGCCTGTCACTTCCACCCCCGCTGCCCGGACGCCATGGAGGTGTGCGCGACGCGCTGGCCCGCGGCGGTGGACCTCTCGGACGGCTCACGGGTGCAGTGCTGGGAGGCGCAGGCCAGGCACGGGCTGGTCAGCCTCGACGAGGCCGAGCGCCGGCCCCTGGAGCGAAGGGAGCTCTCGGTTGCCGACGAAGCCTGAGGCCGGGGTGAGTGCCGAGGCGCTCATCGAGATCGAGGACCTGGACGTCCACTTTCAGTTGCGCGGCGGCGCGCTGTCCCGGCTGCTCGGCCGCGACACCGGGACGGTCCGCGCTGTGGACGGGGTCTCGCTGTCGTTGCGGCGCGGCGAGGTGCTGGGACTGGTCGGGGAGTCCGGAAGCGGCAAGACCACGCTCGGTCGGGCGCTTCTCGGCCTCGTGCGCCCGACGAAGGGCGCCATCCGCTATCGCGGAGCCCGCGGGGAGGTCGACATCGCCACGTCCTCCACCCGGCAGCTGCGCGAGCTGCGCACCGAACTGCAGATGGTCTTCCAGGACCCGCACGCCGCCCTCAACCCCTCCATGGACATCGAGACCGCCGTCGGTCACCCCCTGAAGATCCACGGCATCGCCAGCGGTGCCGACCTCCACCGCCGGGTGTCGGAGGCTCTGGAGAGGGTGGGGCTCGCCCCCGCCGAGCGCTTCCTCACGAAGTACCCCGCGGACCTGTCGGGTGGTCAGAAGCAGCGGGCGGTGATGGCCAGGGCCGTCATCCTCGACCCCGAACTGCTGGTGGCCGACGAGCCGATCTCGATGCTCGACATGAGTGTGCGGGCCAAGATCCTCGAGCTGATGCAGGACCTGCAGGCGGATCTGGGGCTGACCTACGTCTACATCACCCACGATCTGGCCACCGCGAAGTTCTTCTGCGACCGGGTGGCGATCATGTACCTGGGCCGGGTGGTCGAGATCGGACCGACCGACGAGATCTTCGCCTCGCCCCGGCATCCATACACCCGAGCACTGCTCGCGGCGATCCCGGAGCCGGACCCGCAGCGGATGGCGCCTCGCGACCTGCCGCGCGGCGAGATCCCGGACGCAGCACGGCCTCCGCTCGGCTGCGCTTTCCACCCGCGTTGCCCAGCAGCGGTGGCCGAATGCGGATGGGAGTCCAGGGACCTGCGCGCGCTTCTGGAGGAGCACTGGACGCGCAGCGAGGCTGCGGAGTACGAGCGGGAGCGGGAGCTCGTCGGTGACCTGGAGCGGCTGGACGCTCCGGCCAAGACGGTCACGCTGGGCAGCCAGGCGACGGCTCAGGACGTGCTTCGCCTCCTCGACCGGATCCGCGAGGAGAACCCCGAGGAGCCGATGTGGCGCGGCGTGGAGCGGATCGAGGAGGGGCACACGGGGGTGACGGTGTCCTTCCGCGCCGGAGTGGACCCCGCCCTGCGGCCCTCCGGCGGCTCGGAGGTCGCCTGCGTCCTGCACCCCACGCCGGTCACGCTCGACCCGAGGATCGCCGACGGCTGACCAGCTCGCCCCCGGCCGGATGCCCGAGTCAGGATGACGGCTGATGCTCGGAGCGCACCTCCCGTGCGCGCGGATGCTCCAGTCGCACCGGGGGTGTCGGCGGGGGAGTCCCGCCGAAGGCCGGGCACAACGGCTGGTGGGCGCACCAGGTGCACAGCGCCGACTGCCGCGGCCGCCAGTCACCGGTCTCCACCGCCCGGCTGATCGCTCGCCACAGGGCCTCGAGCTTGCGCTCGGTGGCCAGCAAGTCGTGCGCGTCAGGGGCGTAGCTCAGCACCTCGCCGTTGCCCAGGTAGATCAACTGGAGCAGCGTGGGGATGTCACCGCGCAGCCGCCACAGCACCAGCGCGTAGAACTTCATCTGGAACAGCGCCTGGCCCTCGAAGTGCGGTCCCGGCGAACGCCCGGTCTTGTAGTCGACGACCCGCACCTCGCCACCGGCCGCGACGTCGACCCGGTCGACGATGCCGCGCAGCCGCAACCGGCTGTCCAGCACCGTCTCGACGTACATCTCCCGCTCGGCCGGCTCGAGTCGCTGCGGGTCCTCCAGGCCGAAGTAGCGGCGCAGGCTCTCCCCGCAGGAACCCATCCAGGCCTCCAGGTCGGCCTCGTCGTCGAACAGAGCCGCCAGGTCGGGGTCCTCGGCGAGCAGGCTCTCCCACGCCGGCCGCACCATCTCCCGAGCCCGCGCCTCGGTCCGCTCCGGCGAAGGAAGCCCGAAGAGACCCTCGAGCACGGCATGCACCACCGTCCCCCGCACCGCCGCGGGGCTGCTGGGCTCCGGGAGGCGGTCGATGGTGCGAAAGCGGTATCGCAGCGGGCAAGCCATGAAGTCGTTGGCCCGGCTCGGCGACAGCGAGGCCACGATCTCGAGGGGGCCGTCGGAGGCATCCTCCTCCACGGCCAGCCCACCTGCGCCCTGCTGCCCATGAAGCTGCTGCCCGGGGACCTGCTGGCCGGGGACCCGATCCTCGAGGACCGGATCCCCGAGGACCGGATCCCCGGGGACCGGATCCCCGAGGACCTGCTCCTGTGTCACCTGTTGTGCCATGGCGGCACTGTACGAGCCGATGCCGACGAAACCGGGACGCCACGGCCGCCCACGGGCGGGACTGGGGAGCGCCCAACGAGAACCGGAGACCGCCCGCACCGGGCCCCGGATGCCCGCGACGGCGACGGGCGCCGTGGGGTCGATCGCTAGGTTGGAGACGTGGTGGACAGGACCGGGCTGGGAGCCCCCGCGGAGCGAGGGAGCCGCGGCGCGTGGCGGGTCGGCTCCTTGGGCGGGATCGACGTCATGGTCCGCTCGTCCTGGGTCCTGGTGGCCCTGCTGCTGGCCTACGTGTTCGGACCGGTCATCCGCCAGCGGGTCCCCGAGCTCGGCTGGAGCGGCGCCTACGTCGCCGGCCTGGCCTTCGCCGTCCTGTTGACCCTGTCCCTGCTGCTGCACGAGCTCTCCCATGCCTGGGTGGCCAAGCACTACGGCATCCCAGTCCGGTCGATCACGCTGCACTTCATCGGCGGCGTCACGGCCATCGACGGAGAGCCGCGCACGCCCGGCCAGGAGTTCACGATCTCGGCAGTCGGACCCGTCACCTCCCTCGGCGTGGGGGGTGCGGCCCTGCTGCTGCAGCAGGTCACCCCGGACGGTCCACTGAACGTCGTGGTCGGCCTCCTGGCGGGGGCCAACCTTCTCGTCGGGGTGATCAACCTGATCCCGGGGATGCCGCTGGACGGAGGCCGGATCCTGCGCGCGGTGGTGTGGCGGGCGAGCGGCGACCCGGTGCGCGGCACCCTCGTCTCCGGCTGGGCTGGGCGCGGCGTCGCCCTGTTGGTTGTCGGCGCCCCTGGGTGGATGCTCCTGGCCGGTGTGCGGGTGCAGCTTCTCGATCTGCTGATCGCGGCGGTCTTCGGGTGGTTCCTCTGGTCCTCCGCGAGCAATGCGATCCTGGCTGCCCAGGTGCGGGCCCGGCTGCCCGCGCTGAACGCCCGGGCCCTGGCCCGGCGGGCGGTGTCCGTCCCGGGCGACCTCGCGCTCTCCGAAGCCGTCCGGCGCGCCGAGGAGACCCGGGCCGGCTCGATCGTCACCGTCGACGCCGCCGACCGGCTGCTCGGGGTGGTCAGTGAGGCGGCCGTCCGGGCGACCCCGGTCCCGCGACGCCCGTGGGTCCCGGCCAGCGCGGTGAGCCGCACGCTGGACGCGGGGCTGCGGCTCCCCGCCGACCTCGCCGGGGAGTCGCTCGTCCGGGCGATGCAGGCCAGCCCGGCCTCGGAGTACGCGCTGCTCGAGCGGGACGGCACCCTCTACGGCGTCCTGGTCAGCGCCGACGTCGACGCGGCGTTCCGGGCCGGCACCGGGCGAGCCTGACCCGCGCCGGTCGGGCTGACCGGCGCCGGGCCGCAGGGCCAGCACTCCTAGACTGCCTCGCATGCCGCCGACGGACCCCCGGGTCGACCCCCTGGTCGAACGAGCGGCCGACGACGTCGCCCCCGACGCCTGGTCGGGGGTCCACCGCGGACCGCTGCGTCCCGGGGAGTGGGTGCGGCTCACCGACAGCAAGGGCCGTCGCCACAACGTCTGCCTCGAGCCCGGGAAGCGCTTCTTCAGCAACAAGGGGCATCTCGACCATGACGCGCTCCTCGGCCGACCCGAGGGGATCACCGTGACCTCCTCGCTGGGAGCCGAGTACCTCGCCTTCCGGCCGCTGCTGCACGAGTACGTCGTGTCCATGCCCCGCGGTGCTGCCGTCGTCTACCCCAAGGACGCCGCCCAGGTCCTTGCGATGGCCGACGTCTTCCCGGGAGCCCGGGTCGTCGAGGCCGGTGTCGGCTCGGGGGCGCTGACGTGCTCGCTGCTGCGCGCCGTGGGGCCGACCGGCCGAGTCTCGTCGTACGAGCGGCGCGAGGAGTTCGCCGATGTCGCCCGCCGCAACGTCGCCCAGTTCTTCAGCGGTGACCACCCGGCCTGGCGGCTCACCGTGGGCGACCTTGCCGAGGCCCTGCCGGCGGGGGAGGACCGGGAGGTCGACCGGGTCGTCCTCGACATGCTCGCCCCATGGGACTGCCTCGACCCGGTCGCCGACGCGCTGCTGCCCGGCGGGGTCGTCTGCGCCTACGTCGCCACCGTCACCCAGCTGAGCCGGGTCGTGGAGACCGTGCGGGCGCACGGCGGCTTCACCGAGCCGAGGGCGTGGGAGTCCCTGGTGCGGGACTGGCACGTCGAGGGCCTCGCGGTCCGGCCCAGCCACACCATGAAGGGTCACACCGGCTTCCTGGTCACCGCCCGACGGATGGCGCCGGGGGAGCGGCCACCGACGAAGAAGCGGCGACCGTCGCCGGGCTCCTACGGCGTGGACTACGTCGGCCCGCGGCCCGAGGGCCTCCCGCCCCAGTCGGCCCAGGAACGGCTTACCGACTAATCCGGCGCAGGGGCCTGGAGTCGGAAACCACCTCCGCGGGCCACCACGCCGCTCGGCGTACCTGCGTCATGTGCCCCACGCGGGTAGGTTGGAGTCACTCAGTGCACCGCACGGCGGAGGTGATGCGCCATGTCCATGACCGGAAGCCCAGGTGGCTCGCGGTCTGCTGGCGAGCTCGAGGCCCAGTTATCCCTGCTCCAGGACGAAGTGGCCGAGTTGAGGCGTCGTCTGGCCGACACGCCGGGCGGCAGTCGCCATCTCGAGCAGCGGCTCGCCGATACCCAACGCTCGCTGGCGGCGGTGACCGCGCAGAACGAGCGGCTGGCTCAGACCCTGCGTGACGCGCGCGAACAGATCATGTCGCTGAAGGAGGAGGTCGACCGGCTGGCGCAGCCCCCCTCGGGGTTCGGCGTGTTCCTGCAGCGCAACGAGGACGACTCCATCGACGTCTTCACCGGTGGCCGCAAGCTGCGGGTCCAGGTCAGCCCGTCGGTGGACCTCGACGACCTGCGCAAGGGTCAGGAGGTCATGCTCAACGAGGCCCTCAACGTCGTCGCCGCGCTGGCGTTCGAGACGGTCGGCGAGGTCGTGATGCTCAAGGAGATGCTGGCCGACGGCTACCGGGCGCTGTGCATCGCCAACGCCGACGAGGAGCGGGTCGTCCGGCTCGCCGAGCCGCTGCGCTCGGAGTCCCTGCGTGCCGGGGACACCCTGCTCTACGACGGGCGGTCGGGGTACGTCTACGAGCGGATCCCGAAGTCCGAGGTCGAAGAGCTGGTCCTCGAAGAGGTCCCGGACATCGCCTACGAGAGCATCGGCGGGCTGCGCGGACAGATCGACCAGATCCGTGATGCCGTGGAGCTGCCCTACCTCTATCCCGAGCTGTTCCAGGAGCACCAGCTCAAGCCGCCCAAGGGCGTGCTGCTCTATGGCCCGCCGGGCTGCGGCAAGACGCTCATCGCCAAGGCGGTCGCCAACTCGCTGGCCAAGAAGGTGGCCACCAGGACCGGGCAGGAGGGGAAGTCCTACTTCCTCAACATCAAGGGACCCGAGCTGCTCAACAAGTACGTCGGGGAGACCGAGCGGCACATCCGGCTGGTGTTCCAGCGCGCCCGCGAGAAGGCCAGCCACGGCACCCCGGTCATCGTGTTCTTCGACGAGATGGACTCGCTGTTCCGCACCCGCGGCTCGGGGGTGTCCTCCGACGTGGAGAACACGATCGTCCCGCAGCTGCTCAGCGAGATCGACGGTGTCGAGGGGCTGGAGAACGTCATCGTCATCGGCGCCTCCAACCGCGAGGACATGATCGACCCCGCGATCCTGCGGCCGGGGCGGCTGGACGTGAAGATCAAGATCGAGCGCCCGGACGCCGAGTCGGCCCGCGACATCTACAGCAAGTACCTCCTCGCCTCGCTGCCGCTGCACGCCGACGACCTGCGGGAGTTCGGCGGTGAACGGGACGCCTGCGTGGCCGCGATGATCCAACGCACGGTGGAGCGGATGTACGCCGAGTCCGAGGAGAACCGGTTCCTCGAGGTCACCTACGCCAACGGGGACAAGGAGGTCCTCTACTTCAAGGACTTCAACTCGGGGGCGATGATCCAGAACATCGTGGACCGGGCCAAGAAGATGGCGATCAAGGAGTTCCTCGACCTGGAGCAGAAGGGGATCCGGGTCCAGCACCTGCTCCAGGCATGCGTGGACGAGTTCAAGGAGAACGAGGACCTGCCCAACACCACCAACCCCGACGACTGGGCCCGGATCTCCGGCAAGAAGGGGGAGCGGATCGTCTTCATCCGCACCCTCATCACCGGCAAGCAGGGCACCGAGCCGGGGCGGTCGATCGACACCGTGCCGAACACCGGCCAGTACCTCTAGGCCAATCGAGGGCATGAGCGCCGAGGACGGAGTGGAGCGCAGCGAGATCGAGGCGCTCGGGGCGGCGCGGGCCGAGCTCGGGTCGGACTACGAGGCGGCGCTGCTTGACGCCTTTGCCGACAAGGTCGAGGCGGCGGTGAGCCAGCGACTCGCCGCTGCCCGGCCGGCGATTCCCGACCCGGCGCTCGCCGGGCGGCTGGCGGGACAGCAACTGGCCCTCGGCATCGTCTCGTTGATGGCCGCCATTCCGATCTCGATCGTGCTCGGCTTGAACAACCAGCTCCTCGAGCTGCTCATCTGCTGGGCCGGGATCGTCGGCGTCAACTGGGCGCACGCCCGCATGCGCGGCCACTGACCCGCGTCCGACCACTCCTCCCCGGGGAGCGGCCTACCCGGCTCGGTGACATTGGCGACGAGCGCGTCCAGCGGTGCCACCAGCGCCGCGGCACCGGGCGTCGACATCCGGCTCACGCCCAGCAGCGCGCGAGCTTCGGCCAGGAGATCTCCCGGCGCGCCTGGTCGGGCTCGCCGCTCATCCGGCCTTCCGCGCCCGGCCGAGGAAGAGGTACGAGGACGGCTTGAACAGCGACGCCGCGACGGCCGGGCCGGGAAGGTAGCCGGTGTCCAGGTCGGTGAGGTCGAAACCGGCCGTCTCGAGGGCCTGGTCGGGCCGGCGCGTGAGGTGGCACCCACCCCCGAGGCGGTTCTGCACCGGGTCGAGCCGACGCTGCCAGCGGCGTACTCCTGGATCGGGAGCGAGCCCGTGCTCGAGGAAGTGGACCTCGCCGCCCGGGCGCAGCACCCGATGCATCTCCCCCAGTGCCTGGCCCAGGTCTGGGATGGTGCACAGGGAGAAGGTGGCCAGCACGTGGTCCACGCTCGCGTCCGCCTCGCTGAGCCGCTGACCGTCCAGGTCGCTGCGGAGGACCGGGATGGGAACCTGTCGGATCCGCTCCTGGGCAAGGTTCCAGGCGACGTCATTGGGCTCCACCGCCAGGATCTCGGTGACCGCGGCGGGGTAGTGCTGAAGGTTGTGCCCCGAGCCGAACCCCACCTCCAGCACCCGCCCCTCGAGGCCCGCGCAGACCAGGGTGCGTCGCCTGTGCAGGGCACCCGAGCTGCAGATCAGGTCCACGACGCGGGGCAGCGCATGGCGCTCCCACAGCCCGGTCAGCCCGCTCAGTCCGTTGAGGCCGGCCGACATGGCGCTCCCTCCGTCTCCACGTGCGTTCCCAGCCGAGCGTAGTCACCGACCCGGTCCCCGCAGAGCCGGGCCAGCAGCGCCCGGGTGTCGGGGACGAAGGGCCAGCCGGGGTCCCTGAGCCGCTCCCCGAGCGCGGGCAGGCTCATCCAGGCGCCGGCGACGACCTCCCCGTCGGCATGCGTGACGGGACCGGCGTACGTCGCTTCGAAGCAGTGCTCCACGACACGCGTGGTCTCGTCCTCGAAGACCGACAGTCCCAGTGGCCGCAGGGGGACCCCGAGCACCCCGAGCTCCTCGGCAAGCTCTCGCCGGGCCGACTCCTCGGGCGACTCGCCGGCCACCAGGATGCCGCCGGCGGCCGCGTCGTAGGCCGAGGGCTGCCAGTCCTTGTCCGCGGCGCGACGGTGCACGTAGATCCGGCCGTCCGGGCGGCGGAGCAGGACCGCAGTGGCGGCGTGCCGCAGGTTCTCCGCGCGCACGCGGTGGCGCGGGGCGGTGCCCACCCTCGTCCCCTCCCGGTCCACGAGGACCACGGCCTCCTCGGCGCTCACTCTGGCGACCGTAGCGCGTCGTCGGGCCGCGGCCGGTCTCGACTGGTCGGTGCCGCGGACTAGGCTCACTGCATGAGCGTGCGGAGGATCATGGGCACCGAGACGGAGTTCGGCATCTCCGTCCAGGGACAGCCCACGGCCAACCCGATGGTCGCCTCCTCACAGGTCGTCAACGCCTACGCCGCCTCGACCCTGAAGGCTCGACGGGCTCGCTGGGACTTCGAGGAGGAGTCGCCGCTGCGCGACGCGCGCGGGTTCGACATGAGCCGCGAAGTCGCCGATGCCTCCCAGCTCACCGACGAGGACCTCGGCCTGGCCAACGTCATCCTCACCAACGGCGCCCGGCTCTACGTCGACCACGCCCATCCGGAGTACTCCACCCCCGAGTGCACCAACCCGCGCGACGCCGTTCGTTGGGACAAGGCCGGCGAGATCGTCATGGAGGATGCCTGCCGGTTCGCCGCGGCCGTGCCTGGCGCCGCCCCCATCGTGCTCTACAAGAACAACACCGATAACAAGGGCGCCTCCTATGGCGCGCACGAGAACTACCTGATGCGGCGCTCGACCCCGTTCGCCGACATCGTCCGGCACCTGACCCCCTTCTTCGTCAGCAGGCAGGTCATGGTCGGGGCCGGACGGGTGGGCCGCGGCCAGGACGGCGGGGAGGACGACTTCCAGATCTCCCAGCGGGCCGACTTCTTCGAGGTGGAAGTAGGGCTCGAGACCACGCTGAAGCGGCCGATCATCAACACCCGCGACGAGCCCCACGCCGACCCGGAGAAGTACCGCCGCCTGCACGTCATCATCGGCGACGCGAACATGTCCGAGATCTCGGCGTACCTCAAGATGGGCACCACCTCGCTCGTGCTGGCGATGATCGAGGACGGGTTCATCACCCAGGACCTGTCGATCGAGCAGCCGGTCCGCGCGCTGCGGACGGTCTCGCACGACCCCACGCTGCGGCACTTGGTCGCGCTCGGCGACGGGCGGAAGGTCACCGCCGTGCAGCTGCAGATGGAGTATCTCGATCTGGCGCGCAAGTACGTCGAGGACCGCTACGGGGCCGACGCCGACGACCAGACCGTCGACGTGCTGGCCCGGTGGGAGTCGGTGCTGTCGCGGCTGGAGTCCGACCCGATGCTGTGCGCCCGGGAGCTCGACTGGGTGGCCAAGCTGAAGCTGCTGGACCGCTACCGCGATCGCGACAGGCTCGCGTGGTCTGACGCCAAGCTGCACCTGGTCGACCTGCAGTACGCCGACATCCGCTCCGGTCGTGGGCTCTACAACAAGCTCGTGGCCCTCGGCGAGGTGGATCGGCTCCTGGATGCCGAGGAGGTGGCCGCCGCGGCCCACGAGCCACCTGTCGACACCCGCGCCTACTTCCGCGGCCGGTGCCTGGAGCAGTACGCCGAGCGGATCGCCGCGGCGTCGTGGGACTCAGTGATCTTCGACCTCCCCGGGCGCGAGTCACTTCAGCGGGTGCCGACGATCGACCCGCTCCGCGGGAGCCGGGCGCACGTCGGGTCCCTACTGGACCGCTGCCGGACCGCCGAGCAGCTGTTCGAGGCGCTCACCCGCGGCTGACCCGCGCTGCCGCCCGGCGCCGCCGCGCTGTTCTGCGCCCGGCGCTGCCCCGGCGCTGCCGACGCGCTGTTCTGCGCGATCTGCGGTCAGGGGCCGCGAAACGGCGGATTGCGCAGAACAGTGTGAGGCAGAGCAGTGCGAGAAAGTCTCACCCGCGACCCGGGTTCGACCTGCGCCAGTCGCGGTAGGCGAGGTGGTCCTCCGCGGTCTCACCGTGCCACCACGGCGGCTCGTCGAGGGTCCACTGGTCCTTCACGCCCCGCAGACCCGGCGCGCGCTGTCGGGCGGTCACCATCCGCTCGACAACCTTCTCGGAGTCGTCGACACCGGTCACCGCGACGTACTCCAGCCCCGCGCGGCGGCAGCGCTCCTCCCGCTCGATGTCGCGTGAGCGACGCCGGCGGCGTAGGTGCGTGGCCCCGTCGTACTCCACGACGACCCCCGCGCTGGGGTCGAAGAGGTCCGCAACGCAGACCAGCC
Organism: uncultured Actinomycetota bacterium; assembly: GCA_963745245.1. Classification (GTDB taxonomy): domain Bacteria; phylum Actinomycetota; class Actinomycetes; order Propionibacteriales; family Nocardioidaceae; genus Marmoricola_A. The sequence goes on from CAVUWU010000002.1 coordinate 784,188, forward strand.
GGTCGCAGGTGTCGAACACCGGCTGGTTGACCAACGGGTGTGGCAGCCGGGCGTCGAGCACCCAGGTCAGGCGCATCCGCGTCTCGCCGGGAGACAGGCTGCGCTCGCTGGCCAGATCCACCGCCCAGGCGACCCGACCCGAGCGGCGCCACCGCCGACGGGCCGCGTGGTAGCGCCTGAGCTCGGCGATCGAGACCTGCAGCGCGGCGGCCATCATGTCGACCGCGACCACCGCCTCGCGTGGGTCCTCGACACGACGCATCTCGTCGAACAGGGAGCGCACCGGTGAGGCCGTGGGGATCTGGGCAACGACCCTGGTGTCGCCGGGGCCGACCGGCTCGCGTGAGATCACCGACCCGGGCAGCGACCGCAGCTTGCTCTCCCGGGGGACCAGCAGCGGCACAGGCTGGCCGGTGGTGCCGTCGCGCTCCCGGCCATCGAAGTACGCCGCCCGGGCCAGCCGACACCCGGCCCACCCGGTCACGACGCCACCGTCGGGCAGTCGCAGAGACTGCTCGAGGATCCGCTGCTCGGGCAGGTCGTCGTCGACCGTTGCCGGCACCCAGTAGCCGTGGGTCGTCTGTCGCCAGTGCCTGCTGCGGACCTGGCCGGGACGCGGACCGGTCAGGTTGTCGGGCAGCGCCCGGGTCGGCCTGACCAGGCCGCGGGGTGGCGGGCAGATCGGCCTGAACTCACCGTCCATCCAGGCATGGTCGCGGCCCCGGGGCTCGTCGCGGCGGTTGTCCACAGGCTCGGGAATGGGGTCTCCCGCGCCGGCACCCTCGGCGGCACGCCGTTCTGCAAGACCTGCGCCTCGCGTGGCCTTCCGCGCAGTTCTCGCAGAGCAGTACGCCGAGGCAGGACTGTGACCGCGGCGTCGTTGCCCGTGGCCGACGACGGGATAGGTTGGCCGCAGCGATCACGGGAGGCACGACCATGGCGCAAGAGCACAAGCAGCCCAAGAAGGGCACGCAGGACGACGTCGACGTCGAGGAGACGACTGAGTCCGCGACGTCGGAGCGCAAGGAGCAGCTCGACGAGGACATCGACGCGATCCTCGACGAGATCGACGACGTGCTGGAGACCAACGCCGAGGACTTCGTGAAGTCCTTCATCCAGAAGGGCGGAGAGTGATCGCCGCGTGAGCTCCTATGACATCCAGCGGCTGCCATCGGCGTACCTCACCCCCGGTTCCTCCTCCTTCCTGGACTTCCTGACCTCTCAGGCGCCCGACCTGGTGCCGGGGCGGCTCCAGCCAGCGGGCCCAGCCGGCGACCTGGCGCCCCACGGCACCACGATCGTGGCGGCGACCTTCCACGGTGGCGTGGTGATGGCCGGGGACCGGCGCGCGACGATGGGCAACGTGATCGCCCAGCGCGACATCCAGAAGGTCTTCCCCGCCGATGAGTTCTCCTGCGTGGGCATCGCCGGGTCGGCAGGACTGGCCGTCGAGCTGGTGCGGTTGTTCCAGCTGGAGCTCGAGCACTACGAGAAGATCGAGGGCACCACGCTGTCGATCGACGGCAAGGCCAACCGGCTGGCCACTCTGATCCGGGCCAACCTCCCGATGGCGATGCAAGGGCTTGCCGTGGTGCCGCTGTTCGCCGGCTACGACCGGGACATCGGGTCGGGGAGGATCTTCTCCTACGACGTCACCGGCGGTCGCTATGAGGAGACGGCGTTCCACTCGGTGGGATCGGGGTCGCTGTTCGCCCGGGGAGCCCTCAAGAAGCTCTACCGCGACGACCTCGACGAACCCGGGTGCGTGACCGCGCTGGTGCAGGCGCTCTACGACGCCGCGGACGACGACTCGGCCACCGGCGGACCGGACCTGACCCGGCGCATCTTCCCGGTGGTGGGCGTGGTGACCGGCTCGGGCTACCGCCGGCTCCCGGACGCGGAGGTCGCGGCGATCGCCGACACCATCGTCGCCGCCCGCATGGACCGCCCCGACGGGCCAGCCGCCCCGCTGGTCTGAGCCTCGCCAACCCCACTCGCCGGCACGACCACCGAGGATCGCCATGAGCATGCCGTTCTACGTCTCGCCCGAGCAGTTGATGAAGGACCGGGCGGACTTCGCCCGCAAGGGCATCGCCCGGGGTCGCAGCGTCGTGGTCCTGCAGTACGCCGACGGGATCCTCTTCGTCTCGGAGAACCCCTCTGCGGCGCTGCACAAGATCAGCGAGATCTACGACCGGATCGCCTTCGCCGCGGTGGGGCGCTACAACGAGTTCGAGAACCTGCGCATCGCCGGCGTCCGGCTCGCCGATATGCGCGGCTACTCCTACGACCGGCGGGACGTGACGGCGCGCGGGCTCGCCAACGCCTACGCCCAGACCCTGGGGGCGATCTTCTCTTCCGGAGGAGAGAAGCCCTACGAGGTCGAGCTGTTCGTGGCCGAAGTGGGCACCACCCCCGCGGAGGACCAGGTCTTCCGGCTGACCTACGACGGTCAGGTGGCTGATGAGCACGGGTTCGCCGCGATGGGCGGCTCCGCCGACAGCGTCACCGCTCACATCCAGGATCACTACGAGCCGGGGATGTCGTTGACCGACGCGCTGCGGTGCGCCATTGACGGCTTAGGGGCGTCGGACTCGGGTTCGACCCGGTCGATCCCCGCGGAGTCACTCGAGGTGGCCGTGCTGGACCGCACCCGGGCCCAGCAGCGCAAGTTCGCGCGGCTGGGCGACGCGCGTCTGGTCGACCTGCTGAGCGAGCCCCAGTCGTCCGACGCGCCCGAGCCGCCGGTGGCCCCGCCCCTCGAACGCACCGAGGATCCCAGCGACCCCCTCACCTGATCCTGCCGAGTCGTCGCACCAGGCGCATCAGGCGGATCAGGCGGATCAGGCCCGGCGTACGACTCGGCCCGGACCCCCAGGGGATCCGGGCCGGACGGTCCCGCGATCGGTCACTTCACCTCGCTGCGCAGCATGAGCACCATCCCCACGGCGAGGGGGAGCAGGAGCCACAGGGTCCCGGAGGTGCCGAGCTGCGCCCACATCTGACTGGTCATGGAATCCTCGAAGAGGGCACTCTGCGAGTAGTTGAAGTCGACCCAGGGCTGCAGGTCCCCGAACCACTCCTGGGCGCCGGCGAGCATCGCAGCCAGCGGCGGCAGGACCATCGCGTAGACGAAGTACCCCACCACGGCACCGGCCGAGCCGCGCACGAGCACCCCCAGCGTGAAGCCCATGAGCAGGCCGAGCACGTTGCCGAGGACGATGTTCGCCATGTCCGATGGCCCCATGTCCCAGACCGTCGCGGTGCCGGCGATCGCGGTGCCCATGACGTTGCCCACGGCGCCGATGGCGAAGGCCACCACCATCGATCCGACGCCGACCAGGACCGCGGCCACCGCCTTGGCCCCGATCACGCGGCCGCGATGGGGGACCAAGGTGAAAGTCGACAGCCCGCTGCGCTGGCTCCATTCGCTGGTGACCGACAGGATCGCAAGGATCGGCAGCAGGACGGTCATCGGTATGCCGATGGCCGCGCCGAAGGTGGCGTAGGTCAGGTCCTGGCTGGGCGCGAAGGCGATCACCGCGGCGGTCGCGAGGACCGCCGTGATGCCGATCGCCGCCAGCAGCCAGAACCCGGACCGGGTGTCGAACATCTTCCGCATCTCCACATCGACCAGCCGCCCGAATCCGATGCGGGAGGCCGCAGGCAGCGACTCGGTGGCGCGCGAGTCCAGCCGGCGCTGGCTCGGCATGTCGAGCGGCCGGTCGGCGACCGGGCTCAGGGGGGTGGTGCTCATGCTGCGGCTCCTTCTCGGGTGGTGCCCTCGGTCAGGGCGAGGAACATCTCTTCCAGGCGGGCGGTCTCGGCGGCGCGCAGCTCCACGAGTGGGATCCGGGCTGCCAGGGCGACCTCACCCACAAGCTCGGGTTCGGCGTCGATGTGCATGCCGTCGTGGTCGACGAGCGTGGGCTCGGCACCGACGGCGCGCAGGGCGAGCATCAGCACCTCGCGCTGCGGACTCCGGACGAACGAGCCGGTGCCTCGCAGAAGATCCGCCTTCGTCCCCTGCGCCACGATCCGGCCGTCCCCGATCACGACGATGTCGTCGGCGATGACCTCGATCTCGTGCAGCAGATGCGAGGACAGCAGGACAGTGCCGCCCTGGTCGGCGAAGTCGCGCAACAGGTCGCGCATCCACCGGATGCCGCTCGGGTCGAGCCCGTTGGCCGGCTCGTCGAGGACCAGGACATGCGGGTCACCCAGGAGTGCCGCGGCGATGCCCAGCCGCTGACGCATGCCGAGCGAGTAGTTGCGCAGCCGACGGTCCGCCTCCCCTCCGGTCAGCCCGACGAGGCTGAGCATTTCCTCCACCCGCCGCGCAGGGAGTCCCATGGTCCGGTGCGCGATCCGCAGGACCTCCCGCCCGGTGCGGCCGGCGTGCTGCGCGGAGGCGTCGAGGAGTACGCCGACCTCACGCCCCGGGTTGGGCAGGTCGACGAACCGGCGGCCGTCGATGGTGACCGATCCCGAGGTCGGGGGTGTGAGGCCGACCATGACCCGCATCGTGGTGGACTTCCCGGCGCCGTTGGGGCCGAGGAACCCGGTGACCCGGCCCGGCTCCGCGGTGAACGAGACGTCGTCGACCGCCGGGAACGCGGCGTACCGCTTGGTGAGTGACTCGACTGTGATCATGCCTCACAGCCTGGTCCGGACCCGGGCTCGGCACATCGGGGCAGTGGCTGACTCGACCCCGGTTCGCACCCTGAACGCGGGTCAGGGGCACCCGGAGGGGAGTGCGCCGAGAACGACGAGCCGAGGCCGGCTCCCGAGGTTGCGGCGGCTCGGTGGGATCAGGCGCTGAGGTCGTTGACGAGGGCGATGCTGACCAGGAGCAGCACCCCGCCGCCCAGCGCCCGCCGGAAGGGGCTGGCGCCGCGGAGAACCTCGTCGATCGCCCACACCAGCAGCGCGCCGTCGCCGATCCCGCGGACCACGTACTCGGCGCGCCCGTCCACGACACCGGCCAGTCGCACGACCGCCGCGACCAGCCAGACGGCCAGCGCGGGATTGGGCGGCTGACCGAGGACGATGCGCCCGCGGGAGTCGGTCACCCACCAACGCGGGGACAACCAGCGGCGTACGGACTCCCCAGCGGGAGACGGCTGCGGCGGCACAGCCCGAATCTAGCGCCGCGGACCCAGCCCGCGACCGACGGGCCGGCGCCCTGGGGTGGCCGCCGGTGTCGCGGGTGGGCCCGGGTTGGCTTTCGCGCCTAGGGTGGAGGCGTGGACCGGCGGATCTTCGGGATCGAGAACGAGTACGGCGTCACGTGCACGTTCAAGGGCCAGCGCCGGCTCTCGCCGGACGAGGTCGCGCGCTACCTCTTCCGCAAGGTGGTCTCCTGGGGCCGCAGCAGCAACGTGTTCCTCCGCAACGGGGCCCGGCTCTATCTCGACGTCGGCAGCCACCCTGAGTACGCCACCCCCGAGTGCGACGACATCATCGACCTGGTCACCCATGACAAGGCCGGAGAGCGTGTCCTCGAGGGGCTGCTGGTCGACGCCGAGCGCCGGCTCCGCGACGAGGGCATCGAAGGCGACGTCTACCTGTTCAAAAACAACACCGACTCCGCGGGCAACTCCTACGGCTGCCACGAGAACTACCTGGTCGGCCGGCATGGCGAGTTCTCCAAGCTCGCCGACGTCCTCATCCCGTTCCTGGTCACCCGCCAGCTGGTCTGCGGGGCGGGCAAGGTGATCCAGACGCCCCGCGGCGCGATGTACTCGATCTCGCAGCGCGCCGAGCACATCTGGGAGGGAGTCTCCAGCGCCACCACCCGCAGCCGCCCGATCATCAACACCCGCGACGAGCCGCATGCCGACGCCGAGCGCTACCGCCGGCTGCATGTGATCGTGGGCGACTCCAACATGTCCGAGACCACCACCCTGCTCAAGGTTGCCTCCTGCGACCTGGTCTTGCGGATGATCGAGGAGGGCGTCGTGATGCGCGACCTCACGATGGAGAACCCGATCCGAGCGATCCGGGAGATCTCCCACGACATGACCGGTCGCCGCAAGGTGCGGCTGGCCAACGGGCGCGAGGCCAGCGCCCTGGACATCCAGTCCGACTACCTCCAGCGGGCCCGCGATTTCGTCGACCGGCGCGGCCTGCAGACCCCGGTCGTGGACCAGGCGCTGGACCTGTGGGAGCGCGGCCTCAAGGCGGTGGAGTCCGGCGACCTGGGCTTGGTCGAGCGCGAGATCGACTGGGTGATCAAGTGGCGGCTCCTGGAGCGCTACCGCAGTCAGAACGGACTGCCGCTGAGCCATCCCCGGCTCGCCCAGCTCGACCTCGCCTACCACGACATCCACCGCAGCCGCGGCCTCTACTACCTCCTGGAGAATCGAGGCGCCGTCGCCCGGGCGACCCAGGACCTGAGGATCTTCGAGGCCAAGTCGGTGCCGCCGCAGACCACGCGGGCACGACTGCGCGGCGAGTTCATCAAGCGCGCGCAGGAGCGGCGCCGGGACTTCACCGTGGATTGGGTGCACCTCAAGCTCAACGACCAGGCGCAGCGCACGGTGCTGTGCAAGGACCCCTTCCGCTCGCACGACGAGCGGGTGCACAAGCTGATCGAGGGTATGTGACCGCCCCTCGTACGCCGCAGCGCTCCGACGGGGGTCAGGAGCCTCTCAGGTCTCCCGGCTAGGGTGTCGGCGACCCCTGACCCGATTTCCCGAGGGAGCTTCATGCGCCGCCGACTCGCCGTCGCAACCGCCGCGGCCCTGGCCATCACCGCACTCGCCGCCTGCGGCTCGGATGACAGCGGCTCCGCGGCCGAGTCCATCCCGGGGCTGACCGTCGAGGGTGACGTCGGAGAGAAGCCAGAGCTCACCCTGGACAATCTCGACGTCGAGGACGTCGAGACCGCCGTGCTCGTGGAGGGCGACGGCGAGGAGGTGCCGGCCGAGAGCACGGTCATGCTGCATTCGCTCTTCGCGGTCGGGGGTTCCGGCGACGAGCTGTCCAGCAGCTACGAGGGGGAGGAACCCCAGACCGTCGTCCTCGGCCAGACCCAGGACTTCATCCAGGAGGCGCTGGCCGGAAGCGCAGTCGGCAGCCGGATCGCCTTCGCCCTGCCCGCGGTCGACTACTTCGGCGACGAGCCGCAGGAGGGCAGCGGGGTCACCGCTGACGATGACATCGTCATCGTGCTCGACGTCATGGGCGTCGACGACCCCCCTCTGGATGGCCCACAGGGGACTGACGTCGACCCGCCGGCCGACGCGCCGACCGTGGTGGCGGAGAACGGGGACGTCACCGCGCTGGACTTCTCCGACGCACCTCGCAAAGCGCCGGGGAAGCTGCAGGTGATCCCGCTGGTCGAGGGCGACGGGGCGAAGATCGGCAAGGGCGACCAGGTCACCGTCGACTACTTCGGTGTGGTCTGGGGCAAGGGCGACAAGCCCTTCGACGAGTCCTACAGCCGCCAGCCCGCGGCGTTCTCGCTCGCCGAGGGCAGCCTCATCGACGGCTGGGTCCAAGGACTCCGGGGGCAGACGGTGGGCAGCCGCGTGATGCTGGTGATCCCGCCGGACCTCGCCTATGGCGACCAGGAGCAGGGCTCGATCCCGGCGGACTCGACACTCGTCTTCGTCGTGGACATCCTCGGCAGCGCCTGAGCCACGAGGGGAGGGCGATGTCGGCACGGAAGAGCGAGCGGCTGCTCAACCTGCTCATCACCCTGCTCGTCTCGCGCGGCTACGTGGCCAAGGAGCGGCTGCGCGAGGCGATCCCGGACTACCGTGGCGCCGCCACGGACGAGGCGTTCGAGAAGATGTTCGAGCGCGACAAGGAGGACCTGCGGTCGCTCGGCGTGCCGCTGGAGGTCGGTGGATATGACCCCCTCTTCGACGACGACCCTGGCTACCGCATCCCCCGGTCGGCCTTCGAGCTCCCGGAGGTCTCGCTCGAGGCCGACGAGGCGGCCGTCGTCGGGCTGGCCGCCCGGGTGTGGCAGCACGCGGGCCTGGCCTCGGCGACCTCCGATGCCGTGCTCAAACTCAAGGCAGCGGGGGTGGAGGTGGACCGGGAGGCGCTCAACATCGCCCAGCCCCAGCTCGTTGCCGACGAGCCGTCCTTCGATGCCTTCTGGGATGCGGTGACCGCGCGTCGTCCGCTGGCGTTCGACTACCGCTCCCCGACCGCCGCCAGTCCCACCCGCCGGCGGCTCGAGCCGTGGGGGATCGTCTCCTACCGCGCCCGGTGGTACGTCCTGGGCCACGACCAGGACCGTGAGGACCAGCGGATGTTCCGGCTCTCCCGGGTCGTTGGGGAGCCGGTGCCGATCGGGCCGCCGGGCTCCTTCACCGTCCCAGAGGGCACCGACGTGCGCGCACTGACCGGGCGGCTGGCGCCCGAGGTTCCCCAGCAGTTGGCCGTGCTGCGGGTGCGCCCCGGCAAGGGGGTCGCCCTGCGGCACCGGGCGACCGTCCAGCAGCCCGCCGATCACGGCTGGCAGCGCATCGAGGTGCCCTTCGCCCGCATCGACGGGCTGGCGGACGAGATTCTCGAGCATGGCGCCGACGTGGTCGTCGAGAGTCCGCCCACACTCCGCGAGGCCGTTGTCGCCGCGCTGCGCGCCCTGGTCGGGAGCCCGGCGTGACCCGCCCGGGCACCGCCGGGTCGCGGACGCAGGTCAACCGGCTCCTCGCGATGGTGCCCTACCTGCAGGGCCGCGGTGAGGTACGGGTCGAGGACACGGCCCGGGAGTTCGGCGTCTCCCCGCGGACCGTGCTCAGGGACATCAACGTGCTGCTCTTCTGCGGGCTGCCGGGGCTGGGAATGGGCGACCTCATCGACGTCGACTTCGACGCCCTGGAGGGCGAGGGCGTGATCCGGCTGTCCAACGCCGACTACCTCAGCCGCCCGCTGCGGCTGGACAGCACCGAGGCCGCGGCGCTCGTCGTCGGGCTCCGGGCACTGCTGGAGGGCAGCGCTGCCGAGGAGCGGGGTGCCGTCGAGCGGGCGCTGGCCAAGATCGAGGCGGCCGCGGGGGAGGCTGCGGCAGTCGCCGCGCAGGTCGACGTCCGGCTGGCCGCGGACGAGGAGGTGGGCGTGGCGCGTCGGCGGCTCGAGGAGGCGCTGGCCCGCGGGGTCCAGGTCCGGCTCCGCCACCGCTCGCCGGCGCGCGACGAGGTCACCGTCCGGGTGGTCGACCCGATCGCGGTCTCGAGCGCCGGCGGCCACCACTACCTCGACGCCTGGTGCCATGCCGTTGAGGACCGCCGCCTGTTCCGTCTCGACCGGGTGGCCTCGATCGAGGTGCTCGACACGCGCATGGCGCCGCCGGTTTCGCTCGAGCCTCTGGACCTGGCGGAGGGCATCTTCCGTCCTTCCGGAGACGACCTGCTGGCCACGTTGCGGCTGTCGCCGCGCGCGCGCTGGGTCACCGAGTACTACCCCGTCGAGTCCGTGCTGGAAGAGCGGGGCGGCGAGGCGGACGCCGCGGACGAGCCCAGCCTGCTGGTGCGGCTTCGAGTGGGCGACCCGGCCTGGCTGGTCCGGTTGGTGCTGCGGCTGGGTGGCACTGCCGAGCTCGTGGAGCCCGCCGACCTCGCCGACCGGGTCCGGGCCATCGCCCGGGAAGCGCTGGCTGCCTACGGCTGAGGGCCCGGACCGGGAGTGCCCTCGACCCCGATCTGGGAGCCGGCGACTCTGTCGGCGACGGTACGCGGTGACCTGCGGGTACGATGGAGCGCACCGCAGGACCGAATGCTCCACCCCACGACGAAAGCTGAGCGAGATGAATCTGGGCCCCACGGAAGTGCTCCTCATCTTCCTGGTCCTCGTGCTGCTCTTCGGTGCGAAGAAGCTCCCCGAGCTCGCCCGCGGAAGCGGCCGGGCACTGCGCATCTTCAAGGCGGAGACCAAGGGGCTCATCGATGATGACGACGAGTCCGACGCTCAGCGCCCGACGGGACGCCCGGCCGAGGACTCCGAGCTCCCCGAGCTGGAGCAGCGGCGGCTCGAGTCGGAGCGGATCGACCCGAAGCGCCCCGACCGCCCGATGCGGCAGCCCGAGGCCGACGCGCCTCGCGACACCGATCGCTGAGCGTCGGACGCGTCTGGAGGCAGAGAGGGCTTCATCGTGGTCTGCGCCTGGCCCGATGAGCGGCTCATGAGCGCCCGGTGAGGATCCGGTGACGGGTCGGCTCGCCGCGCTGTTCCGCGTCCCGGCGGGGCCCGCCGGGCCGGATGCCCGGATGGCGCTGGCCGACCACCTGCGCGAGCTGCGGGCTCGGCTGCTGCGGTCGGTCGTGGTCCTGGTGGTAGGCATGGTGGTCGCGCTGTTCGCCTACGACTACCTGCTCGGTCTGGTCCTCTCGCCCTACAACGCCGCCAAGGAGGCGCTGGGCGCGGAGGTCGAGACCAAGGCATACATCAAGGGCGCAGCCGGGCCGCTGCTGCTCCAGCTCAAGCTCAGTGCCGTCGCGGCCGTGGTGGGCACCAGCCCCTACTGGCTCTACCAGCTCTGGGCGTTCATCGTCCCCGGGCTGCACCCCAAGGAGCGCAAGTGGTCGCGGCTCTTCACCGCGATCGCGGGGCCGTTGTTCATCCTCGGCGTGGCCACCGGCTACTACGTGCTGCCTCGCGGCCTCGAGGTGCTGATCGGCTTCACGCCGGCCGAGCTGGAGAACCTCGTCGAGTTCGGGGAGTACTTCAGCTTCTTCACCCGGATGCTGCTCGTGTTCGGCGTCGCCTTCGAGATCCCGGTCTTCGTCGTCCTGCTCAACCTCGCGGGCCTGCTGTCCGGCCGCACGCTGGGGCAGCACCGGTCCTGGGTGGTGCTGGGCACGTTCGTCTTCGCCGCCGCGGCCACGCCGTCCACGGACCCGTTCTCCATGCTCATGCTGGCGCTGCCGATGACCCTGTTGTTCGTGCTCTCGGAGGTGATCGCCCGAGTCCTGGACCGAAGGCGTGGTCGCGTGGAGCAGGAGAACGTCGATGACGACGAGATTTCCGACCTCGACTACCACACCGACGAGGTCACGCCGTCCGACCTCGACGAGGACGACTGATGGCCGAGCACCGGGTCGAGGCCGTGGACCCCTTCGACCTGCCCGAGTGGCTGGGTGTGGAGGAGGTGCTCTGGACCGCGCAGAGCAGCCTTGCCGAGCACCGGGTCACCGGCTGGCTCCGTCCCCAGCCTGCCCGCCCGGTCGGCGGGCCGTCCCCGCGCGACACACCGGCCCCGGTGTCGCTGGACTGCGACCTGCTCGCCGTCGACCTGGCCTACCCGATGCCGGTGCTCGGCGACGCGTGGCGTTCCGCGACACATCGCGCGTGGGCCCTGGGGGAGGTGCTGCTCGTGGAGTACGACGGGCGCCTGACGGTGGCGCTGCCGGGCTCGACGATCACCGCCGAGCCCGCCCTGGAAGCGGTACGCCGGCTCGCTCGAGCGGTGGGAGCCTCGCCCGCCAGCTTCGCGGTGGCCCTGCGCCTGTGACCCCGACCAAGGTGACGTGCGCTCCTGCCCGCGGTGGCGTGCGCGCCGGTCGCAGCGGGCTGCGTGGCTAGGGTGGAGGCGTGTCCCGGGAGATCGCACTGCTCGTCAACCCGACGGCAGGCCGGGGCCGAGGCACCCGGGCGGCCGACCTGGTCGCGAACCGGCTCTCCGACGCCGGGGTCCGGGTGCATCGGATGCAGGGACGCGACGCCGCGGAGGCGGCCACGCTGGCCCGGGACGCGGTCGAGGCCGGCGTGGAGACCCTGGCGGTCGTCGGCGGCGACGGGATGGTGCACCTGGCCGCCCAGGTGCTCGCCAAGCGCGACACCCGCCTGGGCATCGTCCCCACCGGCACCGGCAACGATGCCGCCCGCGCCTTCGGAGTCCCGCGCCGTGACCCGCTGGCGGCAGCCGAGGTGCTGCTCGCGGGTCGAAGCCGAACCGTCGACCTGGCTCACACCGGCTCGGCGTACGTCGTCTGCGTGCTTTCCGCGGGCTTCGACGCCGTGGTCAACGAGCGGGCGAACCGGATGCGGAGGCCGCGGGGGCAGCTGCGCTACAGCCTGGCCACCCTGGCCGAGCTGCGGGTGTTCGAGCCGATCTGCTACGACCTCGACCTGGACGGCGAGACCGCGAGCCTCACGGCGATGCTCGTCGCGGTCGGGAACGGTCCCTCGTTCGGGGGCGGGCTGAGGATCACCGAGGGAGCCAGGCTCGACGACGGCATGCTGGACGTGGTGGTCTTCCACCCGGTGAGCAAGCTGGACCTGGTCCGCACCTATCCGACCCTGTTCCGCGGCACGCACGTCACGCATCCCGCCTACGAGCACCACCTCGCGCGCAGCGTCACGATCCAGGCACCGGGGATCGTCGCCTACGCAGACGGTGAGCGGCTCGGCCCGCTGCCGCTCACCGTGAGCGCCGAACCGAGGGCGCTCCAGGTCCTGACCGGGCGCGACCACGACACCGGGGGGGCATCGTGAGCAGCCCGTCGGAGCGCTACGCGCGCTTCCGCGCCGAGCAGTCCAGCCCCGCGCTCGCCGACTTCCGCGCGCTCTACCCGTTCGGCCTTGACGACTTCCAGGTCCGCGCCTGCGAGGCGCTCGAGGCCGGGGAGGGGGTGCTGGTGGCCGCGCCGACCGGGTCCGGCAAGACCGTCGTCGGCGAGTTCGCGGTCCACCTGGCCCAGCACCAGGGCCGCAAGTGCTTCTACACCACGCCCATCAAGGCGCTGTCCAATCAGAAGTTCCAGGATCTGGTGCGCCGCTACGGGCCCGACGACGTGGGCCTGCTCACCGGCGACAACACCGTGAACGGCGAGGCGCCGGTGGTCGTGATGACCACCGAGGTGCTGCGCAACATGCTCTACGCCGGCTCCCCGACGCTGACCGGGCTGGGCTGGGTCGTCATGGACGAGGTGCACTACCTCGCCGACCGCTCCCGCGGCGCCGTCTGGGAGGAGGTCATCATCCACCTGCCCGAGTCGGTGTCGGTGGTGTCCTTGAGCGCCACGGTGTCCAACGCCGAGGAGTTCGGCGAGTGGCTCTCCGAGGTGCGCGGCGGCACCGCGACGATCGTGGAGGAGCGGCGTCCCGTGCCGCTCTACCAGCACGTCATGGTGGGACGCCGGCTCTACGACCTGTTCGCCGACGAGTCCGGGTTCGCCGGCCCGGACAGCGCGGTCAACCCCGAGCTGGTGCGGCTGTCCCGCGACGACCTGCGCTCCCGGCGTACCTCGGACCGCAGGCGCGGCCGACCCGAGCGCGGGAGGGGCGATCCGGGCCGGGGAGGGGGCGAGCGGGGGCGTGGCCCGCGCGGCGGACTGCCGCTCCGTTTCGACGTGGTGGACCGGCTGGAGCGGGAGCGGCTGCTGCCGGCCATCTACTTCATCTTCAGCCGGGTCGGCTGCGACGCGGCGGTGGAGCAGTGCCTGGCCGCCAACCTGCGGCTCACCTCGCCCGCCGAGGGCGCCGAGATCCGCGCCTTCGTCGAGGAGCGATGCGCGCACATCCCCGACGCCGACCTGCACGTGCTCGGCTACCACGACCTCCTCGAGGGGCTGTCTCGCGGGATCGCCGCCCACCACGCCGGGATGCTGCCCACCTTCAAGGAGTGCGTCGAGGAGCTCTTCACCTCCGGGAGGTGCAAGGTCGTCTTCGCCACCGACACCCTGGCGCTCGGCATCAACATGCCGGCTAGGTCGGTGGTGATCGAGAAGCTGGTGAAGTGGAACGGCGAGACGCACGCCGACATCACGCCGGGGGAGTACACCCAGCTGACCGGCCGGGCCGGGCGACGCGGCATCGACGTCGAGGGCCACGGCGTCGTGCTGTGGTCGCCGGGCATGGACGCCAAGGCCGTGGCCGGTCTGGCCTCCACCCGCACCTACCCCCTGCGCTCGTCCTTCCGTCCCTCGTACAACATGGCGGTCAACCTCGTGCACCAGGTCGGCCGGGCCACCGCGCGGGAGCTCCTGGAGTCGTCGTTCGCGCAGTTCCAGGCGGACCGGGCCGTCGTCGGGCTGGCCCGGCAGCTGCGGAAGGCGGAGGAGGGGCTCGAGGGGTACGCCGAGGCCGCGCAGTGTCACCTGGGCGACTTCGCGGCGTACTGGGCGCTGCGACGGCAGCTCACCGACGCCGAGAGCGCCGCCGCCCGCAGCCGCCGGGAGGACCGGCGTCAGCAGATCGAGGAGTCGCTGGAGGCGCTGCGCCCCGGCGACGTCGTCGACGTGCCAGCCGGCAAGTACGCCGGTTTCGCTGTCGTCGTCGACCCGGGCACCCGCCCGGACCGCGGGGGGCCCCGCCCCTACGTCCTCACCCAGGGCCGGCAGGCGCGCCGGCTCACCGTCGCGGACTTCGACCGTCCGGTGGCGCCGCTGACCCGGCTGAAGGTGCCGCGCACCTTCAACGGCCGCAACCCGCAGGCGCGCCGGGAGCTGGCGCAGCGGCTCAGCAGCCGGATGGCGGAGCTGACACCGATGCCGGACCGAGCGCGGGGGCGCGGTCGGGGAGGTCGCGGCCCCACGGAGTCGCCTCGTGAGGCCGAGATCAGCCGGATGCGAGCGGCGATGCGCCGGCACCCCTGTCACGGCTGTCCGGACCGCGAGTCGCACGCTCGGTGGGCCGAGCGGCACTATCGCCTGGACCGTGAGACGGCCACCCTGCGCCGGCGGATCGACTCCCGGACGAACACGATCGCCCGCCAGTTCGACCGGGTCTGCGAGGTGCTCTCGGCGCGGGGCTACCTTGCCGACGACCGGGTCACCGACGCCGGCCGGACGCTGATGCGCATCTACGGGGAGCTCGACCTCGTGGCCGCCGAGTGCCTGCGCCTCGGGCTCTGGGAGGAGCTGGCGCCGGCCGACCTCGCCGCCGCGCTGTCGGTGCTGGTCTACGAGAGCCGGCGCGCCGACGACGCCAACCCGCCGCGGCTGCCCCGCGGACCCGTGCGCGAGGTGATCCGGGACATGATCGGGGTCTGGGCCGAGCTGGACGCCCTGGAACGGGAGCACCGGCTGGACTTCCTCCGCGAGCCCGACCTCGGCTTCTCCTGGGCCGCCCAGGCCTGGGCTTCGGGAGCCGGCCTCGACGAGGTCCTGCGGGAGACCGACCTGGCCGCCGGCGACTTCGTGCGCTGGGTGAAGCAGTTGCTCGACGTCTGCGGCCAGGTCGCCGACGCCGCCGGCGCGAGCCCCTCGGGCGGCCGGCTGCGCCAGACCGCCCGGGCCACCATCGACGCGCTGCGCCGGGGCGTCGTCGCCTATTCCTCCCTGACCGACTGACCGATCTCGGCGCCGGGTCAGCCGACCGGTCGGCCCTCGTAGGGCGTGGACAGCACGATCGTGGTCCGCGTGGACACGTTGGCCACAGCCCGGATCCGGGCCAGCAGGTTCTCCAGGTCGACGGGGGTCGCCACCCGGACCTTGAGGAAGTACGACGCGTCGCCGGCCACCGACCAGCAGGACTCGATCTCGGGGATCTCCCGAAGCCGCTCGGGGTAGTCGTCGGGCTGGCTGGCGTCGATCGGCCGGATCGAGATGAAGGCGGTCAGCGGCAGCCCAACCTGGGTGTAGTCCACGACCGCGGCGTACGCGGTGATCGCCCCGCGGCTCTCCAGCCGCTTCACCCGCTGGTGCACCGCCGAGGTCGACAGCCCGGTCGCCTTGCCGAGGTCGGTGTAGGACATCCGGCCGTCCTGGGCGAGCAGGGTCAGGATGTGCCGGTCCAGATCCTCCACGGCCTCAGGCTAGCGTTGCGGCATGGACATCACCGACGTCATCCTCACCCAGCACCACGACCAGCGCCGGACCTTCGCCCTGCTCGACGAGATCCCAGCCGAGGACACCGCGTCGCTGGCCGCGGTGTGGAAACGGCTCGTGGTCCTCCTCGAGGTGCACGCCGAGGCGGAGGAGAAGTTCTTCTACCCGGCGCTGCTGAAGCGGGGCCAGGGGGCCGAGGGCGACGAAGGCCCCGGCGAGGAAGTGGAGGACGCGGTCAAGGACCACAACGAGATCCGCGACGCGGTGCGCGCGGTCGACCGGCACCAGGTCGGCAGTGATGCGTGGTGGGCGGCGGTGCGTGAGGCCCGGCAGGCCAACAGCGAGCACATGGCCGAGGAGGAGCGCGACGACCTTGCCGACTTCCGCCGCACCGTCGGCCTCCAGACCCGCCACGACATCGCGATCCAGTTCCTCACCTATGAGTCCCAGCACGCCGAAGGGATCCCCTCGCGGGACAAGGACCCCGAGGATTACCTTGAGGCCCACCGCTGACCTCGCCGCCCGGGGTGCCGACGTTCGCCGTACCCTCCTGCGGTGACCGGATCCGCGCAGCGACTGATGCTGCTCGACACGGCGTCGCTCTACTTCCGGGCCTACTTTGGCGTGCCGGACTCGGTCACCTCCCCCGACGGGGCGCCGGTCAATGCGGTGCGCGGCCTGCTCGACTTCATCAGCAGGCTCGTGGGTGACTACCGCCCCACGCACCTGGCCTGCTGCTGGGACAACGACTGGCGACCGGCCTGGCGCACCGAGCTGCTCCCGTCGTACAAGGCGCACCGGCTGGTCGCGCCGCGCCCGGGTGCGCCGGATGTGGAGGAGGTGCCGGACGCGCTGCAGGCCCAGGTGCCGGTGATCGAGGAGGTGCTCGCCGCGGTCGGGATCGCGGTGGTCGGCGCCGACGGCTACGAGGCCGACGACGTGATCGGCACGCTGGCGACCCGCGCGCAGATGCCCACGGACATCGTGACCGGCGACCGGGACCTCTTCCAGCTCGTCGACGACGGGCGCGGCGTGCGGGTCCTCTACGTCGCCCGCGGGGTGGGTCGTCACGAGCGAGTGACCGAGGCGGTGGTGCGTGAGAAGTACGGCGTCGAGGCGCACCAGTACGCCGACTTCGCGACCCTCCGGGGCGACCCGTCCGACGGGCTGCCCGGGGTGCCGGGGATCGGGGAGAAGACCGCCGCGACGCTGCTCGGGCGGTTCGGCGACATGACCGCCCTGCTCGACGCTGTCGAGGACCCGGACTCCGACCTCGGCCCCAGCCCTCGACGACGGCTGCGGGAGGCGGCCGACTACGTGGCGGTGGCCCCTCGCGTGGTGCGAGTGGTGACCGACCTCGACGTGGGAGCGCGCGACCTGAGGCTGCCGGGCACGCCGCGCGACCCCGACGCGCTCGTCGCACTGTCGCGGCGTTGGGGGTTGGACTCGCCGGCCGCCCGGCTGGTCGAGGCACTCTCGGCTGCGGCGAGTGCGGCCCGCTGAGCCAGCCGATGCCCGCCTAGCGGGGGAGGGGCTCTCCACGTCGGGCACAGGGTAGGGGCCGGGTTCCGCCCAGGTCAGGAGCGCGGGGGCTCTGCGGGGTTCGGTCCCGCGCGGTCCGGCCCGCCCCGCTCGGGGTGCGCGCGGTCCGGCCCGGCCCGTTCCAGGGCCCAGGCGGCGAGGACGGCGACGCCTGCCCCCAGCGCCGTGAGGCCGAGCCGGTCGACGGCGACGCCGACGACATCTCCGGCGTAGTCGCTGGAGGTCGCCAGGACGATGATCGCCGCCGAGCCGGCCGCCTGGAGCCGTTCGGCTTCCTGGAGGGCCCACGCGACGGTGACCACGAGCGCGACGGCCGCGATCGTCGCGGTGGCCGGTCCGGCCAGCAGCGCGCCGGCGACCCCCACGACGACACCGAGCATCGTCCCGGCCGTCCGGTCGCGGGCCGCGATCCAGCTCTCGCCGCGTCCGGGGCGCAGCGCCGAGGCCAGGGCCAGGACCAGCCAGTAGCCGTGCGGCACGGACTGCGCCAGCACGACCGCGGTGGCCGGGCCGGCCGTCCCTGCCAGTGCCGCGGCGTGCCGACGCGCCGTCGCGGCGGGTACGCCGGGGACGGGCGCGCCGACGCCGAGGACTCGGGCGAGGAGGACCACCAGCCCGAAGCCGACCAGCAGCCCCCCGGCCAGCGCGAGGGGCCGGGGCTCGATGTCGACGGAGGCGCAGATCGCCGCCACCACGGGCAGGATCGTCCCCGCACCGATCGCGCGCCGGGACAGCGGCGCCGCGGCCAACGCGACCCCGGCCACCGTGACCCCCGCCAGCACCGGGGCTCCCGTGGTCCCCAGCCCCAGCACTCCCGCCGTGATCGTCGTCCCGGCTGCGTAGGCCCGCCATCCAGCTCCGAGCGGCGCTATGGCCGGGACGACGCCGGCGAGGAAACCCAACAACAACCCTAGAACCGCCGCCGGCCCGGCCACCAGGTAGCCGACGGCGGCGGCCACGAGCAGCGGGACGACCAGCCGGGTCGCCACGCCGAGCACCGCGAGCGGCGGGATCATCGGCCGCTCGCCGGGCACAGGGTCAGGTCGCGTGGGCGCGCCACCAGGCCTGGCCGGCCTCGGGGAGGGTGTGGATCGGGTCGTAGTACTCGTAGCGACGCGAGAGCGCCTCGGGGTCGGTCGCCTCGATCGAGGTGCGGTAGTTCTTCGTCCAGTAGGAGATGCCCCGCTCCTCGTCGTACTCGGCGACCTGGTGCACCCAGCGCTTGCCGACGAACGGGACGTCGCAGACGATCCGTGGGGTGGCGAAGCCGGGCAGGTATCCCATGATCCGATGCTGGAGCTGCTGGGCGTGGCGGACCGAGACGCGCCAGTGCTCCGAGGCCGGGATCATGTCGCACATGTAGAAGTAGTAGGGCATCACCGAAGCGCTGTCGAGCAGGGCGAAGCACAGGTCGAGCAGGGCGTGTGGGTCGTCGTTGACCCCGGCGAGCAGCACTCCCTGGTTGCGCACGTCGCGGACGCCGGCGTCCAGCATCGCGCCGGCCGCCTCGGCCACCAGCGGGGTGACCGACTCGGCGTGGTTGGCGTGCGTGTGGATGGCCAGCGACACCCCGCGCGAGCGGGCCAGCCGAGCCACCCGGCCGACGCCGTCGACGACCTCGGGCTGCAGCCAGTGCTGGGGGAGACCCACCAGCGCCTTGGTGGCCAGCCGGATGTCACGGATGTTGTCCAACTCCACCAGCCGGGCCAGGAAGGACTCCAGCCGGGCCCACGGCAGGTTGGCCACATCCCCTCCGGACACCACGACATCGCGCACCTCGGGATGCTCGCGCAGGTAGCCGAGCATCTGGTCGTGCCGGTCGACGGGCTTGAGGTCGAACTTCAGCTTGTCGACGGCCGGGGTGGAGTTGCCGACCAGGTCCATGCGGGTGCAGTGGCCGCAGTACTGCGGGCAGGTCGGCAGCAGCTCGGCGAGCACCTTCGTGGGGTAGCGGTGGGTCAGTCCCTCGGCCACCCACATGTCGTGCTCGTGCAGCGAGTCTCGGCTCGCGTGCGGGTGAGAGGGCCAGTCGGTGCGCCGGTCGGAGAAGACCGGGACCATGTAGCGGCGTACCGGGTCGGCGTAGAACGCCTCGGTGAGCGAGCCCGGACCGTTCGGCACGGCGTGGGGGGCCATCGTGTTGAGCATCTGCGGCGGCACCAGCATCGACATCGTCGCCCGCTCCCGCTGGTCGCGCTCGAGGTCGGCATAGAAGCGCTCGTCGACGAGGTCGCCCACCAGCTCGCGAAGCTGTCGGATGCTCTTCACGCAGTGTGCCCGCTGCCATTGTGCCGAGCGCCACTGGGCCTCGGTGACCGACGCCCAGCCGGGGAAGCGGGTCCAGTCGGGCTCGACCAGCTCGGCTCGCCGGTAGTGATAGGGCTGCCCCGGCTCCACCTGGCGTGCCTGCTGGGACGCCTCGGCGTCCCGCAAGGCGTCGGCCGCGGTGGGCAGCGTCAGGCGCTCGGTGGTCGGATCACTGGCGATGGTCACGCTTACTCCTCGCGGCTCGGTGCACGTCGGGTTGTGGGGCCGAAAACATGTCTGCCAGAGTAGGCATAGGATCTACGGTCAGTCGAGCCACACGCCGCAAGATTTGCGGCGATTGGCGAGCAGCAAGAGGGGAACTGCGGTGTCATACCTCCCGGGAGGAGATCCGGTCGGCCTACACCGGGTGCTCGAGCCCGCCGGTGTCCTCCCGCAGGCCGCCTGGCGGCTGGACGCCCGGCCGGCGCTGTGGGAGGACGAGGCGCGGATCCGCGTCGAGACGCTGAACCTCGACGCCGCCTCGTTCCGGCAACTGCGGGAGGCGCACGGCGGCGATGGCGAGGCGGTGCGCGCCGCCGTTTCGGAGATCGTGTCGATGCGCGGGAAGATGCAGAATCCCCAGACCGGTTCCGGTGGCATGTTGGTCGGCACGGTCGAGGAGGTCGGCCCGGCGTCGCCGCTGGGCCTCTCGGTGGGCGACCGGGTGGCCACCCTGGTGTCACTCACGTTGACGCCCCTGGTCATCGAGGACGGCCTCGCCCGGTGGGACGGGTGCAGCGAGCAGGTGCCCGCCGACGGCCATGCGATCCTCTTCGGCCGGTCCATCGCCGCCCGGCTCCCCGAGGATCTGGCCCCCGAGCTGGCCCTTGCCGTGCTCGACGTCTGCGGCGCGCCGGCCCTCACCGCCCGCGTTGTCGCCTCGTACGCCGAGGCCCAGGGCGGCAGCGGACCCGTGGTGGCGGTGGTCGGAGGCGCCGGGAAGTCGGGGTCGCTGGCGTTGGCGGCGGCGCGCGAGGCCGGCGCGCGGACGACCGTGGGTGTGGTTCCGCACGCTGAGGAAGCCAGGCTGTTGGACTCCGCCGGGCTCGCCGACCACGTCGTGGTGGCCGACGCCCGTGACCCGGTGGCGCTGCGCGACGCCGTGCACGCCGTCGCCGGTGGCGGCGCCACCGTCACCGTGGTGTGCGTCGACGTCCCCGGCTGCGAACACGGGGCGATCCTCGCGACCCGCGACGGCGGCACCGTGGTGTTCTTCTCGATGGCCACGTCGTTCTCCGCGGCGGCCTTGGGTGCCGAAGGCCTGGCGGCAGATGTCACGATGCTGGTGGGGAACGGCTACGTCCCCGGGCATGCGGACTACGCGCTGTCGCTGCTGAGGTCGAGCCCAGGAGTCCGGGCGTTGTTCGAGCGCCGTCGTTGAGCCTGCGAAGGGAGCACTGGTGAAGATCGTCCTGGACAGCGAAGCGGTCGGGCGGGCGCGTGCGCTCGCCGCCCGGGTCGGCCGGCCGATCGTCGACCTCGCCGGCCGGCACACCACGGTGTCGGTGGAGCGCGCCACCCTGCGGCTGGCAGGCCTGCGTGGCGCCGACGCGGAGGGGACGCCCTGGGTCAACCGGCTCCTCGACGCGGTCCAGGCCGACCTTGGGCTCGAGCACGGCGTGGCCCTCCCGGTGTGGGACGCCCTCCTGCGCGGGGAGGCGGAGGACCTGGCGGCGCTGGCCCAGAAGGCCGCCGCCGGCTCGGTGCGGTTCCGGCTTCCCGAGGAGGACGCCGCCGTGTGGGCGCGGCAAGCCTCACGGACGTCGGTGGCGGCCGGGATCGCCCGCATCGATGGGCGACGCGAGGAACGCGCCCGCATGGTCGGGGAGATCGGTGACGCCCCTCGCAAGCCGTGGATCTACCTCATCGTCGCCACCGGCGACATCTACGAGGACATCCCGCAGGCTCAGGCCGCGGCCCGTGAAGGCGCCGATGTGGTCGCGGTGATCCGGTCCACGGGTCAGTCGCTGCTCGACTTCGTCCCCGAAGGGCCGACCCGGGAGGGTTTCGCCGGGACCTACGCCACCCAGGAGAACTTCCGGCTGATGCGGGAGGCACTGGACGAGACCAGCCGCGAGCTGGGTCGCTACATCCGCCTCACCAACTACGCCTCCGGGCTGTGCATGCCGGAGATCGCCGCCCTGGCCGGCCTCGAGCGGCTCGACATGATGCTCAACGACTCGATGTACGGGATCCTCTTCCGCGACATCAACCCGGTCCGCACCTTCGTCGACCAGCGGTTCAGCCGGCAGGTGCACGCGCGCGCGGGGATCATCATCAACACCGGCGAGGACAACTACCTCACCACCGCCGACGCCGTCGAGGCAGCGCACACGGTCACCACCAGCCAGCTCCTCAACGAGTACTTCGCGAAGGAAGCCGGCCTGGAGAACTGGCAGGTCGGGCTGGGCCACGCCTTCGAGATCGACCCCGAGCTGCCCGACTCGTTCCGGATGGAGCTGGCCCACGCGCTGCTGGCCCGCCAGCTCTTCCCAGACGCCCCGCTGAAGTGGATGCCGCCGACCCGGCACATGTCCGGCGACGTGTTCCGCGGCTACCTGCTCGACGGGTTCTTCAACCTGGCCGGCGCGCTCACCGGGCAAGGCATCCTGCTGGTCGGGATGATGACCGAGGCGGTGGTCACGCCCTGGCTGTCGGACCGCGACCTCGCGTTGCAGAACGTGCGCTACGTCCTCAACGCCGCGGGCCAGCTCCAGGAGGACTTCCATCCGCCCCCCGACGGGTTCATCGCCGGTCGCGCCAACCAGGTGCTGCACGAAGCGATCGAGCTGCTCGAGGAGATCGCCTCGGACTCCGACGAGGCCGGCGACCCGCCGCTGCTGGCGGCGATCGCCGACGGCACCTTCGGGTTGATGCGCCGCCCCGCCGACGGTGGCCGTGGGCTGGACGGGGTGGCCCCGCGCGCCGAGGGCTACTACAACCCGGCGACCGAACTGCTGGACGAGGGATCGGCGGTCCCCTCATGAGCACCGTGCTGCGCCCCTACGGCGACACCACCGGCGACGGCATGGTGCAGGTGTCGTTCACCTTGCCGATGCCGCACAGCAAGGTGGCCGAGGGTGCCGCCCAACAGCTGGCCGCCAAGATGGGGATCGAGCCGGCGATGGTCGTGCATGCCAAGGCCATGGGCCCCGACTTCACCTTCTTCATCGTCTACGGACGGGTGCACCACCTGGTCGAGGTGGACAAGGTTCGCATCGTCGAGCGTGACTACCCGATGCTGACCCCCCCGGAGGCCAACAGCGCGATCCGTGAGCTGCTGCGCCGGCGCCTGGTGGTGGTCGGCGCCTGCATCGGCGCCGACGCGCACACCGTGGGGATCGACGCGATCCTCAACATCAAGGGCTTCGGCGGCGAGAAGGGGCTGGAGTACTACCGCGAGATCAAGGTGGTCAACCTCGGAGCGCAGGTCTCGGTGCCGCAGCTCGTGGCGCGGGCCCAGGAGGAAGGGGCGGACGCGGTGCTCGTCTCCCAGGTGGTGAGCCAGCGCGACGCGCACCTGCTCAACACCCGCGAGATGGCCGCCGCTTTCCGCGAGGCCTACCCCGACGAGACCAGACCGGTGCTGGTTGTGGGTGGTCCGAGATTCGACGAGACGATGGCCGCCGAGCTCGGCGTCGACCGGATCTTCGCGCGAGGGACGACGCCGGCCGACGTTGCCTCCTTCCTGGTCGCCACCTTGTCGGTGCGCCGGGCGGGCGCGGGAACGGAGCGTGCGTCATGACGACCATGCCGATCGTGGGAACCACCGTGGTGCACCGGCGCTACGTCCCCTACTCCCACGCCCACTACGCCGGGGACCTCGTCGACGGTGCCTACGGCCTCGGGCTGTTCGGGGACGCGGCGACCGAGCTGTGCATCCGCACCGACGGCGACGAGGGGCTCTTCGCCAGCTACTCCGACGTCCAGTTCCTGGCGCCGGTGCGGGCGGGGGACTGCGTGGAGGTCAGCGCGGAGCTGGTGCGCGCGGGCACCCGCTCCCGCACCGTCGACTTCCGGCTGGTGGTGGTGACCCGTGGCCGGCCCGACCGCGGCGAGTCGGCTGCGGAGGTCCTCGCGGAGCCGGTGACGGCAACCACGGCCCGGGGGGTTGTCGTCGTGCCCCCCGGCGTGTCCACGCATGACACGCCGCCAGGCGCGTAAGGCTCGGTGAATTCCCGGTGGCTCCGGGGTGGCCGCTGACCTGCGACTTCTGATGAAACCGCAGGTCAGCGGCACCTTGACCGGTCCTCGCCGCTGTGGGCACTGTGCAGTCGTCCACCGAGCAGGCCGGGGTCGTGCCCGGCGCCGCGGGTGGTTGCCGGTCCCGGTCGGGCACCAGACCGTGGACTGGCCGCCGCCGAGCGCCGACTGGCAGGGCCACGGGGTTGGATCGACGGGGAGGTCCGGGACCCAGTAGACAACGTCGGGAGACGCGCGCAGCCAGCACGCGCGCCGCCGGTCCGAAGGGTCCTGGGCCTTTCTGTTCTCTGGCTTTGACAGGCGTTCGTCTGGTTTCGCGGGCGGTGTCCGCACGGCCTTGTACCGTGGTCGCGTCGGATCCTTCCCACCGTGAGGAGACAGGTGAGCCCCCTGGTCCGTGGCGGCGCCGCGGTCGTTGCCGGCCTCGCCGCCGCGGTGGCCTTCGAGCCGATCGGCTGGGCGTTGCTGCTGCCGCTCGCCGTGGCCGGGCTGTCGCTCGCGCTGGTCGGCGCGCGGGCCCGCACCGGCGTCTGGGTCGGGGCTCTGTTCGGGTCTGCGTTCATGGCTGGCCTGCTGCCGTGGCTGCAGATCATCGGCGTCGACGCCTGGATCGGACTGTCCCTGCTCCAGGGCGGGTTCTTCGCCCTCTTGGGCGTGCTGCTGGTGGTGGTGGCCGCCCTGCCCGCCGCACCCGTGTGGTCGGCGTGCACCTGGGTGGCGGTGGAGGTGCTTCGTTCGAGCATCCCATGGGGCGGATTCCCCTGGGGACGCCTGGCCTTCGCGACCGCGGACACCCCTTTCGCCGCGGCGATGCCGTGGGTCGCCACCGCGGGGACGACCTTCCTCGTCGCCCTCGCCGGGACCACCCTCGCCTGGCTCCTGACGGCGGGGCGCCAGCGGCCGCGCGTCGCCGCCGTCACCGGCGGCGGCGTGGTTGCTGCTCTGGTCGCCGTGTGGCTCCTGGGGCCGGGGGCGTTGGCTCCCTCGTCCGCTCAGGCCGCCGTCCCGGCAGCGGGCAACCGGATCGTACGAGTGGCCGCCGTGCAGGGCGACGTGCCCGGGGAGGGCATGGACGTCTTCTCCGAGCGCCGCGTGGTGTTGGAGAACCACGTCGGCGCCACGCGGGCGCTGGCCGAGCAGGTGGAGCGGGGCGAGGCGCAGCGGCCTGACTTCGTGCTGTGGCCGGAGAACTCCACCGACATGGATCCCTTCGTCAACCCCGACGTGTACGCCGACATCCAGGGGGCAGTCGACGCCATCGGCGTGCCGGTCCTGGTGGGGGCGATGGTGGGTGGACCCGGTCCGCGGGATGTCCGCAACCAGGGCATCGTCTGGGAGCCCGGTGCGGGCCCGGTCGACAGCTACTCCAAGACCAGGCCGGTGCCGTTCGGGGAGTACATCCCGCACCGAGCCCAGCTAGCGCGACTGTTCGAGCGGCTCGACCAGATCCCCCGCGACATGGTCCCCGGCACCGAGCCGGGCGTCTTGGAGCTGGACGGCGCCACGATCGGCGACGTCATCTGCTTCGAGGTCGCCTACGATCAGGTGGTCCGCGATGTCGTCCGCGCGGGCGCCCAGATGCTCGTCGTGCAGACCAACAACGCCACCTATATGGGCACCGGGCAGATCGAGCAGCAGTTCGAGATCGCGCGGCTGCGAGCCGCCGAGACCGCCCGGCACGTCGTGGTTGTCGCCACGAACGGCGTCTCCGGCGTCGTCGGTCCCACTGGTGAGGTGGACCAGCGCGCGCCGGTGCGGGAGACCGCGCTCCTGTCCGCCGATGTGGCGCTGGGGACCGACCTGACACCCGCGGTCCGGTTCGGCCGCTGGGTCGAGCTCGTGCTGCTGCTGGCGGCGGCAGCCTCGGTGGCGGTCGCGGGCGGCCGCGCGGCGCGAGAGCGCCGGGTTCGACCTGCCGAGGTGTCCAGCCCCACTGGTGCTGTCGACTCCTCAAGCGCGCCGGGCCGCCGCGGCGGCGACGAAGGAACCACCGCGTCCGCCACTGCGAGCAGCGCGGAGGGCCCACGGTGACCGGACAGCCACCCCCGGGCGGCCTCCTCCCCGGCCCGGACCCTGCCCTGCGCATGGTGATGGTGGTCCCGACCTACAACGAGGCCGAGAACCTCTCGTGGATCGTCGGTCGGCTCCTCGAAGCGGTCCCGACCACCGACGTGCTTATCGTCGACGACGGATCGCCCGACGGAACCGGCCGGATCGCCGACGACCTGGCCGCGGGCGACCCCCGCGTCACCGTCCTCCATCGCACACAGAAGGCCGGACTGGGGGCGGCGTACCTACATGGCTTCGCGGTGGCCCTCGAGCGCGGTTACGAGGCGATCGGGGAGATGGACGCGGACGGGTCGCACCAGCCCGAGCAGTTGCACCGGCTGATCGGCGCACTCGGCGAGGCTGATCTGGTGATCGGGTCCCGGTGGGTGCCCGGCGGGAGCATCGTCAACTGGGGCTGGACTCGCCGAGCGCTGTCGGTCGGCGGCAACCTCTACGCCCGGCTGCTGCTGGGCATCCCGGTCCGCGACGTGACCGCTGGCTTCCGGCTCTTCCGGGCGGCCACGCTGCGCGCCATCGACCTCGCGGGCGTGGAGTCGGTCGGCTACTGCTTCCAGACCGACCTGACCGTGCGGACGATCGACGCTGGGCTGCGAGTCCGGGAGGTGCCGATCGAGTTCCTCGAACGAGAGCGGGGTGACTCCAAGATGGATGGTGCGATCGCCCGGGAGTCGCTGGTGCGGATCACCGGGTGGGGGCTCGATCGCTGGCAAGCACGGCTGCTGGCGCGTCGCAGCAACGGCGGGCGCTCCCCGGCGACCCGCGAGGTGCTCCGATGAGGCGCCGACTGCCGTGGTGGGTGCTGGCGCTGGTGTTCGTCGCCCTGCCGCTGGTGGAGGTCTATCTCCTCGTCCAGCTCGGACAGGTGGTGGGGGCGGCGTGGACGATTGCCCTGCTCTTCCTCACCGGGGTGCTGGGCTCGGTGCTGATCCGCCGGGAGGGCGGCCGCGCGTGGCGGGCACTCAACGACGTCCTGCGAGCGGGGCGAATGCCGGCTCGCGAGCTGGCCGACGGTGCCCTCATCCTGGTCGGCGGCGCGCTGCTGCTCACCCCGGGGTTCCTCACCGACGGCGTGGGCCTGTTCCTGATCCTGCCGTTCTCCCGCCCGTTGGCCCGCGGAGTGCTGACGCGGATCGTGGCCCGACGGCTGGCGCAGGCCGGGCCGGCTGGTCCGGGTCCCGCCGGCCCGTGGGGGCGATCCTCGCCGAGACGCCCTGGAACTCCGGACGGCCCGGATCAGGACGTGGTGCGCGGCGAGGTCGTCGACGAGTGAGAACGCTCAGGCGGACCGGCTGCGGTTGCTCCGGTGCAGGTGGGCGGGGCCGATCTCGCCGCCGCGGAGCATCTCAAGACGCTCTGCGAGGATCTCCTCCAACTCGGGGATGCTGCGCCGCTCCAGCAGCATGTCCCAGTGGGTGCGTGCGGGCTTCTCGGCCTTGGGCTCGGGCGGCTCGCCGTCCCGCTTGATTGAGTCAGCGCCGCAGCGTGGGCACTCCCAGGCCGAGGGCACGTCGGCCTCGGCCGACATCGGGATCTCGAACTCGTGTCCCTGCTTGCAGACGTAGGCAATGCGCTGGCGTGCGGCGAACTCGATGCCGCGCTCGTCCTCGAAGCTCTGGCCGCCCAGTCGTGCGCCCCGCAGTGTCCGCTCTGCCATGCGATCCTCCGTCTCCTCGCCTTCGTGAGGCCCTCGTCGGACGACGCGCTGACCACAGCGAGCGCCTACGCGCATCGTCCTCGGCTTGTACAACGACCCGCACCACCGGATTTGTTCCGGGTCGCCGCTGACGATCCGCGCCACGGTGCCGCGCCGGGGACCTCACTGAACCTCACCGGACCCGCACCGATCGTGGGCAGGATGCCCGGCGAAGGCCCCGGCTACACGCGGACCTCGGATCGCGTTCAGAGCGGCGAGGTCCCGTGGGCGGGCAGGCGGTTCCCCGCCTCGCGGACCCCGCGAGCGGTGTCGACGCGCATCAGCAGCGCACCACCGACGACGAAGAAGGCGATGAGCGCGAAGACCGCGGGCCGGTAGGAGCCGGTGAGCTGGAACACCAGCCCGAACACCAGCGTCCCGAACCAGGAGGTGCCGCGCTCCATCGCGTGGTAGAAGCTGAAGTACTCCGCCTCGTAGCCGCGCGGGATCAGCAGGCTGAAGTAGGAGCGCGCGAGCGCCTGGGTGCCGCCGAGCACGACGCCGATCGCCACCCCGAGCAGCAGGAACGGCAGGACCTGCCCCTCGGGGATCACCAGCGCGAGAGTGACGATCACCATCCACACGCCGAGCCCGGCGAGGATGACGGGCTTGGCGGCGTACCTCTCGGCCAGCCGGCCGAAGCCCAGCGCTCCGAACATCGCCACGAACTGCACCAGCAGGTAGGTCGCGAGCACGGTGCTCGTCGAGAAACCGAGCTCCTTCTCACCGAACGTCGAGGCCGAGGCGATGACGGTCTGGATCCCGTCGTTGAAGAACAGGTAGGCGAGCAGGAAGGTCAGGGTCACGGGGTAGCCACGGATGTGCTTCAGGGTGCTGGCGAGCTGACCGAAGCCCTGGCGAACCAGCCCGCCCTCGACCAGGACGACGTGACGGGCGGGATGGCGCCGCAGCCGCAGCCACGGGATCAGGGTGAAGCCGCCCCACCACAGCGCCGCCGAGAGCAGGCTCAGCCGCACCGCCAGGGCGGTGTCCTCGGCGAAGGTCACCATCAGGAAGTTGGCGACCAGCAGCAGCCCGCCTCCGGCGTACCCCAGAGCCCAGCCCCGGGAGGACACCCGGTCGCGCTCGTCCTCGGTCGAGATGTCACACAGGATGGCGTCGTTGATGACGGTGGAGGCGCCGAAGAGCAGGTTGGCGACCAGGAACGCCCCCGCACCCAGCTGCCAGTTGTCGCCGGCGACGAAGAAGAGCAGCGCGGCGACGGCCGCCCCGGACCAGGCGAAGCCCGCGAGCAGGTCCTTCTTGCGGTCCGTGCGGTCGGCGAGCGCGCCGACCAGCGGCAGGGTGATCGCCGACAGCAGCGTTGAGGCGGTGATGACGTAGGACGGCAGCGACCCCGGTGCCACCGAGAGGCCGAGGACGCCGATCCGGTCGTCCACGGCCGCGTTCTCGGCCACGGTGATCAGATACGGCGCGAACAGCACCCCTGCGACCGTCGTGGCGAACGCCGAGTTGGCCCAGTCGTAGAAGTACCAGCCACGCTGCTCCCGCCCTCGCTCGGCCGGTGTGTCGCCCGTGGAGCCGCCGGGTCTCGCGCTCACCGGGCTCCTTCCCACTGGTCTCGCTCGAGCAGAAGCTCGCGGAGTACGTCGGTGCGGTCGGTGATGAGGCCGTCGACGCCCAGGCCGAGCAGGTGCACCATCTCAGCACGGTCGTCGACGGTCCACACGTGGACGTGCCGACCGCCCAGGTGTGCCCGGTCGATGAGACCGCGGTCGACGACCCGGAGCCCGCGGTGCCGGTGCGGGACCTGGAGGACCGACCCGGTGTCGCGCACCAGCCGGGCGGCGAGCCGGTCGGCGCGTATCACGGTGGCGACCACCGCCGCGACCCCGCAGGCCGTGGCGACCGGGACGCTGCTGCGGATCGCCGCGCGTCGTCGGAACCGGCGCAGAACCCCCTCGTGGAAGGACGCCACGCACACCCGGTCGTGCGCCCCGTGCGCCACGACCAGGTCCACCATCGGATCCACGGCCGCCGCGGACTTGAGGTCCACGTTGAAGCGGACGCCTGGGAACGCCTCGAGCAGGTCGCCGAGTCGGGGGATCGGCTCCTGGCCTCCGACGAGGGCCTCCTCGAGCTCTGCGTAGTCGTGGTCGGCGATCGGGCCGGTCAGGTCGGTGACCCGGTCCAGGACGCTGTCGTGAAAGGCCAGCAACTGGCCGTCCCGAGTGGTGTGCACATCGGTCTCGAGGTAGCGGTAGCCCAGCCGGACGGCGCCGGCGAAGGCCGCCAAGGTGTTCTCCAGGCCCAGGTTCTCCGGGTGCCCCGCCCCGCCGCGGTGCGCCATCGCGACGACCGCGCCCCGCGACCGCGGCTCGTCGAGATAGCTGAACCCCGTCCGTGGCCAGGCCGGTGCGCTCACCGGGCGAGTATCCACCCCGGCACCTGCGCTCGTTCGCCCGTGCCCAGGGAGTCACCGACGCGGGCGGGGGAGTGCGGGGTAGCGTGACTAGGCAGAAGGAGGTCGACGTGGACGAGATGACCTGCCCGAAGTGCGCGGGCCAGATGATCAAGCACCCGTTCGGCGAGCTCGAGGTTGCCCGGTGCGCGTCGTGCGCGGGGATCTTCCTCGACCGGGCCGAGCTCGGGATGCTCTCGGAGGCGGAGAACGACTGGCACCGGGGCTCGTTCTCGCACACCGAGCCGGTGCCACGCATCGCTCCCGGGATGCCCGCCCCGCCGCCGTCCCGGCCTCGCGCGCGCAGCTTCATCGAGACGCTGTTCGGCTAGCGGGCAGATCGCGCAGAGGCGCCCGCTCAGAGGTCCCGGAAGGTCTCGATCGAGGCGCCGAGGTCGTTGAGCCGGGCGGCGAGATCCTCGTAGCCGCGGTTGATGACGTAGACCGAGCGCAGCACCGAGGTGCCCTTCGAGGCGAGCATGGCCAGCAGGATCACCACGGCGGGACGCAGTGCCGGCGGGCAGACGATCTCGGCCCCCGACCAGCGGGTCGGCCCGTCGATGACCACCCGGTGCGGGTCGAGCAGCCGGACCCGCGCCCCCAACCGGTTGAGCTCGGTGAGGTAGATCGCCCGGTTCTCATAGACCCAGTCGTGCAACAGCGTCTGTCCCTGGGCGGTCGCCGAGATGACCGCGAAGAACGGGAGGTTGTCGATGTTGAGTCCGGGGAACGGCATCGGGTGGATCTTGTCGATCGGCGAGTGCAGCTCGGAGACGTGCGTGGTCAGGTCGACCAGACGCGTCCGTCCGTTCGCTGCGACGTACTCCTCGCTGCGGGTGTAGCCGAAGCCCATCTCCTCCAGCAGCGCCAGCTCGATCTCGAGGAACTCGATCGGGGCTCGCCGGATGGTGATCTCGGACTTCGTCACGATGGCGGCCGCCAGCAGCGACATCGCCTCGATCGGGTCCTCCGACGGCGCGTAGTCGACGTCGACGTCGATATGCGGGCGCCCGTGCACGACCAGCGTCGTCGAGCCGATCCCGTCGATGCGCACTCCGAGGCGGTCGAGGAAGAAGCACAGGTCCTGGACCATGTAGTTCGAGCTCGCGTTGCGGATCACCGTCACGCCGTCGTGCAGAGCCGCCGCCATCAGCGCGTTCTCGGTCACGGTGTCGCCGCGCTCGGTGAGCACGATCGGGCGGGCGGGGCCGATCCGGGGGTCCACCGTGGCGTGGTAAAGGCCGTCGGTGGCCTTGACGTCCAGCCCGAAGTGCCGCAGGGCCGACATGTGCGGCTCGACGGTGCGCGTGCCGAGGTCGCATCCGCCGGCGTAGGGCAGGTCGAAGGACGTGGCCCGGTGCAGCAGCGGGCCGAGGAACATGATGACCGAGCGGGTACGCCGAGCCGCCTCCTCGTCGATCCGGGACAGGTCGATCTCGTCGGGCGGGAGGATCTCCAGGTCGTTGTCGTCGTTGAGCCAGCTGGTCTTGACGCCCAGGCTCTCCAGCACCTCGAGGAGCCGGTTGACCTCCTCGATCCGGGCGACCTTGCGCAGCGTGGTCCGGCCACGGTTCAGCAGCGAGGCGCACAGCAGCGCCACGCCGGCATTCTTGGAGGACTTGACGTCGATGCTGCCGCTCAGCGTGGTCGGTCCGGTGACCCGGAGGTGGGTGGGCGCGGGCCCGAAGGCCACGATGTCGCTGTCCAGGGCCTCGCCGATGCGGGCCACCATCTCCAGGGTGATGTTCTGGTGCCCCCGCTCGATGCGGTTGACCGCACTCTGGCTGGTGTTGAGCACTTCGGCGAGCTGACTCTGGGTCCACCCCCGGTGCTTGCGGGCGTCGCGAATGAGCCGTCCGATACGGGCCAGGTAGTCGTCTCTCACGTGGCACGACGCTATCTCACATGTGAGATAGCGCCAAAACGACGCGCCGGGTGTCGGGCGTGAGGTCCATTACGGCGTCGCGGACCGGCAGGGCATAGTGCCGCCATGCGCGTCACGACCCTTCACGCCCCCTACGACATCCGCCTCGAGGACCTCCAGCCCCCACGCCTCAGCGAGCCCACCGACGCACTGCTGCGGGTCGCGGCAAGCTGCGTGTGCGGATCCGACCTGTGGCCCTACCGGGGCGAGGACGAGATCAAACCGGGGCGGCGGATGGGACACGAGGTGATCGGCGTCGTGGAGCAAGTCGGGGACCAGGTGCGCAACGCCGCGCCCGGCGACTTCGTCGTCGTCCCGTTCTGCCACTGCGACAACACCTGCCCGGTGTGCCGCAAGGGCATGCAGGCAGGCTGCCAGCGGCTGGGCTTCACCCAGGGCGGGCAGGGGGAGCTGGTGCGGGTCACCCAGGCCGAGGGCAGCCTGGTGCGGGTTCCTGAGCAGCCGGCGCCGGACCGGCTGCCCGCCCTGCTCGCGCTGGCCGACGTGCTCCCGACGGGGTGGCACGCCGCGGTCAGCGCGCGCGTCGAGCCCGGCGACGCGGTCGTGGTCGTCGGTGACGGCGCCGTGGGCCTGTGCGCCGTCCTCGCCGCTCGGCAGATGGGGGCCGAGACGGTGGTGATCATGTCCCGGCACGCCCCCCGGCAGGCCCTGGCCCGAGGGTTCGGAGCCACGCATGTCATCGCCGAGCGCGGCGACGAGGGAACCTCCGCCGTCCTCGAGCTCACCGACGGGGTCGGTGCCGACGCGGTGCTGGAGTGTGTGGGAACCCACGAGTCGATGCGCGGGGCGCTGCGGTCGGCGCGACCCGGAGGCAGGGTGGGCTTCGTCGGCGTGCCGCACGGCGTCGAGCTGCCCGCGAAGGAGTTGTTCGGCCGCAACGTCGGGGTCGCCGGCGGGATGGCTCCGGTGCGCAAGTACCTCCCCGACCTCCTGCGGCTGACCCTCGACGGTGAGCTGGACGCGGGCCCGGTCTTCGACCTCACCCTCCCGCTGGACCAGGTGGCCGAGGCGTACCGCGCCATGGACGAGCGGCGCGCGGTGAAGGTGCTGCTTCAGCCGTGACGAGCGCCACGCCGGCGGCTGGTCCTGGCGCCGCTCCTGGCGACGTCGACGAGACGTCCGCGGCGGTGTGGGCGGAGACCGGGGACGCCGGCACGGTGACGGTCGCGGTCGACGGACGGCAGTTCAGCGAATCGACCCCTCGCCGTGCCAGGTCACCACTACGCCCTCCTGGAGCGCACGGTCCTGCCGCCAGGGTCGGTGCTGCCCCACGCCGTCGACGTCGCCGGGGGGTCTGGCCGGCGCCGGCCCGGACGGGCTCACCCGGCCGAGTCCGGTGATCGCGACCCTGGAGCCGGGACGTCCGCTCCAGCTGGCCTTCGGCTCGTGCCGAACCTCGGTTCCCCATGACGCGCGCGGCAGACGAGCCCGGGGCGGTCGGCCATCCTCCAGGCGGTCTGCTCATCGGGGGCTGTGGATGCGCTGGGTCCGCGGCAACGTCCGCCACGGGTGGCACGATCGGCCGGTGCTGGAGGAGGTTGGCTCGGTTCGGGTCTGACCTTCCGGCGTACGCTGCCCTGCATGCACGAGGGCATCTGGGGCTTGCTGGCCGACATCACCGTCGAGGTGCACCTGGCCTACCTGCTCTTCGCCCTCCTCGGCGGGCTGCTGGCCTTCCGTCACCCGGTGTGGGCGGTGCCGCATCTGGTCACCGTGTGCTGGGGCGTGGTCGTGGTCGCCCTGCAGTGGAACTGCCCGATCACCGTGCTGGAGAAGTGGCTGATCGGGCGCAGCGGGGAGGTGCCTTACGGCGGCGCGTTCGTGGACCACTACGTGTTCGGGGTCTACCTGCCCGAGGGGTCCCAGCCGTTCGTGTTCGCCGCCCAGCTGGTGTTCTTCTTCGGTGTCTACGCCGTGCTGCTGCGCCGCTGGGCCCATCGCCGCCACAGCCACGGGGAGAGGCGAGGGGAGAGCCCCGGCGAGAGGCTCAGCACCGAGGCAGGCTCGCCGGCGACCGGTTGAGGTCGGCCCGCAACCACACGGGGGAGCCGCAGATCTCGGCGACCACCCGGTAGCGCCCGGCGATCCGCTCGCGCAGCGAGCCGTCGGCGTCGATCTGCCAGGAGTTCCAGGGATTCACCTCGATCAGCCAGGCCGGTGCGCGAGGGCCCCCCAGGAGCCGCTCCAGCCGGGACAGGTCCGGGTCCAGGGTGCGCATCGGGACGCTCCATAGGTAGGGGTACGGCGAGCCCATCGCGGCGTACTCGAGGATCGCGGGGTTGCCGTAGGCGACGAATGCTGTGTCGCCGGGGCGGCTCGACCGCGCCAGCCAGTCTCCGGTGGCCCGGTAGTGACCGGTCCACGGCACCATCGCCGTGGCCGCGTGGAGCACCAGCAGCGCCGCCCCGGTCGCTCCGGCGGTCCACCACACGGCCCCTCGGGTCCAGCGCGCTGGGCAGGCGGAGACCGACACCGCGGTGGCGAGGACAGCCACCGGGGCGATCTGGAGGAGGTAGTGCAGCCAGTAGCTGCCGCCGAGCGCCATCGCGGCCACGCCATACCCGGCGGCGACGGCGGTGGCGAGTCCCACCGTCCGGCGCAACGCCGGGAGGTCGCCTCCCGGAGGGGCACCCTCGGGCCGCGCGGCCGACCGCCTGGAGCCGCCCCGGCGTGCCCGGCGCAGGTCGAGGGTCGCCGCCACGAGCACGAGGATCAGCCCACTGAGCACCGCCAGGGCGGCGAGCTCGGCGGCTCGCACCAGGGTCCGGTCCAGATGGCCGGACCAGATGACCTCCAGGGCGTCGTTGCGCACGGCTGCCAGCTCCGCCCACAGCCGGCCGGGACTCGCTCCCTCGGCGTGCGCCCAGGCCGCTGCCGCGGCGAACGGGACCGCCCCACCGGCGAGCAGCGGCATGGCCACCCGGGGCCCCAGGCGCGGAATGCTCCCCGAGGCGGCGGCGAGGAGCAGGAGCACGACTGCGAAAACCCATCCGTCGATCAGGCTCTGCTTGACCAAGGGGGCCGTGCTGGCCGCCACCCCCGCCCCGAGTGCCGCGGCCGCGGCTCGGCTGCCCGCGCCCCGCTGGGCCGCCCGCAGCGACTCGACGGCCCCCACCATCGCCGCGAGGACGAAGGGGGTGGCAAGCAGGCCACCGTCGGCCTGGTCGGCAGCGAGAGCCGGCGAGACGACGAGCGCTCCCGCCAGGACCGACGACCAGCGAGCGGCTGAGGCCCCGCCCAGGAGGTAGCCGACCCTGGCGCCGAGAAGCACGAAGGCAACGGCGAGCGGTACGGCGAGGAGCCGGATTGCGCCCTCCCACTGCGTCGCCGCGGCCAGCTTGAACAGCAGCATCAACGCCGGGGGGCGGTCCACGTAGTAGTCGCCGTAGAGGAACTCACCGGCCCCGTGCCCCACCCGCCACTGCCGGGCCACCAGCAGGTAGCCGCCCTCGTCAGCGCGCAGGGGCAGTGGCACGAACGTCAGCCGGACCGCAGCGACGACGAGCGAGACCCAGACGGCGAACCGGAGCGTCGAACCGTGCTCCTCGCCGCGCCGCGCCGCGCCTCCGAGGGCCCGGGGGCCGACCCGCGCCATCGCCCCTCCCTCATCCGCCGGGGCCACTGTCAGCCTCGACGGTAGTCGGCGGCAGGCTCCTCAGCGGTTGCGACCCAGCCGGTCATGCGCGTCGACCCACTCCCCGGCCATGATCGCGCTGGTGAGCGAGATCTCCCCGGCCAGCACCACGGCGGCGCAGATCTCGGCGAACTTGCGGACCTTGCCGGCCCCGACGCAGCCGAGCAGGTCGAGGCACTCGCGCTGGGTGGGCAGGGCCGTCCCGCCGCCGTAGGTCGCGACGATGAGAGCCGGGAGGGTGATCGACCAGTAGTAGCTCCCATCCGGCAGAAGCTGGTTGTAGACGGTCCCGGCATGCGACTCGGCGATGTTGGCGGCGTCCTGACCGGTGGCGATGAAGAGCGCGGCCAGGCCGTTGGCGGCGTGGGCACCGTTGTTCGCCACGCCCGAGAGCATCGCGCCGGCCATGCTCACCTGGCGGGCGCTGAACATCGTCGCCGGGTCGACGTGCATCTGGTGACGAAGCACGTCGCCGGGGATGGTGGCCTCGGCGATCACCCGCTTGCCCCGCGTGCGGAGCAGGTTCATGTGCGAGTGCTTCTTGTCGGTGTCGATCTGTCCCGACAAGAGGAACCGCGGGTGCCGCGGGTTGTGCTGCTGGATCCACTCGCAGGCGGCCAGCGTGGCCTTGCCGGTGAGGTTCTGGCCCGCGGCGTCGCCGGTGGTGTAGTCGAAGCGCAGGTAGCGCAGGGGACCGATGGCGTACTGCTCGATCTCGACCAGCTTGCCGGTGGTGGTCGTGGACTCGGCGGCGGTGGCGATCTCCCTCTGGTGCTCGTTGATCCACTCGCCGAAGTCCCGGGCCTCGAGGGCGTTGTCGAAGTAGAACACCGGTCCGCGCTGCATCCGGTCCTCGACCACGGTGGCGCGGACGCCGCCGCAGGCGCTGAGCACCCGCATGCCTCGGTTGTAGCTGGCCACCAGCGTGCCTTCGGTGGTGGCCAGCGGGACGTAGAAGTCCCCTTGCGCGTGCTCCCCGTTGATCCGCAGCGGGCCTGCCAGTCCGATCGGGACTTGGGCGACCCCGGTGAAGTTCTCCACGTTGCCGGGGAGAAGCTCGGGCGGGATCGAGTAGTGGCCCACGTGCGACAGGTCCGCGCCCGTGGTCTGGGTGACGAAGGTGCGTCGCGCCGCGGCCTGCTCATCGGTGTAGTCGTGGGTCCGGTCTCGGGGGATCCGAGGTGGGGTCGGTGTGCTCACGGGCTCTGCTCCTCAGTGTCGACGTGACAACGATCGTGGAAGGTCAAGAGCACGGGGCTCATCGAGCGCCTTCGGGGCGATTCAGGGGTGCTTCGGGACGGTTCAGCAGGCCCTGGACGGTGCGGGACATCGCCTGCCGGGCCCGGCCGGTCCCCAGCCGCAGGTGGTCGCGAAGCACCGACCAGCTGCCCCACGTGGTGGCCGCGGCCAGGGCGTGCACCACCTCGCGGTGGACGGCCGGGTCCAGGGGCAGCTCGGCGTCGAAGAGCTCCTCGACCTCGGCGACCACCCGCTGCACGTGCCGGGAGCGGTACTGCTGCAGCATCGGGGACACCGGCTCGCGCAGCTGGGAGGCCCGGGCGAAGGGTGCGACCTGCTCCAGAAGCCGGGCGCGTTGGCGGCAGAACCGGTCGATTCGCTGGTCGAGGGGCAGGGAGACGGGGATCGGCCGGTGGGACGACGCCTGCGCCTCGAGGATCGACTCGGCGGTGGCGGCGTACACCGCCTCCATGTCCGCGAAGTGGGTCCACAGGGTGCGCACCGAGATCCCGCTGCGGTCGGCGATCCGCTGCGCGGAGGGGCGCAGGTCGCCCTCGGTGAGCAGAGCGAGGTGTGCCTCGATGATGGCGGCGTGGGTGCGCCGGGTGCGCCCAGTGCGGCCGTCCTCCCGATCGGTCGCGCCGTCCTCGTCCACCTGGGTGACCACGCTTGCTCCCGTCTCCCTTGGCCCGTCGGCTCCCGCCCAGCCATCGTGGCCCGCAATCAGGGGTGCATGGAAGGGGCAGGGCCCTTCATCTTTCACTGCAAGTGCAATAACCTCACCTCATCGTGGGGAAGGCAACAGATCGGAGAAGCATGCAGGGGCAGACCGCACGGGCCGTGTCTCCAGCTCTGGAGATGGACGGCGTCGGCGTCCGGTTCGGCGGCCTCGTCGCGCTCGAGGACGTGTCGCTGCGCGTCGCCCCCGGTGAGGTTCTGGGGGTGATGGGCCCCAACGGCGCCGGCAAGACGACGCTGTTCAACGTGGTCTCCGGCTTCGTCCGCCCGACCAGCGGGCACCTGTCGTTCCACGGGTCGCCGCTGCGTCCGCGACCCCACCGACTCACCCGGCTCGGCGTGGCGCGGACCCTGCAGGGCCTCGGCCTGTTCGCCGGGCTCAGCGTGCTGGACAACGTCGTGGCCGGGGCCCGGCACAGCGTCCGACCCGGCTTCCTCTCCGCGTTGCTCGGCCTGCCGCGCACAGACCGCGAGGAGGACCGGCTGCGCGGCGAGGCTCTCGACCTGCTGCACCGGCTCGGGGTGGGGGACGTCGCCTCGCTGCCGCCGACGGTGCTGCCGTACGCCGTGCGCAAGCGGGTGGCGCTGGCCCGGGCCCTCGTCGCCAAACCCACCCTGCTGTTGCTCGACGAGCCGGCCGGCGGGCTGGGCGAGGAGGACATCGCGGACCTCGCCACCCTCGTGCGCTCGTTGCCCGAACAGACCGGCCAGCACACGGCGGTGATGCTGGTGGAGCACAACGTCGAGCTGGTGATGGCCGTGTGCGACCGGATCGCGGTGCTGAACTTCGGCCGCCTCATCGCCACCGGCACCCCGACCGAGGTGCAGGAGGACCCCGCGGTGGCCGAGGCCTATCTCGGGTCCCCCGCGGAGGAGCCGGCCGAGCCGCACCGCACGGCCGAGCCGTCCCGCACCGAGGGGGAGCGGGGCTGATGGCGGCCGAACCGATGCCCCGCGCCGCCCCGCGCACCGCGACGCCCCTGCTGAAGGCCCGCGACCTGGTGGCCGGCTACGGAGCCGTCGAGGTGCTGCACGGCATCGACCTGGACGTGCTGCCGGGCACCATCGAGACGGTCGTGGGCGCCAACGGCGCCGGCAAGACGACGCTGCTGCGCACTCTCTCGGGGCTCCTGCGGCCGACCGCCGGCACCATCGAGTTCGAGGGCCAGGACCTGCGAGGCGTCCCGGTGCACCGGATGGTCCACCGGGGCATCGCGCACGTGCCCGAGGGGCGCGGCGTCATCGCGGAGCTGACCGTGGAGGAGAACCTGCGGCTCGGGGGAGTGTGGCGCCGCGACCACGAGGACGCGGCCCGCGCGCTGGAGGAGGTCTACGACTTCTTCCCACCCCTGGCCGAGCGCCGCAGGTTCGCCGGCCACCAGCTCTCCGGTGGCGAGCGGCAGATGCTGGCGATCGGCCGCGCCCTGATCGCCCGCCCCACCCTGATGCTCCTCGACGAGCCGTCGCTGGGGTTGGCGCCCCGGGTGATCGCCCAGATCATGGGCCTGCTCCGGCGGCTGCGCGATGAGAACGGGCTCACCGTGCTCCTCGTCGAGCAGAACGTCCGAAGCGCCCTCTCCGTGGCCGACAGCGCTGTGGTCATGTCCCTGGGCAGGGTCGTGGTCGCTACCGACGCGGAGTCCATGCGCACCGACACCAACCTGCGCCAGGCCTATCTGGGCTCCTAGTCGACCTCCGACCGACCAGAAAGGGAACCCGAGTGGAACGCTGGCTGTTCCTCACCGTGGATGGGCTGGCCCGTGGAGCCGTCCTGGCCTCCTTCGCCCTCGCCCTCGTGATCATCTGGCGCGGCACCCGGGTGGTGAACTTCGCCCAGGGAGCGATGGCCGTGGCCACCGCTTACGTCGCCTACAGCGTCACCGGCGCCACCGGTTCCTACTGGCTGGGCTTCGTCAGCGCCGTGGTGGCCGGTCTGGTGCTCGGCACCGTCGTGGACAAGGGCGTGATGCGCTACGTCAGCCACGAGTCCCCGCTGAACGCCGTCATCGTCGCCATCGGGCTCGTTCTGATCTTCCAGGCGGTGATGGGCATCATCTACGGCAACGCGTTTCGGCCAGCGCCCGTGCCCTTCTCCCGATCGGCGATCTCCGCGGGCGGGGTGGCGCTGATCTCGCCCTTCGACATCTTCGTCTTCGTCACGGTGGGCGTGCTCGTGGTGGGGCTCGGCCTGCTGTTCACCCGCACCTCCCTCGGGCTGCGGATGCGGGCGGCCGCCTTCGCCCCCGAGACCGCTCGCCTGCTCGGCGTGCCCGTCGGCTGGATGCTCACCCTCGGCTGGGCATTGGCAGCCGCGGTCGGCGCCGTGGCCGCGATGCTCGCGATCCCGACTGAGCTGGGGCTGAACCCACACGCCATGGACCTGGTGTTCATCTCAGCCTTCACCGCCGCGGTGGTCGGAGGGCTCGACAGCGCCACCGGTGCCGTCGTCGGCGGGCTGAGCGTCGGCCTCGTGTTGTCCTATGTCGGCGGCTATCTGGGCAGCGAGCTGACTTCGATCGCCGTCCTGGTCCTGCTCACCGCAGTCCTTCTGGTGCGACCCTCCGGCCTCTTCGCCGCGGCGAAGGCGAGGCAGGTATGAGCACCCGACTCGATGAGGCGCCTGCCGCCGCCGACGGCGGCGCCCCGAGCGCGCCTCGCCGACGGTCGTCCTCGCTGCTGCGACACCTGGTGCTGGTGCTCGCGCTCGGCGTGGTCTTCTTCGCGGCCACGTTCGTGCTGGACCCGTTCCGCAACTTCCAGCTGGCCACCGTCGCGTCCTACCTGTGTGCGACCGCTGGCCTCACCATCCTCGTCGGCCTCACCGGCCAGCTGTCCCTCGGTCACGGGGCGTTGATGGCGGTGGGCGCCTACACCACGGCGCTGATGCAGGCCGAGATCTACGAGCGCGGCATCGTCAGCCACTGGTCGCTGCTGGTCTCGGTCCTCGCCGCCGTCCTGGTGGCCACGGTGGCCGGGCTGGTCATGGGCCTGGCCGCGGCCCGGCTGCACGGCCCGTACCTCGCCGGCGTCACCCTCGCCTTCGCCGTGGCCGTCCCGTCGGCCACGACGGTGTGGTCGGACCTGTTCAACGCCGAGCAGGGCCTCGGCGTACCCCTCGAGCCGCCGCCGGCTGCGCTGGGGGCGTTCTTCCCGACCGAGCGGTGGCAGGCCTGGCTGGCTCTCCTCGCCGCGCTGGTGACCATGCTGCTGCTGGTCAACCTCGTCCGCTGCGGATTCGGCCGAGACATGCGGGCGGTGCGCGACGACGAGGTGGCCGCGCGGCTCTCGGGCATCAACGTGGGTCGCACCCGGGTGCTCGCCTTCGTCACCAGCGCCGGCTGTGCGGGCCTGGGGGGCGCGATGTTCGCGGTGATCAACCAGAGCGTGTCCCCGGGAGCCTTCTCACTGAACCTCTCCCTGTTCTTGCTCATGGCCGTGGTCATCGGCGGGCTGGGGAGCCTTACCGGCGCCTTCTGGGGGGCGCTGCTGCTGGTCTTCCTGCCCGACATCACCGGGAGCATCACCGACTCGCTGTCGTTGTCCTCCTCGGCCGCGCAGCGCCTCGAGGGCAACCTGCCGCTCGCCATCTTCGGCGTGACGCTCGTGGTCGTCATTCTCGCCGCACCCGGCGGCCTCCAGAACGTGCTGGTCCGCACCTATCACCGGCTGGCACCGGTCCAACGAAAGGGATGAACCCATGTCTGTTCGGTCTGTTCGGTCTGTTCGGTCTGTCAGCAGTCGCTTGGCGCCTTCACGCTTGGGGCTGCGCCGAGGACTCGCCGTCGCGGCGACCGTGGCGCTGGTGACCTCCACCGCCGCCTGCGGCGGGGACGACGGGGGGGGAGGGGACGGCGACGGAGCCAGCGCCGCCTCCGCGCCCGGCGTCACCGAGAACACCGTGACCATCGGGAGCCACCAGCCGCTGACCGGGCCCGCCTCGGCCGGCTACTCCGAGATCTCCCCGGCCACCAAGGCGTACTTCGACTACGTCAACGAGAACGGCGGCGTGAACGGCCGGACCATCGAGTACGAGGTCCGCGACGACGCCTACAACCCGGCGACGACCCAGCAGGTGGTCCGCGAGCTGGTGCTGCAGGACGAGGTCTTCGCGATTCTCAACGGCCTGGGCACCCCGACGCATAGCGGCGTCCTGGACTTCTTGAAGAGCAACCGGGTGCCGGACCTGTTCGTCGCCTCCGGGAGCCGGTCCTGGAACCAGCCCGACCAGTATCCGATGACCTTCGGGTTCAACCCCGACTACACCGTCGAGGCGAAGGTCCTGGCAAACCACATCCAGCAGGAGTTCGGTGACTCCACGGTGTGCTTCTTCGGCCAGGACGACGACTTCGGCGAGGACAGCCTCGCCGGCCTCGAGCAGATCCTCGGCGCCGACGGGGTCGCGGAGAGTCAGACCTATGTGGTGACCAACCAGAACGTGGCCCCGCAGATGAACCGGCTCAAGAGCGCCGGCTGCGAGGTGGTCATGCTGGCCACCGTGCCGGGGTTCACCTCGCTGGCGATCGGCACCGCCGCCCGCATCGGCTTCCAGCCGCAGTGGGTGGTCAGCAACGTCGGGGGTGACTACGCGACCCTGAGCGCGCAGCTCGGCGACGCGGCTCCGCTGCTGGAGGGGATGATCAGCATCAACTACATGCCGAGCCACTTCGACAAGAGCGACCCGTGGACGGCGCTGTTCATGGACATCAATAAGGAGTACAACTCCGGCGCCGGGTACAACGGCAACACGACCTACGGGATGCTGGTCGGCTACATGTTCGTCCAGGCGCTGCAGCGCGCGGGGGAGAACCCCACCCGCGAGTCGATCGTGGAGGGCATCGAGGAGGGCGACTTCACCGGCCCGGGCGTGGTCCCGGTGCGGTACTCCGCGGACGACCACTCCGGCTACAGCGGTGGCAGGCTGAACGTCGTCAAGGGCGGGACGCAGGAGTACTTCGGCCCGGCGTACGTCACCACCGACGCGGAGGACGTGCCCGTGGAGGAGACGGACTTCGAGCGCCCGGAGCCGCCCGAGAACGGCATCCCCTCGGAGGGGTGACCGGCTGACCGTCTGATCCCCGAGGAGACATCCCCATGAGCACGTATCGGTCGCACTGGGTCGACCTCGACGGTCCGACGCACTACGTCACCTTCGAGCCCCCCGCGCCGGGGGGCCCGGAGAGGGCGGAAGGCGCGCCGCCCCTGGTGACGGTGCACGGTCTGGGCGGGTCGCACACCAACTGGCTGGCGGTCGGGCCTCGGCTCGCCGAGCACTTCGGGGTCTATGCGCCCGACCTCGCTGGCCACGGCCGCACCCGGCCGGACCACCGCGCCAGCGACGTCGATGCCAACCAGCGCCTGCTGCATCGCTTCCTCACCGAGGTGGTGCAGGAGCCGGCCGTGCTCATGGGGAACTCCATGGGCGGGATGATCAGCATCCTGCAAGCCTCGCGGCACCCGGAGACGGTGACCGCCCTGGCGCTGCTGTCGCCGGCGCTGCCGAAGCCGCGGGGGACCCGGCTCGACCGGCAGGTGGCGCTCAGCTTCCTCGGCTACGCCACTCCC
Organism: uncultured Actinomycetota bacterium; assembly: GCA_963745245.1. Lineage (GTDB taxonomy): Bacteria > Actinomycetota > Actinomycetes > Propionibacteriales > Nocardioidaceae > Marmoricola_A. The sequence goes on from CAVUWU010000002.1 coordinate 827,271, forward strand.
GGCGTCGGTACGGCGGTCGTCGCCCGGCGGCGTCGACGGCTCACCGCGGAACGTCAAGTCGCCGACACGCTGGCGTTGTGCTGCGTGGACCCGCGCCGAGTGCCGGCGGAGGCGGTGGCGCACGCCGAGGAGCTGGCCCGCGAGCGGCAGTCCTACCGAGGCGTGGAGCGCGCCTTCATCCACGCGGCCCGCTCGGTGATGCGCACCGTGGCCGGTCGAGAGCGCTACGAGCGGCACATGCGTGCGGTCCAGGCCCCCGTGCTGCTGCTGCAAGGGGAGCGGGACCGGCTGGTGCGGCCCGCCGCCGCCCGTGCGGCCGCCGCGCTGCTGCCGCACTGGACGCTGCTCACCGCCCCCGACCTGGGTCATGTGCCGCAGCTGGAGGACCCCGAGTGGACCGTGTCGGAGTTCCTCGACTGGCACGCGAGCGTGATGGCGGGGGCGTGAGTCCTGCCGACGGCGCCGCACCCCGAGAGCCTGTGTGTCGGGGCGCACTAGGGTGACCGCACTCACACGGACGACAACGACGAGGGGTGAGCGATGACGACGGCGACGGTGCTGCGGGAAGGCCTGGCGTTCGGGGAGGACCCGCGCTGGCGGGACGGCGTGCTGTGGTTCAGCGACTTCTACCGGCACGCGGTCTACACACTCGACATGGAGGGCAACGAGACCAAGGTGGTCGACGTGGCCCAGCAGCCCTCGGGCCTCGGGTGGCTACCCGACGGCCGGCTGCTGGTCTCCAGCATGCGTGACCGGCGGGTGCTTCGACGTGAGCCCGACGGGTCCCTGGTCGAGCACGCCAGTCTCGCGGACCTCGCCGACTTCCACGTCAACGACCTCCTTACCGACGCGGCTGGCCGCGCCTACGTCGGCAACTTCGGCTACGACCTGCACGCCGACATGGCCGCGCGGGAGGTGGAGGTGATCCTCGCCGACGAGAGCGCGGGGGCGACCCGGCTCGCCCGGGTCGACCCGGACGGCTCGGTTCACGTCGCTGCCGAGGACGTGCGGTTCCCCAACGGGATGGTCCTGCTCGATGGCGGCCGCACCCTGGTCCTCGCTGAGACGCTGCGACTGCAGCTCACCGCCTTCGACGTGGCCGCCGACGGCAGCCTCAGCGGGCGCCGCGTGTGGGCCTCGACGGCCCCGCAGATGGTCGCCCCCGACGGCATCTGCGCCGACCCCGAGGGTGGCATCTGGGTGGCGGCCGCGCTGGGCAACGCGGTGGTGCGTTTCGCGGAGGGCGGAGAGGTCACCGGCATGGTGGAGACCAGCCAGATCGCCTACGCCTGCGCGCTCGGCGGCCCCGGCGGCCGGACCTTGTTCGCGATGACCGCGCCCTCGAGCGACCCCGCGGTCGTGGCAGGTCACACGCACGGACGGGTCGAGATCGCGGAGGTCTGAGCGCCCGCCGGAACGCGACCGGATGGGGGTCTGAAGACGCCTACCGGGTTGCGAGCCGGAAGCTCCCGGCGCTCTAGTCTCGTTCCTCGTGCGCGTGTCCTACCCCACCCGGTCGGGCAGCTGGTCCCCGTGGCGCACCGTCGTCGCGTTCGGTCTGGTGAGCCTGTTCGCGGACATGGTCTACGAGGGCATGAGGTCCGTCGCGGGCCCGTTCCTCGGCACCCTGGGCGCCTCTGCGGTGGTGGTGGGCCTGGTCACCGGAGCCGGCGAGGCGTTGGCCCTGGTCCTGCGCCTCGTCGCCGGCCCGCTCGCCGACCGCGCCCACGCCCACTGGCGCGCCACGTTCGTCGGCTATGCCCTCACGGCCGTCTGTGTGCCGCTGCTGGCCGTGGCCCCCTTCGCCGGCGCCGCCGGGCTCGGACTGGCCAGCCTGCTGATCCTGCTCGAGCGCACCGGCAAGGCAGTGCGCAGCCCGTCGAAGTCGGCACTGCTCGCCGGCATGGCACGCCGCGTCGGCCGTGGTCGAGGGTTCGCCGTCCACAAGGCCCTGGATCAGGTCGGAGCGTTCTCCGGCCCGTTGGTCGTGGCACTTCTGGTCGCTGCGACAGGCGCCACCTGGCCCGCCTTCCTCGCGTTGGCGGTTCCCGGTGCCGTTGCGATGGCGCTCCTGACGCAGCTGCGCCGCCGGGCGCCAGTCGATCCACCGGGCTCGACACCGGTGGACGACGCTCGCCCGGACTCCGAGACCTCACCACCGGGCATCGAGGACCGGCTTCCTCGAGCGTTCTACCTGATGGCACTCGGGGTCTCGGCGAGCACGTTCGGGTTGATGACGTTCGGCGTCATCTCCTACCACCTCGTGGCTGCGGGGGTGGTGTCGATAGCCGCGGTGCCGCTGGTCTACGCCGCAGCCATGGCCGTGGAGGCGGTCGCGGCCCTCGGCACCGGCTGGGCCTACGACCTGTGGGGCGCCCGCGTCCTGCTGGCCTTGCCGCCGACGACCGCGCTCGTCGCGCCGCTGAGCTTCACCTCCGGCCTCACCACGGCGCTGCTCGGCGTGATGATCTGGGGCCTTGCGACTGGGGTCCAGGACTCCACGGTCAAGGCGTGGGTTGCCGACCTGGCCCCTGCGGGCCGATTGGGAACGGCGTACGGCGCCTTCGCCGCGTTCCAGGGCTTCGCCGCCCTCGCGGGTGGCACGGTGGCCGGCGCCACCTACGCCGATCACCTTCCCATGCTGATCGGGCTGGTGGCGGCCCTGCAAGTGGTCGCTCTGACGCTCATGGCGGCCGCGCGTTGGCGCGGGTAGAGATCCGCCTTCTACCCCACTCCCGAACTGGCAGGATCGGGAGTTGATGAGCCGGGAGTAGCCCCAGGAGTAGTGGGTGAGTGGTACCGTAAGGTTGTACCGCTTGGAGGAGGCTCTCATGGCTGTGACTGCGAGCGAGGCCCGCAAGCAGCTCTTTCGGCTGATTGAGAAGGTCAACAACGACCGCGTCGCTGTGGAGATCACGTCGCGGCGCGGCAACGCTGTTCTGATCTCGGCCGAGGAGTTCGCCGCCCTGGAGGAGACGGCCTACCTGCTGCGCGTGCCCGCCAACGCCAAGCGCCTTCTCGAGAGCCTCCAGCAGGCGAAGTCTGGCGATCGACACGAGCACGAGCTCGCTGAGTGAGGCTCGTCTTCACGCCGAACGGCTGGGACGACTACAGGTATTGGCTCCAGGCGGATCGGCAGATCCTCAAGCGGATCAACCGGCTCATTGATGATGCGCTGAGGGACCCGACCGACGGCATCGGCAAACCGGAGCCGTTGAGGCACATGTTCACCGGCGCCTGGTCCCGCCGCATCACCGACGAGCACCGGTTGGTGTACCTGGTCGAGGACGAGGACCTGGTCATTCTGCAGGCGCGGTTCCACTACAAATAGGGAAGTGTCCTTCCGACAACAACAGCAGCGACCTGACGCTCCGTTCCATTCAAGAACCGCCGATAATGAGCATTATGTCAAGTGGCCGTGGGTGGTCCCTCTCCGACTCGGTCGACTCCTCGATCGCGCTGGTCGAGCAGGAAGTCCAGGACCACGTGCGCGAACATCTCGGGGTCGGTCTGGTCGGCCACGTGCTGGTGGCCCTCCAGGGTCACCACACGTGAACCGGCAACCGCCTCGGCGACCGTGCGGATCGCCTGTTGAAGGAACGGCGGGCTGTTACCGCCCCCGATCAGCAACGTCGGTGCCCTCACTGCTCTGGCCCGGTCGCGCTCCAGCCGGAGCGGCACGCTCTCCTCCCGGGGCAGCGTCGGAGCCGTGGCCACCCGCGCGGGCCAGCTCGGCAGCGACCGCAAGGCAGCGATCTCCTCCTCCGACATGCCCACCACCTGCCGCATCATCAGCTCCACGACGTCCTCGAACCGGCCGGCCTCCACGGCTGACTGCATCCGGGCCACCAGCTCGGCCGGCTGGGGGGTCTCGGTGATCGCCGGCTCGTACAGCACCAACCGCCGTAGGTTCGCGGTGTCGGCTGCCGCGTGCAGCGCGAAGTAGCCCCCGAGGGAATGACCCAGCACGTCCACAGGCAGTCCGGCCTCGTCGGCGAGGGTGTCGATGACGGCGACCACGTCTTCGATCTCCCGGCCCAGCGACCAGGCGGGCCCGTCGGTGCTGGCGCCGCGCCCCCGGCGGTCCATCGCATGCACCGTCCGATGGCCGTCCAGGAACTCCGTGATCCGCCACCGCCGGTGATCAGACATCGATCCGTGCACGAGCAGCAACGGCGGTCCCGTGCCAGTGCTCCACACGGCGATGCTCGTCCCGTCCGGCGAGCTGACCTGACGCGGACCGGACCCCGACTTCTCACGCATCACGGTGCACCCCTTCTTGGCGGCGGCTCCACACATCGTGCTCCGGCCGCGGTCTGCTGTCGAGCGCCCGTGCCGAACGGGCTGCCGGTCCGCGGTTCGGGCCACTGCTCGGCGCCCGATCTCGCCAAGCGGCCCTGCACCTGTGCCGCCGTTGGACGTCGTACTCACCGTCCGCCAGCAGTACGAGGAGCGCGTCGCCGGCCGCACCCTGGTCGACGTACTCGCCGACACCGTGACCGCACGCGGCGACGACCCGGCGTACTCCGACCGGAGCGGTGTCCGGGAAGGGTGGAGCACCCTGACCTGGGCCGAGGTGCGCGAGCGTGGCCTCGACGTGCCCGCCGGGCTCGTCGAGATCGGCGTCTGCGCCGGTGACAACGTCGCGATCATGGCCACCAAGCGGACGGCGCACGTGCTCGCCGACGTGGGAGCGGTCCACGCCGGTGCCACTCCGATGTCGATCTACAACACCCTCTCGCCCGAACAGGTCGCCTTCGTCGCCGGACAATCCGAGCCGACCGTAGCCTTCCTCGAGAGCGCCGATCACCTGGAGCGGTGGAGCAGCGCCATCGACGCCCTCTGGCAGCCTGCGCGCGATCGTGGTGATGGATGCCCAGGACTGCCCGGACGGCCCCCGGTTCCTCGCCTGGGAGACCTTGCTGGAGCGCGGCGCCGCCTACCGCGCCGACCACGGCGCCGAGGTCCAGGAGCGCGCGGGTGGCTATCACCCCTCTTGCATCGGCGACCCCGCCGAACTGCTGGCGACGCTGTCGGAGGTCCGGCCCACTCGCCGCCGAGCCCGACGAGGACCAGCGAGGCTTCGTCGAGGGCGCGATGACCACGGCCTTGGCATGGGTGGAGGCGAAGCAGGTCGGGCACACGATGAAACCCGAGGTCGAGGAGGCCCACCGCCGCGCCGACGAGGCGATCCTGGGTGCTCTCCGCCTTGCTCGGCCTCGACCGGGTGGCTCGCGGTGTACGACGTCTTCGGCATGACCGAGACCTCCGGGGCCGTCACCGCGAACGGGCCGGAGGGCTTCCGGCTCGGGACGGTGGGACGGGCAAACCCCGGCATCGAGCTGCGACTGGCCGAGGACGGCGAGGTGCTGGTCCGCGGCCCGGTCACGACCCGGGGTACGACCGCGGCGAGGAGGCGACCCGCACCCTCCTGGACGACGACGGCCGGGTGCACACCGGCGACATCGGCACCCTCGACGACGAGGGGTTCACGTGTAGCAGGCAGTGGACGCCGCCAACGCGCACCCGTCACGGCCCCAGCAGGTCAACGCCTAGGAGCTGCTGGGCTCGGAGGGGACCGCGGAGTCCGAGGAGCTCACCCCGACGCTCAAGCTCAAACGGCGAGTGGTCAGCGTCAAGTACGCCGAGGTGCTGGACCGGCTCACGACCCCAGCTGAAGCCGGGGCCGGGGTGCCGCCAACTCAGTTGCTCCGGGCGGCGGCCTCCGCGGCGGCCCGGGGGTCCTCGACGCCGCGGAACCGCCGGAAGCTGTAGGCAATGAGGACCAGGGCGACGACCCCCGAGACGATCAGGGTGACCCCGGTCGGCCAGCCGCCGAGCAGCCACCACCGCTCCCCGAGCTGCCACCACTCGGGTGCCTCCGGCCGAAGGGTCCACACGACGCCGGTGGCGATGATCCACAGCGCTCCGCCGCACGAGAGGAGGATCCTCGGCCAGGTCTGGACGCTCTCGGCCGCCGCGCGATAGGCCTGCACCTCGACCGGTCGCAGCCGCTTCTCCGCCCATGTGTACCGCTGGGACAGCACGGCCATGCCGGCGAACAGCATGAGCAGGCCGGGCCCGGGGAGGACCAGCGCGGCGATGCCAGCCACGACGAGCGTCCAGCCCAGGGTCTCCAGGACGATCCGCCGCGCGGCTTCCTTCACCGGCGCTTCCTGTCCCGGCGCACCCGGCGGCGCAGCTGAAGCAGCCGCAGGGAGCCGGCGGCCACGACGATCAGACCGCCTGCCGCGGTGGCGATGAGCAGGGACGCGGCAAGCGGGGTGTCGATGGTCCAGCCGAAGTAGGTGACCCGGACCTGTTGGGTGTTCTGGGTCACGAAGATGGCGAGGAGGACGAGCAGCACCACCAGCGCCACCACCGCGGCCCACAGCCCCCCGGTGCGGGAGACCCCGAAGGGGTCCTGGGTGGGCTCCGGCGTGTCGGTCTTGGCCTCCCGCCCCGAACTCGTTCCTGGCTTGGCTTCGCCGGTCTTGGCTTCGCCAGGGGGGGGCGAGGGGGTCCCCCCGGTCGCGGCGGTGCTGGAGGTCGCGGCTGGCTCGGGGCGCCCTGGCGGCGGCGTGGCCGTCTCGGGCTCTGGCCTGGATCCGGGTTCGCTCATCGGGTGCTCCTGGACGACTCGGGGCTAGAGCCCAACCTAGCGCGCCTCCTCGGCCTCGCCGACTACCTCGACGGCCACGGGCGTGCCCACGACAACGGTACGACCGACGGTGCAGAGCCGGTCCGCCGAGCGGCGTACGGCTGTGGGGAGCAGGTGCTGGGCGGCGGCTCCGTACTCGCTGTCGGAGAACTCGACGTCGAACCGGAGCACGATGTCGGCGAGCCGGTTGCCGTGCTCGTCGCGGATCTTGCGCGCGTCGGCGTCGACGTGGAAGCGCTGTGCCTCCTCTCGCTTCGCGGTGATGTAGTCCACGTCGATGGCGTTGCAGCCCGCGAGCGCGACCAACAGCAGCTCCACGGGGGTGAACGCCTCGTCGTCGCCCTCGCCGAACTCCACCTCCCCGCCGCGCACATTGCGCGCGACGAAGCGCGCCTTGCGCAGCCGGGTGATGTCGACGTGACGGGTGGTCTCGGGGTTGTCCTTCTCCTTCATGGAATCACTCTCTCCTATGGCTCGGCGCGCCTCCTAGACCGCCCCGGTGGCGCGGCGCGGCTCGCTGCCTGAGCCTGCGCGGGTCGCTTCGTGGGGTGCGCCGCGGTCGACCACCTCGGCGTGGGGGCCGGGAAGTGTCGGAGCCCTTCCCTACGGTCGTCTCGTGCGCATCCTCCACACCTCCGACTGGCACCTGGGCCGCTCCTTCCACGGCGTCGGCATGCTCGGAGCGCAAGGGGACTTCGTCGACCACCTGGTGCAAACCGTGGCCGCGGAAGGCGTGGAGCTGGTGCTGGTCTCCGGCGACGTCTACGACCGCGCGCTGCCGCCGGTCGACGCCGTCGAACTGGCCGGTGAGGCGCTGGCCAGGCTCGCGGCCGCCGGAGCCCGGGTCGTGGTGACCAGCGGCAACCACGACTCCGCAGTGCGGCTGGGCGCCAACGCGCGGCTCGTGGACGCCGCCGGGGTCCACCTGCGCACGCGCTGGCAGGACGTCGGCGAGCCGGTGACCGTCGCCGACCGGCACGGTGAGATAGCCGTCTACGGCCTGCCCTACCTCGAGCCCGACTCGGTGCGGGCACCCTGGCGGCTCCCTGCACGCAGCCACGAAGCCGCGCTGCGCGCAGCCCTGGTTCGCGTCCGCGCCGACCTCGACCGCCGCGGCTCGGCGAGGTCGGTCGTGCTCGCCCACGCCTTCGTCGCGGGCTCCCCCGACGCGGCGGTCCAGCTGGCCTCCGACAGCGAGCGGGACATCTCCGTGGGGGGCGTGCAGATCACGCCGACCTCGCTGTTCACCGGCCTCTCCTACGTCGCCCTGGGACACCTGCACAAGGCCGCCTGCCTGTCCCCGACCATCCGCTACAGCGGCTCGCCGCTCGCCTACTCCTTCTCCGAGGCCGGCCACGCCAAGGGCTCGTGGCTGATCGAGCTTGGGGCGGACGGAGTCGGGCGCGCCGACTTCGTCGCCGCCCCGGTGCCCCGGCCGCTAAGCCGCCTGCGCGGCAGCCTGGAGGGCCTGCTGGCGGCGCCGGACCTGGTCGGGGTGGAGCAGCACTGGCTGTCCGTCGCGCTCACCGACGCCCGCAGGCCGAGAGCCGCGATGGAGAGACTCAGGACCCGCTTCCCCCACACGCTCAAGCTCGAGTTCACCCGCGAGGGCCGAGCTGACCGCCGGGCCCCCGTGGTGCCGCGCATGGTCGGGCGCGACGATCTCGATGTCGCCCTCGGCTTCGTCCAGGAGGCGCGTGACCTGGAGGCGACCACCGAGGAGGCCTTGCTTCTGCGGCTGGCCTGCGACGCCTGCCGGATGTCGGAGGATCCCGACGCAGACGACCGCCGGCGCTCCCCCGGCGGCCCGACCGCCACCGCTGAGCGCGACGAGGATGCGGAGGCGACGGGGTGAGGCTGCACCACCTGCGGATCGAGGCGTTCGGGCCGTTCGCGGCCCGCGCCGAGCTCGACTTCGAGGAGCTCAACGAGGCGGGGGTCTTTCTTCTCAGCGGTCCCACCGGGGCCGGCAAGACCACCCTGCTGGACGCCGCGTGCTTTGCGCTCTACGGAGTCGTCCCCGGCGTCCGCGACGTCCGCTCGCTCCCCTCGCATCACGCTCCGGCGTCGGTTCGCCCCGAGGTCGAGCTGGAGGCGACGATCGCCGGGCGCCGCTTCCGGGTCCGCCGCTCGCCCGAGTGGCACCGTCCCAAGCGACGGGGGGTGGGGACGACGCGCGAACCTGCGCGGGCATCGTTGGTCGAGGTGTTCGAGGACGGCTCCGAGCGATTCGTCTCCGGCCGGGCGGCCGAGGTCGGGCACACGCTGGGGCAGGCCCTAGGCATGAGCTCGGAGCAGTTCATGCAGGTGGTGCTCCTCCCCCAGGGCGACTTCCAGAGGTTTCTCCTCGCGTCCTCGGATGCGCGGCAGGTCGTCCTCCAACGGCTGTTCCGCACCCATCGCTTCGAGCAGGTCGAGCACTGGATGCGCGAACACACTCGCGAGCTGGCCGCCGGAGCCGAGCGGGCCGAGACCAGGGTCGCGCGACTCCTGCACGCCGTGGCCCGGCAGGCTGGGACACCGCTCCCGGAGGGACTGGACGAGGACCGGCTCGGCGATGTCGCCGGGCTGGCGGGGGCATGGGCTCGAAGGGTCGCGGCCGCGGCCGCGGTTGTTGCCGACCGTTCACGGACCACCGAGAGCGAGCATGACGCCGAGTGTGACCTGGCCGTGACCGCTCTCGCCGAGGCCAGGAGAGCCGACGCGGCGGCGCGCCGGCGCTGTGCCGCCCACGACCAGCTGCGCGCGCTGGACGCCGAGGACCGGGCAGCCGTCGACGACACCCGCCGGTGGGAGGCCCACCAGCGCGCACTGGCCGTGGCGCCGCATCTCGACGCTCGCCAGTCCTTCCTCGAGCGCCTCGCAGAAGCGCGACTCGCCTCGGTCGAGATGTGCAGTCGGCTGGCTGCGCTCGCCGGGTCGGGCGTCGAGGGCGCCGGCCCAACCGAGTGTCGGCGGATCCGCGAGGAGGCCGTTCACCGACTAGCCGACGTGCGCGCCGCGATGCCTCAGCAGAGGGCCTGCGAGCAGTGCGAGGACGCTCTCACCCTGGCCCGCCAGGAGCGCTCAAGGGTCGGCGAAGATCTCGCCGCCGTGTCGGTCCAGGCACAGGCCATGCCCGAGTGGCTGCGCGAGGTCGAGGACCAGCTCGCCCGCGATCGGGCGAGCGCCGCCACCCGCACCAATGCCGAGGATGCGCTGCGCCGGGCGATCCACCGGCGGCAAGCCGCCCAGACGCTGCCGAGTGCCCGGGCCGACCACCAGCAGGTGGTCCATCAGGCGCAGGACGCGCGTCAACGAGCCGCGGACGCCCGCGAGCGCCACCTCGACCTGGTCGCCAGGAGGCTCGCCGGGATGGCAGCCGAGCTTGCCGGGTCGCTCGTGGCCGGCTTGCCGTGCGCCGTGTGCGGGAGTCGCGAGCACCCGGCGCCCGCCGAGGCCACGCCCGAGTCGGTCACGGATGAGGTCCAGCGGGAGGCGGCTGAGGAACACGAGCGGCTGCGCTCCCTGGCCGAGGATCTGGCGGTCGGCGTCGAGCGGTCTCGCGCGGCGCTCGACGCACTCGCGGAGACGGCCGAGGGCCTGACACCGGACGAGGCGATCGCCGGGGAGGCCGAGGCCGCAGCCACCGCCGACCGAGCGGGCGCTGCGGCCACAGGTCTTCCGGCGGTGGAGCGTCGACTGCAGTCGCTGCGCGACGACCTGGCCGAGCTCGAGCAGCGCAGGGGAGCCCTGGATTCGTGCCGGCAGCGCCTTGACGCCGAGATGGCTGAGCTCCAGAGCTCGATGGACCGGTTGCACTCCGCGGTGGCCTCTGTGCTCGGCGACGACGCTGGGTCACTCGACGACCTCGCCGCAGCACTGGAGACCCGGATGGCGGTCTGTGACGAGGCGATCCGCGCCCTCGACGAGTGCGACCGGTTGGAGTCCGGGCTCCTCGAGGCCGACGACGCCGCAACGACTGCCGCTCGCGCTGCCGGATTCTCCAGCTGGGCGGCGGCGGATCAGGCCCGGCTGACCGGGCAGGCCGCCCGGGACCTCCGGGCGCGCAGCGAGGACCGGAGTCACCGACGAGTCGCTGCCCAAGCGGTGCTCGAGGACCCGGAGGTACGCCGGTTGGGTGATGCCGATCCTCCCGACGTCGCGGTCCTGGAGGAGCGGACCCGGACAGCCCGCGCACGGCTCGCGGCGTCCACCCGCGCGTCCGCCTGCGACGTGGCGACAGCGAGCGCACTGGCCGCGCTCGTCGAGGACCTCGACGAGGCCCTCGCGGTCTGGGAGCCGCTGCGGAGCCGGCACGAGACCGCGGCCGGGATCACCCGGTTGGTGCGCGGGACGAGCGCCGACAACCAGCTCCAGATGAGGCTCTCCTCCTACGTCGTGGCGACCCGGCTCGACCAGGTCCTGGACGCGGCGAACGAGCGGCTCGCCGACATGCGCGACCAGCGGTACACGCTCCGGCGGTGCCCGACCGCGCGCGGGGGCGCCCGCGCCGGGCTCGGGCTCGAGGTCCTGGACGCCTGGACCGGGCAGGCTCGCCCACCCACGACTCTCTCAGGCGGCGAGACCTTCCTGGTGTCCCTGGCGCTCGCGCTGGGTCTGGCCGACGTCGTCAGTCATGAGAGCGGCGGGCTCCGCCTGGACACCCTTGTCGTCGACGAGGGCTTCGGGATGCTGGATCCGGAGACCCTTGACGACGTGATGGACAGCATCGACGCCCTGCGCGCAGGCGGGCGCACCGTCGGCGTGGTCAGCCATGTGACCGAGCTGCGGGCACGGATCCCGAGCCAGGTGCACGTGAGCCGAGGGCGCACGGGCTCGACCGTGGCCGTGCGTACCCTCATCGCATGACCGACCGCTCCCCCGGGCCTCGTCCCCTGGCGGTGGTCGACATCGACGGCGTCCTGGCCGACGTCCGGCACCGGCTGCATCACCTCGAGCGGCGCCCGAAGGACTGGCGCGGCTTCTTCGGGGCCGCTCCCGAGGACCCGCCGCTGCCCGAGGGGGTGGCAACCGCACGGCGCCTGGCAGAGGTGTGCGAGGTCGTCTACCTGTCCGGACGACCTGAGCACTGCCGTCGCGACACGCTCGCGTGGCTCCGCCGACACGGCGTCCCCCAGGGCGAGCTTCACCTCAGGCCGGGCAACGACTTCCGTCCGGCTGCGGAGGTCAAGCTCGCGGCGTTGCGGCGCCTCGCAGCGCGAGCGCCCGTGACCGTGCTGGTCGACGATGACGAGTCGGTTCTCCGGGCCGCTCAGCGGGCCGGCTTCGACGTGCTTCCTGCGCGCTGGATGGGCGAGGCTCCCGCGCTGCACGAGGCCCAGGAGGGCGAGGGGCGGACCTGACCTTCGTCCCGATCTGCGCTACTCCGGCTCAAGGCATCGATGCAGCCAAGCAACCTTTTTGTGGCATCGATACAGAATCACGACGTGCCCTTGGGCGCCACGGCCACAGGTCTCTGTTTCTCGTCACACCTGTATGCAAGCCTGCCCCAAGTCCCTACCTACCCCTGGGGGTATCTCATGAGTCGTCCCCGCATTCCGGCAGCCCTCGGGGCACTCGCCGTCACAGCCGCACTTCTCGTCGGTCCAGCCACCGCAGCAGCCGCCGGCGGGCATCGAGCGCCCAACACTGTGGCGGAGGGGCTCATCGGCCCGCTGCACCTCGACGTCAGCCGCCACCGCGTGCTGGTCTCCCAGTCCTTCGCCGGCGTGATCTCCACGATCCGCCGTGACGGCACCGTGCGCGACCTCATCGTCGAAGAGCCCCCAGCCGACGGTGTCAGCGCCGAGGTGGGCGGCCTGGCTACCCGCGGCCGGACCATCGCCTACACCTATGCCAGCCGGGCGCCCGGCGACAATCCTGACGAGCCCGGCGAAGCTGTGACCACCCAACTCAAGATACGCAAGCCGGGCGGCAGGACCTACGTCCTCGCCGATCTGCTCCGTTTCGAGGAGCGAGTCAACCCGGACCAGCGCCGAACCTACGGCTTCCAGGACCTCAGCGAGGAGTGCGCCGCTGACGTCGAGAACGCCGGGCTCGGAATCCCGAGCACGCCGTACGACGGGCTCATCGACTCCAACCCCTACGAGGTCGCGGCCGGGCCAGGCGGGGGTTGGTACGTCGCAGACGCGGGCGCGAACGCGGTGCTCTACGTCTCCAAGCGCGGCAAGATCCGCGTCGTGTACGTCGCGAAGCCCCAGCGCAGTGTCATCGACGCAGACGCAGCGGCCGTGACCGGGCTTCCGGACTGCGTCGTCGGCGCCACCTTCGCTTTCGAGCCGGTGCCCACCGACGTCGAGGTGGCCGGCAAGCGCCTGGTCGTCAGCCACCTCCCGGGTGGTCCGGAGGATGAGTCGCTCGGCGCTCGCGGCTACGTCACCACGGTGAACCCCTACACCGGTCGCAGCCGCATCCTCGCCGGCGGATTCCTCGGCGCCACCAACGTCGCGGTGGGCAAGCACGGCAAGGTGTACGTCACCGAACTGTTCGGCAACCAGGTGTCGGTCATCTCCCGAGGCAAGGCGCATCCCTTCGTGGATCTGCCCGCCCCGGCCGCGGTGGAGTATGCACACGGCAGGCTCTTCGTCACCACGGACGTGTTCGCCAACGGCTCTGTCGTCTCGGTCCGGGCGCACTGACCTTCCGGATGCAAGCCCGCCCGGTGTCGACGGCCGTGACGGGCTCGAGACGAGGGGAAGCGGGGTCGCCGGTGAGCCGGCGACCCCGGCTCCCCGCTCCCTGGTGTTCATGCTGGTCAGCCTGCTCTCGCCAGGCCCCCCCGTGGCCGTCCTCAGGGTCAGTGACTGACCTGGGGACTGCCATGGGCCCCGGAAGACCGTCCTGGGGTCAGTGACTGACATGGGGACTGCCATGGGCCCGGAAGACCGTCCTGGGGTCAGTGACTGACATCCGGGGGCCGCCCCCCGGATAGGGTCGCGGGCATGGGATTCGTACGCCGCCAGCTGCTGGTCAGCGCCTTGACCGCAAACGCCCTCCGCCCGGTTCCCACCTGGTGGACCGGAATCCCGGCCATGGTGACCGGCTGGTTGACCACGGAGCTGAGCCCCCACGTGATGACCGGTGTCGCCGCCGACACCGGCGTCGACCTGCTCCGCGCCAGAGACCCTCGGCGCGCCCTGCTGGGAGCCGCGAACCTGGCCGCGCTGGGCTACCTATGGCGGCAGAGCCGCTCCGCCGAGCACGCCTTCGACCGGGGACTGGTGGAGGTGCTCGGCGAGGACTACCGACACCAGCTCGAGGCGCGGTACGCCGATGTCGACTGGGACTGGAAGACGCCCGTGCGCCAGCTGGTGTGGCCGTTCAGTGCCGAGGCCGAGGACGTCGAGGTGACCAAGAACGTTCCCTACGTCCCCGAGCACGGCAAGCGCGGGATGCTCGATGTGTACCAGCCTGCCGGGGAGGTCTCGGACGCGCCGGTGCTGCTGCAGATCCATGGCGGCGGCTGGGCGACGGGCAGCAAGGACCAGCAGGGCCTCCCGCTCATGCGGCACATGGCCTCCCATGGCTGGGTCTGCTTCGCGATCAACTACCGCCTTGCCCCGCGGGCTCCGTTCCCCGCACAGATCATCGACGTCAAGCGGGCCTTGGCCTGGATCCGTGGGCACGCCCGGGAGCATGGAGGTGACCCGCGGTTCGTCGCCGTCACCGGCGGGTCGGCGGGCGGCCACCTGGCGGCGCTGGCGGCGCTGACGGCGAACGATCCCGACTACCAGCCCGGCTTCGAGAACGCCGACACCTCGGTGCAGGCCGCGGTGCCGTTCTACGGCGTCTACGACTTCGCGGGCGCGACCGGCAGCAAGACCGCCGTGGGGATGCGCGACCGCTACCTCGGACCCCGCATCCTGCGCCGCGACTTCGCCGACGACCCCGAACCGTTCCAGAAGGCCTCACCCATCCTGCGGGTGCACGAGAACGCACCGCCGTTCTACGTCATCCATGGGGTCAACGACACCTTGGTCGACGTCGAGCAGGCCCGTGCGTTCGTGGAGGCGCTGCGCGAGGTCTCCCATCAGCCGGTCGCCTACACCGAGCTGCGCAGCGCCCATCATGCTTTCGATGTGGTGCCTTCGGTGCGCAGCCAGGCATCGGTGCGGCATGTGGAGCGGTTCCTGGTCTGGGCTCACCACGCGTGGCGCGGAGCGTCCGCCACGAGCGCAGCCGACTGGGAGGAGCACGACCCGCAGGAGGACGCGGTCGCCGGCTGACTGGCGGCGGGGCTCAGTCGGCGCGCTGCTGGCTCGCTCGAATCATCGCGCCCGCCACGACGGCCAGGTCGGTCCCGTGGTGCTCGGCGAGGCGGGCCAGGAGGGCGAAAGCCCGAGGCTCGGTCATCCCGTAGCGCTCCATGGCTATGCCCACGGCCCGGCCGACCACGTCGTGGGAGGACGCCGCGTCGCGGAGCGCGGCGACCTCCCGGCCCCGCCGGTCCTGCGCCTGGCTGAGCAGCTCCGAGGAACGCTCGGCGAAGAGCTCGCTCAGGCCGTCCAGGTCGGCGTTCGCGAAGGCCCCGGGCGTGCGGGAGAACAGGTTCACCGCACCCGAGGCGCTCACGGCGTCGAAGATCCGCACCCCCACCTGCGCCCGCACCCCCTGGGTCACCGCGACTTCGGCGTACCTGGGGAAGCGCTCGTCGTTCGCGAGGTCGGTGGACACGACGTGCGGCTGCTTCAGCCCGGCCGAGTAGCAGGGACCCTCCTGCAGTTGGTACTGCGCCGCGTCGAGCCGCTCCAGGAACGCGTGCGTGGCGGCCACGGTCCGGAGCCGGCCGTCCTCGTGCCGGATCGTGATGCTGGCAAAGTCGACTTCGGGAAGCACGTCGACGGCCGCAGACGTGATCCCGATGAGCGCCTCGTCGAGGTCGCTTGACGTCAGGGTGCGTGCGAGCTCCTCGGCTGCCTCAGAGAGGCGAAGTCCCTCCACGTTCGCCACGCTACCCAGGGCCGCTCAGCGCTACCCGCGCCTCGATGGGAGATCCGACCCGCTCCTCGATGGGAGATCCGGCCCGCGCCTCGATGGGAGATCCGGGTCGTGGCCGCTAGCCGAACCGGCTGGGGTCCCCGGCGCCGACGCGCACCACCTCCGGTGCGCCCTCGGACCAGTCGACCACTGTCGTCGGCACCGAGCCGCACTCCCCCGCGTCCACCACGGCGTCGACAACGTGGTCGAGCTCCTCCTTCACCTGCCAGCCGTCGGTGAGCGGCTCGGACTGGCCCGGCAGCAGCAGCG
Organism: uncultured Actinomycetota bacterium; assembly: GCA_963745245.1. Taxonomy (GTDB): domain Bacteria; phylum Actinomycetota; class Actinomycetes; order Propionibacteriales; family Nocardioidaceae; genus Marmoricola_A. The sequence continues at coordinate 843,181 of CAVUWU010000002.1, forward strand.
TCGTCGACAGCAGCGGCTCCCCGAGCTCGCGGACCAAGACGTGGACGAAGCGGTTCTCGGGGATCCGGACGCCGATCGTCCGCTTCTTCGGGTGCGCAAGGCGGCGCGGCACGTCGCGGGTGGCCGGCAGGATGAACGTGTAGGGACCCGGGGTGGCCGCCTTGACCCCCCGGAAGGCGGAGTTGCTCAGCTGCGCGAGCTGGCCGAGCTGGCCGAAGTCGGCGCACACCAGCGTGAAGTGATGCCGGTCGTCCAACCCCCGGATCCGGCGCATCCGCTCGGGCCCCTCCCGGTTGTCCAGGTGACAGCCCAGCGCGTAGCCGGAGTCGGTGGGGTAGGCGATCACCGCGGCGTCGCGGAGCATCGCGACAAGCTGGCCGATCGCGCGAGGCTGGGGGTCTCGGGGATGGACGTCGAAGAATCTCGCCATCCGCCCGAGGGTAGTGTCCCCGCGGGGAGGGACGTCGATTGTCCGAGATGCCGCCGGATCTGCTCGAGGTCGCGCTCAGCGCGAAGGGGTTCATGCCGCCCGCCGAGGGCGTCTTCCTGCACCGCTGCGCGGCGTCGCAGGCGGGGGGCCCGCTGCTGGAGGTGGGCAGCTACTGCGGCAAGTCCGCGATCTACCTTGGAGCCGCCGCCCGCACCGCCGGATCGGTGCTCTTCACCGTCGACCACCACCGCGGCTCGGAGGAGAACCAGGCGGGCTGGGAGCACCACGACCCCGACGTGGTGGATCCCCGGTCGGGACGGATGGACACCCTGCCCTTCCTGCGGCGTACCGTCGCCCAGGCCGGACTGGAGGACGTCGTCGTCGTGGTCGTCGGCGAGTCCGCGACAGTGGCCCGCCACTGGGGCACTCCCCTGGCGTTGGTCTTCATCGACGGCGGGCACGGCCACGCGCCGGCTCACGCCGACTACGAGTCGTGGGCGCCCTGGGTGCGAGGCGGTGGCTTGCTGGTGATCCACGATGTGTTCCCCGACCCCGCGGACGGCGGGCGGCCGCCGTACGAGATCTACCGACGCGCGCTCGACGACGGCTTCGCCGAGATCGGAGTGTGCGGCTCGATGCGAGCCCTGCGGCGTCGGCGGGGCGAGGCCGGGGACCCTGTCGCGGTCCGCTGAGGCCGGGGTCGCTTTAGAAGTCGAAGGCCGCCGTGGGGGCGAGGTCGGTGCGCATCGCCCGCCACAGCTCCGCGACCGCACCGGGCCGGTGCTCGGTGATGTGCCCGGCTCGCTGGAGCGCGACGAGGTTGCCGCCACCGAGGTACGCCGAGCCCAGCGCATCGACGCCGAGGGACAGGTCGGGCTCCTTCGTGCCAGGCTCGACGGTGGCCTCACCGGTGTCCTCGGCTCGGATGCGCCAGGTCCCAGCGTTCCAGGGGGCTGTGGAGTCGTCGACCTCGACGACGACGTCGCATGAGGCGCTCCACCCCCGGGCCCGCAGCGCCTCGGGCAGGTCGACGAGTCGGACCCACAGGCTGTCGTAGGTGGCCACGTCGGAGGTCGCCCGCGGACCACCGACCCACACGAGCATCGGGTCGTCGACGCCGACCGCGGCGACGGTGACGGTGCCCATCAGGTCGAAGTCGACCAGTCGCCGCAGCAACGCGAGTCGGGCCTCGGGCTGCCCGACCATGCCCCACACCGACAGCTCCCCCGCCGGCCGGGCCCGCTCCCACTTGTGCTTTCGCCGGAACATGGCGAACCCGACGTCCTCACCGTCGCGGCGGGCCCACAGCACCCGCCACGACTCGGTGTCCCGCAGGTGCTCGGAGAGCTCGGTGCAGACCCGGGCGTAGTAGCCCGCGTCGCCTACGACCGACCCGAGGTCGGCGTGCTTGAGGTGGCACACCCGCATCCGCTCGGCGACGCCGGGGTCCGACACCGTGGTGAGCGCGGTGGTGACGGCCGACACCGCCGCCTCGAGGTGTGGCGCGGCCATCGATGCGCCCCGCTGCAGGGTGAGATGCATCTCCAGCGAGGCCAGTCCGTAGCCGTAGCGTCCATAGATGGCCGGTTCGCTGGCATGCAGGACCGAGACGTGGGTGCCCGGCTCCCCGTGCACCTGCTCGAGGTGGTGCCGGAGCATCGCGGTGAGCACGCCTTGGCGCCGGTGGTCGGGATGCACGGCGACGAAGGTGAGGCCTGCGGACGGGACCTGTCGTAGGCCCCCGGACGGCGCCGAGATGGCCAGCGTCATCGGGAAGACCCCGTAGATCCCCGGGTACGTCGCGGGCTCGGCTCCGTCGATCTCCGCGGCGTACCTGTGCTCGGGGGCGAGCCCGAACAGCTGGAGCTCGGTCGTCGCCGCCGGCACCTCGGTGAACCAGACGGTGTGGTCGGTGGCGAGGAAGCGCTCGGCGTCACCCGCCGTGCCGACGCGGATCCTGTCCTGGGTCATGGCCGTAGCAAACCCTGGGCGGGTCGCCGGCAACAATCGATTTTCCTCGAGCGATCGGCGCGGGGTCAGCGGGATGCCAGACCGAGGTCCTGGGCGTGGCGCAGCATCGCCGCGCTGTCGTCGGCCACCAGGCAGGGGACGCCGGCATCTCCCAGCCGGCGCACCGACCGCACCAGCTCCTGCCGCCGGCGCGAGCTCGACGCTCCCGGCGCCCGGCGGATGTAGACAGCCGCGACGCGACCGGGGAAGGCCACCGCGAAGTCGGTGTAGATCTGGGCGTCCTGCTGCCCGCTGTCGCCGAGCAGCACGAAGGAGGCCGATGGCAGCTCGCCGGCCAGCCGGCGTAGGGCACCCAGCTTGTGCTCGCGGCCCCCGATCCGGAACAGCCCGGAGCTGCTCGGACCCCAGTCGGTCAGGAGCAGTGGACCTCCCGGGAAACCGTGCCGGTCGAGGAAGTCGCCGAGGAAACCGGCGAGATTCCATGGGCTGGTCGAGAGGTAGAAGAACGGCCGTTCCCCGGTGGGCGCCCCCTCGGCGAGCGCGCGGTAGAGCAGCGGGGCACCGTCGAGAGGCACCCGCGCGGCGGGGTCGTGCAGCAGGGCGGTGGACACGGTCGCGATCAGGCCCCGGGCGATGCCGGAGTCGATGACGGTGTCGTCGATGTCGCTGACCACGGCCGTGGCGACCTCGGGAGGATGCACGTGCGCCACCCCGGAGGCCCCGAGGCCGGGCGGGTCGAGCGGGGTGATCGTGACCAGGTGTCGACCGACCGGGAGCCGGGCGTCGAGCACCTCGTCGACGTAGCCCTCGCGGTCGGTGGTGACCGTCCAGCGCTGCCCCTCGCACTCCACTTCCGCGGTGGCGAAGGGAACCTCGCTGGTCACGAACCGCCCGAGGTTCGCGCTCAGCACCTGCCAGGTCGAGGGGTCGCGGACCTGAGGGTCCAAGGGCCCGGGCACGACGACGGCCCGCCCGAGCACCCGCAGCCGGCCGTCCACGCCGTAGCCGGGGTAGGCCAGCATCTGCACCGGGCGCCCCAGCACGCGCAGGCCTCGACCGACCACCTGCTGGAAGTGGTCCTCGGCCCGGAACACCACACGTCGCAGCACATCGGGACCCTAGCCCGTCACCGACCCTGCCACCGAGCCTCGCGACCGACCCTGCCACCGATCCCGCTGCCGACCTCCGCCATCGGGCCTAGCCGCGGACCGGCGGTGTCCGTAGAGTCGGTGGATGCGCATCGGCATCCTGGGCAGCGGCGCGGTCGGCCAGGCGCTCGCGCGCGGCCTGGCGCGACATGGCCACGACGTCCGCATCGGCACCCGGAAAGAGGCCGTGGAGGATCTGCCCGTCGGCAGCCCCACGGAGGTGGCTGCCGACGCCGACCTCGTCTTCCTGGCCGTGCTTGGCGCGGCCGCCGTCGAGGTTGTCGAAGGCGTCCGAGACGACCTCGACGGCACCGTGCTGGTCGACACGACCAACCCGCTGGACTTCTCCTCCGGCGCCGCCGAGCTCTTCGTCGGGCACACCGACTCCCTCGGGGAGCGGGTGCAGCGCGCGGCGCCTCGGGCACGTGTGGTCAAGGCCTACAACACGGTCGGCAACGCGCTCATGGTCGACCCCGACCTGCCCGGCGGGCCGCCGTCGATGTTCCTCGCCGGCGACTCCGACGAGGCCAAGGCGTCGGTCTCGGATCTGCTGAAGGCGACCGGCTGGGACGTGGTCGATCTCGGGGGGATCGAGGCTAGCCGCTATCTGGAGCCGATGTGCCTCGCGTGGGTGCTCTACGGCGCCCGCACGGGCACCTGGGAGCATGCCTTCCGGCTGCTGCGCCGCTGATCGGACCTCAGCAGCCATGCCGAGGTGGCTGTGACCGGCTCTGGGACTCGCGAGTAACGTCGGTTTCGTGGAGTTCGGTTTGCGGGCTCATGCCAGCTCGAACAGCGGGCACTCATCCGAGGGGACACCTCGGCCATGACGGCCTTCATCGACGCCCTCGTCGGGCTGCCCCCCTGGCTGGTCCTCGTCCTCGTCTTCGCGCTCCCGGCCGCCGAAGCCGGGCTCCTCGTCGGGGTCTTCATCCCCGGTGAGACGGCTGTCCTGATCGGTGGTGTCGTCGCTCACGGGGGCAGCCTCCCGCTGTGGGGGATCGTCGTGGCCGCCGCGGTGGGCGCCGCAGCCGGGGACCAGGTCGGGTTCCTGCTCGGTCGCCGCTACGGCCCTCGCCTGGTGGACCACCTCCCGTCGATGGTGCGCCAGTCCGGGGACCTCGACCGGGCCTTCGACCTCATCCGGCGGCGGGGGGCCGCGGCAGTCGCGCTGGGGAGGTGGGCGGCCGTCCTGAGAGCACTCGTCCCCGGGGCGGCTGGCACCAGCGGGATGAACCAAGCGCGGTTCACCGTGGCCAACGTGCTCGGCGGCACGCTGTGGGCCGCCGCCATCGCGGTCGGCGGCTATCTGGTCGGGGCGTCGTACACGAGGCTGGCCAGCGACCTGGGCATTGGCGGCGACGTCGTCGTCGCCGTCGTCGTCCTGGTCGCCGCCGGCTGGTGGGTCCGTTCCCGGCGCCACCGCTCCCAGGCGCCCGCAGACGTCCACGGTCAATGAACGACTGACAACCCGCGGGGGGAGGAACCAAGAATGGGACCTAGGGATCCCGGAGACATCCGATGACCAAGCCTGAGCTGTCCGAGTTGTCGCTGGACGCCCTCACCCGCGAACTGCACGCCGGCCCGGACGGGCTGACGCCGGCTGACGCGGCAGCCCGCTTGACCCAGTACGGGCCGAACGAGATCGCCGAAGAGACCCGCAACCCGCTGCTGGTTTTCGCCGGCTACTTCTGGGCGCCGATCCCGTGGATGATCGAGGTTGCGCTCGTGCTGTCGCTGCTCGTGCGGCACTGGACCGACGCGGTGATCATCGCGGTGCTGCTGGGCATGAACGGGGTGGTGGCCTTCACCGAGGAGCATCAGGCCGCGAACGCGATCGCCGCGCTCAAGCAGCGGATCGCCGCGACGGCGCGGGCGCTGCGCGGCGGTCAGTGGGTATCGGTGCCGACCCGGGAGCTCGTGCCCGGAGACGTGCTGCGGATCCGGCTGGGCGACGTCATCCCGGCCGACGCGAGGCTGCTGGACGGCGGTGAGGTGCAGGTCGACCAGTCCGCTCTCACCGGCGAGTCGCTGCCCTTCGCCCGGTCCCGGGGCGAGGTGCTCTACTCCGGAGCGGTGATCACCCGCGGCGAGGGCGACGCGCTGGTCTATGCCACCGGGGTGGACAGCTTCTTCGGCAAGACCACCGCGCTGGTGCAGACAGCCGGTGCGGTGAGTCACTTCCAGCAAGCGGTGATGCGGATCGCCCACTACCTGATAATGATCGCGGTCACCCTGGTCGCGCTCACCACGGCGGTGTCGCTGGTCCGCGGCAACCCGTTGCTGGAGACCCTGGAGTTCGCGCTCGTCGTCACCATTGCCTCGGTTCCCGTGGCGCTGCCGGCCGTGCTGTCGGTGACCATGGCCGTCGGCGCCCGGCAACTCGCTCGCAGCCAAGCCGTAGTCAGCCACCTGCCGGCCGTCGAAGAGCTGGGCGGCATCGACGTCCTTTGCTCGGACAAGACCGGCACACTCACCCAGAACAAGCTGGCCATCGGGGACCCGTGGTGCGCACCCGGCGTCGACGCTCACGACCTGCTCGAGGCCGCCGCGTTGGCCTCCCGCGCCGAGAACGAGGATCTGGTCGACCTCGCCGTCCTCGCCGCTGCCCCCCGGCCGACGGCGGGCAGCAGCATCGAGGCGTTCACGCCGTTCGACCCGGTGACCAAGCGCACCGAAGCACTGGTCGACACCGCAGACGGGACCCGGTTCCGAGTCAGCAAGGGCGCCCCGCAATCCATCGCTGCCCTGTGCCCCGACGACCAGGCAGCTGCCGCCGCAGACCAGGTGGGTGAGTTCGCACGGCGCGGCGACCGGTCGCTCGCCGTCGCCCGGGCCGACGGCGAGGCGGGGGGCTGGCGGCTGCTCGGTGTCCTGCCGCTGGCAGACCCGCCCCGGCCGGACTCGGCCGCCACGATCGCCGCCGCCCGAGACCTCGGCGTCGCAGTGAAGATGGTGACCGGCGACCAGGTCCCCATCGGCGCCCAGATCGCCCGCCAGGTCGGGCTCGGCGATCACATCCTGCCCGCCACCGACCTCGACCCGGGCACCGGTCAGCACGCCGCCGCGGACCTGTCCGACCTTGTCGATGCCGCGGACGGGTTCGCTCAAGTGTTCCCTGAGCACAAGTACCGCATCGTGCAACTGCTGCAGGAGCGCGGACACATCGTGGGCATGACCGGCGACGGCGTCAACGACGCCCCCGCGCTGAAACAGGCCGACGCCGGCATCGCCGTCTCCGGTGCCACCGACGCCGCCCGCGCCGCCGCGGACGTCGTGCTGCTCGCGCCTGGCCTGTCGGTCATCGTGGACGCCATCCGGCTGGCGCGCGAGATCTTCGCCCGGATGACCAACTACGCCACCTACCGCATCGCCGAGACCATCCGGGTGCTGTTGCTGGTCAGCCTGTCGGTCATCATCTTGAACTTCTTCCCGGTCACCGCGATCATGATCGTCCTGATCGCTGTCCTCAACGACGGCGCGATCCTCTCGATCGCCTACGACCACGTCCGCGGCGCAGCCCGCCCCGCTGCCTGGGACATGCGCACCGTCCTCACCCTCGCCAGCGTGCTGGGAACCATGGGCGTCGCCGAGACGTTCCTGCTCCTCGCGATGGCCGACAGCGTGCTCGGGCTCGACCAGGACGTGATCCGCACCCTGATCTACCTCAAGCTCTCGGTCTCTGGGCACCTGACGATCTTCGTGACCCGCACCCGCGGCCCGTTCTGGACCCGGCCCGCGCCAGCTCGGCTGCTGCTGGCCGCGGTCGTCGGCACCCAAGCCATCGCCACGCTCATCGCCGGTTTCGGGCTCCTCATGACACCCCTGGGCTGGCAGTGGGTGGCGCTGGTGTGGGGCTACGCCCTGGTGTGGTTCCTGGTCGAGGACCGAGTGAAGCTCGCCACCCACGCCTACCTCGACCGCCGCGCGGGACTGACCTCCTCGATCCGGTAGCGCTCGACGCGACCGCTCTCCCAGCCCTTCCCCACCGGACTCCGGCCACGCGGGTAGGCCGTTGTCAATGGCTCGAACGTGTCCAGTCTCGGCGAGCCGAGTGGTCGAACACCCCTGCAACGAGTGGGGGAACGGCTCCCACCGCTGGACTCCCGAGGAGATCCCCGTGTCCACAACATCACCATCCACGACGGCACGCTCGACAGCACCGCCCGCGGCTGCCCGCTCGCCGCGGTCCCGGTGGCTCGCCGCCGCAGCCATGGTCACCGCCATCGGTGCCCTTGCGGTTCCACCGGCCCAGGCCGACGAGTCGGACACTCTGGGCGGAGCCGTCTGCGCGGTGCCGCCCGAGGTCGTGGTCGTCCCAGGCGGCGGGGGAACCCCGGGCGGGGGATCGGTTCCCTCGCTCCCGATCCCACCCGTCCCGGTCCGCCCGGGCTCGGATCCTGCCGGCCTGTCCGGTGACGCGTTCCGGGCCGCCGCGGCACCGGCCGTCGCCGCACCGGCCCCCGCGGCCGGCATTGTGGCGGGAACGTCACGCGGGACGTCGGTGGCGGCGTCGAGCATCCTGGCGGCCACACTGGTGGGCGATCGCTCCGGGCCGCTTCTCGACGGCGGTGTGACCTACGTCATCTCCGAGCTTCCCGAGGCCGAGCTGACCAGCAGGCAGTGGGGGAAGACGTCCTTCAAGCAGTTCTCCTACACCCCGGTTCTGCGATGCATCGACCGCAAGACCGGCACCTGGGCCGCGGAGCTCCGAGATCCCCAGCAGGAAGTCAAGCAAGCGGCTCGGCTGCTGGACGGGGTCGACGAGGTCGATTCTCGCCTCGTCAGAGCGATCGCCCAGTCCACCAAGCCTCGCGCCGAGAAGTGCGCGGGGCTGGCGAAGGTGTCCGACGACCTGATCTGGGAGTCGAGTGAAGCAGGGACCGGCGCCCCGCTCGTCGGTCCGCTGCCTCGCCCGCGGACCCCGACGAAGTACTACATGAAGGCGGCGGTTCAAGCCCACGAGAAGGTGCACCTGACGCGCTTCCAGAGGGCGATGGCTCCGGCGTACCGAACCTTCAGCACGGACATCGAGAAGTTCACAGTGACGACGTCGTCCCCGCGAACGGCCAGGGCCGCTTTCCTGGCGCATCTGGCCAAGGCGCGCGAGAAGCTCACCACGGCCTTCGAGGAGTACGGCAAGCAGGACGCGCACCGCAGCCCTGGGGACTTCAAGGCCAAGGAGCAGGCCGTCGTCGCCCCCATGCTGGAACTCATCGGCCGTCACCAGAGGTTCCTGGGCTGCTAGAAGCCGTCCATGCCTCCGCGAGCAGGCCGACGCTGAGCGGCTCGGTGGAGTGCAGCCGCCCGAGCGCGTTCCCGGGCTCGGGCGGCCGTGCCTGCTTGGGCACGCGCTGCGCTTGGGCACCACTGACCGCGCCCTAACGCCTCAGCGCTGCTGACCGCGCCGCTCCGACGCGCCGGACAGGCGACCCTCAGGAGGGGTCGACGCTGTCGACGAGCACGTCCGGCAGCGCACTCTGGTCCCGTCTCCCCGACGTCTTGTGGTACCCGAAGGCTGCGATCCAATAATTGTCCTGGTCGTGGATCACTCGGCCGACGCGGCCCAAGATCGCCTTCGTGGTCGCCGGCGTGAGCTTGTGGCCCTCGAACGCGGGATGGAACAGGGCGGCGAGGCTCTCCTCGACGTGCTCCCGCTGCCTGACGTGGCTCCCGCGCTCCCGTTCCCGCTTCGCCAGCGCGATGCACTGGTCGATCTTCTCGTGGCGCCGGTGCATCTGAGCCTCGAACCGTTCCAGGCGGTGGCGGAGCAGGACACCCTCGGCGGGGGACATGGTCCCGGTGCCGAGGCGGAGCGGGTCGAGCGTCGGGTACTGCGCTTCGCCGGCAAAGGCCCGTCGGTCCCAGCCGGTCTTGTCGTCGATGTGCAGCGTGCCCCCCTGCTCGGACCGCGTGCTCGAGCTGATGTCGAACCACGCCACGTCACGCTTGTCACCCGCCGCGCGTCCCCAGAGCTCCACGATGACGTCGGGCCGGGTGGTCCCCCGGCCGCCCTGGACCTTGATCGCGTAGCGGTGACCACCGGGCGCGGGAGGCAGGTGCGGATCGAGGGCCCCGCCCGCGATCTGCTGGTTCACCAGCTCCTCGACGACGTAGCCGTACCGGGCGTACAGGAAGGGCGGCACCTGCTGACGATGCGCCAGATCGTAGACGGCAACGGCGTCGCGGAGGTTCTCCACCATCGCCGAGTCGGGAAGCGTATCGACGTCGAGAGCTTGTTCGGCCTTCTGTTCGACAACCACGCTCAGCGCGTCGAGGAACGTGTTGAAGCTGTCGTCGGCCCGCTGACCCCACGCGACGACGCGTTGCAGCACCGGCCCGCGGCCACCTCGGACTGCACCGACCGCCCGGTTGCCGGCGGATCGCTGGAGGTCGATGAGACGCTGCGCCGACCACCCGGCCGAGCGCCCGGGCGCCGGGCGGGCCCACGCGGGCTCGGGGGCCGTCCGCGACGTGGCGGGCCGACGGTCGAGCATCGACGCCTCCGATCAGACCGTGCCTCGAGATCGCAGCCGACCTCCGGCTCCCCACCAGGCTAGGGGCGCGCCCGTTCACGCGTGGGAACCCTTCGGGCAGCCATCCGCGGCGCCGGCGATGCTCCTTCGGGCATGTCAGTGACCGCTGATCGCGGCCACCCCGGCGCAGCCACAGGCCATGGCGAGTGCCCGCGGAGCCGGGCGCAGGTCGTCGCCACGAAAGACCCCGTTGCCCGGCGTGGTTCGGGACAGGGCATCCGCGGCCAGCAGGACCGCGGCGGAGGTGTACGTCGTCTGCTCGTCCGGCCAGTGCACATCGGCGGTGTAGACGAAGCCGGTCCAGTACAGCCCGCCCTCGTGCCGGGTGTGCTGCATCCATCCGAACAGCTCGAGTGCCCGGTCGCGCATCGCGCGGTCCTCGAGGTTGTCGAGGGCCAGCACCAGCTCGCAGGTCTCCGCGCCGGTCACCCACGGGTTGTTGTCAACGCACCGGCAGCCCAGCCCGTCCACGACGAAGTCCTGCCAGCGGGCCGCCAGGATGTCCCGGGCAGCCGGTCCACGGAGGGGTCCCGCCATCACCGGGTAATACCAGTCCATGGAGTACTGCCCCTTGTCAAGGAACCGGCCGCGGTGCTCTTCGAGCGCATGCCGGAGCCGGCCGCAGGCGATCTCCCACGCCGGCTGTGGATCGTCCACCAGGTCCCCGATCGCCATCCCCGCACGCAAGGACTGATAGATGCTCGACGAACCGGCCAGCAGCGCCCCGTCGCACATGTCGCCATCGGCTCCCCGGGCCCAGCCGATGCCACCCCACGGCAGCTGCATTCCGGTGACGAAATCCAACGCACGCTGGACGGCCGGCCACAGCCGGCGTACGAACGAGGGGTCGCGGCGCACCAACCAGTGGTGCCAGACGCCCACAGCCAGGTAGGCGCTCATGTTCGTCTCGGCGCCGGGGTCCTCGACCCGTGTCCCCACGACCTTGATCGGCCATGACCCATCCGGGCGCTGCGTGGCCAGGCACCAGTCGTACGCCGATTCCGCGGCGGCGACCTCGCCGCCCACGAGCAGAGCCATCGCCCCCTCGACGTGGTTCCACGCGTCGATGTGCTCGCCCACCGCCCACGGGATGCCACCGTCGGGCTGCTGCACGGCCGTGACCGCCGCCGCCGTCTCCGCAGCCTCCCGTGCCGAGAAGACGCCCGGGATCTCGGGGAGTCTGGTCATCGGGGCTTCTCCAGGTAGAGCACCAGGCTCTTCCCGACGACGGGGTCGAGCACCCGCTCGGCAAACCGGGTGGCCCACGGTTGCTCGACGATGTCCCACACGAGAAGTCGGTGGTAGGCACGGACCAGCCGGTGGCCGTCGTTGTCGACGCCCACCGCGCACTTGAGCCACCAGTACGGGGAGTGCAGCCCGTGCGCGTGACCCCTGCCGCGGTAGCGAAGACCCGCCCGCTCCAGCCGGGAGCGCAGCCCGCGCCGGGTGTAGATCCGGACGTGGCCGCCCTCCACCTCGTGGTAGGCGTCCGACAGTGCCCAGCACACCCGCTCGGGGAGCCAACGCGGCACGGTGACCGCCATGGTGCCGCCGGGGCGCAGCACCCGAAACAGCTCCGCGATCGCCCGCTCGTCGTCGGGGATGTGCTCGAGCACCTCGGCGGCGACGACCCGGTCGAACTCACCGTCGGGGAACGGCAGGTCCAGGGCGTCGCCCTGCTTGACGTCCGCCTCGGCGCCCGGTGGGGCCTCGCCGCGGTCTCGCATCGCGCCGAAGACCTCGCCGACTCCGGCCAGCTCGTCGGCGTCCTGGTCCAGCGCGATGACGTCGGCGCCGCGCTGATACATCGCGAAGGCGTGCCGGCCAGCGCCGCACCCCATGTCCAGCACGCGCTCGCCGGCCATGAGCCCGAGCCGGTCGAAGTCGACGGTCAGCACGCTGTGCGCTCTCCCCCCATGTCGTGGCCCGCGTCGGGACCGGTGTGCGTACCGGTGCGGTGACCCGGGTCGTGGCTCGTCTCGGCGCGGGCGATCGCCCGCTCGTAGGCCTCGACGGTGGACACCGCGACAGCTCGCCAGCTGAACCTCTCCAGCACCCGCCGGCGACCGGCGCGGCCCATCCGGGCACGACGGTCCGGGTCGTCGAGCAGCGCGGCGAGCGCGGCGTACAGCTCCCCCGCCTCTCCCGGCTCGACTAGGTCGGCGCATTCACCGTCCGGCCCCACGACCTCCGGGATGGCTCCCGCGCGACTGACCACCAGAGGCGTCTCGCAGGCCATCAGCTCCGCGGTGGGCAGGGAGAACCCCTCGTACAGCGACGGCACGCACGCCACCTCTGCCGAGCCCATCACCTCGACCAGGTCGGCGTCGGAGATGCCGTGCACGAAGCTCACCGACCCCTCCAGGCCCAGCCGCTCGATCATCCGCTCGGTGCGCCCGCCGGGGGTGGGGCGGGTGACCAGCACCAGCTCCACCGCGCGCTCGGTGCGCAGCTTTGCCACCGCCGCCAGCAGCGACGCCACCCCCTTCATGGGGGTGTCCGCGCTGGCCATCGCCACGATCCGTCCCGTCACCCGCGGCGTGTCCGGCGGAGCGAAGAGATCGTCGACGCCGAGCGGAACAACGTCGATCACCGCCGGGTCGACGCCGAAGTCGGCAGCGATGTCGCCCCGCGAGCTCTCCGAGACGGTCAGGATCTGCGGCAGCCGACGCGCCACCGTGCCCTGCATGGCGAGGAAGGAGTACCAGCGGTGCAGGCCGGGCTTCTTCCGCAGCGGGGCGTGCGCGAGGTCCACGCGGCGGTCGAAGGTGATCGGGTGGTGGATCGTGGTCACCAGCGGGAAGCCCATCGAGGCGATGTCGAGCATCCCGTAGGCGACCGTCTGGTTGTCGTGGACCACGTCGAAGTCGCCGATGCGGTCGGCCAGGAGCCGTGCCACGCGCGCGCCGAACGTCCGGGGCTCGGGGAAGGCACCGGTGCACATCCACAAGAACTCCGCGACGTCGATCCGGTCACGGAACTCCCGGGGCCGTGGCAGGCGGAACGGGTCCGGCTCGCGGTAGAGGTCCAGGCTCGGCACCTTGGTGAGCCGCACCCCCTCCTCGAGCTCGGGATAGGGCTGGCCGGAGAACACCTCCACCTGGTGGCCGAGCGCGACCAGCTCGCGGCTGAGGTGGCGCAGGTAGACACCCTGACCACCGCAGTGCGGCTTGCTGCGGTAGGACAGCAGGGCGACTCTCACCGGTGGGTTCCTTCCGGGGGGCGTCCCGACGTCCGGGTCGGGCGTGCAGATCGGGCGTGCAGATCGGGCGCCAGCCTAGCCGCTGCCTGCGCCGACCTCCTGCTGGATCAGCTGTTGCCGCTGCTCCTACGGTGCGGGTCGATCGCGCCACGGTCCACCCGCCCGGACGGGACCCGCAGCAGTCCGTCCACGTCCGGGGCGCCTGTCGTCGCCATCCCCGCAGGCTTCTCTCCCCCCCCCCCCCCCCCCGGCGTCGAACCATGCTGTCCGGGCGGCGGCCGGTCTCGGCGTACTCTCGGCGCGTGGACCTGCCCGTGCCGCCGCCCGTCGCGCCGATGCTGGCCCGGTCGGTCAAGGACCTGCCGGATCCCGCGGACTTCGCCGACGCCGACCACCCCGGGCTGCTGTTCGAGCCCAAGTGGGACGGGTTTCGGTGCCTGGTGTTCAAGGACGGCGACGAGATCGAGCTGACCAGCCGGAACACCAAGCCGCTGACCCGCTACTTCCCCGAGGTGGTGCAGGCGCTGCGGACCGAGTCGGTGCCACAGCGGTGCGTCCTGGACGGCGAGCTCGTCGTCGCCGTCGGCGACCGGCTGGAGTTCGAACGGCTCCAGGACCGCATCCACCCGGCCGCCTCCCGGGTCCGGATGCTCGCCGAGACGACGCCGGCGGCCTACGTCGCCTTCGACCTACTCGCCCTGGCCGACCGTGACCTGCGCGAGGCGCCGCTGGCCCGACGACGCGAGGACCTCGCCGCAGCCCTGGCCGACGCCGGCCCACTGGTGCACCTCACGCCGGCGACCACGCAGCGAAGTGTGGCCCGGCGCTGGTTCGACCAGTTCGAGGGCGCCGGACTCGACGGGGTGATCGCCAAGCCGATGCGCGGCACCTACCAGCCGGGAGCGCGGTCGATGCTCAAGGTGAAGCACGAGCGGACCGCCGACGTCGTGCTCGCAGGTTATCGACCGCACAAGAACTCTACCGACGATCGACCGCTCCTCGGCTCGCTGCTGCTGGGCCTCTACGACGAGGAGGGGCACCTGCGGCACATCGGCGTCTCGGCCTCCTTCCCGACCGCGCGCCGTGCGTCGCTGCTCGCCGAGCTCCAGCCGCTGGTGTGCGAGGCCGCCGAGCACCCGTGGGGGGCGTGGACGCAGATCACGGCCAGTGGCGAGCGGATGCCGGGAGGAGGCAGCCGGTGGAGCGCCGGCAAGGACCTCTCGTTCGTGCCGGTGCGGCCCGAGCGGGTGCTCGAGGTCGCCTACGACCACCTGGAGGGCGAGCGCTTCCGGCACACCGCGCAGTTCCGCCGGTGGCGACCCGACCGGGATCCGCGCTCGTGCACCTACGCGCAGCTCGAGGAGCCGGTGACCTACGACCTTGCCGACGTCCTCAACGGCCGGCGGTCGCACTAGGCTGAACTCCCAGGCGGCTGCCGGGCTTCCGGTGCCGATGCCGGTGCGGTTGCCGGCGGACCTCGGACCTCGGACGGAGCGGGAGATGACCGAGTCGGACACCTACGACGTGGTGCTGCTCGTGGAGCAGCCCCTGAGCGCTCAGGACGCGCGGCAGGTGGACGGCCTGCATAGCGACGAGCTGGGGCAGGTGCGCTATCACGTGTTGCTGCCCGTCGAGGACGCCGCGGCACGCGTGGAGTCGGCCATGGGCACGCTCGCGACCGGGGACACCCTCACCGCCCCGCCGATGATGCTCGACCAGGACGAGGTCCAGCAGATCCAGCACGACCTGCTCGAGCAGGCGCGCGACGACCTGCGCCGCTCGATCGGCGCTCTCGAGGCACTCGGCGACTCGGCGGTCGGAGACCTTGTTACTGCCGACCCGGTCGATGCGCTCTGCGCCAAGGTCCGGGAGGTCAGCGCCCAGGAGGCGATCATCATGACCCGCTCGCACGTGGTCTCGGAGTTCTTCCACGTCGACTGGACCTCCCGCGCGCGGCGCAAGCTCGGCGTCCCGGTTCTGCACCTGCTCGAGCACGCGACGTTCGACGCGCAGGCCGGAGGCGGCGAGGGGATCAGCGGCGTCTGATCCGCCGGAACACGTAATCGGCTGCGTCATCTGGCGAATGCCCTCTCAAGGGCTGGAGAGCCTAGGATCGTGTCAACCCTCGGGCCCGCTGCGCTCGCCCCGACCCCTCCAGGGCGCGGGCGCGCTGGCCCGAGCGGCCCGTTTGGGGGCTTGGTGCTTCGGCTTGCTGGGCTGGGCACGGCACCGCAGCCCGACAGGCGAGCACAGCCGCCTCCGCGGTTCAGGCGGTCTTCTTTGGCCCAGCCTCGGGACCAGCCTCGACGGCCCTGCGAATCGGGCCCCGCGCCGCGCAGAGCACCCCCCCGGTGAGGACCGACAATCCCGCCAGGGCGGCGAAGACCGTGCCCCGGCCGAGCTCGTCCAGGACGAGCCCGGCGAGCACCGGTGCCACCACGCCACCCAGGGCCAGGCCGCTGAGCACCACGGTGAACGCGCTCGAGGCCGCCTGGGGTCGCAGGTCAGTCGTCCAGAAGGAGACGACGGCGCTGGCGGTCATCACACAGACGCCCTGGAGGCCGGCCGAGACAAGCACCGCCGCCAGCCGTCCCGGCCAGATGGCCAGCAGGGCGTGCGAGATGCCCGACGCGGCGAAGATCGCGACGAGGAAGCCCACGAGTCCCCACCGCCTCGCCATCTGGGCCGACATGAGACCCAGAAGGCCCCAGATGCCGAAGGCGAGATAGACGACCGTGCCTGCCGCGGCGGCAGGCAGGCCGGCCACTCCCCCGGCGGCGGCAACGGTGTCGGCGGCGAAGGCGAGGTAGACCGCCGAGGTGGCGCCGAAGGACACCGCCGCCACGAGCGGCCACCTGAGACCAGCCAGGAGGGGCCCCGCGCCTGCCGTCGTGGCGCCCTCTCCCGCTCTCGACCCAATGCCCCGCCGACCCACCGGCGTTCTGATCAGGCGCAGACAGGCGAGCGCCGCGACGGCGGCCGACGCGGCGAACGCCAACCATGCCCAGCGCCAGGGCAGGCCGACCCAGGTCCCGAGCAACGCGGTGAACGCCGCGAGGGCGATCCCGAGCGTCGTCCCGGTGCTGATCACCGAGAGCGCCGTCGGCCGCTGGCCGGGGGGGAGGTCTGCTGCGACGGCGTCGTTGAAGGGACTCCAGCACAGGCCCGGACTCGCCCCGGCCAGCACGACGCCGACCGCGAGCAGCGCCGGGGTGGGGCTCAGGGCCACCATGACCATCCCGGCGGCGGCGCAGACCATGCCCAGGAGCACCGGGGTCCGCGGGCCGCGGGTCCGGGTCAGCCGAGCCGCCAGCGGGATCGCGACCAGGAAGGCCGCGAAGGCGCCGCCGCTGATCGCCCCTGCCGCCGCCGACGACAGGCCCAGGTCGTCGCGCAGCCGTGGCAGGAAGAGACCGAACCCCATCCGAGCAGGGCCGTAGGCGACCCCTGTCGCGAGGAAGCCGGCGAGACCCAGTCGAACGCCCGCGCGCATCCCGGCAACCTACCCAGTGGCGCCCCCGCAGGGGGATCGGCGGGCTAGGAGTCCTCGTTTGCCCAGTTCAGCGGGTTCTTCTTGCTGGGCTGCACCCTCGGCGGCTCGCCCGGCATCTTCGGGTAGTCCGGCGGGTAGGGCAGGTCGGTCAGGCCACCGGCGATGTCGTCGGCGTACATCTCGAGCAGGGTGTCGAGTCGCCCCGGGCTCGCGTCCATGCCTCGCATCGGGTCCCCGCGCTCGGCCAGCCGTCCCGGCACCGTGTGCAGGTTGAGGGTGCCCGGCTCCAGCCCGTCGAGCTCGTCCCAGGTCACCGGTGTGGAGACCGGCGCGCCCGGGATCGGCCGCAGCGCGTAGGCGGCGGCGATCGTGCGGTCCCGGCTGTTCTGATTGAAGTCGACGAAGACGTTGGCGCCGCGCTCCTCCTTCCACCAACGGGTGGTCACTCCAGGGGTGCGCCGCTCGAGCTCGCGGCCGAAGGCGATCGCGGCATGACGGACCTCGACGAAGTCCCAGCACGGCTCGATCCTGGCGTAGACGTGCACCCCGCGGTTGCCGCTGGTCTTCGGGAAGCCGACGAGGCCGACCTCGGCCAGCAGGTCGCGGGCCGCCCAGGCGACCCGAGCCGCGTCGGCGAAGTCGGTCCCGGGCTGCGGGTCCAGGTCGAGCCTCAGCTCGTCGGGTCGGTCCACGTCGCTGCGGCGAACCGGCCAGGGGTGGAACGTGATCGTGCCCATCTGCGCCGCCCAGGCCACCGTGGCGATCTCGGTGGGACACACCTCCTCGGCCGTGCGCCCGGACGGGAAGGTAATGCCCACCCGGTCGACGAAGGAGGGGGCGCCCCGGGGGACCCGCTTGGAGTAGAACGCCTCCGCCGTGTCGTTGCTGCGGGTAGCCAGGCGCATCCCGGGGCGGACTCCCCGGGGCCAGCGCTCCAGCGCCGTCGGCCGGTCCCGCAGCGCACGCATGATGCCGTCCTCGACGGCGAGGTAGTAGTCGACCACGCCGCGTTTGGTGACCGCGGGCGTCGCCTCGGTCTGCTCGTAGATGACCCGGTCGGGGCTGGTCACCCGGACCGCGCGGGCCCCCGCCTGCACCTCGACGGCGTCACTCGGCATGGCCTCACTCTGGCACGCGGACCCACTCCCGCCGAGCCGCCGCGCTCTCGGCGCCGCAGGCGTGCCTAGGCCTTGGGCTCCAGGCTGAGGCTGATCGAGTTGATGCAGTAGCGCAGGTCCGTCGGCGTCTCATAGCCCTCGCCCTCGAACACGTGGCCGAGGTGGGACCCACAGCTCCCGCAGCGAACCTCGACCCGGCGCGCGCCCAGGGATCGGTCCTCGACGTACTCCACCCGGTCCTCGGCGAGCGGCGCGAAGAACGAGGGCCACCCGCAGTGGGAGTGGAACTTGGTGTCCGACCGGAACAGCTCGGCCGAGCACGCACGGCACGTGTAGACGCCCTCGGTCTCGGTGTCGGTGTACTCCCCGGTGAAGGGGCGCTCGGTCCCCGCCTCTCGGAGGACGTGGTACTCCTGCCGGCTCAGCTCGGCTCGCCATTCGGCGTCGGACTTGTCCACCGCGTATCCCATGTCTCGAGGCTATCGAGCCGATCAATCAGGGCCGGTACGCCGAAGTCCCGGACGACTCGGCATGGGTTGGGGGCTCGGGAGCGTGGGGAGAGCTCAGGGAAGGTCGGCGAGCAGGTCGGCGACCGGCCGGCGCTTGCCGGTGTAGAACGGGATCTCCTCGCGCACGTGCCG
This sequence comes from uncultured Actinomycetota bacterium, assembly GCA_963745245.1. Lineage (GTDB taxonomy): Bacteria > Actinomycetota > Actinomycetes > Propionibacteriales > Nocardioidaceae > Marmoricola_A. Next base: position 861,720 of record CAVUWU010000002.1, read on the forward strand.
CCGTGCGCCCGAGGCGCGCAGGTGACGCATCAGCTGGACGATTCTGGTCAGGTCGTCGGCCTCGAAGGCGAGCAGCCACTCGTAGTCCCCGAGCGCGAACGAGTGCACGGTGTTGGCGCGCACGTCGGGGTACTCCCGGCCCATCTCGCCGTGCTCGACGAGCAGCGCTCGGCGCTCTTCGTCGGGAAGGAGATACCACTCGTAGGACCGCACAAAGGGGTAGACGCACAGGTAGGCCCGCTCCCGCTCACCGGCCAGGAAGGCCGGGAGGTGGCCCCGGCTGAACTCGGCCGGCCGGTGCAGACCCATCTGCGACCACACCGGGTCGAGCCGCCGGCCGAACCGCGTGCGGCGGAACCGGTGGTAGTACTGCTGGAGGTCGTCGGAGCTCTCGGCGTGCGTCCAGACCATGAGGTCGGCGTCCGCCCGGAGCCCGGACACGTCGTAGAAGCCGCGGACGGTGACCGCCCCGCTCATCTCCTCGGCGAGCTTCTCGAGCTCACGCGCCTCGGCCTGCCGGTCGCCGCCGTCGTCGGGCTCGCCCAACGGCTCCCGCACCCGCAAGACCGTCCACATCGCATAGCGGACCGACTCCTCCAGGTCCTCCGACTCCGCCCCGGTGACGGGACGCTCGACGTGCTGGTCGGCCGGGTGGCCCTGAGGAGTGTTCATGCGCTCATTCTCCTGTTCCTTCCAAGGTGGTCACGAGGTGGTCGAGCACCTGCTGCACGGCCTTGTCGGCCGAGGAGATGCAGGCCGGGATGCCGATCCCGTCGTAGGCGGCCCCGCAGACCGCCAGCCCGGGGACGGCGCCGACGGCCTCGCGGACCCTGCGGACCCGGTCGAGGTGGCCCACCGCGTACTGCGGCAGCCCCCCGCCCCACCGCTGCACCTGCCAGTCCACCGGGCCAGAGCCGATCCCGGCCGCTTCAGCGAGGTCGGCCACCGACCCCTCGACCAGCTCCTCGTCGGGCACCTGGAGCTGCTGCTCCTCGCGGTGGCGACCCACCGAGGCCCGGAGGAAGACCAGGTCGGTGGAGGCGTGGCGCACCCACGACCATTTCATGAAGGAATACGTCGAGGCCTTCACGAACCGTCCGTCCACCGGCGGAACCAGAAAGCCGGACCCGTCGACCTCGGGGAACCCCGCGGCCGGGTACGCCAGGGTCACCACGGCCATCGAGGCATGCTCGATCGCGGCGAGCTCGGCACCGGCCGGGGGCGCCACGTCGGACACCAGCCGCGCGGCGGCCGAGGCGGGGACGGCGACCACCACGGCGTCGGCGACCAGTCGGGTCGGAGCCGGGGCAGGGCCGGTGACGACCTCCCAGCGTCCGTCCGGGGTGCGGGCCAGCTCCCGGACCGTGGTGCCGGTCCGCACGTCGAGACGCTGTGCCAGCGCCTCCGGCAGCTGGCCGATCCCTCCGTCGATCCCGGCGAAGACGGGCACGTCGGTGTCTGGGCGCTGTGGGCCCTCCTCGGCGTCGCGCATCACTGACCCGGACCGCTCGAGTGCGGCGACGACCTGCGGGAGCGCGGCCCGCACAGAGAGCTCACGGGCGTGCCCGGCGTACACGCCGCCCAGGAGCGGCTCCACCAGCCGGTCCAGCACCTCGGCGCCGTAGCGGCTCTCGACCAGCCCGCCGATGCCCACGTCGGCGGTGAGGTCGCTCGGAGGGACGGAGGGCTCGTCGACGGCCCGCGCCAGACCCTCCGGGGAGAGGATCCCGCTGTCGGCCAGGTCGTCGGCGTCGATGGGGAGCCCCATCAGCGAGCGCGGCATCCGGTGCAGGCGACCGCGGGACCACACCCGCGCGACGGTCGTGGCCGGGTATACGAGCCGGTCCCCCAGCCCGGCCGCGCACGTGAGGCCGACCGCCTCGGGGCGACGGTTGAGCATCGCCTCGGCGCCGACGTCGAGGGTGACGCCGCCGATCTCGGCGAGCCTGAGCTTGCCGCCCGGGCGATCCGAGCCCTCCAGCACGACCACCTCGACGTCCGGCCGCTGGCTGCCCAGCGACTGGGCGGCGGCCAGACCGGCGATCCCGGCACCCACCACAACGACACGGAGGGGTGGGCGGGGGCTGCTCGGGCTCACGCCACCCACCTTCGCAGGCGCCTGCGGCGACGACCCGGTCACGGCGTAGGCCCGCTCAGCGGGTGGAGTGGTCGTGGACGAAGTCGGTGAGCCGGGCGAGCTGGTCGGGGTCGGTGGCCGGCGGCACTCCATGGCCGAGGTTGAAGATGTGCCCCGGAGCCGCGCGGCCGGCGTCGAGGACCTCCGCGGCCCGGGCCAGCATCACCTCGGCGGGAGCGAACAGCAGGCAGGGATCGAGGTTGCCCTGGACGGCGCGGCCGCCGGCACGGCGTACCCCCTCCCCCAGCGGCACCCGCCAGTCGACGCCCACCACGTCCGCACCGGCCTCCCCCATCAGGCCCAGGATCTCGCCCGTGCCGACGCCGAAGTGGATCCGCGGCACCCGCAGGTCGGCGACCGCAGCGAGCGCCGCCGCCGAGTGCGGCATCACCAGGGAGCGGTAGTCCTGCGGCGCCAATGCCCCGGCCCAGGAGTCGAACAGCTGGACGGCGGCGGCGCCGGCCTCCGCCTGCACTCGCAGGTACGCCGCGGCGATGCCGGCGATCTTCGCCATCAGGGCGTCCCAGACGTCCCGGGCGCCGTACATCATCGCCTTGGTGCGCGCGTGGTCCTTCGACGGCCCGCCCTCCACGAGGTAGGAGGCCACGGTGAACGGGGCCCCGGCAAACCCGATCAGCGGGGTCGAGCCGAGCTCGGCGACCAGCATCCGAACCGCCTCGGTGATGAACGGGACGTGCTCGGCGGTCAGGTCGGGGATCCGCTGCACGTCGGCCACCGTCTCCACCGGCGTGGCCACGACCGGCCCGACGCCGGGCCGGATGTCGAGGTCGACGCCGACCGCCTTGAGCGGCAGCACGATGTCGGAGAAGAAGATCGCCGCGTCGACTCCGTAGCGGCGAACCGGCTGCAGGGTGATCTCGGTGATCAGGTCGGGGCGCATGCAGGCCTCGAGCATGCCGACACCCTCTCGGATGGCCCGGTACTCCGGGAGGGACCGGCCTGCCTGGCGCATGAACCACACCGGGGTGTGCGGCACCGACTGCCCGCGGGCCGCGCGCAGCAGCGGCGCGTCGGCCACGCCCGAGGAGGTGGAGGGTGCAGCAGCCTGAGCAGGTGCCGGGAGCGGGCCCGAGGGCACGTGTGGCGGCAGGGTGTGGACTGGTCGAGGCTGCACGGGGCCATCCTCCCAGAGCCTCGAAGCCGCGTGTCGGCCCCGGCGTGTCGCATGCCGCGCCTACGCTGTCGGCATGGCCACACGCCCCCAGACCCGTGTGGACGCTTCCGCACCTCCCGTGGAGTTCCAGGAGGCGGTCGCGCGGATGCGCGCGGCGCGGATGCGTCCGGAGGTGCTGTGCGAGGAGATGCCGGCGCCGCAGCGGATCGCGCCGTTCGCGGCGGCCCTGTCCGCGGACGTGACCGTCGAGGGGGAGGATCTCGGGACCGGTCGCCTGGTGCTGCTTCACGACCCTGCCGGCAACGATGCCTGGCAGGGCACCTTCCGATGCGTCGCCTACGCCCGCGCCGAGGTGCCCCCCGACCTCGCGCTGGACCCGCTCCTGGCCGAGGTGGCCTGGACGTGGCTGCTCGAGTCGCTGGAGGCGCATGGAGCCGTCGTGGTCGTGCCGTCGGGCACGGTGACCAAGGTGACCTCCGAGAGCTTCGGGCAGATGTCCGACGAGGGCGGCAGCGCCCAGATCGAGATCCGCGCCTCGTGGACGCCGCTGGGGGACATCGCCCCGCACGCCGAGGCCTGGGGCGACCTGCTGTGCACCGCGGTCGGGATGGAGCCGGTGCCCGACGGAGTCACGGCCCTGCCCGGGCGCCGCGGCCAGCGTGCGGAGCGATGACCACGCCGGAGCACGAGGACCCGGATTCGGACCGCGACGAGCTGGGTGAGGGAGGCGACGACGCAGCCGAGGCACCACCACCACCACCACCGCTTCTGACTCTCCGCGACGGCCTGCCCGACCTGGTCACCTCGGCCGCGGGGCTCACCAAGACCGCTGACCGGATCCGCGCCGGAACGGGGCCGGTCGCCATCGACGCCGAGCGCGCCTCGGGCTACCGCTACTCGGCCCGTGCCTACCTGATCCAGCTGCGGCGCGAGGGCTCGGGCACGGCGCTCGTCGACCCGATCGCGGTGCCGGACCTGACCGACCTGGCCGAGGCACTGGCGGGGGGCGAGTGGATCCTGCACGCGGCCACCCAGGACCTGCCCTGCCTGGCCGAGCTGGGGCTGCGACCCAGCGCTCTCTTCGACACCGAGCTGGCCGGCAGACTGCTGGGGTACCCCCGCGTCGGGCTGGCCACCCTGGTCGAGGACATCCTCGGCCATCGGCTCCGCAAGGAGCACTCAGCCGTCGACTGGTCGAATCGGCCGCTCCCCGCGCCGTGGCTGGAGTACGCCGCGCTGGACGTCGAGGCGCTCATCGAGCTGCGCGACGTCCTGCACGCAGAGCTCGTCGAGACCGGGAAGTGGGAGTGGGCCCGCCAGGAGTTCGATCGTCTCCTCGAGCACACCGCGGCTGTGCCGGGACCCGAGCCTTGGCGGCGGACCTCAGGGCTGCACCGCGTGCGGGGCCGACGCTCCCTGGGAGCGGTCCGCGCGCTCTGGGAGGCCCGCGACGACATCGCGTCCCAGCGCGACGTGACGCCGGGGCGGATCATCCCCGACTCCGCGATCGTCGAGGCTGCCACCGCGCTGCCTCGAGACCGGACGGCACTGCTCGGCCTGCGCGGCTTCCACGGCCGTGGGGCGCGACGCTATGCCCCTGCCTGGGTCCAGGCGCTGCGCGCCGCCGTGGCCCTCCCCGAGGCCGAGCTGCCGCAGGTCGCGGCCCGCAGCCAGGGCCCGCCGCAGCCGCGGGCCTGGGCGGACAAGGACCCGGCGGCCGCCGCGCGGCTCGCCGACGCCCGCGCGGCCGTCCTCGCCGTGGCGCGGGAGGTGGACGTCCCGGTCGAGAACGTGCTCACGCCCGACCACCTCCGTCGCGTCCTGTGGCAGCCGCCCCGCCCGCAGGGCGGGGAGACCACGCGGCAGGCCGTGGCCCGAGCCCTCGGCGCCCTGGGCGCCCGAGCGTGGCAGATCGAGCTCACCGCAGATCTCATCGCCGAGGCGATCGAGGCCCACCCCGGGTCGTGAGCCCGGCAAGGCGTCAGGCGGCGCGTGGCTGCCACCCGCGGTCGCCGGCCTACTCGACCGGCGGACCGAGCAGGCGGGTGGAGCGGGCGTTGAGCCGCTCCATGCGTCGCTCCAGCGTCCCGAGGTCGATCGAGGCGTCGCTGTAGAGCTCGCTGAGCTGTTCCTCCACCAGGCCCGACACCTCGGGCCACGCGTCGGCCATCGGCATCGGATCCGAGCGGCGGATGCCCGAGGCGTAGAAGAACGCGTTGGCCGGCTGCCGACGGGGCTGGATGAAGGCGCGACTATGCACGGCATCGAGCCGGCTGGGCACGATCGCTCCTGAGCGCGACGCGATTGCCGCGGCCTCAGGGCCCACCGCGAAGGCGAGGAAGTCACCGGCGAGACCCGCCTCCTCCGTGGCGCCGTTCACACACCAGCCCGTGAGGTAGGAGACCGACCGCAGCCGACCGAAGGACGGCAGCGGGAGGACGCCGAAGCGAAGCTCCTCGGCGGCGCGCAACCGGGGCAGGTCGGCGCGGGTGCCCACGAGCATCCCGAGCCTGCCCTCGGTGAACAGCCTCACCGGGTCGCTCGCCCCCTGGCCGTCGGGCGGCGAGACGGCAGGATCGCGCGCGAAGGAGGCGAGGGTCTCCACGACGCTCAGCGCCTCCTCCGAGGTCAGGGTCAGGCTCGTGGGGTCGAGGACGTCGTCGACGATGTCGCCGCGGTTGGATCGCACGAACGCGGCCAGGGTCTCGGTGTCGCGGGGGAACCAGGCGCCCGTGACCGGTCCCAGCTGGTCCTGACCGGCCGTCGCCCTGGCGACGAGCTCGAACTCCTCCCAGTCCCAGCTCTGGTCCCGGGCGTTGGGGAGGATGATCGGCTCCTGAGGCTGGGAGGTCCGCACCAACTCCCTGTTGTAGTACAGCACCAACGGTGAGACCTCGGCGGGCATGCACTGCAGCCGGGCGTTGGCGCTGAAAGCGGTCAGCCCGAGTCGCTGGAAGTCGTCGCCGAACTCGAGGTCGCGCTCCTCCAACATCGTGTCCACCGGCTGCAGGCCACGGGTTGCGAGCAGATCTGGGAGGTGGCCGGAGTCGGCGAGGAAGACGTCCGGCCCGGTGCCCTCGCGGAGCGCGGTGAGCGCGGCCTTGCGCGCAGCGCCCGCGCGGCGGTAGGTGCTCAAGTCGACATCGACGCTCGGATTGACGGCCGCGAAGGCCTCCACGATCTCCTCATAGGCCCGCACCTGGGCCGCGGTGCCGTAGACAGCGATCTCGAGCGGGCCGGCCGGCTCGGAGGTCACCATCGTCGGGCTCGGCGTCGACGTGGGGTCCGCCCCGGGCTCCGACTCGGCCGTGCACGCGGCCATCGACACGACCAAGCCGCCGGCGAGGGCCACCCGGGCGGCGCCCCGCGCGCGGCGGTGGGCGCGCCTCCACCCACGAGCCACCATGCGCTCCTCACGTCGCCGTCTTGATGAGAGAGAGCCAACGGTAGCGGCTCGCCGGTCGGGCCCGGCTCGCGCTGACGGCGTACCCTGACCGGCATGGCCGATGCCCGTCGCCCTCACCGCCCCGCGCTGCCGGGTCCCGGTCACTTCGAGTCCGTCGAGGGCGAGGGCGATCCCGCCGAGCGCGCCGAGGCCGCAGACCGGTTCGCGACGCTGCTTGTGCGCGGCCCGCGCACGGCCCAGGATGCCGATGTCGTGGAGCGGGTGGTGACCCTCGCCGACGAGGAGGGCCTCGACGAGATCGCTGCGCTGTGGTCGACCGCGCCCGCCGAAACGCTCGCGGGGTGTCTGTGGCGGCTCTACCTGCTGCGGTCATGGGTGTACGCCGACCCCGCCGCCGCGGCGCGGGAGTTCGAGAGCGGCCGAGCGCACATGCCGGTCCACGAGGTCGTCGCCGGGGTGACCGACCCGCCGTCGCCTTGCGACGTCCAGGGCCTGGCCGACACCGTGCTGCGCGGGATCCGGGTGGGCGACTTCGCCGACACGCTGTTCCGGGCCGCCGCGTTCATCCGGGTGGTCGCCGCCGGCCGTGCGCACGGCGAGCCCGCCCACGGCGCCACCTACCGCTCTGACCTCTCCGCCTCGCGGCTGATCACGATGGCCGACCAGCTGGAGGCCGCCGGCCGCCTGGAGCTCGCCGGCCGCCTGGCCTGAGCGTCAAGGACACCGCGTCCCGTCTGTCCGGCCCGGGTCGAGGGGTTCGAGGTCGGCGATCACCCCGGCGTGGTCGGAGGGCCACAGCCCGTCGGCCGTGCGGTCCGCCGGATCGGCTCCGAAGCGGCCGCAGCCGCGCACCCGCATCCCACGAACCCAGACGTAGTCGATCCGCTCGTGCAGTCGCGGCACCGCGTTGCGCAGGTCCGCTGCCTGAACGCCGGTCGCCGCGTCCGGCCCGCTGTGCGCGCCGCCCATGGCCGCCCAGGCGTCGACGAAGCCCGGCGGCATGCGCACCCGGTCCGGCGTGGCGTTGAGGTCTCCGACCACGACCGCCGGGCCGGTCTCCGGCAGGGCGGCCGTCAGCTCTTCGTGCTGGCTGTGCCGGGCGGTTTCGTCGTTGGCCTCGGTGTGGGTGTCGACGAACGTGAAGGCCACCTCGGCCCCGGTCCTCTCGTCCGGCACGCGGCACCGCGCGGCGCACCAGCCACGGGTGATCGAGACCGGGGTCGTGCCGAGCAGGAGCGTCGACATCGCGCTGGCGAAGTGGCCCATCGTGGTCTGCTCCACCCGAACCGCGGATCGCTGGCGTCTGAGGATGGCGTTGCTGCCGCCTAGCCGCAGTTGCTGCACCGACGAGGTCGGGAAGGACACCGGGCCGGTTCCCGCAAAGCTCGGCTGAGTCACGACGAGGTCATAGGGCTCCCCGGCGGCCTCGAGCGCGTCGAGCAGCTCGGCGCCGGCGTCCCAGAGCGCAACGCCGTCCGCGGTCCAGGTGCACACCTCCTGGAGGCCGACCAGGTCAGGGCGTTCGCGGGCCAGGAGTCGGGCGACGGCGGGAGCGCGGCGCGGGAACGCCGTCACCGCCAGCTGATCGCGGACGACGGCCAGGTTGGTGGCCAGCTCCTCCGGCCCCCGACCGGGCCCGCTCTCACCGAGCACAAGGGTCAGGTCGGCGCCCAGGTAGAGGTTGTAGGTCGCCACCCGCACGCGGGGATCCTAGGTGGCCCGCGCCTAGAGTGGTTCGGGTGAGCAGCTATTCCCCCGAGATCGACGGGCTGCCCGATCCCGGCGAGGTGGTGTGGACCTGGGTCCCCTACGAGGACGACCCGGAGCAGGGCAAGGACCGACCCGTCGTGGTGCTCGGCCGCGCCGAGGGCGCCACGTTGCTGTGCCTGCAGCTGACCAGCCAGGACCACGACGTCGACGCCGACCAGGAGGCCCGCTGGGGTCGGCACTGGATGGACATCGGCACTGGGGCCTGGGATGCCGAGCGCCGCCCCAGCGAGGTGCGGCTGGACCGGCTGCTCCGGCTCCCCGAAGCAGGAGTACGCCGAGAGGGGGCGGTGCTGCCCCGCCCGACGTTCGACTCCGTGGTCGAGGCCGCACGGGCTTTCCACCCAACCCTGTGATGGCCGAGCTGGTGCGCACGAACGACCCGGTCACGATCTCGGTGATCGAGGGGCTTCTCGCCGAGGCCGCGATCCCCTATCAGGTGGCCGACCGCAACATGAGCGTCATCGAGGGGTCCATCGGCGCCTTCCGGATGCGGATCCTGGTGCCCAACGAGCATGAGGAGGCCGCCCGCCGGCTCCTGACAGAGGCGGACCTCGGCCACTGGCTGCGTCCCTGAGCACCCTCGATGTATTCCGACCCCGGGCCCCGACTCCTCAGTGGAGATGACGACCGACGCAGAGGAGCGGTTCATGGACACCACCTACTGCCCGGAGTGCGGGGCGCTCGCCGTCGTCGAGTGGCGGGGCGTCTGGGAGAGCACCGACGAGCCCGTGGAGCATGCCAAGGTGCGCTGCGCGGGGCGGCACTGGTTCCTTCTCCCGATCGCCTCGCTCCCTGAGGCTTCGCGGCCGCGCATGAGCGATCTCGACGACGGGCGCGACCCAGGTGCGCTCGTCCGGGCCCGGGTCCCGAGCCGTGTCCCCGCCCGCGTCTCGACGGACCGCTGACGACCGCCGCGCTCTGGTCCTCAGGTGACGTCGAGGGCGCGCCGGATCCGGGCGTCGGAGACCGGCACCGGGGTCCCCAGCTGCTGGGCCCACAGGCTGACCCGGTACTCCTCCAGCAGCCACCGCACCGACCGCAGCCGCAGCGGCTCTCGGTGGCCCTCCGGCAGCGCCGCGACCCGGTGTCGGTAGGCCTCCTGCAGCACGAGCACCCGGTCCATCAGCATCCGGTCCCGCGCCGGTTCCGCCGGGAGCCGCTCGCGACGCTGCCGCACCGCTGCGAGGTAGCGGGGCAGCTGGCGCAGCTGCGCGGCGCCGGTGTCCGCGACGAACCCCCGGGACACGAGCCGAGCCGTCTGGTCGCGCATGTCGGCCATCGCCGGGAGCAGGCGCATGTCGACCGACCCGCTCAGGACTCGGTCGGTCTCCCGCCACGCCTCCAGCACCCGAACCGTCTGGTCCAGCACTGCCGCGGCGGAGCTGGCCAGCTCCGGGCGCGCCCGCTGCGCGAGGGCGGCGAAGGCCTCCTGGTCTCGCACCGGGCCGCCGTGCCGGTCCATGAGCTCCTCGGCGGCTGCCAGCACGCAGTCGTCGAGGAGCTCGCCGACCGTCCGATACGGCGACCCGGCCAGGGCCAGCTTGCGTCGGTTGTCCCACGCCTCGATCAGCCCGCCTGCCGGCGAGGGCAGGGCGAGCACCAGCAGCCGGCGTACCCCCGCCCGGTGGGCGACCTCCTGTTCTGCCGCGGAGCCGAAGACCCGCGCCCCGACGGTGTCGCCCTCGTCGACGAGGGCGGGATAGCCCTTGACCTGGTGACCGGCGCGGAACTGCTCGAACGACGCCTCGAGGGTGCCGAAGGTCCAGCGGCGCTGTCCGCTGACGGTGTGGTCCGCCGAGGCCTGCGACAGCGCCGCGGAGAACCGCTCGGCCAGGGGTGCCTTCAGCGCGGCGAGGTCCTTGCCGCGGGCCACCACCGAGCCGTCCTCGTCCAGGACGCGGTAGGTGGGCCGCAGGTGGGCGGGCACCTTGGACCAGTCCCAGGCCTCCCGGGGCACCACCACGCCGGTGCGCGCCCGCAGGTGCCGCTCGAGGGCATCGAGCAGCGACTCGTCGCCCGGCGGCACCGCGGCGAGGAAGTCCCGGGCGTGGTTCGGCGCGGGGACGACGCTGACCCGCAGGTGCTTGGGCAGCGAGCGCAGCAGCGCCACGACGAGCTCCTCGCGCAGCCCGGGGACCTGCCACGAGAGTCCCTCGTCCCGGACCTGGTTGAGGGTCGCCACCGGCAGGTCGACGGTCACACCGTCGTCCTCGGCGCCCGGCTCGAAGTGGTAGGAGAGCGGCAGGGCGAGCCCGTCCTCGCGCCACTGGTCGGGGTAGTCGCCGGGTGACACCTGCTGGGCGGTGTCGTGGACGAGCATGTCGGGGTCGAACGTGAGCAGGTCCGGCCGTCGCTGCCGCTCGCGCTTCCACCAGGTGTCGAAGTGCGTCCCGGAGACGATCTCGGCGGGGACCCGGGCGTCGTAGAAGTCGAAGAGCGTGTGCTCGTCGACCACGATGTCGCGGCGCCGGGCCCGATGCTCGAGCTCCTCGGCCTCCTCCAGCAGCGCCCGGTTGTCGGCGAAGAACCGGTGTCGGGTCTGCCACTCGCCGTAGACCAGCGCGTGCCGGATGAACAGCTCCCGGGAGACCTCGGGGTCCACCGAGCCGTAGGCGACCAGCCGGTCGGCCGCCAGCGGGACGCCGTAGAGCGTCACCTTCTCCCGCGCCATCACCGCAGCCCGCTTGCGCGACCAGTGCGGCTCGGAGTAGGACCGCCTCACCAGGTGCGCGCCCAGCCGCTCGGCCCACTCCGGCTCGATGGCGGCGTTGACGCGCGCATAGAGCCGGGAGGTCTCGACGAGCTCGGCGGCCATCACGTAGGCGGGCTGCTTGCGGAACAGCCCGGAGCCGGGGAAGACCGAGAAGCGGGCGTTCCGGGCGCCCAGGTAGTCCCGGCGCTCGGGGTCGCGCAGCCCGACGTGGGAGAGCAGTCCGGCGAGCAGCGCCTGGTGGATGCCGTCCTCGTCGACCGCCTCCTCGGCCTCGCCGGCTCGGCGCTGCCGCGCCTTGGTGGCCAGCCCGAGCTGCTTGGCGCCCTGGCGCAGCTGGGCCTCGAGCTCCTGCCACTCCCGGATTCGCAGGTAGTTGAGGTGCTCGTTGCGGCACATCCGGCGAAAGGCGCTCGAGCTGAGGCCACGCTGTTGGCTGCGGAGGTGCCGCCAGAGGTTCAGCAGGGTGAGGAAGTCCGAGCGGGCGTGGCGGAAGCGCGCGTGCAGTTGGTCGGCTCGCGCCTGCTGGTCGGCCGGGCGCTCGCGCGGGTCCTGCACGGACAGGGCGGCGACGATGACGAGCACCTCCCGCAGCACGCCCAGCCGGTCGGCCTCGAGGATCATCCGGGCCAGCCGGGGGTCGACCGGCAGCGCCGCCAGCCGACGGCCGGTGTCCGACAGCCGCCGTGCGACGCCGGCCTGCTTCGGTGTACGCCGGGACCGGCGGGCGCCACCCTCGCCGGTGACGAAGGCGCCGAGCTCCTCCAGAAGCTGCACCCCGGCGGTGACCTGACGCCGGTCCGGGGGGTCGACGAACGGGAAGCGTGCCATCTCGCCGAGTCCGAGGGCGGTCATCTGCAGGATCACCGAGGCGAGGTTGGTGCGCAGGATCTCGGGGTCGGTGAAGGCGGGACGCGACTCGTAGTCCTCGGCGGAGTAGAGGCGGATCGCCACCCCCGCCTCGACCCTGCCGCAGCGGCCGGACCGCTGCCGGGCCGAGGCCTGGCTGATCGCCTCGATCGGCAGTCGCTGCACCTTGGTGCGCAGCGAGTAGCGCGAGATCCGGGCGACGCCGGTGTCCACGACGTAGCGGATGCCGGGCACGGTGAGACTGGTCTCGGCGACGTTGGTCGCCAGCACGATCCGGCGCCGGCTGTGCCGCGCGAAGACGCGGTGCTGCTCGGCGGCCGAGAGCCGGCCGTAGAGCGGGACGATCTCGGGCTCCTCGCGACCCCAGTGCGGACCGACGAGGACGTCGGCGGTGTCGCGGATCTCCCGTTCCCCCGGCAGGAACACCAGGATGTCGCCCGGCCCCTCGCCGACCAGCTCATGGCAGGCCGCGACGATCGCCTCGGTCTGGTCGCGGACCACCGGCTCACCCTCGTCGTCGACCACCCGGTCGACCAGCCGGTCGCCCAGCCGGTCGCCCAGCCGGTCCGGGCTCACCTCCTCGATCAGGGGCCGGTAGCGGACCTGGACGGGGTAGGTCCGCCCGGAGACCTCGACGACCGGGGCCGGACGCCCGTCCCGGTCCCGGAAGTGCTCGGCGAAGCGCTGCGGGTCGATGGTCGCGGAGGTGATGACGACCTTGAGGTCGGGCCGCCGGGGCAGCAGCTGGCGCAGATAGCCGAGGAGGAAGTCGATGTTGAGGCTGCGCTCGTGGGCCTCGTCGATGATGATCGTGTCGTAGCGCTCCAGCAGCCGGTCGTCCCGCAGCTCGGCAAGCAGGATGCCGTCGGTCATCAGCTTGACCAGCGTGTCGGGCCCGGCGTGGTCGGTGAACCGCACCTGGTAGCCGACGACTCCGCCCAGGTCGACGCCGAGCTCCTCGGCGATCCGCTCGGCGACGCTGCGCGCCGCGATCCGCCGGGGCTGGGTGTGTCCGATCAGCCCGCGCACGCCCCGGCCGGCCTCGAGGCAGATCTTCGGCAGCTGGGTGGTCTTCCCCGAGCCGGTCTCCCCCGCGACGACCACCACCTGGTGATCGCGCAGTGCCGCGGCGATGTCCTCGCGACGTTCGCTGACCGGGAGCCACTCCGGGTAGGTCACCGGCGGCACCAGGGTCGCCCGGCGGGTCACCTCCTCCGGTGACAGCCGGCGGGTGCGCCTGTCCGATCCGTCCGCGGCGTCGGGCCCGCGGGCACGGCGTCGGCGCGTTGGACGGGCGCGGGCGCGTCGCGGGGCCTCGGTCATGACCCGCCGAGTCTAGGCACGTGCCCCCATCGTCGCGCCGGGTCCGACCCGACCGCCCACCTCCCGGAGCGTCAGCGGTCGCGCGACATCGGCGGCCACAGGTCTCCGCCGCGGCCGCCGGTGTAGAGGGTCGCCGGCCGACCGCGAGCGCCCACCCGCTGGTAGCCGGTGTCCTCGAGGAACCCGGGCATCCCGGTCACCTTGCGCTGGAAGTTGCCCGGGTCCAGCGGCCGGCCCCACACGGCCTCGTAGACCTGCCGGAGCTCGGCGACGGTGAACTCCTCCGGCAGGAAGCTCACCGCCTGGGATGTCCGCTCGAAGTTCTGCCGCAGCCGCTCGAGGGCGTCGGTCAGCATCTGGCCGTGGTCGAAGGCCAGGCGCCGGCCGGCGAGCAGCTCCACGACGGGCCGCCACTGGGCCTCGGCGGCGTCGTCGCCCGCGACCGGCTCCACGTCGGGGCCGAGGACGGCCAGCCAGGCAACCGAGACGATGCGGTGGCGGGGGTCGCGCCGGGGTGCGGTGTAGGGGGCCAGCTGCTCGAGCCGCAGCCGGCGCGCGGACACCCCCGTCTCCTCGGCCAACTCGCGCCGCGCCGCCCGCTCCACGTCCTCGTTCTCGCCGACGAACCCGCCGGGAAAGGCCCAGCGTCCCTTGTAGGGCGGCTCACCGCGTCGCACGACGAGGACGCTGAGCCCGGCGTCCGGCTGCAGGGCGAAGGCGATCACGTCGGCAGTGAGGTAAACGAACGGGTACTCCGAGATGTAGGCCACGCCGCTATCTTAGTTGTTCGCATGACAACACCCGGAGCCCGGACCCCCTCGTGCGGGTGTCCTTCCCCACGGGTCCGGCCCTCGGCCGGGCGGCGCCCTCACGCCCTGCGTGTACCTTGACGCGCATGCCCCGCCACCTCGGCAGCTCCCAGGGTCCGCTCCTGACGGGCCGTGGTGTGGTGATCACCGGTGCGGCCTCGGGGATCGGTCGCGCCCTCGCCCTCGAGGCAGCCCGGCGCGGCGCCCGGGTCGCCCTCTCCGACGTCGACCTCCCCGGGCTGGAGGAGACCGCCAACCTCGTCACCACGGCCACCGGCACCCGCCCGCGCACCGACCCGCTCGACGTGCGCGACGAGGCCGCCTGGGGCGCGTACGCCGAGACCGTCGCGGCGGACCTCGGCACTGTGCACGTGCTGGTCAACAACGCCGGCGTGGCCCTCACCGGCCCCTTCGAGGACCTCGCCCCGGCCCAGTTCGATCGGGTCATCGACATCAACTTCGCCGGCGTCGTCCGCGGGACCCGGGCCTTCCTCCCGCATCTGGTCGCCTCGGGCGACGGCCACCTGGTGAACATCTCCAGCCTCTTCGGGCTGATGGCCGTGCCCGGCCAGACCGCCTACGTGGCGGCCAAGTTCGCGGTGCGGGGGTTCACCGAGGCGCTACGGCAAGACATGCTGATGGCGGGCCACCCGGTGCGGGTGACCTCCGTCCACCCCGGCGGCGTCCGGACCGCGATCGCCCGCAACGCCGACGTGGCGCCAGGGGTTGACCGGGCCGAGCGCGCGGAGTTCTTCGAGCGCCGCCTGGCCAAGACCAGCCCGGAGCGCGCCGCCGAGGTGATCATCGACGGCATGCTGGCCGGGAAGCCGCGGGTGCTGGTGGGCAGGGACGCCCACACGATGGACGCGTTGGTGCGGGCCCTGGGGTCGCGCTACCACGGGCTCGTCGTGCGACGGCTCGGGGACCGCTGACCACCGGCACCGGGTCAGGGCCCGTCGTGCGGCTCGGCGGTCTCGGCCTCTTCGGTCGGGTCGACCATCTCGGCTCGCACGCCGAGCAGCCGCACCGACCGGGTGTGGTCGAGCCGGGCCAGCAGGACCCCGGCGGCAGCCGCGAGCGCGTCGGGGTCGTCGGTCGGCGCCGCCAGCGTGAGGCTGCGCTGGTGGGTCTCGAACGGCGCGTAGCGCACCTTGACGCCCACCCGAGCCGCCGGCCTGCCCTCGGCTCGGACGTCGGCGGCCACCTGGTGGGCCAGCCGCTCCGCGTGCCGGGCCACCTCCCCCCAGTCGGTCACGTCGGTCTGGAACGTCTCCTCCCGTCCGTGGGCGCGCGGGACCCAGGGCGTGGGGTCGACCGGGGAGGAGTCCACGCCGCGGCCCAGCCGTCGCAACCACGGCCCCATGGTCGGGCCGAAGGCGGCGGCCAGGATGGCCGTGTCGGCCGCGGCGAGCTCGCCGACGGTGGTGATCGCGAGGTCGGCGAGCTTCGCGGAGGTCTTGGAGCCGATGCCCCACAGGGCGCGCGTCGAACGCTCTCCCATCACCTCGGTCCACCGGTCCCCGGTCAGCCTGCCGATGCCCCGTGGCTTGCCGAACCCGGTCGCGATCTTGGCCTGCAGCTTGTTGTCCCCGATGCCCACCGAGCAGTGCAGCGATGTCCGCTCCAGGACCGCCGCCTGCACCCGCCGCGCCAGCCGCGCGGGGTCGTCGGTGTTCGATCCCAGGAACGCCTCGTCCCAGCCCAGCACCTCCACGGCGACCGGGAAGGACCTCAGCACGGCCATCACCGCGGCGCTGGCCTGGTCGTAGGCCGGCTTGTCGACGGGCAGGAACACCGCCTCCGGTGCGCGCCGGGCCGCGGTACGCAACGGCATCCCCGACCCCACGCCACGCTCCCTCGCGGCGTAGGAGGCGGTCGCCACCACGCCGCGCTCGGTCGGGTCGCCGCGGCCACCCACCACCACCTCGCGTCCCGCCAGCTCCGGACGTCGCAGCACCTCCACGGCGGCGATGAACTCGTCGAGGTCGACGTGCAGCACCCAGCGCGAGGGCGACGCCCCGCTCGGTGGCCGCCAGCTCCGGCCCGGCACCACCGCCGCCTCAGTCCGGCGCTGGCGGGTGCCGAACCTCGCTGCGCCAGCGGGTGGGATCCTGCCGGGCGGCTCGGACCAGCGCCTCGGCGATCTGGTCGGGGTGCAGCGGCGAGTCCGGGTTGTCGCGGTCGATCAGGCCGTCGACGGTGACCGAGACCGCCCGCATGCCGAACGGTGCGAGGGTCTCGTCGAGGCTCCGCACCAGGTTGCGGAGGCCGGCCTTCTGCACCCCGAGCGACGCGGCGGCCGGGGACGGCCGGTCGGCGGCGATGCTCCCGGTCGCGGTGACTCGCCCGCCCTCGCCGAGGAACGGGCGCGCCGCCTGCACCGCGGTCAGCAGCGGGGCGACGCCCAGGGCCACGTCGGCCAGCAGCTCGGTGGCGGTCAGCTCCAGTGGGGTCCGGGCCCGGAACGCGCTCGGGTTGACGTGGAGCACGTCCACCCGCCCGGTCGCTTCGGCCAGCCGGCGCACGGCGGCGTCGAGCGCCTCGGCGTCTGCGGCGTCGGCGACCTCCCATCGGGTCCTCGCGCCCGAGGCGACCAGCTGATCGGCCAGCTTTCGGAGCGGGTCCGCGTCGGCCCCCACCAGCGCCACGTCGTAGCCGTCGCTGGCGTAGGCGCGGGCCAGCGACCCGCTCACACCCGGTCCGGCCCCCACCACCAGGAGCATCGGCCGCGGGTCGCTCACCGGCGCCCGACCACCCGGTAGGCCCGGACCAGGTCACCTCGGATCTGCCCAGGGGTGAAGGGGAAGTCCACCCACCGCTCCCGGCCGAACAGCCAGGTCTGGTCGAAGGAGTTGCGGTCCCGGGGGTTCGGCGACTGCCCGTAGGTGAGGATCGTCTCCGCCTTGACCCCGTGGCCGGTGAAGGACACCGCCTGGATGTGCGAGGAGCCGTAGGTGATCGGGTAGAGCCGGTCCAGATTCGTGGTCGGCGACCGGCTCGACAGGGCGTTGGCGTTGCCCGCATAGCCCTCGCCGCCGCCGACCGGGATCGGCGGGGAGCCGTCGTCGGCGGCCACCTGGAGGCGGCCCCACCGGGCGTCGTAGGCGACGTCCCGCTCGTCGAGATAGGCGAGGGCCTCGCGCATCGCCTGCACGACCTGGGGGTCGTCCTCGGCCAGGTCGCGTGGCGTGTCGACAGGGTCGGCCGGGTCGAACGGCACCTCCCACAGTCCCTCGACGTTCTGGGCTCGTCTCCAGAACTCCTGGAAGATGTGCGTGCCGACGCTGGAGGTGTCGGACCGGCCGTCCCAGCCAGCCAGCACCGCGCAGGCCCGGCCACCCTCGGCGGCCTCGCACACCGTCTGCAGGTCGTCGTTCTCGCGGGCCAGCTCGGCACCGAAGACCCGGTTCTCGTGCTGGAAGAGGGCGAGCGTGCGCGGCGAGACGCGCCGGTGCCGGGCCAGCCCGTCGATGCCGTCGAGTCGGTCCAGGACGTAGCGGTAGACCATGCGCGTGCGCAGGGAGCGACCGCACTCCTCGCATCCGATGATCCGGGCGAAGCCCTCCAGCCGCTCGTTCGGGTTGGGGAGCCAGTAGCTGTCGTTGGCGTTGACGACCCAGTCTCGACGGAACGTGTCGGGCAGGTTGCCGGGGCCGAAGACGCCCGGCCTGGTGCCGTCGTCCGAACGCCAGGCGCACTCCCCCGATGCCCGGGTCCCGTCCAGGCCGGGAAGACCCGCCGAGGCGAAGAGGGCGCGACCGGTCGGCGTCAGGCACCGCCCGGCCAGCTCGTCGGGCACGTTGGGAACCACCGAGTGGTCCGCGTAGAGCACGGTGCCCTTGCGGTCGGCGGCGATCGTGTTGACCCACGGCATGCCGGCTCCGCGGTCCTGGGCGGCGAGCAGGTGACGGACGTTCCGGGCCTTCGCCATGTTGTGGAAGGTGTCGACGATCCGCAGGTGCTCGGCGTTGGCGTCGCGGATCGCCCACACGCTCGCCGGTGTCCAGGCCAGCAGCTGCTGCGGCGCATCGACGACGTAGCCCTCCTCGGTGCGATACAGCGTCCGGGTGACCTTCTCCACCGAGCCGTCGTCGCGACGCGCAGCGACGCGGACGGTGCGGCGCTCGAGCTCTCGGGGTCCCTCGGTGGTCAGATAGGTGGTCGGGCTGCCCGGCACCAGCGGGTATTCGTACGGCGTGAAGCGGTACGCCGTGGACACCGTGTGACTCCAGGCCACCCGCCGGTTGAACCCGATGTTGATCACCGGGGAGCCCAGCAGGCTCGCCCCGGCGACGTCGTACCGGCCCGGAATGGTCAGGTGCGCCTGGCTGAAGCGATAGCGGCCGCGCCAGGGGAAGTGCGGGTTGCCCAGCACCATGCCGCGGCCGGTGGTGGTCGCCGCTGCGCCCACTGCCGTCGCGTTGGAGCCGAAGGGTGCGTCGGCAGGCGCGACCAGTTCGGCCAGCCGGTCTGGGTCCGGCTGCTGCTGCCGGGCGTCGGGGTCAGTGCCTGCCGCGCCGCCCCGAGGGTTGGCCGGTGGGGTGGCCGCCGCGATCTGGGGCAGGAGCCTGTTCGTCGAGGCGAGCAGCTGGGCGAGGTACAGGCTGTACCAGTGGTCCAGCGGCGTGACCGTCGGCCGGATCCAACGGGCTCCCCGGCATGTGGGGTCCGGGATGCCGCTCGAGCCGCCGACGGAGCGCAGGTAGGCGTTGATGCCGGCGACGTAGCCGCGCACCAGGGCGCGGGCTTGGCGGCCGGGGCCCCGGCGGGGGTCGCGGAGCAGTCGCTCGACGACCCGTCGCTCGCGCATGTCGGTGACCACGGTGTCGGTCTGCAGGTTGGTGGCGCGCAGACCCGCCTGGTCGTCGTAGACCTCGTCGGGTCCGAGGTAGCGGGAGCGCTCGCCGCGGGCTGTGAGCAGGGTGTCGAAGAGCACGCAGATGGCGGTCTCGGAGGTGGCGTATCCGTGACCGAAGCCGAGGGAGCCATAGTCGCGGGCCACCACGTGCGGGATGCCGAACCGGGTGCGCCGGATCGTCGCGGCGTAGGTCCCCGCGGCGGTGTGCCGAGGCTGGTCGACGGCGGCAGCCGGGGGTGCGGCGGCCGGCGGACCGGCCGCCTGCAGCGCGGGCAGCAAGGCCACCGTGACGAGGAGGGCAGTCAGCCGCGCGGCGGACCGAGCGGGTCGCGGTGATCTCATGAGGCTCCGTTCCGGCGGGAAGGAGCGAGAGCCTAGGGCCAGGCAACCGGCGCGACAACGGCTGCAGGTCCCTCGACCCCGTTGGGTCCTCGGCGCGCGTGTCGCCACCCTCACCGTGCCGCGGGCGGATGCTCACATCCGGGTGAGGGCGAAGGTGAGGATCGCCGCCACCATGAGGATGCCCACCGCGTAGATCCACCAGGTCGACGGGGCGCGGGCGCCGCGGCGCTCCCCCGGCCCCCCCGCAGAGCCGGTGACGCCGGCGACGGCGTCCTCGCCGTGCTGGTCCCGGAGCTCGGCCTGAGCCGCCTCGAGGTAGTCGTCCACGGCACGCAGGTCATAGCGGCGTCCCCGACGATGCACCGGGAATCGCTGGTCGGCAACCTCGTAGGGGGCCATCGCCGGCGGCCGATGGCGCATCGCGCGCTCGACCTCGGCGGCGAAGTCGTCCACCCGGTCCGCGGCGTACCCCTCCTTGCACCAGCCGGGCGGCGGGAACAGCGGGCACGCCGGCGCCGAGGAGTCGTTCACAGGGGTGATTGTGGTGCAGTGCGGCGGCCCGGTCACGGACGCCGCAACGGTGGGATGGCATCGGTGGCCTCGGTCGGCCCAAGGCCCGTGATCCGCAGGAGGTCCGCGATCATGGACCTCAGCTGGGCCAGGATCACCTCCGAGGACAGGCCCGGTGACCGCTCGACCTCGCTCGACTCCGCCGCGATCTCCATCAGCACCGGCTGGACCGTCGACGCCATCCGGTCCTCGCGGAGCTCGAGAGCCATCGCGTCCACCGCGTCCGCGAGCCGCTCGCACAACGTGGCGTACGACGCCGGCGGCTGGTCGCCTCGGTAGGCGCCGACGGCCACCCGGCGGACCAGCACCCGGGTGTTGCGCAGCGCGAGGTCGAGGGGCTCCACGAGCTCGGCGACCTTGCGCACCGAGCCGCGGTGCCGCACCCGGAAGGGTGAGGAGCGGACCACGGAGGCGCCTTCGTCGGCGGCAGTGCGCAGCTCCTCCATCAGCACGTCGGTGGACCGGGCGTCGCGCAGCAGCTCAAGGGTGGCCTCCACGTCGGGGCGGAGGACGGACTCACCGGCGCCGCGCAGCAGGAACGAGATCTTGTCCAGCACCCGTGCGGCTTGGTTCCGCGGTCGTCGCAGCGGGGCGGCCGGGACGACCGTCGCCGCAGCCAGCGCAACCGCCCCGCCGACCAGGGCGTCGGTCCAGCGGACGAATGCCTGACCCGGGGCGGGCACCAGGGCCGCGACGATGATCGACTGCACGGCCGCCTGGGTGACGAAGATCACGCCGGCGTCGAGCAGCAGCGCCGTCGACATCGCCAGGGCGACGATCACTGTCATCTGCCATGCGTCGTTGCCCATCACGAAGACCAGCACATCGGCCACGAACACCCCGATCGCCACGCCCATGGTCACCTCAAGCACCCGCCGGTGCCGCTGGCTGAAGGAGGTGCCCAACGAGACGACCGCGGCCACCGGCGCGAAGAAGGGAGCGTCGTGGCCGAGCACCTCCCGGGCCAGGTACCACGCCACGCCCGCAGCGATGGACGCCTGCGCGATGTGGAAGCCCTTGCCGCGCAACCGCTCCATCCGAGTGCGCAGGGACAGCTGTCCGCGGGACCACACCAGGTCCCAGGTCGCCGGTTCGCTCACCGGAGCATCGTCCCGCACCGCGCGGCACCCGAGTGCGGCCACCAAGTCACGGGCCGGTTGCAGCCGGTGGCCGGAACGGTCAGGATGCCCGGGAGGAGGGCCATGTTCACTCCGATGGACGCCACCGCGCAGGGCTTCATGCTCGCGGAATCCCGCAACACCCCCATGCACGTGGGCGGAGTCCAGCTGTTCGAGCCGCCCGAGGGGGCCGAGCCCGGCTTTGGCCGCGCGCTCTTCGAGAGGGCACTCGAGGTGCCCGCTGTCCCCGGGCTCTACACCAAGCGACCGGTCCGCTCGGTCAAGACCGGCGGGACGTGGTTCTGGACCGAGGACACCGAGTTCGACCTGGAGTACCACGCACGGCACAGCGCCCTGCCCCCGCCCGGCCGGCCTCGCGAGCTCCTCGACGTGGTCGGGCGCCTGCATGGCACCCGGATGGCCTTCGAGCGCCCGCTGTGGGAGATGAACTACATCGAGGGCCTCGACGACGGCCGGATCGCCGTCTACAGCAAGCTCCACCACGCTCTGGTCGACGGCGTTTCTGCGGTGCGGCTGGCCCAGGCGACGCTCAGCGATGACCCCTCCGAGGAGACGCCCCCACCCTGGGGTCAGGCCGCGAGGTCGGTGACCGAGGACGTCGAGCGGGAGCAGAAGGCCCTCGCGGAGCGGCTGGGCGAGGTGCCGCTCGGTGCCCTGCGCACCGCAATGGCCCTCACCGCCGACGCTGCCGGGCTTCCGGCCGCCTTGCTGCGCACGCTCAGCCGCAGCGTCCGCAACGAAGCCGCCCCGGTGTCGCTGCGCGCGCCCCGCACGATCCTCAACCGGGAGATCACCGGGGCCCGAAGGTTCGCCGCGCAGCACTGGTCGATCGAGCGGATCCGGCGCGTCGGCAAGGCCTCGGGGACCACGATCAACGACGTGGTGCTGGCCATGTCCAGCGGTGCGCTGCGGACCTACCTCACCGACCTCGACGCGCTTCCCGAGGACTCGCTGGTCGCGATGGTCCCGGTCAGCCTGCGGCTCAGCGACTCCAAGACCGCCTCCGCGGAGGGAGGCAACGCCACCGGCCTGATCATGGTCCGACTGAGCACCGACCAGACCGACCCCGGCACCAGGCTCCAGGCCATCCACGCCTCCGTGGCCGGCGGCCGGGAGGCCCTGGCCAGCATGACCCCGAACCAGATCATGGCGATGAGCGCACTCGGCCTCTCCACCATGGTGCTGCTCCCGCTGCTGCGGATGCAGGGCCTGAGCCGGCCGCCGTTCAACATCGTGATCTCCAACGTGCCCGGGCCGCCGAAGCGCCTCTACCTCAACGGCGCCCTGATGACCGGCGTCTATCCGCTGTCGATCCCCTTCCACGGCCAGGCGCTCAACATCACCTGCGAGTCCTACGACGGGCAGATGCACTTCGGGCTGACCGGATGCCGGCGCACAGCGCCGAGACTGCAGCGGCTGCTCACCCACCTCGACGAGGAGCTGGCCGCGCTCGAGCAGGCCGCCGGGGTCGGCTGAGCGGTCACTCCCCGAGCAGGTGCCGGATGTCCTCGGCGTCGATCGGGGTCGCCATCCCGCCGCCGCCGTCCATCACCTGGGCGAACAGCGCCGCCTTGCGCGCCTTGAGCTCGGAGACCTTCTCCTCGATGGTGTCGGTGGCCACCAGGCGATAGACGATGACCGGTCGCTGCTGTCCGATCCGGTGCGCGCGGTCGACCGCCTGGTTCTCCACCGCGGGGTTCCACCACGGGTCCATCACGAAGACGTAGTCGGCCTCGGTCAGCGTCAGCCCCAGGCCGCCGGCCTTCAGACTGATGAGGAACACCGCCGCGTCCCCCCTCTTGAACCCCTCGATCACCTCCGATCGCTGGCGGGTTCGCCCGTCGAGGTACTTCGCCCCGATGCCGGCGGCGTCGAGGCGGTGCCGGATGCGGGTGAGGAAGGAGGTGAACTGGCTGAACACCAACGCCCGGTGGCCTTCGGCGACCACCTCCTGCAGGTGGTCGACCAGCACGTCGATCTTCGCCGCCCCGATCCCCTCGTAGTCGGGGTCCACCAGCGCCGGGTCGAGGCTGAGCTGGCGGAGCTTGGTCAGCGAGCGGAAGATCGCGATCCGCCGGCGGTCGAAGTCGCCGAGCAGGCCCAACACGTGCTGTCGCTCGCGTTGCAGGTGGGTCTCGTAGACCGTGCGGTGCCGCGCGCCGAGGCGCACCTCCAGGACCTGTTCCTGCTTGGCGGGCAGGTCGGTGGCGACCACCTCCTTGGTGCGCCGCAGCAGGAACGGCCGGATCCGCCGCTGGAACCGCTCCAGCGCCGCGGTGTCGCCGCCCTTCTCAACGGGGTCGGCCACCATCTCGGCGAACCGCTGCGGATAGGGGTAGAGCCCGGGCGCGATGATCGACAGCAGCGACCACAGCTCCATGAGCCGGTTCTCCATCGGCGTGCCGGTCAACGCGAGCCGGAAGGGCACCTCGAGGCGGCGTACCGCCTGGTGGGTCTTGGCCAGGTGGTTCTTCACCGTCTGGGCCTCGTCGAGGACGAGCCCGCCCCAGTCGAGTGCCACGTAGTCGTCGGCCTCGAGACGGTAGAGGGTGTATGAGGTGAGGACGACATCGGCCTCGGCATGCAGGTCTGCCAGCCGGACGCCCCGCCGGGACGCAGACTCGGTCACGCTCCGCACGGTCAGACCGGGGACGAACACGGCGGCCTCGTGCGCCCAGGCGGCGACCACGCTGGTGGGCGCAACCACGAGGAACGGTCCGGCGCCCTCCCGGCGTGCGTGAGCCACCAGCGCCAGCGTCTGCAGCGTCTTCCCCAGCCCCATGTCGTCGGCGAGGATGCCGCCCAGCCCCAGCTGCCACAGCAGCACGAGCCAGCGGAAGCCGTCGCGCTGGTAGCCGCGGAGCGTCGCGTGGACGTCGAGGGGATCCACCTCGGGGAGCCGCTCGACGTCGCGCAGCGCTCGGGCCGCCCGCACCCAGGCCGATGCCTGGGCGTCGACCAGCCCGATCTCGGCCAGCTCCGCCCACAGGCCCAGGTCGTGCCGGTTGACGCGGACGCTGTCGCGCGGCTGGTCCTCCAGCTCGCGGGCGGCGCGGACCAGCTCGGCGAGGTGGGCGAACTCCGGCCGGTCGAGCCGCAGGTGGGCGCCGTCGGGAAGGACGATCCGGTCCGCGCCACGGGTCATGGCCTCGAGCAGGTCCGCGAGCGGCAGGAACCGGTCGCCGATCGTGACGATCACCTCGAGGTCGAGCCAGTCCACGCGCTGCTCCTGGGAGGAGTCGTCGCCGGCCCGAGGCTGGAAGCGGATCACCGGTGTGTCGGTGAGCTCGTGGAAGTCCGGTCGGGCGCCCACCTCGTCGACCTCGACCTGACCCGAGCGCTCCAGCGGCACCAGGGTGTCCTCGACGAAGGCCACCGTGGCGGCCCCTTCGACGGCCTGCTCGGCGACCAGCCGCCCGTCGGGCCCGCACAGTCGGTGCCGCTGCTCGTCGTCCAGCTCCAGGCGCTCGACCAGCTCTCGCTCCCTGTCGGGCCGGCGGACTCCGCGAAGACCCCGGCCTTCGGCGAGTCCATAGACCCGGTCGTCCTCGCCGACCCGGTAGCGCCAGCCCCACCACAGGTGGACCTGGTCGACGGACTTCCAGGTGACGGTCAGAGCCAGGCGCGGCTCCGCGGCCTCGGGGATCTCGATGCTGTGGTCTGAGGAGAGGACCGGGAGATGCCGGGTGAGGCGGGGCAGGTAGTCCCCCACCAGGTGGTCGACGTCCTGAGCGGGCACCGACAGCACCGGGCTGCTCGCCAGCAGCCGGCGTGTCTGCGCCCCGGCGGGGCTGGTCAGCCGCGCCAGCGTCAGCCGCCACCGGCTCCCCGCCGCCCTTCCCCCGGTCACCGGCGTCCACAGGGCGACGCCGTGGCCGACGGTCCCGAGCAGGTCCAGCCGGTCTCCGGCGTACCACCCATCCTCGAGCCGCACCCCGACGCCGACCTGGACCAGGGCACCGTCGCCGGACCGGGTCAGGTCGACTGTCACCGACACCGGTTCCTCGGCGACCTCGATGTCCGTGAGCTGGCCAGAGGCAACGAGTTCCAGCCCCACCCGTCGCGCCTCGGCCAGCAGCGGCCACAGGGCCGGCCCGAAGGAAGACAGAGACAGGTGCGTCTCGGCCCCGTAGTAGCTCTGGCGGTTGGCGGCCCGGTAGGCGACGAGGAGCTCGGCCAGCACCGACGCCTGGGCGGCGTCCACGTCGCTGCGCTGGTCCAGGTAGGGCACGTCGGACCAGCCCACGCGGCTCTTCACCCAGGTGTCGCGCTTGCCACGCTGGACCGGGCGCAGCCGCAGGTGCCCACGAGCTGGGTTCTCGCCGTGCCAGGTGTAGCGCGACCGGCTCGGGGTCGGCAGCTCGACGAGCAACCCGAGCGGGAATGTCGGCGCGGTGCGGGTCTCGACGCTCTCGTCGAGCTCGTCGAGCACCAGCCCCAGCCTCCGCTCCCACTCCGCGACCGAGGCGGCCCCGTCTTCGTGGCGCCGGGCGACGATCAAGAGGGCCGCGGCGTGCTTGCACATCCGCAGGACGGGACACGTGCACCGCGCGTCCAGCCAGGCCCCGGAGGCGTCCTCGGTGAGCAGCACGGTCGTGCTGTAGGCGCGCCGGGCGCTCCCCGAGACGCGGCCTTCGATGAGCACGGCGAGTGCGCCCTCCCGCGACACCGCTGCCTGCAGGACCCGCCCCCGGTCGGCGTAGTCCCGGGCCCGGTCAAGGGTGACCGCGCCGAAGGCCCGAGCCAGCTCGGCGTCGTCCAAGGCCGCGAGGGATGTCATCGCAGGCACCCTAGCCGCGGGCACCGACGGCACGCGGGCACAACGCCCGCTCCCACTAGCCTGGGCTCCATGACATGCGTCTACGTGGCCTCCGCCGAGGGGTTCACCGGCAAGTCCACCATCGCCCTGGGGCTGCTCGAGCAGCTGTCGCGGTGCGTCGAGCGGGTGGGCGTGTTCCGGCCGATCGTCCGCGGCGACGGCGTCGAGGCGAACGGCCGCGACTACGTCCTCGACCTGCTGACCACCCACGAGGCCTGCACCACCTCCTACGCCGACGCCGCGGGGACGACGTACGACGACATCCACCGCGACCCAGACCGTGCTCTGGACCGGATCGTCGACCGTTACCACGCGGTGGCCGAGACCTGCGACGCGGTCGTGATCGTCGGCAGCGACTACACCGACATCGCCAGCCCCACGGAGTTCTCCGTCAACGGCCGGATCGCGGCCAACATCGGTGCCCCGGTGCTGCTCGTCATCAACGGGGCCGACCGGTCCGCCGAGGAGCTCCGGGTCACCGCCGAGGTTCTGCATGCCGAGCTGACCAGCCAGCACGCCTCGCTGCTGGGCGTGGTCGCCAACCGATGCCGCTCCGGCGACCTCGCGACCGACGCCAAGGCGGTCTCCATTAACGGGCTGCGCGGCTACGCGGTGCCCGACGAGCCGCTGCTGACCGCCCCGTCGGTGAACGAGCTGATGCTGGCCTGCGACGGCCACCTGCTCAGCGGTGACCCCGCCTTGCTGGGCCGCGAGACCGGGTCCATCCTGGTCGCCGGCATGACCCTGCCCAACATCCTGGACCGGCTCACCGAAGGCGTCGTCGTCGTCGCGGCCGGGGACCGGCCCGAGATCGTCCTGGGGGTGCTCTTCGCGCACTCCTCGCCGAACTTCCCGCAGATCTCGGCCATCGTGCTCAACGGCGGCTATGCCCTGCCGCGGCAGGTCGCCCGGTTGATCGCCGGGCTCGACCTCTCCACGCCGATCGTCACGACCGACCACGGCACCTATGCCACCGTGACTCGGCTCTCCGACCGGCGAGGACGGCTGAACAAGGACTCCCCGCGCAAGGTGGCCACGGCGCTGGCGCTCTTCGACGAGTACATCGACGGCAGCGCGCTGATCGACCGGCTGGAGCTCGCCCGGTCGGCGACGGTCACCCCGCTGATGTTCGAGCACCGGCTCATCGACCGCGCGGTCGCCGACCGCAAGCACATCGTGCTCCCCGAGGGTGAGGAGGAGCGGATCCTCCAGGCCGCCGACGTGCTGCTCCGTCGTGGCGTTGCCGACCTGACGCTGCTGGGCGACCCGGTGATCATCAGCCGCAAGGCCGGCAACCTGGGCGTCGACATCTCCCGCGCGACCATGCTCGAACCCGACGACAGCGAGTGGATCGACGAGTTCGCGGAGTTCTACCACGAGCAGCGCCGGCACAAGGGCGTCGTCCTGGACCAGGCCCGCTCGACGGTGACCGACGTCTCCTACTTCGGCACCCTCATGGTGCGGCTCGGCAAGGCCGACGGCATGGTCTCTGGCTCGGTCCACACCACCGCGCACACCATCCGGCCGTCCCTGGAGGTCGTGCGCACCATCCCGGGCGTGTCCACCGTGTCCTCGGTGTTCTTCATGTGCCTGGAGCATCAGGTGCTCGTCTACGGAGACTGCGCGGTGGTGCCCGACCCCACCGCCGAGCAGCTGGCCGACATCGCGATCGCCTCGGCCGGCACCGCGGCCGCCTTCGGCGTCGAGCCCCGGGTCGCGATGCTCTCCTACTCCACCGGCGTCTCCGGCGCCGGCAGCGACGTGGAGAAAGTCGTGCGGGCGACCGAGCTGGTGCGCCGGCGCTCACCGGACCTGGCCGTGGAGGGGCCGATCCAGTACGACGCGGCGATCGACTCCGCCGTCGCCAAGACCAAGCTCCCCGACTCGAAGGTAGCCGGCCAGGCCACGGTCTTCATCTTCCCGGACCTGAACACCGGCAACAACACCTACAAGGCCGTGCAGCGCTCCGCCGGTGCGGTCGCCGTGGGCCCGGTGCTCCAGGGCTTGCGGATGCCGGTCAACGACCTCTCCCGGGGCGCCACGGTCCGAGACATCGTCAACACGGTCGCGATCACGGCGATCCAGGCCCAGCACCCGCTGCAGACCCCGGGGGGGACCTCGTGACCACCGCCGCGTACGTCATGGTCGTCAACGCCGGGTCGTCGTCGCTGAAGTACAGCCTCGTTGACGCCGACAGCGGTGCAGCGGCAGGCTCGGGCATCGTCGAGCGGATCGGCGAGGCGAGCGGCCGCGTCGTGCACCGCGTCGGCGACGAGCGGCACACCGACGAGCAGCCCGTCGCCGACCACGTCGCCGCGCTGCGGTTGGCGCTGGCGGCCTTCGACCGGCACGGGCCCTCCCTGGCCGACCACCCAGTCGCGGCCGTGGGTCACCGCGTGGTCCACGGTGGCGACCGGTTCTCCGCACCGGTGCTCGTCACCGACGCCCTGGTCTCGGCCATCCGAGAGCTGGTGCCACTGGCGCCGTTGCACAACTCCGCCAACGTGGAGGGCATCGAGAGCGCCTTGGCCCTCTTCGACGACGTCCCGCATGTCGCGGTCTTCGACACCGCCTTCCACCAGTCACTGCCTCCGCACGCCTACACCTACGCCATCCCGCGAAGCTGGACCACCGACCACGGCATCCGCCGCTACGGATTCCACGGGACGTCGGTGCAGTTCGTCTCCCGCGAAGCCGCCGCCCTCCTGGGGAAAGCCGAGGAGGAGTGCCGCCTGATCGTCCTGCACCTCGGCAACGGGGCCTCGGCCACAGCGGTCGACGGCGGTGCGTCGGTCGAGACCTCGATGGGCTTCACCCCCCTGGAGGGGCTGGTCATGGGCACCCGATCCGGCGACGTCGACCCAGCCATCATCGGATACCTGGCCCGGACCCTCGGGTGGAGCGCGGAGGAGGTCGACCGGCGCCTCAACCGCGAGTCCGGCATCAAGGGCCTGGTCGGCTACAACGACTTCCGTGAGCTTGACGAGGGGTATGTCGCCGGCGACCCCGACGCCACCCTGGCGCTGGAGGTCTACTGCCATCGGATCCGCAAGTACGTCGGCGCCTACTACGCGGTCCTCGGCCGCGTCGACGCCGTGGTCTTCACCGGGGGGATCGGGGAGAACGACGAGTACGTGCGAGCGCGCAGTCTGCACGGCCTCGAAGGGCTCGGCATCGAGCTCGACCCCGCCGCGAACGATGTGCGCAGCAAGCAGGCCCGCACCATCGCCACCGGCGACTCGCGCGTGGCGGTGCTCGTCGTGCCCACCAACGAGGAGTGGGAGATCGCCCGGCAGTCGCTGGCCGTCGCCACCGCCGTGACCTGAACCGCGGAACCGGCGCTCGGCGGCCCCGGCTCAGGTCCTTGGCAGCTCGGTCGGTTGCGACCGTGGCTCGGCGCGGGTTGCCGAGCCAGGGTCCGCGTTCAGACCTGGGTCCGGCCCTTCCCCAGGCGGAGGTGCGGCGTCGGGCGGGGGCTCGACCCCGCCTGGGGCCGGGGTCGGTGTGGGCTCGGCGGGAGCCGACGGCTCCTCGGTGGGTGCGACAGGGGTGCCGTCCGCCGGTGGGGTCTCCTCCGGGGCAGGGGTCGTTCCGGGATCCTCCGCCGTCGGCTCGGGGCTCGGCTCGTCCGTCGGCACATCCCCCGGGTTGTCCGTGGGAGCCTCCTGCTCGGGGGTGCTGTCGCCACGGGAGATCCCGGGCACGGTGGTGCCGGACTCGCGGTCGGACCCGCCGGTGTACGCCGACACGGGCCGTCCTGTGGCCAGCTCGAAGGCGGTGATCGTCACCATCGTGACGACGAACACGCCCGCCGCAACGAGCGCGATCCGCTTCCACGGCAGTCCCGAGAAGGACCATGCCCTCTCGACTGGGTCGGTCGACGACTCGGCCTCGTCGCCGCCTTCCGACGTGCCGTCGCCCACGGACTCGTGGAGCGCCTCCTCGGCCTCGCTGAGCGCCCGGTCTGCCGCTCGGATCTGCCCGGCAGCCCCGGGCTCCCCGTGCTTCAGCGAGTCTCGCGCAGTGTCGAGGCGCGTGCGGGCGGCGGCAACGCGCTTCACCGCAGCCGTCTGCGCGGAAACCTGCTTGTGGCTGGCTTGGATCCCCCGGTTGTACAGGTTGCTGCCGACGGAGAACACGATGCTGCCCAGGGCCGCGCCGATCAGCGTGCCCGCGACGCCCAGCGTGGAGAGAAGGACTGCGGAGGAGAGCGCCGCGAGGGAACTCGACGCCACCTGAACCCAACTGATCTTCGGCGGCTCGGGCTTGTCCTCGGCGTCATTCTTGGCACTCACCAGAGGAGTATGCCAAGGCCACCCTCACTTTACGAAAACGAGCCGGGGCGCCTCTCCCTCAGACAGGCGGCCCCGCCCGTCGAGTGCCGGCACCTGCGACGAGGTCCGGGTGCGTGCGCTGCGTCAGATGGGTCAGGCGCGAGCCTTGTTCTTGCCCGTCATCCCCTCGGCGACACCGACGAGCAGCACCGCTGCGATAACCGCCACGATGAAGCCGAGCACGTTGAGCTCCCAGATGCTGCCAGTGCCGAGCAGGCTGGCGACGACGCCGCCGATGAGCGCGCCGACGACGCCCAGACCGAGCGTGGCCAGCACACTGAGCTGCTGGCGGCCTGGCTTGATGAGCCGCGCGAGGGCGCCGATGATGAGGCCGACGATGATCAGGCCGAGGATCTGCATGGGGTTCTCCTGGGGAGGGACGGGTGCAACAGAGGGTGACGGTGTGTCCACACTACGGTCACCATGCCGGCACCCGTCGAAACCTGAGCGGGACACGACTTTGCCCTGCGCTACGTGACCTTCTCCACAGCCCGCGTCGCCAACATCGGCCGCGTGGGTAAACCCGGCTAGCGTCGGGATGCGCGGCTCGAGGTCGACGGAGCGGATTCGTGGGGGGTGACACATGGCGGGGCGGGGCGCGCCTGTCCGGTGGGCTTGGGCGGTGGGTCTCGTGGGCCTGCTCGCGGTCTTGGGATCCTGCGGGGCCGTGACCCGGTCCTCCCCGGAGCCTGCACCACTCACTCCACCGCCAAGTGCCACCCCGGCCGAGCCTTCCACCGACGCCGCCCCGACCCTGCCCGCTGCGGCGCGGGGTACGTCGAAGCGCGCCGCCCTCGCCTTCGTCCGGCACTACATCGACGTCCTCAATCTGAGCGATGACAGCCGGGACGACTGAATGCGCTCCAGGCACTCTCGCTCGCGACTGCGAGACCTGTCTTCGTCATCTTGGACCCACGTTCGAGACGGTCTACGAAGATGGAGGCTCGATCGAAGGCGCTGGTCTGGAAGCCCGTAGAGTTCCAGTACGTCGAGGACCGTCCCGCGGGCAAGCCGATCATTCATGCCGTTATCGACTATCGCGGAACAGAAGGCCGTCCTCAAAGCCGGGGCAAAGCCGCGCTTCTACGCAGGTGGACGAGCCTTAAACACCTGCCGTCTTCAGGGAGCCTCAGGAGCCTGGAAGACCTCGCAATCGGTCGGGCGACGTGACGGGTCCTCGCGGTGCGCTGACAGAGCAATGATGGGCGGTGCACTGATCGTGGCGATGACGATCTCCCTGCCAGCTGCACGGTGCGAGCATGTCAGGGCTCCAGTGCCACCGGCGGCGGCTGTCAATCGACCTTAGGCATGTCCTGCTCGACCGAGGGCTCCGGCTCGTCGGGTGGCGGCGGATCCGGGGAGTCGGCTTCTCAGTCGCCCTACGTCGCCTATCGCTGGCAATCCGTCTGTCGCGCCGATCAGGCCGACCCGTCGAACGATTTCGAGTGCTTGGCCGCGCGCTCGTGCCCCGCTCCAGATGAGGTGCGTTTCGAGCTCTGGGGACAGCGGCGCTCCGGCACTTGGAGCTTCGTCCGCACCGAGTGTCACGGCGGGACTCCCCCGGAGGTGCTGCCCACGGTCACTCCGGGAGACGTGCTCGCGGCCCTGAGGCGCGTCGGCCTGCCCTCACTGGAGACCCAGGTGCAGCCGCCGGACAAGACCCTCGTCAACCTCGACACGTTCTTCTTCACCGAGCCCCAGTCGGTCGACCTCGACCTGACGATCCTCCAACAGCCCGTCGACGTCGTGGCCACCCCGGGCGGCTACCTGTGGGACTTCGGCGACGGCACCAGCATGACGACCTCCACGCCCGGTCAGCCGTACCCCTCCGGGACGATCACTCACCGCTACCAGACGGCAGGCACCACGGTCAGCCCACACGTCGAGGTGACCTACACCGCCCGCTTCCGGGTGCGCGGCGGGGCATGGCAGGACATCGACGGCACGGTCACCACCGTCGGCCCACCGACGCCACTCCGGGTCGCCGAGGCGACACCGCTGCTGTCCGGCCAACACCGCTG
Source organism: uncultured Actinomycetota bacterium (assembly GCA_963745245.1). Classification (GTDB taxonomy): domain Bacteria; phylum Actinomycetota; class Actinomycetes; order Propionibacteriales; family Nocardioidaceae; genus Marmoricola_A. The sequence continues at coordinate 893,963 of CAVUWU010000002.1, forward strand.
AACCCGAGGCCATCGCGCCAGACCACGTCTCACCTCGAGGGCGCCGGCTCGATGCCGGCGAAGACCACACGCAGCACGGCTCCGGGGATTCGGACGTGATAGCGGGTGCGGCCGATCTTCACCACCCGCCCTTCGACGCCGTAGTAGTCGCCCGGCGCGGTGACCCGCACGCGGCCACCGACCGGGACCCGGTGCAGACGTCTCCCCGAGCGAAGGGCCTCGAGTTCAGCGGCGTAGTTGGGATGCATCGGTGCCGGCAGACCGCGGTGGGTCCACTCGAACAGATGCTCCGGGGAGAACCGCCGCGGGTGGCACTCCCCGCACGAGACCACCCGCTCAGGGCGCCGGTGCCGCTCCTTGACATGCCCGGCGGCACACACCCCGACCCAGGCCCCCGGCAAGCCGGGGGCGTCCGAGGGAACGCAGCGCCGACCGGTGCACCCGATGCTGCGCGCGGTGCGCTGCCACGTCTCGTCGTGGCCGTGCCGGGGGCCCACCAGGGCATGGGCGATCTCGTGGAGCACGGTGTCCCGCACCTCGGCCGTTGCGTGCAGTCGGGTCAGCGGGGCGCTGAGACTGATGACTCGGTCGCCGAAGCGGCAGACGCCGGCTCGCTTCTTCGCGGTGTCGAACTCCACCCGCCATCCGACCAGGCCGTGTTGGCGCGCCAACGCGTTCGCCATCCCGAATGCCTCTCCCAGCTCCATGGCGGGGAAGAGTAGGCGCCGTCGCCGACAAGACGGCCGAGGCGCGGCCGGGTCAGCGGTTTCGCCACCACAGGTCGGCGTTGAGCACCGTGGCGAAGCCCGTCCACACGACGTACGGCGTGAGCACGTTCGCCGCCCGTCGATCGCGGCGCCGGGCCTCCCGCAGCAGGGCCAGGTTCAGCGCATCCAAGCCGAGGATGACCGCCAGCCCGCTCGCGGGCGACTGGCGGGCGAAGAACGCCCAGTTCCACCCGGCGTTCAAGGTGAGATTGGCGGTGGTGAGTGCCAGCATTCTCGACCGGTCCTGTGGGGTCGCGTCGGCGAGCCGTGCGGTGCCGTAGGCGATGCCGGCGTACAGCGGGGTCCACACCAGCGGGAAGGCGACCGGGGGTGGTTGCCAGGACGGTTTGTGCAGCGTTCGGTACCACCGAGTGTCGGTTTGCCCCCCGATGCTGCCGAGCACGGCGGCCGCGGTGGTGAGGGCGGAGGTGAGGGCGAGGGTGGGGAGGCGCGTGGACATACCCGTTCCCTTACCCGATCTGCGCGCCGCCGACCGGTCAGATCGGTGCGTGCTCCAACTCGCCCACGACGGCGTCGACCACCGTCACCAGGTCGTCTCCGGTGTGCCGGGCCACCTCCCGCTGCCGCTGGTACGACGCTCCAGTAAGGACGATCTCGCCGACCAGCGCGAGCTCCTGGGCGCAGCCGATGCGCTCTGCCACGGGCTGCAGCCGCGTCAGCAGGTCGGCCAGGTCCTCGGTGACCAGGCGCTCGTTCGACGCCGCGTCGAGCACGACGATGGCCTCCATCCCATAGCGGGCTGCTCGCCACTTGTTCTCCTGCACGTGCCACGGCGGCAGCATGGGCAGCTGCTCCCCCCTCGCGCACCGCTCGTCGAGATCCACCACCAGGCAGTGCATGAGGGCCACTAGCGCCGAGAGCTCGCGCAGGTTCGACACGCCATCGCAGACGCGGTTCTCGATCGTGCCGAAGTGCGCCGAGGGACGAACGTCCCAGCGAATCTCCGAGAGGTCGTTGATGACACCGGTCAGGATCTGGTCCTCGGCGAACCGCTCGAACTCCGTCCACTCCTCGAACTGAAACGGCAGCCCGGCGGTGGGGAGCTGCTGGAACATCAGGGCCCGGTTGCTGGCATACCCGGTGTCGGTTCCGGCCCAGACAGGCGACGAGGCGCTGAGTGCCTGCAGGTGCGGTTGATAGGTCAACAGCGCCGAGAGGACCGGGAGCACCCGCTCGCGGTCGGGCATGCCCACGTGCACGTGCACACCCCAGATGAGCATCTGTCGACCCCACCATTGCGTACGGTTGATCAGCTCTTCGTACCGCTCTCCGGGCGTGAGGACCTGTCGCGACCACGCAGCGAAGGGGTGGGTACCCGCTCCGAAGAGATCCACCCCCAACGCATCGGCGGCTCCGCGGACCTGCGCGAGCGTCTCGTCCAGGTCCCGCATCGCCCCCGGGACCGTGGAACAGACCCCGGTGACGAGCTCGACGGTGTTGCGCAGCAGCTCGCCGTGCACCCGCCGACTCTCCCGCAGCGGCCCCGGCACCGCCGAGAGCAGCTCGGTCGCACCGTTGACGAGATCCCGCGATTGCTTGTCCACCAGGGCCAGCTCCCACTCGACGCCGAGAGTGGGTTCCGCGGACGCGTGGAAGTCGATATGCACGGGACCAGCGAACCAGATGAACATGACCCATCCGGGACTCCCGGGCCTCAGGTGCTGCCCGTAGGGTGTGACCCACGACCGTTCGACAGGGGGCACTCATGGGGCGACTCGCAGCTATGCGAGCGCGCAACGGCGCGGCGGTGGCAGTGTTGGGGGTTCTTCTCGCCACCAGCACAGCATCAGGGATCTCTTCCGTCACAGCGCCCCCACCGGCACCCGAGGAGGAGGCCGAAGACCTCGTCGTCGACCGTGACGTACCCCAGGCCCAGCAGGCCCAGCAGGCGGCGGCCAAGATGATCGCGGTCGCCCCGCGCGACCACGCCGCGAGTCCCCGCAAGAGCGGACGGATCGACCGGGCAGACTCCGATGACCTGGACATCCCAACCACGGCCCTGGCCGCGTACCAGCGAGCGGCGACCACGATGGGCCGCGCCGACGACTCCTGCCGGGTGCCGTGGACACTGCTCGCCGCGATCGGACGCATCGAGTCCGACCACGGGCGATATGGCGGTGCGGAACTGCGCGCGGACGGCACCTCGGACCCCGCGATCGTAGGCATCGCGCTGGACGGCAGCGGCCCCGTGTCACGCATCGAGGACACGGACGGGGGCGCCCTCGACGGAGACCGCCGTTGGGACCGCGCCGTAGGCCCGATGCAGTTCCTGCCCTCGACGTGGCGGACCGTCGGCGTCGACGCCGACGGGGACGGCGTGCGCAACCCCGACGATCTTCACGACGCTGCGCTGGCAGCCGCCGTCTACCTCTGTGCGGCCTCGGGCGACCTGAGCGAGCGCTCGGGTGTGCGCACCGCGGTCTACAGCTACAACCACTCCTGGGAGTACGTCGCCACCGTGATGGCGTGGGAGCGCGCCTATCGCAGCGGTGACTTCGCCGAGGTGACCTCGGGGTCCACAGTGCAGGCGCTCGGCCCCGTCGGTGTCCCCACGGCATCGGTCTCCCAGAACAGCGCCGGGCCGACCCAGCTGCCGACGCTCACGCGGACCCCCGCGCCGAGCCCGCGGCCGTCGGGGACGCCGACCTCACGCGCCCCCAAGCCGTCGCCGTCGAGCACGCCCTCGCTGGGACCGTCGATGAGCCCGTCCCCGAGCCCCAAGCCGAAGCCGACGAGCTCCCCCTCCGACCAGCCCTCCGACCAGCCAAGGCCGGCGCAGGAGCCGACGCCCTCCGGCAAGCCGACTCCCACCGACGAGCCCGCTCCGGTCAAGGAGCCGACGCCCAGCCAGGCGCCGACCCCGAGCCCCGAGCCCACACCCTCGTCGCCGTCGGAGCCCACGACCGACCCCAAGCCGGCGCCTGAGCCCAAGCCCGACCCCGAGCCGGCGCCCGAGCCCGAGCCGGCGCCCGAGCCCGAGCCGGCGCCCGAGCCCAAGCCCGACCCCAAGCCAGCGCCTGAGCCCAAGCCGACGCCCGAGCCCAAGCCGGCGCCTGAGCCCAAGCCGGCGCCCGAGCCCAAGCCCGACCCCAAGCCAGCGCCTGAGCCCAAGCCGGCCCGTGAGCCGGAACCTGTTCCGGTGTGTCCGGAGCCTCTGCCCGCCACACCGGCGACGGGCAGCACCGTCGCGGGCACTCTCGCGTTCTGCGAGGGCGCCTGGACGCTCGAGGTCGCGGGCCAGGCACCGCTCCCCCTCGACGTGGGTGAGGCCACCTGGCTCGCATCACCGGCGACTGCCGACCTCAACGGAGACGGCGTCCTCGGCACCCGGGCGAGTGAGCTGGGGAGCCTGATTGGCGCCACGGTCACGCTGGGGATCACCGACGGCACCGCACCGGCCTACGTGGTGTCGGTCAACGGTCTGGAGTTCCGCCCGCAGGCGGGCTGAACGGCCAGAGTCCGGCCAGCCGAGCGAAGCAGACTCAGCCGGCGAAGTCGAAGACGAGCCGAGCCGGCACCTGGCCGGCAAGGACCTCCTCGAAGCACTCGTTGACGTCTTCTAGCTGTCGCGCCTCCGAGACCACCCTGGTGCGTCCGAGGGCATGGAGGGCGAAGCATTCCGCGAGGTCGTTGCGGGTCCCGACGAGCGAGCCGATCACCGAGAGCCCCGTGAGCACCGTCTCGAAGACGGGCAACTCGAGTTTGTTGTCCGCGGGCAGGCCGACGAGCACGAGCCGCCCGTTGGGGTTCAGCGACGCGTGGGCAGCCCGCATCGCAGCCGGACTGGGCACCGTGACCAAGGCGATGTCGACGCCACCGAGTCGCTCGAGCTCGGCGGCCTGGTCGCCACGAGCGTCCACGACGTGGTCGGCTCCCAGTTCTTCGGCGAGCCGCAGCTTCTCGTCCTCGACGTCGACCGCGACGGTCCGGGTGCCGAAGACGTGGGCGTACTGAAGACCCAGGTGGCCCAGCCCGCCCATCCCGACCACCATCGCGGTCTCCGCCGGCTGCGGGTGGGCGACCTTCAGTGCCTTGTAGGTGGTGACTCCGGCACACGTCAGCGGCGCGGCATCCATCGAGGTGACCTCGTCGGGAACCTTCACGACGTGGCTGGCATAGGCGACGGTGTACTCCGCATAGCCACCGTCGATGGTGTAGCCCATGTACTCCGGGGTCTGGCAGTAGGTCTCCCAACCGCCGATGCAGTAGCGGCAGTGTCCGCAGGCGTGGCCCAGCCAGGGCATGGCGACGCGGTCACCGACCTGCACCGGCGAGTTCTCCGCCTCACCGACCGCTACCACCCGGCCGACGCCCTCGTGACCGGGGATCAAGGGCATCTTGGGTTTGACCGGCCAGTCTCCGTTCGCAGCGTGGATGTCGGTGTGGCACAACCCGCAGGCCTCCACTTCGACTAGGACTTGCCCGGGACCCGGCTCGGGCTGCTCCACCTGCTTGACCTCCAGACGAGCGCCGAACTCGGGGACGACAGCGGCCTTCATAGCGATCCTTTCGTCGGGGGGTGTCCCCACGGGTACCCGGCAAAGACCTGAGCCGAACCTCGCGTCCCCGAGCCCTGGGGGGACCTCTCAGATGGACTCGCTGCCGTCCACGCGGCGTAGGACCCGCGCGGGGTTCCCCACGGCCAGCACTCCGGGCGGCAGATCGGAGACGACCACCGCGCCGGCGCCCACGACGGTGTCTGAGCCGATGCGAACGCCCGGGCACACGATGGCGCCGCCCCCCAGCCACACGTTGTCCTCGATGGTGATCGGCTCGCCGCTCTCCCATTTCGCCCTCCGCGGCTCGGGGTCCACGGGGTGCATCGGCGTGAGCAGCTGGACGCTCGGACCGATCTGCACGTCGTCGCCGATGACGATGGGCGACACGTCGAGGGCGACCAGCCCGGCGTTGATGAAGGTCCGCGCTCCGACCGTGACCTGGAATCCGTAGTCGACCTGGAGCGGCGGTCGGATCTCGGTGTCGCTCCCGATTCCGGCGAGCAGCCGCCCCAGGATGGCGTGGCGCCGCGCGCGCTCCCCGGGCAGCGTGGTGTTGTACGCCGAGACCAGCTCGGCCGCTCGCGTGTGCAGCGCGCCCAGCTCCTCGTCGGCGATGTAGGGGACGCCGTCGAGCATCCGCTGCCGCATGCTCCGAGCGTCCTCCGGGGCGTCGTGACGGGGAGTCATGAGGCACCCTAGAACGCCGAGGATGCGACGACTCGGCGCGGGTCGGTGCGGGAGGTGACGGCGATCGCCCTGGCGGTGTGCGTGCAACTCGACGACCGCGCGGACGCGGCGGTCCGTCAGTTGTGGCGGCGGCTGGAGGACGCCGGCGTCCCCACGTTGATGTCCCACACCCATGGACGACACCTGCCGCACCTCACCTACGCCTCCGTGCGCGGCGGTGGATTGCCGGTCCTCCAGCAGGCTGTGGCGTTCCTGGCCGATGCGCCGCCGATCCGGCTGCACTTCGACGGGCTGGGCACGTTCCGCCGTACTCGGTGCTGGCTGGCACCCGCGGTGACCACCGAGCTCCTTGGCCGCCAGGGGGCGGTTGCGGAGGCGGTCCTCGCATCGGGCGGCGGCCTGCACCGTCACTACTGGCCCGGGCTCTGGCTCCCGCACCTCACCCTCGCGCCCCGCCTGCACCTTGATCAGCTGCCCCTGGTGGCCGCGGCCGTCTACGCGATTCTCCCGATCGAGGCGACCGGCGTGCGGAGCGTGATCGTGGAGACCGCCACCGGCGACGTGCACCTCGTCCAGTGAGCGTGACCTCGGGCTACCGTGGGACCACGCCGGGAGCGACCTTGGAGCTGCATGGCAGGCTCTCTGCGTCCGGTCCGGGACAGGGGGGACACCATGGTGCCCGAAGACATATCTGTGCTGAGCAGCCCAGAAGGGCCCAGGAGGTCGCGATGAGGGTGGTGGTGACAGGCGCGACCGGCAATGTGGGCACGGCCCTGGTGCGACGCCTGGCCGGCGCGGGCGGACACCGAGTCGTGGGACTCGCCCGGAGACTGCCGGCCAGCGAGTTGGTGGCCGGGACCGAGTGGCTCTCGGTCGACCTCACCGACCCCGGCTGCGGGGAGGTGCTGGCGCACGCGTTCGCCGGCGCCGACGCCGTGGTTCACCTCGCCTGGGCCTTCCAGCCCTCGCACGACCTGAACTACCTCGAGGCTCTCGGCGTCGGAGGGACCCGCCGCGTGCTCGACGCGGTCGCGACGGCCGAGGTTCCGCACCTGGTGCACATGTCCTCGGTCGGCGCCTACGCCCCGCCGCCTCCCGAGCATCGCGACGATCCCGTCGACGAGGGCTGGTCGACCGACGGCGTGCCGACCTCGCCGTACAGCCGCCACAAGGCGGCGGCCGAGCGGCTGCTCGACGCCCACGAGGCCGCGGGACACCCGACCGTGATCACCCGGATGCGTCCAGGCATCGTCGGGCAGCGTTCCGCAGGGAGCGCGCTCCTGCGCTACGGGCTCCCCGGGCTGGTGCCGGCGGCCGCTCTCTCCTTGCTTCCCGTCCTGCCCCTCGACCGTCGCTTTCGGGTGCCGGTGGTGCACGCCGACGACGTCGCCACCGCCGTCGAGGCGGCGCTGCTCCGCACCGCCGGTGGACCGTTCAATCTCGCCGCGGAGCCGCCGCTGACCGCCGGGCTGGTCGCCGACGTGCTCGACGCCCGGGCGGTGCACGTCCCGTCCCCCGCACTTCGGGCCGTGGTGTCGGCGAGCTGGCGAGCGCGGCTACAGCAGGTGGATCCCGGGTGGCTCGACCTCGCCTTCTCGGTGCCCCTCCTGGACACCAGCCGTGCCGAGGAGGAGCTGGACTGGGCGCCGTCGGTCGACGCCGTGGAGGTCTTCCGCGAGACGATCGCGGGCATGCAGGACGCCGCGTTCGACCGGACCCCGGTCCTGCGCCCGCGCACGGTTCTCACCCAGTTGCGGGACTCGGTGACGCGCGGCCCGGTGGCCTCCCGGAGGCGGCCCTGACCACGCTCACCGCTTCGCAGACGGGTGGCCGCCTGCTCGGCGCCGCCCATCTCGGCCCGACTCTGGCGGTCACCGCCATCACTGCGCTGCTGGTCGTGGCCGAGGACGTGGGCGCGGTGACCGGGCTGACCGTCACCGCGGCGGTCCTGACCGGGCAGCTCACGATCGGGTGGGGCAACGACCTGCTGGACGCGCGCCGGGACCGCCAGGTGGGGCGGGAGGACAAGCCGCTGGCGACCGGGGAGCTCTCCGCCGCCGTGGTCTGGGCTGCCGGAGGGCTGACCCTGCTGGTGTGCGTCGGGCTCTCCCTGGCCGCCGGGTGGCGCAGCGCGGCGGTCCATCTCGGCCTCGTGGTGCTGTCCGGGCACGCCTACAACGTCGGCCTCAAGGCCACCGTCCTCTCGTGGCTGCCGTACGCGATGGCGTTCGGAGCCCTTCCCGCCGTGGTCACGCTCGCCGGTGACCCCCCAGTCGCCCCGCCGTGGTGGATGGTGGCGGTCGCCGCGACGCTCGGCGTGGCCGCCCACCTGCTCAACGCGGTGCCGGACCTGGCCGAGGACGCGGTCACCGGCGTGCGCGGGCTGCCCCACCGCCTCGGAGCCCGGCGGAGCCGGGTCGCGGCCACGCTCCTGCTGCTGGCGGCCACCGCGGTCGCCGCGGTCGTGCCGCGCGCGGAAGCCGGTGCCACCGGAGCGGGGTGGCTGTGGGTCGGCACCGCCCTCGTGCTCGCCACGATCCTGGCGGCCGTGGCCCTGAGCGGGCAGGGGCGGGCGCCGTTCCGGGCCGCGGTGGCGATCGCCGTCCTGGATGTCGCCCTTCTCGTCGCGGCCTCGCCGGTGTCGGCGGCTCAGGGGTGAACCGGTGAGCGCTCCCCCACACGTCTACGACCTCGCCGTCGTCGGGTCGGGCCCGGCCGGCTCGGCCGCCGCGATCGGTGCCCTGCGCGCCGACCCGGCGCTCGACGTGGCCCTGGTCGACGCCGCCGACTTCCCCCGCGACAAGCCCTGTGGGGACGGCGTGGCTCCGCACGTCCTCGACCTCCTCGCCGCCGTCGGCGTGCCGGGGCTGCTCGACGACCGGGTCCCGGTTCCCCGGTTGCGGCTGGTCCGGGGGCCGCTGACGGTGGAACGGACGATGGCCAGGCCTGCCTACGTCGTGCCTCGCATGGTCTTCGACGAGCGGCTTCGCCGCGCGGCGCTCGCCGCCGGGGCACGCCCGGTCCGCGCCCGCGTCCGCGGCATCGAGGACCAGCGCCACGGGGAGCCCCTGGCCCTGCGCCTTGGCCGCGGCAACGACGGCGGAACCGGCGGAACCGGCGGAACCGGCGGTGCGGCGACCCTGCACGCACGCACCGTGGTCGCCGCCGACGGGGCCAGGTCCGTGCTCCGGCACGCCCTGGGTGCTCGGTCGGGAAGCACCGCCCTGGCGCTGCGCGGCTACGCCCCGGTCTCCGCCGGCCGGGAGGGGCGCCAGGTCATCGCCTTCGGCACTCACCGCCAGCCGTCCTACGCCTGGTCCTTCGACCGTGGCGACGGACTGGCCAACGTCGGCTACGGCGAACTGCTCGCCGACGACCGCCCTCCACCGACCCGCGCGCGCCTGCTCGAGTGGCTGGAGGACCTGCTGCCCGGGGCCCCCTCCGCAGGCGCCGACTGGCGGGGCCACCATCTCCCGCTGTCCGGCGCCGCGCCGCTGCGTCCCGGCCGTGGCCGGGTGCTGCTGGCGGGCGACGCAGCCGGGCTGGTGAACCCCTTGACCGGGGAGGGGATCTACTACGCGGTGGCGACCGGCCTCCTCGCCGGCCGGCACGCCGCGGACTCGGCCGCCCCGCTGCCCCCCTACACCCGTGAGCTGCGCCGCCTGCTCGGCGCCCACCTGCGGCACACCGCGCTCGCCGCCACGCTGTCGCGCCGTGGGGCGATCCTCGACGCGGGGCTGCGCGCCGCCGGGCGCGACCAAGCGGTCTTCGACGACCTGGTGGAGCTCGGGCTGGCGCGTGGCCAGCTCAGGGCGCGGACCGTCACAGCCCTGGCTCGCGGCATCGTGCGACCTCCCCAGCTCCCCCGCTCCGACCCCAGCCAACCGACCGGAGGACGACTGACATGCGGATCCTGAGTGTGCGCGGGGTGCTCCCCGACCACCGCTACGAGCAGGCGGTCATCACCGACGCCTTTCTCGGCAGCATCCTCGGCGACGAGGTGGACCCTCGGGTGGTCCGGCGGCTGCACGGCAACGCCGGCGTGGCCACCCGCCACCTCGCTCTCCCGCTGGAGAAGTACGGCGAGCTGCGCGACTTCGGGGAGTCCAACGACGCCTTCATCTGCGTCGGCGTCGAGCTCGGGGCTCGCGCGGTGACCGAGGCGCTCAAGGCGGCCGGGCTGACTCCCGAGGATGTGGACCTGATCATCTCCGCTACGGTCACCGGCCTGGCAGTGCCGTCCCTGGACGCGCGCGTGGCCGCCGCGATCGGGCTGCGACCCGACGTGGTCCGGGTGCCGATCGTGGGCCTGGGCTGCGTCGCCGGGGCAGCCGGGGTAGCGCGGCTGCGCGACTACCTCGTCGGGCACCCGGGCAAGGTCGCGGTCCTGATGGCGGTGGAGCTCTGCTCGCTGACCCTGCAGCGCGACGACGGCTCGCTGCCGAACCTCGTCGGCAGCGGCCTCTTCGGCGACGGGGCCGCGGCGGTCGTCGCCGTCGGGTCCGAGCGGGCCACCGAGCTGTCGGTGGACGCCGCGCTCCAGCCGAGCGCCGGGCCCGGAGCGAGCGGTCCGCGGGTGCAGCCCGAGGTGCTGGCCAGCCGCAGCCGGCTCTACCCCGACAGCGAGCGGACGATGGGCTGGGACGTGGGCGCCGGGGGGCTCAAGATCGTCCTCGATAGCACCGTGCCCGACGTCGTGCGGACCTACATCGGCGGCGACGTGGCCTCGTTCCTCGCCGACCACGGGCTACGGCAAGACGACATCGAGTGGTACGTCGCCCATCCAGGGGGACCCAAGGTCCTCGAGGCCCTCGCCGAAGCGCTCGAGGTGCCGCGGGACGCGCTGGGGGTCACCTGGGACTCGCTGTCCCAGATCGGCAACCTGTCCTCTGCCTCGGTGCTGCATGTGCTCTCCGACACCCTGGCCACCCGACCGCCGCGTCCCGGCTCCTTCGGTCTGATGCTCGCGATGGGGCCTGGGTTCTGCTCCGAGCTGGTGCTGCTGCGGGCCCCGCTGGAGGGAGCGTCGGCGGTTGCCGCCGAGGCGGCGGTGGCGCGGTGAGCGGCGTGGCCCTGTACACCGCCCTGATCGTCCTGGTGGCTCTCGAGCGGCTCGCCGAGCTCGTCGTCTCCCGCCGCAACGCGACCTGGAGCTTCAACCGGGGCGGCGTCGAGACCGGGCAGCGTCACTACCTGGTCATGGTGGTGTTGCACACCGGGCTTCTGGTCGGCGCCCTGGTCGAGGTCTGGACGCGTCAGCCCGACTTCATCCCCGCGCTGGGCTGGCCGATGCTCGCCCTGGTGGTGGCCTCGCAGGCCCTGCGCTGGTGGTGCATCACCTCCCTGGGGCCCCGGTGGAACACCCGGGTGATCGTCGTGCCCGGGATGCCGCTGGTGAGCCGCGGGCCCTATCGACTGATGCGGCATCCCAACTACGTCGCGGTGGTCGTCGAGGGCTTCGCCCTCCCGCTGGTCTACAGCGCATGGATCACCGCTGTGGTCTTCACCGTCCTCAACGCCGCACTGCTCCGGGTCCGGCTGAAGGTGGAGGAGGCCGCCCTGGCCACGGCGGCGCCCGGCGAAGGCGCCCGCTCCCCGGTGGGCCCGTGACCAGCCCTGCGCTCGACCTCCTGGTCGTCGGCGGTGGTCCCGCCGGACTCGCCACCGCCCTGCACGCCCGGCGGGCCGGCCTCGAGGTGGCAGTGTGGGAGCCCCGGCGCGGCCCGATCGACAAGGCGTGCGGCGAGGGACTGATGCCCGGCGCGCTCGCCGCCCTCCAGGGTCTCGGCGTGGATCCCGCCGGGCGCCCGCTCGAGGGGATCCGCTACGTGGGCGGAGACCGGTCGGCGCAGGCACCGTTCCGCGGTGGGCCGGGCCGCGGGGTGCGGCGTACGGTCCTGCACGCGGCGCTGCGCGAGGCCGCGGCTCGAGACGGGGTGCTGCTCCGTGAGGGCCGCATCGACGCGGTGCGCCAGGACGGCAACGAGGTCACCGCACTCCCCCGGCCCACCCACGGTGTCGCGGGTGAGCCCGTGCGCAGCCGCTACCTGGTGGCCGCCGACGGACTCCACTCGCCGCTGCGCCGACGGCTGGGACTCGAGGGCCGCCCGCCGACGTGGCGTCGATTCGGGCTGCGGCGCCACTATGCGGTGGCTCCTTGGACCTCGTACGTCGAGGTGCACTGGGCCGACGTCGGCGAGGCCTATGTCACCCCGGTGGGTCCCTGGCTCGTCGGGGTCGCCCTGCTGACGGCCACTCAGGGCGGCTTCGACGAACACCTCCGCTCCTTCCCCGAGCTCCGGCGACGGCTGGCGGGCTGCCAGGCGGCCGGTTCCGACCGCGGTGCTGGCCCGCTTCGGCAGCGTGTCACAGCCCGGGTGGCCGGCCGCGTGCTCCTGGTCGGCGACGCCGCGGGGTACGTCGACGCGCTCACCGGCGAGGGCGTCGCGCTCGCTCTCGCCGAGGCTCGCGTCGCCGTCGACGCCCTCGCCGCGGGCGACCCCCAGCGCTACGAGCGGCAGTGGCACCAGGTCACCCGCCGCTACCGGGTGCTGACCGCCTCCCTGGTCGGCGCAACGCGGGTGCGCCCGGTGCGCCGCACGCTCGTCCCGGCGGCCGAACGGCTGCCCCTCGTCTTCGCCGCCGCCGTCAACGCCCTGGCCCGCCCCGCCTGAAGGACACCCGATGACCTCGTCACTCTCCGGCTCGGACTCCGACTCCGTTCCCAGCGACTCCGTTCCCAGCGACTCCGTTCCCAGCGACTCCGTTCCCAGCGACTCCGTGTCGTCCGTCGCCGAGCAGGTGGTGCTCCTCGACGAGCAGGGCAACGCGATCGGGACCGCCCCCAAGGCGACGGTGCACCACGAGTCGACGCCCCTGCATCTGGCCTTCTCCTGCTACGTCTTCTCTCCGGACCGCCGACGGCTCCTGGTCACCCGTCGGGCGCTGCACAAGCCCACCTGGCCGGGCGTGTGGACGAACAGCTTCTGCGGCCACCCCGGGCCGGGTGAGGATCTCGAGCAGTCCGTGCGGCGGCGAGCCTGGCAGGAGCTGGGCACCGGCATCGAGGATGTCCGACTGGTCGTGCCCGCCTTCCGCTACGACGCGACGATGCCCAACGGGGTGATGGAGAACGAGCTGTGCCCGATCTTCACCGCGCGCGCCACCGACGAGGTGCGGGCCGACCCTGCCGAGGTGGAGACGGCCACCTGGGTCGACTGGGACGGCTTCCGCGACGACGTCCTGTCGGGTCGACGCGAGGTGTCCCCGTGGTGCGTGCAACAGGTCCGGGCGCTCGCGGCGGTCGAGGAGGAGCCGGGGCGCTTCGCTCGCGCCGCCGGCGACCTGCCGCCCGCGGCTCGCGGCTGATCCGGCACGACGACGCGGGAGGGCGATCGGTGACGCGGGAGGGCGATCGGTGACGCGGGTCCACGTCGGCACGTCCGGCTGGAGCTACGACCATTGGGACGGCGTGCTCTACCCGCCCGGGACCCGCCCAGCGGACCGGCTCGACGTCTACACCCGGGAGTTCGAGGCGGCGGAGCTCAATGCCAGCTTCTACCGCTGGCCCGCGGACCGGACCTTCGCCGGCTGGCGGCGGCGGCTGCCCGAGGGTTTCTCCCTGTCGGTGAAGGCGCCGCGCGGGCTGACCCATGGCAAGCGGCTCTACCAGCCCGACGTGTGGGTGGAACGCATCAGCCGCGGCTGGCACGAGCTCGGCGAGCGTCGCGGCGTGCTCGTCGTGCAGCTGCGGCCCGACCAGCCCCGCGACGACGCTCGCCTGGACTACTTCCTCGGGCTGCTGCCCTGGTGGCTGCCGGTGGCGGTGGAACTGCGCCACCCGAGCTGGCACGTCGAGGAGGTCTTCGGGTTGTTGGAGCGGCACCGCGCGGCCTACTGCGTGATGAGCGGGGCGCGGCTGCCATGCATCCTGCGGGCGACGGCACCGCACGTTGTCGTCCGGCTGCACGGCCCCGACCACGAGCACTTGTACGGCGGGTCGTACTCCGAGGACGACCTGCGCTGGTGGTCCGACCGGATCGGTGAGTGGCAGGCCGCCGGACACGACGTCCACGCGTTCTTCAACAACGACGGAGGCGGCAATGCCGTGCGCAACGCGCGCACCCTCCGGGCCCTCCTCGGCAGCTGAGGGTGTCGGAGGGCGAAGGGGTGCCGCGGCCGATCAGCCGCGCCGGTCCAGGTAGCCCAGGGCGCGGGTCATCAGGCCGCTGGCCCGGCGCAGGTCGTCCGAGCCGCTCGGAGGGGGGTCGCCGAAGAGGTCCACGTCCTCGTTGCGCCACCCGGGGCGGTAGACCTCGGAGAGGCGCAGCGCCGTGCGCGCGGCGTCGCGGACCACTTGCGGGTCGACACTCCACACCATCTCGAAGAGGCGGCGGTTGTCGGGCCCGCCGAGCTGCCCGGGACGCTCCCAGCCGATCATGCACGCCGGGCGGTCGGGGGCGTCGCAGATGATCGACCACTCCCGGTTGACCGGCGAGTCGTAGGGCACGGCGATCTCCACTGGCAGCCCGGGACGCACCGGCAGCGGCGTGGCGAAGTCGGCGAGAACCACCGCCGAGCGCGCGGTCCGCGCCAGCTCGACCCACCGGGCGTAGGAGGCCCGGTAGAAGTGTCGCCGCTGAAAGGTCGCCACCAGCAACGGACGCTGGGCCAGGGCGCAGCACTCGTCCTCCACGGCCCGGGTCAGCCCGAGCATCGCCCGCTTCGACAGCGTCTGCGCCTCCAGGTCCGGGTGCCGGCGACGGATCTCGGCGAACAGCGAGGCGTTCTCCTCGATGCTCTCCGAGGCGATCCGTCGCACCGCTGCCTCCAGCCCCAGACCGGAGCGGCGGTGCCGGAGCACCTCGTGGACCGCCTCGACGTCGGACTCGGCGTAGCGCCGGTGACCTCCGGGAAGTCGGGCCGGGGTCGGGAAGCCGTAGCGCGACTCCCAGCTGCGCAGGGTCGCCTGGGGTACGCCGGTGCGTTCGGCAAGCTCCCCGATCGACAGCGTCTCGGCCATGCGACCTCCTCAGGTTGTAGATATATTGTGCACGACCTTGCACAACTTTACGAGACCTGCTCTGCTATTCCTCGACACGCTGTTGCGCCACACTCCGCGGCCCGACCCCCTTGGAGAACCCGATGACACCCTCCCTCGCGGACCCCGCCGGCGTCCTGGACGACGTGCTGGCCGCCGGACGCACCCGCGCCGCCCGCTACGGGGCCGACCACGCGGCACTCTGGGAGGCGCTGTGCGACGCCTCCCAGGGCGGCAAGCGCTTCCGTCCCGATCTCGTGGTCGCCGCGCACGACGCCCTGGGCGGGCGACTGGCCGAAGCCGCGTCGACCGTGGGCGCGGCCGTGGAGTTGCTGCACACCGCCTTCGTCATCCACGACGACGTCATCGACGGCGACGACGTGCGCCGCGGTCGGCTCAACGTCGGCGGGACGTTCACCGCCCGGGCCACTGCCGCGGGCGCCCCCGCCCATGACGCGGCGCACTACGGCGCAACCGCCGGCGTCCTGGCCGGCGACCTGGCCCTGGCCGGTGCGGTCCGGGCGGTGGCGACCTGTGCCGCGCCCTCGGGGACCGTGCATCGGCTGCTGGACCTCTTCGACGCCGCGCTGCACGCGACCGCGGCCGGGGAGCTGGCCGACGTCCGGCTGTCCCTCGGTGTGGGGGGCGCCGAGCTGCGCGAGGTGCTGCGGATGGAGCAGCTCAAGACGAGTGCCTACTCCTTCCAGCTGCCGCTCCAGGCGGGGGCAATCCTGGCCGGCGTCAGCGCCGACGTCGTCGCCCGGCTCGGTGAGGCCGGTCGGCTGCTGGGCATCGCCTTCCAGCTCCACGACGATCTGATCGGCATCTTTGGCGACCCGGCCGCCACCGGCAAGAGCGTGTTGAGCGACCTGCGCGAGGGCAAGCAGACGGTGCTTGTCGCCCACGCCCGCACCACCGCGGCCTGGCCCCGGCTGGCCACCCTGGTCGGGCGTCGGGACCTCACCGAGGCTCAGGCCGCCGAGGCGAGGACGCTGCTGGTCGAGTGCGGCTCACGACGGTTCGTCGAGGAGGTCGCCGAAGACCACCTCGGCCACGCGCTCGCGCTGCTCGACGTGCTGGGGATGCCCACGTCTCTGTTGACCACGGTGGTGCACCTAACCGCGGACAGCGCCCGGACAGCGGCATGATCATCCCTATGGCTCCCACCTACTCCTGGAGTGCCCTCGTGCGGGCGGGTCACCGGCCGGCGCGCACCCTCTACGACACCGTCTCCGAGGCCAGCGCCGCGATCGTGATCCGTCGCTACTCCAGCTCGTTCGGCCTGGCCTCGCGCCTCTTCGCCGAGCCGCTGCGCACCGAGGTCGCCAACATCTACGCGCTCGTGCGGGTCGCCGACGAGATCGTGGACATCCCCGACCCCACTCTCGACATGGCCGATCGGGCCCGGATGCTGACCGCCCTGCACGAGGACGTGGGCCACGCGCTGACCACCGGGCACAGCAGCAACCTCGTCGTCCACGCCTTCGCCGGGACCGCCCGCAGGGTGGGCATCACCCCCGAGCTGGTCGACCCGTTCTTCGCGTCGATGCGGATGGACCTCGACACCACCACCCACACTCCCGCCAGCTTCGAGCGCTACGTCTACGGCTCGGCCGAGGTGGTCGGGCTGATGTGCCTGCGGGCCTTCCTCGCCGGCGATCGGGGAACCACGACCGCGACGTACGACGATCTCGCCCCCGGCGCCCGGCACCTGGGAGCGGCGTTCCAGAAGATCAACTTCCTGCGCGACCTCGCCGAGGACCACGACCTGCTGGGCCGCTCCTACTTCCCCGGCCTCGAGGTGGCCGACTTCGACGACACCGTGCGGGACCGCCTTCTCGACGACATCGACGCCGACCTCGCCGTTGCCTCCGCCGCGATCCCCACGCTCCCGGCCGGCGCGCGGCGGGCGGTTCGCGCCGCGCACGCGACCTTCGCCGAGCTCTCGGCGCGGCTGCGGGCCACCCCCGCCGAGGAGATCCGCCGCCATCGGGTGTCGGTGCCGACCCCGGTCAAGGTCCGGCTGCTGGCCGGTGTCGTGATCGGGGGCAGGTCGTGAGCGCCTCGAAGGCCCCGCCCGGCAGCCGCGTCGTGATCGTGGGTGGGGGCATCGCCGGGCTGGCCACCGCAGCGCTGGTGGCCCAGGACGGTCACCAGGTGACCGTCCTGGAGCAGCAGAACGAGATGGGAGGCCGGGTCGGCTCCTACGCCCGGGACGGATTCCGCTTCGACACCGGCGCCTCGTGGTACCTCATGCCCGAGGTCTTCGACCACTTCTTCGCCCTGCTCGGCACCAGCGCCCAGGAGCAGCTCGACCTGAGGGTCCTGGAGCCCAGCTACCGCGTGTTCTTCGAGGACCACGACGAGCCGGTGGACATCCACCCCGACGTCTCCCGCAACCGGGCGACGTTCGAGGCGATCGAGGCGGGCGCGGGCCGCCGGCTCGAGGACTACCTCAGGTCCGCGACCGACGCCTACGACGTGGCCGTGGAGCGCTTCCTCTACACCAACTTCGACTCGTTCACCTCGCTGCTGCACCCGGCCGTGCTGGCCCGCAGCCCTCGGCTGGCCCGGTTGCTCACCCAGTCGCTCGAGCGGTTCATCGCCGGGAAGTTCACCGACCGCCGGCTGCGGCAGGTGCTCGGCTATCCCGCCGTGTTCCTCGGCTCGGCCCCCGGGCGAGCACCGAGCATGTACCACCTGATGAGCCGCATGGACATCGGTGACCGCGTCCTCTACCCGCAGGGCGGCTTCACTCGGCTGATCGAGGCGATCGCCGCACTGGCCGAGAAGCAAGGCGCCCAGCTGCACACCGGCGCCACCGTCACCGCCGTCGAGACCGCCCCCGGCCCGGCATCCGGCGACGGTCCCCGCGTCACCGGCGTGACCTACACCGGTTCGGACCACACGACGCGCACGCTGTCCGCAGACGTCGTGGTCGGCGCCATGGACCTGCACCACCTCGAGACGCGGCTGCTGCCCCGGGAGCAGCGGTCCTACCCCGAGCCGTGGTGGCGGCGGCGCTCGCCGGGGCCGGGCGCGGTCCTGGTGATGCTGGGCGTCGAGGGCCGGCTGCCCGAGTTGCCGCATCACTCGCTGTTCTTCACCGCCGACTGGGACCGCAACTTCGCCGACATCTTCGGCCGCACCCGCCGGGTCCCCGACCCCGCCTCGATCTATGTGTGCAAGCCGTCGGAGTCTGATCCGTCGGTGGCGCCGGAGGGATGCGAGAACCTCTTCATCCTGGTGCCGGTGCCTGCCGACGTCTCCCTGGGACGCGGCGGCGACGAGGGCGGAGGCGACCCCACCGTGGAGCGGGCGGCCGACGCGGCCATCGACCAGGTCGCCGGCTGGGCGGGCATCACCGACCTGCGCGCGCGCATCCGGGTGCGTCACACCGTCGGCCCGGCGGACTTCGCCCGCCGGTACAACGCCTGGCAGGGCGGCGCGCTCGGACTGGAGCACACGCTGCGCCAGAGCGCCTTCTTCCGACCCTCCAACGTCTCCAGCAAGGTGGAGGGCCTCTACTACGCCGGGGCGAGCACCGTGCCCGGCGTCGGCCTCCCGATGTGCCTGATCAGCGCCGAACTGGTGCTCAAGCACCTGCGCGGCGACCGGTCGGCCATGCCCACGCCGGTGCCCACGCCGGTGCCCTCGCCGGCCGCACCCGAGACCCGCCGCGGTCCCAGATGAGCAGGAGATGACCGGGGAATGACCGGATTGGTCTACCTCGTGAGTCTGGCCGTGGTGCTGGGCAGCCTGGCGCTGGTGGACCGCCGGTGGGGGCTGTTCTTCGCCGCCGACGCGCGCCGGGCCAGCGTGGTGCTGACCGCGGGCGTGGCGTTCTTCCTGGCCTGGGACCTCGTCGCCCTCGACCTCGGCCTCTACGAGCGGGGCCGCTCGGAATTCATGACCGGGATCGAGGTCGCCCCCGACCTGCCGCTGGAGGAGCTGTTCTTCGTCGCGTTCCTCCCCTACCTGACGATGGTGCTGCACGGGTTGGGCGTGCGCGCCCTTTCCCGTCGGGCTCCGGGAGGGGAGGCGGGATGACCTACGCCGGGCTGGCGCTCACCTTCCTCTTGGCCCCCGCCGCCCTCGCGGTGCTGGCCGCCGTCGTCGTGCGGCCCCCAGCCCGATGGTGGGCGGCGACGACCGCGGTGCTGGCCGTCCTGCTGGTGCTCACCGCCGTCTTCGACAGCCTGATGATCGCGGTGGACCTCTTCCGTTTCGACGAGGCGCAGCTGCTCGGCGTGCGCCTCGGGCAGGCTCCCCTGGAGGACTTCGCCTGGCCGTTGGCCTCGGTGCTCGCCCTCCCGGCACTCTGGGAGCTGCTCGGGCACGGTCGCGGCCGAGCGGTACCGTCCTCCTCCGGGGCGGCGGACCGGGGGGAGGGACGGCGGTGACAGCGGTGGCGGTGGAGCGGCGGACCGAGGGGCACGACCTGCCCGGCGCCCTCGTCGCGGCCTCTCGGCCGCTGAGCTGGGTGAACACCGCCTACCCCTTCGGCGCCGCCTACCTGCTGGCCGGCGGTGGCCTCGACCTCGGCTTCGCCGTCGGGACCCTCTACTTCCTGGTGCCCTACAACCTGCTGATGTACGGCGTCAACGACGTCTTCGACTACGAGTCCGACCTGCGCAACGCCCGCAAGGGCGGGGTTGAGGGCGTCGTTCTCGACCGCCGGTTCCACCGCGCCACGCTGTGGGCCGCAGCCGCCACGAACCTGCCCTTCGTCGTCGTCCTGGTGGCCCTGGGGTCGCCGGTGTCCGCGCTCCTCCTCGGCATCGTGGTCTTCGCCGTGGTCGCCTACTCGGCGCCGGGGCTGCGGCTCAAGGAACGGCCGTTCGTGGACTCGCTCACCTCGAGCGCCCACTTCGTCGGCCCAGCGGTGGTGGGCCTCGCCCTGGCGGGAGGCTCGTTCGACGCGACCGTCGGCTATGCCCTCCTCGCCTTCTTCTGGTGGGGCATGGCCTCGCAGGCCTTCGGCGCGGTCCAGGACATCGTCGCCGACCGGGAGGCGGGCATCGGCTCGATCGGCACCGTGCTCGGCGCCGCCCGCACCGTGCGCGTCGCGATGCTGCTGTACGCCGCGGCCGGGCTCGCCGCTCTTCCGACCGGCTGGCCCGGGGCGCTGGCCGGACTCCTCTGCCTGCCCTACCTGGTCAACATCACCCGCTTCGCCCGGCTTCCCGACCAGCGCGCGGCGGAGGCCAACGCCGGGTGGCGTGCCTTCCTCTGGCTCAACTACGTCACCGGCTTCCTCCTCACTCAACTGCTCATCTGGATCGCCTGGTGAGACGCCGAGAGGCCGGCCGGTGAGCCGGGCAGGAGCCTCGCTCGTGGACCGCTCGGTGACTGGCTGGACGGTCGCCGGGGACGTCGTCCGACTCGGCGGGGTGGTCAGCTTCCTGGTGGCGCTGACCATGGGCGGGGTGGCGGCGGCGCTGTTCGCGCTGGTCCTGCTCGGGCTCACGCTGCTGAGGCTCTCGGGCATCCCGTCGGCCCTGGACCCGGTCACCGGGCTGCTGCTGGTGGTGGCGGCGTGGAGCAGCGTGCTGGAGCTCTACCAGCGCTACGCCTGGCTGGACATCGTGGTGCACCTCGTGGCCACCGGTGCGGTGGCGGCCGCGGTGCAGGCGGCGCTCACCCGGGCCGGCATCTTCGCAGGCCCGACCGCCGAGCTGCCCAAGGCGCGGCTGGGCGTGATCGTCTCGACGCTGTCGCTGGGGCTGGCGCTGGGCGTGCTGTGGGAGATGGGCGAGTGGTTCGGCCACACGCTCGTCGACGAGCGCATCCAGGTCGGCTACGACGACACCATCGGGGACCTGGCCGCGGGTGGGCTCGGCGCCCTGTCGGCCGGGTGGCTGCTCGCTGCCGGCCCCGGCGGTCTGAGTGCCTCCGCCGAAGCCCGCCGGGGGCGTTCGAGGGGGGCGGGCCCGACCCCTCCCGACCCGGCTGACCCGGCTGACCCGGCTGGCCATGCTGGACCGGGACCGTCGGTCTCGGTGGTGATCCCCGTCAAGGACGACGCAGACGCGCTGCGGCGCTGCCTGGAGCACCTGGCGCGCCAGACGGTCCCCCCGCTGGAGGTTGTGGTCGTCGACAACGGCTCGGTCGACGACAGCGCGGCGGTCGCTGCGGTCTTCGGGGCCCGGGTCGTGTCCGAGCCTGCTCCGGGCATCCCCGCCGCCGCAGCCACTGGCTACGACCACGCCTGCGGCGACATCATCGCCCGCTGCGACGCCGACTCCGTTCCCCCGCCGGACTGGGTGGAACGCATCGTCACCGGGCTGGTGGAGCCGGACGTCGACGCGGTGACTGGGACGGGCTGGTTCTACGACCTCCCGCTCGGCGTCCGCGGCGTGATGCGGTGGGCCTACCTGGGCACGTTCTTCCTGACCGTGCACGCGGCCTTGGGCCACACTGCGCTGTGGGGGTCGAACATGGCGATCCGCCGAGGCGCCTGGACGCAGGTCAGCGCGCTGGTTCACCGCGACGACCCGGAGCTGCACGACGACATGGACCTCGCGTTCGTGCTCGGCCCCAGCCGGACGATCCGCTTCGACCGGCGGCTGCGCGTCGGCGTCTCGGCGCGCTGCCTCTACGGGCGCCGCCAGCTAGCCCGCCGGATGCGGCGAGCCTGGCGCACGCTCGAGGTCAACTGGTCCGACCAACGTCCCTGGGAGCGCTGGTCGGCCCGGTTCAGCGCCGACCGGAGTCCGAGCCAGCGCTGATCCCCTGGGTCACGCCCCAACCTCGGCCATCCGTTCCTCGGCGCGCTCCCGGAGCCGCTGGACCTCGTCGTAGCCGGAGTAGAACGCCCCGCCGTCCACGACGATCCCCTCGAGCCTGGCCTGTTCGGCCTCGAGCAGGTCGACGTAGGCCGACCGGGCCTCGCGGCGCGACCGGTTCACCGGCCACACCTCGACGCCCCGGCAGGTCGTCAGGGCTGACTGGACCGGTCCGGACTGCCTCTCCGCCTCGGCCCCCAGCACGCGAAGCAGCGACTGCTCGAGCCCGAGACGGGCCCGGGACAGCGACGGAGCGATGTAGGTGGCGGTGGCTGCCAGTCGGCGCTCGGCCTGTTCGACCGCCTCCAGCCCCTGGTCCCGGCACTCAGCGAGCCTGGCCACCTCCTCGCCGGCCCGCCGCGCCCCCTCCAACCAGGCCGCGAGACCCGCGAGGAGCAGGAGGGCCACCGCGAGAAGCGGCCAGCGGCGTCGTGCGCGGCCGTACTCGAGGACCTCCGGCTCGGGTGCGGTCATACCCCCCAGTCTGTCCCGGGGCCACCAGCGTCCCGCCCGGCTACTCCTGCAAGGCCATCTCGAGCAGCTGGACCAGGTGCATCGCCCGGACCGGGGTCTGGTCGGCTGACACGGGCGAGGAGCTGGCGCTGTCACGCGGGTTGACCGCGACGAGGTAGTCGACGCCGGCCTCGCGCCTGCTCCAGCCGCGGGTCGAGGATGGCCAGGAGGGGCATGCTGCCCGCCCCGCTGGAGATCGCGCCGCTGCTCACGCGGCTCGCCGTCGTGCACGCCCGCGGGGCATCCGATCTCAGGCGGCCGTCCGCATCCGGTCCTCGGCACGCTCTCGCAGCCGCGCAATGTCGCCGGGGCCGGTGCCAAACGCGCTGCCGTCGTCGGCGATCCGCTGCAACCGCTCGCGCTCGGCCTCCAGCAGCGCGACGTATGCCGACCTCGCCTCCCGCCTGCCTGAGCCCATCAGCCACACCGGCAACAGCGCCACCGCCCGACACCTGTCCAAGGCCGACTGGACCGGACTGGACTGCCGGGCGGCCTCCGCGGCGAGCAGGTCGCGCAGCGACCGCTCGAACTCGTCCCGGGTGCCCGGCACCTGCGCCGTGACATAGCCGGCCCTCGCCACCAGCGCCAACCGACGCTCCGCCTGCTGCACGACCTCGAGGCCACCCTCGCGGCACCTGGCCAGAGCCGCCATCTCCTCGCTGGCCCGTCGATCGACCTGCAGCCACACCACACCGCCCGCGAGCAGCACACACCCGGCAAGGAGGACCGGCCAGCGGCGCCGAGGACGACCGAGCGCGAGGACCTCGGGCGGCCGTGCAGTCACGCGATCGAGTCTGGCCGATGACCCCTCCCGGTGGTGACGAGAACCGCACCCGCCGAGAGGGACCTCACGCCTGAATCAGGCATTGGATCGGTCCAATCGCGAGTACCGTCGGAAGTAACGGAAAGACTGTCAGAGGGACAGAGACCCGTTCTGCGAAGGACTGATGCGCACGTGACGACAGCCGTCGACCGCCCCCTCGTCCAGACCGACCCCGAGACCGCGGCCGTTCGCCCCGAGGCGTGGCGCGGGTTCGTGCGTGGTGACTGGTGCGACTCCATCGCGGTGCGTGACTTCATCAACGCCAACTACACCCCCTACACCGGCGACGCCTCGTTCCTCGTCGGCGCCACCGAGCGCACCACGGGCATCTGGGCCCAGCTCTCGGAGATGTTCGTGGCCGAGCGGGAGCGCGGGGTCTACGACATCGACACCCACGAGCCAGGCTCGATCACCAGTCACGGGCCGGGCTACATCGACGCTGACAACGAGTTGATCGTCGGCCTGCAGACCGACGCCCCGCTCAAGCGCGCGATGATGCCCAACGGCGGCTGGAAGATGGTCAAGGACGCGCTGGCGGCCTACGACTACCCGGTCGACGAGCGCGTCCAGGAGATCTTCACCAAATACCGCAAGACCCACAACGACGGCGTCTTCGACGCCTACACCCCGCAGATCCGCGCGGCCCGTAAGGCCGGCATCGTCACCGGTCTCCCGGACGCCTACGGCCGCGGCCGGATCATCGGCGACTACCGACGGGTCGCGCTCTACGGCGTCGACCGGCTCATCGCCGCCAAGCAGGCCGACCACCACGGCTACGACGAGGTGCCTTCGAGCGAGGAGGTCATCCGGGCCCGCGAGGAGATCTCCGAGCAGATTCGGGCCCTGGCCGACCTCAAGACCATGGCGGCCGGCTACGGCTACGACATCTCCGCGCCGGCGACCACCGCGCGCGAGGCGATCCAGTGGCTCTACTTCGCCTACCTGGCTGCCACCCGCGACCAGAACGGCGCCGCGATGTCGCTGGGCCGCACCAGCACGTTCCTCGACGTCTACATCGAGCGTGACCTGGCCGACGGCGTGCTCACCGAGGGGCAGGTCCAGGAGCTCATCGACGACTTCGTCATCAAGCTGCGGATCGTCCGCTTCCTGCGCACCCCGGCGTACGACGAGCTGTTCTCGGGCGACCCGACCTGGGTGACCGAGAGCATGGGCGGCATCGGCATCGACGGCCGGCCGCTGGTCACCAAGACCTCGTTCCGCTACCTGCAGACTCTCTACAACCTCGGCCCGGCCCCCGAGCCGAACCTGACGGTCTTCTGGTCTCCGCAGCTGCCCGAGGGCTTCAAGCGGTTCTGCGCCCAGGTGTCGTTGGACACCAGCGCGATCCAGTACGAGTCCGACGACCTGATGCGGACCCGGTTCGGTGACGACACCGCGATCGCCTGCTGCGTGTCCCCGATGGCCGTCGGCAAGACGATGCAGTTCTTCGGCGCCCGGGTGAACCTCGCCAAGACCATGCTCTACGGCATCAACGGCGGGCGCGACGAGGTCTCCGGCGCTCAGGTCGGCCCGGCCGGCCCCGTCTACACCGGCGACGTCCTCGACTACGACGAGGTCCGGGCCCGGCTGGACTCGATGATGGACTGGCTGGCCAAGACCTACGTCGACGCCCTCAACGTCATCCACTACATGCACGACAAGTACGCCTACGAGAAGCTCGAGATGGCGCTGCACGACTCGCTGGTGCACCGCACTATGGCCTGCGGCATCGCCGGGCTGTCGGTGGCCGCGGACTCGCTCTCGGCGATCAAGTACGCCGAGGTGCGGCCGGTCACCGACGAGCGCGGACTGGTCGTGGACTACGTCATCGCCGGCGACTTCCCGACCTATGGCAACGACGACGACCGCGTGGACTCGATCGCCGTGGAGCTCGTGGAGTCGTTCATGGACAAGGTGCGGCAGCACCAGACCTACCGCGACGCCGAGCACACCCAGTCGGTGCTGACGATCACCTCGAACGTCGTCTACGGCAAGGCCACCGGGAACACCCCCGACGGCCGCCGGGCCGGTGAGCCGTTCGCCCCGGGTGCGAACCCGATGAACGGCCGGGACAAGCACGGCATCGTCGCCTCGGCGCTCAGCGTGGCGAAGCTGCCCTTCGACGCCGCCCGCGACGGCATCTCGCTGACCACGACGGTGACCCCCGCCGGCCTGGGCAAGACCCGCGACGAGCAGATCACGAACCTCGCCGGGGTCTTGGACGGCTACACCGCCTCCTCGGGCTTCCACATGAACGTCAACGTGCTGGACAAGAACACGCTCGTCGACGCCATGGAGCACCCGGAGAACTACCCGCAGCTGACCATCCGGGTCTCCGGCTACGCGGTCAACTTCGTGCGGCTCACCAAGGAGCAGCAGCAGGACGTCATCAACCGGACGTTCCACGAGGGCCTGTGAGGTGAGCGTCGAGCTCCAACTGTGCGGGTCGGCCGCCGATGCTGCGGCGGCCGACCCGTCGTGGGGAGTCGTCGGCTCCGAGGCGGCCCACAGCGGCGAGCTCACCGGGTCGATCCACTCCTGGGACATCTCCACGGGTGTGGATGGCCCGGGGACCCGCTTCGTGCTCTTCACCGCGGGCTGCCCGCTGGCGTGTGCCTACTGCCACAACCCGGACACGCAGACGATGCGCAACGGGCAACGGTTCTCGGTCGGCGAGGTGATGACTCGGCTGCGGCGCTATCGGGGCTTCATCCACGCCTCCGGCGGCGGGGTCACCGTCTCCGGTGGCGAGCCGCTGCTGCAGCCGGCGTTCGTCTCGGCGGTGCTGCAGGGGGCCAAGGAGCTCGGGCTGCACACCGCGCTCGACACCTCCGGCGCCCTGGGCACCCGCGCCGACGACCAGCTTCTCGCGGCCACCGACCTGGTGCTGCTGGACATCAAGGCGATCGACCCGGCCATCTACGAGAACCTCACCAAGGGTCGGCTCACCCCGACCCTGAAGTTCGCCGAGCGGCTGGCGATCCTGGACAAGCCCGTCTGGGTCCGCTACGTCCTGGTTCCCGGGTGGAACGACGACCCCGACCACATCGCCACCCACGCGAAGTACGTCGCCGGCCTCGGCAACGTGGAGCGGGTCGACGTGCTCGGCTACCACCGGCTGGGCCGGGAGAAATATCAACAGCTCGGCATGGAGGACCGGCTCGCCGACGTCGACGCCGCCTCCCCCGCCCAGGTGAAGGCGGCCCGGGACATCTTCACCGCCGCCGGTCTCTACGCCCCCTGAGGGCTGGGGCCCCCGGCGGCTCGACGCCGCGCAGCGCGGCGCATCGGAGCGTCATCGAGCCGCTCGTGCGGGGCCGGCGTCGGTCGCGGGGTCAGCGGCGGCCTTTCTTCGCCTTGGCGCGAGCGCGGATCTGGCGCGGGCGCATCAGCAGGTAGATCGCGACCACCATGCCGACGACGGCGACGACCCGGTTGACGTCCACGGCTGGTCGCCAGGAGACCTCGCCGTTGCGGATCACCCAGGCCCCGGTCGGCCGGGCCGCGACGCCGTAGCCGCCACCCTCTCCCACGTCGCCCTTGTCATCCTGCCCGCTGCCGCCACCGGCTCCCCCGGCGACCACGGCGGCAGGGATCACGCTCATCCCGTCCTTTTCGAACGGGGCCCCGTACACACGGTCGACGGTGATCGAATCCCGGGCCTTGCTGAGCATGTCGCTGATGTCCATCGCTCCTCCTGGTCACATGGCTGTGGTGGGCGTCGTGGCGGTCCTGTCGGACTGCCCTCGCTGACGAACCTAGTCGGTATCGTGCCCATCGCAGGGTGGCAGGAAGGGGTGGTCGTGAGGACATTCGCGACGAGGTCCGATCCCGCGCCCGGGTTGCCCGACATCGCCGTCACGACGTATCGCTACCTTCGCCTGGCCATGGTGGTGCTCGTCGTGCTGCTGGCGACCTCGATCCTCGTCGAGTGGTGGAGCACCGAGCCACGCTGCTGGCAGACCTCGCTGAGCAGCTACTACTACACGCCGGTCCGACCGGTCCTGGTCGCCACCCTGGTCGCACTCGGCGCGTGCCTGGTCATCATCAAGGGCGAGAGCCGGCACGAGGACGCACTGCTCAACGTCGCCGGGATGCTGGCCCCCGTGGTCGCCTTCGTGCCGACCGCCGGCTACGCGCGGTGCTGGTCGGCCGAGCCGCCGAGCCGCGACATCTCCGCCGACGTCACCAACAACGTCATGGCGCTGCTGGTGGCCGGCGCCGCCGCGTTGGTGATCGCGCTCCTCGCCACGGCGGTCGGCACTCCGGCCGACCAGCGCCGCTTCGGGCTGGGGCAAGGCCTGGCGCTGGCCCTCTGGGGCCTCGGCACAGCGTGGTTCGTGCTGGACCGGCCCTCGTTCGAGGCCAACGCGCACTATGCCGCGGCGGTGCCGATGTTCGGCTGTGTCGTGGTGGTCACCGGGCTGCAGTCGCTGTCCTGCCGGCACAGCCGGGACCCGCGGCCGGGCTACGCCCGCGCCTACCTCGTGCTCGCCGGCCTGATGGTGGTCGTGCCCGCCGCACTCGGAGCGATCGCGTGGGTGAGCGGCTGGGACTACGCACTGCTGTGGATCGAGAGCGCACTGATCGCGTTCTTCGCCGCGTTCTGGGTGCTCCAGACCCGCGAGCTGTGGAACCTGGGCGTGCGCCCGCCTCCCGGAGCCGACCCGGGACTCACCCGCTGAGGCGACCCCGACCTCAGCCGCGTCCTCAGCCCCGCCCGCGGCGCTTCGGCAGAGCGTTCACTCGGCCATGGAGAGCCCTGATGAGGGTCGCGAAGGTCGCCTCGTCCTTGCGCGTGCGCCCGAAGGTCGTCAGCGCGATGGCGGGCTTGCGCCGCTGCCGGGCGACCGCCTTGGCAGAGGTGAACTCCCGCAGCCCGTCTGCGCCGTGGATCCGTCCGAAGCCGGACCAGCCGACGCCGCCGAACGGGAGCGCGGGGATCGCGGCGAAGGAGATCACCGAGTTCACCGAGGTCATCCCGGTGCGCAGGCGCCGGGCCAGCTCGGGGCCCCGGGAGCCGGAGAAGACACTGGAGCCCAGGCCGTAGCGGGTCGCGTTCGCGCGCTCCACCGCCTCGTCCATGGACCCGACCTTGGCCACCACCACGGTGGGCGCGAACGTCTCCTCGCAGACCGCCCTCGCGTCGTCGGGTACGTCGGTGAGCACGGTCGGCTGCACGAAGCCGTCGGCGATCCCCTCGGTGCCCCCGACCAGGGCGCGACCGCCACGCGCCAGGGCGTCCTCGATGTGGGCCCGGGCGATGTCGGCCTGCCGGGGGAGGGTCATCGGTCCGAAGTCCGCCTCGGGACCGGACCCGCCGTAGACGTCGCGCGCCTTCTCCGACACGGCCGCGACGAACGCGTCGTGCACGGCCTCGTGCACGTAGACCCGCTCGATGCCGGTGCAGGTCTGTCCAGCGTTCGAGAACGCCCCCCAGACTGCGGCATCGGCGGCTGCCTCGATGTCGGCGTCCTGGTCGACGAGAAGAGCGTCCTTGCCGCCCGCCTCGATGAGCACCGGGGTCAGCCGCTCGGCGCAGGTGGCCATCACCCGGCTGCCGGTTTCGGGAGAGCCGGTGAACGCCAGCTTGCCGACGTCGGCACGGCACAGCGCCTCGCCGGTCGCGCCGGATCCGGTGACCACCTGGAGCAGCGCCTGGCCCGGCAGCACCTCCGAGAGGCTGTCGGCCAGCCAGACGCCGGTGCCCGGCGTGAGCTCGGAGGGCTTGAAGACCACGGCATTGCCGGCCGCCAGGGCATAGATGATCGAGCCCATCGGGGTGAAGACCGGGTAGTTCCAGGGGCCGATCACACCGACGACGCCGAGGGGGAGGTACTCCAGGCTCGCGGTGTGGTTGGACATCACCAGTCCGGGGAAGACCCGACGCCGGCCCAGGACCTTCTTGGCGTGACCGGCGGCCCAGGCCAAGTGGTCGACGGCTAGGCCCACCTCCAGCAGCGCATCACCGTGCGGCTTCCCCGTCTCCTGGTGGACGACGTCGGCCAGCTGGTCCATCCGCCGGGCGAGCACGGCGCGCCAGGTGTCGAGGGCGCCTTTGCGCTCGTCGAAACCGAGGCCGGCCCACCAGCCGGCCCACACGCGGGCCCGGTCGACCGCGGCCTCGACGTCTTCGGCGTCGTGAACCGGGTGGATCCCGACGATGTCCCCGGTGAGGGGGCTGCGGACCTCGAGCTTCTCCGGCCCGCGTGCGTGATCGGTCTGTGTGCTCGTCATGGTGTCGGGACTGCCTTTCATGCTCGCAGCAGGTCGGCGGCCTTCTCGCCGACCATGATCGTGGGGGCGTTGGTGTTGCCACGCGGGACGACCGGCATCACCGAGGCGTCGGCCACCCGCAGCCCCGCCACACCCTGGACCCGCAGCTCGGGGTCCACCACCGCCTGCTCGCCCACCCCCATCGCGCAGGTGCCCACCGGGTGGTAGAGCGTCTGGGTGAACCGGCGCGCGTGCTCGACGAGCTCGGCGTCGGTCGGCTCCGCCGACGGTCGGGTCGGGGCGGGGGCGAACGCCGCGCCGAGGTAGCGCGCGAACGGACCGGTGCGGGCCATCTCGACCAGCCGTCGCATCCCGGCCGCCATCGCGTCGAGGTCGGCCGGGTCGTCGTAGTAGCCGGGATCGATGTCGGGATGCCAGTGCGGGTTGGCGCTGCGCAGCCTGACCCGGCCCCGGCT
Source organism: uncultured Actinomycetota bacterium (assembly GCA_963745245.1). Classification (GTDB taxonomy): domain Bacteria; phylum Actinomycetota; class Actinomycetes; order Propionibacteriales; family Nocardioidaceae; genus Marmoricola_A. The sequence continues at coordinate 923,793 of CAVUWU010000002.1, forward strand.
CTGCACGCTGACCAGCGTCGGGGCGACGGTCACCTTGCGGGTGGTGGGCTCGTGGATCCCGTGCTCCCAGAAGCCGGTGGGCGCCACGTGGACCTGCAGGTCCGGGCCGGGCAGGCCGTCTCGGGTGGCGAAGAACGCCCCCGCCTCGCCGACGTTGGAGACCAGCGGGCCACTGCCCAGCGCCTTCGCGCGAGCGAAGTTGAGCAGCGTGTTGTGGTCGGCCAGGTCCGTGGTGTCCCGGGTGTGCCAGACCAGCGGGACCGCCGGGTGGTCGTGCAGGTTCTCCCCCACCCCGGGCAGGTGGGCGACGACGTCGATGCCGTGCTCGCGCAGGTGGTCGGCCGGCCCGATGCCCGACAGCATGAGCAGCTGGGGTGAGTTGACCGTGCCGCCGCAGAGCACCACCTCGCCCTCGGCGTACGCGACCCGGGTCTCGCGGCCGTGGCGGTAGGCGACGCCGACCGCCCGGCCGTGCTCGACCAGGACCCGCTCGGCCAGCGCGTAGGTGCGCACCGTGAGGTTGGGCCGATCCAAGGCCGGCTCCAGGAAGGCCTTCGCCACCGACCAGCGGCGACCCCGGCGGCAGGTCACCTGGTAGACCCCGGCGCCCTCCTGCTCCGCGCCGTTGAAGTCGTCGGTGGGCTTCAGGCCGGCGGCGACGGCGGTCTCCACCCAGGCCCGGGACAGCGGATGGGTGTAGCGGCGGTCCTCCACGTGCAAGGGCCCGTCCTGGCCGTGGTACGGCGCCCCGAGCCGGGTGTTGCCCTCCGAGCGGATGAACAGCGCGAGCACGTCGTCGTAGCCCCAGCCGGTCGCTCCGTGGGCGTCGCGCCAGCCGTCGTAGTCGGCCCGGTGGCCACGGATGTAGATCATCGCGTTCATCGACGAGCAGCCACCCAGGGCCTTCATCCGCGGCCAGAACTCCCGCCGGGCGTGCAGCTGCTTCTGCTCGGTGGTGGCGTAGTTCCAGTCCCACCGGGTCTTGAACAGCGACGAGAAGGCCGCCGGCACCGAGATCTCGTCGACATCGGCTTCGCCGCCCGCCTCGAGCAGCAGCACCCGGACGTTGGGGTCCTCGGTGAGCCGGGCGGCGACGACGGCTCCGGCGCTGCCGGCTCCGACGACGACGTAGTCGTGGCTGTCCTCGGTCGGGGCGCTCCCCAGCGATCCGCGCATGGGGCGAACCTAGCCCGTACCCCCAGCGACTCCAGCGGCCGGCTCGACCAGCAGCAGCTCGCCCACCTGCTCGGTGAGCACCGAGCGGGCCTCCCGGCCCAGGCCGGTGTCACTGACCAGCATGTCCGCCTCACTGAGGGCGGCGAATGAGCTTAGCCCCAGCACCCCCCACTTCGAGGAGTCCGCGACCACGACCACGCGGCGCGCGCAGGCCGCGAGCGCGCGGTTGGTCTCGGACTCCATCAGGTTCGGCGTGGTGAAGCCGGTGACCGCGTCCATGCCGTGCACGCCCAGGAACGCCATATCCACGTGCAGGGAACGCAGCGCGTTGATCGCGATCGGCCCGACCAGCGCGTCCGACGGGGTGCGCAGGCCCCCGGTCAGCAGGACAGTCAGGTCCGTGCGGCCCGCGGTGTGCGACGCCGTGTGCAGCACGTCGGCCACCCAGACCGAGTTGGTCACCACCGTGACGTCCAAGGCACTCAGGTGCTGCGCCATCGCATGCGTCGTGGTCCCGGCAGAGATCGCCATCGCGGACCCGGGCTCGACGAGCGCGGCGGCCGCGGCGCCGATCGCCTCCTTCTGCGCGCGCTTCCTCGAGGACTTCGCGTCGAAGCCCGGCTCGTCGGTGCTGCGCGTCGCCCGGCGGGTCGCACCGCCGTGGACCTTGTCCAGCTCGCCCTCCCGCTGGAGGGCGTCGAGGTCGCGGCGGACCGTCATGTCCGAGACCCCCAGCACCGCGACCAGTTCGCTGACCCGGACGCTGCCCCGGCGGTCCAGGTCCGCCAGGATCCGGCTGCGGCGCTCCGAGGCGAGCATCAAGGCTCCCGGACCACGGCCACGCCCCCGGGGCCCACCTGCAGCGCGCGGTCCACCGACCGGTCGGCGACCAGGTCGTGGCCGGTGACCGGCACCGTCGCCGGGTGGGCGGTGTGGTTGAGCACGAACACCCAGGACCGGCCGTCGTCGGCGCGGCGTCGGACCCGCTCCACCCCTGGTCGGGGCTGGTCCCCGGCCGTCACGGGAGCCACCCCCGCCTCGTCGAGCAGCCGGGCGACCAAGGCGTCGGTGCCGGCCCGGTCCAGCCGACACGCGGCGTACCAGGCGCTGCCCGCACCGACCGCGCGCCGGGTCACCGCGGGTACGCCGGGCACCGGCCCGTCGAGGTAAGCCGAGACCGCCTCCGCGCCTGCCAACCGCAGGTCCTCGGTCCACAGGTCGGCGGTCGAGCCGTCGTCGAGGTGCACCACCTCGGCCTCGCGCAGGGGGGTGAACTCCTCGACCCGGACTCCGAGGAGCTCCCCGAAGGCGCCCGGGTAGCCGCCCAGGCGCACGTGGTCGTGCTCGTCGACGATGCCGCTGAAGTAGGTGACCAGCACCGTCGCGCCCCCCTCCGCGGCCCGCCGGACCTGGGCGGCGGCGGCGTCGCTGACGGCGTAGAGCGTGGGCACCAGCACCAGCCGGTAGTCCGCGAGCGGCGCCTCGGGGGGCACCATGTCGACCCCGACGCCCTGCTCCCACAGCGCCCGGTAGAGCGCGTGGGCGCGGTCGAGGTAGCGCACCTCCTGGGTGGGGTGCGCGTCCAGCTCGGCGGCCCACCAGCACTGCCAGTCGACGACCATCGCCACATGGTTGGCTGCCCCGGCTCCGGCGACCTCCTCGATCGCGTCGAGGGTCGTGCCGAGCTCGACCACCTCGCGCCAGAGCCGGGTGTCCGTCCCGGCGTGCGGGACCAGCGCCGAGTGGAACTTCTCCGACCCGGCCCGCGAGGCGCGCCACTGGAAGAACAGCACCGCGTCGGCGCCGCGGGCCACGTGCTGAAGGCTGGTGCGGCGCATCTCCCCCGGGCGCTTGGCGATGTTGCGGCGCTGCCAGTTGACCGCGCTCGTCGAGTGCTCCATGAGGATCCAGGGCCGTCCACCCGCCAGGCCCCGGGTGAGGTCGGCGGAGAAGGCGAGCTCCACGTGGGCCTCGGGGTCGGCGCCGTCGAGATAGTGGTCGTTGGACACCACGTCCACCTCACGGGCCCACCGCCAGTAGTCCATCTTGTGCTCGCCCGCCATCACCATGAAGTTCGTCGTGACCGGCACCTCCGGCGAGACCTCCCGCAGGATGAGGCGCTCCTGGAGGTAGTTCTCCAGCAGCTCATCGGAGCTGAACCGCTGGAAGTCGAGCTGCTGGGTGGGGTTGCGGAAGGCCGGCGCCACCCGCGGCGGAAGCACCTCGGCGAACGACCCGTAGCGCTGGGACCAGAAGGTGGTGCCCCAAGCCTGGTTGAGGCCCTTGATGTCGGTGTACCGCCGCTCCAACCACCCGCGGAACGCCTCGGCGCTGACGTCGCAGTAGCAGTGCGCGTTGTGGTTGCCCAGCTCGTTGCCGACGTGCCACAAGACCAGCGAGGGGTGGTCGCGGTAGCGCTCGGCCATCCGCCGGCACAGCTGGGCGGCCCGGGCCCGGTAGACCGGCGAGCTGGGGCAGAACGCCTGGCGCGACCCGGGCCAGAGCCGGTGACCCTCGGCGGTCACCGGAAGCGTCTCGGGATGCCGATGCGCCAGCCAGGGTGGCGGAGAGGCGGTCGCGGTGGCGAGGTCCACGCTGATCCGGCCCGCATGCAGGCGGTCCAGGACCCGGTCCAGCCAGCCGAACTCGAACCTGCCGGGCGTCGGCTCCAGCAGCGACCAGGAGAAGACGGCCACGGTCACGAGGTCGACGCCGGCCTCCCGCATCAGGGCGACGTCCTCGTCCTGGACCTCCTCGGGCCACTGCTCGGGGTTGTAGTCGCCGCCGAACGCGATTCTGGGCCACGGCTTCATCAGCGCAGCGTTCCACCCATTTCGCACAGGAGTCAACGGATTGCCACAGAACGCGACACCCCGGGGGGCGCTCGCCGGTAACCGCAGGCCGCGCCCGAGGCGTGCGGCTGATCACGGCTCGGCAACGGCCTGCGAGGCCCCTTGACAGCCACAGGCCCCACGGAGAAGGGTCGGCCGGTGTTCAGTTATGTTCAGATCTGGAGGTCGTGATGACCCAGCCCCGCCGTTCCCGTCCCGACCTGATGCTCCCGCCGTCGGTGGCGGCGCAGTGGGGCGTCACTCGGCGCACCGTGCTTCGTGGAGCGGCCGTGGGCGGCGCGCTGGTCGGTCTGCCCGGGCTGCTCAGCGCGTGCGGTGGTGACGACGAGGGCGGCGGTTCCGGCGACTCGGTCACGCTGGGGATGAACGAGGTCAGCGGGCCCGCGGCGCAGCGGCTGCGGGCGATGGCCCGTGCCTTCACCGACGAGTCCGGCGTCAGTGTCGAGCGCAACGAGGTCGAGCACAACACCTTCCAGGAGAACGTCAACACCTACCTGCAGGGGAACCCTGACGACGCCTTCACCTGGTTCGCCGGCTTCCGGATGAACCAGTTCGCCGAGCAGGGGCTGATCCAGGACATCAGCGACGTGTGGCCGATCGATGGGATCCCCGAAGCCTTCAAAGAGGCCTCCACCGGGGCGGACGGCAACCAGTACTTCGTGCCGAAGGACTACTACCCGTGGGCGGTCTTCTACCGGCGGTCGGTGTTCGAGGACAACGGCTGGGAGGCACCGCAGACCGAGGCCGAACTCACCGAGCTGATGCGCGAGATGCAGGGCAAGAAGATCGTGCCGTTCGCCTTCGGCGACAAGGACGGCTGGCCGGCGATGGGCACCTTCGACATCCTCAACATGCGCCTGAACGGTTTCGACTTCCACATGGCTCTGATGGCCGGCGACGAGGCCTGGGACTCCGCGGAGGTGCGAACCGTCTTCGAGCGGTGGCGCGACCTGCTCCCCTTCCAGCAGGAGGACGCGCTGGGCCGGACCTGGCAGGAGGCCGCGCAGGCGCTGGGCAGCGGTGATGCGGGGATGTACCTGCTCGGCACCTTCCTGGTCGACGCCATCCCCGACGTGGACGACCTCGACTTCTTCACGTTCCCGACGCTGGTGGACTCGATCGGAAGCGATGCCCTCGACGCTCCGATCGACGGCTTCTGCGTCTCGGCCGCGGCGGACAACGTGGACAACGCCAAGGAGATGGTCGGCTACTTCGGCACCGCGGAGGCCCAGGATGCCGCCAACGAGGCCGCCGACGCGCCGATGATCGCCGCCAACGACCAGGCCAGCACCGAGAGCTACTCCGACCTGCAGAAGAAGTCGGTGGAGGTGGTCGGCGCCGCCTCCAACATCGCGCAGTTCCTGGATCGCGACACCCGCGCCGACTTCGCCGCCACGGTGGTCATCCCGTCGCTGCAGGACTTCCTGCGCAACCCGGGGAGCATCAACGAAGTCACCACCAGCCTCCAGGAGCAGAAGGTCGCGATCTTCGGCAGCTGAGGCTGGCCGGGCGCGCTCCCGCACCCCAGGCAATCCGCCAGCCGCTCACGCAGAGGGGACGCCATGACCCAAGCGCAGCCGGTGCCCGCCAGCACCGAGCGACCCAAGGGCAAGGACCGACGGCGGCAGGGGGGTCTCTCGGTCCGGGACCGCGTCACGGTCACGACGATGGTGGCGATCCCCACCGTCGTCGTGGTCGGCTTGGTGTGGTTGCCGGCCTTCGGCTCGATCGCGCTGTCCTTCGCCCAATGGGGCGGCATCGGCGGCTTCGACACGATCGACTGGATCGGCACCAAGAACTACCGCGACATCGCGACGATCTATCCGCCGTTCTGGCCCGCGATCCAGCACAACATCATCTGGCTGCTCTTCTTGTTCGTCGGACCCACCATTCTGGGCATCCTGCTCGCCGTGCTCCTCGACCGCGAGATGCGGGGGAGCCGGTTCTACCAGACGGCGTTCTTCATGCCGGTCGTGCTCTCGCTGGCTCTGATCGGTTTCATCTGGCAGCTCTTCTACTCCCGCGACCAAGGCCTGCTCAACGCGGTCCTGAACACCGAGATCGACTGGTACGGCGACCCGGACATCAACCTCTGGGCGGTGCTGGTCGCCACGGGCTGGCGGCACACCGGCTACGTCATGCTGATCTACCTCGCCGGACTCAAGGGTGTCGACGACAGCCTCCGCGAGGCCGCCGCCATCGACGGCGCCGGGGAGGTCAAGACGTTCTTCCGGGTCGTCCTGCCGGTGATGCGGCCGATCAACCTGATCGTCATCGTCATCGTGGTCATCGAGTCGCTGCGCGCCTTCGACATCGTCTGGATCGTCAACCGGGGCCGCAACGGGCTGGAGCTGATCGCCGCCCTGGTCACCTCCAATGTGGTCGGCGAGGCGAGCCGCATCGGCTTCGGCTCCGCGCTGTCGGTGATCATGATGGCGATCTCGTCGGTGTTCATCGTCCTCTACTTGCGCGTGGTGATGAAGGAGGACCAGCAATGATCGTCGGCGAGCAGCGCACCCGTGGATGGCTGGTCACCGGCCTGATCGCCTTCCTGGCGCTGGCGTGGCTCTTCCCGCTGTTCTGGGCGGTGTTCAACTCCTTCCGGGACTACGACTACACCTCGGCGAACGGCTACGTCTCGCTCGGCGGCTGGACGCTGGACAACTACCAGCAGGCCTGGACGCAGGGCGAGCTCGGCAAGCACTTCTGGAACTCGGTGATCATCACCGTGCCCGCGGTGTTGGTCACGCTCTTGCTGGCCTCGATGGTCGCCTTCGTCCTGGCCCGGTTCAGCTGGCGGTTCAACCTGACCCTGCTCTCGCTCTTCCTGGCCGCGAACCTGCTGCCTCCGCAGGCGCTGCTGATCCCGGTGTTCCGGCTCTACCGGACGATCCCGCTGCCGGAGTTCATGAGCGACAGCGGCCAGGTGCTCGGCAGCTTCTGGGGGCTGATCGCGATCAACGTCGCCTTCCAGCTCGGCTTCTGCACCTTCGTGCTCAGCAACTACATGAAGACGCTGCCGCACGAGATCTACGAGTCCGCGATGCTCGACGGAGCCAGCGTGTTTCGACAGTACTGGCAGCTCACCATGCCGCTGGTGCGGCCCGCCCTCGCCGCGCTTGCGGTGCTGCAGACGACCTGGATCTACAACGAGTTCTTCTGGGCCACGGTGCTGCTCCAAGACGGCGACAAGTTCCCGATCACCAGCGCGCTGAACAACCTGCGCGGGCAGTTCTTCGTCGACTACAACCTGCTGGCCGCCGGATCGGTGCTGGTGGCGCTGCCGGTGCTGGTCGTGTTCTTCCTGCTCCAGAAGCAGTTCGTCGCCGGACTCACCCTCGGCTCCACCAAGGGCTGACCCCTTCCCACCGGCAGTCGCGCGGCCTCGGGGCCCGCAGGTCCAGACCGACCAGCACCGGGTCATGGTCGCTGGAGCGGAACTCGTGTGAGGCATACAGCGCGGGGTCGCCGGAGTACTGGTAGGCGAAGGACTCCACGGCGTTGATGTTCCAGTGCGCCACGTCGGTGACCTTCGCAGCGAGCCGTCGGGTGGCCAGCGCATGGTCGAGCGAGCCCGACCGCGCATCGAAGACGTAGCTGTAGCGCCCGGGGTCGAAGCGGGGGCCGAGGTCGACGAACCCCGCCCGGCGCAGTACTCGAATCGGGTCCTCCTGGCCGTAGGAGTTGAGGTCCCCGAGCAGCACCACATCGGGGTCCTGGGCCTGGGTCCGGAGCCGGTCGGCGAACGACGCCAGCGAGCGAGCCTGCCGAACGCGGTCGCCGTTCCACGCGCCCTGGCCGTCGCCGCTGTCGACGTTGTCCCCGCTCGCCTCGTCCCCACTGCCCTTGGACTTGAAGTGGTTGGCCACCACGGTGAACACATCGCCCCCGGCGGTGCTGCGGAAGGTCTGGGCGACCGGCTCCCGCGCGTTGAACCAGACCGACTCGTCAACGAGACCGACCGAGTCGCCGAGCGGCTCCGCGGCGGCAGGGCGGTAGATGATCGCGTTGCGGATCACGTCCCGCCCCACGGCGTACAAATTCTCCGGGAAGGGCACGTAGGCCCAGACCTGCGCGCCCTCGGCCTCGTTCAGCCGGCGCACCAGCTCGGCCAGAGCGAGGTCGGCGTCCTGCGCCCCACCGTCGTAGCCGGTCGACGCGGTGTCCTCGACCTCCATCAGAGCCACGACCTCGGCCCCCAGCCTCCGGATCGCGGTGACGATCTTGGCGCTCTGCCGCTCGAACTGCTCGGCGTTGCGAGCCCCGCGGGCCTGCTCGCCGCTCCACGTGAGGAAGTAGTTGAGCACGTTGAAGGCGCCCACCTGGAGGTCTCCGCCCACGGCGTCCGGACCGCGCGGGCGGGTGTTGCGCGGCGCGACGAGGCCCTCGGCGGTGCCGTCGGCGGGCTGTAGCCGCCAGGCGCCGAAGCCGTAGCCGAGCACCGTCGGCTCGGTGAACCTGACCCGGTCCCCCACGCGCATCGGCGTGTCCGGGGAGAGGTAGGGCCGCGTCGAGACGCTCACCGACTGCGAGGTCCCGTCGTCGAGGACCAGGGAGCGCAGCAGGTTGCGCTCCGCGATCCGCTCGGCCCGCTTCGTGCCCGGCCGGGCGAGCTCGGTGGGCTGGACCAGAACCCCGCCGGCCGCGAGGGCGAGCTCCCCGTAGCGGGTCAGGTTGTAGACCTCGGTCACGGTCAGCGTATCGACAGGTGCGACCAGCATCCCCTCGACGCGCTCCCGTTCCGCGTCGGCGGCGGGCAGGTCGAGCGCTGCGGGCGCTGGCAGGTCCCTCGCGTCTCCGTCGGCGCACACCTCGACGTCGCGCTCGGCGCTGATCTGGGTCTGGCCGAAGAACTCGCTGGGTACGCCGCTGACGGCGACCGTGTCGCCGAGGTCGACCGGAACCCCGGAGAAGACGAAGATCCCGTCGCTGGTCGCCGCGTCGCCGTCCCCGTCCGGGTCCTGGAGGTAGAAGCCGGAGAGACCCGGCACGTCGCCGACCACGACGCCGCGCACAGTCACGGTCACGGGCGCGGGCGCCGCCGCGCCACCTAGCGGGGTCTCCTCGCCGGGTCCCTGAACCTCGCCGATCTCGTGAGTGGTCGCCAGGTCGCAGACCACTGCCGCAGCGACCTCGGGGTTCACCTCGCCCCGGGTCGCCGGTGCGTTGCCGAACCACTCCAGCGCCCCGGTGGCGGGGTGGTAGCGGCGGGCGAGGCTCTGGCCGATGGGCGTAGAGCCGGGCTGGCTGACTCCGATGTCGGTGCTGGTCGTGCCGGCCGCCGGACCGTCGGTGGCGGCCAGCGTGCCCTCATAGGAGAGGAACTCGAGCACCGTGTCGGTGTCGTCGACCAGAGCCAGGCCGTCCGGGGATCCGTTCTGGATGCCTGGGGTGTCGATGGCGACCACTGCGGGCACCTGCGCCGGAGCGGTCACCACCGGCAGCGCGTATTCGGCGTACACCCCACCGCCGTTGCCGTTGTAGAGCACGACGCGGAGTCCCTGGGAGGTTCCGCCGGCGGGCAGTTGGACCTCGACGAACTCGCCGGTGTCGCCACCGTCGTTGTCGTAGCTGAACTCGGCGACAAAGGCCGCGTCCGGCAGGGCGGCGAACGCCGTCGTCGCACCGAGAGGTGCGAGGGCGAGCCCGGATGCCGCCAGCGCGGTGGCCGCAAGTCCCCGAGGCAGGCGGCTGGAGGCGCGGAGGGGACGACGCGACATTTCGGGTCCTTCCAGGTCAGTCGGGATCTCAGCACCCTAGGCGGACGCTCCGACAGCCCGGTAGTGCCAGGTGCCGAGACGCAGTGCACCGATCCGAACAACAGGTCCCTGCGGCGACCGGCCTTCCTTACAGTTGTGCCATGGTGGATCAGCCAGAAGCCGGGGCGGCGCCGTTGCCCTACACCACGGCGGCCGCGGTCGGGCCGGAGCACGCCCGGGCCACCTGGGCGCTGGCCGCCCGGGAGTTCCTTGTCGACACCGCACGCAACTACCACGCGGTCACCACCCACCAGGAGCTGGCCGACTTCGTGCAGCGTCGCAGCCTGATCCGCACCACCCAGCAGCCGCGCCACTGGATCGGCGACGTCCTTGCGCGGGTGGCCTCCGACTGTGTGCGTCGCGGCGAGCCCCTGCTCTCTGCGCTCTGCGTCGACGCCAAGGGCCGGGTGGGCGCCAGCTATGCGACCGCGGTCGAGGTGTTGACCGGCACCCCGGCCGCCGAGCCTGACGAGCATGCCGCTCACGAGCGACTCGCCTGCCACCAGCACTTCGGCGCCACGCTGCCGCCCGGCGGTGGCGTGCCGCACCGGCTCGCCACTCGTGCGGCCCGAGCCGCCAAGGCCCCCACCCGCACCCCGTCGTCGGTGTCCGGCCGGGTCACCGGCACCCGCAGCACGCCGCGGTCCCGGGGGCAGGACAAGCCGGTCGTGACCTGCCCGGTCCATTTCACGGTGCTCCCGGCCAACGGCCTCTGCGACCTGTGCGAGTGATGCACGCCCCGCGGATGCCGCTCGCGGTCGTCGTCGCGGTCGTCACCGGACTCCTGGCCGCCGCGCTGCTCGCCGGGTGCGACGCGGGGGCGGCCCCAGCCACCGGGCCAGCCACCGGGCCAGCCACTGGGCCAGCTACCGGGCCAGCTACCGGGCCGGCCAACCGATCACCTGGGCCGACGGCGCCGACTGAGCGTGCGCCGACTGAGCCACGTGCGCCGACCACCGCCCCGCCGAAGGCACCCCAGTCAACCGCGCAGGCAGACGGCCCGGCGCGCCCGCCTCGGTTCCACGCCTCGGTCTCCCGGATCGGCCCGGGGCTGCGCCAGCGGATGCGCTTCAGCCACCGCCCCGGCTGCCCGGTGCCCCTGGCCGACCTGCGTCACCTCAAGCTGGCCTACATCGGCTTCGACGGTGCGGCGCGCCGGGGCGCCCTGGTGGTCCACGAGGACGTCGCCGCCGACGTGGTCGACGTCTTCCGACGGTTGTACGCCGCGCGGTGGCCGATCCGCCGGATGCGGCTGGTCGACGCCTACGAGGCCGACGACGACCGGTCGATGGCGGCCAACAACACCTCGGCGTACAACTGCCGCCCGGTGGCGGGCACCGGACGCTGGTCGGAGCACGCATATGGCCGGGCGATCGACCTGAACCCGGTCCAGAACCCCTATGTGCGCGGTGACTCGGTCGCGCCGCCCGCAGGCCGGCGGTACGCCGGGATGGACCGCTCACCGGGCGCGCCGTCGGTCCCCGGGGTGATCGGTGCCGACGGCGTCGTGGCGCGGGCGTTCGACGCGGTGGGGTGGGGCTGGGGAGGCGACTGGACCAGCGCCAAGGACTACCAGCACTTCTCGCTCAGCGGGAGGTGAGCGGGACTCCGGCCAGGCCAGTGCAACCGCGCAGCCGCTCCCACCTCCACCGCTCCAGTGCCGCTTCGTCCCCCGCCACCGGGAACGGCAGCCCGTCGGCACCGATCATGGCCGGCACGAAGTCGTCGGCCACGACCTGCCCGTCACGCACGGTGACAGTGAGCACGCCCGAACGCGGGCGGTAGTTGTGGTACCAGATGAAGTTGCCCAGCCCATAGCTGACATAGGTGTCCCCCAGCCACCCGGCGCCGAGCAGCACATGGGCGTGAGTGCCGACAACGACGTCGGCACCCGCCTCGGCGAGCGCCTGAGCCATCTCGCGCTGCACCGGGGTGGGGCACGCCTCCAGCTCGCGTCCCCAGTGCAGGTAGACCACGACGAGGTCGCCGTTCTCCGCCGCCCGGCGGACCGGACGCAGCAAGCGCGGCCGGGGGCGGATGGACGTGGCGATCCCGGCCCGGTCCGACCGGGCCGACCAGTTCCGGAACGTGTGCTCCTGGCGCTGGCTCACGCCGAACACGGCAATGTCGGTGCCCCGGATCCGGACCCGGTGTGGGGCGAAGGCCTCGCGCTCGTTGCGGCCGATGCCCACCACGGGGATGGGGCTGGCGTCGATGGCGGCCAGCGTGTCGGCAAGTCCGAGGGCGCCGTAGTCGGCGCCGTGGTTGTTGGCCATCGTCACGATGTCGACGCCGGCCGACGCGAGCACGTCGAGGGACTGCGGCGAGGCACGGAAGGCGTACTGCTTGGGCTCGGGCTCGCCCCGCGTGGTGATCGCCGCCTCGAGGTTGACCATCATCAGGTCGGGGCTGCGCAGCGCCGGGGTGATCGGACCGAGGCGGCCCTCCGGGCTCCCGTCGAGCAGCCCGGCGAGGTGCCGCTCGAAGTGGACGTCTCCGGCGAAGCCCAGGGTGACCTCCGGAAGGGAGGCCTCAGCCGCGGATGGGCCGGACGAGACCCGTCCCGGCGCAGCCTCGAGGGGCTCGTCGAACACCTCGATCGGGTCCGGGGCATCCCCGGTCGCCGCTGTCGGCGGGTCCGTTGCCGGCCTTGGGATGGAGACCCAACCGGCGAGAGCAGGCAGCAGGACCAGGCACAGCACCACGGTCGTCGCGGCGACAAGCGAGCGCCTGCCACGCCTCACGCGGTTCTCCGGCACCTGGCCACCGTCCGGTCTGCAGTCGAGGACTCATGCTTGAATTTCGAACCTAGTCCCGGGGTGGTTGCCGATCAGCCCACCGGACTGGGCCGGCGAAGCTCGTGCTGCCGCAGCCACTGGGTCAGCGCGTGCACGAGGGACCCGCGTGTTCCGGGCCGGTCGCTCAGCGCGAAGTCGAGGGCGAGCCGGGTCACCTCGGGGTCGTCGTAGCCGATCCCCCACCAGCCGTCGTCCTGCTCGCTCTTGACGAGCGTGCGGTCGTGGGCGACGTGTCGGAAGCAGTGGTGGCCTCCGAGGATCCACTCTCGATGGCAGTCGCCGTGGAAGCTGATCCGCCGATCGGTCACGACCACGACGCCGGCGTCGACGACGGTCAGCAGTCCCCCACCGTCGGCATCCGCGAGCAACCGCGCCGGGGCGGTATGCAAGGTCACCTCAGCCCGTTCCGAGGTCCCGTCTGCGAGCACCACGCTCGCCGCGTCGTGCAACGCGGCCAGGGACTCGCGCCTCCGGTTCCACTGCGCGTCTGTGTCCAGCGGGGCCGACGGCTCGCCGCGCCGGGCCGGCACCGGGTCGCCCCCCTCCCGGCCGGGACGGTACAGCCCGCGTGGTCGGCCCTCCGCGGCCGGCACCCGGCGGCGGCGCCACAGCAGCCCGCCGGCGACGACCGCCACCAGCGGCACCCCGGCAGCCGAAGCGAGCAGGGCGAGACGACCGGCCGTGGACGGGGAGGCTGCCACCGGGACCGAGAGCCTCTCGACCGTCGTCCGCCCGTAGGTGTCCGTCGCGGTGACCTCGACCTGGTGGCGGCCCTCGGTGACCTCGCGCTCGATCGTCTCCACCGATGCGCCGGCGACGTAGCGTCCCGAGCCGACGACGACGTCGTCGCCGTTCAGGACGCGCCACGACACGACGTCTCCGGGCTCCGCCTCGACGCTGAACGCGAGTCGCCCGGCCTCGGAGGCGTCCGGAAGCACCGCCAGCGTGGGTCCGGTCGTGTCGACGGTGAACGAGGCGAGACGAGCGGCTCCGGTCCGGCCCTGGGTGTCCACGACCGTGACCCGAGGGGCGATATAGGTGCCGTCCGGCAACCGCACCTGGACCGTGCCGCGGCCCCGGCGCAGCGAGATCCGCCGGTCGGCGCGCCCGGGGATGCGCAAGGTGGCACGTGTGGCGTTCGGGGTGGCGCGAACACGCACCGACTGGCGCGACTCGGTGCTCTCGGTGAGGACCTCGGCATCGACGAGCAGCCCTCGGATGCGGACCTCCAGACGGCGCCGTGCGGTGCGGACGTTGCCCGTCTCGTCCCGCACCTCGACGGTCACGGCGTGGTTGCCGTCGGCGACGTCGACCATCTGTTCCACCCTGCTGTCGAAGACTCCCTCGATGATGAGCGACCCGTCGACCAGCAGCCGGTAGGACGCTCCCCGCTCGGTGCCGAACCGCACCCACGAGCGGGTGTCGTCCGGCGTCCCGGACTCCACCACGAGCCGGCGGAGCGCAGGTGGACGGGCATCCACGGTGAGCGAGACGGCCGTGGGCTGGCTGGCGTTGCCGGCCTCGTCGGTCGCCACCAGTTCATACACGTGGTCACCATGCTCGGCACCCCACGACAGTTCCTGGGCGGCTCCGGTGGCCACCGCGCGCGAGATCTCCCGCGGCCCGGAGCCTGCCTCATCCTCGGCGCCGTCTCCCGACGGGGCACCCGCCGACCCGGCGATGGAGCCGGCGCGGTCCTCGGTGACCACCAGTCGCGACCCCTTCTCGGCGACCAGCACCACGGTGACCATCCCGCCTGCCCCGACCCGGGTGGACTGCAGCGCGGGAGCGGCAGGCGGGAGGGTGTCGGGCTTCCCGGGCTTCCCGGGCTCGTCAGGCTTGTCAGGCTTCCCGGGCTTCCCGGGCTTGTCAGGCTTCCCGGGCTCGTCAGGCTTGTCGGGCTTTGCGGGCTGGCCCGGCTTCTCAGCGGCGATGGAGGCCGGCGGGTCGAGTGGCTCCGACGACGCGGCCGGCGCCAGGGGGACGAGCAGGATGAGGGCTCCCAGCGCCGGAAGTCCCCTCGCCCCGCTCAGCTTCGTAGGCCATCGACAGCGCATGCCTCACGGATCGGCAGGTCGGGTGGCGTCCTGACCCGAACTGGTCAGGCCACTCGCACTCAGGCGAGGTCGCGGGACGAGCCGTCCCGGTCGCGCTTGCGGTCCGGCGCGGACGACTCGTGGACCCACACGTGGCTGCGGCCGTTGCAGTGCGGGTTGACGCAGACCAGGTGGCCACCGGGCGATCGCTTCTGGCACATGACTTGCTCCTCAGGTCACAGGAAAGGAGTCTGAGCTCGGGGTCCTGATCGGCAACGCGGGCTGATTGCCAAGCCGATCCCCAATCGGTCTAGTCCACAGCGCACGGGTTGTCCTCTCTCCCCCATGACCACGCTTGCGACGTCTACCCCCATGGGAGCAGACCAACCCTAAGATTCGCCCGCATGAGCGCCTGCGTGTCATCGGTCCCCGCGTGGGGGCCGCTGGTCCTCGAGGTGGGTGTGGTCTGATGGTCCGGCGATGAGCCGACCCCCGGTGGACCCCCGCGCGATCCTGGCTGGCCTGGGTGTGAGCACCCGGGCGCGCGACGTACCCGAGGTCCATACCGCGCCGAGGGCGCAGAACCCGCCGTCGTGGACGCGCATCGCCGCCGAGCTCACCTCGCCGCTCGAGGCGGCCCGGCTCCTGGGAGCCGGACACCGGCTGCGGGCGGTGCCCCGCGGCGACGGCCACGTGGTTGTCGACATTCCCGGCTGGCGCGCCCCCGAGAGCAGCGTGATGCCACTGCGGCGCTACCTGGCCTGGCTCGGGTACGACGCCCGGGCCTGGGGCTTCGGCACCAACCTCGGTGATCCACAGCGGGACGCCGAACGGCTCGCCGGCAGCGTGGCAACGCTCGCTCACCAGTCGGGACGACCGGTCTCGCTGGTCGGCTGGAGCCTCGGCGGTGTCATCGCCCGCGAGGTGGCCCGCCGTCGTCCCGACCTGGTCCGACGGGTCGTGACGTTCGGGACGCCCGTGGTGGGCGGACCGACGTTCACCGCCGTGGCCACGTCGTACAGCCCCGAGATGCGCGACAACGCGCGACGCGTCACCTCGCGGTTGGACGCCCAGCAGCCGATCAGGGTGCCGATCACCGCGATCTTCAGCCGCCGCGACGGCGTCGTGGCGTGGGAGGCGTGCCTGGACCGTCGCTCCCCTCGCGTCGAGCACGTCGAGGTGCGCTCCACCCACATCGGCATGGGCGTGGACCCCGATGTCTGGGCGGTGGTGGCCCAGCGCCTGTCCCGGCAGCCGGGTCCGGCGCCGCGCTGAGCGACTCGGCGCATCCGGGACCCGGCACGAGGGGAACCACGATCCGCGCCGGCTCAGCGCCCCGACCGCGACGAGAAGCCCGCCGCGCTGTGCGCGGACCCGGCGCCGCCGCGGCGCGAGGCACCGGACCCTCCGCTCCGCTGGCCCCCGCTCCGCTGCCGTCGGCTCTGCGGGCGCTGGCTGCGGTTCTGGCGAGGACCCGTGGCCATCGCCGGCTCCGGAGTCCGGTCGGCCTGGGCCAGGTAGACGCGCTCGCCGGGCGCCAGCGTCCTCAGCAGCGCGTGGTTGCGCGACACCTGGGTGACCACCGGAGAGATCCCGGCACGCCCGGTCAGGGCGCGGACGTCGGAGCGCTGGTGGTCCAACGCGATGGTGACCACGGTGCCTGCGGCACCGGCCCGGGCGGTGCGGCCCGAGCGATGGAGGTATGCCTTGTGCTCGGCCGGCGGGTCGGCGTGGATGACCAGGGCGACGTCGTCGACGTGGATGCCGCGGGCGGCGATGTCGGTGGCCACGAGCGTGCTGGCGCTGCCGGAGGAGAAGCGGTCCAGGTTCCGGGTCCGGGCGTTCTGGGAGAGGTTCCCGTGCAGTTCCACGGCCCCGACCCCATGCGCGTTCAGCTTCCGGGCCAGTGCCTTCGCCCCGTGCTTGGTGCGGGTGAAGACGACGGTGCGACCCGGCGCAGCCGCGAGGTCGGCGATGACGCCGAGCCGGCCGAGCGCGTCCACGTGGAGGACGTGGTGGTCCATGGTCGCAACCGGGGACCGCTCCGACTCGAGGCTGTGCAGCACCGGGTTGTCGAGGTAGCGCTTCACGATGACGTCCACGCCTTGGTCCAGCGTCGCGGAGAAGAGCAGGCGCTGGCCCACGGTCGGGGTTCGGTCGAGGATCCGCCGCACGTCCGGCAGGAACCCCAGGTCGGCCATGTGGTCGGCCTCGTCGAGCACCGTCACGCTGACCCCACCGAGGTCGATGTCACCGGAGCGGGCCAGATCGTTGAGGCGGCCCGGGCAGGCGATGACGATGTCCACCCCCTGGCGGAGTGCGGACACCTGGCGGCTTGCCGGGACTCCGCCGAAGACGGTCGTGGCGCGCAGCCCAGCAACCTTGGCGAGTGGCGCGAGGGCCGCTTCGATCTGGCGAGCAAGCTCACGGGTGGGAGCCAGGATCAGCCCACGGGGACGCCGACCCGCGCTGGGTCTCCGGGTGTCGCCCGGGGTCAGCCTGGTGACCATCGGCAGCAGGAAGGCGTAGGTCTTGCCCGATCCTGTCCGGCCCCGGCCGAGCACGTCCCGGCCGGCGAGCGCCGGAGGGATGGTGCCGACCTGGATCGGGAACGGCGTGGTGACGCCCTGCTCGGCGAGGGCCTCGACGAGCCCGGCGGGCAGCCCAAGGTCGGCGAAGCCTGTCGCTGCCGTGGCCGGCGCATCCACCGGGTCGACGAGCGGCGCAGGGGCCCCAGTCTGGGTCGTGTGGGTCGTCTGGGTCCTGTGACGGGACGTGGGCGTGCGGGACGAGCGGCGAGCCGCCATGAGTCAACTCCGAAAATCGAGGGGGAAGCGTCCTGCCCGGCGCGGACAACGGATCCGCGGCGCTTGGTGGATGACGCTGAGACGTGCGGTCAACGGCCCCTGGCAGAACGAATGGGCCGGACGCACACGATCGTACGGGCGCACGGCCTCGATCCCTAATCGGCGCCTCCTCGAGGAGGTCCTCCCGCCGGACAGGGACCGGGATCAGCCCGGCTCGTCAGCGGCCAGGACGCGTGCGGCAAGCCGGCTGACTGCCTCCGAAACCGCTGACCCGAACATCGGCGGGTCGTTGTGACCGACGCCGGGCAACACCAGGTCCGCCACAAGTTCCTCAGCCGCGGCGGCGACCCGCCCGCTGAGCTCGCTCGGCACAATGTCGTCGGCCGTTCCGCGGAGGACCACGAGGGGGACGTGCGAAGCGCGGATGTGCTCGACAACCGGGAACCGTTCGCGCAGCAGGAGCCGCACCGGCAGCCACGGGTAGTGGTGGGCACCCACGTCGGCGAGCTCGGTGAACGGCGAGCGGAGCACCATCCCCGCTGGCGGCCGGCGCCGGGCCAGCGCGGCGGCCACGGCACAACCGAGCGACTCCCCCAGGTACAGCGTGCGAGCCGGCTCGTAGCCCTCGTCGCTGAGGAACCGAGCCGCGGCGTCCGCATCCCGGGCCAGACCCTCCTCGGACGGCTGTCCCGGGTTGCCGCCATATCCCCGGTAGTCGACCAGGAGCACCGTGAAGCCGTCCTCGCTGATCAGCTCGGCCAGCCCGGCCCGGCCGACCCGGCTCCCGCCGTTCCCGGGGAGCAGGATCACGGCGCACCGGCGGTCCTTGTCGACGCGGGCCGGGACCAGCCAGGCTCCCAGCTCCAGGCCGTCGCTGGTGCACAGGGTGACGTCGCGGGCGTCGGGAAGCACGCGAGAGGCGGGCCCTGCGGGCGTCCGGTCCGGGAAGTAGATGAGCTGGCGCTGCAGCGCCGACAGACCCTCCACGATGTGCCTCCTTCCCGGCGCCGGCCCAGTCCGCGACGCCTGCAAGCCTGCGTGCCCGCGTGTGGACGCAATCGTGACGCAGGGCCGGGCCTCCCGCCCGCGTAGGGTCCTCCCGTGGTGACCCCCGCCGAGGTGATGCTCCTGGCCGCCACGGCGGTCCACCTGGGCTTCCAGGCGACCGTCACCACGATGGTCTACCCCGCGCTGTTCGCCTCCCCGGACTGGGCCGACGCCCACCGCCGGCACAGCCGGGCGATCACCCCGGTGGTCGCGGTGGTCTACGGCGCCCTGGTCGCGGCTGCCACCTGGGTGCTCGTGAGCGGCGCCCTGACGGCCTGGACCGTCGTCTCGCTCCTCGGCGTCGCCCTCTCCCTGGCGACGACCGCCATGGTGGCGGCTCCCCTGCACGGTCGGCTCGCCCGGGGTCGGGATGCCGGCCTGATCCGCAGGCTGACCTGGGCCGACCTCGTGCGCACCACCGGCGCCCTGGTGGCCTTCGGCGCCTCCTTCGCCGGCACGGTGGGTCACGTCTAGACGGCACGCGGCATGGTTGGGTGATGGTCGGGCAGGCTGGCCACGAGGAACCACGACGTAGCCCTGGGAGGATCCCATGAACGACGAGCAGCCCACCCACGAGGTCAACGGCTCCGGACCGGAGTCGAGCCCGATCGATCCCGCCGCAGCGGCGTCCCCCTCCGGGCCCATGACGTCCAACGGACTGCCCGACGACGCGGCCAAGGCGCGGCTGTCCCAGCGGAGCCCAGTCGAGGGACGGTGGGTCGTGGCGGGTGGCCTGGGGGTCGTCGCCGCGTTGGTGTGGGCGGTCGTGGCGATCCTGCGCGGCCGGCGGCGACCTGAGACCCGCAGCGAGACGGTGGCTCGCCTGACCCAGCAGGCCGCGCAGTCCGGCTCCGAGGTTGCGCAGCATGCCGCGCAGGAGGCCGCGCGAACGGGCTCCCGCGTCGCCCATGCGGCTGCCCGGACCGGCTCCCACGCCGCGCACCAGCTCGCCACAGCAGCCGCCCCGGCCGCGCAGTTCACCGCCCAGGTCGCCGCGCGCGAGGGCACGAGAGTGGGCGGGTTGGCCGCGGGGAGTCTTGGCACTGCCACGGCGGCCGCCGGCGGTCTCGCCGCCTCGGCCGCCCACTCCGGTCAGCACGTCGCCGAGTCGCTGGCCGAGGTCCCGGGCGCGGTGGTCGAAGGCGTGGAATCGGTGCACACGTGGGTCAGCAGGTGGGTGACCCGGGTGTTGGCGCTGCTGGCCTTCGCGACCGGCTACGTGCTCGGTGCGCAAGCGGGGCGTGAGCGCTACGAGCAGATCATGAGCATCGCCCGGCAGGCCACCGACCGGATGCGCTGAGCCGGACCCGGTCGGTCAGGGGTTCTCGGTAGATGCCGGGCGGACCGACTGCGCCGGCTCCTCCGCCCGCTGGCCGGCCGAGTCGGGGCCTGCCACCGCCCCGATCGAGACGTCGCTGCCCTCGGGCGCGGCTGGTCCGTCGTCGTGTCGCGCCTGGATCCCGGATGCCGTGGTGAGCTCGAGCTGGGGAAGGAACAGCAACACCAGGAACCCGATCGCCACGACGCTGGCTGCGATCAGCAGAACCGAGTCCATCGACGCGGCGTACCCGGCCTGGAACGGCTCGGCCACTGCGGCGGGCAGATCCTTCAGGAACGAGGTGTCGTTGAGCTCGGCGCCGCGGCGCGCGACCTCCTGGAGCTGGTCGGCCAGGGCGGGGTCGGAGGCAGCGGCCTCGCGCACCCGCTGGCTGACCTCGGCGGGCGTGCGGGTGAAGAGGATCGACAGGAAGACGGCGGTTCCGATCGTGCCGCCGAGCTGGCGGAACGAGGTCACTGACGATGTCGCGACCCCGATCTGGCGGGGGCTGACGGCGTTCTGAACGGCCAGCACGATCGGCTGGAAGTTGAAGCCCAGCCCCAGCCCCAGGAGCACCATGAACGGGGCCAGCGTCCACACCGAGGTGTCGACGCCCACCAGCCGGGACAGCGACAGCAGCGCCACGGCCATCAGCACCACGCCGGTCATCGGGAACCACTTGTACACGCCCGTGCGGGAGATCGTCTGGCCGGCAACGAGCGAGCCGATCATGATGCCGAGCACCAGGGGAATCATCTGCAGCCCCGCCTCGGTGGGTGAGGAGCCGCGGACGACCTGGAGGTACTGCGGCAGCAGGAGAAGTCCGCCGAACATGCCCATACCGACGATGACGCTGCTCAGTCCGCTGACCGCGAACGTGCGGTTGTTGAAGAGGCGCAGCGGCAGAAGCGCCTCCTCGCGGTACACCAGCTCCGCGGCGATGAAGGCGGCGAAGCCGGCGGCGGACACGGCGTAGCACGCGACGGCGTACCCCGAGCCCCACCCCCAGGTCCGCCCCTGCTCAGCAACCAGCAGCAGCGGCACGAGGAACGTGATGAGCGCGAGCGCGCCCGGCCAGTCGATGCGGTGCTCATGGCGGTGGTGCGGCAGGTGCAGCACGCGGTAGACGACGAGGAACGCCAGCAGGCCCAGGGGCACGTTGATCCAGAAGATCCACCGCCAGCCGCTAATGGTCAGAATGCTTTCCTGGCCCGCCAGGAAGCCCCCGATCACCGGGCCCAGGACGCTGGAGGTCCCGAAGACCGCCATGAAGTACCCCTGGTAGCGGGCCCGCTCACGAGGCGCCACCATGTCGGCGATGATCGCCAGGGCGAGCGACATCAGCCCACCGGCCCCCACCCCCTGCACCGCGCGGAAGGCAGCCAGCTCGTACATCGACTGGGCTAGCCCGGACAGCGCCGAGCCGACCACGAAGATCACGATCGCGGCGAGGTAGAAGGGTCGCCGACCGTAGATGTCGCTGAGCTTGCCGTAGAGCGGGGTCGAGATGGTCGAGGTGATCAGGAACGCGGTCGTGGCCCACGCCTGCAGGTCGTAGCCACGCAGGTCGTCGGCGATCGTGCGGATCGCCGTGGAGACCACCGTCTGGTCCAGCGCGGCGAGGAACATGCCCACCATCAGGCCGCTGAGGACGGTGACGACCTGGGCGTGGGTGAACCCCCCGCCCGAGTACGCGGCCGCGGCCGCGCGGCCGGGGGCGGGTGATCGGCTCATCAGGGTCCTTCTCGACGGCGAGACGTTGCGCTGGTCAATCGCTTGGATCGTGCAGATTATTCCCAAGCGGCGCCATTCGACCCCCGAGCCTGAGGAAGGCCCCCAGATCGAGAAGGTCGGCGGGGGTTCGAGGCAGCGCCGAGGTCAGCTCTCGTGACCGGATCAGGACCGCCAGCCACTGGGCGCGGGAGATGGCGACGTTGACTCGGTTGCGGTTGAGCAGGAAGCTCATCCCCCGCGGCACGTCAGCCGGCGAGGAGGCAGTCATCGAGACCAGAACCACCGGTGCCTGCTGCCCCTGGAACTTGTCCACGGTGCCGACCCGGACCCGGGCATGTCCGGCTGCTCGCAGGCGTCGACGGAGGAGCTGCACCTGGGCGTTGTAGGGGGCGACGACGAGGATGCCCGTCTCGTCCAGCGGCGTGGCCTCGGCGTCCGACCCGGGGTCCTGCCACAGGCGGCCGAGGAGCCGTTCGACCTCCTCCACGACGACCGCGGCCTCCTCCTCGGAGCACACGGCATTGCCCCAGGCGTCGTCGACGACGACCGCCTGGCATCCGGGCTCAACGCCCTCGAGGCACCGCTGAGTGGTGCACAGAGCCGCGGTCAACGCGTCGTCGTAGGAGAGCCCCGACACCTGGGTGGCGAGCGCGGGATGCATGCGGTAGGTCGTCTCCAGGAAGTACCCCAGGTGTCGTGGCAACGTCTCGGACTCCCCCATCACCCAGCGCAGCGCGGAGGTGTCGACCGGCTCGTCGTGCGTTCCCTGGCTCACCTGAGGCAGCTGCTGCGGGTCACCCAGCAGCAGGAGCCGCTCGGCCGCCACCGACACCGCCACGGTGTTCGCCAGCGCAAACTGGCCGGCCTCGTCGACGACGAGAAGGTCGAGACACTCGCGGGACACCGCCTTGTCTCCGGTGAACGTCCAGGCGGTCCCCCCGAGCACGCAGCCGGTGTCCCGGTGGTCCTCCAAGAACGCCGCCGCCGTCTGCCTGCCGCGCTTCCCGTCGAGCTCGGCCCACCGGGCACCCGGCGTCTTGGTGTCCTTCTTGCCGATCCGCGACGGATCGAGCCCCGCCCCCACGACCGCCGACAGCATGTTCTCCACCACGGCGTGCGACTGGGCCACCACCCCGACGCGCCAGCCGTGCTCGGCCACGAGCCGACGGATCACGCGCGACCCCGTGTAGGTCTTGCCCGTTCCCGGAGGTCCCTGAACAGCGACGTAGCTGCGGTCGAGATCGAGGACCGCCTGGGCGATGTCGAGAACGGCCTCCCCGGAGTGCGGGAGGCCCGAGGTGGTCGCCAGCCGGGGCGGCCGTCGGCGGAGGATGTCCAGCGCTGGATGCGCGGGCAGGGCGCCGCCCGCGACGACGGTCTCGGCAACCTCCCGCAGCGCCACCCGCAGAGGCGCGTCGTGCGGGGGCGGGGTCGGGACCAACGCCACGGGCACGGCGTCGTGCGCGCGACCATCCTTCCCGAGCCGCTCCACGAGGACCACCTCGTCCTCGTCCTCGTCCCGCACCTCGATGTCGCGGTCGACGACGTAGCCGTAGCCGCAGTTCTCGGGCACCACCGCCCCGTCGGGGCACGGCACTCGGTAGACGACGCTCACCCTGGTCCCCGGCGTGCTCCCCGGGCCCCAGGCCCCCCGCAACAGCAAGCGACGGTGCAGGACGCGCTTGCGCGGTGGGATCTGCCAGTCCTCGACCACCGAGCAGCCGGTCACCCGGAAGACGTCCCGGTCGGGCGACCAGTCGTCCACGTCGGGAGTCGCCAGCCGGGCGAAGTGCTCCCACCAGAACGGAAGGGACTCCCGGCGGTGGTACCCGACCGCGGATGCCAGCATCGCGTAGGCCTGCTCGTCGCCACTGCGCTGCGTGCGGTCCTCGGGGCCGGCGAGGGCGCGCAACGCGCGCACCGTCGCGTCGGCCTCGTCGCTCTCCTCCTCTCGCTCGTCGCGGGCCGGCGCCGCCGGGGCGACGGGGATGCCCTGCTCGCGAGCGAGTCGCAGCAGCCAGTCACGCAGCCGCAGGGTCGAGACGCAGTCGAATCGGTTGTAGTCCTCCAGCGCGCGAAGCTTCGATCCCGCCTCGGCGTCGGCACCGAGGTCGAGGAGCGCACGGGCCGCGTGGTATTCGGCGATGGAGACGTCCCCGGCGGCGACCTCCATGCCCTCGCGGCTTGCGTCTCCCATGGTCAGCGGCTCGAGCTTCTTGATGCTGTACGACGGCTGGGAGACCCGGACCGAAGCACGGACGAAGGTGTAGAGGTCGACGAAGACCGCGGAGCGGAGCAGCTCGTCGAGCTCGGCCTGGCGCGTGGCGTAGCGGCCCGCGAGCCGCTTGAGCGCCGTGGTCTCATAGGCCGCGTAGTGGTAGACGTGCATGTCCGGGTGGGCTGCGCGACGCCGGGCCACGTAGTCCATAAAGCCGACGAAGGCCGCCCGCTCCTGGCCTCGGTCGTGGGCCCACCACCGAACGAACGAGGGCTCGGCGTCGCCCTCCGGGGCCTCGACGACGCCCCAGAGGTATTCCAGCCCCCACATCGAGGGGTCGGCCTCCCGGTGCAGCGGGTCGCCCTCGAAGTCGAAGAAGATGTCCCCCGGCGAGGGGGCGGGGAGCCGGGCCAGAGCGCCCCCGCCGTCCACCAGTGCCCACCGCACCCGGCCGTCCTCGAGCTGCTGACGCTGGAGTCGTGCCTGAGCGCGGAGCTTCTCGAACGTCGCCCCCGGGACGCCGACTGGGGGCGACGTCATCGAGGCCAGGTCGGCCACCGAGCGGGCTCCGGCCCGCCGCAGCGCCGCGCGCTGGGTGATCCGCAGGCCAGCCACCAGCAGGAGGTCCTGGTGCCGCTCGACGGCCTCGCGGCAGTCGGGGCAGGACCCGCAGGCCAGGTAGCGGTCGTCGCCCCAGCACGCCGGACCGTCTTGTCCGGCGTGCTGCCCGATCACCTGGCGCAGCCGGGCTCGACGCTCCTCGAAGACCGGGGTGATCTCACGCAGCGCAAAGTCCTCGACGGTGCCGTCGCCCAGCAGGAGCCTGACCCGGGGGGCCGGGGTCACCCCGGCGGCGTCGAGCTGCTGGGCGTAGGCGGCGAGCTGCAGCAGCGCCGTCGGCCGGGCCTGGCGGGCGAGCTTGGCGTCGGCGACCACCCAGCCTTCCGGGGAGGCGATGAGGAAGTCGGCGAAGCCGAGGAACTCCCCGTCGAAGAAGCCTGGCTGAACGACGACGTCGGGTCGTGTGGGAGGACGATCCCGCAGGATCCGCAGGGTCGCTGCGTGCATGCCCCGCAACTCCGCGGCCGAGGCGTCCGGTGCTGGGCGGGGCAGGGCGATCAGGCGCGCGGCCGAGGCCTCCAGCTCGTGGCGGATCGTGGCTTCGTGGAGGTCCCCCACCCGGGCGACCTCGCGGCTCAACGGGTCGTCGTCGCGGGGACGGGACTCACCTCGGCCGAGCGCCTCGTCCAGACGCCGCAGGCCCGCGTACTCGCAGGTCGATGCGAGCGTCAGGTCCGTCGCGCTCCAGCAGACCGACCCGCGCACCACCCGCATGTCCGGCACCCCCGTCTCGTCCGTGTGGCCACACTAGGCCTGGGCCTCGACAACCGGCGGGGCGCCTGCTGGCTCAGCCGGACTTCGTGCCGTGCTTGATCTCGGCCTCGACCGCCTTCGCCAAGGCGGAGACAAGCTGGGCGTGCCACCGCAGGTGGGCCTCGGCGTCTGCGACGAGGGCGTGGCAGTCGGGACAGGCCCGCGCCGTGGTGTCCGTCTCGTCCGTCTCGGGCATCGGATCTCACCTCCTCCCCGAGCGATGCCTCCACCGTGCCACGACGCTCGCTCCGGGTCCACGTCCACAAGGAACGACGTCGGCCGGGTTCACCCCACTCACGCCCGCGCGTCGCTCTCGGTGACCTCAGGCTCCACCGCGGCAGCGCCGAGCCGGCCCTTGGTGAGGGCGACGAGCAGCGCGGCGGCGCCGACGTAGACCGCCAGGATCACCCAGTCGGGTCGATCCAGCGCAGTCGAGTAGGCCAGGTCGCGCGACATCAGGATGAAGTGGTCCTGAGCCGGGGTGAAGCTGGCGTGCAGGAGGATGCAGAGCAGCACGCTGCCGGTGCGCTGCCACAGGTAGGTGTAGAAGAACGCCAGCACGGTCGGGACGACGAACCCGGCGGGGCCATAGACCGGGAGATGCCAGAACCCCCACGCGAGCCCGAGGATCAGCGTTGCCGACACCGGGGCATGGTCGCGCAGCAGCCGCGGGAGCCCGTAGCCGCGCCATCCGGGTTCCTCCAGAGCGCCACCGATGACCAGGACGAACAGGAACGTCGCGGCGTAGCGCGGCAGGCGGTCCAGCGCCAGCGTCCACTCCACGGGCGACCCGAGGAGGTGCAGCACCAGGGACACCAGCGCGAAGAGCAGCGCGGGCAGGCCGAGGGCGTAGGCCCACCAGCGCACCGGGTGCCGCCAGCTGAGCACCGGTCGCAGCCACTCGCGCAGCGATCCCCCGGTCCACCGCAGGACCAGGGCGGCCGACGCCGCGGGACCGAAGACACCGAGCAGGAACGGGACCACGCCGCCGCCGAGGGCCGCCACGGCCCACAGAGTCCAGGAGATGGCATAGGCGAGCGCGACGAAGGTGCCGAACGGGTGGCGTGAGGCGAAGCGGGCCACTCTCGACTCGCGCGGGGTGCCGTCGGGGTCCGCCGACTGCGGGGTATTCATGCAGTCACCTCCACCGTTAGCATCCGCCCGTCGGGGCACCGCCGTCAGTGAGGCACGTCACGGGCCTCGTCGCCCGCGACCTCGCGCAGGTGGTCCAGGATCGCGTCCCGGCCGGCACGCGCCTCCGGGACTGGCAGCAGTGGATAGACGTGCAGTGCGCCGGGCTCCTCGTGGTAGCGCAGCGGCGCGTCGTCGGGGAGGCGATCGCGCAGCAGCCGGCAGTCGGGCAGCGTGATGTCCCGGGTGCCCACGAGGACCTGAAGCGGCGGCAGCCCGCCGAGGTCGCCGCGCACCGGGCTGACCCGAGGGTCCTCGAGAGGGAGGTCTGCGGCCCAGGCGACCGCCGCCTCCCGCAGCCCGGGCCTGGCCAGCCACGGGTCCTCAGGCTCCACCGCCTCGATGCCGGGGTTGCTCATCCTCAGGTCCAGCCACGGAGCGATGAGCGTCGCTCCGAGGACCACGCCTGGGATCCGGTCCGCCGTCGCCCGGGCTGCGATGAGGGCGAGTCCGCCCCCGGCCGAGTCACCGACGAGGTACGCCGAGCGACCGTCGGCCCGCAGGTCCTCGAGAACCGTGATCACGAAGGCCCGCGCCTCGGTTCCGTGATGCGCAGGCGCCAGGCCGTAGATCGGCACCAGCACCTCGAGCCCCGAGCGCTCGGCAAGCTCGGCGATCAACCACCAGTGTCGGCGGTGGATCTCGCTGACGTAGCCGCCCCCGTGCAGGTAGACGATGGCCGGCGCTGCAGCGGCCTGTCCGGCCTGTCCGGCCTGTCCGGCCTGATCGCCGCGCACGGAGTAGACCTCGAAGCCGCCCCGTCGGGTGTGCTCGACCAGGTGACGGCGGCGGATCCGGCGCGGCGGCTCGGGCGAGTCCTTGCCTCGGGCCAGCCAGGCTCGCCCGGCCTTCGCGGTGGCGAACCGGCGCCGGAAGACGAGTCGGGTGTACCCCGCGATGAGGTGCATGCGCATGCCGGACACGCTGGCCTCCTGTCGATAGGTGTGCGGCGCCCCAGCGCCGTTCGGGGCCAGCGTAGGTTGAGCGCATGAGCCACATCGCCGTCGTCGGTGGTCATGGGCAGGTGGCCCGCCACCTCCACCCCCTCCTCGCTCGGGCGGGGCACACCCCGGTCGCCCTGGTCCGCACCGAGGACCACCGGGCGGACCTGGAGAAGCTCGGCGCTGAGGTGCGGCTGCTCGACATCGAGCGCCAGGAAGCCGGCGGGTTCGCCACGGCGTTCGCCGGCTGCGCTGCGGTCGTCTTCGCCGCCGGGGGCGGGCCGGACGGCAACGCGGAGCGCAAGCGGACCGTGGATCTCGAAGGCTCCCTGAAGTCCACCGACGGGGCCAGGCAGGCGGGCATCCGCCGCTTCGTGCAGGTCTCCGCGATGGGGGTCGACCAGCCGGTTCCCCACGACACCGCCGAGGTGTGGCGGGCTTATGTCGAGGCCAAGCGCGATGCCGACATGGCCCTGCGGGAGAGCGGCCTGGACTGGACGATCCTGCGCCCCGGGAGGCTCACCGACGAGCCCGGCACCGGGCTGGTGACGCTCGGCCCCGAGACGGCCCGCGGTGAGATCCCCCGCGCCGACGTGGCGGCGGTGCTGGCGTCCGTGCTCGCCGACGACGCGTCGATCGGGCACCAGTGGGACCTGGTCTCCGGTGACACCCCGATCGACCAGGCTGTCCACCGCGCCGCGGGCTCCGCCTGAGCAGCAGCGACCCTAGGCGCTCGGCCCGGGTACCTCGCCGTCGGCGTCTGGGGCACCGACCGGGAGATCGTCGCCGGCGAGAACTCCACGCCATGTGCCACAACGGGCGCTACACCGAGCGCGGATCACGGGCCTGCACGGGTACGCCGCAGAGCGCTACTGGATCCAAGAGGCTTTCGCGGGCCGGTGCCGGATGATCTCCGGCGGCGGGGCGTGCTGGTGGAGCCGGCGTCGATGGTGGCCAAGGCCTGGGAACACATCACGCGCATCGGGGAACGTGCCGTGTGGCGACCAGGCACTGTCGTGGTGGCCGGCGCCGGGCTGATCACACGCCGGGTCCCGTTCGCGGAGGCGACCGAGGCGCTCGCCGCCCGGACGACATCAAGTCCGTCGTCGATCTGCAGTCACACCCCGTCGGGCAGGATGAGGTCATGACCCCGACCGCGTCACCCTCCGTCACGGCCGCCGGCGTGGATGACCGCCGTCTGCGTGGTCTGCGCACGTGGAACCTCGTCCTCGCGGTGCTGCACGCCGCCCAGGCGGTCGCGGTCGTGGTTCTGGCCACCGACTTCGCGATCACCGTGACCGACTCGCTGCCCACGGGGCCGCCCGGGACGCCACCGGAGGCGCCGAGCGCCCTGGTCGACGTGCCGATCGGGGCGGCCATCGCGTTCTTCCTGGCGCTGGCGGCCACCGACCACCTGCTCACCGGGACGGTGTTGCGCGGCCGCTATGAAGACGGGCTGCGCGCGGGGATCAACCGGTTCCGTTGGATGGAGTACTCGGTGAGCGCCACCGTGATGGTGCTGCTCATCACCCTCTACACCGGCATCACCGGCCTCGCCGCCCTGATCGGGATCGCCGGCGCCAACGTCGCGATGATCCTCTTCGGCTGGCTCCAGGAGTCGGCCAACCCGCCCGGCACCACCTCGGTGACGATGAAGCCGTTCTGGTTCGGCTGCGTGGCCGGGGCAGCTCCCTGGGTGGCGATCGGCTACAACTTGATCGCCGCCGAGGAGGTGCCCGGCTTCGTCATCGGGATCTTCGTCTCGCTGTTCCTGTTCTTCAACAGCTTCGCGCTCAACCAGTGGCTGCAGTACCGGCAGATCGGCCGGTGGCGCAGCTACGCGTTCGGCGAGAAGGTCTACCTGGTGCTCAGCCTGGTGGCCAAGTCGGCGCTAGCCTGGCAGATCTTCGGCGGCTCGCTGGCCGGCTGACGCCTCCCCGGCAGGATCGACGAGGATCCAACCAGGGGTCTGTGTGGCCCGCGCCGCGCTGCGCTACCCGCGGCGGGCGAGCGCGCGGAGGAAGGACGCCACGCCGATCAGAATCGCCACGAAGCTCCCTGCGATGGCGAGGCCGACGGCGATGCGGGCGATCAGCGACCAGTCGAAGTCGCCGGTGCTGGGCAGGTCGAAGGGGAACACCGACCACACGCGCAGCGCGGCCACCAGTCCGACCGCGGCCGTCACGACGTCGCCGAGGGCGCGCAGCCACCGCGGATCGGCGGCAACGTAGACCAGGTTCGCCACCACGCCGGCGACCAGGGTCGCGTTCACCGCGCCCAGCACCGACGTCGTGTCCGCCGTCAGGAACGGAAGCGCATCCCAGCCCGGCGCGACGTTGAGGAGGTAGAGGAACGCGACGTTGACGGCCGCGCCGATGAGGTAGCCCAGACGCCGGGCACCGCGCGAGCCCTGGCGCTTGCGCGAACCGTCGGTGCCTGAAGACCTCGTGGTGCTCACCAGCACCATTCTCGCCCGGCCCTCACCCTGGCTGACCCCTGACCCCCGGGTGGACATCGCGCGATCATCAGCCGGAGGCGCCGACGGCCCGGAGCCAGGCCACCGGGTCGGCAGCGTCCTCGTAGATCGACCCGCCAGCGGGGTGGTACTCGAAGTGCAGGTGGCATCCCGTGGAGTTGCCCTCGCTGCCCACCTCGCCGATCACTTGCCCCGCTCGGACCTGCTGCCCGTGCGCCACGCTGAGGCTCTCCAGGTGGGCATACCACGTCGCCACCGTCCCCGAGCCCGACCGGACGATCACCAGCCACCGCCCCGACCACGGCTGGTCGGTCCGCACCTCCACGGTGCCCGCGGTAGCCGCCACGACCGGGGTGCCGCATGCGGCAGAGAGGTCGTTGCCGGTGTGGAAGAGCGCCCACCGGGCACCCCGCCCACCGAAGTTGCGCTGGTCGACGAAGGGCGCCCCGGGTGCCAACGGGAACACCACAGCCCCCCGCGCTCCCTGCGTGCCCGCACGCGAGGCAGCGCTGAGTGCGGACTCCATCTCGTCGGCCAGGACTGCCTCCTCCAGCAGGCCACGCGCGGCGGCGACGTCGTCGACGACCTCCTGACGAGCCCCGCGGGCCGCGTCCAGGGCCTCGGCATGGCTTGCAGCGGCGTCGCGTGTCGCCTCGGCGCGGCGCGACGCCTGGCTCTCGGCGACGGCGAGCCGCTCGGCCGACCTGCGGGCCGCGCCCACGACGGCACTCTGCTCGAGGTTGACCTGGTCAGCGATGGTCATCGACGTGACCAGGTCGCCACCGTTGTCGCAGGCGAGCACCATGCCGACGGCGCCGAGCGACCCGGTGACGTAGGCACCGTTGACCATGGCCACCAGCGCCTTGCGATCGGCCCGATAGCGGCGTGCGGCGGTGGCGCTGGCGCGGACGGCTTCCGCCAAGGCCGCGCGGGCACCTCTCTCGCGGCGCTGCGCTGCGGAGGCGGAGGCTGCCGCCTCCTCGTAGCGGGCGACGACGGCCTGTAGGCGCTCGGCCAACACGGCCAGGTGCGCGCGTGCCTCGCGGGTCCGGGTGGAGTCGCCGGGACGGGCGCGCAGCACGGCGGGGTCGAGAGTGGCTGAGGCGCTCACCAGAGCACGCGCGTCCGCGGCTTCCAGGTCGACCTCGGAGGCGTCGGCCGCACCGGCGATCGCGAGGCTCCCGAGCACCGTGGCCACAGCGACGGTGCCGAGAAGCATTCGCAGTCCCGTCCGCCCATCGCGTGGCCACACCCTCACCCCCGTTCCATCGGCTGGGGTCTCGGTGATCTGAAGCCCGCCACGGGGCGCCGCCAACCGCGATGGCGTGGTTGTGGCCTCTGCGACCCGGGTAGGACCTCAGCAGACGAGCAGTCGAAGACAGCGACCAACACCCTTGACGAGGAGGAGCCGCCGATGGCAGTCACCACGTTTCAGGACTTCCCGATGGCCGACCGAGACCACGACTGGGACGGTTCGGCGGCCGAGAAGCGGGTGCGCGCGCACACGGGAGCCGAGGACGAGCCCACCGAGGACTACCGCAACGCGCACGTCTGGTTCGACGAGGAGAAGAAGGACAACTTCACGGCCTACAAACTGCTCATCGCCGACGTGGTCGACAACAAGCTCACGGTCGTCCCCCGCGGACTGATGGCGGCGGGCAACGTGATGCAGGGCGGACGCGGCGGGGTCGACCTCCCGAAGTCAGATATCGACGCGGTCAAGGAGCACCTGGCGCGCTACTACGAGAAGATGGGTGACGAGCCACCCTGGGAGACGTGACCGGCCGGGATCTGATCGTCGGGTGAGCTAGTACGCCGAGCGCGACTCGTACGCCGAGCCCACCGGCACGACTTGGCTGCCGAGCGGGAGCAGCGCCAACGGCACCATCTTGAAGCACGCGATGCCGAGCGGAATGCCGATGATCGTCAGGCACAGGAGCGCCCCCGCGACGACGTGGGCCAGGGCGAGCTCCCAGCCGACCACGAGGATCCAGAGGATGTTCCCGATCAGGGACCACACCCCGAAGTCCGGGCGGATCTCGGCAGTCCTGCCGAACGGCCACACGACATACCCAGCGAGGCGGAACGAGGCGATCCCGAACGGGATGGTGATGATCAGGACGAAGGCCACCAGCCCGGCGACGACGTACGCCGCCGCAAGCCACCAGCCGGCGAGCAGCAGCCAGAGCACGTTTCCGATGGTGCGCACCGGTCGAGACTAGCCAGTAGGCACAAAGCGGCCTCTGCCCTGCCGGGGCGGAGACGTCGGCAGGGAAGGGGCGAATTCATGGCGACACAGCAGACCGGTGGAGCACAGGCGGCGGGCTACTACCTGACCAAGGTCATCCGGCTGGCCACCGTCGCGGCGCTCGGCGGATTCCTCTTCGGGTTCGACACCGCCGTCATCAACGGCGCGGTCACCGCGATGCGCGACGACTTCGGCATGGGCCCGGCGCTGACCGGATTCGTCGTCTCCTCCGCGCTGCTCGGCTGCATGGTGGGCGCCTACCTGGCGGGCAGCCTGGCCGACCGCTGGGGCCGGCTGCGGGTGATGTTCCTGGCCTCGGGCATGTTCACGGCCTCGGCGTTGGGCTCCGGGCTGGCTTTCGGTCCGGTCGACATGATCCTCTGGCGGGTGCTCGGTGGCCTCGGTGTCGGCGCAGCCTCGGTCATCGCCCCGGCGTACATCGCCGAGATCAGCCCCGCGCAGGTCCGGGGCCGGATGGGGTCC
The DNA here is from genome assembly GCA_963745245.1 of uncultured Actinomycetota bacterium. GTDB lineage: Bacteria > Actinomycetota > Actinomycetes > Propionibacteriales > Nocardioidaceae > Marmoricola_A. The sequence goes on from CAVUWU010000002.1 coordinate 956,251, forward strand.
CTGCAGCAGCTCGCGATCGTGACCGGCATCTTCGTGGCCCTGCTGTCCGACTATGCGCTGGCGGCCGCGGCGGATGGCTCGGAGAACCCCCTGTGGTTCGGGCTCGAGGCGTGGCGCTGGATGTTCCTTGCCGAGCTCGTCCCAGCGGTCACCTATGGGTTGCTGGCAACGACGATCCCCGAGTCGCCGCGCTACCTGATCCGCAGGGGCAGAGAGTCGGGGGCCCGCAGCGTCCTCGCCAGCGTCCTCAAGGGCGGCATCGACGAGCGGATCCGCGAGATCAAGCGCACCCTGCAGCGGGAGGACCGCACGTCGTGGGCTGACCTGAAGAGGCCCGGCGGAGGCCTGCTGCCGATCGTCTGGGTCGGCATCGCCCTGTCGGTGTTCCAGCAGTTCGTCGGGATCAACGTCATCTTCTACTACTCCTCCACGCTGTGGCAGGCGGTCGGCTTCACCGAGGAGGACGCGCTCACCCAGACGGTGATCACCTCGATCACGAACATCGCCGTCACGATCGTGGCGATCTCGCTCATCGACAAGATCGGGCGGCGCAAGCTGCTGATGATCGGCTCCAGCGGGATGTTCCTCAGCCTCGGCACGATGGCCTTCGTGTTCAGTCAGGCGCCCATCATCGACGGCGAGCCGGCGCTGGAGGGCGCCGCTGGCCCGACGGCGCTGGTGGCCGCCAACCTCTTCGTGGTGTTCTTCGGCGTGTCCTGGGGCCCCGCGGTGTGGGTGCTGCTCGGGGAGATGTTCAACAACCGGATCCGGGGGCTCGCCCTCGGGGTCGCTGCCGCCGCGCAGTGGCTGGCGAACTTCGCCATCTCCACGACGTTCCCGTCGATGGCCGCCCTGGGCCTGTGGTTCGCCTACGGTTTCTACACCCTCGCTGCGCTGGCCTCGCTGTTCTTCGTCATCCGCTTCGTCCCGGAGACGCGGAACAAGGAGCTCGAGGACATGCTGTAGCCCACACGGCGCGTCGGCTCCTCAGAGGTGGTCGGGGATGGTCAGGCCCTCCGGGTCGATGCGCGGGGGCAGGTGCGCCAGTGCTGCGCGCAGCAGCCCGACGGTGGCGGCGAATTCGATCTTGCGCCGCATCCGGCCGCCGCCCTGGCCGATCCGCTCCTCGACCACGCCGATTATCTGGGCATCGGTGAACGTCGGTCGCGTGCCCGGCTCCACCTCAACCTCTGGCAGCGCCGCCAGCAGTGGCAGAACCTGGTCGCCCAGCCCGGTGAGCATCGTGTAGCGCTGGTAGCGGCCGGTCTGCTCCCAGGCGGTGTCCACGTCCACCTTCCCCCGGCGGATGTCGCGGCGCTGGGCGGCCAGCAGCCTCTTGGCCGCTCCGGTCAGCGCCACGGTCAGCTCGTGCTCGGTGAAGCGCATGGTTCAGCTCCGGTCGAGGGCGACGACGGGCAGGTCGGAGGCGTCCTGGGACACCGGGCGGCCGAGGGTCCGCTCCAGCACCGGCCGGAGCCGGGACCAGGCTTGAGGATGCTCGTCGGCGTAGCGCTCCAGCACCTGCCCGCCGTCGTCCGGGTCAAGCCGGGTCGCCACTGCGGGGACCGGCCGGCGCGATCCGACGTACAGCCTCACCTGCGGGTCGTGGCGCACGTTGCGATACCACTGGGCGCGCTCGCCGAAGCCGGAGACCACGATCCACCGGTCCGGGGTCGGGTGGTCGACCACCTCCAGCACGACGTATCGAGGCAGGCCGGACGTGCGCCCGGTGTGTTGCAGCATCAGCAGCCGGCGGCCCAGCACCGCACCCAGCCTGGCCCGGTAGAGCCAGACCGGCGCCCGCACCAGCCATCGCGTCCGGAGCAGCGTGGCGGCGCCACGAGCGGGCAGGTCCCTCAGGGTCCTCATCGCCACCCCGTCACGCCCCCTGCTCGCGCTGCAGCCGGATGACGCCGCCCAGGTCCAGGCCGATCCGCTGTCGCCACGCCACCAGACGCTCGAGGTCACGCGTGAGTGCCCGCGGGTCGCGGTGGTGCCAGCGCAGCGCGTCCTCGGCGTAGGCGATGAAGGCGATCGGCCGGGCGCTGTGGATGGCGTCCAGCGCGTCGACGGCGTCCCACCCGAGGGCGAGGAGCACGGCGAAGCCAAGAGAGGGCCCGCGGTTGATTCCCATGTGGCAATGGCTCAGGACCACGCCCCCGGCGTCCATGGCGGCGAGCGCCCAGTCGACGCCGGCCTGGAACCACGCAGCCGGCACGGCCTGGCCGGCGTCGTCGATCCCGTGGTGGAAGTACTTCAGACCCGGAAGGAGCTCCGCGACCCAGTCCTCGTCGGACCACTCCACGCGGACGTCGATGATGTGCGTGACCCCCGCGTCGTGCAGCTCGTGGATCTGTTGGATGGCCAGCAGCCGCGACCGGTAGTCGAGGTCCCCTCCGACCAGCAGCCGGTCGGTGACGAAGTGAGCGTTCGCCGTCGTCAGGCTCGGGAGACGTCCCATCGGCACTCCTTCAGCGCGGTGCTCGGCGAGCGTGCGGTCTGCGTCCATCGTGCCACCGGGCCGCTCGTCTTCGGGATGCTCGGCTGCGGGCACCGGTCGCGGGATGCGACGCTCACGGTTCGCCGATGTCCTCGTTCCACAGCTCGGGGTTCTCGGAGATGAAGGTTCGCATCATCGCCACGCACTCCTCGTCGTCGAGGACCACCACCTCCACGCCCCGGGAGCGGAGCAGGTCCTCGCCGCCGAGGAAGGTGCGGTTCTCGCCGACCACGACCCGCGGGATGCCGTAGAGCAGGATCGCACCGGTGCACATGTCGCACGGGGACAGGGTGGTGGCCATCGTGGCCTCGGCGTACACCCGGGCCGGCAGCCGCCCGACGTTCTCCAGGCAGTCGGTCTCCCCGTGCCGGATGGCACTGCCCATCTGCACCCGGCGGTTGCGGCCGGTGCCGAGCAGCCGCTCCCCGTGCAGCAGCGCCGCGCCGATGGGTATCCCACCCTCGGCGAGCCCGGTGCGGGCCTCGGCGACGGCGTGGGCGAGCAGGTCGCGGTCCGACATGGTGCCTTCCTTCCGGATCGTCAGGCCCGACGGTAGGCCTGCAGGTAGGAGCCGGGGTAGCGCACGGTGCGCCCCCAGATCGCGAGCGCCGCGATCACCGCGAGGTAGGGCAGCGCGAGCATCAGCTCGCCCGGTACGCCGCTGAAGGCGCTGGTGATCGCCAGCTGGAGTTGGAGGGCGTCGGTGCCGGCGAAGATCAGCGCGCCGCCGACGACCGGCCACACCCGCCACCGGGCGAAGATCACCAGCGCGATCGCCACCCATCCCCGGCCGCTGATGATGTCGAGGGTGAAGCTGCCGAGCACGGCCAGGGTGAGGAACGACCCACCGATGGCCATCAGCGCCCCGCCGACCATCAGGGCGGCGTAGCGGGTGCGCGCCACCGAGATGCCGGCGACGTCGGCAGCCTCGAAGTTCTCCCCGACCGCGTGGATGCGGTAGCCCAGTCCCGTGGACCTCAGCACCCACCAGGCCGCCGGGGCGAGCACGAGGAACGCGACGTAGGTGAGCCAGTGCTGGCCGAGCACCTCCACGTCGGGAAAGAGCACGTCGAACTTGTCGGCGAGCCGAGGCCTCTCCCCCGCGTAGAGCAGGCGGAAGGTGAACTCGCATCCGGCGATCAGGAGCAGCGTGAGCCCGAGCCCGGACACGTGGTGGTTGAGCCCCAGGGTCACTACGAACAGCCCCATCAGGGCACCGGCCACCACGCCACCGAGCACGGCCGCCGCCAGCCCCAGCCAGGGCGAGCCGGTGCGGGCCGCCACCAGGAAGCCGGTGAACGCTCCGAGGTACATCGTCCCCTCGATGCCCAGGTTGAGCACCCCGGTCCGCTCGACGATCAGCTCGCCGATCCCCGCCCACACCAGCGGAGTGGCGATGGTGAGCATGGCACCGAGGAGCGCGAGCAGGTTGAGGCTCATCGTCGGACCTCGCTGGCCGGCTCCGGCTGCCGCTCGGACTCGGCGTCGCTATCGGGTCGGCGTCGCCACACCACGCGATAGCGACGCCAGCTCATCGCCGAGAGCACCGCCAGCAGCAGCAAGGCGCTGAAGACGTTGCCGAGCTGGGTGGGAACCTGGAGGACGAGCGAGACGTTCTGGGCGCCCACAGTGATGTCGCCGAGCAGCAGGGCAACGAGGAGCACGCCGATGGCGGTGAGACCACCGAGCATGGCCACGATGATGCCGGTGTAGCCATAGCTGTTGCTGATGCCCTGGGTCAGCTGGTGCTGGACGCCCATCACCTGGGAGGCACCGCCGAGACCGGCGATCGCGCCGGACACCAGTGCCGCCCGCCAGCGGAGCCGGTCGACCGGGATTCCGCTGAAGGCGGCCGCGTCCGGCGCATATCCAGCGGCCTTGATCCGGAGCCCGACCGCGGTCCGCGCGAGCACGATCCCGGTGATGGCTACGATCACCAGGCCCACGCCGAAGCCCCAGTGCACGCGACTGCCGGGGAGCAGCGCCGGGAGGTCGTACGCCGCGGCGACCCGGTCGGAGTCGGTGAAGCCGGTGGCGGAGTTGCGCCAGGGACCGTTGAGCAGCCCCTGGACCACCAGCAGAGCGACTGGGTTGAGCAGCAGGGTGGTCACGACCTCGTCGATCCCTGCCCGGCGTTTGAGCAACGCAGGCAACACCGCCCAGGCCAGACCGCCGACGGCACCGGCGAGAAACCCGAGCGGCAGTGCGAGGGCGGCCGGCAGCCCGGTGAGGCTCGTGCCGACCCACGTGGTGCCGACGGCGCCGATGAGGAACTGGCCTTCGGCGCCGATGTTCCAGTAGCCGGCGCGGAACGCGATCGCCACGGCGATGCCGGTGAAGACCAACGGCGTCGCGCTGAGCAGCACCTCGTAGATCCCGTTGAGCGACGAGAGCGGGGTGAAGAGGTAGCGCTCGAAGGCGGCCACCGGGTTGGCGCCCGCGAGGCGGATCGGGATCGCGGTGAGTGCGATGGTGAGGGCCACCGCGCCGAGGATGGCCAGCGGAGCCAGCCACCGCGGCTCGGTGCCGCGCAGGACCACTCTCACGACGCCCCCGCTCGTGGCTGCCTCATGCCGCAGCCGTCCCGCCGGTCATCATGACGCCCAGTCGCTCGCTGGTGGCCTCCGCCACCGTCACCTCGCCGACGATCTCGCCACGGAACAGCACGGCGATCCGATCGCACAGCGCGCGAAGCTCGTCGAGGTCCTCGGAGATGAGGAGGACACCGGCTCCGTCCTCCCGAAGGTCGAGCAGGCGCCGGTGCACATAGCCGAACGACCCCAGGTCGAGCCCTCGGGTCGGCTGGGCCGCGACCAGCACCCGCACCGGGCGGGCCAGGGCCCGTGCCAGGAGGACCTTCTGCATGTTGCCACCGGAGAGGGTGGAGATCGGGTCGGTCGGGCGCGCGCGGATGTCGAACCTGTCGATGAGCTCCTCGGCGTGGGTCCGCATCGCCGCACGATCGAGCACCCCCCGCCGGGTGAAGCGGTCGAGGTCCTCGAGCACCAGGTTGTATTCGACGGTGAGCTGCGGGACGACACTGCCCCGGCGGTCCTCGGTGAGCCGGCCGAGCCCGGCGCGCAGCCGCGTGGGGACGTCGGCCCGGGTCACGTCCACCCCGTCGACGAGAACGCGGCCCGCGTCGGGCCGCGACACCCCCGCCAGCACCCCGACCAGGTCGGTCTGGCCATTGCCGGAAATCCCCGCCACGCCGAGGATCTCGCCTGCGCCTACGGCGAGCCGGACCTCTGAGAGCACCGGCCGGCCGCCTCGGCGTACGGTCACGTCCTCGACCTCCAGGACCCGCTCTGCGGCACCGGGCTCCGGCGTGCGCGGTCCGGGGGCAGGGGCGCTTCCGGGCGGCTCGGTGGGGGGCGGGGCGGTGCCCGCGGAGAACGCGCCCGGGGCGTCCTGCGCAGTGATGCTGCCCATCATCAGCCCCGCCAGCTGCTCGGCAGTGGCCTCGGCGGTGGGCCGTTCGGCGACCATCTGCCCCCGGCGCAGGACCACGACCCGGTCGGAGATCCGGGCCACCTCGCGCAGCTTGTGCGAGACGAACAGCACGCCCAGGCCAGCAGCTCGGAGTCGGTCGACGGTCGCGAAGAGCGCCTCGACATCCTGCGGCGTCAGGACCGCCGTGGGCTCGTCGAGGATCAGCACGCTGCACTGGTGGTAGAGCGCCTTGACGATCTCGACCCGCTGCCGCTCCCCGATCGACAGCGCCGAGACGCGCTGCTCAGGGTCGAGGCTCACACCGAGTCGGTCCATGGTCTCCCGGACCCGACGACGGTCGGCCGCGACGTCGACCCGGCCGAGCCCGATGCCCGAGAGTGCGATGTTCTCCCGGACCGTCATGGTCTCCACCAGCGAGAACTCCTGGGTCACCATGCCGATCCCGGCCGCCATCGCGTCGCGCGGCGAGGTGATCTCGATCCTGCGACCCTGGACGAAGATCGCGCCGGCGTCGGGCCGGACCAGCCCGTAGACGATCTTCATCAACGTCGACTTGCCGGCACCGTTCTCGCCGAGCATGGCCACGACCTCGCCCGGAGAGACGGTGAGCCCGACGCGCTCGTTGGCGACGAGGTCTCCGAACCGCTTGGTGATGCCGACCAGTCGCAGCAGCTCTGTCCCGGCGCCCTCACCCCGACTGCGGGCAGCCTGGCTCACGAGGTGGGCGCCTCCACGGCGCGGACCTTGATCGAGCTCTTGGGCTCCGACTCGTCGACCGGGGTCTCGAATTCGCCGTCCATGATGGCGGCCTCCTTCTCCTCCACCGTGGCAACGAGGTCCTCGGGGACCCCTCCGACGACGTCGGTGTTGATCGGGGCAAGCTCGCTGCCACCGACCTTCAGGAAGGAGTACTCGCCGAGGTTCACCGCCTGCGGCTCCGCCTTCGCCTGCTCGATCACCGCCTCGACGGTCGGCCGCATGTGCCAGATCAGCGAGGTGACCACGTGGCCGGGGGCATCCTCCTGCTGGTCCACCATCATGCCGATCGCGGGGATGTCGGCTTCCTTCGCGGCCGCGATCACGCCTTCGCGCTCGGCGAACATCACGTCGGCCCCCGCCGAGATCTGAGCGTTGGCGGCCTGCTTGGCCGCAGCCGGGTCGAAGAAGCTGTTGATGAAGGAGACCTTCACCGTCGCCTGCTCGTTGGTCTCCTTCACACCCATGACGAAGGCGTTGACGATCCGGTTGACCTCCGGGATCGGCATCGCGCCGACGACGCCGATGGTGTTGGTCTCGGTCATGCCGCCGGCCAGCATCCCGGCGAGATAGCCCGGGTCTTGCAGCCAGTTGTCGAAGACGCTCATGTTGGGCTCCACCGGCTCCTCCCCCGACCCGAAGGCGAAGGGGATCTCGGGGAAGTCAGCGGCGACGGTGCGCACCGCCTCCTCCGCCGCGAAGGCGTCTCCCATGATCGCGTCCGGCTGCTCGTTGGTCGCGATGTCGCGCAGGGTCCGCTCCATGGCGTCGGAGGTGTTGACGTTGTCCACGTGCTTGTAGTCGATCTCTCCGTCAGCCTCGGCCTCCTGGAGGGCGGCGTGGATGGCGCCGTCCCAGGGCTCCTCCAGCGGAGTGGCGAAGACGCCGTAGACCAGCGGCTTGTCGCCGGACCCCCCGTCCGAGGCGTCGCTCGACTCGGTGTCTCCGGTCGTGCCGCCGCAGGCGACGAGCACGAGCGCCGCCGTGGCGAACGCCGCACCCCTCAGGGCGCCTCCGGTGCGGGTCCGGCCGCTGGCCGCGGCACGACGGGTCGGGGTGGGCTGCATCGGATCCTCCACGGTTGTCGACTGAGGGAGGAGTCAAGCCTGCGCGCGCCACGCGTCACAAGGGCCACAGGGCACACAGGGGAGCCCGACGTTGGCATCGAAGCGGCTAGCGCGTCTGCCAGCGGACGGCGATCTCGCGGATCTTGGGGAGCCTCGCATAGAGCCTGTCCCCGGGGCAGGCCGTGGAGCCGGCGTCCCGGTGACCGTTGATCGCGTGGAACGCCTTGCCGTCGATCCGCTTGCGCTCGTCGGCCCCGATGCCCGCCAGGCCCAGCTTCCAGCCCATCATCCGGCCCAGGACCCGCAGGACCTGTCGCCGCGGCTTCTTCTCCACGAAGTTGCCGATCACCGAGATCCCGGTGGAGAGGTGGTTGTAGCCGTAGACGTGGGCACCCATGACCGGCCGCCTGGGACCCCCGGCCCGGCCGACCCAGATCCGTCCGAACTTGTCGACGAGGAAGTTGTAGCCGATGTCGCTCCAGCCACGGCTCAGGGTGTGATAGGCGTAGATGCCGCGGATGATGGACGGCACGTCGCGACGCCGGTAGTCGTTCGAGTTCACGGTGTGGTGCACGAAGCCCACCTTCACCCGGCCGTAGCTGGGCCGCCCCGACCGCAGCCGAGCGTCGGCGCCCCAGTCGCCGCGGCGGAAGAAGGCTGGCCGCGGAGCCCGCACCCCGGGCTTGACCGCCGGCTCCTGCTCGCTCTTCCTTCGGGTCTTCATGGCAGCCACCGACTGACCGGTCGGCCTCCCCGCCGTCAGGCCGGCCGGGTCCGGACCAGGGTCGATCACGCTGAGCCGGAGGTCGTCAGGCTGCTCGCCGGCCTGGCCGCTCGCCCTGAGCTGGACGGCGTCGACCTCGCCCACCGGGAACGGAGCGGTCCCCGCGCGCGCCGATGCGGACGTGGCGGAGCCAGAGGCAGCCGGGTCCGAGCCGGGGGTGGCCGGGTCCGAGCCGGGGCCATCCTGGTCCACCGCGAGCGCCGTCCACGACGACCACGCGCCGTCGGCGCGGCTGCGGACCGAGAGGCGAAGACCCTCGGGGGTCTCTCCCGCCCAGGTCACCCCGACGAGTCCGAACCCGGTCACCGGCTCCGGCTCGGTCCGCACGGCCCACGCGCCGTCGGTGACCCGGGAGGCCTCGGCCACGCGAACGTCGTTCACGGTGGCGCCAGCGGACCCCTCGGCTGCCGAGGAGCCCGCCCGCGCCGGTGGTGGCGCCGCGGCCGAGTGTGGCAGCGGGGCCAGGAGCACAGCCACGGCGAACGATCCGACGAGCACCCCGGTGCGCGCGGGAAGAGCAGTTTGCATGAAGAACCCCGAGGAGGATGAGACGTCACTTCCGTCCCAAAGATCACACCCGTCCCAGCACTGTGGCTATATGCGGCGGTGAACTACAAACCTGGAATTCACCACGTCGCGCGTGCGCTCCCTGTTCGGACCGACGGTTCGGATAGACCAGTCAGCCTCTCCGGCCGGGCTCCGGGAGCAGCTCGGCGAGCAGAGCGCGGACCCTGCGGTCGATCTCGTCGCGGATCGGGCGGATGTCGTCAGGCCCCTTGCTCGCCGGGTCCGCCAGCCCCCAGTCCTGGTACCGCGTGCTCGGCAGCACGGGGCAGGCATCGCCGCAGCCCATGGTGACGACCACGTCGGAGGCGGCGACGTCGTCGCCGTCGAGCCCCCTGGGGACCCGGCCGGAGACATCGATCCCGATCTCGGCCATGACCTGGACGACGGCGGGGTTGATCCGGTCGGCGGGCGCCGATCCGGCGGACCGGACGCGGACGCGACCCCGGGCGTGGTGGTCGAGCAGGGCCGCGGCCATCTGCGAGCGACCCGCGTTGTGCACGCAGACGAAGAGAACGCCGGGGACCTCCTCGGTGGCGCTCGCCGCCTCGCGGTCGACGACCTCAGGCATGGCCCGGCTCCTCTGCCGCGGGGTAGAAGCGGCGCCGCGCCCACAGCGCCACGTAGACCAGCGCAACGAGGACCGGGACCTCGATGAGGGGGCCGACCACCCCGGCCAGGGCCTGGCCCGAAGTGACCCCGAAGACCCCGATCGCAACCGCGATCGCCAGCTCGAAGTTGTTGCCCGCGGCGGTGAACGCCACCGTGGTGGTCCGCTCGTAGGTCATCCCGAGGGCGCGGCCGAGGGCGAAGGAGCCGACCCACATGAGCGCGAAGTAGGCCAGCAGGGGCAGCGCGATCCGGGCCACGTCCAGGGGCTGGCTGGTGATGGTCTCGCCTTGCAGCGCGAACAGCACGACGACGGTGAAGAGCAGACCGTAGAGAGCGGCGGGACCGATCCGGGGCAGGAGCCGCGTCTCGTACCACTCCCGCCCTCGGGTGCGTTCACCGATCGTGCGGGTCAGGAACCCCGCAGCCAGCGGGATGCCGAGGAAGACCAGCACGGAGATTGCGATCTGTCCCATCGACACCTCCAGCGCCGACGCCTGGCTGAGGCCCAGCCAGCCCGGAAGCACCTCGAGGTAGAAGTAGCCGAGGGCGGCGAACGCCACGATCTGGAACAGCGAGTTCAAGGCGACGAGGATGGCAGCTGCCTCCCGGTCGCCGCACGCCAGATCGTTCCAGATCAGCACCATCGCGATGCACCGCGCGAGGCCGACGATGATCAGCCCGGTGCGGTACGCCGGCAGGTCGGGCAGGAGGAGCCAGGCGAGGGTGAACATCAGCGCCGGGCCGACCAGCCAGTTCAGCACGATGGAGGTCACCAGCAGGCGACGGTCCGCGGCGACCCGGCCAATCTCGGTGTAGCGCACCTTGGCCAGCACCGGGTACATCATCACCAGCAGGCCCACGGCGATCGGCAGCGACACCGATCCGACCTCCACGGCGGTCAGGGCGTCGTTCACGCTCGGGACGAGCCGACCGAGCACGAGGCCGAACGCCATCGCCGCCCCGATCCACACCGGCAGGAACCGGTCGAGGGTGGACAGCCGCCGCATCACCGTCGCGGTGTCGGGCGCCGGAGGCGTCGGCTGCGCGTGGACCGTGTCGCTCACGCGGCGTCCGTCTCCGCGGCGAACAGCGCGAGCAACGCCGCGAGCGTCTGGGGTCGGGCCCGGTAGTAGACCCAGGTCCCCCGCCGCTCCCGGTCCAGCAGCCCGGCGTCGTGGAGCACCTTCAGGTGATGGCTGATCGTCGGCTGGGCGAGGTCGAAGGCGGGGACGAGGTCGCAGACGCACGCCTCACGGTTCGTGTGGGAGAGCACGATCGACATCAGCCGCAGCCGCACCGGGTCCGCGAGTGCCTTGAGCAGCGGCGCCACCTGCGCGGCCTCCTGCTCGGTCATCGGTGCTGCCGCCAGCGGCGTACAACAGGCCAGCGCGTGGCCGACGTCGACGACCGCCACCTGATCCAGATTCGACACACGTCAATATTGACATCAGTCGATCCAAAGGAGCAAGGTGCTGTATCGACGGACATCAATGCAGCGGCTCAGCTCAGCGCCGCACCCACCCCCGAGAGGACCTCACCATGTCTCGCGTTCAGCTTGCCCTGCGGGTGGCCGACCTCGACGCCTCGATCGACTTCTACTCGAGGCTGTTCGGCGCCACACCCGCCAAGCGCCACCCGGGTTACGCCAACTTCGCCATCGCCGAGCCCCCGCTGAAGCTGGTTCTGCTTCAGGGCCGGCCCGGCGAAGAGACCCGCCTGGACCATCTCGGCGTCGAGGTCGAGGACACCGACCTGGTGACCGCCGCCGCCCAGCGGCTGGCCGTGGAGGGGCTGGCCACCCGCGTCGAGGACCAGGTCACCTGTTGCCACGCCGTCCAGGACAAGGTCTGGGTCAGCGGCCCCGGCCACGAGCCCTGGGAGGTCTACACCGTCACCGCCGACGCCGGCCCGCAGCGGCAGCCCGCCTGCTGCTGATCTCGGCGCTCGTGCGCCCGCGGGCGACCGTGGTGAGCACCTCTTCCTCGCGCAGGGACGACAGCCACGCGCTTCCAGACCTACCTGCGTGCGCTGGCGGCCGGACCCGGCGCGGCGACCCCATGCTGGCGTGCCTGTCCCCGGGGGTCAGCGCGCCGTGGCCACGAACGGCGCCTGTCGGGAGTAGGTGCCCTGCTCCACGACGTCTGCGAGGAAGGCGGCGAGGTCGGCGCGGGTGATCTTCGTCGAGCGGGTCGACCGGTGCGCGTCGTGCTCGAGCCGGCCGGTGGCCTCCGCGTCCACCAGCCGAGGCGGGCGCACGAGCGTCCAGTCCAGGTCGCTCGCGGCGTAGGCCTGGTACTCGGCGCGCTTGTCCTTGACCACTGCGCCGCCAAGCGTGCGGATCAGTGTGGAGATGAGCCTCGCCGAAAGCGACTTCTGGTCTCCGGGCACGTCGATGCCGGCGCCACTGACCCCGACGAAGCGCTGGACGCCGGCCCTGCCCATGGCCCCGATCAGGACGTGCGCCGTGTCCGTATGCAGCGTGCCCTCCTTGGCGGTCGGTCCCAGCGCGGAGACCACCGCGTCGGCATCGGTGACCAGACGGATCAGGGCGTCGCGTTCGCGGCTGTCCCCGGTGACCACGGAGACCTGCTGGACGAGCTCGCCCAGCTTGGCAGGGTCGCGCACCAGGACCGTGAGAGGGTGCCCCCGGCGCAGCAGTTCGCGAACCAGCGGCAGGCCGGTGCGGCCGGTGGCTGCGATGACGGCGATCCTCATGCGTGTGTCCTCCGTGCGGAGGGGTGCGGGGTTTTCGGGTCGGGCGGGCGGTCGATCGGGTCTGCGGGCCCGTGCAGGCCGCCCCGGGCGTCCGCAGCGAAGCGCTCGAGCAGGTCGGTGAAGGTGACCACCTCCTCGGCTGTCCAGGAGCCGAGGATGTGGGCCAGTCGGCCGGTGCGGAAGCGCACCGCCTCACCCTGGAGGTGCTCCCCTTCCGTGGTCAGCACCACGCGGGTGCGACGCGGATCATTGGCAGCCCGGGTACGCCGGACCATGCCAGCCTTCGCGGCCCGGTCGACCAGCCGGCTCGCGGTGGAATGCGCGACGTGCAGCGCCTCGGCCACGCCGCCGACGGTGCACTCGACCCCTGCGGCAAGCGACCGGGCCACCGCCTCCACCACTAGCATCGTGGACACCTCCACCCGCCCCCCGGCGTGCCGTAGCACCAGACCACCTCCCGGCGCGGCGACCAGCCGGCGCAGCGCGAGCAACGCCACGTCCAAGCGGGCCAGATCCGCGTCGGGATGGGCGTTCACGTATGTACCATACATATCTATGAGGGGTCCCACCCGCACCTCCGCCCACAGCCGGCGTCCAGCACGTGGAGGGAGGGACGCCACGACCACCGCACCCGTGCTCGTCACCGGCGCCACCGGCAACGTCGGGCGCCACGTCGTGGCACGGCTGGTCGCCGCCGGCGTCCCGGTCCGGGCCGCGGCATCGGAACCCGGCGCGGTCATGGCGCGGTTCGGGACGGCGCAGACGCTGCGCGAGGAGGGCATCGCACCGGTCGGGCTGGACTTCACCGACCCCGAGTCCTGGCCCGCGGCGTTCGAGGGTGTCGAGCGGATGTTCCTGATGCGACCTCCGCACCTGGGCAAGCCGAAGAGCCAGATCCTGCCCTCGCTGGAGGCCGCCAAGTCCGCCGGAGTCCGGCATCTCGTGCTGCTCTCACTGCAGGGCGCGGAAGGCAACCGCGTGGTCCCGCATGCGGCGCTGGAGGCATGGCTGCGTGATTCGGGGCTCTCCTGGACCTTCGTGCGCGCCGGGTTCTTCATGCAGAACCTGACGACCACGCACCGCAGCGACATCCGCGACCGTGACGCGCTGGTCGTCCCCGCCGGCCGCGGGGCGACCGCCGTCGTCGACACCGCCGACGTCGCGGCCGTGGCTGCCGCTGCGCTCCTCGACCCCGATCGCCACCGGGGCCAGGCATGGACTCCCACCGGGCCCGAGGCGCTCACCTACGACGAGGTCGCGGCGATCCTGACCCGAACCCTGGGGCGAACCATCCGCTACCCGGCCCCGGGCTTGATCCGCTACGCCCGACACGCACGGGGCACACTCGGCATGCCGTGGGGCATGGTCGCGGTCACCTCCGCGATCTACACGGTCGCCCGACTCGGCCGTGCCGACGGGCTGACCGACGACGTGCTGACCGTCACCGGCCGTGAGCCGGTCTCCTTCGAGCAGTTCGCCGCCCGCAACGCCGGGCTGTGGCAGCCCGGGAGTCGCCCGCATCGCCCGGCTCGGCGCTGAACCGGCGCTGGCCGGTCCACCTCCGGCTGTTCTGCGCAATCCGCAGGAATCGAGCCTCCAGGCGCGGATCTCGCAGAACCGCATCCCCGTCGTGCGCAATCGGGAGCCCTGCCGCCATGTCGCCGTGTCGCTGTGTGTGCGTGTGTCACAGACCCGGGAGCCACCGCGCGGCCTCGCTCCGCAGCGGCACGTCAGCGTCCAGGAGGCACAGCACCCCGGCCGTGCCCGCCATCACCCGCTGCACCAGGAGGTAGCGGGCCGGGATCGCCAGTCGGCGCTGCATCCGCGAAGCCGACGAGCGGGGGTCGGAGAACCTGCCGCTTTGCCCGCGGAACCAGCCGCGGTTGAACCGGAAGCTGTCGGCACGCAAGGGCTCCAGCAGCGGCCCCACGAGGTCGAGGAGCCCCTCGGCGTCGCCGTCTCCTCCGGACACGATGCCGGCCTCCGTCGCCGCTGCCCACAGGCTCGCTGCGTCGCCGTCGCGACCCGCCCTGAGCAGCGGGACCAGACCCGGCGGCCATCCCCGCGGCATCGGCAGGCTCGAGCCGAAGTCGAGGACCGCGAGCCGGCCGTCGTCGAGCATGCGGAAGTTGCCGGGATGCGGGTCGCCGTGCAGGCGGCCCACGCGCACCGGGCTGCCCAGAAGGAACCGCACCAACAGCAGCCCGGCGCGGTCCCGCTCGGCGCGCGTGCCCTCGCGTGCGACCGTCGCCAGCGGCGTGCCGTCCACCCAGACCCCGACGAGCGCCCGGTCGGAGACAGTGACCACGTCCGGCACCAGGAAGTCCGGGTCGTCGCGGTAGGCGTCGGCAAACGCGCGCTGCGCCTCGCCTTCCTGGTGGTAGTCGACCTCGCTCATCACCCGCTGGCGAAGCTCGGCGAACAGCGACCGCGCGTCGAGGTTCGGCACCAGGGTCCGCATCAGCGGCACCAGCCGGTTGAGCTGCCGCAGGTCGGTAGCCAGCGCCTGTCCGGCCCCGGGGTACTGCACCTTGACGGCCACCGTCCGCCCGTCCGGCCACACCGCCCGGTGCACCTGCCCGATGCTCGCCGCCGCAGCCGGAGTGTCGTCGAAGGCGGTGAACCTTCCCCGCCAGCCGCTCCCCAGCTCGGCGGCCAGCACCTCGTGCACCATCGAGGCCGGCATCGCCGGTGCCGCCTCCTGCAAGCGGGTCAGCGCTTCGGCGTACGGTCCGGCGACCTGCTCGGGCAGCGCCGCCTCCATGGCCGAGAGCCATTGGCCGACCTTCATCGCGCCGCCCTTGAGCTCGCCCAGGACGGTGAACAGCTGCTCAGCGGTGCGGGCTTGCACCTCGGCGGCGATCGCCTCGCCGGGGCGGCCCGCGACCCTGCGGCCCAGTCCGAGCGCACTGCGGCCCGCGTACGCCGCCGGCACCCCGGCCAGCCGGGCAGCACGCACCACGCCACGGGTCGGGAGCTGTGCCACGCCTGGCATCCTCACATGAAGGCCGCCGCTTCGAGCGCGGTGTCCCGGGACGTGCTGGTAGAGCAGCACTCTCGATGCGCACCGTCTATACGCCGCCCGAGGCAACATCGCCCTACGCCGATGCTCAGGGCCGCGACGGATTCCAGCGCTACAAGTACCGCGGGGAGGACCCTGAGCACCCGGAGAACCGCGCATTGCGGCGAGCACACCTCGACGGACTGCCGCTGATCTGGTTCGTCGGCGTCCAGCAGGGGGTCTACCTGCCGATCTACCCGGTGTGGGTCGTCGGCGACGAGCCCCAGCGCCTTCAATTCGTGCTCGCACTCGAGCCGATGTTCCGGGCCCGAGTGCTCGCGGCGTACAACACCCGATGCACCGTCTGCCGTCTTCGACACGCCGAGCTTCTCGACGCCGCCCACATCATCCCCGACGGCAAGCCGCACGGCGATCCCGTCGTGCCGAATGGCCTCTCGATGTGCAAGATCCACCACGCGGCGTTCGACAGCAACATTCTGGGTGTCCGTCCCGACCTATCGGTGCATGTCCGGCAGGACGTGCTCGATGAGATCGACGGGCCGATGCTCCGCCACGGGCTGCAGGGCATGCACAACCAGCGACTGCAGGCACCGACGTTGAAAGCCGCCAAGCCGAGTGAAGATCGCCTGGAGGAAAGGTACGCGGAGTTCTTGTCGTTGTGACCAGGGCCTTTCGGCGCCCTTCAGGCTATGGGCTGGCCGCCTCGGCGAGATTGGCATGCACATCCAGGAGCGCGAGATCCCCGGCGGCATGGCCAGCCGCCCACCCGAGCCCGTTGGTCACCGCCGGGCCCCGAGCGGCCAGGTCCGGGAACATCTGCCATACCGCCTCCTCGACGCGAGCCGCGTCATCGCGCAGCACCGGCAGCAAGGCGGACTCTCGTCCGGTCGACCGCACCGCTTCGACAGAGGAGGCGTGGAGCCGTTCGCCGATTCGGTGGGCATACGCGACGAGGAACGACTGGCGGAAGGAACGGGTGCGGGACACGCCTCGCCGGTCGACGTGGCGCCCGTGCCGGAACATCGCCCGGCTGGCCTGAGTCAGGAGCGAGGTCACCAGAAGCTCCACGGCGTCGAGGTCCTCGCGCGTGCCGACGATGGTGCAGAACCCGAGGGACTCCGCGACGACCGAGCGGCTGCGGTTCGCTCCGGCCACCACCTCCACCAGCATGGCCTTCGCCAACAGGTAGGGCGGGTCGACCCACAGCCGACGCCACACCACCGGCTCGCCGGCGTCGCGGGCGGACTGCGGCGTGTCGAGACGGTCGAGGAGGTGATGCAACGCGTGCTGCGTGATGAGCGACTGCGCCTTTGCCGCCAGCGCCTCGGCCTCGTCGTCGTACTCGGTCGACTCCGCCTTCGCCAGGAGAGCCCGCACCTTCGCGAGCTGACGCGCTTCGCGGGAGTCGAGCCCTCCGCTGGTGGGCGTCGATCCGTGACGTGCCACGTTCTCCTCCGCCATGACCGGAAGAGCCGCCAACAATGCAGCCAGACGAAGGCCGGTCGCGAGACGCTCCACGCCGAGGGTCCCTGCCGTGACGTTGGGGTCCAGCTCGTCGAACTCGCAGGCCCATCTCGACCGCACCAAGGGGTCGTGCGAAGCCGTCCTCAACGCGCTCAACAGCACCTCGAGGTGGGCCGCACCGGTCCGCCGACCCACCACCTCCGCCAGATCCCTCGGCCCCCACCCCGCCACCAGAAGCGCGGTGACGATGCGGAGGACGAGGTCGTCCAAGCCCTCGTCGACAGTCGCGCCGGGGAGGCCGGCGATCTCGCTCAGCACCGACGCTGCCTGCGCCCGGGCGTCCTCGTCGGATGCCGAGCTGCCCGGCAAGGAGGTCACTGCGCGGACCAGCACGACATCGACGAATATGGCGCGCTGCTCCTCCCCGGGGTCGCCCCAGCCACCCCACCACGCGTCGTCGGCTGTCCGGGGCGGTGTGGGGCCTCGGCCCCGTGCGCGCTTGCGCTGTTTGGCGGCGCGCCGGCGCCTGTTGTTGGCTCCCACGTGTCGCCTCCCGGGTGCTCGAGGGTCGCCTTAACTGCAGCCGCTGGTGCTCCCGCACCCCTCGCAGACGTAGCAGCTTCCCGCGGGCCGCATCTTGGTCCCACAGGTGAAGCACAGCGGGCTGTCGACCGCCGTGCCCGTGATCGCCTCCATGAGCTCGGCGGAGGTGTGCGCGCCCTGGGGTGCTTCGACGACCTCGACCGCCGGATCGGCGTCGCGACCGGTGCCGGCAGGCTCGGACTCGTGCGCGGTGTGGTCGCGCAGCGACTCGGCCTCGCTGACCTCCTCGACCTCGTCGATCGGCTCGTAGGAGCCCGTCTCGAGCTGTCGCTGCCGCTCCTCGGCGGAGTAGATGCCCAGCATCGACCGCTCCTCGAAGGACAGGTAGTCCAGCGCCAGGCGCCGGAAGATGTAGTCCATGATCGACTGCGCCATCCGCACGTCCGGGTCGTCGGTGAGGCCGGCCGGCTCGAACCGGAGGTTGGTGAACTTGGTGACGTAGGTCTCCAGAGGCACGCCGTACTGCAGGCCGATCGAGACCGCGATCGAGAACGCGTCCATCACCCCGGCCAGCGTCGAGCCTTGCTTGCCGAGCTTGAGGAAGATCTCGCCCAACTGGCCGTCGTCGTGGGCGCCGGACGTCATGTACCCCTCGGCGCCGCCAACGGTGAACGACGTCGTCCTCGAGGCCCGGGACTTGGGCAGCCGCTTGCGGAAGGGCTTGTGCACCTCGACGACCTTGACCTCGGAAGCAGCGGGATCGACCGCCTCGTCCGCCGACTTCGACCGGGCATCGGCCAGTGGCTGACCCACCTTGCAGTTGTCTCGGTAGACGGCGGTGGCCTTGAGACCGAGCTTCCAGGACTGCAGGTAGATGTCTTCGATGTCCTCGACCGTCGCGGACTCCGGGAGGTTCACCGTCTTGGAGATCGCGCCAGACAGGAAGGGCTGGCAGGCCGCCATCATCCGCACGTGGCCCATCGGGGCGAGCGCCCGTGCCCCCATGGCGCAGTCGAACACCTCGTAGTGCTCGTGCTTGAGCCCCGGAGCGTCGATGACGTGGCCGTGCTCGGCGATGTATTCGACGATCGCCTCGATCTGCTCCTCGAGGTAGCCCATCTTCCGCAGTGCCCGCGGCACCGTCTGGTTCACGATCTGCATCGACCCGCCGCCCACGAGCTTCTTGAACTTCACCAGCGAGAAGTCCGGCTCGATGCCCGTGGTGTCGCAGTCCATCATGAACCCGATGGTCCCTGTGGGCGCGAGAACACTGGCCTGCGCGTTGCGGAAACCGTGTCGCTTGCCGAGGTCCACGACCTGGTCCCAGGCCCCGGCGGCGAGCACGTGCACGCCGCGGTCGGTGGCGTGCAGGGTGCGCATGGCGTCGTTGGCCGCCTGGTGCTTGCGCATGACCCGCTGGTGCGCATCCGCGTTGCGCGCGTAGCCGACGTACGGCCCGACCGCGGCGGCGAGCTGGGCCGACCGCTTGTAGGACGTGCCCGTCATCAGCGACGTGATTGCCGCCGCCATCGCCCGTCCCCCGTCGGAGTCGTAGCCCAGCCCCATCGCCATCAGCAGCGCGCCGAGGTTGGCGTAGCCGATCCCGAGCTGCCGGTAGTCCCGGGTGGTGTTGCCGATCGCCTCGGTCGGGAAGTCCGCGAAGCAGATCGAGATGTCCATCGCGGTGATGATCAGCTCGACCGCCTTGGCGAACTGAGCGCCGTTGAAGCTGCCGTCGCCCTCGAGGAACTTCATCAGGTTGAGCGACGCCAGGTTGCACGAGGAGTTGTCGAGCGACATGTACTCCGAGCACGGATTGCTGGCGGTGATCCGTCCGGTCTCGGGGTTGGTGTGCCAGTCGTTGATGGTGTCGTCGTACTGCAGGCCGGGGTCGGCGCACTCCCACGCCGCCTTGCTGATCGTGCGGAACAGGTCGCGGGCATCGACCTCCTCGACCACCTCCTCGCTCATCCGGGCGCGGAGGCCGAAGGAGCCACCGTTCTCCACGGCACGCATGAACTCGTCGGAGACGCGGACGGAGTTGTTGGCGTTCTGGTACTGGACACTGCTGATGTCCTTGCCGCCCAGGTCCATCTCGAAGCCGGCGTCGCGCAGTGCGCGGATCTTCGTCTCCTCGCGAGCCTTGGTCTCGACGAACTCCCCGATGTCGGGGTGGTCCACGTCGAGCACGACCATCTTGGCCGCGCGGCGGGTCGCCCCGCCGGACTTGATTGTCCCCGCGGAGGCATCGGCGCCGCGCATGAAGGACACCGGTCCGCTGGCCGTGCCGCCAGAGGACAGCAGCTCCTGGGACGACCGGATCCGGGAGAGGTTGAGTCCGGCGCCGGAGCCGCCCTTGAAGATGAACCCCTCCTCCTTGTACCAGTTCAGGATCGACTCCATCGAGTCGTCGACGGAGAGAATGAAGCACGCCGAGACCTGCTGGGGCGACTTCGTCCCGACGTTGAACCAGACCGGCGAGTTGAACGAGAAGTACTGGTGCAGCAGCAGCCAGGCGATCTCATGCTCGAAGACCTCTGCGTCCTCGGCTGTGGCGAAGTAGCCGTGCTCCTCCCCCGCCGTCCGATAGGTCGACACGACCCGGTCGATGAGCTGGCGCAGGCTCCACTCGCGGACCTCGGTGCCGAGAGCGCCGCGGAAGTACTTGGTGGTGACGATCGTCGAGGCGTTGGCCGACCAGAAGTCGGGAAACTCCACACCGCGCTGCTCGAAGACGGCCTCGCCGGTCTTCCAGTTGGTCTGGACGACGTCGCGCCGCTCCCAGGTCACCTCGTCGTAGGGGTGCACCCCTTTGGTGCTGAAGACCCGCTCGACCTGCAGCCCCCGCGGGGTCTTGCGGGCGCTGCGCTTCGCGGCCGGTCCGTTCACCGTCTCCGTCATACCGAGATCCTCTCTCGCTCCTGCACTGGGTGCTGGCTCCTGAGGGGAAGCCCCGGCCGCCGTCGAGCAGCCGGTTGGTGCGCCCGGCACGCCGCTTCCCCACGACGTGCCGGGCGGTCTGTTGGTCAGCCCGTGCGACTGGCGGGCTGTTGCGAGGGGTTGGGTTCCTCCTGGTCGAGTCGGAGCATCGCGATCTCGGCCTCGAAGTCCTCGGCGGACTCGAAGGACCGGTAGACGCTGGCGAAGCGGAGATACGCCACCTCGTCGAGGGCGCCGAGCGGCTGGAGGATCGCCAGTCCCACCTCGTGGGCGGGAACCTCGGCCCAGCCCGCACTGCGTAGGGCGTCCTCGACCTGTTGTCCCAGCCGTGCCAGTTCGTCCTCGGAGACCGGCCGGCCCTTGCACGCCTTGCGCACGCCGGCGATCGCCTTCTCGCGCCAGAACGGTTCGGTCGCCCCCGAGCGCTTGAGTACGACCAGCTGCATCTGCTCGACCGTGCTGAAGCGCTTGGCGCAGACAGAGCAGGTGCGTCGGCGCCTGATCGCCGACCCGTCCTCCGACACGCGGCTGTCGATGACCCGGGTGTCCGTGCGCCGACAATACGGGCAATGCACCGACGCCACCTCGATCCCTGGGACTTCGTGGCCGGGACTCCCCATCCCCGTCGCTGTGGAGCCGGCTGTGGGGATCGTGGGGAGAACTGCGGCCAGGCTGTGTGTAACCGACCACTATCTGTGGATAATCACACCGCTGTAACTACTAGATGTTGGGGAACCGTACTCGGCGCTCGGGCCCGGCGCAAGGTCCTGGTGCTGGCATGTCGCGGCGCGCCACCCGCAGTGCTGGCCGGGGTCCTCGCGCCCCGGCAGGATGAGGACGTGCCGCCTTCGCTCGCTTTGCCTCGATCCCGGGCCGCTCGGATTGCCACCCTCGGCTACGGGGCCTTGGCCCTTACCGACACTGCGCTGGCGGCCAGCCCGTCCCCGGAGGCGCGGCGCCTGCGCTGGGTCACCAAACCGCTGCTGATGCCCATGCTCGGCACCGCGTTCTCCGCGAGCCTCGCCGGTCGCGGGGTTCACCGCGGTGGCATCCTCCGCGGGGGCGCGGTCGCGGGGCAGGCGCTGTCCGGCGTGGGTGACATCGCGCTGCTGGGCGGGGGCCGAGCGGCGTTCCTGGCCGGTCTGGGCTCGTTTCTCGGGGCGCACACGGCCTACACCGTCGCGTTCTCCAGCGCAGGGCGACGGCTCGGCGACCGCGGCGGAATCGGCGGGACGCTCGCGGCGGCGGGTCTCGGCGCCGCTCTGGGGCCCGCCATGTCGCGTGCGGCCGGCCGGCAGGCCGAGGTGCTCCGGACGCCGGTCCTCGCCTACACCGCGGCGCTCAGCGCCACCGTGGCTGCCGCAACGCGCCTCGATCACCGCGTCCCACGTCGCGCCCGCCGGGTCGTCGTGGGCGGAGCATCTCTCTTTCTTGCATCCGATGCACTCCTTGGTGCCCGGCAGTTCCTCGTCGAGGATCCGTCGCCATGGTGGGACGCGGCCGTGATGCTCACCTACACGGCCGGTCAGGGCCTCATCGCCCTCGGCGTCTCCCAAGCCGTGGCGAGCCTGGACGCCGCGTAGAGAAGACATCACGCCCTAGCAAGGGACTCCGTGCTCACCCCGGCCAACGTCGATGCTCACCCGACCGGCACAGCGAGACGTTGGCCCTCGACGAGCTCCGGACCGGGGAGCTCATTGATCTGCTGGATCCGGTGCACGACCTCGCGGATCTCACCCGGCCCGGCGACATCCGCGGCGATCGCCCACAGCGTGTCCCCCTTCGCCACGACGACCGTGCGCGTCGCCGGCGGACCGGAGTCCCCGGTCGCCGCCGACCCGGCTCCGAGCCCCACGAGCGCCAGGACGAGCACCGCCAGGATGAGCGACATCACGACGAGCCGGCCGCGACGGGTCAAGCGAACAGGCCGCGGCGGCTCCGTGGGAGCGCCGCGGCCTGACAAGAGCGGAGAACCCTCCCGACGGTCCAGGCTGCGACCGGTGTCGGGCGAGACGGGCGACGTGACGACGCTGTGCATGGCGAACCTCCTCGGCGCGGCGACCCTGGGGCCACTGGAAAGCGGGTCGTTGCTCATGGGCTGTGTCTATTGGTCGGGACCGACAGTTCCTGACTGACGCGACTCGCTGACCGCCGGCCTGCAGGCTGTCGAACATGTGTGCGACACTAGAACGCATGTTCGAATCAGGCAAGGCCTCCGGCGGGACCATTGGGCCAGACGCGGGCGGCGCGACACGCCTTCGAACACCTGTTTGAAGACCGGCGCGCGCCCCACTAGCGTGAACGGCGTGGAGCGGCCGCTGGGCGGCGACATCGATCTCACGAGAACGCAGGGAGAGGGGCGCCATGGCAGCCAGGCGAGGAGGCAGCACCCGGGGCAGCACCCCAGGAGGCTCCGGGCGCTCCGTCGGGGCGCACGGCGAGCCCTCGCCCGCTTCCCCGACGTCGGGCGCTGCGGGGACAGGGAGCTCGGTGCGCGAGTTCCCAGACGGGCCCGAGGACTCCAGCGGCCTCACGCCGCGCCAGCAGCGGGTCCTCACCGTCATCAGGGAGTCCCTGGCCAGTCGCGGCTACCCGCCCAGCATGCGGGAGATCGGCGAGCGGGTCGGGCTCACCAGCTCCTCCTCGGTCGCCCACCAGCTCCGCACACTCGAGGAGAAGGGCTACATCAAGCGCGATCCCAACCGGCCGCGAGCCCTCTCGGTCAGTCTGCCCGAGGAGCCGGACGCGGAGGCGGGTGCGGCAGGTCACCAGGACGAATCCGCCGCCGGCGATGTCCGGCCGACGCCGGCGTTCGTGCCGGTGGTGGGCCGGATCGCGGCCGGAGGCCCGATCCTGGCGGAGGAGCGGGTCGAGGACGTCTTCCCGTTGCCCAAGTCGCTGGTCGGCGAGGGGACACTGTTCCTGCTCGAGGTCGTCGGCGACTCCATGGTCGGGGCGGCCATCTGTAGCGGTGACTATGTGGTGGTGCGGCAGCAGCCCACGGCGGAGAGCGGCGAGATCGTCGCGGCCCTCATCGACGGCGAGGCGACCGTCAAGACGCTCCGGCGGCGGGCGGGCGAGGTCTGGCTGCTGCCTCACAACGAGGCCTACGAGCCCATCGACGGGCGCGAAGCCACGATCCTCGGCAAGGTGACCGCCGTCCTGCGGAGGATGTGACCACCCCGTGGAGGGAACCCGCTTGGCGCCCGCGCGGGTCAAGACCGACAATGGTCGCGTCTGCTGTGCCCGGGACGACGTGGGCACGCCCGTCCGTTCTACGAGGGATCACCCGTGCCGTTCACACGACTCACCCTGTCCGCTCTAGGTTCGGCGCTCTGCGCCGCCTTGGCCCTCGCCCTGGCGCCGACGCCAGCCGTGGCGGCCGGCGAGCCCACCGACGACCGCGAAGCCGCCGAACGCGCCCTCACCGTGGTGCAGGAAGCCCTGGAACCTCGGTCGCCGCTGTGGCGCACCGAGGACGGCGAGAGGCCCGCGGGCCCGACCGGTGACCTGACGATGGCTCTTCTGGAGCTGCATCGGAGGTACGCCGATCTCGCTCCGGGTGACCAAGAGGTCGCCACCCGCCTGCTGGCCCGCCCGACGGATGGACGGTCCGACCCCATCGGGATGGGCTATCGCGATGCCGCCTCCACGGCCAGCGACTGCGAGGTCGCTCCCACCCCAGGATCGAGGGTGTGCATCACCTGGGTGACCAACCCCAAGGACCCCGATGCGCCGCCACTGGACGACGCCGATGCCGATGGCGTCCCCGACCAGGTCGAGACGGCCCGCGACACGATGAACAACGTGTGGGATCAGGTCGTCACCAAGGGCGGCTACCTCGCACCGCTCCCCGACGGAGGCCCCGCGGCCGGCGACGGGCCCGACAAGAAGCTCGACATCTATCTCAGCGACATCGGTGGGGGCGGCTACTACGGCTACTGCAGCATCGACGACAGCCCGGGTCGGCACGGCGGCGCGCCGGCCTACTGCGTTCTCGACGACGACTTCTCCAAGCAGGACTTCCCGGTCAACACCCCCTTGCAGAATCTCCGGGTGACCGCTGCGCACGAGTTCTTCCACGCCGTGCAGTACGCCTACGACCTCGGCGAGGACCTCTGGTTCATGGAGGGCACGGCGGCCTGGATCGAGGACGAGCTCTACGACGGCGTCAACGACAACCTCCAGTACCTCGCTCAGAGCCCGCTGACCGACCCCAACCTCCCCCTCGATCTCGTCAGCGGCGCTCGCAACCCGTACGGCAACTGGGTGTTCTGGCGCTGGCTCACCGAGCGCTATCCCAACCCACTGAACTACGCAAGCGTGCTGCCCGACCTCGTCCGGCAGGTCTGGACGAGGGCTCGCTATGTCAACGCCGCGTCGCCGGGCACGTTCTCCAGCGACGCCCTGGTGAAGACCCTGGACGCGGCGGGCAAGAGCTTCCCGGCCCTCTACGCCCGCTTCGGCGCGTCCGGACGGCACCCCGCCCGGCACGGACACTTCGAGGAGGGCGCCTTCTATCCGCAGGCCCCCCTCGAGCGGCGCGCGACCCTGGCCAGGGCCGACAAGCGGACGCCGTGGACGTCGATGACCGTCCGCCAGCTCGGCACGGCGACGGCAGCGATCAAGGTGGGCCGAGGGCTGCGCAACGACCGGTGGCGCGTCCGGATCCAGGTCGACGGCCCGAACGAGGTCCGGAGTCCGTTCGCGCTGCTGACGACCTACCGGTCCGGTGGGGCGGTCAAGACACACGTGGTGCGACTGGACGAGCGCGGCGTCGGCAAGCGGGTGGTGCCATTCAGCACCCCTGAGGTGCGCCGAGTCGAGCTCACCGTGGCCAACGCCAGCACCCGCTACGACTGCGACCGCAACACGCTCCTGTCCTGCGAGGGCAAGCCGCTGCACGACCGGAGCGTCACGAAGTTCCGAGCGGTGCTCGTGCGCCGCTGATCGCGCCCGAGGATCCGCGAGGCTGACGGACCTCAGGTGGCCGCCAACCGTCCCAGTGCCCCGAGCACGACAGCGCGGTCGGTGGTGCGCCACATCGGCGGAAGCGACGCCTGCAGGAAGCCGGCATAGCTGCTGCTGCGCAGCCGTGGATCGAGGACGGCGACCACGCCGCGGTCGCTGTCGGTGCGGATCAGCCGACCCGCACCCTGGGCTAGCAGGAGGGCGGCGTGGGTGGCCGCGACCGTCATGAAGCCGTTGCGGCCGGATCGGTCCGCGGCCCGCTGCCGGGCCGACATCAGCGGGTCGTCGGGCCGAGGAAACGGGATCCGGTCGATGATCACGAGCTGGCAGGTGTCGCCGGGCAGATCGAGGCCCTGCCAGAGCCCGAGGGTGCCGAACAGGCACGTGTGCGGGTCCCCGGCGAACTGCCGCGCCAGCTCGGGCAGCTGGGCGTCGCCCTGGGCCAGAACCGTGAGGTGCGGCAGCCCCTCCCGCACCTCCTCGGCAGCGGCCTGGGCGGCACGGCGGCTGGAGAACAACCCGAGCGTCCGGCCCTCAGCCGCGCCGACCAGTGCGATGATCTCCTCGATGTGCTGCGCGGCGAGCCCGTCGCGGCCTGGCCGCGGCAGATGGGCGGCGATGTAGAGGATCGCCTGCCGCCCGTAGTCGAACGGCGAGCCGACGTCAAGCGCTCGCCATGGTTGCGCCTCCTCGTGCCCGTCCCCGTCCTCGTCCTGGGACTCGACACCTGCGGGCGGCGGCTGATCGGCGATCCGCTCCCCCGGCTTGAGGCCGACGGCCGTGGCCAGGGCGTGGAAGTCCCCGCCCAGCTTGAGCGTCGCACTGGTCAGCACCACGGTCCGCTGCGCCAGCAGGTGGTCGCGCAGGGGCGCCCACACGGCGAGCGGTGCGACGCTGAGGTGGACGCCGCCGCGGGCGGGGTCGCGGTCGCTGACCCACAGCACGTCGGTCTCCGCCTCGGCGGCCATCCGCTCCGCGGTGCCGAACACCTCCTGCACCCACGCCCGGGCTTGCGCCGCCCCTGCGTCCGCGGCGTCCTTCCCGCACGCAGACACCAGCGCGCGAGCGCGGTCTCGCACCGTGGCGAGAGCGTCGGCCAGGTGATTCGGCATCGGGTCTACCCGCCCGGCCGCGACGCCGCCGAGCCCTGCCCGCAGTGCCTCGCTGGCCTCGCCGAGATCGTCGGCCTCGACGCCGCTGACGAACCGCGCCGCGCGCTTGGCTGCCCGCTCCACCTGCGTCGGCGAGAGCTCCGCGGTGGCCGCCTGGGTCACCCGAGCGGCCAGTTCGTGCGCTTCGTCGACCACGACGGCGTCGTACTCCGGGATCATCGGGATGCCCTGCAGGGCGTCGATCGCGAGGATCGAGTGGTTGGTGACGACCAGCTGCGCCCGCGCGGCCCGCTCCCGGCCTCCCTCGGCGAAGCACTCGGCGCCAAAGGGACATCGTGCGGCGCCGAGGCACTCCCGGTGCGAGACCGAGACCTGGCTCCACGCCCGATCGCCGTGCCGGGGGGCCTCGTCGCGGTCGCCACGGCCTCCCTGCTCCGCCTGCTCCTCTGCCCATCCGCGCAGCGCGAGCACCTCTGCTCCCGTCGACCCCTCGGGGAGATCGAGCAGCACGCCCTGGTCCCCGGGCACCCCTTCACGGACCCGATGCAGGCAGGCGTAGTTCGCGCGACCCTTGAGCACGGCGTACGGCGGTGCCTCGGGGAGCACGTGGCCGGCCGCCTCCATCAGCGCCGGGATATCGCGTTCGACGAGCTGGTGCTGCAGCGCCAGGGTCGCCGTCGCCACCACGACCCGGCGTTCGTGGAGGAGCGCGGGCACCAGGTAGCCCAGCGACTTCCCGGTGCCGGTGCCAGCCTGAACGAGCAGGTGAATGCGGTCGCGCAGCGCCGCCGCGACCGCTTCGACCATCTGCACCTGGCCCGGCCGTTCCTTTCCGCCGAGCGCGTCGACGGCAGCCGCGAGCACCTTGAGGACGCCCGGCGCGTCGGCGGTCTCCTCGGGCACTGGCAGCACCCTAGCCGTGTCCCGGACCGGCCTCAGAACTGCACCGTGGGCGGCGCCTGGGCCGCCTGCGGAGCCTCGTAGAAGTCGCGCGTGGACACCCCGGCTGCCCCGGCGAAGAGCATCCAGGGGATCGTGGAGACGCTGGTGTTGAGAGTGGAGACGGCATCGTTGTAGTACTGCCGGGCGAAGGCGAGCTGGTTCTCGGTGTCGGCAAGCTGGTCCTGCAGCTGCAGGAAGTTGGTCGACGCTTTCAACTCGGGATATCCCTCCGCCACCGCCATCACGTGCACCAGCGCCCGGTTGAGGTCCGCGTCGGCGGTCGCCTTCTCCGGCACCGTGCCGCTGCGCGCGGCCTGCTGCACCTGCGCGCGGGCGGCGGTCACCTCCTCGAGCACGCCCTTCTCGTGAGCGGCGTACCCCTGCACGGTGCGCACCAGGTTGGGGATGAGATCCGCGCGACGGCTCAGCTGCACGTCGACCCCGCCGAGCGCCTCCTGCACCCCCACGTCCTGCCGGCGCAGCCTGTTGAAACCGACCACCCCGACGCCGACCGCCAGCACGATCACGGCGCCGATGCCGCCCAGGACCCAGACCATGGCACTCCCTTCTCATGACAGTGCTACTCAACCACGCCACGGCCACGGAACGACGCGGCTCACGCTCGGTGGGGAGACCCGGCGCCGGGCTCACCAGGAGCCGCCCCCGCCGCCCCCGCCGCCGCCACCTCCCCCGCCGCCGGAGGACGAGGAGCTCTGGGAGGCCTGATAGGCGCCGATCGAGGAGCGCAGCGAGGACTCGAAGGAGGCGAAGGACGAGGATCCCAGGAAGCCCGTGCTCCCCGGCGAGGTCGAGCCGTACCACACCGGCATCGGGGCCGGGCCGCCAGTGCTCAGCTCGTACTTCCGGGCCCACTCCTCGGCACAGTCGAAAGCGACGGCGTACGGGATGTAGGCGGTGTAGAGGTCCCGGCGGGCGCTGAAGTCGAAGCGGTCCTGCGCCGACGGGGTCGACAGCAGCCGGTGGAACCCGCCCGCTCGCGACCAGGCTTCACGTCCTGCCGGCGTACGGCGGGTGCCGACGCCGGTGGCGAGCAGGCCGGCACCGCCGACCACGAAGGCGGCGAACGGGAGGCCCACCAGCGTGAACGCCAGCCCGGCCAGGACCAGCGGCGCCACCACGAAGAGGGCCGCAGCCACGAGCGCTGCGAGGACGACGAGAGCCCGTCCGATCTGCTCCTGCGCACGCGTGGCGAGCAAACCGGCCTCCCTGGCCCATTGGCGGCTCTGGGTCCGCATGCTGTCCCGTGCCGCCTGGAGGGACGTGCCGGCCTGCACCGAGCCGTCGGCTGCGACCCGGGCACCGCTTCGGGTCAGTCCCAGCCGGCGGCCGACCTCCAGGGTCACCGGGTCGACCTGCTGCCAACCGCCCTCGCCGGCCAGCCCTTCGATGGTCCAGGCGTCGTTGCCCGTGGGGCGCAGGCCGACCAGCCCGCGCTGGGCCATGTGGAGCAGCGTCGCGACCAGGCCGGAGTCGGGGACCCGCTCGTCGGCGATGTAGCAGGTCTGCACCGGCCCCATGCCCGATGGCGGGGTGTACATCACCGGAAACCCCGGCTCCTCCTCGCGCGCCCGGAGCGTCCAGACGGCCCCGGCGACGAGGGCAAGCCCGGAGAGGACAGCCAGCCCGAGCGCGAGTGGCACCGACCGACCCAGCACCCCGTCGAACGGCACGGACCACGGGAGGGAGACCCGCTCGGGCGCCGGGGTGGGCAGCGTCGCCCGGAAGGTGACCGGCGTGCGCGGCGGGAGGGGGCCGGTGCGCACCGACACGGTGGTGTCCTCTTCGCTGACCTGACAGGGGTACGCCGTGTCGGCGCCGGCCAGGCAGACGACGTTCTCCGGGCGGTCGGGCAGCGTCACGGTGACACGGCTCCGGGCGATGCCCATCGACCAGCCCGGGGGGACGACGTTCCAGTAGAAGGCCGAGCCGCTGGCGTCGGCCGGCCGGCTCCCCGAGGACGGCTCGGCCAGCTCCTTGCCGGCGTCCGGTGAGGCCAAGGACCCGGCGATTCGGTAGCGCACGGTGTAGACGTGGCGACCCTCGGCCACCAAAGCGTCAGGGTCGCCGATCTTGGCCACCCGGTAACGGCCCTGTCCCTCCCACAGCAACTCGACCGGGACCGGGCCGCCGTCGAGCCGCACCTCGATGTCCTCAGGAATCAGCCGGGCGCTGGATTCTCCGGGGTCGGCGACATCCCAGAACCGGAAGATGCCGTGCCGCCCCCCGGGGAACTGCGTTGTGATCCGCTCGACTGCCTTGAGGTCGCCGTCCTCGGCAACCGCGAAGTCAGCGCGATAGTCGGTGATCCGCACCGGGTCGGGCACCACCTCGGTGACGGTGACCAGGGGCGCGACGAGCGGCCACAGGAGCCCCGCCGCGGTGCCGAGCAGGGCCAGCGGCGTCAGCCACCAAGCACGGGGCGCCGCCAGCCCTCTCCACGATCTGCCGGCCACGAACGCGCAGCCTAGCGGTGCGGACTTGGCCCGGGAGACTAGCGTAGGCGCCTAGCGGGGGAGGCGGTCCCGGGCGCACTATATGCGCGTGCCCCACGGCACCGTCCCACCCGCCGTCGACAAGGGGAAACGGTCGCGATGAATGCTCCCCGCACTCCGGACCTGATGCCGGTCCTGTCCCGTGGCAAGCACCGCAACCCGCGCAAGGGCGCGTGCTTCATGGAGCTGGCCTCCTACCTGGCCGGGGAGCCGTGGTCGGACCATCCGCGGTGCACCCACCCCCTGCTGGCGGCGCTGGCTCGCGAAATCAACGACCACGTCTCCGATGCGGCCCGCAGCCGGCTAGCCCCGCTGGTGCCCGAGGTGATCGGGCTGAACGGCGACGACCCGCGAACCGACGCATGGATCGCCCGGGAGGCCGCCTCCGCGGCGCTGCCGTTGGTGTCGCAGGAGAAGCAGAGCGTGGCCGCGGTGGGGCTGCTGCTGTGCGAGCGGGAGCTGGGTCGGCTCGAGGGCCGCCCGGCGGGGACTCTGCCTCCACAGACCCGGGCAGTGCTCGACGCTGTTCCGCACGCCCGCGACTGGGCTGTGGCGTTCCTCGACGGCGGCCGGAGTACGGCGGACTTCACCAAGCGCAGCGCGCCGGCCATTGTGCACAAGGCGGTGTCCGGCATCGCCGTGGCCTGCACACCCGACCCCGACGGCGTCCTGGTGGACCTCCTCGCCCGCACCGTCGACCTCGCCCACGGCTGGTTCGGCTACGAGCCGGCGGGCGTGAGCGACGACCAGTGGCGCGACCTGTGCCGGCTCACCCGCCGGTGAGCTGACGGGCCGCCCGGTGACGTGATGGGCCGCCCGGCGCGCCGGCGGACGGCCTTATGAGGCGATTCTCGACGCGCTGGGGTCAGCGCGAGGCGGCGACGGCGTAGGGCGCGAGCTCGCCGGCCAGCTCGGCGTTGACCCGGCCGCGGACGAGGGTCCCCTCCCCGGTGTGCTCGAGCTCGGCCACCTCGCCGCCGGTGTGGATCCGGTGCAGCAGGTCACCGCGCTCGTAGGGCAGCAGCGCCTCGAACTCCACGCCGGGTCGGGGAAGGTCCGCCTCGATGGCGGCCAGCAGGTCCTCGATGCCCTCGCCGGTGCGCGCCGAGGCCACCACGGCGTGCGGCTCGGCGCGGCGCAGCCGGGCGATGACCATCGCGTCGGCCAGGTCCACCTTGTTGATGACGACGAGCTCGGGCACGGTGTCCGCTCCGATCTCCGCGAGCACCTCACGAACTGCCGCGAGCTGTCCCTCCGGATCCGGGTCGGAGCCGTCCACGACGTGCACCACGAGGTCGGCGTCGGCGACCTCCTCCAGGGTGGACCGGAAGGCCTCGACGAGCTGGTGCGGCAGGTGCCGCACGAAGCCGACGGTGTCGGAGAGGGTGTAGACGCGCCCGTCGGAGCTGGTGGTCCGCCGCGTCGTCGGGTCGAGGGTGGCGAAGAGCGCGTCCTCGACCAGGACACCGGCGCCGGTCAGCCGGTTGAGCAGCGAGGACTTGCCGGCGTTGGTGTAGCCCGCGATCGCCCCGGCCGGCACCTCGTGGCGGCGCCGTTCGGCGCGCTTGGTGTCCCGCGTCGTCGCCATGTGCTTCAGCTCGCGCCGGAGCTTGGCGATCTTGGCGTTGATCCGCCGGCGGTCGGTCTCGATCTTGGTCTCTCCGGGTCCGCGGCCGCCGATGCCGCCGCCCTGGGAGCCGACCCGGCCACCGGCCTGCCGGGACAGGTTGCCGCCCCAGCCCCGCAGCCGCTGCTTCATGTAAGTCAGCTGGGCGAGCTCGACCTGTGCCTGGCCCTCCCGGGACTTCGCGTGCTGGGCGAAGATGTCCAGAATCAGGGCGGTGCGGTCGACGACCTTGGCCTTGACCCGGTCCTCGAGGTTGCGCAGCTGGCTGGGGGCCAGCTCCCCGTCACAGATCACCGTGTCGGCCCCGGTGTACTGCACGATCTCGCGCAGGGCCTCGACCTTGCCGCGGCCGATGAACGTCGCCGGGTCGGGCTTCTGCCGGCGCTGGAAGATCGCCTCCAGCACCACCGACCCCGCGGTCTCGGCGAGCGCGGCCAGCTCGGCCAGCGAGTGCTCGGCGTCCTCGACGCTGCCCTCGGTCCACACGCCCACGAGCACGACCCGCTCGAGCCGGAGCTGGCGGTACTCGACCTCGCTGACGTCCTCCAGCTCGGTGCGCAGCCCGTCGACCCGCTTCAGCGCATAGCGCTCCTCGAGGTCCCAGATGCCGGTGGTGCCCTCAGGGTCTCCAGCCTCGGGGTCGCGACCCTCGGGAGCGGCGTCGGCGTATCGGGACTCCCAGGGCAACTCGACAGCGGACTCGGGGTCGTCCACGCGCTCGTCGGCCTCGAGATCGGCCGCGGCGTACTGGCTCTCGTGCATACTCATAGGCCTCCAGGGTCGCACCAGGCTCAACGCCCGGCGACCCAATTTCCTTCCGCGACCAGGACGGCCGGGCCGGTGAGCAGCACGCGACCGGACTCGGTCCAGGTCACCCGGAGCCGGCCGCCCAGCAGGTCGAGGTCGTACGCCGAGCCTGGGCCGGCGCCGTCCGTCAGGGCCATCGCCACCGCCGCGGCGCAGGCACCGGTCCCGCAGGACCGGGTCTCCCCCGACCCACGCTCGTGGACCCGCATGGCCCCCCGGCCCGCGCTCCGGCGCACCACGAACTCCACGTTGACCCCGTCGGGATAGACCTGCGGGTCGTGCGAGGGCGCCTGCGCCAAGGAGCCGACGTCGGCGAGGTCGCCCACCAGGGCCACGGCATGCGGGTTGCCCAGGTCCACGTGCATGGCGGGCCAGGAGCGGCCCGCTGCGGCGACCACGGTCTCGCCGAGCACCCGCGGCTCGCCCATGTCGACGGTGACCAGGTCGCCGTCGAAGACGAGCTCCTTGAGGCCGGCGCGGGTGGCCACGGGCAGCGGTCGGTCGGCATCCTCGCCCTCCTGGGAGACGAGGTAGCGGCCGAGCACCCGCACGCCGTTGCCGCACATCTGGGACCCGGAGCCGTCGGCGTTGAGGTAGTCCATGAACCACACCGCCCGGTCGCGGGCCGCCACCGCGGCCGGATCATCGGTGGCATCGGTGCGGACCACCCGGATCACGCCGTCGGCGCCGAGGCCGGATCGCCGGTGGCACAGCCGCCGGACGAGATCCGCGGACAGCGGGCCCAGGGCTCCGTCGCGGTCCGGCACGAGCACGAAGTCGTTCTCGGTGCCGTGACCCTTCCAGAAGCCGATGCCAGGTGACTCCACCGCGTGAGTCTAGGACGGACCCGGGAAGCCTCTTGCACAATCTCTATGCATAACTATTATGGATGCATGAGCTCCTCACCTGGCCGTCTGGACACCGCGGCGTTGACCACCCTCGCCCACCCGCTCCGCGCGCGCCTGCTGACCGCTCTGCGCCTCGGCGGCCCCGCGACCGCGACCGACCTCGCCGAGCGTCTCGACACCAACACCGGCGCCACCTCCTACCACTTGCGCAAACTCGCGGCCGTGGGGCTCGTGAGCGACACCGGCCGCGGCGAGGGCCGGCGCCGGGAGTGGGAGGCGGCCGCTCGCTACACCACCTACGAGCCCAGCGACTTCGCCGACGACCCCGACGGCGCGGCCGCCCTGGCCTGGCTCGAGCGGCACAGCTTCGAGCTGCTCGCGTCCCAGGTGCACGCCTGGCACGAGGCCAAGCCCGCGTGGCCACCCGCCTGGCAGGACGCCGCCGGCATGTCCGACGACATCGTGACCGTCACCGCGGACCAGATGCGAACCCTGGCCGCCGAGCTGTGGGAGGTCATCACCCGGCACCGCGACGACGGGGCCGGGGATCCCGCCGCCCGGCGGGTGTCCATCCATGTCCTGGGCACCCCTCTCGACACACAGGAGATCCCGCACCGATGAGCCCCGACATCCTCTCCCCCGTGGCCGCCCGCCGCGCCTTCCTGGTGCTGACCGCGACCCGCTGGTTCCCCGTCGGGCTGGTCATCGGGATCACCGCCCTGTTGCCGGTCGAGCGCGGCCTCAGCGTCGGCCAGGCCGTCACCGCCTTCGGCCTCATGGGCCTGATGGTGCTCGCCCTCGAACTGCCCACGAGCGGGTTCGCCGACGCCTTCGGCCGCCGCCCGGTGCTGGTGGCCGCGGGGCTGGTCAACCTGGCCTCGGCGGCGGTCATCATCACCGCGCACTCGTTCTGGACCTTCACCGTCGGCGTGCTGCTCATGGGCGTCTACCGCGCCCTGGACTCCGGGCCGCTGGAGGCGTGGTACGTCGACACCGTGCACCTGAGCGAGCCCGGCGCCGACGTCGACGCAGCGATGGCCGCGCACGGCGTGGTGACCGGCCTCGGCATCTCCGCCGGCGCGCTGGTCTCGGGGTTCCTGGTCTGGTGGCATCCTCTCCCGGTCGACTCGGCGCTCCTGCTGCCCTTCCTGGGCTGGGCCGGGCTGGGCGTTCTGCATGTGCTGGCCGTCCTGGTCCTGATGCGCGAGCCCGCCACCGGACGCGAGCCCGGCACCGCACTGGAGTCGCTGCGCACTGCGCCGCAGGTGGTCCGCGACGGGCTGGGCCTGGTCCGCGGAAACGCCGCCCTCCGCGGCATCGTGCTCGTCACGGTGTTCTCGTCGCTGGCGATGATCGTCTTCGAGACCTTCCAGCCACTGCGGCTCGCGGAGATCCTGGGCAGCGAGGAGCGCGCCGGTGCGCTGATGGGCCCGGTCGCCGCAGCCGGCTGGGCGACCTTCGCGGCCGGGTCGGCGCTGGTCGGGGTGCTGTCCCGCCGCTGGGGTGTGGCCCGCACCGCGATCGTGACCCATCTCCTGGTCGCTCTCGGCGCGGCCGGGATGGGGCTGGTGGGCGGGGCGGCCGGCCTGGTCGCGGCGTACCTGCTCACCTATGGGCTCTTCGGGGGGACCGGCCCGGTGCACCAGACTCTGCTGCACCGCGAGGCGGTCGCCCGGAACCGCGCAACGGTGCTGTCGATCGACTCGATGGCCGGCTTCGCCGCCTTCGGCATCGGCGCCCCGCTGCTCGGCGGCCTCGCCGACGCGGCCGGGCTGCCGGTGGCGATGGTCACAGCCGGTCTGCTCAGCCTGCTCGGCGCCGGCTTCTACGCCGCGGCCCGGCGCGCCGAGGTCGCCTGCTCCCTCGACGCGCCGGATCCGGTGGCTGCCTGAGCGCTACCGCCGCGGGTGCACGACCAAGGCGCTGCCCCCGCCGCGACGCTCCGGCTCGGCGACTGCGGTGAGGAACCGCCCGCCACGCCCGCTGAACTCGATCGCGGTCGCCGCGCCGATCTCCGCCCTGCTGGTCCCGGGGGCGCCCGGCACGGTGAAGGTGTGCCCGTAGCCAGCGAGCACCTCACCCCACCGGTCGATGAACGCCTGCTCGGCCACCACGTTGGTGGTGTTGCGCTGGGTGGCCCGCGGCGCGGCCACCGACCACAGCAGCGGCAGGTGACGGTCGATCCGGTTCAGGAGCACCTGGAGGACCGTCGTGATGATGGTCGACCCGCCGGGCGAGCCGAGCGCGAGGAACGGCTTTCCGTGCCGGAGCACGATCGTCGGCGACATCGACGAGCGCGGCCGCTTGCCGCCCTCGACCCGGTTGGGGTCGTCGGGGTCGGGCGCGGCGCTGAAGTCCGTCAACTCGTTGTTGAGGATGAACCCGCGGCCGGGGACGACCAGGCCGGAGCCGCCGGTCTGCTCGATCGTCAGGGTGTACTCCACGACGTTGCCCCACCGGTCGGCCACCGCGAGGTTGGTCGTCTCGGGGTTCTCGGTGTCCTCGGCCGTGGTGCCTGCCGCGGGGGCCTGGTCGCACACACCGTCGTACGCCGAGGCGTCCCCGGGCGCCACCGGCTTGGCCGCCGCCTCGCTCGGGTCGATCGCGCAGGCCCGCTCGGCGGCGAACCGCTGGGAGAGCAGGTCACGGACCGGGACGGGGGTGTAGGCAGCGTCCCCGAGGTAGCGCCCGCGGTCGGCGTAGGCCAGTGCCGAGGCCTCGAAGTAGCTGTGCAGCAGGTGCGGAGTGCGTGTGCGCCGTGGGGCGACCTCCTCGACGATGTTGAGGGTCTCTCCCACGGTCGTGCCACCGGAGGACGACGGCGGCATCCCGAAGACGTCGTAGCCGCGATACCGGACCCGGGTCGGCGCCTTGACGATGGTCCGGTAGCGCGCCAGGTCGCTGCGCTCCATGTAGCCCGGCGGCACCGGCAGGTCGGTGGTGGAACTGACCGGAGGAGCCTGGACGACGTCGACCATCTCCTGGGCAAGCCCGCCGCGGTAGAACCAACCGGCCCCGCGCCGGGCGATCAGCCGGTAGGTGCTGGCCAGGTCGGCGTTGCGGAAGACCGAGCCCACCTCGGGGACCGTGCCGCCGGGCAGGAACACCTCCGGGGTGGTCGTGTAGGCCTCGAATCGCTGCTGGTTCTCCGCGGTCTGCATCGCGAAGGTGTCGTCGACCACGAACCCCCGCCGGGCCAGCTTCGCGGCCGGGCGCAGCATGGCGCCGAGGTCGCGCTTGCCCCAGCGGTCCAGGGCGGTCTTCCAGGTTGCCAGGGTGCCCGGGACGCCGATGGAGACCCCACTGGTCACCCGCTCCGGCGAGAACGGCCAAGGCTCCCCGGTCGCCGGGTCGACGAAGGCGTCACCGGGCATCGACTCCGGTGCGGTCTCGCGGCCGTCGATGACCCGCACCTTGCGGGACCTGGCGTCGTAGTAGACGAAGTAGCCACCGCCGCCGATGCCGGCGCTGTAGGGCTCGGTGACACCGAGGGCGGCCGCGGTCGCGACGGCGGCGTCCACGGCGTTGCCGCCGCGCTTGAGCACCTGAAGTCCGACTCGAGACGCCTCGGGGTCCACCGAGGAGACCGCGCCGCCCCAGCCGCGCGCGAGCGGGTCCTTCTCGGTGGCGAAACCCGGCCAGGCGCCGTTGCCGCGCGCCTGAGACGGTGCGTCGGGACTGGGGGGTGGCGCGGCCTGGACCGGCGTGGTGGTCAGGGTCAGGGCACCGGCAGCGATGGCCGCGGTGGCGAGCGTGGCGCGTGCCCGGCGGGCGGCGGGGAGGGAATGGGCCATAGGACCTCCTGTGAAGGACTGAGCGCCTCACTCAACTCCTCGCCTCCCCGGCGCCGCAAGGGCCTTCGCCCCGGGCTCGCCCGGGCGCGTCGGCGCCGTTGTGTCGGTGGCATGTGTGAACGTCGGTGTCATGGCAAAAAGCGACGTGGTGCTCATGCGGTGGGGTGTCGTCGGCTTCTGTGACGACTGCGACGACGAGCAGATCCTGCTGCCGGTCGACGACGGTGGCGTGGACTACTGCTGCACGACCTGCGACGGGGCGGTGCTGCTGCTTCACGCTGCCGTCCCGGTCTCCGGCCGCGCGATCGCCCCGGCGCGTCGGGTCGGCTAGCGACCGGGAGACCTGCGGTGGCTCAGGTCTCCAAGCCGCCGAGATCGGGAGGCACGTCCACAGCGTGCTCGCGCAGCGCGTTCAGCGGCACGATGTCGAGGACGGCCTCGTGGGTGGCGGCCAGGACCACGGGCGCCGCCACGCCCTCGAGGTAGGACCGCGCCCAGTTGACCGCGGTCACGCACCAGCGGTCGCCCGGAACCAGGCCAGGGAAGGCGTACTCCGGGCGCGGCGTCATCAGGTCGTTGCCGATGCTCCCCTGGTGGGTCAGGAACTCGGCGGTGACGACAGCACAGATCGTGTGGCTCCCGAGGTCTTCGGGGCCGGTGGCACAGCAGCCGTCGCGGTAGAAGCCCGTCAGCGGGTCCGTGCCGCACGTCTCCAGGTCCCCACCGAGCACGTTGCGCCGCGGCCGCGGGACCTCCGCAGTCATCGGGCCGGCGTCCTTGGCCGGACCAGGGTCAGAGCGGCGGCGACCCGGTCGGGGTCCTCCCAGGAGACCCAGCCGATCCTCGGGTCCTTGCCGAACCACGCCTCCTGTCGCCGAGCGAAGCGCCGCGTGCCGGCGACCGTAGCCGCGAAGGCCTCGTCCTCGGTGCACTGATCGGCCAGGAAGGCGAGCACCTGCTGGTAGCCGAGCGCCCGGCTCGCGGTGCGCCCCTCTCGCAGCCCGCACTGCTCCAAGGCCCGCACCTCCTCGACCAGTCCCGCGTCCCACATCCGGCGCACTCTTGCCTCGATCCGCTCGTCGAGCACCGACCGTGGGCAGGCTACGCCGATCTGCACGGTTGCCGGGTCGACGTATTCCCGGCTCGGCAGGCTGGCCGAGAACGGCCGCGCAGTGAGCTCGACGACCTCGAGGGCGCGGACGATCCGGCGCCCGTTGCCCGGCAGGATCCGCCCCGCCGCCTCCGGGTCGACCAGGGCCAGCCGGGCGTGCAGTGCTGCGGCGCCCTCCCGGGCGAGGTCGCCTTCGACGCGTTCCCGCACCGTCGGGTCGGTCCCGGGGAACTCGAAGCGGTCGAGCACCGCCCGGGTGTAGAGAGCCGATCCGCCCACCAGCACGGGAACCCTGCCACGGTCGCGGCAGCCGGCAATGACCCGCCGCGCCTGCCCTTGGAACTGCGCCACCGACGCGCTCTGGGTGACCTCGAGGACGTCCAGCAGATGGTGAGGGATGCCGCGTCGCTCCGCGACGGGCAGCTTCGCGGTGCCGACGTCCATGCCCCGGTAGAGCTGCATCGCGTCGGCGTTGACCACCTCGCCGCCGAGCCGGGCGGCGAGGTCGAGCGCCAGGTCGGACTTGCCGACCGCCGTGGGCCCGACGATCGCCACGATCGGGATCGGCGGCTGCGGCATGGTCCGATCCTGCCCCACGCACGTCAGCGCTCAGGCGCACGGCCCGGGTAGGTTGACGCCGTGGCGGCGCACGTCTCGGCTGAGGGCTTCCGGGTGGTGCCCGCGGCGTACCTGCTGCTGCTCCGCGGCGACGGACCCGACCTCGAGGTGCTGCTCCAGTTGCGCGGCCCGGACACCTCGTTCATGAGCGGACATTGGGCCAGCGCCGCAGCGGGACACGTGGAGTACGGCGAGTCGGTGTTCGCCGCGGCCGCGCGGGAGGCCGCCGAGGAGCTCGGGGTCCGCGTCGAGCCGGAGGCCATCGAGCCCCTGTGCGCGATGCAGCGCACGCAGCCCGGCAACCGGGACCCGATCGAGCAGCGGGTGGACTTCTTCCTCTCTACTCGCTCGTGGTCCGGAGTCCCGTCGGTGCAGGAGCCGGGGAAGTGCACGGGGCTCGGCTGGTTCCGGCTCCTCGTGCTCCCCAGTCCGGTGGTGCCGCATGAGCGGGAGGTGCTGGTGGCTCTCGCGGTCGGCCGTGTCCCGTCGATCCTCACCTTCGGGTTCTGAGGTTCCGGGCCCGGGCGGTCCGGTTTGCGGGCCCCCGGCCCCGGCAAGGCTTCCACGGAGAGCCCGGCCGCCGCCGGTCGGCGCTGTCACGTCGCTAAGAAGGGAGCCGACCATGGACCAGGCGCAGCCGGACGGTCACGACGAGGCCGAGGTCCGGCCCGGCGACCACCACGAGTCCGAGGACACGCGCCCCTCGAACCCGAACAGCACCGGCGGTCATGGCCTGGCCGGTGACATGGGGGTGAGCAGCGAGCGGCCGGGCCCACGCGCCTCGGAGGCACGCCTGGGCGGCGGCGGCATCGAGGGGATGGGGAGCAAGGGCAGCTCCGTGGAGCGCACCGACGGGGGTCTGGACACCGCGCCCACAGCCTGGGACGCCGTCGACGTTTCGCAGAGCGACGTGCACCCCAACCGCGACGTCGATCTCGACGACACCGAGGGGGTCATGGACCCCCGGGCAGGGGTGGACCGGACCGTCGGCGAGCCCCGTCCGAACCCGATCGAGGACGAGCCGAACCGCCGCTCCCCCTGACGCGTCGACGGAGCCCTCATCGCGGACCTCTGGGGACGGGGGGGGCGCACCCTCAGCGGCAGGTCGGGACCGGCTCGAGCGGCGGGGGTACGCCGAGACCGGGCAGGCCCAGCGACACGGCGGAGCTGCCCGATGCTCCGGCGACGGCCGGAGCGGCCTGCCGGGCCTCCCAGGCGTCGCCCGCTCGGGTCCGGCGTACGCCGAGGACCGGCGCGTCGGACACCAGGTGGTGCGGCGCCGCATAGGTGATCTCGACCTCGACCACGTCCCCCGGCCGGACCGGCTCCCCCACCGGGGCCGCGACATGGACCAGCCGGTTGTCCGGGGCTCGGCCGGAGATCCGATGGGTGGCGGCGTCCTTGCGGCCCTCGCCCTCGGCGACGAGAAGCTCGAGCCGACGGCCGACGAGTCGCTGGTTCTCCCGCCAGGCGATGTCGTTGACCAGGTCGACCAGCCGCTCGTAGCGCTCCTGCACCACCGCCTTCGGCACCTGGTGCTCCATCCCGGCCGCCGGTGTCCCCGGGCGCAGGGAGTACTGGAACGTGAACGCCTGAGCGAAGCGGGCTCGCTCGACCACGCGCAGCGTCTCGGCGAAGTCCGCCTCGGTCTCGCCCGGGAACCCGACGATGATGTCGGTGCTGATGGCGGCGTCCGGGATCGCCGCCCGGACCCGGTCGAGGATGCCGAGGAACCGAGCCTGCCGATAGGAGCGCCGCATCGCGCGAAGGACCCGGTCCGAACCGGACTGCAGCGGCATGTGCAGCTGCGGCATCACCGTGGGCGTCTGGGCCATCGCGGCAATGACGTCGTCGGTGAACTCGGCCGGGTGCGGGCTGGTGAAGCGGACCCGCTCGAGCCCCTCGACCTCGCCGCAGGCGCGCAGCAGTCGGGAGAACGCCTGCCGGTCGCCGAACTCGACGCCGTAGGAGTTCACGTTCTGTCCGAGAAGCGTCACCTCCACGACGCCTTCGGCGACCAGCGCCCCGATCTCGGCGAGCACGTCGCCGGG
Source organism: uncultured Actinomycetota bacterium (assembly GCA_963745245.1). GTDB lineage: Bacteria > Actinomycetota > Actinomycetes > Propionibacteriales > Nocardioidaceae > Marmoricola_A. The sequence continues at coordinate 997,065 of CAVUWU010000002.1, forward strand.
CCGGCGGTCCTTCTCCCGTCCGCGCAGCGCCGGGACGATGCAGAACGTGCAGGTGTTGTTGCAGCCGACCGAGATCGAGACCCAGGCGGCGTACGCCGACTCGCGGCGGGTAGGCAGTGTGGAGGGGAAGACCTCCAGCGACTCGAGGATCTCGACCTGTGCCTCGTCCTGGATCCGCGCGCGTTCGAGCAGCGCCGGCAGCGAGCCCATGTTGTGCGTGCCGAACACGACATCGACCCACGGCGCCCGGCGGGTGATCTCCCCGCGGTCCTTCTGGGCCAGGCAGCCACCGACGGCGATCTGCATCCCCGGCCGCTGTGCCTTTACCGGTGCCAGGTGGCCGAGGTTGCCGTAGAGCCGGTTGTCGGCGTTCTCCCGCACCGCGCAGGTGTTGAAGACCACCACGTCGGCCTGCTCCCCGGCTGCGGCTCGGAGGTAGCCGGCGTCCTCGAGCAGGCCGGTGAGCCGCTCGGAGTCGTGGACGTTCATCTGGCACCCGTAGGTGCGGACCTCGTAGGTGCGCGCGCTGCTCATGACCGGTCCAGGGTACGGCGCGGTGCGCAGCCGACGCCGGGGCGGACCCTTCCGAGCAAGGAGGCTGTCACTCCTTGTGCTCGTCGGCCGCCTTGTGCAGCGTGTCCTGCTCGGCCTTGACCTCGTTGGTCAGCGAGGGGTCGAGGAGCGGCTCGGTCCCGGGTTGCTGCAGCGAGGCCTCGGCGGTGTCAGGGTTGTGTCCGGTGTCGGCGCCAGTCGTGCCGACGGGGGTCTCCAGGTCGAGGTCGCCGCCGGGGAAGGCCTCCGCGACCTCCTCGGCGATCTCCTCCTCCTCGGCCCGCGCCAGGTGGGCTTCGCCATGCTCGGCGCCACGGCTGCCCGCCCTGGGCTCGGTGGCCCGGCCGTGCGCGCCACCCTCCGCCTCGCTGGCGAGGACCTGCTCCACGATGTCGACCGGGGGCTCGCTCGGCGGGGCAGGCTCTGCCAGCACCACCTGCGGGTCGTGCGGGTCGTGCAGCTCGCCCGGCTCCCCAGAGCCGATCTCAGCGTGTTCCCCTGCGCCGGGCGCAGCGGACTCGGCATGCTCGTCGCGCTGCTCGGCATCCCCCGCGTCGGCATGGTGCAAGGCCTTCTCAGCCGCCTCGGCGCCCTTGGCCGCCACGTCCCGAGCAGCCTCGGCCGCTTGGTGGGCCGCCTCCTTGGGACGGGCAGCAGCCTTGGCGGCTCGGGAGAGGCCCCCCGCAATGTCACGTCCGATGTCACGACCGGGCACGTGCCCTCCTTTCCTCGATGGTTCTTCCGTGCCCGGGCGCGCACCGGGGCAAACCCGGCGCTACGCCGAGTCCGGGGCCGATGCCGCGGTAACGATGCAGACACGCCGGGCGCACCGGGCCCGATGGACATAGGCAGCGGCTTCGCCTGCCTCTAGGTTGTCGAAGTATGACGGCGGCGCATGACACGCAGGCAGCGATGGGCCAGCCCCTCGTGGTCCTCGACCACGTCGACAAGTGGTTCGGCCAGCTGCACGTGCTGCAGGACATCAACCTCACGGTGGACCGTGGGGAGGTCGTGGTGGTGATCGGGCCGTCCGGGTCCGGCAAGTCCACGCTGTGCCGGGCGATCAACCGGCTGGAGACCATCGACCGGGGCGCGATCAGCCTCGACGGCCAGCCGCTGCCCCAGGAGGGGAAGGCACTGGCTCGGCTGCGTGCCGAGGTCGGCATGGTCTTCCAGTCGTTCAACCTGTTCCAGCACAAGACGATCCTGGAGAACGTCACGCTAGGACCGATCAAGGTGCGCGGACACAAGAAGGACGCCGCGGAGAAGCGCGCCAACGAGCTCCTGGAACGCGTCGGCGTGGCCGCCCAGGCCCAGAAGTACCCCGCGCAACTTTCCGGCGGCCAGCAGCAGCGCGTGGCCATCGCCCGGGCACTGGCGATGGAGCCCAAGGTGATGCTCTTCGATGAGCCCACCTCCGCTCTGGATCCGGAGATGATCAAGGAGGTCCTCGACGTCATGGTCGACCTCGCCAAGGGCGGCACCACGATGATCGTGGTGACCCACGAGATGGGCTTCGCGCGCACCGCCGCCAACCGCGTGGTCTTCATGTCCGACGGACTGATCGTCGAGGAAGCTGAGCCCGAGGAGTTCTTCACCAACCCGCAGTCGGAGCGGGCCAAGGACTTTCTCGGCAAGATCCTCAAACACTGACCGCCACCCGGTCCTCGTGGACAGCCGCACCAGACCGACCCTCCCGACTACCCACTGGCAAGAAGCACCTCGAATCACACAAGGAGCAACAATGCGATCGACGCGAAAGATGGCCCTCCTGGCGGGAGCGGTTCTCGTGCTACCCCTGGCCGCCTGCGGCAATGCCGGCGACGACGCTGCCGACGGCGGCTCAGACGTCGAGGTCGCCGAGAACGCAGCCGACGAGTTCGACGAGGGCACCCGGATGCGAGAGCTGGCCGACTCCGGCGAGATCACCATCGGGGTGAAGTACGACCAGCCCGGCATCGGGTTCAAGGATCCGGCCGCGGACATGCCCGAGGGCTTCGACCCCGAGATGGCCAAGATCATGGCGGCCGATCTCGGCATCGCGCCGGAGGACATCATCTGGAAGGAGACGATCTCCGACAACCGGGAGCCATTCCTGGAGTCTGGAGAGGTGGACCTCGTGATCGCCTCATACTCGATCACCCCCGACCGCCGCGAGGTCGTCGGGCAGGCTGGCCCTTACTACGTGACCGGCCAGCAGCTGCTCGTGCGCTCCGACTCCGACATCAGCACCCTCGACGACATCCAGGGGCAGGAGGTCTGCTCGGTCACCGGCTCGACATCGCTCGACAACGCCGAGGCCGAGGGCGCCCGGCCCCGGGGCTTCGACACCTACTCCGAGTGCGTCGACCAGGTCCTCAACGGCACCGTGGACGCGATGACCACCGACGGAGCGATCCTGCTCGGCTACGCCGCGCAGAACCCCGATCAGCTCAAGGTGGTCGTCGAGCCCTTCTCCGATGAGCGCTACGGCATCGGCTACTCGCAGGACTACCCGGAGATGTGCGAGTGGATCAACTCCACCCTCGAGGCCTCCTTCGAGGACGGCTCGTGGGAGGAGGCCTTCCAGTCGACCCTGGGTCAGGCCGGGGTGGACACGCCCGAGCAGCCCGAACTCGACCCCTGCGAGTGAGCGAAGTTCGCTTGATGCGTTGAGGTGGTGGTGCCCGCGCGGGCACCACCACCTCGGCGCCAACCCGGCACGACGGGCCCCCGGCGACCATGACAATCCCGACGAGAGGACGGTGAGCGCGTGGACAATGTGTTCTCCAACTTCGACCTCGTCTTGACGGCCTTCTGGCTGACGATCCAGCTGCTCGTGCTCTCGGGGATCGCATCGCTGGTCTTCGGCACGATCCTCGGAGCAATGCGCGTCGGACCGGTTGCCGTGCTGCGTAAGGCCGGCGCGATCTACGTCTCGGTTTTCCGCAACACCCCGCTGCTCATCGTCTTCATCTTCGTGTTCATCGCCGCGCCCACGCTCGGCTGGTTCGTCCAGACGCCGTTCCTGATCAAGGGCGTCATCGCACTCACCATCTACACCTCCGCATTCGTGTGTGAGGCTGTCCGCTCGGGCATCAACTCCGTCCCTGTCGGCCAAGCGGAGGCGTCGAGGGCGGTCGGGCTCACCTTCGGCCAGTCAATGCAGCTGGTCATCCTGCCTCAGGCCTTCCGGGCCGTCGTCCCGCCGATGGCCAGCGTGCTCATCGCGCTGGCGAAGAACACCTCGGTCGCCGCAGCGTTCGGGCTGATGGAGGCCACAGGACGGATGCGCTACTTCACCAACAACAACGCCGACGCCCGAATCGAGATCTTCCTGCTGTTCGCCGTCGGCTACATCATCATCGTCGAGGTGATGTCGGCCGGCGCAATAGGTCTGGAGCGACGCTGGAGGGCAGCACGATGAGCACGCTCCTCTACGAGGCCCCCGGACCACGCACCGAGGCGCGGCACCGGATGTACTCGATCCTCGCCTCGCTCCTACTCCTGGCGGTGGCCGGCTTGATCGGCTGGCGGATGTGGGACACCGGGCAGTTCGCCTACGAACTGTGGGAGCCCTTCGTGACCCCGCGGTACGTCGAGACGCTGCTCATCGACGGTCTCTGGCAGACCCTGCAGATGGCCTTCCTGGCGATCATCTTCGCGGTCGCCTACGGGCTGGTGTTCGGTGTCGGAAAGATGTCGGACCATGCCTGGGTGCGCTGGCCGTGCTGGCTGATCGTGGAGTTCTTCCGTGCCGTGCCGCTGCTCCTGCTCATCATCTTCATCTTCTTCAGCTTCGGCGTCGGCGACGGCTTCGGGCCCTACTGGTCGGTCGTCATCGGGCTGACGCTGTACAACGGCTCGGTGCTGGCTGAGGTCTTCCGGGCCGGGGTCAACGCCGTCCCCCGCGGCCAGGGCGAGGCCGCCTACGCGATCGGGATGCGCAAGACGCAGGTCATGCGACTGATCCTGCTCCCCCAGGGCATCAAGATCATGCTGCCGGCGATCATCAGCCAAATGGTGGTCGCGCTGAAGGACACCAGCCTCGGCTACTACATCCTGGCTCCAGGCCTGACCGCCGTGGGACGGGGCATCTATCTGCGGTTCGGCAACCAGTTCCAGACCGTGATCGTGATCGCCGCGCTCTACATCCTGATGAATCTGCTCCTCAGCTGGGCGGCCACCAAGATCCAGCAGCGGGTCGGGGGCGAGAGGGCTCCGCTGCCGGTCGGAGAGTCGGCTATCGCTTGAGCGGTCGGGTCGGGCGCAGCAGGGCTAACCGAAGGGCTAACCGCGGCTCTCAGCCGACCGCTTCGGGCTCGACGCTGGCTTCGGTGTCACCCACAACCCGATCACACCCTCGATGACCACCGTGCCGTCCTTGCGCACGCCCTTGACCCGGACCGGGAGGTCCGGCTCTCCGTCCTCCCACTGCTCCGGATCGGTCTCGGCGATGCAGCGCACGTCGCTGTCGGCCTTGGCGGTGTAGGTCACCTCCATCCCGCGGGGAATCCACCGCTTGTCCCCGGGAATCGTGGCCTCGGCGAGCGCTCCCATGGCCGCCTCCAACCCGTTGCACAGCGCGATGGCGTGCAGGGTGCCGATGTGGTTCTCCACCGCGCGACGCTTCCGGATCACTAGCTCGGCGTAGTTGGGTCGCAGGTCGATGAACACCGGTCGGACGGTTCGGAAGTAGGGCGCCTTGCGCGCAAAGGCCAGGGAGAACACACGCCTGCCTTGCGGCACGGCCGTCGTCCGGTCCCAGAGGGTGAGGAGGTTCGGCATGCTCCGATGTTACTGCCAAGTAACCAGCAGCCAGGGCTTGGTCGCCCTCAGCGCGCCACCTCGGTCGCGCGGCTCTCGCGGATCACCGTCACCTTGATCTGGCCCGGGTAGGTGAGGTCCTCCTCGATCTGCTTCGCGATGTCCCGGGCGAGCACCTGCGCGGCGAGGTCATCGACCTCGTCGGGCAGGACCATGACGCGCACGTCCCGGCCCGCCTGCATGCAGTAGACCCGCTCCACCCCGGCTCGTCCGGCCGCGATCTCCTCCAGCCGGTGCAACCGCTCGAGGTAGACACCCATCGACTCCCGGCGCGCCCCCGGCCGGGACCCGCTGATGGCGTCGGCGGCCTGGGTGATGATCGCCTCGACCGTCAGCGGCTCGATCTCGTTGTGATGAGCGGCGATCGCATGCACCACGTCCTCCACCTCGCCGTACTTGCGCGCCAACTCCGCGCCCACCGCGGCGTGCGAGCCCTCGGCCTCGTGGGTCAGCGCCTTGCCCACGTCGTGCAGGAACGCCGCCCTCACGCAGACGGCGCGGTCCACGCCCAGCTCGTCGGCCAACAGGCCGGCCGCATGACCGGACTCGACGAGATGAAGCAACACGTTCTGGCCGAAGGACGTGCGGTACTTCAGCCGGCCCAGCATCGCCACGAGCTCGGGGTGGAGGTCGGTGATGCCCATCTCGACGCAGGCGTCCTCTCCGGCGCGCGCGCACAGCCCCTGCACCTCGGCCAGCGAGCGCTCGTGCACCTGCTCGATGCGGGTGGGATGGATTCTGCCGTCGGCCACGAGCGCACCCATCGTGAGCCGGCCCACCTCACGGCGGACCGGGTCGAAGCAGCTGAGCACGACGGCCTCGGGGGTGTCGTCGATGACCACGTTGACTCCGGTGACCTGCTCGAAGGCGCGGATGTTGCGCCCCTCGCGACCGATGATCCGGCCCTTCATGTCGTCGCTGGGCAGCGGGACCACGGAGACGGTTGACTCCGCGGTCTGCTCGGAGGCGAGCCGCTGGATCGCCGTCGCGATGACCCACCGTGCCTTGACCTCCGCCTGGTCCCGCGCCTCGCGCTCGATGTCCCGAGCCAGCACCGCGCCGTGAAGGCGTGCGTCGTGCTCCACGCTGCACAGCAGGTCACGACGCGCATCCTCCATCGTCAGCCGCGCGGTCTGCTCGAGCACCTGATGGCGCTGCTCCTCGAGCCTGGCCACCGCTTCCTCGCGGGCGCCCAGCCCCTCCTCGCGGGTGGCGAGCTCTGCCGACCGTGCATCCAGGCGGGACTCCCGCTCGGCGATCCGGTGCTCGCGGCGCTCGATGTCCACGCGCTGCTCGCGCATGTGCTCGTGCAGCTCCTCTTCGCGCTCCGCGGCACGGCGGCGGCCGCGCACCAGCGCCAGCGCGGAACCCGTGAGGAGAAGGCCGAGAACGCCGAGAACCCCCGCGACCAGCGCGAACTCCAACCCGGTGACGCCGGGCACGACGACGGCAGACATCTCGGCTCCTGTTGCTCAGGCGCCTCGCGGCCCGCCCGGCACGAGAAGACCCTCCCGTTGGGCACCGCCTTGGACGGTGCCCGCGTGCCGGTCGAGCTGGTCGTTGCGCAGTTCCCCCAGCGAACCGGAGGTTTCGTTTCGGTTCAGGGTGACCGGTGTGATGCCGGTCATTTCGGGTGCTACACCCTGAGGCTAGGCCGCAGGGCACCGCCGATCAAGGAGCCGGGGGCCAGGTCGCGCCCCCAAGCTCCTCGCGCACCACGCGAGACGCGATCTCGCTGGAGTGCCCCTTGCGGGCGAGCATGCCCATCAGCCGGCGCGCCCGCGTCGCCTCGTCGACGCGGGTGAGGGAGCGCAGTCGACGGCGGACCAGCTCGCGGGCCGCCTCCACCTCCGCATCCGGGTCCACCCCGTCGACGGCCTCCGCGATCAGCTCACGATCGACGCCCTTGCGGCGCAGCTCGTGGGCGAGGGCGCGGCGGGCCAGCCCCCGCCCGGCTTGCCGAGTCTGCACCCACTCACGCGCGAAGGCCGCGTCATCGACGAGCCCCACCTCCTCGAACCGGTCCAGGAGCCGCGACGCGACTCGGTCGGGGACGCGCTTGCGCTGCAAACGCTCCTCCAGCTCCGCGCGGCTGCGCGACCTGCCGGTGAGCTGATCCAGCAGGATCGCGCGAGCCACCGCCTCCTGGTCTGCCTCGTCCCCGAGCGACTCGACATCCTCGGGAGGCGCGACCACTGCCCCCGCAGAGGGGGGCAGCCCGTCCCGGGAGTCGTCGAGCCGGCTGTGAGCGACCATGGCCTCAGCCTCAGAAGTCCACGTTGACCGGGTCCGGGGGGCCCTCGTCGCCGACGTGCGGGCCGACTCCCAACTTCTCGAGGATCCGCTTCTCCAGCTCATCGGCCAGATCGGGGTTGTCGCGCAGGAAGTTGCGCGCGTTCTCCTTGCCCTGACCGAGCTGGTCGCCCTCGTAGGTGTACCAGGCCCCCGCCTTGCGGACGAGCCCCGAGTCGACGCCGACGTCGATCAGGCCACCCTCCCGGCTGATGCCCTGGCCGTACATGATGTCGAACTCCGCCTGCTTGAACGGCGGGCTGATCTTGTTCTTGACGACCTTCACCCGGGTCCGGTTGCCGACCATCTCCTGGCCGTCCTTGAGGGTCTCGATGCGGCGCACGTCGAGCCTGACCGAGGCATAGAACTTCAGCGCGCGGCCGCCGGTCGTGGTCTCCGGGGAGCCGAACATCACGCCGATCTTCTCGCGCAGCTGGTTGATGAAGATCGCCGTGGTCCCGGAGTTGTTGAGCGCGCCGGTCATCTTGCGCAGCGCCTGGCTCATCAGCCGCGCCTGGAGCCCGACGTGGCTGTCGCCCATCTCGCCCTCGATCTCTGCCCTGGGGACCAGCGCGGCGACCGAGTCGATGACGATGAGGTCGAGCGCCCCGGAGCGGATCAGCATGTCGGCGATCTCCAGCGCCTGCTCGCCGGAGTCCGGTTGGGAGACCAGCAGCGCGTCGGTGTCGACGCCGAGCGCCTTGGCGTAGCTGGGGTCGAGCGCGTGCTCGGCGTCGACGAACGCCACGATCCCTCCGGCAGCCTGGGCGTTGGCCACCGCATGCAGCGCCACGGTCGTCTTCCCCGAGGACTCCGGCCCGTAGATCTCCACCACCCGGCCACGCGGCAGGCCACCCACGCCCAGCGCGATGTCGAGGGCGATCGCGCCCGTCGGGATCACCGAGAGCGCTGCCCGCGTCTCTTCGCCCAGCCGCATGACCGAGCCCTTGCCGAACTGCTTCTCGATGTTCGCCAGCGCGACGTCGAGCGCCTTGTCACGATCTCCGACTGCCATCAGTGCCATCCCGTCCTTCCGGTCCGCGGTGCGGCCGCTGCTCGTGAGTCCTCGTCCCTCGCGGTCATGTCCAGTGATCAGTGATGTGGGTTGATGAGGTGTTGTCGCCGACCCTAGACACCACCGCCGACAGTTCGTGGCGGCCGAGCCCGAGCTGGGGACAAACCCGTGCCGGTCCCCCGGTCGACTCCCGCCGAGCCGAGCGACGCCCAGCCTAGCCCGAACACGTGTTCGACCGGCTACAACACGCCGACCGGGCCCCTGCGGCCCGTGCCTCGCCGAGCTCGGCTCTCGGGGTCAGGCCGGAAGCCGCACCAGAAACCGGCAGCCCCGGCCCTGGTTCACGACCGTCACCCGACCCCGGTGCGCCTCGACGATCCCCTTGACGATGGCCAAGCCGAGCCCGGCGCCGGCACCGGACGGCCCGACACCGGCGCCGCGGGGGTCCCCCTCGCGCTCCGGGGTGCGCGCCGGTGTGCCTCGCCAGGCCACGTCGAACACCCGCGGAAGGTCGTCCTCGGCGATCCCGCCGCAGCCGTCGGTGACGCTGATCTCCACGAAGTCCCCGACGTGGCGGCCCTCGATGCCGACCGCCCCGTCGGCGGGGGTGTGCCTGATGGCGTTCATCACCAGGTTGGTCACCACCCGCGAGAGGCCGGCCGGGTCGGCCCGGACCACCGCGCCCTCCTCGACCCATCCCCCGAGTCGGACCCCCGCGGCACGCGCGACCGGGTCGGCACCGGCGAGCGCCTCGGAGACCAGGTCGCCGAGGGTCACCGGCTGCAGGGCCAGCTCGAGAACGCCCGCATGGATGCGCGAGAGCTCGAAGAGCTCGTCGACCATCCGCACCATCCGGTCCACCTCCCCGCGGATCTGGCGGTGGTAGCGGTCGGGGTCCTCGGCGAGCCCGTCCTCCAGTGCCTCGCCCATCGCGCGCAGTCCCGCCAGCGGGGTGCGCAGGTCGTGCGAGACCCAGGAGACCAGCTCCCGGCGGGAGAGCTCCAGTTGCTGTTCGCGGACGCGGGCGTCGCGGAGCCGTTCGGAGGTGCGGGCCAGCTCCGCGGAGAGCCGCGCGAACTCCGCGGGCCCGTCGGCGGCCTCGTCGACGTACTCCCCGCTCTCCCCGAAGCGACGGGCGCCCGCCTGCAGTCCGTGCGACCACCGGGCCACGGCTGCCCCCACGGCCATGGCGAAGAGCACCGCCACGGCGCCCGCCACCGCGCAGACCAGGAGGACCACAGCGAAGTCATGGTCGGAGAGGAACATGGCGCTGGCCGTCCCGACCATTCCCGCCACGACCGCGACGACGGCGACCAGCGCGACCAGAAGCTGGAGCCACACCAGCGACAGCCGCCGCAAGGACCAGGCCAGCGCCAAGCCGAGCACGCCCACGGTCGCCGCCCAGCCGGCGGCGATCAGCGCGACCTGCACCTGATCGCTCACGACGGGTCCCACCGGTAGCCGACGCCCCACACCGTGACCAGCCGCGCCGGGCGGGCGGGGTCGGCCTCCACCTTCTCCCGGAGCCGACGCACGTGCACGGTCACGGTCGACTCGTCCCCGAAGGACCAGCCCCACACCTCCTGCAGCAGCCGGTCGCGGGAGTAGGCCGTCCCGGGATGGGTGAGCAGGAAGTGCAGCAGGTCGAACTCACGCAGCGTGAGCGCGAGCCGGTCCCCGCCCAGAACCGCCGACCGCTGGACCGGGTCCAGGCGCAGGTCTCCGTCGACGAGCGGGACACCGGCCGGGGAGGAGCGCTCCCCCGCCCGGCGCAGCACCGAGGCGACCCGGAGCACGAGCTCACGGGGACTGAACGGCTTGGTCACGTAGTCGTCGGCGCCCCGCTCGAGCCCGACCACCCGGTCGGTCTCCCGGCCCAGTGCGGTGAGCATGATCACCGGGACGTCGCCCTGGTCGCGCAGCCGCCGGCACACCTCGAGCCCGTCCATGCCCGGCAGCATCAGGTCCAGCACGACCAGGTCCGCGCGGGCGCCGCGCATGGCGCGCAGCGCCGCCTCACCGTCCTCGACCTCGTCCACGTCATGGCCGTCGGCACGGAGGTAGGAAACGACCACCTCGCGCACGGTGTGGTCGTCATCGACCACCAGCACCCGGGCCATCCCTCACCTCCGCCGGCGCACGTGCGGTCCGCCCCGGTGGCGCGACAGGCGCCGAGCGCGCACCGCTCCGGCTGCCAGCGCGGCCCCCACCGCGAGCGTGACGAACGCCGCCCACCCCGACCAGTAGGGCCGGTCCAGCAGCGTCGGGTTGTCGGGGCGGGCGCCGAACCCGCCGAGGACCGGAACCGCCACCAGCGTCACCGCTCCCACGACCACGAGCGCCACCGCCACCGGGGCCCGCCACGGGGCCGGCACCACCGTCGCGGCCACCGCCACGACGACCATGGTGGCCGGGGCCAGCACCGCGTCGTGCAGGAGCACCCCGCCACCGAGCCAGACGAGCGTGGTCACCAGGTCGGCCCAGCCGCGCCCCACCAGCAGCAGACCGCCGTACGCCGCGAGCGCCACCCCGACCCCGCCGAGCACCAGCCGGATCACGTCGACACCTGACCCGACACCTCGAGCCGGGCGATCCACTTGGTCTGCAGGACCCCCGGTCGATTCGGGGCGATCAGCCGCGCGGGGTAGCCGTGGTCCAGCCCCAGCGGCTCACCCTCGAGGTTGAGCGCCAGCAGGGTCAGGTCGTCGGCGACGAAGTTGGCCGGGAGCCGGGTCCGCGAGAACGCGCCGCGCCGCTGCAGCGAGATCACCTCCACGTCGGCGGGGCCCGAGCCCACCATCGCGACGAGGTCGCGCATCCGGACACCCGACCACCGTCCCGAGGCGCTCCAGCCCTCCACACAGGCGATCGGCAGCTCCGCCTCCACTTGGGGCAGCGCCACCAGGTCGTCCCGGGTGAGCGTGACGCTGCGCTCGCCTCGGGTGATCGTGAGCCGGTAGGCGGGGTCGAGCGCGGCCGCGGTCACCGCGGCCTGCCGGGCCGTGCGGTTGATGGGTACCCCGCCGGGCCCCTCCCCCGACCGGACCGCCAGCACCGAGACCCGGCGCAGGCCCGGCACGGAATGGCCGGCGGTCAGCAGCACAGCGACACCGGATGCCAGCCAGGCGGTCCGCAGCAGCCCCCGCCGGGTGAGGCCGCCGCTGGGGTGCGGCTCGGGATCGTCCACCGGGGAGCCCAGCCCGTCCCGGATCATCGGGAGCTTGACCGCGACATGAAGCACCAGGGCCCCGATGGCGACCCAGGCGACCGCGAAGTGCGTGGGCCGGAACGAGAACGACCAGGGATACCACTGAGCGGCGTTGGCCAGACCGATGGCGAGCTCGAAGATCGCCGCGGACACCAGGACGAGGATCGACAGCCGCTCCAGCAGATGGATCACCAGGGCGCGTCCGGGCCGTGGCACCCGGGCGAAGAGCCGGGGGAAGACGATCCAGAGCTTGACCAGCAGCAGCGGCACGGCCGCGGTGCCGGTCGCCACGTGAAGCCCCTGGGTGACCCGGTAGCCCCACGTCGGCCGGGTCGGCTCGGCCAACCACGGGATGCCGGACTGCAGGCCGTGGCTGATGAGTCCGGTGAGGAAGGCGATGCCGAAGCAGATCCCGAGCCACACCCCCACCCGGGCGGCCATCGCCGACCCGCGCAGCCGGGCCGAGAACGACTCCTCGCGTGGTGCCCGGGGTGTCACGTCTCCTCCTCACCCATGCCGAGCACGCCCACCCACCGACCGTGGTGCTCGCACACCCGCAGCGTGGCGAGTCCTGCCCGGGCCGCGACCGCGGCGACCACGTCCGCGCCGACCGTCGCCCAGGGGAAGGGCGCGCATTGGATACCCCGGCACTCCAGCCGGACGGCTCGCACGCGCAGGCCGGTCCCGGGCGGTGCGAGGTCGGCGACCACCCGGCCGGTGGAGGACAGCAGCCCCCGCACCCGCCGCAGCAGGCGGACCGGATCTCCGCCGATCCCGATGTTGCCGTCGGCCAGGAGCGCGCTCTCCCATAGCCCTTCCGCGGGCAGCGGCGCGAAGACGTCACGAACCAGGGCGGTCGCGCCCGACGTCCGGGCCTGGACGACGGCCTCGGGCACGACGTCGATCCCGAGCGACTGCCGGCCGGCGGAGCGCAGCGCTCGCACCATCCGCCCGGGACCGCAGCCGACGTCGAGGACCGGGCCGAGGCAGTGCTCGAGGACCACTCGGTCGGTGACGTGTCCACGGCGCCACCGCGCCACCGGAAGGGGCATCGAGGCCCCGTCGCGACCGTGCACGCGACAGGCCTCGCCGCGCAGTGCGCGGGCGTAGAGGTCGGTCCAGCTCTCGGCGGTCTGGGACGTGGTGAGCCTCATGCTGACTCCTCGGCGACGATCGCCCGCCAGGCGGCGGGAAACCGGCCCTCGCCCATGACCAAGGCCACCGCCGCCGCGTCGGCCGCCGTGTCGACGTCGCGCAGGGGTGGGGCAGCGGCCACGGCCAGCCCCCGCACACGAAGCGCGGCGGCCGTGTCGGCGCCGGTGCGAGGGGTCGACGTAGGGATCTCGCGGAGGGCCGCAGCATGCTCCGGGCCCCGGAGCCCGAGGAGCCACCAGCCACCGTCCTCGGCGGGACCGAGGACGGCATCGTGTTCGGCGAGCGCGGCGGCGGCCTCGACGAGCACGGCGGGATCGAGGTGCGGCGTGTCCATCCCCACCTGCACGACGGCCCGGCCCGTGGACTGGCCGACATCGCGATGGGCGGCCGCGAGCCGTTCTCCGAGGCTGGCGCCGCGCTGGTGCCTGACTGTCCACCCGCGCAGCCGGCGGGTGATCTCCTCGGCCTCCACGGCCCGGCGCAGGTCGCCGACCAGGGCGAGGTGGCACCGGTGCGCACCGACCGCGCGCTCGCACCGCTCGAGCGTGTCGAGCAGGCAGGCCGCGGCCAGGATCGCCGCGTTTGCGACGCCGAAGGTCGCCGCCAGGCGGGTCTTGGCCTCCCCCGGCACGGGCGCCTTCGCGACCACCAGGAGCACCGGCGGGCCATCACCACCCTGCTCGACCCGCTGGACCCCCCCGACCTGCTCGATCAAGGCGCCCGGGACGCTCGGGGTCTCCGGCGCGAACCGCGTGCTCATGACAGCACCCTGGCGAAGTCGCGAACCGCACGCAGCGAACCCAGCACCGACCCGGACACCTTGGAGCGGGTGCCGGCCGCCCGGGGGTAGTAGGTGACGTCGCGCTCGACGACGCGCCAGCCGGCCTGCTGGGCCCGCTGCAGCAGCTCGACGGGGTAGCCGAAGCGGCGGTCGGCGACTCCCAGGTCGAGCAGCGCCTGCCGACGACACACCCGCACCGGCGCGATGTCGTGGACCGCCAGCCCGGTCCGCCGCCGCAGCCAGAACGACACGGCCGCATTGCCCAGCCGAGCATGCCAGGGCCACACGCCGCGTCCGGCTGCGCGGCGACGCCCGACCACGAGGTCGGCCCGGCCGGTCGCCACCAGCCCAACCATCACCGGCACCTCGGCCGGGTCGAGCGAGCCGTCCCCGTCCATCACCGCGACGATGTCCCGGCGAGCTGCGACCACCCCGGCGTGCACCGCTGCGCCATAGCCGGGGCGGGGCTCGTGCACGACGCGGGCCCCCCCGGCTGCGGCGACGCGCGTGGTGTGGTCGCCAGAGCCGTTGTCCACGACGAGAACCTCGAGGCCGTCGGGCACTCGACTCAAGAGCCCCGGCAGGGCCCCCTCCTCGTCGCGGCACGGGAGGATCAGCTCGCAGGTCACCGGACCGGCCTCGCTCATGGGTCCACGCTAGAGGCGATCAGGCGCCCGAGAGGCTCCCGAACCCTTACGGACTTCTTGCGTCGACGCGCGGCACTCGGCTCCGGGGCCGATCGGTGTCTAGCGTCGCACCATGCCGACCCCGTCCCCCTCCCCAGCGGTACGCCGCGGCCGGGCGCCCGGGTCAGCGCACCGCGCCGCGCTCGTCGGGCTGGTCGTCTCGCTGGCGTTGATGGCCGTCGCGGTGGCCCTCCCTGCCGTCACGGGGTGGAATGTGCGGGTCCGGTGGTGGCCGCCGCTACACGCCGTGTGGGACCCGCGGCTGGGCCCGGGGTCGCCGTTGGCCGTGCTGGTGGCCCTGCTCGCCGCCCGGTGGGCCGTCGACCTGGCCGAGCGGGTCCGCTGGCGGACGCTGCTGGCCGGGTCGTTCGTCGTCGGCCTGGCGTGGATGCTGGCGCTGGCCACCGTCGACGGCGTCGAGGGGATCGCCGGCGTCCTCGACCACCCCTACGAGTACCTCCGCACCGCCCGACGCACCGAGGATGTGCCGGGGATGCTTGCGGAATACGTCAGCCGGATCACCTTCGACGCCGCCCCCCGGAAGTGGCCGGTGCACGTCGCCGGTCATCCGCCCGGAGCGGTTCTGGTCTTCATCGGGCTGGTGCGGATCGGGCTGGGCAGCGGGCTCGAGGCCGGGCTCGTGGTCACCGCCGTGGCGGCGACCACGCCGGTCGCGGTCCTGGTCACCGCCGAGCGGCTCGGGGCCGGCGACCTCGCCCGGCGCGCGGCCCCCTTCCTGGTGCTGGGTCCGGCAGCGGTGTGGCAGTGCGTCTCCGCCGACGGGATGTTCGCCGCTGTCGGCGCCTGGGGCATCGCCGCGCTGGCATGCGCGGTGCGGGCCGGCTCGCCCGGGGCCCGCCTCGGCTGGGGAGTCGGGGGCGGGCTGCTGCTGGGCTGGGTGGTGATGATGTCCTACGGCCTGCCGCTGCTGGGCATCCCGGCGCTGACGGTGCTGGCGCTGCGGCGGCGGTGGAGCGTGCTGCCGGTCGCCGTGCTCGCCGCCTGCCTGGTGGTGGCCGGGTTCGCGGCCTTCGGCTTCTACTACTGGGAGGCGCTCCCGGCCCTCCAGGAGCGCTACTGGGGCGGGGTGGCCTCCCGGCGGCCGGCGGCGTACTGGATGTGGGGGAACCTGGGGGCGCTGCTGTTCGCGGCCGGACCGCTCGTGGGTGCCGCACTGGCGCACCTGACGACGCTGCGACCTGAGCGAGCGACCCCGGAGCGCGCGCTGATGGCGCTCACGCTGGCCGGGTGGGCCATGGTGGCCGCCGCCGACCTCTCCCAGATGAGCCGCGCCGAGGTCGAAAGGATCTGGCTGCCGTTCGTGCCCTGGCTGCTGCTGGGCTGCGCGCTGCTCCCGCCCCGATGGCGAAGGGCGGGCCTGGTCCTCCAGCTGGCGTCGGCACTGGCGGTGCAACACCTGTTGGACACCGGCTGGTAGCCCGGGCGGAGGGTGCCCGCACGCTCAGCGGAGCGAATCGCGGCGAAAGCCCGGGATGCCGACGTTCGGGGGAACCCGCGCCGTCACTCCGAGCCGCTGCCGCAGTCGGTCTGGGGAGGCCACGACGTGCCGCACGTCCCCGGGCCGGAACTCGCCGGTGACCTCCGGCTCCAGCCCAGCCTCCGAGGCCAGCATCCTCGCCACGTCCACAACGGACACCGGCGTCCCGGAGCAGACGTTGAATGCCTCGAAGGCGTCCACCGCGTCGGCGACCACGGCCAGGAGCGCGGCGCGGTTCGCCTCCGCGACGTCGGTGACGTGGACGAAGTCGCGCATCTGCCCGCCGTCCTCGAACACCTGCGGTCGCTGGCCGCGCTCGAGGGCGGAGCGGAAGATCGCCGCGACCCCGGAGTACGGCGTGTCGCGTGGCATCCGGGGGCCGTAGACGTTGTGGTAGCGCAGCGCCACCACCCGCCCGCCGGCCTGGCGGGACCAGGCCGCCGCGTAGTGCTCCTGGGCCACCTTGCTCGCCGCGTAGGAGGTGCGCGGGTCGACCCGGGTGTCCTCCGGGATCGTCCGCCATGCCAGCGACCGGCCGCACCGATCGCATGCATGGTCGAAGCGGCCCGCGGCCAAGGAGCCAGGGTCGCGGTCCCCCACGCGACGTGCTCCGTGCTCGGGGCAGATGTAGTGACCCTCCCCGTAGACCACCATGGACGAGGCCAGCACCAGGCGCCGCACCCCGGTGTCGTGCATCGCGGCCAGCAGAGTCGCGGTGCCGAGGTCGTTGTGCGAGGCGTACTGCGGGAGGTCGGCCACCGACGTGCCCACGCCGACGAGGGCGGCCTGGTGGCACACCGCGTCCACCCCGCGCAGCAGCCCCCGCCACTGGTCGGCGTCGCGGACGTCGAGCCGATGCAGGTCGGCGCGCGGGTTCGGATCGTCGGGGGCCGGATCGTCGGGATTCCGGTGGCGATGTGCCTGGGGGATCAGCGCGTCCACAGCCACCACGTCGTGGCCGCCGGCCTCCAGGAGCGTGCTCACGGCCGTCCCGATGAAGCCGGCGGCCCCGGTGAGCAGCACTCTCACGGCGCGACCCGGTCCGCCGACGGCACGGCCCTCAGCCAGTCGTGACACCCACAGCCGTCGGGTTCTGGGGCGGCGGCGACGGCCTCGCTCAGCAGGCGCCGAAGCCGGCCGACGTTCTCGGCGAAGAGCGCGAAGACCCGGGCCTGGTCGACGGCCTCGCCGGCCGAGAGACCAGCGTCGAGGTCGGTGACCAGCGCGATGCTGGCGTAGCAGAGGCCCAGCTCTCGGGCCAGCACGGCCTCGGGGTGGCCGGTCATGTTGACCAGCCGCCAGCCCTGCTCGGCGTACCATCGGGACTCGGCGCGGGTGGAGAAGCGCGGACCCTCCACCACGACCATGGTGCCGCCGTCCTCGGCGTCCCGGGCGACCGCGAGGAGCAGCCGACGCAGCCGGGGGCAGTACGGGTCGGCGAAGGTGGCGTGCACCGCTCCCCGCTCGACGAAGGTCTGCACCCGCCCGCTGGTGCGGTCCACGAGCTGGTCGGGCACCACCAGCGAGCCTGGCTCCAGGTCCGGGGTCAGGCCGCCGGCGGCGCAGGGGGCCAGCACCTGTCGCACCCCGAGAGAGTGCAGCGCCCACAGGTTGGCCCGGTAGTTCACCCGGTGCGGCGGGAAGGCGTGCCCCTTGCCATGGCGCGGCAGAAAGGCAACGACCCGATCCCCGACCCTGCCGACCGCCACCGGGGCGGACGGCTCGCCGAAGGGCGTGTCCACCGCCACCTCGTCCGCCGCGTCGAGGAAGGAGTAGAACCCGCTGCCGCCGATGACACCGATGGAGGGCTGCACGGCCCCGACGCTAGCGTCAACCCACCGCCGCCGGCGCGGGGCGCCGCGCTGCCAGCGCCGCGAACAGCACCCCGGTGACGATCAGCGCCGCGAACCCCGCCAGCGCCGAGAAGCCGGCCACGTCCACCACGAGCCCGCCGAGGGCTCCGCTGACCGCGGCCGCGACGTTCATCACCAGGTCGGCCGCACCCTGCACCCCGGTGCGGTCCTCCAGCGGGGTGGCCTCGGTGAGCAGCGCCGAGCCCGCCACCGTGGCGCACGACCAGCCGAGGCCGAGCAGCAAGAGCCCGAGGCCGATCTGCCACGAGGCCCCCTCCCGCGAGAGGCCAGCGAGCCCGAGCGCGACCCAGAGCACCACTGCGCCACCCAAGAGCACCCGGGGGGCGCCCAGCCGGTCGGTGAGGATCCCGACCACCGGGGAGAACGCGAACATCCCGAGCACGTGCACGCTGATCACGAAGCCGATGATCTGCAGCTCGGCGCCGCCGTGGTGCATGTGCAGCGGCGTCATCACCATCACCGCGACCATCACCGCGTGCGATGCTGAGATCGCCAGCACGGCCGCACCGATGGCGGGCCGCTCCCGGGCCAAGTGGCGGACCCGTGCCAACGACGTTCGGTGCCGCCGGGCGGTGCTCTCGCCGGCTGCCATGCCCGATGCCTCACGGGCCACGGCTCGGGCCACCAACAGCGGGTCCGGCCGCAGCCGCGTGGCCAGCAGTGTCGCGGCAGCCAGCACCACCACGACAGAGATCAGGAAGGGTCCGGTGAGCCGCGGCAGCCCGACCCGCTCCGCCATGCCACCCGAGACGCCGACGAGGTTGGGTCCCAGGACCGCGCCCAGGGTGGTGGCCCACAGCACCGTCGCCAGGGCGCGGGCCCGGTGCCGCGGCTCGGCGAGGTCGGCGGCGGCGTAGCGCGACTGGTAATTCGCGGCGCTGTTCGAGCCCAGCAGCAGCGCCCCGAGCAGCAGCAGCGGGAAGGACCGCAGCGCGCCGCCGGCCACGCACACCGCGGCGCCGGTCGCGCCGGCGAGGAACCCGGCCACCAGACCGACCCGGCGGCCTCGGGCCCCCATGATCCGGGCCAGCACGTAGGAGGCAAGCGCGGCGCCGAGGACCTGCATCGTCTGCACAAGCCCGGCCAGCGACTCGCGCCCGGACACGTCTTCGGCGAGCACCGCAGCGACGGCGACGCCCACCGTGACACCGAGGCCCCCGAGCGCCTGGGAGGCCACCAGGACGCCGACGGTGTGCCGCTGCAGGGCCGCGACGTCGATGCCGCTCGTCGCCGTCACCGCTGGGAGTCCGGCAGGGAGAGGGACTCGGCCACGGCCCGCCAGACGACCTTGGGCGGCACCCCGGCCCCCAGCGCCTCCTCCACGGTGCGGCTGTCCAGGCCGGAGAGCACCTGCTGACGCGCCCACACGGGGGCATAGGCCGCGCCCAGCACCAGCTCCATCCGCGCCCAGAACTCGGTATGCCTCATGCAAGGAGCAGCCTTCGGAGTCGGCGGGTGGCCACGGCCGTGCCGAGCAACCCCAGGACGAGCAGGTAGCCGACCGACACCAGCGACTCCTCCGTGACCAGCCCGGTGCACAGCTCCCGGCACAGCACCACGCCGCGGTACAGCGGGGTCGCCTCCACGACCCCCCGCACCACCGGGTCATAGGTCTCCACCGGGAAGAACGTCGCCGAGAACAGGAACATCGGCATGATCGCGAGCTGGATGTACTCGAAGTGCTGCCAGGAGGTCATGTACGTCGTGAGCGCCATGCCGACCGCGGCGAAGGCGAAGCCGACCAGCACCGCGGCGGGCAGGGCCAGCACGGCCCACCACGAGCCGATCAGCCCCATGGCCAGCATCACCACCAGGAAGCCCGCGGAGTAGACCGCGCCGCGCAGCACCGCCCAGGTGATCTCCCCGCGAGCCACGTCGCGGGTGCTCATCGGGGTGGCCAGCACCGCGTCGTACACCTTCTGGAACCGGAGCTTGAAGAAGACGTTGAACGTGGAGTCGAGGACGGCGCCGTTCATCGCCGCCGTGGCCAGCATCGCCGGCGCCACGAACGCGGCATAGCCGACCTCCTCCCCGCGGAAGGTGAACGACCCGACCAGGGCCCCCACGCCGACGCCGATCGAGAACAGGTAGAGCACCGGTTCGAGGAATCCGGTGAGGAAGAAGACCCACCCGCGCCGGTAGACCGTGAGATTGCGCGCCAGCAGAGCCGCCGGGCCCCCGGGGCGGGGCCGCGCGGTGTCGCGGAGGGAGCCGGCCAGGGCCGCGCCGACGAGTGCCACTCAGACCACCAGCCTGCCGCGGAGCCGCCGCACCGACCACCAGGAGCCGACGGCGACGATCGCGCCCAGATAGCCCAGGTGGACGACGGCCAGGGGGCCCCAGGTCTCCAGCGAGCTCATCCGGCACAGCTCCACGCCGTGCCACAGGGGCGTGAGCCGAGCCACCCACTGCAGCGGCTCGGCCAGGTTCGACAACGGGAAGAAGGCGCCGGAGAAGAGGAACATCGGAGTCACGCCGAGGCGATAGATCAGCGCGAAGCCGTGCTCGCTGCGCGCTCCGGCGCTGAAGCCGTAGACCGGTGCGGCGAACGCGGCGGCGGTGAGCAGCGCCGCGCCGAAGGCGGCCAGCGCGCCGAGGACGGAGCCGAAGATGCCGATCGCCGCCAGGACCGCGATGAACACCGCGCAGGCCGAGGCGGCACGGACCATCGTGAAGCCCAGGTGCCCGGCGACGATGTCGCCGACTCTTAGCGGCGTGGCGATCATGCCGAAGTAGGTCTTGTCCCACTTGATGGCCCCCATCACCGGCCACATGACCTCGCCTGCGGCGACCTGCATCGCGGTCGCGGCCAGGAGGCCGGGGGCGATGAAGTCCAGGTACGTCGCCGCGCCGCCGACCCCGGAGGTGGCGTCGTCGATGTAGCTGCCCAGGAGCAGGCCCATTGCGGCGACGTAGAGCCAGGGCTGGAGGAAGTAGCTGACCACCGAGCCCTTCCACGTGCGCCGGTAGACCATCCACCAGTAGTCCACCTGGCGACCGAGCATCGTAGCCAGGCCCGGGTCCTGGGGGGTGCGCGGCTGGCCGCGTGTGGGTGCCGCGGGAGGCGGGGGTCGCGATGTCTCGTGAGTCATCAGTCCACCAGCCTGCGTCCGGTGAGTCGGAGGAAGACGTCTTCGAGCGTGGCCCGGCGTTCCAGGACGGCGACAGGTCGCAGGCCACGCTCGTGGACGCGCGCCAGCGCCTCCTCGGCGTCCTCGGTGTAGAGCAGCAGCCGGTCCGGGAGGACCTCCACCCGCTCGGCGAGGTCGCTGACGCCCTCGGCGAGGGCGGAGTGCTCCCCGACCCCGAAGCGCAGCTCGGCCACCTCCCGGGTGGAGTGGCCCCGGATCAGCTGGAGCGGTGACCCTTCGGCGACGATCAGCCCGCCGTCCATGACGACCAGCCGGTCGCACAGCTGCTCGGCCTCGTCCATGTAGTGGGTGGTCAGCACGAGAGTGACGCCCTGCTGCTTGAGCCGGAAGAGCTTGTCCCACAGCAGGTGCCGCGCCTGCGGGTCGAGCCCCGTGGTCGGCTCGTCGAGAAGCAGCAGCTCGGGGTCGTTGATCAGGGAACGGGCGATCGTCAGCCGGCGCTTCATGCCCCCCGAGAGGTCGTCGACCTTCGCATCGCGCCTCTCGGTGAGCGAGAAGAACTCCAGGAGCTCGTCGGCGCGGGCGGCCACCTGGCGGCGCGGCATCCCGAAGTAGCGGCCGTAGATGAGCAGGTTCTCGCGCACCGAGAGCTCGGTGTCCAGCGTGTCCTCTTGCGGGCACACGCCGAGCCGGGCTCGGATGGCCGACCCGTCGACGGCGGGGTCGAGACCGAGCACGCGCAGCGTCCCGGCGGTCGGCGGCGACACCGCCGCGACCATCCGCATCGTCGAGGACTTGCCGGCGCCATTGGGGCCCAGGAACCCGAACGCCTCCCCCGCCCGCACCTCGACGTCGATGCCCCGCACCGCCTCGAAGTCGCCGAAGCGCTTGACCAGCCCCCGGGCGAGGATCATCGCCGGCGCGTCGCGGACCGCGCCCAGGGCTCCGGAGTCGGGGGTTGCGGACACGACCTCGAAGATAGTCGTCGCCACCGACCGGGCTCACCGGGATTTCGCAGGCCGCCAGGACTGTAGGCGGCGTGCGTCACTATGGCCCGGTGAGCGAGCACGAGGTCTGGAGCGGGTTCGGACAGGCGACGCGAGCCTGGTTCCAGGCCGCGTTCGCCGACCCGACCCCCGCCCAGGTGGGCGCCTGGTCGGGGATCGCCGCGGGCCGCAACGTGCTGGTGGTGGCGCCCACCGGCTCCGGCAAGACGCTGAGCGCCTTCCTGTGGTCGCTCGACCGGTTGGCCGCCACGCCGCCGCCGCAGGACCGGAGACACCGCTGTCGCGTCCTCTACGTCTCCCCGCTCAAGGCGCTCGCGGTGGACGTCGAACGCAACCTGCGGGCTCCGCTCACGGGCATCCGGCACACCGCGGCACGCCTGGGGCTGCCCGAGCCGGAGCTCCGCGTGGGAGTCCGCACCGGGGACACGCCGGCCACCGAGCGCCGGGCGATCGCGACCGCCCCTCCCGACATCCTGATCACCACTCCCGAGTCGCTGTTCCTGATGCTGACCTCCCAGGCGCGGGAGGCGTTGCGCGGGGTCGAGACGGTCATCGTGGACGAGGTGCACGCGGTGGCGGGCACCAAGCGCGGTGCCCACCTGGCGTTGAGCCTGGAGCGGCTGGACCGGCTGCTGGACGCCAGCGCGCAGCGGATCGGTCTCTCCGCCACCGTGCGCCCCACCGAGGAGGTGGCCCGCTTCCTCGGCGGCGTCCAGCCAGTCGACGTGGTCGCGCCGGCATCGGTCAAGGAGTGGGACCTGCGCGTGGTCGTCCCCGTGGAGGACATGGGCGAGCTCGGGGCGGTGGGCGGCCTCGACCTGGAGGGGTCGGCGGCGGGCGCGGACCGGCGTGCCTCGATCTGGCCCTACGTCGAGGAGCGGGTGCTCGACCTCATCGAGGAGCACCGGTCGACGATCGTCTTCGCCAACTCCCGGCGCCTGGCCGAGCGGCTGACCGCCCGAGTCAACGAGATCGCCGCGGAGCGCGCGGAGGCACGGCCGGGTCTGCTCGACGGCGACCTCAACGAACATGAGGACCCCAGCGGCCCGCTCAACCCCGGCGGGACGGTGGGGCCGCCGGCGCAGGTGATGGCCCAGAGCGGGGCGAGCGCCGGCACCCCGGCGCTCGTCGCCCGGGCCCACCACGGGTCGGTGTCGAAGGAGCAGCGGGCCGTCATCGAGGACGACCTCAAGCGCGGTCGGCTGCCGTGCGTCGTGGCCACCTCGAGCCTCGAGCTGGGCATCGACATGGGAGCGGTGGACCTCGTCGTGCAGATCGAGTCACCGCCGAGCGTCGCCTCGGCCTTGCAGCGCGTGGGCCGCGCCGGCCATCAGGTCGGCGAGGTGTCGCGGGGGGTGCTGCTGCCCAAGCACCGCGCCGACCTGGTGCACACCGCGGTGGCGGTGGAGCAGATGCGCGCCGGCCGGATCGAGTCGCTCCGGGTGCCGGCCAACCCACTCGACGTGCTCGCGCAGCAGGTGGTGGCGGCGGTGGCCGTCGACACCTGGGACGTGGACCGCCTCTATGAGGTCGTCCGGCGCGCGGCGCCGTACACCTCGCTGCCGCGCAGCGCGTTCGAGGCCACGCTCGATCTGCTGAGCGGCCGCTACCCCAGCGAGGAGTTCGCCGAGCTGCGGCCGCGGGTCGTGTGGGACCGCGTCGCGGGCACGCTCACCGGACGACCGGGCGCCCAGCGGCTGGCGGTCACCAGCGGCGGCACGATCCCCGACCGTGGCCTGTTCGGGGTCTTCCTGATCGGCGAGAAGGCCTCCCGCGTCGGCGAGCTCGACGAGGAGATGGTCTACGAGTCGCGGGTGGGCGACGTCTTCGCGCTGGGGGCCAGCAGCTGGCGGATCGAGGACATCACCCACGACCGGGTGCTGGTCTCACCGGCTCCGGGCCAGCCGGGCCGGCTGCCGTTCTGGAAGGGCGACCAGGCGGGGCGGCCGGCCGAGCTCGGCGCCGCGATCGGCGCCTTCGTCCGCGAGCTGGGCACGCTCGAGGACGACGCAGCGAGCGCCCGCTGCCGGGCAGCGGGCCTGGACGCGTGGGCCGCAGACAACCTGGTCGCGTTCCTGCGCGAGCAGCGGGAGGCGACCCGGGTCCTGCCCAGCGACCAGACGCTGCTGGTGGAGCGGTTCCGCGACGAGCTGGGCGACTGGCGCCTGGTGCTGCACTCCCCGTTCGGCACGCAGGTGCACGCGCCGTGGGCCCTGGCGGTCGGTGCCCGGCTGGCCGAGCGCTACGGCGCTGAGGCTCAGGCGCTGCCCTCTGACGACGGCATCGTGCTCCGGGTGCCCGAGACCGACCGGGAGCCACCGGGCGCCGAACTGTTCCTCCTCGAGCCCGAGGAGGTGGAGGAGCTGGTGACCGCGGAGGTCGGCGGATCGGCGCTGTTCGCCGCGCGCTTTCGGGAGTGCGCGGCACGGGCGTTGCTGCTGCCCCGGCGCACGCCCGGTCGCCGGTCCCCGCTCTGGCAGCAGCGGCAGCGATCCTCGCAGCTGTTGTCGGTGGCGGCCCGCTACCCGTCGTTCCCGATCGTGCTGGAGGCGGTGCGGGAGTGCCTCCAGGACGTCTACGACGTCCCGGCCCTGGTCGCGCTGATGCGGCAGCTGGCGGCACGCAGGGTCTCGGTGGTGGAGGTGGCGACCGAGCAGCCCTCGCCGTTCGCGCGGTCGCTGCTGTTCGGCTACGTCGCCGCGTTCATCTACGAAGGGGACAATCCCCTGGCCGAGCGCAGGGCCGCGGCGCTGTCCCTGGACCAGGGGCTGCTGGCCGAGCTGCTGGGCCGCGCCGACTTGCGTGAGCTGCTCGACCCCGCTGTCCTGACCGACCTCGAGGCGGAGCTGCAGTGGCTGACCCCCGACCGCGCGGCTCGCGACCTCGAAGGACTCGCCGACCTCCTGCGGCTCCTCGGTCCGCTCGACGTCGAGGAGGTGGCCGCCCGCACCGCGGGAGACCCCGAGGCCTGGCTCCACGCGCTGCACGAGGCCCGGCGGGTGGTGCCGGTGCGGGTGGCCGGAGCCGAGCGCTGGGCCACCGTGGAGGACGTGCCGCGACTGCGCGACGGCTTGGGCGTGCCCGTGCCCCCCGGCACCCCGTCCGCCTTCGCCGAGGAGGTCGCCGACCCGCTCGGCGACCTCATCGGCCGCTACGCCCGCACCCATGGGCCCTTCACGGCCCCCGACGTGGCGCGCCGGCTCGGGCTGGGGGTGGCGGTGGTGCACCAGACCCTGGTCCGTCTGGCCGGCGAGGGGCGCGTCCTGGAGGGCGAGTTCCGGCCGGCCGGGGCGGGGCCGGAGTGGTGCGACGCCGAGGTGCTGCGCCGGCTCCGGCGACGCAGCCTGGCTGCCCTGCGACGCGAGGTCGAGCCGGTCGAGGCGGCCGCCCTCGGGCGGTTCCTGCCGGCCTGGCAGCACGTGTCTGGCCAGGTCGGCGGTCGCGGCAAGACCGCGGGCGTCGACGGTGTGCTGACGGTGGTCGAGCAGCTGGCCGGCTGTGCGGTGCCGGCCAGCGCCTTGGAGCCCCTGGTCCTGGCCGCCCGGGTCGCCGACTACTCCCCGGCCCTGCTGGACGAGCTGACCGCCTCCGGGGAGGTGCTCTGGGCCGGACACGGGTCGCTGCCCGGGGCCGACGGCTGGGTCTCGCTGCATCCGGCCGACACCGCCTCGCTGACGTTGCCCGAGCACGGCGTCCTCGACGCGACGCCGGTGCACGAGGCGATCCTCAAGGTCCTCGAGGCAGGAGCGGCGTACTTCTTCCGACGGCTCGCCGACGCCGCTGGTGGGCTCCTGGGGGTCAGTGAGCTGGACGACCGGGCGCTCGAGCAGGCGCTGTGGGACCTGGCCTGGGCGGGTCGGGTCACCAACGACACCCTGGCGCCGCTGCGCAGCCGGGTCGGGGGCGGGCGGACGGCTCACCGGAGCCGGCGCCCGCCTCCACGAGCGCGATTCGGGGCCCGTCCGCGCCCGCACCTGCCCGCGCGCACCGGGGCGCCGACCGCGGCCGGACGCTGGTCGCTGCTGCCACCTCTCGAGCTCGACCCCACGCGGCGCTCCCACGCCACGGCGGAGAGCCTTCTCGAGCGGCATGGGGTCGTGACCCGCGGTGCGGTCACCTCCGAGCGGGTTCCGGGCGGCTTCGCCGGTGTCTACGGCGTCCTGTCGGCCTTCGAGGACTCCGGCAGGTGTCGACGGGGCTACTTCGTCGCCGGGCTGGGCGCCGCTCAGTTCGGGGCGCCGGGGGCGGTCGACCGGCTGCGCAGCAACTCCTGGGAGCTCACCGACAGCCATCGAGACGAGGCCACCGCTGCCCGGGACGCCCTGACTCTGGCGGCCACCGACCCCGCGAACCCGTACGGCGCGGCCCTGGCGTGGCCGGACCGGCCGCACGCTGCGGGGGCCGACGGCGCGGGGCACCGGCCCGGGCGGAAGGCAGGGGCCTTGGTCGTCCTCGTCGACGGCGCCGCCGTGCTCTACGTCGAGCGGGGCGGCCGGACGCTGCTGACCTTCTCCGACGACCTGGACGTGCTCACCGTGGCGGCCGTCGACCTGGCTGGCGCGGTCCGCCGCGGGGTCCTGGGCCGGCTCACGGTCGAGCGGGCGGACGGCGAGCAGTTGCTCGGTCGCCCCGACGATCCGCTCCGCCACGCGCTGGAGGCGGCGGGCTTCCTCGCCACGCCCCGGGGGCTGCGGCTCCGTGGGTAGGCGCAGGGCGTACGCCGGAGGGCGCCGTGCCCGAGGGTGACACCGTGTGGCGCACTGCGCGGCACCTCGACGAGGCGCTCACCGGACTCGTGCTGACCCAGACGGACGTCCGCGTCCCGGCGTACGCCACCGTGGACCTGTCCGGGCAGACGGTCACCGGCACGGTCGCGCGCGGCAAGCACCTGCTCACCCGGATCGGCGGTCGTCACACCCTGCACACGCACCTGAAGATGGAGGGGGCCTGGCACCTGTACCGGCCCACCACCCGCTGGCGGCGACCCGGACACCAGGCGCGGGTCGTGCTGCGGACCGACGCCTGGGTGGCCGTCGGCTTCTCTCTGGGGATCACCGAGGTGGTGCGTCGAGACGAGGAGGAGCGCGTGGTCGGCCACCTCGGCCCGGACCTGCTGGGCCCGGACTGGGACGAGGAGGAGGCGTTGCGCCGGCTGCGCGCAGACCCCGGGCGGCCGGTGGGCGAGGCGCTCCTGGACCAGCGCAACCTGGCCGGCATCGGCAACATGTACAAAGCCGAGCTCTGCTTCCTCTCGGGCGTGCACCCGGCGACGTCGCTGAGCGCCGTGCCCGACCTGGAGCGCATGGTGCGGCGGGCCCGCCAACTGCTGGAGGCCAACAAGGACCGGGTCGAGCAGACCACCACCGGGGATCTGCGCCGCGGCCGGACGCTCTGGGTCTACGCGCGGGGCGGGCGACCCTGTCGCCGGTGCCAGACCCGGATCCTCGAAGCCGAGCTGGGCGGGCGCACGACCCCCTGGTGCCCGCGGTGCCAGCCCGGAACGTCAGGCAGCTGAGGCGACGACCTCTCCGGGCGAGCTCACGGTCGCGCCGACCTCCTCCAGCCGCACCGCCATCGCGGCCTCCTCGAGCGCGACCGCGTCGGCGACCTCGGCCAGCACCGCCGAGAGCGGCACATCCAAGGCAGCGCAGATCGCGCCGAGCAGCTCGCTGGACGCCTCCTTGTGTCCGCGCTCGATCTCGGACATGTAACCGAGGCTGACGCGCGCCTCGGCACACAGTTGACGCAGCGTCCGCCCTTGGGCGACCCGGCGAGCCCGGAGGACATCGCCGAGAAGGCGCCGGAACAGCACCATCGTCACGCCTCCTCGGTCTCGTCGCTCTCGCCAGGCCGACCGGTCTGGCCGACCTGGTCGGTGGCCTCCCAAACTATCCCAGCCGGCAAGCGATCGTGCAGCAGATCCAGCACGGCGCGGCACGTGGCCGCTCGGATCGCCGCTCGGTCCCCGGTCAGGCTCAAGGGTCGGACGGTGGTGTCTCCCCTGATGGCGACCGCCACGAAGGCGCTGCCGATCGGGCGACCCTCCTGGGGGTCGGGGCCGGCGACGCCGGTGGTGGCCAGCCCCACGTCGGCCCCGAGCAGCCCGCACACCCCCAGCGCCATCGCGGAGGCGCAGGCGGCCGACACCACCCCGGACTCCTCCACCACCGACTGCGGGACGTGGAGAACCTCGACCTTGACCGGCGTGGCGTAGGAGATGACGCCGCCGAGGTACACCGCACTCGCGCCGGGCACGGCCGTCAGCGCCGCGCCCAGCGCTCCGCCCGTGAGGGACTCCGCGGTGGCCAGAGTCCACCCGCGGTCGGCGAGGTGCCGCAGCGCCTCGGCAGCGCGGTCGTGGGACACGACCCGGCTCAGGCCGACTGGGCGTGCTGGGCGCGCCGAGCGGCGACAGTCTCGCGGACGTAGTCGAGTCCGGTGAGCACCGTGAGCGTGAACGCGACCGCCATCGCTGCCACCCCGCTCCACCACAACACCTGACCCACAGGCTCCCAGGCACCCGTGAGCAGCCGACCAGGCGCCACCAACAGCCCCAGCGCCACGCTCTGCACCACCGTCTTGAGCTTGCCGCCGCGGCCGGCGGGCATCACCACGCCGTGCCGGATCAGCCAGAACCGCATCAGCGTGATCCCCCACTCGCGGACGAGGACCACGATGGTCACCCACCACCACAGGTCGCCGACCACCGAGAGGCCGACGAAGGCCATCCCGGTCAGGGCCTTGTCGGCGATGGGGTCGGCGATCTTGCCGAAGTCGGTGACCAGCCCGTGCTTGCGGGCCAGGTCGCCGTCGATCTTGTCGGTCACCATGGCGACCACGAACACGACCAGGGCCACCGTTCGCCAGACCACGGACTGGCCACCGTCCACCAGCAGCGCCCAGGCGAAGAACGGCACCAGGAGGATCCGCACCGACGTCAGGGCGTTCGGCACGTTCCAGTTGCTGGGCTTCTCCTCGGCCACGGTGCCATCCTCTCGGGCCTGTCCAGCCGGCTCGTGGCTCACCGCAGCCCCTCGGTCACCAAGTCCACGCCTTCGGCGGCGACCACGACCGCGTCGCGAAGGTCGCCGGGCCGGATCGGTCCGGACGCCCCGACCAGCGTCGCGGTGCCATCCACCTCCGGCCCCTGGTGCTCCGCCCGCCCCTCGGCCACGCCTCCGTCGACGGACTCGACCAGAACCCGCACCCGCTGCCCGACGCGCTCCTCGGCGCGCTGGGCCACCAACTCCTCCACGAGCGAGGTGACGTGGTCGACGCGCGAGACGATCTCCTCGGCGTCCAGCTTGCCGTCGAACGCCGCGGCCTCGGTGCCGTCCTCGTCGGAGTAGCCGAATACGCCCACGACGTCCATGCGGGCCGCGGTGAGGAAATCGCAGAGGATGTCGAGGTCCTCCTGGGTCTCTCCGGGGAAGCCGACGATCACGTTCGAGCGCACGCCGGCGTCGGGGGCCCGCCGACGCACGTCGTCGAGGAGCGACAGGAAGCCCTCGGGGTCGCCGAAGCGGCGCATCCGGCGCAGGATCCGCCGGGAGGCGTGCTGGAAGGACAGGTCGAAGTACGCCGCGACGCGGTCGGTCCCGGCGATGACGTCCACGAGGCCGGGGCGCAACTCGGCGGGCTGCAGATAGGAGACCCGCACGCGTTCGACCCCCTCGACGGCGGCCAGGGCCGGAAGCAGGGACTCCAGCAGCCGCAGATCGCCCAGGTCCTTGCCGTAGGAGGTGGAGTTCTCACTCACCAAGAAGAGCTCGCGGACCCCGCCACCGGCCAGCCACCGGGCCTCGGCGAGCACGTCCGCCGGGCGGCGGGAGACGAAGGAGCCGCGGAACCGCGGGATGGCGCAGAACGAGCACCGACGGTCGCACCCGCTGGCGAGCTTGAGGGGGGCCATCGGACCGTCGTCGAGCCGGCGGCGTAGGGGCGCGTGCCCGGGCACCACCACGCCGGCGTGGTCGGCGTCCCGCGCGACGGGGCTGAGCGGCAGGAGCAGCCGCCGATCCCGCGGCGCGTGCGCCGGATGGCCCTCGCCGGCCAGGACGCGGCGGAGGCGGGACGCGACGTCGGGGTAGTCGTCGAACCCGAGGACGGCGTCGGCCTCGGGAAGGGCCTCGGCGAGGTCCCGGCCGTATCGCTCGGCCAGGCAGCCGACGGCCACCACGGTCCGGCGAGGTCCTGGGATGCCAGAATGGTCGGCGGCGTCCAGGATCGCGTCCACCGAGTCCTTCTTGGCCGCCTCGACGAAACCGCAGGTGTTCACCACGACGGCAGTCGCCCGGTCCGGGTCCTCCACCAGTCGGAAGCCGTCGTCCTCGAGCCGGCGCGCGAGCTCCTCGGAGTCGACGTCGTTGCGTGCGCAGCCCAGGGTCACCACGGCCACGGTGGTCAGATCGGGGTCAGGACTGGTCGCGACGGCGCGGCGCGGAGGCGTCGGCGCGGAGGCGTCGGGCGGTGATGGGAACGGGTTCATGGGTGCCTTGAGTATGACGGCGCCCGCGAGGGTTAGCGCACCAACCCGGCACCAGCCGGGATCACCAGCCGGGATCACCAGCCGGGATCACCAGCGCGGATCAGGCGCTGCGAGGCTCGCGGTGAGTCACCGGCCGGGGAACGACTCGACCAGGTCCGGGTGTGCGGGATCCTTCGCCGGCCCCGACCATAGCTCCTCCTGCTCCCACGGGCGGTACGACGCGTCGTGTCCAGGCAGGGCAGGGAAGGGCGAGCCGCCCACACCACCTGCCACGCCCCCGGCCAGCGGCTCGCGAGCCGGCTGCCCGCGGTGCGTCGTGCCGCCGGTGCTCGAGCCCGTGACCGTGAAGCGGACATGTCCGGTGAGGTCCAGACCGTCCGCGCCATCCGAGCGCTCCTCCGCGGTGTCGTGCGCAACCCAGCGCTGGGTCGTCACCCGCGTGGTGGTGGCGAGGGCGGTCAGGACCGCGCCCAGGAGCGCGGTGAGGAGCATCCACGGCCACACCTGGGTGACCAGCCACGTCATCGGGCGCCTCCTCCTTCGGGGAGCCCGTCGGTCACCGCGTCGGCAACGTAGGCCGTGATCTCCTCGGCCCGCCGGCGGACCGCCAGCCGGAGGAGCAGCAGCGACGCCCCGCTCCCGGCCACGAAGGAGACGAGCAGGAGGGCAAACAGCTCGAGGTAGACGAAGACCATGTCAGCGGCCCGTCACGACGATGGACCCACGGTGGTTGGCCGGGCGGTCGGCCGGGTCGCTGCCCGGTTCGAGCTCGAACTGGTCGCCGTACCCGCGCGGCTCGAGTTGGGCGCGCCGCACGCCCAGCCGCACGAGCGCCCCCACCATGACCCGGGCTCGCTGCAGCGACAGCCGCCCCGGGTCGGGCACGCCGCCGTCGGCGTGGCCACCGACAAGCGCCGTGGCCGAGGGGCAAGCGGTCAGCAGGTCGGCGGCGGCACTCAGTCGCTGACGTCCGGGGGGAGTCAGCCTGGTCGAGGTGCCGGCGAACAGGATTCGCTGGCCTGAGGTGGCGCGGCGCATCTTCGACTCCAGGTCCCGGCAGGCTCGGGCCTCCGACGCCGAGGAGTACACCTGCCGGGTGGACACGGCCATCACCCCCGGGACGGAGCCGGCCACCGACTCCACGCGGGACGCATTGTGGCCGCCGGGCACGCGGGCGAGGACCTGGCGGCCATCGAGGGTCACCGTCACACCGGCCAAGCCCTCGGCCCGCAGGGCGTGGGAGACGTCGCGGTGCAGGGCCGACTCCACCTCGGGGGCCACCTGCCAGCCGACGACAGCGGTGGCAGCGACGGGCACCAGGGCCAGGGCCCACCACAGCCGTCCCACCGGGCGGCGGGCCAGTCGCCGCTCACCCACGACGCGGTAGCCGGTCCGACCCGGCTCTGGCTCGGTGGCCTCCGCCCGCGAGTCCATGCCTGCTCCTGAGCGGTCGACGTAGCGGTATCGATTCCCTCGAAGATAACAGGGCAAAGCTTATCTAAACGGAGGAATCAGTCAGCCTGTGTCGTCCCTGATTGCGGCGGCGCAGGTCAGTCCGGATGCCCCGCCGGATCAGCGGTCAGGGCGCTGGAACACCCGTGTGGCCGGCTGGTCGGCCGGGCCGAGCAGACCGGCGTCCTCGGCTCCCAGGGTGACCGCGACGGCGCCGCCGTTGTCGCTGGAGATGGTCACCGGGGGGTCCACCTCCACGCGCGCGACCTCACCGATCACCAGGTCGCCTTCGAACACGACGTCCCCGTCGCCGTTGCGGATCTGCACGCCCGCCCCGGCGTTGGTGGCCCGCACCGACACCGGGACCGGCGGTGCCTCCACGGCGGGACGCGGCTGTCCAAAGCCCGTCCCCGCCCCCGCGGACCCGGCAGCGATCGGCGGCGGGACCTCCAGGGTCACCTCACCCTCGCCGGCGAAGAGCCGCACGCCGCTCCACGCCAAGACCAGGACCAGCACGACGCCGATCAGCAGACCCCAATGCGGACCGCCCACTCCCGTGCCGCGGATGGTGCCGGTCAGCCCCGTCGCCAGCTCGGCCTCGAACACCATCCGGGCAGTGATCGGAGCGGTGGCGTAGCGAGCCTCGAACTGGCCGAGCAACGGCTCGGGGTCCTTGCCCAGCACGCGGGCCAGCGTGCGGATGTGCCCGCGGGCGTAGAAGTCACCCCCGCACGGGATGAAGTCGTCGACCTCGATCGACTCGATGACGTGCGGCCGGATCCGCGTCCGCTCCGCGAGTTCGTCGACGGTGAGCCCCAGCCGGGTCCGGGCGCCCGCGAGCTCGGGGCCGATCACCGGGTCGGTGGCCGGCTCGAGCTCGAACTCCCTGACCTCCAGGCGCGCGACGGGCTCGGCCCGCCGGGCGAACGACCGCACGGTCGAGTGGGCTCCCGCCCCGGCACTGCGGTCGGCTCCGCCCTCGGCCGCACTCACGGCCCCCGTCCCCGACTCCCCAGCCGACTCGCCAGCCGGGTCGCCCGCTGCGACGACCGTCGTCTCGGTCGCGGGGCCCGTCGCGGCAGCCGCCCGGGTCACGCCACCGGGAACACCGAGCAGCGTGACGACCTCGGCCTGCCCTCCGGCCAGCGCACCCACCCGGTCGGCGAGGTCGCCCTGGCCGCTGACCCGGGTCGTGGGCCCGAGCGGGACCGCCAGCACGGTGCCGTACACCCGACGGTTCAGCCGGGCGTGCCGCAGCGCGCGACGATCAAGGCCCTCGAGCGCCCGCTGCGGGTCGAAGACGTGCACCGCGAGCCGACCGTCCCGCAGCCATCCTCGGCGCGGGGTCACCACGACGCGATCGACGGCATCCCAGGGCATCGCGCGCCACTGGGCACCGAGTCGGACGCGCACCCCCAGCTCGTCGGCCACCACCAGCGGCGTGCGCGAATCCAGCAGACTGCGCAGGAAGGCCACGGCGATCGCGCCGAGCAACAGGCACAGCGCCCAGTCCACCAGCGCACCGTTTCCGACGGCCCGCCACAGGTAGGCGGTGCCCACGGCTGCCGCGAGCGCACCGATCACCGCCGAGACCGCGGGGTTGGGGCGCACGTCGAAGGAGCGGGCCGGCTCGGGGTGCGGATGCTCG
Organism: uncultured Actinomycetota bacterium; assembly: GCA_963745245.1. Taxonomy (GTDB): domain Bacteria; phylum Actinomycetota; class Actinomycetes; order Propionibacteriales; family Nocardioidaceae; genus Marmoricola_A. The sequence goes on from CAVUWU010000002.1 coordinate 1,030,619, forward strand.
GAGCCGGGCGCGGAGGCCCCGGGGCCGGCATCGGGGTCCGGGCTCCCGGGCGCGGCGCCGGCCGGGGTGCTGACCTCCGGCGCGGGACCGACCGGTGCGACGTCGAGGGGCCGCACGCCCTCGATCGGTTGGGCGCTCATCGGGTCCTCCCCTGCGCTGGTGTCACTGCTCCCCCTGGTCCCCCTGGATGGTCGACACGACCTCGTCCAGATCGTCGGGCTTGATCAGCACCTCGCGGGCCTTGGAGCCCTCGCTGGCGCCCACGACGCCGCGGCTCTCGAGGATGTCCATCAGCCGCCCAGCCTTGGCGAAGCCGACCCGCAGCTTGCGCTGCAGCATCGAGGTGGAGCCGAACTGGGTGGAGACGACCAGCTCGACCGCCTGGACGACGAGGTCCAGGTCGTCGCCGATGTCGTCGTCGAGATCCCGCTTGGCGGCCGCCGGGGCCGTGACGTCCTCGCGGTAGGTCGGCTGCAACTGCTCCTTGACGTGCCGCACCACCTGATGGATCTCCGCCTCGGTGACCCACGAACCCTGGACCCGGACCGGCTTGGAGGCACCCATCGGGAGGAACAGGCCGTCCCCCTGGCCGACCAGCTTCTCGGCGCCCGGCTGGTCGAGGATCACCCGGCTGTCGGACAGGCTGGAGGTGGCGAACGCGAGCCGCGACGGCACGTTGGCCTTGATCAGCCCGGTCACCACGTCGACGCTGGGCCGCTGCGTGGCCAGCACCAGGTGGATCCCGGCCGCGCGGGCCAGCTGGGTGATCCGCACCACCGCGTCCTCGACGTCCCGGGGGGCCACCATCATCAGGTCCGCGAGCTCGTCGACGACAACGAGGAGGTAGGGGTACGGCGCGAGCACGCGCTCGCTCCCCGGCGGCACCTGGACCTTGCCGCCCCGGACGGCCTTGTTGAAGTCGTCGACGTGCCGGAAGCCGAAGGCCGCAAGGTCGTCGTAGCGCATGTCCATCTCCCGGACCACCCACTGCAGCGCCTCGGCCGCCTTCTTCGGCGAGGTGATGATCGGGGTGATCAGGTGCGGCACGCCTTCGTAGACGTTGAGCTCCACCCGCTTGGGGTCGACCAGGATCATCCGCACCTCGTCAGGTGTCGACCGCATCAGGATCGAGCTGATCGTGGCGTTGATGAAGCTCGACTTGCCCGAGCCGGTGGCACCGGCGACCAGCAGGTGCGGCATCTTGGCCATGTTCGCCACCACGAACCCGCCCTCGACGTCCTTGCCCAGCCCCATCAGCATCGGGTGGTGGTCGTGGCGCGCGTTGGTCGAGCGCAGCACGTCACCGAGGGAGACGATCTCCTTATCGACGTTGGGGATCTCGATGCCGATCGCGCTCTTGCCCGGGATCGGGCTGAGCATCCGGACGTCGGCGGAGGCCACCGCGTAGGCGATGTTCTTGCCCAGGGCGGTGACCTTCTCGACCTTCACCGCGGAGCCGAGCTCCACCTCATAGCGGGTGACTGTCGGGCCCCGGGTGTAGCCGGTCACCTGGGCGTCGATGTCGAACTGCTCGAACACCTCGGTGAGCCGCGCCACCACCGCATCGGAGGCCTTGGACCGGGGCCGGTGTGGGCTGCCTGCTTTCAGCAGCTCGTTGGGAGGCAGCGCGTAGGTGATGTCACCGGAGAGCGACAGCTGCTCGACCCGCGCCGGCAGCGGCGTGTGCGGCGGCGGCTCGGCGCCGGACGCGCCGTCCCGCGGCTCGCCGCGGGACGAGCCGGCCGCCGGTCCGCCGGCCGACGCGCCACTGTGTCCCTCGGCCCCGGCACTTCCCCGCGCGGTCTCGCCGAGGGCCACGTCCACCGCGTCCCGGGCTGTCGCCCCGCGCCGTCCGCGCTTGCCCGGGTCGGGCTCCACCCGGACCGGGGAGTCGTAGGCCGGATCGCCCTCGGGGGTGAAGTCCTCGGGGGCGGCGCCCGGCCTGCGTCGGCGCGGGCGTGACTCGCCCGCCCGGGATGACTCGCGTGCTCGGGAGGTCTCGGGGGACGAGCCGCGGTGCCGGGGGGACAGAGCCGCCAGTCGGGTCGGGATCTGGTGCACCGGCGTTGCGGTCACCACCAGCACACCGAACAGCGAGACCAGCACCAGGATCGGCACCACGACCCACGGCGTCTGCAACAGGTCCAGCCCGAGTGAGCCGACCACGAACCCGATCGCTCCCCCGGCGTCCTGGAGTGCGGCGGTGTCGGTGCCCTCGGGGCTGCCGTTGGCCAGGTGCACCAGGCCGAGCGCGCCGAACAGGAGCGCTCCCCAGCCGATCCCCTGGCGCCCCATCGGGCCGGTCCGCTCGGGATTGCGCATCAACGCGACTCCGATGCCGACCAGCACGAGCGGGACGAACCAGCCGAACAGCCCCAAGGACCCGGTGACCACGGTCCGGGTGGCCTCCCCGACCCGCCCCGGCAGTCGCCACCACACCGCGGCCGCCACGACCACCGCGACCGCCATCAGGAACAGGCCCAACCCGTCGCGCCGCAGCACGGGGTCGAGCTCGCGAGCCGTGTGCCCCACCCGGCGGACGACGGCGCCCAGAGCGTGCGCGAGCCCCAGCCACATGGCAGCCAGGGTGCGGCCCACGGCGCCCGCGAGGCGGCGGACGGGGCCGGTCCCGGAGCGGACCGCGCGGGGTGCAGGACGCCGGGACTTCGTCGAGCGCGCGGAGGAACTGCCGGACCGGCTGCCGGACGGCCGGGATCGCGAGCTTCCAGAGCCCTTCTTCGGGGCACCGGAGGACCGCGACCTCGACGGGGAAGACGTTCGGGTCGCCATGGCGTGGAACGCTACGGGATCGTCACGTCTGTCCCTGGCATCCCACGCCGGTCGTCGGCAAGGGCCGTCAACCCGGAAGCCCCAGACGTCAGCGGGGCTACCCTGCGGTTCATGGCCAACCGCGAGCTCACCGTGTCCCGGGTCGTCGAGGCCTCCCCGGAGGCCGTCTGGACGGCGCTCACCGACGTCGAGCACATGCCGGCGCTGCTGCGCGGCGTCAGCGGCGTGGAGGTGGTCGCGGGTGAGGGGTACGCCGTGGGCACCCGGTGGCGGGAGACCCGGCGCATGCTCGGTCATGAGGAGACCGAGACGATGGAGGTCACCGGCTGCGAGCCGCCGCACCGCACCGTGATCGAGTCGCAGCGGTCCGGCGTCCGATACCGCACGGAGTTCACGATGCAGACCCAAGACCGCGGCACTCTCCTCAGGGCCTGCTTCGGCGCCACCCACCCCGACCCCACCCTCCTGCACCGGCTGACCTCCGCGACCTTCGGCCGGGTCGGGGAGGCCCTGACCCGGCGCGTGCTGCAGCAGGACCTGGCCGACATCGCGGCGGCCGTCGAGTCCTCGTCGGACTCGACCTGACCAGCGGGTTAGACCAGGCCCGCGAGCACTTCGGCGGCCCGCTCGACCTCGGCGCGGGAGACGTCCAGATGGGTCACCATGCGCAGGGTCGTGGCGCCCACGGAGGAGACGAGCACCTCGTGCCCACGCGCCCCGGCCACTACCCGTGCGGGGTCGGCCACCGGGACCACGACGATGTTGGTGTCCACGCCGGCCGGGTCCACGCCGCAGGCCTCGGCGAGCAGCCGGGCGTTCTCGTGGTCCTGGGACAACCGCTCGACGTGGTGGTCGAGGGCGTGCAGGCCGGCGGCGGCGAGGATGCCCACCTGGCGCATCCCGCCACCCAGCCGCTTGCGCCATACCCGCGCGTCGGCCATCGCCGCGGCGCTGCCGACCAGCAGTGAGCCGACCGGCGCGCCGAGCCCCTTGCTCAGGGCCACGGCCAGCACATCGGCCACCGCGCCGTACGCCGCGAGCGGGGTGCCGGTCGCAACGTGCGCGTTCCAGATGCGCGCCCCGTCGAGGTGGACCCCGATGCCGTGCGCGTCGGCGAACGACCGCAGGGCTCGCAGGTCCTCGATCCCGATGACCGCTCCCCCGCCGAAGTTGTGGGTGTTCTCCACCGAGACGGCCCGGGTGGGCACGAAGAACGGCCCCATGTCGGGAGCGAACAGCGCTTCGACGGCCGCCAGGTCGAGTGGGTGCCCCACCCAGGTGCGCATCGTCAGCCCGGTCACCGCGCCGTGGACGCCGAGCTCGGCCCGGGCGATGTGCGCCGAGGCCTCGCACAGCACCTCTTGACCGGCCCCCACCAAGGAGCGGACGGCCAGCAGGTTGGCCAGCGAGCCGGTCGGCGTGAACAGGGCGGCCTCCTTGCCGAAGAGCGCGGCGACGCGCTCCTCCAGCCGCCGCACCGTGGGGTCCTCGCCGTAGACGTCGTCGCCCACGTCGGCCTCGGCCATCGCCCTGCGCATGGCCGGCGTCGGGCGGGTGACGGTGTCGCTGCGGAGGTCGATCGCCCCGGTCATGCCTCCACGGGCCCGTGCACCTCGCCCAGCATCTCGGCGACCAGAAAGGCCAGCTCCAGCGACTGGACCCGGTTGAGCCTGGGGTCGCAGACCGACTCGTAGCACGACGAGAGGTCCGTCTCGAGCAGGTCCTCGCCGCCGCCGACGCATTCGGTGACGTCGTCGCCGGTGAGCTCGACGTGCAGTCCGCCCGGCCAGGTGCCCAGCGCCCGGTGGACGTCGAAGAAGCCCTGGACCTCGTCCATGACGTCCTCGAAGCGGCGGGTCTTGTAGCCCGAGGAGGCTTCGAAGGTGTTGCCGTGCATCGGGTCGCACACCCAGGCCACGCTCACACCCGCCGCGGTGACCTTCTCGACCAGCTCGGGCAGCACCTCGCGGATCTGGGACGCCCCCATCCGGGTGATGAAGGTCAACCGCCCCGGGTCGTTCTCCGGGTTGAGCCGCCCGGCCAGCGCGATGGCGTCGTCGGCGGTGGCGTTGGGACCCAGCTTGACGCCGATCGGATTGCGGATCCGGCTCAGCAGCTCGACGTGGGCGCCGTCGATCTGACGTGTGCGCTCACCGATCCACACCAGGTGCGCCGAGACGTCGTACGGCAGGCCGGTGCGGCTGTCGATGCGGGTCAGCGCGTGCTCGTACTCCAGCACCAGGGCCTCGTGGCTGGAGTGGAAGTCGACGTGGTGGAACTCCACGGGGTCGGCGCCGATCGCCTTCATGAACGTCAGCGCCCGGTCGATCTCGGAGGCCAGCCGTTCGTAGCGCTTGCCCACCGGCGAGCTGCGCACGAAGTCGGTGTTCCAGGTGTGCACCTGCCGCAGGTCGGCATAGCCACCGGTGACGAAGGCGCGGGCGAGGTTCAACGTCGCCACCGAGGAGTGGTAGACGTCGAGCAGCCGCTGAGGGTCGGGTCGGCGGGACTCGGCGGTGAAGTCGAAGCCGTTGACCGCGTCCCCGCGGTAGGCCGGCAGGGTGACCCCGTCTCGGGTCTCGGTGTCAGAGGAACGCGGCTTGGCGTACTGACCCGCGAGCCTGCCCACCTTGACCACCGGCACCGAGGCGGCGTAGGTCAGCACGACCGCCATCTGCAGCAGCACTCGGAGCTTGGCCCGTACATTGTCGGCCGTGGCTCCCTCCAGCGTCTCGGCGCAGTCGCCGCCCTGGAGCAGGAAGGCCTCTCCGCGCGCGACGGCGGCGAGCTTGCCCTTGAGGTCGTCGCACTCGCCGGCGAACACCATCGGCGGAACCGAGCGCAGCCGGGCGACGGTCGCGTCCAAGGCGTCCCGGTCAGGCCAGCTCGGCTGCTGGGCGGCGCCCATCGCGTGCAGGGCGGTGAGGTCGGGGATCGTCACCGGTCCAGGGTACGCCGGGGCGCGCCGCGGTCCGGGGCCGAGCACCGGGGGCAAGACCGGGACGACGCCGCGAGGGAACCCGGTGGAGTCCGGTTGCAGGGGGCTCAGAGGAGGAACCGCCCGGAGCGAGCAGTCAGCTCCGGGCGGTTCAGTCCGTTCAGTCCGTGCGGGGTCGGGTGGGCCGAGGCCGGCTCAGCCGAAGAACACCTCGGCCTCGGCGTACTCCTCGGGGGAGACCACCTTGAGCTCGCCAGTGCCCTCGATGAGCGGCACCCGGGCAATGTCCTTGCCCCGCAGGGCCACCATCGTGCCGAAGTCGCCGTCGGCGACCGCGGTGATGGCGTGCAGGCCGAACCGGGTCGCCAGCCACCGGTCGAAGGCCGTGGGGGTGCCGCCGCGCTGGACGTGACCGAGCACGACCGCCCGGGCCTCCTTGCCGGTGCGGTCCTCGATCTCGCGCGCCAGCCGGTCGCCGATGCCGCCGAGGCGCACGTGGCCGAAGGCGTCGACGTCCCCGCTCTGCAGGGTCATGTCTCCGCCCGCCACCGGCACGGCGCCTTCGGAGACCACGATGATCGGCGCGTACTTGGTCTTGAACCGGGTCTCGACGTACTCGCAGACCCTCTCGATGTCGAAGGGCAGCTCGGGGATGAGGATGGCGTTGGCGCCCCCGGCCATCCCGGCGTGCAGCGCGATCCACCCGGCGTGTCGACCCATCACCTCTACGACGAGCACTCGGGCGTGGGACTCGGCGGTGGTGTGCAGCCGGTCGATGGCCTCCATCGCGATGTTCACCGCGGTGTCGAAGCCGAAGGTGAAGTCGGTCCCGGACAGGTCGTTGTCGATGGTCTTGGGCACCCCGACGACGTTGACGCCGAGGTCGGCCAGCTTGGTGGCCACGCCGAGGGTGTCCTCGCCGCCGATGGCGACGAGGGCCTCGACGCCGTTGGCGGCCAGGTTGTCCTTGATCCTCTCCACGCCGTTCTCGATCTTGAACGGGTTGGTTCGCGAGGACTTGAGGATGGTGCCGCCGCGCGGCAGGACCCCTCGGACCTCCGCCAGGCCGAGGGGCACAGTGTCGTTCTCCAGCGGGCCCCGCCAGCCTCCCCGGAAGCCGAGGAAGTCGTAGCCGTATTCGTTGAGGCCCTTGCGGACCACGGCGCGGATCACTGCATTGAGGCCGGGGCAGTCGCCGCCACCGGTGAGGACTCCTACTCGCATAGGCTCACCGTAGCGATGATGGTTGGAACGATCCAGACCGAGGCCGGCTCGATCCAGCCTCAACCGGGCGCCCGCGGCGCGGACGCGTCCCCTACGGTGCGGGTCATGACGTTCTCGATCGTGGCCCGGTCGGACGACGGCGAGTCCTGGGGGATAGCCGTCGCCTCCCGGTTCCTGGCGGTGGGTTCCGCGGTGCCGGCCGCCGTGGCCGGGATCGGCGCGATCGCCACCCAGGCCGAGGCCAACGTCGCCTATAAGGGCATCGGCCTGGCGTTGATCGACGAGGGCGCCACCGCGGGCGTGGCCGTGGAGCGGCTGCTCGAGGAGGACGCCGGACGCGACCACCGCCAGGTCGGGATCGTGGACGTCGAGGGCAATGCCGCGACCTTCACCGGGGTCGCCTGTCTGGCGTGGGCCGGCGGTGAGACCGGGCCGGGAGTTGCGATCCAGGGCAACGTGCTCGCCGGGCCGCAGGTGATCACCGCGACGCGCGCGGCGTGGGACGGCACCGCGGGCGAGCCCAGCCTGGCCCGGCGGCTGCTCACCGCCCTCGCGGCCGGCGACGCCGCCGGTGGCGACCGCCGCGGCCGCCAGTCCGCGGCCCTGCTCGTGGTTCGGGACGGAGCCGGCTACGGCGGGCACGACGACGTCGCCGCCGACCTTCGGGTCGACGACCATCCGGACCCGGTCACCGAGCTCCGCCGGCTGCTCGGGCTGCACGAGCTCTACCTGACCCCATCGACGGAGGAGGAGAAGGTGCCCATGGACGACGCGCTGCGCGACGAGCTCGACGACCGGGCCCGGCGGCTGGGCCACCCCGGGTTCGCGGACTGGGTGGGAACGGAGAACTACGAGATGCGGGTCGGCACGGACTGGGTCGACCGCCGAGTGCTCATGGTCATCCGCGGCGCAGGCAGCGACGCGACGGGCGGGACCGGCTCATGAGCGTCCTGGCCATCGACGCCGGCACCACGGGCGTCACCGCGCTCGTGGTCACGGTGGACGGGACGGTCGCCGCCCGCGGCTACGAGGAGTTCTCCCAGCACTTCCCGCGGCCGGGATGGGTGGAGCATGCTCCGGAGGAGATCTGGCAGGCCACCTTGGAGGCCTGCCGCGCCGCCATCGACGCCTACCACGGGCCCGCCCTCCAGGCGGTGGGCATCACCAACCAGCGCGAGACCGTGGTGCTGTGGGACCGCGAGACGCTCGGCTCCCCCCGCCGCGCGATCGTGTGGCAGGACCGGCGCACCACCGCCATCTGTGACCAGCTCCGCGAGGAGGGCCGCCAGGTGCGGATCAGCGAGCTGACCGGGCTGCGGGTGGACCCATACTTCTCGGGCACCAAGCTGCGCTGGATCGCCGAGCACGAGCCGCACACGTGGGCTCTGGTGGAGAGCGGCCGGTACGCCGTGGGCACCGTGGAGTCCTACCTGATCGCCCGGTTGACCCGGGGGACCTGGCACGTCAGCGACGTCTCCAACGCCTGCCGCACCCTCCTGTTCGACCTCGAGCAGGGCGACTGGAGCGAGGAGCTGTGCTCGCTGTTCGGTGTCCCCCGCAGCGCGCTGCCCGACATCGTCCCCAACTGGGGCACGATCGCGACCACCGACCCGGCCTCCTTCCTCGGCCTGGAGCTGCCGATCTCGGGCATCGCCGGCGACCAGCAGTCGGCGCTCTTCGGCCAGACCTGCTTCGACGTGGGCGACACCAAGTGCACCTACGGCACCGGCTCGTTCATCCTCACCAACACCGGCACCGAGCCGGTCCGCTCCGACTCCGGCCTGCTCACGACAGCGGCGTGGAAGTCCCCCGAGGGCGTCCTCACCTACGCGCTCGAGGGCGCCATCTTCGTCACCGGCGCCGCTGTGCAGTGGCTCCGCGACGGGCTGCAGATCGTCGGCTCAGCCGCCGAGACCGAGCCCATTGCGCGAACCGTGGACTCGACCGACGGCGTCGTCTTCGTGCCCGCGCTGACTGGGCTGGGTGCTCCGGACTGGGATCCGGCGGCCCGGGGCACGATCCTCGGGATCACCCGCGGCACGACCCGGGCGCACCTCGTGCGCGCGGCGCTGGAGGCGATCGCCTTCGAGGTTCGCGACGTGGTCGACACGCTGCCGCCGGAGTCGCCGATGACCTCGCTGACCGTGGACGGAGGAGCGTCGGCCAACAACCTGCTCTGCCAGCTCCAGGCCGACCAGCTGGGCGTGCCGGTCGAGCGGCCCACGATCGTGGAGACCACCGGGCTCGGGGCGGCGTTCCTCGCCGGCCTCGGCACGGGTGTCTGGACGAGCAGCGAGGAGCTGAAGGAGACCTGGCATCTCGACCGGAGGTTCGAGCCCCAGGGTGAGCGCCGCATCGCCGACGAGGCGCACGCACAGTGGCGCCGCGCGATCGAGCGGGCCAAGGGCTGGGCCGAGTGACCGTCGGGTCTCAGGAGGCCTTGTCGGCCTTGTCGGCCTTGTCGGCCTTGTCGGCCTTGTCGGCCTTGTCGAGAGCCTTGGCGCGCGTGGCGTACATGTCGACGTACTCCTGCCCCGACAACCGCATCAGTTCGTACATGATCTCGTCGGTCGCCGAGCGCAGGATGAAGCGGTCGTTCTCCAGCCCCTCGTAGCGCGAGAAGTCCAAGGGCTTGCCGAACCGCACCCGCGGCCGCGTCCACCGACCGAACGTCTTCCCCGGCGGGGCCACGACGTCGGTGCCCACCACGGCAACCGGGATCACCGGCACGCCCATCTCGATGGCCAGCCGGGCCACACCGGTTTTCCCGCGGTAGAGCCGACCGTCATGGGACCGCGTTCCCTCCGGGTAGATCCCGAAGATCCCGCCCTGGGCCAGCACCCGCCGGGCCGTGATCAAGGCGCCGGCCGCCGCGTCGGCGCCCGATCGGTCGATCGGCACCTGGCCGGTCCCGGAGAAGAACGTCTTCTGGAGCCACCCCTTGATCCCGGGGCTGGTGAAGTACTCCGCCTTGGCCACGAAGGTGACCTTGCGGGTCACCGTCAGCGGCATGAAGAGCCAGTCGGCATAGGAGAGGTGGTTGCTGGCCAGGATCGCCGGGCCCTCCTCGGGGACGTTCTCCCGGCCCGCGACCTCGGGCCGGAAGATCAACCGAAGCACCGGACCGATCGCGATCCACTTCAGGAACCAGTAGAACAACCAAGCCCTCCCTGCGCAGGCCCCAGGACCATGCCGCCCACGAGCGGGACTCACCCTAGCCTGGCCTGGGGTCGCGTGCGACGATCGTCGCACCCGCTCATGAGTTCGATGTGCGGCCAGCACCGCGGCCCCGAACGGCCGCTCCGACACCGCTCAGGAGGACCCCGCGTGCGGACCGCACCCCCCACCGTCGACCCCCAGGACGAGGCCTTCGCCGCGCCCGCCCCCGATGCGAGCGGCACCGGCGTGCTGCTGTCGCACGGCTTCACCGGGAGCCCGCACTCGATGCGCGGCTGGGCCGAGCACCTGCACGGTGAGGGGTACGCCGTCTCGGTGCCGCGGCTGCCCGGCCACGGGACGAGCTGGCAGGACTGCAACACCACCACCTACGACGACTGGTACGCCGAGGTCGAGCGCGCCTTCGAGAAGCTGCACACCGAGTGCGACCGGGTCGTCGTCGGCGGGCTGTCCATGGGTGGCTGCCTGGCTCTCGACCTGGCCATCCGCCGGGGCCGCGAGGTGACCGGTCTGATGCTGGTCAACCCCGCGGTGGGCACCGTGCGCAAGGACGTCCTGTTGCTGCCCGTGCTCAAGCACGTCATCGGCAGCTTCCCGGGCATCGGCAGCGACATCGCCAAGCCCGGGGTCGTGGAGCGCGCCTACCCCAAGACGCCGCTGCGCGCGGCGGACTCGATGTTCCGCGCGATGCGCACGGTCCGGGGCAGGTTGCCCGAGGTCACCCAGCCCCTGCTGATGTTCCGCTCACGGGTCGACCACGTGGTGGACCCCTCCTCGGGCCGACGGATCATGGCCGGGGTCTCCTCGCGCGACCTCACCGAGCGGATCCTCGAGGGCAGCTACCACGTGGCCACGCTCGACAACGACGCCCCGGCGATCCACGCGGAGTCGGTGGCCTTCCTGCGCAGGCTCGCCGGGACCGGCGCGGGATGAGACCCCCGGACCCGGATCCCGACCCGGACCACGACCCCGGACCCGACACCGGTGGCGACCGGGACCCCGACGGCCTCGACGTGGACGCGCTCTTCGCCGAGATCGTGTCGCGGTGGGAGCCGGCCGAGCCGGCCGAGCCAGCCGATCGGGTCGAGGGGGCCGATCCGGCCTATCCGGTCGAGGCAGCCGATCCGGTCGAGTCAGCCGATCCGGCCGAGCGGGCTGGGGCGGCCGACGGTCCGGGGACCGCCAGGTCGGACGCGGAGCCACCGACGACCCCGGAGCAGGACCCGGGCGCCTCGTGGCACGACGAGGGCCATTTCGTTCCCCCGGCCCCTCCTCCGCTACCGACGCTCGACCTGCGCCGGCGGCTGGCCTGGTGGGGGCTGCTGGGCACCCCGGTCGCTGCCGTCCTGCTGGTGGTCCTGAACGTCGCGCTTCCGCGCTGGGGGGCAGTCCTTCTCGCCGCGGCTTTCGTGGGAGGCTTCGGCTATCTGGTGACCACGATGCGATCCGGTCCTCCCGACGACTGGTCGGGCGACGACGGCGCGGTGGTCTGAGCGGAGGGCAACACGTGAGCGTCAGCGAGACGGTGGAGATCACCGGGCACCTCATCGACAGCGGGATCCTCTCCGGGGTGATGTCCGACATCAAGGACTACGGCGGCGACTACACCATCGACCGCTTCGACGTCGGCCACGAGCAGCAGAACCTCTCGACGGCTACGCTCACCGTCACCGCCGACGACGACGACGCGCTGCAGCGGCTGCTGATGCGGATCCAGACCCGGGGCATGAACCAGGTGGAGCCCGGGGAGGTCCAGACCGCCGTCGCGGAGCTCGACGGAGTCCTCCCCGACGGCTTCTACTCCAGCACCAACCTCGACACCAAGGTCAACGTGGGCGGCCGCTGGTACTCCGTGGAGAACCCCGAGATGGACTGTGGCCTGGTCGTCGAGGGCGAGGGTGAGGAGATCCGGGTCCGCACGGTCCCCATGATCGACATCCGCACCGGGATGCAGGTGGTCGTCGGCGCGCACGGCATCGAGGTGGTGACGCCGGCAGAGGTCAAGACCGGCGTGGTCTTCGGCTTCATGGAGTCCGAGGTCTCCAGCGAGAAGCCCCAGGGGGTGCTGGTCCGGCAGGTCGCCACGGGCATCCGCGAGGCCAAGGACCGCGGCAAGCTGGTGCTGTGGGTGGGCGGGCCGGGCGTCGTGCACACCGGCGCGGCCCCCGCGATGGTGGCCCTCGTCGAGGCGGGGTACGTCGACGTGCTGTTCGCCGGCAATGCGCTCGCGACCCACGACATCGAGGCGGCTCTCTACGGCACCTCGCTCGGCATCGACCTCAACCAGGGTCACGGGGTCGAGCACGGCCACGAGCACCACATCCGCGCGATCAACGAGATCCGCAAGGCCGGCTCGATCCGGGCCGCGGTCGAGCAGGGCGTCTTGACCGGTGGGATCATGCATGCGCTCACCGTGCACGACAAGCACGTCGTGCTCGTCGGGTCGGTGCGCGACGACGGGCCGTTGCCCGACGTCCACACCGACGTCGTGGAGGGACAGCGCGCCATGCGGGCCTCGCTCGAGGATGTCGGCTTCTGCGTCATGGTGGCCACCACGCTGCACTCCGTCGCCACCGGCAACATCCTGCCGGCGTCGGTTCCGCTGGTGTGCGTGGACATCAACCCGGCATCGGTCACCAAGCTCGCCGACCGCGGCTCCTCGCAGGCCCGGGGCATCGTCACCGACGTGGGTCTGTTCATCGAGCAACTGGCCGCCGAGTTGGTCCCGAGCTATCGGCGGGGGTGACCCAGCACCGAGCTCACTCGATCAGGCGGACCGGGTCGCCCTCGATGTTGGCCCCCCACGACGTCGTGTCGCTGGGCTGGTTGCCGTCGCCGTAGTCGTACTGCAACCGGACCCAGCAATCGGTGGGATCGAGGTCGTCGCATCGATAGGCCACCGGGATCGGCACCGAGATGATCTGCCACTTCCCGTTGTAGGTGCTCCGCACACCGTTGAGAGCACAGTCGGACAGCACCCCGTTGCGGACCCCGACTCCGCGGCAGTCGGTGAAGGTGACCCCGGAATCGGGCGGAGCCAGGACCCGGATCGTGCCGGGTCGCGTGGAGTCGCCCACGTCGAAGAGCTGGACGTTGAGGATCTGCCCGGCTGCGCCGCTGGGGACCCGGGCGAGGTAGAAGCGGGTGTCGGCATCGGGGAGGTTGGCGTACATCGCCATCTTCGCGAACCCGGAGATCGAGATGAGCTCCTTGGCCTCGGGCTGGGTGGTCGAGAAGGCGCGCAGAGCGAACCGGTTGTGCCCGCTCGCCTCGTCGGCGCCCAGCCCGTTGGTCTTCACCTGCACCAGGTAGGTGCCCGCCTCCGCCCGGGCGATCGTGCACAGCGGCACCCAGCGGCGGAACACCGAGGCGACGTAGCCGTCCCGGCTAGCCACGTCCACCAGGTCAGGGGACGCGTTCGGCCTTCTCCCGTAGGAGGCGTGCGTGGTGTTCAGGGCCTCGGACAGAACGCCGTTGTACCCGGGGTAGGAACCTGTGCCGACGCAGTCGGTTCGGGCCGGGTAGGAGAGCGGGTCCCAGGCGCTGGCGCCGGGATCGCGCACGGTGAAGCTCGTGGCGACCTGGTGCTGATAGCCCTTGCCGACCTTGCCGAAGTCGATGTCGCCGGTGCAGTAGGGGCCGGCCGGGTCGTGGCTGTAGCGGTCCGAGGCATTGACCCGGGGTGCCGCGCTGCGACCCAGATCAGCGGCCCCGTCCAGCGAGGAGGCTTCGCACCGGTCGCCCACGTGGATCAGCGCCGGGTCGAACGCCTCGATGACCAGGTTGTCCACCGGCTGGCTGAGGGTGACCGAGTAGAAGTAGCCGTTGGGATCGTAGTCGGTATTCGTCCCGCCGGCGCACTGGTCCTCCCCGGAGCAGCTGCCGTTCTGGAAGGCGTCTCCGGAACGCTTGCTCGCACCCGGGCTGCCGACATTGGCCCAGAACTGGCCGACGTCGTCGCACACCGAGCTGTCGGTGTCGCCCGGGTCGGGGTCGTTGCCGTACTTGTTGCAGGGGCTGCCGAGGGGAACCGGTCCGGCGTAGTCTGCGACCGCCGAGCGCGTGATGGTGGTGTCGGTGACGCCGAACAGCCTGCCGAAGGTCGTCGGAGCGGTCTTCGACACGGTTACCCGCAGCTTGGTCGGCCCGTTCTCCAGCCGCGCAGTGACCTCGCTGTCCTCCTCGGCGTCGACGAAGCCGTTGCGGCCGGCGAAGTCCTTGGCGGTGGCGAAGGCGCCCTGGGGATCCCCGGGCAGGCGCGTGACGCCGGCGAGCGCCCCGGCATCGGCCGCGCGTTGTGCCTCCCGGGCCGTGACGTACCACTGACCGACGTCCACGGCGAAGGCGGCCATGCCCAGCAGGGGGATGAGCAGGACCGCGGTGAGAACGGCGACGTAGCCCTGCTCGTCGCGTCGATGTCGCCGGTGGGTCATGGCTTGCACCCCCGGGTGAGTGGGATGGGCTCGAAGCTCATGACAGCGTGGTCGCTGATGTCGAACCCGTCGAGGATCCAGTTGGTGACCGAGTCGTGCTCATAGCGCATGAAGACGCCGACGCTCATCCGGTCGGGGTCGCTCTGGCAGGAGTTGTGCGTGGAGGCGGCCCAGGTGTCCGAGGCGACCACGAACTCCTCGCCCGACCAGGTGAACCTGACGCACTCGCTGCAGGTCGCGAAGCGGTCGTCGCCGCCGACCGGGGTGCCGTCGGGTTTCGCGTTGTAGACCCACAGCTCCTCCAGCCCGACCATCGTGAGGGCGCTGCCCTCCCGGGCGACGTCGGCGGCGGCATCGGTGGCGAACGTGGACACGCGAGGTTCCGCCGAGGCGATGCGGACCCCGGCACGGACGGCGTTCGAGACCGCCAGCCAGTCCTTGAAGAGCATCCCGAACTCGATGATTCCGAAGATGAGCGCGAAGAGCAGCGGCGTGACCAGCGCCGCTTCGACCGCGACGGCTCCGCGTTCGCGTCGCGCTCCTCGCCGTGACCGCCGACTGACCATGACACCCCTCTCCCGTCATCTCCAAGGATAGGGCGTTATGAACTTATTGTACCGCTTTAAGACGATCAGGCAGTTAGTCTGATTTGGGCTCCTCGTCGAGGTCGATCCGCTGGATGCCCGAGTCAGCCTCGTCGCGGGGCACCCGGGTCTCCAGGAGCGCCACCCCGGCCTGGAGGAGGGAGCGAGCGGCGGTGGTCAGGTGCGCGCGGACCTCGGGGCTGGTGTGTCGCACCAGCGAGATCCCCCGGCACACGGGGCAGTAGGTGCACTCGTGGCTCTCGGTGGCCAGGTGCTCGTCGATCTCGGAGAGCCGGGCCCCCAACACCGATCCCGCGGCCGCCGCCCCTCCCACGCCGCTTCCCGCCCAGTCCCGCAGAGCGTCGACCAACCGGGCGGTCTCCTCGGCCACGCTGCCCACCTGTTCGCCGGTGTCCCGGCGACCCCCGTGCTCGTCCTGGTGCTCGTCTGGGTGCTCGTCCTCGGTCACGGCCCCTCCTCTCCCTCAGCGGCCGCTCCCGGCCGGTCGGCGCCCACAGCGGGGGGCGGGTCGACGCGGTCGGGCTCGAACCTCACCTCCAACGCCCCCTCAGACAAGCCCGCCCCGGCGACGCGGTGCCGCCGCAGCGCGGCCGGCAGGGCCAGCACCCGTCGGTGCCCTCCGACGGTGACCACCAACTCGTCGGCGTGCCGCGCGAGTTCCACGTCTCCGCGTTCGGCGAACGGCAGTGCCAGCCGGAGGACGGCTCCCGTCGGCGTACGCTCCACCAGCATCGGCCCTGCGTCACTCGGCGCGGCCAGCGGGTCGTCTGCACCGTACGCCGCGGCGGCGAACGCGGCGAGCCGCTGCACGCCCACCGGTTCCTCGGCCTGGTAGGCCGACCGCCAGATCCGCATCCCCGCGAAGGACTCCTCGACGACGCGGAGCACCTCTGCTTGGGACGCCACCCAGCGCGAGCGCCACGGGTCGGCAGCGTCGTCGGGGAAGATCCGGTTGGCCACCACACCGTCGACCCGGTAGCCCAGCAGCGACAGCGTCGTCAGCGACCGGCGAGCTTCGGCCAGCACGACCTTCTCAGGGGTGAGCACCAACCGGACGCTGGCGGACTCCCCCGCCAGCAGGGACTGCACCTGCTCCAGGTCGGCGTGCAGCCGCTGGACTGCGTCGAAGACCTCGTCGCGAGGCATCGGCACGCCGGTGGCCCGGGTCAGCACCGGGCGCAGCGTCTTGACGACGCGCCGCTCGACCGGCAGGACCCGGTCCATGTACCACGCCAGGGCCTCGGGAAGCGCCAGCAGCCGCAGAGTCTCCGCGGTGGGGGCGCAGTCCACGACGATCGTGTCCCACGCCCCGGACTCTGACTGCCGGCGGAGCTCCAGCACGGCGAGCACCTCCTCGGCTCCCGGCAGCACGGTGAGCTCCTCGGCCGCGACGGAGTCCACGCCGGCGGCGTCCAGGACGCTGAGCAGATAGCGCTGCACCGCCTGCCAGGACTGCTCCAGCCGCAGCTGCGGGTCGACCTGCTGGGCGTGCAGGTCCGGCGCGACCGGGGTCGGCTCGGGACCGACGGGCACCGCCAGCGCATCGCCCAGCGAGTGCGCCGCGTCGGTGGAGATCACCAGCGTGCGCAGACCCCGCGCAGCGGCCAACGCGGCAGTGCCGGCGGCGACCGTCGTCTTGCCGACGCCACCCTTGCCAGTCAGCAGCAGGATCCGCACGAGACCTCAGGCCAGCGACTCGGTGCGGTGCTTGAGCCCCCGCAGCGCCGAGTCGACGATGACCTTCTCCGCCTTCCTCTTCAGCATGCCGATCATCGGGATGTGCAGATCCACCGCCAGTCGGTAGGTGACCTCGGTGTGGCTCGCCGTCCCCGGCCCCCCGGTGCCCCCCGTGCTCTCCCCCGTGGTTTCCGCAGCGCCGCCGACAGGCCGCAGGGCGTAGGTGCCGTCGAGCTTCCTGAGCATCCGGCCCTGGGTGAGCCACCAGTCCACGCGGTCGACTCCCTGCCAGCGGTAGGCGAGGGTGTAGTGGTCCTTGACCGGCCCCTCCTCCACCTCGAAGTACACCTCTTTCGCCCGCCCGTCGGGGAACGTCTCCAGGACCTTCACGGTGTGCACTCCCTGGGCCCACGTGACGTAGGCCGGGAAGTCCGCGATCACTCCCATCACAGCGGCCGGGGGGGCGGCGATCACGATGCTCGAACTCGTCTGATCGGGCATGGCGCGTGGCCTCCTGGCGGCTCGAGCTCCGGACGGGCGTCCCCGCATCGGAGCCTACCGAGCCGATAGGTTGCGCGCGTGCGCGAGTACTCCAGCCCGTTGACCCTCGCCCTGCCCCGCCACGGCAACATCTGCGACGACATCGTGCACAACGCCGAGCACCGACCCGAGCGCGCCGCGTTCTCTCGTCCGGTGATCTCGCCCGCGGGCCGGACCTGGGCGCCGGTGACCGCTGCGGCGTTCCTGGCCCAGGTGCGCGCGGTGGCCAAGGGCCTGGTCATGGCCGGCATCCAGACCGGGGACCGGGTCGTGGTGCTGGGTCGCACGCGCTACGAGTGGACCCTGACCGACTACGCGCTGTGGTACTGCGGCGCGGTCGGGGTGCCGGTCTACGAGACCTCGTCGCAGGAGCAGGTGGCGTGGATCTTGGGCGACGCGCAGCCCCGCGCGGCGATCGTGGACACGCCCGCGCAGGCTACCCGGGTGCGGGACGCGGCCGCTGGTCTGCTGGGCGACGTCTGGACGCTGGACGGCAGCCCCGGGGCGGTCGCGGAGCTCACCGCGGCCGGGACCGCGGTGCCCGACCAGGACCTGGAGGAGCGGCGCGGCGCCCTGACCCCCGACCACGTGGCCACCCTCATCTACACCTCCGGCACCACGGGCATGCCGCGCGGGTGTGTGCTCACCCACGGTGCCGTGATGACCGAGGTGAGCGTGGCCAACCATGAGCTCGCCGACCTGCTCGCCCACGACGATGCGGCCACGCTGCTCGTGCTCCCGATGGCGCACGTCTTCGCCCGGGTCATCCAGGTCGGCGCCGTGCGCGCCGGGGTCCGGCTGGGCCACGTCGCGGACTTCCGGCAGCTGGAGACCGAGCTGGTGGACTTCGCCCCCACGTTCCTGCTCGGCGTACCCCGCGTCTTCGAGAAGCTCTTCAACGCCGCTAGCCAGCGCGCGGCGGTGGACGGCAGGAGCCGGCTCTTCGACCGGGCCACCGAGGTCGCGATCGCCTGGAGCCAGGCCGCGGACCGGCCGCGGGGCGGGCGGCGGGCACGCCACCGCGGCGGTGGCCCCGGGCCGGCCTTGCGGGCCCAGCACGCGCTCATGGAGCGGCTGGTCTACGCCCGCTTCCGGGCCTCGTTGGGCGGGCGCTGCCGGTACGCCGTGTCCGGGGGCGCCCCGCTGGGCGAGCGCCTGGGCCACTTCTACCGGGGCGCCGGCGTCCCCGTGGTCGAGGGCTACGGCCTCACCGAGACCACCGGTGCGGTGACGGTCAACCCGCCGGACGCGATCAGGGTCGGCTCGGTCGGTCGACCGCTGCCGGGCACCACCATCCGGGTGGCTCCCGACGGGGAGCTGCTGATCCGTGGCGGCCAGGTCATGCGCGGCTACTGGAACGACGCCGCCGCCACCGCAGAGGTTCTCGACGCGCATCGGTGGCTGCACTCCGGGGATCTCGGGGAGATCGACGCCGAGGGCTACGTGCGGATCACCGGGCGGAAGAAGGAGATCATCGTCACCGCCAGCGGCAAGAACGTCGCCGCGGGGATGCTCGAGACTCGCGTCCGCGCCCACCCTTTGGTCGACCAGTGCCTCGTGGTCGGCGACGGGCGGCCCTACGTCGCGGCCCTGGTGACCTTGGACCCCGAGGCCGTGGCGGACTGGGCGCGGTCGCGGAGCGTGCGGGGGTCCCTGGCATCGCTGGCGGCCGATCCCGACCTGCGCACCGAGGTGCAGCAGGCGGTCGACGCCGCCAACCGCACGGTCTCGCAGGCCGAATGGATCCGACGCGTGGAGGTGCTGCCGGTCACCTGGTCGGAGGAGACAGGAGAGCTCACCGCCAGCCTCAAGGTTCGCCGCAACGTCGTTTTGCGCCGATATCGGCAGCAGATCGAGAGCCTCTACCTCTGAACCACCGGGCGACGGGCACTCCCGTGTGCGAGATTCTCGGTTTTCGCCCAGATGTCCGGAGTTGTGCGGGATCCTTTACCTATGGGACGCCGGACTGTACTCCTGATCGTGGCCGTGGTCATCGCGATCGCCGGAGTCGGCATGGTCTACCTCTACGTCCAGGGTGCCGACGCGCGCGCCAAGCAGGCGCAGGAGCCGGTCTCGGTGCTCAAGGCCGTGGCACAGATCGAGCCGGGAGAGACGCTGCAGGCCGCATCCGCCTCCGGCAAGATCGAGCTGCGCGACGTGCCCGCCGAGCAGCAGCTCGATGGTGCGATGGCTGAGATCGGCGGGAGCGGCGCGCTGGTGGCGCTGACCCGCGTCTACCCCAACGAGCAGATCATCACCTCCAAGTTCGGGTCCCCTGGCGACCAGGAGGTCCTCACCATGCCCGCCGGCAAGTTCGCCGTCTCCGTCCAGCTCAGCGACACCGGCAGGGTCGCCGGCTTCATCTCGCCGGGATCGCGGGTCGCGGTCTTCGTCACCGGGACCACCGGGCCGAACGGCGCCGAGGGCACGCGGCTGCTGCTGCCCGAGGTCCAGGTGGCGGCCGTCGCCCAGACCACCGTCACCACCGCGACGACGACCGATGACCAAGGCGAGCAGACGACCGAGAGCCTGCCGCGCGCGCTGGTGACGCTGGCAGTGGACCAACGGGAGGCCGAGAAGGTGCTCTTCGCCTCGGCGCACGGTGAGCTCTCGTTCGGCCTGCTCGACGAGAAGTCCAAGATCGCCCCGGGTCCGGGCGTCACCGCGCGGTCTCTCTTCGGCTGAGGTGCGAGATGCCCATCATCGTGGAACAGAACCCGACCAACGCCGAGATCTTCATCTCGGTGGCCGGCTCGGAGAGCCGGGTCGTCCCGAGCCTGGAGGAGCTCCGGCGCGCGCTGATCGCCGACCCTGACGAGCATGCGGTCCTGCTGGGCCCCAACGTCGACCTCGAGGCGGCCTCGGCGCTGGCCGACAACCTGCGGGTCACCCGTCCCGCGCTGAGCGTGATCCTGTTGCGGCGCCGGGTCGACACCACGGTGCTCGCCGAGGCTCTGCGCTCGGGGATGCGCGAGGTCGTCGAGGAGCGCGACCTGGCCGGGCTCGGTGAGGCCCTGCGACGCGCACACCAGGTCTACCGCGCTGTCACCGGACCGACACGCCGACCCGACGACAGCGCGGTCGGGCGCCAGCTCACCGTCTTCTCCCCCAAGGGCGGGGTAGGCAAGACGACCATCGCGGTCAACCTCGCTGTCGCCCTTGCTGCCCACGGTGGTCCGCGGGTGTGCCTGGTCGACCTCGACCTCGGCTTCGGCGACGTGGCCATCACCCTCCAGCTCTTCCCCGCCCGAACGATCGCCGACGCGGTCGCCTTGGAGAGCGAGCTGGACTTCGGGGTCCTCGAGCCGTTGCTGACCCCGCACCGTCTGGGCGTCTCGACCCTGGTGGCGCCGGTCCAGCCGGACGCCAAGGACACCATTCCCCCGGCGCTGGTCTCACGGATCCTCGGCGTGCTCAAGGAGAACTTCGACCTCGTCGTGGTGGACACCAGCCCGACCTTCGACGAGCACGTGCTGCAGGCCCTGGACGAGACCGACGACCTGCTGATCGTCACCACCCTCGACGTTCCCACGCTCAAGAACGTGAAGATCGCCTGCGAGACGCTCGACCTGCTCAACTTCCCACCGGAGCGCCGCCATCTGGTGCTCAACCGGGCCGACGAGAGGGTCGGGCTCGACCCGGCGAAGGTGGCGGCAACCCTCGCGATGCCGATCGCACAGACCATTCCCACCTCGCCCGACGTTGCCACGGCCACCAACGCCGGCGAGCCGATCACCGCCGCGCACCCGCGACACCCGGCCAGCCAGGCGATCCTGGGGCTGGCCCGGGCGCTGGTCCGTGAGGACCCGGCCTCGGCCGAGGGGCCAACCGGGCCGACCCGGACACCTCATCGCGAACCCTCCGACCCGGCGCGTCGGGGCTTGCTGCGCCGGGCCCGCGCGGTCAGGGGGCCCACGCGATGAGCAGCCTCGCCGACCGGCTGGCCGCCGCCTCCCGGGACCGCGCGGCCAATCTCTCGACGGGCACCGACCAGGACCCGGGCGCCGGCCCCCAGGGCCGGAGCAAGCGCGCCGCGCAAGACGCGCATGCCGCCATCAAGGCCTCGGTGCACAACCGGCTGCTGCACCACCTGGGCCCCAAGCTCTACGACGCCGACCTCACCCAGGGCGAGCTGGAGCGGATGGTGCGCGGCGCCTTGCAGGAGGCCATGCAGGACGAGGACGTCGTGCTCACTCCCGCCGACCGGACCCGGATCGCCCAGGAGATCGCCGACGACATCCTCGGGTACGGCCCGATCGAGCCCTTCCTGCGCGACCACGACATCTCCGAGGTGATGGTCAACGGGCATGCCGACATCTGGACCGAGCGCAGCGGCAGGCTTCAACGCGTCGAGGGGCGGTTCACCGACGAGACCCACCTGCGCCGGACGATCGACAAGATCGTCTCTCGGATCGGCCGTCGCGTGGACGAGGCGAGCCCGATGGTCGACGCTCGGCTCCCGGACGGCTCCCGGGTCAACGCGGTCATCCCCCCCTTGGCCATCGACGGGTCGCTGCTGACGATCCGGAAATTCTCAGCGGACCCCCTGACCTCCGACGACCTGGTGGCCTTCGGCACCTACTCCGCGCGCACTGCGGAGTTCCTGCGGGCGTGTGTGCAGGGGAAGCTCAACGTCGTCGTGTCGGGGAGCACCGGCGCCGGGAAGACCACCACGCTGAACGTGCTCTCCTCCTTCATCCCCAGCGACGAGCGCATCGTGACCATCGAAGATGCCGCCGAGCTGCAGCTGCACCAGGACCACGTGCTGCGCCTGGAGTCGCGGCCGGCGAACATCGAGGGCAAGGGCGCGGTGGAGATCCGCGACCTGGTCAAGAACTCCCTGCGGATGAGGCCGGATCGGATCATCGTCGGCGAGGTCCGCGACTCCTCGGCCCTCGACATGCTCCAGGCGATGAACACCGGCCACGACGGGTCGATCTGCACGGTGCACTCCAACGGGCCCCGCGACACCCTGGCTCGGATCGAGACGATGGTCTTGATGGCGGGCATGGACCTGCCCATCAGGGCCATCCGCGAGCAGGTGGCAGCGGCGGTGGACGTCATCGTGCACCAGGCCCGGCTGCGGGACGGGTCCCGCCGGATCACGCACGTCACGGAGGTGGAGCGGATGGAGGGGGACGTCATCACGCTCCAAGACATCTTCCTCTTCGACCACTCCGCGGGTTTCGATGCCACGGGGCGCTCCCTGGGTGGTCTCCAACCGACCGGTCTGCGGCCCAAGTTCCTCGAGAAGCTCGCCCACCACAACGTGCACGTCGACCCCCGGGTCTTCGCCCGGGAGAGGGGCTGACGCGTGCGCGCCCGTCTGCTCGCCACCCTGCTGCTCGCCACCTTCGCCACCCTGGGCGCCGCGATGCCGCCCGCCCAGGCGTCGACCACCAGCATCGACCACGTGGAGGCGACCGACGGCACGGTGCGCGCCGTGCTGTCTGTGGCCGACCTCCCCCGCGGCGCCTCGCCCGACCTCGACGGCGTCAGCGCCAGCTTCGCCGGCCAGCCGGTGGCGGCGAGCGCGCGGCCGCTCTCGGAGTCCGCGACGCTGCGCCGAACCGCGGTGCTGGCCCTCGACGTCAGCCGCAGCATGGCCGGCGACCGGATCGCCCAGGCCACCCGCGCCGCCGAGACCTACCTCGAGGGGCTTCCCGACAACGTCCGCGTCGGCCTGGTCACCTTCGCCCGCGAGGTCCGGGTCGCCCAGCGACCCACGCTGGACCGGGAGAAGGTGCGGGCGGCGCTCGCCGAGGTCCGCCTGAGCACCTGGACACGGGTCCATGACGGTCTCCTGCGCGCCGTGGAGCTCGCCGGCGACGAGGGCGCCCGCAGCGTGCTCCTGCTCTCCGACGGTGAGGACACCTCGGACACGCCAGTGGCCGAGGTCACCGCCGCCGTGGCCGAGGCCGGGGTGGCGGTCGATGTCGTCGCGCTCGGCAAGGCCGCCGAGGCCACCGAGACGCTGGGACGGATCGCGCTCGCCGGCGGTGGCAAGGTCCTCACCGCCGCCGAACCCGCGGAGCTGAGCGCGGTGTTCGCCGGCGAGGCTGCGGCGCTGGCCGCGCAGGTCCTGGTGACCTTCCCCGCACCGGCCGCGCCCGTGGCCCGGGAGGGCACGCTGGAGATCACTCTCGAGGTCGGGCGCGCCACCCTGACCGACCAGGCGTTCGTCATGCTCCCGGCCGCCGGAGCCCTCTCCACGGAAGATCCGCTCGACTCGCGGCTGCCGACAGCCGAGGCCGGCTTCGTGATGCCGCGAGAGTGGTTGTACGCCGGTCTGCTGGTCGCCTCCCTGGCCTTGGCCGCCGTGGCCGTCGCCGCCTTCGGGACCACCGCGTCCCGGTCGGCCGACGACCTGGGGCAGCGGATCGACGCCTACACCCGCCAGGGGGCCCGGCGCGTGGCCCAGGAGCCTCGGCAGTCGCATGTTGGGGTCACCCGACAGGCGGTGGCGATGGCTCAGAACGTGTTGACCAGCCGGAAGGGGTGGGAGGCATCGCTGGGATCCCGGCTCGAGGCGGCCGGGCTCGCGCTCAAGCCGGCGGAGTGGCTGCTGGCCCACGCCGGAGTGGCGATCCTGCTGGGACTGCTCGGCCTGCTGCTCGGCGGCGGCAACGTCCCGACGCTGGTGATCGGGCTGGCCCTCGGGTCGGTGCTGCCCTGGGTCTACCTGACCGTGAAGCGCCGGCGGCGTGTCGGCGCCTTCAAGGCCCAGCTGGCCGACACCCTCCAGCTGATGGCCGGGTCGCTGTCCGCAGGCCTGTCCTTGGCGCAGTCGGTGGACACCGTCGTGCGTGAGGGAGCCGGCCCGATTGCCAGCGAGTTCCGCAGGGCTCTGGTCGAGGCCCGGCTGGGAGTCGACATCGAGGAGGCGCTCTCGGGCGTCGCCGAGCGGATGGCAAGCGTGGACTTCGAGTGGGTGGTGATGGCGATCCGGATCCAGCGGGACGTGGGTGGCAACCTCTCCGAGCTGCTCGCGAAGGTCTCCGACACCATCCGTGAGCGGGAGTACCTCGAACGCCAGATCAAGACGCTCTCCGCCGAGGGCCGGCTGTCGGTCTGGGTTCTTGCCGGCCTGCCCCCGGGCTTCATGCTCTATCTGCTGCTCGCCAACCCGGGCTATCTGGAGCCGATGTACACCCATCCGCTGGGACTGGTGATGCTCGTCGTCATGGGGGTGCTCCTGGCAGCCGGGACGTTGTGGATGAAGAAGCTGGTCAAGGTGGAGGTCTAGGCGATGAGCGCGCTGATCCTCGCCCTCGGGTTGCTGGGTGTCTTCGCCGGGACGCTTCTGGCCCTCGCTGCCCTGACGGTCCTGGCCGACGAGTCACGCGGCGTCAGCCGGTCGCTGGCGGTGCTCGAGGCGTTCTCGACGGCGCCGAAGGAGATGC
This sequence comes from uncultured Actinomycetota bacterium, assembly GCA_963745245.1. Taxonomy (GTDB): domain Bacteria; phylum Actinomycetota; class Actinomycetes; order Propionibacteriales; family Nocardioidaceae; genus Marmoricola_A. The sequence goes on from CAVUWU010000002.1 coordinate 1,055,406, forward strand.
GTGAGGAGGTGGAGCCCTCGTTCGGGGATCGGGTGCTGGTCCCGCTCGTCGACCGCTCCCTGCGTGTGGGCCGTCGCCTGACGCCCGCCGACTACACGCAACGCCTGAGGCGCAAACTGGAAGTGGCTGGGAACCCGCCGGGCTGGACCGCAGACCGCGTGGTCTCGCTGAAGTTCCTGGGATTCGTTGCCTTCCTCGGCGTGGCTCTCCTGGTCACCCTGGCGATCAGCCTGGACCTGCTGACCGCGCTCGGGGTGTGCATCCTGACGGCCGTCGTCGGCTACCTGGCCCCGAACATGTACCTCTACCAGCTCGCCTACAACCGCACGGCCATGATCGAGCGGGCCCTGCCCGATGCTCTCGACCTGCTGACCATCTCGGTGGAGTCCGGGTTGGGCTTCGACGCGGCGCTCTCGCACGTGGCACGCAACACCGAAGGCCCGCTCGCCGACGAGTTCGCCCGGGTGCTCCAGGAGATGCAGATCGGGATGGGCCGGGCCGCGGCGTTGCGCGATTTCGCGGACCGCACCGACGTCGCCGACGTCAAGGGGTTCATCTCCTCGATGGTGCAGGCCGACGGACTGGGCATTCCGATCTCCCACGTGCTCCGCGTCCAGGCCAAAGAGATCCGCGCGCGGCGGCGGCAGCAGGCGGAGGAGAAGGCGCAGAAGGTGGCGATCAAGATTCTGGTGCCTCTGGTGTTCTGCATCCTGCCGTGCCTGTTCATCGCGGTGCTCGGGCCCGCCGCGATCAGCATGATCGAGGCCTTCTCGGGGGGGATGTGAGCCCCGCTGACCAGCAGGGTGCCGCGGCGCGTGCCTTCGTGCTCGCGGCCGTTCTCGGCATGAGCCTGGCCTTCGGTCGGCTGTCCGTGCTGCCGGCCCTGCTCGCCCTGGCGCTGCTCGGCGTCGCTGCCGTCGCCGTCAGCCGATTCTGGGCTCTGGCGCTGCGCTGGGTGATGCTGGGTGAGGGGTTCACCGCAGCACTCGTCGTGGCCGCCGCCCTGCCCGGCGGCGCCGTGCTGCTGCCCTACCTCGTGGTGCCTGCGTTGCTCACCGGTCTCGCCAGCCGGCGCCCCGCGGCCGTCGTCACCGTCGCCGGGTTCGAGGTGGTCGGCCTGCTCCTCGTCGTGCTGCCGAGCGAGTCGGCACCCGCGAACCGCGCCGCCCTCGAGGTGGCTGCCCCCTGGGCGGTGGCCAGCCTGGGGATGGGGCTGATGGCCGTGTGGGTCGCCGGGCTGCGCGGCGCCTCCGCTCGCGGCGACGAGGTGGCCTACGCGTCCGCTCGCCGACTGCTCACCCAGCTGCGCGTCGTGGCCCGACGGCTCTCCTCCGGCCTGGACCCGGGGTCGCTGGCTGCGCAGGTCCTCGACGCCACTGCGCAGCGGCCGGGCGACCTCGCGGCGGTGTTCGTGCGGACCGAGGGAGGGCTGCTTGCCCCGCTGGCCTATCGCGGCCAGGGGGCCCCACAGGTGCTGGTGCCCGAGGACCCCCTGGTGGGGAGGTGCTGGGCCGCGTCGGCGCCGGTGCACGCCGAGGGTCCCGGTGCCGATTCGGCCACCCGGCACCGGGCCGCCGTACCGCTGCGCGTCGGGAGCCGGATGATCGGCGTGGTGCTCACCGCATCGGCTCAGTCGACCCACGTCGCGTCCTGGGCTGCGTTGATGCCATGGCTCGACGAGCACGCGGTCCGCCTGGACGCGGCACTCCTCTTCGACGAGGTCCGCTCCCTGGCCACCCGCGAGGAGCGGGAGCGGCTGGCTCGGGAGATCCACGACGGGGTCGCCCAGGAGCTGGCTTCGCTGGGATACTCCGTGGACGACCTCACCGAGTCCGAGACAGACCTCGAGCAGCGTCAACGGCTGGTCGACCTTCGTGCCGCCATCTCCGGGCTGATCACCGAGCTGCGGCTGTCGATCTTCGACCTGCGCAGCGGCATCGCGCCCGGTGCCGGCCTCGGCTCCGCGCTGTCGGACCACGTGCGCGCCGTCGGCAGCCAATCGGGCCTGACGGTGCACCTGACCCTCGACGAGGCGCCCACCCGCCTGAGGGGAGAGGTCGAGACCGAGTTGCTCAGGATCGTCCAGGAGGCGGTCACCAATGCCCGCAGGCACGGCCGGGCACACAACCTGTGGGTGTGCTGCCGGGTGCGGCCTCCGCACGCGGCGATCACCGTCGAGGACGACGGCGTCGGACTCGGCCGGGTGCGCGAGGACTCCTACGGCCTGGCCATCATGCGCGAGCGCGCTCGCCGCATCGGCGCCGAGCTGAGCATCGGTCCGCGAACCACCGCGGACCGGGCACCGGGGACCACGGTCGCCATCACCCTCGGCGATCCCGCGGGCGACGACTCCACCGGCTCTCGTCCCGGCGGCAGCGAATCGGCTCCCGCAGGGACCGCGTGGACGGCATCGATGCGACTCACGGCATGAGCGGCACGAGCGGCATGAGCAGGACCAGCGACACGAGCCATGCGGCCGGCGCGAGCGATGCGGCCGGCACGAGCGATGCTCGCGGTGGCCGGACGCGGCGGGTGCTGCTCATCGACGACCACGAGCTGATCCGGCAGGGGCTCGCCCGGGCGTTCGAGCGCACCGAGGACTTCGTCGTGGCAGGCGAGGCGGGATCCGTCGCCGAGGGGGCAGCGCAGGCACGCGCCCTGTCCCCCGACGTGGTCGTGATCGACGTCCGGCTCCCCGACGGCAGTGGCCTGGACCTGGCACGTTCGCTGCGCGGCACGCGGGACGACCTGGGGATCGTGGTTCTCACGATGTACGCCGGCGACGAGCAGGTGCTCGGCGCACTGGAGGCTGGGGCATCGTCGTTCGTCAGCAAAGACGCTCCCGCCGGCGAGGTGGTCATCGCCGCGCGGCACGCGAGCGTCGCTCCCCGCTCGTTCACCGCCGCCGACCTGGCCGGGGCGATGCAGCGTCGCCTGACCCAGCGCGGGCCGCAGCTGCGCCCGCGCGAGGCCGAGGTCCTGCGTCTGCTGGCGGACGGCCTCGGGGTCGCGGCGATCGCCCGTCAACTCTTCGTCTCCGAGTCGACGGCGAAGAGCCACATCTCGAGGATCTACGCCAAGCTGGGTGCCGCGAACCGCGCGCAGGCGATCACGCTCGCCATGCGCGCGGGCCTGCTGGACGACCCGCTCTGACTAGTCCTTTCGGGCCAGGGAAACTTGGCCTTTCGGACATGATTCGTCTGATATACCCGATTTAGACCTACTGTTCACGTTCTGTGGTGAACTTGAGTCACCAGGGCTCGTCTCGGCCCCCCAGCCACACACACCATTGGGAGATCTCCATGCTTCACCTCATTGAGCGGCTCCGCAGCCGCAAGGACGAGCGCGGCGCGTCCGCCGTCGAGTACGGCCTGCTCGTCGCCGCCATCGCCGCCCTCATCGTCGTCATCGTCTTCGCCCTCGGCGGCGTCGTTCGGGACGTGTTCCAGGGCACTTGCGACACGATCAGCACCGAAGCCGGTGCGGGCGGCATGGATGTCGGCGGCGAGGACTGCGGCCCCGACGCGGGCTGACGCGCGCCGTCGCCCCTCGACCCAGACGTCGGCCGAGCCAAGAGGGCTTCGGCCGACGTCTGGTCGTTGTCTGGAGGTTTGGTCGGCGTCACGGTCAAGCCCGCGCTCGCGCGGCGGTCACCTCCTGGCGCAGCCGCTCGGCGCGAGCGGTCGCCTCGGCGGCCCCGCCCGAGTTCCCTCCGACCACCCGGAGGCCGCAGGCGGCCGCCTCCAGGAAGACGATCCCGAACCCCTCCACCTCGAGGCCTAGCCGCCGGTCCCGGCAGGGCATCGCGAAGACGTCTCCGGCGTCGAAGTATCCCGGCAGCTCGCCGGCCGGCACGGACCCCGCGAAGAGCACCGAACCGCCCAGCCCGCGGCGCCGGACCATCCGCTCCAGCCGCGCCCGGTCCGGCCCCTCCCCCACCAGCACAAGCACCGCACCGGGGAAGCGCTGGCGCACCTCAGGCCAGATCCGCACCAGCGTGTCCTGGCCCTTGCGGGGCACCAGCCTGCCGACACACACCACCACCGGAGTCAGCGGCCCGATCCCCAGCCTCTCGCGCACCCGGTCCCCGCCGCAGCCCGGGTGAAAGCGACTGCGGTCGACGCTCGGTGTCAGGGGGCGCATCCGGGCCACCGCGGACGGCGAGAGCGCCGGCGCGATCCGGTCTCGGCAGTGCTCGCTGACATAGGTCACCACGTCGACCCCGTCGCCGATCCGCCGCAGCAGCCCGCGGGTCACCGGGAGCGCCGCCCACCACACCTCGTGGCCGTGAGTGACCGCGACGATGCGCTGGGCACCGGCCCGGCGCAGCGCGGGCCCCAACAGACCCAAGGGGGCGCTGGCGCCGAACAGCACCTGCTCGCAGCCGTGGGTTCGCATCGTCGCCACCACCCTGCGGCGCACGCCGGGCGTGGGCAGCAGAACCCGCGCCGGGTCGCGCACCACCGGGAAGGCCAGCCCCGCGTCGTACGCCGCGCCCCCGGGCATCGTCGCGGTGTGCACCACCACCTGCTCGGCAGGAAGGCCCTCGCACAGCTGCCGCACGAACGTCTCGATCCCGCCCTGGCGCGGCGGGAAGTCGTTGGTGACCACCAACGTCCGGCTCATCGAGCGCCGTCCGCCCCGGTTCGCGGCGGCATCTCGTCGAGGCCGGCCAGGCCGATCCGCTCCAGCACCGTGGGGTGGCTTCCGAACCACCATTGGGTCAGCCGGGGAGGGGTCGGGTCGGTCAGCGCCCGGAGGGCGAGGGTGCGCTGCATCCGGACGAACGCCTCGGGCTCGGCCGTTGCTGCGAGGGCGGTCTGGTCGGCCCGCCTCTCGATCGCGCGGCTGACCGCGTTCTCCACCGGGCTGGCTAGCAACCCGCCCCAGGCGAGGAGCGCGATCAGCAGCGCTGCTGCGGCTCCATCGGCCGGCCCGGACACCCCCGCCGCGCGCCGCACCCGCCGGCTGTCCAGGACGATCGCGAGCAGGCCGACCGCGACCAGGGCGCCAAGGGCGCCGAGACCCGTGCCGCGGAGGACGTCGCGATGGCGAGCATGCGCCAGCTCGTGGGCTACGACGACCCGTGCCTGCGCGAGGGGGGCATCGTCCACCAAGGTGTCGTAGAGCACCACGCGCCGCGTCCCGCCCAAGCCGGAGACGTAGGCGTTCAGGGTGGTGGTACGCCGCGAGGCGTCGGCCACGAGCACCCCGTCCACGTCCACCCCTACGCGGTCGGCCAGCTCGGAGACCGAGTCCCGCAGCTCGCCGGCGGGCAAGGGCGCGACCTTCACGAAGAGTGGCTCCACCACCACAGGGTGGAGCAGCGAACCAAGCACCACCAGTGCCGCCGCGGCGAGCCCCGCAGGCACGAACCATCGGCGCGGCCACCGTCGTGCGGCGAACAGGACGAGGGCCACGACGATGGTGGCGACCACCCAGGCGACGACCAGGGACAGTGCCCGGTCGGACAGCCATCCCCCGACCCCTTGCGTGGTGAGCCCCTCCTCGAGTCGGCGGGTCCGGATCGCGACCGCGAAAGGCAGGGCAAGCAGCTCACCGGGGAGCAGGAGCACCAGCACCGACACCGGCACCACCCACAGTCGCTTCCAACGACCGGCCAGCCGTCGCTCCAGCGCCCGCACCAGCCGCGCGCCGAGCGGAGTGAGACCGAGCAGCGTCGCGACGGCAAGAAAGAGCAGGTAGGACCCGTTGCCGAGGAGCCGGACGAACCCGGCGTATGCCTCGGCACGCGCGATCTCTGCTCCGGTGAACACCTCGGCCGCAGCGACCGAAGGGGTGCCGCCGGAGCCTCGATCCCACGGGACGAGAGCCGCGCCGAGGAGCACCAGCCCCGCTGCGGAGGCACCGACCCAGCGCCACGCTGACCGCCGGTCGAGCGACGGCGGGTCCGCCTGAGCGGCCTCGGTTTCCTCGAGCGCCTGGTCTGGAAGGGGCACCGTCCCAGCCTGCCACGGGGCCTGCATCCCTCACCCCGGCCTGAGCGGCGGTGGCTCGTCAGCCCGGGCGCACGGCTCCCGAGAACGGCATCGAGAACACCGGTGCCGTCTGCACCCCGGTGGAGGGGTTGGCCGCATGGACGATGGTGCCGTTGCCAACGTAGATGCCCACGTGGCTCACAGGGCTGTAGTAGAACACCAGATCACCGGGAGCCAGCGCCGAGGAGGACACGCGTCGGCCCGACCCCATCTGGGCGCCGGAGGAGTGCGGCAGGCCCACACCGGCAGCGCCCCACGCCCTCATCGTGAGCCCGGAGCAGTCGAAGGCGCTCGGCCCGGCAGCGCCGTAGACGTAGGCGTCCCCCACCTGAGCCAGGGCGTACTGCACCGCGGACGCCGCTCGACCCGACGCCGGTGCCGGTGCTGGTGCCGGTGCTGGTGCTGGTGCCGGTGCTGGTGCTTGTGCTGGTGCTGGCGGCGCCGCCTCCTCAACCGCGGGCTCCTCGGCGGCTGCGGCCGCGTCGGCGGCTGCGGCCGCCTCAGCGGCTGCGGCCGCCCGGGCGCGGTCGCGGCTGATCCGGCGAGCCCGCTCCTCCTCGAGCCGGTCGAGAAGTGCCTGGGCGGCATCGGCCCTGTCCGCGATGACGTCCTTCTCCTCGGCCAGCGTCTTCTCGGCCTTGTCGATGCGGGCGGCCTCACGCTCGGCCCGCGCCTCGCGCTTCTCGAGCCGATCGACCTCCAGCGCCAACTGGTCGGCGACGTAGGTCTGTCGGGACGTGAACTCGTCCACGGTCGTCATCTGGCTGATGAACAGGTCGGGGTCGTCGGCCAGCACCAGGTTCGCCGCAGCCGTGATCCCCGCGCCCTGGTAGGACGCGGCCACCGTCGCCGCCACCTGGTCGCGCACACCCTCGACGCGCTTCTCCTGGGTGGCCAGCCGTCGCTGCGCGGCATTGAGACGGCGCTCGGCGCGGCGCAGCTTGATCCGGGTGGCGTTGTAGTGCTCCGAGGCCTCCTGCGCCTCATGCCACAGCCGATCGACCCGCTCACGCGCCTCGCCGATCGTCGGCTCGGCCGCGCTGGGGGCGGCGACCAGCATCGAGCCGCCGAGGGCGGCGATGCCCACGGCGGTCACCGCCTGAGCGAGGTGCGTGCGGGTCGTGTGGGCTCTGCGGGGGGTGCGGCCATCCGTCACGCGCGGCATGCTCCTTTGTCCTGCGCCTACCGGGTTAGCTGACGGGTTCGGGCGGCAAAGAGACCCTACGCGGACGTGCGCGGCACCTGCCTCGCACGTCGAAGCGATTCACCCCAAGAAGGTGGTTCCCCGGCTCCGTGACCTCCGATCGGGCTGGCAGTCACGGACTCGACGTGGTGCTTGCGCCGACCCCTGATGGGCCGACTCCCTCAAGCACCAGGCACACCTTAGGCAAATCTGAGCGGAGGATGCCAACTGGGACGGTCGCGGGGGCTGTGTGACCCATCACCCAACCAGACCACCGACCCAAACCACCCAGCCAAACCACCCAGCCAAACCACCCAGCCCGGGCGGTCCTCCCGCCCGGGAGCGACGTGGGGCCCCTCACCCGGACGCGACGTCCGGCCCCTCCGTGCCGTCGAGGGGGTTGACCATCCTCAGCCTCGGCACCAGCCCCGAGTCGGCGAGCACCCGGAGAGCGCGTTGCTCCTCCTCGTCGAACACCAGGTCGGGGGGCGGTCCCAGCAGCACAGTGACCACGCAGTCGTGGCAGGCGAGCCCGCGCACCGCGCAGCTGTCGCAGTCGATGACGACGTCCTTCACGATGGCGCACCTCCGTGGAAATCCTTGGTGCGTCGAGCCTGCCCGAGGGCGCCGACAGTTTCGGGAAGACCCCACTCCTGGGCTGCCGAGTCCTGGGCTGTCGGAGATGTGCGGCCCGGGTGGGTGTGCCAGGCGTCAGCGGGACAGCAGATGGGCCAGCGCCCGAGCGGCGACCACCCGGAAGCCGGCCGCCTCGACGTCCCGGGCGACCGCCTGGTCACTGGAGGCGACCACCAGGTTGCGACCGGCGGGCTCCGCGGCGACCAGGTCGCGGATGATGTCGTCGGCGATCACCCCATAGGGGCTGAACAGCACCCGGACGCCCCGGGGGACGGGGACCAGCGGCCTGATGCGCGTGTCAGCTGCGTCGAAGACGACCGTGACCTCCGCCCCGGTCCGAGCGACCAGCGACGCGGAGCCGGTCAGGATGCGGTCGCGCTGCCACTCCAGGGACAGATCGGGCCAGGCCGTCTTGGTGACGTTGTAGCCGTCGACCACCAGATGCGCCCGAGGCAGACGCAGCAGCTCCTCCAGCAGGGCGGGGTCGTCCACCGGCAGCGACGCCCGGCCCGTGGAGGTGCGGTGACCGTGCTCGGGCAGCTCGGCCGCGACCTCGTCGGCCGGCAGCCGGTCCAGAGCGGGCAGCCCGAGCTCTCGCTGCAAGCCCTGGGTGGCCTGGACGACGGTGTCGAGCAGCAGCCGCGCTCGCACCGCCTCCCCGGCCCGGGCGGCCCGCTCGGTCCGCCGGGCCGTGGCGAGATCCGACTCCAGCTCCGTGACCCGGTTGCGGAGCCGGCGTACCTCCGATTCGGCCGCGGCGACCCGGCGCTCGGCGTCCTGCACCCGCTCGTCGGCGACGGTCTCGGCGACCCCGCGCGCCTCCTGCGTCTCGCGCAGCCGCGCCCGGACGTCGCCGAGCCGCCGGCGCAGCTCGGCGTTCTCGGCGCGCAGCCGGTCGGTCTGCTCCTTGTGCCGCTGCCGTTGCCGCTGGGTCTCCTCCTGCTGCTCGGCCAGACGCCGACGGAGCCGGGAGGCCTGCTCCTCCACCTTGCGCGCACCGGCCCGCCCCTGCTCCTCCCGCGCCCGTCCGTCCGCGGCGGCGACCATGGCCTGCCAGCCCTCCGGGCGCACCAGATACGCCGCCACCGCGACCTCCACCGGGTCCGCCGCCGCGGGAACCACCCCGGAGGCCACCGCCTCGGCGAGCCCGTCGCCAGCGGACGTGAGCTGATCGGCGACCCGCTCGCGGAAGGCGCCGTCCGTCTCCAGAACCGCAGCGATCATGCTGCCCGCCAGGCGTGCGCGCCGCGCCGGGGCGAAGCTGGCCACCCGCTTCAACGCGGCCGGGAGCTCCTCGGCGGCCAGCCTGCCCAGCGCGTCTGCCGCGGCGGCGAGCACCCGGCTGCGCACCGCCTCGGACAGGTCGGGCAGCGGGTCGGTCGCGGCCTGCTCCGGCGGCGCGCTCACGGCGGTAGGTCTCCTCCGATGGGGTTCGGGCGGTTCCTCCACCTTAGAGGTGCCGGTGGCACCGCGTGGCAGGCCCCGGTTTGTCCCCGGCAGCCTCTAGCGTCCCCCGCATGAGCCCGCCGACCGCCACCCGGCCAGAGTCGAGCGCGGCGCGATGGGAGCGGCAGCGGTCCTTCGACGAGCTCGGGCGGCCGCTGCGCGAGGTCACCTTCTGCGTGGTCGACCTCGAGACCACCGGGGGCTCGCCGGCCGCCGGCTCGATGATCACCGAGATCGGCGCCGTCAAGGTGCGCGGGGGCGAGATCCTGGGGGAGTTCCAGACGCTGGTGAACCCCCGCACGGCGATCCCGACGTTCATCGCCGTGCTCACCGGCATTTCCGACTCCATGGTCGCCGAGGCACCCGGCATCGAGCAGGCGCTGCCGCCCTTTCTCGAGTTCGCCGCGGGCTGCGTCCTCGTCGCCCACAACGCGCCGTTCGACGTGGGCTTCCTGAGGCACGCGGCGACCCGCCAGGACCGCGCCTGGCCGCGCTTCGAGGTCCTCGACACCGCGGTTCTGGCCCGGCGGGTGGTGACCCGCGACGAGACGCCGAACTGCAAGCTGTCCTCGCTGGCCCGGCTCTTCCACGCCGAGACCGAGCCCAACCACCGGGCACTGGCCGATGCGCGGGCGACCACCGACGTGCTGCACGGCCTCATCGCGCGGCTCGGCAACCTCGGGGTGCACACTCTGGAGGAGCTACAGACCTTCACCTCGACGGTGACCGCGGCGCAGCGACGCAAGCGCCACCTCGCCGAGCACCTCCCGCACGCGCCCGGCGTCTACCTGTTTCGCGACCAGGCCGGCCGGGTGCTCTACATCGGCACCTCCAAAGACCTGCGCACCCGGGTTCGCAGCTACTTCACCGCCGCTGAGACCCGTTCGCGGATGGGCCAGATGGTGGGCCTGGCCGAGCGCGTCGAGGGCATCGAGTGCGCCACGGCGCTGGAGGCCGGGGTCCGCGAGCTCCGGCTGATCGCCGAGCACAAGCCCCGGTTCAACCGCCGATCCCGACACCCCGAGCGGGTCCACTGGGTCAAGCTCACCGCCGAGCCGTGGCCGCGGCTCGCGCTGGTCACTCGGGTCCTCGACGACGGCGGACAGTACCTGGGCCCGTTCTCCTCCCGCCGCGTCGCCGAGCAGGCCCTGGCGGCCCTGCATGAGACCTTCCCCATCCGTCAGTGCTCCGGGAGGATGCCGCGCCGCCCGCGGATGTCGCCGTGTGCCCTCGCGGAGATGGGGCGGTGCCTCTCGCCCTGCAACCAGAGCATCACCCCCGAGACGTACGCCGTGACCGTCGCCCGCCTCGACTCGGCCCTCCGCACCTCCCCCGCCCCGGTGCTCGGCCGCGTTGGCCGGCGCATCGACGCGCTGGCGGCCGCAGAGCGGTTCGAGGATGCCGCCCGGCAGCGCGACCGGCTTGCGGCCTTCCTGCGCGGGGCTGCCCGCAGCCAGCGACTCGCGGCTCTCAGCCGGTGTCTGGAGGTGGTGGCCGCCCGCAAGGACGACGGCCGGTGGACCGTCCACGTCATCCGGCACGGACGGCTCGCCGCAGCCGGTGTCATCCCGCCCGGAGCGGACGCCTCGCTGTGGGTCCAGGAGCTTCGCTCGGGCGCGGACACCGTGCTCCCTGGACCGGGTCCGCTTCCGGCCAGCAACGTCCATGAGGCCGAGCTGCTGCTTCGGTGGCTGGAGTCCGAGGGGGTGCGGCTCGTCCACGTCGATGGCGAGTGGAACTGCCCGCTGGACGGGGCCGGTGGCCAGCTGGCCGTCTACGACGCGGTGGAGGAGTCCCGTCGGGCGGTGGCGGCCTTCGGTCGGTGAGACCGCGCGGCGGTAGGTTGACCCCCATGATCACCGCCATCGTCTTCGTGCGGGCCGACGTAGCCCGGATACCCGAGGTGGCCGAGGCGATCGCCGGCATCGAGGGGATCAGTGAGGTCTACTCGGTGACCGGCCAGATCGACCTGATTGCCATGGTGCGCGTCAGCGACCACGAGGCCGTCGCCGACGTCGTCGCGGACCAGCTCAACAAGGTCCCCGGAGTGCGCGAGACCGAGACGCACATCGCCTTCCGGACCTACTCGCGACACGACCTCGAGGCTGCTTTCTCCCTAGGGCTGGACTGACATGGGCTGGGTCGACCTGCTCGGCTGGATCGGCTCCGCTCTGCTCGTCTTCTCGGTCATGCAGGCGCGCATCCTGCGGCTGCGCGCGCTCAACCTCATCGCCTGTGTGGTGCTGGTGGTCTTCAACGCCATCATCGAGGTGTGGCCGATGGTGGCGATGAACGCCGCCCTGGCCGCGATCAACATCTACTACCTGTCCCAGATGATCGGGGAGCGCCACGACGAGGCGGCGTTCGCCGTCGTGGAGGTCGCGCCCACCGACGACTACCTCCGCCATGTGCTCCGCACGCACCGCCCAGACATCCTGGACTTCCAACCGGACTTCGACTGGGACGGCACCGGACCGGGCCGGCGCGCGTTCGTGGTGCTGCACGGGGACGAGACGGTGGGCGTGGTGCTGCTCGTCGACGAAGGCGAGGGCACGGCTCGGATCGTGCTCGACTACGTCACCGAGCGCTATCGCGACTTCTCCCCCGGCGAGTTCGTGTGGCGCCGCAGCCAGGTGCTCCGGGACTCGGGCGTCCACCGCGTCGTGACGCCGCCGGGCATGGTGGACCCCTACTACGCGCGGCTGGACTTCGAGCGGCGAGGCGACTCGTTCGTGCTCGAGCTCTGAGCCAGCTCGGCGCTGGTCTCCACCCACCTCTCCAGCAGCCGGGACGCGGCGCCGGAGTCGATCGCCTCCTCCGCCCGGGTGATCCCCGCCCGCAGCCGGGTCAGCAGGTCACCGGGCTGGTCGTCGTAGACAGCGAGCGCGGCGCCGGCGTTGAGCACCACGGCGTCGCGCACCGGGCCGGAGGCTCCGGCCATCACCGCCCCGACGACCTCGGCGTTATGGGCGGGATCTCCGCCGCGAAGCCCCTCGGCAGTGCCCTGCGGGATCCCGACGTCACCGGGCGCCACGACGAACTCGCGAACCTGGGGACCCTCCACCGCCCAGATCCGCGAGGTCGTGGTGGTCGTGAGCTCGTCGAGCCCGTCGTCGCCGCGGAACACCCAGGCCGCGACGCCCCGGCGGGCGAAGACGCCGGCCATCAGCGGAGCCATCCGCGGGTCCGCGCACCCGATCGCCTGAGCCGCCGGCCGGGCGGGGTTGGCCAGCGGGCCGAGCACGTTGAAGGTGGTGGCGATCCCGAGCTCCCGGCGCGGCACCGCGGCATGGCGCAGCGCGGGATGGAAGGCAGGCGCGAAGGCGAACGTGATGCCGACCCGACGCGCGAGCTCGGCCACCAGCTCCGCGGACAGGTCCAGCCGGACCCCCAGCAGCTCCAGCACGTCGGCCGACCCTGCTCTCGAGGAGGCCGAGCGGTTGCCGTGCTTGGCCACTGGCGCCCCGGCTCCGGCGGCGACGATCGAGGCCATCGTGGAGATGTTGACCGAGAAGGAGCGGTCCCCCCCGGTGCCGACGACGTCGAGCCAGCGGCCCTCCAGCGGCAGCGGCACCGCGTGGTCGTACATCGCCTCGACCAGGCCGGCCAGCTCCTCGGTGGTCTCCCCCTTGGTGTGCAGGGCGACGGCGAACCCGGCGATCACCGACGGGGTCGCCGAGCCAGCCAGGATCTCCCGCATCGCCCAGGCCGCCTCGTCGGCGGTGAGGTCGCCGCGTCCGGTCAGCGTGGTGAGCAGCCGGGGCCAGCCGTACGCCGTCATCGGGCGGCCGGAACGCGCCCCCGCAGCAGCCGCACGACGACATCGGCGAGCTGGATCGGGTCGACCGGGTGCATCACGGCGGCGTCGGCTCGTGACCAGGTGGCCAGCCAGGCGTCCTGCACGCGACCGGTGAGCACCAGCAGCGGGGGGCAGTTGTAGATCTCGTCCTTCAACTGGCGGGCGATCCCCATCCCGCCGACCGGGACCGCCTCGCCGTCCAGGATGGCCAGATCGATGGTGCCGGTGTCCATGTGGTCGATGACCAGCGGCTCGGTGGCGACCTCGACGTACTCCAGCCGCGGCAGGTCGGGATGCGGCCGTGGGCCGAGCGCGAGCAGGACGTCGCTGCGGACGTGGGCGTCGTCGCTGTAGAGAAGGACCTTCAACGGCTGGGCGGCGCCGGGCTCGCCGTGGGGCTGGCTCACCCGGGCGATGTTACTCATGCGGGCTCACTCGTGGGTGCCCGGCGCCGAACCGGCCGCCGCGTCGGCCGATGACTCCGCCTCAGCTCGCTCCAGCCGCTCGAGCCGGTCGAGCCGTCGGTCCTCGCGCTCCGCCTCGCGCATCGACGCGCGCGCCCACTGGGCGAACAGGACCACCAGGAACGACAGGCCCACCAGGTCCCCGGTTCCCCACAGGATGCCGCCGGCCAGGTGCTGGTCGTCGGCGGGGTCTGGGAGCCAGGCCATCGGCAGGCTGGAGTACCACTCGCCGGCGATCAACTCTTGCTGGCCCATGATCGTGACGCCGAGGAACGCGTGGAACGGCAGGGTCAGGAGCATCAGCAGCATCCGGAGCGGATAGGCCACCCGCCCCGGGACCGGATCGACGCCCACCAGCGGCCACAGGAACAAGCACCCGGTGGCGACCAGGTGGACGTGGGTCATCTCGTGGACGTAAGTGGAGGTGACCGAGGCGTCGTACCACGAGGTGAAGTAGAGGACCCACGGGCTGAGGACGAACAACGCGAAGGCGACCGGCGGGAAGGACACCACGCGCACCACCCGCGAGTGCAGCACGGCCAGCAGCCACGAGCGTCCCCGCGGCGGAAGCGTGCGCAACGCCAGCGTGACCGGCGCACCCAGCGCCAGGGCCAGCGGCACGAACATCGACAGGATCATGTGCTGGGTCATGTGGACGCTCAGCAGCACGGTGTCGTACGCCGCCAGCCCCGAGGAGGTGGCCACGTAGAACGAGCCCATCCCGACGCCGACGAAGCTGATGGTGCGACCGATCGGCCACCGGTCCCCGCGGCGCCGGAGCACCCAGACACCGACCAGGTAGGAGCCGGCGACCCACACCGAGAGCACCGTCAGGAAGGGGTCGACCCCCCACTCGGTGATGATCCGCGAGAGGTCGAACGGCGGCAGCCTGGCCAGGTCCTCGCGCGCGCCGGCGTCGAAGGCCACGAGCGCGACGTCCGAGAGCACCACGCCAGCCTAGAGGTGGGCCAGAAGAGCGACTTCAACACCTGCTCACCGAGGGTCGGGGTGCCAGACGCGGGCCTTGTGGTCATAATGGCGCCCGTGGCGACATCGACTGCTGTAATTCCCGCATCCCGACTGCACGGGCACCACGACCGCCCCAGCATGGTGGCGATCGGGACGATCATCTGGCTCGCATCCGAGCTGATGTTCTTCGCGGCCCTGTTCGCTGCCTACTTCACGATCCGGGCAGCCTCGCCGGCGTTGTGGGCCCAGGAGACCGAACTGCTCAACGTGCCGTTCGCCACGGCGAACACCACGGTGCTGGTGCTCTCCTCGGTCACCTGCCAGCTCGGCGTCTTCGCCGCCGAGCGCGGCCAGGTGGGTCGCTCCGGCGGCATCATGAACGTCAGGGGATGGGGCCTGCGCGAGTGGTTCATCCTGACCTACGTCATGGGCGCCATCTTCATCGGCGGCCAAGCGCTGGAGTACGCCGAACTCGTGCACGAGGGGGTCACGCTGTCCTCCTCGGCGTACGGCTCGATCTTCTATCTGGCCACCGGCTTCCACGGCCTGCACGTGACCGGCGGGCTCATCGCCTTCCTCTTCGTGCTGGGCCGGACCTTCCTGGCTCGCAAGTTCACCCACGAACAGGCCGTCACCGCGATCGTCGTCTCCTACTACTGGCACTTCGTCGACGTGGTGTGGATCGGGCTGTTCGCGACCATCTATCTGCTGCAGTGACCCATCCAGGCCCCCGCGCCCGCCGAATCTCGAGTAGAGGATGACGAGGAACCCCCTGTGCGACTTCTGACCGCTCGACTTTCCGCCAGGCGCCGCAGCCGCTTCGCCGGGCCCGTGGTGCTGCTCCTGGGGCTGCTCCTGACCGGCGGGCTCTATGCCTTGGTCTCGCCCGCCACCGCGGTCAACACTGAGACCGACGACGACACGATCTCCGCGGGCCGCGAGCTGTTCCTGGTCGGCTGCTCCTCGTGCCACGGCCGCAACGGCGAGGGCGTGCTCACCGACCGTGGCACCTGGTATGGCCCCTCCCTGATCGGAGTGGGCGCAGCCGCCGTCGACTTCCAGGTCGGCACCGGTCGGATGCCGATGGCCGGCCCGGCTCCGCAGGCGCCGGTGAAGCCCCAGGTCTACACCGGGGAGGAGATCGAGCAGCTGGCCGCCTTCGTCGCCTCCCTCGGTCCGGGGCCGGCGATTCCCGAGGCCGAGAACTACGACCCGGACGCGATCCCGGAGGACGAGCGCGAGGAGGCCATCGTCCGCGGTGGCGAGTTCTTCCGGACCAACTGCACCGCCTGCCACAACTTCGCCGCCTCCGGCGGCGCACTGCCGAACGGCAAGTACGCGCCCTCGCTGATGGGGGTCGATCCCCGCTACATGTACGAGGCGATGCTCACCGGGCCCCAGCAGATGCCGCTGTTCTCCGACGCGGTGCTTGAACCGGACCAAAAGCGAGACATCATCGCCTATATCCAGAGCCTCGAGGAGCAGCCGGGGTTCGGCGGCTCGACGATGGGGTCCCTGGGCCCGGTGTCGGAGGGCATGTTCGCGTGGATCGTCGGCATCGGGTCGTTGGTCGGTTTCGCGATCTGGATCGCGTCACACACCGCCCGCTCCTCGAAGAAGGGACACCAGGCGTGACCGTTGACCACAACCCGACCACTGTCGGGAACGAGGACGCCCTGGCACACCCGGTCTCAGACCCGGGGGTCGAGGAGCACCGCCCGCGCCCCACGGACGTCGACCCCGAGGCGGAGAAGCGGGCCGAGCGGCAGATCGCCACCTTCTTTGGACTCTCGGTCGTCATGGCCATCTTGTTCTGCGTGTCCTACTTCGCCTTCGACGTCGGCGCCGATCCCGACCTGGTCTTCGGGATCGGCGCTTCGAACCTCGCCTTGGGCCTCACCCTGGGGTTCGCGCTGCTGTTCATCGGCATCGGCGTCATCCAATGGTCGCGCAAGCTCATGGACGACACCGAGCTCGTCGAGAAGCGGCACCCGATCCGTTCCTCCGACGAAGATCGGGCCGAGGCGATCGCCGCGCTCTCTCAGGGCGCTGCCGACTCGCAGATCGGTCGGCGGCCGCTGATCCGCAACACGCTGTTCGGCGCCCTGGGCGCCCTGGCCCTCCCCGCCATCGTGTCCCTGCGGGACCTCGGTCCGCTGCCGGGCGACACGCTCTACAGCACCGTGTGGCGCGAGGGCATGCGGGTGGTCAACGACATCGCCGGCACCCCGATCCGCCCGGAGTGGGTGCGCGTGGGCCAGCTGATCAACGCCGAGCCGGAGATCTTCTTCAACGGCGAGCCCTACGGCGAAGAGACCATCGAGGGCCATGAGCAGCTGATCGAGAAGACCAAGGCGGCGATCATCGTCGTTCGGATGCAGCCCGACGACATCACCCCCGCCGAAGGGCGCGAGAACTGGGGCGTCGACGGCATCCTCGCCTACTCCAAGATCTGCACCCATGTGGGGTGTCCGATCTCGCTGTGGGAGCAGCAGACCCACCACCTGCTGTGCCCGTGTCACCAGTCCACATTCGACCTCGCCGACAACGGCAAGGTGATCTTCGGTCCGGCCGCGCGGGCACTTCCGCAGCTGCCCCTGGCCGTGGATCCGGAGGGCTACCTCATCGCCACCAGCGACTTCACCGAGCCGGTGGGCCCGAGCTTCTGGGAGCGAGGCTGATCATGAGTACCAACGCAAAGGTGGCGGCGACGGCATCGAAGCCGTCGAAGGCTGGAGGCGCGGCCAACTGGGTGGACGAGCGCACCGGCATCGCCGGTCTGGCCCGCAAGAACATCCGCAAGGTGTTCCCCGACCACTGGTCGTTCATGCTCGGTGAGATCGCGCTGTGGAGTTTCGTCGTCCTGCTGATCACTGGGGTCTTCCTGACCTTCTGGTTCAAGCCCAGCATGGGTGAGGTCATCTACGACGGCTCCTACGAGCAGTACCGCGGGCTGGAGATGTCCGAGGCCTACGCCTCGACTATCTCGATCTCCTTCGACGTCCGCGGTGGGCTCCTGATGCGTCAGATGCACCACTGGTCGGCCATGCTCTTCATCGCGGCGATGTTCGTCCATCTGATCCGGGTGTTCGTCACCGGTGCGTTCCGCAAGCCTCGCGAGCTGAACTGGCTGATCGGTGGGGGCCTGCTCTTCCTCGGCATCCTCGAGGGCTTCGCCGGCTACTCGCTGCCCGACGACCTGCTCTCGGGAACCGGCCTGAGGATCGCCGACGGCCTGGTCAAGGCGACACCGGTGGTCGGCACCTACATGTCCTTCTTCCTCTTCGGCGGGGAGTTCCCCGGCGACGTGATCATCCCGCGACTCTACGTCGCCCATGTGCTGCTGATCCCCGGGCTGATCCTTGCGCTGATCGGCGCCCACATGATGCTGCTGGTCTACCAGAAGCACACGCAGTGGCCCGGCCCCGGCAAGACCGAGGAGAACGTCGTCGGCTACCCGATGCTGCCGATCTATGCGGCGAAGGCCGGCGGCTTCTTCTTCGTTGTCTTCGGCGTCACCGCACTCATGGGTGCGCTGCTCTCGATCAACCCGCTGTGGCGCTACGGGCCCTACAACCCCTCCGAGGTCACCGCCGGCTCTCAGCCCGACTGGTACATGGGCGTCGCGGAAGGGCTGCTGCGGATCTTCCCCGGCTGGGAGACCGAGATCTTCGGCGTCACCATCACCTGGAGCGTGATCCTGCCCGGACAGGTGTTACCGATCCTGATTCTGACCGCAGTGCTCGCCTACCCGTTCATCGAGCGGTGGATCACCGGCGACAAGCGCGAACACCACGTGCTCCAGCGTCCCCGCAACGCGCCCAACCGGACCGCGTTCCTGGCCGCCATGATGACCCTCTATGGGTTGCTGTGGGCAGGCGGCGGCAACGACATCCTCGCGGTGGTCTTCAACCTCGACCTCAACGCGATCACCTACGTCATCCGCGTGGCCATCTTCGTGCTGCCGCCGCTGGCCTTCATCCTCGCCCGGCGCTGGTGCATCTCGCTGCAGCGCGCCGACGAGGAGCGGCTGCTGCACGGCTACGAGTCCGGGGTCATCATGCGCTCGCCGGAGGGCGGCTACTCAGAGCGGCACCTGCCGATCTCGCACGCAGAGGCTTACAGCCTCACCGCGCAGAAGCCCGAGGAGGTCTACGAGCTCCCGGCCGAGAGCGATCTCAACGGTGTCGCCAACCGCAAGGCGTGGCTCATGAAGCTGCGCGCGCGGTTGTCACGGTCCTGGTTCGGGGACAACCGCCCGCAGCCGACGCGTGAGGAGATCGAGGCAGCGCAAGCCCACGCCGCTCATCAGCTCGAGGCTCACGACCCCGAGGGCCATCAGAGCCTTCCCAGCGGCGACTACTTGGGCCACCACGAGCTGGACGGACAGCCGGCCGACGGGCACCAGTACGACGGACGGCACCCGGTGTCCGGCGAGGAGTTGCGCCACTGACGCGGGGCGGGGGGCCGGGAACCGGTCCCCCGCCCGGAGTCCTTCGGCCCGCGCCCCTCGAGGTGGGTCTGCGACTCGCTACGTGGCCAACGGGTCGCGTTGGAGGTCAGGAGAGAGCGGAGCCCGCCCGGTAGTCCTTCCAGGAGACGTTCCAGTCGCCGAAGCCGTTGGTGGCTTCCATGGGTCGATCCGACCCGGTGACGTCGACGACGTCGCCGCGCTTGGTGATCCCGTAGAGCCATCCGGCGTCCGCGGTGCTCATCCCCACGCAGCCGTGGCTGACGTTGGCGTTGCCCTGGGAGCCTACAGACCACGGGGCGGCGTGCAGGAACTCGCCCGAGTAGGTGACCCGCTGGGCGTACTCGACGTCCTCAATGTCGTAGTACTCAGCGTCGTCCTCGGAGATCCCGGTGGTCGCCGCGTCCATGTCCTTGTGACGGAACTTCTCGATGATGACCTTGACGCCCGAGCGGGTGGTGAAGCCGGGCTTCCCGGCGCTGATCGGGAGGGCCCGCAGCAGCTCGCCGTTGCGGAGCACGCGCATCTGGTGCTGCGCCACGTCGATCTTCATCATCACGGCGTCGCCGACGGTGAAGCTGGCCCGGCGGTCGTCCTGGCCGAAGATGCCCGCCCCCGCCGGCACGCCGTTGATGTCGGCGTCGACGGTCACCTGAGTGCCAGGCTTCCAGTACTGCTTGGGCCGCCAGTGAACCTCGGTGTCGGAGATCCAGTGCCAGGAGCCCGGCTGGGCGGGCTGAGAGGTGACCGACAGGTGTCGCTCGATCCTGGCCCGGTCGGTCACCGGGATGTCGAAGGACACCACGACGGGCATCCCGATGCCGACGGTCTCCCCGTCGAGCGGAGCGATGCTGGCGTAGGTCTGCTCGTCCAGGGTCAGCGGCTGCGAACGGAACTCGCGGCGCCACTCCTGGCGCGTGCCGTCCTCATCGACCACGACGGCCGCGAGCTGATAGCGCGTGCCCGGCTCCAGCCGCTCCTGGGCCGCCCACGACGTCCCGCCGTCGGCCCTCGCTCCCGGAACCCTGGACTCGGCCCCGGTGAGCCGCACGTTGCGCAGCTTGCCGTCCTCCACCGAGAGCTTCACCAGGGTGCTGACCTTGGCCACGGCGCCCTGGTCGACGTTCGCCGACACCTCGGGTGCCGGCGTGGCGGGTGACTCCTCAGGGGCGCCGGGAGAGCTCGTGGACGACACGTTCTCGAGCGTGTCGCCGGTGCAGCCGGTGAGGAGAAGGCCCGAGGACAGGATGGCAGCCAAGGCCAGCCGACCCTGCACGGGCACGGGACGAGTGATGCGGAACAGCAACGTGGGAATTCCTCCGAGACGGTGTCAGGCGGACGCGGGTCTCCCAGGGTTACACATCCACCCACACACCTCCGAACTCAGCGGTGGTGACACCCGCCACGGCCCGCCCGCGGCGGTCAGTGGGCGTGCTCGCCCACGTAGTACTCGAAGACCCATCCCGAGAGCGCGAGGAAGCCGAACCCGGCCCCGATGATCAGCAGCCACCACGCCCCCACCGCGATGGCGTAGACGCTCAGCGCAGCGGTCATGCCGCACCACAGCGGCCACCACGAGTGCGGCGGGAAGAAGCCCAGCTCGCCGGCCCCCTCGGAGATCTCGCCATCGTGACGGTCTTCGGGTCGGGGCTCCATGCGCCGGGCGTGGAAGCCGAGGTAGAAGGTGATCAGCGCCGCCAGAAGCGTCGTCATCACCAGCGCCGAGGTGCCGGTCGGGTCACTGGCGAGGACCCAGTACAGCGGCGTGACGATCACGAAGAACACCGTGCAGATCGCGAGGATCCACGCTTCCATCCGCATCAGCGGTCACTCCCCGGGCCCGGGCCGACGCGGGTGCTGCGCTCGTCGTGCTCCTCCAGCTCCAGCGCGGCGATCTCCGGATGGTGAAGGTCGAAGGCGGGGGCCTCGGACCTGATCCTCGGGATCGTCACGAAGTTGTGCCGCGGCGGCGGACACGAGGTCGCCCACTCCAGCGAGCGTCCCCAGCCCCACGGGTCGTCTACGGTGACCGCCGGAGAGCGTGCGGACTTGTAGACGTTGAGGAAGAACGGGATCATCGAGCTCGCCAGGATGAAGGACCCCACGGTCGAGATCTGGTTGAGCAGCGTGAACCCATCTCCCGGCAGGTAGTCGGCGTACCTCCGCGGCATCCCCTCCACGCCCAGCCAGTGCTGCACCAGGAACGTGGTGTGGAAGCCGACGAAGAGCAACCAGAACTGGACCTTGCCGAGTCCCTCGTCGAGCATCCGCCCGGTCATCTTGGGCCACCAGAAGAAGAAGCCGGCGAACATCGCGAAGACCACGGTGCCGAAGACGACGTAGTGGAAGTGCGCCACCACGAAGTAGCTGTCCGACACGTGGAAGTCCAGCGGCGGCGCGGCGAGAATGATGCCCGTGAGGCCGCCGAACAGGAAGGTGACCAGGAAGCCTAGCGTCCACAGCATCGGGGTGTCGAACGAGATGGACCCGCCCCACATCGTGCCTATCCAGTTGAAGAACTTCACCCCCGTGGGCACGGCGATCAGCAACGTCATGCCGGAGAAGAACGCCAGGTCGATCGCGCCGGTGACGAACATGTGGTGCGCCCACACCGCCATCGAGAGGAACGCGATGGCGAGGGTCGCGCCGACCAGGCCCACGTAGCCGAAGATCGGCTTGCGGGAGAACACCGGGAGGATCTCGGTCACGATGCCGAAGAACGGCAGCGCGATGATGTAGACCTCCGGGTGGCCGAAGAACCAGAACAGGTGCTGCCACAGGATCGGTCCACCGTGCGACGGGTCGAAGATCAGCGTGCCCAGCTGGCGATCGGACTCCAGGACCAGCAGGCAGGCACCCAGGATCGGGAACACCATGAGCACCAGCAGGCTGGTGATGAGCGTGTTCCAGGTGAAGATCGGCATCCGGAACATCGTCATGCCCGGGACGCGCATGCAGATGATCGTGGTCATGAAGTTGACCGCGCCCAGGATGCTGCCCAGGCCGGCGAGGTAGAGGCCCATGATCCCGAGGTCTCCGCCGACCCCTGGGGAGCGGATCTCGTCGGAGAGCGGCGCATACATGAACCAGCCGAAGTCCGCCGCACCGGTCGGTGTCAGGAAGCCGGAGGCGGCCACCAACCCGCCGAAGAGGAACAGCCAGAAGCTGAACATGTTCAGCCGCGGGAAGGCTACGTCCGGCGACCCGATCTGCAGCGGCATGATCACGTTCGCGAAGCCGAAGAACAGCGGCGTCGCGAAGAGCAGCAGCATCACCAGGCCATGCATGGTGAACAGCTGGTTGTACAACTCGTCGCTGACGAACTGCTGCCCCGGAGAGGCCAGCTCGGAACGCATCACCAGCGCCATCAGCCCACCGACGAGGAACCAGAAGAACGAGGCCCCCA
The DNA here is from genome assembly GCA_963745245.1 of uncultured Actinomycetota bacterium. Taxonomy (GTDB): domain Bacteria; phylum Actinomycetota; class Actinomycetes; order Propionibacteriales; family Nocardioidaceae; genus Marmoricola_A. Next base: position 1,077,779 of record CAVUWU010000002.1, read on the forward strand.
GGTAGAGCTTGCCGATGAGCTTGTGGTCGGTGCTGGTGAGCACCCGCACCACCTGCTGGCCGATGGTGGCGCTGCGTACCTGCGGCTCGTAGACGCTGCGAGCCAGTCCCTCAGCGGTCACTGCGTCGCCCCCTCATCCTCGTCCAGTCCGGTCTGGGTGGTGGCTTCCTCGCCGCCCAGCGCCACGCCCACGTTGCCTCGCTCCCTCAGGGACCGCAGATGCGCCGCGTAGCGCTCGGGGCTGACGACCTCGACGTTGAACAGCATCCTCGAGTGGTAGGCGCCGCAGAGCTCGGCGCACTTGCCGGCGAAGGACCCCTCACGCGTCGGCGTCAGGTCGAAGGAGTTGTCGAGCCCCGGAATGACGTCGCGCTTGAAGGTGAACGCCGGGACCCAGAAGGAGTGGATGACGTCGGGCGAGGACAGCTCGAACCGCACCGACTCGTCCACCGGGAGGTACAAGGTGGGGATCTGGGCCGGCGTCCCCGCCAGGTAGACGCAGGTCTCTTGGACCTGTTGATCACACGCCTCGACGTCGGTGGTCCCGCCGAGGGCAGGGTCGTCGATGTAGTTGAAGGTCCAGGACCACTGTTGCCCGACGACCTTGACGATGTGGTCGGGCTCCTTGACCTGCGCCTGGACCTCGTTCTGGGTGTCGACGACGAACTTGAATAGCACCAGGACCACGATGACCGGCGCGATCGTGTAGAGAATCTCGATCGGCAGGTGGTAGCGCGTCTGGACCGGCACCTCGTCGTCGCTGCGACGCCGGAACTTGACCGCCGCGTACAGCATCAAGCCCCAGGTGAGCGCACCGATCACCAGCGCCGCGACCCACGTCCACTGCCAGAACTCGATGATCGCGCCGGACCGGTCCGAGGCGCCTTCGGGCATCGCACCGCGGGCCCACTGGCCCTGGGCGTCCTCGGAGCAGCCGCTCAGCGCCAGGAGGGGCAGAACCACGGCCAAGGCGCCGACTGTGCGCACACGCTGCGGGAGTTGCAGACCCACGCTGGGAGGTCCTCTCTCTTCACCGACGGTGGACAGGGGCACACCCTACTACCCAGATGTGACCAGGATCCCCCAGGGCGTTGCGCGGGTTTCGAGGGCCCTCCCGACAGCACAGCAGGTCAGCACAGCAGGCCAGGACAGCAGTCCGGGACAGCACGTCAGGACAGCAGTCCGGGACAGCACGTCAGCACAGCAGTCCGGGACAGCACGTCAGGGTCGCCGGGTCAGGTCGCCTGGGTCACGGTCGCGGCGTACGCACGTGCACCGCCACCTCGGCCGCCGCGCTGGGCCCGTACGCCGAGGCGAACCGGTCGACGAAGGACCGCCGGTGCAGGGTGTACTCCTGGGTGCCGACCCGTTCCACGACGTAGACGGCCAGCACGCAGCCCAGCTGGGCGGCGCGCTCCTGCGAGAGCCCCCACTGCAGCCCCGCCAGGAAGCCGGCGCGGAAGGCGTCCCCCACCCCGGTCGGCTCCACGGCCTCCACTCCGGCCACCGCGGGCACATGCAGAGGAGCCGCACCCCGCTGCTCGATCCGCACCCCGCCGGCCCCCAGGGTCACCACCCAGGTGCCCACCCGCTCGCGGACCTGGTCGGGGCTCCACCCGGTCTTGTGCACGATGAGCGCCGACTCGTACTGGTTGGAGAAGAGGATCTCGGCCCCGTCCACCAGGTCCCGGATCATCTCGCCGTCGCCGAACGCCAACTGTTGGGAGGGGTCGGCCAGGAAGGGGTAGCCGCGATCCCGGCACTCCTGGGTGTGCCGCAGCATCCCCTCGGGGTCGTTGGGTGCCACCAGGACCCGCTCGACCCTGCCGATGCGGTCGACAATCGGCTTCAGCTCGATCTCCCGCGCCTCGGCCATCGCCCCGGCGTAGAACGAGGCGATCTGTGCCATCGACGCGTCGTTGGTGCACACGAAGCGGGCGGTGTGCCGGGTCGAGGAGACGTGCACGCCGCCGCAGTCGACGTTGTGGCGCTCCAACCACGCCCGGTAGTCCACGAAGTCCTCGCCGACCGCCCCGACGAGCACCGGGCGGAGCCCCAGGCTGCCCAGTCCGAACGCGATGTTGGCCGCGCAGCCACCCCGGCGCACGTCGAGGTCGTCGACGAGGAACGACAAGGCGATCTTGTCGAGCTGGTCGACGACCAACGACTCGCTGAAGCGCCCCGGGAAGGTCATCAGGTGGTCGGTGGCGATCGAGCCGGTGATCAACAGCGACAACGGCGGCTCCTCCCGTGCGGCGCGACGGTCGGGCGTGACTCAGCCCACACCTCCCCCGAACACGGGCACCCTACTGTCGCCCTCCCCCTTCCTGGACACCGCGTCATTGCCTAGCGTCATCGCTATGACGCATTCGAGACTGCCGTACGACGACGCCGAGGCACCCGACGAGATGATCCACGACGCCGAAGAGGTCGACCGCCACCTGCACCTCAGCGAGCACGCCGCAGAGCATGCCGCCGAGGCGCACCCGGAGCACAAGCACCACGAGAACCACGTCCCCGAGGTGAGTGAGGACCTGGCGCAGAAGGGTCGTGACATCCACCTGCACTTCCACTGACCCGGTCGCCCCTGCGTGGTCCGTGCCCGGTGGCGCCGGCGCGGGGGTGCCCCGTCGCCCGGGACGGCCCGCACGTCGGGGCGAGCGGACCCGTCTTCCGACCTTCGAGCCGCGAACTGCCTAGGGAGGAACAGAGCGGAAGGGGATGCGGTGCGCACGGGCCCGGAGACCGGACGGGGCGGTGGGCCCAGCGGCTTGGGCGCGATCGCCGTGGTGTTCGCCGCGGTCCTCATCTGGTGGTGGTTCGGCGGCAACGGTCCGATGACGCCGACGATGAACAGCGAGCGGCTCGCCGTGCCCGACGTCGACGCCTCGGCCAGCGGGACCACGAGCCCGGCGCGTGCCCAGGCGCGGGAGCCGGGGACCGTGCCGATCCGTTCCTACGAACTGCGCGCACCGAACCGGTTGGCTGTGACGTACACGACCGGGACGCCCCAGTGCGTCGGGTCCCTGGACACCCCGGAGGTCGTCGAGAACGACGCGTCGGTGACGATCACCCTTCACCTGGACCTTGGCCAGCGGCCCGAGGGCGCGTGCCGGCAGATTTCCCGGGTTGAGCGGGTCCCCGTGGACCTTGACGTCCCGCTGGGGGACCGCTCGGTGCTCGACGGATCACTGCCCAGGGCCCAACGGGTCCCGTCGGCCGAGGAGCGGCGCTAAGCCACAGCCAAGCCCTCGCCGGCGCCCCTCTCTTCGGTCAGTGGAAGGAGTCCCCGCAGGCGCAGGATCCGGTCGCGTTGGGGTTGTCGATCGTGAAGCCCTGCTTCTCGATGGTGTCGACGAAGTCGATCACCGCGCCGTTGAGGTAGGGCGAACTCATCCGGTCGACCACCACGGCCACGCCGTCGAAGTCGGAGACGACGTCGCCGTCAAGGTCGCGCTCGTCGAAGAACAGCTGGTAGCGCAGCCCGGAGCAGCCGCCCGGCTGCACGGCGAGGCGCAGCCTGAGGTCGTTGCGGCCCTCCTGGTCGAGGAGGCTCTTCACCTTCGCGGCAGCCGCCGGCGACACGTTGATGCCGTCCGTGCGAATCTCGTTCGGGGTGTGGACCTGCTCGGTCATCTGGTGCGCTCCTGGGATCAGGGTGAACAACGTCGTGATCCATGGTCGCACACCGGTGGTGAGTGTCCCAGCCGCACGGAACCCTGGCGGGCCCGCCGACGGCTCCCAGCCTGCCTCACCCGCCTGCCGAGGCCGCGGGGCGCGGTCGGGCCGACCAGGTGCGGGCGACCCGCTCGGCCAGGGCAGCCAGGCTCCCGGCCGGATCCGCGAAGGCCTGCTCCGCCCCGACGACGTCGACCACGGCGTACGCCGACTCCACGCCCATCGCGCGCATCTCCCGCGAGCCGACCAGCACGGCGCCGGCCAGGGCCACGCAGGGCCGCACCGCCTCGGCCGCGACGGCGGCGACACCGTAGGGCACCTTGCCCGAGCGTGAGGAGAAGTCGAACGCCCCCTCGCCGGTGATCACCAGGTCCGCGCTCCTCGCCCGCTCGGCGAGCCTGACGGCACCGGCCACCAGGTCGATGCCCGGCTCCCGCCGGGCGCCCATCAGCAGACACGCGAACCCCAGCCCCCCGGCCGCGCCCGCGCCCGCGCGCACCGCGATGCGCCGGTCGGTCAGGTCCGCGAACCGCTCCAGGGCAGCCTCGACGGCGGGTCTGCGGTCCTCGTGGACACCCTTCTGCGGGCCGTAGACGTTCGTCGCCCCCCGCAGCCCGAGCAATGGGTTGTCCACGTCGGAGGCGACGACGATCTCGACGCCTGCGCACGCTGTCAGAGCCGGGTCCAGGTCGACGGTTCGCAGGGACGCCAACCCCCGCGGCCCCCGCTCCAGGGCGCCCACCGGCTCCGAGGTCGCTCCGAGGGCGGCCAGCATGCCCGCGCCGGCGTCGTTGGTGCCGGACCCCCCGAGGCCGACCACGACGCGACGCACTCCCGCCTCCAGGGCGGTCGTGAGCAGTTCGCCCACACCGACCGAGGTCGCCCGCTCGGGGTCCCGCCCCTCGGGTGGGGTCAGGTGCAGCCCGCAGGCCTGGGCCGCCTCGAGGTACGCCGTGTCGCCGGTGACCAGCACCGCGGCCGGCACCTCGGAGCCCAGTGGCCCATGGACGGTGACCGGGACCAGGTCGCCGCCCCGTGCTTGATGCAGCACGTCGAGGAAGCCCGGACCGCCGTCGGACATCGGAGCGAGGTCGACGGTGTCGTCGGGGGCCTGTCGATTCCAGCCCGTCGCGACCGCCCGGGCCGCCTCCACGGCGGTCAGCGTGCCGGCGAACTTGTCCGGTGCCACCAGGACCCGCATGCCTCCCGCCTCTCCCTCGTCGGAGCTCCGGCGCGCCTCACAGGCCGGGGGCGCCCCAGAGCGCCATCCAGCGGGACAGATCCGGCTCTATCGATAGGTCCTGCGCCAAGAGGTCGCGCGCCTGAAGCTCCAGCACGTTGTCGCGCTGCTGGGACCCCGAAGGCGCGAACGGGTAGAAAGTCCCCTGCTTGGAGAGGTACACCAGCGCGAGCAGCCGCCCGGCGGGGTCGGTGAAGGAGACCAGGGCGCACAGCACCGCGGGCCCGAAGCCCTGCACCTCCAGGGAGCTGGTCACTGCGTGCAGGTCGGTCACCAGTGCGGCGATGTCGTCCTGGCGGGCCAGAAGCCAGGTGAAGCCGTAGTCGTCGGTGCTGATCTCGACGTCGGGGTCCTCGTCGTTGTCCAGCAGCGCGACGATCTCTTCCAGCGTCTGCTGGAACGCCGGACCCTCGGCCGCTCGAAAGCAGATCGCTCCCCGCCCGGTCATCGTGAAGTTGGCGGCGGTCTGCAGCGTCACCGCGGCGGCAGGCAGCGAGAAGAGCGCATCGAGCTGTGCGGTCTTCGGCTTCCGCCGACCGGTGATGGTCTCCCACAACCCCACGAGGTCAGTATCCCGGGGCCGAGGGGAAGCCGCCGTCGAGGGGTCGGCCGAGGTCGGCGCCCACCTGGGCCAGCTGCTCGAGCCGCTGCTCCAGGGACGGGTGGGTCGAGGTCAGGGTGCGCCACGAGACGCCGCTGACCGCCGGGGCGATGAAGAAGGCGTTGAGGCTCTGCGCCTGTCGCAGGTCGCGCTGAGGGATCGCGGCGATCTGGCCGCTGATCTTGGTCAGCGCGCTGGCCAGCGCCGACGGCTTGCCCGTCAGGTAGGCGCCGGCGCGGTCGGCGGCCAGCTCCCGGTAGCGGGACAGCAGCTTGATCGCGAGGAAGCTGATCGCGTAGACGACGAGGCTGGCGGCGAGCACGACCACGAAGGCGATCGCGTTGTTGCCGTCCCGCCGGCCGCTCAGCATCCGCAGGCCGCCGAACTGGGCGCCGCGCAGCACCATCGCGGTGACGATGGCCGCCGAGGAGGCCAGGGTCATCACCATCACGTCGCGGTGGGCCACGTGGGACAGCTCGTGGGCGAGCACCCCCTCGAGCTCCTCGACGCTGAGCCGGTCCAGGATGCCGGTGGTCACGCACACCGCCGCGTGCTGGGGGGAGCGGCCGGTGGCGAACGCATTGGGCATGTCGGTGTAGGCGATGGCCACCGTGGGCTTCGGCATGTCCGCCATGGCGCACAGTCGGTCGACCATCGCGTGCAGTTCGGGCGCCTCATGCGGGGCGACCACGCGGGCCCGCATGGCGCGCAGCGCCACCTTGTCGGAGTTGTAGAACTGGAACCAGGCGATCGCCAGGCCGATCACCCCGATGACGACGGCGAACTGCGGTGGGGCGGCATACATCAGAGCCACCACGACGCCCACGAACAGTGCTCCGAGGAGGAACATCGTCAGGGTCATGCGGGCGGTCAGGCCCCGGTCCTTGACGAAACGGCTGCTCATGCGTCGGGGACGAGTCCTTGCTCGGTCATGAGCCCCCGCACCTCCTCCAGGCTCGCGTCGGACATCGGCAGGATCAGGTCCGATTCCTCCAGCACCTCGTCGTCCACGCAGGTCCCCTCGCTGCGGACCCGGTGCAACAGCGCCGCGAGCCCCTCGGCGAAGGCCATCTGGTCACCGGCCTCCACGGACTGCTCGACGGCGTTGTCGAGGTCGCGCAGGGCGTCGAGATGCTCCTCGTCCAGCTCCCACTGGCCCTCACCGAGGATGCGGATGATCATGCCTCGTCCTTTCGCTCCAGGGGGTCCTCGACCGGCGCGTCCATCGTCGTGGCGTCGGCGCTGGGTCCGGGAGATCCGGCGTCGATGGCCTGCGGCTGCTCACCGGCGGTGACGGCCCCACCCGACGTCCCGGCCTTGAGCCGGGCGAGCTCGGCCTCGACGTCGGAGTCCGAGGACAGCGCCGCCAGCTCGCGGTCGATGTCGTCCCCGCCGCCGAGCGCGAGCCGGTCCTCCAGGGCACCGGCGGCGATCAGCTCGTCGATGGCGCCGGCCCGGGCCTGCATCTGCGAGGTCCGGTCCTCGGCGCGCTCGATCGCCAGACCGACGTCGCCCATCTCCTCGGAGATCCCCGAGAAGGCCTCGGTGACCCGGGTCTGCGCCTGGGCGGCGTTGTACGTCGCCTTGAGGGTCTCCTTCTTCGTGCGGAAGGCCTCGATCTTGGCCTGCAGGCGCTGGGAGGCCAGCGTGAGCTTCTCCTCCTCGCCCTGAAGCTGGGCGTGCTGGGCGTGAAGGTCGGTGAGCTGCTGCATGATGCCGCTCTTGCGGGTCAGGGCCTCGCGGGCGAGGTCCTCGCGGTTCTGCGCCAGGGCGCGCTGCGCCTGCTCAGTGAGCTTGTCGGCCCCTTGCTGCATCTGCTTGATCTGCAGCTCCAGGCGCTTCCGGCTGGTCGCCACATCAGCCACGCCGCGGCGAACCTTCTGTTGCATCTCCAGCATCTTCGTGTAGCTGTAGTCCAGCGTCTCGTTCGGGTTCTCCGCCCGGTCGAGAGCCTTGTTCGCCTTGGCGTTGAAGATCAGCCGGATGCGTTGCATGAGGCTCATGGAGCTGCCGCCCCTCTCGGTGGTCGGGTTGGTGCCGCAGCGCGCGGTCACCACCAGCCTACGAGGCCGGTGTCGCGGGTCGGTAGGACGTGGCGCAGGTACTCTGTTCTCCAGCGTCCTCCCGAGGCCCTCCCGAGGTCCTCGACGCTGGCCCGTCGTCCCCGACCCACCGCGAAGGCTTGCGTTGTTCCGTCGTTCGAAGCCCCAGACCGCCGCCGCCGCGGCCGCCGACGTCTCGGCCGCCCAGCAGAGCGGCAAAGGCCGCCCGACGCCGACCCGCAGGGAGGCCGAGGCCGCGGCCCGTGCCCGCGCCAAGTCGACCCTGGACCCGAAGGCCGCTCGCCGGCAGGACCGCGCGCGCCGCTCCGAGCGCACCCGGGCGATCCGACAGGGCGTCCGCGCAGGCGACCAGCGCTACCTGCCCAAACGTGACAAGGGACCGGTGCGGGCCTTCGTCCGCGACTTCGTCGACACGCGGATCAACATGGCCGAGTTCGCCGTGCCGGTGCTCTTCGCCAGCTTGCTGTTCTCCAGCGCGGGCATGGTGGAGCTGGGCAGCGCCATCATGAACGCCTTGCTCCTGGTGGTCGTCGTGGACGCCATCCTGCTGCGCTGGCGGATGCGTCGGGAGCTGACCCGTCGGTTCCCGAACGAGCCACTGAAGGGCACCACGTTCTACGCGTTCATGCGGGCCCTGCAGCTGCGCTTCCTGCGGCTCCCCAAGCCCCAGGTGAAGATCGGGCAGAAGCTTCCCGAGCGCTACTGACGACTGCTGGGGACCGCCGTGGTCCGCTGCCCCGTTTCGTCTGCTGCCGCGGCGGCTACGGTCGGGGCATGAAGACTCGCCACCTCGGCAGCAGCGGACTGAAGATCTCCGAGATCGCCTACGGGAACTGGCTGACCCACGGCTCGCAGGTCGAGGAGGATGCGGCGCGGGCCTGCGTGCGCGCCGCCCTCGACGCGGGGATCAGCACCTTCGACACCGCGGACGTCTACGCCAACACCCGGGCCGAGACCGTCCTCGGTGCGGCCCTGGAGGGTGAGCGGCGGGAGGGCCTGGAGATCTTCACCAAGATCTACTGGCCGACCGGGCCCGGCCGGCACAACGACCACGGCCTGTCACGCAAGCACATCATGGAGTCGATCGACGGGTCGCTGCGCCGGCTGGGCACCGACTACGTCGACCTCTACCAGGCGCACCGCTTCGACCACGAGACTCCGCTGGAGGAGACGATGGAGGCCTTCGCCGACGTCGTCCGGGCCGGCAAGGCGCTGTACATCGGCGTCTCGGAGTGGCGGGCCGAGGAGATCCGCCGGGCCCACGACTTGGCCCGGGACCTGCGGATCCCGCTGGTCAGCAACCAGCCGCAGTACAACATGATCTGGCGGGTCATCGAGACCGAGGTGGTCCCCACCTGCAAGGAGCTCGGCATCGGCCAGGTCGTTTGGTCGCCGATCGCCCAGGGCGTCCTGACCGGGAAGTACGTCCCCGGCAACCCACCGCCGGCCGGGTCGCGGGCCACCGACGAGCGGGGCGGCGGCGCCGGCATGATCCGGCGCTTCCTCCAGAACGACGACCTGCTCGCCCGGGTGCAGAAGCTGGCGCCCATCGCCGAGGAGCTCGGCCTCTCGATGGCCCAGCTCGCCGTCGCGTGGACGCTGCAGAACGCGAACGTGTCCGCGGCGATCATCGGTGCCTCGCGGCCCGAGCAGGTGCAGGACAACGTCCAGGCGTCCGGCGTGGAGCTCGAGGTCGAGATCCTGAGCCGGATCGACGAGGTGCTCGGTGACCACGTCCAGCGCGACGCCTCGTTGACCAAGTCGCCGCCGCGCCGCGACTTCTGAGCGCCGCGCCGCGAGCGGGTCAGGCGTGCAGGCTCATCGGCCCGTAGACCTCGCGGTCCCCCTCGATCAGCACGACGCTGTCCACGTCCTGCTCGACCAGGTCCTGCCAGCTCTCCCCCATCCACGTCTCGGCGTCGGCCTGGGAGGAGAAGCTGGGCCCCTGGCCGCTCGTCGAGCCGTACAGGGTGACCTCGCCGCCCTCGGCGTCCAGCAGCCGCCAGCGCCACGGCGTGGCGGGGGCGCGGTCGGACAGGAATCCGGTCGGGTCGCTGGGATAGGTCATGGGGTCTCCCGGACGTGAGAGGGGACGAACGGCGGCCTGGTGAGCACGAAGACCTCGCGGCGACCTCGCACGTCGACGGTGACCTCGGCCCCGTCGGTGACCTGGGCGTCGAGGAGCGCCAGCCCGACTCCGGTGCGCAGCGTCGGGGAGAAGGTGCCCGAGGTGACCTCGCCGATCGGGACGTGGTCGCTGAGCAGCACGCGCATGCCCGGTCGGGGAATGCCGCGCCCGGCCGCGACCAGCCCGCGCAGGACGCGAGCCGGACCGGTCTGCTTCTCCTCGGCCAGCACCGCCTTGCCCCAGAACGCCGGCTTGGACCACCCCACCGCCCACCCCAGCCGGGCCTGGACGGGGGTGACCTCGGGTGAGATGTCCTGCCCATGCAGGGGGTAGCCCATCTCGGTGCGGAGCGTGTCACGGGCGCCCAGCCCGCAGGGTCGGATCCCGGCAGCTTCGCCTGCGGCCAGGAGCGCGTCCCACAACGGACCTGCCGCCCCGGCCGGCGTCAGCAGCTCGTAGCCGCGCTCACCGGTGTAGCCGGTGCGGCACACGGTGACCTCCGCGCCCTGGTATCGGGCCTGCCGGAACGACATGTAGTCGTGGCCGGTGGGCAGCCCGACCCCCTCCAGCACCTCGTCGCACCGCGGACCCTGGACCGCCAGCACCGCGACGTCCTCGTGCCGGTCGGACACCTCGACCTCCGCGGGCCCGGCCTCGGCGAGCCGGCTCGCCACCAGCGCGGCGTTGGCTGCGTTCGGCACGAGCACCAGGTGGTCCTCGGCGTACAGATAGACGATCAGGTCGTCGAGGATGCCGCCGGTGGCCGCATCGCAGCACAGGGTGTACTGCGCCTGGCCCGGGGCGATCTTGGCCAGGTCGTTGGAGAACGAGGCGTTCACCAGCCCGATGGCGCCCGGACCCGTCACCTCCACGGTGCCCAGGTGGCTGACGTCGAAGATGCCGACCGCCTCCCGGACCGCGGCGTGCTCGGCCAGGACGCCGGTCGGGTACTCCAGCGGCATCTCCCAGCCGCCGAACGCGGCGGTGCGGGCACCGAGCTCGGCGTGCCGGTCGTGCAGGGGGGAACGCCGCAGGGTGGGTCGGGTCACGGGCCCCTCGGGTGCGGACATGGGCCGAAAGTACCCCAGCCGGGATCGGGGGCGCTGCGGGCTAGCATCACGCTGGTGACGACGTACACCCTCCGCAAGGGCACCCCGGAGCGGACCGGCACCGACGCCGTGGTCATCGGCATCCTCTCTACCGGCAAGGGGCCGCGGCCCGCACCCGGTGCCCAGGGCATCGCCTCGGCCTATGGCCGCCGCTTCAAGCCCCTGCTGTCGATGCTCGGGCTGACCGGCAAGCCTCTGGAGACCGCCACCATCCCAACCACCGACGCGGTCAAGGCCCCGGTGCTCGTGCTCGTGGGGCTCGGCTCGGAGGTGACGCCCACGACGGTCCGCCGCGCGGCGGGTGCGGCGGCGCGGGCCGTCCGCAACGCCGCGTCGGTGGCACTCGCGCTGCCGGCCGACGACCCGGAGCTGGTCCGCGCGGCCACCGAGGGCCACCTGCTGGGCTCCTACTCCTTCGACAGCTATCGCACCGAGGTCGACCAGGACCGAGCCAACGAGGTGGTCGTGCTCAGCGAGGCCGCCCGCGAGCCGGAGGTGATCGAGGCCTTCGAGCTGGCCCAGGTGGTGGCCGAGGCGGTTACGGCCACCCGCGACTGGGTCAACACTCCGGCAGGCGACCTGACTCCGGCGGCTTTCGCCGACAGCGTCCGGGAGCGGTTCGCGGAAGCGGGTCCGGTGAGCGTCACCGTGACCGACGAGCACGGGCTCGCCGAGGCGGGATGCGGCGGGATCCTCGGGGTCGGCCGGGCCTCCGCCAGCCCGCCGCGGCTGGTGCGGCTGGCGTATGCGCCCGAGGGAGCGGTGGCGCACCTGGCCCTGGTGGGCAAGGGCGTCACGTTCGACTCCGGCGGCCTGTCGATCAAGCCCGGGGCGTCGATGACCACGATGAAGACCGACATGGCGGGAGCCGCCACCGTCCTCAACGCCACCTACGCGATCGCGGCCCTGGGCCTCCCGGTGCGGGTCACGACCTACGCCCCGATGGCCGAGAACATGATCTCCGGGGCCGCCACCCGGCCCGGTGACGTGCTCACGATGTATGGCGGCACCACGGTCGAGGTGCTCAACACCGATGCCGAAGGGCGGCTGATCCTGGCCGACGCCCTGGGCTACGCCGTGGAGGCGGAGCCCGACCTGGTGGTCGACGTGGCCACGCTCACCGGGGCCTGCGTGGTCGCCCTGGGCGACCGCGTCACGGGTCTGTTCGGCAACGACGAGGCGTTGGTACGCCGGATCCAGGACGTCGCGGAGCGGGCCGGCGAGCCGTTCTGGCCGATGCCCATCCCGGAGGAGATGGGCGAGAAGGTGCGCGGCAACTCCAAGATCGCCGACCTGGCCCAGCACAACACCGACCGCTGGGGGGGCGCGTCGTACGCCGCGGCCTTCCTACGGGAGTTCGTGGGCGACCTGCCGTGGGCCCACCTCGACATCGCCGGGCCGTCGTTCAACGAGAAGAAGGCCTACGGACACGTTCCCGTCGGCGGCACCGGGGTCGCGGTAGCCACCCTGGTCGAGCTGGCGCGGGACCTGGCGCAGCGTCCGCCGGACCCGGGCGAGGCAGGTCCGGGCACGGCCGGCGACGGCGACACGGCCGGGGACACGGTCGTCGACACGCACGGGGGCGCGGGCACGGCCTAGCCTTGCGAGCCGCCGCCCGCCTGCTTCTGGCGCCGGTTGTAGGCGCGCATCCGGTCCGGGTATCCCACCACCGCCGCATCGTAGGAGGGGATCCCGTGGCTGTTGGCGAAGTCGTGGGCCCAGCCCACCGAGGGCACGCGGCGTCGGGTCCACTCCCCGTCGTGCGCGACCAGCAGCAGAGTCACGTCGCTGACCGCGGTCCGCGGCTCGACGAACCCCTCGACTCCCCGGCGTGACGTCGCGAACTCGACCAGGTGGGCCTGGTCCTTGGCGTCGGAGTTGCGCACTGTGGTGAACCCGCCCTGAGTGTTGCGCTGCCCGCGCTGCGCGCGCCCCCTCCGGAGCCGGTCGAGGAATGCCATGTGACCAGTGTGACCTACACCGGAAAGGTGTAAGGATGGGCCAGACTTCGGCCCTGTCCGCGTCGGGCACCCACGATCTGAAGGAGCGATCCCCGCATGGCGACTCCAGTCAACCTGCCGGCCCTCGGCGAGTCCGTTACCGAAGGCACGGTGACCCGGTGGTTGAAGCAGGTCGGCGACGAGGTGGCCGTCGACGAGCCGCTCCTCGAGGTCTCCACCGACAAGGTCGACACCGAGATCCCCTCCCCCGTCGCCGGCACGCTGCTGGAGATCAAGGTGCAAGAGGACGAGACCGTCGAGGTCGGCGCCGAGCTGGCCACGGTGGGCGACACCGGGGAGAGCGCGGGCGGAGGGAGCGGCCAGGAGGGCGCAGACCAGGACGGCGCCGATGGCGACGACGGGGCCGACGCCGACCAGGACCGCGGCGACGACACCGAAGCGGGGGGCCTCGCCGCCGAGGCCGAGGAGCGCTCCGCGGAGATGGACCAGGCCGATGAGGCCGCGGCCAGTGGCAGCGGTCCCTCCGAGGCCGACGCCGGCGGGTCGGATGCAGGCGCCGGCGGTGGTGGCGGGGGCGATGCGACGCCGGTGACGCTGCCCGCGCTCGGCGAGTCGGTCACCGAAGGCACCGTGACCCGGTGGCTGAAGCAGGTCGGCGACGAGGTCGCGGTCGACGAGCCGCTCCTCGAGGTCTCCACCGACAAGGTCGACACCGAGATCCCCTCGCCCGTCGCCGGCACGCTGCTGGAGATCAAGGTGCAGGAGGACGAGACCGTCGAGGTCGGCGCCGAGCTCGCGATGGTCGGCTCCGGCACCCCGGCCGAGTCCAAGCCCGAGCCCGAGCCCAAGCCCGAGCCCGAGCCCGAGCCCGAGCCAGAGCCGGAGTCGAAAGGGGACTCGGAGGAGCTGACCGAGGACGTCGCTGCCGAGGACAACCTCCAGCAGCAGGCCGCGGACTCCGCACCCGAGCCCGCCCCTCCCGCGAAGGCGCCGGCGAGCCCGCCACAGGGCGAGAAGTCCGGTTCGTCCGAAGCCTACGTCACGCCGCTCGTGCGCAAGCTCGCCGCCGAGCACCAGGTGGACTTGGACAGCGTGGAGGGCACCGGCGTCGGGGGCCGGATCCGCAAGCAGGACGTGCTCGAGGCGGCGGCGAAGGCCGCCCAGCCGGCGAAGCCCGAGCCGGCCCTCGACCAGCCGACCGACCAGCCGACCGACCAGCAGCCCAGTCAGCAGCGCGCGCCGCAGGCCGGAGCGTCCTCCGCACCGGCGTCGCCCCCGGTGCAGCCCAGCCCGTTGCGGGGCAAGACCGAGAAGATGAGCCGGCTGCGCAGGGTGATCGCCAGCCGGATGGTGGAGTCGCTGCAGATGTCCGCGCAGCTCACGACGGTGATCGAGGTCGACGTGACCCGCATCGCCCGGCTGCGGCAGTCGGTCAAGGAGGAGTTCGCCGCTCGTGAGGGCGTGAGGCTCTCGTTCATGCCGTTCTTCGTCAAGGCGTCGATCGACGCGCTCAAGGGGCACCCGTCGCTGAACGCGGCGATCGACACCGAGAAGGGCGAGATCACCTACTTCGACCACGAGAACGTGGCCATCGCGGTGGACACCGAGCGAGGACTGCTCACCCCCGTGATCAAGAACGCCGGGGACCTCAACGTCGCCGGGCTCGCCCGGAAGATCGCCGACGTCGCCGAACGCACCCGGATCAACAAGATCGGTCCCGACGAGCTGGCCGGCGGCACGTTCACCGTCACCAACACCGGCAGCCGCGGGGCGCTGTTCGACACCCCGATCATCAACCAGCCGCAGGTGGCCATCCTCGGCACCGGTTCGGTCGTGAAGCGACCGGTGGTCATCGACCACCCCGACCTGGGCGAGACCATCGCGATCCGGCAGATGGTCTACCTCGCGCTGACCTACGACCACCGGCTGGTGGACGGCGCCGACGCGGCGCGCTTCTTGAGCGAGGTCAAGCAGCGGCTCGAGTCCGGGCACTTCGAGGTCTGATGCACATTCTGGTCGCCGGTGCCTCCGGCTTCCTCGGGGACGCCTGGACCCGGATGATGACCGACCTCGGTCACCACGTCGTGCGGCTGGTCCGCAAGCCGGCAGGCCCGGACGAGGTGCGATGGGATCCCGCTCGGGGCAGCCTGGACCAACGGGCCGTCGATCCCGCCGACGTGGTGGTCAACCTCGCCGGAGCCTCGCTGGTCCACGTCCCGTGGAACGACGCCTACCGACGCACTTTCACCAGCAGCCGGGTGGACAGCACCCGACTGCTGGCCGAGGCGGTCGCTCGATCCCCGCGCACGCCGGCGTTCCTGGCCCAGAGCGGCGTGGCCGGGTATGGCGACCGCGGCAACGCGGTGATCACCGAGGAGACACCGATCGACGCGGTCGGCTTCATGCCCGAGGTGGTGCGGCGCTGGGAGGCGGCCACCCGGCCGGCGGCCGAGGCCGGGGCGCGGGTGGTGCGGATGCGGACCTCCGTGGTTCTCGACCGCTCCGGCGGGGCACTGAAGGCCATGCTGCTGCCGTTCCGGCTCGGCCTGGGCGGGCGGATCGGCAGCGGGCAGCAGTACTTCCCCACGATCACGCTGCACGACTGGCTGGGGGCCGCGACCTTCCTGGCGCTCAACGACGACCTGTCGGGGGCGTTCAACCTCACCGCGCCGGACCCCTCGACGAACGCGGAGTTCACCGAGGTGCTGGGGCGCGCGATCAGCCGGCCGACCGTGATCCGGGTGCCCGGGAAGCCCCTGCGAATTGCCGGACCTCTTGCGGGGCCGATCGTCGGAGAGCTTCTGGCCTCCCAGCGGATCGAGCCGACCCGGCTGCTGGAGGCGGGCTACGCGTTCGCCCACAACGACATCGAGGACCGGCTCACGGCCGCGCTGCAGTCGTGATGAGAGGTTCCTCCCGCGCCGCTGCTAGCTAGCGCGGGGACCCCCGCACCCCGCTGACCCGCCACCCCTGACTCCCCCGGACCAGGGTGATCGTCCGAGTCGCCGCGTCTGCCGCCGGCAGCACGATCGGGCCACGGCCGTTGCCACGCTCCGCGACTGCCCTCACCATCCGCTCGGTCACCTCCACCTGGATCCGACGCCGCCGTCGGTCGAGCAGGCGGACGACGAGCAGTTGGTTCTCCATGTCGACGACCCTCAGCCCGCGTTCGGCGTACTCCCGCAGGAGACGCTGGTCGCGGAGCCCTGCCTCAGAACCCGGCAGGTAGAGCCGCCCCAGGGCGCGCGGGTCGCCGCGGGCGTACGCCGAGGCCCTCCGCTCGTCCCACCCGCGCAGCACCGCCACCGCCGAGGCGATGCGCAGCCGCTCCGCCCGCCCGGGACCCTCGCCGGCTCGGCCCGGGCCGGGACTGGCCTCGGACACCGTCGCACCCGGCGACCTGGCAGGCGCGGGAGCCTCACCGGCACAGCCAGCGAGCCCCACCAGTCCGGTGAGCCCCACCAGCCCCACCAGCCCCACCAGCCGGGCGAGCCGGACGAGCCCCGCCAGCCCGACCAGCCCGGCGAACCTCCGGGCGCCCTCGGAGTCTCGGGATCGTCGCAGCGCCACCCGTGCCATGGCCGCATCGTGCCCCAGCCGCCGCTGGCCTCGGAGGTTCTCCACAGGGCGCTAGGCTCGCCGGGTGGAATCGCTCCGCTTCCAGACCGTCGGCATCGGCGCGGACGCCGTGGACTACACCGCGGCGTGGGAGCTCCAGCGACAGGTCCACCAGCAGGTCGTCGCGGGTGCCCCGGGGACGGTGCTGCTTCTGGAGCACCCGCCGGTGTTCACCGCCGGCAAGCGGACCGAGCCGCACGAGCGACCGGCCCAGGACGGCGCGGACCGCACGCCCGTGGTCGACGTCGACCGAGGCGGGAAGATCACCTTCCACGGCCCCGGGCAGCTGGTCGGCTATCCCGTCGTGCGGCTGCCGGATCACGTGAAGGTCGTCGACTACGTCCGGCGGCTGGAGGAGGCGCTGATCGGCGTGTGCGGCGAGTTCGGCGTGACCACGGCGCGGGTGCCGGGCCGTAGCGGCGTGTGGCTGCGCGCCGACGAGCGGGGGCCAGAGCGCAAGATCGCCGCCCTGGGGATCCGGGTATCCCGGAAGGTGACGATGCATGGGCTGGCGCTGAACTGCGACGTCGACCTGGCGTGGTACGACCGCTTCGTGCCGTGCGGCATCAGCGACGCGGCGGTGACCTCACTGTCCCAGGAGCTGGGTCGCGACGTCACCGTCGCCGAGGCGCTCCCAGTGGTGCAGCGCCACCTGGCCACGCTGCTGGCCTGGCGCCCCTACCGGCGCACCACGGACTACGAGGCACGACCCGAGCCGGGTCGCGGGCTGCGTGTCCCGGTCGTCAATCCGCTGACCTGACCCGAGGCTGCGGCAGTCTGGACCGGCGTGGAACCGCCGCCCATCGCGGCGCGCCTCAGCACCAGATCCCGGGAGTGCCGTTGACCGATCTCGCCGTCGAGACCGTCGGCCTGCGCAAGGACTACCGGCGCGGAGGGCGGCACCGCACCGTCGCCGTCGACGACCTGCACCTGGCCGTCCCGCCGGGCAGCGTGCACGGGCTGCTGGGGCCAGACGGCGCGGGCAAGACCACGACACTGCGGCTGATGCTCGGGCTGGCCCGGCCGACCTCCGGCACTGTGCGGCTGCTGGGCGAGGAGGTGCCGCGTCGGCTCGGTGCGGCGATGCCCCGCGTCGGCGCCCTCGTGGACCGTCCCCGCTTCCTCGGGGCCCTCAGTGGGCGCCGCAACCTCGAGTTGCTGGCCCGCACCGCCGGGGCGCCGACCTCGACCGTTCCGCGGGCCCTGGACCGGGTCGGGCTCACGGCTCGGGGCGAGGACCGGTGCGCCCGCTACTCCCCCGCGCTGCGCCACCGGCTGGCGATCGCCTCGGCGCTGGTGAAGGACCCCGAGCTGGTCGTCCTCGACGAGCCCGTGCGGGGGCTGGACGTGGCGGGGGCCCACCTTGTGCACGAGATGGTCCGGGACCTGGCCGAGGACGGCGCGACCGTGGTGCTCACCTCCCACCTGCTCGCGGAGGTCCAGCAGATCTGTGACACCGTCACGGTGATGGCCGAGGGTCGGCAGGTGTCCACCGGAGAGGTCGACGACCTGGTGGGGCGGGACCGCGGCCATGGGGTCTGGGTCTCGGTCAGCGACCCTGGCCGGGCGGTGCAGGTGCTGGCCGCGGCTGGGCTGAGCGCCACCCGGGAGGGCCCTGCGCTGTACGTCGAGGGCGCGTCCGACCCTGCCCGGATCACCGAGGTGCTGGCACGGCAGGGGCTGTTCGTCCGTGAGCTGGTGCCGGACCGGCCGGACCTGGAGGCCGTCACGGCGGTGGAGAGGCCGGACCGGTGAGCCTGATCCGCGTGGAGCTCGTCCGGCTGGCGTCCCGGCGTACGACCTGGGCGCTGTTCGCGGTCTCGGTGGCACTGACCGCCGTGCTGGCCGGCTCCGCTGCCTTCGCCACCCGGTCGGCGACGCCCACCGAGCAGGCCACCGCCGAGCAGCTTCGGGCGACGCAGGCACAGCTCGCCGAGGCCGAGCGCCGCGAGTGTCTACGAGACCCGACGGCGTTCTTCGGGCCCGACGCGGTCGGCGCCGAGTGCGAGGAGATCCGGCCGACCGTGGAGCGCTTCCTGGCTCGCCCGGCGCTGGACCTCGGCGCGGAGGTCGACAACCGCGGGTTGGTGCTCGCCGTCCTGCTGACGGGGCTGGCGCTGCTCCTGGGGGCGCTGGTAACCGGCGCGGACTGGTCCGGCCGGCTCGTCGGCCACCAGCTGCTCCACGAGCCGCGTCGCGGTCGGCTCTGGGTCTCCAAGGCGGGGGCGGTCGTGGTCGCCGCGACGGTCACCGCCATCGTCTCGATGGCCCTGTTCTGGGGCGCCCTTCAGGTGGTGGCGACGGCTCGCGGGATCACCACCGCCGGCACCGTCTGGGGCCAGGTGCTCGACAGCTCCATGCGCGGGATCGTCCTGGTGGCGGCGACCGCGCTGGGCGCCTTCGCGCTGACGATGCTGCTGCGGAGCACCGCCGCGCCGCTGGTGCTGGTGCTGGGCTACGCCGTGGTCACCGAGGGCCTCACCGCCTCGCTCCCCTTCGACCGGATGGGCCGGTGGTCGCTGCCACCGACGGTGCTCGCCTGGCTCCGGGACGGGATCCAGGTCCCGGATGCCGGCCTGTGCTCGGGGGTGGCACCGGCCCGCTGTCAGGCGTGGTACGAGATCGGCGCTAGCCACGCCGCGGCGTACCTCGGCACGCTGCTGGTCCTTGCGGTCGCCACCTCGGTGCTGTCCTTCCGCTGGCGCGACGTCTGACTTCTGATCTCACCGCCCGGCGGAGTCGTAGCGCGAGCCGCCGGCTCGGCTCGGGTCCGTGCGTACGATGTCCGGGTGACTGATCCGGCACAGGTCGACCCCGCAGGCCGCAAGCTGCTTCGTCTGGAGGTGCGCAACGCCGCGACGCCGATCGAGAAGAAGCCGGAGTGGATCAAGACCCGGGCCCGGATGGGGCCGGAGTACCGGCAGCTGCAGGACCTGGTGAAATCGGAGGGGCTGCACACGGTGTGCCAGGAGGCTGGCTGCCCCAACATCTACGAATGCTGGGAGGACCGGGAGGCGACGTTCCTGATCGGTGGGGACCAGTGCACCCGCCGCTGCGACTTCTGCCAGATCGACACCGGCAGGCCGGAGCCGCTGGACCGTGACGAGCCGCGCCGGGTGGCCCACAGCGTGCGCACGATGGGGCTGCGCTACGCGACCATCACCGGGGTGGCCCGCGACGACCTGCCCGACGGCGGGGCGTGGCTGTACGCCGAGACCGTGCGCGTGATCCACGACCTCAACCCCGGCACCGGGGTGGAGAACCTGATCCCGGACTTCAACGGGCATCGCGACCTGCTGGCCGAGGTGTTCGCCGCGCGTCCCGAGGTGCTGGCGCACAACGTGGAGACGGTGCCGCGGATCTTCAAGCGGATCCGGCCGGCGTTTCGCTACGACCGGTCCCTGGAGGTGCTGACCCGTGCCCGCGCCGAGGGGCTGGTCACGAAGTCAAACCTGATCCTGGGCATGGGCGAGACCCGCGAGGAGGTCTCCCAGGCGCTGCGCGACCTCCACGACGCCGGGTGCGAGCTGGTCACCATCACCCAGTACCTGCGCCCGTCGGTGCGGCACCACCCGGTCGAGCGCTGGGTCAAGCCCGAGGAATTCGTGGAGCTGGCCGAGGAGGCCGAGCAGATCGGCTTCGCCGGCGTCCTGTCCGGTCCGCTGGTCCGCTCCTCCTACCGCGCAGGTCGCCTCTACCGGCAGGCCGTCACCCACCGGGAGCGCCGCGGCGAGCAGGCTCGGACTCCCGCGAGCGCAACCGTCTGAGACAATCGACCGGCTGCCGGCACCCCAGGCAGCCGCGTGACACCGCGCCCCACCCCGCGTCCCCCGGAGCAGGACATATGGCCACCAAGGCGAAGACAAAGAAGCAGAAGAGACCGAAGAAGCCCGGCCGCATCTCCCAGCTGAAGCAGGCCTACACGCTCACGAAGAAGGGCGACCCCAGGATCGGCTGGATCCTGCTGGGCGTCTTCGTGCTCTCCCTGGCTCTCGGGCTGGCGATCTTCCTGCTGCTGCCGCCGTCCTGGCTGATCGTCGACGTGATCTCGGCGATCATGATCGGGATCCTCGGTGTGCTCATCGTCTTCGGCCGGCGGGCCACCCGCTCCCAGGTCAAGCAGATCGAGGGGCAGCCTGGGGCTGCCGTGGCCGTGCTCAGCGCGTTGCGCCGGGGTTGGCGCATGGACAAGGTGATCGCCTTCAACCGGAACCAGGACGTGGTGCACCGGCTGGTGGGTCCGCCGGGGATCATCCTCATCGGCGAGGGCAACCACAACCGGCTGCGCTCCCTCATGGGCGCCGAGCGGGCCAAGCACCAGCGGGTGGCCGCCGACACCCCGATCCACGAGGTCGTGGTCGGGCACGGTGAGGGGGAGGTGCCGCTGGGCAAGCTGAGCCGGCACATCACGAAGATGAAGCGGCAGATCAAGCCCGCCGAGATGACCGAAGTGCTCAACCGGCTCAAGGCGCTTGACGCCGCCCGGTCTCCAGTGCCGGTGCCGAAGGGGCCGCTCCCGACCAGCATGAAGGGCATGCGCGGCCATATGCGCGGTCGCTGAGGGCTTCTCGTGGGGTTGCCCGGTGGTCCCCGCTCCCCCGGGTGGCTGTTCTGCCCCAGCTGTTCTGCCAGATCCGCGCTCACGGGCACCGCAGCCGCGGATCTCGCAGAACAGCGATCCGACTCAGCGCAGCACCGTAATCGTCCCGACGGCGAGGTCGTGGAGCCCGCGGTTGTCGCGGTTGAACACCAACGGCGGCACGACCAGACAGATCAGCAACGTCCGGGCGGCAGACCGCAGCAGCCCCAGCGGCCGGCTGTCCAGGCGGACGACGACGATCCGCAGCGCGAGCTGCCCGAACGACCCGCCGGCCAGCGCCGTGAACAGGCTCGCCTCGACCCAGAACACCAACAGCGGCAGCAGCCGTTCGACGTCCTCGCCGGCCCCGGCGTACCCCGCGATCACGGTGGCCACGAGCAGAGAGGCGAACCAGTCGATGAACAGCGCCGCGATCCGCCGCCCCCAGCCGGCCAACGAGCGGCTGCCGCGCTCGGGAAGCCCCAGCCGCTGACCGGGGTAGTCCTGCTCTCCGGTGGGGACCTGCTGGCTCATGCAGCTCACGCTACCGGCGGGCGCGAAGCCACCCGGCCACGACGGCTCTCGCCTGCTCAAGCTGCGTCCGACGCCGGCCCCCCACGCGTGTCTGGCCGGGGCCCGTAACACCGGTGAAACACGGGGGATACGGTAGAGAAACTGCTCCCTTCTAGCGTTGGCCCAGTCGTGCAGTGACGCCCGACCCACTCTCCGGATATCCCGCATGACCGCGTGTCGCGGTCGAGGAGGACCTCTATGTTCGCCACCAGCGACGAGCTGCTCAGCTACATCCAGGACGAAGGCGTCGAGATGGTCGACGTGCGCTTCTGTGACCTTCCCGGCATCATGCAGCACTTCACCGTGCCCGTCTCGTCCTTCGACCAGTCGGTCTTCGACACCGGCCTGAACTTCGACGGGTCGTCCATCCGCGGCTTCCAGGCGATCCACGAGTCGGACATGTCGCTGTTCCCGGACCCGACGACGGCGTACCTCGACCCCTTCCGCGCCCAGAAGACGCTCATCGTCAACTTCTTCATCCACGACCCGCTCACCGGCGAGCCCTACAGCCGCGACCCGCGCAACATCGCCCGCAAGGCGCAGGCCTACCTGCAGTCGACGGGCATCGGCGACACGGCGTACTTCGCGCCGGAGGCGGAGTTCTACGTCTTCGACTCGGTCCGCTTCGCCACCGCGCAGAACGAGGGCTTCTACCACATCGACTCCGAGGCCGGTGCCTGGAACAGCGGCTCGGAGGTCAACAACCGCGGCTACAAGGTGAAGTACAAGGGCGGCTACTTTCCGGTCGCGCCCTACGACCACTTCGGCGACTTCCGCGACGAGATCGTCGTCGAGCTCGAGCGGGCCGGGCTGGTCGTCGAGCGGGCCCACCACGAGGTCGGCACCGCCGGTCAGGCCGAGATCAACTGGCGCTTCGACGAGTTGCTGCAGTCGGCCGACGCGGTGATGAAGTTCAAGTACATGGTCAAGAACGTCGCCTGGCGCAACGGCAAGACGGCAACGTTCATGCCCAAGCCGATCTTCGGCGACAATGGCTCGGGCATGCACTGCCACCAGTCGATCTGGAACGGCGGCGAGCCGCTGTTCTACGACGAGGCCGGGTACGCCGGGCTCTCCGACATGGCGCGCTACTACATCGGCGGACTGCTCAAGCACGCCCCGTCGCTGCTGGCCTTCACCAACCCCACGGTGAACAGCTACCACCGGCTGGTGCCCGGTTTCGAGGCACCGGTCAACCTGGTCTACAGCCAGCGCAACCGCTCGGCGTCGGTGCGGATCCCGATCACCGGGGCCAATCCGAAGGCCAAGCGCATCGAGTTCCGGTGCCCCGACCCCTCGGCCAACCCGTACCTGGCCTTCTCGGCGATGCTGCTCGCCGGCGTCGACGGGATCCGCAACAAGATCGAGCCGCCTCAGCCGATCGACAAGGACCTCTACGAGCTCCCGCCGGACGAGCACGCCGAGGTCGACCAGGTGCCGGCCACGCTCGGCGCCGTCCTGGACTCGCTCGAGGCCGATCACGAGTTCCTCCTCGAGGGCGGCGTCTTCACCGCCGACCTGATCGAGACGTGGATCGACTACAAGCGGGAGAATGAGATCCAGCCCATCGCGCTGCGGCCACACCCGCACGAGTTCGAGCTCTACTACGACATCTGACAGACGTCGCAACCCCGAAAGGGCCTCTGACCTGCATGTTTGCAGCGTTCAGGGGCCCTGGCACCTCCGGACGGGGGACCCTTGTCCATGTCAGTCACTGACCTGAGGACGGTTTCCCGCGCCGTCGGCAGGCGTCAGGTCAGTGACTGACGTTCCGAGGAGGTCGAGCCAGGTCAGAGCCGGACCAGCATCTTGCCGATGTTGGCGCCACGGTGCAGGTCGAGGAAGGCATCGGCGGCGCGGTCCAGCCCTTCGGCGTACGTCTCTCGATAGTGCAGGGCCCCCTCGGCCACCCACGGGATGGTCCGGCGGTAGAACTCGGAGGCCAAGTCGTTGTGATCGGAGACGATGAAGCCGCGCAGGGTGAGCCGCCGGGTGACGACCAGCCACAGGTTCCGTGGTCCGGGCCGGGGCTTGTCGGCGTTGTAGCTCGAGATCGCCCCGCAGGCCGCGATCCGGCCGAATTCGGCCATCTGGCCGATCGCTGCCTCGAGGTGGTCCCCGCCGACGTTGTCGAAGTAGACGTCGATCGGGCCATGGTCGGCGAGGAGGTCCGCCACCGGCCCGTCGCGATAGTTGAACGCCGCGTCGTACCCGAGCTCCTCGGTCAGCCATCGCACCTTCTCCTCCGAGCCGGCCGAGCCGACCACACGGCCGGCCCCGAGCAGCCGCGCCATCTGACCGACGAGCGACCCGACCGCCCCCGCCGCGCCGGAGACGAAGACGGCGTCGCCTTCCTTCAATCCAGCGATCCTCGTCAGCCCGGCGTACGCGGTGAGTCCGGGCATGCCGAGGACGCCGAGGTACGCCGAGGCGGGCACCTGGGACGTGTCGAGCTTGCGGACCTGGGCCGCCGGCAGCAGGGCGTGCTCCCGCCACCCCAGCCCGTGCAGCACCATGTCGCCCGGCGTCAGGGACTCCTCGGTCGAGGCCAGGACCTCTCCCACCGCGCCACCGTCGAGGGGTGCGTCCAGCGCGAACGGCGAGACGTAGGACTGCACGTCGTTCATCCGGCCGCGCATGTAGGGGTCGACCGACATCACGGTGTTGCGGACGAGCACCTCGCCGGGACCGGGATCGGCCAGCTCCGTGCTCACGATCCGGAAGTTGTCGGGGGTCGGCCAGCCCGTGGGGCGGGAGGCGAGGTGGATCTCGCGTGTCTGCGTGGTCATTCCCCGATCCTGCCGCAGGTGGCGGTTGGCCAGCGGTGGCCAAGGCGGATCTGGCCGGGAAGCCACAGTCAGTGACTGACCTGAGGACCGTTCGGCGGACCCAACGCCGTCCCCCGGTCAGTGACTGACGTCAAGCGGGGGCCGTCAGCGCGACGGCCTAGCATGCAGGCTCGTGGACGCTCCTGACGCTCCGACCGTGGCACTGCAGATCCTCGACGTCGTGGGGGTGTTCGCCTTCGGGCTCTCGGGGGGGCTCGCCGCGGTCCGGCAGCGCTTCGACCTGCTCGGCGTGCTGGTTCTGGCCGCCGCGGCCGGGCTGGGCGGCGGCATCCTGAGGGACGTCCTGATCGGGGACACTCCCCCGGTCGGCATCACCGCGTGGTGGCTGCTGGCGGCGGCGGGAGCGGCGGGACTGGTGACGTTCGCCTTCCACCCGGGTGTACGCCGGATCCAGGGACTGGTCCAGGTCCTGGACGCGGTGGGCCTGGGGGTCTTCGCCATCGCCGGGACCTTGAAGGCCCTCGAGCTGGGACACAGCGCGCTCACCGCCGTGATCGTCGGGGTGCTGACCGGGGTGGGCGGAGGCGTGGTCCGCGACCTCCTCGCCGGCGAGACCCCCCATGTGCTGGCCCAGGAGGAGCTCTACGCGATCCCGGCCGCCGTGGGCGCGGTGCTCTTCGCCTCGGTGTGGTGGGCGGGAATCGACCAGCCGTGGGTGGCCGGCGCCGCGGCGGTGCTCATCATCCTGTTTCGACTGGCCGCCCTGCGATGGGACTGGCGCGCCCCTGCCCCCCGGCTGCAGGATCTGGCCGGCTAGCCGGGGCGCCGCGGCCGCTAGCCGGGGCGCCGCGGCCGGGGGAGGTCACCGCTCCGGCGCGCCCCGCGGCGGACGTCCATGCCGCTGGCAGAAGCCGTCGCGGTAGGCGGCGACGGCGGTCGGCAGGGTGGGGAAGATCAGGTCCTCTCCCAGTTCGTCGACGAAGCCATAGCGGTCCAGGTCCTCCCGCAGGTCGGTCTTGACCCGGGCCAGCGCAACCACGACGCCGTCGGCCGCCAGCTCCTCGCGCAGCTCGTCGAGGGCGTCCAGGGCAGTCAGGTCGACCTCGACGTTGGCCTCCATGTTCACCAGCAGCCACTCGACCGGGCGGGGCGCCCCGGTCACCGCCTGCAGACATCGGGTGCGGAAGTCCTCGGCGTTGGCGAAGAACAGCGGCGAGTCGTAGCGGTAGACGACCAGCCCCTCCACCGTCTCCGCCTCGGGGTAGTCGTCGACGTCGTGCATCCCGGCGAGCCCGGGCTGGAAGCCCAGGATCCCGTCATGCCCGCGGCCGACCCGCCGCAGGAGGTCCAGGATCGACAGTCCGACGGCCACCGCGATGCCGGAGAGCACGCCCAGCAGGAGGACGCCGGCGGTGGTGGCCGCGGTGAGGACGAGCTCGCTGCGGCGGAAGTGGGCGATCCGCCGGATCTCCCGGGTGTCGACGAGCTTGAGTGCCGCGAAAACCACGACCCCGGCCAGCGCCGGGCGCGGGAAGGCCTCGAGGACCGGACGCAGCAGCAGGACCCCGGTGACCACGGTGCTCGCCGCGACCAGCGAGTGGAGCTGGCTCTGCACGCCCAGAGCGTCTCCGATGGCCGTGCGGCTGCCGCTGCTGCTGACCGGGAACCCCTGGCCGAAACCGCTGGCCAGATTGGTCGCACCCAGCGCGAGCAGCTCCTGGTCGGGGTCGATGCGCTCGTGGTGACGCGAGGCGAAGGCGCGAGCCTCGAGCACGTTGTCGGTGTAGGCGACGACCGCCACGCCCACCGCTGGGAGGGCGAGCTGCAGCACCTCCTCGAGCGCCAGGTCCGGCAGGCCCGGCAGCGGCAGGCCCCGGGGGATGGACTCGACGGTGGCGATCCCCGCGGACCCGAGGTCGAAGGCCACCGTCACGGCGGTCGCGGCCAGCATCGCCAGGAGGGGATTGGGCCACCGGGGCCGGAGCCGGTTGGCGGTCAGGAGCGCCGTGGTGACCAGGACGGCCATCAGCAAGGTCGCGAGGTTCAGGTCGGCCCGCTCGGCCACCAGTTCCGTGAGCTGTCCCACCGGGTCGCCGGCCTCGATGTCCACCCCGCTCAGTGACCCGAGCTGACCGGCGATCATCAGCGCGGCGATCCCCGCCAGGTAGCCGATGAGCACCGGCCGCGACAACAGGTCGGCGACGAAGCCGAGCCGGAACAGCCGTCCGGCCAGGCAGACCACGCCGACCGCCAGGGCGAGGGCGGCCGCCGCGTCGGCGTACCTCTCGGGGTCGCCGGCCGTCATTCCGGCCACCGAAGCGGCGGTCATCAGCGCGGTGGTGGACTCCGGGCCGGCGGAGAGCCGGCGCGAGGATCCCAGCAGGCTATAGAGGAGCAGCGGCGGGACCGCGGCCCAAAGCCCAGTGGCGGGGGGCAGTCCGGCGACAACGGCGTAGGCCATCACCTGGGGCACCAGGTAGGCCGCGACCGTGACCCCGCCCAGCAGGTCTCCGCGCAGCCACCCGCGCTGATAGTCGCGCAGCGTCGCCAGACCGGGCAGCAGGGGGCCGCGGGGCGCCGAGGTTCGGGTGAGCCGGTGAGCCATCTCGGGACTCAGGCGCAGGCCAGCACGGTCGCGCAGGCGACCCGCATCCGCACCGCCCAGGAGATGCCCTCGATGGAGACCCCCAGACCCTTGTCGGCGGCGGTCATCGTGGTGATGCCGACGACCTCACCGTGCCGGTCGACGAGCGGACCCCCGGAGTTGCCGGGGTTGATGCTGGTGTCGGTCTGGAGCAGCGCACCGTCGATCTTGGACACGATGCCCTGGGTGACCGACTCCTCCAGCCCGAGCGGGGCACCGACCGCGACCACCTGGTCACCCACCTCCGGTGTCTCCCCGATGGTCAGCCGGGGCAGGTCCGCATCGATCTCCAGCTGAGCGAGGTCATGCTCGGCGTCCCAGGTGACCAGGACGGTCTCGAAGGTCGTCGTAGCGCGACGGGCGACGATCCCCTCCCCATCCGTGCAGCCCCGGACGACGTGGTGGTTCGTCAACACCGTCGTGGTCGCGGTGTCCCCGGTGCCGGTCTCCACCGCGAAGCCGGAGCCCAGGGAACCAGGGCACTCGATGACCACGACGGACCTGAGCACCCGCTTGGCCACGGCGCCGACGTCGATGGACCGCTCGGACTGCTCGGCGAACGCCGCGTCGAGGTCCCTCATGGCGGTGGTCAGGTCGTCGACGTCCTGGTCGAGCCCCGCGAGCTCCCCCTGCATCAGGCCCGTCGAGGAGCTCATCTCGGCCATCGCGCGGCGCGCCGTGCGCTGTCGGGTGCTCACCGTGGCCACCTGGGCGGCCAGCTCGTCGTTCGCCGCTCGAAGATCCGCCACCTGGCGCGCCAGGATCGCGACGCCGCCGACGGTGGCCACGAGCGAAGCGGCGAGCACGCCGACAGCCACGACCAGCCGGGTGGGGGCAGCCCGCCGGTCCGGGTGACCGGTCGGCTGGCTGGTCGGCTGGCTGGGTGCTGCCGGCGTGCTCGACATCGGATCACCGTTTCGACGGTCGCGGTTGCTGCTCCTGGGCCGGCGGGGGCAGGGTCAGTAGGCGCGCAGCCGGGTCACCCAGTAGTCCTCGGTCTCCGGTGAAGCGACGCCGAAGCGGGCGTTGACGGCCCACAGAGAGCGACCCGCGACGGCGACCGTCGTCGGCACGTCGAAGTCGCTATTGAAGAGGTGGGCCACCACCTCGCCGCTCCGCGCCCGCCAGCCGAGGTCTACGACGGCGATGAGGTTGTCCTGGTTGCGCACGACGTACAGCGTACGGCCCCGCCGCTCCAGCCCGTCGCCGTTGAGGAGCTCGTAGCCGTCCAGGTCCACCTGCCGTGTCCGGCCCGTCCTCGGGTTGATCCGGAACAGCAGTCCGGTGTTGCTCTGCACGGCGAGCAAACGCTTGCGGTAGCCGACGATGCCGTTGAGGTTGAATCCCTCCTGGTAGGTGAGGTCACCGGTCAGCGGCAGCACGGTCGCGGCCCCGGGACGCGGCAGGCGGCCCTTGCGGAAGGGCACCACGAGCAGCTCCTGCTGCTGGGAGTCGGTGGCGAAGACCCCGCGGCGCGTCACGGCCAGGTCGTTGACGAAGCGGCCGGCGTCGGAGGGGAACTCGTAGACCGCACGCACGCGCCCGGTCTTCGCGCTGTGGGCGCGGATCACCCCGGTCTCCCCCCCGGCGGTCCAGACGAGGTCGCGGCGCCGGTCGTAGTCGACCCCGACCGCGGTCCACCCCTCGCGGCCCTCGAACAGCACTCGGGTGGCTCCGGTGCGCGGATACACCTTCAGCAGCCCTCCGGTAGCGAGCGAGCCGGCATAGAGCCGTCGCCCGTCGGTAGTCACCCCTTCGGGCTGCCACCCGTCGGGCAGTTCGATGCGGTCGGGTTTCGGCGCTGCCTGCACCGTGGCGGGCACCGCCGCCACCGTGAGGGAGAGGAGCACCGCGAGAACGGCGGTGAGCCAGCGGCGAATGGTCATGGAGCCTCCTGAGGCGTTGTGAACGCCTTATGCTCGGCGCGCACTGCCCCGCCTGGCAACCGTCAGTCGGGAATCTCGAACCAGGCCACGGTGCCGTGTGGCGAGCGCCGGGCTAGCCCGATCCGCCCGCCATGCGCCTCGACGAGCCGCTTCGCGGTGGCCAGACCGATGCCGTTGCCGGGCTCTCGCGTGGTCCCCCGTTCGAAGGGCAGGAAGATCCGTGGCTCGTCGCTGGCCGCGATGCCGGCGCCGTTGTCGATCACCTCGACGCGCCAGCGGTCCTCGCGCCGGGTTGCCCGGACCGTGACCTGTGGGGGTACGCCGGGACGGGCGTAGGTCACCGCGTTGGAGACGAGGTTCAGTAGCACCGAGGACAGCGCCTGCGCGTCTCCGGCGACGCTCGGCAGCTCCTCCACCCGCAGACGTGCGGAGCGCTCGCCCAGCAGCGGGGCCAGGTCGCGAGCCACCAGGTCCATGACCGCGGCGAGGTCGACCTCGTGGAATCGCAACGCGGCGCCCACCTGGGCAAAGGCGAGCACTTCGTCGATCACCCGCGACATCCGCGTTCCCGCCTCGAGCACCTCCGCGAGCAGGGAGCCGGCCGTGTGGTTGCCGGACGCCTCGACCTCGGCGGCGGCCGCCTCGGCGGACAGGAGCATCGCCGTCAGTGGGTTGCGCAGGTCGTGGCTGACCTGGGCGGCGAAGTAGCCCAGCCGTCGGTTAGAGCGGCGCAGCTGCTCCTGGGTGCGGGTCAGCTCGGCCAGCGACTCCTCCAGCTCGCGCCCGCGCCGACGCAGCTCGAGGAGGTCGACCACCCGGTCGGCGAGCATGACCAGCGCCCGCTCCTGGGTCTGAGCCTGGGTCCAGGTGAGCTCATGGCGCTCGCCGTCGACGACGCAGAGCCGACCGATCACCGCGCCGGGAGGGGTAAGCAGTGGCGTGGAGGCGTAGAAGCCGACCGCGTCGGCGGCCGGGGCGTGATCCCGTACCCGAGGGTCCCCCCGCACATCAGGCAGCACCACCGGTCCCCCGTTGCCCAGCGCGGCGGCGCACCAGGTCAGCTGCGCCCGCAGCAGAGTCTCAGGGCCGACGCTCGCCACCAGGCGGCCCGGACCACGGCCCCGGCCCGTGCCTCTGCTTGTGCCTGTGCCTGCGCCCGTGCCGTTCTCCGCCCCGCTGTCGGTGTCGGTGTCGGTGTCGGCATCTGGCTGGCTTTCGGGGTCCGGGTCAGGGTTGCTGTCGCTGTCGGTGTCGAGGCCGGTGAGCAGGGTGAGCGCCGCCGCCGGAGCGCCACAGATCTGCGCGGCCAGCTCCACCAGCGCCGTCAAGTCGCGGTCCGAGGGCTTGCCCAACACGCCGTACCGCTCCATCTCCTCATCCAGCACGGTGCCCACAATGCCCCATCCAGACACAAAGGCGGCGTCCGGCGGTGCGTCCGGGACCGCGTCAGGGACCGCGTCCGGGACGGCGGCTGGGGCCGGCTGGGGCCGGCTGGGCCGGCTGGGGCCGGCTGGGGCCGGCTGGGGCCGGCTGGGGCCGGCTAGGCCAGCTAGGCCAGCTAGGCCAGGGTCTGCGCCGCCGTCGCCGAGGGAAGCAGCAGGACGAGCACCTGGTCGACCGCGTCGTCGTGTGGGGGCTCCGTGGCGATCAGGCCGCCTACGGCACTGGCCACTGCCTCGGCCTCCCCGCGGGCGAAAGCGGCCGGCGCGCCGTGCCAGTCGGGGTGCCGCTGAGCGAAGGAGACCTCGACGGCCAGGTGGGAGCCCCGGTCCCCGCACCCGACCCACACCTCGCCGGACCCGACCTCGCAGGCGTGCTGGATCAACAGGTCCACCGTCTGGGCCACGGCCGCACGTGGAAGATGGGCCACCAGCCGTTCCGGGCCGGCTGCGAGGGCCAGATGCAGTCCGACGGCCTCGGCGACCGGTCGCCACCGTGCCACGGCGTCCTCGGCGAGCTCGCTGAGGTCCACCTGCTCGGCCTCCGCCAGCCGTCCGGAACGGCCCTCTTCCAACACAGTTGCCACGGCGTCGGCGAAGCGGTCCACCTCGCCGATGATGCGGTGCAGCTCGTCGGCGACGTCGGGAGGCGTCTGGGGCCACAGGGCCAGATCCTCCAGCGTGAGGCGGAGGGCGGTGATCGGCGTCCGGAGCTGGTGCGAGGCGTTGTGGGCGTGCTCCCGCTCCCGGCGGATCCTCGCGTCCAGCCGGTGCGCACTCCCCTCGAGGGCGCGGCCCACGGCGTCCGCCTCCGGAAGGGAGGAGCGTGGCATGTCGATGTCGAGCCGTCCGGTGCCCAGGGAACCGGCGGCATCGCAGAGCGCGGCGAAGGGCCGACGGAGCCGCGCCGCGAGGACCAGCCCGGCGACGGCGACCAGCGGCACCAGGACCACGGCGAGCACGAGCAACGGCAGCAACGCCTCGCGGACCTCGCGGTCCAGCGCCGCCTGGGACAGGCTCACCGTGAGGCGTCCGCCTTGCGAGGTCGCCCGGGACGCGGTCAGGTCCGCGGCTCGGGGGCCGAGTTCGGCGGGCACCGCGCGCGAGACCCCCCCAGCAGGGACGTACTCGATGCGCTGCCCGTCCTCCAGCGTCCCGCCGAGGACGTCCCGCGTCACGGTCCCATCGTCCGCGATCACCGCCTCGACCCTTGCGGCGGCGAGGTCGGCGGTGCGTTCGACGCCCACCCGGCTCTCGGCGCGGACGAGGTCCTGGAGCGTGAGGGCGTGCGGGATGCCGACGAGCGCGAGGACCGCGAGGGCCACCCCGACCAGCGCGGCGACCAGGCGGCTACGCACCGGGGGGGTCCGACTGCAACCGGAAGCCGATGCCGCGCACGGTCACGACCGCAACCGTCGCACGGCCAGCCTCGAGCTTCTGCCGCAGTCGGCCCACGGTGACGTCGAGGGTCTTGGTCGAGCCGAACCAGTTCACGTCCCACACCTCGTCCATGAGCCGCTCGCGGGACACGACACGCCCCTGCTCCTCGTGGAGGAGCGCCAAGACGTCGAACTCCTTGGTGGTCAGCGCCAGCTCCGTGGCGCCGCTCCACGCCCGTCGCGCCTCCGGGTCCAGCCGGAAAGCCGGTGGGGCCGGGGGTGCCGGTGGTCCAGGCTGGGCTGGCCAGACAGTCCCCGCGGACGGGCCATCCTCAAAGGACGCGCGAGGGTCGCCAGCCAGGGAGCCGTCCGGGGACCCCGTGGACCCGTTCGGCTGAGCAGCCGAGCGCGTGGCACGCCGGAGCAGGGCGCGGACCCGGGCCAGGAACTCACCGAGCGAGAAGGGCTTGGCGAGGTAGTCGTCCGCGCCCACGTCGAGCCCGACGACGCGGTCCAGCTCGCCCCCGCGGGCGGTGAGGATCAGCACCCCGCCGTCGAATCCGTCGGCGCGCAGCTGCCGGCACACGTCCAGCCCGTCGACGTCGGGGAGACCGAGGTCGAGGACCACCAGGTCGACTCCGCCGGCCGAGACCCGGTCCAGCCCCGCACGCCCCAGGCCGACCCGCTCCACGGCGTACCCCTCCCGTTCCAGCGTCCGTCGCAGCGGAAGGGCGATGCCGTTGTCGTCCTCGACCATCAGGATGCGGTGCGCCACCCGAGGAAGGATACGGAGCGAACCCTTCCCCGGCGTACGCCGAGGACTGCCCCCCGGACTCGTCTCGGCGGCGGACGCCATCACAGCTCCCGGTCCGCGGGTCCCGACTCGTTGACGGGGGTGGGCGAGCACGCCCGTCCCTCCAGGTCGAGCACGGCGGCGGACGGAGTCCACCGCATCGTGGAGGACCGCTTCTGCGTGCGCACCTTCCCGGTCGCCGGCCCGGTGACGCGCACGGTGACGGCCGTCATCGCGACCCCGTCGTTCCGCACGGTCCGAGCCGTCATGATGGCCTCGGCCGTCGCGGTGCGCCACGGCTTGACGTAGTCCTCTCGGAGGTCCACGGCACCGAGGTCCACCTCCCTCCGCCCCTGGAGCACGTCCAGGACGTCCGCCTTGGCGCCGGCTCCCCCGAGCTTGCCGTCCCGCAGCCGCAGCGTCACCGGCGTGGCCTCGCCCGTCCAGCCCGACAGCACCGTCCCCAGCTGCACCTCACGGCTGAAGGTGAGGGTCAGCGTGTCGCCGTGGTCGAGCCGGCCGGCGACGCCCGCGGAGCCGGTCTGCACGTCGAAGGCGCGCAACGGGGTGTTGTCCACGCGGACGCCGGCAATGACCTCGGAGAACACCAGCCGTCCGCTGGGGTCGACCAGGACGGCCCGCAGGTCGAGGAGCCCGTTGCCGACCGTGCTCGTGTCCCACGCGCAGGCGTAGGGCTCGGTGTCGTCGGTGCAGGCCTCGACCCAGCCAGAGGAACCGGCCGGGGCGTGCTGGAAGCGCACTGAGCCGATGCCGGCGGTCGAGGCGGCAGACGCCGACAGCCGCACCTGGCCGTGCAGCACCTCGCCTGGGTCATCCAGCGCCACGGAGGCAACGGTGTTGTCGACCACGCGGTCTCCCACCACCGCCGAGGCCCCCGTGTTGCCGGCCGAGTCGGTGGCGACCGCCCGGAACGCGTGGGCGCCGTCGGAGAGGCCCACGGTGTCGGCCGTGCACGCGTAGGGCTCCTGGCTCACCGAACACAGCTCCTGCCAGGCCCCGGTGCCCGCCACGGCGTGCTGGATGACGACGTGCTCCACGCCCGTGAGGTCGTCCTCGGCGAGGGCGACGAACCGGACGGTGCCGCGCAGCGGCGAGCCGGGGTCGCGCAGCGTCACTCGCGGTGCGGCATTGTCGAGGCTCACCTCCTCCACGCGGTCGGAGATCGCGGTCAGGGTGTTCGTCGAACCGCTCGTGGTCGCCACGGCGCGCAGGTCGTAGCCCTCGTCCCGGACCGCGCTCGACTCCCAGGTGCAGGTGTACGGCGACGACGTCGCGGTGCACGCCGTGGCCCAGGAGGTGCCACCGCTCTCGGCGTACTCGAAGCGGACCGCGACGGGCCCGGGCGCGTGCACGGGCGTGGCGGTGAGCATCACCGGACCGCGGACGACGCCTCCGGGGTCTGAGAGGAGCACGGCGAAGCCGTTGGCAACGGTCGTGGTGACCGGCTCGGAGGTCGAGGTCAGGCCGGTGGCGTCGGTCGCCCGGGCGCGCAGCCGGTGGCTGCCGTCGGTCAGGGCGGTCGTGTCCCAGGCGCAGACGTACGGCGCGGAGGAGTCCTCGCAGATCGCCGACCAGGTGCCCTCGGCGGTCCGCCGCTCCACGACGACCTCGGCGATCTCGGTCTCCGCATCGGCCGCGCTGACGGTCAGCGGCACGGTGCCTGCGACCGGGTTCCCGGGGTCATGAAGGCGCACGGTGGGCGGAGACCAGTCACCCGCTGCCCGGACGGTCGCGCTCGCGGTGCTGGAGTCGACGAAGGCCGCGGTCGAGGTCTGGGTGTTCTGGGCGGCCAGTGTCGCTGCCGTCGCCACACCGAGGGCGGCGAGGGCGGCCAGTCGGGCGCGGGTCGACGGGAGACGGGTCATGCGGTGACTCCTGGTGCCCACGGGTCAGCCGGGAAGGGCGACGGGGACGGGGCGCCGGTCCGCGAGCAGGTCGGAGGCGTCGGTCCCGCGGTCCTCACGCGAGCGCAGGTTGCCCGCGAGCTCGGCTAGGGCCAGCAGCGCGATCAGGGCAGCGGGTCCGCCGACCAGCGCCATCCGCACGGTTCGGTCGGCGAGCGCCATCAGGACGTAGCCGGCGCCGGGGACGGTGAAGGCGACGACCGGCTGACGGCTCTCGGTGAGCGAGAACTCCCACGGGTCGACTGCGGGGTTCGCGTCCCCCCGGGTGCGGAAGACCCGCTGTCCCTCGGGGCTCTCCCCGATGGCGGTGATCCGGTGGGTGACCAGGGATGTGATGCCGGCGTCGGCCGGCGGCTGGTAGGTGATCACGTCGCCGACGCGGAGTTCGTCGACCGGGACGACCTTCTCGAAGGCGATCGCCCCGGTGTCGAAGGTGTCGGCCATCGAGCCGCCGGTGATCACGTAGCGCTCGTAGCCGAGCACCCCTGGGAGCAGCCACGCCGCGCCGAGCACGATGACCAGCACGCACGCGGCATTGATCAGCAGGCGGCTCGCCCGGGCGAGGGTCATGGTGCTTCCTTCTCCTGCGAGGTGGCCAGGGATGGCGGGGGTCAGGCGCCGGGGCGCTCAAGTCAGCCCGTGGTCGCGGCGTCGTCGACCTGGACGGAGTCCCACTGGTAGGCGGCGCCGGCGACCTTTCCCTGCTCGGTGTTGGCAGCCTCGGCGTCAAGCCGCACGGTGAAGCGGTAGTCCACGACGTCGCCGGGCTGCATGACCCCGAGGTCGGTCCCGACACCGTCCTCGAGACCACCGAAGGTGCCGGAGTAGATGGTGGCGCCGGCGGTGACGTCGGTGATCTCGAGCGTGAGGTTGTCCCCGGTGAACTGGTTCGTCGAGGAGGACTCGGTCAGCGACAGCCTGGCCGGGAGGGAGCCGTCGTTGGTCAGCGCCAGCGAGCCTGTGAGCTCGTCGCCGGGCTGCATGTTGTCCAGCGAGAAGATCGCGCTGTTGGCCTTGCTGTTGTCGTGCGAGAGCGTGCCCGAGGCGACCGAGGAGATCGTGTTGCTCGAGGTGGAGGTGAACGTGGCGCCCGAACCGACGGCGATGGCGCCGGCGGCGAGGGCGGTGGCGAGGGGGACGAGGACCTTGCGGCTGGCGGCGGCCATGGAGACTCCTGCGAACGTGGTCTTATGCGTGTGATATCCAGATTAGGTGGGACATACCACGCTCAGCCCACATCACGTTCACGCCCGGTGCTCACCCACGCCACAGTTCGGTAACACGGACGGCGGCGTGGTTCCACCCGCCGAGAGCGACGGGGCCGCGCCCAAAGATTCGGGACCCTGGTCGGGGGAATGTGTGCCAGGCATGGTTCACAGTGGTCACGCCAATGCCGCGGGGACCAGGGGGGTCACGACCATGGAACAGTTGCTCGGTAGCGAGCGAAGAAGCGCCGAGTTTGTCGCGCTATGCCACGATCTGCGCCAGTTCGTCATTGCTGGCCACTTGCTGGCCGATATCCCTGAGCAGGTGGCGCTCACCGATGACATCCGGGAGCGGTTCACCCTTCTCAAGAGCAATTTCGACCATGCCGCCACCCTGCTCGACAGCGTCATCAATCAACAGGTTGACCAGCGCAGAGTCGACTTGGCCATGCTGGCCACCGATGTGGCCGCGCTGTACAGCGTCCATCACACAATCTCCGTGGAGTGGGACGGGAAGCCGGTGTGGGCCACCTGCTCGGTCGTGCATGTCCGACGGGCGATCGGCAACCTCGTGGACAACGCGATTCGGGCAGTCAACGGCGAGGGCGCCGTCGTGCTGCGCCTCGGCCACCAGGACGGCGACCCCTATGTCGAGGTGCAGGACGACGGCCCCGGGTTCGGGCGCATCCCGCCGGCCGATGGCTGGGGTCTCCAGGTTGTCAGCTCCGCCGCGGGTCGGTGTGATGCGCGTGTGACCGTGGACTCCGAGCCCGAACGCGGCACGACCGTCCGGCTGACACTGCCGCCAGGCAACTGACCGCCAGGCGTCTGTCCGCGGGCCGATGTCACGGCCGGCCCAGCGCGCGGTATGTCCATCCCGCGGCCCGCCATGCGACCGGGTCCAGGCAGTTGCGGCCGTCCAAGACCGCCGGGGTCGCCACGGCCTCGCGCAGCAGGGCTGGGTCCACCTGTCGGAACTGCTCCCAGTCCGTGAGCACGAGCACGAGGTGCGCCCCCGAGCAGGCGCCAAACACCGAGTCCGAGTAGCTGAGAGTCGGCCAGGATCGCTGCGCATTCGCCATCGCCTGCGGGTCGTGCACGACTACGTGCGCGCCGAAGAGGTGCAGCCGACCCGCCACATTCAGCGCCGGGGAGTCTCGGATGTCGTCGGACTCGGGCTTGAAAGCGGCGCCGAGGACTGCCACCTTCGCCCCTGCCCATGGCCGGTCCAGCAACTTGGCGGCGACCTCGACAACCCGCGCGCGTCGACGCTGGTTGATGGCGTCCACCTCGCGGAGGAACGTCAAAGCCTCCCCCGCGCCAAGCTCGCCGGCGCGGGCCATGAACCCGCGGATGTCCTTGGGCAGGCACCCGCCGCCGAACCCGAGCCCGGCATTCAGGAAGCTCCGTCCGATCCGGGGATCATGTCCGATGGCGTCCGCCAGCACGGTGACGTCGCCACCGGCTGCCTCGCAGAGTTCGGCCATCGCGTTGATGAAGGAGATCTTGGTAGCGAGGAAGGCGTTCGCGGCGGTCTTGGCCAACTCGGCGGTCGCATAGTCGGCCACCACGACCGGGGAGCCGGCGGCGATCGGTTCGGCGTAGACGGCGCGAAGCATGTCGTCGGCGACCGCTCCGCCGGGGCCCTCGGGCAAACCCAGCACGATTCGCCCGGGCTTGAGAGTGTCCTCGACCGCATAGCCCTCACGCAGGAACTCGGGGTTCCAGGCCAGTACGACCTCACTGCGCACCGGCGCACGTGAGACAATGGTGGCGGCCAGCCGCGTGGCCGTGCCCACTGGGACCGTGGACTTGCCGACGACGACGCACGGCCGGGTCAAGCGGGGGGCCAGGGTCTCGACCGCTTGGTCGAGGTAGGAGAGGTCTGCGCCGAGCTCGCCCTCCCGCTGGGGTGTCGACACACAGAGGAAGTGGATGTCGCCGAACTCCGCGCACTCGTCGTACGACGTGGTGAAGCGCAGTCGCCCGTTCTCCACGTGCTTGCGCAACATGGGCTCGAGGCCCGGCTCGTAGAACGGAGGGCGTGCCTCCTGCAGGGCCGCTACACGGCTGGCATCCACATCGATGCCGAGCACCTCGAAGCCCAGTTCCGCCATGCACACCGCGTGCGTAGCGCCGAGATACCCACAACCCACGACGGTGATTCGTGGCGCCATACCGGGCTCCTCTCACTCCTGTCGGGAGTGATCACCGTTGCACCGCGGATGGGGTGGACGCCCCCGCCGACTGCTGCACCATCAGTACGCCGATGGGTGGATGCCCCTGCTGCGGACCGTGCGATGTGCTGTGGCCATCCAACGCAAGGGAGAGGACATGCGACTCCTCACGGTGGCCGCCCACCCGGACGACGAGACCTTGGGGGCCGGCGGGACGATGGCCTGGCACGCCGCGCAGGGCGACACCGTCTGGGTTTGCATTCTGGCCGACGGCGCGAGTTCGCGTCACGGTCACGTCTCGCAGCAGGCGGACTGCGCGCGCCGCGCCTGTGACCTGCTGGGGGTGGATCGTCTGGCTCTGGTCGGGCTGCCGGACCAACGGCTGGACACTCTCAGCCTCTTGGATGTGATCACTCCCATCGAGGAGGTCATCGCCGAGCTTCGGCCCGACGTGGTGCTCACGCACTTCATGGGCGATGTCAACGAGGACCATCGGCTGGTAGCCAGGGCCACGACGGTCGCGGCCCGAGCTGTGCCGGGCACTCCGGTCTCCCGGGTCTGCGCCTACGAGGTCCCCTCGTCAACCGATTGGGCGCCGCCGATCCCCGGAAGTGTGTTCGCGCCCAACCTGTACGTCGACATCGCGGCAACCCTCGAGACGAAGCTGACGGCGATGAAGGCCTATGCCGACACCTACGTCAGCGAGGTAAGGCCGTTCCCCCAT
This sequence comes from uncultured Actinomycetota bacterium, assembly GCA_963745245.1. Classification (GTDB taxonomy): domain Bacteria; phylum Actinomycetota; class Actinomycetes; order Propionibacteriales; family Nocardioidaceae; genus Marmoricola_A. Next base: position 1,116,290 of record CAVUWU010000002.1, read on the forward strand.
CCGCGATCCCTGGAGGCGCTGACCGCCTACGCCCACAGGCACGGGGCTGCCTCGGGACTGCTCGCGGCCGAGCCCTTCATGCTGCTGCGCGAGTCGGCTTCCAGGGGCATGAGCGGCGGGACGCGCCCATGATGCGGTCCGTCACAGAGCGCGCCATCGCCTTCGCCGTCCTGCTGGCACTGCTGCCGATCCTCCTCCTCCTCGCCGTGGCTGTCCGGCTGTCCTCACCAGGTCCGGTGCTGTTCAAGCAGGTCCGCGTGGGGCAAGGCGGACAGCCGTTCGTGATCTACAAGTTCCGCACCATGATCCAGACGGGATCGACCGGAGCCGACCGTGTCTCACCCGCCGGCGACCCGCGCGTCACGAGCGTCGGCAGAGTGCTGAGGGACTGGTATCTCGATGAGCTTCCTCAGTTCTTCAACGTCCTGAAGGGCGACATGTCCCTGGTGGGCCCGCGGCCCGAGACCCCGGAATTCGTCGAGCTCTACTCGCCTCGCGAGCGGCGCGTGCTCACCGTGCGTCCCGGTCTCGTGGGTCCCTCGACGCTCGCATTCATGGACGAGGCCAGCCAGCTGGCCGCCAACGCGGATCCCCTTCAGCACTATCGCCAGGTGCTCGTGCACGAACGGGTTCGACTCGACCTCTCCTATCTCGACAACCGCTCCTGGCACCGCGACCTGGGACTCCTCACCCGGCAGGCGGTGTCCATTGTCCGTCGGTGAGCGGCGACAGGACTCAGGCCAGGACCTGTCCAAGGACACATCGCGCAGCCGACCGGCTCGCATCTCACAATGCAACGAAACGGGGTACCCGACACAATGATGAAGATCCCTCGGACCGCGACCGTGGCGTTGTCCACGCTCGCGTTGACCATCCCAAGCACGGCTGCCGCGCTGGCAGCCACGGTGCCTGGCTCCTCGGTGGCCACGGTTGTCACGGCCACCTGGAGCCCGACCAGCCCAGACCCCTCGGGTGTGGTCTACATTCCCAAGACCGGGTCATTGCTGGTCAGCGATGCCGAGGTCGACGAGATGCCGCTCTACCAGGGGTCGAACCTCTATGAGGCGACACTGCAGGGCGACGGCTCTGGGAGTGGCACGACCCTTCCGTGGTCCAACGAGCCGACTGGCGTCGCCTACAACGCCGCGAGCGACCACCTCTATTTTTCTGACGACGACAAGAAGTCGGTCTTCATCGTCAAGGGCTCGGGTGCGGACGGCCACTACGGCACTGCAGATGACGGTCCTCGGACCGACTTCAAGACCTCAACCTTCGGCAACACCGACCCCGAGGATGTCGCCTACGACAGCAAGCGAGACCAACTGCTGTTCGTCGATGGTCTCGGCGGCAAGTGGTTCACCCTCACCAAGGGCGCCAACGGCGTGTTCGATGGCGTCTCGCCGGGCGGCGACGACGTCGCCGCGGAGTTCGACCTGGTCGCTCTCGGCGCCAAGGATCCCGAGGGAATCGCCTACGACGCCGCCCGAGACACCGTTCTGGTGCTTGACGGCAGTGCCAATCGCATCTTCGAGCTGGACCACAACGGGTCGCTGCTCAACGAGATCGACCTGTCCGGCCTGGGCATCGTCAAGGGCGCCGGCCTGACCCTGGCCCCGGCGAGCACGGGCAGCGGCACGCACTACTACATCGCTGACCGTGGGCTGGACAACAACTCCCATCCGGAGGAGAACGACGGACTCATCCACGAGGTGTCCGCAACGCTCGAACCAATCGACAACAGGCCCCCTTCCGCCAACGCCGGACAGGACCAGTTGCTGGACGTCCCGGAGACTGCCACGTTGGTCGGTTCCGCAACGGACGACGGCAGACCGAATGACGCCCTCACCCACACGTGGAGCAAGGTGAGCGGCCCGGGCACGGTGACCTTCGGGTCTCCCTCAGCCCTCACGACCACCGCGACGTTCTCCGCTGCCGGCACCTACGTCGTGCGTCTCACGGCCAGCGACGGCGAGCTGAGCGACAGCGACGACGCCACCATCTCGGTCTATGAGCCACTCGCTATCCGCACCGTCACCCTGCCGATCACCCACGGCGCTGACGACGCGCAAGAGGGCGGCGGCAGCAGCGGCACGTTCGTCGACCTGTCCAGCGGCGACAACGAGCTGGGCAACGACGGACCGCCCACGCCGGACCAGATGCTCACCGGTCTTCGCTTCGTCGACCTGCCGGTTCCCGCCGGGGGCCGGGTCGTCGACGCCCGGATCCAGTTCCAGGTGGACGAGGCCGGGGACGAGCCCGCCAACTACACCATCCGCGGTGAGGCGGCGGACGATGCGAGCCAGTTCGTCCGCCAGGCCGGGAACATCTCTGCGCGCCCCACGACGAGCGCCTCGGTGGGCTGGGCACCGCCCACCTGGGACATCATCGGCGCCGCCGGTCCCGACCAGCGGACGCCCGACCTGTCCAGCATCCTGCAGGAGATCGTCGACCGACCGGGATGGCAGCAGGGCAACGCAGCGGTCTTCATGATCGACGGCACCGGACGTCGCACGGCTGAGGCCAAGGATGGGCTGGCGCCGCCGGTGCTCGTTCTCGACTTCCGGACATCGGGCGGCGGCACGACCACCCCTCCCGTGGTCGACGCGGGGGCCGATGCCACCGTGACCCTGCCCGGCTCGGCGGCCCTGGACGCCTCGGTCAGCCGCGACGCCACGCCCGTCGACGCGACGACGACATGGAGCCAGGTCTCGGGTCCCGGCACGGCCACCTTCGAGGACGCCGCCGCACTCAGCACCACGGCCACGTTCTCTGAGGCCGGCCAGTACACCCTGCGCCTGACCGCAACCGTGGACGGCCAGGACTACACCGACGACCTGGTCGTCACCGTCGAGGCAGCCGCTGCCTCGGATCCCGTGGTCGACGCGGGGGCCGATGCCACCGTGACCCTGCCCGGCTCGGCGGCCCTGGACGCCTCGGTCAGCCGCGACGCCACGCCCGTCGACGCGACGACGACATGGAGCCAGGTCTCGGGTCCCGGCACGGCCACCTTCGAGGACGCCGCCGCACTCAGCACCACGGCGACGTTCTCTGAGGCCGGCCAGTACACCCTGCGCCTGACCGCAACCGTGGACGGCCAGGACTACACCGACGACCTGGTCGTCACCGTCGAGGCAGCCCCTGCCGGGCCCACGGTCACCGACCGGTCACCCGAGCCCGACGCGACGGAGGTTCCCCGCTCGGCGGACGTGGTCGTCACCTTCAGCACCCCGGTCCAGGGCGCCAACTGGCGCACGGTGCAGTTCTACCGGGTGTCCAACGGCAGGCGGACATGGGGTCGAGTCACCTACGACTCCGCCGCGCGCCAGGTCACGCTGAACCCGAACAACGACCTGCTCGCGGGCGAAGAGTACGAAGTGAGGATCACCAGCGGCATCACGGACGCCGCCGGCCACGGCGTCGATCCGGAGAGCTGGAACTTCACAGCGGCCGGAGGGACACCCGCGCCGTCCCCAGGAGATGAGGCTGGCCCCACGATCACCGACCGGTCACCCGAGCCCGACGCGACGGAGGTTCCCCGCTCGGCGGACGTGGTCGTCACCTTCAGCACCCCGGTCCAGGGCGCCAACTGGCGCACGGTGCAGTTCTACCGGGTGTCCAACGGCAGGCGGACATGGGGTCGAGTCACCTACGACTCCGCCGCGCGCCAGGTCACGCTGAACCCGAACAACGACCTGCTCGCGGGCGAAGAGTACGAAGTGAGGATCACCAGCGGCATCACGGACGCCGCCGGCCACGGCGTCGATCCGGAGAGCTGGAACTTCACAGCGGCCGGAGGGACACCCGCGCCGTCCCCAGGAGATGAGGCTGGCCCCACGATCACCGACCGGTCACCCGAGCCCGACGCGACGGAGGTTCCCCGCTCGGCGGACGTGGTCGTCACCTTCAGCACCCCGGTCCAGGGCGCCAACTGGCGCACGGTGCAGTTCTACCGGGTGTCCAACGGCAGGCGGACATGGGGTCGAGTCACCTACGACCCCGCCGCGCGCCAGGTCACGCTGAACCCGAACAACGACCTGCTCGCGGGCGAAGAGTACGAAGTGAGGATCACCAGCGGCATCACGGACGCCGCCGGCCACGGCGTCGATCCGGAGAGGTGGAACTTCACAGCGGCCGGAGGGACATCCGCACCGTCCCCACGGAATGCCGGCGACGCAATCGCGCCCCTCGTTGTCAGCCAGAGCCCGGAGCAAGACGCCGGGTGGGTGCATCGGGGTGCCAACGTGATCGCGACTTTCAGCGAGCCGGTCACGGGTGTGAACGGCACCACCTTCACGCTTCGGCGCGAGAACGGAGACGAGATCCCGGCGAGGGTCAGCTACAACGCGACCTCGCGCCGGGCGACCCTCAACCCACGGAGGTGGCTACCGCCGCGCACGTTGCTCACGGTGGAAGTCACCAACGGGGTCAGGGATCTGGCAGGCAACGCGGTTGAAGAAGCGTCGTGGGCGTTCATGACGCGACGCTGAGGCACTCCTCTCCCCCGTCAAGGGCCGCCCGGCGTGACCGGGCGGCCCTTGCCGCGTCGTTTCCTTGGCACGCCCGAAGCCCTCCGACTCTGGGCGGGTGGTAGATCAGGCGGCGACTGACGTTTGCCGCCGGAAAGCGGGGAGGCACCGGCTGGAACGCAGCCCCTCGAAGAGAACGCTCAGTGCTAGGCCGTTTTGGCAAAACGGTTCTCGGGTGCCGCGCCGGCAGGGTTGGGTCATGGTGACGAGGCAAGAGATCACAGAAGAGCAGTGGGCGGTGCTGGCGCCGCTGTTCCCCGCGCCGAAGGGGCCGGGGGCGGCCGCCGCTGGACATGCGGATGACGGTCGAGGGGATCGTGTGGCGGTTCCGGCCCGGGGCGCCGTGGCGGGATGTTCCGGAGCGGCTCCTGGCCACCGTTCAGGGCGAGGCCGCAGCCAAGGGCGAAGTGGCGATGGTGTCGGTGGACTCCACGATCACCTGCAGGGTCCATCTCGCGGCCGACGCCGCGGGCAGGCCGTTGGGGTTGGTGCTGACCGGCGGGAACGCCGCGGACACCACGTACTTCACCGCCGTGCTCGAGACCATCAGCGTCCGAGACGGCAGGCCCGGCCGGCCCCGCACCCGACCCGACCGGGTAGTGGCGGACCAGGCGTACACCTCCGCGGCCAACCGCCGCTACCTGACCGGGCGGGGCGTCAAGGTCACCATCCCCGAACGCGACGACCAGAAGGCCGGCCGCGCCCGACGCGGGTCCAGGGGCGGGCGCCCCCGCCGTTTCGACGCCGAGGCGTCAAGGGCCGCAATGTCGTCGAACGCTGCTTCAACAAGCTCAAGCAGTGGCGAGGCCTCGCCACCCGATACGACAAGACCGCCAAGTCCTACCTCGCCGGGCTCGCCCTCGCCGCGACCCTCATCTGGACACGATGCGGGGTTTACCAACACGGCCTAAGGCATGCGATCGTGGAGGGCAAGCAGCACGGCTCGCGCCACCGCCGCGGCCACCTCGGCGGGATGCTGCTCGGCATCCACACGAACGACCGGAGCTGGAGCGCATCGGAGGACACGTGCGAGCAACCGGTCGCCTCGATGCAACTCGGCCAGCGCTGCTTCCGGCGCCAGCGACTGGGTGCGGCTGTGACGAGAGGCCCGGGCGCTGAGCCTCGTTGCGGCAGTTCCAGCAGCGACCCGTGTGACGACGATGAGGTCGCTGTGCGCCCTGCTCGGCAGTCGGGGCCAGAGGGCCTGGGGCTGCAAGCGGTCCGACCTCAAGCATGCCGACCAGATCGTCTGGGCGGTCCCCTCCTCGAGCAGGTGAACGCCGGGCTTGGCGTGAGCCCGGTGGGCCACGTGCACGGTAGCGAGCCACTGAGCCGTCAACGAGGCCGCATCGACAGGCTGTTGCTGGCCACTGGCGAGAAGCGCGCGAGCAGCCCGGGCTGCCTCGTGCGGCCGGAGAGCTGCAGCCCCGGCGGCATAGGCCGAGCGACGTAGGACGCGTTGGAGGCGGGGCTGCGAGGCCGAGACTCGGTCGTCTGCGACTCGACAGGGGACTCCGGCTCGGACCAACGCCTCACATGCGCCTGTGGCAGCCGTGGTCTTGCCGGACCCGGGCAGTCCGGTCAGCTCGACGACGAAGGGCTTCACGACTTCCGCGGGACAATGGGTCCGGTCGGGTGTCCCCGAAGTGCGCCGAGCACGAACTCACCCTGGTCATCGGCCGGGGCTCTTGCTGTGTCGAGCCTCAGGACCGGTGTGCCCAGGTCCTCGAGGACGTCCGCAAGCGCACGGCAGGCCCGTTGCTCCCCGGCGACGTAGTCCTCGACCGACGGCGCGGGGAGCGCCCGTGCGACGTGCGACTTCGACCTGCTGAGCACGCGTTCGGCCAGGGTGTTCGCCTCGGCCTCGACAAGGACGAGCAGGCCGAGCAAGGAGCCGGTCTCAGCGCACCGCGACCACCACCAGGCGTCGCCCCGGGCGTGGCTCCGAAGCGCCGACATCCGCATCAGCGTGTAGGAAGGGCCCTGGTCGAACACCACGGTGGCGCTGCCCGACCTCGACCGGCGCCTGGCGACGTCAGGCGCCGCTGAGAGTCGGGCTGCCCATGCCGCCCACCGGAGACGGTCCACCTGGGACGGGCAGCGCACTGCACCGGGCAGCGCCCGGAGCCCAGAGCGACTGAACGCCCAGACGTCCCGAAGGGAGTGGTTCTTGACCAGGACGACGGAGGGATCGGTGCACAGCGCTGCTGCGAGGGTGGACTTGCCGGCCCCCGGCGCACCCAGGATCTCGAGGGTCAATGGGGCCGACGCTCTGGTCACCCCTGCTCCCAGATGACCCGCCGCACCTCGGCCAGCACCTCCTCGCGCGTCCGGGCGGCATCGACGATGCTGGCGTTGGTCCCAGACCAGTCCGCGCTCAGCACCTCGGCGTTGCGCGCTCGCACCGGGGCCCCGTCTTCCTCCCACCGCCGGGCGACGGCGATCTCCGGAGCCAGCCGCAGGACGACGAGGACGTCGGGAGGGGCGATGTGGGAGTAGAGCCGCTGCTCCGTGCGCGCAATCCACCGGCTCGTTGCCGAGAAGCGCTCGGGCCAGCGCAGAATCCATGTCGTGCGTGGCCCGTCCATGAGAGCGATCTGGGGAAGCGGCCACCGGTCGGAGATCGCAATGCCTCCGTTGTCGGCGCAGCGACGGGCCTGTCGGTAGGTACGCAGACGGTCACGAGCGGTGAACAGGTGCCAGAGCGCCCAGGCATTCCCCGGAAACTCCTCGGGCGTGGCGGTCCTTGGGTCCACGGTCGCCCACGCGGTCGGCAGCAGGCCCACGGCGCGTGCGAGGTACATCGGGCCCTTCACGCTGAGCGTGAGCAGGGAGGGCGTCGGCTTCCCGAGATGCAGCCGCCGTACGACGAAGGGGCCGGACAGCCACGCCGCAGCGCCGTCGACGGCGGTCGACTTGCCAGAACCGTCGCCACCCACGATGGCCACGGTCCCTCCCGCGCGGGCGAGCCGCTTCTTCACCGGGCGCCGGGCGATGTAGCGACGGGACCCCCACGTGGCCCGGCGCACCACGCGCAACGACATGTCGTGCATCGCGGAGCGGCGTGCGTGCGGACGCAGCGCGTGTAGCAGCCGCTGCCCGGTCAGCAGCCGCATCGGCAACGGAACCCCGCCCTGGACCGCGTTGAGGCAGGACTCCCAAAGCTCGACCCCGATTCCTGGGAGGTGCCGGCGGACGACCTCCTGAGTGCCCTCGATGCTGGCTCGTTCCAGCAACCAGTCGAGCTCGCGGCGCTCGTTGCTCCCGATCCGGCCCTTTCCGATCGCCACCGCGTCCCAGGTGGCGTGCTTGAGGATCATGCGGACCACGAAGACGGCGAGCTCGAACTCGGGTGCCGGGATGGGAAAGGGCTCGGCGCGCTGCCGCGACGCCAGGTAGGCCTCCTCGACCGGCAGCCGGAAGTTCTTCGTGGTGTCGTCGCCGAGGACGAGCTGGAAATGGGCATGGATGTGAACGAAGCGGCCCGAGGCGACGTCGAGGGCGTAGTGGTGGCTTACGCCGGGATGCTCACGTCCGCCGGGAGCCACCGCATGCCGGAAGCCGAGCCTGGACATGACCCGCTCGAAGCGCCGGGCGTCTTGCCGGTGAATCAGAAGGTCAAGGTCGTTCTCGGCGGTCGCCGAGCGGTGAAGCATGTCGTTGCTCTTCCAGTGGCAGTAGCGCACAGCGGCCGCGCGCAGCTCGTCGCGGAGCGTGACCACCAGATCAAGCGTCCCGGGAGGCAGTGCCGCAGCCCCGTTCTCCACCTGCCGCACCTGGGTCGTCGCGAGCTTCTCCATCGTCATCTCTGTGCCACCTAGTCGGTTCAGGGTCGGTTCAGGGTCGGTTCAGGGTCCGTTGGATCGATGCGGTCATGGTCAGACGTCAGGCGCCCACGCTGGGGTCCGAGTCCTGCCGTTGCTGGTGGCAGGAGCCTCGAGAGCCGGCGGAGTTCCCACCACCGAGTGATCGACCTCCGGAGTCGTCCTGGGTCGTCCGAAGAGCTGCGCCCAGCCGGCCGCGAGCGTGGCGCCCGCCGCTGCGCCAGCGATCCCCAGGACCAGCGGAGCCGGGCGCAGGGGCGATCGGGTCGTCCACGCCTCATCGACGAGGGTCAACGATCCCACCGTCGTGCTGTCCATGCTGCTCAGCTCGGCATAGGTGCTTCGCTGCTGATCGAGGCTCGTCCGTGTCTCTTCGATCCGGCCGCGCAGGACCTGCCTACGCTGCGGCGATGCGGACGAGAGCGCGGCCTGGCGGCTCTCCAGGACCTGCATCGTGGCGCGGATCTCCGCTTGCTGCGCATCCAGCTGCTTGGTGAGGAATCCGCTCTCATCCGACGCGAGCGCCTCGCGGGCGGTGCGCTGAAGAGATGCCGCGACGGCTCGAGCGAGCCGGCCGGCCTCCTGTTCGTTGCCTGCGTAGACAGAGATCTGCACCAGCTGGGGGTTCTTGTCGCCGAGCTGGGCGAAGACGTCTCCTTGGAGCTGCTTCCACGACCGCGCGAACCCGTCATCGGCCACGGGGCCGAGCACCGGTTCCCGTCGAACCAGGTCGGTGTAGCGGACCGCCAAGGCCGTGCTGGTCTTCATGGCGGGTTCGTCGACACCTACCCCGAGGGTCTGACCGACCTGGAGCGTCGTCTGACCCTTGAACACCGGGCTTTGCACGGAGGCGACGACAAATCCGACGGCTCCGCCCACCACGGTGAGAAGCACGAGAAGACCCAGCCGTTGGCGGAGCTTGGCGATCAGCAGACCCGCGCCCCGGCCGGAGGATGTCAGGTCGGCGACCCCTCCGGAGGTTCGATACACCTTGGCCATCCGACGGTAGACCGATCCGTAGGCCTCGTTCATGACTGTGACGCTGTAGTGGTCCGCGACGCACCGTCGCAGCCTGCCGACCATCGCGGCTCGCTCGACAGGGGGCAGAGCGACGACATCCGAGACTGCCCGTGCGAATGCCTTGGCGTCGCCGGGGGGGACCAGGGGGAAGCCACCGGCTCGCTGCGCTACCTCGCGATGGGGTGGGATGTCGGAGACGACGACCGGCACACCGCAGGCCATCGCCTCGAGGAGGGCCACCGGGAGCCCCTCGCCCCGGGAGGTGGAGACGAAGGCATCGGCTCGGCCCAGCCGGTAGTAGACCTCGTCGCGGGGGACGATCCCGGTCAGTTCGACCTGCTCGGCCAGGCCCGCCTGCGCCGAGCGCTGCCGCAGATCCGAGCGCAACGGCCCGTCGCCGATGAACACCAGTCGGTCCTGCGGTCGGCCGACCATGGTGAAGGCGTTGAGCAGCGTGTCCGGGTCCTTGAGCTTGATGAGCCGATTGACGCAGACCAGGGTCCGGCCGGCCGGCTGTGTCCGCTGCCCCTCCACCTCTTGGCGGAGGGAGCGATCCACCCGGTCGAGGTCCACTCCGTTGGGGACGACGGTCAGCTTGCCGCCGTACAGCCGACGAATGCGTGAGGGAAGCGACTCATAAGCCGCGTGGCCGCAGACCACCACGACGGGGAAGAGCGCGATGATGATGCGGAGGAACAGGCGGTTGCGCGGGCTGAAGTTCCGCCAGCTGTTGTGCATGGTGAACAGCAGGTTCCGCAGGGGCCTCCGCATCCGCAGATACGTGACCAGCGTGATCATGGCGCTCGCCGCCGCATGAACGTGCACGACGTCGTAGCGCTCAGCGGCCAGGGCCCGCCGCATGGTGCGGAAGCAGCCGCGAAGGGTCCCGTCCCCCTGGTACATCGTGATGTTCGAAGGGGGCTGCACGTCGGCGGGGAACAGGGAGGCGACGGTCAACCGGCGAGACCCTGCCGTGGGCAGGCAGTGCTCGTTGTACTGGCTGTTCGTCGGTCCTGCGCGGACGATGACGTGGAGGATGGAGAGTCCCGCAGCGGGGTCGGTCATCAGTGTGCTGGTCCTTTCGTCGCACCGGCGGGGCGGATTCCCCTATGGATGGCCAGTCCCAGGCCGACCATGAGCCAGTAGTGCCGGTCGAGGAGCTCAGGGGCGAAGAGAAAGACGGTGAGTACTCCAGCCATGGAGGCGACCAACCCCCACAGCAACTGCGCGTCGAGGGGATGGGCGAGCCGGGCAGCGCGTCGCAGCTCCACCACCCAGAGAAGCAAATACGCCGCGAACGCTGCGGTGCCAACCAGCCCCACCTGGACCAGGAGTTGCAGCCAGAGGTTGTGTGGCAATTGGGGGGTTGCCTCGACGTCATAGCGTTGGGTGACGTAGCGGAAGTTGTCGAGCCCGGTGCCCACCCACGGAGAATCCTCGAACGCCCGGATGCCGGCAGACATCAAGTTCTCCCGGTCGGCGACCAGGTGGGCGCGAGCCGCAGGGTCATTGGGATCCATGCTGCGGTTGATCCGATCCTCCAGGGTTGTCGGCAGCTGGCCGGTCGCCAAGAGCCCCCCACCCAGCGCTAGGCACACTCCTGAGAGGACGAGCAACCGGGCCACGCCACGCACGACACCGAGGCCGGGACGGAACACGACGAAGACCAGGAGGGCGACCGTCGAGCCGACCAGGCTGCTGCGCGAGCCAGAGGCGGAGACGGCCCACAGACTGAGGTAGAGCCCGAGGACGATGCTCGCCCGGGCGAGGAGTCGAAGCAGCGGACTGAGGTCCCGGCAGAAGACCCAGAGCACGAGCAGCAGCGGGATGAGGTACACCGCCGGGTAGCCCAGCCGGTTGGGGTTCTCGCTGTAGAAGACCAGCACCCGTCCCGCCCCCTGCACGGGTTGGGTGACATAGGCGTACCCAATGGCCGCCAACGTGCCGAGGCACAGGAGCACCACGCTCACCAGGGCCCGGAGCCGGGTGGTCACGACACTCAGGATCACCGGCACCTGAATGAAGAAGATGAAGACGTACTGCAGAGACTGGGTCAGTGCCTCGAACGCATGCAGGGCGCGGAAGGCACTGACCAGCGTCGCCAGCAGGAAGACATAGGCCAGTGCCACATAGCGACGCGGTGGCCACGCGAGGGCCCGGCGGTAGAGGAGGACCAGCAGCGCTGAGCCGACCATCAGGTCGTAGACGGTGAAGCTGCGGACCAAGAGCAGGTTCAGCGGCGCGAGCGCCGACCCCCCGACGACCAGGATCTCGGCAAGCCCCACACTGCGCCGCGGAGCGGTGATCGACGCCTGCGGGGGGACCTGCGCGCCGGCGTACAGGACGGAGGAGCTCATGACGATGCCTCCGAGCGAGTCGGCAGCAGTCGCCGCGCCCTCTTCACCAGCCGTCCGCGGGGACGCCGAGGTAGACCGGCGACCAGCGCGAGCACCGTCACCAGGGGAGCGGTCACGGCAACTGCCCCGAGCAGCCCGATCCAGCTCGTCGCCGCAACGTGTCCCCCTGCCCAGTTGCTGCCTCCCAGCACAAGCGCAGTGACCGCCAGCGGCCTGACCGCCGCGGCTGCCTGGGAAGTGAGAGCCACTCCGAGGAAGCGACCGACCGCGACCGGAGCGGCGATGCTGAGGACGCTCCGGCCGGCCACCAATCCCAGGCACAGCCCCGTCACGCCTGCGTCGAGGATCCCCACACCCACGATCGCCAGTCCGATGGACGTGGCCGAAGCGATCGTGCCGGCCACCACTTTCACCCGGGGCTTGAGGGCCACATCGATGACGAACGTGTCGGCACGGATCAGCGCGAGCTGCAGCGCAAGCACCACCACCAGGAGCGTGACCGCAGGCCCGGCGTAGAGCCGCGGGCCGACCCACAGGCCGATGAACGACTCGTTCCAGACGACGATCGTGCTGCCCACGCCAACTCCGACAACCCAGACGAGAGAGAGAAGCTCACCGCGCAGGGAGGCGGCCCGATCGCGTGCTCCCGAGCCCAGGTAGGCCCCGATCCCGGGAATGGTCGCCTGGGTCAGCATGGAGAGGGCTTGCGCCATGGCGTCCGCGACCCACTTGGTGAGCACGAAGGCGGCGACGACGGCGAGCGGCGCGAAGGCCGCGAGCACGAGCACGTCGCTGGCGATCATCAACTCCAGGACGAGCTTCCAGCCGATGTACCACACCGACAGTCCCAGCAACCACCGAGTGACCGATCGCGAGGGACGCGCCGCTCCGAACCAGGGGAGCCGACGTCGGGTGATCACCCAGAACGCGAGCCCGGTGGCGAGCGTGGTCAGCAGCGTGGAGCCCGCGATGCCGGGGAGCCCCAGGTCCAGCCGCACCGCCAGGACCAGGAGCCCGCCGCCCAAGGCGACGAGGCCGACCGAGATGCCCATGCGCGTGTAGCCGAGGTTCTCCCCCACCAGGCAGGACCGCGGCAGTGTCAGCACCGTGACCGCGAGTGCGTCGAGGCACAGGATGATGGCAGCGATGCGGAGTGGGCCCACCTGGGCCGCAGGGACGTCGAGCAGATGCGGGGCTAGCCACACGCCGATACCGCCGGCGGTCACCACCACGGGTGTGAAGAGCAACCAGACGACGAGTGCGGCGCCCACCAGCTCCCGCTTCTCAGCCGGCGACGCGGTCCACTGTCGGTGAGCGACCGCGTACTGAAGCGCCTGGGCGGAGCGACCGCTGGCGCCCCAGACATACCCCGACCACTGCCACAGCGCGCGCCAGGCGCCGTAGGCGGCGGCGCCGACGCCGGCGACCACGAGGGGGGTGACGAGCAACTCCACGAGGGCCCGGGCTGCGTACTCGAGACCCGCGGCGACCGCGTTCAGGGAGGCTCGCCCCGTCAGGCTTCGGCCGGTAGCGGGACGCCCGAGCGTCTCCGCCGTCGGTCCGTCGCCCATCCCAGCCCCCCTGGTTTCGAGTACCCGGCCATCTTGGGGGCCGGGGACGTTCGCAGACACGGCAGAGTCGACGTATCTGGACTACGCCGATCGGAGGACGGCCGACGACGGCTGGTCCTGCGTCGGCTGCGCCCCGGCTTCCGCGACCGGAGGGTTCGGGACTTGACCGAGCAGGTCGCAATAGAGCTCGTCGAGCGCGTCGCACATCACCTCGCTGGTGAAGTGACTGCGCACCCGCTCCTGGCCGCAGCGTCCCATCGCCTCCGCCTCGGCGGGGTGGTCGAGGAGCCACAAGACCGCTTCCGCCAGCGACTGCGGGCATCCGGGCTCGGCGAGAAGCCCGGTGGCCCCCGGCTCCACGAGGTCGGGCACTCCGTTGACGGCCGTTGCCACCACGGGGCGACCCGAAGCCATGGCCTCGGTGACACCGCGACCCAGCCCCTCGTAGAGCGAGGGCACGACATACACGTCGAAGCACGAGGCGAGCCTCGGCGCGTCCGTGCGGAAGCCAGTGAAGATCACCGGCACCCCGAGACGATCGGCCTCCGCGCGCGTCTCCGCCTCCAGCCCCGCCGACTCCAGCGTGGCGTCGCCCACCATGACGAAGCGTGCGTCGGGGCGCGCGGCCTGCACACGGGCGCACATCCGGACGAAGTCCAGGGGGCCCTTCTGGGCGACGATACGGCCCACCGTCCCGACCAGCGGCGCATCGTCTGGGACGCCGAGGTCCCCTCTCGCCGACTGGTCCGGGGCCGACGGGATCGCGTCGAGTTCCACCGCTGAGGGCACCACGCAGACCGCACCGGGCGGCGCGATGCGTTGCTGGACCGCCTCGTGCGCGACCCGTGGGGCCACGGCGACGTAGCGATGCGCGAAGGAGCGAACCGAGCGATCGAGCAACAGGTAGGCCAGTCGTCGGCGACGGCTCAGGCCATCGTGCGCGGCGAAGATGTGGAAGGTATGGACAACGACGGGGGCCCCGGCCGCGCGGGCGGCGACCCGCGCGATGAGTCCGGCCTTGGAGCAGTGCGTGTGGACGACGGCGAATCGCTCGCGCCGAATCAGGCGGAACAACTCCCAACACGCCAGGAGGTCCTGGATGGGCGAGATGCGCTCGCGCATGTGCCGCAGGTATCTCGTGCGCACGCCAGCCTCCTCGGCCTGCTCCCAGAGCGGGCCGCCCGGCATGGACGCGACCCAGCACTCGTACCGCCGACAGTCCATGCCGGCGGCTGAGAGCAGCGTGTTGCCGCCAGACCCGGCGATGAAGCGAGTGATGACGTGGAGGACCTTCGTCGGCGGGACCTCCGGCTGACGCGGGAGATGGGACCGAGGCACCACGTATCGCCTCACCGAGGGCCACACGGACCTGCTCATGCTCGTGCCACCGCGGAGGCGACGAGGTCCCACCGAGTCCGGGCGGCATCGACCATGCGTTCCAGCCCCACATCCAGGGACACCTGCGGGTCGTAGCCGAACCCCAGGCGCGCCTGCGTCGTGTCCGCGGAGGTGTGCCGCACGTCGCCGCGCTGACTCGGAAGCCGCACGATCTGCAACTCCCCGAGCAGCGCCTGCACCTTCTCGATGACGGCGTTCATCGTGGTGCGCGCACCACCGCCGATATTGGCGACCCCCGTCCACGGCGAGGTGGCCGCGAGGCGCATCGCCGCCACGACATCCCCGACATAGGTGAAGTCGCGGCTCTGCTGACCGTCGCCGTACAGCAGGAACGTCTCGCCGGCGAGGGCCGCCTCGATCAGCCTGGTGAATGCCATGTCGGGACGCTGGCGTGGCCCATAGACCGTGAACAGCCTCAGCGAGGCGGTGGGCACGCCGGCGGTGACCCGGTAGAGCTCGCACAACTGCTCGGCGGCGAGCTTAGTGACGCCGTAGGGAGACACCGGTCGCGGCAGCAGGTCCTCACCGGTGGGGTAGGTCTCGCTGTCGCCGTAGACCGACGAGCTGGATGCGTAGACCACCTTCCACAGCTGCATCGTCCGGGCCGCCTCCATGACCCGCTGTGTGGCGAGGATGTTCCTCCCCAGATAGGGATCGAAGTCCTCGCCCCAGGATCCGCGCACACCAGGTTGTCCGGCCAGGTGATACACGACGTCACAGCCCTCGAACAAGGTCGTGAGTGGCGCCGTCGTCAGGTCCAGCCGGCAGTCCGTGAACCCTGGCCGGCCGCTGAGCTCCGCGAGGTTGGCGAGCTTGCGCTGGGGGTCGTAGTAGTCGGTGAGGCAGTCGACGCCGACGACCTCGTCTCCCTGATCGAGCAGGTGGCTGCACAGGTGCGAGCCGATGAATCCCGCCGCTCCGGTCACGACTGCTTTCATCTCGGTTTCCCTTCTCTGTGGGTGCTCTTCAACGCGCCGGCAGTGACTCGGCAGCTCGGCGGAGCACGACGACTCCGGGTGGGTGGGTGCCGGTGGGGCGCTCGAGGGCCAGTTCGAGCTGAGCCAGGAGGAGCACGTCGCGCCAGGCATCCGGCGAGACCGAAACGGCCTCCAGCGCCTCGCCCAGAAGCTCGCGCACGACGTGGGCCCGGTCTGAGGCCCCGTCGAGCACCCGGGGCAGCTCGTCTCCGACCACGGTCACGAAGAACCGGCCGAGGTCTCGCAAGGGGTCCGACCGGCTCGACCCGAGGGCCCAGTCGTCGACGCCGACGACCGTGTCACCCTCGACGTGGGTGTGGCGGGGACAGAGGCACCCATGCGCAGGCGTGGTCGCGACCGTGACGCCCGCCAGCCGCTGCTGCGCCGCGAGGAGTGGCAGGACGACGTCTTCTAGACGGGACGGCTCACGGGCCCTCCCCAGCAGGACGTCGAGTTGAGCACGACCCAGCCCGGTGTGGATGCGATCGCCTTCAGTGGACGCCCAGAGCCTCGTGAGCCACCGCACCACGGCCTGGAGCGTGGTTCTGGTCACCTCCAGGGGACGCTCACCCACGCCCGGGACCGCAGTGACGACGAGGGCGGTCGGGGAGGCCGGGCCCGCCAACTCCTCGACCGGTCGGGGGATCGTCGCCGCGAGCTCGGCGGGAAGTGTGTCGGCGAGCTCCCCCAGGAGGCGTGCCTCGTTGCCTACGACGCTGTCGAAGGCCGGCCCTCGGGGAACGCCGATGGCGTAGCTCGCCTTGCGCTCCCCACGATGGCCCACGTAGAGCCGGCGGCTGCCGGACGGCGCCCCCCGCACCACATCGAGGACCGTCAGCTCCTCGTCGTCGAGGAACTGCGTGAGCGTACGGCGTGGGTGCGCCGCGTTCCGGTCGCGATGCTGTGCGGAGGAGGCCTCGAGACCCTTAGAAGTCATCGGGGTAGAGGGCTGCCTCGGCCGGCGCCGCGCTAGCGACTGGCGCGTACTCGGGCAGGAGAGCCCTCAGGCACCGGAGCACACCCTCTCGGTCATTGCCTCGGGCTGAGTGGTAAAGCGTCCTCAGCGCCTGGTGGAAGCCTGGCGGCTGGACCGCGGGCGTCGTCCGGAAGATCCGCGGATGGCAGGTGCGGCTCGGTTGCTCCTGGGCGCTGAAGAGCGTCTCGTTCAGCTTCTCCCCCGGTCGCATCCCGGTGAACCGGATCTGCACGTCGGCTCGGTTCATGAGCCTCGCGAACGACCTGACGACATCGACGATCCTCACCGGTTCCCCCATGTCGAGGACGAACGTCTCACCGCTCTCGGCGAGTCGACCCGCCTCGATGACCAGACCTGCCGCCTCCTCGATCGTCATGAAGAAGCGCGTCATCTCGGGGTGCGTGACGGTGAGGGGAAGCCCGCCCCGAAGCTGCTCGGCGAGGACGCTCAGCAAGGAGCCCCGGCTCCCCAGAACGTTGCCGAAGCGCACCGACGCGACCTTGGTCCGGCCGCTCTGCTCCTGCTGCACAAGCACTTCCGCCAGGCGCTTGGTCGCACCGAGGATCGACGAGGGGTCGGCCGCCTTGTCGGTGGAGATGAGAATGAACCTGTCCGCCCGGTTCTCGAGCGCAGCCCACAGGACGTTCTCCGTCCCCAGGACGTTGGACTTCACCGCCTCGCACGGATGCCGCTCCAGCAGCGGCAGGTGCTTGTGTGCCGCGGCGTGGAACACGATGTTCGGTCGGACATCGGCGAAGATCTGGTTCATCCGGTGGCGGTCTCGAATGTCGGCCACCACGCAGTCGTCGCTGTCGAGGAGCCCGGCGCCGAAGAGCTCGAGTTCGAGCCGGTGCAGGTTCGACTCGTCGTGGTCCAGCATGACGAGCCTGCGGGGGTTGAAGCCGAAGACCTGCCGGCACAGCTCCGAGCCGATCGAGCCCCCCGCGCCGGTGACGATCACGACCTGGTCCTTGATCATCGCAGCCGCCTCGTGGCTCACGACATGGACCTCGTCACGGCCGATCAGCTGACCGACGTCGAGCCATCGCATGTCACTGCCCACCACGGTGCGCTCCAGCGCCGCCACGAACGAGGGGAGATAGCGCACGCTCGCCCCAACCGACGCCGCGGCCGCCGACACCTCCCGGAACGGCTCTGGAGCCAGCTCGGGGATCGCAATCACGACGACGTCCACCGAGTGCAACAGGGCCACCTGTGCCAGGTCGCCGAGCGTGCCCAGGAGTGGCATCGATGCGGTCGCGGCGGCATGGGGGTCGTCATCCACGAAGCCGACCGGGTCCAGGCCGAACTCGGGAGTCGCGGCGAGGTCGCGGGCAAGGGCTTGCCCGGCCTCGCCGGCGCCCACGATGACCGTGCGCAGTAGGGCACTCGGCAAGCGGGATTGGAGTTGCTCACGGTCGTTGACCAGGGTCACGGTAGGACCTCCTCGTAGCGACGGGATGATGGTGCGGACAGAAGTGCATCTGCGACGTGGTCGACGTCCGCGTCGGTCATGCCCGGGTACATCGGCAGCGACAAGACCTCGGAGAACGCGGCGTCAGCGCCGGGCAGCCCACCCGGAGGCAACACTGCGGCCTGTTGGAAGTGCGGCATGTGGTGAACGGGGATGAAGTGGACTGAGGACCCGATTCCGCGCTCCGCGAGGTGCGCCGACACCTCGTCGCGGCCCATGCCGAAGTCAGGGGTGATGCGCACGACATAGAGGTGCCATGCATGTCGCCCGCGCGCGGGTGAGCGCGGCAACGCCAGTCCGGGCACGTTGCCGAGCAGGGCGCCATATCGTGCCGCGAGCCCGTGGCGTCGCTCCTGCCAGTCGTCGAGATGCCGCAGCTGGACCCGGCCGATGGCGGCTTGGACGTCGGAGAGGTTGGCCTTCAACCCCTGCTCCTCGACGGAGTAGCGCCACCCTCCGCCGGGCAGGTAGCGACGCCAGGCGTCACTGGTCATGCCGTGCATGCGGGCGGTCCGAACCCACGCAGCTAGCTCTTCGTCCTCGGTGGTGATCATCCCGCCCTCGCCGATCGGCAGGTTCTTGGTCGCGTAGAAGCTGAAGCAGCTGGCCCGAGAGAGCCCTCCGACCGGCCGGTCGCCGACGTGGGTGCCGAGGGCGTGGGCGGCGTCCTCCACCACGCGAAGGAGTGGCAGCCCCGCGGCCTCGGCCAGCTGCTCGACCGGCGCCGGCGTCCCGGCGTAGTGCAGAACCACCATCGCGTCGACCCCTCCGGCCCCACGAGCTGCCGAGAAGACCGTGTGCACGGACGGCTGGCCCGTCTCCGGGTCGGAGTCGACCAGGACGGGCACAAGCCCTGCATGGACGATTGCCTCCACCGCGCCGCAGAACGTCATCGTCGGAGTCAGCACCTGGGAGCCGGCAGGCAGCCGCAGGCCGCGCAGAACGAGCTCGAGCGCTGCGGTGCAGGAGGAGACCGCCACCGCCTGGGTGACGTCCAGGTAGGCGGAGAACTCATCCTCGAAAGCCGCGCACTCGGGACCAGTGGTGACCCATCCCGATCGCAGGACGCGCTCCACGGCCTGTCCGGTCTCCGGAGCCATGCTCGGCCTGGCAAACGGCACGGACACCGCGCCAGTTATCGTCATGGGCACAAACCCCCGTTCATGTGACGTTCAGTAGCTGTTCACTGAACCTAGGGGGGTGCTGTGCCCACCGAATCGGGCGAGGTACCTAGTCTGCCTACGTTGCTTGGCGGAGGTGGTCCACAACCGGGGTACGTCGACTCAACGACCGAGGTATCGGCGAACCCGATGGTTGAGGTACTCCTCGATGTTCGTCCAGCCGTCACGATCTGCATCTCGAGCCGAGTCGTCGACCCGCGGCCGCAGCCCGTGCCGCCGTTCCCACGCATTCGGCATCCCGTCGTGGTCGGCGTCCGCACGGGCCTTGATGGCCGGCAGTTTCGGCCAGCCGCCCACCTCGGAGGGGTCGTCGATGATGCGCCCAGTCCGCTCGCGCACGTCGCGGACGATCCTCTGATCCACCGCATCCCGGTGCGGGAACCCGGCTCCGGCGCGGGACAGGACCTCCCGGTATGCCGCGGCCGCAGAGGTCGTCGTGACGGCAGGAGCCTTGAAGGGTTTCGACACCATGTGGGGTCGGCCCTCGGGGGAGACCGTCGAGCGTTGCGGGGCGGAGCTATATGTGCGGTGCGGCCCGATGTTGCCGTGCACGAAAAAGGCCCATCCCTCGCCGGATCCGTCGTAGACGTCGAGTTCATACTCAGACACGTCGCTGTCGGGTCCTGCGACGTACATGTTCCCGACGAAGTTGAAGCTGGGCTTTCCGTGGCTGTTGGAGGTCAGCGCCGCGTGCTCGCCATAGTTGTAGACGACGTTGTTGCGGATGTCGGCGATCCCGGGGTTGGTCGGCTGGGGGTTGCGGTCGTTGTTGTGAGCCAGCAGGTTGTGGTGGAAGCTGATCGCATAGGTGTCGTCGCCGCTGAGGTGGGCCCCCTTGGAGTGCTCACCCTCCTCATGTGTGGAGTTCGCGAGCCCCTCCGAGATGATGTTCCATGAGAACGTGACATGGTGCGCGTCGTCATAGAGCGACACGTTCTCGTCCACACCCCACGAGATCGAGGAGTGGTCGACGACGATGTGGTGCGCCCCCTCCTTGTAGATGACGATCCCGTCGGAGGACTCCCCCAGACCTGCACAGGGATGTGGCCCGGGGCGCAGCCGGAGGAAGCGGATCACCACGTCGTGGGTGAGCACACCGAGCACGCCCTTGCCGTTGCATGCATCCGCGCGCAAGGTGATCCCCCCGCCCGGGGCGGTCTGGCCGGCGATGGTGACGTAGGGGTTCGTGATGTCGATGTCCTTCTTCAGCAGGATCGTCCCGGAGACTCGGAACACCACGATCCGAGGACCGCGCGCGAGGAGGGCGGCGCGGAGACTCCCCTTGCCCGCCGAGCGCAGCGTGGTCACCTCGATCACCCGACCTCCCCGACCCCCCTGCGTGTTGACTCCAAAGCCCTGAGCACCCGGGAAGGCCCGCCTCTTCGTCGCCCTGGGTTCGACCGAGTCGGCCTCCGAGGCATCGTGATTCAGGGGATGGCCCGACAGCTCGGCCCGGTCCGTCTTCTTGGTCGGTGTTGCGCCGCTGCTGACCTCGGAGCCCGGATCGGAGCTGCAGCCGATCACGGATCCGGCGACAGCGAGGGCAAGGGCAAGGGCGGTGGCCAGGCTACGACGCGTCATGAGCACTCCTCGAGGCAATGATTCCGCTCTCTCGGGCCAGAGAGACCGCCGCCAGTGTGCTGTGGACATCAAGTTTGCGAAGCACATTGGTGATATGGGTTCGCACCGTGTGCGGAGAGAGGACGTAGCGCTCGGCGATCTCACGCCGACTCATGCCCGTGGCTAGGCAGCCCAGCACCTCGAGCTCACGATCGGAGAGAACCGACAACGCCGACTGCGTTTCCTCGCGGGTCTTCTCGGTCGTCGTGAGACCGTCGAGCACTTCGGTGAGCATGGTGCGAGGCAGCCAGGTCTCCCCCCTGGCCACGCCGTGCAGGATCGCGACGAGTCTTTCCACCGAGTCCGTGGGCTCGACCCATCCCCGGATGCCGCAGCGAACGGCCCCGAGCAGGACGCGGGGCTCAGGTCGCTCGCCGAGGCCCACGACGCGCAGCCGATGGGGCGCATCGGACAACCGGCGCAGTCGGGAGCTGAGCTCGCCGACTGACTCCTCCATGGAGAGCACGAGGACGTCGACCCACCCGGAGCGGACGGCGTGGTCCACCCACCCCGCGTTGGTGTGCGCCTCCGTCAACTCGATGTCGTCCCTGCCGACCAGGAGTGTCCGGAGAGTGTCCACCCACATACCGTGGGTGTGCTGAACCGCGACGCGCACGATCGGCGGCCCACCGCCGACCGGGTCATTCACCAACCGCGCGTGCATCGTCCCACTCCTGGCCGTGGTTGAGTCGGTCGACAAGTGCCACCGCCTGAAGCCGGGAGTGCACCTGGAGCTTGACGAAGACGCTTTGGACGTGCGTCTTGACGGTGCTCAAGCTGATCCCGAGTGCAGCCCCCATCTCGGCGGTGCTCCTCCCCTCCGCAAGCAGGCGGAGGACCCGTCGCTCGCGCGCCGTGAGGGTGCCCAGGGGGCTGGCTGCGGTGCTGGATCGCTCCCCGGCAGTCCGCCGGCTTCGGACCATCGTCAGGAGCTCCTGGTCCACGGCGAGCTCTCCCGATGCCGCGCGCTCGAGCGCCTCGGCAATCCGCTCGATGCGCTGCGCCTTGCGAACATAGCCGCGGACTCCACTCTCAAGAGCCGCAGTCAGCAAGGTCGGGTCGTCGCTTCCGGTCATCGCGACAACAGTCACCCGAGGATGGCGGGCACTGACCCAGCGCGCCACATCGAGCCCGGAGCCGTCAGGGAAGTGCAGGTCAACCAGCAGGGCATCTGGCTCGCGCCGGTCGATGGCCTCCATGGCCTCCGACGGCGTCGTGGCCGCTGCCTCGATCGTGTGTCCGAGGTCCGCAAGCGCCAACGCAAGGCCGGTGACGAGGAGTCGATGGTCATCACACAGGATCAGCCGCACGACACCTCACCAGCGTCTGCGACAGCCTGCGCGCTCGGCAGGATGAGTCGGATCAGCGCGCCTCCCAACGACGATCGACCGACCAGGAGGACGCCACCGTGATCGGCGGCGAAGCTCATCACCGACCGAAGTCCGAGCCGCTGTTGCGGCGGGACGCGCCCGAACCCCGGCCCACTGTCGCTGACCTCGACGACGACCGAGCCGGCGCACGGCTCCACCGTCACCTCGACCTCGCCGGCAGGTCCGGCGGCCCGTGCGGCGTTGTCCAGCAGATTGCGGAGACATCGCTCCAACGTGACCTCATCGGCCTCCACCCACATGCCTGTCGCGCGGGAGACGCGCATCCGGCACCCGGTGACGGTCGCGGCCGTGGCCTCCCACACGCGATTGGCGGACTCCCCAAGATCGACCAGCCGAGCGGTCTCCGACCCGGTTTCCATCAGCCGACCCAACCAGTCCACCTCGCGCCGAAGCTGGCGCACGTAGTCTCGGACTCGCGGATCACCGATGGGTCTCTTGTCCAACACGGTCCCCAGCACCATCACCGATGTCAGGGACTGCCTCAGGTCATGGCGCAACTGCTGGTCGAGCAGATCTGCGGACAACGGTGCGTACGCCGTTGCAGGGTTCTCGCTGAGCGCGCACCCCCCACGTTCAGACATGACCAACCCCTTCCTGGGCCCCCGCCCAGTGGTCGATTCCCCGTTGAGTGGGCCGATGCGGACTTGCACGTCCGTCGACCGTCCCCTAGTTCCCTCTGGCCCGAAGCGTAGGAAGCAATGCCCTCACTGACATCCCCAAGAAGAGGGATTGGAGTGCGCCAGTCGGCCCCGTGACTGCGCACGTGGTGCGTTCGGCAGATCTCTATCGGTGAGTGGCGCCGGCTCCAAGCCCGCTTCTCGAGCCAGCGCGATCGCGGCGATCTGCGAGTTGACCTGCAGCTTGGCCAGGATCGACTTCACCTGCGTGCGCACGGTGCCCTCGGAGACGTGACTGCTCGCGGCGATCTCGGCGACCCGGTGACCAGCCATCAGGGCCCGCAACACCTGGCGTTCGCGACGCGTCAGACGCCCCACGAGCGCGGCACCGTCTCGGCGGTCGGAGCGGCGTTCGTAGAACTGGGTGATGAGCTGCTCACGCTCCAGACGCCCGATCGCCGGGAGTCCTCGGGCGGCGGCCTGCATCGTGTCCACCATCGTGCTGAGTGTGTCGCCCTTGCTCATCACCGCGAGCGCTCCCCGGTCGAGGCACTCCCCCCAGCGCGCACTGTCGCGCGACGCGGTCAGCACGAGCACGCGGCACCCTGCCTCACGAAGCGGCGAGATCAGCACTGCCCCGTCTCCCGCGGGGCCGAGGTCGAGATCGAGCAGGACCAGGTCGGGCTGCAGCCGCACCACATCCCGTACGAGCTGTTCGGGCAACGGCTCGTCGGGCAGCGGGACGATGGACAGCTCCAAGTCCGAGTTCGACAACGAGATCCGCATCGCTTCAGAGAGGACATCGTGGTCCTCAACCAGCGCAACCCTCATCACATACCCCCATATATGCATCTCCCCAGCGGATGCGTGCGACCCCTCCGCACTCGGTCCGCCAGTGAACCGCCGTTGTCCCCGAGATGAACGTAGAGCGAACCACCGACAGCCGAAAGGACCCACACGGCAGATACCCACTATTGGGTAGCGAGGAAGAACCGGGCTTTCCCCCGCCTATCGGCGTTTCACTCCCAGAACACTCGGTCCACGACCGCCCTGGCCCGGCGGGTCGCTCGCAAATGGTCGTTGACCATCTCATCGGAGGCTCCGGGGGCATAGCCGAGAACTGCGGCCACGGCGGCCAGCTCGCGGGTGTCATGGGGCAGTTGGTCGGAGGACCGCGCCCGGACCAACGTAATGGCGTTGCGCAGTCGGCTGGCGGACAGCCACGCGGTCGCCAGCCGCTCGCCGCTCGACTCCTCGAGCACACCACCGGCCACCGCCGAGCGCAGGGCCGTCAACGTCCGGGTCGTCCGGAGGCCCGGCACGGTGGCCGCGTGCCGGAGCTGGAGCAACTGCACCGTCCACTCCACGTCGGACAGCCCGCCCCGGCCGAGCTTGAGGTGGGTGGCCGGATCGGCGCCGCGGGGGAGCCGCTCGGTGTCGACGCGTGCCTTGATCCGGCGGATCTCGCGCACCTGCGCCGCGGGCAGACCGCCCTCGGGGTAGCGCCACGGCTCCGCCATCTCCAGGAACGCCCCACACAGCGCTCGGTCGCCCACCACTGCCTCGGCGCGCAGCAGCGCCTGCCGCTCCCAGACGGCCGCCCATCCCGCGTAGTACGCCGCGTAGGAGTCCAGCGTGCGCACCAGCGGGCCCTGCCGTCCTTCCGGTCGCAAGTCGGCGTCGACCTCGAGGGCAGGGTCACTCCCAGCCAGGGCGAGCAGACGCCGCAGCTCGTTGGCCACCGCCTGCGCGGCCGCGGTGGCCTGGGTCGGGTCCGCCCCGGGGAGCGGGTCGTGCACGAACATCACGTCGGCGTCGCTGGCATAGCTGAGCTCGCGGCCGCCCAGCCGCCCCATCGAGACCACGGCCATCCGGGTCGGAAGGCCCTCGCCCCGGTCGTGCTCGACCGCTCGCACCGCGATCGTCAGCGCCGCATCGAGCGTGGTGGAGGTCAGGTCGCTCAGCGCCGTGCCGACCTCCTCGACATCGAGGAAGCCCGACAGGTCCGCTGCCGCGGTGCGCAGCAGCTCGCGCCGGCGCACCGCGCGCACCTGGTGGATCGCCGTGACCCGGTCGTCCTGCCGGTGCCCGGTCGCGAGCATCTCCTCCTCCAGCGGTTCCCGAGCCAGCGTCGCGAGCTGGTCGCGGGCGAGCAGGCGAACGCCCTCGGGCTCGCGCTCGAGGAGATCGGTCGCATAGCGACTGGTGGCCAGCAGCCGCGCCATTCGCTCGGCCACCTCCCCCTCGTCGCGGAGCAGGGCGAGGTACCAGTGGGTCCGGCCCAACGCCTCGGAGATCCGCCGGAAGCCGAACAGCCCGGCGTCCGGGTCCGGTGCGTCGGCGAACCACTGGAGCATCACCGGCAGCAGGGTCCGCTGGATCGCGGCCGCGCGGGAGACTCCGCTGGTGAGCGCCTCGAGGTGCCGCAGCGCCGCATCGGGGTCCGCGTAGCCGAGCGCGGCAAGCCGGGCACGCGCGGCCTCGGGGCTGAGCCGGGCGTGCTCGCCGGGGATCCGGGCGACCGCGTCGAGCAGTGGCCGGTAGAAGAGCTTCTCGTGCAGGCGGCGTACCTCGAGGCGATGGTGCCGCAGGGCGGCGTCGAGCTCGCGCACCGGGTCCTTGAGGAACCCCAGCGAGCGGCCCAGCCGGCGCAGCCCTCGCTCGTCCTCCGGCATCAGATGGGTACGCCGAAGCTGGTGCAACTGCATCCGGTGCTCGACCTGACGCAGGAAGCGGTAGGCGTCGACCATGGCCTGCCCGTCCTCGCGGCCGACGTAGCCCAGGCGGGTCAGGACGGTCAGCGCGGAGAGGGTGGTCGGGAGCCGGATCTGCTCCTCGGCCTGGCCGTGCACCATCTGCAGCAGCTGGACGGCGAACTCGACGTCGCGCAGGCCGCCGCTGCCGAGCTTGATCTGCCGCTCGACGTGCTTGACCGGGATGTGCTCGAGCACCCGCCGGCGCATCGCCTGCACCTCGGGGACGAACCCCTCGCGCTGGGCGGCCTGCCACACCATGGGGGCCATCGCCTCCACGTACGCCCGGCCCAGCGGCGTGTCTCCGGCGACCGGACGCGCCTTGAGGAGCGCCTGGAACTCCCAGGTCTTGGCCCACCGCTCGTAGTACCCCGCGTGGCTGGCCAGGGTCCGCACCAGCGGGCCGGCCTTGCCCTCGGGCCGAAGCGCCGCGTCCACCGGCCAGATGGTGCCCTCGGCGGTGTGGTCGGAGCAGATCTGCATCAGGTGGGAGGCCAGCTTGGTGGCGGCCTGCAGTGCCGCGGGCTCGGCCTGGTGTGCCGCCGGCTCGGCGACGAAGACGACATCGACGTCGCTGACGTAGTTCAGCTCCCGGCCCCCGCACTTGCCCAGGGCCACCACGGCCAGCCGGCAGGTCGCGGCTGCCTCCCCCACCCGCGTGCGTGCCACCGCCAGCGCCGCCTCCAGCGTGCCGGCCGCCAGGTCCGCGAGCTCGGCGGCCACGTCGTCGACCGCGAGCCCGTGGGCCAGGTCGCGCGCGGCGAGGCGCAGCAGCAGCCGACGGTACTCCACCCGCAACGCGTTGACGGCCGTGGCGTCGGGCACGGTGCTGTGCGGCGCTGCGGCCTGCGGGTCGGCGCCGACGGCACGCAGGAGGTCGGCCCGCAGGCCGAAGGCGGGCGGGCGGGTGCTGCCCAGGGTCGGGTCGCCGAGCTCCCGCCAGTGGCCGGGGTGTCTGGCCAGGTGGCGGCTGAGGGCCACGCTGACGCCGAGCACCGCGAGCAGCCGCATCGCTGTCCCCTCGTCGTCGGCCAGGTCGTCGAGGAATGCCTCACGGCCCGAGGCGCCGTCGACCTCCTCGACCCGGTCCGCGAGCTCGGAGAGGGCCGCCAGCGCCTCGTCCGGGTCGCCGGTGCGGGCGACTAGCGCCAGCAGCGGCTCCACGGCAGGTCCCAGCCGGTCCAGGTGGCGCTGTGAGCTGGTCAGGTCGACACATCCGACCCGGAGCAGCCTGGCCTTGCGCGACTCCGCG
The DNA here is from genome assembly GCA_963745245.1 of uncultured Actinomycetota bacterium. Taxonomy (GTDB): domain Bacteria; phylum Actinomycetota; class Actinomycetes; order Propionibacteriales; family Nocardioidaceae; genus Marmoricola_A. The sequence continues at coordinate 1,143,227 of CAVUWU010000002.1, forward strand.
CGGCCCCCCCTCACCGCGCGCCTCAGACCACGGGGAGCATCTGGTTGCGCTCCCACGCCGACACCTGGCCGCGGTAGGACTCCCACTCGGAGCGCTTGTTGCGCAAGAAGAAGTCGAAGACCCGCTCGCCCAGGGTCTCGGCGAGCAGCTCGCTCTCCTCCATGATGCCGATCGCCTCGTAGAGCGTCTTGGGGAGCGGGCAGATCCCCATCGAGCGGCGCTCCCGGTCGGTCAGCGACCAGACGTCGTCCTCGGCCTCCGGCGGCAGCTCGTAGCCCTCCTCGATGCCCTTCATCCCGGCCGCGAGGATCACCGCGAACGCGAGATAGGGGTTGCAGGCGGCGTCGATCGTGCGCAGCTCCACCCGGGTCGACTGACCCTTGTTCGGCTTGTACATCGGCACGCGGACCAGCGCCGAGCGGTTGTTGTGCCCCCAGCAGATGTAGGACGGTGCCTCGCCGCCGGCGATCAGCCGCTTGTAGGAGTTCACCCACTGGTTGGTGATCGCGGTGATCTCCCCGGCGTGCCGGAGCAGCCCGGCGATGAACTGCCGACCGCTCTGAGAGAGCTGGTAGCGAGCCCCGGCCTCGAAGAACGCGTTCCGGTCGCCCTCGAAGAGGGAGACGTGGGTGTGCATGCCCGAGCCCGGGTGCTCGGTGAACGGCTTGGGCATGAAGCTGGCCCACATCTCCTGGTTGAGCGCGACCTCACGGACCACGGTCCGGAAGGTCATGATGTTGTCGGCGGTGCTGAGTGCGTCGGCGTAGCGCAGGTCGATCTCCTGCTGGCCGGGCCCGCCCTCGTGGTGGCTGAACTCCACCGAGATGCCCATCTGCTCCAGCATCGTGATGGTCTCGCGCCGGAAGTCCGAGCCCTTGCTGGTCGAGACGTGGTCGAAGAACCCGCTGCGGTCCACCGGCACCGGCTCGACGTTCGGCTCCGGGTGGTCGCGGAAGAGGTAGAACTCGATCTCGGGATGGGTGTAGAAGGTGTAGCCCTGGCTGGCCGCCCCGGACAGGATCCGCTTGAGCACGAAGCGCGGATCGGCGTACGACGGGGAGCCGTCGGGCATCACGATGTCGCAGAACATCCTCGCGGTGGCCGGCCCCTCCCCGCGCCAGGGCAGGATCTGGAAGGTGGCCGGATCCGGCTTGGCCAGCATGTCCGCCTCGTATACCCGGGCGAACCCCTCGATCGCCGATCCGTCGAAGCCGATGCCCTCGGCGAAGGCTCCCTCGAGCTCGGCCGGCGCTACGGCGACGGACTTCAGGGAACCCAGGACGTCGGTGAACCACAGCCGGACGAACCGGACGTCACGCTCCTCGAGCGCTCGGAGCACGAAGTCTTCCTGCTTGCCCATGGGCCCACTATGGCGCATCGACACCGCACTGCCGCGTGCCCCCGCACCGGGCACGGCCAGGCTTGCGTCAGCCGGTGGGGATGTTGCGCTCGATGTCGGCCAGCCACACCCGGGCGTTGCCGTCGGAGGGGGCGCGCCAGTCGCCGCGTGGCGAGAGCGACCCGCCGGCGGCCACCTTGGGCCCGTTCGGGAGCGCGCTGCGCTTGAACTGGGCGAAGCCGAAGAAGCGCCGCACGAACACCTCGAGCCACTGCCGGATCTGCCCAAGGTCGTAGGCCGGTCGCCGCTGGGCCGGGTACCCCGCCGGCCACTCCCCGGCCTTGGGGTCGGACCAGGCGTGGGTGGCGAGGAAGGCGATCTTGCTGGGCCGGAAGCCGTAGCGCAGGGTGAAGTAGAGGTTGAAGTCCTGCAGCGAGTAGGGGCCGATCGAGGCCTCGGTGTCCTGCTCGATGTCGTCGCCGTGTGAAGGCACCAGCTCGGGGGTGATCTTCTGGTCGAGGATCACCTGGAGGACCTCGTTGGTGGCGGCGTCGAAGAGTCCCTCGGTGATCACCCACCGGATCAGGTGCTGGATCAGCGTCTTGGGCACCCCGGTGTTGACCGCGTAGTGCGACATCTGGTCCCCCACGCCGTAGGTGCACCAGCCGAGCGCGAGCTCGGAGAGGTCGCCGGTGCCCAGCACGATGCCGCCGCGCTGGTTGGCCAGCCGGAACAGGTAGTCGGTGCGCAGTCCTGCCTGAACGTTCTCGAAGGTGACGTCATAGACCGGCTCGCCCTCGGCGAACGGGTGGCCCAGGTCGGCCAGCAGCTGCCGCGAGGCCGGCCGGATGTCGATCTCCTCGAAGGTGACGCCCAGGCTCTCGGCGAGGCGATGAGCGTTGGCCTTGGTCTTCTCGCCGGTAGCGAAGCCGGGCATCGTGAAGCCGAGGATGTCCGAGCGCGGCCGGCCGAGCCGGTCCATGGCCCGGGCGGCCACGATCACCGCATGGGTCGAGTCGAGCCCACCGCTGAGCCCGATCACCACCTTCGGGTTGCCGATCGCGCGCAGCCGCTGCTCGAGTCCCGAGACCTGGATGCTGTAGGCCTCGTAGCAGTCCTGGGCCAGCCGGCCCGGGTCGTCGGGCACGAACGGGAAGCGGTCGACCGTGCGGCGCAGGCCCAGGTCGCCGGCGGGCGGCTCGAGGGTGAACTCGACCGTGCGGAACCGCCCCACCCGCGGCGCCAGCGCGCGCCGGTTGTCGTCGAAGGTGCCCATCCGGATCCGCTCCATCCGGAGCCGGTCGAGGTCGACGTCGACGACCGTGCGCCGGGGTCCCTCGGGGAACCGCTCACTCTCGCCCAGGCATTCCCCGACCTCGTAGACCATCGTCTGGCCGTCCCAGGACAGGTCCGTGCTCGACTCGCCCTCGCCGCCGGCGGCGTACAGGTAGGCCGCCAGGCAGCGCTGGCTCGCCGAGCGCACCATCAGCCGGCGGTCCTCGGCGCGGCCCACCGTGATCGGGCTGCCCGAGATGTTGGCCAGCACGGTGGCCCCGGCCAAGGCCGCCTCGGCGGAGGGCGGGACGGGGACCCAGAGGTCCTCGCACACCTCGACGTGGAGCACCAGCCCCTCGACACCGGACGCGGCGAAGAGCAGGTCGGGGCCGAACGGCACCAGGACGTCGTTGATCTCGACGTACTCGTCGCTGCGGTCGTCCCCGGCGGCGTACCACCGGCGCTCGTAGAACTCCCGGTACGTCGGGAGGTAGGACTTGGGGGCCACGCCGAGCACCTCGCCCCCCTGGATCACGACCGCGCAGTTGTAGACACGGCTGCCGACTGCCAGCGGGGCACCGACCACGAGGACGGGGGTGAGGTCGCGGCTGGCGTCGGAGAGCACGCCGATCGCCTCGCGGACCGCGTCGAGCAGCGAATCCTGCAGCACCAGGTCGTCGATGGCGTAGCCGCTCAGGCACAGCTCGGGGAAGATGGCCACGGCCACTCCCTCGTCGTGGCTGCCGCGGGCCTCGGCGATCACCGCCTCGGTGTTGCTGGCCGGGTCGGCGATCGCCATGGGCACCGTGCACGCGGCGACCCGGGCGAACCCGTGGGAGTACACGGAGGTGAACGACACGCGTGGATACTCTCGCACCGCGCCCCGGACGAAACCTCGAGACCCGGCGGCTCCTGCTGCGGCAGTGGCGCCCCGACGACCTCGCCCCGCTCCTTGCCCTGTCGACCGACCCGGAGGTGATGCGGCACTTCCCCGCGCCCAGCTCCGCTGCGGAGGTGTCCGCGCTGGTCGACAGGCACCGGGAGGCGCTGTCCGCCGGGCGACCGGCCCTGCGTCCGGTGCAGCGGCGCCGCGACGATCGCTTCCTGGGCTTCGCCGGGTTGGCCGTGCCTGCCTTCGAGGCTTCCTTCACGCCGTGCGTGGAGATCGGCTGGCGGCTGGAACGTGCGGCATGGGGCTACGGGTACGCCACCGAAGCGGCCACGGCCGTGCTCGACCACGGCTTCGGCGACCTCGGGCTCGACGAAGTGGTGTCGTTCACCGCCGTCGACAACGAGCGGTCGCGGGCGGTGATGGGCCGGCTCGGCATGCGCCACGACCCCGCCGAGGACTTCGACCACCCGGGGCTGCCCCTGGGTCACCCGCTGCGCCGGCATCTGCTCTGCCGGCTCACCGCCAACGAATGGGCGGCCGTCGCGCCGCGGCTGCGCGACTCCTTCTAGATTGGACCGGTGACCGAGCAGCCCGCGCCGTACGGCGGCGCCCCCTCCGCTCCCGCGACGACCCGCAGGCGCGTCCGCATCCCGCACCTGCGGGAGATGAAGGAGCGCGGCGAGAGGTGGGCGATGCTCACCTCCTACGACATGTACACCGCGTCAGTGTTCGACGAGGCCGGCATCCCGGTGCTGCTGGTGGGCGACTCGGCATCGAACAACGTCTACGGCAACGAGACCTCGCTGCCGGTCACCGTCGACGAGCTGGTCCCGCTGGTGCGCGCGGTGACCCGGTCGGTCCGCTACGCCCTAGTGGTGGCCGACCTGCCGTTCGGCTCCTACCAGGTCTCGCCCGAGCAGGCCTTCCACACCGCGGCGCGCTTCATGAAGGAGGCCAATGCGCACTGCGTGAAGCTCGAGGGCGGCCTCGAGGTCGTGCCCCAGGTGGAGAAGCTCACTGGCAACGGTGTGCCGGTGATGGCGCACATCGGGTTCACCCCGCAGTCGGAGCACACGCTGGGCGGATACCGGGTGCAGGGTCGCGGTGAGGCGGCCGACCGGATCCTGGCGGCGGCCCGGGCGATGGAGGCCGCCGGAGCCTTCGCGGTGGTGATGGAGATGGTGCCCGGGGACGTCGCCGCCGAGGTCACCCGCGCGGTCGGCATCCCCACGATCGGCATCGGCGCAGGCAACCGGTGCGACGCCCAGGTGCTGGTCTGGCAGGACATGATGGGGCTGAGAACCGGGCGGCTGCCCCGCTTCGTCAAGCAGTACGCCGACCTGCACGGTGTCATGCTGCAAGCCGCCCGGGAGTACGCCGAGGATGTGGCCGCGGGGTCGTTCCCCGGGCCCGAGCACACCTTCTGACGTCAGTCACTGACCTGAGGACGGTCGGCGGGGCTGGTGGCCGGCCTGAGGTCAGTCACTGACCTGAGGACTGCTGGGGCGGGGCTGGCGGCCGGCCTGACGTCAGTCACTGACCTGAGGACCTTCTGGGGCGGGGCTGGTGGCAGGCCTGACGTCAGTCACTGACCTGAGGACGGTCGGCGGGGCTGGTGGCCGGCCTGAGGTCAGTCACTGACCTGAGGACGGTCGGCGGGGCTGGTGGCAGGCCTGAGGTCAGTCACTGAACTGAGGACGGTCGGCGGGGCTGGTGGCAGGCCTGACGTCAGTCACTGACGGCCCGGCCGACGGCGCGGCCGGCGAACGGACGGTGCAGGGTTTGGTGCGCCCGCCACCAGGAACCATGTCCCTACCGAACCAGCGTCGAGCAGTCTGGAGGAGACATGACCGAGCGCGACCACGACCGTGACACCGAGGTCGACCCCGCCGCGGCGGTGATGGGCGACGACAAACAGGCCGACTCCGGTCGAGGCGCGGTCCCCGAGACGCCGGCCGACGACGCCGTCGACCCTGCCGAGACCCCGGGCGACGTGGCCGGCGCCGACCAGGGCGCCGACCCGAGCAACACCGACCGGGTCAACCCCGCCTGAGCGCAGCGTCTGCGCCCGCTGACACGGAGAGTACCGGCGAGGCCGGACGGATTAGAGCCCACACGACAGGATTGCGCCTCAAAGGGTCACCCGTCGTGCCCAGCGTCTGGGACATCGTCGTTCCAGGCGGGGTCGTTGTCCCACTCGTCGTTGCGCTCCGCCACCCGATCGAGGGCATGCTCGGCCGCCTCTCGGGTCGGGTAGGGCCCCAGCCGATCGGCCGCCTTGCACCCCTCCGTGCCTTCGACGGCATGGTGCTTCAGGCAGTACCAGTACTCCTCGGGTCCCGAGCCCGGGATGAATCCGGTCATGTCTCCTTCCCTTCCTCCCTGGACGTGGCCCTTCCTCCGTGGGGCCGCCCCCGACGAATCTAGACTCCCAGCCGTGGTTCCCCTCGTCCCCCATCCTGTGTCGCCGCGGCGACCGGTGCCGGCTCACATCCCGCGTCCGGAGTACGTCGACCGGCCGGCCCCGGCGGCCTACACCGGCTCGGAGGTCAAGGACCCGGCGACCATCGACCGGATGCGCGCGGCGGGCCGGCTCGCCGCGCAGGCGTTGGCGGCTGTCGGGGAGCAGGTCCGGCCCGGCGTCACCACCGACGCGCTGGACCGGGTCGGCCACGAGTTCCTCCTCGACAACGGGGCCTACCCCTCCACGCTGGGCTATCGCGGCTTCCCCAAGTCGCTGTGCACCAGTGTCAACGAGGTGATCTGCCACGGCATCCCCGACAGCCGCGTGGTCGAGGACGGCGACATCGTCAACGTGGACATCACCGCGTTCCTCGACGGGGTGCACGGCGACACCAACGCCACGTTCCTCGCCGGCGACGTTGACGAGGAGACCCGGGCCCTCGTCGAACGGACCGAGGAGGCGCTGCGCCGGGCCATCAGGGCCGTTCGGCCGGGCCGACGGGTCAACGTGCTGGGCCGGGTCATCGAGTCCTATGCGGCTCGGTTCGGCTACGGCGTGGTCCGGGAGTTCACCGGCCACGGCATCGGCACCGCGTTCCACTCCGGGCTGGTGATCCCGCACTACGACGACCCGGCGTACGACACCCTGATCGAGCCCGGCATGACCTTCACCATCGAGCCGATGCTCTGTCTGGGCACTCCGCGGTGGGACATGTGGGAGGACGGCTGGACGGTGGTCACCCGCGACCGCCGGCCGAGCGCGCAGTTCGAGCACACGATCCTGGTCACCGCAGACGGCGCCGAGGTGCTCACCCAGCCCTGAGAGCCCACGGTCGCAGCGCTGCCGTGACTCCCCGGTCCTCGTCGGCCAGGGTAGGGGCATGGCAGAGGACCACGACCGGACGGCCCCGGAGCCCGACCGCCGGGAGAGCCAGACCCGTGGTGGAAGTCGGCGGTCGTCTACCAGATCTACCCGCGCAGCTTCGCCGACTCCGACGGCGACGGCATCGGCGACCTCCCGGGCATCATCGACCGACTCGACCACGTCGCCGACCTGGCGTGGACGTCGTGTGGCTCTCTCCGGTCCACGCCTCACCGCAGGGCGACAACGGCTACGACATCAGCGACTACCAGGCCATCGACCCGACCTTCGGCACCCTGGCAGACATCGACGAGCTGGTGGCGCAGCTGCATCGCTGCGGCATCAAGCTGCTGATGGACCTGGTGGTCAACCACACCTCCGACGAGCACGCGTGGTCCCAGGAGTCCAGGCGCAGCCGGGACAACCTCGGCCTGGGAGTGGGCTCCCGCCCGCGGCCAGTACTACCTGCAGCTGTTCTCCCGCAAGCAGCCGGATCTCAACTGGGAGCATCCCGACGTGCGCTGCGGTCTTCGCGATGATGCGCTGATGGCTGGACCGCGGCATCGACGGCTTGGGGATGGACGTGGTGAACCTGATCTCCAAGCCCGACGGCCTGCCGGACGCACCGGCCGGTCCCCTCGGGACGGGTGAAGGGCTGGGCACCGGAGCAGGGCGCTCGGTTCACCGACCGCGAGACCGGCCAGGTCGACATGGTGTTCCAGTTCGAACATGTCGACCTCGACCACGGCACGACCAAGTGGGACCACCACCCGCTCGACCTGGCCGATCTCAAGGGGTCGCTGGCCCGCTGGCAGGCGGCCATGGGCGACCGGGGCTGGAACAGCCGCTACTTCTCCAACCACGATCAGCCCGCCCGGTGTCCCGATGGGGCAACGACCGGGTGGACGGGGTCGCGGCGTACTGGCGGGAGTCGGCGACCGCGCTCGCCACCGTGCTGCACCTGCACCGCGGCACGCCAGCGGCACGCCCTACGTCTACCAGGGCGAGGAGATCGCGATGACGAACATGCCGTTCGCCTCCATCGACGACTTCGCCGACAGTGGTCCGCCGGGATGGACGCCGGGTTCACCACCGGGACACCCTGGCTGGCGGTGAACCCGAACCACCGGTGGCTGCACGTGGCCGCTCAGCGGGACGACCCGCACTCGGTGCTCGCCCACTATCGGCGGCTGATCGCGCTGCGCCACCGCGACCCTGTGGTCGTCGACGGCGACTTCACCCTGCTGGAGCCGGATCACCCGCGCCTCTATGCCTTCACCCGCCGACTGGACAACCGGGCCGCGGAGGCGACCCACGCGGGCGAGCCGCGGGACCGGCTGCTGCCATGGCAGGCCACCGTCGTCCGCGGGCGCTCAGCGACCTAGCTGGCGCTCGGCCTCAGCGAGCAGCTCGGTCACCCGGACACCCAGTGCGAGCGCGGCAGGATCGGCCACCCCCGTCGCGGCCGACTCGACGAGCGCCGTCGCGGCCCGGCCCAGCGCCCGGGATGCGTCGTCGTCGCTGCGCTCAGGCATCCAGCGGGTGCCCGGATCCCCCCAGACGAGAACCTCGACGGCGGCCGCCGCGGGAGGCGCGAACAGCGTGAGGGTCGCGGTGCTGGTCGCACCGGAGGAATGCCGAAGCACCAGGTGCACCAGATCGTGCTGCCCGGCGACCGCGGTGATGTCCTCGACCGCTCCCAAGACCGCCGTAAGCGTCGAGACGGCGTGTGGGCCGACGTCCCACAGCGCGCCCTTCTCGTGCCGCCAGGGCGAGGCGGGGTCCGGATCGTCCGGTACGCCGAGGGCGGCCAGCCATCGCATCGCCGCGCCGCGCCAGCCGTCCGATGTCTGCACCTCCTCGATCCAGGCGGCGCGGTCGGTCAGGAACCGGTCGATGAAGAACACCACCGAGGCGACGCCGTGCGCCTTCGCCTGCTCGGCGAGCCGACGAGCAGCGTCGGGGTCGGTCGCGACCGGCTTCTCCAGCAGCAGATGCCTCCCGGCCTCCACGGCCCGGCCGGCCAGCCCCACCTGGACGTCGGGGGGCAGGGCGAAGGCGACCGCGTCGACGTCGGCCAGCAGGGCGTCGTACTCCGGGTAGGCGGGGACGCCCAGCACATCGGCGAGGTCGCGGGACCGTTCCGCGCTGCGGCCCCACACCCCCACCAACTCGACCGCCTCCGCACCCAGGAGCCCCGGGCCATGCACCGTCCGCGCCCAGGGCCCCGTGCCGGCCAGACCCACGCGCATTCGCCTGCCGCTGTTCGTCACGCTGCCTCCCTGTCGCTGCCGGGTCGCCTCTGGGTCACCTCCTGGTCGCCTCTGGGTCGCCGCTTTCTCGCGACCCGGAGCGCCGGACGCCGTGCTCCCTCATGGCGCCGTCAGCGCATCCTAGGGTGGCCCCGTGCCGAGGACGCGAGCGCCGCACAGCGGCGGTGCTCCGCTTCGCCTGAAGGCTTGGCCCTGGCGGGGCCCCGTCGACCCGCTCGTCCCGGTCCTAGGGGCGATCGCCCTGGCCACCTATCTCCTGCATGGGCTGGGGGAGAGCTAAGGCGCGACCAGGCGGTCTACGCCTACGGCGCCCAGCAGGTGCTCGCCGGGGATCCCCCATACGTCGGAATCCTCAACCGCGCCGGACCGCTCGCACACCTGATCCCAGCGCTGGGCGTCGCGGTCGGCCGGGTCAGCCCGGTCGACGAGGTGCTGTCCATGCGCGCCCTGTTCGCGGCTCTGGCTGCGGGCTGTGTCGCGCTGACCTACGTCGTGGCCAGGGACGGTTTCGGCTCCCGTCTGGCCGGCATCGTCGCGGCGGCGGCGGTGGTGAGCTTCGAGGCCTTCACGGCCCTGGCGAGCCACGGTCCACGGGAGAAGGTGCCGATGGTGCTGTTCATGCTTGCGGCCCTGGCGGCGGTCCTGGCCCGCCGCTGGCTGCTCGCTGGCCTGGCGGTCTCGTTGGCGACTCTCACCCTGCAGATCGCCTTCTTCGCGCTGCTCCCGGCGCTGGTGGTGGCTCTTGCGGCAGCCCCGGCGGGCACCCGGCTGCGCGGTCTCGGGCGGGCGGTCACCGGTGGCCTGATCCCGGGAGCCATCGTGGTCCTCTACTACGCGCTGTCCGCGACGGTGGCGGACCTGATGCTCGGCTTCGTGCTGCTCAACGCCGACAGCCGCCCTGCCAACCCGCTCCTGGCGGACCCCGCGACCGCGTGGGCGAAGCTGGTCTGTGGCTTCGGGTGGTCGACCTGGGCCTTCGTGGGCGGCCTCCTGGCGTTGGCCGGGCTCGCCGGATGGCGGCTGGCGAGTCCCGCTCGTCGGCGCCATCCACGCACCACCGCGACCGCCGTGTTGGCAACCGGGGCGGTGGGAGGCCTCGCCTGGACCCTGAGGGACTTCGATCACTATCCCGATGCCCTGCTCCTGCTCCCGTTCGCCGCGCTCGGCCTGGGAGCGGTCTCAGCAGAGGTTGCCGAGCGCGTGCGACCTCCCGCCGGACTCGCCATGGTCGCGGCCTCGGCCGTGGTGCTGGCGGGGACCGGCGTCCACTACGCCGCTACCCACCGGGACGACACACTGCGCTGGCAGCGGGCCTCGGTGGCCGCGGCGCTCGAGGAGCTCCCCGGGGCCACCCTATGGTCCCTGGAGGCTCCGCAGGCGCTCGTCCTCGCCGGTCGGGCCAACCCCACCCGCCACCAGATGCTGGCATCCGGGCTGCCGGCATACATCGACCGCACCTGGACGGGCGGCCTGAGCGGCTTCTTCCGCTGGAATCTCGACCGTGAGCCCGACTTGGTGGTCATCGGCAGCACGCGGGATCGGCCGTGGGTGCGAAGGCCGCTGCGAGCCGACTATGTGCGGGTCGGCGAAGCGCCGGGGTTCTCCTGGTGGGCTCGCCGCTCGCTCGGCGTGGGCCGGCTCGACTCACTGCGCGACGCCCTCCGTCGAGCCGTCGTGAACGCCCCTCCGGCGCCACCCACGTGCCCGTGAGCACCCGGAGGGACGGGTCGATCCTGGCGCTGGGGTCCGCCGTGGCCGGCCTGCTGTCCTACGCCATCTTCGCGCTCACGACGCGGACGCTGGGGAGCGCGACGGCGGCGCCGGTGACCGTCCTGTGGACCTCCTGGGCCTTCGCCGCCGCGGCGCTCACTTTCCCGGTGCAGCACTGGGTCACCCGCGCTGTGTCGGTGCACGGGGAGGACGCGGTGCGCCGCACGCTCCCGGTGCTCGCGGCCGGGATGGTCGTCGTGGCGGCAGCCGCCACCGCGGTGGCGGCCCTGCTGCGAGGGCCGCTGTTCGGACGCAGCGACGCCTGGTTCCCGGTCCTGGTCGGAGCCGTGAGCCTGGGCTCAGCCCTCGTCGGGGTGACGCGCGGAATGCTCGCCGCGCAGGACCGCCTGGTCGCGCTGGCCGCGAGCCTGGTCGCCGAGAACGCACTGCGCTGCCTGGCCGTGGCGGCGCTCGTCGTCGCCGGGTCGGACAGCCCGGTCGCCTACGGGCTCGCTCTCGTGGGCGGACATGCCGTGGTAGTCCTCTGGCCCGGGACGCTGCGGGTCCGCGGTTGGGGCTCGCGCCCGCAGGCCACTCCGTTCGCCTTCCTGGCGGGCGCCGGGTCGGCCCAGCTGACCAACCAGGTGGTGCTCACCGGCGGCCCCGTGCTGCTGGCGATCATCGGTGGCGGGGCCGCCGAGGTGACCGGGCTCTTCGCTGCGCTCGCCTTGTTTCGTGCTCCCTACATGGTCGCGCTCGGGGTGATGCCGCAGGTGACGGCGCGGGTCACCGCGCTGACCTTGCAAGGTAGGACCCACCGCGTGGACCGAGGCCGACGCATGCTCGGTCTCGGCACGGGGATCACGGTCCCGGCAGCGACCGCCGGGGCGTGGTGGCTCGGTCCCCCGGTGCTGGCCGCCGTGTTCGGGGACGACGTCCGGCCCGGGTCCGGGGTGGCCGCGCTGGTGGCGGCCGGCTCCACCCTGGCCGTCGCGAACCTGGTGCTCCTGGTGATGGCGATGGCCCAGGGCCGCGCGACCCGGTCTGCCCGGGCCTGGGGCGGCGCGGTCGTCGGCGGCGCCGTGGCCTACGCCCTGCTGTCCGGCCTGTCGCCGGCCCCAAGGGTCGCCGCGGTGTTCCTCGTCGCCGAGGCGGTGGCCTTCGTGGGCCTGCTGCTCGCCGCCCGTCCCCCCCGTGGAGACGGGACGGCCGGTGGCTTCGGTTAGGCCGGGTCTCGATCCGCCGGGGTGGTTCGGATCATCGGCGCTAGCGCGGCTTGACGGCGGCAAGGAAGACCGAGGAGCCGACCGGCAGGTCCGTGTGCTCCAGCGCCCGCCGGTCCAGCTCGCACAGCCGCATCAGCAGCCGGTCCGTCCGCGGCGAGACCGGCGTCAGCCGCTGGGCCGGATCGGGACGCTCTCGGCCTGAGCGGTGAGTCCGCACCCGTCGCGCCACCCGCTCTGCGACGAACAGCGGGAAGACGGCGCCGAAGGCATAGGTGGCCCGCCGCACCTCGAGGCCTGAGCGGCGCACGAGGTCCACGAGCTGCGGGCGCGTGTAGCGGCGGTAGTGGCCGGCCTGATCGTCGTGGTCCGACCACGCCCACGGGTACGCCGGGACCGAGAGCAGCAGCCGCCCGCCCGGTGCCAGGACCCGCACCAGCTCGCCGAGGGCCCGGTCGTCGTCCGCGCTGTGCTCGACCACGTCGAAGGCGGCGACCACGTCGAAGCAGCCGTCGGAGAACGGGAGCGCCTCGATCGAGCCACAGACCCCCTGGCCCGGCACCAGCCCCACAGGCACGAGGTCCAGCGCCACCCGCGGCTGCCCGCGCCGCATCCACGCCACGCTCGGACCGTCCGCGCTGCCCACGTCGAGTGTTCGCCCGGGACTGCCCAGCCACGGGCCGAGCACGGCCTCCAACAGCCGGGAGCGGGCGCGGTACCACCAGTACTCCGGCTGCTGAAGAGACGACGAGCCCGGCTGGACGGGATGCTCGGACCCGGTCGTCACGCTCAGGCACCCTCGGTCGCCGCGACCGCGCCCAGGAACGAGGCCACCACCCGGTCGGCGTCCTGCGCGGCGAGGTCAGTGAAGAAGGGCAGCCGCAGCAGGCGCCCGCTGACCTCGTCGGTGACCGGGCAGTCCGTGGGCCGAGCGGCGAATCTGCGGCCGGCCTCGGAGGTGTGCAGCGGCACGTAGTGAAACGTCGCCTGGACGCCGTCCTCGCGCATCGCCGACAGCACCGCGTTGCGGCGCTCCCGGTCCGGGAGGAGCACATAGAACATGTGGTAGGCCGACTCGCGGTCCACCGGGCGGGAGCCGAGTCGGAAGGCACCCGCGTCGGCGTACGGCGCCAAGGCCCGCTCGTAGCGGTCGTGCAGAGCCCGCCGCGCCGCCTGGATCGTGTCGCGGCGCTCCAGCTGCCCCAGCAGGTACGCCGCCAGCACGTCGGCCAACCCGAAGGATGACCCGGTGTCCTTCCACGAATACTTGTCAACCTGACCGAGAAGGAATGCGCGCCGGTTGGTGCCCTTGTCGAAGAGGACCCGGGCCCGGTCGACGTCCGCGGAGTCGTTTATCAGCAGCGCGCCGCCCTCGCCGCAGACGAAGTTCTTGGTCTCGTGGAAGCTCTGGGCAGCGAACCGGCCCAGGCTGCCGAGCGCCTCGCCCCGGTAGCGGGCGAGCAGGCCGTGAGCGTTGTCCTCGACCAGGGCGACGTCGGGCCAGTCCGCGAGCACCGCCCGGATCCCGTCCACGTCGCCGGCCACGCCAGCGTAGTGCACCAGGACGACGGCGCGGACCCGGTCGTCGAGCAGCGAGGCCAGGCGGCCCGGGTCCAGGCCGAGGGTCTCCGGCTCGATGTCGCAGAACAGCAGCCGGGCCCCCTGCCGGGCGAAGGCCAGGGCGGTCGTGGTGAAGGTGAACGAGGGCACCACGACGGTGTCGCCCGGCTCGATGTCCAGCAGCAGCGCGGTCAGCTCCAGCGCCGCGGTGCACGAGGTCGTCAGCAGCACCTCCCGGGCACCGGTGAGCTCGCCCAAGAGGGCACCAGCGCGACGGGAGTAGTCCCCACCCGAGGACGTGTGACCGCTCAGCACGGAGTCCTGAATGTAGGCCAGCTCCTCCCCCTGGACGCTCGCCCGGTTGAACGGGATGGTCACGGGTGCGGCCACCTGCCCGGTCATCGCGCGGTCCCGACGCCGGCGGCCGCGGAGCACCACGGCAGCTCCCGGCCGACGACGCTGCGCAGGCGCGCGTCGCTGTCGGCGTAGTAGTCGCGAAGCTCGCCGACCAGCTCGGTCGGCACGGACGCGGCCGGCTCCGGGCTCGCGTTGACCACCTGCCCGAGCCCGGCCGGGCGCACGTCGGGATCGACGCCGATCGCGGCATAGCAGGCACCCACAGCCTCCGGATCGCTGGTGATCTCCTCGAAGAACACGACGTGCACGTGGCCGGGGAACGCCGCCCGCCACGGCCCGAGGAAGTCGGCGTACCGGCCGCGGCGGGCGTAGGCGAACGGCGACACCGAAGTCAGGTCCGGGTCCCACGGCTGGTCGCCGACCAGGTCGGCGCGCACCGCCTCCTCGAGCGGGCGACGCTCCAGGCCGTTGTCGGTGCTGAACCGCCAGTGCGACGCCGCCCGCGCCACCGGGTCGCGCACCACGACGAGGATCTCCGGGCTGCCGAGCACGGCGGCGGCCCGGCGCGGGGCGCGGGAGTCCTCGAGATAGCTCGTGCTCTTCTCCCCCAGCACCTGCTCGCCGACCGCGTGCCCGAAGTAGGCGTCCCGATAGGCACCGATCCCGGCGCCGGCCCGCTCGTCGGAGAGGAAGACCTTCGGCTCGGGCCGGGCCGGCCGGGCCATCGCGACGTCCGGATGGGCGTCGAGCAGGTCGCGCAGGTAGCTCGTCCCGCAGCGCTGTGCGCCGATGAGCAGCAGGTGGCGGGTCACCGGCCGGTGCCTCCCACTCGGTCGCGGATGTGGTAGGTGCCCTGCTCGCTGACCGCGTTGAGCGTACGCACGACGTACTCCCCCAGCATCGACAGCAGCGCGATGATGAAGCCGCTGAACACCGAGACGAGCACGACCAGCGTCGTCCACCCCTCCACGGGGGTGTCCACGAACAGGGCGCGCAGCAGGTAGAAGGCGCCGAGCAGGAAGCTGCCCGCGGCGACGAGGAAGCCGAGCACCGCCGCCGCCCGCAGCGGGAACAGGGAGTAGCTGAACAGGATCGCGAGCACCAGCCGCACGATCCGCAGCAGGCTGTAGGTGCTCTTCCCGACCGGACGTGGCTCGTGGCGGACCACGACGTCGGCAGGGGCATGGGCGTACATCAGGGCCTGACCGGTGACGTAGGGATGCGCGGTGCGGGAGGTGCAGATCCGCTCCACGACGTCGCGGCGCAGAATCCGGAAGTTCGAGACCGCGAGCCCGGGAGGCTGGTCGAAGAGACGGCGGTTGATCAAGGAGATCAGCCGGCTGCCCAGCCTGCGGTGGCCGGCCGCCTGCTTGCGCTCGAAGCGCCCGAACACCACGTCCGGGCCCCGCATCGCCGCCTCGATCAACACGATCGCCTGGTCGGGGGGGTTCTGCAGGTCGTCGTCCATGGTGATGACGTAGTCACCGCTGGACTCACGGAAGCCGGCCAGGTTCGCGTGGTGCTGTCCGTAGTTGCGCAGCAGGTTCACCGCGAGCACGTTGGGGTGGGCGCGGGCCCGCGCGGCGATGACGTCCCAGCTCCTGTCCGCGCTGCCGTCGTTGACGAGGATCAGCTCACAGCGCAGGTCGGCGTCGGCGAACACCTCGAGCACCCGGTCGACGGTCTGACCGACGATCGGCTCGCTGTTGAAGACCGGGATCACGACCGAGTAGGTGAACTTTCGAGGGTCGTCAGGCTCCACGGGCGGCTCCGCCTCCGCAGTCTCGCCCGCCTCCTCGCGCCCCTGAGCCACCGACTCCCCGCCGTCGTCCGTCCGGTCCCAACGCAGACCACCGTAGTAGACCCGGCGCGAGCACCATGACACCGCCGCGCAGACCGTGTCGTGGCGGCGG
This sequence comes from uncultured Actinomycetota bacterium, assembly GCA_963745245.1. Lineage (GTDB taxonomy): Bacteria > Actinomycetota > Actinomycetes > Propionibacteriales > Nocardioidaceae > Marmoricola_A. Next base: position 1,159,094 of record CAVUWU010000002.1, read on the forward strand.
GCCAGATCACCCGCTGACCTGGAAGCCCTCGGACAGCAGGTCGGCGTCCCGCGAGCTGGGGCCGACGAGCAGGTCGAAGTCCCCCGGCTCGACGACCCGGCGACCCTCGGCGGTGACCACCGAGCATGCGGCCACCGGGACGGTCAGCCGGACCCGAGCCGTGCCGCCGGCCTCGACCTCCACCTGCCGGTAGGCCTTGAGCTCCTTGTCGGCCCAGGTGACGCTGGTGACGCGGTCACGGACATAGACCTGCACCGTCTCGAGTGCCGGCCGGGATCCGGTGTTGGTCAGCGTCACCTCGGCACGGATCTCCTCCTCCGCGCTCAGGTCATGCTTCTCCAGCGCGAGGCCGCCGTACTCCACCGTGGTGTAGCTCAGCCCCTCACCAAAGACGAAGGCCGGCTCCTGGGTGAGATCGGCGTAGCGCTCACCGTGCTGCCCGCGGATCTGGTTGTAGTACGTCGGCTGCTGCCCCACGTGCCGGGGCACGGAGAGCGGCAGGCGACCGGTCGGCTCGGTAAGCCCCAGGATCAGCTCGGCGATCGCCCGGCCACCCCGCATCCCGGGGTTGAAGGCCTCGATGAGCGCCGACGCCTCCAACGCCGAGGCCGGCAGAACTGCGGGCTTGGAGTGCGCCAGGACGACGATCAGCGGCGTCCCGGTCCCGCGCACGGCGTCCAGCATGGCCACCTGACCGCCCTGGAGCTCCAGGGTGGCGGTCGACCGGGTCTCGCCAGTCAGCGCGATGGTGTCGCCCACCACGGCGACGACCACGTCGGCCTCCCGGGCCACCCGGACCGCCTCGGCGAGCAAGTCCGGGTCGAGCGGGGCCGGTGAGAAGACCGGTGCCCGCGGCTGCCCGTCGGGCCACGTCGGCCCCGCCGGGTCGGGGACGAGCACCTCGATGTCGGCGCCGCGGGCGAAGGCGACCTCCCAGCTCGCGGGTGCAAGGGCCCGCAGTCCGTCGACCACGGTCTCGACCATCTCGCGGGGGTGGTCCCCGGCGATCCAGCCCGCCTGACCCGACGCGCCGGCCCAGTCCCCGAGCATCGCGCGGATGTCGTCGGCGTTCGCCCCGACCACCGCGATCGAACGGGCTTCCTCGCTGGTGGCCCGCCCGCGCGGGTCGCGTCCCGAGATGCCGCCGAGCGGCAGCGTGCCGTCGTTGTGCAGGAGCACCAGGGAGCGGCGCGCGGCTTCGAGATTCAGCTCGGCGTGCTCGTCGCAGCCGATCACCGCTGCCTGCCGGTCGAGATCGGGCGGGCGGGGATCCTCGAACAGCCCGAGCTCGAACTTGAGCCGGAGGATCCGGCGCACGGCCGGGTCGAGCTGGTCCTCGGTGATCAGGCCCCGCTCGAGCGCCTCCAGCGCGCCCGTCTGGAAGCCCGGCGTGGTCATCACGATGTCGTTGCCGGCACGCACCGCGGCGGCGGCGGCATGGGTGTGGTCGGGCATGATCTGCTGCTCCCACACCATGCGCCCGACGTTGTCCCAGTCGGTGACCAGGGTCCCGCTGTAGCCCCACTCGCCCCGGAGCACGTCGTCGAGCAGCCACTTGTTGATCGTGACCGGGGTGCCGTCGATCGCCTGGTAGGCCAGCATGAACGTGCGGCAGCCCTCGAGCACCGCGCGCTGGAACGGCGGAAGGAACCACGACCGGAGCTTGCGCGGGGTCAGGTCGGCCTCGCTGGCGTCCCGACCGCCCTGCGTGTCGCTGTAGCCGGCGAAGTGCTTCGCGCAGGCAAGCACCGCGGTGGGGTCCTCGAGCCCGTCACCCTGGTAGCCGCGCACCATCGCCGCGGCCAGCTCGCCGATCAGGAAGGGATCCTCTCCGAAGGTCTCGCCGACCCGGCCCCACCGCAGGTCACGCGCCATGCAGACAACCGGAGAGAACGTCCAGTGCAGACCGGTGGCCGCGGCCTCAGCCGCGGTGGCTCGCGCGATCCGCTCGGTCAGCTCGGTGTTCCACGTGCCGGCCATGCCCAGCTGGGTGGGGAAGATCGTCGCTCCGGGCCAGAACGAGTGGCCGTGAATGCAGTCGTCGGCGACCAGCAGGGGGATCTGCAACCGGGTGCCGGCGGCCAGCCTCGTCGCCTCGGCGATCCGATCGGGAGGCGTGTGCAGGATCGAGCCCACGAGCCGCTGGTTCACCAGGTCGTCGAGGTCGCCGCGCGGGTGCAGCATCGTCATCTGGCCGACCTTCTCGGCCGGGGTCATCCGACCGAGCAGGTCCTCCACCCGCCCAGCTACGGGAATGGACCTGTCCCGGTACGGCGGCATGTCGCTCACCGGCTCGCACCGTCCGGCGTACCTGCTCGTGCGGTGTGCAATCCGAGATGAGCGGTGAGCGCCTCGACCTCGCCGGTGCGGGCGAAGACGTGCTCGCTCACCTCTCGGGACAGTGCGTCACCTGCCTCCTCGGTCGTGTGCCCGTCGGCCCAGCGGATCTGCCACCCCGGGTCGCCGCCGGCGCGCACCACGAGGGGGACCTGGCACCAGGTGAAGGCGAAGGCTCCCGCCTCGAGTCCGAGAGACCGAGGCTGTCCCTGGACATCGACGTAGTCGAAGGTCGCGGCCTCCGTCAGCCACTCCGTGGCACGCACCAGCCGGGGGTCCAGCACGATCCGACCGTCGTGGCAACGCACCCCGACCTCGGCGAAGCGCGTGATCACCTCTTCCTTGACCTGGCCCGTCATGCCCGGTTGCCGAGCGCCGTGGCCGGCCGGGGTGTGCGAGTAGGGGTCGGTGGGAAAGGCGCCGTACGTCTGGGGGTCCTTGCAGTAGCCGAGGCCCTGGCGCACGTCCTCGTACGCCGCCAGCAGGGCGGGGTCCACGGGGTCTGCGGCCAGGGCCGCCCGCTGTACGCCGAGAAGCAGCTTGGAGACCATGTGCCAGTAGATGCTGCCGAGGCCCTCGAAGGCAAAGAACGAGCCGGACCGCCCGATGAACGAGGTGTGCTGGAAGACCTCCTCGAACATCGTCATGACTGCGCCCCGATCGCCTTCCACCAGGTCGGCGAGATCGGTGTCCCGCTGCAGCTCGTCCAGGCGCTGGGCGAGGTCCTTGGCGTTGCGCAGGCCGGGCGCGAAATGCCAGGAACCCTGGCTGTCGCGCACTACGAGGGCCCGGTCCTCGCGGGCCGCAAGGGCCTGCACCAAGGCGAGGTCGGCGGCCCCGGGGGGCAGGATGTTGCGTTCGAGGAACACCGGGATCTCGGCGTCGGGGTACAGCTCTTCGTGGTCATCACCGCGACCATCGGCGGCCTGCAGATCTTCCACGAGCCCCGGGTCTTCGACCAGACGGGCCAAGGCGGGGCCTCGCGGCAGTGGATGACCGTCACGATGTACATCTACGAGCTCGGCTGGGGCCCCCAGCAGAGCTTCGGCCGAGCCGCGGCGGTCTCCTGGATCCTCTTCCTCATCATCATCGCCGTGGGTGTCGTCAACTTCATGATCACCCGACGCATCTCGTCGTCGGCGGGTACCCCGGCGACAACCCCCAAGCCCGCCGCCAAGGCCGGCGCACCCGGGCGCGAAGGCCGCCCTGGCGGAGATCTTCAACGCCGAGGACAAGGACCGCGCCAGCGCCGCATCGAAGGCGTTCGCGGCCTCGTCAGCGGGTCACCAAGGGCCCCGGCTCCAGGGCCGCCGGCATCACGATGGCCTTCAAGCTCATGGAGTCCGCCCAAGCCAAGTGGCGAGCCGTCAAGGCACCCCACCTCGTTGCCCTCGTCCGCGCCGGCGCCACCTTCAAGAACGGCAAGTTCCTCGAACGACCCGACGAATCAGGAGGTGACGCTCACGCCGCCTGACACACCGCTCCACAGCTCTTGACTATTCCTCGAGGGCAACACCCCGATGCCCGTAGCCGCAAGAGTCACAGCGATCGCACGACCCATGCTCCCGGCGCTTGAAGAGTGGGCTGCCGACCACTGACGAACGGTGCCCCTTACCGCCGCCCGCCGGGCGTACGACACCCAGTTCGGTGGAATCCTCGGTGATCGGTGTGGCCGCCGCGTGGTCGGGGCAGCCGGATCCTGGGTGGGCGACGTCGGGTCACGTCGGTGTGGGTCGTCCGGAGGGCCACGACATGGCCGGGGGTCTTCCCAGCCGGCGGCTGGGCTGGTGAGACTGCTCGCATGGCAGCCGAGCGCCCGTGGTTCCACTCATCCGTCGTGTACCACATCTACCCTCGCAGCTTCCAGGACTCCGACGGCGACGGCATCGGTGACCTCAGGGGCGTCATCGACCGTCTCGACTACCTCGTCACCCTCGGCGTCGATATCGTGTGGATGTCGCCGATCTACCCCTCCCCTCAGGACGACAACGGCTACGACATCAGCGACTACCAGGACATTGACCCCACGTTCGGGACCCTCGGGGACTTCGACGAGCTGCTCGCGAAGGCTCACGAGCGCGGCATCCGGGTCGTCACGGACCTCGTCGTGAACCACACCTCGGACGAGCACCCCTGGTTCGTCGAGTCGCGCTCCTCGACGGACAACCCCAAGCGTGACTGGTACTGGTGGCGGCCGCCGCGGGAGGGCCTGGCTCCCGGAGACCTCGGTGCCGAACCGACCAACTGGCACTCATTCTTCAGCGGATCGGCCTGGCAGTTCGATGAGGGCTCGGGCGAGTACTACCTGCACCTGTTCTCGCGGAAGCAGCCCGACCTGAACTGGGAGAACCCGCAGGTGCGCCAGGCGGTCTACGCCATGATGCGGTGGTGGCTCGACCGTGGGGTGGACGGCTTCCGAATGGACGTCATCAACATGATCTCCAAAGACTTGCCACTCCGCGACGGCACGCCGGTCGGCGGGGGCCCGTGGGGGGACGGCTCGCCGTCGTTCATCTGTGGCCCGCGCATCCACGAGTTCCTCCAGGAGATGCACCGCGAGGTGTTTGGCAGCCGTGCCGACAAGCTCCTCACCGTCGGCGAGATGCCCGCGGTCAAGGTGCAGGACGCCGTGCTGTTCACCGATCCCGCGCGCCGCGAGGTCGACATGGTGTTCCAGTTCGAGCACGTCGGCCTCGACCACGGCGAGCACAAGTGGGACCGTCGGCCGCTGAAGCTCGTCGAGCTCAAGGAGTCGCTCGGGCGCTGGCAGGAGGGACTCGCCGACGTCGGCTGGAACAGCCTGTACTGGAACAACCACGACCAGCCGCGGGCGGTGTCCCGGTTCGGCGACGACGGCGAGTTCCGCGTCGAGTCGGCGAAGCTCCTCGCCACCGTGCTGCACCTCCACCGCGGGACGCCCTACGTCTACCAGGGCGAGGAGCTCGGCATGACGAACGTGCCCTTCGAGGACGCCGGTTCGTTCCAGGACATCGAGTCGGTGAGCTACTACCACGCGGCAACGGGGCAGGGCCTGCTCGTCGAGGAGGTTCTCGATGCGCTGCGGCTCGGCAGCCGTGACAACGCCCGTTCGCCCATGCAGTGGGACCGCTCGCCCCACGCCGGGTTCACCACTGGCAAGCCGTGGTTCCAGGTCCACCCAAACCACGTCGAGGTCAACGCGGAGCAGGCGCTCGCCGACCCCGACTCGGTGTTCCACCACTACCGGCGGTTGATCGAGCTGCGCCGCACCGACCCGGTCGTGGCCGAGGGCGACTTCACGATGCTGCTGCCCGGGGACCCCGTGGTCTACGCGTTCACCCGTTCCATGGACGAGACGACACTGCTGGTGGTCGCCAACTTCAGCGGCATGGAACATGCCGTCGAGGGGTTGCCAGAGGCCGCGCAGTGGGCCCAGGCGGAGCTACTGCTCGGCACACACCCGCACCTCGGTAGCGCGCCGGCGTCCGAGGACGTCGCGCTCGTGCTGCGTCCGTGGGAGGCACGCATCCTGCGCCGCACCACCTGACAGCGGCACCAGGGGCGGCCGTGCACCCATATCAAGCACGAGCGAGCAGATCACACCAGCGACGCCGCCTGTCGGGCGCCCACGATCCGGTCGACCATGCCGATCTGCGTGCGAGAGCGCCTCGGAGACTGCTGAGCAATCCGCCTGCCGTGGCCCCTGCGTGCTGGTGACCCGAAATTCTGGGGTCATGGAGGGTGAGTCGGATCGGCAGCGGCGGAGCCCGCCGCGGCTCCACCAGATGGTCCCCGGCCGACCCGACCAGCTTGGGCGATCAGGTCCGGCCGGTCGGGGACAACTCCTCAACCTCGAGCTTCTGCCGGACTCCTGGCTGCTCGCGGAACCCGATGGTAGGTTCCGAAAGCAGCCTACCTGCAGGGGAAGTCGATGACGACGAAGCCGGCCGCCACAGTCGAGGACTACGCGCGCTACATAGGCGAAGATGCCGTCGAACGCATCCGAGCCAAGGGGGAGGACCTTCGCGGCCAGCGGGTCGTCCACATGAACTCGACGTTCCATGCCGGCGGCGTGGTCGAGATCATCCTGTCGCTGGTCAGGATGCAGAACCAGCTGGGCATCGACACCGAGTGGCGGCTGCTGCGAGGCTCCTCAACGTTCTTCGACGTCACCCGTGAGATGCACGACGCGATCCAGGGCGGTCCGCTGGACCTGACCGGGGAGAAGAAGCGCGTCTACGAGGAGACCCTCGCCGAGAACGCGCTGTTCAACCGCTTCGACCACGACGCGGTGTACATGCACGACCACCACACCATGGGGATGGTCGATCACGTGCGCAAGCGGGGCGCCTGGATCTGGCGAGGCCACCTCGACATGACCTCGCCCAACCCCGACCTCATCGACTACCTGGCCGGCTTCTCGGGCCGCTACGACGCCGCGATCGTCATCCTCGAGTCCTACATGCAGGATCGGTTCGACGTCCCGCAGTTCAGCTTCATGCCCGCCATCGACCCGCTGAAGCCGCACAACCAGCCGATCTTGCAGGACGCCGTGCGGGCGAAGCTGGCCCAGTACGACATCCCCACCGACCGGCCGATCATCACGCAGGTCTCCCGCTACGACCGGTTCAAGGACCCCCACGGGGTGGTCGACGCCTTCGAGATCGCCAGCAAGGACATCGACGCGACGCTGGTGATGCTGGGCAACCGACCGGCCGACGACCCCGACAAGAACGTCGTCTACGAGACCCTCGTCGACCGCCGATCCGACCGGGTGTTGGTGTTGTTCGACGTCAACGACTACGACCTGGTCGGCGTGCTGCAACAGGAGGCCACGGCAGTGGTGCAGAAGTCGATCCGCGAGGGCTTCGGGCTCACGGTGTCCGAGGCCCTCTGGAAGGGGACCCCGGTGATCGGCGGGAACGCCGGCGGGATCCCCCACCAGATCGACGACGGCGTGAACGGCTACGTCGTGGACTCCCCCGAGCAGGCCGCCGAGCGCATGGTCGAGCTGGTCAGCGACCCGGACAAGGCCGCCCAGATGGGCGAGCGGGGCCGGGAGAAGGTCCGGGAGAACTTCCTCATCACCCGGCTGCTGGAGCAGCACCTCGACCTGCTGGGCGGCTTCGAGGCGCGATTCGTGCAGACGAAGCGGCCGTAGCCCGGGCAGTTGGGACCGACGCCACCTTCCACGCGATGCGGCACTACTTCGCCTCGCTGCTGATCCGCCACGGCGAATCGGTGAAGTCTGTGCAAGCCCGGCTGGCTCACAAGACAGCGGTGGAGACGCCGGACACCTATGGCCACCTTTGGCCGGACGCGGACGACCGGACACGGGAGGCGGTCGACTCGGTTCTCGGGGCTTCTGCGGACTCTGTGCGGACTCCGAGAGCGCGAGCCTGACAAAACCGCAGGTCAGCGAGCCATGGGCGGATGAGCTGACCTATAGGCCGGGTTCTGTCCCCGCGCACCTTACGGTGTCGCGATGGGCGATCATCCATCTGGGACCGCCGTTGCCGGCGGCCTCATGCGGTCTACCCGCGAACTCGGGCGGGCAGCCCTCGAACGCTCGCGCAGGCCGCGCCTCACGGCGTGGCCCTCGTGACCTTGCTCCGGGTGGGGTTTACCGAGCCGCTCCGGTCACCCGGAGCGCTGGTGGTCTCTTACACCACCGTTTCACCCTTGCCGGCTCCGTCTCCGGGGCCGGCGGTCTGTTCTCTGTGGCACTGTCCCGCGGGTCACCCCGGGTGGGTGTTACCCACCACCCTGCCCTGTGGAGCCCGGACCTTCCTCGGCAGCACACGTCGCTGGGACGTCGTGCGCGGCCGCGACCGCCCGGTCAACTCATCCGCGTCGACCAGTCTAGGGCCTCGATCCTGCCACTCGCCGCTGATCACTCGCCCCTTCGATACGCGCTCCGGTCTCCTAGCCGTTCCCGCTCGCCAGGGTCTCGCTGGCCACCAGCGCCGCGCCGACGATGCCGGCGGTGTTGAGCAGCGTGGCCGGCACCATCCGGGTGCGGGCGCGGACCAGCGGCAGGAACTCCTCAGCGCGCTTGCTCACACCACCGCCGACGATGATCAGTTCCGGCCATAGCAGCCGTTCCAGCGCCTGGTAGTAGACAGTCAGCCGCTCGGCCCACTCCTGCCAGTCGAGGTCGTCGCGCTTGCGGGCGGCGTTGGAGGCGCGGGACTCGGCATCATGGCCGTCGATCTCGAGGTGACCCAGCTCGGCATTGGGAATCAGCACGCCGTCGTGGACCAGGGCGGTACCGATGCCCGTGCCCAAGGTGGTGACGATGACCAGGCCACGCTGACCGGCGCCGGCGCCGTACCTCGCCTCGGCGACCCCAGCCGCGTCGGCGTCGTTGAGCACGTGCACCGGCCGCTCGAGCCGGTCGGTCAACAAGAAGTCGGCGTCGGTGTCGATCCAGGCGTCGTCGATGTTGGCCGCGGACCGCACCACGCCGTGCTCGACGACCCCAGGGACCGTCACGCCGATAGCGGCCCCGGGTTCGACCTCGAAGCCCTGCGCCAACTCTGCGATCACGTCGGCGACCGCGTCCGGTACGGCCGGATCGGGCGTCGGGATGCGGAGCCGCTCATCGGCGAACTCGCCGCGGTCGAGGTCGACCGGGGCCCCCTTGATGCCGCTGCCGCCGAAGTCGATGCCGAACGCTCGGGTAGTCACGCAGGGCCCATACCCACCCCCGCCCGCGGCCACGCAAAGCCCCGGAAGCGACGCACGGAGATCCAGACCTGCCGACCTCAGGTGGAGCGCACTGAGCTTGCGCGGCGGCCGCGAAGGGCCCGGCTCAGGGCAGCTCGAAGCGCACGCGGCGGCGGACCGGGTCGGCTTCGGACAGCTGGGCCTCGACGTCGGTGCCCAGGGGCAGTGCCGCGCCCGACGCCGACCGGACCCGCGCTTCGACGGCCGGGGAGGAGACCATGAGCTGCCCCTGGCTGGGGTCCCGGCCCACCTGCACCACCATCGCCGGGAAGATCTCACCGACCCGGCCGCGCAGCAGCACGGCCTCCATCAGGTCGATCATCTCGCGCTCGTAGCCGTTGGCCCGGCGAGCGGACTCGCGCATCGTCGCCGGCAGGTCCTGCATCCGGTCCCGCACCCAGGCGGGAACCGGGTTGCCGGCGCAGAGGGCCAGGCAGATCTCGCCGGCGTAGCGATCGACGAGGCGGCGCAACGGCGCGGTGACATGGGTGTATGTGGAGGCCAACGCGCTGTGCATCGGCTGGTCCGGGAGCGTCCCGTCGAAGGCGACGTACCCCGATCCACGCAGCAGCGTCGTGCAGGCGTTGAGCATGGCGGCGTGATCGGCGCGCGTGGCGTCGAGCCCGCGGACGAACTCCGGATACGGCAGCTCCGGGGGCCAGCCGACGTTCAGGGCAGCTGCAACCCGGCGCAGCCGCTCCACATCGCCCGGCTCCGGTGGGGTCAGGGTCCGCAACACCCCCACCGCCTCGTCCACCATCAGTCGGGCTGCCGCCATGCCGGTCAGCAGCGAGATCTGCGCATTCCACGACTCCACCGGCAGCGTCTCGCGGAAGCGGAGCCGCCACCGGCCGTCCTCGCAGGAGACCTCCTGGTCGGGCAGCGGAAGGCTGACCCCGCCCCGGCGCCGCTCCTGCTCCAGCCGCAGTCGGCCGACCTCGCGGAGCCAGACGAGCACCTCCTCGGCGGTGCCGGCGTCGAGGGCGGCCTGGACGCCCGCGTAGTCCAGCCGCGCCCGGCTGCGCACCAGGGCTCGCTCGACTGCCACGAGAGTCACCTCACCCGCGGCGTCGACCTCGGTCGTCCACAGCACCGCCGGACGGTCACCGTCGGGCAGCAACGAGCAGGCCTGCTCGGAAATCACCGGCGGATGGAGCGGGATCCTCCTGCCGGGCCCGTACAGCGTCTCCCCCCGCCGGTGCGCCTCGGCGTCCACCTCGCCGCCGGCCTCGACGAACGCCGCCACGTCGGCGATGGCGTAGTGGACCCGAAAGCCGCTCCCCCGCCGCTCCACATGGAGCGCCTGGTCCAGGTCTCGCGCACCCGCGGGATCGATCGTCACCAGCGCCAGGTCCGTGCGGTCCAACGTCGGCAGCCGCGGCTCCCGTGCCGACGCCGCCGCCTCCGCCTCGACCGCTGCGGGAAAGGACGTGGACAGCTCCATCTCGGCCTGCAGGGCGGCCAGCCCGTCGGCCAGGGTTCGTTCCGCGGTCTCGGCCGCGGCCACCCTCACGACCCGTCGAGGCACCGCTCCACTCCTTCCCCGTGCACGCTCGTCCCGTGCCACCACCCTCGTCCCAGCGCACGGGTGCTACCGCACAGGTCTACCGCACGGCGAAGCCGGCTCCATGCATCCACGACGACGGCTGACCGTTGAGCAGGCGCACGATCGGCCGTCCGTCGGGGTACCACGCCAGCACGGTCACCGAGGCCGGGGAGATCTCGGTGCGGAACAGCGAGCCCAGCGGCATCTGCAGGACCTCGGCGCTCAGCAGCTTGATCGGGGTCAGGTGGGTCACTGCCAGCACCGTCTTCCCCTGGTACGCCGAGAGCAGCCGGTCACGAGTCCGCGCCACACGGTCCGCCACGACGGTCAGCGGGTCCCCGTGGCCGCCCGGAGGGTGAGAGGGGTCGTCCAGCCAGCGCAGGAACGCGTCCCGGTCCCGGGCGACCACCTGGGCATAGTCCAACCCCTCCCAGGAGCCGAATCCCGCCTCGACCAGGCCCTCCTCGATGTCGTGGCTCAGCTCCAGCCGGGCACCGATGATCTCCGCGCTCTCCCGGGTCCGGCGCAGCGGTGAGCTGAGCAGCACCGGCGCCTGCTCGGCCAGTGGGGCCAGCCAGTCCGCCGTGGCCCGCACCTGGGCGCAGCCGTCGTCGGTAAGCGAGGGGTCTGACCCGGTGCGACCGCTGAAGAGCCGGCGCCGGGTGTCGCCGGTCTCACCGTGCCGGACCAGGACGAGCGTGGTGGGGGCCTCCTGCTCCCACGGCGGCGCCGGAGCGGACCGGTTCGCCTCCCGGGTGCTCGTCGCAGGGCCGGTCGCAGGGCCGGTCGCAGGGCCGGTCCCCGCGCTGGTCTCGACGTCGTCGGCGACCCACGCCGGCCCGCCATGCACGATGCCCTCGGGACCGTCGAGGGCCTGGTTCGCCAGCCGGTCGGCGCGCCGGTTGCGCTCGCGCGGCACCCAGGTGAAATGCGCGTGCGGCGGGGCCAGTCGACGCGCCTGCTGGGCAAGTGTCCGCATCGCCGGGTGCTTGACCTGCCACCGGCCCGACATCTGCTCGACCACGAGCTTGGAGTCCATCCGGACCTCGAGCGCCGCGCCCTCGGCGTACTCCAGGTAGAGCTCGAGCCCGGCGATCAGTCCGTGGTACTCCGCGACGTTGTTGGTCGCGACGCCAATCCGCTCGGCCCGCTCGGCGATCACTCGGCCGGTGTCGAGGTCGATGAGGACCGCGCCGTAGGCAGCGTTGCCGGGATTGCCGCGAGAGCCGCCGTCGGCCTCGACGACCACGGACCGATGCTCGGTGGGCACGTCGCTCAGAGCCCGGACTCGGCGGTCCGCACCAGAATCCGACCGCATTCCTCGCAGCGGACGACGTCGTCCACCGGCCGCTTCGAGATCGCGGCCAGGTCGCCGCTGTTCAGCTCCAGGCTGCAGCCGCTGCAGCGGCGCGCCCGCAGGGCAGCCGCACCCACTCCATCCTTCTGCTGACGAAGCCGGTCGTAGGCCGCGAGGAGCTCCTCGGGCATGCCGCCGGCCATGGTCGCCCGCCGCTGGACGATGTCGGTGGCCTCCTGGCGCAGGTCGGCCATCCGCTCGTCGCGGGTCGCGCCCACCGCGGCGACTCGCCGGTCGAGGTCGGTCAACCGGACTCGCGCGGAGTCGAGCTCGGCCTGCGTGGTCTCGAGCTCCTCCATCACCTCCAGCTCGACGTCCTCGAGGTCACCGATCCGCTTCTCGAGCGAGGTCAGCTCGTGCTGCAGCCTGCCCAGGTCCTTGGGGTTGCCCACGGTTCCGCTGTCCAGCCGTTGCTGGTCGCGCATCCGGCGAGACTTCACCTGCTCCACGTCGGCGTCCGCACGCCGCTGCGCGCGCGTCAGGTCGTCGACCTGCACCTGAAGGTCCCGGACCCGGCCATCGAGCTCGGTCCGCTCCGCGCTCACAGCCGCCAGCTCGGCCGACTCCGGCAGGTGCGCCGCCTGGTGCCGCAGGGCGTCCAGCCGGCTGTCGAGCTCCTGGATGTCCAGCAGCTTCAGCTGGGCGAAGGGGTCGGCTCTCACCGGCAGGCTCCTCGGGTCGGGCGGGTCACGCGCGGAAGCTCCAGGGGTCGGTGACCAGGGTGCTGACGCGGACGTCCACGGTATCCCCCGCGCTCGCCGCCGCCTCGCGCACCTTCCCCGCCACGACCGGGAGCCAGGTCCACTCGGCCGCCCAGTGGGCGATGTCCACCAGCGGGAGGCCGCCGTCCTCCAGGTGCTCGCTGACCCGATGATGCTTGAGGTCGGAGGTGAGGTAGACCTCCGCCCCGCTGCGGTGCGCCGCGCTGAGGAGCGACTCGCCGGATCCCGCCCCGAGCGCGACGGTGCGCACGACCGCGTCGGGGTCGCCCGCGACCCGCACGCCGTGCGAGGTCCGGGGGAACGCACCGCGCACGTGAGCGGCGAAGGCACGCAAGGACATGGGCTCGGAAAGGTCGCCCACGCGCCCGTGCCCTCGGGTCGCCGGTGGTGGGGGCCCGGTCGCCGGACCGCCGGGGGGGTCGGCCAGCTCGATGAGGTCGAAGGCGGGCTCCTCGTAGGGGTGGGCCGTGCGCAAGGCCTCGACGACCTGCCCTCGCCGGGGTCGAGGGCAGACCGCCTCCACCCGCATCTCGGCGACGACTTCGAGCCCGCCCACCGTGCCGATCGCGGGAGCGGCCCCCGGCAGTGGGCGGAACCTCCCCTCGCCCGGTGCGGTGAACGTGCAGGAGTCATAGGCGCCGATCGCGCCCGCGCCCGCGTCGGTGATCGCGCGGCGAACGTCCTCCGCCTCCGGCTCTGGCACGAACACCACGAGCTTGTCCAGGCCACCGCCGTCGGTGGGCTCCAGCACCCGCACGTCGCGCAGGCCGAGGCTCCGGGCCATCGCGTCGTTGACCCCGTCGACCGGGACGTCGGCGTTGGTGTGCGCGGTGTGGAGAGCGATGCCGGTGCGGACGAGCCGGTGGACCACCCGCCCCTTCGCGGTCGTGGCGGCCACCGAGCTGACCGGAGTCAGGAAGAGCGGGTGATGCACCACCAGCAGGTCGGCGGCGTAGTCCACGGCCTCCTCGACCACGGCCGCCACCGGGTCGACGGCGAACAACACTCGGCGTACCTCGGCGTCGGGGTCGCCACACACCAGGCCGACCCGGTCCCAGGGCTCGGCCCAGGTCGGCGGATACCAGTCCTCGAGCCGGGCGATCACCTCCGCGAGTCGCATGGCAGCCGAGGGTAGTCCCTGCCGGATCCCCCAGACCGGGGGCGCCAGGGACTCAGCGAGGCTGGCGTCCCACGCTCCGCGAGGCTGTGGACGCTCCGCGCCGCGTTGGGACCTCGCGGTGCGTCCATTGGCCTCGCGGAGTCTGGGGGGGATGGACCTGGGACGGCACGCAGAGCGGCCATGGTCCCCGGACCTGCGGGCTCGGCTGTTTTCATCGGGACCCGGGTCCGGCAAGGTTCAGCAGGAGCAATGCGCACCGATCGACGTGCGTCGAGCCGTCGAGACTGGGTAACGAAGACCCACCAGACAACCGGAGAGGAAGCCGATGAGCTCACTGTTCATCGCGGGGACATGGCGCAGTGCACGTGACGGCGGCGAGCGGCTGATCCGCTGTCCTGCCGACGGCCGCGAGGTAGCCAGGGTCGCCGAGGCGACCGAGGACGATGCTCGCGAAGCGGTGGCTGCCGCACGCGAGGCCTTCGACAACGGCCCCTGGCCCGGGACGCCGGCGGCCGAGCGAGCCGACCTGCTCCGGGCGTTGGCGGACAGGCTGGTCGCGGAGAAGGACGAGGTGGCCCGACTGGAGTCGCTGGACACCGGGAAGCGCTTCGTGGAGTCCCAGGTCGATGTCGATGACATCGTCAGCGTGTTCCGGCACTTCGCCGATATCGCCGCCGCCGACGCCGGACGGGTGGTGGACACCGGCATGCCGGGGATCGTCAGCCGCATCGTGTACGAGCCGATCGGGGTCTGCGCCCTCATCACCCCGTGGAACTACCCGCTCCTCCAGACCTCCTGGAAGGTCGCGCCGGCGCTGGCAGCCGGCGACACCTTCGTGCTCAAGCCGAGCGAGAGCACCCCCTCAACGGCGATCTGGCTCGTGAACGCCCTGGCCGAGCTCGGCCTGCCCGACGGCGTCGCGAACCTCGTCCTCGGCCCCGGCGCGACCGCCGGCGTCGCCTTGGTGGAGCACGAGTCGGTCGACCTGGTGTCCTTCACCGGCGGGCTGAGGACCGGACGCGGGATCATGGCCAGTGCCGCGGCCACCGTGAAGCGGGTCGCACTGGAGCTCGGCGGCAAGAACCCGTTCGTCCTGTTCGCCGACGCAGACCTGCCCGCCGCCGTCGACAACGCGTTGACCGCGATCTTCCTCGACTCCGGCCAGGTGTGCTCGGCGGGTTCGCGCCTGGTGGTGGAGGAGAGCGTGCACGCCGAGGTGGTCGAGACGCTGGTGGCCCGCGCTCGGGACATCCGCCTGGGCGGGCCCTTCGACGACCGGGCCGAGACCGGCCCGCTGATCAGCGCCGCCCACCGCGAGAAGGTGGAGCAGTACGTCGCCGACGCGTTGGCTGAAGGGGCACAGCTGCGGGTGGGCGGGTCACGCCCTGAGGGCCGCGAATACCACGACGGCTTCTACTACCTGCCGACCATCCTCGACGGCTGCACCTCGGACATGCAGTGCGTGCAGGAGGAGTCCTTCGGTCCGGTGCTCACCGTGGAGACCTTCAGCGGTGCGGACCGGGACGCCGCCGAGGATGCGGCCGTGCGGATCGCCAACGACACCATCTACGGCCTGACCGGGGCGGTGTGGACCGAGAACGCCGGTCGGGCGGAGCGGGTCGCGGCCCGCCTGCGGCACGGCACGATCTGGATCAACGACTTCCACCCCTACGTGCCGGGGGCCGAGTGGGGCGGCTACAAGCAGTCCGGCAACGGCCGCGAGCTCGGCCTGGTCGGCCTGGAGGAATACCGCGAGACCAAGCACATCTGGCACAACACCAGGCCCGCACCGGCGGGCTGGTTCCCGGACCGCACGAGCGCGGTGAGTCCGGGGCCCGACGACGGCGAGGAGGCCTCGTGAGCACCTGGGACTATGTGATCGTCGGCGGTGGCTCGGCAGGGTGCGCGCTGGCCAATCGGCTGAGCTCGGACTCCAGCACGCGGGTGCTGGTCCTGGAGGCCGGTCGCAGTGACGTGAAGCTCGATCCGTTCATCCACATGCCCGCCGCCCTGCCCTACCCCATCGGAAACCGTCTGTACGACTGGAAGTACGAGTCCGAGCCTGAGCCGGCGATGGGCGGCCGCCGGGTCTACCACGCCCGGGGCAAGGTGCTGGGCGGTTCCAGCTCGATCAACGGGATGATCTTCCAGCGCGGCAACCCGATGGACTTCGAGCGCTGGGCCGCCGACCCCGGCATGGAGACCTGGGACTACGCGCACTGCCTGCCCTACTTCAAGCGCATGGAAACCTGCCTGGCCGGAGCCGACGCCTGGCGCGGTGGCTCCGGGCCGCTGATGCTGGAGCGCGGCCCGGCGACCAGCCCGTTGTTCGGTGCGTTCTTCGAGGCCGCACAGCAGGCCGGATACCCCCTCACCGACGACGTCAACGGCTACCGGCAGGAGGGCTTCGCCAAGTTCGACCGCAACGTCTACCGCGGCCGCCGGCTCTCCGCCGCGCGGGCGTATCTGCACCCGGTGCGTGGACGCAAGAACCTGCGGGTGGAGACCTTGGCGATGGTCACCGGCCTGCGGATGCAGGGCACCCGCTGCGTCGGCGTCGACTATGTCCGCGCCGGACGGCTGCACCACACCGTGGACGCCGGTGAAGTGATCCTCTGCGGCGGTGCCTTCAACAGCCCCCAGCTGCTCCAGTTGGCGGGGATCGGCGATCCGGCTCACCTGCGCTCGGCAGGGGTCCGCGAGGTGGTCCACGAGCTTCCCGGCGTCGGGCAGAACATGCAGGACCACCTCGAGGTCTACATCCAGCACGAGTCCACGCAACCGGTCTCGATAGCCCCCTGGCTCGCGCACCGGCACAAGCCTCGGATCGGCGCCGAGTGGCTCTTCGGGCGGCGCGGCGTGGGAGCGTCCAACCACTTCGAGGCCGGCGGCTTCATCCGCAGCAACGACGAGGTGGAGTGGCCCAACCTGATGTTCCACTTCCTGCCGATCGCGATTCGGTACGACGGCAGCAAGCCCGCCGCGGAGCACGGCTACCAGGTCCACATCGGGCCCATGTACGCCGACACCCGCGGCACCTGCCTGATCCGGTCCACCGATCCGAGCCAGCACCCCGCGATCCAGTTCAACTATCTGACCACCGAGAACGACCGTCGCGAATGGGTGGAGATGGTCCTGGCGGCCCGGAGCATCCTGGAGCAGCCGGCGTTCGCCGCGTTCAGCGGTGGGGAACTCTCCCCCGGGCCGTCGGTGGGAACCGAAGAGGAGATCCTGGAGTGGGTGGCCAACGACGCCGAGACCGCGCTGCACCCCTCCTGCACCGCGAAGATGGGCACCGACGACTCCAGCGTCGTCGATCCGACAAGCATGCGCGTGCGCGGCATCCAGGGTCTGCGGGTGGTGGACGCTTCGGTGTTCCCCTACGTGACCAACGGCAACATCTACTCCCCGGTGATGATGGTCGCCGAGAAGGCGGCTGACCTGATCGCCGGCAACACGCCGCTGCCACCGCTCGAGGTCCCGTGGTATCGGCATGGCCGCGGTGATCCCCTGTATCCCCCCGGCGATCCGCGCAACGACGCGTGGGATGTCGTCGCCGACCCGCCCAGCGCCACCGCGGCGTTGCACGCCCAGGCGGGGGCGGACCGATGACCGCGGACGCACCCCCGCCGTCGTCGGACGTCGAGGACGACGGCAGCCTGACTGCCCGGCTGAGCGGGCCCCAGGTGCGGTGGCCGGTCTTCATCGTCTCGCTGGCCGGTGTGCTGGCCATGGCGGTGTGGGCGCTGGTCGCGCCCACCCGGGCGGAGTCGGCCATCGGCACCGCGGTGGGCAAGGTGACGACCGGGTTCGGCTGGTTCTACATCCTGCTGACCACGGTGATCCTCGTGTTCGTGATCGGCTTGGCGATCTCGCGGTATGGGAGCGTGCGGCTGGGCCCCGAACACTCCCGTCCCGAGTTCTCGACCTTCGCCTGGGCCTCGATGCTCTTTGCCGCCGGCATCGGCACCGACGTGATGTTCTACTCCGTCGTCGAGCCGGCCACGCAGTACCTCACCCCGCCGGTGATCGAGGGCGGCACTGTCGAGGCTGCGCGGGAGGCGACCGTGTGGACGCTGTTCCACTACGGCATCAGCGGCTGGGGCATGTATGCGCTGATGGGCATGGCCCTCGCCTACTTCGCCTACCGGCTGCATCTGCCTCTGGCGGTGCGGTCCTCGCTCTACCCGATCTTCGGCAAGCGCGTCGACGGCGTTCTCGGTCACGTGGTGGACACCGCCGCGGTGCTGGGCACGATCTTCGGGGTGGCCACCAGCCTGGGCATCGGCGTGGTGTTCTTGAACGTCGGGCTCAACATCCTGTTCGACATCAGCATCAGCACCGGTGCGCAGATCGGGCTCGCCGTGCTCGCGGTCGTGGTGGCGGCGGTGTCGGCGACCACCGGCGTGGACAAGGGCATCCGCCTCCTCTCCCAGCTCAACGTGCTGCTGGCGCTGGGACTTGCCGGCTGGGTTCTGGTGACCGGCCGGACCTCGTTCATCTTGAACGCCGTCGTGATGAACGTCGGCGACTTCGTGCGCAGCTTCCCGGCCAAGACCATGGAGACCTTCGCGTTCAGCGACGCCTCGGACTGGTTGTCGCTATGGACGTTGTTCTTCTGGGCCTGGTGGGTGGCCTGGGCGGCCTTCGTGGGACTGTTCCTCGCGCGGATCTCTCGCGGACGCACTATCCGCCAGTTCGTCGCCGGCACGATGGTCATCCCGTTCAGCTACATCGTGATGTGGATCTCGATCTTCGGCAACGCCGCCTTGGACCGGATCCGCGGAGGCGACGAGGCGTTTGCCGAGGTCGCCGTGGACTTCGAGGGCCGCGGCTTCTATGCGCTGCTCCGGGAGTTCCCGGCCGGGGACGCCCTGATCGGGTTGTCGTTCTTCGTCGGCCTGCTGTTCTACGTCACGTCCGCCGACTCCGGCGCGCTGGTGATGGGCAACCTGTGCTCCAAGCTGGACACGGTGCAGGACGACGCTGCTGGGTGGATGCGGATCGTGTGGGCGTCGGTCACCGGCCTGCTGACGATCGCGATGCTCGCCGTCGGAGGTCTCTACGCACTCCAGTACGCCACGATCATCATGGGGCTGCCGTTCGCCTTCGTGCTGGTGCTGGTGATGCTCGGGCTGTGGAAGGCGCTGCGCGTCGAAGGACGCCGGGCCGACTCCAGCGCTCACCAGCTGCCGGTGATGCTCTCGGGACGTTCCGGCGGAGAGCATGTCGGCAGTGAGACCTGGCGGGCGCGGCTGGCACGAGCCACCAACTTCGTGGACCGTCAACGGGCCACGGAGTATCTGCACCGGGTGGTCGAGCCTGCCCTCACCGAGGTCGCCGCCGAGCTCAACGCCCAGGGGGTTTCCGCAGCGGCCACCACAGGGCTGGTCGAGGACATCGATGACCCGGCCGGGCAGCCTCAGTCCTACGTCGAGCTGCGCACGGATGCCGAGGACCACCCGTTCGTCTACCGGGTCCAGGTCACCGAGTCCCCCGTGCCCACCTACGGAGGCCGCATGATCGGCGACCGCGACGAGTACGCCCGACTCGAAGTGCACCTCGAGGAAGGCGGCCAGGACTACGACATCATGGGCTATTCGTCCGGTCAGGTCATCCACGACTGCCTGGACCAGTACGAACGTCACCTGGAGTTCCTCCGGCTCGCCTGAGTCCGAGATCCGGCGTACTCAGGGCCCGCGACGCTCGCTCTGACACACTGCGCGGGGGCAGTGGACGCTCGGCGCGGCCTTGGGGCCGCGTGCCGCGTCCGCCAGCCTGGCCTGGTGCTCCACGGGCTGAGGCGTTCTCGACGCGCGCTTGGCAACGCGTGTCTAAGATCGGCTCAACAGAGTGCATAGGTTTACGGTCGAGCGCGCAGCCGGGAGGAGCGGTGTGAGCCCACAGAACTGGTCCTACGCCGCCATGCTGGCGGCCTGCCTGATGCTGACCCTGCCACTCATCCCCGTCTTCCGGCTTACGGTGCTGCATCAGTCGAAGCGGCTGGTCCTGACCATCGCGGTGGCCGCCTTCCCCTTCGTCGTCTGGGACCTGGTCGCCACCCGGGCGGGCCATTGGTGGTTCGACCCCGGGCAGACACTGGCATGGCGCGTGGCCGGCCTCCCGCTGGAGGAGATCGCTTTCTTCGTCGTCATCCCGTTCGTCACGGTGCTGACCTACGAGGCGGTGGTGGTGGTCCGGCGACGGAGCCGGGCCGGACGGACACCTCAGCGCAAGGAGGTCCGATGACCTACACGGCGATCGCGGTGGCCGCAGTCATGGTGGCGGTGGTGGTCGACCGCTGGGCAGCAGGCACACGGCTGACCACCTCGGGAACGTGGTGGGCGGCGTACGGCATCATCGCCTTCTTCCAGCTTCTGACGAACGGCTGGCTCACCGGCCGCCGCATCGTCCAGTACGACCCTGACGCGATCCTGGGCGGGGGCAGTGTGACCTTCCTCGGGGACGGCCGGCTTGTCTACGCGCCGCTGGAGGACCTGGCCTTCGGCTTCGCACTGGTGCTGTCCACCTGCGTGGCGTGGGTGTGGCTCGGCCTCCGACAGGGCGAGGATGCAGCGTGAGCACCTCGGCCCGCCCGCACGTGAGGGGGAACACCGACCTGGGGGTTCCCGGGCCGAGCGCCCTGGACATGGCACGAGCCTTCCGCTCGATCCGCGCCGACCCGATCTCCTTCCTCACCGAGGTCACCGGGCGCTTCGGCGACCTCGTCGCCTTCCCCGTGCCGGGCGCACCGGTGCTGCTTATCAATGATCCCGACGACGTCCGGCACGTGCTGCAGACCTCGGCGCGCCACTGGGGCAAGCAGACCGTGCAGTACGCCGCGCTGGCGCGGGTGACCGGACCCGGGATCCTGGCGTCGTCCGAGCCGAACTGGCTCGAGCACCGACGACTCGCCGCCCCCGCCTTCCACCACCATCGTCTCGAGCGCGTGGGCGACCAGATCCGCTCGGCAGCCGACGTCGCCATCGCCGCGCGCCTCGGCAGGGACGGACTCGGGGGTGATCCCGTCGCGAAGCGCCGTCTCGGGCGGGGCGGCTCCGATGCCGGAGCCGTGGTGGACGTCGCCGCTCTCACCCACGGCATCGGCCTCGACGCGGTCGGGCGGGCGCTCTTCTCCGCGGACCTCTCCGGGCAGGCACAGCAGCTGCTGGACGCGACGAGTGAGGCGGCGACGCTGGTGGTCCGGCTGGGCCGCTCGATCCTGCCGACGGCTTCGTGGGCCCCCACCCCGACGAACCTCCGACTGCGCCTGACGCGCCGCCGCCTGGACGTGATCTCCGCCGAGCTCATCGCGCAGCGCCGGCAGCGCGGCCGGCTGTCCCCCGACGGCGCCTATGGCGACGACCTCCTCGGTCTCCTCCTGGACAGCGACCTCAGTGACGGCGAGATCCGCAACGAGCTGGTCACCATGGTCATCGCCGGCCACGAGACCGTGGCGGCTGCGATGGCCTGGACCCTGATGCTGCTCGCCGAGCACCAGCCGGCCCAAGACCGGGTGCGCGACGAGCTCGCCGGGCATCCGGGACCCGTGCGCATGCTCGGCCACCGCCACAGCCTCCCGTGGACACGCGCGGTCGTGGACGAGGCGCTGCGCCTCTTCCCGCCCGCCTGGGCGATCTCACGGCGTGCGCAGCGAGCAGACGTCCTCGGCGGCCGAGAGGTGCCCGCCGGGACGATGGTGATCATCAGCCCGTGGCTCCTGCATCGCCGCGCCGACTCCTGGCCCGACCCGCTGGCCTTCCGACCAGAACGCTTCCTGGACGCGGACCCGAGCGCGAGCTCGGACGCCTCGCGCTCGCGCTCGCACTACCTGCCGTTCGGCCTGGGCCCTCGCCTGTGCATCGGCCGCGAGTTCGCGCTGGGCGAGATGGTGCTGGTGCTCAGCCAACTGCTTCCCGACTACCGGGTCGACGTGCCCACGGAATGGTCCCGCCCCCCGACCCAGGCGCACCTCACCGTGCACCCGCACGGCGGCATGCCGCTGGTCATGACGCGGGTGGCTGGTGGCCCGTGACTGAGCTGCTCGTCGTTGTGGTGCTGCTGGTGGCCGCAGGGAGCGCCCAGTGGTTCCTGCGAGACCTCCGGAGGGTCCCGCGCGGCGGACAGCACCGCGAGCACGCAGTGTCGGTCTCCGTCGTCGTCCCGGCCCGGGACGAGGAGCACTCGGTCCCGAGGCTGCTGGAGTCCCTGCGCCGCCTCACGGTCGAGGTCGCCGACATCGTCGTTGTCGACGACGGCTCCCGCGACGCGACGGCTTCGGTCGCGCGGTCCGCCGGTGCCCACGTCCTGCCGGCCGGGACGCCTCCCCCGGGCTGGACGGGAAAGGCGTGGGCGTGCCACGTCGGTGCCAACGCGACCACGGGGGACCTGGTGCTCTTCCTCGACGCCGACACCGTGCTGGCCCCGGACGCTCTGGCCGGCCTGCTCGCGCTGCACGACCGGCACGGTGGACTCGTCTCGGTGCAGCCCTTCCACAGCGTCGTGCGACCGTACGAGCAGCTCTCGGCGTACTTCAACGCGGTCTCTGTCCTGGCCAGCGCCGCCTTCGCCCGTCGCCCCCGCGGCCAGCCCATGGCCTTCGGGCCCTGCCTGCTGACCTCGCGGGCGGACTACCGGTCGGCCGGAGGACACGAGACGGTCCGCGGAGAGATCCTCGACGACGTCCAGCTGGCGGCCGCCTACCACCGGGTGGGCCTGCCGGTGCGGTGCGCCGTGGGAGGGCAGTCGATCCGGATGCGCAGCTATCCCGGCGGCTTTCGGCAGATGGCCGACGGGTGGACGAAGAACTTCGCCTCGGGCGCCTCGGCGGCCGCTCCCGGCGCGACATTGGCCGCGGTGCTGTGGGTGGGCGCGCACCACGCGGTCGCGGTGGGCGCCGGGCTCGCTCTCGTAGAGGCAACCACGGGGCGGGGAGCGGAACTAGCGTCGGGCCCTCCCGCACTGTGGGCGGTGGCCTGGGGCGGCGTCGCCTGGCAGCTCGGAGCGATCCTGCGCACGATCGGTTCGTTCCGCTGGTGGACCTGGGCGCTGTTCCCTGTGCCACTGCTCGCGTTCGACGTCCTTTTCGCGAGGTCGGCTGCGCTCACGCTGATCCGCCGGTCGGTGCGGTGGCGTGGTCGCGACGTGGCACTCCGCCGCGACAAGTCCACGGAGGGGGTCTGATGCTGCGGCTGGTGATGCCGCCGGCGGCAACCATCGTCGTGGACGTGATCGCCTGGGGGGTGTTCCACTCCGCCACCGGGTATGTGGCGCACCGCCTCGACGCAGGTCGGCTGAGCCGGGACGGGTGGTTGCTGCGGCCGCGGCGCTTCGAGGCGGCCGGGCTGTGGTATCGGCGCCGGCTGCGCGTCAACCGCTGGAAGGACAAGGTGCCGGAGGCCGGAGGCCTGTTCCGCGGCGGAGTCAGCAAGCGTCACCTCCCGGCGCACGACGTCGCCGGGCTCCAGCTCTTCGTGCGCGAGACGCGGCGGGCCGAGCTGGCCCACTGGTGGGCGATGGGCTGCGCGCCCGTCTTCGTCCTCTGGAACCCGCCGCTCGCGACCGGCTTGCTGGTCGGCTACGGCGTGGTGGTCAACCTGCCGTTCATCGCGATCCAGCGCTACAACCGGTTCCGCAGCCAGGCGATCATCGAGCGCAGGTCTCGGTGACGGACCAGGAGCTACGCCGCGGCATCGCGGCCTGACCGTGGCGCAACCTCGCAGCGCCACGACCGGTCGAAGACGACCGCGCGGTCTTCGGGACCCTCCCCTCCATCTGGCTCCAGGACCGGCTCATCGACGGCTCCGTGCAGTTCATGGCCTGGGTCGCGGTGGTGCTCGCGTTCACGACGTTCGGGATGGCGGGCTACGTGGGGTTTCCGACCGCGCCACCGTGGCTGGCCTCCGATCTGGGCGGATCGGAGGAGTCCAACGCATCTCCACGGTGGGCTGGGAGCAGCTCGCTCTTCCTTGCGCTCTTCTTGTGGCCGGTGGCGAATCCCCGACGGCGTGCCGCCTTGCTCGGCTACGTGGTGCTGATAGCCCTCACCCTGGTCTATCGGTCCTGGCCCTTGGCCTCGCCACCTGCGGGTGGCCGGCCGGACACCTGAAGAACCGCGCCATCGCGGCGCAGGTGCGCCCATGAGCCGGGGACGCCCAGCACCGCCACGGCCGACGTCAGAAGACGCACCGGCTTCCCGGT
Organism: uncultured Actinomycetota bacterium; assembly: GCA_963745245.1. Lineage (GTDB taxonomy): Bacteria > Actinomycetota > Actinomycetes > Propionibacteriales > Nocardioidaceae > Marmoricola_A. Next base: position 1,183,084 of record CAVUWU010000002.1, read on the forward strand.
CAGCATCCCGGCCAAGTCCTCGAGACCGGGGTTGTGCCCGACCAGCACAACGGTCCTGGTGACGTCACCGAGCTCGGCTACCACGTCGAGCAGGTCCCGCGCCGACGCGGCGTACACCCGGTCGTCAACCCGAGTCGACGGCGCCGGGTCCAACTCCGCGGCGACCAGATCCCATGTCTCCCGGGCCCGGGTCGCCGGCGAGACCACGGCCAGGTCGATGGCGGCACAGTGCCCGGCCAGCCAGCGGCCGGTGTCCGGCGCCTGCCGCCGGCCACGCGTGGCCAGCGGGCGGGACATGTCCGCCTCGCCACCCGACCAGTCCGACTTGCCGTGCCGCAGCAGCACCAGCGTGCGGTCCATCATCACTCACTCCTTCGAGGGCTCGTTGTCGCCCCGCAGGGGTGAGCCTGGCGCGCGTGCAACAGGAGCGGCAACGCGGACGCCGACGCCCAACTCGGCGTCGTCGATCCGGAGAAGGCCCATGACGGCTGCACTCCGCGTCCCCGAGTGGGTCCGGACGCGGATGCGCGTGCACATCTGAGCAGTCTCCGACGACGGAGTCGTCCGCAGGTAGGAGGGCAATAGCCCCAGTCGCCGACCAATGACTACCGACTACGCATTCCGATCGCGGACGGAACTCGGCTTCGCCGCGAGCGGGCCCACCACGAGTAGTTGCAAAGAGCCCTTTGAGTAGTGTTCATCTTGCGGGGCATACACAAAGGGAGGCGCAATGGCTCAGCGGACGATTGTCCGGCTCGTGAGCGACTTGAGCGGGGAAGAGCTGGGTGAGGGAGAGGGCCGGACGATCGGTTTCTCCTATGACGGCTCGGAGTACACCATTGACCTGACGGCTGAGGAAGCCGAGCAGTTCGACGCGGTGATGGAGGCCTACGTCAACGCCGCGACGGCGCTCGGGGGCCGCAGTTCGTCGTCGGGGCGCACACGCCGCGAATCGAGGTCCCGCAGCGGTGGCAGCAAGGAAGAGCTCGCCAATATTCGCGCCTGGGCTCGTGGGCGCGGCTACGAGATCTCAGACCGCGGCCGCATCAAGCGCGAGATCGTGGAGGCCTACCACGCCGCGAACGGCTGAATTCCGGCCCGGCAGGCAACCAGGCGGGCACCCTCTCCCCAGGGTGCCCGCTTCTTGGCCCTCTGCGCGCACGCGGTCTTCGGGTCGCCGACCCAGACCGAGACCATCACCCGACGATGACCCTCAGTCTCCCCGGCGCCTGTCATCCGGTCTAGCGCAAGAGATCGGAAGTCAGGTTTCGCCCCCGACGTCGAATTGGTATGCCTCGTAGACCAGGTCGGAGCCGCGCTGACGATGGCCGACGAGCAATCCGAGGAGCGCGGTGCCGTCACCGCGCAGTTGATCCACGTCTTCGCTCTCCGCTGTAAGGGTGCGAGCAAGCAGACTGTCGAGGAGGTCGCTGATCGTCGCGTGCTCCTGGGTGAGACGGACTACTGCACCGGAGAGGCGTGGCGCTGTCGCGAGTATGTCGACGTACAGCCCTTCGGGACCCTCAGTGAAACCAATGTGCTCGCGGAAGTCAGCTGACATCTCGACCAGCGCAACATGGACACGCTGTGCCCATCGAACCTGACCGCTAGGCGCCGGCCCGGCCAGGGCCAGCTCCAGTGCACCCATCGACTCCCGCAACTCCGCGCGCTGCCGACGAAGGGCAACCAACGCGGCCTGCTCCGGCGCAGACGAACTCGTTCCCATCGACGCCTCCAGTCTGGATGTGGTGAGGAGCCTTGTCGGCGGCCGCTCTCGGCTCGTGGAGTCCCCTGCGAGCCCATCGTCGTGCGCTGTCAACGCGGTGGCAAGTCGGTGGCGTGAAGCCCAGGGGGTTCCTCGCGCTCGGTGGCGGCCGCATGGACGCCCTTGGCCGGGGCGCGGCACCTTGGCGTTTGCAAGGGTTGACCCGGTGGTGACTTCCCTGGCGCAGATCAGGGCCGTGGCTGGCACGGCCTGGTTACGGTTGAAGGGGTGAGCTGGCAGCAGGCCCCCGCACCGGAGCGAAAGCGGTCGACTGCGGGGACCGCACTGCTGGTGATCCTGCTCTTTGTCGGCAGCCTCTACGTGGTCGAGATCCTGGACCAGCTCTCCGGGAGCCGGCTGCAGCGCGTCGGCGGCCTCGAGCCGCGGGCGGCCGACAGCTTGGACGGCATCGTGTTCGCGCCGATGCTGCACGGGACCTGGCAGCACCTGTTGGCCAACACGGTGCCTCTCCTGGTGTTCGGGTTCCTGCTGCTGCTGGCCGGGGTACGCCGCTGGCTCATGGTGACGGCCGTGGTGTGGCTGGTCGGTGGAGCCGGCGTGTGGCTCACCGGCGGGGCCGGGACCGTCCACGTCGGGGCATCGGTGCTGGCCTTCGGCTGGCTGGGCTACCTGCTGCTGCGGGGGGTCTTCTCCGGGCACCCAGGGCAGTTGGCGCTTGGAGTTCTTCTGCTGCTCGTCTACGGCGGGGTGCTGTGGGGGGTGCTGCCAGGGCAGCCGGGCATCTCCTGGCAGGGGCACCTCTTCGGCGCGATCGGTGGCGGGCTGGCTGCATGGTGGCTGGGGCGCGCGGACCGGCTCAGCCGGCAGCCTCACGGTGGGCCCTGAGGGTCCGTGCGGGTCAGCCTCGAGCAGTGGACATCTGGCGCCCAGCGGCCGTTGGCGGCGGCAAGACCCACGACGAATGGATCTTCGCCTGCTCCTGTGCCGTGCCGGGCAGGTGGCCCTCAGAGGGTCGGGTGCTCTCGACCGGGAGAGGACGGCCTTCTGGTCGCTCAGTCCTCGATCTGGGCTGCGCCCTGGCGTTTCAACGCCTCGAGTCCGTCCCGCATCGCCTGGAGCTTCTCGGGTGAGTGTCCGACCCAGTCGACGAGTTCGCCGACGACGCGCAGCGCCGTACGGGTGCGGAAGGAGTGCGTGGGATTCCCGGGGAACTTCTTGTTCGTGACGTTGGGGTCGTCCTCGAACTCGCCGGTCGGCTCGACGATGTAGATGCGCCCACGGCCCTGACCCGCGGCGAGCTCGGCACCCCAGGTCGCGGCGTCGAGGGTCGCGGTGAAGTAGACGTAGTTCATCACCCGGCCGTCCTCGAAGTTCGAGTCCCGACCGGGCACCAGCATCTCGCCGACCGCAAGATCAGCCTTCGTGCCGTGCAAGTAGACACCGGCCTCGAAGACCTCGAAGGGCACGGGCTCCCACGGGGCGCTCACGCGCCGACAGTAGTCGTCGCGACGAGGAGCAGGTGGGTTGCAGCGCCGATCCGCTCACTGTGCCGGCGGGAGGCAACCGACCCTCCCTGATGCGGCTGACCCGCAGGCCGTCAACGGTCTGCGGGTCGCGTCGGCGTAGGCGGAGCCGGTGAGTCTCAGGTGCTCGGCCAGTCCGTCGACGAGGTGGCGCTGTGTGCGCCCGTCCCCGACGGCGGGGCCGGGTCGGTGCGGTAGGTCGGCTGCGTCGTCTGCCACAGCGCGTCGACCTGGTCCTCGCTCGGCATCAGGATCCACAGGATCGGGTAGAGCAACAGCTGGCTCCCGGGGATCACCATGAGCAGCAGCACGAACAGGATCCGCGCTGGCCACGGGTCGAGGCCGAACCGCCGTCCGAGCCCGGCGCAGACGCCACCCAGGACCCGGTCTCCGACCGGGCGGACGAGGCCCTGCTGGGAGAAGGTGACGTGGACATCGGTCATCGCGGTGCTCATTGGGGCTCCTAGGGTCGGTCGAATTGACAACACCACTGTCCAACGCGAGTGGCGCCCGCACATCGGGGATCGACCCTGAACCGGCCCCTGAACGCCTGTCAGGGGACCCCGACCGTACTGGCCTGCGCCCGCTCCGGCACCGGGGGTGGTCGGTCCGTACGCCTCGCCGCTCACGGGCTCAGAGCCACGTGCCACGTCAGGCAGGGACCCCACCCGACCCCCCACCCGGTGGTCACCGCCCCGACGACGGCTACTACCCCAGATCACGCGGTCGACCGGCGGCGAGAGCGGCTGAGGCACGAGGGCGCCCTTGCACACGTTGTTCGAACCTTGGGGACTCTGGCGGGGTGACGTTCAGGTTCGTGGGCCACGATGTCGAGCTCGTTGACCACCAGGACCATCACTGGTCAGGAGATGACGATCGCGTTGGAGAACACGATGCACCCCGGCGAGATTCTGCGCGTGGACGTACTGGCCGGCCTCGACTCGGGTGGCGGTGAGGCCGCGTCGCGACTCTAGATCTCGCGGGTGATGGCGCAAAGCAGGGTCTTGCACGGGCATGCGCGGACCAGCCCGAATCCAGCGATGGGTCTCGAGGAGCGTGGGTGTGCACCCTCGAAAGCGCCAGCTACCCGCTGCGCAACGGGGGGATTCGACACCCGCAGCGTCAGAACCCAAGACACGGCTGGCTGAGCGGGCGGTGGTGAGGGCCGGGCCAGCAGCCAGCCCGCGCCCTGGCCGAGGCGCTGTTGCTCCGCCCCGGCCTGACCCGGGGCGATCACCGGCGCGGCCAGCGGGGTGGCGATGGTGGCGAGCTGGATGTTGAGGCCGCGTTGTTTGGTGTATCCGAACGCGCCTCCCTGCTTGGCGTAGCCGTGGACCTCACGCATGGTGTCATCGACATCCACCATGCATCGGGTGGCTGCACGTGCCCGAGGGTGAACGAACGCAGGGACGTGCCTAGCGTCGAGGGTGCCCGGACCCCGCCGAAGAGACGGGTCATGCCGCCATGGCGGAGCAGGTCCAGATCGTCGATAGCGTCCGCGCCGGCCAGCATCCTGCCGACCACACACGACGTCTTGGCAGCCGCGCTCGGCGATGGCACGGTCAGCCCGCCGAGTAGGTCGTAGAAGTCGGCGGCTTCGGCCAGCCGCAGCGCCGGGACCAGACCCGCCGACGACACCAGATTCGGGTCATCGAAGACAAGCCGGACCTTGTGAGAGGGTTTCACTTACGAGTACCCCTTCTGGCTGGGTAGATGACGACGTCGCAATCGACGTCCTCTCTGCCCAGGAGGGCATTCTCGTTCTCCGCCACGCTCAACACACCGCCGGCCCCAGCCGGTGGATCAGGGTTGAGGTAACGTCAACTCAAGTATCTCTGCATGTCGTGGGACCCAGGCGGTGGCGATGGCGCTGTTCATGATCGAACGCAAGTACGCCGAGCAGATCGATGTTGGGGAGGCTGAGGCAGCCAGCATCAATATGATCAACGACGAGGAAGGCGTCAAGTGGCTCTACTCCTTCCTCTCGCGTGACAAGCGGCGCACGTACTGCCTGTACGAGGCGCCTTCAGCGGATGCGATCGTGTCAGCTGCCCAGCGGTCCGGTCTGCCCGCCGATGTCGTGGTCGAGCTCGATGGACGGGTCATGCCGGATGGTTCGCCGAGCTCGATCCCGATCTAGCAAGAGGTACTCACTCAGCGCCGGTGAGAATCCCTGTGTCGACCGCCCATCTGGCTGCCTGAGTCCGGTTCGCGGTACCTGTCTTGGTCAGGATCGCCCGGACGTGATTGGCCGCGGTGTGTGGGCTGATGACCAGCCTTTCAGCGATTTGTTGGTTGCTGAGACCATCCGCGATTAGCCTTACCACTTCTGTTTCACGTCTCGTAAGAATTTCACCCGCGTCTGAGCCGAGGGGCGCCAGCGAGAGCAGACGCATGACCCGGGGGTAGTTCATGCCTTCGGCCAGTTGACGTGCACGCTTGCGCGCTGGGGCGGCCGACTTCGGGTCGTGGCGGTCAAGGAAGACAGCTGAGCGGGCGAGCGTCTCGGCCTGGTGGACCTGCGACCCAGTTCGTTGGTCCATTTCGAGCGCCGCTGCGAAGTGCTCAGCCGCGCTCGGGCTGTCAGTGATCGCGTCGAGCATCGCCGCGTAGCGATGGGCACTACCGAATGCTGCCAAGGAATGGCCCATCATGAGGTTGTAGCCAAGGTATGGCTCGATCCATGGGCGGATGCGTCGCGCCGCGTCGGGATCGTGCAGGAGGACTGCTGCTTCGACAAGGAACGCCAGTAGCGCCGGCCAGTCGCTTGAGTACTGCTGTTCAGGCTCGATCCGATCCAGTTGATGGACCAACAAACGTCGGGTCGGCTCAACCATCTGCAGCTCGGTGTAGAGCGCGAGCAACCCAGGAGCCCACAGTGCGTCGGGATCCTCGTGCCCGGTGATGAGCGAGCGGACAGCCTCGAGCGCACAGGTCTCCCTGCGAAGCATGAACGTCTGCACGCTATGCGCGCCGTCCGGCTCATCACCCCGAAACGAGACCGCCAGTGCCTGCAAGCCGTCGGCCAGTCGACCCGCCGCCGCGAAGTCGCCTGCGATGAAATGCCGCACGTACCGTGAGCAGCCGGCCAACCATTCCCACAATGGGGCTCCGGTGCGACGAGCCGCCTCTTCCATGTCCTGCTGCCCCGCCCGCCACTGTCGAACCTGACCAGACATGTACCCGACGACGATGCGATGACCGGCGGCAACTCCGAGGTGCTCGGCAAGGTAGCCGCGCCGAGCCAGCTTGGTGAGTTGATCGGCGCGCTGAAGAGTCGTCGCGATCGTGTCGGGTATGAAGGAACCGACCAGGGCAGCGTCCAGGCAGTCGGCCAACACGACGTCATCGTTGAGCGCCCGAGCCAGCTCGACAGAGCGGGTTCCTGTCTGCCGGGAGCTCTTGAGATTGCCGGCGAAGGCGTAGGCACGTCCCTGCCGTGCCAGCGCCACTAAGTAGTGGGGGTTGGACTCGTCGGGTGGGACGCCGGCCATGACCTGGTCGAGCATCCTCAGGGCCGCCTCGCCGGAGACGCCTGGACGCCAGCACGCGTTCTCGAAGCCGGCCGCAGCCTGCAGCCGCACGTTCGGGTCGGCGTGACCAGTGAGACTTGCGTAGACCGTGCGTGCCTGAGCAAAGTCGCCCGCACGCAAGTGGCTCTCAGCCGTCATGATCGACATCTCCGCGGAGCGCGCTGGGTCCGTTGCGTGCCGAGCAGCCTGCTGGAAGAGCCTCGCCGCTTCCTCGTGCGCCAGGCCGATCTGTGCACGTCGGGCTGCATCCTCGGCGTACTCCGATGCGACCGCGGCATAGCCCAGCGGCGCGGCCTGACCGTAGTGGAAGGCCAGTGCCGCGATGGTCACTGCGTCGCGGCTGGCCCGCTCACGCAGAGCGGACCCCACGGCCAAGTGAAGCCTGATGGCTGTCGCCCGCGGCATTGGGTCGAGGATCGCTGAGCGCAGCAGAGGGTGGACGAAAGCGTAGGAGTCGTCGCCGGCTTGCCTGAGGATGCCGAACTGAACGGCCTCGTCCAGAGCGGTGAGAGCCTCCGTCGGCTCCTGCCCCAGGGCGGTCAACAAGGTGGTGAGATCGACCGCCTCGCCCACGACAGCGGCGACCTGTAGGAGATCGCGAGCGGCTTGGCTGATTCGTTCGACTCGACGATCCAGCGCGCTTCGGACTCCGACGGGGACGTGGTACCCGGGGGCATTGAGGGCATCGACACCGCCTCGGGATTCGAGGTCCCGCCACAGCTCCGTGAGGAAGAGAGGATTACCTCGTGTCTGATCGTGCAGGATCATCGCCGTCCTGCGCAGCTCGGTGTCGCGCAACGTCGACTGGACGCGTAGGTAGTCGACGATGTCCTCGGTGCTCAAGCCGTCGAGTTCGAGGCGCTGAGCGCCACCGAGCCCAACGAGGTCGGCGAGGTCACGGGCGATGTCGTCGTCCAGATCCGGCGCACCAGTTCGATAGGTCGCGAGCACGGCCAGGCGCTCCTGCGAGGTGCGCCGGATCAAGGCATCTAGCATGCGCCGGGTGGGTGCTCCGGACGCGTGCATGTCCTCCAGTACCAGCACCAGCGGCCTGTCGCTGGCCATCGCCGAGAACAGGTCAGTGGTGGCCTGGAACAGGACCTGGCGTCCGCCCACGTCCGCTCCCCGGTCCAACGCCGGCACCGAGACGTGATCGCGGACAGTGTCGGACAACCGGACGAGTTCCCGGGCCGACTCGGGAAGTAGATGCGCCAGGGATCCCGGCGGAGCCCCACGCAGGACCTGTTCGAGCAGCATGACGAACTCGTGGTAGGGCGCGCCAACATCGGGCAGGCATGCTGCCCACAGGACTGTTGCTCCCTCCCGATGCATGCCATTCGCAGCCTCGGTCACCAGGCGGGACTTCCCCGAGCCCGGCTCCCCACCGACGATGATGAACTGGCGGTGGCGATCGAGTACCCGCTCCCAGATCAGTTCAAGCACGGCTCGTTGCCGTACCCGACCCACGAAGGGTGCGTCATTGGGACCTCGCAGCCCACCAGGAAGCGGCAGCCGTGGCCAACCAGTCCCCGTCATCGGTGCCACGGTACTGCGGCTCTGCCTGCTCGTACCTAGTCAATCCTGACTACCGCGTGCACCCGCCGGATTCGGCTCGATGACGCCATGCGCGACTGGTCGCGGCATCCCTAGCGTCCCAGTTAGCGGATACGAGAACCGGAACTGTCGACCTACTGCTGGAGGAATGCATGGCTATCGTGAGTCTGACCGACACCCGTGGCGGGCAGCGCAGCATCGCACGGGATGCACTTACCGTTCTCGGGTCCGGCCTGGACGGGTCGATTCTGTTTCCCGAGGACAGCGGCTTCGACGAGGCGACCCGGATCTGGAACGCCTTGGCCGCGAAGCGCCCCGGCGTCGTCGTCCAAGCTCTCAGCACACGGGACGTCAGCCGCACAGTCATGTTCGCCGCCGACAACGGTCTCGAGCTCTCCGTCAAGGGCGGTGGCCACAACATCGCCGGCCTCGCGCTCAGCGACGGCGGCATGACCCTGGATCTGGGTCAAATGAGGACAGTCGAGGTCGACCCGGTCGCCCAGCGTGCGGCTGTTGGCCCCGGATGCACGCTTGGCGATGTCGACCAAGCCACCCAGGCGCACGGGCTGGCCACAACGCTCGGTTTCGTTTCTGAAACAGGCGCGGCGGGGCTGACGCTGGGTGGCGGATTCGGCTACTTGACCCGTCAGTTCGGCTGGACGGTGGACGACCTCGAGGAGGTCGAGATCGTCACGGCTGACGGCCGTGTGCTCCGCGCATCGCGTGACCAGCACCGGGACCTCTTCTGGGCCCTTCGCGGTGGGGGTGGCAACTTCGGTGTCGCTACCGAGTTTGTCTACCGCCTTCACCGGCTCGGACCGGATGTGACCGCCGGCATCATCGCCTGGCCTGCGGAACAAGCCGAGACGATTCTCCGACTATTCGAGCAGATCACAACGAGCGCCCCACGAGAGCTCACCATGGCTGTCCTCATGCGCTACGCGCCGCCAGCACCCTGGCTACCACAGGAGGCTCACGGTACCCCCATCGTGGCCATTGTCGCCTGCCACACCGGCAGCGCCGACGCGGCCCAGCGGGACCTAGAGCCCATCAAGGGCCATGGCGGCGCGTGGGCCGACCTCATCCAGGTCCGGCCCTACGTTGCACAGCAGTCCCTGCTGGACGCCACGCAGCCCGCAGGCAACAACTACTACTGGAAGTCCGAGTACGTCTCAACGCTCAGCGACGGCCTGCTGGAACGGTACCGGGCCCTGTTCAACGACGGAGCGGGTCCAGCGAACCAGATCATCCTGTTCCACATAGCTGGCGCGCTTCAGGAGCACCCCCAAGACGATGGAGCCGTCGGCAACCGCGATGCCGGCTACGCCTGCGTCCTTCAAGCCATGTGGCCACCCGGGCAGTCAGAGAACGGCCAACGCGACTGGGTGCAGTCGGCGTGGAAAGCGCTGGCGACCTTCTCCACCGGTGGCAACTACGTCAACTTCCAGACCGACGATGAGACCGACGAGCGGACTCAAGACGCGTACGGCGCGAACCTGGCCCGACTGCGACAGGTCAAAGCCCGCCACGACCCCACCAACCTCTTCCACGTGAACCGAAACATCGAGCCGGGTGCCCGGTCATGAGTCTCCATCGAAGCCAGGGCGGTTCAGAACCGGCGTCCCAGAGCCACGACCGTTGAGGGTGCACGGGCCGGTCTCGGAGACGGGCCCACTCGCGCCACGACACGCCCCAGACGGGTCCGGAGAGATCCCCGCCGCCCGCCTGCTCACCTCGACTCCGGTGGCCACGTCCTCCTCGGCCAGAAAGCCTCTCAACACCGAGGTGACGGCCTTCCTGGGCGAGCCGAAGCACCCAGCACCCAGCACCCAGCACCCAGCACCCAGCACCCAGCACCCAGCACCCAGCACCCAGCGGCAGGCTAGCGAATCGAAGAACCTTTCGCTGCTGGGCGACACGATGCAGCCCTTGTCGGCGACAACCATCTCGAATGCACTAGGCTCCCACGTCCGCAGGCGGCTACTTGCTGCATGGCGGAGTCGTCGTCGGCCGGAAGGCCCGCATGGGCGAGCCAAGACACACCGGGCCATCACCGAGGCCGGCGCAGGTGCCTCGTCCGCAAATGCGGCGAGCAGTCCGACAGCGGCGGTGACCGACACGAGGACGAATCCCCAGACGAGCCCCACTGGGATCAACCCGTCCGATGCGATGTTGTTGATGAGGTCACCGTCGAACAAACCTGAAGATCACGCTGATCAGGCCGACGGGGGCGAACATTGCGAGCGGCCGGCCATGCCAGGCGAACTGCGCAAGGAAGCCCGCCGATCGCGTCGCACACGACCAACACCAGTGTCGAGAGAACGAGAACTCGCCCAGAGGCCACTGACGGGATGTCCTGAAATCGATGGAAGGCTCGGGGTCCGTCCCCACCTGGCTGTCCATCCATCGACGAAGCATGGCACCACGACCGCATATGGGCATGGCGCGCCGACAGGCGGTGACCGCGGAAAGACTGGTTGTGGGGGCTAGGCGTTGCTGAGCCCGAGCGAGGCGCGCAGTCGCGGGTTTCTGATGCCCCGGGTCAGGGCTTCACTGAGTTCTTCAGTGTGCGGCATCTCGGTCTGTCGGCCGGGAAGTTGTCCTTTGAGCAGCGCGGTGGCCAGCTCTGGTCCGAACCGATGCCAATCCACACCGTCTTCGGGGACGGCACCTGCGCCCACGGCCTCTGCCACCAGGGAGGCGACACTCGAGGCGGTGTCAGGCCACGCGTGGGTTTTCAGATCCGCATCGCGGCGACCCATTCCCATGTCGAAACTCGCCTCGAGGAGTGCATGCGCATCGACAATCCCAGGACCCATTGCACCGGCGTCCCATGGGGTCGGCCGGCGGGCCGTGGCGTGCAGCAAACGGCGGAACATCGCCTGAACCGTCTCGCCGTGCGCACGTGCAGCGGCCACCACATTCGCTCGCCCGTGGTGAGCAAGCCACATCGCCGCCACCCCAGCCGTGAGGGCCACGGAGAAGCTGGTGCCCTGCCCTTGGCCTACCGTGTCGGCGGTGGTCGGACCGCCGGGGGGCACGACCGCGCGGTAGACGTTCTGGCCGGGTGCCGAGATGTCGACCGGTGCGCCGCGGCAGGTGCCGGGCCACGGTCCATCTGCTGAGTTCGTCGCTGCGACGGCGATGCATTCGTCGTATCGAGCCGGCCACACGACCAGGCGCACGCAGTTGCCGGCAGCGGCCAGGACGATCAGGTCGGCCTCGACTGCTCGCCGTACGGCGCGGTGCAAGGCAGCGGCGGGGATACCGCCCAGGCTCATGGTGACGACGTGGGCTCCCTCGTGGATCGCCCAGTCGATCGCGCGGGCGACCGTGATCTGCCTGATGCGCACCACGCTCTCGATGGTGCGGATCGGCATGAGCGACGCCTGAGGGGCCGAGCCGGTGACGATGTAGCTGTCCAGCGACACCAGGACGCTTGCGGTTCCCGTGCCGTGCCCTGGGCTACCGGGCTCTGTCAACGGGTCGGTCGGGTCGTGGTCATCGTCGATGACGTCGAAGCCAGGCACTAATGAGACGCCGACAAGTTCCATGTGCGGGGTGATTCCGGTGTCAGGTTGCGCCACGATGACGTCCTTGCCGTAGCTCGGTCGGCCGCTCTGAAGGGAGTAGGCCCACGCGGTGGGCACCTGCATCCGGTCGAGCGCCCAAGCGGGCGTGGGTTCAAGTGCGGGTTGCGGGTCCACGAAGCAGCCAGGCGGGAAGCCCGCGAACGCCCCACCCGAAGGCGCGCCGGCCTCAGACGTGCCTTGCTCTGGGAAGAAGGCAGTGGGGAGGTCCGGCTCGGCGCCTACCAGGTCAAACTGCTCGGCCAGGGCATAGCCCGCGGCGAAGCAGGCAGCGGAGCGCTGCGCTGCCAGTGCTCGGTCCATGAGGTCGAGGATCAGTATCTCTGGGTCCAAGATCGACAATGGCGTGACACGTGCTCCCAGCTCCGCGCAAGCTAGTTCGACCATGGTCGATACGGTGACCGGATCCTGCCCGGGACGCAGTTCAAGGGCGAAGCGCGCCGGCACCGGGTCGCGGCTCTGGGTCCTTGGCACTGTTGCGGCACGCAGCCGAGCGACGACGGTGTCGTCGCCTACGGCCCAGCTGCTCACAGCGCCTCCGGGAGGCGGTTCCGCCATTTCACAACCTGTCCTGAACCGGCCCTTGAAGTCGTGGGAGTGCTGCGCTCGCACCCGTCCTCGAAGGGCGACGGGGACGTGCTCGTCGAGGACTCGAATCGTCTCATGCATCGCGCCCTCGACGGTGCTCCGCATCGACCAGAGGCGTGATGCGCCGTAGTTCCTGACCTACGCGACCCGAGAGCGCCCCCCGAGTGCACGGGTCCTCACGCGGCTACTTCGGCCCACCTGCACCGCGCTGCACGAGATCGACCCGACTTCAGTGCCCGCCGGTGGGCTTCGCCTGGAGCGCCGGGGGATGCTGACCCGGCGCACCGACGGCTCGCCAGTCCCTTGGCAGCAGCGCCGCCGTCTAACGCCGACGACCGCGCCGGCACACGCCAATGGGGGGTTCGACCGCGCCGAGGTGATCGCGGAGGGGTGGTCTCGAACCCGGCCGCAAAGCTGGAACGCATTCAAATTCGGGATACCCACGCTAGTCCTGGACTAAGTGGGACTAAGGGTGGACTAAGGGGGGACTAAGGGCCCGCTTGGTGAGCGTCGGTGAGGGATTGCGACCCTGACCGTGTGACAACGATGGAACCGCGGCCGCCGCACCGATGGCTGGGGCCGCTCGTCGCCGATCTCGCGTGTGTGCTTGCCCTGGCGGTTGGTGGCAAGAGTTCGCACGACGCGAGTGAGTCCGACTGGGCGGTAGTCGCCATCATGTGGCCCTACGCGCTGGCCGCCGGACTGGCACACGCCTGGCTGGCATCGAGAGGGCGTCAGACACGTCAGGCGTGGCCCGAGGGTGCGATCGTCCTTGCGGTGACCTACGTGCTCGGCATGCTCCTGCGCGTGATCTCCGGACGTGGCGTTGCTCCAGGCTTCCTCGTAGCCGCCGCGATCTTCCTCTCGGCGATGATGCTGGGATGGCGCGGTGTCGTGCAACTAGTACGACAGCCGTAGATCGTTACCTGGCGTGCTGGTGAGGTCAGCGGGACGCGAGCCGGCGGCGTGTCGGCGGAGATGTGGAGCGGCCACCGCTTCAGCATCTCTTGCTTGTGTGGAACAAGATCACCGCGGCGGTGGCCGCGGAACACAGCGTAGAGGTTGACCGGTGGCAGGCGGCGTTCAGCGAGGTGACCGATCGGATCGCGCCGCGCTTCGCCCGCTATGAGCCGCTGCGGCACGCGGTCGGGCTGATGCAGGGCATGCTCGCCGGGCTAGAGCGGAAGAACTGCTGGACGATCGCTGAGCACCGCGGCCAGACCAGCCCGCACGCCTTGCAGCATCTGCTGGGCCGGGCGAAGTGGGACGCCGACGCGGTGCGCGACGACCTCCGCGGCTACGTCGTCGATCACTTCGCCGATCCCGACGCGATCCTGGTGGTCGACGAGACCGGAGACGTCAAGCACGGCACCCACAGCGTGGGCGTGCAGCGGCAGTACACCGGCACCGCGGGCCGGATCGAGAACGCCCAGGTCGCGGTGTTCTTGACCTACGCCGCACCGCGCGGGCACGCGTTCCTCGACCGGGCCCTGTATCTGCCCAAGTCGTGGACCACTGACCGCGACCGGTGCGCCGCCGCCGGGGTGCCTGCCACGGTCACCTTCGCGACCAAGCCGGCACTGGCCGCGACGATGATCACCCGCGCGGTGGCCGCCGGTGTCCCGGCGGCATGGGTGGCCGGCGACGAGGTGTACGGCGCCGACCCGACCCTGCGCGCGACCATCCGCTCCCACGGTCTGGGCTACGTGCTGCAGATCGCCGCCAACCGACGCGTGCCCACCGACGCTGGACCGGTCCGCGTCGACCACCTACCGACGCTGTTGCCGCCGTGGGCGTGGCAGCGCTACTCCGCCGGCCCGGGCAGCAAGGGACACCGGATCTACTCCTGGGCCTGGATCGCGATCCGGCCGGAGGACCCCTCCACCGACACCGACGACACAGCACCGGAGACCGGGCAGCACCACGTCCTGATCCGTCGCAACGATCGCACCGGTGAGCTGGCCTACCACCGCTGCTACGCACCCCGCCCGGTGCCGCTGCAGACGCTGGTCACCGTCGCCGGACAACGCTGGCGGATCGAAGAATCCTTCCAAGCCGCCAAGGAGCTCACCGGGCTCGACCAGCACCAAGTCCGCCGGTGGACCTCCTGGCACCGGTGGACCACCCTGGCCATGCTCGCCCACGCCTTCCTCGCCGTCGCCAGCGCCGCCGAACGCGACCATGCCCCCGCCCCGCTCGGATTCGTCGAGCTCACTGTCGCCGAGTTCCGCCGGCTCTTCGCCGCCCTGCTTCTCAACGCCAGATCCACGGCCGAGACGCTGATGCGCTGGTCACGGTGGCGACGACGACACCAACACCGAGCCCGCGACTGCCACTACCGACGACACGAGAACCAATGATCACGATCTACGGCTGTCGTACTAGCCACACGTCTTCTCGACAAGCGCCCGTCGTAGCCCACACCCTTCCTCCCAGGGCCTCTGCTAGATCAAGATCCACGCGTCCGGATCGCGGAGCGTCGCACGATGGCGCTGGGCACGGCGCAGCATCGTGTCAAGGGACGTTTTGATCTGCCTTCACCTCGCGTTGACTATCTCGCTGTTGCGGGGCAGGCGGCCTGCGAAGGTGATGGGCACAGCGGACGCATGGGGCAGGTCGAAGCGGTCCATGGCCTGTGCGTGGACATGGGGTTCTGTGCTGTTGCCGGAATTCCCGCACCGCGCAAGCGTCTGACCCACCGCAACGCTCTGCCCGAGTTGCACCTGGACGCTGGCGCGCTGTAGGTGGCACACGGCGATCACCGGGCCGTGAGGCGTTTCGATCATGACGTGGTTGCCAGCCAGCTCCGCCCAACCCCCTGCTGCCCGGCGGCGTTGGGTGAGGGCATAGCGAACGGACGGCAGCCCACGGACGGAACGGTGATCAGGTGCCGTCTGATGCACGCCGACAACCACGCCATGGGCAGGGGCGAGGATGGGGCGTCCGAAGCCAGGGAACCGCTCGGCTGGTTCTGGGCGCACAAGCGACTCGAGCGTGAGTGGTGCAGTGCGCCCTCCCTCGTTGACTGGAACGAAGTCGATCGCGAATGACGTTGAGAATACGGTGGTGCCGTGGCTAGGCACTCGATTCGCTGGGCTGTGTCTGCGTGAACCAGCGGCCTTCGAATGGGTATGCCAGATCCACTGTCTGCAACATCCCCTCGCCTCGTCTCCCGCCCATGACGCTCCATTCTGCCGTGTCGGCGGCCACGAGAAACTGCCCGGAGACGGCCACGAAGCTGCCCGCTGGCGGACATGAGAACTGCCCGCTGACCGGTAGTTGTCAAGTCAAATGAGACGCGTCCAGCCTAGTTTTTGGACGGTGGTTCACCTCCGCGTTTGGCGGGGTCGTTGATGGTGACGCGCTCGGGCAGCTTGGGCGCGAGCGGGCGTCGGTGGAACCGCTCGGGATGGGCAGCGTAGGCCTGGTCGAGGGTCTGTTGCCGCTGGTGCTGGATCTTCTCGGCGTGGCCGTAGTGCACGTTGGCTGGGGTGTGCAGCCCGATCCCGGAGTGACGGTGCTCGTGGTTGTACCAGCTGGTGAACGCCGCCATCCAGGCCCGTGCTTCGCCAATCGAGGCGAACCGGTCGGGATAGTCGGGCATGTACTTCATCGTCTTGAACTGCGCCTCGGAGTAGGGGTTGTCGTTGCTGGTCCGCGGCCGGTTGTGGGTGCGGCGGATGTCGAGGTCGACCAGGAAGGAGGCCAACGGCTTGGAGGTCATCGCCGGCCCGCCGTCGGCGTGCAGGTAGCCCGGTGGGCGTCCCTGCTCGGCGACGATGTCGTCGACCAGCTCCTTGGCGAGCTGTCCGTCCTCCACGTGCTCGATGCGCCAGCCCAGCAGGTAGCGGGAGAAGATGTCGAGCACGACGTAGGCGTGGTACCAGATCCCCTTGAGGGGTCCTCGCATCTTCGTGATGTCCCACGACCACACCTTCAGCGGTGCGGTCGCGACCAGCTCGGGGATCACCCGCGGCGGATGGCTCGCCTGACGACGACGCTCGCCCGTCATCTCGGCCGCGGCGAGGACGCGGTACATCGTCCTGGCCGAGCACCAGTAGCGGCGCTCGTCCAACTCACGGGCCCAGACCTGGTTCACGCTCATATCCGCGTAGGTCTCGCCGGCGAACAGCGAGATGACCCCTCCCCGCTCGGTCGCGGTCAGCTCGGCGGGATGGGTCGCTTTGCGGCGTGGCCCTGGGCCCGTGGTCGGGGGTTGGCATGGCGGTGGTGGGTGGCACGAGACCGGCCCACCAGTCGACAGGCGTCCACGACCCCGACCAGTGGGGTGAGCTCGTTGACGCTCTCCGTCTGCCAGGCCACCACGGTGGCCCGGTTCACCGCGCGTTCCTCGACGACAGAGCTTCCAAGAACGCGACACCTTTTCCCAGCACCTCCAAGGCGTCGTCCTTGGTGGCCAGGGCCTGCTCGGTCTTCTCGAGCTCGGCCCGCAACTTCGTGTTCTCCCGTTCCAGCTCGACGATCCGGTCCTGCTCCGGCGACCGTGTCGTCTTCGAGCCCTTGGGTCGACCTCGCTTGGGCGGGGCATCCAGCGTGCCAGCGGCGATCGCGGCGCGCCACTCGGTGATATGGGAGTCGTACAACCGCTCCCGACGCAGCATCGCGCCCTTCTGGCCCCGCGGCGTCGCGTCGTACTGCGCAACCAGCCGCCGCTTGTCGTCCGCGCTGAAGGTGCGCCGCACCGGACGGCCCGCACGCGGACCCACCGCCCCCTCGGTCCGCACGACCTCGGCTACCGGCACACCCTCTTCAGCGGTGCCGCTGGAGGAGTCGAAGTGCTCCATGATCCTCGCTCTCCTGTCCTCCGCCCCAGCCTATTTCTCAGACTGGCTTCCCCGTCTCACAGGAGTCTGTCGGATAGGGGACGGTCATGGGATCTGCCCGACACGACGTCGTCTGCCTCGCCGCGTTGCGCGGTTGGGGCCCCTTCCTCGGGGTGCGATGAGCGGTGCTGAAGCGCCCTATCGCTCCCGAGGAAGGGATGAGTTGAAGTCTGCCGAGGAGATCATGGAAATCCTGAATGCCTACGACCTGACCGGGTCGTTTCGTGATGCCGGTGAGCTGGCCGGCTGTTCGCACCACACGGTCAAGCACTACGTCGAGCGACGGTCAGCCGGTGGTGAGCTGGACCAGGCGGCGCAGCGGCCGATGCTGATCGATGAGTATCTGCCCAAGGTCGAGGAGTGGGTGGAGCGGTCCAAGGGGAAGGTCCGCGCTGATGTGGCCCACGACAAGCTCCTGGCGTTGGGCTATACCGGGTCTGAGCGCACCACCCGCCGCGCGGTCGCGAAGGTCAAGCAGTCCTACCGCGCGGGACATGTGCGCGTGCACCGGCCGTGGATCACCGAGCCGGGGATGTGGCTGCAGTACGACTACGGCGATGGTCCGGTCGTCGACGGCGTCAAGACCGTGCTGTTCGTGGCCTGGTTGGCCTGGTCACGGTTCCGGGTCGTCCTGCCGTTGCGGGACAAGACGATGCCGAGCGTGTTCGCCGCGCTCGATGTGACGTTTAGGCGACTGGGCGGGGTGCCGACCTATGTGTTGACCGACAACGAGAAGACCGTCACGGTCGAGCACATCGCCGGGATCCCGGTCCGCAACCCGCAGCTGGTGGCGTTCGCCGAGCACTACTCGGTGACCGTCCACACCTGCGTCCCGGCTGACCCTGCATCGAAGGGTGGGACCGAGTCGTCGGTGAAGATCAGCAAGGCCGATCTCGTCCCGAAAGACACCAACCTGCTCGAGGCCTACGGCTCGTTCGCCGAGCTCGAGGCCGCCTGCGAGGCGTTCTGCGAGAAGGTCAACACCCGTGCGCACCGGCTCACGAAGCGGCCGCCGGCCGAGATGCTCGCCGAGGAACGTGCCCGGCTGCACCCGGTCGCGCTGAGGCCGCACACGGTCGCGTTCGGCACCACCCGGGTCGTGCCGGCCAACACGCCGATGGTGACCTTCGAGTCCGGCCAGTACTCGGTCCCACACACGCTGCTCGGTCAGACCGTGTGGGCCCGCACCCACGGTGTCGGCGCCGGTGAGGAGGTGGTGATCGTCCACGTCGGCGACGACGGGCCGGTCGAGGTCGCCCGTCACCACCGGGCCACACCCGGCACGCCGCAGATCGACGACGCCCATTTCCCGCCCCAGCCCGAGGGGCCGTTGGACCGTCGGCCGCGGGCGAAGAACGCCACCGAAGCCGAGTTCCTCGACCTGGGCGAAGGTGCCCGGCTGTGGTTGGTCGAGGCCGCTGCCGCCGGCACCCCACGGATGCGGGTCAAGATGAGCGAGGCGCTGGCGTTGGCGAAGTTGTTCGACCCCGTCGAGGTCGACTGGGCACTCGGGCATGCCGCCGTCCACGGCCGGTTCGCCGAGGCCGACCTGTCCTCGATCCTGGACCACCACGCCCGAGCACCGAAGACCGGTCAGCATCGAGCGAGTGAGGATTCCTCGCTGACCCAGGGCACCGCCGCCTGGGCACGACTCGGCCAGCAGGTCGGCCAGCGTGACGAGGACGAGGTGATCCGATGACGACGAGAACAGCATCGACGTCCGCGCCACCGCTGCCGACCGAGTTGGAGGACCTGCTGCGCAAGCTGCGGTTGCCGCACATCCGGCGCCACGCACCCGAGGTCGTCGCGACCGCGAAGGCCCAACGCTGGGAACCGGTCGAGGTCCTCAAGGCGCTGTTCGCCGAGGAAGTCGCCGGAAGGGAACGCTCCGCCCTGGCCACCAGGAGGGCGGCCGCGGGGTTCCCGACCGGGAAGACCTTCGACGCCTGGCAGCCGGAGATCTCCTCGATCCCGGCCCCGACCCAGCAGGCGCTGAGGACCTTGGAGTGGGTCCACCGGCGGGAGAACCTCGTGGTCTGCGGCCCGTCTGGGACCGGGAAGACGTTCCTGCTCGAAGCCCTCGGCCAACAAGCCGTCGAGACCGGCCTCAAGGTCGCCTGGTTCACCCTCGAAGACCTCGGGGTTCTGCTGCGCCGCCACCGTGCCGACGACACCGTCACCAAGGCCATCGCCCGCGTCCTGCGGGCCGACCTGGTCATCGTCGATGACATCGGGCTCTTGGCCGTCGCCGCCGACGCAGCCGAGGGGCTCTACCGACTCGTCGACGCCGCCTATGAGAAGCGCTCGATCGCGATCAGCTCGAACCTGCACCCCTCCGGCTTCGACGAACTGATGCCCAAGACGCTGGCCACCGCCACCGTCGACCGGCTGCTCCACCACGCGCATGTCTGCCAGACCAGCGGCGACAGCGTCCGGCTCACCCAGGCACTCGCCGGCCAGGGGGTGAGCCCGTTGAGCTGACCGACCTGGTCGGTGGTGGCCGCAGCCCTCCTGGGCAGATCTCGTGGCCACCACCGGGCAGTTCTCGTGACCGTCAGCGGGCAGGTTTCATGTCCGCCACTGGGCAGTTCCTACTGTCCCTTGACACTGCCGCTGCCGGATCAGTTGGGGCAGGGGTGCTCGGTGGTCGCCTTGCGGCGCTATGCAGCACCGTCCGGCGGTCGGGGCGGCGTCCTGCAGGAGGTTGGCACGGGGACTCGTCACCGCTGGGCGGTGGTGTCCTAGTCCGAGCAGGCCACGGCGATGGCGAGGGAGGCGCACATCTGGCGCATCCGTTCGTCGCTCAGCCGGCCCAGTCGTTCGACGAGGATCGCGATCGAGACGCTTTCGACCGAGTCCAGGTTGACTGCCGAGCGAAGCGGCACCGGGTCCTCGCCGGGTTCGAGGAGGACCTCGCTCGGCAGCTGCCGGATGGTGGTCGTACACGGTGCGATCAGCGTGCGGCGATGGCGCGGGATCACGGCGTCACGAGAGAGCACGATCACAGGTCTGCGCCCGATGTCAGCCATCTCGCACAACCACACGTCCCCGCGTGTAGGGAGGTCTGTCACGAGGCCGCGACGGCACGCCGGAACGAGGCCAGGTCCCCCCACGCGTCTGGTTCGTCGAGCGGGTGCGCGTCGTAGGCGCCGTAGCTGGCGTCCACCTCGGCGGCGCGATGCCGAGCCAGCAAGGCAGCGAGGGCCTCGTCGATCAGCGCGGAGTCCGGCTTCCTGGACGCCTTCCGGGCACTGTCGAGCAGGTCTGCGTCCACCGTGGTGCTCAATCGTGTGCGACTCATGCCACGATCATGCCACGGTGTGCGAAGCGGTGGCGCCGACGGCGCAAGATGCACCACACTGAGCGCACGCTGCTCACGGCGTTAGCACGCAGGGCTAGTTCGGTCCCTGAACGTCCCGCAGGGGATCCCGTACTGGCACGCGGGGACCGCGTCGGCTGGGCCCGGCCCTGGCCGAGGACACGCCGGCAGTCGGGCAGGAACGCTCTCTGCGCGGGGGACGCGCTCCGGGTGGCGGTGTCTATGCCCCACCACGAGACGGTGGCTCGGCTCCCGGCTCGGGGTTACGGTCGGTGTCGTGACCACGTTCGTTTTCGTCCACGGAGCGTTCGGTGACGGGTCGGGGTGGCAGCAGGTGGCCCGGGGCGTGGAGGGCGCGGGGCATCGCGCGGTGGTCATCGACCGGCTGCCCAGCACCGGCACCAACCCGGCCACTCTCGGCGATCTGGCTGCCGACGCCGCCTGCGTGCGTCGGGTCCTCGACGACGTGGATGCCCCGGTCGCTCTGGTCGGCCACTCCTACGGCGGCATGGTGATCACCGAGGTGGCCGACCATCCTGTGATCGAGTGGAGCGCCTACGTCGCCGCGCACTGGCCCGAGCCCGGACAGTCGGTGATGGACCTCGGTGCCGTCGGCCCGCCCCCGCACTGGCTCAAGATCCATGAGGACGGCACCGCGACGGTCACCGAGGACATCGAGGTGTTCCGTGACACGTTCGCCGCCGACCTCGACCCCACGATCGCCGCCGAAGCGCATGATCATCTAGCCCTCCAGTCGCTGGCCTCGGTGACCGCCCCGAGCAGCGCACCGGATCGGCGCCATCCGACTTGCTACATCGTCTGTGATCACGACCGGTCCGACCTACCCACCGCGGTCCAGCGAGCGATGGCCACACGGGCCGACCGGGTCGAGCACCTGCCCTCGGCGCACCTGCCGATGCTGTCGGTCCCCGACGCACTCGTCGGCATCCTGCTCTCGCCCCACGGCGCAGCCTGAGCAACCAGGCAGCGACAGCGGCGTCCGAGCATCACACCGACAGCCAGTGGCAATCGCCGGAGCGACCCACCTGAGTCGAAAATCAAAGGGTGAGCGGGCAGCCTGAAGACGTCCGGCGTAGCCCGTGATCAGGGGCGGTGTTGTTGGGCCGCGCGTGTGAAGGAGACTCTCTGGTCGGTGAGGTTCTCCCGGCTCGCTGAGGTGAGGGCGATTTTGCTTCTCTCGACGGGCGCGCCTGCGGGTGCCTCCTGGGTGGCTCGTGCCCGTCGTAGGAACTCCTCCGCCGTCAGGAGCCGGGGGATGCACCCGATGACGTGCAGCGGTCGTGGCGTCCAGTGGGCGGGTCGCCGACGCGGGTCTCGCCACAGGCGGATCCCCTTGCGGACGTCCGAGGTCGTCGTATTGGCCCCTGCGGTACGCATCCGGTGGTCGTTCGGCAGCTGAGACTGGGCTCCAGGTTGTCTCCGTGCGTGCGGGGCGACAGGGTGGGCCCATGGTGACCCGGGACCGCGACGAGGAGGGACGCCCGCGCCAGGCCAGGCCGCGTGACGAGCTTGGCCGACCGCTGCCGTACGGCGCGGAGGGGGTCGAGCCGGTCTCCGAAGAGCCATTGCCACCCCTGGAGACGGTGCGGGTCGCCATCGAGCTGCTGGACCAGGGTCGGCCGTTCTCGGCGCACGAGGTCTTCGAGGCCCGCTGGAAGGACGCCCCTGAGGACGAGCACGACCTCTGGCAGGGGCTGGCCCAGTTGTGCGTCGGGCTGACCCACGCGCTGCGCGGCAACGACACCGGCGCCGGGCGGCTGCTCGAGCGCGGCAACGGTCGGCTCGAGCGCTACGCGGCATCCAGCGGTCCGACCTACGGGCTGGACCTAGCGGAGTTCCGCACGCGGATCCACCGCGTGGCCGGTACCGACTGACATCGGCCTCCTCGCCCAAGTCCGACCGGTTCCACTGAGGCCGCGCCGTTCCACCTGATGCGAGTGCCCGTACGAGGATCCTCTGCGGGACGGACGGATCGTTGCTCGTAAATCTGCAGGTGTGTGCCGATCTGCTTCGGAACAGGTTCGGCTACTGAGACCGCCCGACGTTGCGAACAGATAGCCGACTTTCGGCGAGCCTGGAGTGATGGTGGAGCCCCCGGGTGCTCGATTGCAGGGGGCTCCACAACGCCACGCGGTCGACTAGTTGCCGCAGGTAAGCTTGGTCTTCGAGGTGCTGACGGCGGAGTAGAAGGTATGACCTGCTTCGGTCGCATATCCCGATGTCGTCTGGAGAAAGTTGGAGTTGTTTGAGTTCTGACAGGTCCAGGACACGGTCTTTAGTTGCATGGTCCTCGTGTTGTGTCCCGTTTGGGTCTTGTGGTCGATCGATTGCCAGCTCAGCCCAAGCCAGCGGGCCTTCTTGAGCGTGCTGTCTTGGTGGATCGTGCTTGGGGTCCCGCTGGAGCATTTCGTGTAAGGCTTTGCCCCGACCGTGTTGTGGTTGCCCGACTTGCGCTTATGCACTGCCGACGGGTGGAGTACGCAGTTGTAGTAGTCGACGCTCGCGGCCTTGGGCACTGCCACGCTTGCTTGGTCGGTGCCGTCAACGGAGGGAAGCGCCGTGGACACAGGCGCCGAGTAGTAGGGCGTGGGCGCGGCCGAGTCCACGAGGTCGGCGACGTCCGTGGAGTCGGTGAAATCGGTGGTGTCGTCGGTCCCACCAGTCACCGCGGAGACGCCCGGATCGGGCTGGTCGGCCGCGGCGGCGAACGGCGCGGTGAGCGCGAGCGCCGTGAGTGGTACGGCAATAGCGACGAGTACTCGCGACGAAACCCTGCGAGTGTTCACTTGTCCTCCTGGTTGGGTGATGGGTGAGGCGTCGGCAAGAGTTGACAACGGTTTGCGAGCGATACGTTGGCGTTCAAGAACGCCTCGGCCTGCCGGTGGGAGACGGCAGACTCGAAGCCGTCCTCATCGTGAGAGATCAGGTAGGGCGTTGCGAGGTGCATCACCGATACCCAGGTCGTCAGGGAGCTCCGGAGCGGCTGGGCGGCTGAGGTGGCGGCATCGGCGAAGCCGTTGACAACTTGCCGCAGGCGGGGTGCCGTTAGCAGGTCCGGCTGCTGGGCGATCGGCCATGGGAGCCCGGTCGTTCGGAGCACCTCGCGTAGACGGCTGCATGTGGCTGAGGCTGGCATGGCCGGGCTCATGTGGTGCGCCTCGGTCGCCGGTGCCGCCGTAGAGTGAGACCCGCATCCTGCCAGGACGGCCGCGGCCACCACGGAGACCAGAAGGATCTTCACCTGCGAATAGTGGCCTGACAGACCCGAGCCGCAAGGCCGTGTGTCACTGTTGTTCATGTGGGTGATCGAGATGTCTGGGTGGCCTTCACGGAGGACCCCGACGAGCCGGAGATCGTGCTCGGCGTTTTCGCCACGGCTGAGGAAGCTGACGCGTTCGGTGAGCGGGTGTCAGGGCGTTTCCAGCACGGCGTCACGCTGGGGCACTTTGCGATGGGATGGGCATACGACAAGGGCGCGTCGGGGTACGACGCCTGAGTGTCGGGTATGCGGTCGCCGTGGAGCGAAAGCTAGCCAACTCGGCGAGAGAGCCACACCCGACATGCTTGGCGTCGGACTGCCGGCGCTCTCCTGGATCCGATGATCCGGTTCGTGCCCGTTCGCGAGCCGAACCTGTTCCGAGGAGGATCTGCTCGTGTAGAACGATCCTCAAGTGGATCGGCATCAAGCACCCTGGTTCAGGCTGCACGTCGGCAGGCGGTCCAATAATCCGTATCGCTCGCATCAGAGAGCGGATCTTGCAGGGCGGATACTGGCACCCGAGGTGTGGAGATCTCTCCTGCTCGGTGAGCGTTCTGCCACGCTGAAACGCGCCGTCGACGTGACAGGAGAACGCCCGATGAGGACACCACGCCGATACTTGTCTGAGGAAGAAGACAGCGACCGGTGGCACCGCTTCCCCTTCCGTGAAGGTGACGTCGTAGTTAGCACCCGTTCGAAGAGCGGGACGACGTGGATGCAACAGATCTGTCTCTCGCTCGTGCATGGCACGGCAGAACTACCGGCCCCTTTGGGCGAGCTGTCACCGTGGGTGGATTGGCTGGTCGAGCCGGAGGAGGTGCTTTTCGCGCGGTTGAAGGCGCAGCTTCGACGCCGCGTGCTCAAGACCCATACCCCGCTCGACGGCGTGGTCCTGGATCCCCGCGCGAGGTACGTTGTGGTGGTTCGCGACCCGCTGGACATGGCGGTCTCCCTGCACCACCAGGGCGACAACCTTGACCGTGGACGGATCGCTGAGCTGACTGGGCGACCCGTCCCGCCTCCGTCTCGCCGGGCATCACTTCCCGAGTGGCTCGCCCGATGGACCGTGCACGACGCCGACCCGGCAAAGTCGATGGACTCGCTTGCCGGCGTCGTCCACCATGCCGCGGACGCCTGGGCTCGACGCGATGATGAACGAGTGCTTGTGGTTTGCTATGAGGACCTCGTCACAGACCTCGAAGGCAAGATGCGCTGGCTCGCCGACCGGCTCGACGTCGAGGTGGACGCAAACCGGTGGACGTCACTCATCGAGCGCGCCAGTTTCGCCAGCATGAGAGCCGCCGCCAGCGAGCGAACACCGGCCCAGCGCGGCGTGCTCAAGGACCCGGCCGCCTTCTTCCGACGCGGCACTCCAGGAGCTGGCCGCGAGGTTCTCAGCGAGGACGATGTGGCTGCCTACGAGCGATGAGTGAGCGACCTGGTCTCCGCTGAAGCTGCCGACGACGCCAACGGCGTCCTGAGGCTGCTCAACCTCGGTTGAGCGCGCTTCAAGACCTCGCAGTACACCCCACTGACATCGACTTTTAGTGCCGCAAGCCGAACGACGTATGGCGACTCAGCAGTGCTCACCGCGCGGCGCGTGTGGATCGCCGCAAGGGGATCGCTATCCGGCGACACCGAGGTCGCGGCCGAGGTGCCCGACGCTCGACTCGGTCGACCGGTAGTCGTTCCTGTGGGCTCGGTTCCCCTGGCCACCCTCGCGGCGGTGCTCGTCGGGTCGGGGGGTCGCTGTTCATGGTGGCTGTCATGGCCTCGGTGGCGGAACGAAGCGTTACGGGGCGCTCTTCTCTTCTCATGGGGAGGCCTTCGGCGGTCTGGCCGCCTTCGTCGTCGTCCTCGGCCTTTTCGACCTGCTCACCTTTCCGATGACCTTCGCGGCGCTCGCGGCCGCCCTCGCGGTGAGCGTTGCGCTCATTCCCGCCTCTGGCATGCCGCACCGTGTCACGCCGAGCCCTCGGCGCCGATGACCCGTGTGGAACGCCGTCGGCTCGTCCCGGTCCTCAGCCTCGTCGGCATCACGGCCCTGGCCCAGACGCCCTTCTGCTGCTGGCGATGTTCCAGCTGCAGCGGGGGCTGTCGTTGGAGATCCAAGACGTCGGGCTGCTCCTCGGCCCGGGGGACCTGTTGCTCGTCGCTGCCGGCGCGTGGTCCCACCGGGTGACGACGCGGATCGGCCCAGCAGCGACGCCGTACGTCGCGCTCGGTGCTGCAACGACAACGGCGCTGCTGCTCAGCCTGTCGCAGGGCGCTGTCGGCGTTGCCCTCGCGTGGTGTGCCGCGGCCATCGGTCTCGGTTTTTGCCGGCCGTCCAGCCCTGACACCGACTGCTCGGCGGCCCTGGTCCTTCGTGCAGCATGACCGCTCCATCCACGACCGCTCGTTTGGTCTGGGCAGGAACCGATTGCCTCGCTGCCCTATCAAGCGCGGCCACGCCTGACCGGCAAGTTCACGCCTGCGGCTCCGATACCTGGCAAGGAGGCCCGCGCTCCAAGGGCTTCCAGACGTCCCACAACGGAACGGTCGACGGAAACGGACCGACCCGCGGTGACCGGGATTGTCCCGGTGTCGGGAACATCCCTTTGCGCCCGGTTCGGCAGTGAGTGCAGCTCGCGTGGCTCGCCACCTCAAGGACTGGTCAGCCGAGAGGGTGCGGAGGTCCCAGCGTGCTTGCGGCTTCTGCCTTTCCTCGAAC
Source organism: uncultured Actinomycetota bacterium (assembly GCA_963745245.1). Lineage (GTDB taxonomy): Bacteria > Actinomycetota > Actinomycetes > Propionibacteriales > Nocardioidaceae > Marmoricola_A. The sequence continues at coordinate 1,209,754 of CAVUWU010000002.1, forward strand.
ATCGGCCACCGCCGTCATGCAGCGGTGGCACGTCCCCGCGAGCTGGGGGTCTGGCCAGACTGACCTGATCAGCGCTCTTTGCGCCCCCAAGAGGCCGCCTCGTCGAACCAGCCGAGCTCGGCAACGGCGTCTACGTCGGCCGCGGCGCGGATCTCGACCCGGTGCGAGAACTTGTCGTCGCGATAACGGATGACGTTGCGTAGCAGCGGCGCGTCGCGCTCCTCCAAGAGATCGAGGAGCAGCAGCGCCTTCGTCTTCGTCAGTGGGGTGAGCCACGCGAACTTGCGGACGGTGCCGTTGCTGACCTGAGTCTCGGCGAATCCCTCGACGACGTCGTCACTGAGCGCGAACATCCGTTCGCGAAAGGCCCGATACACCTCCGCGAGATCGTCGGGGAAGAGGGTGTCAGCGTCCGTCCATGCCCCATAGTGTCCCTTCGGACTGGCTCGTACGCGCGCCCAGACCCCCCTCCTCCCCACCCCCCGCCATCTCCACCTGATCGGCGATCACCGGCACCGCGGCGCTACCAAGCTCGATCTCCCGAGTGCGGCTCATCGCATCCAGCGCAGAGGATCATCTCCCGGGGCGGCGGCCGGTTCAGCTCTGCCAGCGGGTCTCCCCGTCGACCACGGTTGTGGTGGCTGTGAACCCGACGGCGCCGGCGACGCGATGGGACGCCCGGTGCTCAGGGTGTACATGCGCTACTACTACCTTGACGCCTTGCTCCGTGAGCCAGGCCACCACAGTCCCGGCGGCTTCTCTGGCGTAGCCGTGGCCTTGATGCGGCGTGGCAAGCACCCACGCGAGCTCCGCGACCAGTGCGTCTCCCTCGGAGATGACGGTGGCCTTCACCGTGCCGACCGCCTGCCCGTCGTCCTGCCAGCGCAGCACCCAATTCAGCCAGCGCTGGGAACCGTCTCGTGAGTGACCTACGGCTTGGCGTCGGTACTTCTCCTGCAGTTTCGCCAACCTGGCCGGGTCCCCTCCGATGAAGAGGTGCAGGCCCGGGTCGTCCAGCAGCGGAGCCATCTCCTACGCGTGCTCCACCCGCAGCGGCTCTAGGGCCAGCCGACCACTGACCGACCTTAGTCAGCGGGTCGCTGTGCGGGGCCGAGCCCGGACGACGTTGCCACGGTCCGATCCTTGAGTTCGACAAAGATGACGTGAGTGTCCGTGTCGCCGATGTTGTGACCGGCGTGCCGTTGGGCGGGCAGCCATCCGGTCGTACCGGCGACCATGTCGAGATCGCGACTCTCGCCTATGTCGCCGTAGAGCCGTCTGGAAAAGCTGCTCAACGTGTACATCACGCTGTCCGGATGGGCGTGCAATGTCGTGCGATCGCCGGGCCGGTCGAGGTACTCCAGCACGCGAACGTGCTCGTTCTCGAACACCACCTTGTACTTGTCGGGGTCCGTACATACAGGGTCGTCGGACATCATCGGGTATTCCTCGATCGAGACAAAGCGAAACTCGGTGGAGTGAAACTCTATAGAGTGTTACTCTCCTGCCGATGACCGCTCCTGTCAAGGGCAAAACCGAAGCCGGCCGCCGCCGCGAGCGGCGGGCGCACCACACCCGGGCTCGGATCACCGAGGCGGCGCTGCGCTTGTTCCTCGAGCGGGGCTACCTAGCCACCACGATCGAGGCCATCGCAGGTGAAGCCGGCGTGGCGCCGGCGACCGTCTACCAGGCATTCGGCACCAAGCAGGCGGTGCTTGCGCAGGCCCTCGACACCAGCATCGCCGGCGACGACGCACCCCTCCCTCTGCTGGAGCGCGACTGGGTGGCCGCGGTTGGGCGCGAGCGTAGCCCTCGACGTCGCCTGGCCGCGGCGGTGCAACGCGCTGCGCACATCGCCGTCAGGACCGCCGCATTGAAGGAAGTGATACGCGACGCTGCCGCCGTCGATCCGCGGGCGCGCGAGCTCATCCGCGAGGACCACCGGCGGCGACGCGAGACGCAGCGCACGCTCGTCGAGATCGCCATCGGCAATAGCGAGCTGAGACCCGGCCTGACGTTCGACCAAGGCGCCGACACCTTCTCCATGCTCGTTGCCAGCAATGGCTACGAGCTCGCGACCCAGTCACTCGGCTGGGACGAGAGAGACTGGCAGGAGTGGCTGGTGCAGGTCCTCTCCCACGAACTCTTCGGCGACGCTGGAGGGGGACAGTAGGGCAGGCTGCTCGCCCGCCCAGACGGGGTGCGGACGGCCCGATGCCTGACGCCGGGAACGCCCAACCGGAGAGTAGGGCGTCCCGCAAGCTCAAAGTCCAGCGGCGACCATTCATGTCCCTGATCCACGCGACCAGAGAACTGGTCGACCGCCGCAAGGGGATCGGTCCCTCTCTGTCGACCTTTCTTGAGACACCCCGTCCGGTAGGAATTGCCGACTGATGAGGGCGAGATTCGGAGAGAGCTTTGATGACGGTCACGACGCAGGCACTCCCGTCGGGGGATGCTGGGCGAGTGGAGGAGGTCCCCGACCCGCAGCTCCCGGAGCGGGCCAAGCGCAGGTCGTACACCGCGAAGTACAAGGCCGAGATCCTGGCCGAGTACGACCGGCTCGACCGCGACGGCAAGGGCGCGCTGCTGCGCCGAGAGGGGCTGTACAACTCGCTGTGCTGCATTCGGAGCGGTTCGCCGACGCTGCGCCGGCCACCGTGTACGCGACGATGCTCGACGAGGGTGTCTACCTGGCCAGCGAGTCGACGATGTATCGGCTGCTGCGTGAGCGTGGCGAGACCGGAGACCGGCGCCGGCAGGCCACTCACCCGGCGAAGGTGAAACCCGAGCTCGTCGCGAACGCCCCGAACCGGGTTGGTCGTGGGACACCTTCCCCACCCCTACCCGGGAGGCGATCGAGCGCTCGGTAGGCGAGTCAGCACATCCCTACTCCACCCGGAGCGGGTACGAGGTGCCCAACCCCGTGGTCCTGATCTCCGGGACCGCGGCTCCGTAGCGGACCCGGACAGCAGGGCGGCTCGTCGCTCGGCTGCCGCCGAGCGATGGTCACCTCGAGCGGGGTGTGAGTGGAGTTCACTGTTGCCCGAGTTGGACGCGGCCGCAAAGGCGGATGCCCCTTTGCGAAAGGGATCGCGTTGCTGCCAGCAACTCAGGAGACGGCCCCAGCGAACGGATGGGACAGCCGATCCTTGCAGCGCGTCGACGGCCTTGACGTCGAGGTCGGCGAAGGTGCCGTCCCTGACCACCCGCGTCGCGGTCGGGGTGGGTGACGACGGCGGTCATCCCGTGGATCGTCGTCCCCCGGAGCACGGCGATGAACTGGCTCAGCCGGAAGTCCCCGGTCCCCGGCCCAGCGGGCGTCGGTGACGACGAGCAGCCAGGGCCGGGCACTCGCGAAGAGCGGCTCGAAGCGCGGTCACGGCCGTGCGATGGTGATGTCGGTCAGGTCGTGATCTCCGGTCGAGTCCCCCCGACGCGTCGGTCCAGCACCGGGCCGCCCGTACACCGAAGAGGTCTCGCTGCGTCTGGAGCGCACCGCAAGAGGAACCAGTCGCAGACCCTCCCGAACGCTGTCCCGCGAGGGGGTCGGGCTCACGATACTTCCCTCATGGCACTCAACGTCCTCGCACCGAGCTCCAACCGTGCGGCCTCGAGCCACTGACCGGCTCCTACCGCGACGGCGCCTGCCACACCGGACCGCAGGACCTCGGCAGCCACACCATCTGTGCCGTCGTCACCGGAGACTTCCTCGCGCACCAGCGTTCCATCGGCAAACGACCACGTGACTCCGGCACCGCAGTGTCCCACTCGAGGTACTCCAAGCCCAAGCCGTCGACGTGCCGGACGACGTCGCCGATCTCGAGTGAGGGCGGTGGTCCCTGCGTTCCGCCAAACCCGGCTTCCCCGACGAGCGGGCACTCGGCGAGACGGGTTGCTGGCTGTGGACGGGGATACAGCCACGTCAGGGGCCGGACGGCCTCGTGTGCCCGGCGTGCGTCGGCGTCGCGATCACATCGACTGATGTCTAGGGTCGATACATGAGCTGCCGGCTTTCCGAGCTCGTGCTGAACTGCCGCGATCCCGAGACACTGTCCCGATTCTGGTGCGAGGTACTCGGCTACGTCGAGTTGGTTCGGGAAGGCGCTGACATCGAGATCGACCCGACGCGGGGCTTCGGTGGGCCGGCACCGACCATCGTGTTTGCGCTCGTGGCCGACAAGAAGACCACCCCGTTGCGACTTCACCTGGACGTGAACCCCGTGGACCGAGACCAGGACGCCGAACTAGAACGCCTGCTAGCACTCGGCGCACGCACAGCCGACGTCGGCCAGACGGGCGAGGAATCATGGCATGTCGTTGCCGACCCAGAAGGCAACGAGTTCTGCTCCACATCGTTCCACAGCGTCACGCCGGTCGTGCAACTATCGAGGGGTGGTCGCCGAAGATCCGACGTACTCCGACGAGCCGAGCGACCCCCAGTCCTACACGGCCAGGAACGACCGGCTCTACACCCGCTTCGCAGGGCTCTACGACGTGGCGCTCAGGGTCCTCCCGGTCTGGCGTCGATGGCTGCGGCAGGCAGTTCCCCTCATCCGGGGTCCCAGGGTCCTGGAGGTCTCCTTCGGCACCGGTTGGCTGCTCACGCAGTATGCCGGCCGCTTCCGGACCGAGGGCATCGACCTGAACCCTGCGCTCGTAGAGACCGCTCGCCGCAACCTGGCGAAGACCGGGGTCCGCGCCGAGCTGCAGCGCGGGAGCGTCGAGGTGCTGCCCTACCCGGACGCCACTTTCGACACGGTCGTCAACACCATGGCGTTCACGGGGTACCCGGACGGCCCAGCCGCTGCTGCCGAGCTCGCCCGTGTGCTGAAGCCCGGGGGGCGACTGGTGCTGATCGACATCAACTTCCCCCAGGACGGCAACCGGCGGGGGACGGCCCTCGTCGAGCGTCTTTGGAAGCCGCTCGGCGATCTCATCCGTGATATCGCGAGGCTTCTGACCGATGCCGGCCTGGAGGTCGAGGACCACGAGATTGGCGGGTGGGGCAGCGTTCACCTCTATCTCGCAGTCAAGCCAGGGCAGGCCGCAAGCCCGTTGTGATCCAGCCTCAGGCCGCCGCCGACCCGGCGACGAGCACCGACGATGTGATCGCCCAGTGGTCACCAATCGGTGGGTGAGAAGCCGCCAGCCGGGCGGGAGTAGGGCCTTGGTGTCCACCGGCCGACAGCCTCCGGTCAGGCGCGGGTGAACCCGCCACACCGCCGACCAGACGGTGGACACCAGCCGCGTCAGCCCTCCGGTGCCGCCAGCGAGACTCACCGTCGTGACCATGCCGTCCTGGCGCAGCACCCTGGCAGCCTCGGCGAAGAACGCGTGGTCGCGGCGGGAGGCAGTAGGTCCAGGACGTAGGTGGCCACCACGCGATCGGCCGAGGCGTCGGGCACCGGCCACGGGTCATGACCGTTGATGCCTACGACCAAGACCCGTTCACCCCAGCCACGCAGCCGATCACGCGCGAGGCCGACCATAGTCGGGCTCACGTCGAGGGCGACGTAGCGCGCCTCGTCGCGCAGCTGGTCGGCGAGGAGACGCTCCGCGAGCGCGCCGGTGCCGCAGCCCACCTCCACGAGGTTGGTCGCTCGGTCGAAGTGCCCGGCAGGTACCGGTTGGCGATAGCCACGGAGAAGCACTACGGCAGATCAGCGCGCCAACAGCGTCGCCGCGTTCGCTGACGCACGGGGGAGGCCGCACCCTCCCGCGACTCGCAAGCGGCGCGCTCCGCCTGACCATCGACCACTTGACCGGAGTCGCTACCGGCGAGGCAACGGAACGTGGGCCACCTCCGCCGAGCGCCGAGATCTCAGGTCCCCGACCGCGAGTGTGAGCGCTCGATCATTCGCTGGCGGCGGTGAGAGCGGCACGGACGCGGGGTTCGTCGTCGTCGGTCAGGCCGGCTTGTCGAGGTTCTGTGCGTTCGCTCTCGTAGACGAGTGTCTCGCGCAGTGTGACCCCGGAGATCGGCTTGCGGTGACTACTCCCAGGGCTGCTGGGGATCGAGGTGTCGTCGCAGGTCCATGGCGTCGTGGAGGATCCGTCCGACAACCAGGATGTCGCCGTCGCGTCGGCAGATCAGGAAGTGTCGCGGGCGGTGGACGTTTCCACCGAGCGAGCGAGTGCGGCTCTTTGCCAGATGCCAGGAGAACACCCCGTCCCCCAGCTCAGGGCGGCACTTCCGCCCGACCTCGTCGGTGAGGGTGGCCGCATCCCGGATGCCGGCGGTGATCAGCGCTTCGTAGCGCTGGCGTGCTTCCTCACCGAACTGGTCGTGCGACCAGGCGAGGATCGAGACGATGTCCGCTTGGGCGGCATGGGTGAGGCGATACCTCGCCATCAGCCCGCTGACTGAGTCTTGGCCGCGCGGACGCCGAGCTGCCCGACGAAGTCGTCGAGGGAATCGTCATCAACGTCGTCGAAACGCCCCGAGGCGAGATCCGACCAGCCCTGCTCGGCGGCTTGGCGCAGGGCGGCAATCTTGGCCGCCTCTTCGGCTTCTTCGCGCTCCAAGAGCCGCAGGCCTTCGCGCAGCACCTCGCTTGCGTTCTGGTAGCGCCCAGACTTCACCAGCGCCTCAACGAGTTCGTGCTGGTGCTGACTGAGAACGACATTCCTCGTCGCCACGGCAACCACCTCCATTGGCAGTATATGCCATGGCTTCCTCTCCGGTTCCCGATCGCCGCAAGCGGATCGGCAACCGGCATGCCAGCCTTCGGTTGAGGGGGAGGTGGAGGTTGAGGTGGAGGTTAGGTCGGCTGGTGGGGTGCGGGGTGGGCCCGGAGCAGTCCGGTCGCCCGGAGTACGGCTGCCGCCGCGAGCAGCAGGGCCAGGGCGGCGATGAGGAGGGCGAGGTCGGGCGCCCATGTCCATAGGCCTGCCCACCCGTAGCTCAGCGTCGGAACCATGACGAGCAGGCCGGCGCCCAGGGTCCCGAAGAGGACGCCTGCCCAGCCACGTATCGGGTGCCGCAGCCGTGAGGGCGACGAGACGACCCGCGCGGCACGCCAGAGCCCCCAGGCGGCAGCACCAAGCAGGAGGAGGGCGACGAGGTCGAGGACGAGGTAGACGTCCCACGTCGAGGGCAGGTCCAGGACTGGTTGGCCGAGTGCGGCGTGGACCACGTTGCGAGTGACCCGGTCGGCGATGAAGGGGTTGCCCGGCACCGGCAACTCGTTGCCGGCATTGACCAGGGCGGCCACGGCAACACCCCGGTCGGGGAACACCGCGAGCATGGTGGTGGTGTCGGGGGTGTTGCCGGGGTGGAAGACGGCGTCTTCGGCCCAGGGGCCGCCGACGAACCAGCCCGTGGCATACCGGGAATCCTGGCCGTCCGCCCAGGCCCCCAGGTGTGCTTCCGGTCCCGGCGTGAGCAGGGTCCGTACGCCGTCCGCGGAGACGATGCGGGTGCCGTCCGGTCCGAGGCCGCCGGTCAGGTACAGCGTCAGGTAGCGGCCCAAGTCGGCTGCGGTGGAGATCAGGTAGCCGGCAGCGAGGGTGGCGTCTCGTCGGGTCGGCTCGGTCGCACGGAGCACCCCGAACCAGTACCGGTGGCCGTCCGTCAGCGCATCGCCGCCGACGGCTTCGGTGTTGGCGGAGCTGTGGGTCATGCCGAGCGGGGTGAAGATCTCGCGCTGCACGTAGTCGCCGTAGGACATGCCCGAGGCGCGTTCGATGACGAGTCCGGCCAGGACGTAGTTGGCGTTGGCGTAGCGCCAGGTCTTCCCGGGCCAGGAGGCGAGCTCGGCGTCCTTCAGCTCTGCGACCGCCTCCGCCGGGGTGGCGTCGGCGGCTGAGGCCAACAGGGGTCCTCCGGCCAGGTCGTCGAGCCCGCTGGTCTGCTGAAGGAGGCTGCGCACGGTGATCTCGTTGAGGGGTTCGCCGTCCGCGAGCTCGAGCCCCGGGACGTAGTCGCGGACCGGCGCGTCGAGGTCGACGCGGCCCGCGTCGACCAGCTGCATCACGGCCAGCGCGGTGAACGACTTGGTGGCCGAGCCGATGACGAAGGGCGTGTCGGCGGTGACCTCACCATGACCGGTGCTGCCGACCCCGCGGGCCTCGATCATGCCGGCGCGGACGACGCCGACGGCGCCCCCTGGGATGCCGGAGGCCTCGAGCTGGTCGGCAAGAACCGTTCTTGCGTTCTCGATCCCGGGGGGTTGCGTGTTCGCGCGCGGGTTGTGGGTGGAGGCGAGTGCCGCGGGAACGAGCAGCAGGCCCGAGAGGAACAGCACCAGGACGGCCCCCTTCCTCCGAGCTGATCCCCCGGGCCCACGGTGCGGCCGGCTCACGACCCGTCCTGGGTCGAGCTGAGCACCTCGCGCATCAGCGCGGCGAACCGGCCGGGCTCGTCGTAGGGCGGTGTGTGCCCGGAGTGGTCGAAGTACACGTACTCCTTGCTCGGTGCCGACAACCCCCGGAACCACTCCTTGGCCAAGGTTTCGCGGCCGGCGGCCTCGTGGCGCCCTTCGACGAGGTAGACCGGCACCTCGAGGCGGGGCACCTGGGTCCGGAAGTCGATGTCGGCCAGCTGCGGGTAGAGCACGTGATAGGCCTCGGCGAGCGCGGTCATGGCCCGCAGCTGCTCGATGAGGGTGTACTCGGAGACAAACAGGCTCAACGGGTAGTCCGAACTGACGTCGTAGTCCGCCCCGTGCTCGAAGTTCGTCCACTTGGGGTTCGACGCGATCGCGACCGGGTAGTTCAGGCTGTCGTCGTAGGGCGGTGGGCCCATCGCCCGCAGCTTCTCGGCCATCCCATCGTCGCCGCGCGCTTCGGCGTCGGCGAGGGACTCGGCATACATCAGCTTGTCGGTGGCGAAGGGGTCGACCATCTGGCCGGTGCCGACGTAGGCGTGGAACTGATCGGGAGAACGCTGCACCGCGAGGGTGCCGATGATGGTGCCCCAGGAACTACCGACCAGGTAGATCTTCTCCTGATCGAAGCGGTCGCGAAGGTAGGTGGTGACTGCGAGGGTGTCCTGCACCATCTGGTCCAGGGTCAACGTCGAGGCCGGTTCCAGGGCGTCGTAGGACTTCCCGGCGCCCCGCTGGTCCCAGGTTGCTACCACGAAAGACTGCTCAAGGTCCTCCCCGGAGTTCCGGATCCGGCCGATTCCGGTCCCGCCCGGCCCGCCCTCGAGAAACAACAGCACCGGCGCATCGGCCGAGTTGCCGCGGAGCATGATCGACTGGTCATGCCCACCGATCGGCACCTCGACGAGCTCGGCGATGCTGCCGGGGACCGGGTCGCCATCGGCATCGACGATGGGGGCCGTCGAGGCCGGGCGCAGCAGGCCGGCGAGCAGCGCCAGCACGGCCAGGGTGACGATCCCCAAACCGGTGCGCCTGACCAAGTGTCGCCCCGGCTCGGACTCGGCGGGGCGACGGCGGCGGGCTAGGGCGGCGCCGTAGCTCGCCCCCACCACCATCGGCAAGAGGATCAGAACGGCGTCGACTCCGCGGCCCGCGATCAGCGCGATCACGCCGTAGATCCCGTCGAGCCGGATGCCGTCGACGGTCGGGCCGTCGACCCGCATCCGGGCCAGCTCGAAGACCAGCATGAACGTCACGGGTGCGAACACCATCGCCCACCGCGACCGGGTCCACCACCCGGTGACCGCACCTACGAGGACGGCCGCGAGCAGCGCGGTGACCGCTTCTGGGGTGGTGACCGGACCGCGCGGGATCAACCAGCCCGCCAGCAGCCCGGCAGCTACCGCCGGTGACGCTGCCACCAGCCAACGGCCGGCCCTCCCGGACAGGGAGGAGGTCGGATTGTCTGCGGATGGGACGTGCATGACTCCCCCTCGACATCGACCGCGCAATCTGTGCCCTTCCATGCTAGGAACGCCGCAACACCCCACCGCGGTCAGGAACGGCAGAGGCCCGACAGAGGCACGACGATGCCGAGGTCCATCCTGCCGGCGAGCACGGGGATGCGATCGTGCTCGGGTCCGCGAGTCATCCTCAACCAACACATTCGAGTCGAGGACGGCCCACATCGCCGCGAGCCAACCGGACAGCCCGAGCGGCGTCGCGTCCATTGCGACGCTGTTTGGCGCTGCCTGAACTGTGGGCCCAGCCATCTTGGATCTCCGACGGACCATGGCGCCGTAAGCGGATCCTGCTGTGGGACAGTGACCGCGCAGATCGTGGGAGATCACTGCGCTTCCCTCAAGCCCGGGCGTTTCACGCCGCAGTCGGTTGTGGGTGCTCGGCGGCCGTTGCTCGTTGAGGGCGGGGGTGGGGCTGGTCGGGAGTCGCCGGCGGTCCCGATGACGCTTTGGGGTTGGCGGTTCTCCGGGTTCCTGGTGGTCGGCGTGGTGGCCGTGGGTGGTCAGGTGAACGCGGCGCGTAGTCGGTGGAAGCCTTCGGCGATGTGGACCGCCCAGCGCCAGGTCTTGTCGACGCGCAGGTGAATGCGTCGGGCGGCATGGGTGATCCGGGCGGCGACGTGGAGCACCCGGTAGCGGAACGTGGCGATCTCGCAGCGGGCGAGGTCGGGGATGTCGGCGAACGCGATCAGCTTGGTCCAGCACACCAGGTCCACGGCGGTCAGGACGACCTCCAGCCAGGCGCTGTTCTCGTTCCACGCCCGGCACGGGAAGTTCCGCAGGCCGGTGGCTTTGGCCTCGCGGATGCGGTCCTCGACGCGGGCGTGCTGGCGGTGCCGCAACTCCAAGCCCGCGGCCTGCCCGGGCACGACGCCGCCAGGCGTGTTGGTCAGGATCGCGGTGACCCGCATGCCGTCGACGTCGGTGAACCTCAGCTGCGCTCCTGGGTGGGGGCGTTCCTTGCCCAGGATCAGCCGCGACCCCTGGGGCCAGCCGGACAGGTCGAGCATGCCGGTGGCCTCGGCCACCCAAGCGCCCTCACGCAGGTCGTCACCGTCACCGCAGTCGGTCTGCAGGGCAGGGTGCCAGCACCCCTCGGGGATGACGTCGACGATCCGCTGGATCCGTGCGTCCACGGGGAATCCGAACGAGAACCCGACCCCGCGCTCGACACACGCGGCGGCGAACCAATGGGTCGCGCCCGCTACGGGCCAGCACCCTCCTGCCGGTCCAGGTGCCGGGCTCCTCGCCGGGGGTGGGGCGAGCGTGGTCGGGCAGACCCGCCAACGCCATGTCCAACACCGCGATGTGGTCCGCGGCAGTGTTCGACCCGGCGTTCCCCGCGCGCAGCAACCCGGCCAGCGCTTCCCCACTGGCGACGTCGGGGCGGTCCAGGAAGCACAGCAGCGGGTGGAACCCGAAGGTTCGTTTCCAGGTCGCTGCGGCGTTCTCCTTCTCACTGTGCGCAACGGTGATGGTGGCGTCGAAGTCCAGCCGCAGCTCTCCACCGATCGCCGCCAGGTCAGGCCCGGCACCTGCCTCCTACGCCCGCTCACGCGCGGCCGCTCGGGCGGCACGGACCGCGGGCAGGTTCCGCGCGGTGACCCGGTCCAGAACTCGCCACGTGGTCGGCATCGACGCCACCGGCCCGAACAGGTCCTGTCGATCCGCGAGGACCGCGATGCCGCTGATCGCGTCCGCACCATCAGCGACCGCGACCGCCAGATCGCTGAAGACCTCGCCCGGGGCGTGCACCGGCGTCCCCCTGTAGGTGTCGATCAAGGCATTGGTGACACCGTCGACCAGGCCGGTGTACTCAGCGATCTCCCGCAGCAGACCGACCCCGGCATGCGACACCACCCCGGCCCCGTCTGCGGAGACCACGACACGACGTACCCGCTTGCTACGCTTCACTCGACAAGTGCCCGATCTGTCGGCGGCTCTGACCCTAGACAAGCCAGAGTTTCCCCGACAGGACGGACACTTTCGCGTTCCCAGGCCGAGCCCCACAAAGTCAGCCGTGAAACGCCCGGGCTAGGACGCCTTCACTTTCAAGAGGGCTGCATCTGGGTGGGTGGCCCACCGGGACCGGCAGTTCTGCGAAGATCGCCGCGTCATTCTGCGAAGGCCTCGGCTCCCGGGGGATCAGCGCAGCGCCGCGGCGGCGACGGTGGCGACGTACCCGGCGCCGGTGGCGGCTGCCAGGTGGGCCGCGCTGCGGGTAACGGCGAGGGTCGCGACGGCGTGCCGGGCGCGCAGGTCGACCTCGGCGGTGTCCGCCCAGCGGCGCACGCACGCGGCCGGGTCGGGGTCGCCGGCCGCGTCGGTGACGGCGGCGGCCAGTGGTCCGGCCGGGTCGGTGGCGGTGTCGTCGAACACCGCGCCGGTCACGGTGCCGGCGGCCCGGGCGGTGACGTCGGGCCGGTACCCGACGTCGAGCAGGTGGATATAGCTGCGCGCCCAGGTGACATGGCGGGCCGAGGTTCCGGTGAGGTCGCGGTTCCGGGTCCGCCGCGCGGTCGTGGGCGGGCCGGGTGCGGGCCGCCGGGCGGTGGCCTTGCGGCGGCGGGTGCGGGAGCTGGTGGGGGTGCTGGTGGGGTCGAGCAGCGAGACGTGCGGCATGTGCTGGCCCAGGGTGGCGACGGCGGCGTACGCCTCGAGGACCTGGGCGGGGTTGGTGTGCGGCATCTTCGCCTGCAGCATGTGCGCCGAGGACTGCCGTGGTGCCTGGATGCGGCACCACGGGGACTCCACCCCCACACCACTTCGAGCCGCAGGAGGCGACGTGAGCGAGAACCACTCCAGCACACCCGCCGGACCCGGAGAGCCGATTGACGCGGACCCTGCGGTCGCGGCGGAGGCCAAGCTCACCGAACTGCTGGCCTCATGCCCGGTCGGTGAGCGCCTTCAGGTGGTCGCAGGCCTGTACTGGGTCGACGGGGAGCCCCGCACCCGGCACCGCCGGCTCCGAGTGCTGGGACCGACCCCGGTCAGTCGTTCTCGGCCTCCCACTTCGCAACACAGTCGTCCTCGTCGCCTGACGGTGGACAGAACACCACCGACGCCGGGAGGAAGGTGACGTACCGGTCCCCGTCAACGGTGTAGTACACGTTCACCCCGTCCCGGACCGCGTACTCGGTCCCGGTTGGCCGCATCCCGACCAGCAGCAGCGACCCGAGCCCACCGGCTGGCAGCGGCGCCCCGTCCGCCTCGACCAGCGGCCCGAACTTGCCCGGCTTCTCCGGCGGGAACCCGTCGCTGAGCTGCCACGACCCGACCTTGCGGTCCTCACCGGCGACCAGTGCGCCGACCAGCTCCACGGCGTCCTCATCACCCCCGCGCATCACCAGCTCGACGCGGTCAACGACCCCATCGACGGTGCCGTCGAGCCGCAGCCGCTCCAGACCGTCGGTGAACGTGTCCCCGGGGTCTCGGGTGACGAACCAGGTGTGCTCGGGCGGCGTCAGCATCGGCCCGCCGGAGCCCCAGCCGGGCTCGGACGGCGTGCCGGCGCAGCCGGCCGCGGCGCAAAGCGTGAACACCCCCGCCGCGGCCCAGCCACCGACCCGCACCGGCCGGGTCAGTACTTCACCTCCCGGGCCAGGTCGGCGAACAAGGGAGCGTCGTTGTTTCCGCATGCCTTCACGTTCGCCGATCCGGCCGGCTTGATCCAGAACCGCTGCTGGCTCTTGTCCTGCTGGCGGGCGTCGAGCCGGACCAAGGCGATGGTGAAGAACCCGTTGAAGGTGACGGTGGTGTCCTTGCTGATCGTGGTCTTCGCGCCGAAGAAGTCGTTGTACTTCGGTCCCTTCCCGCCGCACTTGACGCCGAGGGTGGTCGAGTCCTTGCGGTTTCCGCCGGTCGGGTTCTTCGGCCGCCACTTGTACACGTCGAGGAACTGAATCCAGGTGCCCGAGGCCGGCATGCACCACTTCTGGAACTTCTGGTACCGCCACTTGAGCTTCCACAGCTTCTTCTGACCCTTGCCCACCGTCGGCTCGGCGGTCATCTCCGACTTGTTGTCGATCGCCCCGGTGAAACCGCCGGCGTACTTGTCTCCGCCGACGTCCATCGTCACCTGCAACTTCGTCTCGTGGCTACGCCCGATCACGAAGCCGAGGTTGCCGCGGTTCTTGGTGATCATCAGCTTCGCCGGAGCGTAGTTCCACTTGAACACCTGCAGACCCGTCCACCCCGACGCCGGCATGTCCGGAGGGCAGGAGGTGGCGCTGGACTGGTTGGGGCCACCGGTGGTGGTGGCGGCCCGGGTGTTGGCCGACGCCGGGACCAACCGGACCCCCTTCGGTACCGGTGGCCGCGCGTCAACGACCCGGGTCCGTTCCCGCATGCGGGGCCTAGCGCCCTTCGGTGCCTTCAGCACGGCTCCGACGTCGACCGAGCCGGCGTCGACGGGCCCGGTGCGGGTCGCTGCGGCGGCCAGGGTGTGGGCGTGCCGGCCGACCGTCGAGCCGGAGGTGACCAGGCCGGTCCCGACCTGGAAGGACAAGTCGAACCCGGTGGCCGCGGCAGAGTTCGTCCGGGTGACGGCGTCCCCGGGCAGCTCCAGCTGCCAGCTGCCCGTCGAGCCGGACCGGGTCGCGGTCACCTCGTAGACCAAACCCTTCTCGCCGGGCGCGGCCGTGTAGGTGAGCTCGAGGGAGGCCGCCTTGCCGCGCACCGCCCCGGCCGGCAGCGACGCCCGGTCGGTGACAAGGTCGAATCGTCCGGTGCCGCTGGTGACGTCGTCGGCGACCGGGACGGCGGTGGTCCACCGGCCCTCGGTGACCAGCGCGGACAGCGACACCTGCCCGGCCCTCACCGCGGCGCCGTCAGCGTCCAGCAGGGTGCCGGAGATCGCGATGGTGGCGGTGTCCGGTGCTGCTTGTGGCGCTGCGGTCACCGGGGCGCCGGTGTCAGCGCCGGCCGGTTGGGCAGCCAGGCCGCCGGCGGCGAGGACCGCGGCGAGCAGTACGGACAGGTGACGACGGCGATGCATGTGGTGCCCCCATTCCCCAGGTGCGCTCCGCGGACCGCGGAAGCCGTGCTTTTCGATCCTGACCGGTTTCGGAGTAATGGGTCAATCGTCACGATGAGGGCTCACGCACCCCCCAGGCGGGTGGTGTGCGGTGTAGTCCTCGGGTGGGTGCGAACACGGTCGCCCACACCGGTGCGGCGGGGGTGGTCGAGAAGGTGGTGCGATGCTCAGCCTGCGAGGGCGGCGTAGGCGTTGTCGACGCTCGTGCGTGCGTCGTGTCGACGTAGGTGTCGGCCAACTTGGCGCGCGGACGGATCCGCGACAGTCGGAGGGGGTGGTCGGCGCCTGCGCGGTGGCGCGGCGCATCAGCGTCTCGAACGGGGTGCCGGCCGGGCCGAGTTCGATCGCTAACCCGGCATCCTGCCGACGGAAAGTCGGCGGGCACGTTGAGGTCCCGCAGGTAGTTCCGCAACTGGACGACCGGCTTGTGCCGACCGTATCCGAGGAGAAGGTTCAGTATCGACCAACGCCGCGCTCGTCCAGGGCACGCGGACCAAGTCCGCGTCCCGCATCGACGGTGCGCTGCTGACAGCGGGTTCCGCGGGTGTCGCTCCGCCTGCCGAACTCGCGCCTGGAAGGCCCGGGCGGCGACCGGACAGCTCGCAGCGGCCCCAGCATGAAGCTCGGGCCGCGGCTGCGGGTTCAGGACAGGGTGGAGGCATGGACGCTCGGGCGGGCGGAGTTCCCAGCGCCGGCCGGCCGGCCGGGGGGGACAGCTCCCAGCGAGCCTGGACAGCGTCTCCACGGCCGGGTCGTCGGCGGAGTCCTTGGCGCCGCAGACCATCGGCTTGCGGGACGGCGCGAAGTGGGTTCTCTCTCCGTCGCAGCCACCCGGGTGCTCCACGCGCTCCTGGCCGCCCACGCCCACCACGAGCAGCTCCTCGCCCCAGCCGGCAGACGACCCATCAGGACGAGTGAGCAGCAGTAAGCACTGGCGATGGGATCACCGGCAGGAACCGGCGCAGCCACCGACCGCCGGCCGCGCGACGTACGGCTCCCGGGGCGCTCAGGCAGTGGCCGCACGATGGAAGAGCAGTCGCCAGGTCTCGGGGCCGCGCTCGAGGTAGCTGACCGCGAAGGCCCCAGCGTACCTGTGCTGGACCTGGTCGAGCAGCGGGAGGGGGTCGTGCGGAGCGACGAGCACGAGCCCGCCGTCGGCGGCCACGCCGTCGAGCGCGCCGAGGATCGAGGCGTGCCGGATGGCGTGCGGGATGCTTCGGGCGTCGAGCTCGGGATGGCCGGCGGGGTCCTTCTCCCCGCAGGTGCAGCGGTGGCTGCCATCCCCCGACTCGCGGTGCCCGTGTGTTCCGTGACTCCCAGCGACATCGTGGCCGTGCCTTCCCTTGCCTCGACCGTGCTCCTCCTCTCCGAGCAGTTCGTGCATGCCACCGAGCAGACCGGCCACCGACACCCCAGGGGTGGCCAGCAGCAGCGGCAGGACCAGGTCGTTCTCCTTGGCGAGGTGGGCGTCGAACGTGACCCGTACCGCGGTTGCCGCCGCGGCCATGCGGACGGGGTCGGTGGCCTCGGCAACCTGTTGGACGAGTCCGGTGATGACCGCGTGCTCGGCGAGCATCCCGTCGACGAGAAGCCGCCCCTCCGGCTGGGCTTGGGCGGCGGGGTACATCGCCGCCTCCTCCGCCATCGCGTGCGGGACAAGCTCGCGCTCGGCCCAGGCGACCAACGTGGTGCGGGCCTCCTCGAAACCGGCCCGATCGGCCCGGACGGCCGCCGAGACGACCGCCTCGGTGAGGATGTGCAGACGCCCGGCCATCTGGGCGTGGTGGGTGCGAACCGCTTCGGCGGCCTCGGCGTCCTGGGGGCTGCGGGCGAGCTCAACGTCCATCGGGTTCTCTCCTCGAAGGGCACGTGGGTCAGCTGGCATTCAGTGACGACAATAAACTACACTCCGTGCCGTGGAAAATGTCGTGGGCCCTCGCCCTGCCCCCGCCTCGCAGGCCCGGAGCGGGCTGACCCGGGCCGCCACGACGCTCCTCGAGACGTTAGAGGCCAGCGACCACCCTTGGTCGCTCGCCGACCTCGCCGAGCAGACCGGCCTCCACGTCAACACCGTCCGCGAACAGCTCCAGCAGCTCCTCGACACAGGCCTGGCCGACCGCGACACCGCTCACGCAGCCGGTCGCGGTCGGCCAGCCTGGCTGTACCGAGCCACCAGCCGCGCCAACCAGGTCACCGAGTACGCAGGTCTCGCCACCGCCCTGGCAGCAGCCCTCCAACGCACGAGCGCGTACCCCTCCGAGGAAGCGGTGGTGGCCGGAGCCGAGTGGGGTCACGACCTTGCCCGCGCCACCGGCCGCCCCGCTGAGGGGACCGAGATCGGGGCACGCCGTCAGGTCACGAAGGTGTTGGGCCGGATGGGTTTCGACCCTCGCCCGGACGAGGAGCACCGCACGTTGCGGCTGACGCGCTGCCCCCTGCTCGACGCGGCCCGCCGCCACCCGGACGTGATCTGTTCGGTGCACCTGGGCATCGCCCTCGGTGCAATGGCCGAGTACGACGCAGACGACTCCGGGGTGGAGCTGCTCCCCTTCGCCGAACCCGGCGCCTGCCTGCTCCACCTCCGAACCCAGGAGCCCACCCCGTGACCACCGTCGTCCAGCCACCCAACCAGCCAACCGACCAGCGATCCGGCCGACCGGCCGGGCCGCGGCGCAGTACCACCGTCGGGCGCCGCGCTCCGGCACGCGGACTGCTCCTGCTCCCCGCGGCCGTTGCGATGCTCGCGGGACTCGACGCCGCACTGATGCTGCTCGGACTGCCAGCGCCGGTCACCGCCGACCGGCTCCCTGAGGTGCACGGAGTCCTGCTGGCGCTCGGCTTCGTCGGCACCCTGGTCACGCTCGAACGCGCAGTCGCCCTCGGCCTCCGGGCCGGGTACGCCGCACCGACGCTCTCGGGGGCCGGCGCAGTGCTGCTCCTCTCACCGACACCGCTGGCGGTGGCGCGGACCTCGCTGGCCCTCGGCGCCGCCGGCCTGGTGCTGCTCTACGTCCCCCTCTGGCGGCGGCAGCGCGACGACGCCGTGCTGGTCCAGGCGCTCGGCGGGGTGCTCGCCCTGGGCGGGGCACTGCTGTGGCTGGGGAACACCCCGGTGCCGGTGCTGCTGCCGTGGCTGGTGGCCTTCGTCGTACTCACCATCGTCGGGGAGCGTCTCGATCTGGCCCGGCTGGCCTTCGCCTCCAGCACACCGGTGCTGCTGCTGTCCTGTGCCCTCGCCGCCGCCGTGGTGGCGACCCTGCTGTGGCCGACGGTCGGGTATCCGCTCCTCGGCCTTGCGCTGCTGTCGCTGGTCGGACTGCTCGCCACCCGCGACGTCGCCCGGCGCACCGTCCGAGGCGCCGGCCTCCCCCGGTACATGGCCTGGGCGATGCTTGCCGG
The DNA here is from genome assembly GCA_963745245.1 of uncultured Actinomycetota bacterium. Taxonomy (GTDB): domain Bacteria; phylum Actinomycetota; class Actinomycetes; order Propionibacteriales; family Nocardioidaceae; genus Marmoricola_A. The sequence continues at coordinate 1,228,038 of CAVUWU010000002.1, forward strand.
CTACGCCTGGCTGGCCGTCGCCGGGGCGACCTGGCTGGTCGGCGGCGTCGCGGTGGACGGTGTGCGGTACGACGCGGTGGTGCACGCGGTGTTCCTCGGCTTCACCGTGTCGATGGTGATGGCGCACGCGCCAGTGATCCTGCCGGCCGTGGTCCGCCGGCCGCTGCCCTACCACCCCGTGCTCTCCGTGCCGCTCGCGCTGTTGCACGTCTCGCTGGTGCTGCGCCTGTGGGTTGGCGACGCGCTCGGCTCGCACGTGGCCTGGCAGGTCGGCGGCCTGCTCAACATCGTCGCGGTGCTGGGGTTCCTCGGCTGCGCCGGCTGGTCGTCTCTGTCTCGCGGAGGCTCCCGATGACGTCGAGACGCCGCGGCTTCCAGCCGCTCCGCGACCTCCCGGTGATGGCATGGCTGACCGCTCTCGTCCTCGTCGCACTCGTGCATCCGTGGATGCCGGCACCCCGCTGGTTGATGCTGCACCTGCTCCTTCTCGGCGCGGTGAGCCACGCGATCCACGTGTGGAGCCAGCACTTCACCGAGACGCTCTTGCACAGCGCCCCGAGTGAGCGGGCAGCACGCAACCGGATCCGCCGGCTCGGGCTGCACAACCTCGGTGCGCTGGCCGTGATCAGCGGGGTCCTGCTCGACGAGGTCGTCGTGGTCGGGGTCGGGGCGGCGTCGGTCGCCGTCGCAGCGGGTTGGCACATGGCTGCCCTGCTGCGCCAGCTGCGGTCGACCCTCGGGTCCCGGTTCGCCGGCGTGGTGCGGTACTACCTGGCGGCCTCGTCACTGCTGCCGGTGGGTGCGCTGCTCGGGGTGCTGCTGGCCACCGGGCCCTCCGGGGCGTGGCACGACCGGGTCCTCTACGCCCACGTGACCCTCAACGTGCTCGGCTGGGTCGGGTTGACGGTGCTGGGCACTCTGCTGACGCTGTGGCCCACGATGCTGCGGACCCGGATCGCCGGGAGCGCCGAACGGCTCGGGGGCCGGGCGCTGCCGATCCTCGTGGTGGCGGTGCTCGCGGCCTCCGGTGGCGCCCTCGCCGGTTCGACGTACGCCGTGGCGGCCGGGGTCGCGACGTATCTGGTCGGCATCGGGGTGCTCGCCGTGCCGTTCGTCGACGCGGCCCGGCGCAAGCCGCCGACGACCTTCGCTCCCTGGTCGGTCCTGGCCGGGATGGTCTGGCTGGTCGGTCTGCTGGCTGCCCTGGTGGTGGCCCTCCTGGCGACCGGCGGCTGGCCGGGCGCGATCGCGGCGCTCGGGCTCGGCGTACCGCTCGCCGCAGCCGGCTTCGCGGCGCAGGTGCTCCTGGGGGCGCTGGCCTACCTCGTGCCCGTCGCCCTGGGAGGGGGCCCGACGCCGGTTCGGGCTGCGACCGCCGTGCTGGACCGAGGAAGCGCCTTCCGGGTGGTTGCGGCCAACGCCGGGCTGGTGCTGATGCTCCTGCCGTCGCCACCGCTGGTGCGGGTGTTGGCCTCGGTGCTGGTGCTCGCGGCGTTGACGGCGTTCCTGCCGCTGTTGGTGCTGGCGATCAAGACCGGCGTGCGGGGGAAGCTCGCCGCGGTCCGCGGCGCGACTCCCCCGTCCGTCCCGGGCGCGCGACCGCCCGGCCAGATATGGGGGCACGCGGTGAGCGGCCTGGCCGCGGCCGTCCTGGCAGTGGCGGCCGGTGTAGCGATCGACCCGCTCGCGCTCGGGGTTCCGCGAGCCGCGGCCTCGGCCTGGGTGACCGCGACCGGGGAGACCACGACGGTACGGGTAGAGGCGCGCGACATGCGCTACTTCCCCGACACCGTCGAGGTGCCGGCGGGGGACCGGCTGGTGGTCGAGCTGGTCAACACCGACGAGGAGGACACCCACGACCTCGTGCTGGACAGCGGGGCCCGGTCCGAGCGCATCGCCCCCGGGGACACCGCGACGCTGGACGTGGGCGTGGTCGGTCGGAACCTGGACGGATGGTGCTCGGTGCTGGGCCACCGGCAGATTGGGATGGTGCTCGACGTCCGCGTGACCGACGCACCCGCATCGATGACGAGTACTGGGTCCTCGGCGGTCGAGCCCGGGTCGGCGGTCGAGCCTGGCTCCTCGGCGGTCGAGCCTGTCGAGACCCACGACCACAGCACCCACGCGGACGACTCCGAAGGAGGCCAGCCCGAGGGGTTCGACCTCCACACCGACCCCGGCGACGGCTTCGAGGCGCGGGACGCGGCGCTGACGCCCCTGGACGACCGACGGGGCCGCAAGGTGACCTTGCGCGTCGAGGAAGAGGAGCGGGACGTGTCGCCGGGGTTCACACAGAAGCTGTGGACGTTCGGGGGCACCGCACCCGGGCCGCTGCTGCACGGCCGGGTGGGTGACGTGTTGGAGGTGAGGCTGGTCAACGACGGGTCGATCGGACACTCGATCGACTTCCACGCCGGCGCGCTCGCCCCGGGCCGGCCGATGCGCACGATCGCGCCCGGTGAATCGCTGGTCTACCGCTTCACCGCGACGAAGGCGGGCATCTGGATGTACCACTGCTCGACGGCGCCGATGAGCGCCCACATCGCCAACGGCATGTTCGGCGCGGTCGTGATCGAGCCGCGCAACCTGCCCGAAGTGGACCGCAGCTACGTCTTGGTCCAGTCGGAGTACTACCTCGGGGCTGACGGCTCGCTGGTGGACCTGGGCAAGCTGCAGCGCGAGCGGCCCGACGCGGTGGTGTTCAACGGCTACGCCAACCAGTACGCCTTCGACCCGCTGTCCGCCCGCGTCGATGAGCGTGTCCGCGTCTGGGTGCTGGACGCGGGACCGAACCGCGCCACCTCGTTCCATGTCATCGGGGGGCAGTACGACACCGTGTGGACCGAGGGCGCCTACAGGTTGCGGTCGCGGTCGGGCGGGGGCAGCGGTGCGGGCGGGGCGCAGGTGCTCCCCCTGCTGCCGGCGCAGGGCGGCTTCGTGGAGTTGGAGTTCCCCGAGGCCGGGACCTACCCGTTCGTCAGCCACGTCATGATCGACGCCGAGCGCGGCGCGAAGGGCTTGTTCGAGGTTCGCTGAGCGCGTGCCGGGCCGGGTCGGGCTCGCGCGAGTTCCTACCGCAGCACGACCGGGACCCGCGACCAGCCGCCGACCGGCGGCGTCTCCCGTACGGCGGGGCGGTCCGTGGCGGGCTCGATCCGGGTCGTCGCGCCCAGCAGCTCCTCCAGCATCACGCGCAGCTCCATCAGGGTCAGGGCCCGACCTGGGCACACATGCGGCCCGATGCCGAACACCAGGTTGGCGTGGGAGTTGCCCGCCGGGTCGAACCGGTCGGGGTCGCCGAACACCAGCGGGTCGCGGTTCGCAGCCGTCCAGTTCACCAGGACGAGCGAGCGCTCCGGGATGCGCTCGCCGCCGAGACTGACCTCCCGCGTGGTCACGCGGCGGTTCGACACGAACGGGTCGTCGATGCGCAGGATCTCCTCCACCGCCGCCTCCAGCGCCGCGTGGTCGCCGGCCGCCACCAGCGCACGCAGCACGTGCTGCACCTCAGGCGTTGCCGCCAGGAAGTGGACGAGGACACCCACCGACGTGGCAAGCGACCCGAGGTCTCCGGCCGTCCAGTTGCGAAGGATCGACACGATCTCCTCGTCGGTCAGTGGTCTGCCGTCGACGGTGTCGTTCATCAGCTCACCGGTGACGTCGGACACCGCCGCACCCCGGCGCTGCTCGATCAAACCGCGGATCAGGCGATCGAACCGCGCGGCCACCTCAGTGGTCCGAGCGCGCTCACCCGACCGGGTGGCAGCGTGGTTGTCGCGCATCCACTCGACCAACTCGTCCTCCAGGTCCGCGCCCCAACCGAGCCACGAGGACTGCGCGCGCACGGCGTACGGTGTGCCGATGGCGGCGATCGTCTTCACGGTCACCCCACGCGGGAGGGCGGCGACGATCGCTGCAGCGTGCCGGCGGCACTGTGCCTCCTCGCGTGCCACCCGCTCTGGTGTGAGGTAGCGGTCCACGACCTCCCGGTAGGCGCGGTGCTCACCGCCGTCGAGCGTGTTGGGGATGGCGCGGCGCGCACTGATCCGGCTGGAGAACGTCTCGGGGTCTGTTGCAGCGACCATCGCCTCGGCATGGCCCAGAAGGACCCAGGAGCCGTCCTCGTGCGCGATCGGGCACCTCGCGCGCCACGCGTCGTACCGGGATCGCTGGTCCTCCCAGGCGACTCCGCTGTCGAGCTCGGCCGGGTCCCCCATCAGCGGCGCCTCAAGACGCCTGGTCGCGCCAGTAGTTGTTCGCAGCGGCGATAGTCGCGAACTCCACCGCCACGACGTGGCCCGCCATGGTCAGCGCCTCGGCGTCGGTGGCGTAGCCCGGTCGCAGCGTCTGACGTGTCTCGGCGTCCGGCTGGATCGCCCCGATCGTCTTGCGTGCCATCGCGATCGCGAGCTCGCGGCCCTCCTGGGGGCTCGCAGTGATCAGCGTGTTTCCCGGGATCAGCTCCATCGGTCAAGCCTCCTGAGTGGTTCGTAGCAGCCCTGTCCACAGTGCTGACAGCTACGGCGCCTTCAGCTGGCTTGCCATCGTGCCATGACCCGAGCCTGGGCCTCGCTCATGTCTGGTCGTGTTTGCGGGCTCGGTACGCGGCGGCGTGGGCCTTGTTCGCGCAGGTCTGGTCGCAGTAGATCTTGGACCGGTTGCGGCTGAGATCGACCAACACGTTGTCGCAGTCGTCGGCGGCGCAGACGCGTAGCCGCTGGGTCTCCCCGGCGCGGACGAGGTCGACGAGCGCCATCGCTGCCTCGACGGCCATCCGGGCGTGGAGGGGTGCGTCGTCGTCGGTGGCGTGGATGTGCCAGCCGTAGGTGCCGTGCCGGACCAGGCGAGGAAGTGCCCGGTGCTCGGCGAGCAGCGAGTTGATCCCGCCGACCTGCTCAGGCAAGCGGGGCGGTCCACAGCCGTCTCAGCCGGGGGCGCAGAGCCCGCACCCGGTCGAGCTCGTCGTCGGTGCGCGGTCGCGGACCGCTCCAGTCCCACTCGGAGATGAAGGCGACGAGGGCAGCCAGGTCGGGCAGCAGCTCGGGGCGTTCGGCGCCGGCGCTGTCGCGGGGCTCGGTGTTCACCAGTGCTGCTGCGTTGGCGAGCGCCACCTCGCTATCATGCTCAAAAGGCATTTTGACTCCTGACGGTTGCGGTCCTATCGTCACTAGCGTAACTA